>CAXXNB010000009.1:0-1107229 GCA_963676525.2 uncultured Vibrio sp.
TGAAAAGTTAATTATTAGAATCTCTTACCATTGAATCCTGGCCCATAGCAATCAATTGACTCTACGCATACATTGTTTTTAATAAACTACTTGCCATCATCGCATTCGTCACACAAATGAAGGGTGTTATTATCGCCATCCTAGCATCCCAATCTTCCAACGCCTTCTGTGCATCGTGGATGACAGTGAAATTTCCTAATTATTGAATTCTTTGAATAAAAGAAAACTTGATTTCCATGTGAGCTTGTCTAATTGTATTAAAAGCACTGGCTGTGGTTCATCCATATCACGAGATACCTTCTTTGCCACTTGAGCTCGATCTTCCATTTAAATTAACATACTATTAAATATTTAAATAAGTAAAAAAAAAAAAAAAAAAACAAAGCAGTCTCTATTTGGATGCTAAGCTCAGCTTGTACAATGATAAGTGCCCCACCAATCTGTATCTATTTAAAATAAAATTAAAAATTTTTAAATAATTATTTAAAGTACATCCACCAGTGCATGTTCTAGCCCAAGAAGATCCAGTAAACCACCATCCTCCATCAAATTCATCAGCACAATTAGGATCCCTCCAAACCCCATTTGTTTTTTAGTATTTATAACCATCGTTATGCCAAGATGTATAAGTAGTAAATAATTTATTATTATGGTTGCTAAATTAACCTAATAATAAATAAAGTTAAATTATTTATTGTTTTAAACTAGATCCTTGTAAATGATCTGCAAGATGCAATTACGTAAACAGGCAGGACCACCACCATTACGCATACTTTCTCTTAAATCAAACACTTTTACTTCATTGATAGGACCGGAACCAGAAGTTAATTCACTTAAATAGTCCCATACTCGCTGATTTCTACGACACTCTTCAGGAACAACAATTAACATAGAACCATCATTTTTGGTCAGAAGCTGGCTATTAAACAAGTAAGTGTTCACAGCATCCTGAACAGAAACCTGACTGGATTTCACTTCTATAGGAGAAAATTCACAATGCAGCTTGGCAAGTTTTTCACGAATGCTATCAAATGCCGGCTGAGTACTTAGAAATGCTTCTTCATGATGTAAGAAAACAGGTCCGTTACTTACAGAAATAACATCGTTATGAAATACTCCCTGATCGATTACCGAAGGATTTTGCTGAATAAAAACAGTGTTACGTTCAGCGAGTTGATGCAAACGAGCTATCGATTCACTGGCTTCATAGGTTTGCCGTGCAGGATATTTTACCGGCTCAACATCATTACTGTATGCCTTACGCCCATACACAAACACTTCCACTCCTTCAGAACCATAATCACGACATAAGCGGTTATGGTTCGCAGCACCTTCATCACCAAACACAGACTGTTGCGGTAATGCCTGATGATGAGAAAAATAGTCAGGATTTGAAAATATCGCTTTTAAAGCGTTCGTTGTTGTCTCTTCTTCAATAGCCCGGTGGATTTTATTGTTCAGGTTGGCAACCGTAAAATGTACTTTTCCATCTTTGGTATCTGCAGAAGGTGACACTGTAGCGGCATTGGCAACCCACATCGATGATGCTGAGCTCATGGCTGAAAACATAGCAGGGTTAGTCTGTGCTGCATGATATATCACATCATAGTCGCTGCCGGAAAATCCAAGCTGTCTTAACGTCTTAATACATGGACGATCCTGGGGAGGAAGAACACCCTGCTTAAATCCCATGTCAGACAAGGTTTTCATTTTGCTAAGACCTTGCAGTGCAGCAAGCTTAGGATTTGAGACTGCGTTTTTATGGGAAGTTGAAGCAACATTACCAAATGATAACCCCGCATAATTGTGCGTAAGTCCGACTAAACCATCAAAGTTAACTTCGTAAGCTGACATTATAATTCTCCTTATCGTCGTTACTTAAAGTGTAGGCCAGGTAATGTGTTTTCTGGCAATACTAATGTTTCAGTTTCCACAGACGCCATTGGCCATGAGCAATAGTCTGCTGCATAATAAGCACTAGGTCGGTGATTTCCAGAAGCGCCTATCCCGCCAAACGGCGCATTACTTGAAGCTCCGGTTAAAGGTTTATTCCAGTTAACAATGCCTGCACGCGCTTTTAGTAATAGCAAGTCATAGTCAGATCTATCGGTAGATAGTAAGCCAGTGGCAAGTCCGAAACGCGTTGAATTCGCTATATCAATCGCGTCTTCCAGTGAAGAATAACGAATGACACTTAATAATGGGCCAAAGTATTCTTCATCAGGTAATTGTTTCACATCAGTAACATCAACAATACCAGTACTCAGCAATGCAGTTTCAGGACGAAGTAGATTCATTTCGACTAAGGTTTCTGCACCACACTCAATCAGATTACTTTGTGCCGCTAATAACGCAGATGCCGCCTGATAAGAAATGACAGAGCCCATAAATGGTGCTGGTTCACTATTCCATTCACCAACGCTAATTGATTGTGTAACTTCACAGACGCGATTTAATAGTTTATCTCCGGCTGCTGTTTTTGGGACAAGCAAACGTCTGGCACAAGTACAACGTTGGCCCGCAGAAATAAATGCGGACTGAATAATCACATTAACAGCCGCATCTAAATCATCATATGAATGAGCAATTAGCGCGTTGTTCCCGCCCATTTCTAAGGCGAGGATTTTTTCCGGTTGACCGCCAAGTTGTTTGTGTAGTTGATAGCCTGTATTGGCACTACCGGTAAACAACAAACCATCAATTTCAGGTTCAGATGATAAAGCGATACCAACCTCTTTACCCCCCTGAACTAAATTAATTACGCCTTTTGGTAAACCAGATTCATGCCATAACTTAACTGTCATCTCTGCTGTTAAAGGTGTTAATTCACTTGGCTTGAAGACCACGGTATTTCCTGCCAGAAGAGCAGGAATAATATGGCCATTAGGCAAATGTCCCGGAAAGTTATAAGGACCAAAAACAGCTAAAACACCGTGAGGTCTGTGTCTTAAAACCGCCAGACCTTCAGCCATAGGTGTTATTTTTTCTCCGGTCCTTTCATGATAAGACTGTACAGAAATAGCCAGTTTATTGATCATTGACTGAACCTCAGTCAGAGATTCCCATAATGGTTTTCCGGTTTCCTGCGAGATAATTTCTGCCAGCTCGGATTTAGCTGCTGTTACTTTATCGGCAAAACTCTGTAAGTACGTTAAACGTTGTTCAAAAGATAAACCAGCCCACAGAGGAAAGGCATTTCTAGCTGAATGTATTGCATCTACAACCTGAGTATCTGACGCTGAATGACCAGTCCACAAAAGGTCGTTATTAGCCGGATTTCTTTTTTCAAATGAGCAGCCCCGACCAGAAATCCATTCACCATTAATATATAAACTGTTAGACACGATTTTTCTCCTTAGAGAACAAAGCCACAACGCGAACTTTTTCACCTTCTGATACATTCAATGCTTCTGCCTGCATTGGCGTGATATACACTTCCGTACCAGTGACTCTCTGAGAACCAATGATTGCTCTGAAATTTTTATAACTGTCATTTCCGATAAGCAGAGGCTTATCACCCTGATTCATTGTTGCTGAAATGACGACTTTTCTGTGCTCACTATCGCGTACAATTCGTAAGTCTTGCGTATAGGCTTCTAATGTCGGACCTGCATCAAAGATATCGATATATCCTTCATAACGCATTCCTTCACTTTCAAGAATTTTACGGGCTGGAACTGTGCTTGGATGAACCTGTGCAATGACTTCTTTCGCTTCATCAGTCAGGAAATCCACATACAATGGGTGTTTTGGCATCAGTTCAGCAATAAAAGATTTTTGTCCCATACCGGTTAACTGATCCGCTTCTCTAAAGTCTATAGAGAAAAAATGACGACCTAAGCTTTCCCAGAATGGTGAATACCCATTTTCATCGGAAACTCCTCTCATTTCCGCAATGACTTTTTCGGCAAATTTATCCTCAAAAGCAGCCATAAATAACATGCGGCTTTTTGAAAGTAAGTGGCCATTTTTATCTCTGCGATAATCAGGTTCTAAAAACAAAGTGCAAAGTTCACTATGTCCGGTATGATCATTACTCAAAAACAACGTGGGCATCTGTGTATAAACATTCAGTTCTTTGGATGCATGGACCAGTGTCCCGACTCGGAAATCGTACCAGGGTTCAGAAAGCCCCATCGCAACTTCAATACCACTTACGCCTACTACTTTTTTACTTAACGTATCTTCAAGAACGAACAGATAACCTTGTTCTCCTAATGAGTTGGTTCCTTCCCAACTCGCTAATACACGTTCAATACGTTCACTAATGTTGTCTTCGTTTTGTGGCAGTGATGTAAAACCAATACCGGTATTACCTGCTAATTCCAGTAATGCCTGCTTGTCATCTCTGCAGACCGGACGAATTACCATCATTTTAAAATTCCTTTTGTTGTGATCCCTTGTATTTAAATAAGGTCTCTCAGATGCTCAAAAACCAAATGTTGGTATTGTCTTCAATACTCAGTTTATCAATTGCATTTCTATCGGCGATTAATCCGTCATCAGTACATGTCGCCGATACAATAAATACTTCAAATCCAGTTCCAGTGTTATAACCAACCAGGTACCGCTCTTTACTGATATGGTTTTCTGCAAATTGAATCACTCCGGACTGGATTTGATTTCCAAGTAACACCGCACTTTTGGGCGCTGTTAAAATAGGTCCACCATCAAAAATCTCTATATATTTATCAGGCTCAAATCCTTGCTCGCTTAATAGGTGACATTGTAACTCACCATCAGGATGAACCAGCCCCATTACCTGCTGCGCTTCTTCATCAATGAGTGGCACATATAGTGGATAATGTGGCATTAATTCCGCAATAAACGTTTTTTGCAATGTTCCGTGGTAATACTCAACCTGACTGTAATCAATGCCAAAGAACTTTCTTCCAACATGTTCCCAGAAAGGCGCACGCCCCTGTTCATCTGCAATACCAGGTAAAACTGCCATCCAATCATTGGTGAATCGTTCACCATGCGTAGCCATAAATAACAGACGACCTAATGTGACCAACTGTGGATACACTGTGTCCCGTATTGATGGAACAACATAAAAAGTACAAAGCTGAGAATGATCGCTTAAATCATGGTTCAGCTTTAAGGCATGGATTCGGCTATGAACATTCAGCTCTCTTGAAGAGTGAATCATGGTGTCATTGCGGAATGAATAATATGGTTCATGGAAACCGGCTAACGCATTAATCGCTCCGGTACCAAGGATTTGTCCGGTATCAACTTCTTCAAGAACAAAAAAATAGGATTCTTCTCCCGGACTTAATACGTCCTGCTCAAATGAATGGATGGATTTCTCTATTTTGCTAAGCAGCAATTCCTTTATGGCAGGAAGAGTACAAACCAGAGTCCCACTCTCATCAGCAAGGCGTTCTATCTGGTTAATATCACTTAATTTTGCAGGACGTAAAACAATCATAACTATTCCTTGTTTAGTTATTTTATACCCTAATTAAAAGGCAAAAAGGCATCCAACGCTTGTCTGAATCGCATCAGGCCAGTTTCCACTTCTTCTGGTGAGATATTTAATGCTGGAGCAAAACGAACTACATTCGGACCAGCAATCAGAACAATCACACCGTGCTCAGCACACAGATTACTCAGTTTCTTCGCTTGTCCCTGATAGGCTTCATTCAATTCACAACCAATCAGTAATCCCATTCCCCGGATATCTTTAAACACACCCAAGGTCTGATTCAACGCAGTCAAAGACGAAATAAACTGATCGTGGCGGGCATTAACTTCACCTAGAAATTCTTCCTGATCAACAATAGAAAGCACCGTATTTGCAGCCGTCGCGGCTAATGGGTTACCACCGTAGGTAGTGCCATGAGTTCCGAGTGAAAGTGCTGGAGCAAATTTGTCGGTCGTTAAAATACCGCCAATAGGAAAACCACCGCCCAGGGCTTTCGCCGTAGACAATACATCTGGAGTGACACCGTAACCCATATAAGCATATAACTTACCGGTTCTGCCGACCCCTGTCTGGACTTCATCAAAAATCAATACCGCATTGTGTTTATCACATGCGTTTCTAAGGGCGACTAAAAACTCTCTGTGAGCAGGAATGACACCACCTTCGCCCTGCATCGGTTCAACAATTACCGCACAGGTTTTATCACTAATCACATCCAGAGCAGCATCAATATCATTAAAAGGTACATGACGGATTGCACCAGGTAGTGGTCCGAAATCTTTTGAATATTTTGGTTGTCCACCTGCGGAAACCGTAAAAAGCGTTCTGCCATGGAATGAGCTATCGAAGGCCAGAATTTCATTTTTCTCAGAACCAAAATTATCTAACGCGTATTTTCTGGCAAGTTTTAATGCAGCTTCGTTGGCTTCTGCGCCGGAATTACAGAAAAATACTTTATCTGCAAAAGTTGCGTCAACCAGATGTTTGGCTAAGTTCAAAACAGGTTCATTGGTATACCCATTACCAAGGTGCCAAACCTTGTTCATTTGATCTGTTACAGCTTTAACCAGTTCAGAGTTGGCATGTCCCAGCGCATTTACAGCAATGCCACCTGCAAAATCAATATAGTTTTTTCCCTGCTGATCAAACAGTATCGATCCTTTTCCTTTCACCGGAATAAAAGGTGCTGGTGAAAACATTGGAATCATATACTTGTCAAAATCATTTCGTTCCGGACTAAAGCCCATAATAATCGCCTCAAATTTTCCTTTTATGAATAGCTACATTATTCTTTGTTTAATTACTCATAGCGTTAATATATGCGACCAAAAATTACAGATTTAACACCTTGCTTACCCATTGTTTCTAAAGCGTTTAGCCCTTTCATCGCGCGGAGTGATTCCGTAATACGATTTATAACTGGATGAAAAATGCGGGCCACTGGAAAAACCACACATAAGCCCTATCTGTACAATAGATTTACTTGTTGTCACTAATAAATGCTGGGCGTGTTTAAGTCTTAACTGTAAGTAATAACGGGCAGGTAATACGTTAAGATAACGTTTGAATAATCGCTCCAACTGTCGCCGTGAAATATGCACATAATCCGCAATTTCATCTGTAGAAAGTGGCTCTTCAACATTATTCTCCATTAGCTCAATGGCCATGGTTAGTCTTGGCTGAATATCTTCACCACCTAATGTAACAGCAGGAAGTCTTTGTTTTTCATCAGCACTACGTACTCTGTCTAAAAAGAGTTTATCCGCTAATGTATTAATAACCTTTTGAGATTCTCTTTGTGACAACCATTCTAATAAAAAATCAACTAATGCAAATTTACCGGCACAACAACTTAATGAGTCACTGATTGTATAGAGCTGTGGTAGCAACGGGTTACGGGGATAACGTTCGCCTATTTCATCCCAGTGTTCCCAGTGAGTAACGATCGACTGCCCTTTAAATAATCCGGATTCCAGAAGCCATATTATTCCGGTATTAATTGAAACTGCCGGTACGTGACGTCGTAACAAAACATCACCTAATGCACTCTTCGTTTCTTCATCCATGCGTTTATCTGGTAATGAATTTGATGCAATAATCAGATAGTCAAAATGCTCTGTCCACTGACACTGCTTCATTCCATTACACATCGCTAAATAGCTTTCATAGGTACTATATGACTGCTTTATGAGGACTAAAGAATATTTCTTCTGTTCAAGAGCACTATTGGTTTGCTGAAAAATCTCATCAATCAGTGATAATTCCAGACCGGGAATATCTGCAGGCAGCCAGATTGCAATTCTGATTGTTTGCTCTGAGCCTGAGATTTCACTGCACTGCATGATTATTTAAGTGCTCCGGATAAGAACTGTTTCAGACGTTCACTTTTCGGATTTTCAAAGACAACATCCGGATGCCCTTCTTCTTCTATTTTCCCCTGATGAAGAAAAATCACATGATTAGAGATATGTCTGGCAAATCCCATCTCGTGCGTTACCACAATCATTGTTTTGCCTTCTTCCGCAAGCTTTTGCATGATCTTCAGCACTTCGCCGACTAATTCAGGATCAAGAGCAGATGTAGGTTCATCAAATAACAGAACTTCGGGTTCCATTGCTAATGCTCGGGCAATTGAGACTCGCTGTTGCTGGCCACCAGATAACTGTGATGGGTAGCGTTGACTGGCATTTTCATCAATACCCACTTTGTCCAGATATAACTGAGCGCGTGTTTTGGCTTCTTCTTTCTCAAGTCCCAACACTTTAATCGGCGCAACCATTACATTTTCAAGAGCGGTCATATGGCTCCAGAGATTAAAATGCTGAAACACCATGGTTAGTTTTGTTCTTAGCAACTGCAGCTGTTTGGGGTTGAAAACTTTCAGTTCATCATTAGGTTCGCGAACCATCTTGATTACTTTGCCATTCACATAAATGTCACCTTCACATGGTTTTTCCAGAAAATTCAGACAACGCAAAAAAGTGCTTTTACCCGAACCTGATGACCCTATAATAGTGATCACATCTCCCGCTTTTGCCTGCAGAGATACGCCCTTGATGACTTCGTGAGATCCATATTTTTTATGCAGGTTTCTTACTGCTAACTTAGTCTGTTCAATCAAAACTCATATCCTATGCTGACTTGTTAGTGATTGGCTGAAGGTGTTTCAACCATTTCTTTTCGGCAACTCTGAACATACCTACCAATGAAAACGAAATAATAAGATAAAGAATGGCGGCTACGCCAAACGCAGAAAATGATTGATAAGTCGCTGAATTCACATCTCTGGCAACTTTTAAAATATCGGGAACGGTCGCAGTAAATGCTAATGAAGTCGCATGCAGCATCAAAATCACTTCATTACTATAAGCAGGCATTGCACGGCGCAGTGCCGAAGGAATAATCACCGTCAAATATAACGACCAGTCAGAGAAACCATAAGCTTTCGCTGCTTCAATTTCTCCCTTGTTAGTTTCTCGAATAGAACCAGCAAAAATTTCGGTTGTATAAGCGCAAGTATTGAGTACTAAAGCCAGTAATGTGCAGTAATAGCCACTACGAAAAAACCAGTTTAAAAACTCAGTGGAACGAACAAATTCTAACGTGTAAACACCGGTATAAAACACCAACAACTGAACATAAAGTGGTGTCCCCCTGAAAACATACGAAAAGAGCCATACTGGTAGAGCGTATCTTTTCTTTTCAGACACCCTCATAACTGCCAAAGGTATCGAAGCAATAAATCCAATTAAAACTGAAATAACCAGTAACCACAATGTGACTGCAACACCAGTGAAATGATACCCATCAGTCCATAAATATTGCTTACCATATTCCATAAACAGATCAAACATGATCAGGCAACTCCCTTGTCAAATTGATAACGTTTATGCAACCAGATAAATGCCACATTCGATACCGTCGTGAAAACCAGATAAATAGCCGCAGCCACAATGGTAAACATGAAAAATTCGTAGGTTCCCTTTCCTGCCATTTGAGTTGCTTTAACGACATCAGCAAGCCCAATTATGGATACCAACGCTGTTGATTTAAGAATTACAAGCCAGTTATTTTCAATACCAGGTAAAGCATGTCGCATCATTTGAGGAAACAGTATGAAAATAAAGGTTTGCCATGAGGTCATCCCGTAGGCTTTGCTTGCCTCTATCTGACCTTTGGAAACAGCTAAAAATGCACCTCTAAACGTTTCAGTCAGGTAAGCTCCGTAAATAAAACCAATCGTTAATATGCCAGCAATAAACGGATCAATGTTAAATTGAGCCCAGTTAAAAAACTCCGTGATATGATTCAACGCTATCTGAAGCCCGAAGAAAATCAACATCATTAGTACAAGATCCGGAATTCCCCGTATCAGGGTCGAATATAACGTCGCAAAAGATATAGAGACCTTTGAACCAAATAATTTGGCAGAAGCACCAACTAAACCAAGAATAACTGCGAGAAGAGCACTTAGTAAAGCCAGTTGAATAGTCATCCAGGCTCCCTGAAGGATCAGGTCACCATAACCATAAAGCATTTTAACATCCTTGTTGAGTCAGGCAGGGGGATTCCCCTGCCTATACAGATAAGTAAATCAGCTGATTGCCTGCTATTTACTTACCATAGATATCGAAATCAAAGTATTTCTTCGAGATTTCGTCGTAAGTGCCATCATCTAACATAGATTTAAGAGCAGCATTTACTTTTTCTTTAAGTGCGACGTCTTCTTTACGCATGCCGATACCAGCGCCAACACCAAAGTATTTTTCTTCACTTACTTCAGGGCCACTGAAATGGAAGTTTTTACCGATAGGGCGATTTAAGAAGCCATCACTTGCAGCAACAGCATCCTGGAATGCAGCATCAAGACGGCCGTTTACAAGGTCTGCATAGACGAGGTCTTGGTTTTGATAAGTAACAACATCAACACCTTTTGGTGTCCATTGCTCTTTTGCATATGTTTCTGAAGTTGTACCCTGGAATACACCGACACGTTTACCTGCAAGTGATTTAGCTGTTGGTTCCAGAGTTGTAGATTTAGCAGTTACCAAACGAGCTGGAGTTCCATATAGTTTGTCAGAAAAAGCAATTTCTTTTTCACGAGCAGGAGTAATCGACATAGACGATAAGATTGCGTCTATTTTTTTTGCTTTAAGCGATGGAATCAAGCCATCAAAATCACTCTCTACCCAAGTACATTCAGCTTCGATACGTTTACAGATTTCTTTACCAAGATCGATATCAAAGCCAGCAAGGCTACCATCAGGCTTTTTGATTTCGAATGGCGCATAACCTGGTTCTACACCAAGACGAATACTATCTGCTGCATAACTAATCGAAGAAAAAGACATTCCTGCGATAAGTAAAGATAAAAGTGTTTTTTTCATTTTAATCTCTTCTCGTAATAACGATGACTTTCTAGTGAGCACAAATTGTGCCAATTGTATTAATAAATATCACTACTCAATAAAGTCACTTTAATATTGAGTATTTATTCGTGATTGCAACATTCTAATGAAATTTAATTCAAATAAAACTGAAATTAATTAAAATGAGATATTTCTCAGGATTAATCACGCACGCACAAATACAGACAAATACCGCACCATTAAGTGGCACAAAGATCCTTTTTAGTGCTTTAGCGCTGTTTTTGACCTTCTAATGACGATTTTACCGTCAAAGTATGCACCAAGTTAGATGTTATACATTCAATAAATTCATTCATAAAAACGACTAATATTTATATAATTCCAATTCAAAAATTTAAATTGTTATATTTTTGATAATCATTTGTTATCTTTAAAATATAATAAAGTGATTTTTTATTCATATGAGCAGCATTAAAAATCAATGAAATCGATTACCTGGTTGCAATGCAAACAAATTTAATTTAAAAATTAATTCCTGAACAAAAACTTGTGAATTCCTCGTAGATTTAAAATAATAATTTCTACACAAATCCCTATCATTAATTAAGCAAAAAAACTTATACCTACACATAGTGTCACTATAGATTTTCTTCTTAATGAATAACTAGGAAGCAGCATTTAAAACCACAAAATCGGCTATACAATCCTCAAAGATAACAGTATCAACTTCAATAAATTATCTTTGTCGTTAAGGTTAAAATTCTTCACTTTACCTGCACATAGAATAGTCCGATAGTCGCGCGAAAAATCCTGTTTCCTCCTTTATTTTTAGGTATAGCTGTGGCCAGTCTCGTTGTTCGTAAAATAACCAAATCAATTCCTTCTCCAATGTTTGCGTTCTTTATCTACGCTGTTGCGGCAGGTTATTCAATGAGTGCTCTCCCTTTACTTATTCCTGAAGGCTCGCTTTCTGCATCACAGTTAACCAGCTGGCTGACAGCTGCATTCGATTTAGGTCTATTAATTGGCACCCTATTTAGTAAACAATTTATCTCAAGGTTTGGCCATAAAATCGGCTTTATGATTTTACAGATAGGATTTTCACTTAGCTTATTAATACTTCCAGTAGTTCAATCTCAGAATTTCTGGTTGCTTGATCGTTTTATCGGTGGTGTGTTAGTTGGCGGAATTTTCGTAGTTGTTGAATCATGGCTGTTAAAAGGCACAAGTGAAGGCAGAACAAAACGCCTTAGTGTTTACATGACGATGCTTTATGCGGGAACAGTTGTAGGTCAAATGGCTTTAACCTGGTTTGGAGCCAAAGGAGCAACTCCTTTTATTCTATCCGCGGGAATGTTGGTAATAGCGGCCATTATACTGGCCATACTGCCAAACTATGAACCGGAAGAAGATCCAATTTCTTCTGTCCATATGTCATCATCCGGCATTCATTGGGTAAAAATTCCAGCAATTATTGGTTGCTTGGTCTCTGGTATGTTACTTGGTTCTGTATATGGAATAATGCCTCTTCAGCTTAATAACATTGGTATGACGCAGGAGCAAATCGGTTCGTTAATGGCGGTAATGATTCTTGGAGCTCTGGCTGTTCAACCAATAATCAGTTCATTATCCAAAAAAGTTGGCCGAACATTACTGATGAGTTTTTTAGCTCTGCTTGGAGCTATGAGCATCGGTCTATTCATCCTGTTTAATGAGCTAAACATTAGTATGTTTCTGTTAGGTATGGCTATCTTTGCGTTTTATCCTGTTGCAGTTAATTTAGGAAGTACAAATATTCCAGAAGAACAGATAGTTAATGCAACACAACAAATGCTACTTATATATAGCGCTGGTTCCATATTAGGCCCAATCATGGCGCTGTATTTTCTGTCAACCCAATATGGATTGTTCGGTTTCTTCTTTATCATACTCGTGACAACCAGTATTTATATGCTACTTGTCAGTATGAAAGGGCTTAATCGGGTTGTTATACACAAATAATCACTATAATTAATATTAACAGTCAATAAACAAAAGCCGAGTTCTTATTAAAACTCGGCTTTTGACTTTTATTTAGTTACATTGTAACGCAACACTAGACTGAACGACTAAATAACAGCCTGCTTCAGGATAGAAGCATTTTCAGGGCATTCACCCTTTTCAATCCATTCAGCAATATTTTCAATTTCTTTCGGATACACAGCTACATAAATTTCATCGCCACTTTCCAGGTAGTTTTTCTCACCGAATGGTTCATATGCTGTCGCACCAACTGAAATGACAGCAAACTCAGGGTAATCATTTTCTGCAAGCAAATTAGCAATATTTTCTAGCGGACCAGTATCTTCCTGAGAGTTCATTTTCTCGATTAGCCAATCGATAAGAATCTCGTAAAAATAGCTGTAACCAAGTACTTCTGTATCAACACCGTATGGATGTAAAACGCCATCACGTTTCGCAAATGAAGCTAGTTTATAATCATCAAGAGTGCCACCCAGGCTGAATTTATCAAGATCAATCCAGGTATTACTTACGCCTTTACTGCTTTCACCCCAGTTCTTTTTCTGCGAAATTTTTGTCGCGCCATCTTTACGCACAGTGCAATCATTAAATGCTGCAAATTTGCGTGGATGAATACCAACAACTTTACCTTCCTGATATTCAATTTGACAATAAAGCGCCATTTCAGGCTCTAACTGAGGATTAATGGTACCAGAAGCTACCTGCTGCTCTGCAGACAAAGGGAATACGTTCAGAAAAGAATCAGACTTTGGTAAATAAAATGGGAAAATACCTTTAGGAGCACCTTCTTTTGCCTGTACATGAACAAAATCCTTGATTTCTCCCGCTTGTTCTAAATGCTTAGCGAAATTACCCGCAACACCTAAGCCAATACACTGTTTTAAATCCATGATAAACACATCTTCTAAATGACATTGAAAGAGACATCATAATCGTTTTAGTAGGAATTAAAAAAGTGAAAGGTAAAAATTTCTTTTAGTAATTTGATCCAATTCTATTAAGAGAGTTATGCAAATAAAAATACCGCTACTGTTATGCAAATAGATCATGTTCGTTTTAACCAGAAATTGCTAGGATGGCGGTATCTATACACTTAATCAGTTTTAAACGTTAAGGGTAGATTAAAATTATAAAAAGGATCAAAAACATGGAATTACCAATCAACAAAGATACCACACTATGCATCTCACTTGCCGGGAACCCAAGCAACTTCGGAACCCGATTTCATAATTTTTTATACAAAGAACTGGGACTTAATTTTATCTATAAAGCTTTCACCACCAATGATGTAGAAGCTGCAGTAAAAGGGATTCGAGCCCTTGGCATTCGAGGATGTGGGGTCTCTATGCCATTCAAAGAAAGCTGTATTCCTTTTATCGATGAAATCACTGAATCAGCCCGAGCTATCGATTCAGTCAACACAATAGTTAATACCAACGGATATTTGACTGCGTACAATACCGATTATATTGCCATATACGAACTAGTTAAAAAGAATAAGATCTCTCCGGATACAACATTCGCATTAAAAGGTAGCGGTGGCATGGCGAAAGCAGTTGCATGTGCGCTACGGGATCTCGGCTTCAAAAATGGCTTTATTGTTGCCCGAAATCAGGATAAAGGCAGTAAACTTGCCGAGGTTTCTGGTTTTGAATGGATCAAAGAACTAGGCGATCAACCCGTTCAGATGCTAATCAATGCAACCCCTGTTGGTATGCAGGGTACTGATTGTGAATCTTCTCTATCATTTACCCAGGAACAAATTGAACTTGCTGATATCATCTTCGATGTTGTTGCACTACCATCTCATACTCCACTGGTAAAAACTTCTTTGGAAAAAGAGAAAATAACCATTCTTGGCAGTGAAGTTTTTGCAATTCAGGCATTAGAGCAGTTTAAACTTTATACCGGCGTTAAGCCGACACCAGAACAATTTATCAAAGCATCGGTTTATTCCCGGGCAGGATAATCACATTACTCAATGCGTATACAGGTAGGTATCATTGATCGTGTACCTACCTAATCCCCACCTAATCCGTAGTCATTAACCCTGTTTCAGGTAGTGGTAGTGATGTTTTATACCGAACCTGCTTCAACGCAAAACTCGATCGGATATTTGATATCCCCTGGATTTTAGTCAAATGAGTGAGGATAAACTTTTCTAATGACTGAATGTCCGGAACCAGTACTCGTAGCAAATAATCTTCTTCACCTGTCATCAGGTAACATTCCATCACTTCTGGCCTGTCTGCTATAGCATCTTCGAAATGCTGTAATGCTTCTTCGTCCTGTCTTTCAAGCCTAATATGAATAAAGACATTCACATCCAATCCCAGCTTACCGGCAGAAACCAATGCAACTTTGCCATTTAAGATCCCGAGTTCTTCCAGTCTTTTTACCCGGTTAAAACAAGGCGTTGGAGATAAATTAACCCGTTTAGACAATTCTGCGTTGGTAATATCAGCATCGCTCTGCAACTGGCTTAATATTGATATATCTATTTCATCAAGCTTGGGCATATAATTTATCCGCTAATAAGTAAATTTATGGATAAATTATACTGCCACTTGTGAACAATCAATACAAAATAAGAAATATTTTCTTATTGCATAAAAAAAACACATTGATGTTTGTCGCCATCAATGTGTTTGTAAATATAATTGAACTGAGATAAATCTAAATATTATTCAGGTACAGCTACAGACTCAGCCAGTGCCATTTGGAACTCTTTATACAGTCCTTTTTCACCTAGAAGATCAACAATTTTTGCTTTTTTCAACTTAGCTTCAACAATCGCATTCGGGCCAGACACAACAACTTTAATGCCCCTTTTTTGGAAGTTAGTAATAATTTCTTCCAGCGCCTGAAGACCTGTGATATCGATAAATGGTACCCATTTTAATCGCAAAATTATGATTCGTGGCACATCCTGAATCTGACGCATTGTCTGCTCAAATGATTCAACTGCAGCAAAGAAAACCGGACCATCCAGAGCGTAAATAACAACATCACCAGGTAACTGTTCATAACCCAGTTTAGCAAGTTCATCATTAAGATCCCGACTTTTATCCGCTTTAACCTGAACGCTGCTCGCCATACGTCTAACAAATTGTAAAATCGCAAGAATAACACCAATGTTAACGGCAACCACCAAGTCGGCAAAGACAGTAAGTGAAAACGTAATAAGGAGGATCACAACATCCGCACGAGGAGCGCGTTTCACGACTTTTACAAAGTGTTTTACTTCACTCATATTCCAGGCAACAACAAACAGAACAGCACTTAATGTTGCTAAAGGAATAGATGAAGCTAAAGGTGCAAGCACTAACAGAATAATAACCAGTGTTAATGAATGAACGACACCAGAA
This sequence comes from uncultured Vibrio sp., assembly GCA_963676525.2. Lineage (GTDB taxonomy): Bacteria > Pseudomonadota > Gammaproteobacteria > Enterobacterales > Vibrionaceae > Vibrio. Next base: position 16,191 of record CAXXNB010000009.1, read on the forward strand.
ATAGGACTATTACCACCGTTACGCACGTTAGTCGCAGTTCGGGCAATCGCTCCTGTTGCTGCAATACCACCGAAAAATGGCGCCACAATATTCGCAATTCCCTGACCAACCAACTCCTGATTGGAGTTATGTCTGGTATCTGCCATACCATCAGCAACAACAGCTGAAAGTAACGATTCAATAGCTCCCAACATTGCAATCGCAAATGCAGGACCTATAAGCGTAATAATATTGGATAATGAAAAATCAGGAAGTTCAAAACTTGGCAATGAACGAGGAATACCACCGAAAGCAGAACCAATGGTTCTTACACCTTCTAATGGGTAAAAACACTCAATTGATGTCATCACGATCAAGGCAATAAGCGGACCAGGAACTTTTGAAAGTTTAGTCACGAAGTTAGGCAACAAAACCAATATTAGAGAAAAAGCACCGACAAGAAATGTTGGCCAATGCATTGATGGAAATGCAGTAAGTAAATGATACAATTTTTCATGAAAATGACCGCTGACTTCAACATTGAGGCCAAAAAACTCTCGCCATTGACCCACCCAGATGATAACCCCAATACCACTGGTAAAACCAATAATAACCGGATCAGGAATATAACGAATAATACTCCCCATTTTACTTACGCCAAGCGCAATTAATATCAGACCCGCTAATACAGTAGCAACTTGAAGTCCTGAGATACCATGTTGCTGAACAATTCCTGAAAGGATAACAATGAAAGCACCAGTCGGCCCTGCAACCTGAATACGAGAACCACCGAAAAGGGAAACACAAACACCCGCTATGATTGACGTATAAATCCCTTGCTCCGGAGCAACTCCAGATGCAATAGCAAAAGCCATTGCCAGAGGCAGCGCAACAACACCAACAACTAATCCAGAAACAATATTCCGACTCCATTGTTTAGGAGCCAGCAAGCCGTGCTTATACGCTTCAACCACTGCGAACATGAGTAATAAACCCTTATAATATGAAAGGGCTTGAATGTTACTCTTAATTTATATGTTGTAAATGCAACGTTATTTACATAATGAGCAGTATTAATGAAAACAATGATCTCAATTATGATTTTCTCAACTTCCAATATAAGGAAGAATGTATGCCATAAAAGACCAAATACCAACCCAACCTACAACGACCAAAGTGTCTAACCAGTCTCGGCTCCACATGATAACTCACTCCCACACATAAAGGTGATGGATGAGAATAAGCAAAAATCGAACCAATTTTATTGATTAAATACCTTAGATTGATAGTGCATGGGATAATTCAAAAATTCCTGATCATTTTTCAAAGCTTCTATAAACGCATCCGCCATAGTGACATCAGAAAGAAACGGAGCTGTCACCGTCTTGGTAATTGAATCGTAACCTTCTTTACCTTTCATGGTGTAACTCGTTGATGTTCCGCAATATATACCTTTTTTGTCGATTGAAACCCAATTTCCATCAACATACAGATTTAACGAAACAACCCTTTTGCCAAGAGTGTTAGAAGCATCATACTGATAGCGCAACCCATAAGTATATGGATAACTGCCTGAACCGGTTCCTTCAATACCATTGTTAAGAGCATTATTCAGTGCGCCTTCAATCGTTTCATACAAAGACTGTCCTGTCAGGAAATAAATACCGATTGGAATAGCAAATGGCAAAAGTTTTCCGGCAATATCGGAAGCTGTAATTCCCCCTGGCTGCAGAGAACAACGTACCCCACCAGCATTATGAATAGAAAACTGAACCGGAAATCCTCTTTTTTTCATACTAAGATAAAAAGATTTTGCAACCAGTGGAGCAATCTGACTTGGACCATTCTGATCAGGAATCCTGACGTGGCGTAACTTACGATCAAGAATGGCAACTTTTTCTTTTTGCAGTTGTATTACCTGAGGAAGATAGTTATCCCTTAACGTATTTTGAATATCGATATTCTTTTCGCACACCGAAATTAACGGATGATTATCAATAACATCACAGATCCGGTTATACAGATTAGACTGCGATTCTTCTTCTCTGTCAGCATCAATAAACAATCGACGACCTAACAACAGATGATTATTCCCATCAAAACGAGTAACATTACCGTCGGCATTAAAATCTATTTCACAGTGTCCCAGCGCCTGCCCATAAAATCCTGACTGTACGATATACGTATTATTAACTTTAATACCGTAATCATCTTCCTTATTTAAGCCAACCAGAGAGTAATCACCTTGTAATACATGACTATGGCCACCAACAATCAGGCTGATTCCATCCACTTTAGCTGCAAGTTCTTTATCCGCTTCGTATCCAAGATGGCTAAGTAAAATGATTTTATTAATACCAAGATCATTAAGATACCGAACTGTATTTTGCGCAGTTTCCAACGATGCGACAAATGGTGTGTCAGGGTCTGGGCTGGAAATATCTTCCATACGATCAATAGACAAGCCCATGATCGCCAGTTTTTCACCCTGATAATCTTTGATTAAACATTTCGCTATTTTTTTCTCAGAATCATAACTGTAAATATTCGAATTTTCCGAAAGCCGAATTTGTTTAGTCTGACTTTCTGCAGATAAGTCCCAGTTACCGGCAAGAATCGGAAATTTAACTAACGTTGAAAACTGAGCAAACAGTTCATTCCCGATATCAAGTTCATGATTTCCGACCGTCATTGCATCGATCTTTAATTCGTTCATTAAATGAGCATCTGCAGCCCCTTTAAATAACGAAAAAAATAATGTTCCCTGAAAACAATCTCCGGCATGCAAAAGCAAAAAATGACGGTTTTTATTATGAGCTATCTGGCGAAATTCATCTGATTTTGTTTTGATTCGGGCACATCCACCTGCACTGACATAAGGAGTGACGGATTGACCTTCAATAGACATCGATAGCGGTAATGACAATGGTTCTAAATAGGAATGTGTATCATTGAGATGAGCAATAGAAAGATGAAGTGGATTATTTACCATAAACTGACCATTTAATTGTATTCATGCCATTTTATCGAAAAAATTATGACAGGATAATGAAACGCAAACTAGTATATCCTAATCCATACGTTTTAGCATTTCTAAAGCAAAAATCTCGTGTAACAAAAGTGTGCAAGTTCATGAATTTTAACTAAGCTTCTGGCAATTATTTTTTTTGTAACTAATAATCGATGTATAAATTGAATAGTTGTAAGGGCTGCATATGCTTCTGGATAGAGTAGAAATTTCTGGATTCCGGGGTATTCGACGACTTTCATTATCCTTTGATGAACTCACAACTATGATCGGTGAAAATACATGGGGTAAATCTTCATTACTCGATGCATTATCCATTTCATTACCCGCAGATGGGCTGCCATATCAATTTACACTTGATGATTTCCATGTCGACTATTCCATTTCTCAACCCCAAACTCAAAACATTCAGATCATTCTGAGTTTTGTTGCCTTCGATGAAAAAGAAACAAGATCTGGTCGTTATCGAAAACTCAAACCACTCTGGCGTAAAGATCAAAGTGGGCAGCACAGAATCATATACAGGATAAGCAGCGAACGACAAAATTATGATATTACAACCAAATACAGTTTCCTTGATTTAACCGGAACGCCTTTGGTGTTAAATGCATCAGACCGTTTTGCTCGTGAGTTAATGAGCCTTCATCCTGTAATTCGATTAAAAGATTCCCGTCAGTTCAATCGACCTTTTGATGTGAAGAATAAAAACAAATATCACCCAGATGTCGAAAAGCGCATCAATAATACCTGCCGACGTCTTCTTGAAATCCCTGGTCACGTTAACAAAGAAGAAATGAGATGCAGTCTTAATGCCATGAATGTATTGGTTGATCACTACTTCTCATTCAAAAGCCATCATCGTAATCACCCAAGAATAAATCGAGACAGTATTGTTTATGCCAGCCCTTCAACCGAAAAGAGTTTCAGTGAATTTATTACTGAAACAAAAAACAAACAAACCCGGCTGTTATTTATGGGACTGTTGAATGCCTATCTTCAGGCTAAAGGTCCCACAGAACTACGTCGTTGTGCCCGCCCTATTCTGATCATTGAAGACCCTGAAGGTCGTCTTCACCCAACCCATCTGGCACGTGCATGGAATTTATTTGCCTTGCTGCCAATGCAAAAAATACTAACAACAAACAGTGGTGATTTATTAAGCTCTGTTCCCCTTCAGTCAATACGGCGATTAATCAGGACATCAGACAGAACCATTACTCTATCTATGCCAAGCCACGGACTTTCCCATAATGAACTCAGAAAAGTCGGGTTTCACATTCGTTTTCACCGTTCAAGCGCCCTTTTTGCCCGTTGTTGGTTATTAGTTGAAGGAGAAACGGAAGTATGGCTATTTAGTGAACTTGCTAGACAGTGTGGTTATAACCTAATGGCAGAAGGAGTACAGATATTAGAATTTGCCCAATCAGGTCTTAAATCGCTCGTAAAAGTAGCACAAGCGTTTGGTATTGACTGGCACGTAGTCACCGATGGCGATGCAGCAGGTAAGAAATACGCGGCCACAGTAAGGTCTCTTCTCCATGATGAGCAAGCCCGTCACCGTTTAACTGAATTACCAGATAGAGATATAGAGCATTTTTTATATTCCCACGGGTTCGAAGCATTTTTTAAAAATATGGTAAAAATACCAATTGATCACCCGATCCCACCCAAAAAAGTCGTTGCCAAAGTTCTTAAAAAGCACACTAAGCCAGATTTGGCCCTTGCGATCGTTTCACACTGTGAAGAAGGCGGAATTGAAAGAATTCCGGTGTTACTACGCTGGACATTAAAACGCGTTGTAACCATGGCAAACGGCAATACTTAAAAGTTTAGACATTCATCAGTTAATCAATAAGAGAACGTCCCTGCATCATCTCCATCCCCTCTTGTCGAATACAATCGATGAGAGGGTTATCTTTGCTATCAACCCGCCATACAAAAGATAGGGTTCGTTCTATCTGCAATTCCGGAGTATTTAAAATAGCCAACTGTCCGGTATCTACCGATTTTTTCACTTCCAGATACGGAAGACATGAAAGACATTCACTGTTCATAACCAAACTTTTAATCACTGGCACAAAATCATATTCACGCCAGACATTCAAATGCTGGATATGAGGAGAAATAGCACTGTCAAATACTGCTCGGGTTCCCGACCCCTGTTCCCGTAAAACCCAGGATGAACTTTCGAGCATAGCTAAACTAACTTCAGATTGCCGGGCGTAAGGATGCTGAGCAGAACAGACAATAACCAATTTATCTTTACACCATTCCTGTTGTATCAGCCGCTGAGCATCACACCGTCCTTCAATAACTCCTAAATCACATTGATAATTCAGCAGCTCACTAACCACGTTATGCGTACTGTAAACTGAAAAATCGAGCCTTAATTCTGGATATTTATTATTCAAAAAGGCGATAAGTTCTGGCATTAAATATTCTGCCGGAGTCTGACTTGAAGAAACCCGTAATAAACCACTGACAATCTGTTGATCACCAAACCCCATTTCAATGTGTTTGGCATCCTGCAATAACTGTTTTGCTCTTGGCTGTAACCACATTCCCCAGTGAGTCAAAGACATTCGTTTGCCGTGCCTTTCAAACAAAGGACGACCTAACACCTTTTCTAGCTGAGCAAGAGACATACTTGTCGCGGACTGCGTTAATGACAATTTGTCCGCAGCCAGACTAACACTGCCGGTTTCACATATGGCGTCAAAGACAGCCAGTTGTTTTAACGAAAACTTCAAGGGAATACCTTTGATATAGGAATGGGCATACAACCTATTATATTACTTAGTAATTTCTCAGTATCAATATTTTTGATACTATTGTTCAATATTACAGATTTATATAAATGCAATAAATTCGGTAATCTACGCGCAGTTATGTGCCATAGTACACAAATTTAAAAAATATTTTATCTTTCTGGAGAATACGGATGGGCAACAATACAGACTTCTTCACACCTCATGAAATGATGGTAGAAGCCGAAAAATACGCAAGTGGTAAAACTAAAAAGTCTACAGGAACCATTCTGGGACTTGGTGCTATGGCTGGATTATTTATTGGCCTGGCATTTGTTTTCTACATTACTGTAACAACTGGTACTGCAGCTGCCGGAGTTGCATGGGGATTTTCAAAACTTGCTGGTGGCTTAGTATTTAGCTTAGGTTTGATTTTGGTTGTTATTTGTGGCGGTGAGCTATTTACAAGTTCTGTTCTAAGTATCTTAGCATGGGCAAATAAAGAAATTAGTGCTGCAAAAATGTTTGGTATCTGGGGAAAAGTGTATTTTGGTAACTTCCTTGGTGCAATGCTTCTTCTGCTTCTTGTAACTGGCGCTAGCTTATACTCAATTGGTAATGGTCAATGGGGTCTTAATGCACTAAACATTGCTCAACACAAACTTCACCACACTTTTATTGAAGCATTTAGTTTAGGTATTTTGTGTAACTTAATGGTTTGTCTGGGCGTTTGGTTAACATTCAGCTCTCATAACGCATTTACAAAAGCATTTATGACAATTCTTCCGGTAGCGCTTTTCGTTGCAACAGGTTTTGAGCACTGTGTGGCAAACATGTTTATGATCCCACTAGGTATTACTATCCACGCATTTGCACCTGATTCTTTCTGGACAACTGTTGGTGTTGACGCTAGTCATTACGCAGACCTTACAATTGCACACTTTATTTTCAAAAACCTTATCCCAGTTACTTTAGGGAATATCGTTGGTGGTGCTATTCTGGTAGGTATGTCAAACTGGTTCGTGTTCAGCCGTCCTTACAAAAACAATCCTAATTCTCATCACTAATACGAGTCAGGAATACTTTTTAAAACAATAGATAAAAAGCTGGAGATATTTCCGGCTTTTTTATTTTTCTAAATCCACTAATAATATTTTTTATTGCTCATATCACTAATTTTCTGAATTTTAATATTTACAACTGTCTGACATTTCACACATAATCAAAGTCTTGTCATAATTTGTTCACTATGATGCAGAAAACTTGATAGGAGTAAGGCTTTGTTATTAGATATATTAATACAGAGTGTTAATGAATTTCAGGCCGATTTCAGGCTTCTATGCGAAAAGCACTACCCGGCAATTCATAATCAAGGAATGACTGAGCATCACTTAGGACTGGCGTTATCACGTCGCTTAGCCCGTACATTGATCGAGTTTGGCCATGCCTGTGATTATCAATCAATAGATTTAAATAAAGCTAACGAAAAACATGCTCATTTTCGGGTAACATCTGATATCGGAACGGTATGGATGATCACTCACCACTTTGTTAATGCCGGCCAAAATTATCGGGAACAAATTTTCAGGAAAATTGTTCAGTGGCGGGAAGAATATGGCTTCGCAATACAACCGAACGACTTATTATTACTCGTATCAGACCATTGGATTAATCGGCAAGCTCAAAGCAGAAATTTATTGCACTGGTGGATGGGCACATTACCTGACCATATAGAAGAATATATAGCGCAGGGAATCGCATTAAATGAATGCGATTCTCAAATGACTCAATTCCTAGACGATTATTTCCAGGCATCCCCCTGCTTTATCAAATATGCTCACCCTTTAGTTCGCAATAAAGATAATCGTTCCTTTAAAAAATATTTGCATTTATATGCTGTTTTACAGTGGTAGTGATGCTTTATTATTAATTCACAATACAAAATAAATTATTAAAAAAATAACTTTAATTATCTGTTCTTTATTTATACACCTAGTTTTGATTAAGATTTGGCCAACTACTGTCCCTTAATTATTACAACTCTCAAAAGTTACTTTCATATCTAAATTCACTCTCACAAAAGATTGACATTGTCATAAAATTATCAATACTATCAGAGTAAACAATAAAAACCTCCTTCAATCATGTTGGCGATAAAAGTGTTTTTATGAGAATAGATAATAAAAGCTCCACTTCTGAAAAGTTGATTTTTCATCATGAAAATGGTGACTACTTCGTAAAATATAAACACTTCACATTACGTAGTGTCTTTCAGCCAATATTTGATCGAAATAAGAACATTATTGGTGTAGAAGCGCTGGTCAGGATACAAAATGAACTAAATGCTTCTATTAATCCTGAAGAATTCTTCAATTCAATGTTAATAAGTGATGAAGATAAAAGAAACGTGGAACGTTTAAGCTTACTTCTTCATATCCACAATTATTCAATCTCACCTTACGTTAATTTAAAACTCTTTTTAAATATATTACCTCACTCAAGCCATCTGATAGAAAAAACAACTATTAATAATTTTTCACTTGGAGATATATTAAACTCATTGAATATTAATAAGACATCTATTGTCTTAGAAATTATGGAAATTGAGTACGATAATCATCAGCTTCTTTTTTCATCAACACAAAGTTTGTCTAATAGTGGTTTTACTATTGCCATCGATGACTTTGGCTCAAAAGCATCAAATCATGATCGTGTAAAGATCCTTTCTCCAGATATAATAAAACTGGATCGTACAATGTTAACGGCTTATATGGCCGGGAATAAAAAGCCTTTAATTCAGGCACTCAAATTTGCCAGAGAAAAGGGAACGATGACTGTTATTGAAGGAATTGAAACAAATGATCAATATGAAGCAATGTCAGACCTGGACATTGATATGCATCAGGGATTTTATTTAGGTATACCAAACTATGTTAGTAATTTAAAAAATTAAAATAAAAACATATCGTATTACAGCAATTTCTTTGTATGTTTCTTAACTATAATTTTCTATACATCTCTTATCTGCTATTTCTGGCAAGCCTTCCAATTATCTGCATCATTAGAAAAATGATAATAAACATAATTTTTTCATCAATCATAATTATTCCCTAATTGCTTTGTCTATGTTACTTTTTATACCATATAACCTTATTAGCAATTTCACTGCTGTTTAGGTATATACCCTAGTTACTTGGGTATGCGTCCAATACAACAATAACTATATGTATGCGTGGAGGAATGCACGTGAAGCTACAACAGTTAAAATATCTTAAAGCGATCAGTGATAATAATTTGAATGTATCGGCTGCATCAGAGGCTTTATTCACCACTCAGCCAGGCGTCAGCAAACAAGTACTGTTACTTGAAAAAGAGCTTGGTGTTCGAATTTTTGAAAGACATGGTAAACACTTACAACGTATTACAGATGTTGGTGAAAAAATATTATCTGAAGTAGAAAAAATGCTGCGTCTTGAACAAAAAATTAAGGCGATTGCTAAAGAGCATACCGATCCAGGCACCGGCACTTTCAACATTTTTACCACACATACCATTGCCCGATACCTGCTTCCTGCCAGTGTTTCCGTATTTACTAAACGTCATCCAAAAATCAACTTTAACTTACACCCTACCTTGCCTTCACAAGCAAAAGGCGGCATTAGTCGTGGATACTCTGATTTTTCTATTGTTGCACACGATGTTGGCGCTGATTCAGATTTAATTGTGCTTCCAGCCTATCTGTGGACGTTAGGCTTAGTTGTCCCGGAAGACCACCCACTGGCAGGAATCGAAAAACCAACACTTGAAGATATAGCACAATACCCACTTTTAACCTATGAGCAAGGTGCGTCAGGTCGTGAACGTATTGACGAGACATTTAAAAAAGCCGGACTGGAACTAAATTATTTTATGACGGCTATGGATGCGGACGTTATTAAACGCTATGTCGAGCTTGGCTTTGGTATCGGGATCATTTCATCCCTTGCAGCTAAAGATATTGAACATATGAAATTAAAATATATCGATATCAACCATCTGCTTGAGCCATGTCAGGCATGGATTTGCTTTAGCAAAGATGTCATCTTACAAAACTATATGTACGACTTCTTAGGTTCCTTCTCTCCACATTTGACAAAAACACTGATGGAAGAAGTATTAATGAACAGTAATTCAGGTCGTGTAGAGTCCATGTTTAAAGATATAAAGCTTCCGGTTTATTAATTTCATATCACATCAGAGGGGGAGCTATTCCCCTTTTTCTTTGTTTACCTTTCGCTTCTTTTTTCCCTATCTTTTCCTTACCTTCCCTATCCATTCCTTCTTTACCTTATCTTCCTTATCTTCCTTATCTTCCTATCTGTTCCTTATATCCATCACAATACGGAAAATATTGGCATTAACAGAGCGAATAATTCAGCTTGTGAACTGATATTGCATTTAGAATACAACTGTTTTCTAAATACTTTTACGGTCTCTTTGCTGATATTAAGATTCAGAGAAATAGACAATGATGAGTGACCTTGCAATATGTACAAAGCGACTTCTGCCTGTCTGGGACTTAAGGAGATATCATGTTGATTTTTTAGTTCATTTCTTAAACGCTCAGTGACAGGAGGCAAAGCAACATTTTTTCCTTCCACCGGTACATAATCTTTCCAGTGTTGTTCACATAATGCCGTGAGACAATAGCTATAATTTTTTACAGCTAACAGTTCTTGTCTGGTAAATAGATTTCCTGACGTATGATCCCGCCCGAAACATACAGTTAATGTCGTGTCATGTCCTAAGCGGGCAAAAATAGCAAACTCATCAACAAGTGTTGTATCTCGGTAATATTCCCGAAAATAGCTCGTTTGTTTAAATTGGTCTGGCGCGAGTTCAAAAATCTGATGAATGCCACTTTGCACCCCTCCCTGTGCTGCCTGATAGAATGGATCGAGTAAGTACGCAGCTTTTATATAATGGGTATCCATTGTAAGGTAAACCGTTGGATCTTTATATTCCCGATATAAAACATCAGGGTTATGGTTTTTGTGGTAAACAATAACAATCAAATTATCAAATTCTATAACCTTTGAGACAAAATGACTGAGTGCCTGAGGGAAATCCACATGACCCAGAGCTTTAATTGCTTCCCCCAAAGACTTGTCCTGTTTTTGGGTAAATGACACAGGTTTCATCATAATAGCTCTCCATTTTGACAATTCATTCCTTTTATACCCCGCTGGGGTTATATACCCCTCCCATTTACTTAATTATATTACTTACCATGAATTGCGGGTTATATTCTAGCTATAATTAGCACATCATCATCTAAGTCATCGGGGAGTATCATGGCAAGGACAGCAATTTCGATACAATCAGTCACGAAAACATTTGAGCAATTTCAGGCGCTCAACGAGATTTCTTTTGACATAAATGAAGGTGAATTTTTCACCTTACTTGGACCATCAGGATGTGGCAAAACCACCCTATTGCGTCTGTTGGCTGGTTTTGAAGAAACAACATCAGGTCAGATTAAGTTGTTTGATGAAGATATAGCTCATCAACCAGCCAATAAAAGACCCATTAATACTGTATTTCAACACTATTCACTCTTTCCTCATCTCAACATCCACGAGAATGTTCAGTTTGGCCTGAAAATGCTTGGAGTGGATAAAAATGAAAGGGAAGCCAGAGCAACACAAATGCTGGAACTGGTACAACTTGGTCAATTTGCAGATCGCAAACCACATCAACTGTCTGGTGGTCAGCAACAACGCGTTGCCCTTGCAAGAGCATTGGCACCAAAACCAAAACTGTTGCTGTTGGATGAACCATTATCCGCGCTGGATTTAAAATTGCGTCAATCGATGCGTCTGGAACTGAAGAAAATTCAGCAGCAAACAGGAATTACCTTTGTATTCGTAACACACGATCAGGAAGAAGCTCTGACAATGTCCGACAGGATTGCCGTCATGTCTGCTGGTCATTTACAACAGATTGGAACACCAACTGAAATCTACGAACAACCAATTAATAAGTTTGTCGCTGATTTTATTGGCGAAACAAACCTGCTTGATGTTTCCGTATCTGAGAAAAAAGCGTCCAGTGCAGTCATCTCATTTGTTACTGATCCTGATAATCCGGAGCCATCAGCTGACACGTTTGAAGTGCCGTATGACCATAAAATCTTCATCGGCACCAAAGGTATTCTATCTGTCCGGCCTGAAAGAATCACGTTGAAACCATTCACTGAAGAGAGCAACCAACCGTTACTTCAGGGGATAATCAAACAAGCTATCTATATGGGAACAGACACCCAATATGTCGTTGAATTAAGTAGCGGACAGGAACTATTAACCCGTCACCAGAACACAATGGAAGTACCTCATACATTTGCTAAGAATGATCATGTCTCCGTTGAGTTTGATGTTCGCTCGACAAGACTGTTGAGGAGTAAATAATGTTAGAAAAACTTCAAAACGTCTCAGATCCAAATTTGCGAAAAATTTTACTAACACCATCCCTGACAATGATCGGTATCTTTTTGTTAGTTCCTATTGCCATTGTAGGTGTGTATTCATTTTTACAGCCCGGTACTTATGGTGGTGTGATTTGGAATTTCTCTACTGATTCTTATCGTCAATTTCTTTTTGAAGAAGACTTTTTAACGGAAGAATTACAATTCACAACCGCCTATCTGGAGATATTCTTTCGTTCATTCTCTCAGGCAACAACAGCAACCATTTTATGTTTTATTATCGGTTTCCCGACTGCTTATTTTATCGCAACCAGACCGGCCAGAACACAGAGTCTATGGCTATTTGCAATCACAATTCCATATTGGGTTAATTTACTGATAAGAACAGTATCAATGCTGTTTATCATCAGGGACCAGGGACCTATAAATGCGTTTCTGCTGAATTTAGGCTGGATTGATGAACCTATAAAAATGGCATACACCCCCTTCGCAGTAGCTTTGGGACTGTTCTATTCCTACCTGCCCTTTATGGTACTTCCGCTTTTCACTGCATTGTCGCGTTTTGACATGTCTCTGCTGACAGCGGCTCACGATTTGTATGCCAGCCGCTGGGCAGCATTAAGACACGTACTTATTCCAAATGTAAAGCACGGTATTGTATCTGGCTGTCTGCTGGTATTCATTCCTTCCATCGGCGCATTTATCGCTCCGGACATGCTTGGTGGGGGTAAACAATTAATGATTGGTAACCTTATCGCTTTACAGTTTCAAGGGTCTCGAAACTGGCCATTTGGTGCAGCAGCATCAATGATTCTACTGACCATGGTATTACTGGTCCTACTGATTTTTGCAGCTCGCAATAAACACCGTACAGCATAAGGAGAGCACTGATGAAACATGATGTCAGACATTACCCCGGAACAAAAAGCATTACCTTGCTGTGCCTGTTCGTTTTATACGCACCACTACTTGTCATCAGCATTTATTCATTTAATTCACTACGTTCAATCACAACCTGGGGTGGATTTACTTTCGACTGGTATGTAAAAGCTTTCAATAATCCCAGTATTCAAAGTGCAACTTTTAATTCGTTAATCATTGCTTTTCTTGCTGCAACAATTGCAACCACAATCGCTTTAGCTGCAGCTATGGGAATATCAAAAGGACAGCCATTAAAACGACAAAACATCGTTATTGGGGTTTTAAATTTACCGTTAGTTATTCCGGAAATCGTTACCGCTGTAGCCAGCCTGATTTTCTTTGTAGCCATTGATATGACGCTGGGTTTGGGAACTGTATTAATCGCCCATATTGTTTTTTGTATCCCATTTGCCTATTTACCGATCTCGACCCGACTTAAAGATATCAATAAACGGTTTGATGAAGCTGCTTTCGATCTTTATGCCACACGTTGGCAGGCTTTTAGGTACGTTACTTTACCGATGGCTATGCCAGGACTGATCTCTGGATTTATGCTGGCGTTTATCGTTTCTCTTGATGACTTTATCGTTGCTAACATGGTGGCAGGTCCTGGAGCAACAACGCTACCTATGGCGATATACAGTCTTGTAAGGATCGGTTTCACACCTGAAATCAACGCAATTTCAACATTGTTACTTCTGGTATCCACACTATTTGTGACAGTGTCATGGTTCTTCAACCGCCCTGGCAACAACGCCTAATGCTTATACAAATACTTAACCAATAACCGTAGAAAGGAATCTAATATGAAAAACGTAGCTAAATCTCCAACATTTAAACTCAGCAAGGTTCTGGTCGGAATGGCTATCGGCTTGTCCTGTATTTCATCAGCAAATGCTGCTGGCGAATTAAAAATATTTAACTGGTCTGATTATATGCCTCAGTCTCTACTGGATAAATTTTCCAAAGAGTACGACGTAAAAGTTACTCAGGATACTTATGACAGTAATGAAACTCTGCTGGCAAAACTTAAGTCTGGTGTAACGGGATATGATGTAGCAGTTCCTGGCGATTATATGGTGGCTATTCTGGCAAAAGAAGGATTACTGGAAAAAGTAGAACCCAACCAGCTAAGCAATTTCAAAAATATGAAAAAAGACCTGATCGATGTCTATTTCGACAAAGGTCGCCACTATTCAATTCCTTACCAGTTCGGCACAACGTCTTTTATGGTTGATACCAATGCTTATAAAGGCGATATCAATACACTTGGCATTTTGTTTGATACGCCAGATGAACTCAAAGGAAAAGTGAATATGTTCCGTGACGTCAATGACGTCATAAATGCGGCATTACGTTATAAGGGATTTAAAACCTGTAACAACAACAGAAAAGAACTAAAAGAAGTAAATGACTTACTACTTAAGGCTCGCAAAAACTGGCTAAGTATCACTTCTGACGGCTCACGAGAAATGTTGGTCTCTGGTGATGCTTCCGTATCTATGCTTTGGAATGGTATGGCACTCAGAGCCCGAATGGAAAAACCATCGCTAAAATATGCGTATCCTAAAGAAGGGTTAACTGCCTGGGCCGATAACGTTGTTGTACTTAAAGGTGCTGAAAACGTAAAAAATGCCAAGCTATTTATGAACTTCTTACTGGAGCCAGAAAATGCAGCTGCATTAACAAACTTTGCAGGCTATACCGCAGGTGTTGAAGGCACTGCCCCTTATTTAGATGCAAAATTTAAAGATGCCTTAGAACTCAACCCACCGGCAGATGCGACAAAAGCAGAATTTGTACCACCATGTAACGCAGACGTCATTCGCTTATATGACAGAATCTGGACAAACCTACTCAAGTAATGATGTGTTAATACGGCAGCATTCATTGCTGCCGCAAATGAGGAAATTGAATTGAAAATATTGTCGTATCAAGGTACACCTCATTCTGGTGACATTAAACGTAATCTTGAGATTATTGCTCGTACAGCGACAGGCGCAAAATATTTAGATGCCGATGTTATTGTTTTTCCCGAATTATTTGTTACCGGTTATAACATTGATCAGCACATTCTGACATTGGCAGAACCCATGGATGGTGACACTGTAACCGAAATAAAAAAAATAGCACAACAATCTGGTATTGCTATCGTTGTGGGATTTCCGGAGAAGAATCAGGATAATATATTTAATAGCGCGATAGCTGTTGATTCAAAAGGAAATATTGTTGGTCATCATCGAAAAGTCTTTTTGTTTGGAGACAAAGAAAAATCAATATTCACTTCAGGAAATGAATTTAAAGCTTTTGAATTAAATGGCCACCGTTGTGGTATTACCATTTGCTATGATATTGAGTTCCCGGAATCAGTTCGTTCACTTGCGCAGCAAAATGTTGAAATTGTTTTTAATCCAACCGCCAACATGGTGCCATATTTTGAAGTTCCTAAAACACTGGCCCGTGCACGTGCACTAGAGAATGGAGTTTTCGTTATTTACGCTAACTTAAGTGGTGAAGAAAATGGCCTTCAATATACTGGATTAAGCGCAATTATTGGTCCAGATGGATTGGACCTTGCCCGAGCAGGAAAAGAACCGGCCACCATTATGGCAGATATTGGTTGCTCTGTGTTACACAACCGAGTAAACCCAACATCCACCCAGATATCGGATCTTAAAAGCAGGTCTTTTATTTAATATCTGAATTAATCTTGAATAGAAAGCCACCTTTGACTTTCTATTCATCTATTAACTAACTGAAAATATTAATTAAACCGCCAACGTCCTTAATTTCGCTAATGCGTCGGCCCAATATTCAGCAACCGTAAACCGCTCGTTTTCCCTTCCTTCTATCGGATATGAACATCCTCTGGAATCAATTTCAAACGGACACTGATGTATATAATCAACACCTAAGCCATTTTCCGCCTGTTTTATTGCTGTTTGCAAATCGGTAAAGTTAATGGAGTTTCCGTACATATCTGTTATTTTCATAGCAACCTTCCTTGTTAACTTTATGACATAATTACCAAATACAATTAAACCCTATCATAAATAATGCCAATGTTTTGTTACGTACTCCTTATTTTTCCTGTAACGCTTGCTCCTGAATCCCTTTGAACTTAATCCATTTCTTACCGAAAACATTAATAACCAATCCGGCAGCAATGACCATAACTCCAATCACCTGATGCAAATTCAAGTGTTCCCCTAAAAAGAACATTGCACTAAGTAAACCAAACACCGGAACCAATAACGAAAGAGGTGCAACAAGGCCAGTCTCATAACGACTGAGTAAATAACTCCAGCCACCATAACCCACTATTGTTGCTAACAAAGAAAGATAAACTATCGAAAGAACGTTATACCAATGAATATTAACCAACGAACTAACAATTAAATCCTGACCTTCAAAACACAGTGATGCCATTGCAAAACTTACCGTTGGCACAAGTGCACTCCATACAATGAGTGACATCGTCGGAACAACATAGTTTTTCATGATGACTTTATTGACTATATTACCCATTGCCCACGATGAGGCGGCGCCTAATATCAATAATAAAGTAAACCATGTCACTGAAGCCGTATTCTGACCTTGCGCTACCGCTAACATGTAGATACCTAAACTGGCGGTCGCGACAGCAACAACATTATGTAACCTGATTTTTTCTTTAAGCAGAACAGCACCAAGAGCAAGAGTAATAAATGCTTGAGCCTGAAGGATTAATGAAGCAAGTCCGGCAGCCAGACCCACTTTTAAAGCCCAGAACAGTAATGCAAACTGACCGAAACAGATGGTTAGTCCATAGGCAATTAGCCATTTGACAGGCAGTTGAGGTCGTTTAACAAAAAATATCGCTGGAAAAACCACAAGAGCGAATCGTAAACCGGCTAGTAATAATGGCGGCATTCCCTGCAATCCAACTTTGATTATCACAAAGTTAATACCCCAAACCATTACAATTGTTAAGGCCAGAAGCCTGTCACGTAAAGACATTGAAAATCCTTATTCTAATTCGCTATACCCATATTTATGGTCTGATAAAACCATGCTTTACAACTAATTTACTATTTTGACGATAAATAGACATTATTTTTTTATCTTCAATAGGAGTACAATTTCGCAGGCAATAATTTTTATCGTTTTTTCAAAGAGTAAGTAACATAAATGGAAACCAAAGACCTCCTGAAACACCTGATATCTTTCCCGACCATTTCATCAGAATCAAATCTGGACTTTATTCACTATATTCAGGGACTTTTTGATGACAAAGGGATTACATCTCAACTAGTATCAAACCCGGAAGGTAATAAAGCGGCACTGCTTGCACATATTGGCCCTTTAGATAAACCGGGAATTCTCTTATCCGGTCATTCAGATGTCGTTCCGGTAAAAGGACAACCCTGGGATTCAGATCCGTTTGTAGCGCTGGAAAAAGACAATAAAATCTTCGGTCGCGGCAGTTCCGACATGAAAGGATTTCTCGCCTGTGCAATACAAACGTTGCTTACCTTTTCAGATAAACAATTAAGCCGCCCCCTACTTCTGGCAATCAGCTTTGACGAAGAGCTTGGATGTCTGGGAGTAAAAGATCTGCTTCTTCATATCAAACAGTTAAATGTAGAGCCCTATTTGTGTATTGTTGGTGAACCGACTGAAATGAATATATCAACCGGCCATAAAGGGAAAACTTCTTACCGAGTTCACTGCCAGGGCGATGAGGCCCACTCGTCACAAGCACCTGTTCATACTAATGCGATTTATTTAGCTTGTGACGTAATTAATCGATTAAGAGATCTTCAAACAGCGTTAATTGAGCACGGTACAAAAGATAATGACTACAATATTCCCTATTCAACAGTGCATGTTGGCACGATTGAAGGTGGTCGCTCTTTAAATATTGTTCCCGGACAATGTCAGTTTGAATTTGAAATTCGCCACCTCCCTGGTGACGATATTAAATCACATATGGAGATGATATTTGAACAGGCGGAATCACTCATAATATCCGCTAAAGATTCAATTGCAGATACACAGGCTAATATTCGTTTTGAGCAACTCACCAACTATCCAGCACTTGATAGCAAAAAAGATCATGATGCCATAAATACACTACTATATTTATCAGACAATGACCGACAACTGATCAAAGTTGCTTTTGGTACAGAAGGAGGATTTTTTTCTGAGTATCTGAATACTCCCGTCGTTGTATGTGGTCCAGGTTCGATTGATCAGGCGCACAAAGCCAATGAATTTATAGAGATTAATCAATTAACTCAATGTAAAAAATTACTGACTCTGATTATGAATCATATTTGTATAAATTGACTTCTGGTATATAACTGATATGTATCACACAACAAAACTAAACCAGTCTCAGATCAGTCCATACTTTGCTACATTTAATCATATAGCACAAAGTCTGATATTAGGTTCCTGGGGGCTTGATGTACAAATTCGAGGCAAACAAACCAACAATACTGGTTATCGATGATATCCCAGAGAACTTGTCTCTTATGTATCAGTTACTCAAGGATGATTATAAAATTAAAGGTGCAAATAATGGTGAAAAAGGAATACATATTGCGCTAAATGATCACCCGGATCTTATTCTTCTAGATATTATGATGCCTGAAATGGATGGTTTTCAGGTATGCAAACAACTAAAGTCATTGCCTGAAACGTACGATATACCTGTCATTTTTATTACAGCAAAAACAGAAACCATTGATGAAGAAAAAGGGTTAAGATTTGGTGCTGCCGATTATATAACCAAACCAATCCACCCTGAAATTGTTCTTGCCAGAATAAAAACACACATAGAGTTAAAAATAAAAACAGATTTACTGAAAGGTGAAAATTCTACGCTGGAAAAAGAAGTAGACCGACGCACCCGAGAAAATATGAAGCAATTAGAAGAGCTCAATGAAATTCAGGATATTGCTTTTAATGCTATGGTATCACTTGCTGAAACCCGAGATAATGACACAGGGAATCACATACGACGAACTCAATCCTATATTAAGCTTATCGCTGAACGCCTCAGTAAGCGCCCCTTATATTCTGATGTATTAACACCAAAAACCATAGATTTAATCGTAAAATCGGCTGCGCTTCATGATATTGGTAAAATTGGTATTCCTGATGCGATTCTAAATAAAGAAGGACCACTAACCGAGTCCGAATTTGAAATCATGAAAACCCATACCACACTGGGATATATGGCAATCAAAAATGCTGAAGAATCAAGTAATAAAAAAATGAGATTTTTACAGTATGCGAAAGAAATTGCCCATTCACATCATGAACAATGGAATGGTAGTGGATACCCGGAAGGTTTATCTGGTGAAGAAATTCCTCTTTCCGCCAGACTCATGGCAGTTGCTGATGTCTATGATGCTTTAATTAACAAACGAATATATAAGCCTGCATTTTCACATACTGACGCAGTCAGACTAATTTCCGAAGGAAAAGGATCAAAGTTTGATCCTGATGTAATCGATACTTTTATTGAAATATCAAATGAAATTAATGGAGTGGCATTATTATATGCCAATGATTGATCCGCTTATTTAAATAATTATAGACAGGTATAATTATGACACACCATCAGATTAGTACTCAAAGCTGGGTATGGAAAACAATGGTAAAAACCGGTTTGATACCATTAGTTTTAGTCGAGTCTGTGCTTATAGCTGTCTACTTATTCAGTAATCATTTCATTAGCTCAGAGAACATGAATTACATATACAAACAGGTTAATTCTGAGTTACAGATATCAGCCCAAAGAGAATCTACAATCGTTAGTGAAAAGTTAACGTCAATATCAAGACTCACTGAATTATACAGAAAAGAAACCGAGCGAGTTTTAAACACTGACTATGATATAAAATCGAAAGAAGCATCAAATCTCATTTTAGATAAATCCGGAGTCTTATATTCAAAAGAAAATCTGGGATTGTCGGCGTCTTTTTATTCCGCATTTACCAAAGAAAAGGATTTACAAAAAGTATTTAAGCTCGAACAACTCGATCCATTGATGCAACAAATCCAACTCAGCGATAAAAATATCGCTGCTGTCTATTTTAATTCCTGGGATTCCTATAACCGAATTTATCCGTGGTTTTTCACTCTTGATCAGTATCCTGAAAAAATGAATATCCCGGAATATAATTTTTATTACTTAGCTGATAAAGCCCATAACCCCGATCGAAAACCAGTTTGGACCGATGTTTACATCGATCCCGCGGGCCTGGGATGGATGGCTTCTTCTATTGCTCCTGTTTACAAACATAACTTTCTTGAGGGAGTGGTCGGACTCGATCTTACCGTGAGTTCTATCATCAATAATATAAAAAATCTCAGTGTTCCCTGGAAAGGATACGCGATCTTAACCAGTAACGATGGCAATATCATGGCGTTACCTCCACAGGGAGAAACTGATTTTCAGGTTAAAGAACTTACTGACCATAGTTATCAAAAAACCATTTCTGAAGAAGTATTTAAACCACAAGAGTTCAATTTATCGAAACGCAATGACACCAAGGCATTCAGTCAGGTTTTACACAATACAACCGACGGATTTACTCAGTTACAACTAAATAATGCTAATAAATTTGTAGCATGGTCGACCATCCCGGAAACGCAATGGAAACTTCTGCTAATTGTCGATGAAAATAAAATGTATCATGATTCTCGTTCACTCGAAGAAAAATATCAGAATATCGGCTACGTTATGATCTATGGACTTATTGGTTTTTATATTATTTTCTTAGCGTATATCTGGTATTCATCCAAAAAAATGACCACCTATATCTCTACCCCATTAGCGCAAATTCAGAATATGCTTCATCAGATTAGTAATGAGAATTTCAACCTTACCCACCAAAAATACAAATTAAAAGAAATTGATGAGACAGCAAATTCAATTGTTTCAATGGGACATAAGCTAGATACCTTGACCAGCGAACTGCGTAATTCAAAAATTGAAGCCGAAAATGCCAATATAGCTAAAAGTCAGTTTATCTCAAATATCAGTCATGAGATAAGAACGCCGATGAATTCCATCCTTGGTATGTCACATTTATTGATGTCTCAAAATTTGTCATCAGAACAAAAAAGTCACCTATCAAAAATAGACAAAGCGGGCAAGCACCTACTTGCTTTAATTAATAATATTCTGGATTTATCAAAACTGGATTCAGGAAAAGTAGAAATAGAAAAAATACCATTCCGGATAACCGACATCATCAATGATGTTTATGATATTTTTGAAAACAAAGCCAGCAATAAGGGCTTAGGATTTGATGTTCATATAGATACAAATATTCCTGTATCTTTTATTGGCGATCCTCTGCGAGTTAAACAAATCTTATTAAATTACGTATCGAATGCTATCAAGTTTACGGAAAGTGGCTATATCAATATCGATGTAAAACTCATAGAACAAACAGAGACCTCAGCTCAGATACGAGTTTGTGTCACAGACAGTGGGATCGGTTTATCCGATGATCAGATAGTGACTATTTTTGACAGCTTCCAACAAGCTGATGCGTCAACCACCCGCAAATATGGTGGTAGTGGGCTTGGGCTTTCTATCTGTAAAAATATGGCAGAACTGATGGGAGGGAGTGTTGGAGTAAAAAGCCAACCAGATTCAGGCAGTACTTTCTGGTTAAATATCACCTTCCCCATCAATGCGTCACAGCAATACCAATCAAATGATTCCGTGTTCTCAGCGTCTTTCAGTCATAAAATATCTGACCAAAACAGTATTTCCGCTCCACTATCAGAACATGACATCCAAAAACTAACCGCTAAGTTAGACCATCTTCGAAAACTTTTATCAGACAACGATCTGGAAGTAGATTCTTACTTTACCAAAGAGTTAGAAATGCTCTCATCCGTAGATCATCATCTGGCACAAAGGCTCGCTAAGTTCATTGTTTCTTTTGAATTTGAACAAGCGCTAAAAGTTACAGACGACTTTGTCTCTTTACTCAAAAATGGAAATAAATCAGTGTAATTACTTGTAATTTATATGAGATAACTTATTGTTGATACATATAAATGTAACTTTATTAAAACTATAACAACATTTAATAACAATAAATCACAACGTCAATCAATTGATTTAAAGATAATTTTCTCAATTAGCTTTAAAGGGTGGCTATGGTTAGCAAACTTTTACATATGAAGTTCAGTATCAAACTGACTGTTATTTCTTTATTTATGTTTTTATCATTACTGATAATTACCGTAGCTTTGTCCTTGCAATACTACTTCAGTCAGTCATTAGCTAAAGAATCTTCTGACGCCCTTTTCCGACTTTCCGCGCAAAGTATCAGTGATAAGATCAACTCTCTTGATGTCGAAAGCAGTGACCTTGCATTACTGTTATCCCAATATGAAGAATTAGCACATAACGACAATGATCAAACACTACGCCCTATTACCAAAATCATGGCGCAGGCTATGCTACAGAAGCCTTACCTTTATGCTGTTTATGTCGGGTATGAAAATGGTAATTTTTACGAATTAGTTAATTTAGACAGTAGCAAGAATCTCAGAGACACGTTAAAGGCAACACCATCTGACCGCTGGCTTGTTATTCATATCTTCAATTCCTCTGAATCTAATCGTGAGCGCAAGTTTTTCTATTTTGATTCTGAATTCAAAAATACCCATCAACGTAGTGAAAAGAGTCAGTATTTTGCGAACGTCCGCCCTTGGTATCGCGAAGCGATGAAAAGTGATTCTACAATAAAAACCCGCCCTTATATTTTCCATAATACACAAAAACCAGGCACTACTTATGCGAAACGAATAGCGACAAGTAATAATGTCATCGCTGTTGATATATCAATGGAAACACTTTCCAGTTATTTACAACAACATCGTTCATTAAATGAGACTTCATTAAAAGACAGTAATACGATTATTTTTGATCAAAGCGGTAAAATTTACGCTCATTCCTATGCACAGGATAAATCTGACCTAAATATTCCTGCAACCAAACTTCCGTTAACAACTCAGGAACAACAATATATAGCTGACTTAGGCGCGCTCAGAATATCCAATGAGAAAAACTGGCCTCCGTTTGATTTTTCATACAGTGGAGAACCGCAGGGATATTCCATTGATCTATTTAATCTGATAGCAGCAAAATTAGGATTAAAAATGGAATACAGTAATGGCTATAACTGGAATGAGCTTGTTGATTTATTTCAGCACAACAAATTAGATATTTTGCACAGTGTTTTCCATACTCCACAGCGCGATAGCTGGGGCTTATTTACTGCCCCTTATTATGAATTGTTTCCTGTTTTGGTCAATGAGAGTCATATTAAGGATAATGTCAGTCTGGAACAACTGAATACCGCAGGAAAAACTGTAGCAATCCCGGCGGGCTGGGCATTCGTTAATTTTGTAAAGAAGGAATATCCCAATATTAACGTATTAGAAGTTGATGATACATTGAGTGCATTGCAGGCAGTTCTCAATAAAGATGCTGATGCAGCATTCGATAATAATGAGATTGTTCAGTACATTGTCGACCGTTATTCTCTAACAGGTTTAAACTTAAAGACCGATATTGCTAAGCTACCGAGCAGCCTGGATCAGAGACTGCGTTTTTTAGTTCATTCAGATAAACCCGAGCTGCAAAATTTATTAGATAAAGCCATTAATTCTCTGACACAAACAGAGCTGGATGCACTAAGTAATAAATGGTTTCATGGCAATGCTGTTACAAAATTACGTCGTTCGATTGAATCAGGCGTGGTTCCGAGTACCGCTTTTACTGATTTAGCTCGTTCAGGGAAAAAAGAAACAAACATAACGATCGGCAAAACAAATTATACAATCTATGTATATCATGCCATTACCAATATTGGGCCTGAGAGTTATGTAGGAATCATAGTACCTACTGAATCAATGCAAAGCCCATATATGAACCAGGTTCGCTTGTCGCTTGAGATAACATTAGGTTTATTAGTCCTCCTGACCCCTACACTATTTTTCCTAGCGAAAATGATTGTTACCCCGGTAAACCAACTGGCGGTAGAAAACAAAAAAATAATGGAGCGAAAATTTAAAGAAGTAAAAGCGATACCTAGTCGAATCAAAGAAGTGGATGACCTTTCAAACTCCATATTATCGATGGCCAGCTCCATCGAAGAATACCAAAATAAACAGCAGGAACTGGTTGATGTTTTCATTCAGTTAATCGCACAGGAAATCGATGACAAGTCACCTTATACCGGAGCTCACTGTGAACGGGTACCGGAAATCGCGATGATGCTTGCTCAATCAGCTTCTGAAAGTTCCCTACCTGCATTCGAACATTTTAAATTTGAAACAACGGACCAATGGCGTGAATTTAAAATTGCCGCATGGTTACATGACTGCGGTAAGGTAACAACACCGGAACACGTGATTGATAAAGGAAGCAAACTCGAAACGATTTATAACCGTATTCATGAAATAAGAACCCGATTTGAAGTCTTATGGCGAGATGCAGAAATCGAATTTTGGAAAAGTATTGCGTCTGGATTACCAAAAGAACCCGCGAAACAATTGTTGTCTGAACGTCATGCTAAGATCGTCGATGACTTCGCTTTTGTCGCAGAATGTAATATTGGTACTGATTTCGTCGATGAAACAAAAGTTACCCGAATAAAAGACATTGCCCGACAGACCTGGACAAGACATTTAGATAACAGACTTGGATTGTCCCCTCAGGAATCCAAACATATTGAATCAATTCCCCAATCTTCATTACCGATTCAGGAAAATCTTCTGATGAACGCTCCCGCACATATCATTCCCTGGATTCGTTCTCCTAAAAAGTCACTTAGTAAAGAATTCTGTGTTAATGTCCCGGATGTTCAGGCCAACCTAGGTGAGGTATATAACCTCAGTATAGGTAAAGGAACGTTAACCGATGAAGATCGTTACAGGATCAATGAGCATATCATTTCTACTATCCAGATTCTGGAAGCACTTCCTCTGCCAGAGGAATTGTCACGTGTTCCTGAAATTGCAGGGGGCCATCATGAAAAACTCGATGGTACAGGATATCCTAAGTGCCTGAGTGCAGAAGATTTATCAATAGAGGCTCGAATATTGGCGATTGCAGATGTCTTTGAAGCTCTTACAGCATCAGACAGACCATATAAACAAGCGAAAACGCTCAGCGAAGCTATTGATATCTTAGCAACAATGACGAAGGAAAATCATCTGGATGAAAACTTATTTAAGCTACTACTTTCCAGCAACATTCACGAAAAATACGCAAAACGATTTCTCGCAAATTCACAGATCGACCAGGTGGATTTAGCTAAATATCTTTAAATTGGAATTTGGATAATTAAATAGAATGAAAATCCCGGGGAGAACAGCCCGTAACAGATTTAAATTTCGTACTGAAGTAGTTACTGTCGTTATAACCAACATTAAATGC
Source organism: uncultured Vibrio sp. (assembly GCA_963676525.2). GTDB lineage: Bacteria > Pseudomonadota > Gammaproteobacteria > Enterobacterales > Vibrionaceae > Vibrio. The sequence goes on from CAXXNB010000009.1 coordinate 41,795, forward strand.
CACATCAGTTATAGACTGCCCCTGTTTCAACATGGGTATAGAACGGCGAACCCTCAGATGGTTTATAAAACGGTTTGTTGAAAGTCCGGTTAACTGGACAAGTTTATTACTAAGAACTTTTGATGATACCTTAAACATCTCACAGATATTATTTACTGACAGTTCCTGATCATAGTAATTATTACAAAGATAAATAACCGCCTGCATGACTGGTGAGTTATCAAAAGATCCAGTGCTTAAACGGTCGATGGAAAGCAGGAGTTGTTCAAACATTAAAGATGCCATTACATCGGAGTGAACATCGTTCCTTTCATGTTCTTGTTGTATTCGTAACGCAAGATCATTAATCGGCTTAAAGTCCTCTTCAAGAATCATGAAATGACTCTTCTGAGCTTCTAATTTTTTGATTACATCAACGGAGTGACTACCAACCGACAAGTAGTCCTTTTTATAGGCAACATTCAGCAAGACAAGATCATTACCATCAGCAAACTGGTGGTAGTCTTGTTCACTGACACATGCAATTGTATTGGGTAACATGATAGAAAAATCGTCATTAACCATATGAGAACCAACACCGGAACTAACCAAAATCAATTCACAAAAATCATGTGAATGTTCAGGGTAATCCAGTTGAGGTTCGCGGCTTAATATATTGACGCTGGCTTCATGCCCTACGTACTCATCAGATTTAAGAAATAACATACAAAGCATTTAATGACTGATACCAAGGAATTATTTTAAGGCCTTAAAATAATAAAGCTGAGAGAACTCTCTCAGCTTTTATCACTTATAATGCTTTTTTATATAAACTGATAACTTCATCACGTGAAACAGGTACTGGGTTACCGCCAGCACAAGGATCAGCAAGAGCATCATCAACCCATGCCATCATATCTTCTTCAGTTACACCTAAGACACCAAAACCTTTTGGAATACCAACGCGCTCATTTAAAGCTTTTAATGCTTTAATTGCTGCAAAACTTGCTTCTTCAGTAGACATAGCAGATGTATCAACACCCATTGCTTTAGCAACATTTGCAAATTTTTCAACACGATGTGGACGGTTAAATTCACTGATAACAGGCAGTAGAATTGCGTTACATACTCCATGAGGAAGGTCTTTTTGAGCTCCACCTGGGTGTGCCATTGCGTGAACCATACCTAAGCCAGCACTGTTAAATGACAGGCCTGCGATAAACTGACCTAGTGCCATCATTTCACGTGCATCGACATCTTTGCCATTATCTACAGCCGCAGGTAAGTTTTCAGCAATAATACGAATTGACTCAAGTGAAATATAGTCCGTTAATGTATGAGCACCAACAGATACATAAGATTCAACAGCGTGAGTCAATGCATCGATACCTGTCGCGGCAGTCACTGCTTGAGGAATGCCAAGCATAACACTTGGATCATTTACTGACACATCAGGGATGATTTTATCAGAGATGATAACGTGTTTAACGTGTGTTGCTGTATCTGTAATGACCGCATTACTAGTCACTTCTGCAGCTGTACCAGCTGTTGTGTTGATTGCGTATAAAGGTGCGCCAATAACTTTAACTTTTTCAACGCCATTATACTGGGCAATTGGGCCTTCATTTTTTGACAAAATGCGAACCGCTTTTGCTGTATCAATTGAGCTACCGCCACCGAAACCGATAACATATTTAGCACCAACTGTCTGGAATTGATCCAGTGCCTGATTTACAGTGTTTGTATCTGGGTTTGGTCTTACGTCACTAAATACAGAAATATTTAATGCACTTTTAGTCAATTTTTCAGCAAAACCAAACTGCACCATTGCCGGGTCACAAATTAACAAACCAGGTTCATCGCCATGTTCAGCTGAAATTCTTTCAATTAAAGCTTCAATTGCACCCACACCTGCCAAGTTAATTCTTGGGAAAGCGAGCTTAAAAACAGCCATACTAGCCTCACTATTTATAGATTGAAAATTTTATAGATTGAATTCTCTTTTTAAAATTGCCATGTTTTCTTCAGTTACACCTTCAGGGTCGAAGCCTGCAGACAGACATTTCAGGTAAAGTTTCGCCCCTTTGTTGGCAACATCGATATAATCAAAAGCAACCAGCACATCAGGGCCGGAAGCTGTCGCACCGTGTTTTTCCCAGATAGCAACATCATTAACTAGTAATGCTTCTGTTGTTTTATCCGCTAGTTCTTCAGAAGAAGGCAAGCAGTAAGGAATCATGCCGATACCTTTTGGAACAAACGCACGAACTTCTGGTAGCATTTTCCAGCAAGTATTGGTGAATAGTTCACTGCTTTTAGAAATGTCTGGATGATGAGATAGGCAAATAAGCTCAAGTGGATGAGTATGAACAACAGATTTATCAGAAGAACCACTAGCGCGTTTAGCTTCCAGGATTTTGATATGACTGATGAATTCAGATGTTGGAGCAAAGTTTTCAGAAGCTTTACCACCCCATAGGATATAAAAACCATCCGCTTTTTCGTTGATTTTCAGGATACAGCCAGCGTAACCTGGTTCACGAAGTTCACGAATACGTTGTCCTGTACCTTTTACATAATAGATACGGCCAGCACAGCTGATTGGCATTGCCATTGGTAGTTTTCTTTCTTCAGTTTCTACTGAAACTTCACCAATGATGTCAGTAACATCAACAGAGATGTTACCGCCATTACGTTCTGCCCACTCACGTTGCCATAAGTATTGTGATACTTCGCTAACTTTTTCAATTTCTGCTTTTACAGCGTCGTTTAATGTAATCATTTTAAATAAAAAACCTCAGTTAAATCTTTAGCAATAGGTGAGTTATCAGGATTTGATGGCATGATATCTTTCATATATGCCCACCACTCTTTGCAAATTTCTGTATCTGCCACAGCTGCCCATTTTTCTTCACTTTCTATCTCTACATAGCTGAACAACATATTTTGCTCAGCGAAAAGATGGATGGAGTAATTCGATGCTCCATGTGAAGAAAGCAGCTCTGACATTGATTCCCATAGTTCATCATGACGGCGTTTATATTCTTCATGACAATCCGGGTTAACAAACATCAGGCATGCTTTCCTAATCATAATTTTTCCCCTTATGCAGCCATACCAAGACCAACAATATTCGCAGCAATAGTGATCACTAATAAACCGAATACCAGAATCCGAACCGGACGGGTACCAACACCTTTCCATTCCGCCATAATCAAACCGATAATACCGCCGAACAGAACGTAGCCAGACATGTGTAGCATCCAGTTGATATAGCTTAAGTCTTTAGGAACTGACGCTTCACCCCAGCCGTAGAAGAAGAATTGCAGGTACCACATAATTCCGCCTATTGCGCTGAAGATTAGATTGCGAATAAGCAGATTTTTGGCTAATGACATGTCTTTACGGATTGAAATTTCTTTTTTGGTAAAAATGTTGAACAGACAAAATGCGAAGTTAACAATAGCGCCGCCACCCATAATGAAACCATAAGCAGGCATAGCCACATAAAGATAGTTAATACCAATTGCTTCAGACTGTTCTCTGATTGGACCAGCAGCTTCTAAACCAAAAGCAAATCCGGCAGAGAAAATTCCGCATATAACAGCAAGAGTAACCCCTTTTTTAAGGTTAAATTCTTCAGCTTTCTCACCCATGGCTTTCTCTTTTTCGTTACCAGCGTAAGTAACAATAGCGATACCAACCAAGGCCACAGCAATACCAGCCAAAGTTAATGTACTACCACTTGACGCTAACAACTCGCCAAACTTGCCTTTAATAATAGGTGGAAGTAAGGTGCCGACTGCCAAGTTCAGACCAATCGCAATACCGATACCCATTGATAGACCAAGGTAGCGCATTGTCAGACCGTAAGTGATGTTACCTATACCCCATAACGCACCACAGAACATCAGCATGGCGAACGTCGACATCGGGATATGGGAGTAAAATTCACCTAAGTCAGGAACTAACATAGAAGTTACAATCCATGGCATTAATACCCATGAAAATAAACCACCAATAGACCACATTAGTTCCCAGGACCAACCTTGTACTTTTTTGTATGGTGCATAGAACGCAGCAGCTGATGCTGCACCCACTAAGTGCCAACCAATACCAGCAACGACAGACATAATTATTTTCCTTATATTGTGTAGGGTTGAAGTAAGTCCCTCCCGTCATGGCAGGAGGGATCCTCTGCTTAGCGAGTTGCTAATACAGTAGCTTCGTAGTCTTTTACCTGATTCATCCAGTCAAATCCGACTGGCACACCGTTTTGTAGGCAGTAGTAGTCCCAAACAGCGGCCCATGGCAGAGAATGCATTTCTTCTGTCAGTCCTAAACGAGTGGTGTAATCAAAGTCTTGTTCTGCTTTTCTTAGTGTTTCAGTAGGTTCAAGAAGTGCTTTTAGTAACGCTTTTTGCGCATTACGGGTACCGACTACCCATGCTGCAATACGGTTGATTGATGCATCGAAGAAATCCAGGCCGATAGATACGCGTTCTGTTAAATCGTTACGGACGATCTCACGCATAATTGCCTGAGTTTCATCATCAAATGTAACTACGTGATCAGAGTCCCAACGAACAGGGCGAGTTACATGAAGAAGTAGGTTTTTCACATAAAGTGACACTGCTGAAATTTTATCACTGATAACCTCTGTTGGGTGGAAGTGACCGGCATCAAGACATAGAGCAGTGTTACGAGTTGCAGCATAGGAAACATAAAATTCGTTACTACCCACTGTATAAGCTTCTGCACCAATTCCGAACAATTTACATTCCACAGCATCAACGTGATAACGTTCATCAATTTTTTCAGCAAGACCCGCATCTAACGCATTAAGGAGACGTTGTCTTGGAGCCAGACGATCAATAGGTTGGTCTTTCATACCATCTGGGATCCAGATGTTCATAGTTGAAGGAGTACCTAATTCACGGCCAAAAAATTCAGAAACTTTTCTGGACGCTTTTAAGTGGTCAATCCAGAATTGACGTACTTTTTCATCAGGGTGAGAAAGTGTCAGACCATCATCAGCCAACGGGTGAGAAAAGAAAGTTGGGTTAAAATCCAGCCCCAAATCATGTTGTTTTGCCCAATCAACCCAGGAAGTAAAATGTTCCGGAGTAATTTGGTCACGTTCTACTTTTTCTTCACTATCAAGGTAGATAGCGTGTAAGTTCACACGTTTTTTACCTGGGATTAGAGAAAATGCTTTTTCTAAGTCAGCACGTAATTCTTTTGGAGTCGTTGCAGCACCTGGATAATTACCTGTAGTTTGAATACCACCACTTAATGCAATATCAGGAGACTCAAACCCTTTCACGTCATCGCCCTGCCAACAGTGCATTGAAATTGGAGTTTCTTTAAGACGTTTCAAAACGTCATCTGTGTTTACACCATATTGCTGGAATACTTCTTTTGCATATTCGTATGCTGATTGAATTTGTGTATCTTTCATTGTTTCACCCTAATTATTTAATTAATTGGTACTGCAATTTAATTTCGTCCAAACCATCTATTGTTTGTGGTTTAAAGGACTTAACTTCAGAAGATGCATCGATAATTCTTCGGCCTTCTTCAAGACAGGAAATCATATCGAGTGCAATAAATTGGTTGATAACATTACCCAGAGCGGAAGCTTCGGTTGGTTCTGTTGAAACATTCATCTCACACACATCAGCACATAGCTGATTCAGGAAATGATCCTGATTTCCGCCACCAACAATTCTCAGTTCATTAATCTGACGATTTGATGCAGATGCGATTTGAGTTAATGCGTCATCGTATGCCAAAGCTAAACTGTCATAGATACAGCGCACAACCTGAGATAATGTCTCCGGAGCATCTTTACCTCTTTGACGGAACCAACCTTTAATTGCTTCAGTCATTGAAGATGGATTTAAAAATGCGTCATCATTTGGATTAATAATGTATTTAAATGGTTCTGCCTGACGAGCCAGCAATGCAATGTCAGAAAATGCCAGTGAGGGGTTTTCTGCTTTAATTCTCTGAATCAACCAAAGTCCCATGATGTTTTTAAGCACACGGTAACGGCCATCTACTCCGCCTTCATTGGTTAGGTTTGCTTCAAAAGCAGCTTCGCTTGTAAACGGCTCTTCACTTTCGATACCAACAAGAGACCAGGTACCGGAACTTAAATAGGCTGTGTTTTGGTCGAAAATAGGCGCAGCAGCTACAGCAGAAGCCGTATCATGGCTGGCAACAGAGCAAACCGGAATTTGAATATCACCTAATTGATATTGCCCAATAATGCGGTTTGGCATTTTTGGAGGAAGGAACCAGTTAAGTTTCGCACCACAGGCATCAATCAGTTTTTTGTTCCAGGTTTTATCCCGACAGTCCAATAACTGACTGGTGGATGCATTAGTGTATTCACAATGTTTAACACCAGATAGTTTGTAGTTCAGATAGTCCGGTATAAACAGTAATGTATCGATACTATAAAACCAGTCTGGATTCGCATCTGATATCGCTTTAAGCTGGTTAATAGTATTGAAGGTTAAGAATTGGATACCGGACATACCGTAGATATCTTCTTTACTTAACGCATTATCCTGTTCAATTTTTAGCTGTGTGCCTTGTGTTCTCGCATCACGATAACTAACAAATTCACCAAGATGTTTACCAAATTTATCCAGTAGAACGAAATCAACGCCCCATGAATCAATCCCTAATGAACAAACTTCAAAATCGCTAGCCAATACTTTATTAATACCAACTTTGATTTCTTCCAGTATGGAATATAAATCCCAACATGATTCAGAACCATGCATAACTTGTTGATTAGTAAAACGATGAAATTCTTCTAAGTGGATTTTCTGCTCGTTTAAATAACCAATCATTACTCGACCGCTTGAAGCACCGAGATCTATCGCAATCACGCCTTTCATTGTTTTAAGCCCTCGTAAAGTACAGGGTTATTAAAACCAATTCAGGCAGCGAATAACTTTAAAAAAAATCGCCCTTATTTTAAATGTGGGAATTTTTTTAAAGGTCAAAATGTTTATTGTCACAAAACGGACATAAACACAATTTGACTGACATAATGAAAAAAACCAATCAAGAAAACAGATTGGCTATGGATGTGAACAACGGAAAATTCACCAAGGAGTCCAACAACATGAATAAAAAGCGCACACATCAGGGACAGATACACGTGTGTGCGAAAAGCTCTTACGGGGGGCAGAGCATAAAATTACTGAATAGTATATCCACCGTCTATAACGATATTTTCTCCAGTGATCATCGATGATCTGTCACTACTTAAAAATAATGCAACTTCAGCGATATCATCAGGTTGAGCAAATTTTCCAATAGGAATAGTTTTAAGCATATTGTCGCCTTTTTCTCCTGCCCAGGCTTTTTTACCAAGCTCAGTCATTACTACTGTTGGAGAAATACAATTGATTCTGACGCCATATTTACTCCATTCCAGAGCCATTACTTTTGTCATTGCGACAATTCCTGCTTTCGAAGCACAGTATGCTAAATGCTGATCTAATGCGACGAGAGCAGCCTGAGAAGCCATACTGACAATACGTCCATCGCCTTGTTTAATCATTCTCTTAGCTATCATCTGACTAAACATGAATGGTGCTTTTAAATTAAGACTCATGGTTGAATCCCAGTTATCTTCGCTCATATACAATGCAGGTTCTAAATTTACTAATCCGGCATTGTTAACGAGGATATCTACTTTATCCGTACATTCTTCAATTTTCTTTTCTATCTCCGGATAGCTGGCAAAATCCATCAGATTCACTTGTAGACCAATCGCATTTTCTTTAGATAGAGATTCAGCAACCAGTGCAACGGAATCACTGATATCCAGCAAAATTACTTTTGCTCCATTGTTAACAAATAATTTTGCTATGGCGTAGCCAATACCAGATGCGCCCCCAGTTACTACTGCTGTTTTATTTTCTAATTCCTTAGACATAACATTACCCTCTTGGATGATATGTTTTTCTTCCCTGAAAAACATATTGACTAACAACTTCTTAAGAACAGGTAGAACATTGTCTACTATGCATGGTTCTTAATGTGTTCCTCTTCAAGATCCATTATTCGCTGCACTTTTGGTGCGGAACCTCCACCGGTGAAATCACAACCCAACCAGATATCAACCAGATATTTGGCCAGCTCTACTCCAATAACCCGTTCTCCCATACACATAATCTGCGCATCGTTACTTTTTCTTGAACGTTCAGTAGAAAATGGGTCATGACATACAGCAGCCCTGACTCCTGGTACTTTATTGGCACAGATGCTCATTCCGATTCCGGTACCGCACACTAAAATACCGCGCTCATAGTTTCCTTTTGCAACTTCATCAGCAACTTTGTATGCGACATCGGGATACAGCACAACTTCTCCTTTATCAGCACCAAAATCATCAACTTTTATGCCTTTCTCTGTCAGATATTGAGCTAACTGAATTTTTAAATCGTATGCTGCTTCATCGCAGCCGATGATTACTTTATCAATCATTCTGCACCTCTGCTTCTTGCTGAATTTCGTTTTCTTCTGCTGCTTCAGGGTCAAGTCTGGATTGATAAACCAGGCTCATCGCAACGGCATTACTTGCGAAGTAAACTAATGAGAAAATCAGTGAAAGATATTTGAAACTATCTAACTCAATAATGTCCAAGGAACAGCCAATACCAGTCATGATGAAACAGGCTAGTGATGCATAACCCAAGCGAGTAAGAGTAAGAGGAAAACCTGTTACTTTGGGCTCATCAGTTATTGGATTCAACTCATTAATATAATCCAGTAAGGCTTCATCATATTCTTGTTCTTCCATTTCTTGTTCTTTATAAGCAGCTTTCGCTCCCATCATGCTTGCCAACACAATGTAAGAAATAGATGCCACAAAGAAAGCAGGAATAAATACAAGGTTCTGATGCATTGTTCCAGACAGAATCATTGAGAATATAAAGATAAGACTCAGAGCCCAGGATACCGTTGCTGGCCAGTTAGTCCCACTTTCATTCTTATAAAAGTTCCAGTATTTGGTATAACCAAGTTTAGGGAAAAGATAGTGCTCTGTAATACAAATCGCACCGATCCCTTCAACAGATAAACCCAGATATATCAAGATACTACCTGCATCCTGAACCCCAGGAAAACATGCAGAAACAACAATAATAGAGCCGAGAATATAGGTCAGTTTTTCACGACTTACCTGATTAAAAATAACATTAAAAGATAAGGTAATACGGTAGATAGTTGGATTTGCTGTGGTCCAGCCGGCAATAACAACGGCGATCAAACCTGTATAGCCCAATAAGGTAAAAGTAACTTCACCAGGGTCTAACTCTGCTAAAGGCATATTGAGGATAATACCCGCAGTTGCCCCCATGATACCTGCAATAATCCACGCACAGAAGTGACCAAGGAACATACCAGTCGCCGAGGCAAAACCATACTTGTAACTTTTAGCAAAGCGTAGCAGTGACATATCGTTAAGACCAATGTGCCAAGCTAAGTTACATATCCACGCAAAGCCAATAACATGCTGTATTCCCAATTCAGAACCTGATGCAGAACCACTGCCTGTCCAGACATGCGAGTTCATTAAGGTAATAAAGTCTGAAAATGAATGGATTTCAGGTGCACCAGTGGCTTCCAGTAATTGTGGCATTGTCACAAGGAAAGCAACAAAGAACAGGCTGATCATCCACGGAACACACGTTGCAGCAAATTTAGCTACCCCTTCAAAACCTTTAGCAGCAATGAAAATAATCACAGCCCCCAAAGCCAGAACGACAAATATAAATGTAATACTGGTCGGATACCACTCTAGCTGAACAGGAATGTTAAAAAGAGACCTGATTGCAGTACCGGAAATACTAATACCTGCAGCGGCTAGGCACGATAGCCCAAGGCCAAGCACCACGTTATAAACTTTCTGCATTTTGTCACCCAGAATTCGTCTCAGATACGAATAAAGAGTTAAACGTGTACTTGTTGCAATAGCTGAACACAAAAACGTGAAAGAAAGTACAGCCATTATATTACCGATAAAAAGCCCGAGGATAATATCGGTTGCGGTTACACCATAGGCCACTAAAGCAGCACCAATAACGAACTCTGTGGCTGCAATGTGTTCACTACCATAAAGACCGATAAAATTCCCTATACCTGATTGTTCTTTATCAGAGACCGGCCAGTCACATTTAGGAGTGGCTTTGACCCGTTGTAAAATTTTGTTGTTCATAAACCACCCCCATTATAGTTGCCCTAACATTGCATCAGCCATTGCAGTTAAAATAATGCAACATGACGTTGCTCCTGCATCTAATACGCCTCTTGAACGTTCGCCAAGACGACTGGAACGACCAAATTTAGCAACCATATCTTTGGTGGAATCACGACCACAAGCCGCCGCTTCTTTCATTTTATTCAGAGCAGTTGATAAACTATCTCCTGTTTCTGCACTGGTATATAGTGAATCAATAGCAGGACTCAAAGTATCCACTAAGGTTTTGTCCCCCACTTTTGCTTCGACAATTTCCTGAAGTCCGTTCAGACCAGATTTCAACATATCGGCAAGTTCACCAACACCTAACTCATCCTTGTTTTCACCTTCAGAGGCAGTATCACATAAGATGGTTCCATAAATAGGCCCCATAGAACCACCAATTTCTGAAAACAAAATTGTGCCAAGTGAATCCAGTCCTTCTGTAAAGGTAAAGTCCGAATCTTTATAACGGGTTTCGAAAAGTGAAAACCCTTTATTCATGTTCATACCATGGTCGCCATCGCCGATCAGACCATCCACTTCACCCAGATATTCTTTGTTTGTTTGAACCGCTTTAACCATTGCCAGCAGTACTGGTTTTCCTAATGAATTTTTAAAAGTAGACATAAGCACCTCACTCAGAATTGTTTTAAACCGACACTGTTTGCTGGCATATCAATAAGCTCTTTTAACTCATCATCCAACTTCATAACTGTCAGCGTCGCACCCATCATTTCCATCGAAGTAAAGTAATTACCTACATAGGAACGATGGATAGAGATACCTTTGTCATCCAGTAATTTAGCAATTTCTTCATATAGAACATAAAGTTCCATTACAGGCGTTGCACCCAAGCCAGAAACTAATACAACAACTTCATCACCTTTTTGGAATGGATAATCAGGAACAACAACATCAACCATACGCTGTGCCATTTTGTCTGCACTTTCCAATGCACAGACTTCAATACCAGGTTCACCATGGTGACCAATACCAACTTCCATTGTGCCGGCTTTAATCTCAAAGTTAGGATGTCCAACTGCAGGAAGAGTACATGGTGTTAAACCAATACCAACACTACGAGTGTTATCAATGGCTTTTTGAGCAGTAGCGATAACTTCATCTAATGATGCGCCTTGAGCCGCTTTTGCACCGCCAGCTTTCCACATCAGAATTTCACCAGCAACACCACGTCTTTTTTCCATCTGGTCTTTTGGTGCAGATGCTACATCATCATTTGCAACAACGGTTTTCACTTCAATACCGTGTTTTTTAGCCATTTTAACAGCCATTTTTACGTTCATATTGTCGCCTGAGTAGTTACCATACAGACAGGCAACCCCTTTCCCTGATTCAGCAGCAAGAAAAGAATCTAAAAAAGCAGCTGCTGTAGGTGATGAACATATTTCGCCAACCGCAACAGCATCACATAGGTTTTTACCTACGTAGCCGACAAACGCTGGCTTATGGCCAGAACCACCACCAGTCACAACACCTACTTTACCAGTCGGCATATCTTTGGCTCGTACCACACGTGGATTTTCTGTTGGTTCAACAATGTCATTATGTGTTCTCAGAAAACCAACAAGCATTTCATCTACGATGTCATCTGGGTTATTCATTATTCTTTGCATCTTTTAATTCCTAATTTGTTTCATTGTCATGGATTTATTTAAAATTTATTTATCTGATTATTTTTATTATTCAGTCATACCCGGTACCAAAATAACTTTCATGGCACCATCTTTACCTGTTTTTGCTATTTCAAAACCATCACTCCAGTCTTCTAATGCAAACTGATGGGTCACAATTCCTTCTGTTGGTAATTTACCGTTTCCGATCCATTCAATTACCGTGTCATAACAGAAAGGACTTAAGTGTGAACCAAGAAGGTCAAGTTCTTTTCGGTCAGAGATAATGCTCCAATCCACTGTAACTGGCTGACCAAATACAGAAAATTCAACAAAGCGACCCATTTTTCTGATTGCATCTAAGCCTTGCTGGACACTTGCCGGATGGCCTGTAGCTTCAATATAGATGTCACAACCATAGCCATTGGTTAGCTCTTTTATTTTTGAAACCACATCTTCATTGGCCGGATTCATCACCAGATCAGCACCAAATTCTTTCGCTTTCTGCAAACGGATGTCATTCATATCAAGTACAATTAAGCATTTAGGGTTCGCCTGCTTGATTGCTCCCACCATTCCCAGACCAAGAGTACCAGCGCCGGATAAAACAACAACATCGGTAGTCTTAACTTGTGCTCTCTCTACACAATGAAAAGAGCAAGCATAAGGTTCTATCAATGCTGCTTTCTCGATAGGTAAATCAGCAGGAACAAAATAAGGCAGAGCTTCTTTGGTTAGCTTGACATATTCGGCCATGCCACCGTTTACATTATTCTGAAAACCAAACAGATCATGTTTTTCACACATCCAGTGTCTGCCTGTTTTACAGAATAAACAGTCACCACAAGGAACTATCTGTTCAGGGCAGATACGGTCACCTAATTTCCAGTTTCCTTTAACCCCTTCACCCATTTCAACAACGGTACCGACGAACTCATGACCAGGAATCATTGGTGCTTTAATATATTTAGGTTGACCATCCAGTCCCCAGAAACTTGCGGCACCAGCAAACGCTTTTGTATCTCCGGCACAAATACCACAAGCTTCCACTTTTAGTATCATTTCCCCCTGACCAGCTCTCGGTGTATCTACAATTTCAAAACGATAATCACCTGGTGCATACGCAACGATTGCTTTCATTTTTTCTGGAAGATTACTCATAACTGCCCTCTCTAAATTGATTAATAACCCTCAGACTTATGTAAAGAAAAGAATGAGAATTTTCAAGTTTATACAATAATAGTGACTAACATCACTGATTATTGAGCATTTAATAATCAATTATTTCATTTTTTCACCAATTTGAAATAATTATTTTAAAATACTTATGTAAATCTGTTTTACAAAAGATATGGTAAAAATAGGGTAGTTACAGGAGTGTTGTCAATTAAGAACGAGGGGATATATCGGAAAAATAGATATAACTCTCAAAAATTATGGGGATTTTTAAATGAAAAATAAAATCTGTGATAAAAGGCAATAAATGAAATTTTCAGGCATAAAACAAATAAGAGGTGAGATAAACATCTAATAATTGGGGGATTTAAAGTATATCACTCAACACATAAATACAATGAATACAATTAGTTACCTAATAAATTTGATAAATATTGTTTGATATAAAATAAGGCCGGTCCACGGCTTATAGGCGAACCTGGACAACGACTGGATCGTATAAATTCCCGATCAGTCGGAAAGGCGGTATTTTCATGCACGTATTTATGCAATATCGTAAGATCATTTCCCTGAAGATATGGAGAGATTGTGCCACCAAGAATAATGTCACAATCAATAAACATATGTAAGTTATTGATCGCCATTGCTAAATATTGAAGATACTCCAACCATTTGGTTCTGGCTACCGTATCCCCACTACGTAACTGATGGAAGAAATTCTCAAGAGATTCAAAGCCATCAATCAATGCATCTGTTGAACAATAAGTATCCAAACACCCTCTGTTACCGCAGTAACAAAGTTTCCCGTTAGGTACAATTGTCATATGTTCGAACAAACCACTCTTTAATTCTTTTCCTTTCAAGAACTCCCGATCAACAATTATGGCTCCACTCATATTGCTACGGATATGAATGTATATTGCGTCTTTTAATGAAGGTGTCTGCCATAATTCATCTAAGGCGGCTGACTCAGCATCGTGGAAGAATTTACACGGATAAGCTAAATATTTGGTAAAACAGGATATTTCTAACCCTGTACAGTTCAGAATTTCGCCATAGGTCACTTTATTTCCATCAGAAGAAATCAGTCCCTGCAAAACAATACCAATACCGATTATCTGGTCACTACTAATTATAAATGTTCTTATATATTCATCGATCGAATCACATACATTCTTATAATAATTTTCTGAATGCATGAAAGGGCAAATATATTTTTGTGAGCCAACTGTTTCACCAAATAGATTCAGGGTTAGAATTTCATAGGAGTCAGCTAATATTTCCACACCAATTGCCAATTTAACATTCGGACGGAAACATAATTTACTCGCTTTTCTTCCCCCGGTTGATTCAAGGTTTCCCTTTTTTTCGATTAAACTAAGTTCTTCAAATTCTTTAATTATTTGTGTAATAGTCGGGCGACTAAGATTTAAGTCATCTTTAATAGATTGCTGAGTAGTTTCTCGTTTCTGATAGATATAATTCAAAACTGCATCTTTATTGATTTTTTTTATATTCGCATTTTTAGTTATATTCATCTTTACCCACTTAGCAATTTTCTGGTAATTATCAACTTAATGACATTTTAGCTATTGTAAAATACTTTTCCAAAAGCTGCCATATATCACATAAATTATAAGCATTAATGTGAATCAATAACCCATTTAAGTCGAAATAACAAATGTCAAATCAGGTTACAGAACCAGATAATAACCCGATTGCTTCGTCACCCGGCACTGGTTTACTAAAGTAATATCCCTGATAATAATCAACCTGGACGTTGGTTAAACATTCTAATTGATTCGAAAATTCAATACCTTCCGCAATCACTTTACATCCAATCAAATGAGACATTTTCGTCATCGCTGCAACGATATTGAAATCCTTACTATTTTCACAAATGTGATCAATATACATCTTGTCGATTTTAATCAGATCGACATTTAAACTTTTTAAGACCGCTATAGATGAAAAGCCGGTTCCGAAGTCATCGATCGATATTAAAACGCCTCTTTTTTTCGTTTCCAGAATCACATTGGTTAGTTTTTCCAGATTTTCAATCATCACAGTTTCGGTAATTTCTAAGTGGATATTATTTGGGTTTATATTGTATTCGTCGATCAACGAATCCAGAGTTTCAATAAAATCTTCTTCCTGAAACTGTATAACAGAAACATTGATCGACATAGAGACATCAGGAGAGATCCTATTGATTTCATGTAATATTTTCATTGATTGTCTGAAAACAATATTACCGATAGGAATAATTAATCCATATTTTTCGGCAATGCTGATAAATTCTCCCGGGGAAATAAATTCACCTTTTAATTTCCAGCGAACCAAAGCTTCATAGCCTACAACGGAGTTTTCCCCGACACTAACAATCGGCTGATAGTTCATATAAAAATCATCATTTTTGATTGCTTTTTCTATCTCGGCACAAAGATATTCTTCGCGTTCAATTTTCTGTTGAATATCCTGGCTAAAATGGCAGATACGGATATTTTTATATTTACCTTCCTGTACAGCCTGATATGCTTTTTTTACAGAAATAATAATATCTTCATGGATTTTATACATCCGAATACCAATATGGTAAGACGGTATTATCTTAATGTTGTGTTGCCTGATTTCTTTGGTCAGTTCTTCCTGTAAATTTTTCAGAAACTCCTTAATAGCAAGACGGGAAATAGATTCTATATACAACACAAACTCATCACTTCCCCACCTTCCCGTAACAGAGTTATAAAATTTATCAATTGACCTAAACCGGGTTCCCAACACTGACAGCACATAGTCACCGAAAATATGTCCATAGGTATCATTAATAGTCTTAAAACCACGCAAATCAATATAGAGCACTGCATGAATATCATCATGGTGCATACTAACTTTGCTTAAACTTAGATTAACCTTGGTAAGAAAACTTTTTCGGTTATTCAGCTCAGTTAACATATCCCGTTCTTCTAGTTTCATGATCTGATCGGTTCGTTCTCGAACATTAACTTCCAAATTATTAACTAAATCATCAAGTTTGGCCTGATTAACAATTCCATTGCTAATAAATTTTGCACACTGATAAGAGCTCATCAGCAACGCAAGCCAGAAACCAATCCCTAAAACACCTAAGGCATTTTTATCAGGCGAAGAGATATCAAAGGCAAGTAATAAACTATAGGGAAGAACAACAATGGTAGTAAACGTGAGAGAAGAGCGTAAATCAGCATTTAGTAACGTTGCACCTCCACCAGCCATGCCACAGAAGACAACAATCGTGACCATTTCTTCCTTAAGGCTGAACACTCCATGAAAGATATGAGGGAAAATAGCCCAAGCCAAAGCGGTAAGCACCACACCATAAAAATGGAACCGCATTTTGGACTGATATTCATTCTTAACAAAATAATGGATAAACAGGCGGTAACATCCAACCAGTAGGATCAATGAAAACCACCAGAATTTAGAACTATCAATGTCTTCGTAAAGGTTACTGAATACTAATATGGCCGCAACAAAAATGTTAACAATTACAGCAACAACCATATTTGAGGAAAACACCTTCAAACGTTCTTGTTCAAACATTGATTACCTACCTTTACATGAGCTATCTCTATTAAATCCTATTTTCTATAATTATCAACTACTTTTCCAAAACAAATACCCTTTGGATAGTATAAAAACAATTTGTTGCCAAAAAATGCGCAAGATAGGAAAAGATTATATAAAATAATCAGTTGAAGGATATTTATTGAATGATATATACCCACATGACTCTCGCAGAGATAGGATCAAAAAACGAGTCCGGAAGACTCGTTTTTTTAGAGGAGTTTATTTCTTTATGCCTCTTGCATGACCTTGGGACCTGATTTATAGGCACTGTACTCAGTTCTGAGCCCAAGCAGCAAACTAAAACACATCAGAAGCAATATAAAATTAAATGGCAACGCTGTTGCTACAACCCCGGACTGAAGTGCCTGTAATGCATCTGCCCCACCAATCCACAACATTGCGGCTGCAATTGCTCCTTCAAGGCTTGCCCAGAATATACGTTGAGGGATTGGGGCATCAACTTTTCCACCA
The DNA here is from genome assembly GCA_963676525.2 of uncultured Vibrio sp. Classification (GTDB taxonomy): domain Bacteria; phylum Pseudomonadota; class Gammaproteobacteria; order Enterobacterales; family Vibrionaceae; genus Vibrio. Next base: position 58,931 of record CAXXNB010000009.1, read on the forward strand.
GCAGTAATACTATCAATCACCAACGAACCAGAATCTGACGACGTGATAAAAAACACCAGAATCAGAGCAATAGATATAATTGAAATAGCACTACCAAAAGGTAACTGGTCATACACGTAAAACAGCGTTAATGAAATATCTGTCAGCCCTTTCGTCCCGAGTTCCCCCACCTTGTGGATTACCTGGTCAAGAGCAATACCACCAAAAACGCCCATCCAGATAATAGTGACCAAGGTTGGAATAAAAACAACTGCAAGCACAAATTCCCGAACTGTTCTACCACGAGACACTCGGGCAATAAACATACCTACAAATGGTGACCATGAGATCCACCACGCCCAGTAGAAAACAGTCCAGGCATGCATCCAGTCTTTATCATCACGACCATGTGGATTACTTAATTCAATAATATTTCCCACATAGCCCATAACGGTTGACTTAATTGAATCCCAGGCCAGATCATAAGTTACGCACACAATGAATGCAAACAAGGCAAATGCAAACACCATATTTACATTACTAAGAATTTTCACACCGCCGTCAATACCACGAACAACCGAACCTATGGCAATAAGAGTAACAAACACAATAACGCTAAGCTGCATGCCAATACCACCATCGGTACCAAACACATAGTTAATACCGCTGGTTGCTTGCTGAGCGCCTAATCCTAATGAGGTAGCTAAACCAAATAATGTCGCTAACACTGACAGGATATCAATGATATGGCCTAACCATCCCCATGAACGGTCTCCCAAAAGAGGATAAAACAGAGATCGCATCGATAATGGTAAACCTTTATTAAAGGTAAAAAATGCCAGACTTAACGCTACAATCGCAAAAATTGCCCAACCGTGGATACCCCAGTGAAAAATAGTTGCCCCTAATGCTAAAGATTTCGCTTCTGGTGAAAATGGTTCTGCATTTAATGGCATGTAATACCAGTCAGTAAAGTAGGCAGTTGGTTCTGCTACTCCCCAGAATAGCAAACCAATCCCCATTCCGGCAGCAAACAACATTGCAATCCAGGACACAGTTGAATAATCGGGAGTTGCCTCTTTACCTCCAATGCGGATTTTTCCATAAGGAGACAAAGCAAGAATTAAAGTAAAGACAAGAAAGAAGTTGGCCGACCACATGAACAAACTATCAAACTGATCAATGATAGAGTTTCTCATGTTATCCAGAACATTTTTTGCGGTGGCAGGGTCCACGAGCAAAACAGCCGCTAAGAAGAGAAGAATCAAACCAGCGCTTATCCCAAACACAGGATTATGAATATCAAATCCCCACTTCTGAACGTTGTCCTGCCCTACCTGATAATCTGTTGTTTCAATACTGTATTTCTTAAATACATTATCCATATTAACCACTTAAATATTTTGTCATCAATGCTTTTTGTTACTAACTTTGCTGTAAAAATGTAATTCTCACCGCAATAATAATTAGAACACAAAGCGTATCGCTGTGCATAGTAACAAAATAATGAGATCAATATCAAATTTATAGCTAATTAATGGGGTTAATTATGCAGTTGCAACCATTATCACCACAAAATTTAGTTTGATTACAAAATATTTATCATTTGATTAATTTTAATAATTAATGATCAAAAATTAAAAAGAACACTAAATATTTAGGCATTAAATTACAGTGTAAATTGGTAAGCTTCGCAGCATGCGAGGTGGTTTTGCTTTAACGATTTTAGTAAAGAAAGATGCCGAAAAAATGCTGAGTGCCCGACAACGAGAAGGTTATGAGAACTGCCCTCATATTTTGTCAGCAACTCTTTAACTCTTGCCACAAATGTATCCAGAGACTCTGCAGTAGGCTCTTGCTCCAACAGTTGCCGATTTTGCTCCGTTTTAACCATTCCTTCTAACTTGCCAAAATCACGTTCAATCAATAATGGCTCACAAATAATTTTTTCAAAAGAGAATTGAGATTCAAAGTAAGCTGCGGTCTGAATAGCCCTGAACAACGGGCTATGAATAAGTATCGTAGGATTAAATCGTTTAACTAAAGTGAATGCATCACTCAGGTGATGTTCATCCACTCCAATAATGGGAATATCGCATCTTCCTGCAAATCTGTTTTCAATACTGTATTGTGTAATACCATGCCGAACATATATACAATGCATAAGACATCCCCCATATCATTTGCTATTGTTTTAAAGAACGTTATCCACTACCAACATATTTAATTTTGCAGACGTTTTCAGTTCCTGTTTGGTTAAAAGGAGTTGCTCTTTCAACCCATCAGAATATTGCTGCGGTGTTAACGTTACCAGGCACTTTATACCGCATGGCCGCATATCAGAGGATGAAATTCCACATAGTAATCCGTAAGTACTGTTTCTCAACTCTAATGGGTTGAATATATACAACAGACATTCTTCTAACGTATTGTATTAATTAATAAAAGAGAAACGAATTAAACGATCACTATATGTCACAGAACCAAGATAATAGATTTCACTACTGCGTCCATTTGGTGTTACTACACTAATAGTTAGTGTAGCTGTTTGCTGGTTATCCTCCTTTTCCGGATGAATATTAATAACGCCATCTTTTAATCTGTTGTAGCGTCCATCATAGAAATAGAAAAACAGCTGAGAAGCATTATGAAATGTTTTTAATGCTGATGATTGCATTACCGTTTCTTTCTGGGTGGAAATACGGTAATCAATCAGTTGATTTGGCGTTACCTGCAGAGCAGACGATATATTAAATAGGGTGACCATATCCAGTGAAATTTCACCGGTTTCATACTTGGAAACTGTTGCCCTGCTTTTATTAATTAAATCAGCCAGTTGCTGAATAGTCATCCCCAATGATTTACGACTTGTCCTGATGCGGTTACCAATATGGTGGTTGAGTTGTTTATGATCGTAATGGTTACGGTCCATGACATTTAGGCCTTAATGAAAACAACGAACGTGAAATGCTCGTATTACGGTGCATTTAAATGATTTTTTTAGAAAGCACTTCCTATATTGCCAGAAATTACCATAAATACGTCTATAATTCTATTTACACGAAACTCATATTTTTATCTGTTTCTTTAAACGAAACTTTTCCGATTTGAAGAAATTTTAAATTTCTTTGTATACTCTATACCCAAGTGACTTCAAGATGCAGGATTCAGAGCTTCATCAATAAGTTCAGTTCAAGGAAAATAACTGAAGTAATGGCTATTCCCTTTCGAAGTTATTTGACACAGAAATGGGCTTATTGATGAGCTCCCAAAGGGCGAGTTTTATTAGCTCCTATTCTGCGTTACTGATTTTCAACGTAGAACCACTATGTTTTTAACTCAGTGCCTTGCCTAGGAGCTAATAAATTCTCGCTGAACAAGCATCTTGAAGTTACTTGGGTATATCCTTTTTAATGACCCCGAAACAGGATAGTTTCGTTATCGTCACTCCGGCATAAACCGGATACTCAATGGAGACAAATTATGAAAATTGCCGTCATCGGTGCTGGTGCAATGGGCTGCTTATACGGAGCATACTTAAGTAAAAAGCATGATATTTATATGATCAATGCACGGGAAGCCCAGGTACAAGCCATCCGTGAATCAGGAATTTCTGTTGAAGAAGCAAGTGGAGAGACAACTGTTTTCCCCAATATAAATGCTTATGTATCTGGTACTTGCAAGGAAAAAGTCGATATCGTCATCATTTTTGTGAAATCTACTCACACTGAGCTGGCATTAGAACAAAATAAAGAACTTTTCAATGATTCTACAGTAGTTATGACTCTGCAAAATGGTGCAGGCAATGACCGTATGATTGAAAAATATGTGTCTCAGAACAATATTATTATTGGTACGAGTAAACATAACGCAGTTAATCTTGGTAAAGGAAAAATTAAACATCCTGCATCAGGGGTTACCACCATTGGCAGCAATCACAATGCCACTTCTGCTGTTAATACTGCTGCCGATGTTCTTAGAGACGCAGGGTTTGAAATCGAAGTTGCTGATGATATCCAAAGGATCATCTGGAGCAAACTGCTCGTCAACCTGTCAGTAAATACTTTTACTGCGATTACTCAAACACCTATCGGTTACATGATTAAAAACCAACACGCATGGGATTTTGCCAAACGCTTAGTGTATGAAGCCATTGAAGTTGCAGAAGCAGATGGCACCTATTTTGACCGCCGAGAAGCACTGAATATGGTGAAATCAGTATGTGAAAAAGCTGGTGATGGTTATTCGTCGATGTATCAGGATAGAAAAAACCATGTAAAAATGGAAATTGATGCGATCAATGGTGCGATTGTTGAACAAGCTAAATTATATGGTGTTCCAACACCTTACAACACACTTATCGTAGATTTAATTCATGCCATTGAAGGCGCTTATGATTTGTATGGCTAACGCGCCTGCGTTTAGTGTAAATAAATAATTACAGTTTTAGAATGTTATTTTTACAGTTTATTTGACGAAAATACGTAAACTCTAGAGAATACCGCAAAATCATTAGTTAATTAGTGAAGATACGAGTAAGTATCGAACAATTAACTATTGCCAACACAACATCTGTATATAAAAGTTTACACAATGATAAAATCAAAGCTTTTGGGTAGTACATTGATAATTGCGGGTACTACCATTGGTGCTGGAATGTTAGCACTGCCACTTGCCTCTTCGGGTATCGGATTTACCACATCGTTATTCATCATGATCGCACTATGGATGCTGATGTCATTTACTGCTTTGCTAATGATCGAAATCCATCAGTATGCTGACAGCAATGCCACTCTCCATACTCTTGCTAAACAAATTTTAGGCAATAAAGGCAAATGGATTGCAACCTTTGCCATGCTATTTCTCTTTTATTCGCTTTGTGCGGCCTATATTGCAGGCGGCGGCACACAGTTTATTCAGCGAATTTACGACATTTCCGGTATGCAATTATCTGGTTCAACCGGAACACTGATTTTTACTGTCATCGTAGCAGCCGTGGTTACTTTTGGTACCAGCACGGTGGATCGTGTCAACCGGGTACTGTTTACCGGGAAAATCATTGCTATGGTTATGGTGCTGTTTTTCCTGGCTCCCAACGTATCCGAATCCTACTTACTCAGTATGCCTTTAAAACAAGGACTTATTGTTGCAGCCATACCTGTTATTTTTACCTCATTTGGCTTCCACGGTAGTATTCCTGCTATCGTAAAATACCTTGATGGCGACACCCCTGCACTTCGCAAAGCGATTATATTTGGCTCAGCTATTCCTTTAATTATTTATATCTTCTGGCAATTAGTCACTCTGGGTGTTATCAGTCAACCAGAACTAATAGAGAATTCCGAGCTAAGCGCATTAATATCGACGTTAGCCGTTAAAGTTCACTACTCCAGCCTGAGCAATGTTATCGGTATATTTGCGGATCTGGCTTTGTTGACGTCTTTTCTTGGCGTGAGTCTTGGACTGTTTGAATTTTTGGGTGACTGCCTGCAAAAAAGACAAGGTCAGTTACACCGCCCCATTGCATCTGTAGTGACTTTTTTACCACCTTTGATTTTTGCACTGTTTTACCCGCAAGGTTTTATTATGGCGTTGGGATATGCAGCAATTTCACTGGCGGTTCTGGCGATCTTTTTACCTTTATTAATGGTAAAAAAGGTTCGTCAGCAAGCACTGGCTAATCACTATCAGGTTATTGGCGGCACACCGGCGTTGATTATTTGTGGCTTGATCGGTCTGTTTATCATTGTTGTGCAATTTATGATTACACTAGGCATATTGCCAGCACTTGGTTAGCCGACATTAATGTGCTACTCCCCTTTATTTTCGACAATAGCAAGTAAAGGAAATAAAGGGGAAAGCTGAAATGAATCTCAGCAGACTACAGGATTAATTTATTTTACCTTTACCCGGTCCTTTACGAACCAGTTCTTTCCCATTATCAAAAACGTCCTGCGTCACCCAACGGCCAAGCACTAACTGGTGCTGGTCATCTAATACAGCGACGAACGGACGCCCATTAGAATTATTGGTTGCCAGCGCAACCCCCGCCACATTTTCCAGCCCTAAACCACCTCTTTCAACCAGAATCAAAAAGGTTTCAAGTTCTTCCAGTGTGCTGATTACATCATTACTATCAATCATTGAATTCTGCTCTGTTTTTCATTGAGCGCGCAAGGATATCAGTTATTGATAAAAGCCTAAACCCAAACTTTACTCAATTCTTTTTGCTAACCAGTATTTCGATCTCCAGTAAACATTGTTCAGACTGGAGATAATCACCCCTTTCGATTCAGAGGCATGGATAAACTGGTTTTGCTCGTAGTAAATACCGACATGGCGTACTTTATGACCTGTTTTGAAAAAAACCAAATCTCCGGGACGCAATTGTGAGCGAGGAATTTCTTTACCCATTCCTGACTGCCCGCCAGTGGTTCTGGGAATAATCGAACCAAACTGCTCAAGATACACAGCATAGACAAAACCGGAGCAGTCAACGCCGTCTTTACTTAACCCACCATAGTAATAGGGAGTACCTTCCCATTCTTCAAACTGAGTAATAAGACCATTGCGCACCAGACCGGAATTTGACAGATCGGTTTTATGAGGATTAACAGTGATACGGTCCTGAGGCGGTGTAGAACTACAACCTGCACCTAACATGACGATTAAACAAACGACAATGTAACTTGCAATTTTATTCATCATATTAATTCACAACCAAACAAGACAACCTAAAGCATATAAGCAAATTGCATCTTGCTTGTCCACGAATAAAAAACGCACAGTCCAATAAATATGAACTGTGCGTTAGAGATTCAGGATTTTACGTTTTTAGCTACAGCTGAAAAATTTTATCCTACCAGACCCTGCTTAGCTAAATATTCATCATAGGTACCATGGAAATCATTCACACCATCTTTGGTGATTTCAATAATACGGGTAGCAATAGAAGATACAAACTGACGGTCATGAGAAACAAATAACAAAGTACCTTTGTAGTTCTCAAGTGCCAGGTTTAGTGCTTCGATCGATTCCATATCCATGTGGTTCGTTGGTTCGTCCATCAACAGAATGTTTGGTCTTTGCATGATAAGCTTACCAAACAGCATACGCCCCTGCTCACCACCAGAAATTACTTTAACAGATTTCTTGATGTCATTCTGAGAGAACAACATACGACCAAGGATACCGCGCACAACCTGTTCATCTTCGCCTTCATTTTTCCACTGTCCCATCCAGTCCATCAGATTCATATCTTCGCTAAATTCATGAGCATGATCCTGTGCGTAATAACCAATGTTATTGTTTTCAGACCATTTAATCTCACCGGCCATAGGCTCCATTACGCCTGCCAGCGTATTCAGCATAGTTGACTTACCAATACCATTTGGACCGATAATGGCAATACGTTCACCAACTTCTACTAATAACTTCACACCATCAAACAGGATATTGTCACCGTAGCCCTGTTTTAAATCTGTTACTTCAAGAGCATTACGAAACAGTTCTTTTTCCTGATCAAAGCGAATAAATGGAGACTGACGACTTGAAGGTTTCACTTCATCAAGCTGAATTTTTTCTAGCTGTTTCTGACGAGAAGTTGCCTGTTTTGCTTTAGAAGCGTTAGCAGAGAAACGGCTAACGAACGTCTGCAGTTCGGCCATTTGCGCTTTTTTCTTAGCATTATCTGCTAATAAGCGATCACGCGCCTGCTCTGCAGCAAACATATATTCATCATAGTTACCAGTAAATAAACGCAATTCGCCGTAATCCAGATCCGCCATATGAGTACATACAGTATTCAGGAAGTGGCGGTCGTGCGAGATAATAACCATAGTACAGTTACGCGCTAGCAGAGTTTGTTCCAGCCAGGCGATAGTGTGCATATCCAGGTTGTTGGTTGGTTCGTCAAGGAACATGATGTCTGGTTCAGCAAACAAAACCTGAGCCAGTAACACACGAAGTTTCAGGCCAGGAGCAATTTCACTCATGAAACCAAAATGCTGATCTTCCGAAATACCAAGGCCAAGAAGAAGTTCTCCGGCACGAGCTTCTGCTGAATAACCATCCATTTCAGCAAATTCTGTTTCCAGATCGCCGACTCGCATACCATCTTCATCTGACATTTCAGGCAAAGCATAGATACGGTCACGCTCTTCTTTTACTTTCCACAACTCTTTGTGACCCATAATTACAGTGTCGATAACTGTAAATTCTTCAAATGCAAACTGATCCTGACCCAGTTTAGCAATACGTTCATTCGGGTCATACGATACTGAACCCGATGATGGTTCTAATTCACCATCCAGGATCTTCATAAAAGTCGATTTACCGCAGCCGTTCGCACCGATCAGGCCATAGCGGTTACCATTACCAAATTTAATTGAAATGTTTTCGAATAATGGCTTATCGCCAAATTGCATGGTGATGTTTGCAGTTGTTAACACAGGATATTCCAAGTTGGGTGATAAAGACGAAAAAGTTGGCCATAAACCAACTTTTTAAAATTTGCGGCATGATAACAGGTTTTGTGATAAACATCATCATTCTGATAACAGAATAAATATCCTGATTACCCAAGCAATCCTTCTGCTTTTAGTACAGCCTGAACCGATGGACGTTGAGCAATTCGCTTAGTATATTCCTGTAACGTAGGCCAAACACTCAAATCAAATTTCACAATATTTGCCCAATTCAGAACCGTAAACAAATAAGCGTCTGCAATAGTAAACGTATTTCCATAGACAAAATCGTGATTACCCATTTGCTCTACAATCCAATTTATACGTTTGGTCAGTAATTTTTCAGTTGAACTACGAACTTCTGCAGTTTGCTTTGGATTGAACATAGACCCCATTGGTTTATGCAATTCAGAAGCGATATAAACCATCAGACTCAAAAGTTGATAACGCTCTTCACCATCTTGAGGAATCAAATTTGCTTCAGGTCTTTGATCTGCAAGAAATTGTGAAATCACTAAACCTTCAGTAAGAATATGACCATTATCTAATTGCAGAGCCGGTACGTACCCCTTTGCATTAATGGTAAGATAATCCTGATCAGATTTTGTTTTCTTAGTTTTTAAATCAACCTGCTCAACTTCGTAAGAAAAACCAAGTTCTTCAAGTACAATATGAGGAGCTAATGAACAGGCACCAGGTGTAAAATAGAGTTTCATAGTAACTGAATATCCTTTTTTAATCGCTTCATAAATGTATATTTCATTAGAATAAACCTCGTTCAGGATCAAGCAATCATTTTATTCAAATAGGCGAGTAAGAAGGCTTTTGTTATGCCAAAGAAATTGTGATTATGGCTTTCAATCCCTGTGGTTGATTATGTTCCAGGTGAAGACCGCCACCATAGGCAGAAGCCAAAGAATGCGTAATTGACAAACCTAGCCCTACATTTGAATTTTCAGTATCGCGAGCTTCATTCAGACGAGTGAAAGGTTTTAACACTTCCTGTAATTTATCATCCGGAATCCCCACACCATTATCTGAAACGATAATCGTTAGCTGTTTTTCATTTCTTGCAACAGAAATGTCAATGTGAGCGTCATTACCTGCATATTGAATAGCATTATTGATAAGGTTTTCTGTCATACGACGCACACTCAGTGGTGGTATGTTATCAATCAGATCAAATTGAGATTCATACCCGATTTCAATGCCTTTTTCATCATATTCATCAATAATGGTTTGTATCAGGCTATCAATATTCGTCATCTGACGCGGCTCTTTTTCAGTATCATTTTTAGAAAATCGCATGGTAGCCGTGAGCATCTTATCCATGGTATCTATGGTTCTAAGCATCTGCTGTTTATCTTCACTTTCATCGATAAATTCCATTCGCAGACGCAAGCTAGTTAAAGGTGTTCGTAAATCGTGAGAAATAGCCGCAAGCAGTTTGGTTCTTTCCTCGATATATTCAGTAACCTGTTTCTGCATATCATTAAAGGCATTGATAGTTGGTGTTAAATCTTCTGGTCCGTTATTACTGACTTCATAGACTTGTTTATTATTAGCAAAATACTGAGCAGCTTTGCCCAATTCCCCTATCGGATTTAAAGCGCGACGAACAATATACAGAGACGATAAAATCGTAATAATCATCACCGTGATCAGAGCGATTAAAACTCCCGATGACCAGTGAGTTATTTCATTTGCCATACCGGAAGAAAAGTTAAGCCATTGGCCTGATGATAACTGAAACGAACCATCAACCGTCGCACTGTAATTAGCTCCAAACGCCCGATGATAAGACTGCATCATATTTGATAAACGCATTCCTGTCCCTGGCGAATTTCCCATCATTGAGCGATGCATTGCTTCCATATTATTTTGATTGTGTTCGGAAAAATTCATCAATGGTCGTTCTGGTTGATTAACCAGAGAAATATAGGCTTTTGGAATGCCGATAGAGTTAAGTCGTTCCTGAATTGTCCGTTCCATTGTACTTGGATTAGAATTCGGAGCGACTCTGGGTTTCGTCGTCACAGATAATTTTAGATCTGAACTACTACTGGCCCTGATAATTGAATTATGCAAAGAGTCAGGAGTCTGCTCCAGCGTATCTGCAACGGAAACGACCCTTTGTAACGCAGCAGAAATAGAAAGTTGACTCAATCGCTGAGTTTTATCGTAGGAAAGCAAAAACAGAGTCAGTAAAAAACTCAACACAAAGCCGGACAAAATGACCATACCAATCTGATGAATCAGTTTTTGTTTTTGATACCAGTCAGCCAGATACCTAATCCTTTCCTTAAGCATGGACAACCTCACAACTAAACTGATAACCACCACCCCAGATAGTTTTAATCAATTTTGGTTGTTTCGGATCGACTTCAATTTTTTTTCTAAGTCGGCTAATCAGAGTATCGATTGAACGATCATAAACATCCGCTCCGCGCCCCTGAACTAATTTCAGTAAATCTTCCCGACTCAGCACAACATTAGGATGAGACAAAAAAGCAACCAACATTGCAAATTCTGTCGAGGTCAAGGTAACTAAGGAATTAGAAGAGTCAAATAGCTCTCTGCTGGTCGTATTCAGGTTCCAACCAGAAAACTGATAATGTGTTGGTGTGGTAGAAACAAACTCTTCGACATTAGGAATTGCAAAATGGCGTCTTAATACCGATTTAATTCTTGCTAATAACTCGCGTGGATTAAATGGCTTAGGAACATAGTCATCCGCCCCGACTTCCAATCCTACAATACGGTCAATGTCTTCACTTAAGGCTGTCAGCATAATTATCGGAATATTACTTTCACTGCGTATTTCACGACATAAAGTAATTCCATCCTTACCGGGTAACATCAAATCAAGAATAAGCAAATCAAATTTCTGCACTGACATGTGCCTGTTCATTTCATTACCATCAGCAGCCGTAGTCACGATTAAACCGTGCTGTTGTAAAAAGCGTTGCAGTAAATCACGAATATCTTTGTGATCATCAACTACGAGTATCTGATAAGCTCTTTCCATTTTTACCTCTGACAACTCTCTTACTTTTTTTCATATTTTTCGTACCGTTATAACTATATACAGATTATGTCAAAAAGTGTGACAAAGTTTGTCAGCAAGCAAATTTGTCACTTTTTGATAAAAAAGAAAATGTTTACGACACACATCTTTATCGAATTCTTGCTGTAATAACAATGTAGACAACAAGAGGAGAAAGGATATGAAAAAGTTAACTAAGGTAGCATTAGCTCTGACCGCACTGGTCGCTTCTGTCGGTGTTTTTGCTCATATGGGCAACGGCTACGGAATGATGGGTAATGACAACGGCCAATATCAAAGTATGCGTAATTCCGGTCAAACTCCACAACAAATGCAGCAGTGGCGAGAACATATGGGAAATAATGCAGAAGAACATTACCAATGGATGGAAAAAATGCATGAAAACTACGCCAAAGGAAAACAAGTTGCATCGCGTGAATATTGCCCTGGCATGATGAGTGGCCATATGGGCAGAGGTATGGGCTGGTACAATCAGCCAGACAATAACTCAAATAATCAATAAACAAGGGTAATAAGCGAACGCAAAAACGAGAGAAAGCAGAGTATTTCATGACTCTGCTTTTTATTACGCGATAGTACCATTTCCATGCCCCCTGATTCCTATAACCCTCCCCCCCCTCAAATCCTTATATCCTAAAACCCTAACACCTATTGACAACCGTGACCAAAATCACAATAATTACTTGCCTAGGCAATTAATGCACAGTCCAATAATGTCTAGACAAATAATGTATAGGCAACAACAACGGTATCAAATTATGTCTGAATCAAAGCTTGTCGAATTATCTCTATACGACAACCTTGGCTTTTTACTGGGCAAAACAGCTCAATTTAAGGACCGACTCATCGATCAATATCTTGCTGATGAAGAGATAACAGCTACCCAAATGAAAATGTTGGGCCACTTATATTTTGTAAATACCAATCGCCCTTCTGAGATAGGCTCTTATCTGGATATAGACAACAGTGCTATTACCCGAATGCTTGATAGATTAGAAAAAAAAGAATTAATACAGCGAATACCAGACCCTAATGACCGTCGTTCAGTTTTAGTAGAACTGACAGAAAAAGGCAGAGATTGCACTAAACGTACCGTTCCTTTGGCAATGAACGCCATTAATGAACTAACACAATGCCTTACACCCGAAGAAACTCAACAGCTTCATCTCTGTTTGAAAAAAATTGTCGATAGTCTTATGCCCGAAGAATGTCGCCGTCGTTATACCAAGGAACCAGAATGATAAAACTGACTAAAGTATCGATATTTGTATCGTTATCCTTGCTTTATGGCTGTTCAGCGCCCGATCAGATAAAACCGGGAAATCAACTTGAAGACCAGGAGGTGTTAAATCACAGCGCCAGTCTTGAAAAACACCAATTATCAGTTGCCGAATGGCCCACTCAGGACTGGTGGAAATCCTTTGCTGATAATCAGTTAAACCAACTAATTGAACGTGCTCTGAAAAACAGTCCCGATATTCAATTGGCTAATGCAAGTTTAACTAAAGCGTCATCTTATGTTATGGCTGCAGACAGCCAATTTGATCCTGTGGTATCAGCAGATGCCAGTGCTCGCCGCGCCCGTTTATCACGTTCTGAAGATTACACATATCAGGGAAATCGTTACGGAACTGTCTACAACCTGGGATTAAATGCAAGCTATTCATTTGATTTATGGGGTGGAGAACGCTCTGCATGGGAAGCCAGTGTTGATAATCAACGCGCTGCGGAAGTAGACCACCAGGCAGCCAAAATTGCATTATCCAATGCGATCATCCGTTCTTATGTACAGTTAGCTAATTCCTACTCTTTGCTCGACTTAGCGAAAAAAGATCTCGAACGGACCCAAAGAATTGTCACTATTACTCAAAACCTGTTTGATCACGGTTTAACATCTGAAGACCGTCTTTACACTGCACAAAGTAATGCAGCGACTTCTCAGCAAGTACTGAAACAACGAACTCTAGCAATTAAACAACTTAACAATGCATTAGCAACATTAGTTGGTGATGGCCCGGACACAGCATTATCGATCCAACGTCCTACAGGTCATATTGATACCGCATTAAAGTTACCGCGTAACCTCCCAGCTAATTTGTTATCACACAGACCTGATATTGTTGCGGCAAAATGGCGTGTTGAATCCGCTGGTAAAAATATCGCAGTGGCGAAAACGCGTTTTTATCCGAACGTTAACCTAAGCGCAATGGCCGGATTCAAAGCCATGTTAGGTGATGGTTTTTTTGAGGATGTCAGCCGCTCGTGGAATGTCATGCCCGCAATTTCACTGCCTATTTTCACTAAGGGTCTGACCGCAGATTTAATCGAAACAACTGCCGATTATGATACCGCTGTTGCTCAATATAACCAGTCTCTGACTCATGCTTTGGGCGAAGTCACAGATTCTGTTTTGGCCATTCAATCACTTGAAAAGCAGCTTCTGGATGCTGAACAAAGTATGAAATTGGCTGATAAAAGTTATCAGATCACTGAAAAACGTTATGAATCAGGAATGGGTAGCCAACTTGAAGTGTTGATCGCTGAAAATCAGCTCATTCAGGCTGAATCTGCCTACACACTATTAAAAAATCAGCAGCAGGAAGAGCAGGTTTTATTAGTCCGCGCTCTTGGTGGTGGCTTCAGTAATTCTACGGAAAACACACCGACTATTGCTGAACAAGAATAATATAGGTTTATACAATGCAAGAAAATAATACTGAACAACCTGTTTCTTCAAACAAAACAAAACGTAGAAAAGGGTTAACAACATTCGCGCTGATCATCGCAGTAGCAGCACTCGGCTCTGGTTTTTATTATTTTAAATACCTCAAAGGCAATGAATCAACCGAAGATGCATATGTTAATGGTAACCTCGTGCAAATAACACCCGAGCTAACCGGGACGGTAACCCGTATCACCGTCGATGATGGTGACTACGTAAAAAAAGGCCAGGAATTAGTCCGGTTTGATGGAGATGATGCTCAAATTGCTTATGAAAGTGCAGTAGCAAATTTAGGTCAGACTGTTCGTCAGGTTCGCACCATGTTTAACAGTGTTACTCAGGCACAAGCAGTTGTTGAAACCAGAAAAATCGCGCTTAACAAAGCAAAGACGGATTACTCTCGTCGTAAAGATATGGTTAAAATTGGGGGGCTGTCTCAGGAAGAATTAAGCCATGCTAAAGATTTGGTTGATTCTGCTGAAAAAGATTTGGCAGTCGCCGTTGAAGAATTAAAAGCATCACAATCTATTATTCATGGAACCACTGTTGAAACTCACCCACTGGTTAAAGCATCCATCGCTAACCTGAAAAAAGCGTATTTAACTAAATTGCGTACCAGTGTCGTAGCCCCTGTTTCTGGTTATGTTGCTCAGAGAAACGTACAACTTGGTCAGCGCGTATCACAAAACTCCGTGCTTATGGCCGTTGTACCATTGGATCAGGTCTGGATTGATGCCAACTTCAAAGAAACTCAGCTTAAAGAAATGAGAATCGGCCAACCGGTATCTTTAATATCTGATCTATATGGTGACGATGTAGTATTCCACGGCACAGTCGAAAGTTTAGGTATCGGAACAGGCAGTGCGTTTTCTTTACTACCAGCTCAAAATGCTACCGGCAACTGGATCAAAGTCGTTCAGCGTCTGCCAGTTCGTATTCAGCTTGATAAAAAAGAACTGGATCTTCACCCGCTCAGAATCGGATTATCGATGACTGCCGATGTTGAAGTTTCTGATACAAAAGGTGCTCTGCTTTCAACAACATCGCCAAAATCAGCTCGTTACACAACTGATGTTTACAACCGTAATGTTGATGATATAGATAAATTAGTCGAACAAATCATTGCTGATAATGATGTTCAGCTTAAAGACTTCTTGGCTAAAAAGTAGAAGGTTCCGATATGAGTCAATCTCAAAGCTTTCGCCCGGAAAATATGGCGCTATGTGTGTTCGCCATATCCTTGGGTGTTTTTATGCAGGTATTAGACTCGACCATTGCAAACGTATCCCTGCCGACTATTGCAGGTAATATGGGCGTCAGCCTTAATCAGGGAACATGGGTTATTACCTCTTTTACGGTGAGTAATGCAATTGGGTTGCCTGTTACTTCGTGGTTAAGTCGCCGTGTCGGGGAAGTTCGACTCTATGTAGGTGCTCTAATCGCCTTTAGTGTGGTTTCGTTCTTGTGCGGTGTATCTCAGAGTATGGGAGAGCTCGTAATATTCCGTACTCTGCAAGGGCTGGCAGCAGCACCGCTATTTCCTATGAGTCAGGTTTTGCTGATGTCCATTTTCCCGAAAGAAAAACGCAGTATGGCATTGGCATTATTGGGGATGGTTGCAGTTGTTGGTCCGATTGTCGGTCCGATTCTCGGTGGCTGGTTAACCTATGATTACAGCTGGCCCTGGATATTTTTTATCAATATCCCGATTGGTATCTTTACGGTGATTGTTGTGTTACGTCAGTTAAAAGACCGTCCGGCACAAGTCAATATGCGCAGCTCCAAATTCGATATTGTTGGTCTTTCCACTATGGCATTAGGCGTTGGTGTATTGCAGATCGTATTAGATAAAGGTAACGAATTGGACTGGTTTAACAATACCTGGATTATTGCCGGCTCTGTTTTCGCCGTGATTATGATTATCTTTATGGTGATTTGGGAATTAACCGATGACGATCCAATTATTAACCTGAAATTATTCACCAATCGTAATTTCTGTATCGGTACTATTCTGCTAACACTGGCTTACGCGGGTTTCTTCAGTATTAACCTGATCTTGCCACAATGGCTACAAAGTCAGATGAACTATACCGCGTTATGGGCTGGTTTTGCTGCCGCACCTATGGGGGTAATACCACTATTCTTAACCCCGGTTTTAGGGAAATTCGGCACAAAATTGGATATGCGTAAACTTGCAGCAGCATCCTTTATCGTTATAGGTAGTAGCTGTTATATGCGGGCGCAATTTAACAGTGATGTTGATTACACAACCATTGCTTTAATCCAACTGTTTATGGGAATTGGTATTTCGTTATTCTTTATGCCAATGACAACGATTTTGTTGGCCGATCTGCATGGATCAGATGTCTCTGATGCGGCATCACTGTCTACGTTTATCCGTACCATTGGTGCCAGTTTTGCGTCATCATTAACAACCTGGATATGGTCACGAAATGCCAGTGTTCATCACTCAGTGATGGCAGAACATATTTCGCAGTATAACCCATTGATTGCACCAGATTTACAGCACAATACCCAACAAACTCTGATGAATCTTAATGGCATTATCACCGGTCAGGGTTACATGATGTCTACCATCGATTTGTTTACGGTTCTGATGGGAATTTTCTTTGTGTTAATTCCGTTTATTTTTCTGACACAACGGCCTAAAGCTCACGCGTAATTGTAGGTTTGACCTTAGTGTAAAGCCTGATGATAAATCAGACTTTACACTATAAACCGGCAACTATTACACTCACAATTTTTAATGCTCAATACCGGATGGATTTTCACCATCAGTTGCAACAGCGTTTTGGTAGATATCGGCCAATGATTTAGGCTTTTGAATTTTTGCTTTGGCACTTTTTCTTCGATAACGGCGAGGTTCAAATTCTTGCTCAACATATTCTAACGTTTTAGCATGTTCCTGAGCAGATTTATGAAATTCAGGATCAAACATTGCCTTTTGACGCAGGCGGTTAACTCGTTCAATGGTTTCCTGTAGCATAAGACACCCCCTAAAAATCTGTATACATATACAGTATGGTGCAATATCTACCGATGTCAATTTTTACTGTACATAAAAACAGTATTTTTATCACTATCACCAAAAATTAATTACTACAATTGGTTAATGTGTTAATTCTCAATTTGATTGCTATAGTTATTGTGTGATTGGTATGTACCTTCACAGAATCAGTTTAGAAGTAGTGACTTAAAAAGAGAAACGATAAAAGGGAGAATATGCCTTTACCCTTGCGCAAGTTATTACCTCAAAAAGTATATCGACAAGTTCTATATAGTTTTGTACTTGTCTGTGTTCTTATACTTTCCATTATCGCTCTTACAACCAACCTTACTAATCAATCCATTGATTCCGAAGCATTTCAGAGTCGGATAATTAATGCTACACATAAAATCCATTTCTATGATGAAGTGTTAACTATGTCTGCAAGAATGTCTGCTTTCACCGGAGACAGACGCTGGATCAGGCGGTATAGAGAGCATGTAACAATGCTTGATGAACAACTAAAAGAAGCAGTAATTATTTATCCAAAAGCTAAAATAATTATTCAGAAGATCAGTACTGCGAATGACCAACTGGTAGAAATAGAAGAAAACGCTTTGGTACTTTCAGCAAAAGGTGAATTGCAACAGGCACAAGAGATGTTATTCAGCTCTGATTATGAGAATAACAAAGATATTTATATGGCTGGGATTAACGAACTGATCAACCAGTTAAATAATCAGAAAATTAAAAACCAGACAGAATTTTCTCACCTTTTTTATCTTACAATTCTTACATTTATAATTCTATTAATTTTACTGGGGTTCATCATTTGGAAAATGATGCATGTCCTTATACAGCATATAGAAATTGAAAATATGCTTTCTCTGATAACAAAAAAATTGCAAACCCCACACCATGAAACAATTGATGAGTATATTCGCTGGTCATTAAATTTATTCGCACATAAAGCCCGGGCTGACTATGTTTTTCTCACCAAAAAGAGAAAAGGAAAATTTACAACCATCATCAGCGAATGGGGAATTACAACCGATCGACAGTGTGATGAACTGCATTATAACAAAGTTGCCAATTTAGCTGCCAATATAGAGATTTCAGAAGATAATTCAGATATCACCCAACCATCCGATGAGCTCAAAGAACTAGGCTTGGTAAACATTTTGTGTCAAACAAAACCCACTGATACGCGAGAGTATTATCAACTGTGCATGGTCAATCCTAAAAAGAAACAGCTAAACTGGGACAAAAACGACTCTTCAATTTTATCATGGTTCACCGATATTATTATCAGAGCATTAGATGCCATAGATAAAACTCACAAACTGCAATTATTAGCAGAAAGAGATTCCCTGACTAATTTACTTAACCGCCGTAAATTTATTGAAGTTCTCACTCTAGAATGGAATCAATACCGTCGTTATGAAACATCCTATATATTAATGATGCTCGATATTGATCATTTTAAAGATGTAAATGATACCTATGGCCATTCAGCAGGAGATCACGTTTTAGCTGAGATTGCTGCAATAATGAAGCATTGTGTACGCGCCGTAGATGTCGTTGGCCGACTTGGTGGTGAAGAATTTTCGATTCTGTTACCTGGCACAGATATAAAAGAAGCAAAAACCATCGCAGATCGCATCCGGGAACAAATTCAGACAGCAGCGATATTTACTGAAGGTAAAATTATCAATACGACAATTAGTATTGGTATTACACCTTTTTTCGATCAAGATAAAAGCAGTACTGAAGTCTTAAGCCGAGCCGATAAGGCTCTATACAAAGCAAAACAAAGTGGCCGGAATAAGGTCGTATGTTTTGACATTTCTGATGTATTAACACGATCTCAGATGTAAAATCTATTACTCACGATTTTCTTCAGATTGTAGTTTATTCAATTGATCGGATAATTTATTTCTTATTTCTGGTTTTTCTTTAAGAAACTGCTCCAGCATCTTTTTCGCCTGTTCTTTATTACCAGTTTTTAATAACATTTCTATTTCTTGCAGTTTCTGCTGGTCATCAATATCAGAGGGACTAATGTTCAAAGCCTGTGATTTTTCTGACATAATACTTTTTCTGCCTCTGTCAGACATCATTTCCATCCGTTCTTTAGCAGGAGCCATTGATTCTGCCTGGATGGTATCAGGTCTGGACTTTATATTGAGATGATCCTCATCTGGCATTAAATGCTCAGTTGATTCATACCACCGCCAGGGAGCCAGTAAGGTAATCAAACCTATTGATGCAGCCAAAGCAACCAAGTGTCGGTATTGAAACGGTTTTTTACTGTTAGCCTTTGCATAATCAAGTATTTGTTTATCTAACTCTTTTGAAGGTGTTTCCGTTGCGCTTTTTTTATACAGCGAAACGATATCTTTATCTTTCATGGTCTGTCTCCAAGTTTAAGAGTTAGACACTTTCGTAACTGAGTCAGAGCATAACGAAGGCGTGTTTTGATTGCTTCGGGCTTCGCATCCACTATTTCACAAATTTGGCAAGGATTAAAATCAGACTCATAACGCAGCATAAATACTTCTCGCTGATGCATAGGCAGTTTGGAAACACAGTGTTTAATCGCTTCTTTTTCCCGTTGTTCTGAATCAGAGTATTCACTACTTTCTAATTCTGAATACTGCTCGGAATAAACTGCCTGTACGGTCTTTTTCCGATAATTATCAATCAGCAGGTTATGAGCAATTCGATACAGCCAGGTTGTAAATTTAGCGGTTGGTAAATAAGTTGCTCTTTTTTCGATAATACGTTGCCATGTTTCCTGATAAAGTTCTTCGGCCTGCTCGTTCTGCCCTGCATCAAGCTGTCTGACAAAGTAGCGATACAAGGCATCCTTGTGCCGACAATAAAGTTCGGCAAAAGCGGATTGCCTCCCTCTTTTGCCAAACATGATCATTAACTCTTCATCGGATTTATTTTTCACTCACATTCCCGGTTATAAGCTTGTCGCAACGTCAATCAAACTAATGAATTCACCCCGATAATTATACGGGTCAATTCCTTTATTTTTACGCGCAATGTCCGCAATTTCCTGATAAGACATATCATGCAAGTAGTCATTACCTTTCAGTTTTTGCGCAAAAGCTGCAACAGATGTAGCAAATTGAAACTCAGGGCTGGATTGTTGAAAACGGCTTCGGATATCACTGTATTTTACTATATAGGATAAACGTCGACTCTCCGGTTGTTCGGGTAGTTTATAACGAAGTTTCACCAGTGCCAGCTCATCTGTCAATTCGTGTTTGACAGTCTCATTACTCGTATCTTTATAGCGAAGATCATCAATCTGGCCCGGCTCTCCTTTCAGGGTCAATTCATACAAAGCAGTCACTGTATGTCCGGCACCTATTTCTCCCGCGTCCACATGATCATTATTAAAATCTTCGGATTTTAATAAACGGTTCTGATACCCGATTAATCGATATTCCTTAACTGTTTGCGGATTAAATTCCACCTGAACTTTAACGTCGTAAGCAATTGCCTGTAAGGTACCACTCATCTGATTCTGAAAGACTTTTCTGGCTTCGTGAATACTGTCTATGTAAACATGACTACCATTACCGATATCAGCCAGCTGTTCCATCATAGCATCATTATAATTCCCCTGACCAAAACCAAGAGTTGTCAGAGTGATCCCATTGATACGTTCATTTTTAACCAGTTCTTTCAACGTATCCAAATCAGTTACACCAACATTAAAGTCACCATCCGTCGCCAGCATAATCCGGTTTACCCCACCTTTGATGAAAACCAATTTTGCCTGTTGGTATGCCATCTCAATCCCGCTTTGTCCATATGTGCTTCCGCCAGCCGTTAACTTAGTCAAAGCATTTATAATGGCCTGCTTTTCACTCCCTTTCGTCGGCTTAAGTACAACACTCGCGCTCCCCGCATAAGTCACAATGCTGACCCTGTCATTTTCATTTAACTCTTTCGTTAGCATTAACAAACTCTGTTTTAGTAACGGTAGTTTGTCTGGCTGATTCATCGATCCAGAAACATCAATTAAAAAGACCAGGTTGGATGACTTACGTTCACTTACCGGGATCTCGTATCCCTTTAAGCCAATCCGTAATAACTGACGTTTTTCGTTCCACGGTGCTGGAGCAATTTCTGTATTTACTGAAAAGGGCTGGGCTTTTGTTTCCGGAACAGGATACTCATACATGAAATAGTTGATAAACGCTTCTTCTCTGACAGCATCTTTTGGCGGTAATTGTCCCATATTAAGATACCGTCGGACGTTGGTATAACTACCGGTGTCGACATCAATTGAAAATGTGGATAATGGCGAGAAAGCCACTTGCTGAATTCCATTACTGGTATTATCCAGATAAGTTTCGTGATTTATTTCAGGTATAACTGGAACCCGTAACCGACTTTCTGGCATTCCTTTGGCGTGAGGAACGCCTTTTACTGTTCTCAATGCATCAATATGATATTCCTGAGAACGAAGTGCACTATCAGAAACTACTATTTGTTCCTTATCAGTAGGCTGAGACTGTGATGCACTTGATTCTGTACTCTGTGATGCAGCTTGTGAGGTTTTAGTTTCGGCTTTGTTTGCTTCAGTACAGCCATTAATAATAAAAACAAATGACAGAATACCGATGCCCACGTAAGCCAATCTACCATATTTCATAATTGTTCCCTCTCTGTTCGTTTACTTTCATAAATACAAACGAACAACTTAAACAAAAGGGTTAATTTTTTACTGCAATACAAAATTAATTTAATGAAAAAGACCTCCAAAAAGGAGGTCTTGCTAGATAACTTATTATAAATTATGGGTAAATTGGTTACTTTTTGTTTATGAAAATATTCTAAGCTAACGTCGCTCTTAACACCCCTTTCCGCGAACGAATAGATAGCTGAACCATCGAAAAATAACGATGTTCTTCAGGCACATCATCCAGACTGGAATAGACTTCCTCTTTATCAGTACTCGCATGAGAAACATAGGTCGCACAATCATGAATGCCCATTTCTTTTAGTTTGGCCGAAAGCTGACTAACCATACGCCCTGCTTTGATCAACATAATGGTGTCGAAATCTTTAACCAAACGCTCCAGACATTCAATACCATAAGTAGCAGGCACAACACAGAAACGTTCTTTCCCTTCTGCCAACGGGATTTTCGTTGCAGCAGGAACAGCGGTAACCGATGTAATCCCCGGAACAATAACAGGAACCACTTCAGGAGCAATCACTGCCAGCTCATCCTGAATATACGCCCAGGTACTGAATACTGAAGGGTCACCTTCAGTTACAAACACAACTGATTTTCCTTCCTTAAGATATGACAAAATTTCTTTGGCAGCTTCTACCCAAGCAGGCACATTAACCGCACCGTCACGGGTCATCGGAAAGTGAAGAAAACAACGCTCCCCAGCAAGCTCTTCAATAGAAACTGCTCCAGAGATAATGTCCCAGGCAAATGAATCCGCTTTGCCTTTTGTTTTTTCCGGAATAGCAACAATATCAGCTTCTTTAATTAAGCGAATGGCTTTCAGCGTCAATAATTCACTGTCACCTGTGCCAAGACCAACAGCATATAACTGACCTAAAACTTCATTACTCATACTTTCTCTGCCTGCTAATTTAATTTTCTATTTTGTATTAACTGATTTAGTCTTTAAAAATGTCTTATTTAGCTCTAATGCCAGCTCAAACGATCGGGTATTTGCCCGGGAGAACTCTAGCTGATCGACCTTGATTACTTTACTGTGCATTATATGATAATTTGGTCTTTCCATTGGTGGTGTTGGCTTTTGGTTCATCGGACCAACCTGATACAGGTAATAATCCGGATTATCAATTAACACACTTTCCACATTAAATTTAGCGAGTTTACGATTTTCAGGTGCAATAAGACGGCCACCTGCTGCGCTGATAATGCTATTAACAATACTGTGCTGACCTGCAATCATAAACGGACTTTCCGTTACTTCAAAGATCACGCTCGGATGTTTCGCTAATGGTTTTATCTGGCTGCGAATGTTTGCCATTTCCTCAATCAGCGTATTCGCTTCATTTTTCTTATTCAGAACATCACCAAACTGACGGATCTTTTGCAGAATAGATTCTAAATTAGTCGGGTCATATCTAATTACATCTGCCTCAACCTTTTTCGCCAAATCATCAGAAAAAAAACGATTCGAGCTAATCACTAGCAAATCCGGTTCAAGACCTTTTATCAGTTCAACATTCGGTTTGATATGCGATCCTACCTTCAGTGCATGAGGAAAATCATGGTTACTCTTTGTCACCCCGACCACTTTGTCCTGAGCATGCAATTTGGTAAAAATATCGCCAGCAGCCGGAGCTAACAGAACTACCCGCTCATAAGCGAACGAACTATGGGCGAAAACAAAAACTATCAGTGTCAGTAGATACCGAAACATCATATACCTCAGATAAAAGTTGTGCGGTTACCTGCTCTTTGGCAACATCATAAATAAGCGTACCGTTTTTAAAGAAAAGGAAACGGTCGAAATACCGATACGCTAAATTCACATCATGCACTGATGTCACCACCGTTTGCGGCTGTTGATGCAGATAGCTGAAAATGTCCAGAGTATGCCGGATATCCAGACTGGAATTGGGTTCATCCAGGTAGATCACCGGGGCTTCCTGATTCAGCACTCGGGCAATCATCACCCGACGCTTTTCACCACCGGACAGTTCCGCAAAACTGCGATCTTTGTATTGTGCCATGTCCAACAACTGTAACAGTTTTATGGTCTTATCTTTATCTTCCTGTTGAAATTCTGTTCCGGTCAGATGCACAAATCGACCTAACATCGCCACTTCTGATACGGTAAAAGGAAAAGAAATATCAGAAAATTGCGGCAGTACTGAAAATAATGTTGCACGGCGACTGTGAGGAATGGTTTCCAGTGCGTCACTCTGATAAAAAACCGACTGTTTGGCGGGTTCAATCAAACCGGCAAGCAAATTAATCAGAGTGCTTTTTCCGCAGCCGTTTTCGCCCATCAGTGCCACTTTTTCTCCGGCCTTAATCGTCAAAGCCGGAACATTCAGAGAAAAATCACCACGACGATAAGACAACTGCTTAATATCAATATTAACCATTCCAGAAATGCTCTCTGCGTCGTTTTAACAAATAGAAAAAGAACAGCCCGCCAAATATCGCCGTCAGAATCCCCACCGGCAGCTCCGCACCACCGGGAATAATCACACGGGAAAGTGTATCCGAGATCATCAGCAAAAACGCCCCGAACAGACTTGCGTAAAAGATATTATTCTTCATATCGCTGCCAAACAAACTGCGTGAAATGTGCGGTACGATGAGTCCGACAAATCCGATAATACCGGAGAAGCTCACTGCAACTGAGACCAGAAAAGTTGAAAGAATAAACACGATGGTACGCAGCTGATGAACATTAATCCCGAGACTTTGCGCAGAGTGCTCATCCAGAGCCAGTACATTGAGTTTCATCGAATTCTTTCTGAAATAGATAAAGACCAGTACAAATAAAGCCAAGCACACGAACAGTCTTTCCCAGGTCACCATAAAAATCCCGCCCATCAGCCAATAGACAACAGAGTTAAGCGAGTCTTCAAAATAGTATTTGGAAAAACTGATAATGGCAGATGAAATAATATTCATCACTACCCCGGCCAGAATCATAGTCACCGGGTTAATTTTACCGGCCGTTAATGACATGCGATACACCATCAACACCCCGGCTATTCCGGTGATAAACGCAAAGACAGAAATAAACTGCACCGGAATACCAATGGAAATAGCCAACACGGCGCCAAGTGCCGACGATGATGCCGCCCCGGTAGTAAAACTGTCTGCTAACGGGTTTTTCAAAGTTAACTGATAAATACTTCCGCTAAGCCCTAACATGGCACCGATCACCGCAGAAAACAGTACTCTTGGCACTCTTAATTCAGTCAAAATACTGAATTCGACTTTAGTCATATCCAGAGGATTTATCCAGTTCGGTCCGATCAACATCGAAACCAGCAGGCAAACGGCAAATACCGAGATTAACAGCCACCTCATGTTTCTACCCTTTGGACAATTCGATTAGCAATAAACAACAATATGATATTCAGCAACAATAAAATTCCAAGCGAGTGATAGCTAAAGGCGTGAGTACTTAACAGTGATGAACGGATCAAATCGGCACTGTAAGTCAGAGGCGATACACTCGCAACGACTTTAATAAATAACGGCATATGTTCTACCGGGAAAAACGTTCCGGACAAAAACATCATCGGCGTGATAATAAACGAGTTCATGGTTGCCTGATCTCTGTGATTTTTCATTTTTAGCGCCACAATCAGACCAATCAACGCAAATGCCATCAGATGAAAGAATAAAGCTATTACGAATAAAAAAGAAAAATGTAAATTGATGCCACAGACAAGACTATAAAAAATGACCACAAACACCGGGATCATGCCTTTGGTCATGCCATACAAAACTTCTCCAGCCACAATCTGCCAACGCTGATTCGGCGCTAACAGATATTCTTCGAAGATCTTCAGATAAAAACGGCTAATATTAATTTCTGTAGCAATGTTATAGCTATAGTTCATGCTGGACATTGCCAATAGGCCCGGTAACAGAAACGTCAGGTAATCAACACCGCCAACAGACGTGCCTTTGCCAACACCAAAACCAAACGCCATCAGATACAGAAACGGAGGAACGGCAGCGGCCAGAACAACACGGACAATTTTCTTTTTTAAAACCGTACACTCCCGATAATAAATACCCACGACACCATCAAACACTTTTATTTAACCTCGTTCCGGTGAAATACAGGAATACATCTTCCAGTGTGGTATCCCGAATGCTGACAGGAATGTTTTCGATCTGCTCCAGCCTTTGCATTGCCTGTGTTCTGTCGGTAAAAAATTCCTGCTCGGTTTCTTCATTTTCAATATCCAGCACACACTTCCCTATGCTTTGTTTCAGGCTTTCAACACTACCCTGAGTAATAATTTTGCCATTATTGATAAAAATCACCCGCTTAGACAGTTTCTCTGCTTCTTCAATGTAATGAGTGGTCAAAAATATAGTACAGTCACGTTCCTGATTGATCTTATTCAGAAATGACAGCATTTTTCGACGCGCCTGAGGATCCAGCCCCACCGTCGGTTCATCTAAAAAAAGAATCTTGGGGTTATGCATCAGTGCCCGGGCAATAACCAGCTTACGTTTCATGCCACCAGACAGTTTTCCTGCCAGTTTATCTTTATGCTCAGTCAATCCGGCAAATTCGAGGCTCTCGCTAATAGCTTCTTTCAGCTCTTTGCTGCGCATTTTATACAGCAGACCATGCACATAGAGATTTTCAGACAACGTCAGTTCTTTATCGATATTATTGTGCTGTGGAACAACACCAATTATATGCTTAAGACTGAGACGGTTCGGATGGTACTCTTCTCCTTCATAAAGGATCTTCCCAGTTGTCGGCTCAAGCAATCCGATCAGCATCTTAATAATGGTTGTTTTCCCAGCACCATTAGGACCAAGAAAAGCACATATTTCGCCTTTTTTGATCGAAAAAGTCACATCATCAACCGCAGTGCTTTTAGCAAATTTTTTGGTTAATGACTTAACCTCAATAAGCACATTCTCTTGTTCCAAAATATGGCCTGTATGATTCACAAATTATCTGATTACTGTTCACTGACTCACTAATCACTGCCCACTGATACACACTAATTCACTCTAAACCAATATGCGCATCTTTTGCCGCATCGGTCAGGTGATTCAAGTAAATCTTCTGAATAGACTCTTTGCTTCCTAAACCTTCTAAAACCGGAGTTACTTTAATGCCCGCATTAGTTAGCATCACTTTCCATGAATCGTCTTCATCGCCTGCCATATCATTTGAAGCGTGATCACCGGCAACAACCATTAACGGTTTCAGTGTTACGTTTTTCACACCATCAGATTTCATTTTAGCCAGAACAGTATCAAACGCTGGATGTCCTTCGACTAAACCTACGTAAATTTTCGTATCAGGATAAGTTGCAGTTAACAACTCGCCAAGTTCATAATATGACCCAGTCGATAAGTGACTATTACCATGCCCCATATACAAAAGTGCCGTATTATTTTTCTTTGCTAATTCGACATCCCCACTGAGGGCCTCCACCAACTGTTTCAAATCTTGACGATATTCGAACTTTTTACCCCAGGTGCCCATTAACGGACGACCTAGAGCAATCTTATTAAAGGGTTTCCACTTTTCCTTAATCGTTTCAATCGAATCAAGTGCATCCACATAAGCCTTTAAATCGATATATTCTTCACCATGAGTGAGTAGAGTCGTTTGTACTACGATATTTTTGTAACCTTCATTTTGTAAATCTGCCATCGCACCAAGCACATTTTTCACCTGATAAAGGCTTTGTGGTACTTCCGGGTGTTTATCCTGATAATCTTTATCATTCAGGCGTGAATGCCATTTTTTCCGGATAATATTGGAGGTGAAAGCAAACCGAACCGGTGTATTTGGGTAGGCTTTTTCTACTGTTTGTTGGATGCCTAATAAGGAACCAAGAGCAGAATCATAAGTAGTACCAAATGCAGCAAGAACAATTGCTGACTTTTCCTGATGAGTTTTCATATCCGATGCCACTGCGACAGAACTGACTGAAACCGCTAGAAGTAATCCAGCAGTCGCTTTTTTAAAAGAATTTACCGATAACAACGTAGAGAATTGCATATTACCATTTCCATTAATTTTACATAATAAAAACAGGTATATACGAGAGAAATGATAACCACACTATAAGATAGTGCACCAACCCCGAGACACCCGCTCTGTTGTTTTCAAATCCTACAGGCAGGTTTCCTGGCTTTTGGTTCACGGCTTAAGGCTCCTTCCCGGGAAAACCCAGTGGATACTGCCATCAACTCACCAATTACAGTTGCGGGTACAGCCCAAGCTTTTAACTTGGTTCCCTTTTAAAGAATCAGACCAGAGTCCATTCTCACCTTTAGGCGATGGTGATAGTGACAGTTCAATGAGTTAATAGCTTTGATCAGTATCAAATTGGTAGAGTCAACCGGGATATTAGCCCTCCTATCTTAGCAAAAAAAGAAGGGCTACAAGGATTGGACTTTATGAATCTTTAGTTATTGGAATAATTAGCATATCAATATTGATTGTATTAAGAACAGGCTGGGTGGATGAGAAGATCCGACTCATGAAATCATGATGGTGACCAAAAACAACCAAATCTATTCCATGTTTTTCTGATGTTTCTTTCAAGATTTTGTCAAATTTACCCGTTCCTACCAAACATTGTTTGATTGGATAATCAATTTCATTAGATAAATTTTTAAGTTCAGTGAGTGCATTTTCAACAGCCAACTCACAATTATCATATCTATCAACATCAATGAGGCCCGTTTGTTTACAAACCTTTTCGTAATCTGGATCGATATGAATTAGAGAAATTTCAGCATCTAACGATTTCGCCAGTTTGGCGGACTTATCGATCAGAATTTTACTTTCCGGAGTAAGATCAACAGCGACTAAGATGTGCTTATAACTCATAATACACTCTCCTTTATTGCGGTGAGGTAATCACAACTTAAGCGTAGTCGCTGATTGAGAAATTTATGAGGCTGGGATCTCGAATTGGAGGGTGAAAAACTCAAATTTAGTCATAGTTCAACCTTGCTTTGTTGCTAGCAAACTATTAGTCGTCTACTATTAGCCCATCTCTGATTAATGAGGTTTTGTTAATGTCTCAAACACAAACAGTCAGCTATTAAAAAAAATGCTGCTAATTTATCACTGGATGAACCAATGATTATCACGCAACATGGAGTACCTAATTACGTTATTGAATCCTCCCGAGATAGACAACGAAGAGATGAAGCGATTGCATTGATGAAATTAATATCTATAAGTAAGCAATCCCGTCAAAAAGGCGCTCTATCTTTTGAAGAAGTGGAAAAGTTAATTTCGGAGGCATGACGGTGAATTCCAAAGCCGCTATTTTGTTCACGCCGATATTCGCACAGTCAACAAAAAGCAATTCATTGAATTTAAGTCACAATGGACTGACAAGGAAACCACAAAAAGGCACATTCACAGTGTGTTGGTTTCATTTAAATTAATTACTGTCTGTATTCTTTCTGATTTTGATTGTCTCCCACCAATAATGTTTTTCTCCCACAATTCACCAACTGAATAGTCTTCTAGCCAGTTTTCAAATTGCGCAGCATCTAAACGTTTGAACACCGATGCACCATCTTCTCGTTCTACTACAATCAAATCGTCGAGTTCGAACTCATTAAGCAACGGTACAGACTGAGTAGATACAATCACCTGCATACGTTTCGATGCGCTACGCAAGAGTGCGCCTAAAAGCGTAATCGCATAAGGATGCAATCCAAGTTCAGGCTCATCAATAATGATCGTTGAAGGTGGATTTGGCTGTAGTAACGCCGTCACCAAACAGATAAAACGAATCGAACCATCAGACAATTGGCTTGGCCACAATGGATAATCACTATCACTTTGTTTCCACAGCAAACGAATTTGCTCTTCACCAGAGGATAATTGAGTCGGCTTTAGTACAAAGTCATCAAAGAACGGGACCGCTAAGCGGACGGTTTTGCGGATTTGCGCATAAACGTCCGGCGTTTCTCGTTGCAGCTTAAATAAATAAGCCGCCAGGTTAGCCGCATCAGTGCGTAGATATTCGTTGTCGTGTACCGCACCCACACGTTTTACTGCTGCAGTATCGCTAGTGTCGTGAAAGTGGAAAACTTTTATCAATGAAAGTGACTGATAAATATCTGTATAAAAAGGTTCTGATTCTTGTGCTAATCTTGATTTCAATTTGCTTTCTTTGTAACCAGAGCCTAGCGCACTAAAATTGCTTTCCCCAAAATGCATTTGTTCTGCAATCCAGGTAAAACCATCATCAATAGTTGGTTCTAAATGGAAATAATACCCACATTTGTGCTCACCAAACCGAATCAAAGATGATATTTCTGCTGTGTGTTTTATTCCATAATGAAGGACTCGCTCTGCTCCACCTTGCTTGGCAGTCCATACCTGGAGTCGTTCTTCTACTAATTCATTGAGCATGCGGAAATAACTGACAAAATTACTTTTACCAACACCATTCGCACCAATAAGCACATTTAAATCATTAAGCTTCAATTTGTCTAAATGGCGAATAGACTTAAAACCATTAATGGTTATTTTGTCTATTTTACTCATGGCCGACCTCTCTTGATTCGACTTCTGTCGAACGTAATCCACACGAAACGATATAGCATTTACACCTAAGAATACACGAAAGTTATCATATGGTTAAGTGAAGTAATAAACCCCAGAGACACCTATTGCCCCTCATACAACTTTAGCCACAGCCATTTAAAAGATATCATCGCGTTTTGGCACATATATGTAATTGCTTGCCTGATTTGCTAATCTGGCTGCTTTCTCAAGCAGTTGAATAGAATCGTCAAGACTAAACTGACTCAACCAGGATGCGATATAATCGCAGGAATTGCTCCGAACTTGCTTAATTAGCCCAAATCTTGAGCATAAAAATGCTGAACCAATTTCTGCCACTAACTCTTCAAAAGCATAGTCTTTAGTACCGGTTCTACCTAATTTTCTGTTACATCGACTTGAATGTCCCGTCCAGTGGACCAACTCATGCAGAAGTGTCGAATAATAGTCTTTTGTAGCATTTTTCGCTTTAAAGAATTCTTTATTCGGCATGTAAATCCTATCTTCAGAAAAATTGTAATATGCATCACCAAACCCCGAATCTATTGATACATCCAAATCTATCAGTCGATTCTCCAATGTTGATAATGGCGTCACCTTTGATTCAGGGAAGCTCTGTCCATCAAAACTCGTAACCTCATCCGCATTAAAAACAATAGAGGTCTTACGCCGAAAAGGGCTATCACCGTTTCCTGAATCATCCGAAGGGTTAATTTTACTACCCGCAGTTACATTGAAATAATGAACAACTACTGCAGGCTTTGCATCCGCAATTAACTCAAATCCCAGATCTTCCCACTGCGATTGAGTTGCCCAAATGTTACTTTTGAATTTGTAAACTTGTGAACACAAACTAAGGAATAACCAAGAATACATAGAACCATATTCACGTTTAGTTTTCGCATTGAAGTGATTATCTAATCTTGCATCTGTAATCCATTCGGACACGAATTGACTGTTTCGTTCCGACAATTTTTTCAGCAGATTATTAAATATGTGTTTATCTGCATCCCAACTTTTCTCACCCAATATCAATACATCCACTAATGAATGTAAATTCTTTAATAACGGACTATCCAAATATTGGTGTAAATCTGAAGCACGGGCAATTTCATAACCAACGCAATCTAACGAATCTACGAGCCCAACCCACCAATCAAATTCTTTTAGCAAAGGAACTATTTGATTCTTAGTGACAAAATCCCAATTGGGGTCGTCAGCAACTGAACTAAACAAATAGCTCAAAGTAGAATTACCATGTTTAAACTTGAGCTCATCTAAAATGCTGGTATAAGGTAAATCAAGATATACCTCAAGTGTAGCAACAACTTGTGCAGCATACTTCAGTACAGATATAGGGATATTAAGTGAGTCATCAACATCTAGCCAGTCTATCGGACTACTACTACCTCGCGTACTATCCAAAAATGAGTTAAATTGAGTATTGCCGTGAAAATCACCTGAACGTTTAATCAAATTATCAATACTTCGTCCGGTAGCGAGTGAATATTCAAGTTGTAAGCACTTATTTTTTCTGAACTCAGCTAATTTACTCACTTTCATCCCCTAAATACAGTTTATTCATTTAAAAAAACCAAGATAAAAACGGTGCATCACATCGCACCAGTTTTTTCTTACACCTAAGAATACACGAAACTTATCATATGGTTAATTAAAGTAATAACCCCCAGAGACACCGATGTTCCTTCATATAACTTTAACCTCAGCCATTTATTTAACTATCCTCGTTATTACATGGTAAACTCTCGGTAATTTAGTAAAGATTGAAACTTGAGTATATTTTGCGAACCAACATATAAAGTTTTGATAAAAATTATGTTATTCCGCACAAGCAAAGACTCACCAATAGAAAGGCAATAGATTCAAATGGTTAACAACACAATTCAATGGTTTCCTGGAACTTTGTATCGAGATTTCATAAAATTTCAAAATGTATTTTTATACAAATAAAATCAATCAATTACAAAAAAACACCATCTCATAACGTCTCACTAGATACCCCTCTATCCCGCAATTTTGGTACCCCACCTGGTACCCCACCAGATTAAAATACTATACAATGGTCTCGTGATTTTTTACGCAACTCAGGACCTATTACTATGGCTATAATTCGCGATGTTCATATCAAAAATGCCAAGATAAAAGATAAGGAATACACGCTTACTATTGGAGATGGATTGCAGGTCCGTATCCGTCCAGCTCGTTCAGTAAATGGTATCGGTACAAAAGCTTGGCAATTTAAATACCGTCACCCTGTAACAAAAAAAATCACTAAAATTTCGATGGGAACTTACCCTGCATTAAAGCTCGCTTCCGCTAGATTGATGGCTGCTGAATTTAGACGACAGATAGCAGAGGGAGTCGATCCCAAACGAGCCCTTGCAGAAAAGCTAAAAGAAGAGCAAAGAAAACACGATGATACATTTAATACCATCGCCCACGAATGGTTTGAGCGTAAGAAGAAAGGGATAAGTGAATTTCATGCTGATAGGATATGGCGTACTTTAGAAAAATACATTCTAGATGATCTCGGTCCCTATCCTATCGGTCAAATCACTCGTCGGGACGCAATAGATGTACTAAGACCATTAGAGAAAGAGGGTAAACTCTCGACTATCAAACGTATCTGTCAAAGCCTAAACCAGATCATGGAGTTTGCTGTTGCTGGCGATATGTTGCAAGCTAACCCATTAACAAAAATGATCAATGCATTTGAACGACATGAAGTTGACCATATGCCAACAATTCGCCCAGAAATGTTGTGTGAATTGTTATCGAGACTTGAGCAAAATAAACGATTACAAGACAAAACCAAATATTTAATACTCTGGCAACTTCACACTATAACAAGACCCAAAGAGGCTGCTAGAACACGCTGGAAAGATGTTGATATCGAAAGTAGGTGTTGGATCATTCCAGCAAGTGAAATGAAACGTAAAAAAGAGCACAGAGTGCCTTTAACTGACAAAGCTATTGAGATCCTAAATCTAATCCGCCCACAAAGTATTGATAGAGAATTCGTCTTCCCTGGCGAACGCAATCCAAATAGTCATATAAGCGTATTTACGGCTAATGCAGCACTTAAACGTAGCCTAGGCTTTAAAGGTGAATTAGTTGCTCACGGTTTGCGTGCCATCGCATCTACAACTTTACATGAGGAAGGTTTTGATACGTTACTTATTGAAGCTTGCCTCTCCCATACAGATCAAAATGAAACCCGAGCGAGTTATAATCGCTCGGATTTCTTTGAACAAAGGAAAGAGATTATGAACTGGTGGAGTAATTTTATCAGTGAAATGTCATGAAACAAATTGTTGGAAATACCATAGTAATCCCTACATTACTCATTACTTTCTCATTTCTTCAAGAGCACTTAAGGACTCAGGTAAAATTTGTCCTCCATCTATTACCATATTTTGTCCAGTAACATAACGAGCCTCTTCAGTCGCAAAGAACAAAGCACCATTAGCAATATCTACCGGGTCACCCAAATATCCCAATGGTACACTATCTTCCATCTGCTTAATGTAATCCTCACCCATTTCATCAAGACCTTCCGTCATCACATTACCGGGAGAAACTGCATTTACCGTAATATTAAATGGAGCTAATTCAATGGCTGCTGTACGCATAAAACCAAGTTGGGCTGCTTTACTAGCTCCATAGTGTGACCATCCAGGGAAACCCGTAATTGGCCCGGTAATGGATGAAGTAATGATAATGCGCCCATGAGATTGCTGTTTAATATAAGGAAGACAGGCCGTAACTGCCATAAACATACCTTTTACATTCGTATCCATTACCTGGTCATAATCCGCTTCACTCATTTCAGCCAAAGTTGCTGAAGGGAAAATACCAGCATTAGAACAAAGGATATCGATACGGCCAAACGCTTCCATAGTTTTATCTGCCATCGAATCCATATCTGCACGACTTGTAACATCTGCAGCAATACCAATTGCCTTAGTACCCAACTCTGTTATTTGTTTAGCCGTTGCTTGTGCTTCATCAAGTTTCCGGGAAACCACCACAACATTACATCCAACCTCACCAAAACGAGTCGCGATACCTTTACCAATGCCTTTACTGCTTCCAGTAACAATAACGGTTTTTCCTTTTAAGGAATTAAACATGATTAAGCCTCCGCTGCTTTTAAATAAGTACCTGATAAAAACTGTTTGCACAAAGATACAGTATCAAATGTAAATTGTTCCCCCATTTCAATAGCAAAGGGAATTTCCGAATGAGATGCCAACCATGCGGTCAGTAATACACGACGCATAATTGAAAAGACAGGTAACATAGAAAGAGATGTTTCATCAAGGAGAGTAACCTTACTGTACCCTTTAATCCAAGCCTGTAATAACTCAGAGGCTCCCGGTTCATTTTCGATAAAACTTAACGATGCAGCAAAATCATATAAGTACCAACAAAAACCACAATCATCAAAATCAATAACTTGTAACAAATCTCCGTCAACCAACAAATTTGCCATACGCAGATCAGCATGGACCAAACCAAAGACATCCTCTTTATCGCCATATTCTTTCAATTTATCAGAAACATGACTCAGTGTTTTAGTAATTACCTTCTTACCTTCTTCATCCAACCCCATACTTTCCTGCCATGGTCCCCAATAAGGGTTTTCCCCAACCATGCTATCAAAATTCCACAATTTCCGTTCAAACACTTCAGGTCGTTTCCATTGACGAGCATGATTATGCATATTGGCCGTCAACTCACCAATTATCTCAAACCAATGTGCCAAATCATTACCAGGTACTGGTTCATTCCCAGGTAACCTAGTAAAAGCCACCGCATAACGAGCTTGGTCAGTTCCTTCCCCCATTAACACCACCGGATCACCAGTAATAGAAGCAACAGGAGTTGCAGTATTAATTATTCCATCTTTAATTAACGCATTAATCCATGCAAGCTCAGACTGAATTTCTGAATAAGATGAATAACCTTTACGCTGCACCCTAATGATTAATGCTTTATCATTTTCTGCATCATATACACTAAACGTGGCATTTTCAGACAAATTAAGTAGCTTGATCTTTGCTGCTTGAGATATTCCCCAGCAAGGTAATGACTCCCCTAGCATAGTGGTTAGTTGTGCTATTACTTCTGGTGAATATTCCGTATCCATCATTGCCTCCATTCTTTCTCAATGTTGTACTACACCCAAACAAATGTTGGTTTTCACACATAGTACTGTGAATAATGTTTAAAATCACTTTGTTTTTTGGGGGTAAATAAGGAAATTTTTATAAATTATATTATCCAACCTCATTAACAACCAAAAGAAAATAAAATATTATTCATATACATCAATACCTTAGATAGAAAT
Organism: uncultured Vibrio sp.; assembly: GCA_963676525.2. Classification (GTDB taxonomy): domain Bacteria; phylum Pseudomonadota; class Gammaproteobacteria; order Enterobacterales; family Vibrionaceae; genus Vibrio. Next base: position 94,840 of record CAXXNB010000009.1, read on the forward strand.
AAGTTATTATACTGGCTGATTTCCCCTCCAAATCTTCATTTCAAATTAAATAGTTGCAACCCCCAAAACGCAATGTTGCATCTCACACATTTGTATAGTAACTTGTAACTGACCTGAGAACATTTTTCAGGCATCCCCTGTTCAAACAACAAACGGAAACAGATGACAATATCTGAACCTAATAGCTCTGTTATCAGAGAACATGTGTCAAATATATTTACGTCATCACCCAAGGAGGAACACAATGAACCCAATGAGTCGTCGCTCCATGATGAAATTACTTGGTGCCGGGGCTGTAGCTGCTAGCTCACCTTTTGGTTTATCAAAACAAGCAATGGCAGCAGGTCGAGATAAGAGCCTAAATATTTTATGCTGGGAAGGCTACAATTCAGCTGAAGTGCTTGATCCATATCGTAAATTACGTAGTGCAGATGTAAAAGCAGAGTCCGCTACCAACGATCCTACAATGATTAACCGTTTACGTGCCGGTGAAAATAAAATTTGGGATTTAATTAATGTTAATAACCCTTGGGCTCGGGAAATCTTATGGCCTGAAAACTTGATTAAACCCTTAGACAGAGCCAGATTTGAACCTTATTTTGATAATATGTTACCTATCTTCAAGGCCCCTTATCAATGGGCAATGAGTGATAATGGCAATGACTTATTAGGAATGGTTCAGCGCTTTGGTCCGTTTAATTATGTTGTGAATACTGACAAAATTAGCCGAAACATGGCCGAACAGGAAGGCTGGGATATGTGGAATGAAAAATCCATGGCAGGCCGTTACGGTATCCAAGAATCTGATGACTGGAATGTTTTTGATATCTTCCTGATTGCTGGTATTGAACCTTTTAAAATTCACACTGAAGACGAACTAGAGAAGTTTAGAGAAACAGCACATAAAGTGTTTAAAGGTGCAAAATTAGTTGGTGATATTGCATCCATGAACCAAGCTCTAGTAACCGGTGAGATCGACTGTTATCTTTCTGGAGGTACTTACACGGCGTCACTTGCTCGTGCCGAAGGCTTTTCCAATATCCGAGCAATTTCACCGATGAAAGGGGCGGTAATGTGGGTTGAAGTTACTTCTCTTGTAAATAATCCGAACCCAAGTCCACTGGCTACCGATTTCTTAGAATACGTGCAAAACCCTAAAGTTGCCCGTCAAGTTGCTTTTGCAGAAGGCACTTATAATCCTGTTGCTCAAATGGGCAACCCTGAATGCCTAAAATTATTTTCTAAAGACGACCTAGATGCTATTCAATGGGATTCTCTTGAAGAAGAGATGACACGCTCTATGGCTTATAACATCGTGCCTGATTATGAAAAAGCACACGATTTGATGACAGAAGCTAAACGTCAACGCTAGTCATTTAATAAGGGCAAAGTTATGTCTCTTTGCCCTCCTTTCCACATTCAGACCGCAAGAGTAGACAGAATGGAACAAAAGAAAGCAGATACCAGAGGAAGTGGATTTAAGAGTATTCTTGACCTGGTTAATGTCGAACGTTCATTTGATGGGTTTCAAGCCGTTAAATCCGTAAACATGCGGGTGAAACCAAACGAATTTTTTACCATTGTCGGTCCTTCTGGATCCGGTAAGACGACCATGCTGAAAATGTTAGCAGGAATGGATCAGCCAACAAACGGCGACATTATTCTCAATGGCGAAAGCATCGCTAACCTGACCCCAGCAGAACGCCCCACATGCATGGTATTCCAATTTTTAGCCCTTTTCCCTCATATGACTGTCGGACAGAATATTGAATTTCCAATGAAAATCCGGGGAGAAACACAAGCTAAACGCAAAGATAAAGCAGAAGAACTAATGGCAATGGTACGTTTGCCTGATGATTACTACGACAAAAGTGTGATGAAATGCTCTGGTGGTGAACGACAGCGCGTAGCCATTGCTAGAGCCTTTGCTTACGACCCAGAAATTTTGTTATTCGATGAACCATTGTCCGCTATCGATGCAAAACTACGCAAAACTTTGCAAAAAGAATTAAAAGAACTACACCGTAATTCCGGTAAAACCTTCATTTATATTACGCATTCTTTGGAAGAGGCTATGTTTATGTCAGATCGCATTGGTGTTATGTGCCAAGGTGAACTCAAACAAGTTGGGACACCAGAAGACATATACATGAGACCAAACAGCCGATTTGTTGCTGAATTTATGGGGGATACCAATATATTTCAGGTCCGTGCGCTTCCTGGAGGAGGTTGGGAATCCAAAGATTTACCTGATGTTTCTTTAGATATCACACCAAAAGATAAAGAACTAGAGGGATATATCATTGTTCGCCCAGAAATGATGCAAGTTGTAAAAGATGGCACCACTATGCCAGATAACGTTATTAAATGTGTACTGCAAGATAAATTCCAGATGGGAGCTCGTGAGCAATATGAACTCACATGTGGTAACAATACAATTTCTTTGGAATTACCTCATGGTAGCCTTGATGAATTTAGTATTGGTGACCAAATACAACTGGGCTGGCAAGCCAACGACGCCGTTTTCGTTACGGAGTAATGCCATGAAATCATTTATCTCATATTTACAAAATTGGCTGCTTAGTACCGGTGGTCGATGTGCCATACCGGTATATTTACTTTTGATCATTGGGTTTGCAGCCCCTCTGATTGCAGTTTTAGGCTTCTCTTTTGCCACTCCCCGTTCATTTGATGTTTTTACCAGTTTTAGTCTGGATAATTATCTGGAAATACTCCAAGGGTCAGTCTGGCGTTCTTACGCATGGTCACTATCCTTAGCAGCTCTGGCAACAGCAATATTAGCCATCATCTGCTACCCAATCGCAGTTGGTATGGTTCGCATTTTCGGTCCGAAACTTGCGTCATTTATCAGCGTACTGTTTGTATTTCCTTTGTTCATTTCTGAAAATGTACGTCTTTACGGTTGGGTCTTGTTTTTTACAAAGCACGGCGTAGTAGATGGAATTGCTAGAATATTTGGCGGGAATGGTCCCGATGTGCTGTTTACTGAACAAATCACTTTATTTGGTCTGGTTTACACATTCTTACCTTATATGTTGTTTCCACTTATATTGGGTATTTCATTATTACCACAAGATCTGATTACAGCAGCTCGTGATTTAGGAGCTAGCCGTTGGCAAACATGGAAAGATGTAGAACTTCCCCTCACAATGCCAGGTGTGTTGATTGGTATTTTGCTTACCTTTGTTTTAGCTACAGGTTCTATGTCTGAAGCGAAAATACTCGGGGGACAATCTATTATCGTGATCACCCATGATATTGATATTGCCTTTACCTATTCACAGAACTGGCCTTTTGGTTCTGCCTTAGCTGTCATTCTCACATTAGTAATTGGGGTACTAACACTGATGGCTTTCTCCCGTCTGGATCTGGATAAGATCCTTGGTCGTAAGTAAGGAGATACGATTATGAATGCTCAAAGACAAGAAAAGCGAAATCGATTCTTTATTTATGCATGGACAGCATTTACTTTGATTTTTGTATACCTACCAGTTGCTTGTGATGCTCTTTCGTCCTTATCAAAATCACGTTACTTTATGTTTCCAATACGTAGTTGGTCAACAAGTTGGTGGGATAAGACATACAATTCAATTGAAATAGGTGTAATCACCAACAATTCACTCAAAATAGCTATTTTAGTTACACTATTAAGTACGCTAATAGCCTTTTGTGGTGCATTGGCATTTGCTCGTTACGACTGGTCCGGGCGAAAATCATTCCAAAAAATAGTGTTACTTCCAATATTTTTTCCTCAACCCGTACTCGGTCTATCACTTTTACTCTGGTTTAATTCATTGGGATTGCAGATGTCATGGGTTACAGCGGTATTTGCCCACTTGGTATGGATAACACCAGTAGTCACCTTGGTAATTTCCATTCAGGTATATGGCTTTGACCCCACACTAGAAGATGCAGCACGAGATTTAGGTGCATCTAAGTGGCAAATTTTTTCCCAGATCACCCTACCACTTTTATGGCCAGGAGTCTGGTCTGGTATGCTGTTCGCATTTCTTCTCTCATGGGGAAACTTCCCACTTTCTTTATATACTTCAGGAGTAGACAATACGATCCCGAAATGGCTCTATAGTAAAATGGGATCAGGATATTCTCCAATGGTTCCTACACTTGGCACCATGAGCACTCTTGGAGCAGCCGCTGTAATGTTGCTTGGTGGATTACTAATCTGGACAATCAATAAACGTCGCCAATCAAAATAACATGCCTACAGAACATAGGGGCATCAAGCCCCTATCAACGATTAACAGACTGATAGTTGGAGATAAGTAGCCGCTATATTATAATTTCCACCTTTCGTCAGTCTTTCATAATCATTATTCCACATTTCAATTATGACGAATAAGTATGATTGGTAAAAAGCGCTGAACGAGGAAAATTATGAACACTAGGAAACGTAGCGTGAAACTATCTAAAGCAGAAAGACAAAAACAGATTGTATTCGAATTGCAGGCTCAGCCGACCATTCGTGCCTCAGAGCTCGCACAAAAATTTAATGTATCAAGCGAAACTATTCGTAGAGATCTTGATGAAATGGAACCCCAGGGCTTAATTAGCCGCACTTATGGCGGCGCAACTCGCCCTTTAGAACCAGAGCCTGAAATTCGAGAACGCGATCGCCTATTTTCCCGGCAACGTGAACTTATTGCCAAACGTATGTCTTCTTATATAAAACATGGAGACGTATTAATTATAGGCAGTGGTTCAACAACCAATCATCTAGCACGTCGATTAGCAGCTGAAAAACACGACTTAATCATATTTACAGATTCTTTAACCATCGCCAGTATACTATCTCCAAATCCAACCATATCCGTCAATTTACTTCCCGGGCGCTATAATGATAAAGAGTGTTGTATTTATGGACCAGAAACTGTCCTATATCTACAAAAAATCTATGCTAATCATACCATTGTTGGTGCATCAGGTCTGGCTGGAGAAGGAATAAGTAATGCAGATCACGACATAGGCTGCACTTATCAAGCAATGGTTTCACGAGCACAAGAAGTTAGTGTCATTGCCGATCACTCAAAGTTTGCTCGTGTTGCTATTAGCGTGTATAGCAGTTGGCAAAAAGTTACCCGCTTGGTAACGGATCAACATCCCGCTGATGAAGAACTATTATCAGCCATTAAACTTGCAGGAACAAAAATCGTAGTCACAAATGATGAATGGGGTTCAATAAACAAATAAAAATCAATAGCCTCTGTCTTACGAATATACTTATTCGTAAGACAAAAAATCAGCACTTTTTTATAATTGTATTCTACTAAGGGTATTTCATCTGATTTATGAATAATAAAACAGTAAAACACCCTCTGTAGTCTATGAGAATTAATAATCGAGAATGCTGAGTGTCTTATCTAAGGCTTCAACAAAAAAGTCAGCATCTTCTCTACCAAAACATAATGGTGGACGTACTTTTAATACATTAGCATAAGGCCCGGCAGCACCTATCAACACTTTATTATAACGCAATCCGTTGATAATCGCTGTTGTCAACGTTTCATCGCGCTGACCTTCACTGTCCAAAAGTTCCACTCCAGTGAATAAACCAGCACCTCGCACGTCACCAATACAAGGATGGTGCTCTTTTAAACTTAAAATACCTGCACGAAGATAATCACCACTATCTTTGGCTTTACTCAACAATTGATCATCTTCTATCACATCAAGAACAGCCATTCCCGCAGCCGCCGCCGCTGGTGAACCACCGAAAGTATTAAAATATCCATTATCCTCACAAAAACGATCTAATATCTCTGGCCGAGTTATCACAGCTGCCATAGGGAAACCATTTCCCATTGGTTTTCCCAATGTCACAATATCCGGAGTTACCTGGTGACGTAAGAATCCCCACATTTCTCCCGTACGGCCAAAACCAGGTTGCACTTCATCACAAATAAATAATCCTCCATGCTCATGTACTAAATCGACAGCTGGTGCAATAAACCCTGCAGGATCAGCATACACACCATCACTCGAGAAAATACTATCAAATAATAGTGCCGCGATACCAAATCCTTCTTGTTCCAGCTCGTCAATAGCATTTGCAACACAGGATGCAAACACCTCTGCCTGTTGAGCAACAGGTACACGCAGTGAATCAGGAGCAGGAATTGATTTCACCCATTCCGGAGGTGTTCCATTTTTATATGAACTAGGAGATACAGCAGTGACCAAATCCGAATTACCATGGTATGCGCCATTAGTAACAATAACCCCGCGCTTTCCTGTAAAAGCAAAAGCCTGGCGTAAAGCCATATCGTTACTCTCACTACCAGTACAGGTAAACGTAATATTGCTCAATGACTCAGGGAAATATGACAATAAACGTTCAGCATAATCATTAACAATTGGAGTTAAATAGCGGGTATGAGTATTCACTTTCTGTAATTGTTCATACACTCCTTCTGCTACTTTGGGATGACCATGACCTATACTAGGTACGTTATTATAGCAATCGAGATAACGTTCATTATGCGAGTCAATCAACCAACACCCTTCACCTTTCACGATTTCTAATGGTTCCTGATAAAAAAGTACTGAAGCTGTCCCAAAAAGCCGTCTCCGTCGTAGCGCTTCATCTCGAATATGAGGGTTTAAATTTTCCGTATGCTGTGGATCAAATGCATTAAGAGATAATATCGGCTTCATCTCAATCTCCATATGTGTTATGCCAACCTTAATGTTGCAATTACAACACCATATGATGGTAAGTGCAACAATTTAATGTTGATAGTTCCACATTTAAATTCTTATCGTCGCTCTACCAATAAAACATAACTGTTTTTCTATAAGTAATTCTGGTCAGAATTAATCATCAAAATAAAAAGCATTGATTTTATCTGCGTATAATAGATATATCTAAGAGGGGGGAATAGAAAAGGACATCCATACTAAACATGATTTTTAAATGTGTAGCGACTTTAATAATTGTTATTCAATTACCAAAATCGCAATGGAACACATTAAGTTATCTTTAAATCACATTAGCTTTATTCTTCTACCAACACTGACTTCTTCGATGGAGAAAACAGTTTCGCTACCAATATGCCAATCTCAAACAAGATGATAATTGGAACAGCCAACATTAATTGAGAAACCACATCTGGTGGAGTGAAGATAGCGGACAGAATAAATGCAGCTGCAATAACATAACGTCGTAAACCTGCTTGTGTGCTAGCAGGAACAATATTCGTCATATGCAGAAAAATTACAATCATTGGGACTTCAAAAGTGAAGCCAAAAGCAACAAACATCTTAAGAATGAAACCAATGTAAGCATCTATATCTGGTGCAAATTGTACACTTTCAGGTGCATATCCAGATATAAAGGAGAAAATCATTCCAAATACAATAAAGTAACAGTAAGCTATTCCAAGTAAAAAGAGTAAAAATGTGCAGCTAATAGCTGGCAAAACTAACCGTTTTTCACGCCTATATAACCCAGGAGATGCAAAACTCCATATTTGATAAAAGATGTAGGGTAATGAAATAATAAAGGCAATAAATAAAGTCAGCTTCAACGGTGCCATAACAGGGGAAATAACACCAACTGCCAACATTTTCCCACCACCAGGTAATATACCTAACAGGGGTTTAGAAAAGAAGTCAAACAACTTTTCCATAAATGGTAGCAAACATATCAGCACAACTACTGCCCCGATGACAGCCTTGATCAAGCGAGCTCGAAGTTCTACTAAATGCTCCATTATGCCAAGCTGTTGATCATCTTCTGGCATATGATTATCTTGAGTCATGCCCTTTCACCTCCGAAACTGAATAGCCGATTTTTCACGCCTAACTTTAGTTCGTGAAGGTCGAACTTGTAGCCTAGTTGATTTCATCAGTTCAACTTGATGACGCAATTGAGTTAGCTCATCCCGTAATGCTTTTATTTCTGAGTCAGTAACGTCAGTTGCATCAGGCAATTCAACTGTCCATTGTTTGGAAGGAAAAGGTGTACCAGAATTTATGCTACTTTCCGAATGATTAGCGCTAATTTCACTATCAAAATTAAGGTTAGTCGGTTTAGTATTAATCAGAGATCTATTCCCTAATTCTTTCAAATTATCAGCTACAATCTCCTTGTCGATCTGTTGGCTAATTTGACGTACCATTCCTTTGGCCCGACCAAAGAATTGGCCGACTAACCGCATTGATTTCACCATGTCTCGTGGACCAAGCACAAGCAAAACCACAACCACCATTACAACTATTTCACCAAAGCCAAAATCCAGCACAGCTCCCTCCCGTACAACAACTAACTCTAATACGGACAAGATATCCTTGTGTATTGATACAATTTACAATATTTCGTTATTCCTTGTTTTTTGTCTCTGGAAGGGAAATCTTACCTTCATTTTCTACATCATTAATCCCTTCTTTAAATCCGCGGATAGCCACACCTAAATCTTTCCCTATATTTTTGAGACGACCAGTTCCAAATACCAGTGCTAAGACCAACAATACAATGATCCAGTGCCAAATCGACATTGCGCCCATAAGTTCCTCCTTGTAGAAGTGTGTAGATTCTCATTTTACAATTCACTTATTGCAATCTAACACATCAAATGTTGGACTACCAACATTATTTCTCTTACCTATCCACATTTGGTTGTGATTATTCCTCCGTACATATAACAAACTTATAACCTTAGTTCTGACACACATGAATCAAAGAATACCTACTTCTTGAATCTGGAATCTGACCTTCATCGATAAATTCAATTCGAATTTCTGATTAGAAGTTAGTTACTCATTAATTTTATGCTAAAACTTTCATAAAGCTTCAATACAACAATTAAAACCACAAGAGCTAACAATGAAAGATTACGAGTATTTAACAACGTCAGAGTGCAGAACGTGATAATTACCCACAAAATTTGAGTATTCGAATTCACCGAGCTCTTAGCTGGTTATATCGTGCGGAACAATGCGAAGACAACGACGCAAAATTTACGTTTTTGTGGGTATCGTTTAACGCTGCTTATGCGCAGGAATTTGAACAAAGAAATGCCTACGGTGAAAGAGAACGTTATCAAGCATTTCTTGAAAAACTTGTTTCTTTAGATACTGAGTCTAATCTGCACAATATCGTTTGGGACAAGTATTCCGGCTCAATCAGAACCATACTGAATAATGAATTTATCCTTCAGGCCTATTGGGATTTTCATGCCGGAAGGATCTCTGAAAATGAATGGAAAGAAGCACTGACTAAAGCAAAAGCGGCATCACATAACGCATTAGCAAAAAGCGATACAACAACTGTCCTTAGTGTACTATTTTCAAGGTTATATACTCTCAGGAATCAAATTATGCATGGTGGAGCAACTTTTAACAGCTCCGCCAATCGGCAACAATTAAGAGATTGCACCAATATTCTTGAACTCCTGGTACCTACGATCATTGAAATTATGATGAATAATCCCAGCGCATTATGGGGCGAACCGGTTTATCCGTTGGTTGAGGTGTGAATAGGTTATCTGTCTTTGCTTGAATGATCCTGATTACTTTTAAACTAACCTTTCATGGGTCAGAACTGATTTCAAAAGATTAATTAAATTAAAGAAGGGAGCTTTTAGCTCCCTTCTCGGTTAGATTTCCTGATATGTCACATCCGTTGACCAATCTTCACTGTTCCTGACAGAAAGTGATTTCTGAAGTTTCTGTAGTGATCCCAACTGTATATCTATATCTGAATTGAAATTATGCAACACAGTCGAATAATGTGAATTAGGCTCATATAGTTGCCAATAACCAACCCCTTGATCAAATTTTAGCGAAACCTTACGCCCAGATGAAAAAGCCAATATTAACTGTCTTCTGTGCGGGATATCTCTTCTATTCATATGACAAACCACAGTTGTATCAGTGGAAGACAGATATTCTAGCCACTTTTTATACCCCTCAACAAACTCGTCTTTATCCTGCCAATCATGATGAAGGCATTTGCCCATCCGTTCTTTTTCTTGATACAACGTATTGATAGTAATAGAACTTATTTCTGATTTATATTTACACAACGCATTAATAATCTCGGCAATCAACAACATTGATGCAGGAGTTTGAATATAACGATCACTGTAGCTAATAGACATCAATTGTTCTTCACTCAATAATTTCCTTAACCCTTCATCATGCTCAAGTAACAAAGTCCAGAATGCACCACCAAAGTGGTTTAACGAACCATTAAGTAGGGCATCAACTTCCAACGTACCGAATAGTTGATTCGGGTCAGAATAACTACGTTTTAAATTAAACTCATAATAGGCTTGAGACTGCTCATTTCTAGTTAATATGACAACGCTGGATTTACGATGCCAATTTTCTCCGGGAACTATATTTTCTGAGTCAGAAGTAGCAATTGTAACCACTTGCTCATCATTAATGAGCTGAGCTACTATCTCGGGTCTACTTGACTCACCAACAGCCAATCTCGCCCCTATTTTCTTAAAGAACCAAAGCTCTTCTGTTAAATCTTGTTCAAATTCTTCCTGGGGAAGGACAAGAGTAACTTTAATATTATCTGATGTTAGGTAATTAATTAATGCACGTTTAAAATTAGGATGTGTTAAATCCCATTCGCTAATATCATTCCCTAACCAGAAAATAGCTTCCTTCGCACCACGATTTACTAAGTTACGTACCGTTAAAGCAACTGATGCCGGTTGATATTCTCCTCCACTAAAGTCCCGGAGTTCTTCTGGAAGAGTATTAAACTGCTCAAAATCATCACCAAGCCATTCTAAAGCTAAAGCACTGTCAATATAGTCTGTATCATTACGAGTATCAGACTCTAACAAACATTCACCGCAACCATGACTACATTTAGAGCAATGAAGATTATTGACCATTTCAGTCAGTAAAGTCTGAATATGATAATGTGCAGTACTCGCAAATCCTGCTCCACCAGAAATAACATCATACAACTGTATAATTTTAGCCGGTTCACCACTTTCTACGATAGCCGGACGTATTGAGTAGCCTAACTCAGAGGTAGAAATACCTAAAATACCAGCCAATGCTTTTCTTAGTGCCAACGACAATGTCATCGCAATAATTTTTCCCCTAGGGGAATCAGGAATGTATTCATTACGAACAGGATGCTTTAATACCAGTTCAAACACATCTGTTTTCGAATGGCATCCCAAATGAATATTCTTCATCAAATAAGGAGAACCATCACATCCAACATTTTCATCACTATTTTTGTCCTTTTTAACAGCTCTTAAAGGTCGGTGTGGAATTGTTGGATTAAAGTAACTAGGACAGTCTCCATTTTTATCCATTGATTCAGATCTTCCGCAGGATGGACAGATAGCATAGCCGGTTCCGTTCTCTCCTGATGTATGATAGAACACTGTCCCCTCTTCAGTAGAAAGCATGTATCCCATGTTTTCATTTGGCAGTGATACTGGAATTGCCTCACCGACGGAAACCCAAGCATCTTGAACTGGCATAAATTTCTGAGTAGAAATATCATTTGTTGGCGCACGGTAAAAATCTGAAACGAAACCTGCTGGTTGTAAAACTTGTAATATATTATACGGTTTGATCGACGCCCCACATTTAGGGTTGGTACATTTCATATTTAATGCAGACGCAGATACATCAGCCACATAACCAGTTTGACCACAACAATCACAACGCCAGGCAATATCAAATTTTTGAGCTTCTTTAGCTCCAGAAAAAGAAACATTATGCCAATGAAGTGCTACTCCTCCTGAACGAAATACCCGCCCATCTAATACAATTTCAGCTCCTGGTGCATATTCACGTAACGCAACAGCAAGATTTCGAGATGGTAATCCGCGGAAGCGAGATGAATTATCTTCTCGTTCTTCTTTCGGAGTGCGTTTACGTTTTTTATCACGTAAAAAATCCTCAATATTATTATTATCAAATGTCACGACATCCGTCGGAAAACCGTATCCTGGTAAAAACGCTTTTGCAGCAAATTCTTTTAATAAAAATTCATTTGTTAACCGTGTCTTCTCCATGTTCAATCGATAAGCATACGGAGATTCTATATCCACGTTTATTGATTCATTTTCTAAATAATGAAATTCTCTGAACCACCTATCTTTTAATTTAAAAATACACTCTGCGGCATTTTTCCTAAGTAAATTAGCCGATTTCTGTGATAACACAGTTCCTCTAACCAGAAACATGATATCAGCGTCCCAATAAGAGGCATCACTTTCAATCCACGCCAGAAAATGATCACAAATCGAATTATCTTCAGGTAAATAGAACCATTCCAAATTGAGCGACGTTTTTTCCTTTGAGGTATCACCAACAACCTGATTTAAAAACAAAGATAACAACATCGAATTGACGTGACGCTGAACTAATCGAGACGAATTTCGTTCAACATACGGCGCAGGAATTGATGTCACAAATGGCCATTTAGGATTATCAAAAACTTGTTGATCATGCGGATTCCCTTTACATAAAGTATAAGAAATCGCCCTGGATTCTTTACTACGCCCGGCTCGACCAGCCCGTTGTAAATAGTTTGCCGGATGAGGTGGTACATTATTCATTACGACAGCAGTAATACCACCAATATCAACCCCCATTTCCATAGTGGTTGAACAGTTCAGGACATTAATTTTACCTTCTTTAAATAGGTCTTCATAACTTTGCAGCCGCTCCGAACTCTGTTGAGCCGAGTGTTCTGCTGTACGATAGTAAAATCCACCTTCGACAGCCCTATCATTAATATCAGTCCAAAGATTTTTTTCTCGCAGACTAGTCACTTTTGGATCAGATTTAACCTGTTCCCGTATATGTGTCAGGCCATTTTGGTAATCGTATTGTCTCGCTTCAATATTCCAAATATTTGGGTATTCTACGGAATTACATTGATATTTATTGATATCATGAATTTGACGGGGTAAATACGGCGTGAATCCTCTGAATGTGGTATCCAAAAGTTTATTGGTTACAGGACAGATAAATACTTTCTCTACGAACGAAAAGGTCAATTTTCTGCGATCTAATGCGAACTGATTATCATCAACAACTAAGATTCTTGCTGTTTCTGTCACATCTCGCCAGGCAGCTCTTAACCAGTCATTAATAATGTCTTGCCCCTGTTTATTATCACAATCAATCTTAGAAGCGATTGTTAGTAATTTAACCAAACGGTGGCGTTGGCTCCCCCTGACTAAAGGCCAACGTTTAAAACGACCTTCATCAAACTCATCAGAATCAGGATTTCTCAAACTCTTTGACGAGAAATGGCTACCAATCCACTTTAACCAACCGTTATCTTCTAAACGCAGGAAGTTATTTTCCCTAACAAAGAAATCAAGAGCTACCTTAATAAAATCCAACCAATCTTGTATTGAAAATCCATATTGATCCCAATGTTTAGGACAATGTTTTATCTTCTCCAGCCCAACATAATTAATTTTTACCAACCCCTGAGTTTCTGAACTGTTCTGTCGTTTAGGACGACGAGCAAACTCTCTAAATAACAGCATTTCTGCTAACTTATAACTGCCATCATGTTCATTAAATACTTCAGGGGAAAGATATCGATTATAAAGGAACATTGCACCTTTAAATTCTCGTTTTTTGGCTAGCTCTGCAACCATATCTTCCCAAGTAATATGGGCTAACTCCAGTGCCTTATGCCCGGAATCTATAGCTGCTGCCTGCTTTTCTAATTCCTCAGCTGGACCAAACATTCCTAAATCACGCAGTGTTTCTGATTGTTGCAATAACTCCTTAGCTGTAACACCTTCTTTAGGTTGATTCATATTAACTGGCTGATCAAGCTGTTTCTCTCTAAGAACTTCAACTACCGCACCACGAAGTTTTGAGCGTTCAGCTTCTTGCTGCATACGAACAGAAAGACGGGCAGTCCCCTGCCGACTGTCTGTAAACGTAATTAGTCGACGACCTCGTGCAGGCAACGATTGAGGGCCTTCAGATTTTTTGTCCTTATCAGAAAAATCAGGACAGTACTCCAGAAGTGTTGGAACCACATTAGCAATGTAGAACGGCGCACCTAGAATAGCTCTTCGGAATGGAGAACCATGATTGTAACCAGTAAATCCACAATCAGAACATAAAGGATCTTTTGTTGTTGCAAGCGTTAAATCATATCCCTGAGGATCATGGGTAGCAAATTGCCCTTCAAGTCCAATTCTAGTTGGTATGTAACAGTGTTCCTCATCAATTTTGGATGCAAATATTTCTGGCAATTTAACCCTTTCATCCAATTCCTGAATATCACAGCTTTCCTCATCCTCATCAGAAATGTCATCATTCTGTAGCGAAAACTCATCTCCAGCTTTCTGGTTCCATTGAGTTAGTACTCCATTTTGATCGTGACCCAACAAATGAGGCTCATTACACTGAGTACAAAATGCCAGTTCCAGTACAGGTGCACCACACTCACATTTCTGTCGTTGTGAAGTATACACATAACCAAAAGGCCAGTTTTTCTCTAAATCCGTTCCATTTTTACAGCTACAATTTTTATCGATACAACTCCATAGACCATTAGTCATTCGCTGAAAAAAGTGTGCACGGAGTTTTAAAAATGCCTCCGCAGATTTGACTGGTTTGGTACCTGTTAATAAATCAAGCCAGCGTAAAAGTTCAGACTGAGATAACTCTTTTTGGTTGAGTTCCGTTGCCACCAATGTATTAATTTCATTTAAGGTCAATGGTCTTTGGCTATCAACAATTACCTTTCTCAGAGTATGAGCATAACGAGAGTTTTTTAGAGCATTAAAGCGCTCTGATGATATCTCTGGATTATTTTTTTTCTCTTCTTTATCCCATTCACCATCAGCATTTATCAATTCAAGATGTTCGAGTGATTCGTCAGTACCTTCTACAAAATCAATTTCAGGGATGACACGACGCCCACCAATAATTTTAATTTGTTTTGGATCAATGCCAGCCAAATCTGATAAATATTTAGTTAATTGTTCAGTTGCTTCATCTCCGGCAATAGTCGCAGACGTTGCCACAAAGCGAACATCTTTAGCTTCTACACCAAAAGCATGTAATACCCGTCGCAACTGTAAAGACAATTCAGCAGCTTGAGATCCCACATACGTGTGTGCTTCATCGAGAACAATCCAGCGTAGTGATTTTTCTTGCCGAGAACGTTCAATAATAGGAGCATCAACCTGTCTCACCAGCATATACTCAAGCATGGTGCCATTAGTCACCAATATAGGTGCAGGCTCCCGACGCATTAATTCTCTGGATAAAACATGATTAGGCGATGCTTCCTGTGCTTTCCTCATTTTCTTTTCACTATTTTCAGTATTACCGTTATACAGGCAATAACGGATACCGCTGCCGAAATGCTTAGTCCAAGCATCAAGTCGCTCTTTTTGGGAATTTATTAGTGCATTCAAAGGGTACAGAAATAATGCACGGACTCCCATTAGAGGAGACTTGTTCTGTTGGTATTCCTTATAGAGATCTTCAAGCACCGGCACCATAAAACATTCTGTTTTACCCGAACCAGTACCAGAAGTAACCACCACTGATTTTGGATCATCATCAAGCAGTGTTTGCCAAGCATTCAACTGATGCTCAAATGGATGAAAATCCGAACCAAACCGATAACGTCCATTAGATTTATCGTCTAATGCTTTTACTATCGCATCAGATAGCAGTTCTCCACTCAAATCAGCCATTTCAGGTTTGGCAAATTCCCAACCAAATGTATGTTCAAACAATGGTGGAGCAAGAAACGATTCCTTATTACTGCTCTCGCCAGACATTAAGTGGCTTAAATGATTACGTAATGTTGGATTTGTTATTCCCAAAACACTTAATGTTGATTCTGTTGCTCTGGAAACAGACTGTTCAACTAACTCAGAAAAATATCCTGTCATAACAAATCCTTTATTGTAATTGGTTTAAGAAATACGTAACGAAACAGCGATATGCGGGTTCAAACCATTCATGGTCAAAATCTCGCAATTTTCGCAAATAAAAAACGGATTCTGAAGGCAATGCGCTACTGACATTTTCTGGAATTCGTCCACAAGCCATTGCAGCGGCAAATAAGGGTAAATACACTACACTGGTTTGAAAACTAGCACTTACTTTGAACTCAAAAGGGGCTAATGCTAATTCAGTACACCATTGATATAATTGATCGCCATACTCAACAGGCCAATGGTTATCTTCACTATGCTGACGTAATAAGTCCTGATACCAGCCAAACACCATTGGTTGCAAAATCTCACTAGGGAATGTTTTTGGTATTGCTTTAGTTTTTAAATAACTAACTACAGATTCTTTTAACGAAGGGATAACCTCACCTAATTTATCTATTTGTTTTTCGATAACTTGTTCAATTATAGAATCAGGAAGCCCTGTATGAATGAGTGCATTTTCCATTAAATCTACCGAATGTACCCAATCATCAACCGAAATAAACTCCCAAAACACTGGCAACTCACTCTCAATATGAGCAATCAACCTTTCATCAATTTCAAATACGAAAAGAGCCACAGCCAGCGCGTGGGAATCTCTGACTAAATGACGCCATACTTCAAAGGTCGATAGTGGAAGATAAGCAAAGTTTTTATAGGTGTCTTTTAAATACTGCCAGCCACTATGCCCCCAGTCATTGCTCATCTGATGTAACACATTGGCAATTGCTGCCGGGTTATTTTGTGGATGATAAACCATAGCCGCTTTTTGGAGCGTATCGACATCATTCAGATTGAGATCATTATTTTGTCCCGGAAAAAACCTAGCTCTAAAAAATACTTCCGAGGATCGATCTGGCACAATAAGCCACGGGCCACCTTGCTCCATAAATACTGGCAATTCATATTCACCAACCGGGACACCTTCACTTTCTCGGCTTTGAAGAACAAAAGGCTTTTGTTCTGGCGCTGCTAGAGAAATGAGGACAGGCTTAACTTTTTCTCCCGGGGATAATTTCCCTGAACGAAGAAATACCGTGTTATTATCACGGTCATAATCTAATGAGGCTGAATAACGACTTACCGTAAAATTAAGAGTCCGACCAGGTCCGGTAATAAATAACTCAACTTCACTATCTAACTCATCTGTAAGCGATAACAATTCTAATATCGCATCTGTCAGCCCATATAAACTAACTTCTACAGGCTTATCTGTAACTCTATAATGCCATCGTATATACGGTGGTTTATGGTTTGCTCTTATATTACGAGATGAAGCCATAGCTTCTAGTTGGTAACTGGCAGGCACCCCTGGAGTCGAAAAGAAATACAAACGACTTCCGAGTAATTCTTCCACTGTCAGTTTTGTTGCAAGCTGGTTTCCCTGACCATCATAGGCAATTGCCCCTCTAGCAGGAAATGGCACTTCAATAACAATCGAATCAGCAATACCAGCCTGAATCAAAACTGGTACAGTTGCGGGAGGAATTGCTCCAATAGATGAAATATGAATCACTTTTATACCAGGTTCTTTCTCTATACGACCTTGATGGATAAAGTCTGAAGTAACCTGACATACACAAGGAGATGATGTTTTAATTTTAATAATCCCTTCATGCGGCGTTTCACCACTTAATAATTCAATATCAAAATCATTAGGCAAAATACCGATGTGTTTTCTTAGACGAATAATGCCATCAGAATCACGAGCAGTTAAAAGTTGTCGACCATTAACTTCAGATCTGCTTAACTCTTTTACAGAAGATGCTCCAAGATAACTAATTAACTTCTGGCTGTTTTCATCATCATCCAAATCTCCCAGAACCTTAGGTACACCTTTAAACACTAATGCAGGCGTCGATTTCCAGCGAAGTTGTTCACCCCGTAATATTAAACTATCACTCAAATAACCATCTGAACTAGTCGTAATAATATACCGCTCATGTTCCGAACAGATGACCTGACAACGGCCTTCTAACTCCATGGCTCTCATATTCTGAAAGTACTGATTTACATCTTCTGTTTGCCCATACTCAACATTCACTTTTGCTGAAACAGGTAAAAGTATTACTACTTTAGTATGCTTGGTCTGTAATGAAGCCTGACTTAGTAAACGCCAAAGATCGTTTTCCTTTATAACAGTTAAAGGAGAATCCCCGACATCAACAGAACTTGCTTTCAAACGAATGTCTGCAAGCCTACATCCTGCCTGCATAGCCACAAGGTACAATTCACTCTCAGAATTTTCCCGTTTAACCCGAACTTTAGGTAAACGCATGCGAATAGTTGTTTTTTCCTGTTCAAACAGTGCAAACCCAGTTCCCAGAGAGGCAATTTGTTTATCTCCTTCAAAAATTGCTAACTCGATGCGACTACTGGATAATTGTTGTTTACTGATGTCAAAAATACAGCTGGCTGGTAAGGTTATTTCCGTATAAATTGCTTGATTAGCAAAAGAGAGATAATGACGACAGACTAATTTTTGTCTTACTTCAACCGATTTTCTTACTTCATCGGTTGCTCGAGTCAATAACTGGCTCAAAAAAGCGGAACCTGTTGCATCTTCTAATGGAAGCGGAAATATTTCACGCCAACGAGGATAATGGGAATCCAAATAGCCTGCTGGGTTCTTTTCCTTATCTAAGCCAAAACGATAGACCAACGAATCCAGTTGCTCAACCATTCTGGAAATCAACTCTACAGATTCGTCACTTTGTAGAGTTTCAGGTAAACGAGAAATACGATCTTTTATCAGCTTTTCAATCGCATCAGAACCAAACTCTTTGATATCCTGATAACGTTCAAATATAGAATAAAAGGCACTTTGATAATTGTTCCTATCGCTGGAAAGCAAATTAGAAGGTAATCCACCTTCTCGGAATGCCGATCCCAGATAATCATTTCGTTCTGAAATATTATATTTAGATAACGGTCGTTTCCAGAAGACACATAATCCTCGACGAATGACATCACTGATCTGGGAAGGTGACAATTCAAACTCAAGAGTGGAAAAAATTGGATTCCAGCTCCAGTCACGGCTGTACTCACGTCTGAACCACTCGGCACAATACAGAGAAAATGCACCACACCATTCATCAGAAAACACATTTTTAACTAAAAATCTCTGACTAGCTATCAGACAAGATCTCAATGATAGATATTCTTCTCCTGTCATATGGTATTGATATAGTGGAACATTATGTCCATTTAAATGCTGTCGCTTAGTTAAAAATTCATCAATCCATTGATGGATAGACTTTCTGGGAAATTGTTCTGACGTACTCATATACTGAATTCTCTTATACTTAGACAATTTACTTTTACCCACACAAAACAGGCACATTCGAAATGCTTATGTTTGCTTGTGGCTGTATAACCAGCTTATTCCTACTTTGTGATCAAATAGAGTTAATAAGCTTACAAAATCATTGAATATGGATAAAAATCATTAACGAACAAATAAATTTTTTAATTTTGTAGCAAGAACACATTTCGGTTAGCCGTAAATGGAACTTATATCAACCAATTTCATATACCTAATAATTCCATAGAATTCAAATCTAATCACTATCTAATTGATCTATATAAAGTAAAACTTAGCTATTGATTGATACTTATAAACTGTTAACCCTCTTATCGAACTGGTTATGTGGCATACAAATATATGGACCACTTTCAAGGTTTGTACGCTTAACCACCAACCTATAACGCCGTGTTACTCTAAGACTTACCCACGTCTTATTGCGTTTGAGTATTTTCTTTTTTGCACCTTGCTTTACTTCACCTAGCGCAATTTGTTCGATCAACTGCTCAGCTTTGTGTTCAACCGATTGTGGTAATTTAGTTGAAATCAAGGTAACCACTTGTCCACTCGCAAAAACCAATGATTTTTTCATGTTGTCATCCTCACTGGTAGCGCTGGGCAAATTTAGCAGCATTAAAACCAGTCTCGGCCAGAGCCATACCAACAGAAGTGGTTAACAAAGGACGGCTTTTAAAATAACCATTAGCTTCATCTCCGTTTTGGAAAAAGGCACCATCAGGACTCAGCATCAGGTAAGAACCCGTCATTGAATCGTTGTTCTCTATCGACATAAAAGAATCAACCAATTGGTGCCGCTCAACAAATGCGGCAAATTGCTCATCGCTGATCGTTGGAATGGAATCAAAAACGGGTAATACACGCAGAACTTTCCATTTCTGTGGCGCTAAGCGAGCCATAAGCTGACTCATATTTTCTTGAGTATTGTATTGATTAACTACCGTGTTAATTTTCAGCTCAGTACCTGGTGCGTAAACTCTCATCTGCTGAAAAACAGCTTCCAGACGTTCAGGGGAAAGCACTACTCCGGAACGGGTTACTCGCCCAACTTGTTGTTGAACTACTTTATCGACTGCATCATAACTAATACCCAACATCTGTAATTTGTGACCTTGGGTTTGAATAAATTCATCAG
The DNA here is from genome assembly GCA_963676525.2 of uncultured Vibrio sp. Taxonomy (GTDB): domain Bacteria; phylum Pseudomonadota; class Gammaproteobacteria; order Enterobacterales; family Vibrionaceae; genus Vibrio. Next base: position 115,259 of record CAXXNB010000009.1, read on the forward strand.
TGATTAAATGACCGTTGGTGATTAATGACGCTTCAAAGCCTAACTCTTTTACATAATCTAATGCTTCGATAAACCTGCCTTTAAGTAAAAGAGGTTCTCCTCCGGCAAAATTGAGTCTTATGCTCTGGTATTGCAACTGTTCATGAATAGGATTGGGATTAAGAAAATAGTTCGCAAGTTTGGCTAACACCACTTTCATCTGGTCAAGATCACGGTGTAACTCATTAGGCTTAGCCCATTTTGCGTAACAATAATGGCAATCGTAATTGCATTTTTCAGTGATGTGGTAATTGATAACTAACTGTTTTACTTTGTTCATAACACTACTCCTTTGGGTTGATAGGAGTAGTGTTAATTTGTGCACTGCACAAAAAAGTGTTTTTTTACTTAGGTAGGATATTTAATAGAGAATTAAACGATAAAGCTTCTTGATACTCTTTTTGTACTTTCTTCACCAAGGTAGAAAGCACTAAATCTTGCTCTAATAGATTGCGATCAATTTCTTTACTCAAGTTGTTAGCCTGCTCCAACTCATTTTCCAGTAGACACAGTAATAGCGCCTCTTTTTGAGATAAAGCGAGCCTATGAGCACGCAATAATTGATAAAGTAAACCGCTATTAGAAACAGCTAAATCCATTTGAGGCAAACGAGATTTAAATGGATCTGAAAAGCGGGTTAATTTAAGATCAAAATTATCATCAGCAAGTTCAGTTAAAAACTGCTGGCTGTCTTTATCTAAAGCACTAACGGACTCGACACTTTGTGCCGAAAACAAAATCTCACTGCATAAACCATAAGCATTCAACCGTGCTTCTGCTTGATCAAATATTGCTTTCACTTTTTGCGTATCGTTGAAAAAACCATCTAAAATGAGCGCATTAAACAGGCAAGTTACACCGCTGGAGGTAAGATATTTCTTACCCCGATGATCGGTGCCCGCATCAGAAAAACCTCCAGACCTAACTTCTGATTTGGGAATTGTTTCATTGCGCAAATAACTATTAGCTTTCGTTCTTAAGTGCTTTCCATCAATTCCAAACAGCTGTTGCACAGCCTGATTAGTATTAATTAGCGGCATACCGCATGCTCCAGTAAGCTTGATTCAGAATAGTAATCACTACCAGCCATTGAAGCGATAACTTCCGCTGTTTGATAGGTTGAATTTAAACCATAACGACAATATTTAGAGTCAGCATGCATGATAGCTCCTAAGCAGTAACCTGCCCGAAAACTCTCTTCTTTTGACGTTGTTAAAAATGCGCCAAAACGTTCATCATCTTTCTTCTGATAAAGCTCCACATATTCCTGACAAGCAGAAACTAAAAAACTAACATCTCCCGGAGAAACTGTTTTTGATTCACGCGCTGAGCTGGAAAAGGCCACGAGTAACGAAACCAAAGCTAAAGAATAAAATCGCTTCATTGTGTTACTCCTTCGTTTGTTTTTTCACTCATATCTTCTGGTTTCTGTTGCTTGAATGCGTAACGAGGTAACCGGACATAGCTATATACCAACACTACCATCATCAATATAGTAGAGATCACATCAAGCAAAGGAGATTTACGATAGTCACCCAACTCAAAATCAAACCATTTAAAGGCTATAAATGAGCCAAGAAGACATACCAATAACAAGTGAGCCTGGTGTACCCACGGCATGATAATTTTACGGATCATCGGTGCTTTCACCTGGCAACATAACTTGATGTAGTGATATACAAATACCACCAAAAAAACTAAAAACAGCGTTTCAATTAGGTCTAACTCAGATAGTGAATAGGAATATTCAAACATTACCAAAGGCATAGCAGAAAACTCTGCTAGCCCTAGTAAGAACATGGCAATGAGCCAGAACCACTTTATGATGAACTTGAGACCATATAGCAACCTTGAGCTAAGTTTTTTATTTTGTTTTTGTTCCATTAATTTTACCAGTTAACGTTGTTATACAAACAGATGACTATCAATATTGGTTACTATACCAAATAACATCATCTGTTATATTCAAATAACCACACCGATTTTGATCAATTACAAACGGCACCACTTTTAGTACTAGTTCTTTTTCTTTATCAAACTCAAACACTGATGATATTGGCTCTTTAAATGCTTCTGTTTGCGGATAAATCAACACCAATTCCCCTTCTCCACTCAAATACTTCTGCCCATAGGCAAACATCTGATAGAAGTCCGATTGGGATAAGCCATAGTGATTAGCCGAATCGTTGCTGTTAATCCGTTTCCATTTGGTATCCAGCACACAAATCGGCTTTCCTGCCTGCTCAATCATCAGATCCGGTTTAAGTAAGAACATGTTCTTATCGTTATGACTAGCCAAATATTCACCACGGGCTTGAGTGCGAAGGTGATAACCATTAGGTAACTGTTTTCTCAACGTCTGAGCAACATAGGATTCAAACACAGCTTCCATTGGGAACAATAAGGAAGGCGCATCGGCTTTGCCTTTCATGCTGGCGGGTGACAAATCATTAAGGATCAGCCTTGCCCAAGCGAGGGCGGGCTTGTAATGTGCCATGCTGCGATCAAGGTGCAACTGAGAAAAGTCTTGTTTAACTGCGCAACTTGCTGGCACTTCATCAAAATAGAACAGCAGTTCACGCAGCCACTTCTGGTTATTCGCATCACGGCTGTAACGGCTTACACACAATAACGCCGATTTAAGTAAACGGTTGGCAGGTCGGTCGTGGCGATATTCATCAAATTCACAATAGAAACGCTGTTTATGAATAAAATTGTGTTTTATTTGCTGACCAATATTGAGCTTGCCACGCTTGGTCAATAAGTTCTCTTGCTGGGGAACATAATCACTACGCAAGCCACGTTTGACTACGGTTTGTATCGTGTGTAGAAAACGCGCAATAAAGATTTCCAACAACGGTAGCTGTAGCGTTTCAATACTTGAGCTATCTAAAGCAATATGACGAAATTCACCCAATGCTTGAAGCATCACCAACAGGGTTTGACGTGCCTTTTGAAAGTCTTTTTCACTCGGGATATCTGATTCCGTGATGCCCGTTTTGGGTAACACTTCAATATGGTTGCCTGAAGGGACAAAAATCACCCCAACGTAATTTTTGACCTGTAATAACCGACAGCCCTGTTTGATGCGGGGCTGCATGATTTGATTAAAACCGGAGTTATCGTCGGTTAGGCAACGCTGTTCTAAATACGCAAAATCCGCTTCAGGGATAGAACAATATCCCTGTTCTTGTGCTTTAACATCATCCGAGCACAGGTAACCGAATTCAAATACAGTAGCTTGGGATAGCATAACCTAATCCCCATTTGACGGTTCTTGATCATCAGACTTACTTTGATATTTCGGCTGATAAATACCGATATAAGCAGCAGGATTAGTCCATACGGTTTTATCACCAAACTCTTTTAACGTGTATTGTTTTAGCTCGTCACCATAAGCATTCAAATTATGCTGCTCACCGAACAACGTATTCAGTTCTTTATTATCAAGTGTTTTTTCTTCAATAAATTGCAGAACTTCAGGTTTCTGATTATCGCCTAACACCAAACGAATCTTCTGCCAGTCTTCAAAGAAATATTCTTGCAGTAGCGGAATAATTTTATTTTGGAACACTGAAATTAACAGAGAAAATGCGCCATTATCATTATTGCCTTCAACCAGCACTTTCACAGGCATAAAAAACGCATGTCCAAGAGTATGTTCACGGTCATACAAAACTTCAATTCGCTGATTTAACTTATCGAGTAACTGCGTTAAATCAATACCGTTCACTTCAACATTACCCAGTAAATCCGGCTCTGGCATCATTTCAATAAATTCAAAGCGACGACGTAATGCCGTATCCATCATGGCTAATGAACGGTCCGCCGTATTCATGGTACCGATTAAGTAAAGATTATTAGGTACAGAAAATGGCATACCTGAATACGGCAATATCAGTTGCAAACTCTCATCGTTACCTTCTCGTTTTGATGGTTCTATTAACGTAATTAATTCACCAAATATTTTAGAGATATTGCCACGGTTGATTTCATCGATGATCAAGACATAATTATCTACATTACCTTCTGAACGATGCCCTAGATTGACATTATTTTTTTCTAAATGAGCTATCGTATCTGCCACAGAAAGCCGGTCTAATGGATAACATGTTGGTAAATTAAATTGCTTGTTTCCATTTAACTGCTTGAAGTCAATGCTAAACCCCTTAACCAACCAGTTAACAGGGATGAGGTGGCAAAATGAGCCACTTTCCGCTACACCATTATCAGAATAATAATAATCTCCATCAACAACGCCTATTGCTTCTACCGAAGTATTACTATTGATACAAAGAACCAAATCACCCTTAGTCATTTGTTTAGAAAAATATCTCAGTGAATTTTGGTTATTTCGGCCCAATGTTGAAAAGTACTCACTTTGCTCTCCAATTTGACTATCAGATGAAAGCATATCGCCAGTATCGTCCCAACCAACAGCCGCTAAATTATTTTCCAGGCAATAGGTTTTTATAGGGTTAGAGGATGTAGATTGCAGTGAAATTTTCCATACCGTTCCATTAGGGTTTATTTCCTCATTGGTATTCGTGGTGGAAAACCTCGCATCATCACAAATCTGTCTAAATACACCAGGTTTAAGAAAGTAAGAAATGGTATCTGATTGATCTGCAGTTTCAGCGCTAATGCCCTCAACGAACTCTTCATACCCATAACTCTGATGAAAAGTAACAAAACGAACTCGCTGGTCTTTTATCAATTCCTGATATTTTGTTTTCAGCTGATTTCGACGTTCGTCATCGTCTAATTGCTGGTTCATCAACTGCCGATAAAAGTCGGGTTCTGCTGCCTGAACGGCTGATTCAATCGTTTGGTATGTTTTACCTGTTCCCGGTGGCCCATATAGGATCTGGTTAAGCGGTACTCTTAACCCTGCTATTAACTGCTCTTCAGATTGTTCTCCGTTTGCTTGCGCCCAGCATTTAGTGCCGAAGGTTAATAGCTCTTCTGCTCCTTTTTCTTTTATCAAATGCTGGTAATAGTCAACGTGAGACGCATGAGAAAGCTCTGGAAGTAAATCCTCCAACATACGTTTGGAAAACGTATTTATGACGGTTGGTTTTTCTTGATTCTGATATAGAAACGCAATTTTCCATTTTACCATTGGTGAAAAATCAAGCTGTTCTATGGTTTTTAAATCACCTTTGAATGCGGCTTCTGCTATTTGTATCACCAGTTGTTGCACATGTTGAAAAGCTTCAGTTTCAGTCGATCCATAACGGTTTTGCCAACTGTATATTTCGCCGTGAGTGATCCAAGACTGAGGCTTACCCGATTTACCTCGTTTGTAGATGCCAAACTTAGCAGAGGTATTGCCTTGAATAGATCCCAGAGAACGAGTCTTGGTTTCCAACCAATAAGTGAATGTATCCGTATCTCCGTACGACACATACTGTTCCAAGGTCATTTCATTTAGCTTATTTCTAGGCCAACGTTCTAAGAAACTATCCCATAATGCCTTTTGTTGTTTTATATCCATACTTTTCTACCTACAAAAAAGCACGCTATTCAGCGTGCTTATATTTTTATCAATTATTCTTTTGCTGCGGCTTTTCTTGGCGCTTTTGCCGTTTTTTTCGCTGCTTTAGCTAACGCTTCAGCCTCTTTACGGGCGGTGGCGATGCGTTTTAGCAGCTCCTCGGCCGGTTCATCGTCTGGGTCTTGCGGCACCAGTTCGCCACGGAAGGCTTTGGCTAAAATACTTTGGGTGAGCTTATCAACCCGCGCCTGCGCCTTCTTAACTTGCGTTTCGATGGTATCGGCGAAGTTGAAGTATTGATCGACTAGGCGGACGATTTCTTTTTGTTCTTTAAGCACAGGTACATAAACTTTAAGGCTTCTAATCACTTTTTGATTCAGATTTACCATCGTCGAGCCAACAGCAGTTGAATTAAAATAATGCACAGCGACTGGTGAACGGAGTATGTAACATAAGTATTCCGGTGTAATTTGTTCTCCACACCTTAAAAACATAGATCCAGTTCCACATAATAATGGTTGTACTTCTATATTCTGAACTACAGCAGCCCTGCCCATTTCACCTCTTCTACCGAGAATTACATCACCATTTTTCAGATGCCATGCATTCAACGAGTCGAATTTATCCTTAGTTATCGTCATTTGCCTTGCTGGTTGGATCTGCCCATCATTTATATGCATGGGATTAATTACAGAGATACCTCCTTCAATATAATCCGCTTTATGCAAAGCACTTCCAAAAGGACCAGTTTTAATTTCAACACCCACATTTCCAAGTTGTAAAAATACATCTTCACTTTGGGTAGAATCCGTCAACTTCCCGCTCACAGCGGCAGCCAGTACCGATTGGCGGAAGCGTTTTAAAATCGCGGGAATGCCATCAAGGCGGGCTTTAATGGTGTCCACCTGCGCCAGCACTTCATCGAGTTTGGCGACGATGCGTTTTTGTTCTGGGAGGGGGGGAAGATCTATCTCATGAGATTTAATAATCTGCTGTGAAATATTAGGCTGTGCTCCACCTTTACCTTTATCAATAAAATTCTGTTTTTCATTATTTAACAATAAATACAGAAATTCAGTTGAAGTTAAATCTGGTATTGGTTGTCCAACAGCACAAGCCTGATTTGTCGTAGCATCAAAATCGAGAATGGAAGTTTTACCGATTGTTGCCCCATACATCGCAATTGCAACAGACCCTTTTTTGAATAACTTAGCACTAGAATTATCGACTCCTAACTGAGTTATATATTCTGAAGATTCTTTTAAATATTTGGGTCCTAGATCCCCAGTTTTTACCCAAGGAATACCACCACCATAATATTTTGATTCACTTCTTTTAGGTGTTCCGCCAGCTCCCCATAGCGCAATCTGATCTAAAGTAGTTTCCACCCACCCTTTCGGCAACGATTTCATTCCGCTGCCTCCAGATCTTGTTCGACAAAACCAAATGCCTGAGCCACCAACTGTTTCTGCCCTTCGGCTTCTTCTTCAGCGCCTAATGCCTGCATCAGTTGGTAGATTTCCCCTAACGCTTCGGTCAATTCTGCCATCGCTTCACCCGCCAAAACATCCGGCTCTGGTAGGTTTTCGGCGCTGCTGGCTTCGAGATCTTTTAGCCAAGAGATATCTAAGCTGTCGCCTTTTTGCTCACGAATATAGTCGCGGCTGAATTTGCGCCATCTTGCGTTCTCAACGCTGTGTTCAACCGACTCTTCCCCTTCTGGATACAGCGCGCCTAATACTTCGTATACGCCTTCTTCACGGGTAGATAAGCCGTTTTTATCCTCACCGTAAGCAGCAATAAACTCGGCAAAGTGCGCTTCGGTCAGTGGGCGACGTTTACCAAAGGTGTTCATATTGGTGCGCAGGTCAAACACCCAGGTTTCCCGCGTGCAGTTTTTATCCTGACTCGGATTGGTTGGAGTGCCTTTTTGGAAAAACAGCACGTTGGTTTTTACCCCTTGGGCGTAGAAGATGCCGGTCGGCAGACGCAAAATGGTGTGCAGGTTGCATTTGTCCATCAGGTCTTTACGAATTTCGGTGCCTTTGCCGCCTTCAAATAACACGTTATCTGGCACCACCACCGCGGCGCGACCACCCGGCAATAGCGCATCGTAAATATGCTGCATAAAGCAGAGCTGTTTGTTTGAAGTCGGATGGACAAAGGTGCGGGTAATATTGGTGCCTGCCGCGCTGCCAAATGGCGGATTGGTTAAAATCACATTGGCTTTCGGCAGGTTTTCACCAGCACTACCAAGGGTATTGCCCAAACGAATCGCACCATCATTCTGATCGCCTTCAATATCGTGCAGCAGGCAGTTCATTAGTGCCAAACGGCGGGTTTCTGGCACCAGTTCCAAACCCACAAAGGCTTTTTGCATTTGGAACTCTTGATCGTCGCCATCGAGATCATCCAAATCGTGGGTGTGGGCTTTGATGTATTTATCCGCTTCAATCAAAAAGCCGCCCGTGCCCGCTGCCGGGTCCTGAATCACTTCACGTGGCTGAGGTTGGATCACCTGAACAATGGTGTTAATCAGTGGGCGTGGAGTAAAGTACTGCCCTGCACCGGATTTGGTTTCATTCGCGTTACGTTGCAACAAACCTTCGTACATATCACCAAAGTCATCACGCGATTTGCCGCTGCCGCCATTATCAAACCAGTCTAGATTATCCATATTGGAGACCAGTTCAGTTAACTGCGCCGGTTGGGTAATGGTGGTATTAACGTTCTGGAAAATGGCACGCACAATGGCGTGACTGTCGTTACCCAGTTGTACCAACATGTTGCGGTAAAACTGGTGCTGATCCTGACCGATTTTGCCTTTCAGATCGCGCCAACGAAAACCGTCGGGCAGCAAATCGTCTTCTTGCCCGGTTTCTTCACACATTTTTAAAAACAGCAGTGATGCCAGCTCATTAACATAGTTTTGATACGACACCCCGCCATCGCGCAGGTTGTCACACAATTTCCACAGTTTTCCGACCAAATCGTTATTGTTCATGCTTTACTCATTATTCTGTTTTCCGGCAAGCGCCTGCTCACCGGGTTATCTTGTTGGGTATTGTAAGACCCTAAGCTTGCTCATCCCACACATATTCATTAAACCGCGACAGTATGCTGTCAAATTCACCATCAAAGACGTTGATAAGCTTATTTTTGCCACCGCGGCGTTTAAAGTTACCGGTTTTAAAGGTGTCATCATCCAGCACTACTTTCTCTTTAATGGCTTTCGCAATGTAATCCAGCCAGCTGAGTTGTTCTTCTGACCAAGCATGACTGGCTTTGATTTTATCGAGGGCTTTGTCTACCCGCTCTTCAAAAGGCAACAGAGCACAACCCACGGCGGCACGGCGAATGTGACCGACTAAACGTGCAGCGATATCCTGATTGGTAACCGCTTTCCACGCTTTGCGTAAGCTGGCATCGTTGTAGTTTTGCGCATCAAACCACTCTTGCAGTTCCACCAGCCCTTTGCGGGTTAAATCCCGTGGGCGATTAATGACAATATCCAACGCTTGTTGTTGGTTAGCGGTGGTTTTTACTAAGTTATCAAACGCTTCCAGAAAATCTTCTGGTTTGTTGAAATCGCCATACAGCGTTTCGACTTGCACGACTTCATCGGGAATGTCGGTAAAGATTGGCATATCACGCAGATTGTTAATATCCCGCTTTAACTGCTCAATGCGCCCAACCAAGTTGGTGATCTGATTCAGCACTTCGGCGGACCAGCGCGGACCTTTGTCTTTTAAGGTGCGAGGCAAGCTCGTAAAGTCACACCCGGCATGGGTTTGACACAACTCATCTAAGCGACTGATCTGACGGTCAACATCTTTATCACGTCCCTGATAAAAGCGAGCCTGAGTGCCGACGCGCTGCAATTTTGCCACCAACTGTTCGTGGCTGTGTTCGGCAAAACTACGACCATCGGCTTCTTTAAGCTTATAGGTTTCGGAATCGGTGATTTCATTGACTAAGGTTTGCAAATCCACCTGTGGACGCACCACGACAGGACGCATGGTATCAACGCTTTGCAGGGATGAATACAGATCCACCGCATCAAAGATACGGAAAGACGTTTTGCCAACCTCAGGACACAAACGCGTCGCGCGGCCTTTCATCTGTTCATACAAAATACGACTGCGCACTTTGCGCATAAACACCAGATTACAAATGCTCGGCACATCAATCCCTGTGGTGAGCAAATCCACCGTCACCACGATATTGGGCAAGCGTTCTTTTTTAAAGCGGGTGATCAGACTTTGTACTTTGGTGGCATCTTTATCGGAATCGCCAGTGATTTTCAAAATCGCATCGTGCTCTAAAGCCGGGTATTTGGCTTTAAAGGCAGTACGTAACGCTTCCACCACATTATCAGCATGAGTATTGTTGACACAGAACACCAAAGTTTTCTGAGGTGAAGTTGGATCAATATGATTGACCAACTCTTCACATACCGCGCGGTTAAAATCGCTCGCAATCAACGAGCGGTTAAAGTCAGCAACGTCAAAACCTTGTTCGTCCTCTAACGTATCGTCAATCAGTTCACCCTGAGCACTCATACGCGTAACCACACTGCCGCTGTCCATATGTACACCATCACGCGCGAGTTTGGTGATAATTTGAATCGGCGGCTCTTGATCGGTTAAGTAACCATCTACCACTGCTTGACGATAGCTGTAGCGGTAGACGGGTTTGCAGTCGCGTCCACCAAAGATATCAATAGTATGCAGCGCTGGTGTGGCAGTTAAGGCAATTTTTACCGCATCAAAGTGATCAATGATACGGCGATAAGCGGAAATGTAATCGAGCTGGTTACGGAACTGCAATTCGCCTTCGGTTTGTTCTTTATCGAGGATGTAACCACGGTGCGCTTCATCGACCACAATACAGTCGTAACGTCCGACGGGCATCACTTCATCACTTTGCAAGGTACGCTTAACCAGTGATTGAACCGTGGCGACATGGATTTTAGTGCTGTCTTCGGGGAAGCGATCCGTCAGCCCTTTGATATTGAAGATGGCATTGAAAGAATCACCTTTGATTTGAGTATCTTCAAACGCATCCAGAGCCTGTTTGCCTAACGAGGTGCGGTCGACCAGAAACAGCACGCGTTTAAAGCGTTGTGACTGAATTAAACGATACATCAATGCTATCGCAGTACGGGTTTTACCCGTCCCCGTCGCCATCGCCAGTAACATATCTTGCTGACCTTCGACGATCGCCTGTTCTACGGCTTTAACGGCATCTTCCTGATAATAACGCAGCCCAAGATCGGTCATATCTGAATGACTGGCAAACCACTGATTCTGTTTTGGATAATCAGTTTCCAGCATCGCCATTAATTCTTCAGGGCGATGCCAAGCCGGCAATGCTTTGGGAAAGTTGGTTGGATGACGGACATCGCGATACCAAATACCGCTTTTGGTTTTCATCGCGGCGCGATAATCACGACCGTTGGCGGAAAAACAGAAGGGAACCTGAAAATCGGGCTGTTTTTTATCGGAATCAGACCAACTGGCATGATACGTTGGGAGCTGTTCTGCGACCTGATGCAACCACTCTTCATCATTGGTTGCTTGGGCTTGGAGCTCACTACGCAAAAAGTCGTAATCGAAATAACGGCTATAGCGATACGCTTCATTCAATTTGGCGGAAACATCGCTATTTATCTTTTTAGCTTCAACCACTCCGATGGGTTTTAACCCGACGAACAGCACGTAATCCGCCCAACCGGTGTTACCCATTTCATCTTTCCCCGTCGGCCATTCGGCAATTGCCATATTGCGCCCTACTTGCGGGCAAGTACCGTGGGTTTTGAAGTTGAGCGTTTGAGTATCCACATCCCAACCGGCTTTACGTAGTTGGTCGTCAATCAAAAAGCGAGTTTCTGCTTCGTCAATATTTAACGCTCGAGAAGCCGCTTCTTGCGTAATTTGTTTCTTGTAGGCACGGCGTTCAACGTCCGTTTTCGCGGCCAACTCTTGCTCTTTTTCTTTGAGCTTAGCTTCCAACGCAGCGATACGAGACTGAGTTTGTTCTTCCGTCTCTTCTTGCTTACTTTCTAATACGGAGATATAACCATTTAACGCAATTAACTGTGCTTGCTGCGCCTCATACTCACTTTCTGTGTGGGTCTGATTTTGTCGTGCTTGTAACAACTCATTTTTTAGCGACAAGATTTCTTGTTCGAAATACTCACTATTTTCTGATGTTGGCAATACGAATACCGGAACTTCAAAATCATACTTTTTGGTGACCAAACGGTAATACCAGACAGCGAGTCGAAATGCTAAACGTAAACACATTTCTGCATCTTGCAAATCATTGTGATATTCATGGACAGCTTGATTACCAATGGTTCTTAGTTTATGGAACACCTGCAAAATGCTGTCATCAACAAACGGAATACGTGCGAGTTCTCTTAACAGTTCATGCTGGTTTTCAGGGATCTCAATATCAAGCAATTTAGCCAGATGCTTAGCGGTCGCTTCTCCAAACATTCGCAGTTTAACTAACGTGGTATTTGGATCATCCGGGTAATTTTTTTCTGCAGCTCGTGCTATTGCAAACAGAAAATCATTTACCCCTTTCAGAAAACTAAAGTTTGAAGCTGCCATATTTATCCTTTTTACTTAGCTCAACCGACTATCTTCACCGATTTATTTAACTGGCATAATGAGACGTTGTAATAATAATCCGCACCTTGCGCATGAGACTGAATAGCCAGTTTAGTACTCACATCGGCAGGTAGTAACTTTTTAAGCTTATTATTTATTGTCGAACAGATGGGCTGTAAAAATTCTTTTTCCATCCCGGATAAAGAGGAATAATCCCCTTCTTTAAAATCTTCCGGCGTGGTTTTGAATGAATTAAAAATTCGCGGATCAGATGCTAATTCGCTATAGCAGTGTAAAAATGCTTTGCTATGTTCTATGTTATCAACAAAATCCCGATCAACTTTCAGCCCATCTTTACCTTTAGCCAACAGCCAAAGGTAAAATGCCATCTCCTTTGCGGTTAATTTCGTATCAACCCCCACAGCAGAAATCAGTATCGAAGATTTATCAATGGTAACGGAAAAATCATCATGATGACTGGCGTTTAACATACCCACGGTTTGACTAAAAGAATAATTGCCCATAGAAGCAATTAATGAGGGATCAATCGAATTTCTCATTCGAACAAAAGGAATTTCAGCCAATGTGACAATTGCCTTGCTAATATCCACTTCTCCCTGACCATTTTTCCCGGCGACCCATTTTTCGTTTTTAGTCGGATACCAGAAATCACGGACGAACTCAAAAGCATCATCAACAAACACATGACTCAACACATCCTGCTCACGCCCGAACAGTGACATGGCATAACCAAAATAGAATGCCATGGTTTTACGTCCACCAGCCAAAGACGCATGAATCGCTAGGTTATCATCCTGAGTCAGCTCATACACTTTACGGGTAATAAAATCCGCCATTGAGGTTTGGTCTTCGATGGATTTTGCATCTGCCACCATCTGACCTGATTCGTCTTCAATGATCCAAATATGACTTTCATCAAAGGTAAAATCGGGGAGCTGATATTCGTCTTTCAGGGCTTGCAAATGACCATCGCGAAACAATCCATTCATTAATGCGGGTTTGGCGTTAAGCGTGGTGATCACATACACTTCTTCAGGAAAGGGGCGCCCGCTTTGGTGAATAGCATAGAGTGTTTCTGTTAATACTTGTGGACTGGCACCTGTTGTGGATAAGAGGATGTTTTTCATAAGCTTATAATCGTTTTTATTCAGTGTAATTATTGTGTCTTATAAATACAACTGCATAACGAGTTTAGATTGCTTATATTCTCTTTACGATCAGGTTCTGGTGTTAGGCTCATTTTGTATCAATGTAGTAGATTGTTTCTTTTCAGGGCGACAAATACGCTTGTGTGGTGTCGTAGTCATCGTTATCAACGCCAGGATAATAATAAACGCAAAAGATGTGCTAGCTAATAACATTACTCTTTGTCTCAAATAAACAAAATAGGATGGCACGGTAACAGTCTCTTGCAAACAATAAGAAACCCACCAAACCAACACATTCATAAAGAAAACAAAAATAAGTAACACTACACTTATAACAGAGGCTAAATATTCCAAAATTCCATGTATGCCATATTGATAGATCAACAGACAAAATAATCCGAAAAGGGCCCCGAATCCTAATGCTCCCGCATCAGAAGCAAATTTTAACATTGAACCTGATTGACGAAAGAAAAAAGCGGAAATTCTCCTTAATCTCAGAGCATAGGCCAATCCCCCAAAAAACGAAGCAAACAAACCAAGAACAACGATCATATTCCAAAGATAAGGAGCAACGAGCAGTTGTTTACCTGCAGCATAAAAATAATCATTTCCGATTAGGTTAGTAAATAAAAATCCGCCAAACACCCCTAGTAATCCTCTCGCCATCCACTTCTGAATACAATCGTTCCAACAAGCATATAGCAAAGGTAATACCCTACCCTCTGGTGCAAAAGCCCGAAAACCTTCAGTTGCAATGGGGCCCAATAGATAGCGAAATAATATTTGAAAACAATTCATGATAGGTCCATTTTAATAAAGGACCATTGTTATCTAAGACATCAAACAATTCATTATTTTTATTTTTGAAATTAAAGTGTTACTAAAAATGCGACAATAGTTAATAACAATCAACTTATTTCTATAGATACCGTGTTTTCAATAACAGCCCTATTTCTGATTTCAGTTTCCACCGGGGTATATAAATCTACATCCGTTGATGGTGTTTCAATCGACACAATCAATGAATAACGAGCTTGTTTATCATATCGTTCCAACTTTTTACGGGTTCGCCACCAGCCCATTGCCGGATAAACAGCCAACAAACCTCGTTCAGCTAAATCAGCCGCAGTACCTTCCCAGACGTCTTTATGAATAGACCCTTTATTACGAAAATCGCCTAATAGCCAGTTAGGATCTGGTGGAGGGGTTGACGAACCTTCTTCTTCCGCTCTAGCGGCTCGACTTAACCGTTTCAAGAATTGAGCTCTGGACTCAGTTGGACGTTTCACATCAAAGCGCAGTTGATGGCTTGGATAACGATATTTACTTGATATGTTACGGCTAGAAGGATTAGGTTCAATAAAGTAAGACAGGGTAATAGTCATTTTTACTGGAACATCACCTAATTCCAAAAGCTGTTCTTTCGGCCAAGGGATATCATGGACATGCATATCTTTAGTCGATGGTTCTTTCCCTTTAATTCTTTCAAACGGTTGTAGCTCATCCTCAACAATCATTACTAACGAGTTATTTGCACTCCACAATGCTTTGCTGAGATTTGGAACACCGTAACCAACACATCTGGCTAAATGTTGTGCTCGTTGTCGCGCGGTTTTCCCTAGATAGGAGAATTGACGGAGCATGCTTTCAGTCCAGTTCGCTGAATGAACAATTAAAGCTCTTACCGTTTCTGGCCATAGATTAGGATATGACGCACTTATCTCAGCGGCAAATTTTGCAGCTAACGCAGTTGCTGCACTAGTTGCATTAAATGTTGAAAACAGTCGTGTATGGAAGTCATGATGAGTAGTCAAAAGCTGCAGACTTAACATAGAAGCCGCTGAATAATCATCAACTCCCATATTTCCACCTTCAAAAACGACCTCTGGTTTAATAGGCATTGAGTTCATCCAGGTCACAGAGGTAGTACTATATGGGCTCAACCCACCATTGGGAGCAAGCGGAGTATAATTTTCCCCACCATCATCAGTTATCTGGGTTTTATTAGTGCATGCTCCAACAGTCAAAACATTCCATGACTGACCTGGATCATGAATATCTTGTAACTCATTGTATTGAGGATATTCTTTTAATTGGGTTAAATTTTCTTCAGTATTGCCAGCACAAACAACAAAAAACCGTGGATATAAATTCTCTCCGCTATAATCAACAGCCAATGCATCTAATTCTGAGGACCATGCTGATGGTTTACCTCGGTCTTTTGAATCTTTTGCTGATAAAGCAAGCGTATAAATTCGTTTTCTATCAAAATTTTCGATCTCAGATAACGAAATACCAGACGCAGTCACTTGCCCAAGGTGTTTATCTCTGTTATCCTCTGGATAACGTAAAAGCTTAATGGATTCTAATTTGTGATTGATACTTATTCGGTCAGACGTTTCAAGAGCAGATGTCATATCGCCCCAGATAGATAGCCCCGCCATTGAAGTTCCATGACCATTAGCATCAGCTCCATTCCAGGTAGGGTCAACAACAAACATATCATTAGTATTAGCAACGGCGGATAAAAGAGGATGACCAACATTTACACCAGTATCTAATATAGAAATATATGGGACGTTGTTGTCATCAAAATTATATTCAACTCTTTCAATTAATTCCTCTGCCCATTGACGCTGATCTTCTATATCCAGAGAATCAAAAAATTCAGCTGTTGTTTTTGATTTGCGTATTTCAGAAATCTTACTTAGAAGTGCAGCTGAACTTGCTAGCTGGTCTAGAGATGCCCTAACGAGTAATACAGTTCTTTCTGGAAATTCAAGTGTACTATCTGATACGGTTATTTCATGAATACCACAAAGCTTTTTAAAATCATTAATTACGGCGACCCGATCATCACCCACAGGTAACCATATTTCAAACCAATCAATTTCCTGATTGGAAGTAGGAAATAACTCTGGATTATCCGTCCAAAGGTTTTCTATAACCGTATTACGAATAGTGGAAATAGCGTTCAAAAGAACCGCATGCTTAGGACCTGACTGATTGTCTTTACTTGAGTTTAAGTATTCTGAAATTTTTTTCTCTAAAACTCCAAATTTTCCCAGCGGTACCAACACGTTTGCCACATAGATGTCTTCCTTTTGAACTACGCTCAGTAGCTCTATTCCACTTCGAACATCCGCTAATTTTTCAAATGTGATTTCAATACCAGGGAAACTTTCAAATGAGAGTTGAACTCCCACAGGAGTATCTAGCTCAATATTATCAATTTCGTCACTGATAGCTTCTTCGGCAACTTTCGCTAATGTTAACTGAGATGAAAGATTAGCACCGTGTGTGGCTCGGTCTCTATTTGGTATGGTAGGCGTTATTATGACTTTTCTTGGATAGGTATATTTCTGTGCTTTTCCGTTCTTTCCTACAAATAAATGTTTTTTTCCTTCCATTATTCCTATCCATTAATACAAAATTTAAAACAGGTCCTTTCTCATGTTTTTTCGATCTATAATAGCGTCTTTAACAGTGGTCAACGTGATTCGCTCCGTTCCATGAATCAACATATCTTTGATTGATTCATCCGCAGCTCGAGTGATCTCTGCACTACTCAATTCTTTAGCTATCTCTGGCAATTTTTTCCATGGAAAGCTCTTTGCTACATATGGCTTAAGTCTGTTTTTAAACAAAGTTATGATTTCGTTATCTTCTGGCAATTCGTACCGGATAACATCGTCAAACCGTCTAAATAACGCATTATCCAAGATTTCAATGTGATTGGTAGCGCACACGATTAAACTATTAGACTCATCCTGTTCGATCATTTGAAGAAAGCTATTTAATATTCTGCGAGCTTCACCCACATCATTCTGAGAATTCCGCTGTGAACCTAGAGCGTCGAATTCATCAAAAAAATACACACCTCGAACATTGCTTATTGCATCAAAAACTTGCCTTAATTTAGCAGAAGATTCTCCCATAAACTTAGTTATCAACGCATCAAGCCTTACTTGAAACAGAGGATAATCCAATTCTCCAGCCAAGATTGATGCAGTAAACGTCTTACCTGTTCCTGGTGGACCAACCAGTAGCACTTTTCGACGAGGAGACAATCCATGAGTTTTTAATTTCGTCATGAATTTTTGCTCTCTGATCAATCGCTCAAGCCGAACTTTCAAATCGTCCTTTGCAATCAAATCAACAAGCCTGTTTTTAGGTTGAGACGCAAAAAGAAGTCCGCTAGTATCCTGAACTCCTTTTGCAATTGAAATTGGAGCGTGTTTATCTGCAGAAGACTTCTTTTTAGCTACTGTAACAAGATCTCGCAGCTCTTGCGCAAGTTTCCCATGGCCACTACGAGCCTCATGTGCTGCGACTTGCAAAGCAATAGACATAAATCGGTCGTCATCTTTTTCTAGATGCGACTGCAACAATGCTTTTAATTGCTCTGAACTGGCCATAAAACGTCTTCTTTAAAATAAAATTGATATAACACTTAACTGTTATAGTTTGACACAGTACCTTAAAAACATCCATTGATTGTTATGTATGAATAGGGAGCTGTCACAGCTTTAATAGTTAAAAGTAATGACGAAGAATTTTACGCATACAATTGATGTAATTGGGAATAGTGAGTAATTGATTTATGAGAAAAAAGAGAGGTATTCCTGAGTAACCAGACCGTGATTTAGGAATCGGTGGCTAGATTACCCCGGAATATTAATTCAACGAACTTTACTAAGAAACTCAGCCGTTCTAGGATTTTTAGGCGACATAAAAACTTCTTCCGGAGTTCCTACTTCTTGAATCAGACCTTCATCGATAAAAATTATCCGATCGGCAACTTCCCTTGCAAACGCCATCTCGTGAGTGACTATCACCATGGTCATACCTTCTTCAGCTAAGTTTTTTATTACCGATAAAACTTCACCCACAAGCTCCGGATCTAAAGCAGATGTTGGTTCATCAAAAAGAATGACTGTCGGTTCCATCGCTAAAGCTCTGGCAATAGCTACACGCTGCTGCTGTCCACCAGATAAAGTATTTGGCCAAGCACCTGCTTTTTCTTTTAGCCCCACTTTACCTAATAATTGATGAGCTCGTTGTTCAGCTTCTTTCTTAGATTGTTTCAATACATCAACAGGAGCCATTGTTAAGTTGTCCAGTACGGACATATGAGGGAAAAGGTTAAAACGCTGAAACACCATTCCAACATGTGCTCGCATTTGGTTTAAATCTGTTTTTTTGTCATGGATCGAATATCCATTAACAACAACTTCACCTTGCTGAAATTCTTCTAAAGCATTCAAACAACGCAAAAGTGTGCTTTTACCAGAACCAGAAGGACCAATAATACAAACCACTTCTTGATCTTGTATCTCACAACTGACACCTTTCAGCACAGGAATCGAGCCAAAGCTCTTATGGAGTTCTTTAACACTAATCACTTTGATTCGTCCTTTTTTCCAGATACTTAACAAATATGGACAACAGGAATGTAATTACCCAATAGATAACAGAAATAGCTAAATAAGGTTCCCAGTAACTCGCATAAGCACCAGATGCTGTCCGCGCTGCATAAGCAAGATCCGCTAATCCAATCGCCGAAGCTAATGATGAGTCTTTTACTATAGCAATTGCGTTATTTCCCAAAGGAGGCAGCATTCGTTGAAATGCCTGCGGAAGAATGACTCGATACATGGTACGGATATAACTCATCCCCAAAGAACGAGAAGCTTCCATCTGACCTTTATCGATAGATTGGATACCTGCCCTGAAGATCTCAGAAACATAAGCACCTGAGTTTAAAGTAATCGCAACAATACAAGATAAAAATGCACCATAATTTGATCTAATCTCTCTGGCAAAATCGGAGCTTATCAATCCGTGAACAACAAATATGCCATCTCTTGGATTCATAAATAAAGGAATTAGAGCAAAGTGCACTACCATGATTTGCACAAATAGTGGTGTTCCCCTAAATGCACTGATATATACCCGAACAGGCCATTGAATAAAGTAATGAAGGACAAACTTCCATATTCCATGTGGAGCTTCTGCTAGTCTTCCTAAACCAAGCAACAGTCCCCAAAACGTTCCGGTGATGACACAGATAACAGTGCTTTTGAGAGTAATCCAGGTACCACTGACAAATAAAGGCCAATACTCCTGGATGATTTCCCATTGAAATCCATTCATAAAAAATCCTGATATTGAACGAAAAAGCGAGTGTGAATACACTCGCCAATTTCAATTAATGCGTAGGTAGAGTCGGAACGGAGTTATCGAACCAAGTTGAATAAATCTTGGCATAAGTACCATCAGCAACAACTTGTTTTAAACCATCATTAATTTTCTGCAATAGATCAGTATTACCTTTAGCTACTGCAATACCAAAGTACTGTGGTTTGAAATGATTATCGTAAACAAGATTAAACTGTTTTTCTGGGTGTGTTTTTATGTAGTATTTCACTACACCTACATCACCGATAGCTGAGTTGATTCCTTCTTCGTACAATTCCTGTAGCATCAGAGGTGTATTATCAAAACGTTTAATCGCTGTACTATTTTTACCTAATACTTTTGACGCAATCACATCCGCAGTACTTGAGTTCACAACCCCAACGTTTTCATCTTGCAGCTGAGAAAGTGAGTTAATGTTTGATGACTTAGGTACAACAATCGCTTGCTCTGCAGGGAAATATGGATCAGAGAAATCAACGATACGTTTACGTTTATCAGTAATAGTTATCCCAGAAACCAGAATATCTCTGTCACCGGAATCTAAAGTCGCAAAAATCCCTTCCCATGGTGTATTGACTAACTTGATATCGAAATGTTCTTTTTTCGCTATAGCTTTAATGAGGTCAATATCAAAACCTTTCAGCTGCTGATCGGCAGTTTCATATTCAAAAGGTCTATATGTACCACCAGCACCGACAACGTAAGTTTGAGCGTAACTAAATAAAGGTGAACTTCCCACCGCCATTGTTAAAAACAATAACCACTTTTTCATATATAAAATCCTTTTTATTAACGTTTAAGTAGCAACTTATCATTCTAACAATGAATTAATCAAATGGTTTTTAATGTTGAATTTCAGTCAATTAGATTTATATATGGTTAATTGATTATACATTTACAAAAGCAATAATCAGCCAATTAACTATAAGTTTTCAATACACGATTTTTCTCAGGTGTCTCTATCTACTTATTTCACATTTCACTTAACATTTGGGTATATTCATCTTCATGATTGCCCGCAAAATTATCCATTCCTGGCTTAGTTAATATCCCTTTTGCATTCTTAATATAGCTCTTAATTACTTTTTCCGGTTTCTCATGCCATGAAATGTTAAAAGCGGCTAGTTTAGGGAAAAAATACATTGATGAGTATTCTGGAACATTATCATGAATCCACCAGGCTAATGCTTGCCAATGACCTGTCCTTTCGTAGTAAGGAATAAATTGGTTAACCACAATACAGGCTGTCGCGCCTAAACATCCGTCTCCATCTTTATAGTCCCAGATGTGACCAGCATAATTTGATTCATTACTGGCGCAATTATACTGATTTTTATTTTCAGCACCTTTAGCGTTGACTGCTGGAGCTCGATACGCAGAACGGATAGAGATACGACCAAACTTACTTTGAATCGGTTCTAATACTTTTTCGCAAAGTTGAGTCCCCGCCTGAATAGCAATATCAGGATAGTCAGGGATATTAGGAATGCCTTCAATCTGTGAAATTTCTGAGTGAAGAAAATCACGCATAAAAAAGTTTGGTGATAACTGAACTCGACCTAATTCTTCCAGAGATTTGACCGTTCTTGGCTTCTTCACGATATTCTCCTGTTGAATCATCTTCATGAATGCCCATAGCGTAATACTCAAATGATGACATCGTCTCATTATCATCATTTTTATCTGAGTGTTTATCCAAAATTATAGTGTTAGCTACTAAAGCATAGATATAAAAATTGATCTGCTCCCGCAAAACTAGACATCATTGTAGACAATTCTTCAACCAATATCGGAGACACCCTTGCAACTCTTATTGAAAACGAATACGCCAGGTTAAGAGAGAATAAACGTTAACGACAAACTACCCAACTTAACTATCCATATAAGAACGTGCTAAAATCACAGCTATTAAGAAATGATGAACACTTGTAAGAGATCGAGGCTTTTTATAAAAAGTTTCAATAATTATTTCTGGTACCCCACCTGGTACCCCACGAGCAAAGTTCACCGATAACAAGGTATAAAATTCAAATGGTTAACAACACAATTCAATGGTTTCCTGGTCACATGCATAAAGCTCGTAAAGAGATTGAAGAGGCGATACCTCAGGTTGATGTGATTATCGAAGTCCTTGATGCGCGTATTCCTTTCAGTAGTGAAAACCCGATGATTGCAGAACTTCGTGGTGAAAAACCAGTTGTGAAAGTTCTGAATAAACGCGATTTAGCCGATCCTGAAATGACGCAACAATGGATTGAGCACCTCGAAAAAGAGCAAGGTGTTAGAGCTATCGCAATTACTACGCAGAATAATCAGGAAGTGCAGCAAATTCTTGAAATGTGCCGTAAATTGGCACCGCATCGTGAAGAAATTGGCAAAAATATCCGAACCATGATTATGGGGATCCCAAACGTAGGCAAATCTACCATTATTAACGGCCTGGCCGGAAGAACCATTGCTCAAACCGGTAACCAACCGGCAGTGACTCGTCGCCAGCAAAGAATCAATCTGCAAAACGGTATTGTACTTTCTGATACTCCGGGAATCTTATGGCCAAAAGTGGCTAATCCTCACTCTGGTTTCCGCCTTGCTGCCACAGGAGCAGTAAAAGATACAGCGATGGAATATGATGAAGTTGCTTTTTATACGGTCGAATATCTGGCTGCTGAATATCCTGACTTACTGAAAAGCCGCTATCAGATAGAAGAAGAACCACAGTCTGACGTGGAATGGATGGAAGAAATTGGCCGCAAACGTGGTGCACTACGCTCTGGCGGTCGAATTGATTTGCACAAAGCCTCCGAAATTCTGCTGCATGAATTACGTTCAGGCACTATCGGAGCAATTACGCTAGAAAAACCAGAGATGATTACTCAGG
The DNA here is from genome assembly GCA_963676525.2 of uncultured Vibrio sp. Taxonomy (GTDB): domain Bacteria; phylum Pseudomonadota; class Gammaproteobacteria; order Enterobacterales; family Vibrionaceae; genus Vibrio. The sequence continues at coordinate 137,663 of CAXXNB010000009.1, forward strand.
AATTAATCGAAGTAGAAATAGCGGAAACGAAAAAAGCAGAAGAAAAAGCCAAACATAAAGAAGAACGCCGTAAGCGCTATCTTAAAAATAAACGTTAAGACTTATACCCTCAAAAAATACCATAAGAAAATCATTTCAAAATGGCAGCCAAAGCAAGGCTGCCAATTTTGATTGGTCATTTTTATACAGAAGAAATCAAATTCCTGCCAATTTTACCAAAATTGCATCTAATTCATCCCATGGCAAAAGCTGAGAATCAATAGCTTCAATTCTGGATTCAAAACCATCCAGAGAAAGCTCATTAACCGATAAAACACCATTGACTTTATTGAATGCGTAACAGCCGCGATCGGTATTCACAACTGCTTTGATACGTTCAGCCGTTATATCCTGAAACAAAGAGAAAAGATCATCAAACGGGAAAGAGTATTCAGCACCAAATAACCAGCCACAACTGTAATAACCCTGACCTTTGTTCTCTTTACGGGTATAAGCTTTGCCTGGTTCCAGCATAAACTGAGGTTCTTCATGTGCGTGGTGATGGTGATGCTTATCTTCTTCACCCCACTGATAATCTCTGCGCTGCAAATCCAGTATTTCCAAAGGGATCTGACCCTGTTTAACCAATTTGTGGAAAATCTTAGCCGGAGTCTGTTCTGTCAGCCAACTATTAAATACATCGATATCATTGGCAGAACAGGCATCCACTTTATTACCAATAACCACATCGGCGCAGGCCAGTTGATCCTGAAAGTTTTGATTACTTAGATACCTTTCATCACTCAAGTAACGAGGATCCGTCAGCGTAATAGTAGCTTTCAAATCGATATAGGGTTCGTACTGTTCTGAAGTCAGAATCGCAATAATTTCTTTAGGGTGACCAAGTCCGGTAGGTTCAATAATTAATCTGTCTGGTTGCTGACGAAGTAATGCAGTAATGGCAACCGAGGTCGGGACACCGACAGCGCAGCACATACATCCTCCGGGAACCTCTTTAACCACAGCGCCCTGATCCGATAGCATCGCACCATCAACGCCAATTTCACCGAATTCATTAACTAAAACAGCCCACTTTTCATCTTCTGGCTTATCTTTAAGTAATGAAAGAATCGATGTGGTTTTACCTACTCCTAAAAAACCGGTAATGATATTAGTAGGTACTCTCTGCGTCTGCGGCATTTTAAAACTCCTATATACAACCTATCTCATTTTAATCCATGTGTATTAAAACGATAGGGATAAATAGTATAAAAGGATGATTTAGCGGAGTAAACGCAAAAGGCGCACCGTTAAGCGCGCCTTTTTTATTTCCCCGTTACTCAGGTCGTGAGCTTGCGAACCGTTATCAATATCTGACGGTCATTGGCGGGGACTGTCATTTGAACTTCAGTGAATAAAAGCCAAATTGTCTGTAAGGCCCTTTCAACCTCCATTTGGTCCGTCTATCTTGCCCTACGCTTTAAATATGGTACATAATTCTGATTTTGCCACATAAATATACTATTTTTAGCTATCGCTCACATTTCAAAAATTCGGTATAATACCCATCTCCCAAATATGGAAATCAACATTGCAACATTATCAGTATTGCTATCGTTTCTGATAGGTATAATTGCACGTTCGTCGTGCCCGCTAAATTCGTTTTTCAAAGAGGTTTTTATCTAAAATGTCCACAAAAGAGAGATTTCGTCCCATCCTGCTTGCAAAAGCACCAAAAGATACAATTAATCAGTTTCTCTCTAAAGATAAAACCCCCGTTTCTGTTCTTATTCTTTCTGTCATAGTCGGAATTCTGGCTGGATGCGTAGGTACCTATTTTGAAGTTGCCGTCCGTTTTATTTCAGAAACGCGAACTGAATGGCTAAAAAGTGAAATCAGTAACCACGTTCCACTATGGTTTGCAGCCTTTATTATAAGTGCAGGATTGGCTTTTATTGGTTATTACCTTGTACACCGTTTCGCACCGGAAGCATCGGGCTCAGGTATTCCGGAAATCGAAGGCGCAATGGAAGGCATGCGGCCGGTACGATGGTGGCGAGTATTACCAGTTAAATTCTTTGGCGGTATGGGCGCATTAGGTTCAGGTATGGTACTTGGTCGCGAAGGCCCAACGGTACAAATGGGTGGTGCGATTGGCCGAATGGTTTCTGATATTTTCCGGGTAAAAGATGATGATGCCCGCCATTCTCTTTTGGCTTGTGGGGCGGCAGGTGGCTTAGCTGCAGCGTTTAACGCACCACTAGCAGGAATAATGTTTATCATTGAAGAAATGCGACCTCAGTTTCGTTACACTCTAATTTCCATTAAAGCAGTTATCATTTCGGCAATTTCAGCAGATATTGTATTCCGGCTAATACAAGGCCAGGAAGCCGTTATTAAAATGCCTCAATATCAGGCTCCGCCAATTAACTCGTTATGGCTTTTCCTTGTACTAGGTATCTTCTTTGGTATTTTCGGGGTTTTCTTTAATAAATTAGTCACTATTTTTCAGGATGCATTTGCCAAAATTCATAAGAATAACCGTAAACGTTACCTGATTACTGGTACGCTGCTTGGTGGCTTCTTTGGTTTAACACTTCTGCATGTCCCTGAATTGACTGGCGGTGGTATTCACCTTATCCCAACATTAACTACTGGTGTTTATTCAGCAAACTTCCTGTTACTTCTTTTCCTTGGCCGAATAATTACAACCATGCTTTGTTTTGGTTCTGGTGCGCCAGGTGGTATTTTCGCACCGATGTTGGCTCTTGGTACTCTATTCGGGTATGCGTTTGGAGCAATTGCTAATAGTATGTTCCCTCAACTAGGCATTGATCCGGGGATGTTTGCAATTGCTGGTATGGGGGCTTTATTTTCAGCCACTGTACGTGCTCCTATCACTGGTATTTTACTTGTTATTGAAATGACCAATAACTATTACCTTATCTTACCTCTCATCATTACCGGTTTAGGTGCAGTAATTTTTGCACAGTTACTTGGCGGACAACCAATTTACAGCCAATTGTTACGCCGTACTCTGCGTAAAGAGAAACTTCAGCAACAAGATTTACCAATCCAGGAAGAACCAGTTCAACCACAGGAATCCGAACAACAAGAACAGAAAGCCGCTGAAGCAGAGATGGAACAGCAAGTCGCAACAAAATAAAAAAATGTAATTAAAACTACACATAAAATCAAAGAGTATCAAAAGATACTCTTTGATCGTTATCTCATCACTGATACAATTTTTCACACAATTTATTGAATGCTACCAACCTCCGTTCAAGCTCTGGAAACTGAGATTCCTTCACTTGAGATACACAGGCTCTCAAACCTTCATTCCGTTCCGATCCTGTATTCAGCAATGAAATTGCACTTATGCCAAAATAAAGTAGTGCTTCCATCAATTCTGTTGCGCTTAAGTTAGGATAGGCAAACGTAAAATAAAATCCATCGCCAATCGGTTGATCGATGTCTTTATCATAAACAATATAGAAACCATTCTCGGTAAACAGACGTTTCATTTCAGCTGCTCTTTCCTGATATACTTGTGTATCTTTCAAGAACGGATATTCACCATCATTGACAGCTTTCAACATGGCTGCCAGTCCATACTGAACAGAGTGTGTTACACCGGAGGATAACGGGTGAAATCCGCCAAAGACCATCGCATTTTCAAATCTGGAATAGCCAAGTGTCGGTTGCAGAGCCACAAATTCTCGTTGTGCTAAGTGCTCAGAAATGATCAAGCTGCCAATTCTTTGCCCTGCATAACTAAACACTTTGGAGCTGGAAATTAATAAAATATAGTCTTTCGCATATTTAGCGACGGTTGGTTGAAATGGAGCCTGATTTGGAACTGAATAATCACTACGGTAATCCATCCCAAAATACGCTAAATCTTCGACAATAATGACATCATAGTTTTCAGCGACTTCTGCGATAATTTTTAGTTCATCATCATTAAAACAAATCCATGCCGGATTATTCGGGTTGGAATATAACAGCGTTGTATATTGCCCTGTTGAGAGTTTTTCTTCGAGGATATTTCTTAGTGCCTCTCCCCGGTAGTTATAAACATCAAAACTATCCCAGGACTGACCAAGCGCCGTCACCTGAGCTTTCTGATTAGGAAATCCGGGATCAATAAAAAGCGTCGCACCTTCGGGTCGAATGCGATTCGCCACCATAAATATGGCCATTGCCCCCTGTGCTGAACCAACAGTTGGATAGCAATACTCACTATTGACTTCGACATCCAAAAAACTTTTTACAAATCTGGCCATTTCTGTTTTGAGGGAAGGAATACCAGTCAGAGGCGGATAATGGGAAGCGACACCACTTTTCAGGGCTTCTATTTCTGCTTGAATCCCCACTTCAGGCGCATTAATGCCGGGAATCCCCATTTCCATACGAATAAATTTTTTTTCACTCAAAGCCTCGATCTTATTAATAAGTCCGGCCAGACGCCTTATAGACGCTTTTCCTAAATCAGGAATATTCACATTCTGTAGCGCCGTTATGACACTTTCTGACGGGATTGGAGTTGAATATGATTGAAAATCAAATTTCATGTATGCTTCCTTGCTTAAGTCATCATTCAGTGTTTCTAGGTTACGATGGCTGAAAACAAGAAAGAAATACTATTTTCCTTTAGGTGCTATATATAAATGCTATCACTCCGTTAATTGCTGTCTGGCGGTATGAATCGCACTTAAAATATCGGCTGATAATGCGTGTTTCTTAGGATAAGCGAACCCGATCACTCGCTCCAGATTGATATCAGACACTTTGCGGGTAACAATATCATCCCGTTTCTGCGTGGAATGGTATGGAGCCACAGAGACACCAAGACCGGCAGCAACAAGATCAAGAGCATACTCTTCAGTTTTTACGGTTGCTCGTATATTCAGTTCCAGACCTTTTTCCTGAACCGCAAATCGCCATGAATCATTGATATCACAAGGCTGACGACTGATAAACGACACATTATTTAATGCTTCGATCGGAATCGTTTTTAATGAGGTCAGAGGATGTTCTTTAGGAAGTGCCAACACATAATGATCCACCCATAACCGCTGGAATACCTCATCATTACTTGCCTGTGAAATAGAAAGAATCCGGGCATCACACGGCTCATCAATATCCACTAACGTTAGTTCGAGTCCGGAAACCGTATTAATTAAGGTCTTAACAATTTCACTGACTCGTTCGCTACCAAGAAAAGGACTCAATGCCAGTCTTAAAGGCACCCGTTCCATCCCCTGTTTAAACAAGCCCTTTATATCACTGACATCTGACAGCACATTACATGCCTTAGGATATAAGGCCTCGCCGGCCGGTGTGGGTGTAACACCTTTCGCATGACGCACAAATAACTGGCAATCCAGATCGTTTTCTAACTGCTGTACAGCGGAAGAAATAGAAGGCTGAGCAACAAAGCAGCGCTTAGACGCAGCACTAAAGCTTAATTCTTCATACACAGCAACAAAATATCGTAGTGAGCGGAACAGCATATTCGGGTAATCCTTTACAACATTAATATCCTCACCCTCAATATACACGCTATAGCCAAAAGCACCAATATGACTTCAGCGTATAGGTTTTATCTATAGGGCATCCAAATATTCACTATTTTACCTGTTCCTCATCACTGCTTAATATCGAAAGTACAGCAACCATCAAGGAAAGATAATTATGACTCTTCATTTTTTAGAGACTTTAGGCGTTAACAAATTTAGCGAAAACGGTACTTACTCATGTATCGTTTCCGGAGCAGCAAATACAAAGGGACTAGGAAAAAGCTTCAACGGCTACAGTCCGGTCGATGGCCAACAAACAGCAACTTTCGCTTGTGCCACAGTAGAACAATTTAATGAATTAACAACAAATGCAACCGAAGCATTTAAAGAATGGCGAAAAGTCCCGGCCCCAAAACGTGGTGAATTTGTTCGCATCATCGGTAACCTTGCACGAGAATATAAAGAAGAACTGGCTCAGGTGATTACGCTGGAATCCGGTAAAATCATGCCTGAAGCTCTAGGTGAAGTTCAGGAATGGATCGATGTGTGTGACTTTGCTGTTGGGCTTTCCCGTCAGTTACATGGTCTGACTATCGCAAGTGAAAGACCCGGACATCGCATGATGGAACAATGGCTACCATTAGGACCTGTCGCTGTGATCTCTGCATTTAACTTCCCAATGGCTGTATGGGCATGGAACACAATGTTGGGATTAGTTTGTGGCGATGCGATCGTCTGGAAACCATCAGAAAAAACACCACTTTGTGCACTAGCTGCGCAGGCTATTGTTAATAAAGCATTGGAGCAATTCCCTGATGCTCCTAAAAATATCTGTAGCGTTGTTATTGGTGATGCGGAAATCGGTAAAACAATGAGTGCAGACAAACGCTACCCATTAGTATCAGCTACCGGCTCGACAGCAATGGGTCGCAGTGTAGGTAAAGTCGTTGGCGAACGTCTTGGCCGTTCTTTGTTAGAACTTGGCGGCAACAACGCAATGATCGTATCAAAAGATGCTGACTTAGAACTGGCTCTTCGTGCAATTGTATTTGCTGCGGTAGGTACTGCCGGTCAGCGCTGTACCAGTCTGCGCAGACTGATTGTGCATTCATCAGTAAAAGACACATTAGTAGAACGCTTAAAACAGACTTATTCAACACTGCGCATTGGTGATCCACGCTCAGACAATATCTTAGTGGGTCCACTGGTCGACAGCGCAAGTTTTGAGTCAATGCAACAGGCACTTAATGATGCACAAGCTCAGGGGGGTAGTATTGTTTATGGTGGTGAACGGGTTACTGAAAACGTTCCAGCTGCAGGTTTTTATGTCAATCCGGCGATTGTTGAAATTGCCCATGATGCACCAATCGTACATCATGAAACATTCGCTCCTATTTTATACGTAATGACTTACAACGATATCGACGAAGCAATAGACATTCAGAACGAAGTTCCTCAGGGACTCTCTTCTGCTATTTTCACTGAGAATATGCGCGAAGCTGAACTATTCCTTTCTCCTGCAGGTTCTGACTGCGGTATCGCGAACGTCAATATCGGTACCTCCGGCGCAGAAATTGGTGGCGCATTTGGTGGTGAAAAAGACACTGGCGGTGGCCGTGAATCCGGCTCTGATGCATGGAAGAACTACATGAGAAGAAGTACCAATACTATCAACTATGGTGGTGATTTACCTCTTGCTCAGGGTATCGTTTTTGAATAAATTACCGTAATCTGTTACGGCTTTCCTCTATCCCTTATCCTCGAGGGATAGAGTTTTTTCAACATGGACGTAAGCTATATTCATTATGAACCCAAATATTGCTAAATTTTCAGGATGGCTTCTGGCTGGCAGTTTATTGATTTCGATAGTATCGGCAACAACCCATACTATTGATGGTTACTGGGCTGGAATTCCCATTTGGCTGACCGCATTATTATTTTTCCCTTACGTAAAACCAAGTCAAAAAAAACAGATAACCTTATTACTGGTTCTTGGTGTTATAGGACTCGTTATTGGTCTTATCAATCACGTTGACCTGTCTATTTATCTTAAAGCTCTCGAAGCCAACCAAAAAGTAATAAATATGCTTATTGCAGTTGGTTTTCTTAAAATTTTTATCACCGGCACAAACAAGATTCGTAATGAACTTCCAACCGGAAAAAAAGCCTTAATCAGAACATTACTAAGTGCTCACCTGTTCGGTGCCGTGTTAAATATGTCATCCGTGATTATTGTTGGTGATCGTATTGCCAAAGCCAATTCACTCAACCCTGTTCAGGGGCTACTACTTCTACGCGCCTTTTGCATTTGTGCTTTTTGGTCACCATTCTTTGCCGCAATGGGATTAACATTAGTCAGTTCTCCGGGTTCAGAATTAAGTACATTGGTCCTTTATGGCATTCCTGTCAGCCTCGCAGGAATCATTGTCAGTGCCTGGGAAATTATAAGACAGCCTAATTCTAAAGACTTGCAAGGCTATCCAATGGCAATTGAGTCTTTGTGGATGCCATGCTTACTTGCACTGCTTGTTATTTTAGTCCACGAGTGGGCACCTAAGCTCAGTGTTCTGACACTGGTCTCTCTAATTTCCGTGTCATTTACTTTGGTTGGCTTACTGTTAACCCAAAAAGCAACCGGAATGAAGTCCTTCGTAAAACATATCGAAACCGGTGTTGCCGGCTCAAGTGGTGAAGTTGTTCTGTTCGCAGCAGCAGCATTATTAGCATCGGGGGTAGCCGCAATTTTAACCTCATTAAACTGGGATATTGCCCCTGCTCACTTTGGCCATGTGGAAGCCAGTATTACGCTCTTGATATTGATTTTACTGGCTCTGATAGGCATGCACCCTGTCACCAGTGTCGTATTAGCCGGAAGTATTCTTGCCCCGACAGTAAACGACCCTAACTTACTTGGGTTAACACTACTAATGGGCTGGTCTTTGGGAATCGGATTATCCCCATTTTCAGGCGTACAACTCAGTATTCAGTCCCGCTACAATATCAGTGCTCAAACATTACTGAAGCTTAACTGGCGTTATGCGCTTGTGATGTATGGACTTTGTTATTCGATGTTGTGGTTTTATTCAATAAATCAGTTATAACTCTTGTTAATTTGTTTTGGGACTGGTGGTTTTATATTGATAAAATCACCAGACTCAGAATCGCTTTTAACCAACGCACCATTTATTCCAACGCACCAATCAAACTATGTAATTGCTCGAACGTTCTCTCAACGCCTGTACTCATCAAAGCAAATTGTTCTTCTATCTCTTGCAGCGATGCATTCCCTGAAGTTAAATCTTCAAGATTCCGTAAATGTGTCGCTAACCACTGTGCTCCAATCGATTCTGCATCACCAGCTAGTCGGTGAGACTGCTCTCTGATATCGTAGTAATCTTTTAATTTAATCGCATAAGCAATCAGAGGAACAATCTTGCTGCAACTTTTACTAAAGGTCTGCACGAGGTTTTTTGCTCTTGAAACACCTAAGATTGAAGCATGAGATTTAAAGACGGCAACATCGACATACTGCCCGTCTTTTTCAACAACAACAGAATCAGATTCGTCAACAGAGCCAGCCATCGCGATGCCGATTGCATCATATAACATATTTAGTTTTAATGGCTTAGGGACAACTTCAATCATTCCTGCCGCATGATATTCCTGTATATTTGCAGGTTGAACATTGGCAGTAAGAGCAATAATTGGAGTGGTCTTATTCGGACCATTATTTGCTTTTATCTGTCTTGATACATCCAACCCGCTGATTCCCGGCAAATGCACATCCATCAGTACAACATCAAACTTTTCAACCGCAAGAATATCATTCGCTTCATAGCCATCTTTTGCCAGCGAGACATTATGTCCATCGCAAGCCAAAAGTGACAATGTCACCTCCTGGTTTACCGGCATATCTTCCACAAGCAAGATTTTCAGTGGCTGGATTGATGTGTGAGAAGCAATCTGAACCAAATCTTTATTCTCGGTATGATGTTCTAAGTCTATCGTTAACGGAACTTCAAACCAAAATTCACTTCCGGCTCCAACTTCACTATCTACACCTATCTCACCATCTATGGTTCTGACCAGTTTCTGAGAAATAGCGAGCCCAAGTCCAGTGCCTCCGAATCGACGGGTAATACTTTCATCAGCCTGGCTAAACCGCTCGAATATACGGTTGATGTCTTCTCTGGCAATTCCAATTCCTGAATCTTTTACCGAAAATCTTACCCACTGTCTGTGTTCCTCCAGAGCCAACCACTCTAACTCCACAGATACTCTGCCGGCTTCGGTAAATTTCACCGCATTAGAGATTAAATTAGATAAGATTTGTCGCAAAGCACCTGTTGGCCCCAAACAGTAATCATGTACATCATCATCGATCTTAAATTCAAGTGTCAGCCCTTTTTCAAGGGCTCTGGCTGAAAAAAGATGGCAACTTGTTTCAACCAGCTGATATAAAGACAAGCTCTGAAGTTCAGGAGTATAAGCACCTTCTTCCAGTCGCGCATAATCGAGCAATCCGTTTAAGATTTCCAACAGAGCATCACCCGATTGATAAATGGTATTTAAGCGCTGCTTTTGGTCGCTTGAAAGTGATGTCCGGGACATAAGCTGAACCATTCCCAAAATTCCGTTTAATGGTGTTCGGATCTCATGACTCATGGTTGCCAGAAACTTGCTTTTCGCTTTACTGGCCATTTCTGCCGCATCTTTCGCTTCCAATAAATTTTTTGTCCGCCTTTCAACTTGTTCCTGAAGCTGGTCACGGCTGTAGCGCAACTCTTGTTCTTCCAGCTCCCGTCGTGCGATGTCTTTTAAGATTTCCGTACGCATTTCATTAATGGCATCGACAACCTGATCTAATTCATCCGAATAATTTTGGTCAGACCGATTCAACAACAAATGTTCACTTAAATGCCCCCGTCCCAATTCCTTCGCGAAAGACGCCATTCTTTCCAGGTGACGAGTGATATTAAAATGCACCACAACAAGTAAAATAATTCCTGTAATAAGTATCAGAATGGACTGCGAAATTAAGCTCCAGAGAGCTGACTCAAATAAGCGATGGTTTATTGCGTATATATCGTGATAAATCGTGAGTGTTCCTAACTTGCGTTCGGTTCCACGTATTGTTGTGTAGACAATGGAAAAATTATCGGATGCACGGCGATTGTTTTTTTGAATAGCCGGGACATTACCTAATAAGAATGGTTGAGACCAGTCAGGAGCATCTAATGTAACCGCCAGAATATCAGGGAAATTCATTATTCCTTTAAGTTGCAGACTAATTTGTTCCTGATCTAGATTCCATAAACTCTTAGTAATTCCGTCTATCTGAGATGATGCGATCAGATTTAATCGATTCTGTATATTATTTTGCTCGGTTTTATAATCCGTTGTAACCCGCACTGCCGTAGTTAATATAACCAGAACAACACTAAAAAATAGGAAGAGAGTTAACACTCGATATGCTAATGGGTGATCTTTTCTGTAACTAAAAATCGTATTTAGCAAAATAGAATTTTGTATCGCTGCCATTATTTATATTCCCGCTTGGGTGATGACATATATTCCTGACTGAACGTTGCCATTAACTCCCCCATATCGAACTGTTTCTTTATATTTTTTAATACATCATTAAACTGTGGAACATATTCCATCAGAGGAGATTTTTTAGAAATGGCGATATACCAATAATCCGTAGCTAATGGTTTTTCCATATGGGTGATAAACTTTTCATAGCCCAGTTTTTTACTCTGCAGTTCACCACCGTATTTACCCAATGGCATAATATCGATCCGACCCCGGGCCAGTTTCCCAAAATTTTGCTCCCCGGTTGAAACATACTCAACATGCATATTATCCTTTATCCATAAGTCGGCTTCATCACCAAATAAATCACCAAACAATACCCCCATGGTTTTACCTTTCAGGTCTGCTCTGGTTGTAAATTTTTGCGGGTAATTTTTGTTATAGAACAGAACAATAGGTTCTTTAATGATTGGGGTAGAAAGAAACTGGTAATACTTTTCACGATGCTCTGTTTTGTACAGGGCTGCGGCGATATCAATGTCCCCTTTCTCCAGTTCTCTCAGGCAGCGTTGCCAGTTCGAGTCCTGCTGGAAAGAAACTTTGATTCCAAACTGAGAAAATACTTTGCTAACCAGATAGGGACCGACACCTTTTACTTCTCCTCCTTCCGTCCATGATATAGGAGGATATATAGAATGCCCGCAAACAGTATATGTTTGCGAAAGAGCTAATGGCTTACAAAATGCTGAGCAGGAAATCAGGAAACTGAAAAATAAAAAATAACTATATTTCATATGATTACTTTTAAATGGGCGAATACAGATAGCCAACTCCATGTACAGTAATCAACCAACGAGGATGACAGGCATCATCTTCTAGCTTTTTCCGAATACGTCCGACCAATACATCAATTGTTCTATCGGTTGCATTCCAGGAGCGATTACGTAAACGATCCATTAATTGATCACGAGACAGTGATTGACCGGGATTTTCCACCAGAGCATTCAATAACTGAAACTCAGCTTCAGTAAGTTGTACCGGTTCGCTATCTTCGGATTTTTGTAACAGACGCCGATGAATATCTAATTTCCACGGACCGACATCGATTAATGTTGCAATATCTTTAGAGGGCTCAGCCTCAAGTAATTTATTGGTTTTCACCCGGCGGATAAGGTTTTTGGATCTGGCTAAAATTTCTCTTGGATTGAATGGCTTAGTTACATATTCATCTGCACCACATTCCAAACCTATAATTCGGTCAATTTCATCCAACCGCCCGGTCACTAAAATAATACCAATATCAGAATAGGTTCGGAGTTCTCTTGTCAGAGTTAATCCATCTTTACCTGGCAATCGAATGTCCAACAAAACCAAATCGATATCATGAATGCTTAGAATATCTTCACCTTCTTCAGCCGTTTGAGCAGCATGAACAACAAAGCCTTCTTCTTCAAAATAACTGACTAACGTTTCCCTGGTCACATCCGAATCATCGACAACTAAAATTTGGGCCTGAGAATTGACGGTGTAATTCATTTTTTGATTCCTTTCCCTGGATTACAACAATTACAAAGCAATTAACGTTCCTTTATTCATTTTATGTAGCAAAATTCCGTCATATTTTTGCACTAACATCCAAACCACAATAAATGAATATTGGTTTCACCCCATTCTTCATTTACATATTTTCACATTCTGTTAAAGCCTTTTTACGTATTTAAATTATTTGTTTATGACTATAAACTCAGATTTATATTTTATAAAAGCATAATCATTTACACTTTCCTATTTTCCTGGTCGTAATCTATTTTGTGCATGGCCGCTCCAATTTAGTGCGAATTCTGAAAGAAAAGACTAATAAGGTTCTCCTATATCCACTTATCGCGTGTTATTGCTGGCTATATTCAGAACTACTTAGAAAAAATATTCACAATCATTGTGCATACAAATAAAACACATCCTTAACAATTAATTATCAATTGGAGTGAAACTCCGGATATACACCAATTATTAGTGATAAGTTTTGATTTTTAAAAATAATCTCGATTTACACATTGACTACATGCTGTTACCCGCTATTTGCGATTTTTACTTTTCTCCCTGCTATAACTGTTTCTATCAAACAAAACTTCAAATTTTATTCATATTTCCAGGGAGGAAATTATGGCTTACTCCAGTCCACGTATGGAACCAATTGCGGGAATTACCACTGACCATGAAGCACTACCGGATTCTCTATGGGCTAATTCAGCGGCATTTGCTCCACTAACAACTCAGCTTAGTGGCGATAAACACGCACAATATTTAATTATTGGTGGTGGTTTCACTGGTTTGTCTGCAGCCCTAAATCTTGCCAAACAGGGTAAAGAAGTCATTGTATTGGAAGCCAACGATATTGGTTTTGGCGGCTCTGGTCGTAATGTTGGTTTTGCTAACGCCAGTCTATGGTTAAACCCGGATAAAGTAGAACACGAAATTGGCAAATCAAAAGGACTACAACTGTTTAATACTCTTGTTAACAGTCCTCAATATGTTTTCTCGCTAATTGAGCAATATAAAATTGATTGTGAAATGACTAAAAATGGTACTTTCCATATGGCTCACTCTAAATTTGGAGTGAAAGCAATCGAAACAAGAGCCAAAATGTTGGAAGAACGCGGAGAAAATATCCAGTTACTAAACCGTCAACAAATTCGCGATAAATCAGGCATTGAAAGCTATCACGGAGCAATCTTCCACCCTGATGCAGGAACAGTTCAACCTCTCAGTTATGCAAGAGGTCTGGCTAAAGCAGCCCAATCTGAAGGCGTGACCATTCATACATCCAGCCCGGTCACATCTCTGACTCCTACCTCTGATCACGGCTGGAAAGCAATAACTCCGACAGGTACCGTGACTTGTGAAAAAGTGTTACTAGCCACCAATGGCTACACTGGTGATTTATGGCCTGGATTAAAACAAACCTTTGTTCCGGTTAAATTCTTCCAGTTAGCAACTAAACCATTATCAGCTGATTTGCTTAAACATATGTTACCTGAGGAGCAAGGCTGCTGGGATACCAAACTGGTCATGACGGCAATCCGTCGTGATAAGGCTGGCCGTATCATTTTAGGCAGCGTTGGTAATATGTCAGCTCAAGGCTCAAACTTTACCAGAGCATGGGGCAATGCTGAGCTCAAAAAAATGTTCCCGCAGATATTTTCCAAACTGAATGTCAAAACTGACGATTTCTGGGAATTCGAATGGGTGGGCAATATCGCTTATTCAAACGATCACATTCCTCATGTTCATGAACTAGCACCAAATCTGATTACCTGTTTAGGATACAGCGGACGTGGTATTTCCCCTGGAACCATTATGGGTAAACTTCTGGCCGAGTACTTTGAAGGCGCAGATGCAGAATCACTACCAGTACCATTTACGAAAGTAAAACCAATCATTGGTAAAAATTTTCTGGATCAATATTACCAATTCGGCTCAAACGTATATCACATGTACGAACGAGTACTCTAATCCCTATCAGTTAATAAATTGCAAGGAGGCAATATGTCTGCCAAAGAGAATCAAATCGAAAGACCCGGGCTCTTTCTCGCGATACTGCCAATCGCTATTACAATAGGTTTACTGGCAACTCAGTTATTTTATTTCGGAGACTTCACTCCTCACACCCCACTAGCAATAGGTTTAGTCTTCGCCTGTAGCATTGCATGGTTCAGAGGATATCGCTGGAAAAGTCTTGAAGACGGACTTTTCCATGTCATCAAAATAGCGACACCTGCAACATCCATTTTACTTCTTATCGGAATGATAATTGGAATATGGATAGCCAGCGGAACTGTTCCTATGATGATTTTCTACGGTTTTAAAGTGTTGTCACCACAAACATTTTTAGCTGCAGCGATGATCCTTTGTGCAGTTATCTCATTATCACTGGGCACATCCTGGACAACAACAGGCACCGTAGGCTTAGCGCTTATGGGGGTTGGTGACGGCTTTGGCATTCCAATGTACTGGACAGCAGGCGCTGTAGTATCAGGTGCGTTCTTTGGCGATAAAATGTCTCCTTTGTCCGATACAACAAACCTGGCTCCTGCCGTCACAGGTACTAACCTTTTTGATCATATTCGTAATATGATCCCGACGACATTTCCGGCAATGTTGATTGCTCTGTGTGTCTATTTATTTGTTGGTTATAACGTCATCGATGTGCAGCAGGTCGACCTGGGTAAAATTGATGCATTGAGTCAGGCTCTTGAGTCTCATTTCAATTTCAACCTGCTTGTTCTTCTACCTGTATTTGTTGTTTTAGGGTTAGCATTCCTCAAAATGCCAGCCATTCCAAGCTTAATGGCCAGTGTTCTACTCAGTATGGGCATCGCTATATTTGTTCAGGGTGCTTCTATCCATGACGCTCTAACCTTTTTACAAAGTGGTTTTAGTATTGAAACCGGCAACAGTTCTGCTGATGCTCTGCTTAACCGGGGTGGCATGCAATCTATGACATGGGTACTTACTTTAGTGCTTATTTCTTTAGGTCTGGGGGGCGTACTAGAAAAAACCCGTTGCCTTGAAACCATTGTTTTAACCATTATGAGCCGGGTAAAAAGTATATTTGGCTTACAGGTTGCGTCAACACTCACGGCCGCAGGCACCAATATGGTTGCTGGCGATCCGTACCTGTCCATTACTCTTCCAGGACGTATGTATGGCCAGGCGTACCGTGGTATGGGCTACTCTACTTTATGTCTGTCCCGTTCAATAGAAGAAGGTGGTACGCTGATGTCTCCTCTCATTCCATGGAACGCTGGGGGTGCTTTTGTTATCCATGCTCTCGGACTTGGCATTGCTTCCGGACATACAGAGAACCTGCTTTATATCGTGTGTGCCGTCGCTTGCTGGGTTTCCCCATTAATTGGCTTCTTGTATGCGTCCTTAGGTAAATTCTGCCCTAAAGCAACAGAGCAAGAAAAACAACAATGGAAAGAAAATGGAGAAGTTATTCTTGAACTACAATCAGACAACGATGAAGTTGATAAATCTGTTGTTTATTCATAGAGACCAACGCTAAAATTAAAGTCATTTCTGCTGATACCCCGACAGAGATGGCTTCTTTTTTCCGGCCAACCAGTAATTGTGCAAAGGACTGTCGAATGAATTCTCAACATAAATATACAGTATTTGGCTGTGCGGCAATTTTACTCTGGAGTGGACTGGTTGGTATTTCCCGTATCGGAATGGAAGAGTTTGGTCCGTTAGGCGGTGCAGCCTGCATGTATTCGGTCAGTTCCGTTTTTTTGCTGATATTTATTGGAATACCAAAAATGAGTACTTTCAGTTGGAAGTACTTAATTGTTGGTAGCATCCTTTTTGCCAGCTATGAAGTCTTATTCTCTCTTTCATATGGAATGGCGAATGATCGTAAACAAGCCATCGAAGTATCCATTGTGAATTATTTATGGCCGGCATTAACAGTTTTACTAGCAACTCTGAGTGAAAAGAAACAAAACCGAATACTGTTATATCCAAGTCTGCTCATCGCTTTCTTTGGCGTTATGCTCAGTTTAAATGGAGAAAATCAGCTATCCATCAGCTCATGGATGGACCATATTAAAACCAATCCTATTGTGTATGCGATGGCATTAATGGGCGCTGTCATTTGGGCCATTTACTGCAATGTTACTAAACGGCAGAAGCTCAATGGTAATTTGATTACTGTCTTTTTTATCGCAACATCTGTGGCTCTGTGGGTAAAGTTTTTTATAACTCCGGACAGTTCAATTAATTTTACCTGGACTGGCAGCGGCTACTTACTGTTATCCAGCGCTATAATGGCTGGTGGCTATGCATTGTGGAATATAGCTATTGTGAGTGGAAATATGGTTTTCCTGGCTACCCTTTCTTATTTCACCCCTATTTTTTCTGCGATTATCTCGTCAATTACATTATCTGTTTTACTGCCAAACACGTTTTGGCTGGGTGTCGTCATGGTTACCATTGGCTCACTAATGAGTTGGTTTTCCACGCGGCATAAAGAACAGTCGCTAGAACTTGAGCTGGAGTAATAAGTTTTTACATTATTTTTGTGGGGACCCCAGAAATGAAATATTTGTGTAGTGTAACGAGATAAATCATTTGTGGGCATTTATAAACCAGTGGCTTTTCTAATTTAGCAATTCATGAATAACTTTAGGTATGTCAAAATTTGTTTTAGCCAAGCCCATCTGTACCACTCTCTGAGGAATAATTAGTGAAATAAAATGTTGAGGAAACTTTAACTAACCGGGATACAAAGACAGGGAGATTTACACAATACTAATCAACTGATTTAACATCCAATTTTTCTTGTTTAACATCTTGATACTGACATTCATTAAAAACACGTTTAGTACACTTCGCACATACATCCAAACTAACGCCCTTCACTGCTGTTTTTATTGATGATTCAGGTGACACACCAGCCGTATCCTGTTTAAAGTAATTTTTCAGTTCAGTCGTTTTTAGACTATCGACAACAAATCCCATCAAAGAACACAGATAAACTTTACTTGTAGATTGACCTTTTTTATTAATTTCATTGAGCAAAAAGTGCTCTCCTGATAAATCAATAAAATTGACACCTCTCAAAATAAGAATGAAGTGATAAATGCCGTTTTTATTGTATTCATGAAGTAAATTCTGGATATAGGTTACCGAGCCAAAATATAAAGCCCCTTCGATTCGAAGTATTTTTATTTCTGGGCATTCAGGAAGATTATATCGGCTAATATTTCTTAGGTGACGTTTACCATTTCTCTCAATAGGAGCAACTTCAGTTATCTTAGGTCGTGCTATGTTTAAAAGAAAAATAATGTAAGACAAGATAATACCAACATAGATAGCATATTCCAGCTTCAGAAATAGTGTGCTCATTAGAGTACCTGAGAAAATCAACATTTCGTGTTTGCTTTTACCAATTGACTCTCGGACTCCTTTTAGATCAAACAGATTCCACGCAATAACCATAATTCCGGCAGACATAACTGTCATCGGAATATACATCGTGATATTTGGTACCAGATACAGTACTAACGTTACCGCTAAAGCAGATATCACACTTGCTATCGGTGTTTTTGCTCCGGAATCATAATTACCACCAGAGCGAGTAAAAGAACCTGAACTTGGGTAACAATAAAAGCAAGAGCCTACTAAATTCGATAATCCCTGACCAATAAACTCTTTATTTCCGTTAATCTTCTGTTTTGATCTCATGCCGATTGATCTGGAAATGGATGCTGCTTCAATTAAGCCCAAAAATGCGATAGCAACAGCCCCTGGGAATAATGTTGTTATAAGATTGATAGAAATATCAGGAAAGATAAACGAAGGTAACGTACCAGGGAGCGCTGAGACCATAGCAACGTGATAGGTATTTTGACCACCAACAGCCAAACATAATAAAGAGCCTATTACCATAGACCCTAATAAATATGGAATTCTTCGGATATATGCTTTCCATATCACTGCACTAATAATGGTTGTAAGACCTATAAACAATGCAACATAGTTAGTTTGTGTAAAACTGGTAAAAATCGTACTGAAATAACCTAATAATGTTGGAGAAGATGTAGCATTAATACCTAATAAATACTTAAACTGGCTGGCAGCAATCAGGATTGCGGCACCAGAAGTAAATCCCTGCACGACACTGTGTGAAATGAAATCAACAAAACGGCCAACTTTTAGAAACGCTAAAATAAGCTGTATCAAACCTATCATCAACGTGACCAGACACACTAAAGCAGATAAAGATTGCTCGTCCTCTATATATACTGAAGCTAACATCGTCGATAACACCATTGACAAAGCAGCAGTCGGCCCCGAAATCATATGTTTCGAGCTACCAAATAATGCCGCTATAGTTCCGGCAATGATCGACGTATACAGACCAACTTGAGGTGGCAATCCAGCGATGATTGCGTACGCAATTCCTTGTGGTAAAACCAGTACAGCACCAGTGATACCCGCCCAAAAATCATCTCTGAGATTATCTTTAGTTAACCAGGAGGTATAACGGCTACCAGTTGAATTAAGGGAAAACATCTTCAAATCCTTAAAAAGGCCCAAAGTATGAAGATACCTCTGGACTATCTAACCTATACAAATTAGGCATTAGTAAATTACCAATATAAGTCGTTATCCCCTCTAATACACTTGCTGGTGTATCAGGCATTGCACGTACAATGAGATAAACAGGGGTTATGCTGCTTTGGTTAATAGAGTCAAAACTCATAGGTCACGCCCGTTAATGATAATTTATCATGCATCATTTTCGATAAGTTGCTTGTAAAGTTCTCTGATCCGACGGGTCATTGGTCCCGCCCCCTCACTATCACCAATTTTCTTACCATCAATTTCAGCAACGGGGGTCTGAGCACCAAACGTACCGGTCAGAAAGGCTTCATCAGCCGAAACCGCTTCATAGAGCGAATAGTTTTTCTCATAAATCGGAATATCATTTGCCTTACACAAATCGATGACTTTCTGCCGGGTAACACCTTTCATGCAATAGTCCCCGGTTGATGTCCATACCTCCCCCTTGCGGACAATGAAAAAATTACAGGCATTGGTCGTATTAACAAAACCATGCGGATCCAGCATCAATCCTTCATCCGCCCCCGCTTGTTGAGCCTGAAGACAGGCTATTACACAATTGAGCTTAGAATGGCTGTTATATTTAGCGTCCTGACTCATTGGTAACCCACGTACCTGAGGGACTGTAGCAAGACGTATTCCCTGATTAAGAAGCGTACTACGGGGTTTGGAATGCTCGATAATAATCACCACTGTCGGGCCCCAGCGTGACAGTTCCGGATGCTGAAAAGGCTTGGCCTTAACCCCACGGGTTATCATCAGACGACAGTGTGCATCCGTCGTCATACCATTTGCTTTGGCGGTCATTTCCAGAGCGGCTGCTATTTCTTTCCGGTCCATCCCGATATTCAGACTGACTGACTTACAACTGTCAAACAGTCTGTCCATATGTTCCTCGAAAAACGCCCATTTCCCGTTGTAAAGGCGCATGCCTTCCCACATACCATCACCGAGCATAAATCCCGAATCATAAACGGAAATTTTCGCTTCATCTCTATGGACCAATTCTCCGTTAACATAAATAAGTATGTCCTTATTACGCGCATCTTCTTCTGCATCATGGGTGGTGTGATGAACATTCTCTGTTGTCTGACTGCCATTCTTTATTACCATCTTTACTATTCCTTTTTCTGACTGTTTCCTATCTGTCGGTTTAAATCTGACGCAGCACTAATCTAAATGAGGCTCGGGAAGACGGAACGCACCGTGCCCTCTCAGAAAACGTTTGGTACGTTCTTCCTTCGGATAGGTCAGTACTTCCTCAGGTCTGCCTTGTTCAAGAATTTTCCCTTCTGAAAGAAACAGCACACGATCGGCGACTGTATAAGCAAACCCAAGCTCATGAGTCACAATCAGCATGGTCATTCCCTCATCGGCAAGCTCTTTCATTGTTTCTAACACTTCCCCTACCAGTTCGGGGTCAAGTGCTGAAGTAGCCTCATCAAAAAGCATCAGTGTGGGTTCCATACATAAGGCTCTGGCAATCGCGACCCTCTGTTGTTGTCCGCCAGACAGTTGGGATGGATAAACATCGGCTTTCCAGGCTAATCCCACTTTTTCCAGATACTTCATCGCCCGGCGTTCACATTCTTCTTTATCCAGTTTAAGTACAGTTTTTGCCCCCTCTAGTACGTTTTCCTTAACAGTCATATGGGGAAATAAATTGAAATGCTGAAAAACCATACCGACATGCGAACGATGTGTCGTTAATTGGTTTTCCAGATAATAAACTTCACCCGTCTTATCATGAATTTTACCAACAGGTTTGTGGTCAAAAATGATTCTTCCTGAAGTCGGCATCTCCATAAAGTTGACACAACGGAGCATCGTGGATTTTCCTGAACCTGAGGCACCCAGTAATACGACTACTTCCCCCTTATGTACAGTCAGATCAATCCCTTTAAGTACTTCAAGATCACCAAAGGATTTATGTAGATCAACGATCTTTAATATTTCATTTTGCTCGGTTTCTTTGCTCATACATCACCCTTTTAAATTTAATCGCTTCTCGAAATACTGAACGATTAGTGAAATTGAAAAAATTAGAACGAAAAAAATCAATGCCACACTGGTATACATTTCGATGGGATTGAAAGAGATGGTGGAGATCGATTTGGCCTGATACATCAGTTCACCATAAGCGATAACAGATGCTAAAGAGGTCATCTTAATGAGTTCTACCACACGGTTCATAAACGCAGGGAGCATCCGCCTAATCGCCTGGGGCATGATGATGCGCCTCATTTGCTGCATATAAGTCATTCCCAGCGCTTTACTCGCTTCCCACTGACCTTTATGAATCGACTGAATCCCTGCCCGGTAAATTTCAGAAGAAAATGCCGTCGTGTTAAGGGTCAGCCCCAGTGTCGCAGCCGTAAAGGCATCAATTTCAAAAGGTGAAATGATGGGAAAAGCAAAGAAAAACCATATGATCTGGACAAGAACCGGGGTATTACGGAATACCTCAACAAATGCGGTCGCTGGCCAGTATAATATACGTCTTCTGGAATAACGGGCAGCCCCGACAAACATACCGAAGAACAACCCCAGTACTAAACAAGTTACCCCAAGTATGATGGTGTTTTGCAACCCCATCAACAACAAAGCTTTATTGGCCCAGATTGAAGAAAAATCCCAATTGTAATCCATAGTCTTTCCTTAATTTGTCGTTGTTTCGCCAGTACGGGCTAAACGACGCTCTAAACGTCCGACCCCAATTGAGCAAGTAAAAATCACAATGAAATACAAACCCGCCGCTACAGAAAATACCTCCAGTGAACGGTAGGTTGATTGTGCAATATTGTTGGCCTGATAGAGCAGATCAGCGTAACTAATGGTACTGACCAGCGTAGTGGTTTTCATTAGCTCAATAGCCCGCTCTAGAAAAGCTGGAATCATTCGTTTGATAGCCTGAGGCAGGATCACCCGTTTTAACGTCTGATTCCGGTTCATGCCAATAGCCTTAGCCGCTTCCCACTGCCCATTGTCAATCGAGACGATACCGCCCCGAAACACTTCGGCAAAAAAAGCGGAAGATTGTAAGGAAAAGGTGAGAATGGACGCCTTAAAGGGATCCATTTCCACACCAATCAGCATTGGCAGGGCAAAGAAAAACCAGAACAGTTGCGCAATTGGTGGCGTTGATCGCAGAAAATCAATCAAAATCACCACCGGTATGCGCACCACAGAGTTTCCGAATAACCTGGCCAGAGCAAGAGCCAGCCCCAGAGGAACGCCGAATGAAAGGGATAACCCCGTCACCTTGAGCGTATTAAGTAATCCCAATAACAACAGGTCGAAATGTCTGAAGACAACGGCAAAATCCCATTCGTATCCCATTAACTATACCTCCATATTGATAAAACCACTGACTTGCCAAGTGGGTGCATTACCAATCTTCTTTGCGCAGAGATGGAACACTCTTAGGATCCACGCCAAAATTATTCAGGAACTCTTCATACCAGGTCTGGGTCTGTCCTGTTTCGTAATAATAGGCGATGCTGGTGCTTACCCAGTCGCGGAAGGTTTTGTCCTCTTCCTTACGTACACCTGCCGATGATGCAGCAGCGCGAATTGGCGTTGGCAAAATAATTTTCCCGCGTCCTAATTTTTTACGCATAGCAATCAGAGGGGGAGAGAACAGAGAAACCGCATCGACACGTCGGGACTGAAAAGCCGCAATGGCTTCACCATTAGACGGGAAACGTAAAATAGTTGCTTTATCCAGATGTTTTGTTACATACGCATCCATCGTCGTTCCCTGAGTTACGGCTAACTTAATCTCTTTTTTATTCAGATCAGCCCAGCTTTGTACTTTTAGGTCATCGTTAGCAAGCACGGCAAGTGCATAATAAAGAAAAGGCTGAGAAGGGAAATCAATAGCCAGAGCACGAGAAGGAGTAGCATCCAGCACGAACATTATATCAATCTTATTAGCCTGAAGGGCTGCTACTGCCGTCCCCCATGTTACTTCAACCGTTTTTAACTTCACACCCAGTTCATCGGCCATGGCTTTGCCTACTGAGACACCGAGTCCACTCCATTCCTGAGTAGCCGGATCTTTATAAAACCAAGGTGGGGACTGGGTCACACCAATGCGTAAATCGCCACGAGATTTTATGGCTTCCCACGTGGATTGATCTTTGGCCTGAGCAGCATGAGTGCACAAAGCGAAGGAAAAAACAATTGCACATACCGCAATGAGTTTTTTGATAAATACCATATGATTCTTACCTCTTATTTGATTCCATTCAATGAGCGCAGAAATATCCACGCTAATAAAAGTTCAAAACCTATAGCCCTGATTGCTTATCGGGCTGTATAATCAAGGTTAATTAGGATTGTTGACAATCCTACAATTTTACAATGCAAGATCTTTGCCATATAATGAGAAATATTCTCACTTTACTTTTTCTCTGTCGGGTTACTAAGTAAAGTGTGGATTAAAAGTAGACTAAATTGCGAGTTCTATGCAGAAGGAGATTAACCTTATGAATTCGTTAAATATAAAGCCGATTTCAAAGGATCGTACACTCAGAGCAAATGTGGTTGAACAGCTCAGAGAAGCGATTATAAGCGGAGATATACCGCCAAGAACCAAATTAGTTGAAACTAAACTCTCTGAGTTACTTGGCGTCAGCCGTGGACCGTTACGGGAAGCAATACGGCAACTTGTCGATCAGGGACTGATTGAAAGCATTCCATACACCGGTACATATGTTGTTGATATTACGGTAAAAAATATACAGGAGCTTTACAGTTTCAGGACTGAGTTAGAACGTTTTGCCTTTACTGTTGTATGGGAAAAGCGCACGCCTCAGTTTTATCAGGAATTGGAAGCACAGCACAAACGACTTATCCGGGCGATTAAAGACCAGGATTCTGCTGCCACTATCTTTGAAGAGCTGGAACTGCATAACATCGTCTATAAACATTGTGGTCATGAACTGTTGAAAGAGACCTGGCAGAGACTAAGAGGCCGTCTACATCTCTATTTTACTCTACATCAGAAGGCCCATGACCGCACAGGTCCTAAAATTACTGCCCATGAACGTTATGTTGAGCTGGCCTTCCAGAACGACTTACCTTTGATGCTTGAGTATGTATCTGCTCACATGCAACAGGGATACTCCAAAGTAGAAGAGTACGTCGCACTGATTGAACAGCAACTTAATTGATCCAATATAAGATTTAATTCTCAAAAATATGCGCTCATTTTTCACCATTTTGGTGGCTCCTGCACCAAAATGGTCTAATTTTATCCAAATATGAGTTTTCTTAAACTGAGTAATAGCCATACTTAGGGTTCCAATGAATAACCCTATTTTTAGTCTTCATATCATGATCCAAGTAAATATTTATGTATTAGAAAAGTTGGATCAATCGGTGATGAATTGGGAATGGTCGTAACTAGGCAGTAAAACATTTCGGGGTAGAATGTATGGTACGCCCCGTTTTGCAAGTGAATAATCAAAATAACAGAGTTTGTTTGCGCTAATGATGAAGTGGTCTCCACCCTCACTAAACAGCGTCATGTGGTGCCAAAATAGAAATTAATTATATTTAAATGTACAAGAGGACGACCATAATTAAGCGTAAACGCCCCAAAAAACCACGGGCGCTAACTTAATGAGAGACCATCTAATTAACGAGCTAGGCATGAGTAAGCCATCATGCTTCTGGCTTTCAATTGATAAGAGCGGAGAGAGCGAACAGCGTTAATGGCCAACAATACAGTTACGACCTTGGCTTTTAGCCATATACAAAGCTGAATCAGCCCTCTTGAAAGCACTTTGTAATGTGTCCTGAGAAGTTAAGTTACAGTAGCCAATGCTAACAGTAATAGGAACACTCATAGCTGATGACGAGCTTTGTAACTCAACTGATGAATTGATGGCATGCAAAGTGGCCAGAGCCTGCTTCGAATCGTTGTGAGCAATAAAGATAAGAAACTCCTCTCCCCCATAGCGACCAACCAAATCCCCTTTTTTAACACTATCAGACAGAACGTTAGCGACACAAACGATAGCTTTGTCACCAACATCATGGCCAAAGCGATCATTTACTTTTTTGAAGTGGTCAATATCAACAACTGCCAGAGTCCCCAGAATAGGCTCTTCACCTTGAAATAAGTGTGAAATACGCTCATTAATGTAACGGCGGTTAAACAACCCTGTCAGTTCATCCCGAATGGATCTTTCATAGTGCCAGTCAATCTGGTTAAAAAGAAATAACGACAATAACCCACCTAACAAAAAGAAGCTGACTATATTTTGAGTCACAATAACAGCGACACGGTAATATTCTAGTTGACCTGTCACTGCCAATGCAAAGGTAGGAAAACCAGCTGCGACAAGACAAACCAATGCAGATAAAGCGAGCATACGCTCCCCCTTACCATTCGAAGCTCTATGCTTGTGGCAAAGTAAAAACGTCGAAGCGTACACAACAGCAAAATTAACAAATGCTATCTGAACTCGTAATTCAAGAGTATCTGGTATGTATTGATAAATAAGAAGCTGTGTCGCGGTATACAAACAAACATGAACAATTGAGAGCTTCCATAACCACGGCTGTATATCGCGCTCATACCAGCTGATAGAACCAAATAGCAGCAAATACGCAACCGTCATATACATAAAGTTATTTATTAACACAGAATAAATAAGTGGAAGCCAGGAGCGAATAGCCATTGCAGCAAATGCAAAACCAAACACCAGAAAAAAATAAAAGAAATAGAGTGCTGAACGACGTTGATAGTGAACCAACCCTGAACGAATCTGAGATAAAAATATACAGCCAACGGCACTACAAACAATGTTATTTATTACGCTGGCAAAATTGATAAGGCTTGAAGTTGAATTAATCACTAATTTTATGCTTAAGATGAGTGGCCGAAGATACAACTGATAGCTATGTGATAACACATAGTATTATAAGATATTAACTAATAACTCAACAACTATCTATAGAGTTAAATGAGCTATTAGCTAAATCAGGTCAGAATGAATGCGGTGGGATATACCGACACGAAATTATAGTTCTAGCTATTTTTCGCCAATATCTTCTACCGAATAGGTATAGACCGGTTTTTCGACAATATATTTAGTTATACCCTTAGTTGTATGTAGGTACATGTTCCCATTATAAAATAACCGTCGGCCGCCCCCATAAAAAGTGTAGGGATTGTCAAAATGCATTCTATATAATTCTCTGCCAAAGCGTGTATTCCATAGCGTTTCAGCGTTAATTGGGTAGAAGCGTTGGTTAAGCGTCGGTGTACCATCATCATCAAAGTTTTTCGCTGTAAGATATCCTATGGGATAGCCGTTAATCCAACTGGTTTCCCAACGAATATCTTTCCCAACGAAGGCTTTTAGCATTTGGCGTTTGTTCTCATGCTCAGTGTCATCAGGTATTTCCCTCATAACAAAGCTCATGTTCGCCCAAACATATATGTTTTTGGGCTTATAGATAAATGTGTTTCCCAGCGACTCCCCTTCAATTGGAGTTAATTCATACAATCTGGTTTTATCTTCATCACAACCGGCAATGCACTTGACCTCATGATTGATTTTTTTTGCTACGGTATTTATCTGGTTTTCGGCGTAGCCGACCATAAAATCATGAGCTTCTTCTGCTGAAGTGATTTTCACATTTCCCATTTGTTCAGGAAGATATGCACCTGACACAAATGGATAAGGTTCATCTTCTTTGCTGGTTAGCATGCTTTCGGCAATGGAAAAACCTAATCCCAGCCCTAATCCCCAAGAAGCTCCGCCAAGCATCGCTCCTGTTGGAGACCATAATTGCGTTCCTCCACCTGACTCTCTTATTCCGGAGTAGTCTGCGTTATAAGCGGCCGAGGTGATCTTTCTTCGTACATAGCCTTCATTAAAGTAACGTGTAAAATAGTTAGCCCTTAATTGAGCAAAAGGCGTGAAATCCTCACTGTATTCACGCTTTGCTTTCAGTTCTTGCTTATAAAGAGGATCATCCCTCACTATGTCTGGTTTATGAGCACATCCCGTAATAGTTAATACGCTTCCCAACAGAACTATTAAATTTATCTTTTTCCAATCCACTACCAGACTCTCTTCTTGTTAAATAGGATTATGTGAAAACAACCATATCTGTGTAAATTTTCATATATAAGACAGATAGTTAGCTTATATTATGCTAACAAGAAAAAAGATTCATTAAAAAAATTTATGTAAATCTGCTCATTTATCATTCTGACAGTGGGAGTAAAAGTAGATTAGCTCTGGATCTTGGGAAGCATGAGCTAAAACCGCGGACGACGTAGATTCCTATCAAAAGGGTTGATCAATTTACTTAATTTGTCCGCTTCTTGTTTCATGACATCAACTATAACAGGCAAGCGATCTTGATTCAGACGATCAGTTAATGTTGCGATACTTAACGCTCCGACAACTTGCCCATTACAATCAAACAACGGAACTGCTAATCCAACCACTCCTTCCAGTAAGCCACTGTTCTTTGCACAATACCCTTGCTCTTTAACCCGCAGCATTTCAGCCCTGACTGATATTTCATCATACACGTTATATTCTCTTAATCGGGCGATGTTATATTGCAAGACTTCTTCTTGTTCATCCGGGGATAAATAAGCCAATATAGCCATAGAAGCCTGACCAACCCCCAAAGCAACTCTACCACCAACATCGTTTGTAAATGTCTGAATAGGGAAAGGACCTTCATGACGGTCAATGCAAACAGCATCATAACCATTACGTACAAACAAAAAGACTGAATCATTTAAACGTGAACCTAGCCGAAGTAACACTGGTCGTGCTAATTCTTTTAATCCACCTTTATGTCCTGCACTCGCGGCCAGAGCAAAAAATTCAAGCCCGAGGGAATAGCGTTTATCTGTCCCCTGCTCCACAATTTTTTCCTCTATCAAAGATTTCAATATCCGATGTACCGATGCCGGAGTCATCCCGGTTTGAGAAGCTATATCGGACATTCTCATTCCATCTTCTTTATTTGCAGCCATCAGCCTGATCACCCTAAATAACCGGGCCGTACCACTTAA
Source organism: uncultured Vibrio sp. (assembly GCA_963676525.2). Taxonomy (GTDB): domain Bacteria; phylum Pseudomonadota; class Gammaproteobacteria; order Enterobacterales; family Vibrionaceae; genus Vibrio. The sequence goes on from CAXXNB010000009.1 coordinate 165,887, forward strand.
TGATTCCATATGACCTCCTTTTCCATTGCATCCTATTTGGTTCAAAAATAGATAAATGTGCTCATCCATGGTGCAGAACAGCGCCCTATTGTGCACTGCAGCATCGAACAAAGGCTAACTGCTATTTTTCATTTTTCTAACACCGAACTAATATAAATAAAACATATTTATAAATTTCGCTCAACGGAAATATTTAATAATTTTTATCTCTGAGAGGAAAAGCATGTCGCGAATGGCATAGATACTGCAGTTTAAAAGTAACAAACAGGGAATGGTTTACCAACATGCATTGGTGGCAGACATGGATACCAGGCATGATTGTATAAGGAGATACTTTATGGCTTTTTTGTCACTCTCGAATATCTGTAAAAATTATAGTGGGCGTCAGGTCATCAGAAATATAAATTTATCTGTAGAACAGGGAGAGTTCATTTCTTTACTTGGACCATCCGGATGCGGAAAAACAACAACCCTGCAAATGATCGCTGGGTTTGTCGACGTAACTCATGGTTCTATCACGTTAAAAGGCAAAGATATTACTCAAACAGCACCAAATCAGAGAGGATTAGGAATTGTATTTCAATCCTACGCACTTTTTCCTCATATGACGGTTGCTGAAAATGTCATGTTTGGCCTGCAGATGCGCAAAGTAGAACAGTCAGAAAAAATTCAACGCACAGAAAAAATCCTCAAACACGTTCATCTCGAACAATATAAGGATCGATATCCACGTCATTTATCAGGCGGACAAAGACAACGTGTCGCACTGGCTCGTGCGTTGGTCATTAACCCTGATATTCTGCTCCTCGATGAACCTCTGTCGAACCTTGATGCAAAACTTCGTGAAGAAATGCAGTATGAATTGCGTCGTCTTCAGTCTTCTTTCGGAACAACAACCCTGATGGTCACCCACGATCAAAATGAAGCAATGTCTATCAGTGACAGAGTTGTCGTTATGCAGGATGGAGAAATCGTCCAGGTCGATACCCCGCAGAAACTTTATCAGTATCCGAAAAATACTTTTGTATCATCGTTTGTCGGACATTCGAATCTGATTGAAGGTACCGTTACTCACACAAGTAACGACAAAACACATGTGGCATTTTCGAACAACAAACAAATAGAGCTTGGAAAAAAATATAATTTTCTTCCTAAATCAAATGTCGTCCTCAGTTTAAGACCAGAAAGTCTTTCTCTTGTACCTCAGGGAAGCGGGCGTATCGTCGGTCAATTAGCAGAACAATTCTTCATGGGAAGTCATTGGACATACCTTATCAATTCGGATATTGGCCAGTTAGAAGTCATGGCGACCAATAATGTACCAGACACATTAAAAGTGGGATCATCTATAGAACTAGACTGGTCTGATAACGATTGCCGTCTGCTGCCGACATTTAAACGTAATGAAGGGGTAACCGTATGATGAGCGAAAATACGTTACCACCAGAAATAAGTCTGTCACGCAAGCCAAGATCCCCTCATCTTGCGCCCTGGTTTATGTGCAGTCTAGGTACCATCATTTTTCTGGTTATGATCATTACTCCTCTGACTATTACACTTCTGTTGTCGTTTAATCACTATGACCCGGATCTGGGGGCGATTCCTGGTACATTTACGTTTGATAATTTTATTAATATTTTCAATGACTCATGGTATTGGGAGATTTTTGGACGCACGATTTGGGTCAGTCTTTTAGTTACCCTGCTCTGCACGGCAATTGCTATACCTGAAGCAATGATTCTTAACAGAATGAGCAGAGCCTGGCGTTCAGCCATGTTAGTCGTTATTTTATCGCCTTTACTCATTTCAGTGGTTATACGTTCTTTCGGATGGAGTCTGTTACTGGCAGATAACGGGCTTATCAATAATTGTCTCGCTTTCTTTGGTATTCCACAGGTAACAATGCTGTACAGAGAACCCGCCGTTATCATCGCATTAGTTCACGTTATGATGCCATTTATGCTGATTCCTCTCTGGACCACAATTCAGAAAATGGATCCTGAGGTTGAAAATGCTGCTTTGTCACTCAATGCCAGTCGCTGGAATACCTTCCGTCAGGTTTTACTTCCACAAATGACACCGGGCATTCTTTCCGGTTCACTAATTGTGTTCGCATTAAGTGCCAGTTCTTTCGTTATTCCCGGGATTCTGGGCGGACGTCGCTTCAAAGTCGTCGCAACCCTGATTTACGACCAATATCTGCGGGAACTTAACTGGCCTACGGGGGCGGCATTAGCTCTGATCTTATTAGTCGCAAACCTATTAATAATTGTGAATTTTAACCGCCTGCTTCAGCGTCGTTACAAACGCATTTTGGAGGACTAACCATGAGAAAAAACGGACCTTTATCACTGTTATTTCACTGTCTGGTGATTGTGTTTATGTTAGCCCCTTTGGTCATTGTTTGCCTGGTCGCTTTTACACCGGAACCAACACTCAGCTTGCCAACAACTCACTGGTCATTACGCTGGTTCGAAACGTTACTGGAACACGACGAATTTATCAGTTCATTCTGGCTAAGTCTGGGACTGGCTGCAGGCTCAGCAACGTTATCATGCCTACTCTCCATACCTGCTGGTATTGCTTTGGTACGCTATGATTTTCCAGGAAAAAATGCCATTAGCGGATTATTGTTTTCTCCTCTGCTTATTCCTCATCTGGTATTAGGTGTTGCACTTATGCGGATGTTCACGCTTATGGGAGTCAACGGCTCACTTTTCTGGTTGCTAGTCGCTCATATTGTGGTGGTCACACCTTACGTTCTTCGCTTGATACTAACTGCTTTGGTTGGGTTTGATCGTTCAACTGAACAGGCAGCACAGTCACTCGGGGCAAGTAATCTGATGGTGTTTTTCAAAATAACACTGCCCATTATCACTCCCGGAATAGCCGGTGGCTGGGCCTTGGCCTTCATCAACAGTTTCGATGAAGTCACAATGTCTGTCTTTGTGACCTCTCCGTCGACCATCACGCTACCAGTTCGTATGTATATGTACACCACAGAATCCATCGATCCAATGATAGCTGCTGTTTCCACTGTCATGATTTTAATCACAGCGATCCTTATGTTTGTTATTGACCGTTTCTACGGATTGGATCGTTTACTGATTGGCAAAAATTAAGGGGTATTGATGTTTATGGACAAAGTTATGGAAAAAGCTATGAACAAAGTTATGGAAAATGTTATGGACAACGTTAATAACGCTCAAGTTGATACAGCCATCATACATCGCGTTCAGGAATTAAACAGACAGTCGATTGCTTTCACTTTTGACGATCACCCGGTAACCGGTTTTGAAGGTGACTCAGTATTGGTAGCAATATTGAATCAATTTCCCTATTTACGTAAAAATGAATTTAGCCACCAGCCACGCAGTGGATTCTGTCTTATGGGTTCCTGTCAGGACTGCTTAGTCTGGAATGAGAACGGGGAGAGAATTCGTTCATGTTCGACTCCTCTTGAGTCAGGAATGTCGCTGTATTCTCAGTCTCCTTTGCTAAAAGGAGTTGCATCTCATGAAGCATAATGTCGTTATCATTGGTGCAGGTCCGGCAGGAATGTCAGCCGCTGCAACATTAGTAAAACAAGGGATTCATCCTGTTGTTGTTGATGCGAATTCAAAATCCGGCGGTCAGATATATCGGCAACAACCCGATAATTTTACCCGCACAAAGAAACAACTGTATGGATTCGATGCTAAAGAAGCTACTCAGGCTCTTAAAAACTGGGTAAACATTGAAGATAAAATAACATATCTTCCATGCCATATGGTCTGGAATGCTTCAGGGAAGACGCTTTGCTTATATGATGAAACAAATTCTGCTTACAAAGAAATCGAGTGGGATTCATTAATCATTGCAACTGGTGCTACAGACAGAATTCTCCCCTTCAAAGGCTGGACTCTTCCTGGAATATATACCTTAGGTGCAGCTCAGATAGCACTAAAAAATCAAGGATGCACGATAGGTAATGACATAGTTATTGCAGGAAATGGCCCGCTACTTTATTTGCTGGCATGGCAATATGTCAAAGCAGGAGCAAATATCAAAGCCATTCTCGATTACTCCTCTTTTACCGACCAATGTAAGGCCAGCCTAAAACTCATCCACGCACCAAAAGTTATGTTGAAGGGATTGTATTATCTGGCGTCATTAAAATGTACCGGAATCAAAATCATCCACAATGCGCGCCTGAATGAAGCAGAATCTGGATCTAAAGGGGAAGAAAAAGTTACCGGAATCAAATGGCATACCAGCAAATCTTCTGATGAAATACATCATATAACCTGTGATGCTATTGCCTTTGGTTATGGGCTCAGATCCGAAACTCAGCTAGCCGATGTACTAGGCTGTAAGTTTAGTTTTGATCCTATTCATCATGACTGGTTACCGGTATTGAATGAACAGCAGACCTCCATTCCTGATGTATATATGACTGGTGACAATAGTGGTATTTCAGGTGTTTATTCCGCTCAGTTTAGTGGAAAAAAAGCCGCTAATCAGATTTTAAACAAATTAGGTCTTCCGGTTTCTGATATAGAAACTAAAAAAATTGACCAACAATTGAACCACCTAAAAACGTTCTCTAATGGATTAGCTCAGGCATTTCCTTTCCCAGAACAGTGGGCACAAGATGTTAGCGACGATACGATAATCTGTCGGTGTGAGAATATCACGGCAGGCGATATAAGAGCTGCAATAAAAGACAAACATTGCACAGAAATAAACCAATTGAAAGCACATAGCCGCAGTGGTATGGGCCGTTGTCAGGGAAGAGTATGCCACATTGCAGTTCGGGAATTATTAGCCTGTGAAACAAAAAATCAAAGCGCAAATGTCGGCAGAATCCGTTCTCAAAGTCCGTTAAAACCTATTCCTATTGTTGTAACTGAGGAACTTGTAAATGAAACCCATTAATTCAGATGTAATCGTCATCGGGGGTGGAATTGTTGGTTCTTCTGCCGCCCTTTTTATGAGTCAAAAAGGACTGAAGGTTACATTGTTAGAGCGTGATACCTGTGGTAGTCGCTCCAGCGGAGTTAACTTTGGTGGCGTGCGTTGTCAGGGACGTCCGGTAACGCATTTACCATTGGCTATCAAAGCCAGGGAAATCTGGCAGAACCTGGAAAACCTCCTGGGGGGGCGCTTTGAATACACAGTTACCGGACATCTGAAACTAGCCCGGAGCGAAAGCGAAATGGCTATGCTAAATGACTATTATAAACAGTCTCAAAACCATGGTCTGGATCTGGAAATAGTGACTGGTGCACAAATTCGCAAAAAATACCCATGGATGGGAAATCAGATTGTAGGGGGTTCATTTTCACCACTCGATGGTCAGGCAAACCCAAGAATTCTAAGCCCTGCATTTGCTGCTGCAGCCGATAAAGCAGGAACAAGAGTTGTTGAACGACAGCCCGTTCAGCAGGTGGAATATGATGGTAAACAATACCGGGTAACAACTGATTCCGGTTTATATCAGGCAGATCAATTAGTGATATGTGCCGGAGCATGGAGCAACAAAATTGCAGAACAACTGGATGAAAAATTCCCGTTAGAAAGCGGTTTTCCGGCCATGGCCGTAACAGAACCAGTACCCTATTTTATTCATCCCTGCTTAGGTGTTCAGGGTGGCGATATTTATTGTCGACAAGTAACCCGCGGCAACGTGGTATTTGGCGGTGGCAGAGGAATCGGCATCGGAGAATCATCATCCAGAGCTACAGGAGCAAACCTGATAAATCTAATGCAACATTTGTTGAGTCTGATCCCTTCATTAAAAAATACCCAAATAATACGCAGCTGGTCCGGTATGGAAGGTTTTTTACCGGATCACGCTCCTATTATTGACCAAAGTAGAAACCACCGGGGTTTATTTTACGGATTTGGTTTTTCCGGCGGTGGATTCGAAATCGGTCCTGGAGCAGGAATGGCTCTCGCAGATTTAGTATCAGAAGGTAAATCGACAATAGATATCACGCCTTTTCAAATTGATCGATTTTTATAAGTGTTAGCAAGAAAAACTTTGTACCAAGGAGAAACACAATGAAAAGATGGAATCGTAAGACACTATTAGCAAGCTTAATCGCTGGATCTACATTAATCGGAGTATCGTTATCTGCCAGTGCACAAACAACCCTATATGTTGGGATGAATGGCGGTACCATGCAAAAAATGTACGAAGAGTATGTTTTCCCTCCGTTTGAAAAAGCCAATGACGTAAAAATAATGGTTATTCCAGGTACATCTACCGATGTCCTCGCCAAGGTTCGGGCCAGTAAGGAAAATCCGGATATGAACTTGATGTTTCTTGATGATGGATTGATGTACCGAGCAATAAAAATGGGCTTGTGTGATCCAATGCAACTGGACGCTGAGATTGATAAACAGCTTTATCCATCCGCCCATGTTGATAAAAATATGGCAACAGCAGTGAGTGTTGGGTTAGTCGGTCTGGGATACAACACAAAAATGTTCAAAGAAAATGGCTGGGCAGCACCAACATCATGGAATGATTTAGCTGACCCTAAATACAAAGGAAAACTTGTTTTTCAGTCAATCCCGGCGTCTACCTTTGGTATGCATTCATTCCTGATGTTTAACAAACTTCATGGCGGTAGTGTTGATAACGTTGACCCTGGTTTTAAAGCCTGGCCAGAAACCGTAGCACCCAACGTCAAGGTCTATATAGATAGTTCTTCTAAATTATCTGAAATGGTGCAAACCAATGAAGCAGGACTGTTCCCAATCACACCAACTCTTGCTGCAGCTATGAAATCAAAAGGCATCAGCGTTGAGTACGCGAACCCGAAAGAAGGTTCAGTGACGCTGCTTTATGATCAATGTGTTGTTAAGAACAGCAAAAACAGAGAACTGACGCAAAAATTGGCCAACTGGATTTTATCCGAAAAAGCACAGGAATTAGCTCTTGAACATGCCTCTTATATTCCGGTTAACTCTGCCGTAACTGGCTCGGCTAAATCCCAAAAAGAACTGGAAATAATCAAGCCCTTTATCAAAACTGCAAATACAGCAGACTGGGATAAGATTAACCAGGATCGTCCAACATGGAACAAACGCTGGAACCGTGAAATTGAATAATACTATATATGCCGCTGAGATTTTTCAGCGGCATACCTCATCATCTTATGCACTTAGAAGGGAATCAACTACTATTAATTAACAGATCATATAAAATCACTTAAGAGAAGGGAAAGTATGAAAATCATAAATGCCCGCCTTCGCCATCATGACGAACTCTTCACTATCCATTGCAGTAATGGGATCTTCACCCAGATAGAAAAACAGCCCCACCAACTTACAGAACCCACCGATATTGATGCGAACCAACAATTATTATGCGCACCATTTGTAGAACCTCATATTCATCTTGATGCGGTACTCACCGCCGGTGAACCTCGTTGGAATAAAAGTGGTACTTTGTTTGAAGGAATTGAATGCTGGGCTGAAAGAAAAGGCATGTTAAGTACTGAAGACGTTCAATCCAGGGTTTTACAAGCAGCTGAATTACTTATCAGTAATGGTGTTCAATATGTCCGGACCCACGTTGATGTTACCGACCCAACTCTTACCGCACTAAAAGCGATTGCACCACTTAAGAAAAAACTGGCACCGTATTTAGAACTGCAAATTGTCGCTTTCCCTCAGGAAGGTATTCTGTCCTTCCCTAACGGTAAAGAATTGATGCTCAAAGCACTGGAAAATGGCGTTGATGTTATCGGAGGAATCCCCCATTTTGAATACACAAGGGAATATGGCGTAGAATCGATACACTGGCTGGTCGACATTGCCAAACAGCACAATAAGCTGGTTGATGTTCACTGTGATGAAATCGATGACGAACAGTCCCGTTTTCTTGAAGTCCTTGCTGCTGCAGCACTTGAATCTGGCTTAAAAGATAAAGTAACCGCAAGCCACACAGTCGCAATGCATTCATACAATAATGCTTACTGCTCAAAACTATTCCGTTTATTGAAAAAATCGGGGATTAATTTTGTTTCCTGCCCGACCGAAAACACACATTTACAAGGACGTTTTGATACTTTCCCGAAACGACGTGGTATTACTCGGATAAAAGAACTTAGAGATGCCGGTATTAACGTCGCACTGGCACAGGATTCGATTCAGGATCCCTGGTACAGCTTAGGCAATGGTAAATTACTGCGACAAATAGACTTCGCTTTGCATGCATGCCATATGATGGGATATGACGATATTAAAACCGCGTTAGATTTTGTTACCGATAATAGCGCAAAAGTCATGCACATTTCAGAAGAATACGGAATAGGGATCGGTAAACCTGCCAACTTCATCATTCTTCATGGAGAAGATGATATTTCTGTCATTCGTGAACAGGCAGAAGTTCTCTGGTCCGTTCGAAATGGCGAAATATTGATTGAAAGAAAACCATCCCAACTCCGTAAACCTGTCTCATTTTGAATAAAAAACCACATCCCCTTCTTAATTTACCTTATGGCTCATCAGAACCATAAGGTATCTGACAAAAAAATCAATAATTTATAATGTTATTATGACATTCCTCACGCCAGCCAATGATATAACCGTACTGTATGGTTCATCATTAAATGAAAATCAATATATCAATAATGCCAGTACACAATAATTACTTTAACTAACAACTTATTAATCTATACCAGATAGGGACAAGCATGGATTTAAAATTCTTTATTGGCTGCATAACTTTCGCATCGCTAGCAGTATCTATTACTGCAAATGCCACAGACCAATTTTCCAATGATGGTAAAGCGCGACTTCAGTATGAAGCAAAAAAAGATAGTATTACTCATGCGAGTGATTCCATCAGCAAATCTGAAAAAGGCAACAAAAACAAACTACTAAGCGTCTCAGTAAAAACCGGTGATGCTCAGACACTCCCATCGAAACATAACTAAGGTATAAGACATGGCATTTAACACAAAAATTAAGCCGTTAGCCGTTACTGTCGGTTTGGCACTTATACCGACAATCGCTAATGCAGATTACAACGGCAAAAGCTGGCTGGAAGTTGAGGCAAGAGTTAGTTCAATCCTAGATAACATGACCCAATCTGAAAAATACAGTTTTATCAGGGTTGACGATGGACACATGATCCCTACTCTTAGCCGTTTTGGTATTGAAGGTACAGTCGCATACGATTCATCTATGGGTGTACACGTAAATGGTGGAACTTATGGTGCCAGCTACCCTTCTCAAACTGCTGTAGCTGCAACATGGAACATCAAGCGAGCTCAGGAAATTGGTCTTGCACTGGGTTATGAGACTCGTAGTGCGGGGGCAGAACAAATGCTTTCGCCTGTTGTTAACCTATACAGAACACCATTTAACGGACGTGCTGCTGAATCGATCTGTGGTGAAGACCCATTCTTATGTTCTGTAATGGCTCCGGCAATTACCAATGGTATTCAAGCTCAGGGCGTTCAGGCAGGCGCAAAACACCTTATTGCTAACGAACAAGACGCAAATCGTCACTATCTTGATGTAGAAGTTGATGAACGTACTCTTCACGAAATGTACCTTGTTCCATTTGAATCTTTAGTGAAAAATGCAGATATCGCGTCAATTATGTGTGGTTTTAACTTGGTTAACGGCGAATATGCCTGTGAAAACCACCATGTAATTACTGATATTCTGAAAGGTGAATGGGGGTATCAGGGCTATGTATTATCTGACTTCAACTCGATTCAACACGCTTTCCAGGGGGCGTGGGCCGGTACAGATTTAGACATGCCATCAGGCCTGAAATTTACAGAAGCTCTACTTCAGCCATATGTAAACTGGGGCTGGTTAACTCAGGACGTAATCGACGATAAAGTAAAACGCAACCTGCGCTCAATGGTTCGTTATGGCTTTGATGAAGCTGGTTATGATGGTTTCGACCTTGACGAGCATTACGGTCAAGAAGCATCTCTTGATGCTGCCCGTGAAGGCATCGTACTACTGAAAAACGATAACTCAATTTTACCATTATCTAAATCAGCGAAAATTGCAGTTATCGGTGACATGGCACAGCAGGCACCAACAACGCCTTTCGGTACCGCATATTCTGTTCCTGAATCAGATTACGTTACTGAGTTCGGTGGTCTGCAACAACTTAATACTTCAGAAGCAAATGTTACGTTTATCAAGAGAATGTCTTTAACTCCTGAGACAGCACTTTGGTTACAACCAGATTGCACAAGCGATGAAAGTTCTTGTCTGACAGGTGTAGAAGCTGAATACTTTACAAATACAGATTTTGAAGGTGAACCAGCATTAACAAGAACTGAGCAGGGAATCAACTTCAGCTGGACTGACATGACTAACGTTGTCAATAATGCTTGTGTCACAGATGATACTGATACTATCGAGTCTGAATCTCTTGATTGTAGTTCTGTTACAACTGATGAAGCATCTGGCACTCGTGATATTAGTGATTTTTCTGCAAGTCTTGGTTCATTTTCTGCCCGATTTACTGGTCAAATTCGACCAACAATTACAGGTCAACACGTAATTAAAGTCAGAGCAGACGGTCCATTTAAAGTATGGCTGAATAATCAACTTATTTTAGAAAGCGATGGTGAACCAAGAGCAGATGACGTACCTGATGCAACACCGTTCTCAGTGAAAACTTCTCGTCTGAAAGCTGGTAAACTGTACACCGTAAAAGTTGAATACAGTCGTGAACAGTATTTCCAAAGCTCGTTGGGTGGTTTAAACGGTATTCAGGTAAGTTGGGCTTCTCTGACTCCTCCTGCAGATTTATCTGATTACGATGCGGTTGTTGCTGTTGTTGGTCGTAACTACGAGTATGAAGGCGAAGGCTTTGACCCGTACTTTGATCTACAAGAAGAACAAAAGGTAATGCTGAATAAAGTTATTAAAGCAAACCCTAACACTGTTGTAGTTATGCACGGCGGCGGCGCCATGAACATGCTACCTTGGGCTAACGATGCAAAAGGTATTCTTCACGCTTGGTATAGTGGTCAATTTGGTGGTCAGGCACTTGCAGAAATTCTGTATGGTGACGTAAACCCATCAGGTAAACTGCCAATTTCTCTGGATAAGAAAGTGAAATTTAACCCGACGTACAACTCTTACTCAGATCCAGATGATTATGTTGGTGATGATGCAGGTGACACAATGAGTTATTCAGAAGGTTTATACTTCGGTTACCGTGGTTATGACGCATCTAAACACAAGCCTCTATACCCATTCGGTTATGGTTTGTCTTATACAACGTTCTCATTCAGTGATCTGTCACTTTCTGGCACTATCAGTGAAGACGGTCTTGTATATGCTAATTTCACAGTAACCAATACTGGTAGCAAAGCGGGTTATGAAACAGCGCAGCTTTACGTTAAACCAAATAATTCTTCTGCTGATCGCCCTACTCACGAACTGAAAGGCTTTAGCAAAGTTTATCTTGAAGCAGGTGAAAGCAAGCAGGTTTCTATCCCACTTAATGCACGTTCTTTCGCATACTTTGCTGAAAGCACTGATAGCTGGGATGTAGATAAAGGTCGTTATGTCGTTCAGGTTGGCGACAGCTCTGATAACATCGAACTGACAGCATCTATTAAAGCAACTAAGAAGCTGTCACTTGGTACCAAATCGTCAAACCCATTACCTACTCCAGTGAAACAAGCTGTATTGGTATCTGAAGACGAAGCTTACGCTAACTAAGATATTTCAATATCTGGTAATAAAACTAACCTCTGATGTGTAAACATCAGAGGTTTTCTTTATGTAGGGACAACGTATTCAGCTAAACCCCAAAGATTTCCGGTACTCTACGCTCACTACAATTTTCATTTAAACGACGGGCAATCGCTAACATTCCTTCGTCTTCCCACTGTCTTGCATCAGTCGGACAGCCTTTTATACAGGCACTACACAGAATGCATAATTCACCGTCTGAAACAGCTTTACCATCGATAGAAATAGCACCTGTCGGGCAAAGATCAACGCATAGCCCACAACCTTTGCAGTTGTCATTACTGACAGGAGAAATATTTTTAGCCGGTGACCGTTCTTTATAAGGGTGATTTCCCGGAACAGAAAATTCGGCCACACTGCTTAGCATGTCCAAAGACTCAATTTTCTCTTTGACCTTTTGACCAAATTTAACCGCTTCACCTAAATCATCTGCATCCGGGCGTAAATTAGCTATCGGTAATTCATCAGTCGCAAATGAGTGTTCTCCGATAAAAGCACCGCCCGCAATAACATTAAAGCCAACGTTTTCTGCCAAATCTTTTAATTCAAGCAATGCATCATCAAATGCTCGATTACCATACACAACCACAACGATGGCTAATGAATTTTTTGCTTTGATTTCTTTAAAACGTTCTATCGCAGTCTGGGGAATTCGTCCTGCATATACCGGAGCGGCAAGAACCACTACATTATTTTCAAACTCCAGGTTTTCGTATTCAAGCGAGTCACAATAAGTAAGATTTACATGCTCAACGTCATCAACAGCCAAACCTTGTGCAATACTCTCTAGCACCGCTTTATTTGTGCCCGTTGGTGAAAAATAGACGAGTTTTACGTTATTAATATTCATTCCATTGCCTCTGAAAATTAAATTTGCATTTGCTACTTATTATGCTACATCAGTCTTATAAAGTCTTAAACCAATAATTCTCCCGGACAGAAAATTAATACACATGAATTTTCCTCATAATCAACATGAAACAATTACTCTTTAATAGACATCTAGCCATCTATAAAATGAACTACATAAAATCAAGATAACTAGAGGTACATATCATGGCAATTCGTCCCCCATTTCACGCAGACATCGTCGGCAGCTATCTTCGTCCAGAGTCTCTTCATCAGGCGCGCCGTGATTTTTCCTCAGGTACCATCTCCAAAGCTGAATTAACAGCCATTGAAGATGAAGCCATCACAGATTTAGTGAAAAAACAAAAAAATGCCGGCTTAAAAGTCATCACCGATGGGGAATTTCGTCGTGGCTTCTGGCATATTGATTTTCTTGAAAATCTTAACGGTATTGAGGGCTATATTCCGGACACAGGTTACAACCAGCAGTTTCATGGCAAAGCAGCTCCTTCATACAATATTCGGGTTATTGACCGTATTTCTTTCGATAAGTCTCACCCTTTTATCAACCACTTTGTCTTCTTAAAAAATGTTGTTGAAGCGGAAGGTGATTGTATTGCTAAAGCAACAATTCCCAGCCCGACAATGATATTAAGACAAGAAATCTTAGCCAACGCAGGAAGCTCTAACGTTTTAGATATTTACCCTTCACTAGAAGATTTTTATCAGGATTTGTCACGAACTTATCAGGATGCCGTGAAAGAGTTTTACAATGTTGGCTGCCGCTATCTACAGTTTGATGATACCAACTGGGCTTTCCTTGCTGATGCAGCTAAACAGCAGCAATTAAAAGATAAAGGCATCGATCCACAAGACATCGCTCGCGCTTGTACCGATATCATCAATAACGCTTTAAAAGATAAACCTGCAGACATGATCATTACTACCCACATCTGTCGTGGTAATCATGCTTCATCATGGTTATTTTCCGGTGGTTATGAATCTGTAGCCAAAGAGCTTTTTGCGACCAAGTATGATGGTTTCTTTCTGGAATATGATAATGACCGCTCAGGGGACTTTGAACCACTGCGCCACTGGTCAAACAAAAACAGCAAAATTGTACTGGGTCTTATTACGTCAAAATTCCCAGAACTCGAAGACAGCGAAGTAATTAAAGCCCGCATCAATGAAGCAACTCAATATGTACCGCTGGAAAATCTTTGCCTGAGCCCTCAATGTGGATTTGCTTCAACTGAAGAAGGCAACAAACTAACTGAAACTCAGCAGTGGGATAAAATACGTTTAGTCTGTGATATTGCAAAACAAGTGTGGTTCTAACAATGAACCAAACGATACTCTAATCAAAGCATGCGACATTATAGTTTCACAGCTTAATTGAATAAAAGGGCTTGTTATTATCAACAAAGCCCTTTTTTTAGGAATTGGTTTTAAATTCAGCAACAAGTGTATCCATATGTTTTGCCTGAGCGGATACGTTATCAACAATTACAACCTAGCTTCAATCTCTTTCCACAGCTGTTGGTAATACATTGCCGCTGGTGTTGAACGTCCAAAATCGGTCACTGGCGCACGATTTACGCCCATTCGCTCGATATCAGAAGAAAATGGAATTTTGGTTTCAAGCATTTGTGAACAAGAATGACTAAGACGTTCAATCGTTTCTGTATGCAATTTTTTCGCTTTCTGAACCATACTGAAGAAAGGCATTATTACACTACTATCAAACCCATGTTCACTAAAAAATTCAAACAATTGCTCTAACGTTCTCTCTGATAAAGTGCTTGGAATTACAGGAACCACTATTATATCTGAACACTTAAACACGGCTTCTGACAACATAGAAATCGTTGGTGGGCAATCAAGCAACACAATATCATAATCATCTTTAGCTGCTTTTAAAGTACGTTTAAGCTGTGAATGGGCCTTCTTCATATTAGAGAGGAAAATATCAAAATCCTTAAAGTCCATATTGGCTGGCAAAACATCAAGATTATCGTAATCACAGCCTTTAATGGATTTAAGCAGTTTTTCCTGATCAGTAAAAAAGCTGTCTTCTTTTAGTTTTTTTGATGGCTTTAACCGAAAATAGAAAGAAGATGCACCTTGAGGGTCAAGGTCACAAAGCAATACACGATATCCTGATTTCGCCATCAGGTGAGCAAGATTGACTGAGCTGGCTGTTTTTCCAACACCTCCTTTGTTACTATAACAAGCGATTATTTTCATTTATTCCTCCTTGATACAAATTCATCCAGAATTCGCTGCAGTGTTTGTGAACAAAGTGTCTCAATCAATAATGCAATATGTTGATCTATTTCTACCCTTGCCTGATGTTGGCGAGTTTCACAGGTTAGGATTAAAGCGCCAATAGCCTGAGCCATATCAGTAGATATATTCGGCTGCTTTGCCAATGACACTAAAAACTCAATTTGTACACTCTGGTCGTTAAAATCACCTAAAATCTGAGTCATTAATTTCATTTGTTTGGCAAATTGAGAGAGGTCGCTATCTACTATAACCGGAACCATTAGTTCAGTTAGATAACGTAATTTCTTACAAGCAATACGTAACTCATGAACTTGATTATCAGGTGTATCAGGTTGAATAATCAATGCTTTTTTTAGTGTTTTAGCTATATGTCTCTGAAGATGAAAAGCTCCTACACTTACGATAGGCCGTTTGGCTTGCTTACCCCCCTCAAAATTTGCATTTTCCAGTTGGCCAATCAATTTATCAAAATTTTGTGTTGTTTCACCACTACACAATGATTGTCGTACCTGTTCTAACACTTCCTTCCTTTGTGTTCGAATATGCTCAAAAAACGCATTAATTCCCGTGTTCAGAGTTGCAGGTAACACAGCTCGATATTCCGATTCTGCAAGTAAATACACATCCAGATCACGCAAATGACCGGAAAGAGACATCAGAGTTCCTAACGTATCTTTCAATTGCTTACTGGAAGCCGAGGCAAAGGTACCTTTTAGCAAACTGACTACCGATCTGGCCTTTCTCAGGTTCACCCTATACTGATGCAGATATTCAGTATCAAGATCCTCACACACGCCTTGAATGTTACTTTGTGCAACTTCAGTAAACTGATGCAACCACTGACAGGCACAATCATAAGAGCTTAAATTATCACTAACACACTTTGGAGTCTTAGCTACCAATGGATGTGCTCTGAGTTTTTTAAACCATTTGATAGTTGAAAACTCATAACCTTTAAATAAATCAGATAACAAACGATACGACTGTTCATAGCCCCGTCGTTCCCGTAACACAACGGCTTGCCAGCTTCCTAACTCTTCATTTTCCAGAGACAGAATCCAGGCACAGGCATGAGTCTTTTGCAATTCATCGACAACGGAAACTTGTTCCAGTTTACAGGTAACAGCTTCAAGAGGAATAAGACAGCGCAATGGTGAAAGTTGATGAACAGGATGGTGACGGAAGAGTTTGTTAGCCAGTTCAGGCTGAAGTACAGGTTGAGATACCTCTATTTGGTCGGTATCAACACTTAAAGAACTAAATTGAATTAAGGAGTGGTTATCAGTCGTAATCAGCACACTATCAGAACGAAGCAGTGATAAATCAGGATTATCCACCAACATTCCCTGTCCCTGATACAGAATTTTACTCTGTAATTCAATGCCCTTCTTTTTCCGATTAGTCCCTTGTCTGATAAGTTTTGAGGTTAATATTGGTTGACCGTTTAACCATATTTTACCGTTCATTTTTCTTTGTTTTTCCGGTAAGTCGAATGTTGAGTACTATATATTTTAGCACTATAGATACATCTGATATAAAAGGATCATTCCGATTGTAATTTAAAAAGGAGATGTCCCCAGATATCATATGCAGTATTATATTCCAGGTCTCCAATATACCGTTTTGGAGCGCTGACACTGAAAATATGTCTGTCTTCTACAAAGTATAATGTCTGACCAGAAAGACTCGTAACATTCTTGCCATCAAAACTACCTATAATCTCTCCAACACTATTCATTACTTGCAATTTCGTAGTTCCTGTGTTGATTTAACCAAACTTCATGTATATACATTGTAGTAACAAAGCATTACATTGTTATGACAGATATTATTTTTTTTACTTATTTTTACTGAGTTTGGGATACCTTTCACAACAGATATATTCTTGTCAAATTAACTATTTACATCAATAGCCCGTATATACTATAAATATACACTGTATATACATTTTTATGAGTGATGGTATGGGTGGTAAAAAATCATCGAATAAAAAGGATTCTCAATTAGTATTGCGTATCAGTAGAGCAGAAAGAGATACTTTTATCGAACTCTGTGAGGATATGGATACTTCTGCAGCCAGAGAAGTTCGTAAATTTATTAAGCAGTTTATTGCTACTCATAAAACAGTAGATACTGAGACGTCTTGAAGAATGCTGTATCAGACTAAAATCACATCATCAAAATCAAATTTGAATGGAGTAAATAATGTCTAAAGCAACCAAAAAAGACCTTAAAAAAACATTGAAGAAAGCTAAAGCTAAAGTCAAAAAAATCAAAAAAGCGATTAAAAAAGCATAAGTCTTTTTATCAAAATCAAAGCGCCAACAGGCGCTTTTTTTATGTATTATTTTCGACTAACAGCTGATCTCACGAAGCACCTCTCCTTAACTGTAGCTGATGAAGAAACCCATTTGAGCAGAGAAGAACTGGAAAAACTCCTTGATCCTAAAAAACTGACGGTAGGTGGTATTGCTTAGACCCATCGATCGGGGACGTCCAGGTATCTCGGTGCGTCCCCGCAATTTACACACGTTCCTGATCAGATCGGCTTAATGTTCTGGTTCATTCGGAAAAAGTTTTTAGGATCATATTTCTTCTTCACTTCCTGAAGACGCGCAAAAGTTGGACCGTATGCTGATTCAGTACGTTCGGATTCGTCCTGAGTTAGGAAGTTCACATAAGCACCACCACTTGCAAATGGTTTAGTTTCGGCAAAAAACTCACGAGCCCACTGAATGCAGTGTTGGTCATCTTCCTCTGAATCCCATCTTCCATGAACATTTAACACATAATTGGCATCCCTACATGAGTAGGCCATAGCTTCAGGAGCGGGTTTACCTGTAGCACAACCAATTGATGCAATAAAAATCTCACACTGTGAAGATGGAAGTGTACCTGCGTATTTAATAACAGAATCGATAGCCTCGTCACTGAGCTGAACAAAATTATGCGACTTCCAGTAATTTCTTGCTCCGGGAGTCAGGAGCGGGTCAAAAGCTTGCTGCCAGTCACTAAATGGCTGGACACCAATATGCTCACCATAAGGAGTACCAAAACCACGCAGCGGTGCAATAAGCTTTTCGCCTTCAGAAGGGTCACCAACATAGCACAGTGCCAGTACAATGATTTCTTTTCCATGCACTTCCTCAGATAGAAATGGTAATGGCGGCGCTTTTCGAGCCACCATCCAGACACTCAGTTCTTCAGGAGCATTTTCAGTAAACGTGGCCAGTTGAGTGATAACGGATTTTGCTTGTTCAAATGGGAACACGATTAACCCACTAAGCACATCTGGTCCTACAGGATGTAGCTGGAATTCAAACTGGGTGACAATGCCAAAATTACCGCCCCCGCCGCGTAGTCCCCAAAATAAATCAGCATTTTCTGTTTCACTGGCATGCAACTTACTTCCGTCTGCAGTCACCACCGTTGCAGAAAGCAAACTATCGACAGTCATTCCATATTTGCGACTCAACCAACCAAAACCACCGCCCAAAGTGAGGCCGGCAATACCCGTGGTTGAATTTATACCAACCGGAGTAGCCAGGCCATATTTCAATGTTGTGGTATCGACATCGCCTAAAGTGCAGCCGGGTTCGACAAAAGCACGTTGTGTATCCAGGTCAAGTTCAACCTGTTTCATGAGAGAGAGGTCTATCATCAGACCATCATCACAGAGCGCATTACCTGCAATGTTATGCCCCCTCCGCGAACGGACACCAGCAATTCATTTTCCCGTGCTAAATTAACTGCTTTAACAACATCATCAGACGATTTGCAACGAGCAATCATGCCTGGTTTACGATCAATCATAGCGTTCCATATCTGACGAACTTCTTCATAGTTTGAGTCTTCAGGTAAAAGAACTTTACCATGAAACTGCTGCTTGAATTCATCGATTTTTGTTTTTTCTAAGTTAATCATTCGAGTTGCCTCTCACGTTTTCCATGAGTACTTTTGAACATTGAATTGAATCACGCTAATCCGAATGATTTCAAATAGTCTCATATTAAACATTTACTTAGCATAGCTATATTGTCTGTTAAATAACCTGTATCCGTTGTAATTCATCAAAAATCAAACAGACTCATAGTTCAGGTTAGCGAAAGATAGATTAAAACAGTTAAAGTGTAAGAATGATTCTCAATTCTCAGTGATGAAATATTGTCTCATTATTGATAAAAGAATCAATTATAGGTATATATGGGGTCTATCTGGTAGTCATATTCCCCGATTAAAATATTAAGGCTAACGATCTCCATCGTTAGCCTTTTCTCAATATCTTGAAAGTTATAGCTGCAAGGTTTTTGTCATCCCAGCCTCATAATGCCCCGGTATATCACAGGATAATTCAACGGTTTTTTCACCATGAAAGTGCCACATAAACTGTCTCGCTTTCCCTGGCTTAACCATCACTGAATTATCTGTATCATGATAATTACCGGACATGGTTTTCATCATTTCTCTATGCTTTTTCTGCTCAGCCGGAGAACCAATTGCAAATTCATGCTCCATTTTGCCCGTATTCATCACCACAAACTGGACAACATCATCAGAGTGAATATCGACCTCTTTTTTGAAGGTCATTTTCATATCATCAGATAGCATCACATAAACAACTTTATCCGGTTTGGCTCCCATTGCTGGCATACCAACTGCAGAAGTACTCTTCATCGCCATGCCAGAATCCATAGACATGCCTGAATTCATTGACATACCAGAGTGCTCCATTTTGCTGTTATCCATATCCTGATGAACACCTTCAGCGTAAGCAGAGCCAATGGTCAAACACAGTAATGGCAGAAGAAATCGTTTTTTCATAAAAAATCCTCATTGATTTGGGTTCAGAGTTATTTTCTTAACTCAAATGTTTTCCAGAGTTTAAAAATGGCAGGTAACACCAGTAAGGTCAGTAACACCGCAGATATCATTCCTCCAATCATAGGAGCAGCTATCCTCTGCATTACTGAGGCACCGGTACCCGTACCGTACATAATGGGCACCAGCCCGATAATCACAGTTGACACCGTCATCATGACAGGCCGAACACGTAAACCAGCTCCCTCCTGAATGGCAGCTTCCAGGTCTTTTTCAGTTAACACGGTTTGATTTTCAGCCGCTCGTATTCTTCTGCCATGCCAGGCTTGATTCAGATACACAAGCATAATGACACCAATTTCTACTGACACTCCGGCAAGGGCAATAAATCCGACCCCGACAGCCACAGAGAAGTTATAGTTAAGAATATGCATCAGCCAGATACCCCCAACCATGGCAAGTGGCAGGGTTGCCATTATCATGAAGACTTCACCCCAGCGCTTAAAGCTGAAGTAAAGCAGCAACATAATGATTACCAGCGTAACCGGAACAACGATATTCAGACGTTCTTTTGCTCTTTCCAGATACTCATACTGACCCGTCCAGGCAATCGAATACCCCGTTGGTAACACAAGGTTTTTCGCCACAGTATCTTTTGCTTCCACCACATAAGAACCAAGATCTCGTCCGTCGATATCAACAAATACCCAACCATTTGGTCTGGCATTTTCAGTTTTGATCATAGGAGGACCATCTTCGTAACGAATATCGGCAACATCAGCGAGCGGAATACGGGCTCCATTAGGGGTCACTAAAGGTAAATCCTTCAGTTTCTCAACTGAATCACGATACTCCTGAGGATAACGGACATTGATAGGATAACGTTCCAGACCTTCAACAGATTCAGAGACATTCATGCCACCAATTGCTGTTGAAATAACCTGTTGCACATCGGCAATATTAAGGCCATATCTCGCAGCCATTCGACGTTTAATATCGACGGTTACATAACGTCCACCAGCAACACGCTCCGCATAAACCGACGCAGTCCCTTTGACATTGTTAAGAATCGGCTCCAGTTTCGCACCGATGTCCTGAATAACCGATAAATCCGGGCCGGAGATTTTGATACCTATCGGCGTTTTAATACCCGTTGCCAACATATCGATACGGGTTTTAATCGGCATTACCCATGCGTTTGTTACACCAGGGAACTGAATCAAATGATCAAACTCCTTACGTAAAGATTCGCTGGTGACTCCTTTCCGCCATTCAGATTTAGGCTTAAGTTGGATGGTTGTTTCGATCATAGTCAGCGGAGCCGGATCCGTTGCAGATTCCGCACGCCCCACTTTACCCCATACTGTTTTCACTTCCGGTACTGTTTTAATCAGTTTATTGGTCTGCTGTAGGAGTTCTCTCGCTTTACCCACAGAGATACCTGGGTATGTTGTCGGCATATACATAATGTCCCCCTCATCCAGAGGTGGAATAAATTCACTCCCCAGTTTTGAGGCTGGGTAATAAGCCGATACCATAAGAACTACAGCAATCATCAACATGGATTTCGGATGACGCAAACTGGTATTTAATAGCGGCCTATACAAAGCAACCAGCCCTTTGTTCACCGGGTTTTTGTGCTCAGGAAGAATTCGTCCGCGAACAAAAAATCCCATTAGTACCGGAACCAGAGTAATCGCCAGTCCTGCCGCTACCGCCATAGAATAGGTTTTTGTAAAGGCAAGTGGAGAGAACATTTTCCCTTCCTGCCCTTCCAGTGAAAACACAGGCACAAAACTAAGCGTAATAATCAGCAGAGAGAAGAACAGTGGAGGCCCCACTTCCTGAGCCGCTTCAGAAATCACCTGCCAACGGTTTTCATCAGTAAGTGGCGTTTTTTCTATGTGTTTGTGCACATTTTCTATCATCACAATGGCCCCATCGACCATTGCCCCAATCGCAATTGCGATACCGCCTAATGACATGATATTGGCATTAATTCCCTGCCAGTGCATGATGATAAAGGCACCCAGAATACCCACGGGTAAACTGATCGCAATCACCAGAGAAGAACGGATATGGAATAAGAACAAGGCACAAACAACAGCAACCACCAGGAATTCTTCACCCAGTTTATGCCATAAATTTTCAACAGCATGATTGATCAGAGTTGAACGGTCATACGTTGGTACAATCTCAACACCCTCAGGTAAACTCTTTTTCAGTGTTTCCAGCTTTTGTTTGACCCGATCTATAACGGCACTGGCATTCTCACCAAATCGCATCACAACAATGCCGCCAACGACTTCGCCTTCTCCGTTCAGTTCAGAGATACCACGACGCATTTGTGGTCCAAGCTGGATATCCGCAACATCCCCAAGCAAGACTGGCGTTCCCGTTTTAGTCATTTTTAACGGAATCGACTTTAGATCTTTAATACTGGAAATATAACCGGTGGTTTGCACCATATGTTCCGCTTCAGCGACTTCGACAACAGAAGCGCCTGTTTCCTGATTACCACGTTTAATTGCCTGATTCACCTGTTGTAAAGTCAGGTTGTAAGCTCTTAATTTTGCTGGATCAATCTGAACCTGATATTGTTTCACCATCCCGCCAACGGTGGCAATTTCAGAAACGCCATCGACTGTCTGCAGTTCGTATTTTAAGAACCAGTCCTGAATACTACGTAACTCAGATAAATCGTGTTTCCCGGTTTTATCCTGAAGAGCATAGGTGTATATCCAACCCACACCAGTTGCATCAGGACCCAGAGTAGGCTTTGCGTTACCAGGTAACTTAGGTGCCACTTGACTCAGATACTCAAGTACGCGTGAACGCGCCCAATACATATCTGTCTTATCATTAAAAATGATATAAACATAAGAGTCACCAAAGAAGGAATATCCCCTTACTGTCTCAGCACCCGGTACAGCAAGCATCGCTGTTGTTAGCGGATAGGTCACCTGATCTTCTACAACCTGAGGTGCCTGACCCGGATAACTGGTTTTGATAATCACCTGTACATCAGATAAATCGGGTAAAGCATCCACCGGAGTATTTTTGACACTGTACAATCCGGCACAAACCAGAGCGATTGTTCCTAACAAAACAAGGAACCGGTTATGTACTGACCAGTTAATGATCTTAGCTATCATTATTTACCTCCTAACATGTGGAGGCTGGTCAAAGTATAATCCGAGCCCTGTTTAACAACTTCAGCTTCAACAGAATCACCTTCTTTATAGGAAGATAAATCAATACCTTTTACAGTGAAGTTCATTTCTCCTGCATCCCAGCCAAAGGTAGATTCTGGCTCATGTGCCAGGGTAATCATGCCAAAATCTGGCATCACCATCGTCACTTTTGCTTTAACGGTCGCTTTTTTCGCGACTGCCATAGCACCAAGCTTATAATCGATAATGTGATATTGACCGTCATCAGATTTCTTAATCTCAAAATCGATCTGTTGTCCAACCATGGCTTTTTGCCATTCAGTACTTTCAGCAAGGGTGAAGTCCATGACCATCCCCGGCCAGTTCCATTCTTTAACTGGCTGGTGACTAATGGTAAGCATTCGGTGAGCTTCCATCACTTTAGTGATTTCACCTTTGGCCCAAACTGTATTATCTGCGGCAGGTTCAACACCATTTATTCTGCTCAGATCGGCTGATAAACTCGACTCTGAATCAATCAGGAATTGAGCCGATGTCACTACTCGGTCTCCTGATTTAAGACCTTGCAGAACTTCAACCATACCATTAGCGACCTGACCCGTTTTGATTCTGGCAGAACGATATTTACCTTCACCTTCACTAAGTACAACCCGTGTCATTCCACTCGAACGAATTACTGCCTGAGAAGGAATTAACAATGATTTGCTTTCTGACTTAGGCTTCAGGTCAATATTCGCAAACATATTTGGCTTTAACAGACCGTCACGATTATCAAATACCAGGCGGACACGAAGTGTTCTCGTTTTGCTATCAATAATCGGATAAACGTAATCAACACGGCCTTTCCAGATATCATCTGGCTGAGAAGACAGTGTCATATCGGCTTCTGTCCCTTCCTGGATCCAGTGAGACTGTCGTTCAAATATTTCAGTATTCACCCAGACTTTATCGATAGGTCCGGCGCTAAGAGCAACAGAGTTAGGAGTAACAAATCCACCTTCCCGTACATTCAGCGAAGCTACGATACCGCTTTCCAACGCTTTGATATCAATTATCCGGGATGTTTTTCCCGAACGACGAAGTTGAGAAATTTGTACATCATCCATACCGAGAGATTCAAGTCTTTCTCTGGCTCCACGGATCATTGCGGTCCGACCAGAATGAATTGCATTAAGAAATTCATCCTGAGCATTGACCAATTCTGGAGAATAAAGACTAAAGAGCGTTGCACCTTTACTAATATTTTCCCCAACAGAATGAACATAAGATTTTTCGATCCAGCCACTAACTCTTAAGTTCAATTGCCATAATCTGCTTTCATCAAAACCGACATAGCCGACCGTATTAATCACAGGTGAAAGTTGTCCTTCTGATACCTCTGCAACTTTAACACCGAGGTTGTTAACTATCGCAGGGTCAATTTTCACGGTTCCGGGTTTGTCCGCTTCACCTGTTGAATCTTCTGCATAGACCGGGATTAAATCCATCCCCATAGGCGACTTGCCCGGCTGATCCCGTTTATATTTAGGATCCATAGGCGCCACCCAATAAAGAGGCTTTTTCTCTTGCTGAGTCGAAGCCGTTACTGAACCGTCAGCAGCCATAAACTGATGAGAAAAATAACCAACACCGCCACCGACAGCTAAGGCTAAAATAGAGAGTGTTAATTTATTCATTTTATTGTTACCTCAATACTTAAAACTGAACTGATTTAGTTGATGAGCTGAACCCGAAACCGTTAAACCAGTAGGCTAAATCAGCCTTGGCCTGGTTTTTCTCGGTAATTAAACTTTGATATTCGAGTTGCAGAGAGAGATCATCGAGACGAGCAGAGATCAGTTCACTAAATGTTGCTGTATTTGCATCGTAGCCACGCTGTACCGCTTTCAGGCGCGATTCAGATTGAGGTAACAGAGAATCACGATAGCGCTTAGTCCGTGATGCCAGTCCATTATATTTTTCAATGACATCATTCGCTTTGGCATTCATATTCTGTAAGAGCAGGTCTCGTTCCAGACGCGACGAACCAAGTTGATACTGAGTCGAACTCAGAGCCCGATCCTGTTTATTTTTAGTAAACAGAGGGACATCCAGGGTTAAAAATGCACTCATTACGTCGGAAGCATCCCCCCCAGCCATACTTTTTGCCTGACGATATCCATAAGAGACTTCCACACCAAACTGAGGTTTGAATGCTTCTTTTTTAATCTCCACTTCCGTTTCTTTCATCTGGATATTTTTTTGTGCAATTTGCACCAGAGGGTGATTACGGAAAAATTCATAATGATCGCCAACTATCAATGAATCCATTTTAGGATCAAGCAATGCCAGTTTTAGCTGATTACTGGCTAGTTTTTCATCACCAGATTTTGTCCAGTCAATACCTAACCATTCTGATAGCTGACTAATACCCTGCTTTTGTTGCTGAATATTTGCATCCCGTTTTTCTTCTAACCGGGTAATTTGCAATTCAGCATTAAGAATATCCTGTGCAGATTTATTCCCCAGTGAATAGTTAGTCTGGTTGTAGCGGACTAGTTCCTTTTGCAAGGAAATCCGCTGCTTTAAGTTCTTATCAACCTGATTGAAATACCCAAGCTTTAGCCATAACTGACAAATAGAACGAGTAATATTTAATGCGCGCAAATCGGCGGATATTTCTGTCGATTCAGCCTGCTGAAATGATCTTTGTTTCTGTAGATCTAGCGTATCGCCTCTCGGAAACTGCTGCCCGATTCCCACTGCGATATTGGTCATCGCATCGTCTGTAAACGACCACGAATCGACCGGAACATTAGCAGCACCAAGGCGCAGTTTAGGATCCATAAAAGTAGAGTTTGCAATACCCTGATCTTGAATAGCTTTTGATTGTTTAAACAGACTTTCCCGCTTTAAATCATTTGCAATAGCCTGTTGAATTAATAAGTTCAGCTCGGAGTTCGATTTATCAAGCACAGTCATTTCTGAGGGTGCAGAATTAATCTTATTCACCTGAGCACTGGCTGGTATGGCCAGAAGCACACCAATAGCAATTGGTGTCCATTTAAGGAATAGGTTCATGTTGTAAATCCATTAATTACTTGGCCCAATCGGACCTGAAAAATTCAAATAGAAATAATTAAGATGGATTTACGCTATAGGAGGACGATAAAGGGAACTTGGATATCCCTGATGTTCTGAACTGGATAAAGAATAAAAATGTTGAGGATGTGAAAAGTCTGTAATCACAAATGTTGTACTGAATAATGCACCAATGACACCACCACTACACGCATTATTACCGCATCCTCCATGAGAAGAATGCTGACTACACTGACCAGAATGGTCGTAATGTCCCATATTCGCACAATGCATATTCATGGACGTTTTTACAGACAGATCATGAGAATAATGGACAGATGAATCATGACTACTATGACTCATTTTTTGAGTTACAGGCATCATTTCATTACCAACCAAATCTATAGCACTAGCCTGCCCTCCGGTCATTAGAGTGACCAGAACAAGGAGACACAATGATAAATAATGGTTTAGTTTATTTGGTAACATACTGTCTTATAAACAAGATAACTTAAGACAAAGTAACTCAGTAATTTTATAACGTCAATATTTACTTGATAATACACTCACTTGTTACTGAACATTTTGCGACTGATATTAATCAGCTAACGCTAAATTTACCGCCGCTTCTGCATGAATCGCTGTTGTGTCAAATAAAGGAACAGATGAATTTTCATCGCCTCCGTAACCCCAAAAGAATCACACCTGGTAGCGAGACTTATCACCAATATCAAAGTGTAGTGGCATTTGCCATTTAGCTTTCGATAAATAGGCCAGAATACCACTGGTAACAATCAGTAACACGCCACTTATCAACCACAATTTGAAAAGCATCAGGAAAACACTGCATCCCAGAAATATAGGAACAAATTTTAATCCGATCACTTTAAAACAGTATGATTCTTTAAGCGCAATACCAGAGAAAGTAATAAACAAAAAACCCAGAGCCAGCCATGTCACGACTTGATTAATATCTACAAATAAAATCACTAACCCAAGCCAGCCAGGCCATGCAATAGCATATCTGACATTTTTGCTGTACACGTGAATATTACCGGCGCACAAGGCTGCACCAATAGCCAAACCAGACAAGGCAATATGATCAAGAAAAGCAGAAACGTTAAATAATCCAGCTTTACCAAATAACTCAATTGAAAATGCAAACAGAGAAATAGCAAAAATACTGATCCCTGTCCGATACATCCCAACACCCATTTTATCTAAGAAATCCAATACCTCTTCATGCTCAGGGTTAGCCATAAATCCTCTTTAATCATCAGATAAAAGTATATTTTAGCACCAACTGAGAAGGATTAATCGTACAATTCAATAGGATAATGGTGACAAGTGCTGGATATTTTAAAGAAATGAAGAAAGACATGACTCTCCATATACTTTCACATATGGAGAGTAAATGAACTAATTATTTATGATCAAATGTAACACGAGGAGATTGTTTTAAAGAATCACTTTGGAAATTCGTAAATTCATCCCCACTTTTCTGGATAAAGAAAACTTCCAGGTGTTCTTTATTTGCTACGTTAGCCCCTTCCTGAGGACCTAAACATAGCATTGCCGTTGCCCATGCATCACTTACCGCCGGTGTGACCCCGAAAACAGACGCAGATACCAGGTTGTGGCTAACAGGAGCACCGGTACGTAAATCAAGAATATGCGGATATTCTTTACCATTTTCATCAAAAGAATGATGATAAGTTCCTGATGTATCCAGAGTTACACCATTTTCATCTTTAATAGTAACAAGTTGGTATGGCTGTCGGCCTTCTTTCTGAGATATCGGTTTTTCAATAGCGATACGCCAGTTTTTGCCACCTGGTTTATGTCCGCGGATCTTCATATCTCCACCGAATTCAACCAAATAATCTTTTATACCGTTTTCTTCAAGGATTTGACTTAATTTTCCAATAGTAAAACCTTCACCCATAGATGAAAAATCAAGCTGAACTCCTGGCCGAGTTTTACGAATTCGTTTTCCTTGTTCATCGATTTGAATTTTATCTATACCTAATTCAGATCTTACTGCTGCAATTTGATCATCACTTGGAATATGTAAAACGTCTTTTTTGAAACCCCATAAATTAAATAGTGGGCCAACAGTAGGATCATAACACCCACCGGTTTTTTGATTCACCATTTCTGCGATATGGAGTAGATTAATAAAATCATCAGAGGCAGGCTGCCATTCTGTAGAGTCACTTTGATTGAATTGAGAAATATAAGAATCGTCCCGATATGTCGAAAACTCTTTATCTATCTGTGCCAGTTCTTGTGAAAAAAGTTCGTTTACTTTATCAGTAGCCACTGCTTTATCTGACCACCAGCTAATATGGTACGTCGTTCCCTGAGCATATCCCTCTACCTTTTTGATTTCGGGTTGTTGACTGCATCCGGAAATCAACAGCGCAGGCAGTAACACGGCTGGTACGCTGCGTATAATTTTACCCATTTTATTTTGTGTAAACATATCTGGTTCAATTCCATTAGAAATACAATTGGAAGAATTTTACCAACAGATTCATATGAATGCTATGAACCAAAAGTTAATTTAGTCATTGAGAAACGAAGTTGTGATTCTTTTAGGTTTAGCATAGTAAGGGGCTGCGGTTACCAGAATATCAGCGCCAGCGGCAACATAATCACTAATATTTCGCACGGTAATATCACTATATACTGCGAGCTTTGTTTTATGCTTTTCCCAATGAATAAATTGTTTACATACAGCAACATCATAGGATGAAAACTGGTTTAGCTGAATGATCTCGGCACCGCTTCTAATCCAGCGTTTTGCATCATCAATCGAGGTAACTTCAACCGCAGTTCTGTATTCAGGTGCCGATTTAGAAAGGAACTCAATGATTTCCTCTTCAGAACGGTTGAAAAACTGTCTATGTTCAGAAAAAATTAATAAGCTGTCTGAAAATCCTAACCGATGCATAATTGCACCACCAGAACGAATAGCTTTGACTGATAATGCTTTGGTAAATGGAATCTGTTTTCGGCTGCATGCTATAGGAACACCATCAGCTTCCTGAACCAAATCATAGGTATAAGAAGCCATTCCACTCATCCACTCCATCAGACTTTGTGCAACTTTCCACACCATAAACAGATCATCAATACCACCTGAAATGGTCAGGATTTTTTCACCCTTTTCAATATGGTCTCCAGAGTGACAGTGAACTTCAACGTCTAAATCTTTCAGTACTGCCATTCGAGCTGATTCTTCAACACCACATATCGTCATATTACTGGCTGCTTCATAGACCATTTTTACCGACCGATAACCAACCAGTAATGAAGTTGTGATGTCTCCGTAGGGAGCTTCTTTAAACAGCAAGGTTTGAATTTCAGCGTCTGATAATACACAATCCATCGGCTCATTTCCTATTCAAATAGAGAAAGTGAAAACGAAGTAAAAAGCATATTTAACACTTAGATAATAGATGATTATGGATAATAATGTTTGATTACTCACACAGATAACCAAACATCAATATCACAGATTTGTCTTTTGAAAAGAGGTAGCGTGTCAGATACTAAACCTGAATCCCTGAGGATAGTAAGGCAGCAATATTTCTCGCACACATTTGAATATTAATATCCGCTTCTTTTAGTGCTACATCTAATGAAACAGCTCTAGGAACAACACTGAATACACAATCGATCCCATGCTCACGTACTACATCACAATCATAAGACAATGAACCTGCGATACCAATAACTGGAATACCCTGTTTTTTAGCAACCTTTGCAACCCCTATCGGAGTTTTACCATGAATTGTCTGACTATCGATCCGCCCTTCTCCGGTAATAACCAGATCAGCCCCTTGCATGGCATTATCCAACTCAACGGCATCGATAACAATATCGACTCCAGCTTTTAATATCGCACCGCATAATCCAACCAGACTACCACCTAATCCACCTGCAGCCCCGGCTCCAGGGATATCTAAAATTTCAATTTTTGTTGTACTCTTAACCAAATTGGCAAAATGGTTTAAGTTTGCATCCAGTTCTTCCACCATTTCTGGTGTTGCCCCTTTTTGTGGGCCAAAAATAGCAGACGCCCCTTTAGGTCCACAAAATGGATTATCAACATCACACGCGACATCAAATGTGATTTGTTTTAAACGGGGATCTAATTCACTTATATCAATCTCGGCTAATTCTTTAATAGCACCGCCACCTGATGAAATTGGCTGACCATCTTTATCGAGTAATTTCGCTCCTAATGCCTGTAGCATCCCACAACCAGCATCATTGGTTGCACTGCCACCAATACCTAAAATGATATGTTTAACACCCTTATCCAAGGCTGCTTTAATTAATTCACCAGTTCCATAGCTCGACGTAATCAAGGGGTTTCTTTTCTCTGGGGCAACCAGATGTAACCCGGATGCTGCCGCCATCTCAATCACAGCCGTTGAACCATCACCAGAAAGTCCCCAGAAGCTATTTACTTTTTTACCTAACGGATCAGAAACAACCGTTTCTACTATTTGACCGCCTGTGGCATCAATAATGGACTGGACAGTTCCTTCTCCACCATCAGCCATAGGTATTTTTACACATTGAACCGATGGGATAACTTCTTGAAAGCCCTTTTCTATTGCTTCCGCAACTTCCATGGCCGTGAGACTTTCTTTAAATGAATCAGGGGCGATGACAATTTTCATTTTGCATCCTTATATTAGAGAAATCCGTATGAACCTCAGTAGGTTTACTCAATATAGCAAGATAAGTTAACAAATTACATTTTTGTCACATAACAGGAGGTAGCGCCTGTAACTCAAGAGTCTGCTGTCGTTTAACTAGAAAAAAATATGCAATTTCAACAGACTCCAAGGTATTACAGGGTAATCATCTGATTATTTTATTTTTTGAAAAGAACTTCTTTTTGAGAAATAAGTGATTCATAAGCAGCTTCAGCCATACGTAATGCCATTTCACCATCAAATTCATCACAAGCACTAGATTCTTCTTTTGCAATCATCTTAGCAAAATGATTTATTTCTGCCTGGTATGCTGGATTATATCTTTCCAAATAAAAATCTTCTGGCTTCGCGTAAATACAGCCATTACCGTTCCACATCTCTACTGTATTTTCCAACAAGTTTTTCACGGTAAGAACACCTCTCTCTCCGTGTAATTCTATCCGTTGATCATAACCATATCCGGAACGACGGCTATTCGATATAACAGCCAGTGCACCTGACTCAAACTTAATTGTGATTAACGCTGTATCAATATCCCCAGCATCCCCAATTTGAGGATCAACCAGATTACTGCCCTGAGCATAAATTGATACTGGCTCTTCACCCAAGATAAAACGAGCCATATCAAAATCGTGTATTGTCATATCTTTAAATAAACCACCAGAGCCTTTTACATATTCAACTGGTGGGGGTAACGGATCACGGGAAGTAATAACGAGAGTTTCGGCTTTACCAATAGAACCATCAGTAAACGCATTTTTCACACCACTGAAATTAGGATCAAAACGGCGATTAAAGCCGATTAACAGACTGGCATTATATCTTTGTACAACATCAAGACACTGTTTGGTCCTCTCCATATCCAGAGCTATAGGCTTTTCACAAAAAATGGCTTTGTTTGCTTTAGCTGCTAGTTCAATCAAATCAGCGTGTGTCTCCGTCAGAGAACAAATAACAACACCATTAACAGATGCGTCATTCATCACGTCATCAATAGACTGAACTTTTGCATGGTATTTATCGGCTAAACGCTGTGCACTTTCTTTGGTTCTGGATACAACCGAATATAATGTAACATTTGGATTAAGAGCGATATTAGCCGCATGCACCTGAGCTATTTTACCCGCTCCAATGATTGTAAGGTTATACATTGGAATGACTCCTGTCAGAAAAATAATTTTTATTTTTTTAGGGATTACATTGCAGGTTAAAAATTAAACATACATTACTGTTTAAATCAATGATTACATCATTATTTGATTTAATTTTTTGATGTAAAACCCAATAAACATCATTTCATAAATTTTCTGCATACCTCTGCTCATAGGATGATTCATCTGTACGCAGCCAGTTCCAAAGAAATAAAATCATATAAATAGGGAATTTGAATTGGTGGTAGTTATAAGAAATGCCAAGTACGGTAGCCAGCCGTTAAATACTTTGTTGATTGTACGAACTAATAAATGGGAACACGTAGCTTATCACCACTCGTCCCCATTACAGATTACACATCAATGTTATTTCACAGACTAGAATAAGACCCAGTCTGACTGTACTTAGATACAATGAAACCATCAGATCTTGCTGGTCTGCTCGATGCTTTTTGAGCTAAACCATATTTTTCCGAATCTATATTTTTTGCCTGGTAAGCCATGTTCAGGTTAGCAATGCTGTATGTAAGTTTTGATAACATCATGATGCCCTCTTATTTTTATCCTGGCCTATAAAGCCAGTTTTGGACGTAAGAAAAATCTGCTAATACAAAATTTTGAAGTCGATTCTAATGTCGTTACTTTTGTTTTTTTGCCAGAAGTAGGACGTTGAGCTACTTCCATACCAGTCTGATAAAAAGGACTATCAAAATTAAAAATACTGTATTCGAATTTAGTGAACATGGTCATTCCTCAACATAACTTGTAATTAAATTTCATTTTATGGTGATATTTTAGATCTGCATCACATAAACCGCAATAAAAATTGTATATTTTTTATAAATGAAATTTTTATTCCATTTTATTATATATTTAGCCTTCAATTAGCTGCTTTTTGTAAGCACATTTCGCCTTTCTTCTAATTGTATATACAAGATACGTAAAAAAGGAAATATAAATTTCAAAACATATTTGTATGAAATACAATGTTCGTACACATCTTCATGTTAAGAAGATAAATGCGCCACATAATTAAGGAGAAATGATGAAACTGTTTGTTTTTGAACACTGCCCTTTTTGTATTAGAGCAATAATGGCTGCAAACTTCAAAAAACTCGGTGTTGAGTTTGTTTATCTACAAAATCATGACGTAGATGCTCGCGTAGAAAAAGTTGGCGCAAATATGGTTCCGATCTTGCAAAAGCCTGATGGTTCTTACATGGCAGAAAGTCTTGATGTTGTTAAATATCTTGACGAATCCGATGGCAATCCATGCATTGAACCTGCAACCAAACAAGAACAGATCGCCGCCTGGAACGAGTCCGTAAATGGAGTTGAAGGCCCATTGGTTTACCCTCGCTGGATGCGCATTGTTCTTCCTGAATTTGGTAGTGAAGAAGCAAAAGCCTGGTTCACAATGAACAAGTCCAAAATGATTTCCATGAGTTTTGAAGATGCTATGGCGAAAACAGACACTTTTCTGCCAAAAATTAATGAAGCTCTTAAAACAATAGACTGGCTGACTCTTCCTTCAGAAAACGATAATAAACTTAGCTACGATGATATCTGTTTCTACCCAACACTAAGAAACTTAACCGTAATCAAAGGTATTGAATTTCCGGCAAAAGTTAAACAGTATATTGATGAAGTAACAGCTCTGACAGACATTCCTGTTTACTATGATGTTGCTGTATAGCTCTTCTATAAAAGAATAAAGTAAATTACCTTTCCATAGTAATGCTGCTCGTTTTGACGTGCAGCATTGTTTTTCATACCCGTCCAATTATCTCCTATTAACCTATTTATCGTAGTAAGCCATTTTTATTTATGGGGAATATCGCTAATGCTATGGATAAATGAGCTGCTAAATGTTGAGTGTGAACTTGGTCTCTCAGCAATCGGGTGAAAGCACATATGCTAGTTTACAAATCAAAATAACTATTAATGGCCCACCATAAAGGCCAGACACAACGTGAACGAAGCAAAGGTAATTATTATGATAAAACCACTAGCACTAACAGCAGCGATTAGTTCTGTACTACTTTCTTCTGCTCTTTATGCAAATAACCTTACTGTTGGATTCTCCCAAATCGGTTCCGAATCTGGCTGGCGGGCTGCAGAAACAAGCGTATCCAAAGTTGAAGCAGAGAAACGGGGTATCAAACTTAAAATATCTGATGCGCAACAAAAACAGGAAAACCAAATCAAAGCAGTTCGTTCTTTCATTGCTCAGGGTGTAGATGCAATCTTTATCGCGCCTGTCGTTCAGACTGGTTGGGGGCCTGTATTGGAAGAAGCTAAAGATGCTGAAATTCCGGTATTTCTACTCGACCGTAATATCAGTGTCAAAGATCAATCACTTTATCTGACAGCAGTAACTGCCAACAACATTTACGAAGGTGAAGTTGCTGGTGACTGGTTGGTTAAAGCAGAAAAAGGCACTCCATGTAATGTGGTCGAACTTCAGGGAACTGTCGGTGCGAGTGTGGCGTTAGACAGAAGAGAAGGCTTCTTAAATGTTGTTAAGAAAAATCCAAATCTGAAAATTATTCGTACTCAATCCGGCGAATTTACCAGAAGTAAAGGTAAAGAAGTAATGGAAAGCTTTATTAAAGCCGAAGATAACGGAAAGAATATTTGTGCTGTTTACGCTCATAACGACGACATGGCAATCGGTGCAATTCAGGCAATCAAAGAAGCTGGTTTAAAACCGGGACAAGATATTAAAATTGTTTCTATCGATGGTGTACCTGATATTTTCAAAGCAATGTTATCAGGTGAGGCCAATGCTTCTGTTGAATTAACACCAAACATGGCAGGACCAGCATTTGATGCTCTTATTGCCTATAAAGATAAAGGTGTTGTTCCACCAAAACAAATCACCACTGAATCATTACTGTTCCAACCTGGTAATGCAAAAGAACAGTTAGAACGTAAGAAAGACATGGGTTACTAACCCGGTCTCCGTATAGACAAATTACCATTCTCCATCCCTGTCCCGTCATTTAGATGCAAGGGATGGAGCCAATGATCCTTTAATTTGTAGGAGGCATCATGTCACTATCAAACCAAGAACCCATTTTAAAAGCTCAGGGCATTGGGAAATTTTTCCCCGGAGTAAAAGCACTTAATAACGTTGATTTTTCATTAAATCACGGAGAGATTATGGCTCTGCTTGGTGAAAATGGAGCAGGAAAATCAACCCTAATCAAAGTCCTTACAGGTGTATATCAAAAAGACGCCGGAAATATTTATTTAGAAGGTGAGGAAATCAATCCTCAGAACACAGCCCACGCACAGACTCTTGGCATTGGTACCGTTTATCAGGAAGTAAACCTGCTACCCAATATGTCTGTAGTTGATAACCTTTTTATTGGCAGAGAAATCAAAAAATATGGATTCACTGATCGCAAAACAATGACCAGTGAATCAAAAAAAATCATGCAATCTTTTGGGTTTGATATTGATGTTACCCTGCCGCTTAATCAATACTCTGTCGCAATGCAGCAAATCATTGCTATTGCCAGAGCCGTTTCCCTGTCTGCGAAGGTTCTTATTCTTGATGAACCGACAGCCAGTCTCGATGCGAACGAAGTACAATTATTGTTTAAAATAATGAGAGACCTGAAAGAACAGGGGATCAGTCTTATTTTCATCACTCACTTTTTAGATCAGGTTTATGAAATAACAGATCGGATTACTGTTTTAAGAAATGGTGAATTAGTCGGTACCTGTGTAACGTCCGAAACTAGTCAGATTGAACTGGTCAAAATGATGTTAGGCCGCGAACTTGATGATAATGCTTTAAAACGTGCAGGAAAAACCCGCAGAACTACAGATCCTCTGATTAAACTCAAAAACTTTGGTAAACGCGGAACAATAGAGCCATTTGATATGGATATTTACCCGGGCGAAATTATCGGTTTAGCCGGTTTGCTGGGTTCAGGAAGAACAGAAACCGCACAAGTAATATTTGGCATTTCTCCCAACGATTCTGGCTCCTGTGAAATCAATGACAAAGAAGCAAAAGTCCGTTCTGCCCAACAAGCTTCATTACAAGGCTTCGGGTTCTGTCCGGAAGACAGAAAAACTGACGGTATTATTTCCAGTGCATCAGTCAGAGAAAACATTATCTTAGCTTTACAGGCACAAAAAGGCTGGTATCGCCCTATTTCGCGTAAAGAGCAAAATGAACTCGCCGAGCGGTTTGTTAAACAACTGGGTATCAAAACACCAGATATAGAACAACCTATTGGCTTTTTGTCCGGTGGTAACCAGCAAAAAGTTTTATTGGCCCGCTGGCTGCTGACCAAGCCACGATTTTTGATTTTAGATGAACCAACCCGAGGTATTGACGTCGGTGCTCACTCAGAAATCATTCGGCTGATAGAAACGCTTTGTGCCAATGGTTTGGCTTTGCTGGTTATTTCTTCCGAACTTGAAGAATTGGTCGGCTATGCAGACCGAGTCATTGTGCTTAAAGACCGAAAACAAATTGCAGAGATTCCGTCAGAGGAACTTTCTGTACCCGCAATCATGAACGCAATTGCAGTATAAGGTGGCGCTGATGAATACCTCTATACTTCCTAAAAAAACACCCGGACCGAATACTAAATTCAAGTTCCCGACAGGTTCACCGCAGCTAATTGCATTAGTTGTGGTTCTGCTGGTCAATAGTCTGGTCGCAGATAACTTTTTTTCAATTCAAATGCAGGATGGCCGTCTGTTCGGCAGTTTGATCGATATCTTAAACCGTTGTGCCCCTGTTGCTCTGCTCTGTATCGGTATGGCACTGGTTATTGCAACTGGAGGTATTGATCTTTCCGTCGGCGCAGTAATGGCTATCTCAGGTGCAACAATGGCGAGCCTGGTAAGAAGTGGTTATTCTGTTGAAATAGTACTTCTGATCTCCGTTGCCTCCGGCCTTGCTTGCGGCCTGTGGAATGGACTATTGGTTGCGGTTCTCAAAATTCAGCCATTTGTGGCTACGTTAATTCTGATGGTCGCGGGGCGCGGTGTCGCTCAATTAATTACCGAAGGTCAGATAGTGACATTTAGTAATGACACTATCTCCTGGATTGGTAGTGGCTCAATGCTTCTGCTACCTACTCCGGTAATTATTACTATCATAGCCGCCATATGTATTTGGCTGATTACAAAAAAAACGGCACTGGGTCTGTTTATAGAATCCGTAGGAATTAATATCCGGGCAGCTAAAAATGCCGGTGTAAATACCACTGTTATTGTTATGAGTACCTACGTCATCAGCGGTTTAATGGCTGCCATTGCCGGGATTATTGTAGCGGCTGATATCAAAGGTGCCGATGCAAATAATGCCGGGCTATGGTTGGAAATGGATGCAATCCTGGCGGTAGTTATCGGTGGAACGTCACTAATGGGCGGACGATTCAATATTTTCCTCGCAATCGTCGGTACCCTGATTATTCAGGGAGTGAACACCGGTATTTTGCTATCCGGTTATCAACCGCAATGGAACCAAATCGTTAAGGCTGTCGTGGTACTGACCGTTCTTATCATGCAGTCCCCTGCTCTTCTTCAGAAATTAAAACAACGAGGTGCTCATCATGATTAAACGTCATTTGCCCTTGTTCATAACCATGATGGTTTTTGTGGCAAGTTATCTATTCTGTTCTATGGAATATCCAACATTTTTTTCTACCCGGGTAATCTGTAATATCCTCACTGATAATGCCTTTTTGGGTATTGTTGCAGTAGGAATGACATTCGTAATCCTTTCAGGCGGTATTGACCTGTCTGTGGGGTCGGTTATCGCATTTACCGGGATTTCGCTGGCGAAACTTATTGGGGATTATCATGTATCCCCCTACATCGCGATTATTATGGTACTTTGCTTTGGTACTTTCTTTGGGGCATTTATGGGATGGATTATCCACTCTCTTAAACTACCAGCATTTATCGTGACTCTGGCCGGTATGTTCTTTCTTCGGGGAGCCAGCTTCCTGATTTCCGAACAGTCTCTTCCTATCGATAATCCGGTTTTTTATGAGTTATCCAGAGCAACCTGGAAGCTATCAGGCGGTGGCCGACTCAGTCTGATCGCAGTTATTATGCTTTGTATTGTGGCAGTAGGTATGATGCTCGCTCACCGGACTAAATTTGGTAATAACGTCTATGCCATCGGTGGTAATTATCAGTCTGCAGAGCTGATGGGCGTTCCGGTCAAACAAACCACTATTGGTATCTATATGTTATCAAGTCTTTTGGCTACAATTGCCGGCATCGTTTTTTCGATTTATACCTCGGCAGGTTACCCACTGGCAGCAGTCGGTGTCGAACTTGATGCCATAGCATCCGTTGTTATCGGCGGAACATTATTATCTGGTGGTGTCGGAACTGTCTTCGGCAGTTTATTTGGTGTGCTAATCCAGGGTGTTATTCAGACTTATATCACCTTTGACGGAACACTCAGTTCCTGGTGGACCAAGATCATCATCGGTATTCTGTTATTCAGTTTTATCGCTCTACAACGTCTGTTGACAGTATTCTCTGAAAAAAGAAAAGTAGTGGTATCACAAAAAGCCCAGGTTATTACTTAAAGTATGACTTAGAGTATTCTTAGGGGTGTTTGCCTGCTGTTTCAAAAGAAACAGCAGGTATTTTTTATTATATCCGGACTAATTTTATGTAGCCTTTCTGTGCATAGTAAACGTCCCATTAGCCCACTTCCAGACAAGACTCAATCAGTGAATTAGCCGACACTCCCCGTCGGCTTAATACAGAATATATGTAAAGAAATTAACTCATGAAGAATTAATGACAGTTAAAATCGATCTGAGTTCATTACTTTTGTCCACGCAGTGACAAAATCCCGGACAAATTTTTCTTTATTGTCGTCCTGTGCATACAGTTCAGCATAAGCTCGTAAAATAGAATTAGACCCAAAGACTAAATCGACCCGAGTCGCTTCCCATTTCACTTCTCCTGATTTGCGGTCACAGATTTCATACAGATGACGATTTTTAGGTTTCCATGTGTATGCCATATCAGTCAGGTTGACAAAAAAGTCGTTTGTCAGTGAACCAACATGCTCGGTCAGCACACCATATGCCGTACCGCCATAGTTGGTTCCCATTACGCGCATACCACCGATAAGTACAGTCATTTCAGGAGCTGTCAAACGCATTAGTTGTGCACGGTCCAAAAGAAGCTCTTCGGGCTGAACCACATAATCTTTCTTCATCCAGTTACGGAATCCGTCAGCTAATGGCTCAAGCACTTCAAATGATTTAACGTCTGTCATATCCGGTGTTGCATCACCACGTCCGGGCATAAACGGAACGTCAATATTGAAACCGGCGGCTTTTGCTGCCTGCTCAACACCAACATTACCCGCCAAAACAATCGTATCAGCGACACTAACACCGAACTCTCCTGCAATCTGTTCAAGTACTGACAGAACTTTTATCAGGCGCTCCGGCTCATTCCCTTCCCAGTCTTTTTGTGGTGCAAGACGAATCCGGGCACCGTTGGCACCGCCCCGATAATCTGACCCTCTGAATGTACGAGCACTGTCCCAGGCAGTAGATACCATTTCAGCAATACTCAAACCACTGGATTCAATTTTTGCTTTAACAGCAGCAACATCATAATCCGTTTTACCGACCGGAATAGGATCCTGCCAGATTAAATCTTCATCAGGGATATCAGGGCCAATGTAGCGAGATTTAGGTCCTAAATCACGATGAGTCAGCTTAAACCAGGCACGGGCAAAAGTTTCCGAGAAATAAGCCGGGTCGTTATAAAACTTCTCTGCAATTTTGCGGAAATCCGGATCCATTTTGAGTGCCATATCCGCATCAGTCATGATCGGATTATAGTGTCTGGATGGGTCT
Source organism: uncultured Vibrio sp. (assembly GCA_963676525.2). GTDB lineage: Bacteria > Pseudomonadota > Gammaproteobacteria > Enterobacterales > Vibrionaceae > Vibrio. The sequence continues at coordinate 205,573 of CAXXNB010000009.1, forward strand.
TCGACATCAGCGGGTTTATCTTCCGGAGTTATATCGATTGGCTCCCATTGCCATGCACCCGCCGGGCTTTTTTTCAATTCCCAGTCATATTTAAACAGCAGTCCGAAATAGCCGTTATCCCACTGAGTCGGATGGGTTGTCCACGCACCTTCAATCCCACTACTTACCGTATCCCGGCCAATGCCTCGTGTTTTATGGTTTATCCAGCCAAGTCCTTGCTCTTCCGGACCTGCGGCTTCAGGATCAGGGCCAAGATTCGCGGCATCCCCATTACCGTGACACTTACCGACCGTATGTCCCCCGGCAGTCAGTGCAACAGTTTCCTCATCATTCATCGCCATTCGCTCAAACGTGACTCGCATATCACGGGCTGTTTTAAGCGGATCTGGATTACCATCAACACCTTCTGGGTTTACATAAATTAATCCCATCATGACGGCTGCCAGAGGATTTTCTAAATCGCGCTCACCAGAGTAACGGCTATTATCGGCTCCACTTGGGGCAAGCCATTCTTTTTCTGATCCCCAGTAGGTATCTTTTTCCGGATTCCAGATATCTTCCCGACCAAAAGCAAAGCCAAAGGTTTTTAATCCCATTGACTCATAGGCCATATTTCCTGCCAGGATAATTAGGTCAGCCCAGCTAATTTTATTACCGTATTTTTTCTTAATCGGCCACAGTAACCGACGGGCTTTATCCAGATTAACATTATCCGGCCAGGAGTTAAGCGGAGCAAAACGCTGGTTACCGGTGCCACCACCGCCCCGACCATCAGCAATTCGATAACTACCTGCAGAGTGCCACGCCATACGGATCATCAGACCGCCATAATGTCCCCAGTCAGCAGGCCACCAATCCTGACTATCGGTCATCAATGCTTTTAGATCGTTTTTCAACGCTGTCACATCGAGTGTTGCCAATTCATCCCGATAATTAAAATCGGGTGCCAGAGGATTCGTCTTAGTATCATGCTGATGAAGAATGTCCAGATTAAGCGCCTTTGGCCACCAATCCATAACTGACTTATCTCCTGATGTCATACCACCATGCATAATAGGGCATTTTCCACCGGAACTATTTTCTTGATTTCCCATATAATTATCCTTTGTATTTAGAAATGACTATGGGTGAAAAAATGATAGTTACCGCTATGAACTATCGAGCTTGTCTACCACAAGCGTAGACTAAGTCAGATAGGAAAATGCAAGTTTCATAGAAAATTCATGGCATATCACACAAAAGAATTACCTTTGAGTATATTCCTGAGGAATGCATATGGTTCGATACCAGATTCAGCCACCATACTATCTCGTTAAAACGTATTAAAAATAATGTATCGACTGTGGTTAAGTCACAACCTAACGCTTTAGCATTTTTAAATAGAATTCCCGAGTCGTCGGTATTTTGCCCTGTGTCAAATAGAATGGTCTTACCGTCACACTCTATCCATACAGAAAAGCCATGTTCAGCTAAGAGATCTTTATCATTGGTATTATCAATTAAGATGCAAAATTTTAGATTATTAACCACATCGACACCTTAATGATCACATGCATTCGAACCAGAGACTAAACACCATCAACAAAGCCGATTTGGCCTTGTCCCACAGCATTTCTTCCCTGCCCTTGAACCTTGTTTCTTCGTCTCATTCCCTGAGAACCCTGCACGTTTTGTCCGGCTCTTCGACCATTTCCAGCCCCGGCATTACCTCTTCGGTTACAATTTGGTCCTTCTTCACAGGCATTTCTCATTCGTTGACGTCGTCTGATGCGTTTACAGGATTCACCATCACTCATACGTGTTTGCTCTTCCCCACGACTCAACCCCATACCTCGACCTGTACGTGGACCATTACCTTGTGGTCCTGTTTTGTCATATCTAGGCATCGTTGCCTCCTAAATTTTTAATTTGTCTTCGACAGTGATTATCTGAATTCCGGCAGCCATTTCCTTTTGTCCTTTGCCCCATACGCCGTCTCTTACCACAGCCAGGCATAGCAAAAGACACCTGATCAAGCTGGTCTTTCTGCCAGCATTCAATGAGCTCCGAAACTTCTCCGGAACAAAACGGGTAGACTTTGATGCCATGTTCTTCAATGGCTAACTGCAAAGAACGGGAAATCGCGCCACATATCAGCAAGTCGACATTCTGAGATATTAAAAAAGTCAGTTTATTAATTGCCGAATCCACGGGTAAATCAAATACCTGTTGATGCTGAATTACGTTTTTTTTCGCTTCCAGCAACAATGCATGTTGTGCAACATCAAAAACAGGAGAGATACGATTATTCCAAATAGTTAATGCTACTTTCATTCTGGACTCCATTGCTGATAGTCCATATAGAGCAACAAGCATTCCACTTTAAGAACGAAAACAAATAAATTTTATCTATCTGTTTTTAAAGGATAATTATGAATAGGTAAAATTGGAGACAATCAATATAGTTGCAGTATCGCAACCATAGTAATTGCAGATAGATTCACAGATGCAATCATTGCAACCATACAAATTAAATAATTCGATTTCTTCCATTTTGCTCAGGGAAGGGAATATTTAACGATTTCATTTTCCGGTATAACGTCGTTTTATGTATACCGAGCTCATCTGCCGTTGCAGCTCTGTTGTAGTGGTTACGTTTCAATGCAGCCTGAATCGACTGTTTTTCAGCAACTCGCCTTACTGAAACAATCTCCTCACTTGATTCATTCTGTAAAGAATCAAAGCCTAACCCAGCCTTCAGACAAACCGGACTAATCTCATCGTTTGAACATAAAACGAATGCGCTTTCTATAACGTTTTCCAGCTCTCGCACATTACCCGGCCAATCGTGTGCCATAAGCAAAGCAATAGCTTCAGGGGTAATACGTTGAATCGTGCGGTGATGTCGGCGGTTAAAATTAGTTATGAACTGGTCAACAAGTAATGGAATATCTTCTTTACGTTCCCGCAAAGGTGGCAATTTCAGATCCACAACATGAATACGGTAATAAAGATCTTGTCTGAATTCACCCTCAGCAACCATTTGATACAAATTGCGATGAGTCGCGACAATGATTCTTGCTGTACTTTTTTCCGGTCGAATAGCTCCTAATGGTTCATAGGTTTGTTCCTGTAACACTCGCAACAATCTAACCTGAAGTGCAGGACTTATTTCTCCTATCTCATCCAGAAATAAAGTGCCCCCCTCGGCTAACTTAAATCGGCCGGGTTTGTCCTGTGTCGCTCCGGTAAAAGCGCCCTTTTTATAACCAAACAATTCCGATTCAAGTAAATTATCGGGTAATGCCCCACAATTAACCGCAACGAAAGGTTTCTCAGAACAGCTACTCATATTATGAACAGATCGTGCTAATAATTCTTTACCCGTACCCGTTTCCCCTTGGATCAATACCGTACTTGGACTTTGTGCAACAGCCGGCAATAATTCAAAAAGATTACGCATAATGGGGCTATGACTAATAAAGTCCCCGACTTGGGTACGCTCTTGAAGTGCACATTTAAGCGCCTCAACTTCGCTCAGATCCCGGAATGTTTCAGCACCACCAATAACCTTACCGTTAGCATCTTTAAGGACAGCAGTAGAAACCGAGATAGGAATTCGCTCTCCATTTACATCAATAATGAAACAAGGCTTATTAACTATCGGGGACTGGTTTTTCAGTGTGCAACGCAACGCACAATCTGATTCACACATACTGGATTTAAACACTTCGGAACACAACTTGCCCAAAGCCTCTTCTCTGGGAATGCCTGTTATCATTTCCGCAGCCCGGTTAAAAAAGCTTATCTGCCAATGGTCATCAACCGTAAACACTCCGTCTGAAATACTCTCCAGAATATCGGTGGTGAGTGTAGGCAGAAATGTCTTATTTACTTTGTCCATAGCCGCTCACTTAATATTTTTGCGTATAAGTTGAGAAAACCGATCTTAAGAATAATCGCTTTTCCAATTCACATATATAGCATATGCTATATGAGATTACTCTATAATAATTCGTTTTGTTAAAATTTGAGGTGAGTGACATTTCACTTCTACCTACTGAAGAAAAAGGCTTGATATGAAAGACTTATCCATAAACCATCTATCCTCTGCGAAGGAAGAAAGCCGATTAATACATTTCCCTATTTCAATGTTCTCTATTGTTATGGGTTTGAGCGGGTTCTCAATTGCATGGCAAAAAGCTCTGGGGATGTCCTTCCCTCTGGTGACAATATTTACCAGTGCTTTGGCGAGTATCGTAATGATACTGGTTAGTAGCATTTATCTGCTGAAACTCATCCGCTATCCAAATGCAGTAACCGCAGAAACAAAACACCCGATCAAAATTAATTTCTTTGCAGCTTTCTCGATCAGCCTTTTGCTTCTTTCCGTCGTTTGGAACAGATTTGAATCGCTTTCTTATTTTTTATGGGGTATAGGAGCGATCGTTCAGTTATCGCTAACTTTATTGGTTATGCATAGCTGGATACATCACGATCACTACCGACTAGAGCACGCTAACCCAAGTTGGTTTATCCCTGTTGTCGGAAATATCATTGCTCCTATCACAGGCGCTAAACTGGGTTTTATAGAGATAAGCTGGTTCTTTTTCAGCGTTGGTATTGTTTTCTGGATGGTATTATTAACCATCATTATCAACCGATTGATTTTTCATGAAGCACTACCCACACGTTTTAAACCCATGCTATTTATATTGTTAGCCCCACCATCTATTGGATTTGTCTCCTATAACTCGTTGGTACCAGAATTGACTGATTTTTCCAGGATACTCATCTCTGTAGCACTATTTACAGCTATTTTGCTAGTACTCAATATTAATCAATTTAGAAAAGGTGGGTTTTATCTTTCATCCTGGGCTTTTTCATTCCCGGTAGCTGCCTTTAACGTAGCGCTGCTTAGATATGCAGAGTTAACTCAGTCATCAACATGTTTATATATTGGTGAAGCACTATTAGGATGCCTGACTCTGCTTATTCTGTGGCTTTCGTTTAATACACTCAAAGCAATAAAAGCCGGCGAAATATGCAAGCCTGAATAGATAAATTTGAATATATGACTGGGATAGAATTATACAGGCATTAATAAGTAACAGCGCCGATTAGGTTCCACTTTTAGCAGAGTGTAACCGGTCGGGGTTTTCTTCTGGATAATATGATCCTCTTGCAGATGGGGTCAGTGTCGCTCCGAAGCCTTGAAATAAATCGGGAATTAAAACCGTTTTAATTATTATTCTTTCACAAAATAGTATTGGCATGTTCATCCCAGTAAGGAATGTCCTGATAGTAGTTATCCACGAAATCAATAAAGCTACGTACTTTCCCTGCCAGGTATTTTCTGTTCACATAAACTGCATACAGACCCAAAGGTTCTGGCTCATACTCTCTTAGTATTCTCACCAGTTTGCCTTCAGCAATGGCTTTACCAGCTATAAACGTCGGCTGAATTGCGATACCAACACCTTCAATCGCCGCATTAACTAAGATATCACCATTATTCGATGCCAAATGACCTCTCAGATTCAGAGGATCTTTCTTATCCCCTACCCCGGATAGCAACGCAGACGTATCCGCATAGGTATAACGTAAATAACGATGCTGCTCTAGCTCATCTGGCGTCTTAGGTTCACCATATTTCTCTAAATACTCGGGAGAAGCACAAATACAAATCTGAATATTGGTTATTTTTTTGGCAATCAAAGAAGAGTTACTAAGCTTGCCAATACGTAAGGCGACATCCACGCCCTCATCAACCAAATCAATTTTTTTATCGGTTAGGTTAATATCAATCGACACATCCGGATATTGCTTTTGAAATGTAGTTAATAATTGAGGTAGGTGTTTAATACCAAAGGACATTGGTGCGCTGATAGATAGCCTGCCAGAAACATGCTGATGCAAATTAGCCAGTGAATTTTCCATTTCATCGATATCAATCAGGATTTGCATACAGCGTTCATAATAAGCCCGTCCAGCTTCCGTCACACTAATTTTTCTTGTGGTTCGGTTTAATAATCTGGTCTGTAAAGACTCTTCTAATCCCGCGACATATTTGCTGATAAGCTGAGGGGACATATCAAGCTTCTCTGCTGCTTTTGAGAAAGAGTTCTCCTGCACTACAACAGTAAACGCTCTCATCGTATCTAGTTTATCCATGACAATTTTATTATAAATATTTTGTTGATAATTATTACACAGAAACTCCATTTATCAATTAATTATTAATGAATATAGTTAACTCAACAAAACAAGAACACAATGTTCAATCGGGAGAAACAAAATGGCTACTTCGTTAATTACTAAATTACTTGATTCAAAACTTGGCGCATCAACATTAATCCTACGTATCCCAGTCGGCCTTACTCTTGCAGCCCACGGTTCACAAAAACTTTTTGCATGGTTTGGTGGTTATGGTTTAACAGGAACTGGTCAATGGATGGATAGCATTGGTATACATCCAGGTTATCTGATGGCATTTTTAGCCGGAAGTGCAGAATTTTTTGGTGGCCTTGCCCTCGTGTTAGGTTTTCTGACAAGACCGGCAGCATTCGTCACTGCATTTACTATGTTGGTAGCCTTTACTCACCATTATCCTAACGGCTTATTTCTGGCAAACGATGGATTTGAATATGCGTTAACTCTGCTTGCAGTAACTGCAACCTTGATGGTTCAGGGTGCCGGACGTTATTCTGTTGACCAGTGGCTGTTTAATAAATTAACGGCAAAAACAAGCAGCTCAAAATCAAAATTTGCTAAAGCATAATGATAGGAATCAACCAGATATAATGCAACGATAAGAGGAATAAAGCGATGTTAGTAAACGGTGTTTGGACGAAAGATTGGCAACCAGTACAGAGTAAAGATGAAAAAGGACGTTTTGTCCGTCAGACATCAAGCTTTCGTAACTGGATCACAGCTGACGGTTCTGCTGGCCCAACTGGTATCGCAGGCTTTAAAGCCGAAAAAGATCGCTATCATCTTTATGTTGCTTATATCTGCCCCTGGGCATCAAGAACTTTAATGGTAAGAGAGTTAAAACAGTTAACAGATTATATTACAGTTACTGTTGTAAACCCTAAAATTGGGGACCAGGGCTGGGAATTCGGTGGATACCCAGGCAGTGATAGCGATACATTGAATGACTTCAAATACATGCATGAACTGTATAGTCATGCAGATCCGGAGTTTACAGGTCGGGCGACAGTTCCTGTGCTATGGGATAAAAAATTGGGTGTTGTCGTTAATAATGAATCCGCTGATATTGTCAGAATGCTAAATTCGGCTTTTGATCATCTGACTGGCTCGACATTAAATTTGTATCCCTCTGAACTTAGTGATCAGATTGATACCTGGAACGACGACATATATAACAATTTCAACAATGGTGTCTATAAAGCAGGTTTTGCTACCACTCAATTTGCTTATGAAGAAGCCTTTAACAACGTATTTTCTACCATGGATAAATTAGAAAAGCAGTTATCAGATGGAAGAGACTATCTATTTGGTAATCAGTTAGCAGAAACAGATATCAGGACGTTTGTGACCTTAATTCGTTTTGATGTTGCTTACTACGGTGTATTTAAATGTAATCGCAATCAGGTTGCTGATATGCCTAATCTCTATCAGTACATGAAACGGATTTACGCTTTAGACGGTATCAGTAACACCGTTAATATTGATCATATCAAACAAGGCTATTACTCAATCAAAACCTTAAATCCAACCGGAATTGTTCCTGTGGGGCCAGAAATTAATTTATAAAAATATTAATTTCACTAAAATCAGCCTTTTCAATCTAATTTATTGGCATATACTATATTTTCTGCGTTTATACACGATGTAAGATATAGGCAAAATTAGATATGGTCCAAAGCAACAAAAACAGGGAACGTTTAGATAATTGTGAATTACACCCTAAAGTTCAGCTAGTTGTAATCATTTTAGTACTGATTGATATTGCTTTATGCTTTTTAGTCAATTACTTAAATTCAACTGTCTCTAATGTTTTTGTTGCTATATCGATGATTCCAGTTACGGTTTTTGCAACTCTCATAATTGCGCCACAAATGAAAATTTGGATCAAACGATCATGAAAACCCAAATAGCAATATCTGAATGAAACATTATTGAATTTCATGAACTAACCTCTCTTTCTAATAAGTTAGTAGTAATAGTCACTTCAGCATAAATATTAAGATAGATATGGGAAATAAAATAAAAAATGACTATAAAAATTGCTTATATAGGAGGGCATAATGTCCATTATCAAAATAGGTTTTTTGGTTGTCTGCACTTTTCTAATAAATTTCACTTCTGCATACGCAGAGCATAATCCTCAGGAAAAATACCAAGTTGATATATCTTTTATTGAGTTTGAGTCAATTGATCTTGAGAACAATTTAGCTCCTCTTACCATAAAAGGTAAGCTTCAGTTACCCATTAAAAATCATTGTCACCAACACCACAAATTAAATCATTACGAATGTAGTTCCTTGAGCCCCATCCCCGCTGTAGTTATTCTTCATGGTTCTTTGGGAGTGGATTCCAGGGGGAATTTTTATGCGGAATCTCTAAATCAAGCCGGTATTGCGACTTTAGAGATTGATATGTGGGAAGCTCGTGGTATTGAAGCTGTAGCTGATCGACCTGCATTGCCCATATACACTTATCCAGATGCTTTTGCTGCTCTAGATTATTTGTCACAGCGTTCAGATATCGATCCTGACCGTATTGGTGTATTAGGTTTCTCTTGGGGAGGAATTATCACAATGGCTACTGCTACACAAGCCGTTGTTTCCGAATATGGTAACGGACTACATTTCGCTGCTCACGAAGCACATTCCCCTGTCTGTTTTATTTACAACTCGTCAATCCCCGGCTCTGATTTTAGTAACTTGACCGGTGCCCCTATTTTAGTACAGGTAGGCGAAAATGATGATTATGATTTGAGTTCTGCCCCATGCCAAGCAGTAAAGGCTAGTTTGACGGAGGAAGAACAGAGTAATTTTGAAGTAGTTTCTTATGAAGGAGCTTACCATGATTTCGATCGATTAAAAGTTCCTACTTCGGTTGAAGAACCATATGCAAATCTTGGCCAAGGCGGAGAAGTCCGATTAATCCCAAACGTTGAAGCTGCCTATAAAGCTCGTAAAAAATCTGTTGAGTTCTTTAGTGAAAATCTTTTAGGTAACCGATGATTAGAGATATAGGCCCATATCTTTAAATAAAGATGCCACTCACATTGTTGAAAAATGAGTGGCATTTTTTATTAAATCCCAAACAAATAACTCAATCTTCTACCTGTTCACTGGCATTTAATGATTCTCTCTGGTTAGAGAACTTTTTTTTAATGCTTTTCCACAATCTGGTTTGAGTAAATAAAATAAACACAATAAGAGCAAACAAACATGCAGATATTGGATTTGTAATAATGCTGTGTAGAAAACTGAAAACATCATTTTGCTCAATTAGCATCGACCTACGCCAGTTTTGATCCATCAGATCACTTAGAATAACGCCCAAAATAACCGGTGCGACAGGATAATGATACATACGCATAAAATAGCCGATCACACCAAATCCAAGCATCCACCATACATCTGCAATTAAGTTATTAATTGCGTAGGCACCAACAACAGACAGAATCAATATTAACGGAATTAAGATTCCTTTAGGACAGCTAACAAGCTTGCTGAAAACTTTAACCCCAGTCAAACCAAAGATTAAAACAAACACATTAGCCAATGCTAAGTTCCCCACTGTAAACCAGAATATTTCCGGGTTATCAGTCATTAACAGTGGCCCAGGATTCAATCCATGGATAAATAACGCCCCAATAAACACAGCGGTAACTGCGTCCCCTGGAATACCCAGAGTTAACATGGGAATATAAGCGCCACCAACAGCGGCATTGTTAGCAGATTCAGGAGCAATAAGTCCTTCTTTCGCACCTTTACCGAAAGGAACTTTCGGGTTTTTCGTTGTGCGTTTTGCGTAGTCATAGGCCATTAAAGAAGCGATATCACCACCGGTACCCGGTAACGCGCCTACAATCACACCTAAAATGGATGATTTTATACTTAATGGCAGATAACGTCTTACATCAGCCCAGTTCGGCACAATCTTGGTTAAATTCTGTTTAACTGCCGGTTTGTCCATAAAGTGCAACTGAACCAGAACTTCTGACAAACCAAACATACCAATCATCACAGCAACAGGACTAATACCTTCCCATAACTCAACAATTCCAAAAGTAAAACGCTCTTCGGCTGTCATTGGATCAAGGCCAACAGTCCCAACCACAACACCTAGTGCGCCGGTAAATAACCCTTTAGAAAAATGCCCATATGACATAGAACTAATTAACATCAGACCAAGTACGCCAATCATTAAATAATCACGAGGCTGAAGTTTAATTGCGATTGAACTAATTGCAGGAGCAGCAAACGACAAGACAATAATACCGACAAAACCACCAATTACGGACATTACAGTGGAAAGACCAATCGCATTGCCTGCTTCACCCTTTTGCGCAAGAGGATAACCATCTAATGAGGTAGCAATGGCTGATGGAGCTCCAGGTATATTCAGCAAAATTGCCGTACGGGAGCCACCATATACGCCCCCCATATATACACCGACCATCAGACACAACGCATTATTCAAATCCCATGAAAAGGTAAATGAAATTAAAATGGAAACGGCCATAGTAACCGAAAGGCCTGGAATTGCTCCAATATAGATTCCCAGAAATGCACCAAGCGCTGTTATCGCCAGTAAATCAATGGAAGACCAACTTGTCAGGAATAAACTTAAAATATCCACGTTTTATACCTCAAAATCCTAAAATTCCGAGAGTTCCCAACCATTCACCTTCCGGAAGAACAACTAAGAAAACCATTCTGAAAACAACAAAAACGACTGTAAGGGCAACAATCGAAAGTATTAATGAAACTAACCAGCCTTTGCGATAAAAAATGGTAAAGGTGCCAAATAAAAACAAAAAAGCTGCAGTAATAAAACCAAGCGAATCTAAACACAACACAAAAATCAGAATGCATGCCAGAATGATTAAAATATTTCTGGGTAATATGCGTTCCATAAATGACTCATATGAATGAGAAGGTGCTTTCGTTTGGAGCGATGTCCAGAATGTAAATACTGAAGATACAAGCATTACAAAAGATGCAACTAAAGGGAAAAAGCCCGGTGAACTTAATTCACCCATACCTGAAATTTGGTAAGCCTGATACACCAAGAACATACTAACCAGAACTAAAATTCCGTTAAAAACTAGTTCTCCCGGACCTCTACTAGTTTTTATCGTCATACCTCATGTTCCTTAAAATTTATAGATTCAGATAGATTTAAAGGGGCTAATAGCCCCTTTGTGAGAAGAAGCAATTGATTAATCATCAATTTTCTTAATATTAAATTTCTCTGGTGAGAATTTTGCAGCTCCGGACTCATAAACAGTCCACGAACCAACAGAACGGAATCGCTCTACATAATCAGCCGCTTCCTGACCTGACAGACCAAGATATTCATAGCCTTTATCTTCTATTAGCTGCTTAAATTTACCCTGTGCTGCAGCAGTATTGTACGCTTCAGCTAACTTATCAATCGCTTCCTGTGGTGTTCCAGCTTTAGCAAACACACCAAAGAAAGCACTATATGGCAGTTTATTCGCCAAATTAGGGAAATAATCAGTTACAGGTTTTACATCCGGCAATTGTGCATTTGGTTTTTTATCCATTAACCCAATCACTTTCACCTGTCCGGCACGGAGATATTCTTTCGCTACACCATAAGAAATAGGCATAGCATCCACTGCACCACTTAATAACGCGGTCAGCGCCGGGCTGTCACCATTATAAGGAACTGAAGTTACATCAAAATCTTGCCCTGATTTTAAAATAGATAACAATATTGCAGGCAAACCAGCCGGACCAGTAGAGCCCACTTTTATTTCTTTTGGATGTGCTTTCGCGTAATCAACGAATTCTTTTAAATTGTTGTATGGCGTTTCATTACGGGCGACAACAATAGAGATACCCTGAGCCAACAGAGAAACAGAAATCATATCACTGTAATCGAATTTAGACAGGCCAAGAACTTTATAAATCTGGGGATTTTCTGCCCCCATTAAAACAGTATAACCATCCGCTTTTTTGGCATTCACATACTTAGTGGCCAGAGCTCCACTACCACCTGGACGGTTTACTAAAATTACATCTGTACCCAGAATTTTTTCCGCATCCGGAGTTACAGTTCTCATTACGCTATCAGTCGAGCCACCAGCGCCCCACATGATGATACCCTGAATATTTTTACTAGGGTAATCAGCGGCCATTACACTGGTTGCTGCTATCGCCGTAACAACGGCACCAACTCGACTTATCCATTTTTTACGCATTTTCTCGTCCTGTCTTTTAATCATTTATATTTATTTTTAAGGCATATTATGTTCATTTTTACCAAAGCCCCACTAAACATAATAAATATGCAGATTAGGTCAATGGTTATTTACTATTTTATCTAAAAAACTCATTTATTGTATCATTGTACTAGTACGCAATCTAATGATTTTTGTCACAATTCTGTAAGATACCAACATTATAAAACAACGTTAATATAACAAAGAGTAACTATTTCCTTTAATTACCAAAACCTACGGTTTATCATGCAAATAGCGAATATTACCAAGGAGTTAATCGTGCTTGCTTTAGTCAATGGCGTCGTTTTTACAAGTTATCAGCGTTTAACTGATGTTGCTGTTTTAATTAATGAAGACAAAATATACTCGGTAATTCCAAGAAAAGACGTTCCTGAAGGCGTTGAGTTATTTGATTTAGAAGGTTGTATCCTATCAGCTGGTTTTATTGATCTTCAGGTCAATGGCTGTGGTGGTGTGATGTTTAATACAGCACCAACATATGCCACGCTTAAGCACATGCAGGAAACCAATCTCAAATCAGGAACAACCAGTTTTTTGCCTACATTTATCAGTGATAGCGATGAAAATATTAAAACTGCAGTCAAAGAGACCGAACAATTCATCGCTAAACACAGCAATCAAATTTTAGGCATGCACCTTGAAGGCCCGTTTACGAATGTTGTTCGCCGCGGCATTCATCCGCAGGAACAAATTCGTCCTCTATCGGATAAAATGGTCGACTGGTTGATTCAGCATAAAGAATCGATTAGGCAAATTACATTAGCACCAGAAGTTAACTCCGCTGAACACATTCAGCGCCTTTCTGCTTCAGAAATCGTTGTCAGTATCGGACATTCAGCAGCCACATATGAAGAAGCGACAGACGGCTTTAACCATGGGATAAGCAGTGCAACTCACCTTTTTAATGCTATGAGTTCGATTACTAACGGTCGTGAACCTGGTGTTGTTGGGGCAGTGTTTGACAGAAAACCTTACACAGGAATTATTGCGGACGGATTCCATGTTCACTGGCCTAACATCCGTTTAGCCAAAACGGTATTACAAGATAAACTGTGCCTTGTCACCGATGCAACCGCAGGGGCAACACCACCAGATGGTATGACTGAATTTGATTTTTGTGGCGCAACAATTTACATAAAAGATGGTAAATGTATCGACAACAAAGGCACACTTGGTGGTTCTGCACTAACAATGAATCAGGCGATTAAATTAGTTGTTGAAAATGCAGAAATCAGCTTAGATGAAGCAATTCGAATGGCAACGCTATACCCTGCCCGAGCTATAAAATCTGACCAAACACTTGGGGCAATATTACCGGATTATGTAGCGAACCTGACTGTAATGAATGATAGATACGAGATTGTAAATACAATGATTAACGGTCAATGGACTAAAACTGTCATTTAATGGAAAGCAGAATAATGAGCGATGAAGAGACTCTGAAAAACAGAATTGCACTACACCTGAAAAGCTATCGTCAGGAACGCAAGTTAAGCCTTGATGCAGTAGCCAAATTGACCGGCGTATCCAAAGCGATGCTTGGACAGATAGAACGAGAAGAGTCCAGCCCGACAATTGCGAAACTATGGCAAATATCCAGTGGATTAGGCACATCATTTTCCGCATTTCTTTCTGATAACATGAATCCGGAAGATCATCAGTCTGTTAATAACTCTCTTAACGATCCTGATATGCAGGTCGCAACAATAAGTCCATATGACGTTTCGGTTGGATACGAAATGTTGAAAGTTTCTCTTTTCCGACAACATCATCAACAATCCAGTCCTCACTCCCACGGCGTGATTGAAACCGTTTGGGTATTGGAAGGGAAACTGGCTATCTTTGCCGATAATAAATGGACAGAGCTTGAAACAAATGATGTTCACCGTTTTCATGCAGATCAACCACACGAATATAAAGCACTAACAGATAATGTTGTCTTTCAGAACATCATTTCGTACCCAGCTTAAATCCTCTTTTGCATCGAGATTTTAGCTGACTATCTGAATACCAGCTTGTCTGAAATATTCGTAAGCAACATCGACTTCTACCTGAGAAGGCACCCGATATGAAACCCACAGTTCTTCCATGCCAAGTGATTTAAACTTACTTTTTCCTAATTCGTGATAAGGTAAAATTTCAACTTTCACTCCCGGTAGATTTTCAAGCATAAAGCGCGCTGTGCTTTGCAAATTTTCTGCATCATCATTTACCGAAGGAATTAACGGGATCCGAATCGTCATTGGGACACCCATAGCAAAGATATCTTGTATATTCGATAAAATCCGTTCATTGCCATGGCCGGTCACTTGCTTATGTTTATCGGAATTCATGTGTTTGATATCGATAAACAGATGATCAAATTTATCTAAAATATCCTTAACTGAATTGAGATTGAATAAGCCACAACTTTCAGCCCACATTCCAATGCCAAGCTCTTCTAACTTAGGCACAATCTGATTTAAAAACTCAGCCTGCAAGAATGGCTCACCGCCAGAAAAAGTAACACCACCTCCGGTATGCCGAAAGAAAAGCTGATCTTTTTTCACTTTTGTCAAAACATCACTGACAGATAAATTTTTGCCTGCGATATCTAACGCTTTACTCGGACACGCAGATACACACTCACCACACAGGTCACACTGTACCAGCTGTTCTCTGACTTTCGGATCAATGCCTTTAGAACACACCTGAACACATGCATTACACTCATCACAACGATGCTGATGGAAAACCAGCTTAGGCTTTAGTGTCCAGCTCTCGGGGTTTGCACACCAGCGACAGCGTAATTTGCATCCAGCTAAAAATATCGTTGTTCTGACACCATCACCATCGTGAATAGAGTAATTTTGCATCTGTAACACGATGGCACTAGCTTCAGGTATTTTATCCATCACTCTCATTGAAATTCGCCATGAGCTGTTCGGGCAATAATGGCTTCCTGCATTTCTGGTGACAGATTCACGAACTGAGTACTGTAACCGGCAACCCTAACCAGCAGATCCCGGTAATCGTCCGGATTTTTCTGTGCTTTACGTAAAATATCCGTTGATAGGGTATTAAACTGCACATGAAATGCACCTAAAGAGAAATAGCCATGAATGATATTACCTAAATCTCTGCGACCTTTTTGGGTAGCAACCAAATCAGGACTTAAACGAAGATTTAACAGGGTACCACCAGTATGAACATCATGGTTCATTTTGGCACTGGAACGCATCGCAGCTAACGGACTCGATACATCAGTACCTGCATATGGAGAAACGCCTTCGGTAATAGGTTGACGTGCTTTACGACCACATGGTGTTGCACCAACAATTCGTCCGGTAGGAATATAGTTAGAAATCCCCATAAAGGCAGAATTAAACGGAGCGCCAAAGATATCTTTATGACGACGGGTTTCACGGTAATAGAAATTCGCAATATCTCTGGCAATGGAGTCAACATAATCATCATCATTCCCATACTTAGGGACATCACGGGCTTTCGCACGCAGAACTTCATAACCTTTCCAGTCAGAATTCAGGGCATCAGACAATTCACGTAATGTGGTAACTTTCTGTTCAAACACCAGTTTTTTAATCACCGCAAGAGAGTTAGCAACCACTGCAAGACCTATCCCGGTCAAGACAGGCCCAACGTGGTATTTTGCACCAGCATGAGACAAATCTTTACCATTCTCCACGCAGTCTTCAATGGTAGAAGACAGAAACGGACGAGGAACCATTTGCGTATGGAGATTTTGAGCGACCACAGTAGCAACAACAGAATGATAAATCAGGTTCGCCATCTGACGACATACAGCTTCCTGTATCTGGTCATAACGTTCAAATTCATACAAAGGTTGCGTTTTAATTCCCATCAATTCACCGGTTAAGCGGCTTTTACCTTCGTTTAATGCGTATTCCATTGCCGCAGCAAAGTTGACGTTAACCGCTGAAGTCCACTGCTCTGTTTTTCTGAAATGAGGAACCACACAGCCACAGTTATTCCAGTCTCGGGCATCTTCCGGTTCGTAACCTGCCTGCAATAACATCTGAGCCCCAGCCTGATCATTATGAATTGCCGGG
Source organism: uncultured Vibrio sp. (assembly GCA_963676525.2). Taxonomy (GTDB): domain Bacteria; phylum Pseudomonadota; class Gammaproteobacteria; order Enterobacterales; family Vibrionaceae; genus Vibrio. Next base: position 222,097 of record CAXXNB010000009.1, read on the forward strand.
AATCCGGTTCCGGTGCTGACCAGTTTAGTGATGGCATTCATGAATTCAGGAGGACAGTCGCTGTGAACCCGAACACTTAAGCCTGGTTGGTGCGTTTTCACTTCTTCTGTCGCTTCCAGACACAGATATGTTAATTCATTGGTTGCATCTTCTCCATCACGAGTACGACCACCAACCGTTAAGTTCTGGAACTGGTTATACCCGGCAAAGTAGCCCGCTGTATTTTCAGAAATTGTCCACACCCATTCTGAATATTTCAGCCAAAGAGCCTGAATCAACTCTTTCGCCTGAGCCGTTTCCATATCGCCCTGCTCCATATCTTTAGCAAAATACGGATACATAAACTGATCGAATCGGCCAGGGTTTAAAGCCAGTGGATTTTCAGAAATAATGCCTCCGAGTTGAACAAACCAGACAAACTGCATCGCTTCATGGAAATTTTCTGGCGGGAATTCAGGCACATTACGGCAAACAGAAGCTATCTTTAATAACTCTTCTTTTCTTTCCGGATTATTTTCCAACTCAGATTGTTTTGTGGCTTCATCAGCATAACGGTTAGCTAATTTGATAATACCTTGGCAAATAAGTACCAGTGATTGATAAAAATGCGCCTGTTCAATCCCTTCCAGAGAGGAAAAGTCAGTGGACTCAAGTTTTATCTGCGCTTTTTTTAATAAGCCGCCATAACCGTATTTAAACAAAACATCCTGATAATCAGGTGTGATTTCACCAACGGCCTGACGCCACTTGGAGTCATTATCGACAATACCGGTATCTACAGCGATTTTTGCGGTTTCTGCCGGTAACATAGCCAGAAAATGTTCTTCTAATGATTCCCCTTTCCAGTACGGGAAAACATTTTCTCTGACAAAGGCACGTTGCTCATCAGTCATCTCGTAAGGATCTTGTCCACGAGAAGCGAAAGTATCCATTTCTCTGTCAACCCACTGCCATGAGAATTCAGGAGTCAAAATACCAGAACGGCGGAATTTACCAGCAGTACCGACAATAAGCTCGTCTTCAAAGATTTTGACATCAAATTCATTACAAAAATCGTAAAATGCCTGTGCACGGCGAAGAACCACAGGTTGACCTTCGGTTCTTTTATGTGACTCGGTATAAATCCGGGCTCTTTCACAGCAAATAGAAGGTTTAGAGTTAACATAGTTCCGGCGTAAGCGCTCGATTCTTTCAGATACTGACATACCAACACATCCTTGTATGTTATAACGCACAATGCAATAACATTACCCTTTTGATAACAATCAAAGGTTGTCTTAGAACAAATTTAGAGAAGTTTTTACATCAAAAAAGATCCAACACCTATTTTCGATGTCGGATCTTTATTGTTTAACATCAATCCAAATTTATTTTATCTCTTTAACATTAATTTAATTCTCATTTTTCTGGATATTGTTCGGGAATGTGTGTTGGCTCATCTTCCCCAACTTCTTCCAAAATCCGGCTGTGGGACTTTACAAAATAAATGCAACCACAAAGCACAAGTAGAGGAATGAGTGGATCAAATAAGCTTCCTTCAGAACCAAAGAATAAGTTTATGGTCATTATTAATGTACCTCCAATAGCCCACGCAATAGTTGTAGGAATTGTCCAGATAACGAGTTGCTTACGAACTTCAGTTACTCCCATAAGACGGTTAACTATGTGAAAAAGACTGTCATTAAAATAACCAGCAAATAGGCTTCCCATTGTCGATGCGGTTGCTGCAAACAACATATTTACACCATGCATTTCTGCTAATACCGGAGCTGAAATTGAAGCTGCAGTAATCATAGAAACAGTACCACTGCCTTGAATCACCCGAACTAGGGTCGCAATGATGAATGGAATCATAATAGGAGAGATAGAAAGGGATGCTATCTGATTAGCAATCTCAGCTCCTGCACCTGATTCACGTAATACACTTCCCAATGCACCACCGGCTCCAGTGACAAGTAGAATAATACCTGATGTAGATATACCCTCTTCCAATTTGGCTGTTGTTATCTTTTTATTCAAATGAGGAGTCAACGTATATACAGCTAACAATGTACTGATTGAAAGAGCTATAACAGGATGACCAAGAAATGTAATTGATTGACCTACTGCACTTTCTGTTAATCCATCCAATCCAAATTGCTTTTCTGCAAGTTGAGTAAGAGAACGGATAAGAATCAACAATATTGGAACAGCTATAGGCATGATTGACTTAGATAACGAAGGTAAATCTTTTGATAACTTAGATCCCATATATTCTTCATGTACTTTTTTTAGATCTTCATGAGACTTATCTACAATCGTAGGTGTATATTCAGGAAAATGTTTTTCTAACCATCTTGCGTACATGACAATGCCACAAACAGATGGAACAGCAATAAGAAGCCCAAATCCAAGCATTGATGCGATATCAACACCAAAGATACTAGCAACACCCAACGGACCTGGTGTTGGTGGAATACAGTGGTGTGCAACAACTAGGCCACCAGCCAGTGCTACGGTAAGAGTCAAAATAGAACGCTGAGATGTTTTAGATAATGATTTTGCAATGGGGTATAAAATAATAAGTGCACTATCAACAAAAATAGGAATACTGACAATATAGCCTGTGATAGCAAGAGCCATCTCTTCTTTTCTTTTCCCCAACCATTTTATAAAGTGATAAGCAATTGATTCACCAGCCCCAGAAGTTTCTAATATCGCCCCCATCATAACCCCTAGACCGATAACAATTCCAATACCACCTAATGTACCTCCGAATCCTTTACTAATTGCTGACATTGTGTCATCGACACTAAGCCCGCCAATTAAACCTGCAATGCAGGCGGCTACCAACATAGCAATGAGCACATGCACTCTGGTACGAAGTACCAGAAAAATCAGTACAAAAACGGCAACAATCAAACCAATAATAGAGATAGGTAACATTATGCATCCTCCATTTCAATTACTGGATAGGTACTAACATAAGTAGTTAATATGGATTTAAAATCTGGGTCAGATTTAAATCCTAGTTGTAATTCTTTTGTGTTATCAATAGCTTTAGGCCAACTTGCAACTATTGCTTCAACTGATAAATCTTTTTTCATACTCACAAGTTTTGTTCTGGATTCATCAATTTCCTGCGCCATTGTCGATAACATTTCTCGAGGCGTCACTTTTATTCCAGGTAAATTAAACGTCCTAAAACCAGTGATTTTTTCTTTATCTAACTGACTAGCAAAAATGATATTTTCAATAACAGTATTAGGGCTGGATATCCATAACGGTAAATCTACATCAACAGGACAATTAGATAATTCTCCATTTAATGGTTCACGAATTATCCCACTAACAAATGATGAAGCTGCCTTATTTGGTCGCCCTGGACGAATGCATATAGTTGGTAATCGAACACAAATAGAATCAACTAAACCCTTTCGTCCATAGTCATTGACCAGCAACTCACACATAGCTTTCTGTGTACCATAAGAAGAACTTGGTTGTGTTGCTGTCATCGGTGTGACCACATCAGGTAAAAGACCACCAAACACAGCTAACGAACTAGAGAATATAAAGCGGATGTCTGAGTTAATTTGTCGACACTGTTCCAAAAGCATTTGAGTCGCTGTTAAATTCACCTTAATTCCAAGGTCAAAGTCTTCTTCTGCATGACTCGAAACTATTGCCGCTAAATGGAAAACATGAGTCGTATCCGTATTAATTAACTCGGATACCTGTTCAGGATCGGTTATATCCTTAATAATGCTTTTTACTCTGGGATCGTTGGTTACCGTCCCAGAAAGAGAAATACGATCAACCACTGTAATCGACTTGATAGACGATGAATGTTTTTTTAATAGTGCATGAGTAAGCATAGCCCCTAAAAACCCTGCCCCCCCAGTGATAACAATGTTCATATTTGTATCCTTTTGTTCGTTATTGGATTAAGTTTTGTTCTAAGAATTCTTATTAATAATTTTTATTGATTGTAAGATTTGAGCCAGCCAAGTCCCTCCTCGGTTGTTGTTCTTGGGTTATATTCACAACCGATCCAACCTTCATAACCGGCTTCATCAAGAACACGAAAGATATGATTAAAATTCAGCTCCCCTTCATCAGGCTCATGTCTGTCAGGCACAGAAGCAATTTGTACATGGCCGATATAAGGTGCCAAATCGTTAATAAGTACGGTTAAATCTCCATCCATTATTTGCGCATGGTAGGCATCAAATTGTAAGCCCACATTTTTCCGCTTAATTTGACGGATCAGTTCAACCGCTTCCCTTTGATGGGAAATAAAATAATTGGGTATATCTCTGGAATTCAGCGGCTCCAACACCACTTTTATGCCAAACTCAGCAAACCGGTCAGCGGCATAACGAATATTGCTGATAAATGTTTCTACGTGTTGTTCACGGGTGTATTTAGGATCCACAATGCCGGACATAACATGGACTTTTTTACATTTAAGAGCCAATGCATACGGGATTGCCTGCTCAACACTGTCTTTAAAACGCTTTTCTTCGCCGGGAAGAGCAGCAAACCCTTTTTCCCCACCCGCCCAGTCTCCCGGATATAAGTTAAATAGCGCCTGCTCAAAGTGATATTTCTCAATATATTGCGCTAACTGATCCGGCTCATAATCATAAGGAAACAAGAATTCCACTGCTTTAAAGCCAGCATCGGCTGCTTTTTCAAACCGATCCAGAAAGTCTACTTCGGTAAACATCATTGTTAAATTTGCAGCGAACTTAGCCATTATTTGCCCATCCCTTTTAATTCGTTAACCTGTGCATCAGTTAAATAATTCACCTCATGCCCCATCAGTAAAAAGTACAGCTTCGCGGTTTCTTCCAGCTCTTCTGCGTTATTCACAGCATCTTCAAAATCGCTTCCGGTCACAACGGGACCATGATTCGCCAATAAAAATGCCCGAAAATCCTTAGCCCGTTTACTCAGCTCTTCTGCAATTTGAGGATCGCCAGGCTTGATATACGGAATAACTGGAAGCTGACCTATGCGCATCACGTAATACGGAGTAAATGCTTTAATTGCATTATCAGTCTGCAGATTGCTCAAGCACGACAACGCGGTCAGATAGGTCGAATGCAGATGGACAATTGCATTACAGTCCGGGTTTTGTTTATAAATCGCTAAATGAAATTTCACTTCCTTAGAAGGTCTGTCACCCGAAATATGATTTCCGTCGATATCGATAACGGACAGTTTTTCTTCATCCAACCGACCGAAACAAGAACCGGTCGGTGTTGCCAGAAAATGCCCGTCAGGTAGTTTCAAAGACAGGTTTCCGGCCCCTCCTGTCGCATAACCGCGCTCAAACATCGAACGAGCTAACGACACCATTTGTTTTCTTAACTCATGTTCAGTCATAACCAAAAGTCCTGTGCTTTTTTAAAGAATTGCTCATCACCAAAATTGCCTGATTTCAGAGCAAGAGAGATAGCGCCATCAAGGGATTTAACCCATGGAACACCCGGTGCAATCTGAGGCCCGATATAAAAACCATCCACCCCCAGACCTTTAGTGACCGCTCCGGATGTTTCACCTCCGGCGACAATAAAGTTTTTAATACCGATATCACTCAGGCGTGCAGCCAACCGTTGGAAAAACGCTTCTACCGCTTCACTGGATTCTTTCACACCATATTGATCCTGAATGCGTTTCAGCTCTTCCGGCTGCGCAGTGGCATAGACAATCGGTGCCAAAGGAGTCGAATCAAGATTTTCTCTCACCCACTCAGTGACGACTTCTACATAGTCAGAGTTATCCAGACAATCACTGATGTTCAGTTCGTAAGAAGGAACTAATTGCTTATAAATGCCAACCTGCTTATTGGTCATGACTGAGCAGGAACCCGACAATACGATTGCAGGTGCATGTTCCGGATAGCCCATCTGACTCGCTGTCGCAGTATCGTTTGTTTCAGAAGCAAAGTGTTGTGCAATACCGGGAGCCAGACCTGAGCCGCCGGTTAGCAGTTTCAGTTGCTGTGTAGCCTGACTGATTGTTTGTAAATGTTCCGCAGTGAATGCATCTGTCACCGCATATCGGTTACCTTGCGCTTTCAGCTCGGCAATCATTTCCGCTACCGCCTGAGGACCTTTATCAATCACTTTGTAGTCAATCAGTCCGCATTTCCCGGTAGACTGTCTTTCCATTAACTTAATCAGGTTAGATTCTGTCATCGGAGTAATCGGGTGTTTACTCATTCCGGAATCGCTTAATAATTCCTGAAATACAAACAAGTAACCGTTAAACACCATACGCCCGTTCACCGGAAGAGCCGGACAAACAACTGTAAAATCTTCATTGAGTTCGTCCAGTAGTGCGTCTGTGACCGGACCGATATTTCCCTGTTCGGTACTGTCAAAGGTTGAACAGTATTTAAAATAAAACTGCTCACATCCTTGTTGTTTTAACCACTTTAATGCTTGAACGGATTCAGAAACGGCCAGCTCAGGAGCACAAGACCTTGATTTCAGACTAACGACAATACAATCTACCGAATGTTTAACGTCAGAGTCTGCCGGGATATTGGTTAACTGAATACAGCTCAGTCCGTTATCCACCAGAAAACCTGCAATATCCGTCGCTCCGGTAAAATCATCAGCAATAACACCTAGTTTGACGCTCATTTATCACCTCCAGGTAATTCAATACCAGAGAAAATTTTGATAACTGCGCTGTCATCTTCTTTTCCATGACCCATATTGCTTGCATTGACAAACATACTTAATGCCGGGTTCGCCAGATAGAGAGGGAATTTCAGCTCTTTCGCTGTATCAGCAACTAACCCCAGATCTTTCACAAAAATATCGACCATGGATTTTGGTGAGTAGTCACCATCCAGAACATGCTGCATCCGGTTTTCAAACATCCAGGAATTACCGGCCGCATGAGTAACAACGTCATACATAGTGTCCAGAGGGATATTTGCGCTGGCAGCTAATGCCATCGCTTCTGCGGCCGCGGCGATGTGCACACCAGCCAAAAGTTGGTGAACAATTTTGACTGTAGAGCCCTGGCCGATTTCATTACCAATTTTATAAACTTTACTTGCCACCGCATCTAATACCAGTGACAGATTTTCAAACGCTTCATCGCTTCCCGAGGCCATGACGGTCATTTCTCCGGCAGCTGCTTTTACTGCACCACCCGATACCGGTGCATCAAGCATAATAAGATTTTTTTCTTTCAGTTTTGCTTCGATTTCTTTCGCGTCTTTTGCTGAAATGGTCGATGAAACCATGACAGTCGTACCCGCTTCCAGATTTTCATATAAGCCGCTGGTAAACAGAATATTTTTCACCTGATTGGCGTTTACAACCAGGAGCAAAACGCTATCAATAGCATTGACAAAATCGCTTGCATTCGTTGATACCGCTTCAGCACCAAACGCTTTTAAATCATCGAGTGCTTTAGGATTGATATCCACACCATAAGTGGTTAATCCGGCACTAACACAAGATTTAGCTGCCCCCATTCCCATAGAGCCTAAACCAATTACCATTACACCTTTATTATTTCCGTGTTTCATATATCCACCATCAATGAGTTCGCTTTGCATGGTGTTACTATATGTTATACGAGAGCACTTTTTGAACGATTTGGTCACATTTTTTCACATTTAACGTTATTTTTTGTGAAAATCAGTATAACCGTGATGAAATTAACATTATTTAATGTGTTTCTTTGTGAAATTGACTTAAAACATTCACATTTATTCACATATCATCGATAATAGGAATAAACCTTTCAAAAAGAGAAGTAACAGAATGATTCCTGCAGAACGTCATAGAGCTATATTATCTTCCTTATCTGAACAACCAATTATCAGTATCACTGAACTAGTGGGAATGCTGGATGTGTCTCATATGACAATCAGGCGTGATATAGCTAAGCTGGAAAAATCAGGAAAAGTAATATCTGTTTCTGGTGGGGTTCAGTTATCGACACAGTTACATGAAGAGTTACCACATACCAAAAAAATGACTGAACGAGTAAACCAAAAAGAACAAATTGGTAAAATTGCCGCTGAATGTGTTCCAGCTAATGCATCGGTTTATCTTGATGCGGGAACCACTTCGTTAGAAATAGCCAAGCAACTTGCAAATCGGGATGATCTTATTTTTATTACCAACGATTTTCCAATCGCGAATTACTTAATGAATCATACGCAGAGTGAAATGTATCATACTGGTGGGCTTATCGATCGAGCGAACCAATCTGCCGTCGGAACTAAAGTTGCCGATTTTTTAAATTCAATGAATATAGACATTGCTTTCATCTCAACCTCTTCCTGGAATATGAAAGGAATATCCACGCCAAGTGAGAACAAAGTTATCGTCAAAAGGACTATCGCGAATGTCGCGAACACTCTCTATCTTATCTCCGACTCATCTAAATATGGCAAAGTCGCACCATTCCACGCCCTGCCAATAGAAAAATTCGACTGCATCATTGCAGATACAGATTTACCCACTCAGGTTGTTGAAGATTTAAAATTTAAAGGTATTCAGGTGATACAACCTGACACATAATCTCAGACAGGTATCATCAATAAATTCGATACTTATGACTTTGGATCAAATTTTGTCAAAGGAGGAATGTTGTGCAATCGGTTATCAAGTAATCCTCTTCGTTTTTTCTCTTTTACCCAACTAAAAACTATTGATAAAAGAACAAATAAAAAAAATACGAGTGCAACGATAAACATACCTTCCCCCTTTCTGGCTACCTGAGTTAGGTTAATTACTTACCATACAAATCACATAATAAAGTCACCATTACTTATTTTAGTACATACTTAATGTCAAAGTGATAGAACACTCAATAATCGGGACTTTGCCAATTCATGTATCATTAGTTAGAAAATTTACACAACAAATATTAATTTTGTGAACCAGAACAACTTTGTTGATACTTCAGTGCACAAGATTTACAAACACAGGCTTTTCTTCGTAATTCAGGCGAGATCTGTGAAAGGAGTTCTTCAGGGAATTTAATGTTTGGATCATTGCACCAACATAATTTCTTTGTGTCTTTTGCTCCTAAATTTATACATGAGTTGCTTTTTCCACATAAGGGACAAACAAGCGGATCCGGTTTTACTTTAGTCACTCTCAAACGATTACTTTCCTATTATGATTCTTACTTTTGGCTTTACCTTTACGTTTTCCAACGAACCTATATTGCTATTATTTAGATGTATAGCATAAGAATATTCACTAATAAATCTCCCGTATAAAAAAAGCCCGGAATAAAATCCAGGCTTTACGGGAAGGAAGGTTAGTGTTAGACGGCGACCCAGAGCAGTACTGCAATAATCTGCGGAGACAGTATCCTTAAACACATAACCAAAGGATAAACAGTTGCGTATGCTAAAGCAGATGCACCACTAGTTTCATGGATTGCGTTTGCAAATGCTAAAGCCGGTGGATCGGTCATTGAACCAGCCATCAGGCCACAGACTGACAGATAGTTAAGCTTCATCACGAAACGCGCAACAAAACCAATTATCAACAATGGAATCAATGTAATAAAGATACCGTACCCCATCCATGACAAACCATCACCATCAACAATAGTTGATATGAAGTTAGCACCGGAACTGATCCCAACAACCGCAAGGAACAATACAATACCAATTTCACGAAGTGCTAAGTTGGCACTTGGTGGCATAAACCAGTACAAGCGGCCAATGCTACCAATTCTTGCAAGAATGATGGCAACAATTAACGGCCCACCAGCTAAGCCTAGTTTCAACGGTGCTGGCAGGTGAGGCAATTGGAAAGGAATTGAACCCAGTAGCACACCTAAACCAATACCGATAAAAATAGGCAGCATCTGCACATGTTGCAGCTTACTTGCAGCATTACCTAAAATCTTACCTACAGTCGCAATATCGTCTTTTTGACCAACGATATACAGAATATCACCAAACTGTAAAACTGAGTTACGGTTCGCTACCAGTTCAACACCAGAACGGTTTAAGCGTGAAATGACAACATTATGTTGATGCTTAAGGTGCAGATCCCCTAACTGCTTACCCAGCACTTTTTCATTTGTAACAACAATACGATCGCTCTTGAAGTCTGTCCCTTTAGTAGATAGCGATTCTTTGACTTCTTTTCCCACAATAACAACAGCTTTGTGTAGTAAATCGTATTTTGCACCAACAAAATGAAGAAGATCCCCAATATGTAAAACAGTATCTGCACCTGGAACAGTTAATTCACCATTGGACTTCATGCGGGAGCACACAATTTCCTGACCAATTAAAGTTTCAAGTTCTTTAAACTCCATACCATCCATATTTGGGTTTTCAATAACAACGTTAACAGACAGAAGATCTTTATGTGCGCTGCCACCATTATTCTGTTCATCGTAATCTGCAGCTTCTTTATCAATGTTGATTTCGAAAACAATACGTACAATCCACATTGAAAGTAAAATGCCAAGAATACCGAATGGATATGCCATCGCATAACCCATACCTAACATATCCGTACGCGCGACACCCTCACCTAATTCCTGCAGGATTTGCTGACCTGCAGCTAAAGATGGAGTATTCGTCACAGCACCCGAGTAGATGCCAAGGAACACGTCTAAAGGTAAATCAAAAATGAAGTGAAGTGCTACAGCAACTAAACCACCTAAAAGAACAATCCCTGTCGCCAGAGCATTGAGTCGTAACCCGCTGCTTTTCAACGATGCAAAGAAACCAGGTCCTACCTGTATACCGATGGTATACACAAAAAGAATCAAACCAAACTCTTTAATAAAATGCAGAGCATGGTTATCCAGGTGCCATCCAAATTGGTTAGTGAAGTGACCTACGATGATACCGCCAAAAAGAACGCCACCAATCCCAAGACCTACACCTTTAATTTTTATGCCACCTATCCACAAACCGATCACTGCCACGACGGCAAGAACCAGTGTAGAAAGTGCTAATTCACTCATAGTTGTACTTCCATTATCAAGATTAAAAAATTTGAATTTCTCAATTTTATTGTACGTTTCCCAAGCGTAATTTATTGAGGTTTAAAGTTTTTGTTCCCTTATATTTAAGTTTCTAATTGAAAATGAATCCTTGATAATGGTTAAAAAATTCCGAGAAATAACTCATATAGAATAGAAAATAATAAAATTGTGATACATCACTAATTTTTATATATTAATTGTAACCAAATGTTACCATGAAATACAATATATTGTTTATTTTCAACAAGTTAGTTATTGTGATCTGTGTAATATTTTCATTTTTGTGAATAAAACGATTGACCTTATGAAACTTTTGTAACCAATATATTTAGAGGTTAAAATTAATATTTTTTAACATCGACAAGGCAAATTAAACATATACGAAACATATGTTGCAAATTTTTATACAACAATAATCATGTAATACAAACAGAAAATATGATTAGTACACTAAATAAAATTTTAAGAGATTATCTTTCTTTGAAAAATAGAATGAACGACAAGCACAGAGAATGTAAGACGGCATATATATAATGGAATTATATAATTTGTGATTATATAAGTGCGTTTTTTATCAAACGTAAATAAAAGTAAAGTTTCGTATAAAAGCCAAGCAAATAAACTTCTTGTTCTAAGTTTAGAATATTTGAGTAAAAACAACAAAATCAAACATAACGTATTGTTTAATAATGGCTTTAATCTTATCGATAATGATTATTATTTATTGATAGATATTAGAATAGCCCTTTACACTTCTCTTTCTATGTTAAATACCACCTTCATTTTCATTTTTTGATATGGCAGATTAGGCTACGCACACTTAACATTGACTTATAGACTTTATTTGAATGAGTCAGAATCGGATCCTAAAAAATGTCAAAAAAATTAAAAAGTACATTGATCATTGCTCTTGTCTTTCTCGCTGTGTTTGGAACAACAGCTTATTATTTATGGCTCAAGCCAGCTCCCTTACCTTCTTATGCAACCGAAACGGTAAGACAGGGCAATATAGAAAGCTCCGTGCTTGCCAGCGGAATGCTTCAGGCATCTAAACTGGTCAGTGTCGGCGCTCAGGTATCAGGCCAAATTACACAACTTAACGTCAAGCTGGGTGATAAAGTTAAAAAAGGCGATTTGATTGCTGAAATCGATGACCTTACTCAACAAAACACCCTCAAAGAAGCACAGGCATCACTAAAAAGTCTTAAAGCTCAATACAAAGCAAAGCAAGCTCAAATAAAACAAGCAACTCAAGAATTCCAACGTCAGAAAGCAATGCTAGCCGATAATGCAAGTTCACGAGCTGATTACGAGTCAGCCGAGTCTGATCTGGCGGTATATAAGGCCGAACTCGATCAGTTAACGGCCGAAATCGACCAGGAAAAGGTATCGGTAAATAGTGCAGAAGTTGATTTGGGCTACACAAAAATTCATGCACCTATGGACGGAACGGTTGTTTATACTGCAGTAGAAGTCGGCCAAACCGTTAACTCAAATCAAAGCACCCCAACTATTGTAGAACTTGCTAATCTCGACACCATGACCGTTAAAGCTCAAATTTCCGAAGCAGATGTGATAAATACATCTACCGGACAACCAGTGTATTTCACAATTCTGGGCAATTCTTCACACCGCTATAAAGGAGAGCTTGAATCTATTGAGCCCGGACCAACTTCAATGGATGGTGATGATAGTGATATGACACCTGATGATGACGATGCAGTCTATTACAACGGACTATTTAATGTGTCGAACCCTAATCATACTCTGAGAATTGGCATGACGGCCCAGGTTACCATCATATTGAAAGAATCAAAAAACACACTACTTGTTCCCTCTCAGGTTCTTACACCTGTTAACAGACGCTCAAACTTATACTCCGTACCGGTACTTAAAAATAATCAGATTCAACAAACCAATGTCACCGTCGGTATTAACAATAAAGTAAATGCTGAAATTCTATCCGGACTGAATGCAGGCGATAAAATCGTTGTTGGGATGCCGAGCGGAGACTCATTCACCAACAGAATGCGTCGTGGACCAATGGGATTCTAAACATGAACGAAACCTTACTTGAAATATCAAATGTTTATCGTTCATTTCCTGCTGGTGATCAGGAACTGGTTGTACTGAAAGGAGTATCTTTATCCATTAAACGCGGAGAAATGGTCGCGATTGTTGGTCAGTCAGGTTCCGGTAAGTCCACTTTGATGAACATATTAGGCTGCTTGGATAAAGCAACCAGCGGTGACTATTTTATTAATGGGCAAAATACATCTCAGATGGACAGAGATGAATTAGCCCATCTACGACGTGAATATTTCGGTTTTATCTTTCAGCGTTATCATTTATTAGGTGATTTGAATGCCGTCGAAAATGTTGAAGTCCCTGCAATTTATGCCAGTAGAGATAAAAAGTTCAGGAAAGAACGAGCCGAAGAAATTTTGTCACGACTCGGTTTGGAAAGTCGCCTCGAACATAAACCAAACCAGCTCAGTGGCGGACAACAACAAAGAGTCAGTGTGGCCAGAGCCTTAATGAATGGTGGTGATGTCATTCTGGCTGATGAACCCACCGGAGCTTTAGATAGCCACAGTGGCGAGTCCATGATGAAATTACTTCAGGAGCTGCATCAGGACGGACATACCATAATATTAGTGACCCATGATAAGAATGTCGCTCAATATGCCAACCGTATTATTGAGATCAAAGACGGCGAAATCATCAGTGATACTGAAAATAAACACAATGTTCAGTCTGCCGTCAGCTTACCGAAAAAATCCGAGACCAAGAAATCATGGTTGGGATTTGGTCATTATATGGAAGCGTTCAAAATGGCGGTTCTGGCTATGTCCAGCCATAAGCTCAGAACATTTCTGACCATGCTGGGGATCATTATCGGGATTGCTTCTGTTGTTTCTGTCGTGGCTTTAGGGGAAGGCTCCCGCCAGGCAATACTTAAAAATATTCAATCCATGGGAACCAACACTATCGATATTATGCCGGGGACCGGATTTGGTGACCGTCGCTCAGGGAGGGTAAAAACCCTGGTGGCTACAGATGCAGACGCAATTAAAAACCTGATGTTTGTTGATAGTGTCACTCCGGCAATAAGTTCCAGTGTCACACTTAGATACACTAACCAAGCTTCCACCACAACAGTAAAAGGCGTTGGTACCCAATATTTTCGGGTTGCAGGCTACACATTAGCCAAAGGACAACAATGGGATGATCAAAGTGCCACATCTCTGGCTCAGCTCGCCGTAATTGACGACAACACCAGGAAAGAACTTTTTGCTAATACCAACCCAATCGGAAAAGTCATCTTTTTAGACAACTTACCGGTAAGAATTATCGGTGTAACCAAACCAAAAGAAAGCGCCTTTGGAAATAGTGATTCCCTTAATGTGTGGATACCTTACCAAACTATGGCCAGCCGTATGTTAGGCCAGGATAACGTCAATAAAATCACGGTCAGACTGGATGATTCCGTTACCAGCGCATCTGGTGAACAGGCCGTCATTGCACTTTTAAAAATGCGCCACGGAAAACAAGACTTTTTCACTATTAACACCGATACAATTCGTCAGAATATTGAAAAAACCACGGCAACTATGACCTTATTAATTTCGGCGATTGCCGTTATCTCTCTAGTCGTCGGAGGCATCGGGGTAATGAATATTATGCTGGTTTCAGTTACCGAAAGGACGAAAGAAATTGGGGTCCGAATGGCTGTCGGTGCCCGGCAAAGCGACATACTTCGTCAGTTTTTGATCGAAGCCGTACTGGTCTGTTTAAGTGGTGGCGTAATCGGGATCGGTCTGGCCTATCTCATTGGGGTTATTTTTTCTCAGACTGGTGCCAGTTTTGAAATGATTTATTCAACAACATCAATTATCGCCGCGTTTATCTGTTCCACACTGATCGGAATAATCTTTGGGTTCTTACCGGCAAGAAATGCCGCACAATTAGATCCTATTGATGCTTTAGCAAGAGAGTAATCATTCGTATGTTTAAAACAAAATCAAAATTACTGTGTATTAGTATTTCATGTGCACTTCTTGCTGGTTGTGGCTCACTGACCCGTTCAGAATTCACCGCACCGGAAGTTGATATTCCAACTTCCTGGCAACAGCAGAAAATCAATGAAACAACAAATATCGATCCGTGGTGGATGGAATTTAATGACCCCAACCTGAATACGTTGATAAATCAGGTATTGGAGTCCAATAATGATCTTGCACTAGCAACCCTAACATTACAAAGAGCCCGTCTTGAAGCTGGCTTATCAGCGACAGATCGATACCCTGATATTTCATCAACTACATCTGGAGAAAAAAGTAAAAATCTGGACTCGGGTGCAACAAATAAAAATTATTCAACATCTCTTTCAATCAGTTATGAACTCGACCTTTGGGGACGGGTTTCATCAGAAATAGATGCCGCTAAATGGGCTGCAATAGCCAGTAAAGAAGATCGTGAAGCGACAGCACAAAGTCTTGTATCAACTGCAGCGTCACTTTACTGGCAGGTCGGATATTTAAAAGATCGTTTACACCTTAGTGAAAAAAGTATTGACTACGCCAAACAAACTCTGGCATTAACCCAAAACCAGTACAAAAGTGGGGCCGTAACACAGCTTAATGTATTGGAAGCAAAACGCAGTCTTGCCGGGCTGGAATCCAGTCATAGTGAATTAGTGCAGCAATTACATGAAGCAGAAAATTCTCTGGCAATTTTACTGGGGCAGACACCAAAGCAAGATTTAGCGCAAATTGACACTTTACCAGATACCAAAATCCCAGAAATACAAACTGGTATTCCATCTGATGTCTTAATTCGACGACCGGATGTAAAATCTGCGTTATATTCTGTCCGTTCTGCATTAGCAACTAAAGATGCAACACTAGCATCATACTTTCCGACTTTTACGCTGACCGGTTCACTTGGAAGCTCGTCTACCGAATTACATAACTTACTATCCAATCCAATCGGCACCTTGGGGGCAAAGCTTGCTTTGCCATTCCTTGAATGGAATCAGATGAAGATCAATGAAAAAATATCTGATATTGATTACCAAAGTGCCATCGTGACTTACCGGCAAACGCTTTATAATGCATTCGAGGACGTCGACAATGCATTATCAGCAAAAGCTCAATATGATTATCAGGCACAGAAATTAAAAGAGCAGTACGACGCAGCTTCTGCTGCTGAGAAAATTTATTCCAGTCAATATCGTTATGGTGCAGTTAGCATTCAGGACTGGTTAGATGCTCAGGAAACAATGCGTTCTTCAGAAGAATCGTTGTTGGAAAATCGATACAATCGGTTCAATGTTCAGGCAACGATTTATCAGGCTCTTGGAGGATCTGAAATAGCACCTGAGGTAAAATAAACCAGCTCAAACAAGACAAGTTTCATATGCCCAAGTGACTTGAAACTTGTCTTGATTCTTTTTTAAAACCGCTATATAACTGTTTTAATTTCTCATACTTACAAATTTATCACATAGAATGGAATCTTTTTCACTTTGGGTTTTTATCCCCACTTTTTTCTTCGTTTCAGCCACACCAGGCATGTGCATGACGTTATCGTTAACTTTAGGAATGACTGTTGGCGTTAAAAAAGCGATGTATATGATGGTCGGTGAGCTGATAGGCGTCGGATCTGTTGCTACAGCAGCAATAATTGGTGTTGCGACTGTGCTTCTTAATCACCCTAATTTATTTTTTGTTATGAAAACCATTGGCGCATTATACCTTCTATATTTAGGCATTCAAATGTGGCGCTCCAAAGGACGCTTAGCAATACCGGAAGATCTGACGCAAAAATCGATTGTAGATTTTAAAACCCTCGCGTCTCAGGGGCTTGTTACCGCAATAGCAAATCCCAAAGGATGGGCATTTTTTATTGCCCTGTTACCTCCTTTCATCAATTCGGATGCACCATTACTCCCTCAATCAGTCACTCTTATTAGCATTATTCTGACGTTTGAATTTATTTGTTTGATGATGTATGCGACGGGAGGACAAACGTTAAGAAAAGCGTTATTGAACAGAGGAAATGTCGTAGTCATGAACCGAATTTCGGGATCATTAATGGCTGGAGTTGCTGCATGGCTGGCACTTGGCTAGCCATGCTCTAATTAACTGTTTACTATTAATTGTTAAATTTAACCAACAGCACAAAGGATTGGTGATTCATTTATCACTGTTGCCATTGGTTTGAAGTTACAAGAATCAGAAAGCAGAGATGTCTCTATTTTTATCACTACTTTTTTCACTTTGGTTGGCTGACCAAGCGCTAATGAAGGCATGTGAATCGTTCTTGGAGTAAACACATAAAATGCACCGGGCTTCATGATATTTTCATGAAGTTCGATCATTGGATTATTATTGCCGATAAACGCAATATCTTTTTTCTGATCGAAATTACAGGTACGACTGAGAACACGATATTCTTCATCAGAAGCAACAGCCCAACCAAATTTTTCTTCCCCGTACAACAAAAATTGCACATCAGTATAAGTCTGATGAAATTCAGCACCGAACTGACTTTGTTCGACAGTTTCATATTCCTGAATCAGAAAAAAAGCTTCATCGCTTTCAATATGCTTAATTTCGTATTTACCAGGAGCCAAATTCATCAAATCCAAACTGGTTACATAATCAAAAATGTCATTAACCAATGGAGAGAATAGTGCCTGATTATCAGAGCAACCAAATTTACTAATGATCATACTACTACCTGCTTCAGTGATGTAC
Source organism: uncultured Vibrio sp. (assembly GCA_963676525.2). Taxonomy (GTDB): domain Bacteria; phylum Pseudomonadota; class Gammaproteobacteria; order Enterobacterales; family Vibrionaceae; genus Vibrio. The sequence goes on from CAXXNB010000009.1 coordinate 239,847, forward strand.
GTCGAATGGTGCCCATAATATTCAGATTTATGCTACAGATATGTGAATCATCTACGATTTATATACCGCCCAATGTAACAAAAAGAAACATAAAAAAATAAGTTATCCAACCGAATAAAAAAGTCTGATTTGCAACTACCGACAACACATTTTTTAATAAGCTGTTATTTATAAAAGATTTCTTCGCTGTCTACATCGTAATAAACTTTATCTGATACGTTTAATCCACCACAGTAAATAAAATACACATTCCTGTCAGGATAATTGAGAGAGCGCATCCAGCCGTGTAATTCTTCAAAATCTTGCGGTTCGCAAATCTTTTCCTGAAGTAACTGACTTGTAACTTTGATAAATTTTTCCTGATAGGCTTTAAAGTCATCTGAACGACTTATATAACTACTCACAATGTCATCATGTTCAACCGGAGAAATTACTGGCTTGAGGTGAGATAATTCCGTCATTTTCACCCATTCGGCCATTTCTTCACCGCCCTCTTTATATACATAAAAGTTAGAGATGCGACCCCATCCATCTTGTCGAGCTAACACTCTGACAGAATCACCAATATAGACATACCTCTCTGGTATAAATGTATCTCCAGGGCCATTTCGTACTGCTACTTTTCTTTCATTAACGTAGTAATCTTTGACCAGAAATGGGACTGGTTTGGATACTTCTTTGCCTGAATCATTCACCGTATTTTTTGATTTATCTTTAGAATCATCCGTCATTTTCGCGACTTCTGTTTCGGCCTGGGGTTTCATAAAAAATAAGTAATATCCTGCTGCTGCGCCCCCTAAACCCAACAATAATATGACGACTAGCAAAATCTTTTTCACGAGTTTTCCCTATCTTAATCCTAATAATTTAGGCAACGTAAGTTACCTCTATCTACTGTCATCGGAGAACATTTGATTTACTTTAGCTTTTAACTCAATTTTGACAGACAAGATATATCAACATATACATCGTTACTCACATTAATATCACTTAATTGAATTGTAATTATGAACCTTTGCATAGAAATTAGCGGTAAAGATCGACATAATCTTTACCATAAATTATAACTAATAAACCTAATACATATTCAATTATGGTATTAAGAGTTGGCACTTTAAAAACGTATATATTGATACTGTTCCTGATGACAGGGTTCATATTCCCTTGTCAGGCGGAGGATGTGTCTCATCAACTGTCTTTTACATCAGTATTTTTTTCACTTGCTTTGTGTCTTGTTGTACTTTCCGCAAGCGTTATTTTCTTTGCCTACACCCAGAATAAAGCAAAGAAAAATGAGCCAATCCTGATTTCCGCTTTTAATGAACTCTCAGCATGTATTATTCTCGATAGCAAATTTCGAATTGTACGCAGTAACAATGAATTTAAAAAACTTAATGGTTACGATACTAAAGATATTTCCGGGATGACCCCATTTCCTTCCATTGTATTTACAAATTCATATAAAGAAAAAAAACATATCATTTCATGCCTGGCAGAAAATTCCAGTTGGCACGGAGAACTTTCAGCAATACATAAAGATGGTTACATTCAAACCCAGCTGGTTAAAATTCAGTTAATCCGAGCTGAAGACTATCTCCAGAACTTTTATATAATTTCATTTGTTGACATCAGCGAGCAAAAAAAAGTCGAACATCAATTACGACAACTCAGCGAAAAAGATCCGTTAACAGGCATATGGAACAGACGTAAGTTTGATGAAGAATTAAAAACATTATGTAAATTATTTAGTCGATATCCAGAAAAGTCTTCCGGATGCCTGGCAATCATCGATATTGACCATTTTAAGCAGGTAAATGACCAATTTGGTCACGACACTGGAGATCATGTCATTCAGGTCATTGCTACCATGCTAAAATCACATCTTAGAGAAACGGATGTCATAGCAAGAGTTGGTGGCGAAGAATTCGCCATCATCCTTCATCAGACTTCCATTGAAGAAGCGACTTACATACTGAACAGACTCCGAAAATCCATTTACACCAACTCGGATATCCCTTGCACTATTAGTTGTGGAATAACAGACGTTACATCTGTGCCAGAGAATGTCTATAAACGTGCAGATATTGCACTGTATGATGCCAAATCAACCGGGCGAAACAAAATTATTACTCAACCATCTGATGAAATGTCTGAAACTGCTCAGGTCATTACTCCCCAGTTTAGTGCATAGCAATCCTTATACGCACCAAATCCGGTCAAAAACGACATCATGAACTTATAACTATCTGTTTATATTGAAACTAATTTTTTGGCGTAAAAATTGAAGTATAATAATAAATGAAAATAATTGCACATAATTAGGGAGTAAATGATGCAAGATACACTCACAGTTGTGCTAGCTGGCGGAGTTGGTTCACGCTTATCTCCTCTTACAGATAACAGAGCTAAACCTGCTGTACCTTTCGGGGGCAAATACCGGATTATTGATTTCACCCTGACGAACTGTTTACATTCAGGCCTGAGAAGAATCCTGGTGCTAACTCAATATAAATCGCATTCTCTTCAAAAACACTTACGTGATGGATGGTCTGTGTTTAATCCTGAACTGGGAGAATACGTGACTGTTGTACCACCACAAATGAGAAAAGGTGGTGCCTGGTACGAAGGAACGGCAGATGCCATTTACCATAACTTATGGTTACTTTCCCGCAGTGATGCGAAATATGTCGTTGTCTTATCAGGTGACCATATATATAAAATGGATTATGCAGCAATGCTGGAAGAGCACATTGCTAAAAACGCCATTGTCACTGTTGCCTGTATGGAAATTCCGCGAAACGAAGCATCAGCATTTGGCGTCATCAATGTAGATGAAAATTACAAAATCACATCCTTCATTGAAAAACCTAAAGATCCACCACCAATGCCAACTGATCCTAATCGCAGTCTGGTATCGATGGGCATATATATTTTCAATATGGATGAACTTCAGGAAGCTCTTACAAAAGACGCAGATAATGAAAGTTCAAGCCATGATTTCGGTAAAGATGTTTTGCCTGATCTGGTCAGCACGGAAAAAGTCTACGCTTATAACTTCTGTGGTGATAAAGGACGAGTTGCAAAAGACAGTTACTGGAGAGATGTGGGTACTATCGATTCTTATTATCGTGCAAATATGGACTTGCTTGAACCAATGCCGCCTATGAATATCTATCAGAAAGATTGGGCAATCAGAACTTACGAAGCACAATTTCCACCAGCCAGAACAGTCTCATCCGCAACGGGTAATGAAGGTATATTTATAAACTCAATTATATCTAACGGTGTCATTAACTCCGGAGGTTCTGTACACCATTCTGTGATTTCATCAAATGTACAGATCCAGGATAGTGCAACTGTTTCCGACTCCATTATTTTTGACGATGTGACTATTGGTGAAGGGTGCCAAATAGCGAACTGTATTATCGATAAACACGTAAAAATACCACCTAATACAGAAATCGGTATCGATCTGCAAAAAGATGCCAAACGATTCCATATTTCAGAACAAGGGATTGTTGTCGTGCCAGAAGCGTACAAATTTGATGTTTAAGAAGTTTAATTAGAGAAAAACGCCACACTTCATGTCGATAAGTGTGGCGGACTAATCAATAATGTTAGCTTAATCAGGAAGTGACATTATCTTTCACTCTTCTGGTGAGAAAAACAGTAATTTTTTTTGTTATCTATTCCCCTTTTTTGTCCTTTCCCTCATTTTGTTAATAAGAAGATTGAATTATCATATAGAAAAGGGAATATATAGCGTTAATTTTTGCATTTAAGGTTTTGATGAACATGGAAAAGAAAATAAGAACAATACCCGCCCACAAACACGTAGCTTTAGTTGCCCACGATAACTGTAAGCAGGATCTTCTACGTTGGGTATCCGCAAACAAAGAAAAACTTCAGAAGCATTTTCTTTATGCTACAGGTACTACCGGTTACATCTTAAGTAAAGAAACAGGTCTTGCTATCAAAAGCCTGATCAGCGGCCCAATGGGTGGCGACCAACAACTGGGTGCATTAATCTCAGAACAAGAAATCGATGTGTTAATTTTCTTCTGGGATCCACTAAATTCTGTTCCTCATGACCCTGATGTAAAAGCACTTCTTAGAATCGCCAGTGTATGGAATATCCCTATTGCTACAAACCAGGCAAGTGCTGATTTTATCTGCGCATCCAGTTTAATGGATTCAGAAGTTGATATCGAAATCCCGGATTATGATGCTTATCTAAACAAACGAAAATAATATCTATTTTATCGTTTTAACCTGATAACGACCTTGACGAAGCTCCTCAATAAACGGGGAGCCTTGATGGTTAAATGCAAACCATAATTTTTCTTTCGCCCTTGTCATCGCAACATAAAATAATCTTCTCTCTTCTGCGTATGGGTATATTTCATTTTTCCGGGTTAAAACCGCATCCACGTGGTATTTTTTCACTTTTGCCGGAAACTGACCTTCATCAACATTCAATACAATCACATAATCCGCTTCTTTACCTTTCGAAGCATGACAAGTCATAAACTTAAGCGATAAATTTCGATAATGTTTCTGCCAATCATCAAATAACTCTGGCTTGTGATAATGGTTTCTGCCCAGCATTAATAATGTTTTCTTTTCAGTCGCATTGCGGTTTAATCCATCAAGCACATTTTCAATTTTTGCCTGATCTAAAAGATAGACCCTTGAACCTTTTACCGAAGTATAACTGTTAAGGGTTTTAGATAATTGTTCCGGATTTTGCTGAATAAATTGGTTAGCCACCGCACCAATCTGATCATTGAATCTATAGGTGGTATCCAGATATTTAATTACTGAGTTAGGAAAACGTTTCTGAAAACCGACCGTTAAATCGACATCAGAACCGGCAAATTCGTAAATAGACTGCCAGTCATCCCCTACGGCATATAGATGTACATTATCTTCTTTTTTATTAGTCCGACATAAAGATTCGACTAATACCAAGCGTTCCGGTGAAATATCCTGATATTCATCAATCATGATATGTCGCCATGGTGATTTGAACTTACCTCTTTTCACTAATTTAGTAGAACTGGATATCATCAAATTAAAATCGACTTCATTATGATCTTTCAACATCTGACGCCAGGATTGATAACATGGCCAGATTAATGCCAATTCACTGTTCAAACGTGAATATTCACTATCATTGACTATTTTTTGCTGAATTTCTTTTTTGAGTAAATTAACCATAGCCAGCGCATCCAATTGCTTCGTTAACCATGAAATCAATTTACTGTCTTCTACGTGACTTCCTAGTTCATCATCGCCTGAAATATATGCGATAGGCCACTGACCGAGGTGTTTTTGCCACCGTTTAAAGTTAGTCGGAGTCATCCAATGTTTTTTTAGCCAATCCATAACCCACTGTGTTTTTTTGTCTTCATCGGTTGCAATAGGTGAAATTGAAACATTCGTCTCACCAGATTGTTTAATAATATTTAAACCTAGCTGATGAAAGGTACAAACATTGACGTTACTTGCCGCAGGCCCTACCCGGCTAAGTAAACGTTCTTTCATTTCATTGGCAGCTTCACGCCCAAACGCAAGCAGTAAAATTTCTTCTGGAAGAGCTAGCCCACTTTCGATCAAATACGCTACTCGAGCCATTAATACACTGGTTTTCCCCGACCCGGCACCAGCCAGAACTAAGTTATTGTCATCATTTAATAAAACAGCCTGCTGTTGTGAATAATTTAAAGGAGAGGACTCTATTTGTGAAAAAAGCTCTTGCCAACGCTCGGTTTCATTCGATATCCAGGCATCATTACGAACTTCAAGCTGTTCAGACATATTCTCATACCAGTCAGTCGTAAACGCAGAGGTACGAGGAAAACGTTGGTTAACCTGTTTGATTGACATAGACAATTGTGACAGGTCTTTATCAACTCTGGCACACCATCCAGATAATTTGGAATGAGTCAGATAGGCGTCATAATGGATTAATGACTCTAAATCAGCATGCCATTGAGGAAGGAATTCTGCCAGTGTATTACATTGTTTTGTATACCATTGCCTATAAGCGTCAAGTGCACTGTTTGCAAATGTCACACATGCAAGCCATGGAAGCCCCTGAACCAGCCAACTGATACGCTGACCATCATTGGTATGAGAATGAAATTCGAGCTGTCCCCACAGAATTCCTCTCTGCACACGAATAGAACCATCCCAGGCAAGGAACGGAATATGTTCTTCTGCCATATTAGAACTAACAATAAGCGTATCGTTACCTAACTCAACCTGGTTATATTCACCGTGAATAAAATACTGTGCGCTTTTACTGGCCTTCAACAACATTGGACTGACTCTGTTTTCGTTCTAAATAAAGCAAATCGCTTTTTATTAAAGAGAATTTTATTTATATCAAACTATTAATTCTGTAAGCTGATAGCCTAACACTTTTCTACTGCAGTGGTTAATAAAAGTGAGACTTATTAGTTTGTTACTTAATTATTGGACAAATAAAACCATCAATTATTCTATCCTCATCTTCATTGCTCTGATGGGAATAGCTGTACCCACTTATATATACCATGTAAATACCTGGATGACACCGTTAATACTGGGAGTTATAGCTGCCGCTTTAACAGAACAGGATGAAAGTATTACCGGACGTATCAAAGCAAATTTTCTAACCATGTGTTGTTTTGCAATTGCTACTCTTTCCATTCAGATTCTATTCAATTATCCGCTGTTGTTTGCCATAGGTTTATTCTCATCTACCTTTGGATTTATTATGCTCGGTGCAATTGGTCCCAGATATGCGAGTATTGCATTTGGTTCTCTTCTGATTGCTGTCTACACAATGTTAGGTGAACAGCAAAGCCCTAACTTTTGGTTTCAGCCTACTTTGCTACTAAGCGGTGCTATCTGGTACTACTTATTGTCTTTTATTTGGGCTGTACTATTTCCCAGACACCCCATACAACAAAGTTTATCTGATGTTTTCGATCAAATTTCAAATTACATTGAAATGAAGAGTGAATTATTCCATCCCACAGAAAACATGCAGTTACAGCCATTCAGAATAAAAGAAGCTAACTTAAACGCAGCCACTGTTATGGCTTTAAATCACTGTAAATCGACATTTGTTGCCCGTTCGAAACGTGGTTTTATTCATAATACCAATGACAGATATCTTAAAATTTATTTTTTAGCTCAGGATATTCATGAGCGTGTGACCTCTACACATTACCGCTATCAGGATCTGGCAAAACATTTTCAACATTCTGATATTCTGTTCCGGTTTAAATTCTTAATGCTGGAACAAGCTAAGGCATGTAAAAAAATTGCTCAGGATCTTAAACTGGGGAAATCGTATCAGCACTCAGAGGAAATTTCACAAGCTTTATCGGAATTGAAATCATCAATGGATAACATAAAAAGACACAGTGATGAAGAATCCAAGCCATTGATAAATCAGCTTACCTATTTGTTCAACAATCTATCAACCATTGAACAGTTGCTAAATAATATCAGTAAACCTCATGCTGAAAGCATAAATGAAAATCAGCTTAGTGATACATCTCCTCATTCAATCAAAAATATGGGGCGAAAAGTTCTGGACAATTTAAACACTGACTCGATTATCTTCAGACATGCAATCCGAATGTCAGTAGCACTTACAGCCGGATACCTGATTATTCAGGCATTTCAGTTAAGCCTTGGGTATTGGATAATTTTAACCACTCTGTTTGTTTGTCAGCCCAATTTCTCGGCCACAAAACAGCGAATAGTGTTACGTGTCATTGGAACCATTTCCGGCTTGCTCATTGGAGCGCTTGTTCTGACTCTTTTCCCGTCAGAACTCAGTCAGATAAGTATTATCATTATTACCGGAGTCATGTTCTTTGCATTCCGGATTAATAATTATGGGTACGCAACAGGCTTTATCACAGTATTGGTATTATTCTGTTTTGAACAATTCGACATCGGACTTGCCATTGTTTTACCTCGTTTAGTTGATACTGTGATCGGCTGTGCTCTTGCTGTTGGCGCAGTGGCGTTTATCCTGCCGGACTGGCATGCAAAACGCATTAATAAAACGATGGCTGATGCTGTTGAGAAAAATTTAAACTACTTAGATCAAATTATTGTTCAGTACAGAATAGGCAAAAAAGACAATTTACAATACCGAATAGCCCGCAGGGATGCTCATAATCAGGATGCAGCCCTTACCTTTGCAATAAACAATATGTTATCAGAACCAGGGAAATACCGGACTTTGATAAATGAAGCATTTCGCTTTCTGACCTTATCTCATGCTTTGCTCAGTTATATGTCCACCTTAGGCGCACACAGAACCCGATTGGAAGATATTGAAGCTCATATGCTAATTCAAAGTGCACATAAAATAATCCACGAACATTTAAATATCATCAAACAACGGCTTATTTCATCCCAGCATGATATAGATAATGAACAAATAAACGATAATGATCTTGAAAAAAGGTTAACCGAATGGCGTGAGGACGAAAGTAATTCAGCAAGACTGATATTGCAACAACTCCATCTGATTTACCGAATGTTACCTGAATTGCATGCATTATCTCAAAAGGTAACAGTACGGAGTTCCTGAACCATTTTACATAACTTTGACATAATAAAGACATTACCAGACAAAACAAAAAGTATACTCACTTAGTAGTATATGGAGACTGGTAATGTTAACAAAAGCTGATTATTTTGAAAATCAAGAAAATAAACATGCAATTTCTGATCGTAATTTTAATAAAATTCTTTCTGATATAAAATTACTCAGCCCTTTGCAGCTAAAATCTCTACAAGAGCAAGTTCAAGGCTCTCTAAAGGAATCTGAGTATACCCTTCTGACTGATGAAGAATTGGATACAATTTCATCATTATTTGGCGTTTGAGTTAATTACCAATAGTAATTAACTCAAAGATGGCCACAGCAGTTCAAGTTTAAGATTTTTTTCTACCGCGTCAGCAATTCTGTCAATTGCCTTCTCTTTGTTTTTTAAATGATCAAAATAGGTTATTTCTTCCGCTCCAGCCCAGCGACAAATAGCATTTGTTGCTTCAAACTCATCAAACAGACCATGTAAATAACACCCCATAACCTGCCCAGTCTGACTCATAAATCCATCATTGCTTCCATCACTAAGCTGTATTAATTTCTTGTCAGTCGATTCAGCATCAGGAACAGACTTACCTACATGAATTTCATACCCCGAAACCGAATACGAGCCATCATCAAGCGACATTGTTCCAGTCACATTCGTTAAACGTTTTTGACCCGTTAATGTTGTATGCATATCAAGAAGCCCCAGTCCCTCGCTGATACCAGCTTGTCCTTCCACTCCATCAGGATCGGATATTGTTTTACCCAACATCTGGAATCCACCACATATTCCCAATACTTTCCCACCAAAGCGAAGATGACGGAAGATATCTTTATCCCACCCCTGAGCACGTAAATATTCCAAATCAGAACGTGTAGACTTAGAACCAGGCAAAATAATCAGATCACTATCTTTTATCCGCTTACCTTTTTGAATATAACGTAAATTAATGTCCGGATTTTTTCGTAATACATCAAAATCGGTATGGTTACTGATCCTTGAAAATATGGGTACCGTAATGGTTAACCTGGGCTTTTCAGATAAATTCTGGGCTTTATCAATCGCATCTTCGGCTTCCAGATCAAATCCATGCAGGTAAGGTAACACCCCTAATACAGGCTTACCTGTCTTTTCTTCCAGCCAGTCCAATCCCGGTTGTAATATTGATATATCACCACGGAATCGATTGATAACAAAACCAATAACACGCTGCTGCTCACTTTCAGACAGCAAGGCAAGAGTCCCGTATAAATGCGCAAAGACACCACCTTTATCAATATCCGCGATAATAATCACCGGAATATCGGCTTCTTCAGCAAATCCCATATTAGCGATATCATTGTCACGTAAATTAATTTCTGCTGGACTGCCTGCACCTTCAATCATGACACTATCATACATTTCGCTCAAACGTTGATAGGAGTCCATTACAGTATCTTTGGCAACTTTTTTATAATCATGGTAAGCCGTTGCTTCCATATTGGTTATGGCTCGTCCCTGTAATATAACCTGAGCTCCTGTATCTGAATTGGGTTTGAGCAAAACCGGATTCATATGAACACTCGGCTCTAAACCACAAGCTAGAGCCTGCACCGCCTGAGCCCGGCCGATTTCTCCGCCATCAATCGTAACTGCACTGTTTAACGCCATATTCTGCGGCTTAAAAGGCACAACGTTAATGCCTTTTCGATGTAAGACTCTGCATAATGCAGCAACAAGGGCACTCTTTCCTGCATCGGATGTAGTTCCCTGAACCATTAGTGAGTTTAGCGGTGATTTCATCTTATTCTCATTTAAATTACTGTTGGCACATCATAAAGGAGCATCAGTAGCATCTCAACAACATGATACACCATGTTTTTATTCTGTTTTTCTATTATTATGTAAATGTATCAGTCAAACGTTATAGGAACTCATAATGGTATTTCAAATGAAAAGGTGGCTTCTGCCCATAGTTCTTTTCCTATCCTCTTCAGTGCATGCCAACAACTTCAGTTACGATTACTTTGAGTTTCGCGTCGGAGGAAGTCCCGCATCACTCGGAGCAGAATACAGTTTCAGCCTTACGGATAATTTCCACGCCATTGCACACCTTGATTCTCAGTTTGAATACGATGGTAATCTAGGGGCTGGTATCGGTTTTAACGGTCCTATTAATGATTTTATTGATATCTATGGTCAGGCTGTCGGTCACTATGTTGATTACCCGGACAAAACGTTTGATGATTCTGAAGCCTTGTTGGAATTAAATATGGGAATAAGGTTATGGATTGCAGAAAATATTGAAACAGAAGTCAGAGTCGGGACCATAGATGAGCACTCAATTTTTGATGTTGGAGTCCGATTCCATGCATCTGAGCAGCTCTCAGTAGGTGCTGGTTTTGTGAATAATGGGATTTGGGGCCCTCAGGTCGAACTCAATGTCAGAGCCATTTTTTAATACTCATTAAAAATGAAAAATCTTGTAATGACATATAAGCATGATATTTTAACACTCCGAGATATGCTGCCTAACGGCACAAAAGTATCCGTTAAAATAGAATTTAGAGTAGATGATGAGTATTGCTTTAATTCACAAATTATTGGCTTTAAAAACCAAAGTTTCATTATTATTGATTATCCAAAAAAGATAATTGAAGACCTGATTGTTAGAAATATTAAGAATGCCAAAGTCGTCATCAGAGCGAAAAGCAATACCGAACTCGGTCATATCATTGCATTCAGAACCAATGTTCTCCACATTATTATGCAACCTGCTCCAATGATTTTGTTAAAAATACCTCTTGACTATGTTTCAAAGCCGATTAGAAAACATTACCGCTTTCAATTCACTATTCCGGTTGAAATAATTGAAAATAACAAATGTTACAAGGGTAAGCTTGATGATTTCTCTGTTTCAGGATGTAAAGTCCATTTCGAAAATCGGACATTTTTTGAAATAGGCGATAAAATCAAAGTTAAGATCAGTATATTTGATGAAGAAGAGAATATTTTTTCCGGTACGATAACAAATATCTCGTCCTATAAATCAGGACAAATTATCGGTATTTTATTTGAGCATCAGCTACTATTTGACGAGCGACTTCAATCAGCAATTTTTAAGCACTGTTATCCTGATTATTTGTAAGCTACTGACTCAATAATTTATACCTATTTCGAATAATAAGAAGATTTAAAAAATAATAGTGCCTGGTGTATTTTTTCCTCTCTTATTGGTTTCACTATAATAAAATCTGCACCTGCTTGTAAAAATGCTTTTTGCGTTTCCTTGCTTCCATCAGCGGTACAGGCGAAAATGGGAGTCAGAACTTTATATTTATCTCTTAGGATCCGGGTTATTTCTACACCATCCTTACTCGGTAATTGATTATCCATCAGGATAAGATCAAATTCTGATTCCGAAGCCATTTTAATTGCTTCGTCTCCATCGATAACCCAAGTCACTAACAACCCAAACTTTTCACAAAACGCTTTTGCTATAAATGCATTTGTTTTATTGTCTTCAACAAGTAATATTTTAGGTGGAACATCGAAATGAAGTATTTCATTATCTGACCGATGTTCTGTTAAAAATACATTTTTCCCATCAACCAAAGAAATAGGAATTTCAAATCTGAATGTACTACCACAATCAACTTTTGAGTGAAGAGTGATAGTCCCACCTAATAGTTCAACTAAATTTTTAACGATTGATAAACCTAACCCGGTTCCACTATGAGTTTTAGACAATCCGGAATAAGATTGAACAAACGGCTGAAAAATATTTTCCTGTTCACTTTCTTCAATACCTATCCCTGTATCTGATACTTCAACATTCAGTAAACACTGACTTTGATCTGTTGAGTAAAAGTTAAGTCTGACAGTGATATTGCCGTAAGTAGTAAATTTAACCGCATTACTCAATAAGTTGAATATTATTTGGTTAAGCCTGACCTGATCACTATAAACATAAGTATTATTTTTTAAATTATGTTCAACAGAAAATAGTAACCCTTTTTCATCACATAATGGACGATACATTTTTTCAATGGCATTGATAGAATCAATTAAATCAAACGTAGACTTATTTATCTGAAAGTTGCCATACTCTAATTTTGAAAAATCCAAAATATCATTTAGAACTGCCAGAAGGTGTTCACTGCACGCACTTAACACACCGACCTGTTCTTTATGTTTATCATCATGAAGTGTCGTTTTTAATAGTTGAGTCACCCCCAGAATACCATTTAGAGGAGTCCTGACCTCATGGCTCATTCTGGCAAGAAAATCAGCACGGATACTTGCGGCTTTTTCTGCTTCTATCGTAGCTAAACGACTTTGCTTTTCTGCGTCAGTAAGGCGATGAAATGTATGCTCTAAAACGCGCCCAAAGTGATCAAATTCAGCAATAGACGAACCACCGAAACTTATATCAGTCCCTTTGTCTGCTATCGCATAGGTAAAACTCATCAGGGTTTCTATTTCAGAATTAATACGCTTGTGTAACCTTTTCCACAGGAGATATGAAAAAGCCAACATCGCAATTAACGTAAAAATAATCGTAAAGTAAAAATTGTTACGTAGTTTTTTTATGTTGTAATTATTCTGAACAGAATAAATCGTCAATTGAGTGGGAATATCATCAAGGTGAAGCTGAGTTTTATTTATAAATATTGCATCCTGAAAGTTATATTGAGAATCATTATCCAGAATATCTTTTACACTATACGATTCTTTTCCAGATATAGTAGATGATAATACTTCATCATCAATCGCAAGAACCAGATTTTGCGAATGACTACGAGTCCGAATATCTTCAATCAGATGAAAATTATCATTTAATAAAAAAACAACAACCAGATAACCTAATAGTTCTCCGGAAGAAGGGGATACAATTGGAGCACGGCGTGCTAATACGTATATATTATTTGGTGAGGATTTTAATTTGACTATATTCCAATAACTGTTGAGTGATACGGCATTAAAAATCTGACCAAGTTGTTCCTGTCGGATACCGTAGAATTCAGAACCACCGTCATCCCAACTCGGTTTTGTCAGGTCTGCAATAAATCGAATATCCGGAGTATTATCAGGATCCAGTTGATCAAAAAATTTAAAAAACCGATCAATCCGATGACTATTATTTAAGGCCACCGCCTGAATAAGCTCAGGGTTGCTCACACTACTATCTTGATGTATCTTTAAGAGCGCTAATCTGGAATCAAATACTCTTTGCTGTAAATTGGCTGTTTGTTTAGCAGTTCGCTCTACTTCCTGAGAAATAAGCGAACTACTCATATGATAACTTTGAAATAGAATTCCAAACGTTAAGGCTCCGATAACTAAAGTGATTGAACGGGTAAAATACGTTGCTATTTTATGCCTTGTCTGGAATTTCTTAATCATTTAGTTATTTATTTTCCTCTGTCGGAATACCTGAATGCCCGGTTTTTGAGCGCATCGATCTGTGTTTTCGAATCGTCTTTTGTAACAAGAACCAGGTCACCAGAGTACACTAATGGAACTTTTTTATCTTCTAAATCCCATTTAATCGCTTCTGCCATAGCAATACCAGTGTCATCATTCATTCTCATTACGGTAACGTCAAGGTCACCCAATGCCTCAAGTTCGGCAGAACCACCACCCCAACCGTTTACAACTATATTTTTTTTCTTCAGTTCTTTTAATGCCTGAACCGCACCTAATGCTACATCAGTTGAACAAGCATAAATAAAATCTAGATCAGGATGTTTAGAAACATTATCTAATGTGACTTTATAACCACTGTCTTCTGTCGCCTCTGTATAATACGATGAAACGTGATTGAAGGACGGTATCAGTTTCATAATATTATTGAAAGAATCCCCTCTTGCCTGACTAATAAATCCGCGGGAAAAATACAAAATTGAATAATTAGCTCCGTTTGGATATTTCTTCCTGAAGTAATTCGCTAATTTGAATGTCCCAAGTTCATGGTCAAAACCAACGTACATCATTGGCTGTTTGTCATCCCATGCTTTAGCTGGTGTTGTAATATTCTGCAAGATGACTTTTGTACTTGTGGAATGTAACACCCTGTCAATAAACTTCCGGTGTTTCGTCGTATCCAACGTAAAAATCAGATAATCAGAATGTTCCTTTAATGCTTGCATTAAAGACAAACTTTGCTGCCTTTCATCAACATTGGGTCTGGTAAATACCTTATTTATAACGTACTTAATGCCTAATTCATCAAGACGCATCTCAAATGCTTTTAAATTTCGAACCCAATAATCTGAAACCTGTTGCCCAGGCAAAACCATTGATATCGTAATAGGTGCCTTTTGCACACTATTTAAAGGTACCGGAGATTTTCTGACAGCATCACTAAGAGCATCAGTCAATTTTTTCTGCTCTGGATGGTGATTTAAATATTCATCATAACGCCAGTAACCTTCAACCGCATTTGCAGAGAATGGGCCCGACAACAACATGACAAAAAGACATTTGATAAACAGACTACGAAATTTCAACATAACACAATGCATAACCACTTTAGGATTGTGGTATCTTACCGAGCTATCAAAAAATTGAAATCGATAGCATAGAAACAACGAGTTTAGTATATAAACAACATTTAGTAACTTTTATTATTGAAAGAATTCATTAAACAAATGGGGTTGTGAAATCAATTGTTCTTTTTTTTGTTTGGACAGCTTCTTAACTCGTATTTCGTACTGTGAAGCCAAAGAACGAGAACCTATTTGTCTGCTCCATTCCAATGTTAAAGGCGCTTTACCTCTCAGGTATTTAGCGCCTTTCCCTGAGGCATGAACTTTCACTCTGCGTTCAACGTCTGTGGTAATTCCACAGTACAATTGCCCACTGCCAGTTCTGACAAGATATATCCACCAGCTATCTGACATTGAGCTTTCTACAGCATTAGTTTTCATTCAACTTGTTTTTTAGTTGCAATAATTCATTTTTTAATTCAGCAACTTCCACTTCTAAAACAGCGATTCGACTTTCATAGTCATTTTCTGTAGAAACAACCGCAGAAGATGACTGGCTTACTGCAACATCAACATTGTCAGGAAGACCGGAAAACAGCTGTGCATATCTGGATTCTCGTTTGCCAGGTTCTCTTTCTAATTTGATAACATAGTTACGTGAAACCAGATCATCTAGTACCGTTTCAGTTTCTTTTACATCCTGAAAATGGCAAAGCCTATTTGTTCTTGTTCTTAATTCACCAGGTGTTTGAGGCCCGCGAAGAAGCAGGCAGCAGACAATACCCAATTGCTGGGGATTTAACTGCAAATCTCCAAATTCTGTATTACAAAATCGATGCTGGTACTTATTTACACGACTTGAGAATTGGCTTTCATCGCTTACTAAGCGTCTGGATATTAAACTTTCTACTACATCTAAAACTTCAGCCTCAGAATATGACGTTACCGGATCCCGGTTACTCTTCTGATTACAAGCGGTAGTTAAGCTATTTAAAGTGAGAGGATAATAATCAGGAGTCGTTATTTCCTTTTCTATAAGACAACCTATAACTCGCGCTTCTTCGTCTGTTAGCTCAATATTCATATCGTATCCGTTCCTAATCGATGGCAAATCTTAAAATGTGTCAGCGTTCTACATATCAGTGTTCTTTGAATATATTTAACCTAATCAACTGACCAAATTCGTCCAAAACCGCAATTCGGGTTCTGTTAAGTTCAATCTCTGTTTTATCTCTTTCTTTCCACGCAGCCTTATACGCATCCCCAATACGAGAATGTTTTACTTTTTTTTCAGGCCCGGTGCGTGAATAGACTATTTCAGATGGGTACATTTCCTTATCACAATCAATAACAACTAAAGGCGGGGACTACATAATAAAGCCCATGTCATATAAAACTCAAGTTTGTTGTGCATTAAAGCAAACACTTTGGACTATGATTAGTATTGAAATCATTGATCTAAAGACTATGCTTGATAGCCTTGATATGGTTTAATCATTTCTATCATCATAACTAAAAATGGATAAGGAACTTATGAGTAGCGTATTTGAAATTGTAGCTTTGGCTCGACGCAAAAATAAATTGAAACGCGAATTAGTGGACAATGAAAAAAAAGTTCGTGATAACCGTAAAAGAGTTGATCTACTGGATAACCTGTTAGATTACATCAAACCAGATATGACTCAGGATGAGATCTTTGCAATCATCCAAAAAATGAAATCAGATTATGAAGATCGCGTTGATGATCATATCATTACAAGTGCTGAAATTTCTAAAGAGCGCCGTGAATTGAGCCGCAGAATTCATGAGTTGACTGAAGAAGATAAACTTCAGAATCAACCTAAGAAATAAGTAACATTGTTTCTCCAGTGGCTCCGCACAGGAGCCATTATATTTATCAACTTTCCCACATTTAGCCTTAATTCCCTTTTTCCTTTCCTTCCTTCTTTTCCTCAATTCCTCTAATTTCCTTCTCTTCCTCAACTCCCTATTTTCCTTTTCTTCCTCAACTCCCCTATTTTCCCTAACTATTCGCCTTGATATCGCAAATTAAAGCCTATAAATTTATATCAAACGTATAATGATAAAGAGAAAGTCATGTCAACGATTACAACCAGATGCCCACACTGTAAAGGGCTAAACCGCATTCCATCTGATCGGATTAACGAATCACCTGTTTGTGGAAAATGTCATTCTAAATTATTAGAAGGCGCACCTTTGGAAGGTACCCAGGACAACCTTCCAGCTCTGATAAATTCTGATATTCCAACTGTTATCGATTTTTGGGCGCCGTGGTGTAATCCTTGTGTCGGATTTGCTCCTGTATTCGAAGACATTAGTCAGGAATATGCGGGAAAAGCACGTTTCGTCAAAGTAGATACCGAAGCTCAACAGCTATTAGCGGGTCAGTATCAGATAAGAAGCATACCAACTATTATGGTGTTTCATAAAGGCAATAGATTGGATGTCATTAACGGCGCCTTACCTAAAAGCCAGTTTGCCAACTGGTTAAATAATGCATTGACTAAATAATTGAATAAGAAACAATAGTAGGAAAGGCGATAGTAATTTTACTGTCGCCTTTATATTCAATGAAAGAGAAAAAGAAGTCACATTCTGGAAAACTGATAAACCAGCCTTTGCAGACTTTCTATTTGTAACACCAACTCACCGGTTCTATTAACAGAACCATTAGACAGTACTTTAGTTTCCTCTGTGGCCTCTTTCATTCTGGTCACATGACCAACCATGCTTTTAGTTACTTCTACCTGCTCAACAATTGATTGTGAAGTATGGGCAGTTTGCTCACCTATAGCGGTCAAATCATCTACAATCTTTTCAAATGATTCTTTACTTTTTTCAGCATGATGTACATTTTCTTCTGATACCTGCTGTCCTTTAGAAATAATGTCACCAGTTTGGTTTACGGCTCCCTGCAGGGATTCAATGCGCTGACGTATATCATCTACGGATAAACTGGTTTTCTCGGATAATGCCCTGACTTCATCAGCTACAACAGCGAATCCACGCCCGGCAGCCCCGGCTCTGGCCGCCTCAATAGCTGCATTCAATGCCAATAGATTTGTTTGCTCAGCAATACCCTGAATCATTTCTAAAATGCCTTCAATCCCCTCAACATCCGCATAGAGTTTTTCCAGTGATTGTCTGGACTTATCCAACTGATGGCTTAATTCATTGACTGCATCCACTGAAAGATTGATTGTTTGACTCCCTTCTTGTGCTGTTTTAATCGCATTTTCAACAAAATTAGTGTTACTTTTCGCGTGAGAAGAGACCCCATCAATAGAACTGAGCATCTGCTCTGCAGCAACCGCCATTGCATCCGTCGAATTTGTTTGCTCAGCTAAATTTTGTTGCACAGATTGTGAAGCGGCCATCTCGTCTTCAGCAGAGACTAAAATCTTATGCGTAGTTTCTGCAGATCGGGCAGTGACAGCTCTTAGCTCTGACCGTCTCATTAAAAAGGCCAGTTCAAGTGCAGAGAAATCATCATAATGACCCGTATATGGCCATTCCATCAATGGATTAGAATAGGTTTCAGCGGCAAGCTTGTTTATTTTGACCAAACGGCTTCGGATAACAAATTGGGTAATAATCGGTAAAATGGTAAAAACAAGCGCTAATCCACCTGCAATAGGAAACCAGGATGAATTAATAAATCCAGCGAACAAACTCATCACTGCTAAAAACTGGAATGATTGAGTCAGATTCATCCAATGCACTTTTCTTTTGCTTTTTTTGCCTGATTTTATCGACGCATATAATTTGCTTGCCCGAGCAATTTGCTCATCATCAGGCAAATGCCGGACTGACTGATATTCGTGAATACTTCCATCAGCATTTTTGATAGGTGTTACAAATGCGGAAACCCAGTAATGTCCTTTTTCCTTGCAGCGGTTTTTAACTAACCCCATCCAGCTTTTTCCAGACTGAACAAATTCCCACAACTGCCCAAAAGCTTCTTTTGGCATTTCGCTATGTCGAATAACATTATGGGGCTTGCCCAACAACTCTTCTTCACTATATCCAGATATCTCGGAAAAGCTGTCATTACAATAAGTAATATAACTTTCCTTTGTCGTAGTAGATATCAGACTATCTTCACTAGAATATCGAACACACTCATCACTCACTAAAGAATCCCTTCTATATAGATTTGCGAAAAATTGAATTACGTCACATTTTATATCATCACTATTAAGCGATCTTGATTTGAAATCAAGTCATATTAATAAAATTATTTTTAATTAAATTCCGTATACCGTTGAAAATATCCAGTTAGTATTTTTAGATAAATCTTTTACAGATTCTATTTAAAGTGAAATCTCTTATACGTTATCAATTTGAACACTATGCTATTTTGTGCATTCTTTCTTATCTCAGCATTTTTCGCCATAGGTGATATAGCTTTGATTCTGAAGATCAACTAATTATTCATTATTAATATGGCAAAATAATGGGAAGAATGGTATGAGAAAGAATACAAGTAACGTCGTTGTGGCATCGACGAAAGAATTGATACTAAATGATGGAGGCGCGTCCCGGAATCGAACCGAGGTCCACGGATTTGCAATCCGCTGCATAACCACTCTGCCAACACGCCTTTTTTAGAAGATGGTGCCCCGGGCCGGACTTGAACCGGCACAGCGCGAACGCCGAGGGATTTTAAATCCCTTGTGTCTACCAATTCCACCACCAGGGCACTTTGAAATAGACACCATCTTACGATGTGTTTAAATTTTGGAGCGATATAGAGGTTCCATTCTCTTGAACTAAGAGCCGTGACCTGAACCTTGGCAAGGTTACTGCCGGAGTATCGCTTTTAAATTTTGGAGCGACACACGAGGTTCGAACTCGTGACCTCAACCTTGGCAAGGTTGCGCTCTACCAACTGAGCTAGTGTCGCCTTTTGTTTTCCGCTTATCGCTGAGAACGAGGCGTACTTTAACCCATCTTGAAAATGAGTCAACAATTAATTTTAACTTTTTAATTCAAGTGATTAAAAAGCGATCTCGCCAGAATAAAAGCTCGCCACATCGAACAGATTTCGATCTTTTTAATGCTTTACAAGCCGGCCGATCAAGGAAGGATGATATGACCAGTAGTAATCAAAAAGATTCAACAACTGTGGATTTCCATACTTAGAAAAAGACACCGCATGGAAACGATTATTCCTTAGTTTCAGTTCTTCAACGTGAGATGTAATTTCAATGTTTTGCTTTGGAGCCATAAAATCGGATAACACGACCAGATCTGCATTTTTGTATTTATCACTTTCCAATAATTCAAGAGAAGCTTTAAAGACAAGCTCTAAATCAGTGCCACCATGAAAGGTAGAACTTAAAAAATCACTGACTTCTCTTAACCCATCCTGTTTGGTTAACTCGTAAGTGATCACCTGAGTGGAGAAAATCATAACATAGCAATCACGGTTACCCGCTAATGCAATCTGCATAAGAGCGTATGCCAGAGCTTTAGCTGCCTGTTCAGGAAACCCCTGCATCGAACCAGATGCATCAATACAGACAATAAATGGTCCTTCTTGAATTTCGTTATTATCTGGTTGCTTCTTTCTTGTTATCACATGCTTTAATTTACGTTTTTTCCCTTGCATTTCATAATTTAATAGCTCCTTATCCACCAGGTGCTTATAAAAGATAACTTCTAACTCTGGATTAGAGAGAAAAATAAGCTCATTTGGCAGTAACCGGTTGATGTCATCTTTTTGATAAATACCAACAATATCATCCGTTGCTTCAGTCGCTTTTTCTTCAATCACTTCGACATCATCTGCAAGCATCTCGTCACTTAAATTAGCATCATAGGATTCCTGAGCCTTTCTTCCTAACTGTTCTGCAAGTTCCCTTAATGCTCTATTCTTTTTAAGAAATTTAGCGTGTTTTTTTATCACTGAAATATCAGATTTACTCAACTTAGTAGAAGCCATATTCCAGAGACGCTGAGCTGCAGTTGGCGTGGATTTCGGCTCATCATCACATTCATCCAGGTCTTTAAGAGTTTCCATTCGCTGATATAAATCTTCCAGCAAAGACTGCTTATGTTCTTCCAGCTCAAGGGCCTGAGCTCGTTTGATGTCATTTCCCAGACTATGAAACCATTGATCGCAAAAATAATGAGGAAACATAGGATTGTGAATATTGTACTTATCGTCAAGTAGAGAGCGTGCTTCATTATAAAAAGTGGATAATCCTTCCAGATGCTCAACGACTTGTTCAATCCTTTGTCGAAAATCATCTTCAGACCAATGAACCACTTTTTGATAAAGTTCCATTTCCTTTTGATAACGATCAGTCTGACTTACTTTCGTTAAACGAAAATGTACATATTCCTTCCAGCGTTCAACGTGTTTTTTTAACGGCGTCTGAATATTGGGGTCCTGACCAATAATAAAGTATTGAGAATTACCAATGAGTTCTTCAATGCTAAGGTCGACAATACCTGAGTCGGCCAGCATCATGGTCAGTTCTGCAATATCTAAACCCAACATTCTGTTTAGCTCTCAGTTTTGAAATTGTTCTGAAGACTTTCTACTCGTTGTTTTGTTTCTAAACAAGCAGAGACAAAAAACTCACTCTTTGATTTTAAGGCTTGAATTGTGGACTCAATTTTCAAAAGTAAACCGGAGTCTACAAAGATATGAGGAAGAGCTTCATGAAATGAGATTCGGGTCGTTCTCAATTGCTGCTCAATTTTTTCTGCATCTTTCGATAATTCAGTAATCTTTTCCTGCCAGGCATCCCATCGGACTGTTGGTTCAAAATAATGTGTTACAACCCGAACCAATACAGAACGATTTGCCATATCTTTAATGACAAAGCAGTTATGTGAATCTAACTCAAACATAAGGGAACACAGAACCCGGCTTTCGTTTACATATCCGTTAGCCTCACCACCACCATCTTTAATGAGACGATCGAAATCATTCTGCTCAATATAAACATATCGACATTCACCATTAGCATGTTCTTTATCAGACACACAGCTTCCGGACTGAAGTAATACTAACTTAACCAGATTTCTCTTATGTTCTTTAGAGAAGGTTACAGGGGTACCGACAGACAATTGATAAGATGTTGTTTTCTTAATCAGACTTGATGAATTTTCCAGAGTCAGAGACATAGCTAATGCCGATTCAATTTCCGTCTGCAAACTCAGAACTTCATTCATCGCTACTGATGTCATTTGTCTAACTTCTTCCTGATCAAAAGCATATGACACAGCAAATTCATCAATAATATCCGTCAGCTTTTCTCTGGAAGACGGTGTATTCCACAAACACTCTTTTAGCAGCAATAAATCTAATGGGTTAAGCTCATTTCTTCCATTAAAAAACGCGCTTGCTTTAAGCAGTTTAACGGCTTTAGTCCAGCGTCTGTCTGATACATAAAAATCTTCTGGATTTGAGCTTTCCAGTTCAGTCGATTCGAGCATCGACTTCAATTTATAGAGTTTTTCAAAAATATTATCACTAAGAGACAATGCCTGAAGCTGGTCCAACCAGGAAAAATATTCTTCATCCGATATAGCAAGTTGTTCAGGAATAACTGTTTCTTGTGGCGTTCCAATTGTTAACAATGACCTGAAATTATTTTTTTCCTGAATACGGTTAACATATAACCGGACTAATAAACGATCATAGAGTGCATCTAAGCCACTGTCTTCTTCTGGCAGTTCATTAGAAGCGGCAACCAATAATCTCATTGGTACAGTTTCTATCTCTGTGCCATTTTTAAACGTTTTCTCGTTCACCACAGTCAATAGTGTATTCAGGATTGCAGGCCCTGCCTTCCATATTTCATCAAGAAAAACGACCTGAGCATCCGGCAAATAGCCCTCAGTTAATCTTACATAACGACCATTATCTTTAAGCTCCTGAATACTTAGGGGACCAAACACTTCTTCAGGTGTTGAGAAACGAGTCATTAGATACTCAAAATAACGGCTTTTGCTAAAAGCCTGTATCAACCTTTTCGCAATTAAACTTTTTGCTATCCCCGGCGGACCAAGTAAAAAGACACTTTCCCCCGATAACGCTGCCAGTAAGCACATTTTAATAACATGCTCTCTTTCATAAGTTCCTTCCGCTAATGCTGATGAAAGCTTATTAATTCTCTCGGTTAACAGGGAACGTTCAGAATGAGACACCTGATTAGATACAACCATAAATTATTCAATCTAGTTTATTGATTTACATGAGACTACACGGATAATATCTGTCTTACAAATTATCGATACTACCAAAGTTCAAACTACCTATGTGATTTAGTCGTTTAATTTTCATACATAAGACATGTATAACAGATATGGCCCAAAAATACACAATCTATAGCTAAAACCTTTGTTTTTATTAATGAGTTCTTTCTTAATTAAAGCCTATGTAACCAAAAGGAGTTCAACGTGACCAAAATCATTCATCAATGGAAGTCTTTTTCACTACAGGAAGAACTGTTCACATTTCCTGATGATACAACTGCAACACATACTACGCTAAGGCATCCGGGCGCGACGGTAATTATTGCGATCAATGATGAGAACAAAATAGCGATTCTTCGCCAGCTCAGACCATCTCTTAATGAATGGCTGTATGAACTTCCTGCCGGAACAAAAGAAGTTAATGAAACACCTCTTGAGTGTGCACAACGCGAATTAGAAGAAGAAACAGGCTATTCAGCCGGTGAATTTACTCCATTAGGTGAACTCATTCCTGCGGCAGGATTCTGTGATGAAGTCCAGTATTTGTTTTTAGCAAAAAATATCCAGAAGACACAAAGGTTGCAGTGTGATGACGATGAATTCATAGAAGTGCATTTTATGTCTTTAGATGAAATTGACCAACTAATCAGGAATGGCGATATGAAAGACTCAAAAACAATGGCTGCATTAAACAAAGCAAGAATCCTTGGATATTTAAGCAATTAATATGATTTCAGTCAGAATACATAATAGAAAATCTTCTACACATTTTATGGGTTAAACGCTAAAGTACGGACTGTGTAAACATTATATTAGCTCTCATGATTAAGAAACGCCAAGGCAGACGTAGCGCAGAAGATGCGCAAAAAACAAAAGAACTCATTCTAAAAGTTGCTACTGATTTATTTAGTGAATTCGGTTTTTCACAGGTGTCATTACGTAGTATTAGTGAACGTGCAGGAATCTCTCACAGCCTGATTAGACACCACTTCGGAAGCAAGGAGCAAATTTGGTACCATATAAGTGACCAGACCAGAGAATACATGCAGACATATTGCCAGCTTGTACTCAATTCTCTCCCTGAATATCTTCCAGTGAATGAGAAATTATATCAGTTTTCTGTCCGTATTCTGGCTTTTACTTTGTTGAACCAAAAACCCATTAAACTTTCATCAGATGTTATTGATCATGAAGATGAACGTTTTGACTATTTTTTTGCCCATTCCAGCGACATGGCAAAAATAATCGATAATCTGGTATCAGAATACAATAATTCAACACCGTCCCAAATTGAGGTTAGAGAAATAAATTGGGAAATCATCTTATATGCTCATGCAGCCGCATCATTAGAACCCTTTTTGAAAGCAAATTGGCCAGGTTCTAATGACACATCCCAGGTACACTTACTGAAACACTGGGAGTTATTTAATGATTTAATGGCAAATAAACTGCAGGTAGAGAAGTCACACCGTTTATTTCCAAAAGTATTAGAAGAGTTAATTTATCCAATAGAGCAAAACGTCAACTAAAAGAGTTTTTAACGGTTTTTTCCTCTGCCA
The DNA here is from genome assembly GCA_963676525.2 of uncultured Vibrio sp. Taxonomy (GTDB): domain Bacteria; phylum Pseudomonadota; class Gammaproteobacteria; order Enterobacterales; family Vibrionaceae; genus Vibrio. Next base: position 264,723 of record CAXXNB010000009.1, read on the forward strand.
GAATGAACTTTCAGCCGTTTTTTTAATTGTTGTTTTTCATAATTACGGCTTTTTTTACGAGGAATGACTTCCTCTTCCTGAGGTTTTAAATCTGGTTCAAATCCGGTAAGCCATTGAGCTGTCAGACGATGATCAATCAATTGCTCAATTTTCTTAATCATTGGTTCGTCATTTTTCGTCACAAAAGATACCGCAAGCCCGGTATTATTAACCCGCCCCGTTCTGCCTATGCGGTGCACATAATCTTCTGCTTTGAATGGAATGTCATAATTAATTACTACCGGAAGTTCATTAATATGAATCCCCCTAGCTGCCACATCTGTTGCAACTAACACACGGGAATGCCCCTGCATGAACTGCTCCAATGACCGTTCTCTCGCCCCCTGGCTTTTGTCACCATGAAGCGTCTCCGCAGAAATACCGTCCAGTTTTAATTCTTTTGCAATAGACTCTACATTGGCTTTTTTTCTGACAAAAACCAGTACCTGCTGCCAGTTTTTAGAGCCAATCAAATAAGACAATGCTTTCAGTTTCTGTTTTTCATTAATCTCATACAGTCGTTCTTCAATCGTTGCTACAACTCTGTTTTCTTCACCGATCTGAATTCTTTTAGGCTGCTGCAAATATTTTTGGCTGAAACGTATTACTCCCGGACTGTATGTGGCAGAAAATAAAAGTGTCTGCGGTTTGTCTTTCATTTTTTTGGATAAACGTGCGATATCCGGTGAAAAGCCCATATCTAAAAGCCGGTCACCTTCATCAAGCACCCAGAAACTTAACAGAGAAATATTCAGCGCTTTTATATGGATTAAATCGAGCAGCCGACCGGTGGTTCCTATCACGACCTGAGCTCCTTGAGCTAACTGTTGTTTCTGAACATTGACACTTGCACCACCATATACACAGGCAGCTTTAAGATCCGTGTCAGACGTCAATTCAGTAAAAGCATGAAACACTTGCTGAGCCAATTCTCTTGTCGGAGTAACAATCAGCGCAGAAGGACAGCCTTTAATCACTGGAACTTCACCATCTGATGATTCAGATAGTAAGCGGTCAATGATAGGTAACAAATAGGCGAACGTTTTCCCAGAACCTGTCTGAGCACCAGCAATAATATCATGTTGTTGAATTATTTCGGGAATAGCCTGACTTTGAATGTCTGTTGGTGTTTGTAGTCCAATCTTTTCAATACAACGACAAACCGCGTCATTAAGACCTAATTCAGCAAATGTTTTCACTAAGCAACCTAATTTTTAACGTTGAGGGAAATTACTGCGCACATAAGATATAGATTCACTCAGTAACTGCAAGTAAAACGGCTCAAAAAGATCTTCTAAAGTGGAATAACACTCATCTAATGTTTTATTACATAGTGCCAATGGCGCATAACGACTCTTTTTCTTAGAAAGTCGTTCAATGGCAAACTGAGTATCAGACCAATACTGATATGAGGGGATCCAGTTTTCCCTCCACATCAGATTAGATACACGTATATATTCAGATGGAAGCACTTCGGTAGCCGACTCTTCATCATGACACTCAGACTGCATATTACAGCAAAACTGCTCCAGGCTTACCTCGGAAAAGGAAGACCAGTTCTTTGCCAACAGATGATCCCAGAAAATATCCAGAGCAATAGGACTAAAACGACGACAATCTTTTGGAAACAATGATCTTGCTTTTGATACCACCGATGATTCATCAGTAAAACGATCAACCCAGCGATGTAAATAGATCCCCAAGACTAACTCAGAAGATAGCATTTGTTTAGTGGGATCACCCCTCACAAAATCACCGAGTAAATTACCTAGTGGAGAACTATTACAGTGAGAGGCAATATGGAGGTGTGCTAAATAATTCATACAAGAAAGCCAGCTAAGCAGCTGGCTACTCTACCTTATTCCGGATAACCATTAGGATTATTAGACTGCCACAACCAAGAGTCTCTTGTCATGTCTTCCAGAGTTCTTTTTGCTGTCCATCCCAGTTCTTGCTGAGCTTTTGCCGGGTCTGCCCAACATTCAGCAATATCACCAGGTCGTCTGTCGACTAATTTATAAGGAACCTTTTTACCACTGGCGGCTTCAAATGCTTTAACCATATCAAGCACACTATAGCCATTACCCGTTCCCAGATTATAAATATGCAGTCCTGATTTCTGACCAATTTTATCTAACGCCACAACATGACCATCGGCAAGATCGACCACGTGAATATAGTCGCGGACACCGGTACCATCTTTAGTTGGATAATCACTACCAAATACAGAAAGGAACTCACGACGGCCAACGGCAACCTGAGCAACAAACGGCATTAAATTATTCGGAATTCCCTGTGGGTCTTCGCCTAATTTACCTGTTGGATGACTTCCTACGGGATTGAAATATCTCAATAAGGTAATACTCCAATCCGGATTTGCTTTCTGAAAATCAGTGAGACACTCTTCTACCATAAGTTTGCTGCGACCATACGGATTCGTCGCACTGGTAGGGAAAGATTCTGTAATAGGAACGGTAGCTGGATCGCCATATACCGTTGCGGAAGAGCTGAAAATAAGAGATTTGACACCAGCATCTCTCATTGCATCAACCAGTACCAGTGTTCCGTTAACGTTGTTATCGTAATATTCCAATGGTTTTTCGACAGACTCACCAACGGCTTTCAGTCCGGCAAAATGAATAACAGAATCGATATTAAAACGTTTCATTGTATCGACAAGTAACGCTTTATCCCTGACATCCCCATTAACGAAGACCGGTCTGCTACCAGCTACGTCTTCAATACGTTGTAAAACGGCTTCCTTACTATTGTAAAGGTTATCAAATATTATCGGCGTCATCCCTGCATCAATCATTTGGATACAAGTATGACTGCCAATATATCCCATACCACCTGTTACTAATACGTTCATTGTTAATTATACCCTCTGACGTCTTTACTCTAGTTTAGCACTGACTATCAGAGTTAAAAACTGACAAAACCAATACATCTCATAGCGAATTGGTTTTCTCAGTTTTAACACATCATTACACGCCAACCACCTTGGCTAACCCAGCAGGATATCCACGTCGGGTTGCAGTCTGAATAGCAAATTGTTCGATTTCATTTGCCGGTAAAGATGTGACATGTGGGTGTAACTGTTCAATCGTTCCTGAATATTCTGCATCTGGCGCTAAATTCCAGGTCTGTACGATCCTACGTATTGCTTCGTAAGCTGATGAGCCTTTCACAATTTCAATACGCGCATAATTATCACCAGCAAATGAAACATCTGCAGCCCGAAGCGTAGCATCATCTCCGGGAATTTGCTGGGCTCCAAACAGAGGGGTTCCTTTCGGCAATGCATGATAAAAATCCGGGATATACTGTCCGATAAATTCAATCGCTTTTTTCGTTCTGGCTTCAGCAATATTTTTATCCCATCCGGATTTTAATTTGTTATGCAATCGGCCGGGAAGAATTGGCTGAGATGTCGACACATTACTGGCAACAAGTCCGTCTTTAAACAGGGTGATATCTTCTGTCATACCATGTAACTGGAAAATACCATCCGCATATGGGGTTAACTGAGCCATTCCATGAGGCGTGCCTCTTTCTCCGTGGAAAATGACTTCAGGCCACTGATAATGACTCTCCAACCATTCGGTGACATAAGCAGCTTTAAACTCAACATATCGTTTACGTTTTGATGAAACCCAGTCATCAACAATGCCCGTTTCATATCCACAGGCATTTATCAGATAATCGACGTCCAGATCCTGTGGATTTTCCCCACCCATAAGATAGTTAAGAACCCACTGCTCCCCTTTTCTGTCCACACTCACCAGTTCGGAGTTAAGGTGTAAATGGGCATTAGGAAGAATCTGTAAAGCCAGTGTTGCGCTCGCTCCTAAACGGAAAACACTCCATCCATATTCCTGGACGACAATAACCGGAAACTTCAACTTAGATAAATCAACAGATCGCGCAAATGGTATCACCCAGTCATCAAAACTATAGGGGTGCTCTGGTTGGTTCTGGTCAATAAGCCGTTCAATATCCGAGCGTTCATACAGTTTGTAATACTCTTCTGGTTCCCCAATCACTTTATTTTTAGGGTCAAGAGCAACAAGATCAACATAACTCTGTTTAATTACTTCCAGTCGATCAATGATTGTCTGAGGTGTCCCCTTATCAGAAACGGGCACCGTAATGATGGTCGGACGTTTGTTGACGGTATGTGGATATAATCGGATAGACTCGATTGACTGACGCAACAGTTCAATACACTGTTTCTCAGAAATTTCCCGATAAAGATTTCCACCCGCGTGGAGATGACAGATAGGAGGCCCATTAACCAGTTCTTTTTGTCGTTCAATAAGATGGACATCTATACCTAACTCGCCCAAATGCACTGCAGCGGTTGCACCCGCAACGCCTCCACCAATAATCGCAACCTTGGGTTTTCTGTTCATAGAGCCTCTTTAATAAACAATCAAATATCTTGTATAACGCCAATTCATTCTATCCAGATTAAAACGACATTAAAATCACATTTTTCATATGGAAAAAGCTTTTCCTTAACTAACCGTATTAAAACAGAATTTTTAAAAAATATCACTTGACTGCAGATCATGGGATAAGAAATTTCTCATAAAGAAAAAAGTTAAATTTCATTACAGCCGTTGGCATTACTGGGTTTCACAAAACAGGACAGTTAAGGTGTGTTCAAGTTATCCCAAACTTTATCCACTACTTCTGTGGATAAATACAAAGATGAGTCCATGTTCAATTAATTAAAATATGAGAAGCCTAGCTAAACGAGGCCTAATCATAATATCGGGTTGACTTTGGAATGGAGCGCTTCAGACGGTCAATTTTCCGGTTTTTGGAAAAGAAAACTTCCAGATTCATCTGAATGCCGGGGTTTATTTCATAGTCATATGCTCTGGGTATATCGATTTTGGGCGTTACCATAAGATATAACCAATTTTTATACAGATTTTGATACCAGGATAATGATAACCAGTAACTTGTCACTTTATCCGATTCATGTGGGTCAACACTCACCCCAGCAGAATACGCTAAGAGATGTTTACGATTTATCCGATCTGATAACCCTACGGAGGTGACCAATTCCCATCGACGATCATCATAAAGATACTGAGCACTAGTACCGGCAGTGACTATTTGTTTTTTATCTTCATCCAATCCATGATAAAAGCTCAAACTGGTTAACGAACCGGCACCTGTCGAATAATAATAAAAAACCTGCTGTTTGAATTGCGCAGCCCAACTGTCTGAAATATCTTCGACCCGCCGCAACTCCGCACGAGTAAAAGGATCCAATGGAAGTTTAATTTTAACACCTATATCAAAATTGGTTTTCCAGAAAGTCCATAGCCCTTCTTCGATCCCAATACCGCCAATTGCGGTATTTGATTCATTACTTACATTTTCTTGTACTGAATCACGTTCTTTACTTTCCAGAGAGTTATTGTCATCCCCATCTGTTTCAAAAATTATATGCCACTTATGCTGTGTGTTCGGTAAATCAATACGCAGGACTACTCTGGCGTCGGAATGAAAATCCCCATAATGACTGTATTCTGCCATCGACCGTAATCCAATATAACTGCGGTTCTCCAATACTTCATCATCTTTGGGACTTGCTAAAGCATGATCAATATAAGTACTAAAATCGTTGGTATAACTGGAAAGGTAATCTTTCATATTTTCTAACCAAAGGAGATCTTCCTCTGGCTGTGAAAACTCTGAAGAATCATCCATTAGCGATGAACTTCCAAACTGAGGTTCATTATCACCATTTAAAGGAATAGTATTGGCCATTACATTCAACGACGCCGTAATGTAAAAAAAGACAGCAATAAAAAAGAAATTCTGCACAGTATCTCTGCTTTTATTTCATGCACATAAGTCAATTATAGCTGGCCTTTTCAGTGTTGATAGAATTCCTTTATCAGTGTTCTTGAACTTTGATCAACAAGTGCTAATAAAGTAATAACCGTTATCACAGGAATAACCAATAACATTATCCAGTGTATCGAAGAGTCAATATTAAGTATGTAATGGCTTACCCGCTGAACCAAGAGCTCCGCTCCGACATAGGCTACAAGACTGGCAATTAATCCCATCAGCCCAAATTCATAAATTAATGTCTGTCGTATCCTGGCTTTACTGGAACCTAATGTTCTATAAATTCGGACTTCATTTTTTCTCGAATCAATACTTAACATTAATACGGTAACAATAAGCAGAAAACCGGCCAATACAGCTATGCCAGACAATAGCGATATCGCCCAGACAACTTTTCCTAACAAATCCTGTATTTTTTGAGTCAGTATTCTTAAATCAATCACACTCACCGTTGGGAACATCCTTGAAAGCTGATTCAACTGGCTATTATGTTCAGGAAGAAGCCGATAGCTTACCAGCCATGACGCCGAAAACTTTTCCATAACATCGGGAGTAAAAATAAAATAAAAGTTGGGCTTCATAGAACGCCATTCCACGTTACGAATGGAATTCACGGTTGCAGAAAATGGAATACTATTGGAAATAAACGTCAGTTGATCACCGATTTTTATATTCAACTCTTCCGCAACCTTTGATTCAACCGAGACCCCGTCTCGACGGCTCCATTTACCATCAATCACTTCATTATAGGTTGGTAACTCATTGGCCCAGGTGAAATTTATTTCCCGCCGCAATGCATCACTACGATCCACTCCTCCGGCATGTTCGGCCGCATGTTCATTATTTATTTTTGTGATTCGTCCCCTCAATATGGGATACATTGGCGAAATATCGGTTGCCAATTGACCGGTTTCCTTAAGGTAGGCTTCTTTTTCAGTAGTCGATATATTAAATGCAAAAATGTTAGGACCATCAGCGGGAAGCACTGAACGCCAGTCAGAAAATAAATCGCCTTTTACCATCCAGATAACCGTAATCAGCATCAATGAAAGACTGAGTGCACCAAGCTGTAATCCTGTCACCAGTTTTGTATGATTCATTCTCATCAGCGCCAGTTTTATTGATGGAGTACTGGCAAAGTGATTCGCTGTATAAATGATAGAAAGAGAGATTGCTGCTAATACAATAAAAAGGATAATAATACTGCCTAGCATTAACCAAACGACGGTATTTCCCCGAAAGATCAACCCTAAACCAAATAATGGAATAGCAATAAGTCCGATAGAAATCAGACTATCTAGATTTTTATTTCTTTCATCGTGGGATTGCCATAAGCGCCGAATGGGAATACCAACAGAAGGGAAAATGACAATCAGACATGACACAATGGCGATAATATAAGGCTCTGCCGTAAGTGGTGAGATCACTTCTGGCAACAACGACTTCAGCGGAATTCGCAATAAAAACTCAAAACCGCCACCAAGGATAAGGCCAATGATAATTGAAATACTTAACAGTAAACCTAACTGAATAAGTAACCACCGGATTATCCATCCTTTCGTCGCTCCCATGCATCTCAGTGCAGAGATAACAGGCGTTCTGGAAGTCACATAAGACTGAGATGTAATCACTAACGTTGTGGATGCCATCAGTACGATAATGACAACTATCATTGACACATATTGGCGGGTTTTCTCAAATATCTGAGAAGCACGACTGTTTTCATCTGTATCACGCCATCTGTCACCGCTATTTAATTTAATTTTTGATTTAAGATTCTCAATTTCATTTTTAGATGCATTAATAAAAACGTTATATTTTACCCGGCTTCCTGTTTGAATCGCCCCGGTTTTTGCCAAGTCTTGCTGATGAATATAAACCGTAGGTAATTGCCGGAACGGATTAAAACTGATCCCGGGTTCTTCTGTTATTTCTCCGGAAACTTCTGATGCCAGATCCCCGATGGAAACAGAATCACCAATGCGCAAATTCAGTTCTTGCATTAGTCCTTTATCCAACCACACCGTACCGGGTTTAATATGTGCTTGTTCTCCAGTTTGACCTAAAAGCTGTAGTTCGCCCCTGAGTGGATAATTATTCTGTACCGCTTTCACTGTGACCAGCTTCATTGCACTGTCACTGAATAACATGGTTGAAAAGCGGGTCATTAATGATCTTTGTACTTGCCGACCGGTATTGCTGTTTAATAATGACTGAGGAGGCGGGTTTGCTGATTCAAAAACGACATCTGCCAATAAAGCGTCTTTGCCCTGCTTATCTATCGCCTGAGACATTCTTTCTGAAAGAGCAAAAAGCGAAAAGACACTGGCAACAATCAGAATCACAGCCAAAACAATCGCCCAAAAATGTCCGCTAATCAGCTCCCGCATACTCCAATGGAGATAAAATTGCCCTGGAGAACGTTCAGTCATCGACTACCTCCTGTAATTTGCCCGCTTCCATCATAAACCGCCGTTTACATCTGGCCGCAAGGTGTTGATCGTGGGTAATAATAACCAGAGTAGTATGATGCTTTTGATTCAGTTCAAAAAGTAATTCAATAACCTGCTTTGCCGTATGTTGATCCAAATTACCGGTTGGTTCATCGGCAAATAAGACTTTGGGATTGATCATGAATGCCCGGGCTATCGCCACCCGCTGCTGTTCACCTCCCGATAATTCTGAAGGCATGTGTTCATAACGTTGACTCAATGCAACCGAATCCAGTAGCTCTTTTGCCCTTTGTTTGTTTTCTTTTTCACCCTGTAGCAAATATGGAAGTGTGACATTTTCGATGGCACTTAATGTTGGAATTAACATAAAACTCTGAAATATAAATCCGATTTCATGGCTTCTTAATTCCGCTTTCTGTTCATCGTTTAATTCGTTCAGGCTATTTTCTAACAGTCGAATTTCTCCGGACGTAGGTGTATCCAGCCCAGCCAACAAAGACATTAACGTTGATTTACCCGCACCGGAGCTACCGACAATCGCAACAGTTTCTCCGGGATAAATATCCAGATCAACATCTTCTAAAATAGTAAGAGTGTGTTGTTTTGTAGAAACAGTTTTCGTTATATTAGAAGCAGAAATAACCGGAGTACTCATAATGCGTTTACTTTCCTTAATCTGTTTACTGTTAATATCACTACCTGGCATGTCAAAAACCTTACTCATATTAGGTGATAGTCTGAGCGCCGGATATCAAATGCCAATATCTGTCGCCTGGCCATCCCTACTTCATGATGCCTTGTTACAAAAAGGAAACAATATAAATATTGTAAACGGAAGTATATCTGGTGATACGACATCGTCAGCAATAAATAGATTGCAACAACTTTTATCTGAAACCACCCCAGATTATGTGCTTATTGAATTAGGTGCGAATGATGGCTTACAGGGATTTCCTCTAACCATCACTAAACAAAACCTGAGATCTATTGTTAAACAGATACGAGAACAAGATGCTTTACCAATGTTAATGCAGATCCGTATCCCACCTAATTATGGCAGACGCTATAGCGAGGCTTTTCGTCAAATCTATCCAGACCTATCCCAGCAATTATCGTTACCCTTGCTCCCATTTTTTATGGAAAAAATAGTGACCAAACCGAACTGGATGCGTGAGGATGGATTGCACCCTAATGAGCACGCTCAACAATGGATAGCAAACAGTGTCGCTACAGAGATAACACCATACATCTCTCAATAACATAACTCAGATAGCAGTTTATAAAATTTTAATGGTTTAGCTCAATAAACTACATGTCGAGTTAATATAAGGTTAATGAGGTTGAATAAAATAGGGACAAACTACATGCCTATAAAACCTCAAATCCACAACAATGGTATTAAGCATGCCGAACCACTGGGCTGTAAAAAAGAAATAGAAAAACAAATACTACATGTAAAAAGTATTTCTACTCATTCTTCCCCTGAAAAACGGAAAAGAGTTTTAATTCTGGGATGCTCAAGTGGATTGGGATTGGCTTCAAGAATTGCATTAACATTTGGAGAGGCTAATGCGGATACAATTGGTGTTTCATTAGATTCTCAGCCAACTCCCCATAGTGAAGCAAATGCCGGATATTATAACAATCAATGGTTCAAGCATTTTGCAGAAGCAGAAGGTCGTACTGCGATTAACATTCAGGGTGATGTCTTTGCATCCGAAACTAAAAATGAAGTTATTGAAGCGATAGAAACCTATTTTGAAGGTGAAGTTGATCTTATTGTTTATAGCATCGCCAGCAGCAAACGGCGGATGCCTGGTGACAAAAGAGATTTTTGGCACGCAGTTATTAAACCAATGAATACCCCTCTTCATACTAATATGATTGATATTAGTAACGATACCATGACTTCGGCAGAAATTTCTCCCGCAACTGAGGAAGAAATTAATTCCACAAAAAAAGTAATGGGCGGCGAAGACTGGGCTGCATGGGTGGAAGCACTTATAAACTCTGAATCTATAGCTGAAGGTTGTCAGACATTTGCGTTCTCATATATAGGCCCTGAACTGACGAATCCCATTTATCTTGATGGCACTCTGGGACATGCAAAAGTAGATTTGCATCAGACCAGCCATAGTTTAAATATTGAATTAGCCAATTTTGGTGGTTCTGCATACGCAGTAGTTTGTAAAGCACTGGTGACACGTGCGAGTGTTGTCATTCCCGGATTACTCCCCTATTTAATTTGTTTAGATGAAGCATTAGAAGAACAGGGAAGAAATGAAGATGCGTTAACACAAATGCTCAAACTGTTTTACGACAGAGTATCAGATCCGGTTAATATTCATACCGACAGTGAACGTCTCATACGCTTAGACGAGATGGAAATTGATTCTGATATTCAACAAGCCGTCAAAGAAAAGCTAAGAGAATTAACACCAGAAAACTTTGTATTAAGTCCATCATACCATTCTATTAAACAACAATTTTTACGGCTCAATGGCTATTGTTCCGAAGATTAACACTCCTAAAATCACAATAATTAAGGGTAACAAACAAGGTTACCCTTATCAGTCTCACATCTAAGACAAAATTCATTCTATATCATCTATCCAATATTTCTTTTTTATGCTTTTATTACTAAATAGCTTTTGAAGTATACCCAAATGATACCAGTACTGAGCCTTAATTTATGATCCCAGCAGGAATACACCATCATGCCTATAAATGAGCTAATAAAAACAAGCTTATTCTTAGAATTAGTAAATAATTGGGAAAAAACAATTGCTGTTTTTGAACATTATTTACCTGGGATTCAACTCAATATCTGGCGATATAATCAGCAGTCAAAGACCGTAAAGAAAGTCGAACTTCAACAAAAAATTCACATTCGACCTTTATCTGAACTGGAAAATATAATTAATAATACAACGATATTAGCAGATGATAGTTTACTGGTTTTAGATAAACATGAATCATACCAAAATGATTCTCCGCATATTTTATATAAAACGCTGACAGACAATCCTTCCAGTCTGCCTATGGGGTTAATTACAGCCACAATGTTACCTGACTTTATACCCGACAAGATGGATATGACTCTGATATCTGAGTTTTCAGAAAAGATCGAACTACAAATATTAAAGGAATTGCGGGTCTTAGAAAAAAATCAATATGAACTGACTCAGAACGAACTTAAATTTCATAAATATTATGATTATGGGACTGGTTTTTTAAATCGGTATGCTCTTGAAAGAGAGCTAGAACAATCTTTATCTATCTCCCCAAATGAAGTTGCTGTTGTTTACGTTGGATTTGCCAATGCAAAAATCCTGCAAAGTCAGTTTAATTTCTATGAATGGGAAAATGTATTAAAGTCATTTGCTGATCGACTTACCTTTACAACTGGTCAGGGACATATTGATATAGCAAGGCCTAACGCTACTGATATTATTATATTAGTTCGATCCAATGATCTTGAAAGGGACACCAACCGATTATGTGAAGATCTTGCAGCAATCAGTAAATCTATATTTAGCATTAATAACCAATCTGTTCATCTGCATACACATATTGGTGTTGCATTCAGTCATGGAACATCGAGTGTATCTTCGCTAATCAACCAGTCATCATCTGCCATGATTTCCTGTAAAGATACTGGCCAAAGATACTATATTCACACCAATATGCTTTCAGAAAGCCAGACAAGAATTCAGCATCTTGAAAGCTATCTGTTAAAAGCGGTTAGAAATAACGACTTAATGTTATATTTTCAGCCCAAAGTTAACCCATTGACGAAACGTTGGCTATCAGCAGAAGCCCTGCTGCGCTGGAAACATCCGTTACTTGGTGAAATATCAAGTGAAACTCTAATTCATTTAGCTGAGAAAAATGGTCTTATCTTTGAAGTGGGCAGTTTCGTATTAAAAACAGCAATAGAGAAAGCTGCTTCCTGGAAAAAATACGCACCTCATTTTAAAATTGCGGTCAATATTTCAGCAAAACAGTTAACCGATGTTAGATTTATTCATCAGATAGAAGAGTTGTTAGCAAGCAATGCACTTCCACCTAGTAGCCTAGAAATTGAAGTTACTGAAAGTGGGTTAATTACGGATGAGGCAATTGCAACAGAAATTTTAGATAAACTTCATCAGTTGGGAATTACGTTATCTCTTGATGATTTTGGCACTGGATATGCCTCATTTAATTACCTGAAAAAATTTCCTTTTGATTGCATAAAAATTGACAAAAGCTTTATTCAGACAATTGAGAATAATATACAAGATCAAGATATTATCCGTTCAATTATACAAATTGCTAAAAAACTAGACCGCCAGGTTATTATCGAAGGAGTGGAAACTCCAATACAGGAAGAGTTCATTATTGAGGAAGGGTGTGACTACGGACAAGGGTATCTTTATGGGAAACCAATGTCAGCAGACATTTTCGAAAACCAATTAAAAACTCAATTAGGTATTTTTGAACTGCACTAACAAACCACATATCTTTTATATTCTTAACAAATTCCATGCTTCACATAGCAGCCTGAATGTATGACTATCACCACCATCACGATCAGGATGCCACTTTAGTGCCAATTTTCTCCAGCGTTTTCTTATCTCGTCCTGAGTAGCAAATTCATCAAGTTCGAACATATCTAACGCTTTTTTTCTAGTCAGATTGATTTCTTTTGGAGAATCCCCAATAAATGATTGGTAGCGTTTCCAAAACTCATTTAATAATCGTTTTACTTCTCCTTCCGTTGCTTCGTAATTGCTCCACTCAAGATAATATTCACGAAGCGGATCGGTAGAATTGATGGTCTGATCAGCAGTAGAAGCGGACGAATAAAAAAACAGTTTAATATCCATTGAATCTACCTGAAGCCAGTACTCTGGAATCAATATTTCCTGAAGTTGGTATAAGGCATTCATAATAAGGAAATTACGTTTAAACACATCCTTTTCTGGCACTTCATCGAACTCAGATATATAGCCCAATTCATGTAGATGAGCAGATAAAACATGTACCTTCCATGCACTTGTTGAACTTTTCAATACCTCAAATATTGGCCAGATTAATGGATTGTCCATAGCGGAATTCTTAGCTAACGATGCGGAACTGTCATTCATTTACAAGCCTCTGGATATGCTCCCTCTATCTATTGAAAACCAAGTTGGGAGAAATGTCGAATTATTCACCAAAATTTAGGGTTCTTATCAATTCCAAAACAATTGCTATTGTCTAAGAAATATTTGATTGAACATTTTTCCCCCAAATCAAGAATGCAATTATTATAAAATAGCCACCGACATCAAACTTTCATAAATTTGTCATAAAGCTGTTGAATATGTGACTTGATTTTTTTAAAATTACAAGAAATTAATTATTTCCACGACATTATGCTAGCAGATACATGTAATAAATTGATAACAAACCACACTTCTGGTGGTGTTATTAAAATTAAAGAAAATAAACATACCTACTGGTTAAAAATATCAGGGGAAGATAAGAATAATACCATCAGAAAAATTTCTGCGTTTTTAGCTAAGTCGAATAAATTTTCTTTCTTTGCAACTAAGGCTATTTTGAACAGTTCCGATCGATGTGAACATGAGAAATCTGTACTTCACTATCTGGCAGAAATGGATATTAGTGTTCCTGAAATTAAATATGAAGGCCCGGGATTCTTTGTTACTTCAGATGAGGGAAAACCTCTCAATACAATTAGCCCTGAACGAATAGATCAGACAACGTTAAATAATCTGTTTGAGATATTTGCTAATTTGCATGCAAATAAAGTCGCACATGGCCGCCCGGCATTAAGAGATATTGTCATTGATGAACAGAATCGGTTGAGTATTCTGGATTTTGAAGAATCGATATTAAATGCCACTTCCCAACAAATAGCTCGTGACATATTTATGCTACTTATGGATTTATGCCGTATTTCAGATATTACTGAAGAGCAAAAAATACAATCACTGTTATTATGGAAAAACAGAGTTCCTGAATCCGTATGGCGGCAGTTAGTGAAAATCAGTAACTTTTTATCCCACTTAACATTCATTGCTCACTTAGTGCTCTTTTTCAAAAAGAAAAATAAACTAAGCAAGCAAATCATTGCAACTGTAAAATTGATTGAAAAAACCCAATAATTATTTCGTTACTTTATTTATCCACTCCAGGTACGGATCAAACCCTTCTTTAACTGGAATGGATAAAATTTCGGGAACTTCATAATCATGAACGTTATTAATACAAGCTTCTATAGCCTCATAATGTTCTGACTTAGATTTGATCAAAAGTAACAGCTCCTTACTTTCACAAATCTTTTCATCCCAAACATAATGACTCGTGATAGGCATCACCTGCACACAAGCAGCCAACTTCTCTGACAACAACGCATCAATGATTCTGTTCGCTGTCGATTTTTGGTCAATAGCAGTCATTACAACGATAAATTCACCAGTAGACATATTTCCCGACCAATCCATTCTGAGTTTAACAAACACAAAAATACCGCTCCAAAGTGGTAGCGGTATTTAAAAACCTATTAACAAGGGGAAGATTATATCCTTTCTACACACTCTCTCGCAATAACCAGCTCTTCATTCGTTGGTATAACTAGTGCAACTGAATTAAATAGTTCAGATTTTGCAATTTGACCAGAAGCACCAAAACGAGCTGCCTCATTGCCTTTTACGTCTTCTACAAAACCAAACACTTTCAGATAGTCCAGAACGGCATGGCGAACAGGTAATGAGTTTTCACCGATACCTCCAGTGAAGACAATCGCATCAAGACCTTCACCAACAGAAACAATGTAAGAACCAATATATTTCGCAACACGATAGGTAAATACATCAAATGCCAGTTTCGCAGCGTCATCACCAGCATCAACAGCTTCCAGGATACCGCGCATATCACTGGTTTTACCAGAAATACCTAACAGGCCAGATTTTTTGTTTAACGTTGTAAAGATTTTTTCCTGATCCCAACCTTTACGCATTAAAAACTCAATAACACTTGGGTCAAGGTCACCACAACGAGTTCCCATGACTACACCAGCAAGAGGAGTCAGCCCCATACTAGTATCGATACATTCACCATTCTTAATGGCAGAAATTGACGCACCATTACCTAAGTGAACAGTAATGAAGTTGCTTTCTTCTACTGGTTTACCAACCATCTTAGCCGCTTCACGACTTACATAGTAATGACTTGTGCCATGAGCGCCATAACGACGAATTTTGTGCTCAGTATAAAGTTCGTATGGCAATGCGTAGATATAGGCTTTAGGAGGCATTGTCTGGTGGAAAGCTGTATCAAAAATAGCAAATTGAGGTAAGTTAGGGAAAACTTCCATTGCAGCAACCATACCCGCTGCATTTGCTTTATTGTGAAGAGGAGCAAGTTCCGCTAAACGAGCAACTTCTTCAACCACTTTCTCATCAAGTTTAACTGTACCTTTAAATGATTCACCACCAGCAACAACACGGTGGCCGACAGCAACAAATTTAGAAGTTAAATCAAGAGAATCGAGTAATGTAACAATGCGTTCGAAAGCATATTGATGGTGGTCACCACCTGCAGGAATGGCTTCAGCACTTTTCTCGCCATTATATTTCCAACTAATTTCTGCTTCTGGAAGACCGAAACATTCTCCCAGACCACTGACAATGGCATCCCCTGTTTCGGCGTCAATTGCTGCAAATTTAAGAGATGAGCTTCCTGAATTAATGACCAACACTAGCGAGTTCGACATGAGATGATTTCCTGTATTCTGCTTGAATGATGAAGTTCTAAACTTCTGATGTTTCCGTTACACCCATTATTCAATAATTTTTGAATTTTTCAACTTTGTTTTAATCTTTTGCGAACTATTCAACAATTTTTATTGATCTTGAACAAAAGTTTGGTTTTTTCAACAAAAATAGGAGATTATAGGGCGACACATTCAAAAAAAGTTGAATCCATGGATACTATTGCATCAATTTAGTCATTAATAAAGGAATGCATACTTTAGAAAGTTAATAAAACCATTAGTAAGTTATTAACAAAGTATATATAAAGACAACAATTATGCGTAATACAGGCACATTTTTTTACCATCGTGCTCAATTACATTGAATGGTGTTTCATATATTTCACTCAAAACAGTTGAATCGATTACTTCACTAACCCTACCGGCTACCGCTATTTTTCCTTGTTTTAAAGCGATAATAGAATCAGAATAACAGGCGGCAAAATTAATATCATGAATCACAATAACAATGGCTTTACCTAACTCATGTGCCAGTTTTTGCAATGTTGCCATGATCTGCAATGAATGTTTAATATCAAGATTATTCAGTGGCTCATCTAAAAAGATATAGTCTGTATCCTGAGCGATTACCATAGCAATAAATGCTAACTGCCTTTGTCCACCACTGAGTTGATCAAGATATTTATCTTTAATTTCCTCAATACCAAGATACGCAATGGAGCGATCAATAATTTGCTGATCATCCTCATTCAGGCGGCCTTTACTGTAAGGGAAGCGTCCAAATGCCACCAGTTCCCGGACTTTAAACCGCATTGATAAGGTGTTAGCCTGTCGTAAAACAGACAGTTTTTTCGCCAGGTCAGCCGTATCCCAATCTGCAATCGCTTTACCATCAATCCAGACATCCCCGGAATCACGGTTTATCAAACGACTCGCCATAGAAAGAACGGTACTTTTTCCCGCTCCATTTGGTCCAATAATCGAAGTGACTTTCCCTTTTTCGAACTGAGCACTAACTTCTTGCACTACCGCCTGAGAACCAAAGTGTTTGGTTAATTTTTCTAGTTTAATCATAAATTGCTACACCACTTTATTACGCATTATCAGCATCAGAAAATAGATTCCGCCAATAAAATTAATAATCACACTGAGCGTTGTCTGAAATTCAAATACCTTCTCAATTAACCACTGTCCACCTAAAAGCGAAAACAGACATTGCCGAACAGGCGATAAGTAACACTTTGTGCTGATAGGAATTGAACCATTCTCGGGTTAAATTTGTCACCAGCAACCCAAAGAACAGAAGCGGACCGACTAGTGCCGTTGAAACTGAAACGAGCACAGCACTCAGTAACAATATATTCCGGGTCACCTTCTGCACATTAACCCCTAAACTGATTGCATTATCGGTGTCGAGCCAGAAAACATCCAACAATCGGTGCATAGTAAAAAGCAGAACACACAAGACAAGTAATATAGGTGTTGCCAGATAAACCAGCCCCACATTGGCATTGTTAAAGCTGGCAAATAAACTGGCCTGAACGGCCGCAAAATCATTGGGATCCATCAGCATGATGATAAAGGAACCGAGATTATTGAATACTTGTCCGATAACCACACCAAGTAGTAATAATGTCAGCAAATTGGCCTGATTCACTCCTTTACGGAAATAGAACATAAACAGTAACAGGGAACATCCGACCATTACGGTCGTTGCTAAAGCAAAATTCCAGTAATCATTGACGACAAAACTGCTTAACCCCCCAAGTATCAGAATGATAAAAACCTGAATAAACTGGTACATAAAATCAAATCCCATTACGCTCGGGGTCAGAATCCGGTTATGGGTAATAGTTTGAAAAACCAATGACGACTGTGCTATCGCAATCCCTGCAACCACAATAGCTAACACTTTCGGGATCCTGCGGGAGAGAAAATATTGATAATTATCCGCAGTGAGTCCTAAAAACAGGAACAAACCAGCTACAATAAAGCACAAACTCACCAGGATAATCAGCTTATAGTTATCTTTCATGTAATCGGCCCTTAACAACAAACAGTACAAACACGATTCCACCTAAGATATTAATAATCATTGAAATAGGGATCTCATAAGGAAAGATAATTACCCGACCGCCCACATCACAAAGTAAAACAAGCAAGGCACCAAATGCAGCGGTGATCGGAATATTTCGTTTAAGATTGTCGCCGACAAAGAAACTCACCAGATTAGGCACAATCAATCCTAAAAACGGCAATTGCCCCACAATCATCACCACCGTTGCCGTCATCACTGAAACCAGTGAGACACCAATAATTAAAACCTGGTGATAATTAAGACCGATGTTTGTTGCAAAATCTTTCCCCATACCAACCGCAGAAATTCTTGTGGCATAGAGATAACTAAATATCACGATTGGAATAGCCAGATATAGCAGCTCGTAATTGCCTTCAAGAATGCTGGCAAAGTTGGCAACCGTCCAGCTACTCAGGTTTTGAACCACATCGAAACGATAAGCAATAAAAAAGGCTATTGACTGCAACACATTGCCGAAAATAATCCCAATCAGAGGAACAAATATTGCGTTTTTAAATTGCACCGACTGAATAAAAAATACGAACATCAGCGTTCCGGCAATCGAAGTAAGAAAGATTGGCCAGATATGATTACCATCATTAAAAATGACCAAACTGGCAACGTATCCCAACATAGCACTCTCCACCGTTCCGGATGTCGATGGAGAAGCAAATCGGTTCTGACTAATCTGCTGCATGATAAGTCCGGCGATACTTAACCCCGAACCAGCTAATAAAATGGCAATTAATCTCGGTAACCGACTCGCAAGCAATAAATGCCACTCATCCTGATCATGAGAAATAAGCCCCGACAAACTGACAGGAGCTACGCCCACAAATAATGAACATAATCCTGCCACAAAAAGGATAATAAGTAACTTTTTCAAAATACAACTCGAATTAGTTAACCGTAACCACTTTCTTTATATCTTTGATCATTTGCTCAGTGGAATGGACGCCCGCGACAGACACATACCAGGCATTAATATCTAGATAATTAATTTTATCGTTTTTATAAGCATTCGTTGATTGAATCAATGCATTGTTAAACGACTCTTTTACACTGCTCTTACCATGATTAACCAATTTGTCTTTATCAATGACAAACAGCACATCCGGATTTTTCTCCTGAATGAATTCAAAGGAAACTAGATTGCCATGACGACCTTTAGGCCCTTGATCTCCATTTTTACCCATAGGTGCTGATTTTTTAGCTGTTTTATCATCTGTTTGTTTGGCTCGATGGGACTGTGAAGAGGTTTTATCCATGTGATAAACTTCTGTGAAACCAAAGTCTTTATAGATACTACCAAAGCGGGAATCAGCACCAAATGCAGAAAGATTACCGCCCATATTCATTACTGTCATCGCAGTCACAGGGTGTGTCTGGTTGTATGATTTTATCGCTTTGAAGTCTTGGTCTAACGTCTGAATCTTGGCATCAACCTTGTCTTCAATATTAAAAATTTTGCCCAGCATTCGCCATTCGTCTTTCGTACTTTCCCAAATACCTTCGCTGGTATCAACGGTATACAGAACGGTTGGCGCAATTTTTGATAATTCCTCATAGTTCTTAGTATTTCTTGGACCCATTAAGATCAAGTCAGGTTTTTCGGAATAAATCTTTTCAAAATCAGGCTCAAAGAGTGATCCTGCAGAAGAATATGCATCGGTGTTGTACTTCTTCAAGTAATCGGGTGTAGAAGGAAATTTAGTAACACCAACAGGATTAATACCAAATGCATCCAGAGCATCTAACGGACCAGCCCCTAACACCACCACTCGTTCTGGAACACCATTTAATATAGTGGTTCCCAAAGCATGTTTAACCGTAATTGGGGCGGCACTGACGTGAGTTGCTGCTGTTGAAGATAAAAGGGCAATTAAACCCAGTGCAATATTCTTTTTCATAACGATGAATACCTTATGCGAATTATTATCATTTCTATTATCAGTAGAATATCGTTCTAAATCCGCTTTCGCAACTAAGTTTCAATAATTTAAGAGAAATTTACATTTATTGACAATAAAGCCAGCAATCAGAAACCGTTATGCTTCCACAAATACCGGTAGTTCAGGTGCTGTATCAGCCAGGTTTAAAAACCGATAAAGAAGTGATGTAGCCTGGTGTAACGTTAATTTCGAATGAACACAATCAACGACCAGATCAGAAATAAGTACCGCATCCTCCGTCTGAGTCACAATACCCGCCAACACAGGAACGTCCTCAAAAAAGCCAAGATAAAGAGTACATGGGGGAGAATAGATAATTTGTGTCAAAAATTCAGTGATATTTTGTTGCTCGACAGGATCAGAAAAACCACTTGCCTGCATTAATGCAAACATAACGGTTAGTCGATGAAAATCAACTGGATAAATGGTAATGCCATCGGGAATATCTGCAGACACATCACAGGAATAAGGTTCACAATCAGTGCCTTCGCGCCGGGAAAAATACAGTTCGCATCCTTTGATACTTCCGGGCGTTGGATACTCAACATCAACATGACTTTTCAACCATTGATTTTTAATTTTTACGATTTCAAGGTTTATTTTCGTCATACTCAACCGTTGATCACATCCAATCAGTTATAAAGAAATGAGCGAGGAGGATACCCCGCAACTCATTTTTATACAAGTGATTATCCCCATATATAAACTTCTATCTCCATGCATTTAGCTATAATTTTTGTTAAGATATCGACAACTATTCAGAACTGGCATTTTTACTTCATTCAAACGGAATATAAAAACTATGCTAAAAGCTATTCTCAAAAACATATTAATGCCCAGCGTCTGCGCATTATTAATTAGCGGATGTGATAGAAATGAAGTCGGTGACGTCAGCTTAGGCATGTTTACCACTCAGGACATCAAAATTGATTTACTATCAGATCCGATAGTAACTGGGGTTACCTGCCATATTGCGAGCATTGAAGATAATCTGAGTTTAGCCGACCCTTCAGACTCTTCTATCGCTTGTCGCCAAACTGGGGAAATCACACCAGAAATGATCAATAATATTGATAAATCCAGCTCTGGTGAAATTGTCTTTAAAAAATCCAAAAGTATCTTCTTTAAGAACATGAAAATACGTCGGATATACGATAAGCAAACACAAACATTGATGTACGTGTCTTATTCCACTAAAGAAACATCTGGCAGCTTTAAACATAGTTTATCTACCGTTCCATTATGGGGAACAAAAGCTTATCAACATCAATCATCCAATTAAGAAAAAATGGATTAATATCGATAAGTACGACTATTTTTATGGTCAGTTTCATAGAAATAGTCGAATCTAACATGGAAATAAACTTTCATTACTACATTTATATTGATTAACTTATCAATTTTTATCATTATATTGCCATAACAACTAATAAAAATAATCACGTTTCAGGCTAGCCAACGTCATTTTAAATGATGTCCTAAATTTAATTTACATAAACTAAGCGACAGTTATGACTTACGGCAATATAAGACAATTAAGACCCATCCATAACGAACAGCAAACCAGTTCATCTATAAGTCATAAATCTCGAATGCTCAATATTTTCAATGCTTGCATGGAAGGTGTTTATCATATCGATGCTGCAGGCAATATTACTTTGTACAACCATGAGTTTTATAAACAGCTTGGCTTTACTTCGTTTAACATTACAGTCGATGATTGGTATAGCCGGATTCATCTAGATGATATCAGCCGGATTCGGCTCAAAGTAGATATTAGCCAGATTAAAGAAGGCCAAACGATATCTCACCATTATCGAATGTTAACTTCAGCGAATGACTACATCTGGATTGAAAATACCTCTGTCTGTCTGTTTGAAAATGGTGAAAAATATATCGTTGGCTGTCACCGGGATATTTCGGATAAGAAAAAACTGGAATCATTCCTCAACGATGCAGCCTTCTACGACTCATTTTCCGGACTATACAATCTACGCAAGCTTTTTTCAGATATTGAATCATTAAAAACAAACAATACCGACTTCAATATCATTTATTTAAAAGTTGGCAATCTTCAGATCACTTCGGATGAACTCAGTAATGGTATGGCTAGTGATATTGTTAATAATATAAAACTGGCCTCCTGTTCTTTTTCTGATTATTCATCATCTTTGTATCGTATCAATGCCAGTGATTATGTCATATTGCTAAGTCAGTCAGTATCTATTGC
Organism: uncultured Vibrio sp.; assembly: GCA_963676525.2. Taxonomy (GTDB): domain Bacteria; phylum Pseudomonadota; class Gammaproteobacteria; order Enterobacterales; family Vibrionaceae; genus Vibrio. The sequence continues at coordinate 287,119 of CAXXNB010000009.1, forward strand.
CCCGATAGTGAAAAGTTGCCTGGATGCATCTTCTGAATATTCCGAATTAATGTATGAACAGGGCCATTTACTTGCTAACAAACTGAGTTTTGGTATCTATCCTCAATGCACTAAATCACTTGATAGTGATGAAATAGTTAGTCTTGCATCCCGTACCTGCTTATATGCAGAAGAATCTACGTCAACGCACATTGAGGTGTATCACGGCAATACTCAAAATAAAATCGACCGTTTCTTTTATATTGAAAATGACCTTAAAACTGTTCTTCGTGACCGGAAATTAACGGTTAAATTTCACCCTATCGTCTGTTCGAAAACCGGTGAGATAAAAAGCTTTGAAGCACTTGCTCGCTGGAATTCAAATCAATTTGGTAATATTTATCCCGATGAATTTATTCCTGTTGCAGAAAAGAAAGGATTAATTGTTGAACTGGGATATTTAGTTTATGAAAAAGCCTGTTCATTTATCAAACAATATAATGATAAAAACCAGACAAATATTAATATAAATATTAATGTCTCTGTGCTTCAGCTTCTGAACACCCGGTTCCCTGACAATATCAGAAAAATATCGTCTCAATTAGGCGTTTCACCTTCAAATGTTGTACTAGAGATGACCGAAACATTCCTTCTGGATGAAAACAGCAACGCAAGAAGCCAACTTAAACTATTAAAAAATATGGGATACTCTTTATCTCTTGATGACTTTGGAGCAGGATTTAGCTCAATTAACAGCTTTTTTGACTTTGCATTTAATCAAATAAAAATCGATAAAACCTTTGCAACGAAAACAATGACAGATGAAGACTCAAATAAATATCTGGAATTTCTAATCAAACTTTGTAAATCAAAAAATATCAGTGTTGTTATTGAAGGTATAGAAGACAGTGTCATGCTCAACAAATTCATTAATATGAATGCTGAATTTTTACAGGGCTATTGGTTTACAAAACCGCTGTCGGTTGTAAGTGCAACGAATTACAATCCATAACTACATATGTTAACGCCCACTTTACCTAGCCAGGTAAGCGGGCGTAATTTTGTCATCTATTAATATATTGCTTAACCACGGTAATAACGCTGCGGAACAAACGGCATTTTTTCCACAACCATTGGTAACTTCTTCCCGCGAACTTCAGCAAAAACTTCAGTCCCGATAGCTGCATATTCAGCCTGAATGTACGCCATTGATACCGGTTTTTCAGCTGTTGGTCCAGCGGTACCACTGGTTACTATGCCAATTTTCAGACCATCTGCATTAAATAATTCCGTCTCTTCCCTAACTGGCGCTTTAGTCGTTCCCACAAGACCAATTCTCTTCCGGGATACAGCTTTTGTTTCAATCTGTTCTAAAATAACGGTGTCGCCAGGAAAGCCTCCTGCTCTCGCCCCACCTTTACGGCGTACCGGACTGATGGCCCATAGCAAACTGGCTTCTACAGGCGTTGTCGTCTGATCCAAATCATGACCATACAAGCATAGTCCGCATTCTAAACGCAAGGAATCCCGCGCCCCTAAGCCAATCCATTCAACTTCTTCAAATTCTGTCAGTTTAGTTGCCAGCCAGGCTGCTTTATCTTCAGGGACGGAAATCTCATAACCATCTTCTCCCGTATATCCGCTGCGACTAATAATGCACTCGACACCATCAATGGTAATTTTTTTCACATCCATAAAGACCATATCAGCAACTTTTGAAGCCAGCGAACTCAGTACATCACATGCTTTAGGACCTTGTAATGCCAACAATGCTCTGTCGTTTAATTCTTTGAGAATAAGACCATCAGGTAAATGTGATTGCAGATGGTTAATATCCTGTTCTTTACAGGCCGCATTTACCACAATAAACAGACTATCACCTAGGTTTGTAACCATTAGATCATCTAAAATTCCACCCGCTTCATCAGTAAACACAGCGTACTTCTGTTTACCCGCAGGTAAATCTACTATATCAACGGGTACAAGGGTTTCCAAAAACTGAGCGGCACCTTCTCCGGTAAGCAGTAATTGTCCCATATGAGATACATCAAATAGTCCTGCCGCATTTCTTGTGTGAAGGTGTTCCTTTTTTACGCCTAATTTGTATTGTACAGGCATACTATAGCCAGCAAAGGGAACCATTTTAGCGCCCGCTGAAATGTGAAGATCATAAAGAGGCGTTTTTAGCAATGCGCCCTGCTCTGTCGAATCAGCCATAGTTTTCTCCGTCAACTCATCAATAGAATTAAATCATCATTTGTTCCTTAAGTTTCCAATAATAAACAAAAGAACAAAAATAACCAACCATTAACAATTTTTTGAAGTAAAAATTATCACCTGAGATAAAAAACAAGCTTAGAAAGATAAAATATGCTGGTTAATTAGACAAAATAACAATGCAAGTTTCCTAAAGTAAACTATTTAGCTGTTACCCATAAAATCACTGCATCTTCTTCACTGGCAGAAACCAACATGTGTCCCATCGTCGCATCGTAATAAACACTATCCCCTTCTTCCATTTTTACTGGTTCATAAAATTCAGTGTACAGAATAATTTCTCCGGATAAGACCAGCAAAAACTCCTCACCATCATGACGAACCCAATCAGAATACTCACTAAAGTTTCGTGCATGAACCGTTGTTTTAAACGGCATCATCTTTTTATTAGATAACTGAGTAGCCAGTAATTCATGCTCGTAAGTCGCTGTTGGATGAGGTTTCCCTGCATTGACACGAGTGATATCTCGGCGCCCGGTTGCGTTAATTTTCTTTGGCGGTTCAAACAGTTGTGGCATATCAATTTGTAGGCCAACAGCTAATTTCTGCATTGCCTGAAATGTCGGAGATATCTGCTCATTTTCAATTTTACTGAGTGTTGAACGAGCCAGGCCGGTTTTCTGACTGGCTTCTTCAAGCGTCAATCCTAGATTGGTACGGATTTCCTTTATTCGCTCGCCCAACTTTAACGGCTCAATATTTTTTTCTGTTGATTCCTGGGCTAAAACTAATGAAGGGTATTCGTCCAGCACGTCATCACGCATGCATAATTTCCTATATCGTCTAAAATTGTTAATTATTGTGACATGTATTTATTCACTAAGAAATACATGACAAATATACAACAAATGCAACGGTTAATAAAAAAGTTTCCTATAGGAAATTTTAATTGAATATTTACTAAAGAATCGTTATGTTATGACTTTGTTGCTTTCTTATTTCTTTCGGAGATTTTTAAATGGATATGACACTCAAGTTTACAGACAGCCATGAATGGGTAAAAGATAACGGCGATGGCACTGCAACAATCGGTATTTCTGAACACGCACAAGAGATGCTAGGTGACGTTGTCTTTGTTGAGCTGCCTGAAGTTGGAGAAGAAATTGAAGCAGGAAACAGTTTCTCATTAGTAGAATCCGTAAAAGCGGCTTCAGATATTTATGCTCCTCTTTCCGGAGAAATCATAGAAGTAAATGAAGAGCTATCAGATAGTCCTGAACTGGTTAACGAAGAACCTTATGATGGTGGCTGGATTGCAAAAATTAAAATTGCAGATGCTGGTGAACTGGATAATTTGAAAGTAGCGGAAGATTATTTGAATTCTATTGAAGATGAATAATTGACTGATCACGTTGTATAGGTAAGGAAACATGACTTCATTGCTGCAAAGTCTCGATACAAATTCTGAATTTGTTCGCCGTCATAATGGATTAGGTGACTCAGAGCGTAATTCAATGTTAGAAACACTGGGAATTACCTCAGTGAACGAATTAATCGAGCAAACTGTCCCAGAATCAATCCGTTTGAGTTCGCCATTAAATCTTGAGGCCCCTTTAAGTGAATCTGCTGCGTTAGCAAAACTTAAAACATATGCCCAGAATAATAAAATTTTCCGTAATTATATCGGTCAAGGTTACTACAACACTCATACCCCTAATGTCATCTTACGAAATGTTTTAGAAAACCCAGGTTGGTATACCGCATACACACCTTATCAACCAGAAATTTCTCAGGGTCGTTTGGAAGCTCTACTTAACTTCCAGCAAATGATTATTGATTTAACGGGGATGGAAATTGCTAATGCATCATTATTAGATGAAGCAACAGCAGCAGCTGAAGCAATGGCATTGAGCAAGCGAGCCAGCAAAGCTAAAAGCAATCTTTACTTTGTGTCTGACGATCTTCATCCACAAACCATAGAAGTTATAAAAACCCGTGCAGAGTTCCTCGGTTTTCAGGTTATTGTTGATCGTCTTGAAAGCATAGATGAGCATGATATTTTTGGTGCGTTATTACAATACCCGGGAACGTCCGGAGAGATTCTGGATTTAACTGACATTATCGCCAAAATTCAGGCGAAAAAAGCCGTCGTAACCGTTGCAACCGACCTACTGGCATCAGTACTACTAAAACCTGTCGGTGAAATGGGCGCAGATGTATCCATCGGTTCTTCTCAACGTTTTGGCGTTCCTTTAGGGTTCGGTGGTCCTCATGCAGCATTTATGGCAACCAGGGACAAACTAAAACGGAATATGCCAGGTCGGGTGATCGGTGTCTCAGTTGATGCCAAAGGCAATCAGGCTTTACGAATGGCAATGCAGACCAGAGAGCAACATATTCGCAGGGAAAAAGCGACATCCAATATCTGTACAGCTCAAGCATTATTAGCCAATATGGCCGCATTTTATGCCATATATCATGGACCTAAAGGTCTGACTAAAATTGCTCGCAGGGTTCATCATTTATCTGCAATTCTGGCAAAAGCATTCGTCAATAAAGGCTACGAATTAAAACACGCTTCATTCTTCGATACTGTAACGGTCAAAACAGGCAGTGCGACTGAAAGTATTTATGGACAAGCACAGAAAACCGGCATTAATCTGAGAAAATATGACAGTGCTCTTGGTATTAGCCTGGACGAAACAACATCTATTGCTGATGTGACTGATCTGTTCACGTTATTTGAAATTGAAGAAGATATAAATACCCTATCAGTTCAAATTGCAGCAGACGAATTTGCAGCAATTCCGGAACAATGCCGTCGTACAACCAAATTTTTAACGCATCCAACATTTAGCTCATATCATAGCGAGACTCAGATGATGCGTTATCTGAAGCGTTTAGAAAATAAAGATTTTTCTTTAACTCATGGGATGATCCCTCTCGGTAGCTGCACCATGAAATTAAATGCAGCAACAGAAATGATGCCAATTACATGGCCTGAATTTAGTCAAATTCACCCATTTGCGCCGAAAGACCAAACTCTGGGCTATCAATCCCTGGCGTCTGAACTGAAAGATCAACTTTGTGCAATCACCGGATATGATGCATTTTCGCTACAACCAAACTCTGGTGCATCCGGCGAATACGCGGGTCTGCTTGCGATACAGCGTTATCATCAAAGCCGTGGTGAAGGTCATCGTAATATATGCTTAATTCCAAGTTCTGCACATGGTACTAACCCTGCTAGTGCTTCAATGGCATCGTTGAAAGTCGTTGTCGTAAATTGTGATAAGCAAGGCAATATCGATATTGAACATCTCGCTGCTCTTATCGAAAAACACCATGAAAATCTGTCATGTATCATGATTACTTACCCTTCAACACATGGTGTCTACGAAGAACAGGTTCAGACTGTGTGCGAGATGGTTCATTCTGCAGGCGGTCAGGTCTATCTTGATGGGGCCAATATGAATGCTCAGGTTGGGCTCACAAATCCTGGATTTATTGGTTCAGATGTTTCACACCTTAACCTTCATAAAACTTTCTGTATTCCTCATGGTGGCGGTGGCCCAGGTGTCGGACCTATTGGTGTAAAATCGCATTTAGCCCCATTCTTACCTGGCCATATAGAGAATGGCGAGAACGGTAGTGAGTATGCTGTTTCGTCTGCTGACTGGGGAAGCGCATCAATTCTTCCTATATCATGGGCTTATATCTCGATGATGGGTTCCGAAGGGCTGAAACAAGCAACACAAACAGCGATCCTGAATGCAAACTACATAGCACACCGTTTAGACAAGTTTTATCCGGTCCTTTACAAAGGAACACATGCGCGTGTCGCTCATGAATGCATTGTTGATATCAGACCGTTGAAAGAAGAATCCGGAATATCAGAAGAAGACATTGCCAAACGTCTGATGGACTATGGATTCCATGCTCCGACTATGTCATTCCCGGTAGCCGGTACACTAATGATTGAGCCGACTGAATCAGAAGATAAGCATGAAATCGACCGTTTCTGTGACGCAATGATCGCCATCAGAGAAGAAATTCAACTAGTTACTTCAGGTGAATGGTCGCTTCAGGACAACCCTCTGGTCAATGCACCTCATACTCAGGTTGATTTAATGTCAAATGACTGGACACACCCTTATTCAAGAGAATTAGCGTGTTACCCATCGGCTCATACCCTGAATTCCAAATACTGGCCAACAGTCAACAGGGTGGATAATGTCTACGGGGATCGAAACCTGATTTGTACCTGCCCTAGTATTGATGTGTACAGAGATTAATAAAGTTTGTGACTGTAGTTTAGATTGTGACTGAGTTATCAATAGTATAGGCGAACCGAATGGTTCGCCTTTTTGTTATCAAGTAAAAGGATTTTGGACAATTTTATGTTAGTCGCTTTTCTAATTTAGCAATTCATGAATAGCTTCAGGAGTTGAAAAATTGCTTAATTCATTGTCTAGTTGTGGTGGTACAGATCAAAAATGGTATGGTTCTGACCATAAACTATACTTAGTACATATAACTGGAACCATTTGAACTTTTGTGAATTAAAATGAAATCGTCTAACTATCTATTTTTGTTTATAAAAGTATTCTTCATTTCCTTACTAACTGTGAGTTGTATACCTATACCTATTCCCTTAGGTATATATTTACAACCAACATATCCAAGCAAATCAGTGAAGTATATAGGAGAAAGCTGTCACGGTAGTTCAGGAGTAATGACAGGAATTGAATTTGAAGCTGGACACGGTGTTGTAGTTCAGATAAGAACACCTGAAGTATCTAATTCTGAAATTATCAGACCATTATATATAACATATACAATATCCCCAAAAACTAGTGTTAATATCTTATCAGATTATTATACATTCATAGATAATAAGAATAAAAAACGGAAAGTCATTTGGAACAACATGAATATTTCATCTTATTATGGAATAAAATCCGATCAAACCTTTTCAATTCAAAAAATATTACCAAACTTATCAAAAAAAATAAAAGAAAATAGTGATGATATTTTATATTGGTTTCATTTTATTTGGGAAACTGACAAATTATTTACACACAATCCAAATGATGTAAATTTAACGCTTCCTAAAATAGAAACTAAAAATACAACTATACGTTTTAGTCCTATTCCCATGCGATTATATTTTGATAATTATGTTACAGAAAATATCTATGAAAACCAAAAATCAAGATATGAAGAATGTAAGAAAAATAATAATTCAAATTCTTGTGAAAATTTATTGCGTTATTTCGGTAAAAGCTTCGATGTCATTGAAAACAATGTAACCGCACGTGGTCGCGTAAAAATATGGGATGAAAAAATAAGAGTATTTGTTGACAATATTAATATGAACTTCTTTGATGACTGGAAATTTGAAAATCCTGAAATATCCTTAAAGGACTCAAAAAATGATTACATAGTTAATAGTAAATTTAGCTCTATTACTTTGAACTTAAAGATATTGAAAAATCCATTCACACCTATTATAAATACTCCTAATGATGTACTCTATGGTTCTACGACTATAGAGTTTTCTACATCTCTGGAAAAATATGATGTTGATGGATTAATAATTAAGATCCCTTCAATGATAATAAACGGAGAAAAAGTAGATTTTGATAATATAATCATTGAAAAAAAACACTTTGACTGGGAGTTTCTTCCTTTTAATTGCTGAATAGCTTATAAATATGAGTAACTTCTGATGAAATGATGTGAACGGTTCATACAAATAAACTACTACACCTGCTAACTCAAAAATGAATAATTTTGAGTTAGCATCTTTGAACTAATTGGCTTAGTCAGATAAGTTAATTTATAAGCAATATCTCAGTCTACTGTCGATAAAAATGAAAATGATGGCGTAGTGATATTGTCTGAAGACCGAGTTAATTTTCTATATCAGCTTTATTTCTTATTGATGTTCATAATTTCTGTATTGGATGATCTATAATATTAATTATTATCCAGAAAACAATAATACTTATTACAATTGCAAATAAAAAAGAAACAATTCCTTCAGGATCGAACCCTAGTATAGGTTCTCTCCATAGTAGCATTGCGGACATAAAGCCAGCCTGCCAGTGAAATAAATAAATAGGATAACTATAATCACCTACTATATTGTCAAATTTTCTTGAAACGAGAGGAAACTTTCCTTTAATTAAAGATATAACCAAAGCAGTGTTAATTAAATAATTAAAATAGAATGACAAGTAGAAGAGGCTACCATCCAATTTGTAACGTTGAACTATTGCTCCGAAAAGGGAATTCAATACGAAAAAAGAAAACATTATGGCTATTGGCATTGGTTGTGCCAAGAACTGAAATATATCACATAATTTTTCGCGGTAATGATATACGACAGCTCCAATTGAAAAAGGCAAACTACCAGCAAAAATAATTGAATATCTATAGCCATAGCCTAACCCATCTATATGTGTATATATCATGTATATCATGCTGGAAATCAGCCATGCTACTGAAATATATTTTGTTCTCGATAAACCAAATCCAATTAATACATAAAAAAATAGCTCTATTGTAAGTGCCCACGTTGGAGGAGATAGCCTCGGGTGTACAGAGCCTGGAAATAGATCAGTATAAAATAAAGTTATGTTTTGGTTACGTTTGCACCTCCGGTTGCATCATAAGCTTGAATACCTGGCGCCGTTAACACAAAGCGCTTATTCGAACTGACTTGTGCCACAATATCAGCAACATCGTTACCCAGATCATCGCTACCAATGATCGCAATCATGTCTCGGGCTTGATCTTCACCACTATTTACCACCGGACCTAACACAGAGATGGCCGTTGTCGTGGCAAGTTCAGGCGCCACAACAATTTGCACATCTTCTTTGACCACTTCTGCAAACCCCGCACTAAACGCTGCCTGGTCCGCACCAGCTGGCAAAGAATAGGCAAACACAGTTCTCGCACCGTTTTGATAAAGTAATTCGATAGAACGCACTAGGTTCAAAGTCGCAGCAGCAAAAGCATCGTAATCTCCTAAAGCCGCTTTGGCGTCTTCATAACTTGATAAAATATGTAAGGCGCCATTACCTTCAACCGCCGTACCGACAATCCCAATATTACCTGCAGAAATACCTCCTGCGCTAATCAACCCTTCCGCCTGAATACGAATAAAGGTTCCTGGTACGATTTGTTCCGAGAACTGACTTTCAGCCATGACTGCGATCCCCTTCTGATTCCCTTACGCTAGATTATTTTCATCCTGCCAACGAAATACCACTCCGATTCCGTTACGAACTTGTGACATCAACTCAGTGCTAAATATAAAATTTCGAGCTTGCGAAACTGAACCAGACGTTTGCAAAACCAGATAGGTACCCGCTTTTCTGGGCGTAGACAGTGTTTTATTTCCACCTCGAATACGAGAGTCTTGCTCAATCACGTTATCCGCCGCATTATATAATCAGGAGGATGGCTCCTGTCGCTCCATAGATCTCGCCATAAGGTTCATGGTGTAAACCCACGAAACCATTTAAGCCCGCTGGAGCAACTTTTGTTGGATTAATTATAACTAGAGGCGACGTTACACCCGGTAGACTACTTGACAACAAATCCGCAATGGTATTCCGTAAGCCCAATAATGCTTGCGCGTTTAGTTCACTCATCTTTTTTTGCTTTATTTACTCTCTAATCAGAAACTTTAAATCAAACCTGATTAAGCTTATTTGAATATTTTTTAAGCAGAAGACCAATAGAGCTTGGTATGGGTTTTACACTTAGTCAACAGAAAAACCCTTATTTTTATCTTATTTTGCTTTCAGGTTAATTAATCTTGAACCAATACCCCAGAACGGGATGCCACCTCGTTTGAGCAACGCAAAAACTCCTGACAATCGTCATTGATAAGCCGATATGTTGGTTCTCAACGCATCGGAAATTAGTCAAAAACTTTATTAACTGTTATCAATAACTGATAGTTATCTTACTTTTAGGACAATTCGTGTCTTTTTTCTTTAATATGCTAATGATACTTATCTCAATATACTTTACATGTTAGCATACACCCCGATTTATATTACCAAGCAGGAAACCGTATGATACGCAAGCCACTCTCGATGGCACAAATCTATAGCACAATAATAGTTAGTGCGATGATCGTATCTATCCTGTTCCAGTTTTTTATTCTCTCAAACGAAAATAATACTGTTATCTCACTGCTAACAAACCATAAAATTCAATATGCTATTGCAGGCGTACCGAGTGAGAAAAAACAGTTATTACGAAACAATAATCAGCTAACACTACAATGTGATGCAACGGATTTAACCTCTGTCACTATGTGTGGCATTGTCTTATTTATATCTAAAGATGAAAAAACAAAGCAATTTGCATCATTCAAATCGTATGATCGAATCTCAGCCAATATTTTAGCTTTATCTGAATCCTCTCGTTATTCCGGTAAAGTTAAAATATTTATAAAAACAATTTATGATCTTAACAACCCATCGTTAGAGATTGAAAATACAAAGTATCAGGCAGTAATATTTAATCCCCAAAAAATTGACACATTAAAATTAGCCGACTTCAATGTTGAAAACTGGTGGCTAAATAAATATGAAATTCCTTATGCTAACTCTCACAAAGATTTTAATAATGTGGTAAGTCTGGAAGTGTATATTAGTGACATTCCATTAATTCATGCCAGCCATTATACATTAAAAATAAATAATCTGAGTTTACAAGGAAAAAGAATTTACCAGAATGAATTCAATAAGTGGATGTCTATTATTTGGCCACTACTTATAATTGTCTTATTATTTCACTACCTCATCCATACAAAAATAATATTAAATAAATCAAAAAAACTAATTTATACAGATAAAGAAACCGGATTTTTCAATGCTGATAAACTTGTACGAGATTATTCTGATCTCTCAAATGAAAAACTACAGGTACATTCCTTAAAAATTAAAAACTACAAAACCTTATGTGAAAAAATTGGCAAAGACCTTACGATAGATATTATCGTTTTTACCTGGAATCGATGTACCATAGAGCTAGAGAAAAATGAACTAACAGTTTATCGTATTAAAGATAATGAATTTGTTATTTTAAAAACTGGCACTCCATTAACGAAAAAAAATTATAATATTGTTTTTGATATATGTTCTCTCGGTACCAATATCAAAAATTGTGGTCAATTTTCACTTGATATAGCCTTAGGTATAATAGAACCATCCGATCTTCCTGATACTGCTCAGGAACTTATTGAAAGTTGTCTGCTGATAACTGATTATGCCGAAAAATATAATAAAAAAATCGTTTACTATGGCATGGAGCCTTTAAAACTTCATAAAGAAGAATTATTTATTCTAAATAGTATAAAAAAATCATTTAATAACAATGATTTTTACTTACAATTTATGCCTATTTATAATCGTAAAGATAACTGTCTTTCTGGAGTAGAAGCAATATTAAGAAGTCACTCTATTCCATTATCAGATTATCAACCTGAAACCTATATAAGCGTAGCTGAAAAACATGGTTATATCAGGAAAATAGATCTCTGGGTTATAGAACAAACTTTTAAAACAATGATAAGTCATTGTAAAAACCTTAGTGATAATTTTAAATTCTCAATAAACATTTCTTCCAGAGAAATGTTAGATAATTCATTTATTGATGAATTTAAGTCGCTACTAGCTCAATATAATATAAATCCTGCTTGTTTGTGTCTGGAAATCACAGAAACATTTTTTGTTGATATTAATGAATACGAAATAAAAAACATTTCTGAATTAAGAAATTTAGGCTGTTCAATCTCTTTGGATGATTTTGCTACCGGCTATACATCTTTCCCTTCTTTGCTTAAGCTACCAGCGAATGAGATTAAAATAGATAAAACCTATGTATCTAATATGGGAAACCCTAATATTGATATTCTTATTCAATCGTTTATTAATATTGCAAAAATTTATGATTATGTTGTTGTTGCCGAAGGTGTGGAAACCAAGGAACAATTAGAAACTCTATACGAAATGGGATGTGACCATTTTCAAGGATATTACATAAGCAGGCCGACAGATTTTTCTGCAATACTACAAATGTCATAGATGTAATTGACCATTCTGAATCAACCGATATTATTAGATTAGTATTCAAAAAAATTGAGAATCATATGGACAATGAAATACCGTTTAAAGGCTGCTTATTCGATTTAGATGGGACACTAATCGATTCCTATCCTGCAGTCATCCGAGCCTGGACAGCACTCGCTCTCAAACATGACCTTGACCCGGATTATGTACTAACTGTTATTCATGGGCGGCCTGCTCGTGAGTCTGTCTATGAACTTCTGGCCGGACAAGATAAAACATTAATCGAAAGTGAAATCAAATGGCTGGAAGATCAGGAGTCCCAGGATACTGATGGTATAGAAGCTCTTATTGGTGCGATTGAATTTCTTGAACAACTAAACCAATACAATATTCCCTGGGCAATAGTCACATCCGGAACTTACCCTGTTGCTTCGGCCAGAATTAAAGCCGCAAAACTGCCGACACCACCACAGTTAATTACTGCAGATCTGATAACGAAAGGAAAACCAGATCCAGAGCCATTCCTTCTTGGTGCAGAAAAAATCAACATTAATATAAAAGATTGTATTGTATTCGAAGATGCTCCGGCTGGAATTCAGGCTGGTATAGCATCTCAGGCCAAAGTATTAGGTATCTTGAGTCATCATGATCTTGAAAAACGATTTCCGATAACCGGAGTAAACAACTTTAATGCTCTGAGTATCAGAATGGATAATGAAGATCATTATTTATGTATCAATAAATAATTACCCATACATAACAACAAAGGCTCCGGTATTAACTGCCTGTTGTATCAGAACGCATGATCACCTCAGACAGATCCGATGAACGAATGTGTAAGTCCCGTTGTGGGAACGGGATTTCAATCTGCTGTTCGTTAAATACTTTGCTTATTTGTCGATTCAGTTGGTCTCTGACCGGCAAAATATTATCCGGAGAAGCAACAAAAACCCGCAGTTCCAGATCTAATGAACTCTCTCCATGCTGCATAAAATAGACTGTTGGAGGTGGAGTCAACAATACTTTAGGCTGCTCTTTAGCAATATTCATCAATAACCCGGTAACTTTATCCATATCACTACCGTAGGCCACGCCTATGGCCACCACCACCCTGTTGATCGTATCGCTGCGAGTCCAGTTTATCACTTCATTAGTTATCAGGTTTCTGTTAGGCACCATGACTTCCTGACGATCAAAGTTAACTATCGTTGTTGCCCGAATATTAATGTGGCTAACTGTACCAGATAGCTGACCTATAGTAACAACATCCCCGGGCTTTACAGGTCGTTCAGCCAACAATATCAGTCCACTTACAAAATTAGACACTATTTCCTGTAAACCAAAACCAAGTCCAACACCAATGGCCGCCATCAGCCAGCCAAGTTTCGCCACATCCAGATGCAATTCAGAAATAATATAAAATACAGCCACCAGGAACAGGCAATAACGCGAAATGGTTCTTACGGCATACTTGACACCGACATCAGTGTTCCAATGAGGGAAAATCCATAAATTCATAAAGTTCGGAAGACTTCTCATTGCCCAAAAAACGATAAAAATAGCTAATAAGCAGCGCATATAGCTCCCCAGAGTAACAAACTCTGGTTCAGAGCCAACTATTTGTACTTTGTATAGCTGGATGTCATCAAGCATTAATACGGCCTGCTCATCAACCCCCCAAATTCGTAGCAGGAGTAAAAAACCCGATACAATGGCAATAAACTTTAAAAGACGAATGGCATTACTTTTATGTTCTGATTTATCAGAAGCTTGAGTATCAATTTCAATAACTTTACTCATTCGCAACTCGACATACCGGAGCATGCTGCCACGTAGCAAACGGTAAATGGAAGGAAGTAATGCCAGTAATGCCAATGTCAATCCAAGCCGATATATTATTGTTTGCGAAGCGAACTGATAACCAATAGCACTCATTACAACTGTTGAGAAAGCAACGAGCAATAACCCCCTAAAGCATAAACTCCAACTGGCAGTAATCCGTTCAACATGTAATGCTTTGAGTTGATGCTGAACAAATGCTGATTGTGGTCGGATTAACCTGTACACAGAAATGGTGGTCAAAACCAGAAAAAGTATATTAAAGATCTGCGGTAATACCTGATTATTAAATGGAGAGTTATGTAATACGGCTGAAGGTATCAGGAATAAATACCCCAACATAAACCATCTGAAACCTGAATATAGTGTATTGGCTGCATCACGAGGCAAATCAAACTGCACTTCGGTAATACTCCGCCCGGCAAAGAAAGATCGACTCAGGAACCACAATAAGAAGAACAGAGCCAAATGGTCACATACGGTACTGATAATCACACTGAGATCTAATGGTAACTGAATTATCTCAACCAGTCTGGCGACAACAAAAAAGTAAGCAGGCAGCAACGCTGCACTTAGAAGCCCGGTAAAAAGAACGACGGAAGCTAAATAAACCAATTTACCTTCATTCTGAACCCGATCATTAATTCGCACACTTAAACCACGCAAATATCGACGAAGAATAGTCAGAACAGAGGGAAGAACAAACAGTAAACCTATAATATAAAGTAAGCTTCGGGGAGATCTGATTTCTTCCCCTAACTGCTTAATATTCTGAACAGAAATGAGTTTCTGCAACCAGACAATATCTTTAAATAATTCATCAGGAATTTTCAATAATGTAGTCAGATTCAGAGGTCTGCTGTCTTTAATCCAGAAAGATGTACTTTGAACAAGACGTTCGAATTCATCGAGTTTATTCAGTCTTTGCTGCATTAACAAAATCAGTTTCTGGCCATTGCTAATAGCTTCCGTTAAAGCAGCCTTTTCATCCCGCAATATGTTCCGATACTCAGATAACAACTTTTGACTGGCAATCAGAAAAGTAGCCTTTTTACCTTCATCCAAAACTCGCAGTACTTCCTGTTTCTGTCCATCATATTCGGTAGTCAGTCCATACAAAATATCAGCAATAGCAAAATTACGTTCATGATACTCATTAATACGGGTGAACTTATCGTCCTTTAATTGCTTCTCAAGCAAATTCCGTCTCAGCTTTATTTGCTCTAAGGAACGTCTTATCCTGTCCGCCACATCGTAATTATTTTTTCCGGAAAGCAAATTTAAGACCGAAATATATTCCTCATTCTCCAAAGCTAACCATTTTCTCTGCTCTGTAATTTCCTTAGTTAAACTAATGTTCATCACCATATATGAGCTGATATTTTTCTGTGACTGTGCAATAGTAGCGGCCCACTCAGCTAAAAAACGTTTTTCAGGATCTTGGGCTTCCTGCGCAATCCGGATTTTTTCCTGCAAAGCTTCTTCTGCTTGCTGCGTTTTGACTGTTAATTCATCCTGAAGAAACTGATGATAGATAGCTAATTGCTTTTCCAGGCGATCAATTTCAATTTCAACGGCTTCTAATTTTAGCTGAATTAATGGCTCATTTTTTCGGTACCATTGACGGCGAGCCTCTAATACGGTTTCTGACTGTTTAGCAATCAGTTTATCAAGCTGAGCGTTTTCGATCTGTTTATCCACTAAATCAAGTGCAGCCAGACCTTGATTACCTGTTCTGGATTTAACCAACATAGCTTCTCGCTGATCAGCAGCTTGATAACGTGTGTTTGCTGTTTGCAAATAAGTCGAATATTCGCTTTCTAACTTTTGTTGTTGGACTTGCTGGTTAACCAGATTATTCTTCTGCTCTCGTGTCTGGCTAAGCTGACTTTCCAAAGTTGTGAGAGAAACAGAGCCAAGTGTATTTTTCGTAACAGGAGGAAGCTTATAAAGTTCTTTGAGCTTCGCCTCTGCTTTCTTAACCTCAGTATTATCTGTATTACTATCGGTCAATTGCGCCAATGTGTTTTTCTGGCTGATATATTCTTCCAGTAGATTAATTTGTCTTTGCTGGGTTACCTTTTTCTGTTGGGTCTGCTCATTCGCATCATCACCAGTCAGATCGGTTAAAGACGTTTTTGCCTCTTCCAGTTTTTTGGCTAACTGGTCACTGCTCATCTGAGCAATACTCTCAATACGGAAGTTATCTGAGTCGTTTGCAGCAAATGCTGTTATAGAGAATAAACTTAAAATTACATACAGGAATGAGAGCATAGCCCAGACTGAGGGGGTAAAATGAAAATGTCTTGTAACTAAAAAATTCGGATTTGTCTTCATTCTTATCTCACTCAGTCACAACAAAAATTCACACAATTCAGATACTTTTTTGAACCAGACCACTAAACCAAAACAAAGAGACATATTTAAGTATTACAGTCTTTTCCAAAAAAGTAAGTATGAAAATTATGCTTTTATTTCTGTCCTACCGAAGTGACAAAAACAAACTGTCCCGTTTACCGGAACAGTTTGTTTATAAATAAGAAACAGTGCTTAATTCAATAGATGGCTGAACTGAGGCATGTAGTCGGCATTTTCTCTTACGGTTTCCAACAGTGCTTTATCCAGGAGCGTACCAGTATTGACAAGAGGATTAAGAATCAGAGCCCGTTTGGCATCATTGATATTGCCATTAACTGCAGCACTTACTGTGAGTGATTCATACTCTTTCATTAGCTGAATCAAGCGTAAAGTATCTGTCGGGAACGGTGCCACATTCAGAGGTAGCGGGCCACTTTTAGTAATCACGGAACTCACTTCAACGGTGCAATCATCCGGCAAATCATTAATAGCGCCATTGTTTCTGGTGTTCACATGCATGATAGTACGTTTATCATTATAGATAGAAGACATCAGCTCACAGGCTGCTTCTGAATAGTACTGACCGCCACGTTTTTCCAGCTCTTTGGGCTTTTCGTTCAACTCAGGATTTTTATAGATATCGAACAGTTTTTTCTCCATCGCTTTAACTACTTCACCTCGGGTACCTTCTCCGTCCGCTTCTTTCATCTCCTGCTGCATAATGTCATCACTCATATAGTAATAACGTAAATAGGCACACGGAATCATACCCATATTTTTCAGCAGATCTTTTGGCCACGCAAAAGGCGGAATATTACTTGGAACCAGATAATCTTTGCCATTTAAAATTTCATCCATGATAAAACCGAGTTTATCCTGACCTTCATGTAAAATCTGACGAGCCCAGATCATGTGATTCAATCCTGCAACCTGCATAACAAAATCACCTTCATTTGCATCCAGCAATTTAGCCACACCTTTTTGCATAATCACAGGCACATTACACAAACCAACTACTTTTACATTAGTGTGTTTCAGAATAGCTTCTGTGACCATACCTGATGGATTGGTAAAATTAAGCAGCCATGCATCAGGACACAATTCTTCTATTTCCCGGCAAATGTCTAACGCAATTGGAATAGTTCGACATGCATTGGCAAACCCACCTAAACCGTTTGTTTCCTGGCCAATCATTCCATATTTGAGCGATATCCGTTCGTCACGAATACGTCCTTCCAGACATCCGGCTCTGAATTGTGAGCAGATAAAATCGGCATTTTCTAACGCAGGTCTTCGGTCAAGAGTCACTTCGACTTTAATATCTAAGCCTTCACGCTGTATCATGCGTCGGGTCAGATCAGCAATAATATTCACTTTTTCACGACCATCTTCGATATCAACCAGCCATAATTCTCCAATTGGCAATTCATGCTTTCTTTTTAACAGACCTTCAATTAGCTCCGGTGTATAGCTGGAACCGGCACCGATAACTGCGATTTTTAATTGTTTGTTCATTGTCGTTCCCCGTTAATGGATAAGTCAGGCTAATTTCACATCAAATTTTATTGGTCAACAAACCAAATCTTCACTAACATGTATTAGTCAAATTAATACATAGACCAAATAATGGATAATAAACAGACTCTCATTGCCAACCTGTACTCATTTAGTGTAGTTGCTAAATTTTTAAGTTTTACCCTGGCAGCAGAAGAACTTTGTCTGACTCAGGGAGCTGTCAGCCAGAGGATTAAAAAACTTGAACAGGAATTGGGCTTTAAACTGTTTGTGCGCTTAACCCGCAAACTTGAACTGACGGAAGAAGGTCGACGAATTCTTGGAGTATTAAATGCGTCGTTAGACAGTGTGTTTTCAGAAATTGAAGATATTCGCTTTAACGAACTTCGGGGCGAGCTTTATATCGGTATTGCCCCGACGTTTGCACACCTATGGCTGATGCCAAGATTATCCACTTTTCAGGCACGATACCCGAATCTTAACGTCAAGATCCGGGTAAAAGCCAGCAAACTGGATTTTCAGAACCAGCCTGTCGATCTTGCTATTTACTATGGTGATGCCACTCACGCAGACTTTTATCATCAACGATTATTCGATGAGACCTTAGTACCTGTCTGCACCCCGCAATATGCAGAATCTCTCGGTTTGAATACTGGAGATAAACACCTTACAGATGCCTGTTTTCTCCATTGCACCGAATCTCTGGAGTTTTTGTCTCCGCAAACTGAATGGCAGCGGTGGTTAAAAGAAACCTCAAGAGACATCGATGTTATGAGCAAAAAGTATGTCTTTAATCACGAAGAGCTCACCATGTTAGCTGCCCGAAACTCCATGGGAATTGCTATAGGACGTTATCAGCTCATAAAATCCTATCTTGATAGTGGTGAGCTAATCACACCATTTGAAAGCATACAATCCGGCTTGGGATATGACTTAATTTGTCCAAAGGGGCATGAATTACGCCCCCGTTTTAAAGCCTTTTCTTTGTGGATTAATGAACAGCTAAGAAGTATTTAGCATCAAAATATTATTCAGATTATTTAAATATGCTTAACTTTTTATCTATTTCTCTTTTGCCCTTGTAGAGCTGTGCCAACACCGCATCCATATCGGTTTTTTCAGTAAAAGGGCTCATAGGATAAGATTTTATACCCAGTACATTCCTTTTTTGATGGGTTGTTTTATACGAATCTGTATAAGAGACAACAGGAGTGCCTTTTGTCTCAGCTTCGTGCAGGACAAACTCGGCAATTTCCCGATTATATTGATTTATATTTTCAGTGAATGACTGCGGGACTTCATCATGAAGTTCTCTTTCATACCAGGGAATACCATTATCATCGTATTTACTGTGTGGATAGAATCGAATATCGGTGACAAAGGCAGGGTTGTTATGATTAAGTAACGCAATATCAGGAGATTCCTCAACTTTTGTTCTGAGGTAATCAGCCATCGATAATAGATAAAGGATCAGTGATTCATAGCCGACTTTTCCCAGCGCGATCATATTAACTAATGCTTTCTGAGCATAATTCGGGCGGCTGGATTCCAGTGTAAAAATACCAGGTTGGTAGCCATCTCCGTGGTAGAGATAAGGCATATCATTTCTGAATTTTTCTAATAAGCTAAAGTCATTTTTATCCTTAACGATAAAAGCACTGCAGAGATACGGCCCCCAACCAGTTTTATGAAAATCGATGCCGATAGAGTCTGCATATTGTAGCTCGGTTATTTTAGAAACGATGTTACAAAGTGAGTGTTGTAACTTGTCGGATAATCCGTCTAATGATGTATCACTTTTAAAAGTAAGATAAGGCCAGCCAATCACTGCATCGGCGTGAACGTGGATAGAATAGTCCACTTTAGATGAAAATTTATTTCTGAGTTCAATAATTTTTTTTAATGGATCCAGTCCGAAAGCATCCGTTGTACCCATTGTGGCATAAATGCATCCGATTTTAGCTCCGGAAGCTATTGTTTTTTCAAGCTGTTCTTCAAGGATATCCACTCGCATTGTATTGTCGTCATCAGTTGGGATTACGCAGATATTATTCAGACCAACCCCGGTCCATATTGCTGAAGATTTAATACTGTAGTGGGAAACATCGGAACAGAAAAATACGATTTTATCCCGGATTCCTGTGTGCTTGGCATCAGGGTCAACTTTCTCTATTCCGATTCTGGCAGCATAGAGATTGCACCCAGAACCACCAAAAGTAAAAATCCCTCCCGCTTTTGTTTTATTAAAACCGATTAAGTCTGCAAGCATTCCAATGGCCATGACTTCAGAGCGGGAGGCACTCATTCCATAGTGGTCCCAGATAGCATTTTCATTATATCGAGCAGTAAGAGCTTCCGTTACGATTGAAATCCGTGTTGGCTCAGGAATTACATTAGACTGCATTTGCGGATGCCCCCAACGACCTACCCCCTGATACAGTTTCAGAATGTCCCTGAGAGTGTCTGATTCCTCTTTCATTTGCTGGGGAAAGTTGCTGGTTTGGAAAAGATCTTCATAATCAGTTTCGTAATTTTGACCAATTACGGTGCCATTATGTTGTTGTTTTAATTCGTTTAGTGCAAATTCTAAAAGATTAGTGGTTTGAGATACATTTTCATCAGATGAAATAAACAGTTTACGGATCGTTTCAATTCTTTCCATCTTACTCGCCCTCCGAAAGTGCTTTTGCTTCTCCTTTTGCTTGTAATAGCACTTTTAACTTGTTGAGTATTCGACTGCATGTTGAGTAAAGGTTAGTACAGAATTATCGTTTGGGCCGGATTTGTCTGAAGGGGCATGAATCTGCCCCTGTTTTAGAGCTTTTCTATGAAAATTAATCAACAGCTAATAAATTAGCAACGATAACTGTTAATTTCATCAATCACGTCATCAGCTCGTTTACTGCTGTCTTTAACACTATCATTCATTTGGTTAACTACTTCCGTAATATGATGAGATAACTCATTAATATACTGGATATTCTGATTAATATCTTTTGTCGTCTGACTCTGCTCTTCTACCGCGGTAGCAATCAATTCAACCGTCTGCGATATCGAGTTAATCGATTTAAACAGATGATCCATCATTGACTGATTTTCATTAACCACACCAGCAGTATCTTCCGACATCTGATTACACTGTTTCATTAGAGAAAGAGCACTATTACCTGACGAAACTAACGTTTGAATCATGGTCCTGATTTCTTCAGTGGAATTCTGTGTTCGATGAGCCAGATTTCGCACTTCGTCAGCAACTACCGCGAATCCCCGTCCCTGTTCTCCCGCACGTGCGGCTTCTATCGCCGCGTTAAGTGCCAAAAGATTGGTTTGTTCAGCAATATCTTCAATTGTCTGTAAAATAGTACCTATATCATTAGTATGATTAGTCACATCACTAACACGTTGATAACCCGAAGCAACTTCTGTAGACAGTTGTTTAATTAAATCAAAAATTTGAATCATTCTTTCTTGACCAGTTGTGGCCTCTCCCTGCATAGATTCGGCTTCCTGAGCGGCAGAATGTATATCCTGTGCAATCGACTGACTGGTCTGATACATCTCTTCTGCGGCAGCGGCTATTTGATCTATTCGGGAAAACTGCTCCTGAGTCTTTTGTAGTGTTTGCTTATTTCTGTTTTCTATCTGAACCACACTCTCTTTTGATTCCATCGCCTGCTCATGCAAAAGAGAAAAAGAACCAGATAACGAATCCAAGTGCTGATTAATCGCCAGAGAAATTTCACTCAGTTCATCTCTGCCATTATCAGTGAAACGTGAAGTTAAATCACGTTGCGTAACCAAATGAAGATAATGATGAATCTGTTTTACCCGAGATGTGATAGATCGAGATATATAAATCATAAACAACACAACGGGTATAACTATAACTAATGATATTCCAATGACCAGATACAGCATAAATCGGGCATCACTGGCTTTTCCCTCTGCCGTTTTTCTGGTGATATCATCGACCTCTATTGTAATTTTTTGTATTGTTGCAATCTTTTCTGTTGCCATCGAGAACCAGTTTGGAGGCCCCTGAACATCTCCAGCCTGAGCTGTATTAGCGACTTTCTGTGCAATTTCAGTCACACTTTTCCATACAGGGGTATTCATACCTGAAGCCAGCTGTTGCTGTATCTTGTCTTGTGCCGACATTTCAAACAGGCGCAACCAATGAAACTCATCACTAAGATATGACTTAACCATATTCAACTGAATTGGCGAAATACTGCCCTTTGCAAACACGCCATTGAGTAATCCTCGATATTGCCCTACCCGTTCTTTCATCCAGAACAGGCTCAATTGAGTCTCAAGATTCGTTGCAATTTCCGGATCTTTTATTTTCACTAACAGATACTGAATACCATCCAAAGCCCTGGCATTGAGATCAGAATAATAGGCAAAAGCATTAGCATCAGGGTTCAAACTGTTAACTTGCTGCCTGACCGTTTGTCGTCGATTAAGCAGTTCTTGAACAGGGCGAATGATCTTATTCAATTCAGCAGGCTCGATACCAGGAAAATCAGCCGGATTAAGAGTCAACATGGATTGAGCAACCTGCTCTGCAACTCTCCTTTGATCATCCAGTTTACTCCGGGCATTATTTGCATCATTTTCATTTTTAGAATTTACAAAACCAGCAGTCAGACCTCGCTCTACTGCAAAATTATGTGCAACACGTCCAAGCCGTTCACTTAATGAAAATAACGAAAGATTGGTATTCTGAGAAATAACATTCTGATTTAAATAACTGAACACCATTACCAATAATACTAAAGCCCCCAAAATGGGAACACCACCAACAAGCCAGACTGATTGAGAAACTTTAATTTTTAGCATAAATGAGAATCCTTGTTGTTTTTCAGAATGTCTACAAGCTAATTCAAACAGATAGAAAAATACGAATTGTGACCTGAACTGTCCATGTAGCTCAATTTTAAAACATAGACCATTCATAACAGAATTGCCTACCTTGCACGGTTGCATAAAGACGACTAGTTTTAAACTAAGATACATATTGAGTTTTCAAACAATAGGTAACGTACGTTGGCTTATATAAATACAGGTTTAAAAACTATGGCTGATGAGAGCTTTGTTTTTCTGGATGACTCTAAATATCATGATATATCCCACAAAACAGCCACCAATCACTCACTGCAAAAAACTGGTAAGATTTTGACGGTAGATGATGATCTGGGTTATCAAAAGTCATTACTTTATGGTTTACGAGATTTTGTTGTTAATGGAGATGTCGTAGAGATTCTGACCGCTAATTCTGCTGCAGAAGCAGCATCTGTGATTGCTCAAAATGAAGATATCGCCATAATTCTACTGGACGTCGTCATGGAACAGGATGATGCTGGGTTAAGGCTGGTAGAAACCATTCGTAATATTCAGGGAAATGCTCTGGTACGTATTATTTTACTCACAGGTCAACCAGGTATTGCGCCCCGGAAAGAAGTAATGGAGCAGTATGATATTGATGAGTACTGGAATAAATCCGAAATCAGTCATGACACATTAAAAGCCGTTATAACCGCTAATTTGCGTTCATGGCAATCAATGTTAAGGCTCGAGCAAGCGAGAACAGGTTTACAAATGGTTGTTGATGCATCGCGACATCTGGCCAGTAAATATGATACCAACTCGTTTATTCAGGTCGTCCTCAAAGAAATTGGAAAGATAATTGGTGATGGTGCCCCCCTGACTCACTGCGTAATAATACATAAAGTATCTGATACCCCCTATGTTCAGAGCAATGTAATTGCATCTACCGGAACAACTGCTATTCAGATAGGAGCCCCACTACCAAACTGGTTTATCAATAAATTTGACTATCTGTGCAGGCAGGCTCTGTCAGAACAGCACCATCAATTTGATAAAAATAAATCGGTATTATATTTTCCCTGTGACAGAGATACTTCATGTCACTATTTGGTTATGGCTGAAACACAACACGCACTTAATGATTATCACATTAACCTTTTACAGGTATTTAGTGAAAATATCAGCTCTGGATTCATGCAAATTGCCCTTGTTAATCAATTAACTAAA
Organism: uncultured Vibrio sp.; assembly: GCA_963676525.2. Taxonomy (GTDB): domain Bacteria; phylum Pseudomonadota; class Gammaproteobacteria; order Enterobacterales; family Vibrionaceae; genus Vibrio. The sequence continues at coordinate 311,184 of CAXXNB010000009.1, forward strand.
CTCGCCTATCAGGACTCTGAGCTACAAATATATAACCGTAACTGGCTATTGCGGGAGCTGCATATCATGAATAATAGTGACCGCAACAAATCTGAACTGGTCATTATTTCAGTTGATAACTTTGATTCTCAGGCACTGGCATTCAGTGAGGAGTACTTACTTCAACTGATTGAAGTCACTTATAAAAATATATTACAGCTTTATAAGCATACTATTGGTGTTGCCAGAATAGGGACAAGTACTTTTGCAGTGTTATACAATAGTCAATATGCAAAAAGTAATGAAATGCTACAAAATTTCACTAACCAGTCTCACGAAATACAAGGAGAAGTTCTAAATCACACACTAACCATTGCCCGGCTTGAACTTTCCTTCATGCAAAGTTTCCCTGCATTACAGATATTACATTTAGCAGAAAGTATGCTCTATTATGCACGCCAGCGCAGTATCGATGTTTTAACCTATGGCCCGTGGTACCGGGAACGTTTATTAAGCGATTACCAGATCCTGAGTGATTTAAAAAAGGCCATTACCAATAACGAATTTTTTCTGGTTCTACAACCCAAAGTTGATCTTCGGACTGGTGCACCGGTCGGAATGGAAGCTTTACTTCGCTGGAGAAGAGACGGTGAAATAGTCCCCCCCGGCATTTTCATCCCAATAGCTGAAGACTCTGGTTTAATCACAAAACTGGATCTTATTGCGGCCCGTCTAAGCATTGACACAATACAGAAACTGGAACTGGCCGGATACAAACTTCCTGTTTCTTTTAATGCCACAGTAAAAGATTTATCTGAACCAGGTTATATACAACTCATTCAGGATGCACTTAATATTAAAAATGTTTCTCCCGAATTACTTGATGTTGAAATAACCGAAACTCAGGCAATGGAGTCTTATGAAAAAATCAGTCCTATATTGGCTCACCTGCATAGCTTAGGAGTACATATCAGTATTGACGACTTCGGAACCGGCTACTCTTCACTATCCCACATATCCAAACTTGCTGCTGATACAATAAAAATTGATATGGCGTTTGTTACGAATCTCAGTGAAAACAAAGCTGATCAGCAGGTCGTGGAATTGGTTATGAACTTAGCATCACTATTTGGATTTACTGTTGTTGCAGAAGGAATTGAAACTGAACTGCAGAGGGATGCTTTGCTGGCAAAAGGATGTTATATCGGACAAGGTTTTTTTTATGCTAAACCAATGGAACTCGATGAGTTATTTATTTGGCTAAATAACCACTTACAAGAAAAGTAGTGGTATGGCCGGATGAAAGAAAATAATTTTTCAAAACAATATAATTATATTCGGTATCACACATTAATTTTATTCATATTAGGGCTGGTAATCAGTTGCCTGCTGGGCTTGCTGATTTATAAGAACAATATAAATAAATATATAGATAACATTATTCAGGAGCAACAAAGAGACATTACGCAATCACAGGTTATCTTTAGCCATGAAATAGCTAATATGAAGCAGACTATTCAGCTACTGCATAACGCACCATCCGTATCCAAATCCTTAGCAGCAAACTCCCAATTAAATAAACCACTGGCAAATGAATTATTTGTTTCCTTTATACATACCTTCGACTCATTAATGCAGGTTCGTTGGCTGGATTCTGAAGGAAAAGAACAGGTTCGGGTTGATGGACGAGACGGTGAGGCTTTTATTACTACTGAACATTTACTCCAGGATAAGAAACATCGCTATTACTTCACGGAAGGCATTAAGGCACCGAAAGGAGAAGTATTTTTATCCCCACTCGATCTTAATATCGAAAACGGAAAGATGGAGGTACCGTACCGACCAACTATTCGCGTGACGCTAAGAACAGATGCCATCGACAACCTGCGACCAGGACTGTTAGTACTGAATTATGATGTTGGAGCTTTACTTAATTCATTACGTACGTTTAATAACGACAAAATTCAACTGCAAATTGTAGACCAAAAAGGTTACTGGATAATGCATCCGGACCAATCCTATGAATGGGGTAAAGATTTAAAACAAAAACAGAATAACATACAGAACATTAGTCCTGATATCTGGCAACAACTGCAAAACAAAAATGCTCTTAAAAGTATAGAAAGCCAAACCGGCCTCTTAAGTTTTAGATGCTCAGATTTGACTAAAGGGTATGCCCATAATGACTTTGCCCAAAACACAATCCTGTGTTTTATTGCAGTAACTCCCCATGAAATAATAAACAAGCAAAAATGGATAGCAGCCATACCTGCAATTATTATGAGCTTCATTATTTTCTTATCCGGATGCTGGATATTAGTCCGAGAGCAAGAGGCCAGTATCAAATTAATCGAATTTAATCAGAAGCTAGCCGAAGATAAACAACTGATAGAAAAGTCAGCAGAACAAACTCAACAACTTCTGGAACAGCAACAAATTTTGCAGGACGATTTGGTCGAGTCAGGAAAACTATCCGCACTGGGAATGATGGTTGCAGGAGTAGCACATGAATTAAATACACCATTAGGTGCAGCTATTATGGCATCTTCCACCATGCAAAATGAACATCAGCAATTAGCAGAATCTTTTCACTCAGGGCTGACGAAAGAAGCCTTACGACATTACCTTGAGTCAACTGAATCAGGTCTGGAACTAGTTGAAAGCAACCTGCAAAGAGCAGCAGAGTTAATTCGTAGTTTTAAACGATTAGCAATAGACAGAGCTCAGGAAGACATCGTTTTATTCAATCTGAGTGACGTCCTCAATGATCTCATGAAAACACTTCATCACCGTTTAAAAACCGCTCATATTGAAACTGATTTGCAAATAGAAAATATAGAGATGCTTGGTACCCCGGGCATTGTCTCTCAGATTGTACAAAACTTAGTTATAAATGCACTAAATCATGCTTTTGAACCTGAAACCGGAGGGAAGCTAACCATTTGTGCAATTCATGAACAGAATACAGTAGTGCTTACAGTAGCGGATAATGGCAAGGGAATCCTTCCTGAGTTAGTTCCAAAAATGTTTGATCCTTTTATTACCAGTAAACGCTCACATGGCAACACAGGGCTGGGAATGCATTTTGTTCACCAATGGGTAACTCGTTCATTAAATGGAACAATAACCGTTGAAACTGAATTGGACAAAGGCACGACTTTCATTATTAAAATTCCCAAAGAAATTCAAATAACTTTGCCAGATGATTAACACTATTGGATTGAGTCATAATCGCTCTGCTAAACGTTGCTTCACGAAGTCAAGAAACTTTGTTACTTTCTTAGAACGATTGAATTGCTCTGAAGATAGCAGCGCAACAATATCGGCTTCCGCAAATTGATATTCAGGCAGTACCCGAACCAATTTCCCACAGCTTAATTCTTCTTTCACATCCCATTCGGAACGTTGAATAACTCCCTGGCCGTCGATACACCAGTCTTTGGTTACCCGACTAACGTTACTGGATAAAACAGGAGCCACTCTGACACTGATAACCTTATTCGTTGTCACATGGGTTAAGCGCCACATGGTAGCATCCTCATCATTCTCTCTTAATGCAATACAGCGGTGCTGTGACAAATCTTCCGGGCATTCTAATGGTGGAGCTGACCGTAAGTACTCAGGTGATGCTAGTAGTAATCTCCGATTCTTAGATAAGACAATTCGTTTTAGTGAAGAATCCTGTAAGTACCCGATATAAAACATAATATCTGGGCTGTTGTGCACCGACCATTTAGGATTATCAGACAAATTAAGTTCAATACGAACCAGCGGATACTGATTCTGAAATTCAGCCGCTAAAGGACCGATATGTTTTTCCCCAAAGCCTAATGAGGAAACCAACCTTAACTCACCGGAAATGGCTAATTTTGCATCGGAAACATCCAGAGTCAGGTTCTCGAGATCCTGTAAAACTAACTGACCTTTACTGGCAAGTACCTCTCCTTCGGACGTCAGTGAGATTAAACGCGCACTTCTGTCCACCAGCTTAACACCCAATTTCCGTTCGATATTTTGCAGTCGCAGGGAAACACTTGGAGGGGTCACATTTAACTTTCTCGCAGCTGCCGCTAATGATCGACTAGCGGCGATGGTAACAAAAAATTCAATATCTTGTGAGGAGAGCATTAAGTCTGACCTTAATGATTGAATAAGAATCCGTTAATTTAACTACATATTATTCAATGATACAAATAGCCATCTACAAGATTTGTTATTGAGGTAATAGATGGAAAGCGTTTTTGTTGTGAATTCTGGTGACTGGGTATATACATTTTTGTTTGCTATTTCTGTTATAGCAGGAATTGTTGATGCAATAGCAGGGGGTGGAGGATTAATTACCGTGCCGAGTCTACTGTTAGCAGGACTTCCACCTATGGCTGTATTAGGAACCAACCGATTACAGGCTGTCATTGGCGAGTTAACTACTTCGATAATGTATGTATTCAGTCGCCAACTTCCGACTCAAGGACTGATATTGGGGCTTGTTTTCACCGCAATTGGGGCGATAACCGGTGCTCAGGCTGTAAGCCTTATCGATAAAGAATCATTAGAAATTTTACTACCGGTATTAATGGCAGGTATTACTGTGTATTCAATCCTGTCGAAAAAACTCAAAGCAACTGAAACAACATCAACCAAATTAAGTACAACACATTTTATGATGTTGTGCGGCTTGCTGATTGGTTTTTACAATGGCTTTTTTGGCCCGGGAACAGGATCAATTTGGATGCTGGCCTTTGTTGCATTATTGGGTTACACCATTAAACAGGCCACGATGGCAACCAAGCCTTTAAATCTTATCGGTAACGTATTTGCTTTGATTCTTTTTATCCTGTTGGGACAAGTTGATTATCAGTTAGGATTCCTCATGGGCATCGGTCAAATCATCGGTTCAGTTATCGGTAGTAAGTTTGTAATCTCATATGGTACACGTCTGGTTCGCCCTGTTTTTATTGCTGTGACCATTGTTATGACGACTAAACTGATTTACGAAAACATACCTCATGAATGGTTGATTTAAAAATCCTTTCATTAACTAAAAAATAGTAAAATCATTTCTCTCAGGTTCATAGTATCCCATATGAACCTATTAATTTAATTCTCTAACAAACCACACACATCGGCGTATTTGCAATCGGATCGCGATAAATTTCAGCATGAAGAGAAAATACTTCCAACAAAAGTTCAGATGTAAGTACTGATTCGGGATTGCCTTCTGCGACTGACTGCCCTGTTTTCATTACCACCAGATGATCACAGTAACGGCATGCCTGATTAATATCATGAAGAACCGTGATCACTGTCTTACCCTGTGCTTTTAGCTGCTGTAACAACTTCATTAACTCAACCTGATGATTCAGATCCAAATACGTCGTTGGTTCATCCAGTAATACAAAATCAGTATCCTGAGCCAGAGTAAGTGCTAGCCATACGCGCTGGCACTGACCACCAGATAAATCAGTTACCTTTTGTTCAGACAAATGATCCACACCAGTGGCTTTCATCGCCTGCTCTACGTGTGAATTATCAGTGTCAGTCAGTTGCCCCCAAAAACCACTATAAGGACTACGCCCATAACTGACAGCCTCTCTGACCGTAATACCTTCAGGTGGGATCTGAGCTTGTGGTAATAATGAAAGCTGCCGGGCAAATGATTTACCCTGTAATGTGCGGATATTCTCACCCTGCAACAGCACCTCACCCGACATTGGCTCTAAAATACGAGCTATCGATTTCAATAATGTTGATTTACCACATCCGTTAGGACCTAGCAGGGCAGTGATTTTTCCGGTCGGTATAGATAATGAAACCTCATCAACAATAATCTTGTTCTGATAACCAACGCTCAGTGAATTTGTAGTAAGTGACGTCATTATTTCAACCGAATTAATAAATATAAAAAGTAGGGAGCACCAATAATGGCAGTAAGAATACCTGCAGGAAGCTCCAGAGGAGGATGAACCGTTCGCGCCAACAAATCGGCGCTGAGTAATAACACGGCACCAACCAACATAGCGGCAGGTAATAAACGCTGATGACGACCACCGACCAACTGTCGAGCCAGATGAGGAGAGACCAAACCAAGGAAGCTTAGCGGACCAACAACAGCAACGCAGGCAGATGTCCACATAATGGCAATAATTAACATGAGTAGCCGGGTTCTACTTACCGAAATTCCCAATGTTGTTGCCCGTTCATCGCCAAGAGTCAGCAAATTAAGTGAATGGCAATACCGCAACGCAACGGGTATCAGCAGGCACCAGGGTAAAACCATCCATAACTGCGACCAGCCCCGGCCCCATAAACTACCGGTCAGCCAGAGTAAGGCATTATTCACATCCATTGGCTGAGTTAAGAGAAGAAAGTCGATACCACAACCAAACAGAGCAGAAAGAGCAACACCAGTCAGTGCCAGTTTTACCGGCTGAGTAAAGCGACGACACAGCAGCAATAATATAATTGCAGCAGTAATCCCCCCCAACAATGCAATCGCCGGAAGCCAGTAAACCGACAGCCCGGGTAAAAATAGCATCCACAGCACGGCTGCCAATCCGGCACCATGACTGATCCCCAGAATATCCGGAGAAGCTAAAGGATTACGAATCACACCCTGCACTAACGTTCCGGCTCCTGCCAGTAATCCACCGACAACAATTGCAATCAGAATCCGGGGCAAACGATATTCATGAATGGTGAAATACTGTTCTCCACCAATAAAAAGTCCCTGCCAGATTTCGGTTAAAGAAAGGTTTACAGCGCCAAGAACCAGATTCAAAACTGACAGAATAATCGTTGCAATAACCAATGAGCCGATAATCATATGTGACTTCATGATACTTTCCTTCGCACCAAATAGAGGAAACACGGAGCCCCAATCAAAGCCAATACAGCCCCGGCCGGAGTTTCTGTCGGAAAGGTGACAGCCCGACTTAACACATCTGCGATCACGCACAATGTTCCGCCGAAAATTATACAAACCGGCAGTAACTTACGGTGATCATAACCAACACATAACCGACAGATATGAGGAATCATTAATCCGATAAAAGCGATTGAACCAACAGCACTCACACTGAGACCAACCATCACTAATACCAGAGCTCCGATAAGCAGCCGTAATCGTGATAGGTTTACCCCAAGTGTAATTGCCCTTTCTTCACCCATCGTCAGTAAATTAATTTTAGGCGCAATAAACATACTAATGACAAGTGAGATAACAGCACAGGGAATAAGCCAGGAGACCGTTTCCCAGTCAACAGCAGCAAACGATCCGGCCAGCCAGACCATAACACTGGAAGCCTGCTCTTCCACCAGCAAAATGGAAGCTTTGGTAATCGCACCACACAATGCCGAAATAGCAATACCCGCCAGAACTAACTGACCTCGCTGAGAATATCGGCTCCAGCCACCGCCTAAGGTCATCACTAATGTCCAGGTCACTCCGCCACCAATCATTGCTGCAGCGGTAGAAGAAACAGGACTGTTAGTGACAAAAAATGTAGAAACTAAAGCAACGCCCAACGCAGCACCGGCATTTACACCAAACAATCCAGGTGATGCTAATGAGTTCTGTGTAAGAGCCTGCATTAAAGCACCGGAAACGGCCAGACAAGCACCAACAATGAATGCAACGATGATTCTAGGAACCCGGATTTCATGAACCAGAACCTGAGCCACAATCATTTGATTAGGGGAAAAAATACCGGCCAGTGAGTCTGATGGTGAAACAGGGATAGCTGAATAGGCAAACAATCCTATCCAGAAAACAAGTAACATCACCGCACTGCTCAGCAGTAGAACAAACAGATAACGCACGGTTTATCCCTGTTTCTGCACAAGTTGCATTAAATCCTGCGCCATATATTCAGCAGCCATAATACCGCGACAGCGAGCCCATAAATTTCCGTCAACATGATAAATATGCTTATCCCGAACTGACTTGAGCACTTTCCACAAAGGCTGCTGTTCCCATTTGTTTATAATGCTGTTTGACGTGTAATCACCAACTACAAGATAAGATGGATTAAGCCCCAATAACTGCTCCAGACTAATTTGTCGGGAAGCAGTTTCATTTTTCAGTGCAGCAGAACCTTTTAATCCCAGAGAATGAATCACACCGCCCGCATAAGATTCGCGGGAATGTGCATAAAAACCATTTTCTCTGGCGACACCGAACAGAACCATAGCATTACTTAACCCGGCATTTTCAAGACGAGCTTTATATTGGTTCATCAGTTTTTGATGCAGCTTTAACCTTTCAGTCATTTCTCTGTCTTTACCGACAACTTTACCGATGATAGCCGCAGATTTCAGGTTACTTTCATACGTTTCACGGCGAGATGGTAATAACAAAGTCGGTGCAATCTTGTTCAGGTCGGCATAAATACCGGAATGACGGCCGACATCAGCAATAATCAAATCTGGTTTAAGAGAAGCAATTACTTCCAGACTTGGTTGTGAACGGGTTCCGACCGATTTCCAGTCTTTAAGTTTGGCCTGAACACTTGGCAATAACCTACCCGGATCATTATCATCAGCAATCCCTACAGGACTGACATCCACAGAAGCCAATGCATCCACAAATGAAAACTCCAGAGCGATAATACGCTTTGGTTGATAATCAATACTAAATTGACCATGGCTGTCTGTGACAGTGACAGCCTGAGAAAATGCACTAAAAAAACCTGATACCATCATCAGACAAATTAAAAAATAGCGGTTCTTTTTCATAGTCAGATTAAAACTCGTAATTTGCCGTCAGGTAAACGCGACGACCTTCACCGACAAAGTGACCGGTTCTTTCCAGGAAGCCACTAACGGCATATTCTTTATCAAACAGGTTTTTGACATTCAGCTGCAAAGACAAGTCTTTATTCACTTGAGTCTGCCATGATGCATCATAAATGGTATAAGGTTTAACTTTCTGTCCATCTTCGCTCATCTGTTCACTTACATAGCTCGCACCAAAACCAACCGTCGAATCTATCGATGTAAGTTCATAGCGAGTCCAGGCACCTAACTGCTGATGCGGTGCATTGGCAAAACGAGTACCGACTGTCCGGCTGATTCCATCGTAAGCTTGTTTTACACGGGTATCGTTATAGGCATACGATAAGTTTGCTGCCCAGTTTTCCGTAATGTCCGCCAAAACATCCATTTCAATACCCTGGCTACGAACTTTTCCGTAGGCAACATATTTAGTTTCGTCATCTGATGCATCCGGATCATCCTGTAGAACATTTTCTTTAATGATGTGGTATGCTGCCAGATTGACATTTACTCTGTTATCCAGCCAATAGCTACGGACACCAATTTCTTTCATCAGGCTCTCTTCGGGAGCAAATGGCCCGCCGTAGTCTGAATCCTGCTTAGATGCACCTTGAGGAACAAAACCAGTGGCAACCACTGCATAAGGGTGAAGTTCATTAGTCAGCTCATAAGTTGTACCGAGTCGGTATGACAGACCACCACCAGAGTATTCATCAGTTGAATCACCCTTTAAGTCATCGATATGATCCTGAAAGCCATCCCAACGTACACCACTAACCAGATTCAAACGCTGAGTAATATCCCACTGGTCCTGAAGATAAAAACCATATCGTTCAGAGCGGGTTTTCGTATTTTTGCTAAGCGTTGTTGATACACTGCCAGTATCTTCATCATAAACAGGATTGATAAAACTTAAATCAGTAGCGTTTCCTTTGTAGTACACATATTCTGTATCCAATCGATAATAGTCTGCACCAAACAAAACTGTGTGATCACCATAATCCGCAATTAAGTTACCCGTAATTGAGCCCGCTTTATGTTCCCAGACCTGATCCCGGAGCTGACGTTTAACAGAGTCATATTCTCCGTCACCGTCACTATCAACCAATCCATTTTTATAATTCGGTCCATATGGTTCGTGATAACGTTGTTTCTCGGTATTTTCGAAATAACGCAGCGTCAGATTTCCATTCCAGTTTTCATTAAAATAATGATCGACTCTTGCCTGATAAACCTGTGCGTCGAGGCTCTGATAATCAGATGCTTCATTGGCATTCCAGTCAACATCTGTCAGGAAGTTACCGTCGTCATCAACAGGGATACCACGCAGACGGTAACCACCATTGTGTTGTTGAACGTCCATAAACTGCAGACCCAAAGTGGTGTCTTCAGACATATCAACTTCATAACCTAAATCGATAATACGATTTCTGACATCGGTATTTTTACGTGATGGATTTTCATGATCCTGATAGATTCCAACACGATAACGTTGCGTTGCATCGTCATTTGCTGCACCAGAAACTTCAACACTACCACTGGCAAAATCATCGTTTCCACCAGTTACACTGACTTTTCTCTGTGAGGTTGCTGTCGGTTTTTTGGTGACATAGTTAATAACACCACCCGGATCACCTCCGCCATTAAGCGCAGCTGAAGGGCCTTTTAACACTTCAACCCGTTCAATATTAAACAATTGGGGGATGGAAAAGCCTTCAAACGGATTTCCTCTTACACCATCAAACAGTGTTTCATCCTGACGGAAACCACGAAAAGTCACATACGAATAGTTGTATGCACTCATACCACTGATGGAACGGTAAAGATCGGTAATTTCTCTCGCCCCTTGATCTTCAATTAGCTGGCGAGGCAAAACCTGAACTGACTGAGGAACTTTATCAATTGGCGTCGGAGTCTTGGTGGCGAATGCGGTTTCCTGCTCACGGTACACAGACAGCGCACGGCCATAAACCTGAATCACATCACCGCCATCAGAATCAGAGCCAGAATCTCTGTTTTGCGGCACCACAGCAGTATCTGTCTCTGGGGCACCTGATGTAGAAGCTGTTGTAGAAACCTCAGTAGCAAGAAGAGAAAAAGACGCTGTACCAAACATAGCAAGCATCAAAGGAGAAAAAGGAAATCGCTTAATTATCATGAAAATGTATTATTCAGGTTTAAAGTATCCCCTCAACCTAACAGCGAATCATTCTCATTACAATTCATATTAATGGTTTTGTAAGTAAAAAAAGCACATTTTTTATGTGCTTTGGGGAACTTTTTAATGATCACTCTGGACGGAGCAATAATTGTCTTATGACAATGATTTCAGCATTACAACCTCACATGCATCATGTCCGGTATTTCCTAACGGTTTATCTATTTGGTTAAATCCTAATTTTTTATACAGCATTATTGCTTCTTTCAGACATTCTGTTGTTTCCAGATAACAGGAAGAATAACCACAAGACTTTGCCTGTAACTCCACCATATTGGCAATTCGTTTCGCCAGACCTTTTCCACGAGTTTCAGGCAGAAAATACATTTTTTGTAGTTCACAAATATCTTCATTACCTTTTAATGGAGCAAATCCACCACCACCGACTATTTTGCCGTCATGCTCAATGACCCAATAACCAGCACCAGGCTTATCATAAACCTCGTACATATTGTCTAATGTCGGATCCGAAACCCCGTATCCTTTATCCGGAGTTAAACCATATTCAGCCGAAACCTGACGAATCACTGCAGCTATATCTGAATTATCAGAGGGAGTTAAAGGACGAATGATAAAATCATCGTACTGATAAATTTCGTTAAGATTTTTCAAGTAACAATCCATATCACATTAAGTTACTAAAGCACACTACAACCAAACTGATTACAGTGTGCAACAAGATCTATAGGTTAAGCCCGATACCTGTTAGTCATTTTGATACGCTTCTTCAACTTTTACAGGTATGGGATCTACGTCGTTAAAATCAACCGCATGTTCAAATGCTCGTAAACGTTTGTAGATTGAAAGCAGTTCAACAATGGTTGTCCAGGAATTAACTAAATACTGGAATGAATTTTCAACCTGATTGAATGCATTGAAGATTCTCTGCATTACACCCAAGGTAAATGCCCCTGCAACAATAGAAGGTGCCAGTGCAATAAACGGGATAAAAGCACCGAACTGCAAATAACCATAACGAACAATATTGAAGTACACGTAATGCCAGTACAGTTTGAAGTAATTCTGTCTCACATTACCGAATAACTCTTTTAAAGTAACAGGCTGAGCTCGAACTTCATCGTCTTCACCATAAACAAGTTCTTTACGATAAGCAGCTTCTACTTTCTGATTTTTAAATTCAAGTCCGGGTAATTTAATACCTGCGACAGCCAGCAGTAATGTACCGAAAATCGACCAGAGAATAGCAACAAAAACCAATGCCTGAGAAACTTCACCGATAAATGGGAGCTCTTTTACATACCCGGATAAGCTCCAAAGAATGGGAAGAAAGGCAATCAACGTCATAATTGAATTTAAGAAACTCACACCAAGACTTTCCATTATAGAGGCAAAGCGCATGGTATCTTCCTGAATACGCTGTGATGCACCTTCAATATGACGGACATGTTGCCATTTAGAAGTGTAATAATCCGTCATGGCAGTACGCCAGCGGAACACAAAATGACTGACAAAAAACGCATTACAGACAGCTACGATAATAGCGACCATCAATATGATCATCACCGTTGATAGTTCAGTATAAAACTCCGTCAACGTAATACTATTTGGAGCCGTTAATGCTTTCTGAATCAGGTTATAAAAGTCTCCATACCATTCGTTCAGCATGACACTGACTTCAACCTGAAACCAAGTAATAAACACAATCAGCGCGGAACCTAACACAGACCATTTAGCCCATTTCTGGCCGCCCCATTTCATCCAAGAACCAACAAAAATCGCATAACAAACAGCCATATACTGATATAACCAGGCATTTGTGGCCTGTGCGGTCATTTCCTGGAACTGCATTTTGGCACTTTGAGCCGCGTCGGCTGCCAATGCGGTCGGATATTCCACTCCAAATACAGAGGCAATACTCAAGTGAGGTCCCAGTCCCTGTATTACCGTGTACCAGCCTATCACACAGAAAAAGGACCAGAAGACAAAACTAAAAAAGAACAGCTTTGGTTTTGGGAAAAATGAATCAAACACAATACTTTACCTCTTATCCGTCAGCCCGGAGGCGAATGGATACTCTCTTCACCAGAATAATATTATTTTTATATTAATTACAAATTACACGATGTACGTACTACAGCAGTTTTAATGAGTATTGATTGATTTGACCAGAGAAGTAAACAAAAATTCAATTTTAAAAATAAAACATAAGGAAATCATTAACTAGAAAATAACGGCACAGACAAGAAAGGAAAGGATACTATTTCATTGCAGCATAAAAAACTCCCAAGAAGTACTAAATTTATATCCGACACTTCATGGGAGTAGTTACTTAAAAAGGATTGATTACAAAGCCACCATCACATGTTTGGTAATCATATAATCTGATATGGCTTCAGAGGAAAGATCTTTACCAAAACCAGATTGTTTAAACCCGCCATGTGGTGTTTCTGATGTTAATGGCAGGTGATCATTTACCCATACCGTACCAAAAGACAATTCACGGGAAAAATGCATAGCCCGTTTAATATCTTTGGTAAATACAGATGACGCCAGACCATATTTCACATCATTTGCCATACGCAGTGCTTCTTCATCAGATGAGAAAGATTGCAGTGTAAGCACAGGACCAAAAACTTCTTCCTGAACAATTTCTGCATCTTGCTTAACATTCGCCACAAGCGTTGGAGAATAATAATACCCAGCTCTGTCTGGAATATTGCCCCCCACAAGCACTGTCGCTCCAGCTTCCTGAGCCCGATTAACAAATCCTGCAACAGCTTGTTGATGTGTTTGTGAGATCATTGAACCTATCATGGTCCCCTCATCAAAAGGATTACCCAGTCTAAATTCCTGAGTTGCCTTAACTAAGGCTTCCACTGTTTTGTCATAAACAGACTCATGAATCAAAATACGTGTGGCTGCAGTACAATCCTGACCGGAATTTAAAAATCCCCCAACAGTGGCCTTCTCAGCAGCAAGTTCAATATCCGCATCTTCAAAGATAATAAGTGGAGCTTTACCACCAAGCTCTAAATGGACACGTTTCAACGTATCCGCTGCAGATTTCATAATCGCTTTACCCGTTCGGCTCGAACCGGTCAGACTGACCATTTGTACATCAGGATGAGCAGTTAAAGCTTCACCTGCGAGGTTACCACCACTTAAAATATTCAGCACACCATCAGGCAGTCCAGCTTCTTGAGCAATTTCACCTAACAGCAAAGAAGTCCGGGGAGTAATAGGCGCCGGTTTCAGAATTGAAGTACAACCTGCAGCTAATGCCGGACCGATTTTCCAGATAGCCATCATGAAAGGATAGTTCCAAGGCGCAATACCGGCAGTAACACCACATGGTTCCTTGCGTAGAATAGATGTGTATCCATTTGCGTAGTCACCGCTGCCTGAGCCTTTAATATCTCTTGCTGCGGCAGCAAAAAAACGCAGGTTATCGATAGCAAAAGGAATATCACCGCCAGCACTGACAAACGCTAAAGGTTTACCTGTATCTTCCGATTCAATCCGCGCAATTTCTTCACTACGGGCTTCAATTAAATCCGCCATTTTGAAAAGAACTGCAGCACGTTCAGCCGGTGTTTTTTTAGACCAGCGTCCATCATCAAACGCTTCTTTTGCCGCTGCAACCGCTAAATCCACATCTGCTTTTCCAGCATCGGGTACTGTATCAATAATTTCGCCTGTTGCTGGGTTTTCTACTGGTAGCACTTCACCATTAATTGCGTCACATGCTTTACCGTTAATCCATAATTTATATTTCATTTTAATTCCTTTAAAACTGACTCTTGTTATCACCTGAGTTTCCGTTGCCCCGACAGAAACCGGGGCAACGGATGATTATTATGCGTAAGCGAAACCTAGTGCCAGGAAAGCGATTACAGCTAATACAGCACCTAATAATGCATATGGGAACTGAGAAAATGCATGTGACATAGGTGAACAACCGGAACCTTGTGCAGCAAGGATAGATGAGTCACTGAAGAAACAGGAGTGACTGCCAAAAGAAGATGCCGATAGTAACGCACCAATAACAAGTGGCATATGAACACCCAGATGTTGAGCAATTGGAATAACAATTGGAATTGCGATAACAAATACGCCCCAGCTTGATGCTGTGCCAAATACAATCAGAGAAAGCAGAACAAACACGATGGCAGGATAAGTCGCCTGGTTTAAATATGGCGTAACAGATTCGATGATATATTGGGTCATACCAAGAGAGTCATTTATCTCTTTTAGTAAGAAACCACCGATAACTGTTGATAATGGATACAGCATGGTACTAAATCCACCAAATAACGCATCTACCTGTTCTTCAAAAGACAATAGTCCTTGTAGGTAAAACAATACAATCGTTACTGAGCAGGTAATAATGACACCTTTCAATAAATCGATATCATAATAAACCGTTGATACAACTAGTAAAACAACTGGGAAGAAGAAATTAAGTAGTTGAACGTTCATGCTTAATTTGCGTTTCGCTTTTGACTTACCTGTTAATTCTTCACCTTCATAATCAGGTGGAATCGGATGACCATTTTTAGCACGAAGTTCTGCTTTCTTCATCGGACCAAAGTCACCAATCACGCCTGCAGCAACTAAAAACGCAACTATCAATGCAACCCATGCATACATCATGAAAGGAATAGAGGAAACATATAGGCTCATCCCCTGATCTTCAGGTGCAATGCCGTTTTCTTCAAGAAGGCCAGCGAAAAATACCGCCCATGTTGAAATGGGTACAATGACACACATAGGAGCCGCTGCTGAATCAATCAGATAAGCGATTTTTTCTCTGGAGACCTGATAGTAATCCGTTAGTTTTTTCACTGAAGAAGACACAGCCAAACAACTCAAATAATCATCAATAAAGACAACCGCACCTAACACAACAGTAGCGATTGTTGATTGTCTGCGTGATTTGATTTTTGTTTTTAGCCATTCGGTAAAACCATCCAAACAACTACTGATTTCTAAAATACGGATGAAGCCGCCCATCAGGCCACAGACTAAAACGATCCAGACAATAGTTTCATCTCCAATCACTTTAGAAATATTATCCGTAAATGGAGAGATAAGATTATCAGGATTAAGCATGATTAATCCTGCGACAGCACCCGTTAACATGGATTCGAAAGGGCGACGGGATATTATAGCAACGACTAATACAGTCAGCGTAGGAAGAATAGACTTCCACTCCCATGGTGTATTTTCCACATGAGTTTCAGCTAAAAATAAGAATAGCGCATAGACAATACAAGGAACGAACAACGTAATAATGAGTTTATTACTTCTGTAAATTCTTTTTAGTGAGTCGTTAATGCTTATTTTTTTTGTTACATCGTCAATGTAGACGTCTTTTATTGAATCATCAAATTCGGCCATAAATATCAACTCCCTTTGTTAATATTATTTCCATATATTTCAATATTTTATTTAGATATCGGAAATATTTATGCCATTTCTGTTAATGTTAATTTCACATATAATTCTATTTCTGTGTTAACGGATAGCAGGTAATAACCCGCTATCCTTTTTCGTTATTCGTTATTCAATGGATTGAATTACTTCTTCCAACTCAGCTAAGAACTTGTCGATGAGTGGGTATGGAATATTCAGTGCAGGTTCAACCCGAACTACCTGTGAGTTGTTCAAAGTACCGGCAACCAATATTCCACGCTTAAACAAACCGGAAACAACTTTAAAGCCAACCTCGTCATCGTTAAACACCATGCCCAATAACAAACCTTTACCAGTTACATCAGTCAATACATATGGATGTTTCTTATGTATTTCACCAAGTTTCTGCTTGATATATGCACCTTTTTCGGCAGCCTGACCGGCTAAATCTTCTTCAAGTAATACTGATATCTGTGCAAGAGCAGCAGCACAGGCAACAGGGTTACCTCCGGTGGTGGTGGTGTGCATAAATGGATTTGGTTCTAGCACTTTCCAGATTTTGGCACTGGCAAAGAAACCTGACATAGCGATAACACCGCCACCAAGCGCTTTACCAAAACACATAATGTCCGGAGTAACATTCCAGTGATCAACACCAAACAGTTTACCTGTACGACCAAAACCGGTTTGCACTTCATCGGCAATAAGTAGTACACCGTATTTATCGCAAATTTTGCGTAATTTTGGCCAGTAATCATCAGGAGGAACAATTGCACCGGCTTCGCCCTGGATAGGTTCAGCAATCACTGCGGCAATTCCTTCACCCACTTCCTGAGCAGCCTTAAGCTGAGCTTCTACCGCATCTGCATCACCGTATGGTACGTGTCTGACACCGTCAAGAAGAGGTCCTACAGGTTTTCTGTATACCGCTTTACCAAGAAGAGAAAGCGCACCTAGCGACTTACCATGAAATGCTTTTAATGTTGAGATAAAACCTTTTTTACCTGTATACATTTTTGCCAGTTTCATTGCACCATCAACCGCTTCGGTACCTGAGTTAGCAAAGAAACCGTACTGAATATCTCCGGGAGTTAACTTAGCAATCACCTTAGCTAAATGAGCTCGTAGTGGATCAAGCATTTCCTGGCTGTACTGAGGACTGCGGTCAATCTGAGCTTTAGCTGCTGCAACAATTTTAGGGTGTCTGATACCCGGAGAATAAAGTCCGAAACCACCTAACATATCGATAAATTCACGACCTAAAACATCTTTTAGTATTGAACCTTCCCCAGACCAGTCTGTTAACGCAATGCCTTCTGTTTCAGTTACTGATTTTCTGTATTCAAGAAAACCTTTGTTAATGTGGTGTTCGAAATTTTCATAGGTACTCTGCGCGATCCATGTGCGCTCTTCCTGATTAATATCCTTTTCATCTTTATTGATTAGGTTAACCATCTTACTTGCTTCAAAGAAAGCGTCATCAACATTACGTTTTGAATAATCCATATCTTTTCCTACCACTCCGATTCCATTTACTTACCATTAACAATGGCAACATTCAATTCTCATTTTCTTCCTTGTTTTTAACTTATCCATTTCACATTCTGTTTTGAAATGGGTTATTATCATTGTTCTATGAATGGTATTCATAACAAGGAAAGTAAATGAACCTGGATTTGAATCAGTTAAGGATATTGATTGCACTGGATGATGAGCGAAATATAACCAGAGCGGCTGACCGGCTTTATGTCAGTCAATCCGCTGCAAGTCATAATCTGGCAAAGCTAAGAGAGCGATTTAACGATCCCCTTTTTGTCCGTACAAACCGTGGAATGGAACCTACACCGTTCACCAAAAGCATGTTGCCGGTTCTAAGGAAAGGAGTGAATACGATTGTTCGAGCTTCGGAAATGCAATCCTCTTTCAATCCATTGACTGATGCGCATACTTTTTATATCGGAGCCTGCGACTATTTTGAGTTTGTCGCTATGCCACTTCTGGCTGAAGCTTTTGCTAAAAAAGCGCCGAATGTTCGACTCTCTATTGATATGAGCTCAGAACGGGTAAAAATGAAAAGGATAGAAAATGGCAGACTGGATCTTCATGTTGGTGTGAATAATCAAAAACCAATTTCAAATAACTTTAATTATTGGGAATGGGTAAGCGATCAGTATGTCGCTGTGGTTCCTCAATGGCGTGATATTCCGGATAAGTTAACTACGATGCAGTTTGCCAGTGAAAGTCAAATTCACCTTCCTATCACAGAAAAAGCCTCTGATGTGATTGACACCTGGCTATTTGAACAAAATCTGTACAGAAATATCCAAATGGTCACACAAAGTTACGCAATAGGTGCCATGATCAGTGCCAGAACAGGATTATTGTTCCCGGTCCCCGTCAAAGTAGCAGAATTATTAATGACTATGATCCCTCTTAAAATCATAGAATTACCAGATGATATTCCGCCATTATCTTTGAGCATTATTACTCATAAATTGTATGACCATCAGGAATCGATTCAGTGGCTTTTGTCGGAGATTTACTCCATTAAATAATATTTAATGGAGTAAAAAATCACTCACCCATACTTTCGTCAGGTGAGTGATTTCAATTAGAAAATAACTGATTTAGTTAAGTTTGAACTGATGAACAATAGAAAGCAGTCTTGCATTCTTTTCAGAAACGCCATTAGCCTGCTCTACGACACTTTCACCATTTGCATTAAGCTGTACCACAATATCCTGCAGCGCAGCCATATTCTGGTTTACTTCAGCCGTCACACTGCTTTGTTCTTCTGCTGCGGTGGCAATTTGGAAGCTTAAATCTTTCACTGCCATCACACGGCGAACCAATTCATGCATGGTATCACTTACAGAGTTAGCACCTTCAAGCGTTTCCTGACTTTCGGTACGGGTACTTTCCATCAGAGCCATTACTTTGGTATTACCATCAAGCAAACGTTTTAGTGCTTCGTCAACTTCGACTGTGCTCTTCTGCGTCCGTGAGGCCAACGCCCGGACTTCATCAGCAACAACTGCGAAACCACGACCATGTTCGCCAGCCCTCGCGGCTTCGATTGCTGCATTCAGTGCAAGCAAGTTAGTTTGTTCCGCGATTTCACCAATCACTTCCAGTATTTTACTGATATTTGACGTTTCATCGCTCATAACAGACATACTTTGAGAAGTATCTTCAACGTTCGCAACTAACTGAGAAATCATATCTTTCGCTGAATTCAACACAGTGATCGATTCGTCACCAATGTCTGCAACATCCTGCGTCTGCTGAGACGACTCACTGGCATTCTGAGCAACTGTACCGGCGGTTGCCCCCATTTCTTCAATCGCTGTAACCATCATTTCAGTTTCTTGTGTATGTTTGCCAAGAACCTGGGCATTTTCTTCCGATGAAGATTTCATAAAGTTAGCATTGTCTTCAAGTTCAACAGCAACCTGCTCTATCTGCAACATCAGTGTCTGTAACTGCTCAATGAAGGCATTGATGCCAGCTGCCATTTGTCCCAAGTCATCATTACTGGTAACTTCCAGACGTTGAGTTAAATCGCCGTTACCGCTCGATAATCCGACAATCGTATTTTTCAGAACCAGAATAGGGCGATACAAGACATTCAGAATAAGTGTCGTCACAATAATACTGATTAACACACAAACCAGTGTAAGAATAATAGCTTGTGTCCGCAGGCTGTTCAGTTTTGCAAACACAATTTGTTTATCTAAACCAACCATGACATACCAAGCTTTATCTCCGAAAGTCATTTTCTCGGCAAACATCACTTTATCAATACCATTAACGGTATAATCCATAATGGTTGAGTCACTTTGTTTAAGGCGTCTCACAACATCAACTAGATCTCTAATATTATTAACGTTATCACCGACTTTCACTAATGAGGAAGATGAAGCAAGAGCAGCAAAGTTCTGATCGACAATTAATGATATAGAGCCTTCGCTATCAAATTTAGATACAGAACTATTCAGCACAGTTAAAGGGATATCCGCCAGAACAACGGCATCTTGGCCAGCTTTTTTACCAATACTCACCATTAATTCATTTGTTGTTGCATCGTGGTATGGGTCGGTATAAATAATACCTGATGCATTCATTGCCTGAGAAAACCAAGGTCGTTTTGTTGGATCGTATGTTGGCGGGTTCTTATAGTTATCCCATCCAGGTACGTCCGCAGAACAATAGGCATCACCATTGGTAAGCCCAATAGTCAGGTTAGGAATATCACCGGCCGCCGCCGCAAGTCTCATACGTTCAGCATGCTTATCCTGATGGTTATAAGTAGCATATTCTTGAGCAACTTGTTCAACAGTACGAGCTTTTGTCGCAAGATATTCCGCTAATTTTTCTTTTTCTATACGAACCTTTGTTTGGGTGTCATTATAAAGTTGTTCTTTAAATACAGAACTGGATTTTTGGTAGTTAAAGTAACTAGACAGCCCGACAGCTAAAGCAGTGATCAACGACATAGCTATAATAAGCGTCTTTTTAAAACCTAACTGGTTCATATTTATCCTCTAAAATCAGCACAACGTAAAATTACTCGTGATACGTTGTAGTATAGCGGCAGATCCATAAAATTATTTAAATCTAATTTAAATGGTCAGAGGAGATAATTTTCCAATCACTGCTATTTACCTATTTTCGCTAACATACTGGCATTCATAAACCGGCTAACCACAAGCATAAACAGAATCGATGGAATCAGCAGAATTAACGCTGTTATTGAAGCTATTTGATAGTTGCCTTCCATACTTGCCGTATATAAAAGGAGTGGAAGTGTGTGGACATCCGGGGCACCAACAAAAAACGTTCCGGTAAACTCATCTAAAGACTCCAGAAAAACAAAAATTCCACTGGCAATTACTCCGGGCAGCACCTGAGGAAAGCTAATATGCCAAAAAGTATATACCTTATTCGCACCTAAGTTTCTTGCCGCTCTTTCCTGCAATACGTCTAAGTTTGAAAATGCCGCAACACAAATCCACACAGAAAACATTAACCCGTGAACGGAATGCACAAGAACAACACCTAAAATTGTTCCGTTCAGACCTAATCCATAAAAAATACGGGCAATGTTGACATAGACAGTTAAATTTGGAAATGCCTGCGGCAACAGAAACAACAGCATCCAGAAAAAACGTATAGGCATTGTCCGTTTGGATAAAGCATATCCTGCTGGAACAGAAACCATCAGACAAACAATCACTGTTGATATAGCAATAAAAATACTGGTAATCAGAGAACCCGAAACATCACTGTATGGACTAAATACCTGATGCCAGTATTTCAGTCCCCACTGACTGGGTAACAAATGAGGAAAGTACCAGACTTCAGCTACCGTCCACACTAACAGGTTTATAACCGGTCCAAACAGAACCAAAGCAAAAAGTAAAATAAACAGCCCCGGTAACCAGTACGACAACTGGAATGAGGGAATTTTAAATATAACATTCATCACATACTTATCTTTCAAGCTACTTCCAATCACGATACAGCTCCTTTTTCTTTAAGGCTATGACGAAGGTAGAACCAGGCAAATACTGCACAGATCAGATAAGAAATGATGCCCAGAGCATTTGCTACGTGATAATCCCCATAAGAGTTAATCCGGAATGCGATATCGGCCGTCATCATAGTGGGAGAGCCAGTACCAATCATTAGAGGAACAGACAAAGCTGACATCATTGTGACCGTAGACAACACAAGTGCTACTCCAAGAGTTGGGGCAATTTGTGGAAGAATAATCTGAAAAAGAATCCTGATTCGAGAAGAGCCCAAATTTTGCGCAGCCCGTATTTGTGTATCATCTAATGCTGACATCGCACCTGATATTAATAATGTTGAAAACGCCAACTGCTTCCAGACAAACGTAATGATAATTCCACTTCCCCCCAGAAAAGACACGGTATCAAAAGGTGTTAACAAACCAGAAGCCACTAATGCATTATTCATCAGCCCGTTTTTAGCCAGGAACGTTCTCATCATCTGAGCCGTAACGATAAGAGGGATAAAAAGAGGAATTCGGTATAACACACCAAGCCATTTTACAAAGGAATGTACTGGAGAAAGACGTAAAATGGCCGCGATGCTAATCGAGACAATAGCCAGAAGAGCCAATGAACTGAAAACAATAAAAATGGTATAGCCTATGTCACCAGAATAAAGTTCAAATGCTTTATTCATGTGTTCAAAGGAAAAAGTCCCCTTCGCCGATACAAATGCCGAATACAATGAAAAACACAGAGGATATAAAAAGAAAATTCCTATAATAGACGCAGCCGGTAAAACCAGCCAAATAAGCATTGATGATGATTGACGCATAACAGAATTCAAAACCTGACAATGGAACATTTCTGCCACCTGAAAATGACTTCAGGCAGCAGCGATCTGAGTTATGATTGATATCTAATTAGCTACCTGACGTTCATAGCCTTCTTTGATGTCATCGAAATAAGATGCAATTGGGAAACTTTTTCCGTATTTCGACAAATCATCAGGTGTAATTTCAGCGAACAGCTTACTCCAAGTCGCTTTATCCAGTTTAGGTTTCACAAAATTCGCATCAATTCCTGGATACCAGTTAAAGCGTTTTACAATACCTTCCGCCTGGACTTTAGGACTGGTTGCTAAAGCAATAAATTCTTTTGCCAGTTTTGCATGTTGCGCTTTCGCCGGAATAACATAATACATAGGCTGACCAGGCATTCCTGGTGCAATGAGTGACAGTTTCATAGACGGTGGTAATTTGCCTTCCGCTTTCCAGCTATAAAACATATCTACCCAGACCGGCCCCATAAAGATCTCACCACGGTTCAGCATATCCAGTGTTCCTGCATTACCCGGAGTGAAAGTCACGTTTTTATTAAATGCTTTTAGTTTTGAGTACGCATCAGACCATTTCGACTCAACACTTTTATCATATGGCGTGCTCCCCAGACGACTTGCATCAGTACCATAAGCATAAATCCATCCAGTGACGAAACTCACACCAGACATGCCATTTTTAATTCCGTTATAACCAAATGCCTTCGGATGTTTTTTTCGTCCAATTAACCAATTCATCGTAGGGATTTAGGGAGGATTTGCGATCATATCGCTGTTATAAGCAATGGCAGTCTGACTATGGAACATTGGCATAACATAACCATCAACATTGGTTCCAAGCGCATTTTTGGCGCTATCACGAGTCACCATGCTGCCGGTTTTAATCTCTGTACGATATTTATCCAGCAAGCCATCTTTAACCATATCACCACCAATTTTCTGGTGAACAACGGCAACATCAATATCCCAGTTAACTGAGCCACTGTTTTTTTGTGCATCTAACTTTTCAAAAATCTTATGTGAACCGGCATCACCAGGTCCGGTTCCTACCACATTAATTTTGACTCCTGGATGAGTCTCTTCAAATTTCGGTGCCAGATAGATTTTAACATAATCCACCATATTCTGACTTCCGGCTGAAACGACATTCAATGTTGTTTCAGCATTCGCCAATCCTGACAGTGACATACAACTTAACGCAGTGACTAAAGCAGTCTTAGATTTCGTATACATGTTATATCCTTAAAAATGTGCCTGTAACGAAGTTTGTGTGGGGTTCTGATTACAATCAAATATGTGAAGCGCACCTTTGGGAATGTGCACTCTCACTGGAATATTATTGAGAACATCATGATTATGATTTACTGAAATAGTATGTCCGGCACAGTCCACCTGCAGACGATAATGACTGCCAAAAAAGACACTCTGTGTGACTTTACCTGACATAACTAATCCAAAATCGGAATAAGAACGAATTGGAGTGAATTCCGCTAAAGGGGTTATGGACGCCGCTTCACTACGAAATAAAAAGGTGCGTTTACCTTCGGGAATCGGCCATGAAAGCTTATTTTCTACTCCCATAAAATCTGCGACAAAGGGTGTCTCAGGTTTTCTATATATCTCTTCCGGTTTTCCTATTTGCTCTATTTTCCCCTGATTCAGTACAGCTATCCGGTCAGCCATAACCATAGCTTCTTCCTGATCGTGAGTAACGATTAAAGAGGTAAACCCAAGTTTTTCCTGTAACTGTTTAATCTCATAACGTACCTGCATACGCACTTTCGCATCGAGATTTGAAAGAGGCTCATCCAGAACAAGCACATCCGGACGAATAGCTAAAGCTCTGGTAAGGGCAACACGCTGCCGCTGTCCACCAGAAAGGTCCGTGACTTTATCGTTTTTCCGGCCTTCAAGTCCCACCAGAGAAAGCATTTCATCGACACGAGAAGAAATGGATTCAGCAGAATGCTTTTGAACTTTAAGACCAAATCCAATGTTCTGACTTACAGTCATATGTGGCCAGAGAGCATAACTCTGAAATACCATGGTTATTTTTCGCTTCTCAGCCGGTTCTGATGTGATTGCGGTATTATCAAGCCAGATTTCACCGCCGGATACAGGTATAAAACCACACAAAGCATTTAGCAGCGTCGTTTTCCCACACCCGGATGGGCCAAGCAACGCAATCATTTCTCCATCATGAACAGACAGATTCAGATTATTTAAAATTTGAGCTTCTCCATATCCAACCTGGAGGTTTTCGATTATCAACCTAGTCATTTTTCCCTCTGACGAAAGAATTTCTTTTCTGGATTCTGGCTATTTTCTACAATGAACACGTGTTCATCTAAATGTAAAAAAAATGCAAACAGCAGCAGACATTATGTATTTTCAAGATGTAAATACTTTCCAGTTTGTTTGTGACAATTTAATTAAGCAAAAAAGAAATCTTGGTGAGAGAAGATGAAAATAGACGTGATTGGATGTGGTAGTGCTTTTTCAAAACAGAATAATACATCGTCGATACTGGTTTCTGATTCAAAAGAAAATCAGTGGCTTATCGATTGTGGACCAACAGTTCCAAGAGCCTTATGGCAAAGAGAAATCAACATTAACAGTATTCAGGCTATCTACTTTACTCATATTCATCCGGACCATTGTGCCGGATTACCTGCTTTAATTAATCAATGGAAAAGTTTTAAGCGCACTCAACCGCTTGATATTTTTTTGTCAGCCCGAGCAGAAAACGCCCTTAGAATCATTACTACTATTAGCAAACTGGCCCAGCAATACATTATGTTTTGATGTGAAATGGCACCGAATCACCAATCATTTTCACTGGAAAGAATGGGAAATAAGAACAGCAAATACTCAGCATGAAGTTGCAAACCGATCCATATGTATTAATGCCGACGGACAACGTTTTTTCTACAGTGGTGACGGTCGCCCGACCGCAATGACCAAAGAAATTATGGTTGGTGCGGACCTTGCCTTTCAGGAATGCGCTTCGAATACTCCATTACCTGATGATGCCTCACATGGTGATTTTTATGCCTGTCAAAAACTCATTGATGATACTCAGATATCTGCTCTTGGCCTTTACCACTGCTTTGATGAATCAATGGAAGAATTGAGCAATCTCATTAATCCTGTTCAGGGGCTATTTTTGAGCCAGGATGGTTTAACCATCGACTTATCAGACAAAAATCAACTCGAATCACTAGCAGCATGTCAAAAATAAAAAACACAGTGACTGCGCCTAGATGTAGCTAAACTTGCCGGCGTCTCCCGCTCGGCCGTTTCAAGAACGTTTAGCGAGAACGGAAGTATCGCAAATGAAACCAGAGAAAAGGTTCTTACCGCAGCCAAACAGCTCGGCTATCAGGTCAATTTCTTAGCTCAGGGATTAAACCGCCAGCGAAGTAATCTGATCGGGTTGGTAGTCGCAGAGCTAACTGACCCATTTAAAAGTAGTTTACTGGAAGCTCTGTTAAGAGAAGTTCAGCATCAGGGCTATCAGGCATTGGTTACTGAAGTCCGTAACGATGACGAACTGGATGAAGTTATTCGACGTTTTACTCAGTTTCGGGTGTCAGGCGTCATTGTCACATCTGGCCTTCCTCCTATTGAAATCGTTGAAGAGTGCATTTCATCGAATATTCCTGTCGTTGGTATTAACCGACATGCGTCTACTCCTAATGTTGATTTTGTCTGTTCTGATAATCACAGTGGTATCAAATTAGCAGTTGAACATTTGCTTAAATCGGGATGTAAACATTTTGGCTGGATGAATTGCGAAAAATCTACCTGGTCAGGTAAGAACCGTGGAGAACTGTTTAAAAATGAAATCGAACAATTGAAAAATACAGGTGAAATACAAACATATACCGAGTTTTTAACACTCAAAGATGGCTATGAAGCCGGACTTGAAGCTGCACAGAAATATGTAAAATCGACATGTTCAATTGACGGTCTAATCTGCTCCACTGCTATGATAGCCTGCGGTTTTTTAGACGGCATAAAAAAACACGGTATTCAGGTACCGGAGGAACTTCGTGTTATCGGCTTTGATAACACCTTTATCACATCCCAAATCAGCTATCAGTTAACGACCATTTCTCAGGATACAGAAGCAACTGCCAAACAGGCACTCGAGTTTCTTAAAAGCCGGGCCAACAATGTCAAACTGGAACAAAGAACTGCCCATATTCCAGTCAACCTGATCGTACGGGAAACCGCACCTTAGTCGTGAGCGTGTTCTATTCATCAAGTAGGCAAATTAATTAAAGCTACTTATGGATATATCCTATACTTAAAACATGAGAATTATCATTAAGGGCTTACTTATGCTGTCTGTAAATTATTCAAAAAAATCCATAGTCCTGATACAGATATTATGTGTCGTCTGCGTGATATTAATTTCAGGTATGACCCAGGCAGCATCACCAAAAGCTATGGCTGCATTAGAAAGTAACCCCTCACTAACTTATGCCACAGATTCCATTCTGATTCGTTTTAAATCAGGTACACTCCCGGCTCAAAAACAGAAGGCTCGTCAATCAATCAACGGAACCTTAATTCGCGGGTATGGTATTGTCAACGCTCTCGAACATATCCGACTGGGCAACGGACGCAGTGTTGAAAAAGCCGTAGCAACATTACAAAACCTCCCCTTTGTGAGCTACGCAGAACCGGATTACGTTATACGACTTAATACCAATGACCCATATTACAGCTCGCAATGGGGACTTGAGAATAGCGGTCAGACAATTCTTTCCAGTACAGGTACCTATGATGCCGATATTAATGCCGATTTAGCCTGGTCAACAACCACTGGAGATCCTGATTTGGTTGTCGCTGTTATTGATACAGGTGTGGACTATAGTCACGTTGATCTTATAAATAATATCTGGACAAACCCAGATGAAATTGCCGGTAATGGCATTGATGACGATGGTAACGGATATATCGATGATATTCACGGTTATGACTTTTTTTCTAATGAGAGTGATCCTGATGATGAACATGGACATGGTACTCATGTCTCGGGAACCATCTGTGCAGAAAGTAATAACGGTATAGGTGTAAGCGGTGTCGCCTGGCAGTGTAAAATTATGGCTCTGCGATTTATTGGCCCGGACGGAGGTTATACCAGCGATGCTATAAGAGCACTGGAATATGCAGTAGCAAAAGGTGTTAAAATTTCTAGTAACAGCTGGGGGGGCGGAAGTTATTCCACTGCACTTTATGATGCCATCAACAATGCAGCCTCAACTAATGAACATTTATTCGTAGCCGCTGCAGGTAATGATGGTATAAATACTGATGTATCACCTCATTATCCCTCTTCTTATAACTCAGACAATATTATCTCTGTAGCTGCAACCAATAATCAGGACCAGCTTGCCAGTTTTTCCAATTATGGATTAACCAGTGTTGATGTCGGAGCTCCGGGAGTTAGTATTTACAACACATGGCCAGGTAATGGCTATGCCTGGTTAAGTGGTACATCAATGGCCACTCCTCATGTTTCTGGTGTCGCGGCATTAATTCTGAGTCTCCATCCTGACTGGGGGTATGCAGAAATTAAAAATCGCCTGTTTGGTACAGTCCGACCTATCACAGCACTTGAGGGAAAAACCGTAACGAGTGGTGTCATCAATGCTTATGAAGCAACTTTAGATCCGGCAAGTCCACCGACTACACCAAGTAATTTAACTTCCACCACAGCATCTTATAACCAGATAGATCTCTCCTGGAGTGATAATTCGGATGATGAACAAGGGTTCACAATTGACAGAAGTCTGGATGCAGGTCAGACCTGGAGTGAATTAGCCAGTGTTGCTGCTGATACACAAACCTATAGCGATACAGAACTGGATGCCGATACAACCTATACCTACCGAGTTTATGCTTATAACAGTATAGGAAATTCCTCTTATTCAAATCAGTCTTCTGCAACGACAGATGTCGCACCATCTGCCCAGGAAATTGTCGCCAATAGTGAAGTGTCCTCTGCTGGCACAGTAAATGGGACTTATACCGACACATGGAATGATGATGGCGTTTATCAATCCATCACAGAACGACAATCTGGAGGAAAACCATCTAGTCGATATAGCTATTTAGAACATACCTGGTTATTTGATGTGCTAAACGGAACGGCAACCCTGAATCTGAATGCCTGGTCGGATACTTCAACTGATGGCGATAGCTTTATATTTAGTTATTCTCTTGATGGAATCACCTACCACGAAATGCTGACTATTTCTGGTGGTAGTGCATCAGACGGATATAGTTTTAATTTCCCACCGGACACATATGGAACCGTATATATCCGTGTTCAGGATAGCGACCAAACTGTAGGTCATTTAGATCTGAATACCATTTACGTAGATAAAATGTACATTCTTTCTGAAGCAGCTACAGGCACTGTCACTATCCCAACCGCACCTTCAGGAATGATTGGTTCAGCTACCATCGCTGGTCAGGTTGACCTCTCCTGGACTGACAACTCATCGGATGAAAATGGGTTTGAAATTGAACGAGCACTAACAGGTAGTAATAGCTGGAGTTTAATTGCAACAGTAAATACAAATGTAAGCTCCTATAGTGATAATACTGTCGCTTCAGAAACGGCATATGACTATCGCGTGCGAGCATATAACAGCGCTGGTTACTCCGATTATGTGAATACATCTGTTACCTCATTAGCTTTCACCGGACTCGAGCTATCTGGTATCAGTTACTTATCAGGATGGCAATATGTTGATTTAACATGGAATAACTCAGCATTAGTAGTCGCTATTTACCGGGATGGAAACATTATAGCAACACTATCCGGCGGTTCTTATACGGATGCTAAAATAGCTAAAGGAACAGGAGTCGAATACACCTATCAGGTATGTGAAGCAGAGAATACTGAAAACTGCTCAAACGAATTTGTCGCTTCGTTTTAGCAGATAAATCTGCTCCAGAACAACGAAATAAAAGGTCCTCAAACTGAGGACCTTTTCAAATCAGGTTTCAAATTAAAACGACTTTCCTGAAATTTATCCTGTATTTCTAACATTTTAGGTATGTTGTTAAGGAATACTTCGATAAGGTATGGGTCAAAATGCTTACCGCTATTTTCTTTCATATATTGAATAACCTGCTCTAAAGGCCAGGGTTCTTTGTACGGCCGTTTGGAAACCAAGGCATCAAACACATCACAAATTGCAGCAATTCTGCCTTCTAACGGAATCTCTTCTCCTTTCAATCCGACCGGGTAACCAGAACCATCCCATTTTTCATGATGGGTTAATGAAATACGCTTAGCCATCTGGATAACTTCTGAATTACTGTCAGGAACAATTTCTCCACCTATGAACGGGTGAGTCATCATACATTCCCACTCATTTTCATTAAGTTTACCAGGCTTTAAAAGTACACTGTCCGGAACACCGATTTTACCCACATCATGTAAAGGACTTGCTAGCAATATCATTTCACACCATGAGATATCTTTATCTATACACTTAGCCAGTTCATAGCACATTCTGCTCATTCGATGGATATGAGCTCCGGTTTCGTTATCCCGAAACTCACCAGCCCGAGCCAGTGCAATATTTAATTGCTCAGCAAGGTTTTCCAAATCTGCAGAAATAGAATCATAATACGTCGCAGTCGCTAACCCCATATCCATAAAAATGACTCGATTTAACGCAGAAAGATATTCAAACTCGGCCTCAACATTGTCTTTTAACTCTGCCCGAACAACTTTGGCCAGATTAGTCATCATGATACAATAGGCTCCGGAGTAGAACTTGATATCGACGCCTAGCTTATGGTGAGTTTTACCAATACGTTTAACCGCATTTGAATAGTCTTCATTAAAGTTGCCTTTAAATACGAACTGCATCCAGTGTTTCTTTTGATGCTCTTTCGCTCGTAGCATAGAAGCTTGATCAGCATAGAATTTGGCAGTATCCGGAAATGTTGAAAGTACTCCGTATATATTGTCTAGCAGCACATTGATATTTTTTTCTACTATCCAATAATTTTTCTTTAATATCTCAATGGTTGCGTCATTAATTGAAAGGTAGCTTACCCATTGGTTGAAATCCTGCTCCATGTTGTTCCCTAACGTGTCTGACTAATATCTAATAATGATTTAAGCACAGATTTACGGAATTTGTCGTTAACACTAAACGCATCTTTAGGTTGAGTTTATGATATAAAGCTCATTAGAGGGATTTTGTGTTTATTGAGGCAATTCTTCAACAATTGCCTGCTTCGGACACTCATCGAAGCAGGCACCACATTCCGCACATAAACCCGCATCGATTGTATAAGGTTTACCTTCGACAATCGCCCCATCCACCGGACAGATGTCCTTGCACTGACCGCAGGAATCACAATCTTTTGTTATCTTGAACATTCAATATCCTCCGTATATGGGCACTGTTTTAACTGGTGAAAAGTCTTAACTGGCAAACTGCTGCAAATCAAACACGATACGCTCACCCTGCCGGACCTGATTACGCAAACGGGCAAGTTTAGCGTCCAGAGCCGATAACTGTTTAAGACCAGCACGTTCTTCATCACTGGTTTCGATCACAGCTGCAATACCTCCGTTACGAATAACCAAACGTCGATCACCAGACAAAGCCAATAACGGATCATGAGTCGCCATCAGCACCATTTTTTCTTTTTTGACCAACAGTTCTAAAGCTCGCAGACGATCGACTCCGGCATTTTCAATCTCATCGATAAGTACAATTGGCGATGCACTTAAACAAGCCACATCGGCGATCATCAAAGCACGAGACTGACCACCAGACAAGGCTGTAACCGGAGTATCTAATGTGAATGGTTCACCAGCCAATTCTACTGCCAGAGAAAACACCTGCTCCACACTGCCTGCAATATCATTTACCAGACGACTTTCAGCATGCATGGAAACAAACTCGCTCACCGTCAGATCCATAACAAAATTCATATTCTGAGATAATTGCGCGACCAGTTGCTGTTCACCTGACATACGTTTTTCTTCATCCGGAATTTTCCCGTCTAACAGAATTTGACGTTTTGATGGGGTATCTCTCTGAGCCAGACTTTCAATATCAGCCAGTAATTGGCTTTTTCCTGACCCCGTTGGCCCGACAACGCATATCACTTCCCCTGCCCGCAGTTCTAAATCCTGCGCTTCAGGATTTCCGCCTTTATCAGAACCAGCTTTTATGGTCACTCGCTGAATGCGGGTTTGCTCCTGAACCTGAAAAATTAACATCTGCTCAATAAATTCCAGACATTGATCAATCAGAGAATCGTTAGTCAGACCAAACTGACTCAGATGTTCTTCAGGTAACGTATTCAATAGCTCTGCAAGCGTATCCGGCCATTGAGAAACATCCAGAGTAAGAGCAGTAAAAAAATCCTGTAGATAAGGATGCACTCCAAGCAATTGAGGTAGCGGTCGCTGTAATAATTCATCACGATTCATGAGAAATCCATTGTCTTAATATTACCAATCTGACAATCCGGGTCAATCCGTGTTTCACCCAGACAGTAGGAACACAAAGCAGCCGGCATAACAAAACGTAAACGCAAGTCATTTAAGGTATCCACTTCCTGCGCCGCAATTAAGTGACGTTGTAACATTAGATTTCCCTGTCCGGTCAAACCATTCACAGGTAAGACAGCCGCACGCGGGTTAACCTGCCGGACACGAAAAGCAAACACTTCACGTTCAGCCTGAGAAACAATATCGCCTTTGGTTAACACCGCCAGATCAGCATGTTTGAGCATTGGACCAATTTTGCGCGGAGTATGAACACCACTCAAATGATCCAGTACACATACCGCCAGAACACTCTTGATATGTGGAGAACAGCGGTTACACAAACCGGCACTTTCACTGACTAACAGATCCAGCCCATTCTCTCTTCCCCACTGAACAGCACCTTCAATGTTGGCAATAAAAAAATGGTCCGGACACAATCCACCAGCTAAACCGGTTTTAACAAGAATGCCGGCCTGACTGTAACGCAGATGGTCATCGCTGGTCAGGCAGTCAAATTTGACTACCCCAATTTTCATACCCTGCGCAGCTAAAGGTTCAATAGTACGCAGGATTACCGATGTTTTTCCGCTTGAAGGCGGACCAGCGAAAGTCACCAACTTCATGATGCCTGAACCTCTGCAATAGAATCCAAAGCACGTTGCAGGAAGATATCATCAATATCCTGATTAATTTTAATCAAATCCTGACCACGCAGAAAATCCCATCCCAGCCACATTAAAGGTTTGTCCTGAACATCACTATCAACTGCTGCATGGGGAACAGGGAATCGAGCGCCGGCTAAGGTTTTACCCAGCTTTGCTCCGGTCAGATAATCAAGTACCGGTTTAAGAGCATCGATACGTGATGCTTTGACCTGCAGAGTAACCGGACTGGCAAGCGCTCCGTCTTCAGGCCAGACAATTTCCAACCGTTGTTGATTCTTGACACGATAGGCAAAAAACTCTGGCATGACATAAATTGCACCGGGAGCATTTTTATCAATCTGTTTTACCATCTGCGACGGATGCTGTCCCTGTAATACATTATCAGCCAGTGCCCGCAAGCCTTCTGCACCGTGATTAAGATATGTTGGTAAAAGTACGGCATGACAGAAAAATTCGCTGCTTCCCCTCAAAGTAATGCTGCCTTTCCAAATAGGATCGAGTAAATCTTCCCAACAGGTAGGCATAGGACGATCACCCAACTGGTCCTTATTGACAACAATGACCAAGGGATTGATACCTAATACGGTGTACTTACCTTCGGGATCGGGGATACCTGCTTTGGTATAGCTTTCACTGTAATCAATCTGTCCATAACCGGTAAACAGGCCGTTATCAACAAATTGCTGCTGAAATCGATTGCCATAAAAAGAGTTGAAATCGGACGATACAATAATATCAGGCAACTCATCTGCACTCTGAATTTTAGGTACATACGAATAGTAAGATAACTCCTGGTTCAGGTTTCCTTCCACTGCATAGCTGATGTTTAGTCCCTGACTGGCTTGTAACTCTTCCATAAACATGGAGACATCACGGCTAAATGGTACTTTCAAACCACAGGGCATAAGTGCCAGTAGGCTCAAACCAGCTTGTTCCTGAATATCAGATAAGCCAGGAGCTTCCAGAGGAGCCGCAGTATGTGCCGCTTCCTGCAACAGTCGTACAAAATTCTCTACGTCCATTGAACGGGTACGTAAAGCAGTAGCTAAAGTAAGAAATGGACCTAATGCACGTAGCCCATCTTCGCTCACCAAAGCACCTAAACCATGGCTGACAAAGACACTGTTTGTTTCCGGATACGCGGTAACAATTTCCGCAATTTTTAGATCGGCATGGATCGGGGTTGGCATGGTGTTTCCCCTGTATGAATTAATACAAAAATAAAGTACAAACTTATAATATTGCATTAAACATACCAGTTAAAGAATACGTCCTTTTCCCCCTGAGATGTAAAATAACACCATGAAATTAAAAATATTTTTATTTGATAATTCGCTAATCACGAAAAAAACAATTCTTCTTTACTCTGTATCTATCGTCGCAAATGTTATGTTTTAGCCATCATTGTATTGTCTGTGACAATTGAATCCATTCCACAATAACCAAAAACTTCATAAGCTACACTAGTCATATTAATTAGCGTAATGATTCAAAAAAATAAAAAGGATTTAAGTGAAATGACCCCGTCAATTCAGATTCTTAATCAGATTCTCCCGATTTTAATTCTTATCTCTTTAGGATATGGGATTCGCTACAAAAATTTCCTTAGTGAAACCACCGTAGGAGATTTACAAAAAATCGTCGTAAACCTTGCTCTGCCAGCGGTTCTGTTTATCTCTTTTCTGAATGTCGGCCTGAAATCATCCTATTTCATTATTTTCGGGGCTGTATTTTTGCTGTGTATTGTGCTGTTCCTTATGGGAAAGCTCTTCAAAAAAATCTTCAAGATTAAATACGTCTATTTCCCATACCTTACCACCGGCTTTGAATATGGAATGCTAGGAATCAGTCTGTTCGGAACAGCCTATGGACTGGATAAAATCGGTTATATTGCCGTTGTGGATCTGGGACATGAAATATTTATCTGGTTTGTATTTTTGCCCCTTCTTTTAATCAAAAGAGACGGCGTACAGAACCCTAAAGAAGTGGCGAAATCGTTTTTATCCGCTCCGGTAATAATCGCAATCTTAGCTGGGATTTTATGTAATGTTCTGGGAATCAAAGACGATTTATATCAATTCCCTGTCAGCGGTGCGTTGATGATCGTATTTAAATTTCTGGGTAATCTTACTGTACCGATGATTTTGCTCATCGTTGGCTACGGAATCAAAATAAACCGTTCAGGATTAGGAGAAGCCTTATTTGTCGTGGGTATCCGTCTGGTGATCCTAATTCCACTCAGTTTGCTATTAAATGCGTTTCTGCTCCAGGATATATTACATCTGGAACCATTATTTGAAGCCGCTTTGTTTACTCTTTTTATTCTGCCTCCGCCATTTATTGTGCCCTTATATTCACGTTCAGACTTGGAGCTTGATGAAAAACAGTATCTCAACAACGTCCTGACACTGCACACCATAATCTCGGTGATCATTTTCATTGTGTACTTTGCTGTAAACCCACTACATTGAATAAGACAATAGTAAATAATAAGGTGAACTGAATAAAATTATTGATCTATAACTTAAATATTAATTTGTCACCAGGAATGGCTATCCTTTAAGATACCAAACATTCTTACGTCCAGAATTTATTCAATTATGACCTTTTTTGATTTCCGTCATGCATCAATAAAACAGAAAATCAGTGGCTTGTTCGTTGTCTTACTGGCCTTTTTATTCTGTGTCATCATGTATTCAGCCTATAAACTGAAAATGCTCGAAGCTGACATGAAGGAAGTCGCTTATCTCGATATACCTCTTGATCAAATCGTCACCCAAATTGAATTCATTGAACTGGAGCAGCACCTTCAGGCCGAAGAATACCAGCGCCAGCAAAAGCAGAACACAAGTGATTTAAAACCGCATCAGGAGCTGGTGTTACAAAAAAGAAAGCTCAAAAAATTACTCGATAAAGCAATTGCACTCATAGAAAACAGTTTGCAAAACCAAACCATAATTCTAGATATAAAAGATCACAAACAGGTTCTGCTACAACTCGAAAAGTATCGTACTGTCAGTGTGAATTATGAACAGCATCTGGATTTTATCTATCGTCAAAATGAGGTTAACGACAATGATATGGATAAAATTGAGAAACTGGCACTTCGGTTAGAACAAGAAGAGAAATCGCTCCTTACTTTACTCAATAACTTAGAAACTGAAGATTCCTACTTTACAGAAAAACATGAAGAAGATTTCTTTATCATAAACTCTATTCTTGGTATCTGTGCGCTTATCCTCGGATTATTTTTAACCCTTTATATCATCCGGATTATTATGAGTCGCGTTCATAATATTCAGGGGCAAATAAAGTCATTTGATGATTCTCTACAAATTGAAGGGCTTTCCCATAGCGAAAATAAAATAACAACCAGAGATGAACTGGAAGAGCTGGAACATGATATTCAAACATTAATGTCGAATCTGACCAAAGAAATCAGAAACAGAGAACATGTTGAACAACAGCTTCTGCAGTTAGCAACCAGAGACAAACTTACCGGCCTGTTTAACCGCCACAAGTGGGATGAACAAATAACCACCCACATCAAACTTGCACAACGTGGATATCCATTCGGCCTGATACTTTTAGATGTCGATTACTTTAAAAAGATCAATGATCAATATGGCCATCCTACCGGAGATAAGTTACTAAAAATACTGGCTAATGAGTTGACTGCACGGCTAAGAGACATTGATTTAATATTTCGTATGGGCGGTGAAGAATTCGCTATTATTTGCCCGATGAAAGACTCTTCGCACACACAAAAGGTAGCAGACGAAATACGATCTCATATCGAGCGTTTAAATATTGCAGGACTTCCACAGTTCACAATCAGTCTTGGAGTCGCGACCTACCAAAACTCAGATAATGCCGCTACCCTGTTCAAACGTGCCGATGTTGCTCTTTATAAAGCGAAAGCTCAGGGAAGAAATCAGGTCATCTGTGATGAATGACCGTTAGCTAACTTCTTTTTCTAGCCAGCTTGCAAGATCTTCCAGAACGGACTGATATTGAGAATTCCCGTCGATTACCTCAGCAACAGATTCAAGGATCTGCTGTTGAGTATAGGGTTTACCTTCGATAGATAAAGACAAAACCTCTATCGGTTTAGGATCCAAAGCATCAGTAAATAACTGCGCCTGTTTGATGATACCGTGCTCAACATTAAGGTAAATATCCACCCCACCCCATGAGAACCTTTCATTCATTTCATGGGTGAACTGTGGCGTACCACCGAAGTTCCATTCCCAACTACTTTGTTTGCCAAATTTGACATCAAAGTCCGGAAGATTAGCTGACATGTCCGGAGAAATAACTTCCAGATCTATCTCTGTTTGATAATAGTCTTTATAAGACTGAATCATCGCATCACACACCATTTTATGATGAATCTCAGGTAGCAGAGTATTGAGATTAATAACGCGAGACTTAACCGAAGAGATCCCTTTCGCCTGGAGTTTTTTAGGATCAGGGTTTAAATAATCCGCAAGGCGACTCATATCCGTACTCATCAAAATGGTGCCATGATGGAAACCACGATCCAGTGTTTCACGATAAGCAGAACCAGAAAATTTACGAATACCCTGCTCGTCTTCTACCACCAGATCATTACGTCCATTTGCTTTGCCATCAATCCCTAACATTTTCAGTGCATCTAAAACAATCTGGGTTGATACCGTTTTATCATATTCGGGTCTGCCAGCCATAAAAGTAAAGCAGGTATTACCTAAATCATGAAAAACAGCACCGCCACCAGTTTGCCGTCTGGCTAACTTAACGCCATCTTGTTCCATTCTATCGGTTTTACATTCTTTCCAAGGGTTTTGTGCGCGTCCAATAACAACCGTATCATCATTTTGCCACAAAAACAGAACTCTCTGATCTGCCGGCATAGAACGAAAAATGATATCTTCAACCGCCAGGTTAAACCATGGGTCAGTTGAATTGGATAAAAGTACGCGTGTTTTTTTCATGGCAAAACCTGATAATTGGTGAATCAGAGTATTCTATGTTTTTTTATGCACAAAAACGAGTCGAATACTTTTAATCACTTCCTCGCCAAGAATCTTTTCACTGTCTAAAGTTAGAGTAATGCATATAAAAAGACATGCTGCCTTTGTGGACGAAGAGAAGAGTCACGATGAAGCAATTTATAAACATGATAAAAGAGTTATCTCATAAACCCTTACTTCGCCGGAAAGTGTTTTCTTCTTATCTAGTAAAAAAATGGATCCTCATTTTAGCTATCATTACGACCATGCATTGTCTGTATTTTTGGGGAGCATACGAATTAAAATTAGAACAGATAACTCAACAGATAGAAGTCTATCAACGCAATACTTTGCATGACACTTCGGCGCTGTTCAACGAGACGTTTTTATCCATTGAACGTGACACCATGTTTTTAAATAACAGTAGCCACCTACAACACTTGGTAACAGCGCAGTTTCTCGCTACACAAAAAGACCAAAATCAACAGAGTTCCGATCAGCGTCATCCTTCTGCCAGACTGTTATTAGAAAATTTTTTCATTAATATTATGCAATCCCGGATGGGAATGTATTCCGAGCTGCGATTTATTGACCAGAATGGAATGGAAATCGTTCGCATCGACAATAACAACAAAACCATTGCAGCTCCTCAAGAAGAATTACGTAATCAAATTCAACGTGACTATTTCCAAATCGCACAGGGATTAACACAAAATCAAATCTATATTTCTCCTCTCGATCTCCGAATGAAAAACGGTCAAATTGAAATGCCTTACAACCCTATTCTGCGAGTATGCATACCTTCTTTCGATCAGTCAGGTCAATTCATGGGAGTGGTGGTTATCAGTTTCCTTGCTGACGAAGTGTTTAATGATCTGAGAAAAATCGCACAATGGCACAATAGTGAGCTATGGCTCGTAAATCAAAAAGGTAACTGGTTCCTCGGACCAAATTCTGAGTATGAATGGGGATTTAAATTTCCGGAAAAAAACATTCCAACTATCGGAGATCTTTATCCAAAAATTTGGACAGAAGTTCAACAAACCAGTTCACAGAATCTTGCTCATATGACTGAAAATGGAGCTATTTTTTCTGCTGTTCATTTCAGACCTGATATGCCTGATTGGGAAAATAGACCCAGTATCAAAGCCGACTCACATTCTCGCTGGTATCTTATTGCTGTCGCAACGCAAGATAAAATTCAGCAGATAAAAGAGGACATAATAAACGACCTTGCTGTGGCATTTGTGATTCTGACTTTCATCTTTACACTCTTTAGTTTTATGATTGCTCTTTTGAGCAGCCACAGAAAACAAGCGATTGATAACTATCGTTTAGCAAAAGAAGAAGCAGAAAAAGCATCGCAGGCCAAGTCGGCATTCTTATCAAACATGAGTCATGAAATCAGAACCCCACTTAATGCTGTCCTGGGGCTTGCTTATCTTTTAGACCGAGAATCACAACCACAAGACACACAGGAAATAGGACATAAGATCTTACAGGCAGGCCAATCACTACAAAGTATTCTCAATGACATTCTCGATTTTTCAAAAATTGAAGCGGGCAAGTTGGAATTAACTAATGAACCGTTTTATATGAAAGAAACATTAACAAATGTTTCCACCATAATGACTTCCTATGCTCACAATAAAAGTATCGAACTAATCATCAGTTCTGATATACCACCAGATCTTCATTTACAGGGAGATCGACTCCGTATCGAGCAGGTTCTGATTAATCTGGTCGGCAACGCAATTAAGTTTACCTCACAGGGTTACGTCGCGTTAAAAGTTCAAATCATAGAACAGGATGAAAAATCTTTAACAATACATTTTAGTGTGGAAGATACCGGTATAGGAATGAATGGAGAGGCTATCGGGAAAATTTTTAATGCATTTGAACAAGCCGATAGCTCAACGTCAAAACGTTTCGGAGGGACTGGTCTGGGACTTAGTATCTGTACCCACCTGTTAGCATTGATGGACAGTACTCTTCATGTGAATAGTGAAGAAGGTAAAGGCTCTATTTTTTCGTTCCAGCTAAAACTCGATAAAGTCAAAACAAACGTTCAACCACTATCGACACTGAAAAGACTGAATGTTCTGATTGCTGATGACCATGAAATTGCTCTGGAAGCACTGAATAAAACAGCAAAAGCATTAAACTGGCAGACCACCTGTGTCACTGATGGTGAACAAGCGGTCAAACTGGCAACCTCAGACCAGAACCATTTTGATATTTTACTTCTCGACTGGAAAATGCCTAAATTAGATGGCCTTGCTGCAGCCAAAAAAATTAAAGAGCAGTTAGCACCAGACTCTGATGCGGTAATTGTATTAGTTACTTCCTACTCACAACAGGAACTTTTACATTCTCCAGATGCAAAATATGTCGATCAGGTTCTTGAAAAACCAGTGACACCTTCCAGTCTTTACGATGTTGCGCTTAGAATTCTCGGCAATACAAAAACCGACACTGGACACACAGAGTCAACGGATTTGACCGGGATCCGGCTGCTGGTTGTTGATGATAACGAGTATAATCGTGATATTGCAGAGCGGATATTTTCTTTAGAAGGTGCCACAGTCACGGCTGTTGATGATGGGGAAAAAGCATTGGAATGGCTGGAAGATCATACCGAAGACGTTGATGCCGTGCTGATGGATATTCAAATGCCGATTATGGATGGCTACGAAGCAACCAAACATATCCGTGCTAATGAAAAATTAAAAGATTTAGTGATAATCGCATTGACGGCTGGAGCATTTGAAACGCAACGCAAAGCCGCATTAGATGCAGGAATGAATAACTTTATTGCCAAACCTTTTGATGTTCCGAAAGCGGTTGCCATTATTCTGGAAAGTTTAGGGCGAGATAAGACCGACATTCATACCAGTGCACAGCAAGCTGACCAGAAATCACCCGGTACCGATAATCATCCATCGGATAAAAAAGAAAAACTACTCAACTTAGAACACACCTTATCTCTTTGGGGAGACAGTGAAACAGTGCACCGATACCTGCATAAATTCCTGAGAGATTATGGCAACATCAGTGATATTTTCGACCAACTGGAACATTCTGATACTGCGAAACTAGCTCACAAACTGAAAGGTGCTGCAGCATCTTTATGTCTGGAACAACTTACTCACAAAGCCGGAGAGGTTGAACATGTCATTCTGACCAAAGGAGATGTTCAGACTTCTTTAACTGATTTAGAAACATGCCTTCAGAACACAGTAACTGAAATACAAAAAGTATTATCAGATACACAATTACAAGACTCTGAGCCGTCCCCTGAAACTTCAGAAGTATCGTCACAAACTCAACAAGTTATTATGAATCTGTATAAGGCATTGGACAGTGATGATCCAAATACAATAAGACCATTAATCAACCAGTTATCAAATGAAATAGATAATGAATTATTAACTCCGGTTATACATGCCGTTGATGACTACGATTTTGAACAGGCCATGCGACAGGTAGAAACTCTGGCAAAACATTTTAATATCAACATAGAGGTTTAGTATGAAACGAGCACCTATTCTCATCGTCGATGATGAACCTCAGAACCTGGAAATTCTTAACCGAATTCTGCATAAAGATTACCCATTAGTGTTTGCCAAAAGTGGTGAAAAAGCCTTGCTGGCAGTAGAAAAGCACCATCCGTCACTAATATTGCTCGATATTGAAATGCCGGGAATGAGTGGTTATGACGTCTGCCGAAAGCTGAAAGAAAATAAAAACACAGCCGATATTCCGGTTATTTTCGTTACATCTCACTCAAAAATGATCGAAGAAGTTTATGGCTTTGAAGTCGGCGCCGCTGATTACATTATTAAACCAGTTACCCCTGAGATCGTAAAACTTCGGGTCGCAAACCATCTGTCATTGGTACGGGCAGCTTTACTGAAACAGAGCTATCTGGATGCCATTAAAATGCTTGGTATTGCCGGACACTACAACGATACAGATACCGGACTGCACATATGGAGAATGGCTGCCTACGCAAGACTTATCGCAGAAAATATCGGATGGGATAAGGACAGCTGTGACCAGCTCGAACAAGCGGCTCCAATGCATGATACTGGTAAAATTGGCATTCCGGACACCATTTTAGGAAAACCCGGAAAGCTGGATGATGCTGAATGGGAAATAATGAAAACACACTCTCAAATTGGTTTCGATATTTTACGTACCAGTTCGGCCAGTCTTTTTACATTAGCAGCCGAAATTGCCTTACACCACCATGAGAGATGGGATGGAAGCGGATATCCTGAGGGATTAAAAGGCACAGAAATATCACTTGCTACCAGAATTGTCACTATTGCTGATGTATTTGACGCATTAACCACAAAAC
This sequence comes from uncultured Vibrio sp., assembly GCA_963676525.2. Lineage (GTDB taxonomy): Bacteria > Pseudomonadota > Gammaproteobacteria > Enterobacterales > Vibrionaceae > Vibrio. The sequence continues at coordinate 353,452 of CAXXNB010000009.1, forward strand.
GGCCTTACAAAGATGCCTGGCCTCTCGATGAAGCATTTGATTACCTGCAGAAACACAGCGGAATTCAGTTTGACAGTGAACTGATTGATATTTTCTGTTCTCATCGGTCTGAGGTTGAGCGGATTAAAGAAAAATTTGAAGAAAATAAACAATAAAATTACTGAACATGGTTAGTTCTGTATAAACAGTGTAAAGTAACGATACTATAAATAAGCCTGGTAATTCATACACATGTTCGGACTGTTTATTCTTCAAGTTGCTCTTTTTTCAATATTTCCTCTGAGTTTTTCAGCACTACGCGATCCGCTAAGAAAAGTGTCGTATTATATTTATCTGGCTTTAGTGCTATTGATCGGTGGCTTCTTTGGCAATGTCTACTCTCTACCTATAACGTCCGAAATGAATGTTTCCGGGGGCAATTTATGCTACGGCGCATTTATGATGACGGCAGTATTGTTCGTTCTGGTCGAAAGAGATCTTTTCATACTAAGACATGTCGTTAAACTGGTTATTTTTGTGGACCTTTTCAATGTATTATTTTCCACATTAGTCACAAAAAGTCTACAAAGTGACGGGATTATCAATCCTCATAACACTTCTGTTGCATTATTCGATGTATCAACACCTTTCATTATGTTAGGTGGCGTACTCATCATTTTTGAATTACTGGTACTCTTGATCACTTTTGAAAAATTCAAAAGGTTAAATCTTCCCCCACTGGTAACCGCTGTTTTATACATCCTTCTGTTTATATCAGTTTTATGCTTCGACGGAATCGCATTCCCCCTCATTGCTTTTGGTTTTAGCCCTGAAATTGTCGCCATCGTGTTTGGTGGCCTGAATGGAAAAATACTGACAGCAGCTTCTTATAGTATCCCTCTCCTGCTGTTTGCTTTAGTCAAACGTCGATCATTCATCAGTTATCTGAAATCTGAAGATTTTCGCTGGGGATTATTATTTAAAACCAGTTCCCAACTGGTCCAGGAAATGACGGAAAAAGAATATGGCCTTAAGCAAGCTGCAACTGTCTTTAAAAATTCGAATGAAGGATTAGCATTCGTAGATAATGACGGGCATATTCTCCAGGCTAACACTTCTTTTTGTAAAATGTTGAAGCTCAGCAATAACGAGATAACTGATAGCCATACGGTAATAACTCCCATGTTTCAGCACAATGGTCTGATAATTAACAATAATCAGGTACTGGCAGACCAATGGAGAGGAGAAGTCACCTTTGGTGAAAAATACAAACATCAGGGTTTGCTTTCCGTAACCAAAGTGGTATCAGAATCTCATAAAAAAGCCACCTATGTATTTTCTCTGGTAAACATTGATGAACAGAAAAATATTCAGGAAAAATTAAACTATTTGGCCCAGCATGACCAGCTAACCCAGCTTCCTAATCGCCGGGTTCTTGATGAACAACTGTTATCCATAAAAGGTGAAGATGCAGCGCTATTAATCATTGACCTGGACCATTTTAAAGACATCAATGATAGCTATGGTCATGCAGCCGGAGATTGTGTTTTAAAAGAAGTTGCAGCCCGATTACTACAGGTAAAAAACAAGTATATGTCAGATGTAAGTAATCTATGTCGAACGGGTGGTGATGAATTTGCATTACTGTTAGCCGTTAATGATATTGGACTGGCAAAAGACCTCATTACCGACATCCATAATTTACTCAAACACGTTATTGTATTACAGGACAATAAAACTGAGGTCTATACTGCAGCCACTATTGGCGCAAGTTTTCAGTCCGTAGGTGAAACAAGAGACCTGCTGCAAGAAGCTGATGCCGGATTATATGAAGCTAAAAGAAACCAACGTGGCACTTATGGTTTCTATGAAGAAAGACTGACTATCGAAAGCCACAGAAAACTCACCCTAAGTTCAAGGTTGAAAGCCGCGTTGGAAAACGGTGAACTTCAGGTCGATTACCAGCCACAATATGATCCTAAAACTGCAAAAATGCTGGGGGTGGAAGCATTAGCTCGCTGGAACGACAGTGAACTAGGTTGGGTATCTCCCTGTGAGTTTATCCCTGTTGCAGAAGAAACGGGGCTGATAGAAAAATTAGGGAATTGCGTATTAGAACAAGCATGCAAAACCGGCGTAGAATGGATGGAAAATGGATTACCACCACTTAAAATCTCCGTCAATGTGTCGGCTTATCAGCTGCGTCTTGGTCAATTTGTAACAGCTTTAACCCGTGTTCTGGAAAACACGCAATTTCCTCCTCATTTATTAGAATTGGAATTAACTGAAAGCGCCTATATTGAACGCGAGAAAGAAGTACTACCACTATTTAACCAAATAAAAAATAAAGGAATTTGTCTGGCTATTGATGATTTTGGCACCGGTTATTCATCATTATCTTACTTATCTAAAATGCCCTGGAACACTCTCAAAATTGATCGCAGCTTTGTTAACGAAATTCCGACAAATAAAGAACAGTGCCAGCTAACTGCGACCATCATACAGATGGCCCATGACATGAATCTGAACATCGTTGTTGAAGGCGTAGAAACTAAAGACCAGCTTGATTTTGTAAAAGAAAGAGGCTGTCAGCTCATTCAGGGATATTACTATTCTTCGCCCGTACCAAAAGAACAGATTGCAGAGTTATTTGACCATAATTAGTGTCTCAATTTCTTTACAGTAATTTCAGGCAGTTATAATCTTGAAGCAGACCACAAAATACTCTTTTTGTGAAATAATAAGCGCACTACGTGAACAAGGTACACAAAGCATTAATTGAAAGTAGTAAACTAATGCTTAGTGGTTATAAACAATCAGGTAGTACTAATAATTCGAAAGTATGACGGTTAAGTTTTTGTAGGAATATTTTTAGATGGATAGCTAGAATAACCAGACTATTTTCTAATCTAACGTCATAAGCAATAGAAAGAACAAGAGGGAGCTAGTATCACGTTTGAGTCAGTGTTTCCTGCTGATGATTACGGGATAATATTTATAGGATTTAAATCATCGTTGCTTTAAAAAGTTAACAAATAAAGGTGATTCCCTATGATGATTATTGGCAAATTAAATCAGATATTACAACAATCTAGAGATGGTCATGAGGCTGTTATAGAAGTCCGTAATCTGGAACCAGAAGCATCTATTGATGATCTTGATGTGAAAAGTTTGCTCAGATTTAAAGATCGTGTCGACAGAATTGATATTGATGATGACAGGGTTTATGAGTTAGAAGGCGATTTTGTAAAAAATACTCAATGGGGACGGGTATTTGCAGTTAGCGCAATCAAATCCATTAACCTTGAACGAGTGAAACATATTCCTTCCGCACTAAGACTTGTCAGTCTGATGGGCAAATAAAATTCATTAAATTCTAACAAACTATCGGCGAATCCTTTTTCAGGGACTTCGCTGATAGTTACCCAGTAACCTATACTCGTTAAAGAAATCCCGGATGAATGCAGATCCGGGATTCTCACTTGAAACTATGCGTTGGAAATCAGATTGTAAATAGCTGACTTTTGTTGTTCAACGGTGGAAATAATATGTGAAATATTGTCATTAAGATTGATCAACTTAGCTTCGATACTTTCCATCGACTCTTTTTCCGCTTTCGTATAAAAAACAGCCTGATCAACGTTTGAACTAATACGCTCAATTGCAATAGAGGTTGCTTCAGTTTCTTTAACAATAGAATCGATACTATTCTCGATTTGAGAACTGGATGAATGAGCCCGTGTCGCCAGATTTCTCACTTCATCAGCAACCACAGCAAAACCACGTCCCTGCTCCCCGGCCCTTGCTGCTTCAATTGCAGCATTCAAAGCTAATAAATTGGTTTGATCTGAAATATCACCAATGTCCAGAGCTAATTTATTAATTGCCGCAACACTCACACCAAGTTGTTCTATCTGACCTTTAAAGTTGCGGATAAAATCAGCATCTTCTTTTGTAGCAGTTGCCGAGGCAGCGAGGTTTTGACAGCTACCGGAAACATCACCTTTCACTGATAATGCACATTCTGCAGAAGTTTCCACATCAATGGCCAGTTGGTTAATCATATCGGCCAAGCCATTTAAGGCAGCATCTGTTACATGGATTTTCTGCTCTAGATCGGCGATGTCATTATTTCGATCACTGTTGATACTCTGGATTTCATTCTGAGATTCAGCAATATCCAATTCTAGCTGACCGATAATTTTTAGCTTCTCATCATGATGAGCTAATAACGTATTAAGCTTTTCAGATAGCACAGATAAACCGTTATTGTTTTTGGTAACCCTCTGATTTATCCTGTTTTTAGCTAAATAAGATGAGAGTTCTAAATCAAGTTTCTGCAGCACACTGTGTAAATACTGACATGCTAAAAGGGCATTTAAGCTTCCCATAGCAAAAACAACAGCAACAATACCTACAATACTCATTTGAGCTTCTGAAAAAATGCAATAAATTGCAAAAATAACAACAGCAACAATATCTATTATTGCCAATCGTCTAAACAAAGTTAAATTGGAGTTCATAAACAAACCTGATGATACAGCTTGAGGGCATTCATTGGGGCGAGCATTAAACCAGATATACCCCCAAAAAACTAATAATTTTCTCAATAAAGATACTTTATGGTGAAAAATTCATCACCACCTACACTAAGCGATAAAAATTCCCATAACCCTCTTTTTTAATAAAACTCTGGGCTTCCAACTCAAGCTATGATAGAAACCTACTCTTCCTAATGCGACGGAGTTTGTTTTAGTCGCTGATGACATAACGCAAACTGTGCCACTCTTTCGTTTTTGCAGTTCCACGGAGGCATAAATGCAAGTAGAAAAGATTTATAAACAAGCCAACAGAGAAGCCATTTGGGCGGTTATGCTCGCTCTGGGATATTTCGTATGGTGGTATATGACCGCTTACGGATTCGCACCAGCACCAGACGATACTTCAATGCCAACACTATACTGGGGATTACCACTTTGGTTTTTACTCTCCTGTGTTATCGGCCCAATTATATTTACAATTTTATGTGCATTAATGGTGAAGCTTATTTATCGCAATGTATCTTTAGAACCTCAGCACGACACTGATTATGAATAATTCTCTTATCATTCCACTTATTATTTATATTCTTGCTGTTTTTGGATTGGCATTTTTAACCCGAAAACATAAAACAGCAGGCAATTTTTTAAACGAATACTTCGTCGGAAGCCGAAGTATGGGTGGTTTTGTCCTGGCAATGACTCTGGCTGCTACTTACGCCAGTGCAAGTAGCTTTATCGGCGGTCCGGGAGCGGCTTACAAAATGGGGTTAGGCTGGGTGTTACTGGCTATGGTTCAGTTACCGGCAACCTGGTTAACATTAAGTGTTCTGGGTAAAAGATTTGCCATTGAAGCCAGAAAATACAATGCCCTGACGCTAAACGATATTTTGTATGCACGGTTCAAAAGCAGAACAGTCGTTATACTTGCATCATTAACTTTATTACTTGCGTTCTTCGGCACTATGGTAGTCCAGTTTGTCGGCGGTGCCAGACTGCTGCAAACAGTAACAGGCCTTCCTTATGAGGCCGGTTTATTGATTTTCGCGGGGACTGTTGCGATTTACACAACAATCGGTGGATTCCGGGCGGTTGTCCTAACCGATACAGTTCAGGGCATAATGATGCTTATTGGTACCATTGTTCTGTTGTGTGGCGTTATTTACACCGGAGGTGGTCTTGGGCACATTATTACCAAACTGCATGCCATTGATCCGGCGCTGATCACACCCTATGGACCAAATAACTTTATCAGTCAGCCATTTATTCTGAGTTTCTGGGTCTTAGTTTGCTTTGGTGTTATAGGTCTTCCTCATGCAGCAGTTCGTTGTATGTCTTACAAAGACAGTAATTCTCTGCATAAAGGTATGATTATCAGTACCATTATGATGGCTTTACTCATGCTTGGGACACACCTGTCAGGTGCTCTGGGACGAGCAATTGTACCTAATGTCGGAAGTCCGGACCAAATCATGCCAACACTTATGATGACGGTTTTACCGCCAATGTTTGCGGGTATTTTCCTTGCTGGTCCAATGGCTGCAATCATGTCAACAATTGATTCTCAGCTCATCCAGGCTTCAGCAACATTACTTAAAGACCTGTATATGAATTATATCAACCCACAGGTTTTAGAAGAGCAAAATGCGGAAAGAAAGCTTAATAAACTGTCACTCTGGATTACCGGCATCTTCGCCCTGCTAGTTTTTTGTGCTGCAACCAATCCACCAGACATGATTATCTGGCTTAACCTGATGGCGTTAGGTGGATTACAAGCCGTTTTTCTTTGGCCATTGATCCTTGGATTATACTGGTCTAAGGCATCTGCAACAGGAGCTGTCTCATCGATGGTTGTCGGGCTCGGTACCTATATTTCATTAATGTTGATTAAACCAAACATGATGGGAATTCATCCAATTGTTCCGACTCTAATTTTGGGACTGTTTATTTTCGTTGCTGGTAGTTTTTTAAAACCAGCGCCATCAACAGAAGCTTTAGCTGACAGTTAATACAAAAAAAACCGCATACAAACAATTTATTGTATGCGGACAACCTAACAAGGGTGAGGATTTAAGTTATTAACAATGGAGGAGCCTTACATTGCATTATTCATTTTGATTTTATTCGTATAAGTAATGCAGGAATATTTACCTTCAACAATAACACTCTGCACATTAACTGAATGTTCATTTATTTCTGGTGCTTTCATTTCCGCACAATCTGTTACTGCAGTTAATACCGTAAATACATCTTCTGATTTAACTAATTTTGATAAAGGTAATATTTCACCAATATTTAAATCCAGTTTCTGGCAACTCATTTTTTCATACTGAGAATAATCATCAGATGTTTGTTTAAATTCTGAAGAAGAGACTAATCTTGCGGTCATGTCGCCCCTGAGCGCTTTACAGATACAAGCTGATATAATTCCTTCAGGTGCTCCACCAATGGAATATAGGAAATCGTATTTTTGTCTCATCACATCTAATGTAGCCAGAATATCCCCATCACTAATTAAATGGACTTTAACATTGAGCTTTCTTAACTCTTCCACCACTTTCTGATGACGAGGCTTATTCAAAACAGCCACTTTTAATGCCGACATAGGCTTGATAAGTGCGTTTGCGACATTTCTGATGTTATGCTCAAGAGAGCATTCCAAATCAAGTACATAAGGAACAGAACAGATCATTTTTTCCATGTACATATCGGGAACGGGCTGGAGAGCACCTTTAGGTGCAATTGCAAGTGAAACAAGGCTATTGGGCTGACCATTTGCAGCTAATGTTGTGCCATCAACCGGGTCAACGGCCATGTCAAATTCCGTGCCGCCTGAACCTAAAACTTCACCGGCAGCTAATAATGGTGCATCATCTATAACACCTTCACCAGTCACTACGTTGACTGAAACCGGCATTTGGTTAATTACCTGACGAAGTGCATTTACAGCGACTTCATCAACTTTATTTTTATCTCCTCTGGCAACCAGACCAGAAGCATTGACTGAAGCAACTTCGGCTGCTTCTAAAAAGTCTAAAATATATTTCCTCATAAAAACACCTTCTGGTTAAATATATTTTCCTTCCCTGAAAAATATATTTTTTATAACAATGTCCGGAAAAAAGAGTGAACGAGTCCCACGAGATTAACTAGGAGCTAGCTCTCTCTTTTAATCCTATTTTTGAATAGCTTTGTTATTATTCTCTAAGCTGAAGAAAATTAAATTTCCATCTTCTATTTTTCCTCTTCGTAAACATATAATATTATAAATCTATAACCAACCCACCTGGAATATTTTCAAGTTTCGCTAATAGTTTCACGTTATTTTCTTTTATAAATTATAAATAATTTTTATTTATAACCAATTTATATTAATAGAATTATATTGGTTATTATTTAGGTATTATTTGTTTGGATACTGGCTACAATAAATAATTTAAATTGCTTTTTGACATAAATGTTGTTCTTCTAAATCCATTATTCGCTGAACTTTAGGTGCAGACCCACCGCCTGAGAAATCGCAACCTAACCAAATATCAACCAAATATTTAGCAAGCTCAACCCCAATTACTCGTTCACCCATACACATTATTTGTGCATTGTTACTTTTTCTTGCGCGTTCTGTTGAAAAAGGGTCATGACAAACTGCAGCTCTTATACCCGGGACTTTATTAGCACAAATACTCATACCAATCCCGGTACCACAGACTAAAATAGCTCTTTCATAATTACCCTTAGCTACTTCATCAGCAACTTTGTAAGCAACGTCAGGATATAAAATCACTTCCCCTTTATCGGCGCCAAAGTCATCAACTTCAATTCCTTTCTCAGTTAGATACTGAACTAACTGAACTTTAAGGCTATATGCTGCTTCATCACATCCAATAGCAATTTTCATACTAATTCTCCGTCTTTATTTCATTAAATATTTTTTAATGCACTTTCTGTTATTCTTTTAAAGTTCTGAGGATTTAATCCAAAGCGACCAATAAATACACCATCAACATCATTCAGCCCTAATAGTTGATCTGATGTTTCAGGGTTTACATTCATCATACACTTCATGCTCTAACATCATTCTTAGTACGATTTCAGAACCTACCCCTGCAGGATCTCCCATTGTTACGGCTGTTATTGGTTTAAAATTGTCCATTTCATTAACCACGTTGTTTGTTTTGCATTATGTTTTATATTCATGCATTCATATGAATGGTATCGTTGGTATTTATATAAGTCTGTTATCCACAACTCTATTATGTCTATATATTAGCCTCTTTTTTTGGTGAATGCTTTTTTTTATTGGTTTTCTGCTTTCTTTATCTGATTTTTTCTTTTTTTTATTGTTTTTTAATGATTTTTGTTGCATACATCACTTGTGAAACAAAAGTTTTATGGTAAAATTTTTGTGGATATTTTTTCCACTTAATCCTTATATAGGAGAGCTGTGAGTGCTGACTTCTAAAAGACATGACGATATTCTTCATTTATTTGAAAAGAATGAAAGGATGACCACTAAAGAGCTAAGTGAGCTCATGAATTCGTCACCAACAACAATCAGAAGTGACTTAAATTATCTTGAGAGCTTGAATCTGATAAAAAAATTTCATGGTGGAGCAACGTTAGTCAAAAAAAATGAAACAATAAACGACCTCATTTTTTCTAACCGTGAAAACTTAAACAACAAAGAGAAAAATCTCATTGCTGAAGAAGCGCTTAAGTACATTCAAGATGGTCAATGTATTATTCTTGACGCAAGTTCAACATCTTTAGTTTTATCGAAAAAACTAGATAAATTCAAAAGGTTAACTGTTGTTACCAATGGTATTTATAATATGTTGGTGTTAAAAGATATGCCAAATATCAATATCATTTTCATTGGTGGCGTTGTGACGAAAGATTCAGGTTCTATCGAGGGTTTACTCGGAGAGGAGCTTGTTAAAAATATTTCAGCCGATACAATTTTTTTCTCAGCTCACGGTTTTTCCCTCAATGAAGGAGCAACCGATTTCAACATCTATGAAGTTTCGCTAAAAAAATTAATGATTGAAAGAGCTAAGACAAAAATAGCATTGCTTGATTCAACAAAATTAGGAAATACATCTGTTGCTTCTTTTTGTGACTTTGATGACATAGACTTACTTATTACCGATAAAAATTCGGATAACCTTATAATCACTAATTTCAAAAATCATGGCTTAAATGTCACTACACTATAAATACTTCCAGCCAATCATAATTTAGACTTTTTAACTAACCAGCTAAAAAGTCTAAATTTTTTAAAGTCATGAATCCAATTACAATTTATGCAGTTTTAATGCTTCCCCGTCAAACTGAACACCAGCCCAACCATAAGTGATAAAGTTACGAATATTTTGGTGATCGGTATTCTCAGGATGTTCTAAAACGTCTTTACGATAAAAATCGCCAAAACACGCCAAAGTCTGCTGTTCATCCAGTCCCATTATTTTTGCAAACGCAAAAATCTTACATGACCCGTTATTTTGATTCGCTTCGCTTACAACATTACCGTTTTGAAAACGTGTAGGAGTAAAATCAAATTCACTATCAATAACTTCAATGACCTGCGAAAAATCGATTTCACCAGGTGCAGACTTAATTTCAGCAACTAATTGGGCCTTATCCATTACTTAATTCCTTTTTTATCACTACATTTTGCTCAGCAACACAGTCTATGGATCTAAAAATTAAAGTAAAGTCTCATTGATAGCTCTAATTCGATACTTTCTTGCACTACCATTATGTATATTTTTAAAAACCTTCGATAATTATACACATATATGGGTATATTAAATAAAACATCAATAAGGAACTATTAATGTCATCGTTAATGACTGATAAAGCCAGAAAACCAACAGACAGCCAATTGGGTAAACGAATTATTGTTTTGCTGATAATAATCAGTGGGACAATCACTTTTTTGGCTACAGTAACACAGCTTTATTTTTCATATCAGCAGCAATTTAGTGACATAGAAAAACGGCATAACGAGATTAAGACAATACAACTGAATTTGCTTGCATCTGCTCTTTGGGATTTTGACTTAAACCTATTGCAAGAACGTCTTGATGCACTGGTTAATATTCCACATATTGATTATCTGCACATTGATGCCGGAACTTACAAAATGAGCGCAGGAGAACAGGTAAACGGCTCAAAGTCAGCGAAAACATTCGACATTATGTACTACTCCCCAATCAATGACCTACAGGAAAAAGTAGGAATTTTGTATGTCGAGTCAGGTACAGCAAAAATTCACCAATCACTTATAAATCAATTTTTTACCATATTTTTCATAAATTTAGTAAAAACAATTATCGTATGTTACATCATCCTCGTGATTTTTCATTACAGTATCAACGAACGGTTATTTACGATAATGCAATATTTACGTACCTATAACCCAAGACATGCTAAAGAAGTATTATATGTACATAATACTAAATATATTACGTCTCAACATGACGAGATATCGGCACTGGCATTTGATGTTGATAAGCTAACATCCAATTTAACCAAGTTATATCAAAACTTAAAAGAAGAAGAAAAACGGCTTCAGGATTTTGCCGGTGTATCTTCTGACTGGCTATGGGAAACGAACGGGCAGTTACGCCTTATATATTGTTCCGAAGAAATGAGGGAATCGCTGACGATTCCCGAAAATGCGGAAATAAAACTCAATGAAATCCCCGTTTTATCAACAAACGGGCATTTAATTGATGCTCTGGAATCAAAGCAGTCATTTGAAAAATTAGAAATTGGATTAGAGATTTCTGGTTCTAATCAATATCTGCTATTTCAGGGAAAAGCGTTATACAGTGACGCCCCTTATGAGTTTCTTGGTTTTCGGGGAACTGCGATTAATATTACCGCATTAAAAGAAGCACAGGTTCAGTTAAAACAAATGAATGATAATCTGGAGTTAACTGTTCAGGAAAGAACTCAGGAATTAAACCAAAGTCTCACTCAGTTAAAAAGCGCACAAAATCACCTTATTGAAAGTGAAAAATTAGCCGCTTTAGGTGGCCTGGTTGCAGGTGTTGCGCACGAAGTTAATACTCCGCTGGGTATATCAGTAACAGCAACGTCTGTTATCCATGAATCGATTAATATTTTATCGACTGCATTTAAAGAGCAGACACTAACAACTGAGCAATTCCAGGAACAAATTGAAAAATTGTCATCAGGTAGCGTACTGCTTGAACAAAACTTAAATCGTGCTGCCAATCTAATTAAAGATTTTAAACAAACTGCCGTCGACCAGGTCTCAGAAAGCAGAGAGCAATTTTGTATCCACAAGATACTATCTGCATTAATTGCCAGCATACACCCTGTTACCAAAAAGGTTCCGGTGGAGCCAATACTGGATGGCGACACCACCATTACTATGAACAGTTTGCCCGGCGTAATTACTCAAATCGTATCCAATTTAGTAATGAACAGTATCAATCATGCTTTTGAAAACGTTTCAGCTCCGGAAATTTACATAGGTTTTAAAGAAGATAACGGAAATATCGTACTTGAATATAGAGATAATGGGAAAGGTGTTCCTGAGCATTTACATAAAAAAATATTCGAACCATTTTTCACAACCAAACGCGGTAAAGGGGGATCTGGTTTAGGACTTAATCTTGTATATAATCTGGTAAATCAGAAACTTAAAGGTAGCCTGGTTTTTGAATCAAAAGAAGGGGAGGGCGTTTATTATAAAATCACCCTTCCCAGAGTATTAGAAGACTAAATGTCAGAAATTTTAAACGCTAATTAATTCAACTGATTACTGATTACTGATTACTTTATTATTCATCGGGTAATTCGTTTCGAATTGCGATAAATGAATCCCAGTGTTCAATAAAAAGATCGACTAACTTTGGCTCAAAGTGTTTACCACTTTGGGCTAATAATTCAGCTTTGATTTCATCATCAGGCCAGGGCTTTTTGTAACTACGAATAGAACCTAATGCATCAAAAACATCAGCAAGAGCGACTATACGACCAAAAATAGGTATGGATTCACCACTAACCCCTTGAGGATAACCTGAACCATCCCATTTTTCATGATGATAACCAGCAATTTCTTTTGCAGCCTGCATCAATGGTCTGTCCGAACGGCTTAAAATTTCAACACCAAAATCCACATGTTTTTTCATCGTTTCCCATTCTTCAGCATCCAGTTTTCCCGGTTTATGCAGAATACTGTCAGGAATAGCAACTTTACCAACATCATGTAATGGAGAGGCGTACTGAATCAGATGTATATCCATTTCGTCCAGACCATATAGACGAGCCAGTTTTTCACTAATCAACGATACTCTTTGTACATGAGCGCCGGTTTCACGACTGCGCGCCTCAACCGCATTGGACAAGTTAAAGACTAATTCTTTAGATGTCTCTTGCAAATCGACAAACAAATTAATATTTTCAAATGTGAGCGCAATATTATACATATAGATTTCAAGCAGCTTTTTATCGTGCTCACTCAAGGAGTTATCGAGTTTTACATAAAGAAGATTATCAAACCCACGATCGTCGTTCAGATAAAAAACATAACTATCATCAAAATTTTTTGATTGATGACTTTCCAACACTTCCTGACATCTTTCTACAACATCTTTAGGAAGAATCCGACTTAAACTATTGTGATTAAAAATACTAAATTCTTGTGCAGTAGCTGCAACCATCAGGGTCTTATCATCTTCACCATTATCATCCTGAGGTTTAACAATACAATAAAAAGCAGGCGTTTCTAATTTTAGCAATGAGGTTAACTGACCTAAAACTGTCGAGGCATAACTCTCTAACGTTTTAGTATTTTGCACATTTGCAGATGCCTCAATAACCCGACTTAACCCTTCTTTCTGTTCCTCAATCAGGCATAAGTCGCGATAAGATCTGAGCATAGAATACAAAAGCGTTCTCAGCTTTTGTGTTGTGAGTTCAGTTTTCTCTTTGTAATCATCTATTTCATATTCTTGTATTACTTTATCTTCCGGTGCTTGTCCTGCCTGCCCCGTTCTTAACACTAATCGTATCAGACGATTCCCCATATCTTCACGAATATACTTTACAAGATCTAGCCCCGCATGTTCACTTTCCATCACAACATCTATCAGAGCTAAAGCTATATCTGTTTCTTGATTACAGATTTTTTTTGCTTCTTCACCAGAATACGCAGAAATTAACTCTAACTTTCGTTGCTGAAATGAAAACCCACTCAGAGCAAGTTGAGTGACCTGATGTACCTGAACATCATCATCAACAAGTAACACTTTCCAGCTCTTTTTCAACTGGCGAGTATTATCCGAAGTATCATTCGTTTTTTCCCCATCTAGCTTTTTATCAACGAATAATTCCATACAGGCTCCACATAGATTTATCCCCATATTAATTATTAGCACAGTCTGAGCAATTTGTAGGACTTAAAGAAGAAAATAGTAGAGGAAATCCCGTTATTTACGTCGAATCTCCTTAGGTCTCAGACGAATACAAATTATATCGTTTAATCAATGAAAGAACTCTCGGCGTGGTCATCTCTGTAACAGGTTTACCTTCACGAATATCTTGCCTGATCGTTGTGCTGCGAACAGGAATTCGCTCAGGGCAAGCTAAAACGGAGAATCTCTGTAATATATCCTTTGCCCGATAGAATTTATCAAAAGCAAACAAGTTGTCAGGCCCCAGGATGAAGGTTAATTCGCTTTGTGGTTCATTATTCTGAAGGTAATTAAGAACATCGAACGTTGTTACTGATTGACCCGGTCGAAGTAAGTGCTCTTCGACATCGGAGCGATGTACATTGCCCATATTCAGATCTTCAATAAAAGCATCAACTAATTCGCATCGCACAGAATAATCCAGCATATTTTTGCCCCAGGCATGAGCAATACTGGGAACTAAGAGAATTGAATCAAAGTGAGAAACAGACTCGATAATACTTTTGTGTCCTAATGTCGGCGGGTTAAAAGCACTACCAAACACCGCGATTTTTTTCATGTTGTTCCTTTTGAAGTTCTGTCTGTATTTTGTAAAAATAGCTGATAATAATACTATGTTTAGATTGTGATTTCCTGTTTGTCAGGCACAAAAAAAGCACCTGATTATCAAGTGCTTTGCTACCTATGGTATATATAAAATTTAACGTTAATTAATTTTCAATAACGAAACGTGCATTTGTCCCCTGAACAGGGCGGTTATTGTGGCCCATCATGCCTTTTAATGCTTTTTCCTGAACTTCTGATAATGTTCCTGTTTGTTTAATAACAAACCAACGAACACCTTCAGTACAAGGTGGTGTAGTTAATGAACCATTGAAGCGATAGTATTTTTCTACGGAACTTGGCAACATATCATTTACATTAAAAGAAGTTGCTAATTGTTGAGTATTTTCACGAGTAGGTAATGTAGCAGTTAATTTTTCTAATTCTGCATTTTTATCACCTATTTCATACATTACTGAAACTACAGCCAGGTTTCCGTCTTTATCAGCATGAACAAAGTGAGCTTCTAAAGGAAATTGATTATGATTTACCAGGTTTTCAGATGGGGTATGGAAATGGAATTGCTTCAGTTCGAATACGTCGCCATCAACTGTCAGCGTATTATCACCAGTCACTGTTGCCTGTAAGCTATGGCCATTATTAGTTAATGCAGTAACTTTACCAGTGTAGTTGAATTTTAATGGCTCTAAATTTGCCTTTGCCCCTGCTGTAACATCAATTGGACTTTGGTTTACACCTTGAGCACAGGTTTTAGAGACTGATCCCCAATGTTCTGGACCATATTCGCCTTCATATCCCCAGCCAGAAGCCTGAGCCACACCACCGATGAATGCACTAACAGTAAGAGCAAGCAAAAGCTTTTTCATTTTTGTTATCTCCGTAAATAATGACATTGCTAAAAATTATTTAATTAAAAAATTAGCCAATCAATATGGCTAAAATACAATAATAACGTGCAACATTTTGTTACATTTAATTATGGAGGCGGAGTATAACGTCAAAAAAATACCGATGGAACATTTAAATAAATTTATTCATCAATATATTGATATTGAATCAAAACCTGATTATTTTCGACTTGAACATTTTGAATTTGCCCCTGGACCGTAACACTCGTCGTAATAATGATCGGCTGCTTATTTTCTTTTCTTAATGTAATAAGAGATGGAAGAAATGTGTATGGATCTACGTGAAGCTGCCCACAAAAATTCTGGACAAACTGAAGAGTTAACTTACTGTTCCCTTTCATTATTTTTGAAAACTCTAGCTGGGTCATCCCCAGCCTTCGGGAAATTTCCATTTGGGTTAGTTGCATTTTTGCTTTTTGTGACATCCAAACGCTGCTTAAAACGCCAAGATCTTCTGGTGTGAATTCCATTTTAATTATTTAGTTGAAATATAGAGAAGAATAATTGTAACAATGACAAATTAATCTTCTCTATGTGTCATATTTTAGTTAGGAAAGTATCTCACCATTAAGATTATTATCAAATAATCTATTTTTCTTCTGGTATTATATTCACCGAGTACAAATCATCAAAACGTGGATTCCCATGAAGTGATTCAAAGTCTAATTCTTCTACAATCATTTCTTTTAGTGACGGACTTTGTTCTATAGAACGGATCAAATCCTCTATTGCCTGTTCTTCAGCCCCCAGACGAGCATACGCACAGGCTCGCTGATACAACGCAGGACCATTCATTTCATCTAGTTCCAGAACCCGGTTACATAAACTCATCGCCCAGTGATATTCTTTCATTTCCATCACCGCATCCGCCTTATAGGTTAAAGCTTCAAGATCGCCAGGACGTATTTTCAAAATATCATCGTAGACTTCGACTCTTTGTTCAGGAGTTTGCATACTTTGGGCTCTGAGCCATAAATTATGAATCTCATTAATAATTTCAATTTCTCGGTTGTTCTCAGTAATGATTCGGGTTTTACGTTTTAAATCCCTTTCCAGAGCCAAAAACTTCTTCTCATAATCCTGAGCAATCTTATTTAGCCGCTTATCTGCCATCTCTCTGGTATTCGTTTTAACTTCCTTCAGAGAGCGCCAGCCAATCAAAGCAATTAGAGAGGCTACACCTGCAATAATATAAAAAAAGTAAGTCACAGTTACATTGGCATAATTCATGGATTTATCAGCGACACTAAGTTCTCTGTCTGTAATCTGTACTGTAAGCTTTCTTTCAAGATCTTGCTGTTCCTGCCTGAGTGACTTTAGCTCATCCAAAATATAACGTTCCATCAAAGGACGATCCAGAAGGGCAGATTCCGAGTATTTTTCAGCCGTTTTAATGTTCTCGCTTTGCTGAGTTTTTGCCAGCAATTGCCCCTGACAAATACACACAAAAAACAGTACTGATAGAACGAATTTTATCTTATTCACGCAATATCCTTTGACGTTAAGTAAACTTATTATGAGCTCAATATATTTGCACTCGAAACATTTTAGCCCATTAATTATAGAATAAAAATATATTTTTTATTCTATAATTAACAGCAACTTACAAACAACCAACCAAGAAACCATCTCCTAACATCAATAATTCAACCTTGATTCATTAAACATTAATGTTTAGAGTACATTATATAAGTTCATTTTTTAAACATACATTTGGTATAAACAAAGGACATGTTCTATGCAACCCATACTCGAAGTAAAATCGCTCTACAAGGTGTTTGGAGAGACACCTGAAGACGCTTTTCCTTTGTTAGAAAAAGGTCAGAACAAAGATGAGATATTTGAAGCAACAGGTTTAACTGTTGGGGTCAAAGACGTATCTCTCACGATAAATGAAGGTGAAATATTTGTGATTATGGGCCTGTCCGGCTCAGGAAAATCCACTCTGGTTCGTCTGCTTAATCGTCTGATTGAACCAACTCGAGGCAGTGTACTACTCAAAGATCGCGATATTGCGAAAATATCAGAAGAAGAACTGCGCCAAGTCCGGCGGAAAAACATTTCGATGGTATTCCAAAATTTTGCCCTGATGCCACATATGACTGTACTGGAAAATGCTGCATTTGGTCTGGAGCTTGCTGGTGTCGACCTTGAAGAGCGAAATAAGGTTGCTAAGGCCGCATTAGAGAGAGTCGGACTGGATGCCTATTGCGATTCTTACCCCGATGAACTCTCCGGCGGTATGAAACAAAGGGTTGGATTGGCACGAGCATTAACCAACGATCCGGATATTTTGTTAATGGACGAAGCATTTTCTGCTTTGGATCCGTTAATCAGAACTGAAATGCAGGACGAACTGATCCGGCTACAAAACGATGACAGACGGACCATTGTGTTTATCTCCCATGATTTAGATGAAGCAATGCGCATCGGAGACCGTATAGCCATTATGCAGGATGGTATTGTTGTTCAGGTCGGTACACCGGATGAGATATTACACAACCCGGCAAATGACTATGTAAGCTCATTCTTTAAAGGCGTAAACGTCGCCAGTGTATTTTCCGCAAAAGATATTGCACGTAAAACACCCGCCGCGATCTTCAAAAAACACGATAATGACGGCCCTGGCGCTGCAATGCAATTACTGATCGATAATGAGCGTGATTATGGTGTGGTGGTCGATCGTGCCAATAAATATGCAGGTATTATTTCTGTCGATTCACTCAAAGAAGCAAGAAAAGAAAATAAACCTCTTACCTATGCTCTTCTATCAGATACCGTCACTATTTCACCCGACACGTCGGTTGGCGAACTTATCGGCCAGGTTGCACAAGTGCCCTATCCGGTTCCGGTAACAGACAGTGAAGGTAAGTATTACGGCGTAATTACAAAATCTCGTTTGCTTCAAACATTAGACAGGGAATAATCACTATGGCAACAACAGAAACCGCCGCCCAGGCCGCACAAAGTAGTGACCCTTGGGCAGCAGCCTCTCAGGCAGCAACAACTACAGATCCATGGTCTTCTGCAGCAGATACAATGACACAAGGCGGATCAGCAAATGACTGGCTTCATGCAACAGCAGTTCAGGAACCTTTTAGCTGGCTACATCCATTTAAAGAGGCTGTAATTCCATTTGATCACTGGGTCGAAACCGCTTTGGAATGGTTAGTACAACACGGACGCCCGATATTTCAGGCCATACGCGTACCCATCGACCTCATACTTACGTCATTCCAGACAGCGTTAACATCCACTCCGGCACCAATCATGCTGCTGATTCTTTTCCTGATCGCATGGCAGCTCGCAGGCCCACGCTTAGGAATCAGCTCTTTAATTTCACTGATTGCTGTTGGACTTATTGGAGCATGGGATGGAGCAATGGTAACTTTAGCTCTGGTGCTAACATCGGTCTTTTTCTGCATGTTGATCGGATTACCACTTGGTATCTGGTTAGCCAGAAGTGACACTGCGGCTAAAATAATACGACCGATACTTGATGCCATGCAGACAACCCCGGCGTTCGTTTACTTAGTTCCTATCGTAATGCTATTTGGTATCGGTAACGTACCTGGCGTGGTTGTAACGATTATATTTGCCCTGCCACCCATTGTCCGCCTGACCATTTTAGGTATTCAGCAAGTTCCTGAAGAATTGATTGAAGCGGGACATGCTTTTGGTGCCAGTCCAAAACAAATGCTCTATCGCATCCAACTTCCTCTGGCAATGCCAACCATTATGGCCGGCGTAAACCAGACACTAATGCTGTCGTTATCAATGGTCGTTATTGCATCAATGATCGCAGTTGGAGGTCTGGGCCAGATGGTTTTACGAGGTATAGGCCGTCTTGATATGGGTATGGCTGCCGTCGGTGGTGTTGGTATTGTCATCCTGGCGATCCTCCTTGACCGAATTACCCAAACATTAGGGGCTGAAACCAGAGACAACAAAACACGTTGGTATGAAAAAGGGCCTGTTTCAATCTTTTTCAAATCAAGAAAATAAACTTAACCAGAAATAAGCAGATAACACAGGAGAAAACAATGAAGAGTGCATGGAAAAGCATACTAACTTCAGGATTAGTACTATCATCAACCCTGTCGACAGCAGCTTTGGCAGAGAAACTTCCGGGCGAAGGAATCACAGTGCAACCAGTTCAATCAACAATTGCAGAAGAAACCTTTCAGACATTAATCGTTAATAAAGCCATGGAAGCATTGGGCTATACCGTCGAACCGACTAAGGAAGTTGATTATAACGTAGCATATACATCTATAGCTGAAGGAGATGCAACTTATCTCCCGAATTATTGGACCCCATTGCACGACAGTAAGTTTGAAAAAGCAGGTGGTGACAAAGTATTTTTTGTCGGTGGTGATTACATCTCAGGTGCAGCACAAGGCTACCTGATCGACAAAAAAACAGCAGACAAATACCATATAACCAATATTGCACAGTTCAAAGATCCTAAAATCGCTAAACTTTTTGATGCTGATGGTGACGGCAAAGCTGATATGACAGGCTGTAACCCAGGTTGGGGTTGTGAAACGGTAACAAACCATCAGGTCAAAGCATTTGGGCTGAGCGATACAGTAGAAATTAACCAGGGTAAATATGCTGCTCTAATGGCGGATACCATTTCAAGATATAAAAATGGTGAATCTATCCTTTATTACACCTGGACTCCGTACTGGGTGAGTGGCGTACTGGTACCCGGAAAAGATGTTGTATGGATAGAAGTCCCTTATTCTTCTCTGCCTGGTGATCGTTCAGATATCGATACAACGCTGCCAAATGGCAAAAACTATGGCTTCCAGATGAACTCGATGAAAATCGTTGCTAATAAAAAGTTTGCTGAGGCGAATCCCGCAGCAGCAAAACTATTCTCTATCATGAAAGTAAGTATTAACGATATCAGTGCTGAAAACATGATGATGCGCCAGGGTGCAAATAGCTCCGCAGATATTGAAGCTCATGCAAATGGCTGGATCAAAGCCCATCAAAAATTATTCAATTCCTGGATAAAAGAAGCCAAACAAGCTGCGAAATAAAAAATAATAGCGAATATCTACTAACTAATAGTAGATAACTATCTCAAGGCTACATAACCATTCGTAGCCTTGGACCCGATAGAAGGAGGTTATATTGGAAATATATGAAGAAGTCTTAGTGTCATTGAGACAAATAATTCGTGCAACTGACCTCTATTCAAAAAAAATCAAACGAGAATATGGTTTAACCAGCCCACAAATATTACTGATGAAGGCCATTTCTCAGTCGAGTGATATAACCATTCGACAGTTATCAATAAATACTAATATGAGTCAGGCTACAGCCACCAGCATATTAGACAGACTGGAGGCAAAGGACATTGTCGCCAGAACCAGAGATACTAAAGACAAACGCAAAGTACATGCGACACTCACAGAGAAAGGATTACGCATTTTAGAAAATGCACCGCAGATGATAGAAAAAAACTTTGTAGATCAGTTCCAGAGTCTGGATACCTGGGAACAAAATTTACTTCTTTCATCCCTTCAACGTGTAGCTAATATGATGAATGCCCCCAAAGATGATAAAAACTCTTTCATGCTATTAATTGATGATTAATAAGCCATTCCCTGCCAGTATCACCATGTCACGGCTTCTTAAAACCTTCCTGCTATGCTTTAAGTAAGAAGTAAAAGAAATTTACTTTGACTTTTGGATGTTGAGACTTTATGAATCATCCCCATATTGTAAGTAAGAGGTAGTTGGTTAATAAGACAACATTAATTCTAAATGTAAACAGAGGTATGTTTTATGAAATTGCCTGCATTACATCTTAGCATTTACGAAATTGAGCCACTTACTGCGGATCATGCATGGCCAGCAGCGATGACTTTTCCAATGCATCATGATGATAAAGTTTTTCAAATCTATAACAATGCCGCTACTGATAAGATTCAGTTAGTTGTGTACCCAATAACCTGGGAAATGATTAAACCCTACATCACTTTTCACTAAGTTGATCTAATTGCTCAAGCTGCTTAACCATCCATGGGCTAAATGCCCATGGTGTTGACTGCACCGAGCGATAAAGATCATCAATTTTAACCCATTTATAGTCCATAACTTCATCTGGATTTACCTGGGGTTCACTGTTCGTTTCAGCTTTAAACACCGGACAAAATTCGTTTTCCACAATTCCGCTGGCATCACGTTCACAATATTGAAACGCCTCTAACTTCAAGCGTATATTATCCAGATGGCTAAGGCCCAGTTCAAAACCCGCTCTTCTCTTTACCGCATCTATCAGCTCTTCACCCTGCATCGGATGTCCACAAACAGAATTTGTCCACACTCCCGGCCAAGCTACTTTTTTTAATGAGCGACGAGTAATTAAAACTTCCCCTTTATCGTTTGTTATGTAACAGGAAAATGCAAGATGCAATGGAGTTTCCTGATGATGAATAGAATATTTTTCTGCTTCTCCTATTGGCTCCAGCTTTTCGTTTAGCAAAACAACATATTCATCACTTTTATTACACATTACTTATACCTATTGGGTATCATTTTTGAGAACGCTGCATATTAATTGAAACTGGCTTCAAAAGTAAAGTAACAATGACAATCTTTATATACCCATATAATTTTAGCTCATAACGAAAAAAGCAGAGACACGAGGTCCCTGCTTCCAAAACTCTATAAAAATAACTCTATGCTGCGCTTTTTTCTTTAATCTCTTGTGTATCAACAATTAACTGATTATGTAACGCACATATTGCCTGATCGTAGTCTTCATCTTCCACACAAAACTGAACATTCACGTTTCGCATAGAGGAATGAACAGCCATAGGCTTAATATCCGCATGTTTCAGACAACTCATTCCTTCAGAAAGAACACGGTTAGTGTTCATCTGAGCTCCAATTGCAGAAATCAATGCCACCATTTTTCCTGAAATAGACGCTTTAGGGTCACGGTTTTCTGCCCGGAACTGTACCCGGTTCAAACTTTCATTATTACCACTCAAATAATAGGTCATCGAGTTGGCATTCATCTCTTTACCAATCAACTTAACCTGTTCTTCAGCGATAATTTCTACCAGTTCATAGCTAACATTATCGATCATGCCAACCATCTGTTGATCAAAAATGTGTAACGCATACACTTTATTGCGCCCGGCAATAATTTCGACATTATTTTCAACCGGTTTAAATTCATTAGAAATCAAAGTTCCTTCATGTTCTGGTTCAAAGGTATTTTTGATTACTAACGGAATATTTTTTTCACGAAGTCCGGCGGCAGCATTTGGATGAATTGCTTCCATCCCCAGGTTAGCTAGTTGATCTGCTACATCGAAATTGGTTTTTCCCATAGGTCGGACATAATCCTCGCCAACAATTCGGGGATCCGCCGTACTTAAGTGATACTCTTTATGGATAATTGCTTTATCAGCTCCAGTGAGTGACGCAATTTTACTAAAAGTCATTTCACTGTAACCACGGTCAAAAGTCTTCATCAGTCCTTCGTCACAATAAGCATACCCGGTCACAATAGGAAGTACTGCTGAAACATCAATATCTTTAAATGCATTTCTGATAACATCATCTAAAGAACCACTTTTCTCTTGGTTCCATCCTGACAGGTCGACAAAAATTGCGTTAACACCATGGGCTTTCAACTTTAATGCCGTATTAAATGCACTTTGCGCTTCGCCAAGAGAAGAAAGAAACTCTCGTATTTGCGGTAAATAATGGGTAAGAGAAAATTGCCCGTATTTACAGGTTTCCAGTAAATTCTTAATACAATTTTTAGCTTCTGCAATACGTTCACAGATAAATTTATCTGCTCGCATACGGCTCATTGGATCCGCAAATATATTCTGGTTAATCAGAATCATTATTTGTTCAAGTTCTGTAACTTTCTCTATCCATTGTTCATCACGTTTGGCAACGAGTTGATATATTCCTGGTTCACCTGCTTTCTTGGATTCTAATAATGCATCAGTAATCCCCGAATATGCTGATACAACAAATACCCGATTATAAGGATTTGCAGGTTTTAATAATATGTTATCTAAAACGGCATCAAATGCCGTCATAGATGTTCCACCGATTTTTTCTACGGTGTAAGACATGATATCTATCTCCTTGACTTAATAACTGAAATTCGTAGTGAATATTTCATTATTTTCAGTCAATAACAGGATAAACCCCAGAAGCGTCATGATCTTCTTTACCAGTTAATGGTGGATTAAACACACATGCCATTACCATATCCTGACCTTTATATGCACGTAAGTTATGCTCATCGTGCTTATCTAAGATATAAAGGGTTCCAGGTACAATTGAGTATGTATCGCCACCAACAACTTCAATTTCACCTACTCCAGAAATACAATACACAGACTCTAAATGGTTTTTATAATGAATATGCGTTTCTGTCTCTTTATAGATAGTCGTAATATGGAATGAAAAACCCATATTATCGTCTTTTAACAACATACGAACACTTTCCCATGTCCCCGTATCTGCAACAACACGACGTTCACTTTTTATACATTCTTCTAATGTTCTAACAATCATTCTTAATCCTTAAGATGCTTTTTTAATGTAATTTGCTGCGATTGATTTAACCGCATTTTCAAAAATATTCAGTCCTTCTTCTAACTCTGAATGACTAATAGTCAACGGACAGAAAAATTTAAGTACTTCGTCACTTGGTCCTGCTGTTTCAATAATTAATCCATTGTTGAAACATTCTCCCGCTATTTCACCAGCAACTTCTCCAGATATGCACTCAACACCCTGCATCAGTCCCCGTCCTTTCTGACGTTCGAAAACCTCTGGGTATTTACGAATCCACTGATTAATTTTTTGCGAAACAACAACACTGCATGATTCAATATGCTCTTCGAACTGACTGTCTTTCCAATAGGTTTCTATTGCTTTAGCAGCCGTAATAAATGCATGATTATTGCCACGGAAAGTACCGTTATGTTCACCAGGCTTCCAAACATCCAGTTCAGGCTTCAGTAAAACTATTGCCATTGGCGTTCCATATCCACCAATAGACTTAGATAACGTAACCACATCCGGTGTAATACCTGACGGCTCAAAACTGAAGAAAGTACCAGTTCGACCACATCCGGCCTGAATATCATCAACGATGATCAAAATATCATTCTGACGACATATGTTTTCCAACCTTTGCAACCACTGACTTGAAGCAGCATTCAAACCGCCTTCGCCCTGAACAGTTTCCACAATAACTGCCGCTGGCTTATCAAGACCTGAAGAATTATCGTTAAGTTGTGCTTCAAATAAGCTTAATCCATCAATGCCAGCATAGCCTTCATATGGGATACGTGTAACGCCAAGAAGTTGCTGACCAGCCCCACCTCTATGATGCTGATTCCCGGTTGCAGCCAAAGCACCATATGAACAGCCATGAAAACCATTGGTAAAAGCAACAATATTTGAACGACCTTTTACTTTTCTCGCCAACTTCATTGCCGCTTCAACAGCATTGGTTCCTGTTGGTCCGGTAAACTGAACTTTATAGTTTAGTTTTCTTGGCTCCAGAATGTACTGCTGTAATGACTCCATGAACCTTGCTTTGGCTTCAGAGTGCATATCCAGACCATGTGTTATTCCATCCTGGTCAATATAATTTAGTAATTCCTGTTTTAGGATTGCATTGTTATGCCCATAATTTAATGCACCGGCTCCCGCAAGAAAGTCCAGATAGCGGTCACCAGAATCGGTATACAGACAACTACCCTTAGCGGTTTTGAATACGACCGGAAAATTATTTGCGTATGATTTAACGTTTGATTCTTTCTTTGTAAAGATATCCATAACTCAGTTTGTCACTGACCTCGTTTTTGAAGTTAATTAGTGTTTTAACGGAATTCGATATAAGTATTCGGTGTCATGTTCACCATTGAAATGGCGCACTTCATCAAGGAATGTAGAGACATTTCCCTGATTTCCATTATTACGATCTAGCTTTTTAAATAAGCTCCATGATCCCTGATTGTCTCTCGTAATTGTGGTCTCAATTGCTTTAGCATCTTCTGATGATTCCCTTTCGAGAAGGTGTTGCATCATTTCGTATGCTAATCCCTTACCTCGGGCATTAGGATGAACAGCTACCTGCCAAATGAAAAGAGTCTGTTCATCACCAGGTTTAAGATATGCCGATACAAAACCAATCACCTTGTCGTTTTCTTCGACTAGAACACATGTCTCACGAAAATGAATAGACTGCAGAAAATTACAGTATGCGGAGTTCTCATCTAATGGTGGACATAAAGAGATTAACTCATGGACCTGAATGCCATCACTCCGACCAGGCATTCTGAAAATTTTAGATTGATTCTCTGTATCATATGAATTGGGTGCGGTTACCCAAGGTGCTGAAGTAATCATTATAATTCCATTACCAATATTTAGAGTTCTAAGCAAATTTGTTTTTAACACTAACATATTTATTTGTCATTTCAAGTAAATAAAAACGAATATAGATGAGATAGTATCTCAATTTATTGTTTTATAAGAACTTTAAATATTTATTAAAGTTAGAAGTTAAATTGAAATTATTTAGACATATAAATGAAATATTTTACAACAGGAATAGATGTTGATTTTATCAGTAGAGAACTCGACTTAGAATAAATCAACAAACACCCTCTATTTGCATTATGAAATTAATTTGCATTATGCAATGCAAAATACTTCTCAATGAAATTTTAAGGTGTGATATTGGCATATATATAGGGATTTTTTGATTTAAATGTATCATTTATAGGGTGGCACGATATATGCTTTATATTAGAAGATCCTTGAGTATTCGAGGGTCACCTAGCCAACTGACGTTGTTAGTGAATATAAACTAATTGTTCACATAGTGTAGCCATTTGTTTCTGAAACAAGTGGCTTTTTTTTTCAACATTCCCCTCACATTCCTTTAGATCAATTTGACTTTCAGCTTTTCTGTAACAACACTTTAATCAAATACTTATAGCTATAATAACGGGTGTATACGGGATGGAAAATGACTATAAAATCGGCTCAAATATGGGTCAGTTTATTCAGCATATTAATATGCAAGGGGAAGCTATTGCTGACTATACCCAATTACACCAATGGTCAATTGAACATAGCCAACGGTTTTGGCTGGAAGTCTGGCAGTTCTGTGACGTCATCGGATACAAAGGCGAATGCGTTTTAGGAGAAAAGGTTCCTGCAGGACGGAGTTTTGATCCAATTTTGGACTCTGTCTGGTTTCCTGATGCACAACTCAATTATGCGGAAAATCTTCTTTCCTATGCATTTCAGGAACCTGATGCAGTTGCTTTATATCAAAATGATGAGACTGGCACTTCACAATCTCTAACCTGGCAGGAACTCTCTGATAAGGTATCTATCATTCAGCAATGGCT
The DNA here is from genome assembly GCA_963676525.2 of uncultured Vibrio sp. Lineage (GTDB taxonomy): Bacteria > Pseudomonadota > Gammaproteobacteria > Enterobacterales > Vibrionaceae > Vibrio. The sequence continues at coordinate 380,322 of CAXXNB010000009.1, forward strand.
GCATCAAAATGATATCGGTGAAGGCGATGTTGTCGCTTCATTGCTCCCTTCATGTATTGAAAATGTTATTGCACTAGTGGCTGTAACAAGTGTTGGTGGCGTCTGGTGTCCTATTGCTCCAAACGAAATTAATTCATTTGAAGCTCCTTCATTTTTCAGACATGTACAACCAAAAGTGATGTTTTGTAGTAACGGATACTATGATGATGGAAAAAATATCGACCTTAGTAAGTTAAATCAACATATTGCCGAATCCGTTCCATCTCTGACTGTTGTTTGCCAGATTGAACATATGATATCGCCGACACTCCCACCAGAGTTCAATGACGAATTTTCTGACTGGGAAGCTATCTTAGCCAGTTATCTCCCCAGAAGTGTCAAATACGAAAGATCCTGGTTTAATTCGCCTTTGTTTATCACTCGTACCAAAAACTCACAGCCAATTACCCACAGTATCGGAGGCACCATACTCAACCACCTGAAAGAACAACAACTCCAGTTAGGTATTCAGGCTAATTCGATCTGTCACTGTATTTATCCACCATCAGATCCCCGTTGGCTTTGGCATGTTTCTCTGATGGCGAATGGCTCATCCTTAGCTCTTTTTGAAGGAAACCCTATTTTCCCTTCATCAGATTCATTTTATAAATTACTGGATACATCAAAAACGACAGTGACCATGATAGATGAAGCCTTTATTACGAAATTAATGGCTTACAATTCAGAAAATCCACTGTACGGAAGTGCCTTAAGCACTTTGGATTCTTTACTTATTAGTGCTGAATGCAATAAATCAGATTTGATAAAACAAGCTAAGAATCTTTTTAAATCCAAACTAAATACGGTATTAGCGTCCCCCGATCTGATTGTTTGTGGTTCTATGTGTTTTTCCTCTCCTTCGACTGACAACGAATCATTTATTAAATACGATGGACTTGGACTTGATATCCAGCTGACCCAATCAGCCAAACGCCCATATTTGCTTTGCCAAAATAATTTTCCTAATCAACCAAAGGAATATCCGGAGCTCATCCTGAATCAGGATAAAATTGATTTATCTAATCAGAACGGCTGGGTAGTTGCGCATCAGTGTAAATGAAGACAAAGAAAAAAGGCAGCCGATTGATCCATCGCTGCCTTTTTAGTTTTTACTTTTAATTTTTATAGCCGGTTGTTAGCAAATGAAATAACTCATAGCTTTTACTTAGCGCTGCTTGATATCAGAGAGTTTCAACTTTGAACAAAGTCATTAAATCGCTTTAATCTAACTAAAAATGTGTTCTTCCCCTCATTTCTGGGTAAAAGTTCTACATTTCCTTCATGGAGCTCAACAATATCTCTTGTTATAGCCAAGCCTAATCCTGCACCATCCCCTTTTTCCCGATTAGAACGGTAGAAGCTTTCAAATAATTTTTGTCTCGTTTCATCTGAGACATCATCTCCAGTATCAGCTACATATATGTTTACTTCGTCACTTTTATTCTCAATTGTGACGGTAATTATTGAACCATGCCCCGAATATCGGATTGCATTATCAATTAAATTAGTAAATAGCAACCTTAAGAAGGACTCATCACCCAATACATAACTTTCCTCCCCGATAAAAGAAAGTTCCTGCTCTCTTTTTAACGCTAAAGGAACCAAATCTGAGATAGTACTTCTTATCAAAGTTTGTAATTCTATGGGCGAAAAATCCATTTCATGCACACTTTCAATTCTTGCCAGTGTCAGTAGCTGCTGGATTAACCGGTCGGAACGTTCTATTCCCATCAGAATGCGTTTTAAATCATTTTGCAGCTCATCTTCATTTCTGCTTAATAACGCATTTTCAGCATTCAACCGCAGAACCGCTAACGGTGTTTTCAATTCATGAGCAGCCATTCGGGTAAATCTTTTTTCTCTGCGCCAGGCCAGATCCAGTTCATGCAAAAGACCATTAAGGGCATTAACCAGAGGGGATAGTTCTACGGTAGAACGACTCACAGAAATTGCATCGAGTTTGTTAACATTGCGCTGGGTAATCGCAAACTGCAATTCGGAGATTGGCTTAAAATTACGTTCAATTAACCAATACATCAAAAATGCAATACAAGGAATTAAAAGAACCTGAGATAACAGACCAGATAAAGCTAACTCAGTCATCATCTCATCCCGAATCGACTCTTTTTCGGCAACGATAATATAAGAGTCTGATGATTTACCATTATGAACAATGTCATGCAGTTGAAAAAAACGCCAGTTTTGGTCATCAAAAAAGACATTGCCGAACCCGGCATACGATTCTTTATGAGGGATTTTTCCAATACCCGGTTGAGAATCCCAGACAACATGATTATCCCGGTAAATTCTGATCAGAATATTTTCTTCGTATGGATGCCCATACATAGTACTTTCATTTTCGCCGTTCGAAAGCGCTTTAATTTGCGCCATCCAGTGTTCTAGCCGCTCATCCATAAGAGAAGTATCAAAAGTATTATCATCTGAGGCCAGTGTGGATAAGAAAAGCTTAGCTGTTTGCCCCAGCCGGGCATCATAAACTTCGTAGACTTCATGGTGAGAGGATTGATAGTTGAAATATAAGGCGATAACAATAAAAAACAGTGAAAAAGAAATCACTGAATAAGTTAAGCGCCGTTTAATAGAATACATTTTATTTTTCAATGATATAACCAACACCTCTGATATTTTTGATTATTGAAGAATCCAGTTTTTTGCGCAGATTATGAATATGCACTTCTATCGCATTATCACTTCCTCCTTCATCCCATCCATGTAATGACTGAATCAGCTGTTCTTTACTTAACACCCGTCCAGCACTGCTTAATAAGGTTGAAAGTATTTTGTATTCATTCATCGTCAGTTTTAAAGGTTCACCTTTGTAACTCGCAGTTTGGCTATCCAGATTTAAAACCAAATCATGCACTTCAATCTGATTTTCCGTCGTACCGGACTGACGTCTTATCATAACCCGCAGTCGTGCAAGTAATTCTTCCAGAGCGAAAGGTTTGACAAGGTAGTCATCCGCTCCACCATCCAGACCTCTGACCCTGTCATCAATTTCATCCCGGGCAGTTAAAATCATCACCGGAGTAGAAAAGTTGGCCTGTCTGACCTGTTTGAGCACAGTAAAACCACTGATATCCGGCAACATAATATCTAATATAATGGCAGTGAAATTTTCTGTTTTTAAAGCCGTTACAACACCTGAACCTCTTTCAAGCCAGTCAACGGTATATCCTTGTCTGGATAAAGACGCAACCATTGACTCGCCCAGCATCACATCATCTTCTACTAATAAAATTCTCACTATTATTTAATATCCTTCAGCAGACTCTCTATTTCTTTTCTCCGCCCCTGATCAGCCAATTCTCTTCCTGGTCTGGCCGGTGCATTCAGAGCTCTGGTTAAGTATATGATTGCCTGTTTCTTTTTGCCATTGTCAGCTAAAAAATCCCCATAAAAATAATTGGGATCTATTCCCTTCGGATTGATTTCAAGCGCCTTTTTGAGCATATCTTCTGCTTTATCATCATCACCAAACCCGACTGGCCATCCCGGTACTTGGTAATATAGCGATCCAAGACTGGTATAGGCAGACCCATCTAATACTGTCGGATCGGTTTTTATCACTTCCTCAAGGATCTTCTTCGCTTCTTTCACTTTTGATAACGCACCTAATCCACCTTCGGCACCAGCAAGAGAGCTTTTATTAATGGCTAACCAAACTTTGAGATCCATTCGTTCAGGTGCGGACTTTACTGCATTTTCAGTACGCTTGATAAGATTTTCCAGACAAAATACCTGATGGTCTTCATCCTCACTTTGATACTGGCATTCAGCCCATTTTTTCTGAATGGTCACCAAGGGATCAGGGCCGTTAGCAGCGATAGTAGAGGCAAAAGGCAAACAGGGTAATATAAGCAGTAATAATCTCGTCTTCATTTTGTCATCCTCATTTACTATTGGAAGCCATCATATAGCGGTAGATTGTCGGTAGTTGTTTCTGTATCGATTTTGAAACCAGACCGGGTAATAGCTGATTTATCCGGACAAATAGTTTTTCCGGCCAGCCAAGCCAGCGCCTTTCAGTTTCTGTTTTAATGATTTTTAATACCTGCTTTGCAACAATTTCAGGGGAATCTACATGATTTCCTAATTCCTCATTCAGCTCATCAACCCGCTGGCTGTTCAATGTCGTCTTTGTCGCTCTCGGAGCCAGATAGAGTGTTTTGATATTTGTGCCGTACATCTCTCTATTAAGGGCTTCACTAAATCGAAACAGTCCGGATTTTGCCGCACCATAAACTGCATACCCCGGGTATCCGATTCCACCAAAGGTTGAGCCAATATTCAGTATGATCCCCGGCTGATTCAACCAGCCATTAATCGCGTATTTGCTCAATAATATTGGTCCTGTCAGATTAAGGGATAATTCAGCATGAATTTGGTCTGTTTTTTTACGACTCAATAATTCGAATTGATTATTTCCGGCATTGTTTATAAGAACATCAATGCGTTCACCCCATTGATTGATCAGAACCTGTAGCTGTTCATCCAGCAATTGCAGAGACTCAGTATTGGCAAGGTCACAACAAATATAGTCGTGATGGTTGGGAGAACCTAAATCAGAAATCAGCTGTTCCAGTTTGTCTGAATTCCTTGCAACCAATACCAATTTCGCACCTTGTTGCGCCAGTTCTATGGCTATTTGTTTTCCGATACCACCAGTCGCACCTGTCAGTACAATCCGCTTATTTTGAACGTCCATTACACTTCTCCACTAATGGAACGCAACATATTTCCATACAAATAAAACACCATATTGGCAGAATCTATGATGGCATCCTGGTCAGTTTTTGATTCAACTTTATTCATTAAATTCGCAAAAAACTGAATGTGTTCCTGATCCAGTTCACTATGTGACTGAAGATACGTCAGTGCATTATCGGAAAGATTGAGCGTTTCTTTGACTCGTTTTGCCATTTCAGCACCAATCCCGACACTGGTTCCTTCAAGAACCCAAACCATGCCGAAAAATCCCATTGGATTAACACGATCAATCTGATGATAAAGATACGAAACCATTAATTCGATATCACGACCCGGGCGACCATGCTCTACTTTTTCTGCATCATAACCACAGCTCTTAATATCATTCAGAATCCAGCGCTGATGTCCTTTTTCTTCATCAATGTATTCAGCAATTGCTTCTCTCAACCATTCATAAGACAGGGGAAGCTTTCCGCCACATGACATTAATAACGGGACGGTATGTTTGACGTGGTGATATGCCTGTTCTAAAAAAGACACATACTGATCAAGGGTGATATCTCCATCAATACATTGCTGAATGATGGGAGCTTGCATCATTTGCTCTCTCGCAGCAGATGTTTTGGTGATTAATTCTTCAAAAAACATAATGACAACTTCCTATACTAACTATTACTAATTTTTTTGATTAACACACCCATCCGTTGAGCTTCGGGCATTAACATCCATTCATGAATTTGTTTATATATTTCAGTCCTGACAGGACGAAAATTTTGTGTATAGAGGGAACTGACAAGACGCGGATCAGCAACGACAACAACAGTCTTAATACGCGCGTAATCAGGCAATGTTGTATTTAATTCAGATACAGCAGCAATGACACTTTCGGGCTCAGATGAAACAGACAACACACATAAGTCACAGTCTATTTCACCGGCAAATATTAAGTTTCTCAGCTCTGGCCATTGGTAAGCCTGTGTTTCTATCCATTCTGGTGAAATATTCCGACCGAAGCTGGTCACTACAATATTTTTTTTACGGCCGATAATTTCAAGATACCCGTCGTGAGTCCATTGACCAATGTCACCGGTTGGATACCAATCATCACTAAATGGCTCTTCCAGATACCCTAAGAAACCCGGAGGAGAAACTAAGATTTCTCCATCAGATGCAATTTTCACCTGATGGTGAAGTAATGGACGGCCCACAGTCCCAACAGCAGAAGATTCTGGTGAGTTAACACTCACTACCGAGGCACACTCAGACAAACCATAGCCTTCATAAACGGGCAGCCCTAACACTTTAGCCTGATTTAAAATCGGAAGCGGTGCTTTTGCGCCACCAACAGCGATAAATTTTAGTGAATTCACATAGTCAGAATCCTGGGCAGCAACAGTAACTAAGGCAGCGAGAAGTGCTGGAGTCAGAACCAAGGTCGCCGGTTTTATATCGGCAAGACACTGGCTAAACCGTTGAATGTCAAATTGACTTGAACCATTCAGACCAACACGAGCACCATTCATTATGGTTGATGCAGAACCCGCAATAATAGGAACGTAAATCCCGGTAATATTTTCTAATAGTGTAGAAAGAGGCAACATCACCAGATGTTTATCATCGGCACTGAATTCAGGTAAGACATTAGCCAGTGATACAGTCACTTTATCTAAATGCTCCCGACTTAAACACACACCTTTTGGTGTCCCGGTAGAACCAGATGTAAAGGTCACTTTGCATGTTCCTTTAAGCACATTGGTCTTACTGACTGGCTCTAAACGGGAAATACAAATTCCTGAAGATAATTCAGCGACAACGTTGCCCTGAGTAACCTCATTCTCTGCTGAAACTATCGCGTCAACTCTGACAGAATTAAACAAGTGCTCTTTTTGTTGCTCCGTAAAAAACATCGGGACCGGCAAACAAGCAATTCCGCTGGCTAAAGCAGCCAGATCAGATACCAACCATTCATAGCTATTTTCCAGTTCTATTGCCAGGCAGCTTACGTGTTGAGATATAAGGCATTCAGCAACTCGCTTTACTTCTGCAGCTAACTCACCATAAGTAATTACTCTTTCTTTTCCGCTCGCAACATCACTTGCATAAAATGCAATTTTGTTGGGCTCTAATTGTGCAGTGTGATACAGCTTGTTAATTATTTTCGACATTGGCGCATTTCATCCCAAGTTGATATTTTTCAGTTCAGACGCGCCGAGCATATTTTCCAGCTGTTGTTTAACCTGCAGCAGGTTACCCACTACAATTTTGGGACTGTATTGGTAATATTGTCCCCAGCGTTGCGGGTCTTGAATTTTTTCAGGATCGGCTTTACCAATTTCAATGGGTTGTAACCCCATACTTTCCATAAGAACAAAAAGAGGATCAGTAACCGTACAAACACACCACCGAAAACCAGACTCAACCAGATATTTTGTCATCAGATAAAAATGTATTTGTGAAAATCGTGCAGAAAATGAGGCCAATTGACCAAACTCGATAATTTCAGTTCGGGGCACTTCCGGATAATATTGTTGAATCATATTATCAACTGATATACTCAAATACTGTTCCAAAAACAAATCACTCTCACCAGCAGAGCGGATGCCACAAACTGAAATCAGTTTATTTCGTTGATACAAAGCCAGATAGCCAGGCATAAATTCATTCAATTCGGCTTTGAATGCCCGTAAATAACGCTGAGAAACATACCTTTCAATTGAAGACTTAAGAGGATGTTCATTATTAATCTCAATTAATTGGAAATCAGAATAGGAATTAGTCATAAGTTAATCCTCTTACCAGATGTAAAAAGATTAACGTTAGAAACTTAAGAGAAGCTTAAGGAATAAAAAAACCGGACACTAGGATCCGGTTCTTACGAAAGCATGAAGTGAAAAATCAGCTGTCAGCTATTTGATTGCGACTCCCATCATAACTGATTTATAACCTTTGGGCTTTTTAACCCGAAACGCATGAGTCATTTTTACACTGCTAAAACCAGCCTGAATTAGTTCATCCTGCATTTCAATGGTGCTGACACCTTCGGTTCGATCTTCATCATCATTGATCCAATCCCAGTGAATGAACATGCCACCTTTATCTAACAGAGAATAAATAATCTCCATCGCTTCCGGAAGGTTATCATCTAAGAATCCGCAAACCGAGCTCGCAATAATTAAATCAAACTGCTTACGAAATGCCGGATGCTGAGCGACAAGACCACGAGTCAATAAATCAACCACGGGCTCAACATTGTTTAATCCCTTTTTATCGAGCTCTTCGATCATAAGTTCAGAGCAATCAAGAGCCACGACTGATTTTGCATTCATCGATACAAATTCTGTCATCAGCCCGGTTCCACATCCGAAGTCAAGAATATGTTTACCTTCCGTACTGACAGTTTTTTCCAGTAAATGATGTGCACTCTCAACGAACTCAATATTTACATCATCATTTTCCCACTGTGTTGCTAGGGCGTCCCAATCTATTGCCACCGTGGCCTCCATCATGCTTCTATTTAATTTTTGGAGAAATAATACAGAGAATAAACCAAAATTACGTGTACTTCATAGAGTTATTTCAATCACATGGTCCGAAAACATCATAGTTACCGCAACAAGAAATGATCGTTAACGTAGCCCTCATCACAAATCTTAATTACGCAGTTGCACTAATTACGCTATTTTTAAATACATAACAAATATTGATACACCATCAAATCAGGTGATCAAATAAAATTGTATCAATAACCATCTAAAAACAGATCACACGCTTCGAGTAAATGTTCTCGTTTCATGCCATCTCTTGACTGTATTGAAAGGCCGTTAATAAACGTATCTATCATCAAAACAAAACTATCTAAATGTAAATCTTGCTGCCACTCACCTTGTTCGATACCGCGTTGCACACAACTTTTAAGTGCGCCACGAATATCATTACGAACTGCCAATGCCATCTTCTCAATTTCTTTATTATCATCACAACAATTGAGCCCCGAGAGCACTGCCATACAACCAGTTGGTGTTAGTGCAGAAGTTTGCATGTTAATCGTTTTAACCAGCATATTCTTAATCGCTGCTTTGGCAGGAATACTTTTATTGTTAAGTTCAGAAAGGGTTTCACCACAGGTATGTGTGTATAGCTCCAAACACTCTTGATACAGTGCTCGTTTAGAACCAAATGCAGCATAAAAGCTCGCTGCAGAGAGATTTCCCAACTCTGTACGTAATTCAGCCAGTGATGTGCCTTCAAACCCTTTTAGCCAAAAAAGGTTCATTGCCTTTTTCACTGCTTCATCACGGTTAAATTCTCTGGGACGCCCTGTTCGAGCCATAGCTATACCTCACATAATAAACGAGAAAACATTCTTCATTTGCCAGTTAAAGAACTGGTGATTTTAACCGATTTAAAACCAACAAGCCCGATACATATAGCATGTTTTCGGGCTTGTTTCGTTATAAATATCAACTTTATAGTGCAAGTTTGAACAGCACTTAGCAGAGCCTTAATTCTTAGTTACCTAAACTGGCCAGATATTGCTCAGCATCCAGTGCAGCCATACGGCCCGTACCTGCTGAAGTGATCGCCTGACGATAGTGACTGTCACTTACATCACCAGCCGCAAACACACCAGGTATGCTTGTCATGGTCGCGTTGCCATTCGTTCCGGAATTCACCTTCAGATAACCATTATTCATTTCTAGCTGATCCTGGAAAATTACCGTATTCGGTTTATGCCCAATGGCAATAAATACACCATCTAATTCAAGACTCTCGGTTTCTTGAGTTGTTGTGGATTTAATCCGTAATCCTGTCACCCCCATGTCATCCCCCAACACTTCATCAAGTGTAGAGTTCCATTTAATGGTGACTTTCCCTTGTTTTACTTTCTCAAGAAGTCGGTCTTGAAGTACTTTTTCCGCCGTCAAGCGATCACGTCGGTGAATAAGCGTGACATGAGATGCAATATTCGCCAGGTACAAAGCTTCTTCAACGGCTGTATTACCACCACCAACAACGGCAACAGGTTTATTTCTGTAGAAAAAACCGTCACATGTAGCACAAGCTGATACACCACGCCCTTTAAACGCTTCTTCGCTTTCCAAACCCAGATATTTAGCTGTTGCACCCGTAGCAATAATCAGGGCATCTGCGGTATAGGTACTTTCACCCTTCAATACAAATGGCTTCTGATTCAGGTCAACCTGAGTAATGTAGTCATACTCAATCTCAGTATTAAACCTTTCCGCATGTTCTTTTAACTGCTCCATCAACTCTGGATCCTGAATACCATCAGGATAACCCGGCCAGTTTTCAACATCTGTCGTGGTGGTCAGTTGACCACCGACTTCGATACCTGTGATTAACAATGGATTGAGATTTGCTCGTGCTGCATATACGGCCGCTGTATAACCAGCAGGCCCAGAACCCAAAATAATTAATTTACGATGCTTACTCATATTAAACACTTCTCTTTTATTTTGCGCTTAACACAAGTTTTTCCAGTTGCGCAGCCGGTAACATACCTGCCGAACGAGTCACTTCTTCACCACCTTTAAATACAACAACGGTAGGAATACTTCTTACCCCTAATTGTGCAGCAACTGACGGAAATTCATCAATATTTACTTCCCCCATCAACAGTGAATCATCGACAATACGACCCGCAACTTCTTCGTATATTGGTGACATCATACGACACGGCATACACCATTCAGCCCACAAGCGGACGGCAAAAGTTTTACCATTCGTAAGATTTTCCAGAAATGTAGCGTCGTTCAGTGTAGTTACTTTCGTTGTCATAATTTTTCTCCTAATAATTATGGAATACTTAATCCATAATTTAAGTGCAAAAAGCCGTTGTTTGAGAGCGACTTTGTTACGTTAATTTAATGTGCTTCTATTTAAGCACGGAGGTCTTTAACCTCAATTACTTAAGATATCTTTCAACCTGATGTTGAAGATCATCAGTGAGGATCACACCGTCGATTCTTTTTACTTCTTTACCATTCTTGTAGATGACAATCGTCGGGATACTTCTGATACGACACCGCTCAGAGAGCTCCTGATGTCTGTCAACATTCACATCATAAAAATCAGCTTTACCACTGAGTTTCTTTTCTGTTTGTTGATAAATCTTTGTCATCATTCGACACGGCGGACACCAACTGGCCCAGAAGCGAAACAGAGCAACCCCCTGTTTCTGCTTAACGACCTGATTAAATCGCTTGGTATTTGCATCTAATACTGGCATGTGACCTAACTTACTCAGCAAAAGTAACGTTAGCTTGTGCCGTAACTTCCACGCCAGCTTTACGAGCAAGGTTTCCGATTAAACAAATTTCGTCAGCTTTTGCTGTGTACGCTTCTGCCTTAGCTACATCATCTTGTGTTGCTTCTTTTGACAACACAATATTCACGATGTGGTGGATGCTAAATTTGTCACCTTCCTCATGAGCTTTAGTCTCTACTGCCATAGATGCCAATGGCAGCTTTTTGTTATCTGAGATGGCTGTTAATGTAGACAGAAAACAAGCCGCAGCAGATGCAACATACAACTCTTTCGGGTTGCTGTATTCACCCAAACTACCGTAAACAGCAGGAATACTGATTTTTGTCGACAGACCTTCACTTTCGATTAGACCAGAACCTTTCATTCCACCTTGCCAAGATAGATCTAATTTAATATCCATAATTTTTCCTCATTTATGTATTTAATTTTTGAATTTATTTATTCTTGTGTTGCCAGTTTTTTATTGTCTTTCGACTCCAGTACTCCACTGTAAAAAATCAGCAGCACACTAATAGCAACCACAGCAGCAGCGGCAGGTGCCGTTGCTAATAGGCCGTACTGAGCAACCACAAATCCACCAATCGAAGCTCCGACTGCAATGCCAAGGTTGAACGCGGCAATATTCATACTGGATGAAGCATCAATCGCTTGTGGGAAATGCTTTTCTGCTTGCTGTACAACATACAATTGAAGAACCGGCACGCTACCAAATGCTGCCGCTCCCCAAATCATGACTAACGGGATAACGTAGTATTTATTCGTCGCAACAAAACCAAACAGAAACAATGTCAGAGCCAGCGAAATAAAAATACCTGCCGATGCTTTCAACGGACCTTGTTTATCCGCCCACTTCGCCGCATAGATATTTCCAATTACCACCGCAATACCATAGAAAATTAAAATGGTTCCGATAGCTGATGCAGAGAAGCCGGTAATTCGTCCCAGAATTTCTGACAAATAAGTATAAGCGATAAACGACCCACCGTAGCCAATACCAGTGATCAGGAATACCAGTAGCATTCGTGGGACACCAATAACCGAAAGTTGTTTTAACACGCTTGCTGGCTGGGGACGCTTCAAGTTCGCAGGTAGCAAGAACCAAAGAGAAACCATGCTTATAAAGCCAAGAACACTGATAACGGCAAACGCTGCACGCCAATTAAGCCATTCTGTGATAAAAGCACCAGCCGGAACGCCAGAAACAATCGCGACAGTCATACCAGAAAAGACAATACCAATAGCGCGGCCAGACTTATCTTTAGACACTAAATCTGAGGCAATAACCGTTGCAATGGAGTAGAAAACACCTTGAACCACACCCGCTAATACACGTCCCAAAAGGAGCAGTGAATAGCTTGGAGCAAGTGTTGTCAGTAAATTAGCTAAAGCAAACAATAACATTAACCCTACGGTTAATTTTCTACGGTCATATTTGCTCGAAAGCGCAGTTAAAATTGGCGCAGCTACTGCAACTCCTAAAGCGTAATAAGAAACAAGTTGTCCAGCTGTTGGAATGTCGACATGCATATCACCTGCAATAGCAGGTAAGATCCCCACCACAACAAATTCTGCCATACCAATACCAAACGCAGCTGCTGCAAGTGCATATAAAGCAACCGACATAAATGTAAACCTCAATTATAGAATGATTGATCTATAATTTACGATCAGGAAAATCCCCTGTCAATATATTTACAGATCGACCGTTCTATAATTGTGTAAGTTTAAATCCGCCAAGATAAAAACAAGCAGATAATCTCAAGGGTGAAAGTTATTTAAAGATGGTTAATCCATTAATAATCAATTTTGTGTGCAATGGTTCACAGCCAAATTCTTATTAAATTTGCTACGGTTTTTTCACCACTGTCTAATTAGCATGTGGTTACGATACTTTACTTTGTATGCTACCGCTCATTATAAGGACCTTAAGAAATGGAATATCGTCAACTTGGCCATTCAGGCCTCCGCATTTCGGCACTGACACTTGGAACTATGACTTTTGGTGGTCAGGGAAAATTTGCATCTGTCGGGAATACAGGCCTTGATGCAGCAAAAGCACAAATAGACCTGTGTATGGAAGCAGGTATCAATTTGTATGATACCGCTGATGTTTATTCCGATGGCTTATCTGAAGAAATATTAGGTCAGGCACTAAAAAATTACCGCGATAAAATCTTAATTGCGACAAAAGCCCGATTTCCAATGGGTCCAAACATTAATCAGGCCGGAGCATCACGATTTCATCTCATCAATGCGTGCGAAGCATCGTTAAAACGTTTAGGAACAGACCATATCGATCTATACCAAATACATGAATGGGATGGAATTACTCCTGTCGAAGAAACTCTTGAAGCAATGGATACTCTTGTTCGTAGTGGAAAAATACGTTATTACGGTGTATCAAACTACACTGGCTGGCAGTTGATGAAAACTCTGGGAAGTGCTGCTCAAAACCATTATTTGCGGCCTATTTCGCAACAGATCCACTATACGCTACAAGCACGAGAAGCTGAGTATGAGTTACTCCCCATTGCTCAGGACCAAAATGTGGGCGTATTAGTATGGAGTCCATTAGCTGGCGGATTACTTTCTGGCAAGTACCAACGTAATAAACAAGATCCTGAGGGAGCTAGACATCTGCTAGGTTGGACTGAACCACCAGTGTACGATACTGAAAAGCTATACGATATTATTGATGAATTAGTCGACATTGCCCGGCAACACGATGTTTCAGCCGCTCAGGTGTCACTGGCATGGACGTTAAGCCGTTCACCAGTCAGTTCCGTCATTATTGGGGCTCGTACAGATCAACAACTGACGGATAACTTACAGGCTGCCAATTTAAAACTTAGCACTGAAGATTTATCCAGACTGGACAAAGTCAGTCGTCCTGCACTTCTCTACCCATATTGGCACCAGGCAACAACAGCAGCAGATCGTTTATCCACTATCGACCGCCAGTTATTGCAGCCATACATAGATGATGTGAGTGAATAGTAATTTCGAACCATTCTGCTCCAGAGAGCTATTTTCAGATTGATATTAAATCAATGTGATACTGATCATTATTTGAAATAAATATTTCATTACAATACTCAAAATAAAATACTCTAATAATCGTTAGATTTATTGATTTATTACATAACCCCTAATTAGTGAAATTTTGATTATAGGCTCAAGTAAGGAAATGATATGAAGATAGCATTTGACGTAGATGTACTCGCAAAACAGATGAGTATTACCGATATGGTTCACCAGGTTGCGGACTGGGGATATAAATATATTGAACAATCACCTCATCCACGAATCAACCCATTCTACAAGCACCCACTTTTCTCCAGAGAATGTGAAGCAGAATACAGAAAAGCATTAAGACAAGCTGGTGTTGATATTTCGTCTTTCATCGTTGTATATCGCTGGTCAGGTCCAACTGAAGAGCAACGTAAACATGCTGTTGAAAACTGGAAGAAAATTGTTCAAATCGCTGTCGATATGGACGTACAGGTAATTAACACTGAACTTTCTGGTGATCCAAATCAACAGGAAATCTGTAATGGCATGTGGTTCCGTTCAATGGAAGAACTAATGCCTCTGTTTGAAAAAGAAGGCATCCGTGTTGAAATCCAGTCTCACCCATACGATTTCTGTGAATTAAACGATGAAACTTGTGATTTAGTTAAGTCATTCCGTTCAGATAACCTGACTTATGTATATTCAGCTGCTCACGGCTTCTTCTACGATCAAGGTAAAGGGGACGTTCGTCATATGCTTGAATACGCTGGTGATGAACTGTCACACGTTTTATTTGCTGATACCTATAACCAAACATTAGATACACGTTATATCTTAAACCCACCATGGTTAAACGGTCGTGGTACTGCTGATGTTACAGTTCACCAGCATCTGGCAATGGGTGAAGCGGATGTTGATTTCGATGAAATCTTTGCAACTCTGCGTGATATGAATTTTGCCAATAAACAATACAAAGTTGGCGGCGATGCAATCGCATGTGTGTCTTATTTTGGCTTCCCTGAAAAAATGGCAACACAGGCAGTTGAAGCAAGAGAAAGAATTGAGAAAGAACTTCTTGTTTAATCTCATTTATAATTATAACTATTAAGCAATCTACATATTCCAGACAGAGATATAATCGATTAGTGCCCTTGTAGGGCAAGGGTACTAAACCACTATCATTTTCTTTTTATGTCTCTGTTTTTTTTATTGTACTCGGCTCAGTTTATTTCAATTTCAAACCCGGCATTTTTCCATTCCTGAAGGCCATTTGGGTATATTTTAACCTTATAATGTTTATCCAATAACAGTCTTATGGCATCAATAGCCTGAATACAATACACATTTTCACAGTAAACAATTAGCAGTCGATCATCATCCTGAGTGTAAGAAGAACACCATTGATAAAGTTCTTCTACAGGAATATTTGTAGCGCCAGGTATATGACCTTTTGCAAAATCCACAGGAGATCGAACATCAATGATAAAAGAGTGATCAGATACAGCTAAAAATTGTTTGAGTGTTAAGGAATGTTTTTCATCGTTCATTATCGGTGTCACACCTGAGTATGCCTGTGTAATTTCCTTTACATGCCGATAAAAATCTAAAACATCACTATTAGCTAATCGATAATAAACCCGGACGCCTTCTTTGCGCGTTGTTAATAAACCGCTCGTTCTCATAACCCGCAAATGCGCTGAGATCAATTTGACACTAATCCCCATAACCGAAGCTAAATCTTCAACACAGCATTCACCAAAGCTCAATAATTCAACAACTTTGAGTCTATTTTCGTGAGCGAGAGCTTTTAGCAGGTCTGACGCATTTTCAAAAGAGTATGTGCTTAACAACGATGCCTCCAAGCATAATGGTTAATCATAAATTTCGTCTAACAGCAGTTGATAATACCCTTTTTTAAATGAAATCTCATTGTTAAATGCTTATATAAAACCTATCCCATTAGTACATTGAATAATCTTGAACAAATATGAAAAGATGGTGATGTAAAGCAAATTATAAAAAATACCATCATCTTAGGTCTATTTTTTGGGCTACAGTAAATTAAGCACTTTACTGAATTTAAATAATTCTCTTACAACTTATGGTTGTATTAAGAGAAAGCAAATGATGAGAAATTATGCCAAACAAAAAAAGAGAACTTACTCTTCGTTTCCTGGCAGAACCAAGTGATGTTAACTTCGGTGGCAAGGTTCACGGCGGAGCTGTGATGAGATGGATCGATTTAGCGGCTTACGCAAATGCCGCTGCCTGGAGTGGTAAATATTGCATCACAGCGTATGCCGGTGGTATCCGTTTTGTCGCGCCGGTACAAGTAGGTAATCTGGTGGAAGTAAATGCAAAAATAATCTACACAGGCAAAACATCGATGCATGTCGCAATTGATGTACTTGCCAGCGATCCGAAAACTCTTGATAAACAATTTACCACTCACTGCATCGTAATTATGGTCGCCGTTGATGAAAACGGGAAACCAACCGAAGTACCAAAATGGATTCCAACCACACCAGAAGACATTGATTTGCAGGAATCAGCCATAAAACTAATGAATTTAAGAAAGGAAATTGCCGAAGAAACGCAATCTCAGGTCAAATATTTATTTTAACTAAACATCTGCTGTCATATTAAGTTCATGATTATCATATCTAATAGCGTCTGACTTTAGAAAGAGTCATAACATGAGGTATGTTATATTGAACCGATTAAGTGTAACCTTAAGCCACTCAACCATCGAGAACACAAAATCCGTTGAATATCAGTGGGTCCGTTCACTGTATGTCAGTGGCTATGAAGATAAGCAGATAAATCACTATATTCAGCAGTGTTTTGGTGGCGATGACACATTTGCCAATTTGTTCAGAAAAGTCGCACTTAATCAGGAAAGTCTTTATGTCTTACTTCAGTATATTGGATGTGCACCTTCATCTCATGAATTTTGATTTCAGCAAATAATTTACAATATCCTGCATAGAATATTATCTCCTTTCCATCCAAAATATTATAATGTCATTCCATGGAGCTATCATCGTCGGTCACTCCAAGAAAAATAATAAAAGGTTTTTAAATGAAAGAAGTACTGAAACTCAGAGCACTAGAACGAGATGACTTACGATTTATTCATAACTTAAATAACAATAAAAACGTCATGACCTATTGGTTTGAAGAACCCTATGAATCCTTTGACGAACTTGAAGAACTGTACAATAAGCACATTCACGATAATGCTGAACGTCGTTTTGTCGTTGAGAACACAACGCAACAATTGATTGGTTTATTCGAACTGATTGAAATTAACTATATTCACCGCAGTGCCGAGTTTCAGATTATTGTTGCACCTGACTATCAGGGTCAGGGATTTGCAAAAGAGATACTCAACAAAGCGTTGGATTACTCATTTACCATTTTAAACCTGCATAAAGTTTACTTACTTGTCGCGATCGAAAATGAAGTCGCGGTACATATTTATAAAAAGGCTGGGTTTATTGAAGAAGGTCATTTAGTTGAAGAGTTTTTCATTAACGGACGCTATCAGGATGTGAAGCGTATGTACATGCTTCAACATATGTATCTAAAAAACCAGTAAAAAACAACACAATAAAATAATATTTAGAGGAAGATAATGGCTAAACAAATACCATAATCTTCCCGTTCAAATGCTAACGAGCAATATTAAGCTGTTTTTCCGACACACCATTAATCCGAAACCACCCAGCAATACTAAAACGATCCACTGTAGATGGTAATACTTCGTGTGGAAATAACTCCGAAAGAAAAATAACTAACCGGCCAGCTTGTGGAATAATATCGGCTAAATGAATATCCTCATCATCATACAGCCTTAGTGAACCACCATTTTCTTCCACCCAGTTTTCATTCAGATAAAGAACGGTTGTCAGGCGACGATTACTTGAACCACGAAAGGAATCGTAATGTTTTTTATAGAAATCTCCGGGTGAATAATGTGCAAAATGCGCTTCATATTCAAACAAGCCCAAAAAAAGATTTTGATTAACGATCTGCCTGATGTTTTCCATATTTTCCAGATAATCAGCAATTGCATCGCCCATTGAGGGCTTTATCCAATGGATTTCGTCACGACGTATAGAATCAGAAATGACATGCTGATTGTCTCGACCAATTCCGGCAGGCTGCCAATTCTGAGGAAATAAACTTTTCAAATCAGCAACCTGTGACAAGCTCAAAAAATTGTCCCACACATACCAGCCTTTATCCGAAATATCATTAATCATCGATTCAATCGACATTTTTGTAACTCACATAGAAAAGATGCCGATTTATATGTCAGTTACCAGAATGGAACAAATTAAAAAATATGTCGTAAAGATTAAACGTGATTATGGTTGTTTGTTGACTATCATTGTTATAAACAAAAGTATTTCGAGAAAGAAAAGAGATGTTAGTATCAGCGAAAGAAGCCAAAGTAATCCAAAAAGCTATAGACCAATGGGAAAAGTCCACTCTGCTCACCAAAGAAGAGGCAATAAAATTAAGCAACACATGTGAAGTGGTGGCTTTCGATTGGAAAAGGCTGGCGAAATACTCTTTTTGGCTGGCAATTGCATGTATCTTGATTTCAATTTCTGCAGCGTTTGCAGACAAATGGCTGATGGATTTGCTTAAAAGGCTATTCACAATGACTGACATGATGAAATGCATATTCTTCGCAGCTGTGTCTGGTGGGTTTTATTTCTTAGGTATCCGGAGAAAAGGGAAAAAACCGGAGAAAATATTTAGTAATGAAGCAATATTGTTCCTGGGGGTTGTTAATACAGCCATATCAATCGCTTTTCTTGGCATCGTAATAGACACCGGTACAGGACATTATTCGCTACTCTTGCTGCTGGCCTGTGCAATTTATGGTGTTCTTGGCCTATGGTTTGAATCCATATTGGTATGGATATTTGCTCTGTTATCGCTTGCCAGTTGGTTTGGTGCTGAAACTGGCTATATCTCAGGTTGGGGAGCTTACTATTTAGGTATGAACTACCCGTTAAGGTTTGTATTCTTTGGTTTGGCTCTTATTTTTGTCGGACATTACGTGTTTACCATGTGGCATTCAAGAAACAAATTCTTAAGACCCACCAGAGCCATGGGATTGCTTTACTTATTAATATCTCTGTGGATTATGTCGATATTCGGTAATTACTCAGATGCTAAATGGTTTGAAGTGAAACAGTATGAGCTATTGCATTGGTCAGTTCTATTCGCTGCTGCAGCGCTAGCGGCTATCTGGCATGGCCTGAAGTACGATGACACCATGACGAAAGGATTTGGATTAACCTTTATCTTTATCAACCTCTACACCAGATTCTTCGAGTACTTCTGGAATATTTCTCACAAGGCCATTTTCTTTGCCATTCTTGCGCTCAGCTTTTGGTATTTAGGCTCTCGGGCTGAGAGTATCTGGCAGATGAAATCGCTAAAACATACCAATGAACCAGATAACAGCCAATAACTTACATAATAAAGGCAGACGCCGTAGGGATCTGCCTATATTTTTTCCTTTCACTGCTGGCGAACAACAAGGTTTGATACCCCAGTTTCCTCACGTCCTATATAAGACCTTTACAATATGCCAGCCGAATTTTGTTTTAACCAGAGTTGGTTTAAGGACTTCTCCGGCGAAACAAACCTTATCGAAAGCAGGAACCATCTGACCTTTGCGGAACTCACCAAGGTCGCCGCCTTTTTTTCCTGATGGACAAAGCGAATATTTTCGGGCCAAAGTCTGAAACTTTGCTCCTTTTCCCAGTTGCTTCAATAAATCTTCAGCCTGACTTTTGTGTTTAACAAGAATATGCAGTGCTGCAGCTGTTCTGGCCATAATGACTCCCGGTTAACCAATCGCGCGAAGTTTAATAAATATGCTTAAACCTGTCACGGAGAAAATAGGGATCAGGGATCAGGGATCAGGGATCAGGGATCAGGGATCAGGGATCAGGGATCAGCATGACTTTAAAACAACAAATTATCAATGGTATCTATCAAGATTTTCCAGATATGGCCGATATTGTTTTAATTAGACAGATCAACAAACAGATCAACAAATAGATATTTCCTCTTATTATTTAGTTGAACACCTGTCAGGTTAGTTTAGTATTTAGAATAGACTCACTTATAGGAATATAAGATCCCATTATGGCTAAAGTCGCGAGTAAAGCAAATCAATCCCAAGGCATGTTGATGTTTACACTCAATATGCAAAAACAACTGTTTGCAATTGGTACACTCAAAATCAGAGAAATTGTGTCATTTATGCCAATGACTCAAATCCCTTATTCTCACCACAATGTGATAGGCACTGTTACAATACGTGACCTGACTGTACCTGTTATTGACATGGCGGCAGCAATTGGCTTTCGCCCAATTGATAAATCAGAATATGAAAAATGTTTTCTAATCGTTACCGACTGTCTACGCACTGTCGTGGCATTTATGGTTAGAAGCATAGAAAAAATCATCGAATGTGACTGGCGTTCTATAGAATCTGCACCAGAAACTGCAGGTTCAAATGTATTCGTAACCGGCATTACCCGTTACGAGGATAAAATTGTTCAGATGCTGGATGTAGAGCTGCTACTGTCTAAAATCTACCCACAATATGAATCAACAAAAGTGCCGATGCTGACGGATATCGAAAGAGAACGGTTAAGATCGTTCAATATCCTTCTAGTCGACGATTCAACTATCGCAAGGAAACAACTGTCTGACGCACTTGACCGTATTAATATTTCTTATGATATCTGTAAAAATGGTCTGGAAGCCTTAGATTTTATGCGTAGCCGTGCCGAGCAGAATAAAGCAATTGATATACTGGTCAGTGATATTGAGATGCCCGGGTTAGATGGATACGAACTGGCGTTTGAAGTGCAAAATGATGCTTCACTCAATCATTGTTACACCATCCTGCACACATCATTATCCAGTGAAATTTGTGTAGACAGAGCCAGACAGGTTGGTGCACAGGAAGCATTAGAAAAATTCAATGCCACAGAATTGATTGTTGCCATGCTGAAAGGAGCTAAAACGCTCGAAGAAAAGGCCATGAACAATTAATAAGCTAAAAATCAGGATCTTTGCTTCTTGTCTGCATACATGCTGACATCCGCTTGAAGAAGCATATCCTCATAATCTGCTATTTCTGTGGAATATAAAGAGAAGCCAATACTTGCAGTTACCGTTATTGCAATGTCATCAATGTTAATTACGTCGCTGTACAAGTGGCTTCTTATACATTCAACTTCAGCCAGAACCTGTGACTCAGTAACAACATCAGAGAGTATAATCAAAAACTCATCACCACCAATTCGGGCAACAAAATCATTTTCTTTCACTGAACAGACAATCTGCTTCGCCGTTCTTTCTAAAACAATATCTCCAATATGATGGCCATATTGATCATTTATTTCTTTAAAATTGTTCAGGTCCACATTGATCAGAGCAAAAGATGTATGTGATTGTCCTTTAGATACCTTTTTTTTCTGAAAAATTCTATCCAATGTCTGTATAAAATAGCGTCGGTTTGGTAGCTTCGTTAATTCATCATAAAGAGATGTTCTGTGAGCCATCATATAAAGGTAATAAATGACAGAAATAACCAACAATAGAGTTACGAGGATAGAATAACCGATTATCCTTACACTATGCTCCTGAATCCAAACGGAGAAGGTATTAAGTTCCGATTTTCCTGATAAAGCGATGACCCAGCTTCCATGAGGAAAATAAACGGTTTCTTGAGACAGAGGATTCACAAATGTTGAAATGCCCCCAACAAAAATATCCCCGTCAGGTCCCTGACTATCCAGCCCTCGGATAGATACATCATATTGATCTTGTAATTCATTCAATCCGGTTTCTCTAAACAGTTTATCAATGTCTAAAACAACACTAATAACCCCCCAATAAAATTGATTATCGGGTGGATCAAGAAACACAGGATAACGGGCAATAATTGCAACTCCCCCCTGAATAAGATGTACAGGCCCTGCAATAAATACTTGCTTTATTCTTCTGGCTTTATCAACGGTATACCACTGTTCCGGAATTTGTCTGAAGTCTGTCCCTATGGCTTTTTTATTTTCTTCATATGGATAAACATACTGAATAACATCATTGGGAGCTAAAGCCAACGAACGTATATCACTAGCCTGAGCCTGAATGTCTTTGGCGACATCATCCCAGTGTTTTTCTATCGAGGATGCATTAACAATTGTGAGTGTTGCCAGTGTCTTAGCAACATAGATATTGGAAAGGATTCGAGCCTCAAGTTTGTAGCGAAACGAGGACAAACGTTCACTCGCTTTTTGTTGTTTCCCCAGAATAATCGAAGCCTGATGACGGTTAGATAGCATCTCAATTGAAATCACACTAATAATTACAATTATTACAAGCAATGAGATAGATAACCAATTAATCAAATTTCTATTCATGTAAACAACTCGTTGCCATATATAACCAAAGAACCTGTTGAATAAAAAAGCATTATCACATACTAGCTCAATATTACAACGATTAATTAACAAACAGTTGCCCCCAGAATTCTTAAATTCATCAGACATTTTATTATTTAATAATAATCTTCTTAAATTATCACTTTATACTAACACTTACGCGGTATAATCACTTATATTCTTATGCGCCAATACCATATCAGAGGTTAAATCACTCCCGATGAAAAAAGGACTATTTTTAGGGTTAATTGCTTGTTCATTTCTGGTGTCTGCTAACGAGTTAAGCACAACTGAAACAGTAGAACCAATAGTTCAATCTCAACAATATTCTCAGAATAATGATAAATATATAGAAGTAGCAAACGATATTTTATCCAATTATAAACATCATTATTTCTTACTTAATACCTATTCTCAGGGACATTTTTCATTACGCTTATACCGACAGACATTAGATCCTCTTTATAAAAATGGCGTGACCACAGATCTATATCGTATCGCTGATACTCTGAACAGTTTTGCAAATGATGTTGATACTCCCGAGAAAATTTTCCTTTATTCACAAAAACATCTGGCAAACTACAAACAAAAACAAGACATACGCTCACGAGTCAGATATGAAGCAACTAAAAATAGACCAGAGTATTTCTATCTTGGCCTTAATTTAATCAGTGCAATGGCCAGAGCGAATGAATATGGTCTGAAACATATCCAGGATGATAAGTTAAGATCAATCTTAAATAATTATGATTTTTCTAAATTCGTCACGGATAAAAAAATGGTTCGGGCATGGGCGGCTCAACTCGCAAATCAGGTTTTTTGGCTTAAACAGCTAAATATAGCTGACTACACTACCGATTTTATTGATACTTTCAGAACTATTTATCCAGATGCAGAAGATACAAATCTCAATCGGCAGCAATATGAAAATAAGCTCTACGGACTTACTCATATTATTCTCTCTGAATCTATGTACTATCAAAAATTAGTAGCAGAGAGCAGCCATCAATGGATATTTGATTATTTCCGTAACAATATTGATACCATAATTTTAAGGGCGAAAGCAGATATATTATCTGAAATTGGCGTCTGCTTTATGTTAGCTGATAAATCAGATGATCCCGTGGTAGAACAACTAAAACAAGCCCTGATTAAAAAATATGATGAAAATAAAGAAATGATCCCTTCCGTTGATGGTGGAGATGATATTCAAAACGGCGAACACAGAAATACATTAGCGATAATGTTTTTAAACTGGCAGAAGCCTCATATTGCTCCAACCATTAACACTCAACCAGAAATGTTTACAACACTCCCCTACGGTCTTGTGACAAAAACTAACTAAACAGGACCATCATTGCCATGCTTAGTATCAACAGACTGATTGCTAAGCTGGCATAGGTATATTTTTTACTTTTTCGTTTTTGCTTGTGTTGTTTGGCTTGTTCAATCTGCTGTTGGACAAACTCATCATCTTTTGAATCAATAGATTCTTCTATTTCTTCTTCTGTTTCTATATGTTGGTAATGGTGCAACACTTCATGCTCATCTTTTTCTTTTTGAGCTTTATTCGCAACCTTTGTAAACCTATGGATCTGATCCAAAGTCAAATCATCTTTAGGGTCATAGACTCTATCATGACCACTGTGTTTAGGGACTACAGCCATAATACCTCCCAAAACATTTACCCTATTGGTTAATTATATACGAATATCAATAATTCTGATTTATATCTATCGAAAACTAACAATGTCTTCTTATTCGAATTTATTGATGAAGAAGGCCGAATTCCTCGCCTGCCAGTCACAACAGATCGAATATATACTGAATCACATAAACAGAAGCAGTTTTTAGCTTCAATGAAACAATTAACAGGAGACAGTATGCCTTTACAAGCAACAATAAAGAAAGTTCTCTCAGCTCAGCCAACTTCTGATGGTGATGGCGTTAAAATTCGCCGTATCGCTGCGTTTAATGATACTGCCTTTTCACCCTTTTTGATGTTAGATGAATTGAAATCTGATGACCGTGCTGATTATATTGGCGGCTTTCCTCCCCATCCCCATCGCGGGATTGAAACGTTAACCTATATGATTCAGGGGCATTTTCAGCATAAAGATCATTTAGGCAATCAGGGAGAGCTTAGAGATGGCGGAGCTCAGTGGATGTCCGCCGGACGAGGCATTATTCACAGTGAAATGCCAATTATGTCAGAAGGTCAGTTGCTTGGTTTTCAGATTTGGATTAATCAGCCAGCTAAATACAAAATGTCACCGGCAAAATACAAGGATTTTCAACCTGAGACTATCCCAGCGATTCAAACAAGCAACAATACTAAACTGAAGGTAATTGCCGGTTCTATGGGGATTGAAGGACAATGGTTAGAGGGGCCTTTGCAAGATACCAGTGCCAATTACGATGTAGCCGATTTAACAATAAATCAGGGACAATCAGCAATAGTTGATTTACACACCAACCAACAGCATTTTTTGTATATATACAAGGGTAATGCCGTTATCGAAAATAGAAGCATTGCTTCAGGAACTGCGGTTTTATTATCCGTAGGAACAAAATTCAAGGTAGGTGCATCAGAAGATCTGGGAATGTTAATATTATCCGGAGAGCCGATAAATGAACCCGTCGTACATTACGGTCCATTTGTAATGAATTCATTACAAGAAATAGAACAGGCTATCCATGATTTTAATTCAGGAAAGTTTGAAACTTATTGATTAATCAATAAATGAACAGGAGGATAAAAGTTATTCTCCTGTTCTAAACATTATTTTATATATTCACACAGATAAGCAGTCGGTTCTTCGACTTTAACATCAAAAGACGACTCTCCAGGAACATTGAATGCTTGACCCTGAGTATAAACCACCCAGCTTTCTTCACCTGGAAGTTTAACTGTTAACGCACCAGAAACGACAGTCATTCTTTCCGGAGCACCCGTTCCAAAAGTAAATTCACCTTTATCCATCACACCTACAGACAAGGCTTCACCTTTTTGTTCAAAACCTAATGATTTAACCTGATCATCAAAGTAACGATTTTCTTTAATCATTTAACCTTCCGTGTTCACTTTATCAAATAATATTTATATGGAAGATGATTTTTACCTCAAATTAGAATTTTCCACAAGTAATAGTTCTTCACATACTCAACTGTAATTGTGTAGACTGGTTTCTTACAAAGATTAATCTATCCCCAAGTAACTTCATTTAAAGGCTGAATTAGTGAAAATTATTTTTCTTGTTCTGGGACTGTTCATTTCCTTGTCTGTTGCTTACGGTATTTTTTTCAGCTACAACACTTCGACAGATCCTGAGAAAATTTATGGTAACTGGGTAGAGTTAAATGTTTTGGGTACTCGTCAGGTAATCATTAATTTCGACAAACAAGGGGTATATAGAAATTCACATTTGATCGCAACCCGCTTTTCCTATAATGGTCGGACTGTGCAATTTAAAACTGGCAATGGGGAAACAGTTTATCGTATTACCGGTACTCACAAGATTCCTCAGCTAAAAAGAATTAAACCCGAAACACCACCTCAAACGCTGGTTTTGGAAAAAGATGAACATCTGTTTCTGGAGCAACAGGAAAAACAGGTTCTTCGATCTAAAACCTCTATGTTTCAATAATCGAACTGTATGTATTCACTTTTTAAGAAACTCTTGTATTTTGCTTGTGTAGAGCTAGAGTTCTGCAACGTATTTTGTTAGCGTTTAACCAGATTAAATCATCTAAAGGTCATGAATTTTATGGGAATTCTTCAATGGCTGCATATTGAAGGTATCACTATTCCAGAAAGCTGGAATAACAGTGTGTTGTTTATTACGTTATCGAGTTTAGTGATCTGGGGGATCTGGCGTCTGTTATATAGCCGGTTGATTGTCATTACAGAAAAAACACATGTTCAGTGGGATAACTTATTGTTACATGCGTTAAAAACACCAATAAGTACTCTTATCTGGTGCTGGCCAGCAACCATTTCATTAGGGCTAACGCTACAGCATAATATTTCAGGCAACCTGAACTGGCTGGATACCAGTAAGCGACTCATTGTTGTGATGATTTTTATCTGGATTTTGCTCCGTCTGACTAACAATGTTGAATTCTACATTTTATCAACCAAGAAAAAAGATGAAACTACCGTTCAGGCTGTCTCAAAAGTAGCTAAACTCTTCTTTTTAATCATAGGGTTACTAACTTTTTTACAAGCATTCGGACTAAGCCTGTCGGGTTTACTCACCTTTGGTGGTGTCGGTGGTTTAATTGTCGGTCTTGCAGCTAAGGATCTGCTATCTAACTTCTTTGGTGGCTTAATGATCTATTTTGACCGTCCTTTCAAAGTAGGCGACTGGATACGTTCTCCGGATCGGGCCATTGAAGGCACTGTAGAGCGTATTGGCTGGCGAATGACAATCATAAGGACATTTGATAAACGTCCTTTATACGTACCAAATTCCGTTTTTAGTAACATTGTCGTAGAAAACCCATCGCGCATGCTGAATCGCCGGATTTATGAAACCATTGGTGTACGGTATGACGATGGAGAGAAAGTTATTAAAATTGTTCACGATGTGAAAACAATGCTTGAAACGCATCCAGATATCGATATACAACAAACACTTATCGTCAATTTCGATAAGTTCGGGCCATCGTCCTTAGATTTTTTCGTCTACACATTTACCAAGACCGTTAACTGGATTCGCTACCATGAAGTTAAGCAAGATGTGTTACTCAAAATTATGGATATTATCCATGAGCATGGTGCAGATATCGCGTACCCAACACAAACAATAAAGCTTAAGCAAGAATTTCCATCCGGAATCGAAAACCAGACATCCCCGGCACAATTATAAAATAGCGTTGTAGCCGACATTGGTCGAATGTCGGCTTAATCTCTTTCGCATTGAATTTTTCATCAACTATTTCAAAAATTACAACGTACAAAGCAAAAGAAAATGGCCGAAACTGTTTCTATGTACATCAACCTGACGATAGTAACAAACAAGTATCGTAAACAACGAAATACGGTTATAACCAAGTAATTTCAATACATATGTATTTGATTACGGCCATTCTCTTTGGCTGCATAAAGAGCCTGATCAGCATTTTTCATCGCTGTTTTAATGTCAGGTTCTTGGCCTGAACAGTATGAGAGTCCTACTGATACTGTTATATGGCCGACTTCCGGGAAAATATTTTCTTCTACAGAAGATCTTAAACGCTCGGCTATTTCGTAAGCGATTTCTGGTTTGGTGTTGTCTAATAGGATAATAAATTCATCGCCACCGGAACGACACAGAATATCATTATGTCTGGCTCGTTCATTCATCAGATTTGCGACCGCTGTAATGACAATGTCTCCGACATCATGTCCATAAGAGTCATTAACTTCCTTAAAATAATCGATATCTAATGCCATTATTGAAAAAGGCTGATGCTGTTCACTGAAAAAATCTAACGCTTTTAACATTCCTCTTTTATTTAATAATCCCGTTACTGAATCTGTATGGCTATCAGTATAAAACTCATCAATTTTATCTGACATTGAACTAAAGCCGTTCACTATAGCAGCCTTAAGATGTGCTACTTCAAAATACCAGGGACGAATATGATGAATATGTTCGATTGTGCTGGAATCTCCCAGTGAGTGAACTCCACGTGCTAACAATCTGAGGGGGTTAGATATAAATACCGCAGAAATCCAGATACCAATAATAGTTAATACACCTAGTGGAATTGTTCCGATAAATACATCAACCATCTGAGCATTCAGCTCCGATAGTGCATCTGACTTAGGCTGCTGAACTATAACTCCCCATTTGGTCCCTTTTATCGGCGCAAAGCCAGATATCATATCAATTCCCTGAGAGTTGATAATGTCTGCAAATCCTTTTTCACCCAGAATGACTTTATCTATAGCATTATTTGCTTCTATGGTTTGCCCGATTCGAGACTTATCCGGATGGTAAATAAGAGTTTTATTTTTATCGACAACATAAAGATAAGAGCCATCACGGTAGCTATGTTTATCTAATATATCGGAAAGATTATTTTCTTTTTCCAAATAAATTGTACCGCTAATGTAGCCTAGAAATTGACCTTGTTTAGAACGAATTGGATGTGAGATGCTGATTAAATAGTTTCCGGCAGGTGATATAAATGGGTCAGTAATCAGAGGATGCTGAGCGTTTAAAGAAGGTAAAAAATTTCTGTTTGTTATTTTAACTCCTGTAACATTGAGTTTTTCAGGCGCTGCACTAACAATCACCCCATCGGAATTAATCACCAATACAGAATTGAATGTTTTGGTCTGAGATAATAAACGGCTAACTTCTGACTGTAGTTGCCCGGTGTTATTCATTTGATCACTCAATAAATTAGCACTATATGCTATCTGGGATTGAGCTGATTCCACAAACATATCCGTCATTTCAGCCATTTTGACTGCATAAACTTCATGTGATTTCAAAGTGTTATTTATGAGTAATTCACGTTGAGTATTATAAGTCGAGTAAAAGGCATTAGTCAGTGTAATAAATACACCAATAATAGATAGCAGGAGAATTAATGTTCTTAACCCTAACCTGGGTTTAATACTTACAGACATCTTATTAGACTTGCTCAACGTTTTTATTCATACAGAATACAACCTGTAGCATAATAAATTTAAGCTATATATGTCTACTTAATAAATCACTCAATTAGACTATTCTTATCAAGATGTAGATCTTATTGTTAGAGCAAATTGAGTTCCAGTTTATCCGATGACTGACCTCCCTTCGACAAAGGGCGGAATTCCATTTTCGTGCCGTTTTATAAAGTACTTGTAATTATTAATAAAATTATTGTCGTCTTTTACACTTGTCAGCCATTCACGGGTCGATGCAACCATATCGTCACAAAATAATTTAATATCCAGATTGTAAGCATCGTTAAGAATATTACGGTGCATAACTTCATTTGTATTGGGTTCTAAAAATATGAGTCGGGAGTACCCAAGGTGGTTATGTTGTGAACGTCCCTGATAAAAAAGGCCACAATGATAGGCATAGCATTGCTCACCAGTTAAGAGCTTATCGTATTTTGGCGCGACCCACTTATCAAACCAGGATTTGTACCGACTTCCCGTAGATCGTCCATTCCACGATTCAAGAGCACCACAAATACCAGGCAATGACAGTGTGACATATAACCCAAGAAGATAGCTTTCAGAATCCACTGAGGTTTGAATTTGATCTAATAGTTCATCCATGATGTTTCCTCATAACCCACACCTATCCAGGAGGGTAGCAACAAACAGTAGTTACTCTGTTCATCAAATAAACAATCTAGTTCATATTTAGCTATTAAACAAATTTAACTAACAGAAAACTCTTCCCGCTCGGCAGGAAACGCTTATGGTCACTCAAAAAGAACAAATGAACGTTTCAAGCTAAACTAGAAACAGAGGCTGCTGAAAAGAAGCCCTGAAATCGCGATTTAATTGATCGGTCGAGCAGTAGGAACCAATAATGGTAATCGAGCGTTTAGGTTCAAAGAACAGTCACGATAATGCATACAAGATCCTGTATGTTACGTTTAACGGCTACCCGATAAAAATGCATCTTCACGGAGATAGTGTAAAAAACGGCTCTAAGACAGCTCAGGCGATAGAAGACGCACTGAAAAAGAATGGATTACCAAAAGACTTCTTTGCTAAACACATCAAATCTCTGTCTGATGGTGAAAGCTGTATGGTAATAATGGATGAAAATGCAGACCGTCAGGTAAGGGATGCCATTTTTAATTGTCGGTTGAACAAAAAGCTCCTCAGAGCAAAAAGGCAAATAGCTTTCCACATGTTGGACTTTGAAGCGAAATTAGCCAGGGAGAGGAAAGCAACGTAAATACCTACTTCCAGTAGGTACAATAAGACAATGTGAAATTGAAATGGTGCCGACTATCAGAATTGAACTAATGACCTACGCATTACGAATGCGTCGCTCTACCTACTGAGCTAAACCGGCTTTATATTTAGGATAAAAGTAAACTGAAAATATTTCCTAAGCCTAACTATTTTTTTAGTTTCAACACAATAGGTTGATAGCCATCGTCCGTTTTATGTCTTCCCACGACATACATATCGCCATTATTGTTTTTAGTTAAACTACCAAAAAGTGCCAGATTCTTTAAATTATCTACATCTAATTTTTTAGTGCTGCTCATATTCAAGGTGGTTTCATAAACTATCCACTCCCACCCATGGCTATTTCTTTTTCCTACGCCAACGAGTAGTTCTTCACCATCTATAGTAAATAGTGATGGGATATATGCGTTTCCATCAGGGTGCATCATGCCAAGGTAATTCAGCTTTTGGTTTTTATCTTTAAATGGTGAGATTAAATACAATCCACCATCAGAGGTAGTAAAATAGATATTGCCATTTTTCATACTGGTATAGCCTACTATTCCATGATGGTGATTAAAATTTGCAGCCTGATAGCTTGGTAGCGGATATTTAGCAACAATATTCAACTGAGTATCATACTCAGTCAAATTTACTTCGATAAGATCAGAACCAATATTACTCAGACTTGGTACATAAGCATGACCAGCTTCATCAACAATAAAATTTCTAGAAACATGCTGTTTTACAGAGCCTGCGACTACTCTGCCGGTTCTTCCTGTCTTGGTGTCGTACTGATATAAAACATGGTTCCAGTAACCCAGCGCATACACATACCTGCCATTAGTATTAACTGCGATTAAAGCTTCCTGAGTAGCCATTACGTGCTCCCAGTTCTGGCTATTTGGTAGTTTTCGCCAGAGGTGTCCACCCCATACTGGATTTATGCCATCTGCTTCACCTGACTCATCAAAAGAGCTGAAGTACAGGTAACCATCATTTGCCTGATAGATTTTGCTGTGAAGTTTATTTTGTCGGGCTCCTTCACTGTAAACATTATTCTTTTTTAACTCTTGGACAGTATCACTCTGGAGCAATAAATGGTCTGTTATAGGATTGTATTGATATAGGAAAGATGAGCCATACTCAGTACCATGTGAAGAGATACCAAAGTAGATATTGCCATTATCATCTTTCCCGGTCGCCCCCCAAATTGCATCTACGCTGCTGCTTCGTGGTAGTTCAATTATTTCAACAGTGGGAGCTGCCAGTATATCTTTAGGTAGTGATGTGAATACGGTACCTACCCTATTTTCAAAACTCCTTACGGGTAGTTCTACTTCTTCTTGATTCTGCTCACAAGCAGTTAGCAAAAGTATTACCACAACGAGAATCCATCTCATAGGTTCTCCTATAAATCTGAGTCAGTTTATTCTATTAGCATAATTTTAGGTATAAAACTCATGATAGTGATAGTCAATTCACCGCATGAATTTATCGACGCACCATAATAAAGCAAATAAATTCTCTTGATAATGCAGAGAGTGAAACTTAATGCTTTCTCTGCACTAACATTGATGCACAACATTACAGCATTTAATTTTATTCTATTGATAATAAAGAAGATATTAAAATTGCACAATTCCGATAGCCTGATGGAACATAACTGGCATCTGTTGAAATAACCATTCTGTTTAACTGACTAACCCATTTTGGAAGGAAACTTTTATGGCTACAACAGAAAAATTAAAACCAACACTGGGGACCCTACACTTATGGGGTATTGCCGTTGGACTTGTTATTTCAGGAGAATATTTCGGCTGGAGTTATGGCTGGGGTGTTGCTGGTACACTGGGATTTTTGATCACCACAGCGCTTGTCGCTCTTATGTATACCTGTTTTATTTTCAGCTTTACCGAACTAACCGCAGCTATCCCTCAAGCTGGAGGTCCTTTTGCATACAGCCGCCGAGCATTCGGTGACACTGGTGGTCTTATCGCTGGTTTTGCAACTCTAATCGAATTTGTATTTGCTCCGCCAGCAATTGCTATGGCGATCGGTTCATATCTGAATGTTCAGTACCCTGGCCTTGACCCTAAGATTGCGGCCGTAGGTGCCTACATTGTCTTTATGGGACTTAACTGTCTTGGAGTAAAACTCGCGGCGACTTTTGAACTTTTTGTCACCATTTTAGCCGTTATCGAGTTACTTATTTTTATGGGTGTCGTTGCACCAGACTTCAGCATTACAAACTTCAGTGCTAATGGGTGGGCTGGTAGCGAAACATTTGGTCTTGATGCTGTTACAGGTATCTTCGCCGCTATCCCGTTTGCTATCTGGTTCTTCCTTGCGATTGAAGGAGCAGCAATGGCAGCAGAGGAAGCAAAAAACCCTAAACGTACTATTCCTGTTGCCTATATTACAGGCATCCTGACTCTTGTTGCTCTGGCTATCGGTGTAATGGTATTTGCAGGTGGTGCAGGTAACTGGCAAGAACTATCAGGTATCAACGACCCACTTCCACAAGCAATGAAAATGGTAGTAGGCGACAACTCAAACTGGTTACACATGCTGGTATGGATTGGTCTGTTTGGTCTGATTGCAAGTTTCCACGGTATTATCCTTGGCTACTCACGACAGTTCTTTGCACTATCTCGTGCGGGTTATCTGCCAGCAGGTCTGTCTAAACTATCTGGATTTAAAACACCACAAAGAGCGATCTTCACTGGTGGTATCATCGGTATCATTGCTATCTTTAGTGATGGTGTAATTAATCTGCAGGGTATGAGTCTGACTGCAGCCATGATCACTATTGCAGTATTTGGCGCAATCGTAATGTACATCATGAGTATGCTGAGCCTGTTCAAACTTCGTCAGACTGAACCAGAAATGGAACGCAGTTACATGGCTCCAGGCTACCCTATCGTTCCTGCTATTGCTTTGGTTCTGTCGGTTGTTTGTCTAATCGCTATGGTCTGGTTTAACCCAGTAATTGCAGCAGTATTTGCAGTGATGATGCTGTTAGGTTACGCATATTTCCGGGCAACAAAAGGTCAGCGCGAAGACGCAACTTCAGAAGTTGCTTTAGCAAGCGAATAATCACTCAATTATACTAGCTCTCATATTTATGGCAGGTTCAAGATAACTATTGACCTGCCATTTGTCTTTTTGGGTCAGGTATTCCCTCTCCATATACCAACTTACGCCATCGTTAACTTATCTCTAAGATTGGGAGTAGTGGCTAACTGCCCATCTACCGTAATAACAATGGCCTCCATCCCTTCGATTTTATTAACCGTTGCTAAAATACTTCTCGGAGCCAATCCAAACAGCTTGGTAGTGTAAATATCACAATCCAATGATCTATCAGCGATAATGGTTAGAGAAGCGACATTGTTTTCGGCAGGATAACCACTGTGACTATCAAAAATGTGGTGATACATACTGCCATTGTGCTCAAAGGTTCGTTCATAGATCCCTGAGGTCACGACTGACTGATTTCTTATTTTGATCTTAGCGACACAGTTTCCCCTTGGCAGAAAGGGATTCTGGATGCCAACATCCCAATCGGGGTTTTGTTTAGGTGATTCTCCATAAACCAGAAGATTACCACCTATATCGATCATGACGGAAACCGGATTTTTTTCCTTGAAGAAATCCATGATCTTATCGCTGAAATACCCTTTAGCAATAGCGCCCAGGTCTATTTCAAGGCCTTCTCTGGCAAAAAACACTGAGTGTTGCTCATCGTCCAGGACAATAGCGGCAGGATCTAGGTGCTCCAAGACTTGAGTGATCTCTTCCTGGCTGGGAACTCTTGCTTCGTCAAAACCAATCCGCCAAAGTTTGATCAATGGGCCAATGGCAATATTTAAAAAGCTATTAGGTTCAAGGCTATGATCCCGCCCTATCCTGATTAATTCATACAAATCCGAATCAACAACAACTGGTTGATTCGCTGCTGTTGTTTTTAATGTAAACAATTGAGATTGGTTGCTATTAGCGCTGAAAACTTGTTCATAGTGCTTTAGCCTATCACAAGCTTCAGTTATCCACTTCTCTGCTTCATCTCCCTTAAAATAAAGGCGAATTTTGGTTCCCATCAGGTCTATAACTCTAGTGCCTTCAGTCATGTATTTTCCTTTCCATACCTTTAGTACTGCGCGTATCTTTGTAACGTAGAAATGAATCAAGCAGACCTTGCTCCATAGCGGAAAGTTCCCTGCTACTGTTGTAGGCGATGAAATAATCTAAGTTTAATTGATCAATAGGCAGCGGATAGATATTGTACTTCACGGAACATGGCTCTATGGACAGACTTTCAGGTACAAAAGTCAGCCCCACATCTGCCATCGCAAGACGTTTCACTGTGGTAATTTCACTACTTTCTATAACAATATTTGGCTTTATTTTATAAATACTCAGTAAGTGATCCACCTGAGCTCTGATGGCTGACCCCTTAGAGGTTAACACCAGCTTCTGCCGTAATAATCCATCTATAGCCATTGTCCCTTGTTCAATTACTGCGGTATCTTCCTGATAAAACTCACAGCTTCTGGGTATAACAGCATAATATCGATGTTTTCCCCAGGAAACGGCAAGAAGATTGGGAGCGAGATTGCTTGAGTTCTGCCCAATCAAAAAGTCCACTTCCCCCTTTAGAAGCCGCTTCTCATTATTTTCCGGTATATCTTCCACCAACTCTATTTGACATTCAGGATAGAGAGATAAAAACTTGGGCAAAAATAATGGGATAAGATAGGTACCTATACTGGGTAAGATACCGATTTTTATTGTCTGCTTATCCATGTCCAATATCGCCGTGATTTGCCTGCGCATATTGGAGTAAACAGTCTCAAGAGAGCCGAGATAATCATAGTAAACCTTACCTTGCTCTGTTAAACGGTAAGGCAACTCACTACGGTTAATGATCTGGCAATTCAGCTCATTTTCAATACGTTTGATGACTTGTGTTAAATAAGGTTGAGAAATGTAAAGGGACTCTGCAGCCTTGCTGTAATTACTGAATTTTAGCAACGCATCGATAAAATATAAGATATTTTGAGAGTGATATTTTGACATTTTAATTCTTTCCCAGACCTTAATTTCGCCATTATAACAAATTACTTATCAATGGCTAATATATAGCTATTAGATAGCTTTTTCATACTGTGTTAAAACCATACCCAGAAATTAATTATGGTTATTACGATATAGGGAAACTGCTAATATGAACTACTTAGCAATTGTTGGCACCAATTCAAATGTGTCAACAAACCGCATGTTATTGCAATTCATGAAAGAGCACTTTAAACAAGAAGCCCAACTGGAACTCTTTGAAATTAAAGAGTTGCCAGCTTTTTACGAGGCTGATGAAGATCATGTTCCTCAGGAAGTTGAAGCTCTGTCCAAAAAAATCCGTCAGGCAGATGGCGTGATCATTGCTACTCCAGAGTACGACCACACAATTACTGCATCGTTAAAAAGTGCATTGGAATGGATAAGCTATACCAGCCAAGCTCTTACTGATAAGCCAGTCTTGATTGTAGGTGCTTCCCATGGTTCATTAGGTTCTTCACGCGCCCAGGCCCATCTTCGTCAAATTCTTGATTCCCCTGAATTAGCTGCACGTATTATGCCCAGCAGTGAATTCTTACTAGGCAGATCACAAGCCGCCTTTAATGCCGGAGGCACTTTAGTGTATGAAGACAAACTGGAAGAACTCGATGAAATTTTCAGAGAATTCATGCTATTTACAGACCTTATTACAAAACTATTATCAGAGAAGGCTGTGATCAACAAAGATAAAAAATACGTTTGGCAAACTCAGGAGGCATAAGAGCAATGAAATTTACAGCAATCGTCGGAACTACGTCTCCAAAGTCCTACAATCGAACACTACTGCAGTTTGTGCAAACGCATTTTAAAGACACAGCTGAAATTGAACTGTTAGAAATCAACGAAGTCCCGATGTTTAATCAGGACAACCCGTCTAACAATCCACAGCTATTGGAAATTAACGAAAAAATCGAAGCAAGTGACGGTGTTATTATTGCAACGCCAGAATATAACCATTCTATTCCTTCCAGCCTGAAAAGTGTGCTTGAATGGCTAAGCTACGAGCTTCATCCTCTGGATGGTAAGCCTGTTATGATTCTGGGTGCTTCTATCGATTCTCAGGGTTCTTCTCGTGCGCAGTTGCATCTTCGTCAGATTCTGGATGCTCCTGGGGTGAACGCAAACGTCATGCCTGGTTACGAGTTCTTACTTGGCAATGCCCACAAAGCGTTTGACGAAAATGGTCAGCTAAACAGCGAAGGCACTATCGACTTTTTGGAAGTATGTTTCTTACGCTTCATGCGTTTTGCCAAAATATCAAACCAGTTAAACGAAGAAGAAGAGTTTTCATTCACACCGGGTACTTATCAAGTTGATGCGTTAGGTCACGGTGGCGCACTTCCAATGAAGGTTGCCTTCAGTGAGAAGAAAATCGAAAGTATTAATATCGATACAGCCGGTGAGACTGAAGGTCTGGCTGACGTGGTGTTTGTTCGTATTCCCGACAAAATCATCGAAGGTCAAACCCTAAACGTTGACGCTCTGTCTGGCGCATCAGAAACCAGTAATGCGGTTCTTGATGGTGTGGCAAAAGCCGTGAAACTGGCTGGCGTTAACCCAGACATTCTAAGAAAACGTCCAAAACCAGCGAGCAGCCTGAATAAAGGCGATGAAGAGTACATTTGTGATGTGGTCGTTATTGGTGGTGGCGGTGCTGGTCTGAGTGCTGCAGCAACCGTTTTACAACAAGGCAAGAGTGCGATTGTTCTGGAAAAATACCCGGCAGTGGGTGGTAACACGATTCGTACTGGTGGTCCAATCAATGCGGCTGACCCGGAATGGCAACGCACTTTCGATGAAAACCCAGGTGAACGCCACACCATCGAAGCTTTGGTAAGCAAAGATGAAAGCGAAATTCACGAAGAATATCGTGCCGACTTCCGTGCGCTAAAAGACGAATTCGCAAGTTACCAGGCACAATTTGGTGAAGGAAAAGGTTATCTATTCGATTCACCACTACTTCACAGAATGCAAACTTACTTCGGCGGTAAACGTACTGACCTTCAGGGTAACAACATCTATGGTCAATACGATTTGGTTAAGATCTTAACCGACCGTGCGTTAGAGAGTGTTAAATGGCTTGAAGATATTGGTGTTGAATACGACAAATCCATCGTATTTGCTCCAGTGGGTGCACTATGGCGTCGTGGTCATAAACCGGTTAAAAAATACGGTACTGCCTTCATTCTTGCGTTAAGTGAATACATTGAGAAAATGAACGGCACCATCATTACCGATAGCCCTGCCAAAGAGTTCCTTATCGAAGATGGCGAAATCAAAGGCATGATCGCAACCGGAGTGAACGGCCAAAAAATTACGGTTCGAGCCAAAGCAGTGGTTCTGGCAAGTGGTGGTTTTGGTGCAAATACCAAAATGCTGCAACAGTACAATACCTACTGGAGCAACATTGCTGATGATATCAAGACAACCAACTCCTACGCGATGACAGGTGACGGTATTCTGCTTGGTCAATCAGTAGGTGCAGGTTTAACAGGTATGGGCTTTACTCAGATGATGCCTGTTGCTGACCCTAACACAGGTGAGCTGTTCAGTGGTCTTCAGGTTCCACCAGAGAACTTCGTGATTGTGAACAAACAAGGTAAACGTTTCATCAACGAATTTGCTGGTCGTGACGTATTGACCAAAGCCGCATTGGCTGAAGGTGGTCTGTTCTATCTGATTGCCGATGATGAAATTAAGAAAACTGCAGCTAACACCAGCCAGGAAAAAATCGACCGTCAAGTCGAAGCAGGTACTCTGTTTAAAGCTGACACACTAGAAAAGCTAGCGCTTAAAGTAGGCATGGATCCGGAAGTGCTTGTAGATACAGTGAACAAATACAATAGCTATGTTGAAGCGGGTGAAGATCCTGAGTTCCACAAAGATACGTTCAGCTTGAAAGTAGAAAAAGCGCCTTTCTATGCGACACCTCGTCACCCAGCGGTTCACCATACTATGGGCGGCCTGAAGATTGATACAGCTACGCGCGTGCTTGATGAAAACAATCAACCAATCAAGAACCTGTATGCTGCTGGTGAAGTAGCCGGCGGTATCCACGCAGGTAACCGTCTGGGTGGTAACGCTCTGGCCGATATCTTTACGTTTGGTCGTATTGCAGGTCAGACTGCAATGGCAGAAATGGACTAATACGCTCTAAATCGAGTGAAAGGAGACGATTAACACTCGACCTTAAAAATGCGTACATACTATGTAAAATGGTCTGTACGCTTTTTTGTCCCAAAAGACTTAGCAAAGAGATTTAGGTTAATAATTTGGTCAAATGATGGATAAATAATCGGTACCAGCCCACTCAATGTATCAACGTTGACTGATGAGATACCGATGTTGTGCTACGAGTTCAATAATGTCAGAACCGAAAATTACTTAGAAGAATTAAACCTTCTAGACTTTTTTATAAATATCATTATTTTTGTAATCGTTTCCGGATAATTTGTTTTAATTCAATTTTCATAAAATCGCTATTTATTAGTAAATTATGTTATTTTCAATTAAGTGACGTTAAATTATTACCACTAAAACTGTAAACGTTTTCAGACATTGATCAGTTTCACTTTTATCTAATTAGATTTGCAACATAATGGATAAAATCTAAAGTAAAAATAAGTGACACCAAATGCAAGAACAGATACTTTCCCTTTCCGGAACCAACACCGAAATAAAAATACGAATCAACGATTATGCGGAAATACTCTATTGGGGAGAGGCTATTGCAGTACATACACAAGATGAAGAACAAACCCTATCCCGCGCAGTTCCCTATGGTCGACTCGATGATGATATTCCACTGACTCTGAATCCGGAATTAGGTAGAGGACTGTTTAGCAGCCCCGGTCTGGAAGGACACCGAAATGGTCTGCACTGGGCTCCGGTATTTATTAACCGATCTGTTATCCAATCCGGTAATTCCTTGACACTAACCAGTGAAGATAAGCAAGCCGGGCTTCTGCTTATCAGTGAACTGAAAATGGATAAAAACGATGTAGTGCAGGTACGCCATACTCTGACCAACCTGCAGCAAGGACCTTACTCAGTAAACCGCCTAGCATGTACATTACCTTTGCCGGAAAGAGCCAAAGAACTACTTACCTATTATGGCCGGTGGGTCAATGAATTTCAGCAAACCCGAACTTTGCTCAACCAAGGTGGATACCAGCAGGAAAACCGCCGAGGACGCACTTCTCATGAGCACTATCCAGCACTCATCATCGGAACTAAAGCTTTTGGTGAAATGTCTGGCGAGGCATGGGGATTCCATTTGGCCTGGAGTGGCAATCACCGGATGAGGGTAGATGTAAAAGCCGACGGTCGCCGTTTTATGCAAGCAGAAGCGTTGTATTTCCCAGGAGAAATTGTTCTGGAACAGGGAGAAAGTATTTCCACGCCGTGGTTATATGCGACCTACAGTGACAACGGTCTGAATCAAATGAGTCATCACTTTCATCAGCATGTCCGGAAAACCATTTTAGGAGACCGAATCACAGCCAAACCTCGCCCTATTCATTTAAATACCTGGGAAGGGATCTATTTTGATCATAATCCGGATTACGTTATGGATATGGCAAGTCAATCCGCAGAGATGGGTGTAGAACGCTTTATCATCGATGATGGCTGGTTCCGCAACCGTAATGGAGACAAAGCCGCTCTTGGTGATTGGTATCTGGATGAAAACAAATATCCGCAAGGTTTGGAAAAAATCATTGAGCATGTAAACAAGCTGGGAATGGAATTTGGTCTCTGGTTCGAGCCGGAGATGATCAATAAAGATTCTGATCTTTACCGAACTCATCCCGATTGGTTACTGGCTATTGATGGTTATGAACAGCCAACCGGCCGCAATCAGTATGCAATTGATTTGCAAAATAACGATGCTTTTGATTATTTATTTGAGCGTCTAGACCATTTCCTGAGTATTTACAATATTGCTTACATCAAGTGGGATATGAATCGGGAGATCGTTCAACCGGGGCACAATGGTATTGCTTCCGGCCACAAACAGGTTGAAAGGTATTATCTGCTTGTAGATAAACTGATGGCGAAGCACCCAGATGTAGAAATCGAATCCTGTGCAGCCGGTGGTGGCCGAATTGATTATGAAATTCTGAAGCGCACCTGCCGGTTCTGGGCTTCTGATAATAATGATGCTCTTGAGCGTCAGCAAATCCAGCGCGGTATGAGTTATTTCTTCCCGCCGGAAGTTATGGGCAGCCATA
This sequence comes from uncultured Vibrio sp., assembly GCA_963676525.2. Lineage (GTDB taxonomy): Bacteria > Pseudomonadota > Gammaproteobacteria > Enterobacterales > Vibrionaceae > Vibrio. Next base: position 421,134 of record CAXXNB010000009.1, read on the forward strand.
TTGGAGCCAAACATTGCCATAGCACGCGTCGTACCCATGACATTAATTTCCGTGGTCTGACAGCACTGTTCGGACATATGGGTATCGAGCTCGATCCGGTTAAAGAGTCCGCAGAAGAGAAACAGGGCTTTGTGAAATATATCAAGCTACATAAACAACTGCGTTCCCTGCTCCATACAGGTAAAACGCTAAGATTTCCCACCGATGACAAGGCTCACTTCGCTCACGGAGTGATAGCTCAGGATCAAAATCAAGCTGTGATAATGATTGCCCAGTTGGCCATGCCAACCAATTCATTAAGCAGTACATTACGGATTCCTGGTCTGAAAAAAGACAGTCAATACAGTATTACTCTGCTGGATCGGCCGGATAATCTGCATGATATTGTTAACCGTCAGCCTTTGTGGACAGAAAAAACACTGGTTGCTTCCGGAGAATGGCTGGCAAAAGCGGGAATCGCCGTACCTGTTATGGATCCGGAGACGGCGATATTGGTTGAATTAAACGCTCTGTGATTAATTTTCTTAACCAGTGGCATATAGGGCAAATTTATCAACTTTGCCCTATATGCCCATGTGACTTTGTTAAATTAGCAAGTTATAAATCACTTTAGAGTAAAATGATTCAAATAATCCTTTACATAGGATTAGTAAAGAACAATAATAGCGCCGCTCTGTTGTTCAGAGTTATTAAATGATACATCCAGTTGTAAAAGTAAAACCCTTAGATTTCTTTGTTGTAATCCTCAGTGTTTCCCTTAGCTTCATAGATACATTAAATAATTCAAGCTTTCAGCGCATCGCACTTTTAGTGATTAATTTTTTAAATTTATATAAGGGACATAACATGTCTAATAAAGTAACTGGTTCTGTAAAATGGTTCAACGAAACTAAAGGTTTTGGTTTCCTTACTCAAGATAATGGCGGCGCTGACGTATTCGTTCATTTCCGTGCTATCGCTTCTGAAGGTTTCAAAACTCTTACTGAAGGTCAAAAAGTGACTTTTGAAGTAGAGCAAGGCCAAAAAGGTCTTCAAGCTGCAAACGTTGTAGCTGCATAAGATTGAAAATAGACGCAGGCTGTTACAGCCTGCGTCTGTTTGTAATAGAAAATTTATCGAACAAAAAAATGCAGTGACCCATTTTATCAGCCACTACATATCCTTCATTACTTAACATTCCCCTTCAAAAGCAATTACATAACCATACTCATAATGAGTTTCTTCGAGCAAAAACTCCTTATGCACACTTGGTGTCCAGGAGTCGTCCCCACCAATTCCCATGGAAAATCCATCAATTCTCACATACAGGCAGTCATCAGCCACCAACTCATTGGTGTGTTTTGCTTCAGTCAGATTGCTCTGACTATAGCGACTGACAGAAAAGTTAAAGCGCCCTTCGACCACCATACGGCCAATTTTCAGTTTCTGAACATCACAACGCAGACCATTATCCGATGGGAAAATGTAATTGGTATGCATTTCATTATAGGGTAGAGAATAGCTGCCAATCCGGGCAGAAGAGAGACGATCCGGATAGTTTTCGTGCGGTCCCCGACCATACCATTCCACATTTTCCTGTGGGATTGATACTGCGAATTCAGTACCGATTCTTGGCACAGAAGGCATACCATCGGCAATATCCACGCTAACAGAAACCGAGACTTTATTGTCATCCCTAAAGGTATATTTCCGATGGGAAGCCAGAACAACCTGACCATCAGAAACATGGTTATAACCGATCAACACCATGACGCTGTCTGAGCTTTCTTCTACCTCGACCCCGGTACATTCTGCTGACAAATCATCGTAACCAGCCCGTTGCCATTTGCATAGCCATGAGTTCGGATCAACATGATTAGCCTCGCTGGTACAGATATCGTTGTCCAATGGTGCTCGATAGAAGTTATCCTTAAATGGCTGCAGCAGAACCGATTCACCTTTGTTGACCCATTTGAGAATAAGACCACTACTCTTTTCAATCTCAACCAGATAATCGGAAGTTCTTACCTGAATGATATTATTATCAAGCTGGTATTCTGGTTTTCCGTGCGATGTTGTTCTCGCATGATCCGGATGTAAAGAATGATGCTGAATTAGCGAACCAGGAAGAACTAGCTGAGCCTGAGCTGTTACATGGCCTTTTTCTGCCCACGCCAAATTCTGATTCAGAACCACATCAATATTGAGATAACATACTCTGCCCGATGTTAATTCCGGCAGATTATCTGTCAGTTTGAATATTTTTGTGGAACACGGCTCAAGATCTAACTGCAATTTGCCGCTGGCGATAACTTCATTTTCATCATGCAAACTCCAACAAAGCGGTCTCTGAATCACTACGGGTAAACAAGTATTCACTGGTAACTGAGATTGCCAGACCATCCGAATCTTCCAGAGCGAACTGGTAAAACTGCTGGGCATGTTTTACTTCATACATTGAAGGATGCGGTGTTCGATCCGGGAACATCAAACCGTTAATACAAAATTGGCGATCATTAATCTCATCACCAAAGTCCCCCCCATAGGCCCAGTAATGAACACCATTTTCATCCGTTTTACTTAATCCCTGATCCACCCAGTCCCAGATAAAGCCACCTTGTAATCTCGGATATTGACGGAACGCTTCCCAGTATTTATTGAAACAGCCAGAACTGTTACCCATTGCGTGGGAGTATTCACACAAGATTAACGGACGATTTTCTCCCGGACGGGATACCCAGTTTTTGATTGCCCATTTAGGGACAGCTTCAAACGGTTGGTCCTGTTCGACTCTGGCATACATCGGGCAAATAATATCTGTTGCTGCGGTATCGGAACCTCCCCCCTCATACTGAACCGGACGACTTGGATCGCGTTGTTTGATCCACTGGTACATAGCATGATGATTAAAACCAATTCCCGATTCATTTCCCAGTGACCAGATAATAATCGACGCGTGATTTTTGTCTCTTTCGACCATACCAATCATGCGCTGCATATACGCGTTCAGCCACTCGGCATCATTAGATAAACGACTCATCGGAAACTGACCGTGAGTCTCTATGTTTGTCTCATCGACAACATACAAACCGTATTCATCACACAGCTCGTAAAATGCCGGATGATTCGGATAATGCGATGTACGCACTGCATTAAAGTTATTTTGCTTCAGCAGAAGGACATCCTGAAGCATGTCTTCATAACTCACCGCATGACCATTTTCAGGATGATGTTCGTGGCGATTCACACCACGAATCAATAGTGGTTTACCATTAACTTTAAGCAGCCCATCTTCAATTTCGACTTTACGAAAACCAATTCGATATGATTCGCAATCAACCAGCTCTCCATCGCTATTGAGAAGAGACACCACACAGCGATAAAGATAGGGTGATTCTGCGCTCCATTGATGCGGCGCAGTCACTGCAATTTCATGAAAAGCGATATCGTTCCAGCAGCCTTTTTCATCGATAACTTTTTTACCGCACTGACGGATATAACCTTCTTCCGATCCTACGATTTGGTTCGCTGCATCATAGAGTTTGACCTGTACATAATGATCCAAAGCGTTGCAATTTAAGCGGGTTTTCAGCTTAAGTGAGGCATCGCAGTAGACATCATCGAGCTCAGTTTCAATGCTGATATCTTCGAGACAAATTGATGGTTTGGCGATAAGCGTTACATCACGGAAAATACCGCTCAGCCACCACATATCCTGATCTTCCAGATACGAACCGTCCGACCAGCGCATAACCATAACCATCAACTGGTTTTCTCCATCACAAAGATAAGGAGTTAAATTAAACTCAGCAGGTAAACGACTGTCCTGAGAATAACCGACCCAATGTCCGTTACACCAGAGATGCATAGCAGAGTTAACGCCATCAAAGGTGATACGCACAGTTCGATCATTCCATGAATTATCCAGAGTAAAAGTTGTACGATAACAACCGGTTGGATTTTCAGCCGGAACAAACGGCGGATTATCTGCAAAAGGATATTTAACATTGGTGTAGATCGGCTTATCAAAGCCTTTCATTTGCCAGTTACTCGGCACACTAATTTTATCCCAGTGACTGTCGTCATATTGCGTTTCAATCGACTCAGCCGGCACTTCTTCCGGAGAAGAAAACAGAGAGAATTGCCAGTCACCATTCAGCGATTGCTTGTATGTAGACTTATGTTTGGAATAACAGCCCTCACTTGCTTCTTCTTCATTAGCGTATGCATTAAGCGGTGAATGAGGTGCAATTTTATTAGCACCAATGACATGTTGGTTTTCCCAATCTCTGGCGCGAATAATCTCATCAAATGTTTTCATGTTAAGTACAACTTCTTTTAATATCATGTAATATCAGGAAAAATTAAGCTTTAGATAAATCGTATTGTGCTTCTTGCTCCGCATCTTCTTTATTGAAGCCTTCATGCAGACGATAGAAGCGTTTGTAGATAACCGCACTCACCAGCATCATCACTGCAGGGATAGCAAGCATCATGACGTTCAGCCCCATAATGGTTGAGTCTGACTGAGCGACATTGGGTACATAGCCAATCGCAGACAAGCCGACACCAACAATAAAACCACCAGCAGCACCTGCGAATTTGACTAACATGGTCTGCACTGAAAAGATAACACTCTCACTACGACGGCCGGTTTTGTATTCCCCGTAATCAACCACATCAGCAAGCATTACTGTCTGAAGCGCATTCGCAATACCTACCCCAAACTTGATTGCAGCACCGGACAAACCAATAAGTAATGTATTGCCCGGAGCAAGCATTCCCATAACAAGAAGCAACACACAAGACAAAATCGGGAACGCGCAAGCAGTCACCCACAAATGCTTACGTGGCAACTTACCAGCGATACGAGGGAATAAGAAGACACCAGCAACTTCTGCCGCACCTGCGACCATCATATATACCGGGAATAAATCAGCATTACCCAGCGCGTAAGTGAAGTAGTAGATAGCAAAACCGCCAACAAGCAGGTTAGCAATTTGGAATGAAAGTACCGAACCAATCAGCGCTTTGAGCTGATCGTTTTGGCCGATAATGACCATCACATCTTTAAAGTTGAATTTTTCGGCTTTCGCAGCAGCTTCTGGTAGTGATTTTTCTCTTACGTTACGTGCAACCAAAAATGCGCTCATAATAAACAGCACCGCAATCAGCATAGCTACTCTTAAAAAGCCTTCACCCTGATCACCGTTACCCAGTTCACCGACAATGTGAAGACCATAAGTACCGGTAACAAACCAGGCTAAACTTGCAAACAAACGGGGCCATACCACCAGTTTTTCACGTTCCATGCGGGAATCAGAAAGAGCTGGGATCATTGACCAGAATGGGATATCCATAATGGTATACGTCAGTCCCCACAGAATATAAGCCGCTGCTGCGTAGATATAAAGAGCCGTTCCTTCAAACATGTGAGTAGAAAATAAACCAATAAGGACGACAGCATTAAGAAGTGTACCAATTACAATCCATGGACGAAATTTCCCAAACTTGGAGCGGGTGTTATCGCAAATAACCCCCATCATAGGATCGGTAATGGCATCGATGATACGAGCGGCGAGGAAGATAGTACCAACAAACGCAGCCGATAGATGCGCTACATCAGTAAAGTAAAACATCAGGAAGATATAGATAGGAGCACATGCAAAATCTTTCCCCAAGGCTCCCAAGCCATAGGACAGTTTTGTTTTTAATTGGATTGTAGAGTCAGACATAGATAACCAGCCTTTTAATTAAAATAATTTTTATTGTGGGTGCATAGTCATACATCAACGCGATTGATTCTGTGAATCACGCCTCAACTGGAAACGTTTCCAGAACCAGTGTATATAGTTTGATTATCATTTGTGATCAAAATCACTATAAAACCATATTCACCCACATAAAAAGTAGTTAATTAACAGTGTAAATCGTCTAGTATCACAAAAATCGGGATTTTTAGTCGAACAAAAAGATAGTTGTGAAAAACACAAACACTCACATTGGAAACGTTTCCTGGTTTTTTTAAAGAAATAAAGGGTGGATAAAATTCCTCCGAGATTGGCGGATAAGAAATCCTTGGATCAATATCTGAATACGGAGTGATTGAGGTATTAAATTGAACCTTAAAGAAAGCTGATTAAAATGTATTAATATCTTTGGGTACGGACACAGAAGCTCTTCGCACCAGAGTCGGGATAAATAGTTTTCCGTCTCGTTTGGCTGCATTTTTATCATTGGCAAGCTGAATTGATAACTGGACTGCCTCTTTTGCCATCACCTGAATGGGATAGCGAATCGTTGTTAACCGCGGATAGATATATCGAGAAACAAAGCTGTCATCAAATCCGATAACTGAAATATCCTGAGGAACCTGCACTCCGTTTTCCTGCAGTAACGCCAGGCAACCAGCCGCCATATCATCGTTGTATGTAGCAACCGCAGTGATTGGAAGATTTTTCGAAATAAGATTAATCGTCGCCTGTTCGCCCCCTAATTCATCGGGGCTCCCATATTCGATATATTCCTCCCGGGGTTCAATACCGTTGGCTTTAAGGGCTTCCAGATATCCGGCTCTGCGTTCTTCAGCATCATCAATTTTATGATCAGAGCACACATAACCAATGTGCCTGTGACCATTTTTGATCAGATATTCTGTCGCAATATAAGCCCCCTTCCGATTATCTAACGCAATACAGCGTGAGGCTATTTCCGGGATCATGCGATTGATAAAGACCATTCCTGGTATATCTTCAGCCAGATGGATTAACTCTTGATCGGCCAATCCTTTGCTGTGAATCACCAATGATTCGCATCGGCTATCGAGCAGCAGGTTAATAGCATCTCGCTCTTTTAATTCATCATGGTAACCACTACCAATCAATAACTGTCTTTTTTGCTCATGGGCGACACTATCAATGGCTTTGATCATGGTGCCAAAAAACGGAGAAGACAGGTCATTAACTAACACTCCTATCGCGTTGGATGCTTTACTCACAAGGGCACGAGCGTTGGCGTTAGGTCTGTAACCTAATTTTTCTACTGCTTTTTTGACCGCAATTTTCGTCGCCTCACTGGTATGAGGCGCATCATTCAATGCCCGAGATGCAGTAGCAATCGAAACCCCCGCTTCTTTTGCGATATCTTTGATAGTAACCATGTCGTCTTCCCTTTTTATTGCGGTGTTCATTAAACAATGAAAAGCAATAGGAAACAAATGGTAATAGCTATTTTTAATCTATCGAAAAATATTGAATTATTATATTTTCAAAAGTTCTTTCAAATTAGCAGGTGCTATATACCTCACCGTTTTGCCATGTTTTGATTTCGATTCAATCAATAGATCTAAATCCACTAATTTTTTCAAATAAGAACGCGCTGTATTTTCATTTACGTCCATATCGGCTGAAACAGACTTAGTTGTAAAAACTTTCCCAGGCTCTTTAATTGCATTTCGGAGAAGTTCACATTGACCTCGTTTAAGCGTTGATGCAACAGGACTTTTTTCGATCCATTGCATAAAGTCATAGTATTCTTTCTTTTTAGCCTCAATGTAACTATTCAGTGCGTTTACAGCTTTGATGACTACGTCAGCCTGGTTATATAGAAAATACGTTAAATCAAAATCATCCGATTCCGTATAGACAAAAGCCGTATCATAATCACTGCGTTTTTCCTGTATCAATTTACTTATAGATACATATTCAAACAGCCAGTATCCGGATCTGAGCATAGACCAGTAGAATAAAGCCCTTGCAGTTCTGCCATTGCCATCACCAAATGGATGAATAAAGCCCACCATAAAATGCAGTATTACAGCCTTAACTACCGGATGGATAAAGTTATCACTTGAAGCTATATCATGAACTTCATTAGCAAAATCACATAACTCCCGAACTCTATCAACAATAGTCTCGTAAGATGGTGGTTCGTGAGAAACTTCATTATATATATCGGAAACCAATATATCGTTATCATCCCTGAATTCGCCGGAAATCGCTTTATTATCAATGGCGTTATAAGTCGCCATTCGATGAAATTCAAGAATCAAATCAATGGATAACTCTGTATCCCGATTTTCAACTGCATGCTTCATTAGCATGTAATTATTAAAAATCATCTGTTCAGATTTATCTATTGGTGTGCGATTGGCTTTTAACATTTCTTTAGCGACTTTACGTGTCGTTGACGCACCTTCAAGCTGTGACGATGTAATGGCTTCTTCCATCATCAAACTTCTTACAAGGTATCGATCCTTTTCGAGATTAGAAATAAAGGTTCCATCACCCAAACCATGACCACCACCAGTCAGTTTGTCTATCTCGTGCAATTTGGCAAAAAGAGAATCCGGAACACAATATGAAAATAACTCCCCTTTCTCCGCTTGCAGAGGGATCTTTTTCATTATGCTTTGTCTGGCAAATTTTGTTGCCATCCATGCGATTTCTTCGTTATCGCCTTTTTTAACTTTCCATTTAAATTTATCCCAATGCAAATACTCGCCTTTGGTACTGGTTACACCATATTTAGGCAAGTATGTAAAAACCTCTTTGGGATCGTGTCGAGAAAAAAGGTCCGATATCTTTTTGGGGATTCTAACTTTAGCCATATCACACACAAAACGTAAATTTTATTTTTTAAGTTTACATGACTGAAATCATCATTCAACGAAATTTTTAAAATTTGCGTTTTGATATAGGCTGTAGTGTAAAAACTGTCAAATATCCTTTCTCTGATTAGCCATGTTGTTCCAACTCTGTTCTGAGGTTAGCTATCGTATGTTGGCTGAATACTTTAATACCCTCACATTCTAACAATGCGGCCGTTACTCCCGAGCCATCTATTTTGGTACTACTAAATGTACCATCATAGATTTTGGAACTGCCACACGAAGGACTACCTTCAGCAAGGATTGCATACTTTATCTGCTCTTCTTGGCATAGAACCAATGCATTTTGAGCACCTGCAACAAATTGATTTGTGACATCAATCTCGTCATTCCCGATAACGCGCGCAAAACCGTTAAGGACATCACTACCTTGACCTGCAATTATTTCTGCGGGCGCTCTGGGAATAGGTAACCCTGATGATACTTCAGGACAAAAAACCACAAGTTCAAAATTTGATTGAAGCCAGTTCAAATCGGCTTCCGAAATAGACAAACAACTCGCATTGTATCGAACTTTATTTCCGACCAGGCATGCACTGACAAAAACTTTTCCCACTTGTAGCTCCTTGAATTTAAAAACAATTAAACTAGTTCTATCGCTCGTTCTAGTATCATAGTTTTAATGCAAAACAATTTTTAAGTCAAAATAGTTTCATAAGTCAGAAAAGACAGTTTCAAGTCACACTGCCCTATCCAACTCATCTCGTTAACGTTTTAATTCCCATGCCGCTCAGATAGTTTCCTCCATTTTTAGTCACTGAGTGAAAAAACCGGATTATTTTGTTTCTGTTGCCGTTCTTTACCTCTACGGTTTGGATACAGCACAAGGACAATTCCAGCTAAAAACAATGCGCAGGATACCCACTGGACCAGTGAAAGCATTTCACCAAAAATCACATAACCACTGAGTAACGCGAATACGCTTATAAGCAGTGTCATCGGTGCTAATTTAGCCATTGGGTACTTTAATATCATGTTATTCCATACCCAGTAGCCAAATAAGGTTGTGGGATAAGCCTGAAAAAGTACTGAAAACCAGGCGTCATGATTCCATCGCTCATAGGTCAAGATTATCCCTGACATACCATTCAAGTAGATGCTAAGTAATACCAGAGGAATGGGCGCAAATAGCATGCCCCATATATTAAAGGCGAAGGGGTGTTTTGTGCCAGACTGCCGGATAATGACTCCCGCAACTGGCCAACATATGGCAGATATAAGAATGAAAATAATTCCCGAAAACGTAATGTTGCCATTGGTATAAATAATAACATGTTGGTATAACTAATTGTAACGAAACTAAAGATAAGCAACTTCTTTAATGTATTGACGTGCTTTTTGGGCATAGTCCAGGCGATAGGCGTAATACCCAACTTAACTTTATTTTTGTCCATTTTACGAGTCCACACTAAATCTAAAAAAGATACGAACAGAGATAAAGGTATCCGGGAGGAGCGTCCCGGATACACTTTTTTACTCAGTTACTTTTTCAGTAACATAAGCCATGCTTTCACTTGTCGCACCGACAGGATCTTCCAGGTTCCAAACAGGTTCGGAGAACGGTTCAAATGAGAAATAACCGCTATAACCAGCATCAATCAGGTCTTTTACCTGACCGACATTATCCAGACGGTCTTTATCACCAATCAGAAGACGATGAGAATCCAGCATTTCTTCAAAACTAATAGTTGGATCTTCTACACCGGAGATATGAACCAAACCAGTATTTTCAGCAAAGATCTGAGTTTCTCCCGCCCCCATGTGATGGAAAGTATCGTGTGTTAGTTTAAAGGTATCCTCGTATCCCAGCGCTTTGATTGCTTTCACAGCATCCGCTTTGAAACGCAGTGAAGAAATAGGGAAACCAAGTGGCTCTATCAATCCTTTGATATTGTATTTATCTAAAATAACTTTCAGATTTTTCAATGCTTCCTGAAGTTGCTCTTCCGTACGCTGAGGACCTTCATTCAAAGGACACATAACCAAGGCCTGAGCACCACAGGCATTTGCCAGTTGAGCCAGTTTTTCTGCTTTATCCGCCAACTCATCATCCCAGACATTAAATGGATACAGCGCATTGATGCTTAGAATTTCAATACCGGCTTCTTTTGCTTTCGCACCAATAGCTTTTGCTCTGTCGATGTCAACTAAGCTGTTGTCACCGATATCATTACGTAATTCAATTGCTTTGATACCTAAAGCTATGGCAGAATCAATTAATACTTCAGGTGTACTTTTTGGCATAACCATATGATTTAACGCAAATTTAATATTCATTGACTGTGCTCCTTACATTTCAACTTGTACAGTTTTACCAGTTTTGATTGATTCCAAAGCCGCTTCAGCCAGTAACAGTGCTTTCAGACCATCAGCCGCTGTTGTTGGTGGTTGAGTACCTTTTTCCAGTGAATCAATAAATGCAGCCCATTGATTTTTAAACGCATCTACATATCTTTCCAGGAAGAAATGTAGCGGATTTTGGGCTTGTGAACCGCCTTCCTCTGTTAATTTAACTAGAGTAGTTTCTGGAACGTTTTGAACGGCTAATGCACCTTTAGAACAATGAGCTTCGATACGTTGATCATAGCCGTAACCAGAACGACGGCTATTATTGATAACGGCAATTTTTCCTGATTCAGTTTTCAGTGTCACAACGACTGTGTCGTAATCACCTAAATCTGCAATGTCTTTACTGACAAGAGCAGAGCCAACAGCTGTCACTGAAACAGGCTCTTCGCCTAACTGGAAGCGAGCCATATCAAAATCATGAATAGTCATATCACGGAAGATACCACCGGAGACTTTAAGGTAATCAACGGGCGCTGGTGCTGGATCAAGAGAACAAATTTGTAGATATTCCAATTCACCGACTTCCCCCGCAAGAAGTACTTTGTTCAGATGAGAATGGTTTGGATCAAAACGGCGGTTAAAGCCAACCATATAAGGAACACCTGTTTTCTGTACTTCTTCTACAGTTGCTTTCACACGGTTGATATCTAAATCAATTGGTTTTTCACAGAAAACGGCTTTACCTGATTTTGCTGCAAGCAATGAAAAATCAGCGTGGGTATCAGTACTTGTCGCAATAAGAATAATATCGATCTCAGGTGAATTAATGGCTTCCTGCACAGAAAGAACTTTTGCTCCGTATTGATCAGCCAGTTTTTGTGCCGCTCCTTTGAAAACATCTGATACTGAATACAATGTTGTATTTGGATGGTTAGAAATATGAGTCGCGTGAACATGAGCGATGCGACCAGCACCAAGTAGGGCTACGTTATACATAATAAATTACTCCTAATTTCATTTTTATTTTGTTTAGTTTTATTCTTCGCCTGTATCTGACTTAATTACGTGATACAAAGCTGAACCGAAATAGATAACCGTTGGATATATAGCTATCTCTTTGAATTTATTTAATTCGACGAGGAAGTTCCCGTGGAAAGTAAATGCCTGGTACCCCATATAAGCCAGTACGACTAATGACACCATAGCGATCCATTTAGACACTTTTACAGACATAGGAACGACTTGTTCTTCAGCCTTATGTTCGATATCAGAGTCTTTAAATGGCGGCGCAATATAGAGTGTTTCTTGGTCTTTCGTGATTGAACCGGCTTCCTGTTTCACTAAAAATACATAGAGAGCCACACCCAAGATAAATGACGGAATAAACGAATAGAACATATCTATTGTCCCCGTCAGAATAACCGTATAAGAAAAGACGACAGTTACGCCCCAGGTTATTGCAGCTGGTTTACTTAATGATTGGCCTTTAATTTCATTCCAGCAGCGAGCTATATTGAGTTTGGGCAGGATAAAAAATTCGGCAACTAAGATAGCGCCAATTGGCAGACTTAATAGGTTTACATAAGTAAGCAATGGCATCCAGTATTGGAATACAAACGGGAAGCAACCGACAGCAACACCAATAATTCCAGCAACAACGGTAACTTTCGTCCGTGAAGCACTTCCGGTTAAAGCCTGGAATGCCACACCAGCACGATAGAAACTTGGGTTTGAGGTTGTCCATCCAGCTAATAGCACAGCAAGAATACCAATAAGACCAAGCGCCTGATATGCCACATCTCCTGAGTCAATGGTGATAATGCTTTTATTAAGAGCAGTTGCAGCTAATGCGCCCATTAATCCAGCCATACACCAAGCCATAGTGTGACCAATGAACATACCAAATGCAGAGAAGTAACCGTACCAGCTTTTACGTGCAAAACGTAACGTACTCATATCACCCATTGCCAGGTGGTGTGGTAAATTACAAATCCAGGCAAAAGCCGCTATTTGCCAGATGGATAAAGAAGGACGACCATCAGGTGTTACGCCTGTCCAGACAAACTCTTTTGCTATTTGCGGTAGCTGAGACAAAGATACAGATTCCTGTCCCAAAGACACATAGGCAAGATATGGGAAAGCAAGCATACCACCCAGAATAAAGCACAGCGTTAACCAAGGAGCGCATATACTTGCGAACTGAGATAATCGTTTAAAACCGGCCACAGCCAGATAAACAACAATAACCCCGATACAGCAAGCCAGAGCTACAAAGCCAATACTTTCCGGATACCAGGCAGTATTACTTTCCATGCCAAACAGAACCCGCATAGAAGATGCAGATACCGTTATCATCGCAGCCCCCGAAAGTAGGAAGGTTCCACCATTAATTGCATTAAATAACGTACAGAATTTTTTACCGGTTACTTTTTCTAAGAAAGCATATAGACTCAATCGGGTTTGGGTTGCAACAGGTGCACATAGTAGCGCCCAACAAAGAACTGCCATTAGGTTACCCAGCATTAGCCCAGCAACGACATCAAATGCTTTGGCTCCCCACATCACGAAGGTCACACCAAAAACAAACTCTGTTCCTGCAACGTGCTCTCCGGAAAATGCACCAATAAAATGTCCAGCACCGAGGAGGTTTTTGTTTTCTATGGGTCTATCTGCAGTTTCTTCTGCAGTGGAAACGAGCGTTTCCGTCGTCGAATTATCAATTGTATTTTCCATAAATTCGCCTCTTGTTTTTGTTATTAAATATGAGTTATTAAATGTTCTATATTTATTTTTAAAACTTATTTAAGTTGAAGCCTTAATTAAAAGTGTAGGGTTATTTAACAGAGACTTCGAAAATAGATATAGCAACGAGTGTGCCATATTTAAATTAAGGTAATTTTGTGATCAGGGAATATAAATATGTATTATTTAGTGTCCATATATTGGACATGTATAATTAGACACATCCAAAGTATGGACACAATAGATATAAAAAATCCCCAATATATACCGGGGATTAATATTAATTATTTTTTATTCAATTAACTGCAGTTCAATCAATTGCGATACTTAGTGATGTCAATATTCCACTTTTTGATTTTCAGATACAAACTTGAACGAGATATTCCCAACATCTCAGCAGATTTACGCATATTTCCGCCACTTTCCTGAATTGCCAATTCAATAGTTGTTTTTTCCTGAGATTTTAAATTCAGATCTTCTTTATCTAAATTAGCTATCTGAACATTATTATCTCCATAATCATTATTTTTATGAATGATTTCTTCCGGAAGATCGCTGACTTCAATGGTCAGTGTACTGGTTATGCTCACCAACCGCTCAACAATATTTTCTAACTCCCTGACATTACCTGGCCAGGAATACGATTTCAGCAAGCGAAAAGCATCAGGAGAGTACTGAACTGGAACTTTATTCAGTTTTTCACAAAATCTTTGAGTAAAAAATGACACTAATGACGGAATATCTTCCACACGCTGCCGTAACGATGGGATTTTTAACGAAATCACATTAAGACGATAATAGAGATCTTGCCGAAAACTAGAATTAGAAACTAATTCAGGAAGATGTTTATTTGTCGCTGCAATAATTCTGATATCAATTTTAGTGGGTTTAGAAGCGCCAATTCGAACTACTGCTCCCTCTTGGATAACCCTCAACAAATTAGTCTGAGCATCTAAAGGCATTTCCCCAATTTCATCTAAAAATATCGTTCCACCATGAGCCAATTCAAATTTTCCGGGAGCACCACCACTTCTGGCTCCGGTATATGCGCCATTAACATAGCCGAATAACTCGCTCTGAATAAGGTCTTTAGGAATTGCTCCACAGTTAATCGCGATAAATGGTCCATTTTTTCTCTGACTGGCATTATGAATCGCCTGAGCAAAGAGCTCTTTACCTGTACCGCTTTCCCCGGAAATCAATACAGTACTATCAATTGTGCTACAAATTTTTGCTGTATTTAATGTTTCACGCAACGCGTCAGAATGACCAATTATGCGTTCAAAAGTATATGGTGTATTCATCGCTTTGGATTCTTTCTTCTTAGAATCCGCTTCATCCTTTGAGATACATTCTCTTAATGAAATAACTCTTCCGCCATCCTGCATTTTCATGACTGACGTCAAACAAGAAATCGGCTGTCTGCTTGTAGAAGAAAACGTCATTTCCTGATAGTTACAATGCTCAACCCCCATCAATGAAGCATTTTCCTGATGCAAGACATCATCAATGTGCCTGCCAACCATGGGGGTTTCCGGAAACATTTTTTCTAAGTAACGATTGGAAGAGCGAATAGTTCCATTAAGATCAGCAATGATAACGCCTTCATTCAGGGTATCTAAAACCAACTGTTGCCGATTAACCAATCTTTTCATGGCTAAACGCTGAGAAATATTTTCTGCAGCTGTATGAACCGCCCCCAAAGCATATTGATTAAAATGTTTTTGCTGACAAGTTAGCGTTAAAACCCCGATCAGCTCACCGGATATATCCCTGATTGGAGCGGCTGCGCAATGTTGATGTCGTTGCCTTAACCCAATTTTCCAGTTTTCTTCACTGGCAATAAAAACAAGTTTATTCTCAATTAAGCAGCGACCAGTGCTGTTTGTCCCTAAAGCCATTTCATTTAAAATACTCCCCACAGGAGTAAGATCCAAACCACAATAGGCCAATGCGACTCCATCCGCATTGCTTAAATTAACATGTCCGTCAGGATTAAATTCAAGCAATCGCTGCATCACACTGTATGATACGTCGATCAATTCTTTTTCTTCCTCAAGGATCTCGACTATTTGCTCTTTTGGGGGAGACATATATGTAAATGTATAGGGATCGACATTGGCTTCAGAAGAACGTTGCCAGGAACTTAAAATAGGTTGTCTTACATATTGGGGGGATCTTCCTTTGAGGAAATTCATCCAGTCTTGATTGAGTTTGTCATTGGCAACTGACCAGTCAGATGTGGAAGAAAAGCGGGATATATTATCGAAGTCCTCCTTATGATCGTAAGCGAACATTTCCTGAACATTCATTTTGCTACCTCTCAAAAAAACCTTTTGCAACGCTAAAGAGTTTTTATATTTTAAACTTTTGTTTATTTGCCCCTATCCATTTTTCTTATATTTGTGATTTGAACAGAGTCTGAGTTCACAGAAATATCTCACCATTTGATTTTAAAAATTTAATTTTTATGACTACTGTTAAATTTGATATTTTTATTTCAAAGTCTCACCCCAAAGAAATGAAGATATTAAAACTTAGACCGACTACTTTTCCGGTATTGCAATGGCGTCATCCCGACAAATTTGGAGAAAGTATCGTAGAAACGGCTACTGGAATTAAAACCGGCAGTTAAAGCGACATCTAAAATACTTTTATCGCCTTCGCTGAGTAAGACCCGGGCATGGTTGATTCTCATTGCTACAATGTACTGCTTCATAGTCAACTGCATTACTCGCTGAAAAATTCCCATCGCATAATTTTGATTGAGTTCAACATGATCGGCAATTTGCTGAATGGTTAACTGCTTGTCGTGGTTGGCAGCAATAAATTCCAACATCTGACTGACATAAAACTGGGCGTGTTTTGATATTCCATTATCACGTGTCTTTGGCGTATGGTGGACTAATAAAGGATCCCAGCCAGATATACCAAAACGTTTAATCATTAATCCAATTTCATCCAAGGCTAACTGTCTTATCTGTTCATTTTCATTCTGGGTTTCTTCCTGCCAGCGACTCACTTCAAATTCACAAATCTGCTGGGGAAAACGAGACTGAACCACCATGCCATGCGTGACATGATTAATAAGCTCCCGATTAATTGGTAAGGATAAAAATAGGTGCATGGGTAAATTGAATATCGCCATGCTTTGACATTTACCGATGTTCGTCAGACGATGAGGCACACATGCCCAGAAGATAATAATATGTCCCTGTTTCAGATGGATGGTTTCGCCATTAATAAAATATTCCACATCACCATCAAACGGTACATTGACCTCTATCTGTCCATGCCAGTGACTCATTGGCATTTCACCCGGTGCTCTGAGTTCGATATCCAAACGCTGATATTCGGAGTAAAGCGCTAAAGGACTGACAACAGTCTGTTCATCAGTAAAAGTCGCACCATCGTTAATAAGACTGACTAAATTTTGTTCTGACTGCATAACCGTTCCGGTTCAGAGAATAGATTGCTGTTTTTTAGCATAATTTGGCTTGATTCAACTCAGACTAAAACCACACTTCATGCTTTTAACTTGTCCCAATATCTAATTTTTTGAGGTGGATTTTTCGCGATTATCCGTTTTTTTAATAAAATACTCCCACTTTCTCATATTTTAAGTGTATGGAATTTTCATCTGAGAAAATGGGAATATATCTCGATGTTGGCGGACGATTAATGAGATCCAACTGTGGCAAATTAATAACACTCCAGTTAATCAATCACAAAGGATCATTAAATGAATAATCCGAAAATTACATTTATTGGTGCAGGCTCCACTATTTTTGTAAAACATATCTTAGGTGATGTTTTTCATCGTCCGGCACTAAAACATGCTGAAATTGCACTTATGGATATTGACGAACATCGGTTGGAAGAATCGCAAATTGTGGTTCAGAAACTAATGGAGTCAGCAGGTGCAAACGGAACCATTACCTGCTTTACCGATCAGAAAGAAGCGCTGAAAAACTCTGATTTTGTTGTTGTGGCATTTCAGATTGGTGGCTATAAACCATGTACTGTTACGGACTTCGACGTCTGCAAACGCCACGGTTTAGAACAGACCATTGCAGATACACTTGGTCCGGGTGGAATCATGCGGGCATTACGTACCATTCCTCATTTATGGCAAATCTGTGAGGATATGACTGAAGTTTGTCCTCAGGCAACCATGCTTAACTATGTCAACCCAATGGCAATGAATACCTGGGCAATGTTTGCCAAATATCCTCATATCAAACAAGTCGGGTTATGCCATTCCGTACAAGGTACGGCTGAAGAACTGGCCCGAGATTTAGAAATTGATTACAAAGACCTTCGCTATCGCTGTGCGGGTATCAACCATATGGCCTTTTACCTGGAATTAGAACGCAAAATGGCCGATGGGAATTATGTTAATCTCTATCCTGATCTGCTAAATGCCTATACTTCCGGATCCGCACCGAAAGAGAATCCACATGGCAACCCTCGCTGTGAAAATATGATTCGTTATGAAATGTTTAAAAAACTCGGCTATTTCGTTACCGAGTCTTCAGAACATTTTGCCGAATATACCCCTTACTTTATCAAACCCAATCGCCCTGATTTGATTGAACGTTATAAAGTGCCGCTGGATGAATATCCAAAACGGTGTGTTGAACAATTAGCAAACTGGAATAAAGAGCTGGAGGAATATAAATCGGCTGACCGCATTGATGTGAAGCAATCCAATGAATATGCCAGTACGATCATTAACTCTATCTGGACCGGCGAACCCAGTGTTATCTATGGGAACGTCCGCAATGATGCTCTGATTGATAACCTGCCTCAGGGATGTTGCGTTGAGGTAGCTTGTTTGGTTGATGCTAATGGTATCCGCCCTACAAAAGTAGGCAAACTTCCATCACATCTGGCAGCACTGATGCAAACCAATATTAATGTGCAAACGTTGTTAACCGAAGCCATTCTGACTGAAAACAAACAACTTGTTTATCACGCAACCATGCTGGATCCACATACCGCATCTGTTTTGGGTATTGAAGAAATTTATGCTCTTGTTGATGACCTGATCACATCGCATGGTGACTGGTTACCAAAATGGTTACACCAATAATTTAGAAAAAATTTAATAACAGAAAGTTAGTAACAATAATAATTAGCTGGTGCAGCTCCCGGCTTTCTTCCAATAATATGAACAGGACGGGCACTGGTAACAGTGCCTATGAGAATCAATGAGTATATCAATGACAACTAAGCTCAGTTATGGATTCGGAGCATTTGGTAAAGATTTTGCCATCGGCATTGTGTATATGTATTTAATGTATTACTACACAGATGTGGTTGGTTTATCGGCTGGCGTCGTCGGCACACTATTTTTGGTATCTCGCATCTGGGATGCGATTAACGATCCCATCATGGGCTGGATAGTGAATAACACCCGCTCAAGATGGGGAAAATTCAAACCCTGGATTTTTATCGGTACAGTCACTAATTCTGTCGTCCTATTTTCTCTTTTTAGTGCCCATCTATTCGAAGGGACTGCCCAGTTAATATACGTAGTAATTACTTACATACTGTGGGGAATGACGTACACATTAATGGATATCCCATTCTGGTCGCTGGTTCCCACAATTACGCTAGATAAACGTGAACGTGAAAACTTAGTTCCTTACCCACGATTTTTTGCCAGTTTAGCCGGCTTTGTTACTGCAGGTATTACTTTGCCATTCGTAGAGTTTGTCGGTGGAGAAAATAAAGGATTTGGTTTTCAGATGCTGACCCTGATCCTGATCTTTTTCTTTGTGATTTCGACCGTTATTACTCTGCGTAATGTAAAAGAAGTGTACTCTTCTGACAACTCAGCATCCGGAGAATCCAATCAAACAAAACTGCTAGATATGGTTAAACTGATAGGACATAACGATCAGTTATCCAGCTTGCTGGGCATGGCTCTTTGCTATAATATCGCTTCCAACGTAGTAACAGGATTTGCTATTTACTACTTCACTTATGTGATTGGTGACGCTGAGCTGTTCCCTTACTATATGTCGTATGCTGGTGCCGCTAATCTCCTGACTCTGATTTTCTTTCCTAAACTGGTCAAATGGGCGTCAAGACGTGTGCTATGGGCCGGCGCATCTATCATGCCGATCTTGGGAAGTTTAGTACTCATCTGGATTGCCTATGCAAATAGCCATAGTGTCATGATGATTTCTTTTGCCGGAATACTTTTCAATATCGGGACCGCCTTATTCTGGGTACTTCAGGTAATAATGGTTGCCGATACAGTAGATTATGGTGAATGTAAACTGGGCGTCCGCTGTGAAAGCATTGCTTATTCAGTACAAACATTGGTTGTTAAAGCTGGCTCTGCATTATCAGCATTCTTCATCGGCTTTGTACTGAGCGCCATTAATTACGTCCCTAACGTCGCGCAGTCTGCATCGACTATCTGGGGAATGCAGATCATCATGATAGTTCTGCCAGCGATCTTCTTCTGTATTACTCTGGTCATCTACTTCCGTTTTTATCGCCTTAACGGAGATGTGTTAAGAAAAATCCAGATCCAATTATTAGATAAATATCGTAAGTCAGAGCCCGTTGAGGAAGAGCCTGTCATGGCAAAAGAGGTCGTTTCAAATGTGAACGTTTAGTTTGGCTTAGCTCTTACAATGTTAGTTAAATGGAATAGCCCTGCGGATTAGCGGGGCTACTATCAAATAAAACAAAATACCAGTTCAAGAAATCTAAAAAGCTCTAGTTTCACAAATACGATGATACTTCAATCAAGTTCCCATCCGGGTCACGAAAGTAAAATGAATTGATTGGTCCTTGTGCTCCGGTATGCTGCAACATGGTACGTATGTGACTGGATAGTGGCTGTTGATTGGCTTGAAAATGACGCTGCTTAGGCAGAAGAAATACAACAACTAAGGAATTTTCCAGAGCCCAATCAGCACGATCATATGGAGAGATAGAAAGAAATAATCTCTTTGTTAACTCTAAATAGAATCATCAAAACTACTGGCATTGAGTAAAATGACTTCAATTTCTTCGGTAATTTCTTCCCGACGTAACGTATTACATTGTTGGGTCAGCTCATCCGCGATATTTTCAAGGTGTTTAACCGCACCTTCAAGATGCATAACCCGATTATGATTTTCCTCTAATAAAGAGGTATAAAGTAGCTCATGTAAAGCAGTATAAAGATACTGATCAGCTACATTGAGTAAAAATTCTGTCGGAGATAAATTTAGTTCGGGAGGATACTGAAAACGCGGTGGCTGTTGTGGTTCTTGTTGAAATGGAGGCAATAATTTTTTTGTGATAATTCCCTTTTCACCACTGTGACAAATACTATATAAATTCATCAACGGCTGCTTTTGTTGCAGCCTGGCAAATATCTGAACTATCTGCTCAAGAACAGCAGGTACTTCTTCAACAACATTGGGACCATCTATTTTTTCATATACGAGAACATTGTCTTGCATTAAGTTGTAAAGCTTGCGACCAACAATGATTAACGTTGGCCTCACATCGGAAGGAATAGTTAAGAACTGCTCACTATAATCCACCAGTTCCTGATTGAACTCTCCACAGAATCCCCGTTCGGAACCGATTAAGAGATAAACAGGCGTTGCCTCGGATTCTTTTGGCAAAGTTTCAGGGTAAAAGCTAAAAAAGTCATTAGTTGCGGTACTAATAGCCTCAAACACCCTATGTTGAGCATCAAGGAACGAACCCAGCTTATTGGTTTCCATATAAGCTAACATTTTCATAGCATCTAAAATTTTTATAATTTCGTTCAGGCTATGATGGTGATTTTCCAGATCCTGACGTCGGGTCATTGCGTGCTGTCCTGACTATTTTGGGGAGACAACCAGTCAGCTACCGCTGAACTCCATTCCTCTCTGGGGCTGTCAAGGGTAAGACTCGAAGACGCAACCTCCTGTTGAAGAATATTAAGCAATGTTGGAACTTGTTGTCGTTCGCAATCCTTGAAATGTCCATCATTAAAAGCCACGAGCCAAGCCAGTTGAAAAGTCTCATGATAAGGGGAAAACTGCTCCTGCTTGAGTATTTCCCTCAATATCAAACCACGTTGAATTGCCTCTTCCATAGAAGCTTCAAGCCGGGCTCCAAAACGGGTGAAACTTTCAAGTTCCAGAAACTGCAGGTAGTTTAACTTCATACTTCCGGCTTCTTCCTTGACTCTGGAATGTTGTGCCTGTCCGCCAATACGAGAAACCGATCGGGCTATATCAATTGCCGGACGAAAGCCTGATGAAAACAACCCGCGATCCAAATAAATTTGTCCGTCAGTAATTGATATTAAGTTGGTCGGGATATAGTCGGCGATTTCTCCCTGTTTGGTTTCAACGATTGGCAGCGCGGTCATACTACCACCACCATGAGACGGGCTCAGGCAAGTAGTCCGTTCCAGCAAACCGGCATGCACTGAAAAAATATCTCCTGGGTACGCTTCCCTTCCTGGCGGGCGACGTAAAAGCAGTGATAGTTCCCGGTAGATCTTGGCATGAGTGCTGAGATCATCATAGATAACTAGAGTATCATGTCCCTGCTGCATCCAATATTCGGCAATTGCGCAACCGGCGAAAGGCGCTAAATGCTGCAACCCCGGGAGACTGCTCGCTTCCGCAACGACGACAGTTGTGTATTCCATCGCCCCGAACTCACGTAATGTCTCAATAGTTTTAATGACAGTAGAACGGCGTTGCCCGATAAGCACATACACACAACGTATATTTCTGTTTTTTTGGTTAATCACGGTATCAAGGGCAAGAGCGCTCCGCCCCAACCCCTCATCACCAATAAGTAACTGTCTCTGCCCCTTACCTATCGGGATTAACGTATCAATAATCTTTATCCCCGTATATAACGGTGAGTTTACAAAATCACGGCTGATAATAGGAGGAGACAATGTATCCAGACGCTGCCATGCTGAAGGAATTGGCGGAGCCTTCCCATCATGCGGACTTCCCAAGGGATCAATAACCCGGCCAAGTAATCTGTCACCAACCGGGACACTTAACGGATGATTGGAATGATGAACGGGGGTTCCTGCGGTCAACCGACTGGTTTCATGTAACAGAACGGCACTTACTAAGCTTTCCGTCAGGTCAAACACCATTGCCCGACTGCCATCCTCCATCATTAAAATATCGCTCATTGCGACTGAAGGAAGCCCCGTTATCCGGGCAATACCATCTCCGATAGATCGCACTACGCCCCGCTCTTCAATACGCAATCCCGGTTTGTAATCCCGGAGCCACATTGCCTGCTGTGCCAACGGGCTATTGAATTCGTCCTCATTGGGCAATTTTTCACCGGATACTTTTTCATCGAATAGCTTTTCATCGGGTAACATAGGCAAACTCCATAAACCCTTTTAAATCATCCCTTATATTGGCTCGCAAGCACCAGGCACCTATTGTGATAAACAGCCCGGCGATCAATTCAGGATCTTCACTATACTGAACAGGAATTGATAATTGACTGACTGAGGTGAGAGCCTTCTCCAATTCTTGCTGCTTCTCTTCAGGTATTGGATAAGCACTGCTAACCTCAATAACTTCAGGCAATACCCCCCATTGAAGTAACAAATTGGCCACATTTTCATGGGAAAGCGAAGACAAATCATCCAGCAGGATATCCAACAGACGAGATTCGAGCTCCGGTCCGGAAGCCTGACTAAGTAAAGAAGTGGCAAACTGGGCACTCTGCTGTAATGCCTGATGTTCGCTATCACGCATCGCTTCCATACGCTGACGGGACTCTGCAACCTCAGCTTTTTTCTTTTCCTGTTCAATTGACTGCATCAACAAATCTAACCGTATTGTCCGTTCTGCATCAATTTCCCTGCTTAGTTCATCTCTTGCCTGCTGGCGCTGATGTTCCCAGGTAGTCAGACGGTTCTCATATTCTTCTTTTAGTTGTGCAGATTCATCATTAAGACGTTGAGATTCGGCAAGCTGTGCATCAATACTGGCCTGTCGTTGGCTAATAACCGTCATGACCGGCTTAAACAGAAAGTGTTTCAGAATCCAGATCAACACCAGAAAATTGATGATTTCCAGCAAAAATGTAGTCCAGCTAAATTCCACAGTCATGCTCCTCAATATCGGTGATAAGACATAACAAGGTGTCTGTCAGCTCTTACTTTATAAGGTATTCAAGCAACGGATTACGGAACAATACAATCAGCACAATAACGAGCACATAGATGGCCAGAGACTCTATCATTGCTAATCCGATAAAAAGTGTCCGCATAATTGATTTTTCTGCCTCTGGCTGACGTGCCAGTGCATCCATTGCCCGACTCACAGCCAACCCCATGGCTATCGCTGGTCCCACAATACCGATAGCAATACCGATAATGGCAGCAGCGGTGGAAGTCAGAACAAAAGTTGATAATTCATTCATTAGTATCACCTTCTTGTTGCTGTTGTTGATATTGTAGGCTACCCGCAATATAAATGAGTGCCAGCATGCCAAAGATGTAAGCTTGAACTAATGCTTCAATAACATGAAGCATCAAAATTGGGACGGGAGCCAGAAATCCCGCCACCATCAGAAACATCAGAGCCGCCATTTCCAGGCTCATCATGTTGCCAAACAATCTTATGGCTAAAGCAACCGTTCTGGTCACTTCACTAATTAGATGAAACGGCAACAAAATCGGACTTGGTTTGAGGTAATGGCTTAAGTAACGCTTTATTCCCTGCAGACGAATGCCATACCAGTGCGTCGACAGAAAAACAATGATTGCCAGAGCAGACGTTGCAGATAAATCACGAGTTGGAGAATGAACTCCGGGAATGAGTCCACTAAGGTTAGCAATAACAAGAAAGATCCAGAGACTACCAATAAATGGCATCAGGCTTTTAACATGTTGAGGAGCCACTTCTTTAATCACATTTTCGATACTGGCAATGATCCCTTCAATAGCAGCCTGCACCAGCCCGGGTTTAATACTTAACTTGCGTGACAATAACCAGGCAAGCAGCCCGATGATGCCTATGATTACCCATGTTGTGACTATAGTGTTATCTATCATAATGACAGTCTCACTGAGTTAGTTTCCCCGAATTAAAAGATAAACATTAATCATCCCTACCATCACCCCGAGTAGGATAAAACTCATTGTCCAGCGGACAGAATATCCATCTATCATGCTGTCTATCCAATGGCCCAGATATGCGCCTCCCACGACCGGTAATACAAACACTAACCCAAGCGTTCCCAGGTAAATAGTTTGGCCGATAAGTGTATGCCGCTCCCGCTCAGCTTTTTTCATACGGTCGGTTTGACGTTCAATTTTATTTTTTAAATCATCAAGTTTGGGCATAGCACTAAATCGTCTCTTTTTTACCTATTTCCCATAGCCGCATAAATACCTCCTCTTCCATGTGATGAAGGCTTTCTTTGAACGTCTGTAATTTTTCTTCTTCTGCAACCAATTGTTTCTCCAGAGCCTGGCTAATTCGGCTATAGTCATCGTCCAGCAAGAAACGGTAGGTACATAACGTCAGTACATTATTTTTAAAATAGATCACCCCACCAACCGCTGCCAGGTATTTCCAGTCACTATCACCAATGCGATATTTCGCGATCCCTGTTGAAAGAACTGTCATAAACCGACTGTGATTAGCCAGTAGCCCGAAACTTCCTGTTTGATCTTCACCGACAAAAGAAGTCACATCCATAATCTCTTCAGAATGTGTTGCATCCAACAGGCAGAGCATAAAACTGTTCATCGTGGTTTTTTCTCCATACTTCCCTGCATATAACAGCACTCTTCCGGTATTTCATCATAGTTGCCAAGCAGAAAATGCTCACAATCATTCAGCGTGCTCTCTAATGGCACCGACTCACCCGGCATCCCAGTATGTGCCGCCGTTGTCCAGAATGGCTGGGTCAGATATTTCTGAAGTTTACGAGCACGCATAATGATTTTGCGATCAGCCTGTGACAATTCCCCCACACCTAGCATAGTGATGATATCTTCCAACTCATGGTAACGAGCTAAATGTTCCCGGACTCCTTCCGCAATACTGTAATGACGGGAACCTAAGGTATGACGATCCATCAGCTTATTGCTTGACTGCAACACATCGACCGCAGGATAAATGCCTTTACCGGCCTGAGCCCTTGATAACATCACAGTGCTGTCAAGATGACTAAGAATGGTACTGACGGCAGGATCCGTCATATCATCTGCAGGGACATAAACAGCCTGTACCGAAGTGATTGTGCCGTTACTTGTTGAAAGAATGCGGTCCTGCATTTCTGCTATGTCTGTCGACAACGTAGGTTGATAGCCGACAGTTGCAGGCATCCGCCCGAGCAGACTGGAGACTTCACTGCCTGCCTGCACAAAACGGAAAATATTATCCATAACAAACAGCACATCTTTTTTCAGGGTATCGCGCAGGTATTCCGCATACGTCAGTGCCGACAGCCCAATCCGAAAGCGAACACCAGGAGACTCGTCCATTTGACCGAATACCATCAATGTCTGAGGTAACACTCCCGCATCACGGATTGCATGCCAGAGTTCATGACCTTCTCGAATACGCTCACCGATCCCGGAGAAAACAGACACCCCCTGGTGCAATGAAGCCATTGCGTGCATAAATTCCATAATTAATACGGTTTTGCCAACACCAGCCCCACCAAGCAACCCTGTTTTAGCTCCTTCAATAAAAGGACAAAGAAGATCAATTACTTTGATCCCGGTTTCTAATACTTTTCCGACACCGACAGATTCATGGATTGGGACAGGAGAACTATGAACATCACGAAATGTCGAAGTGTGAAGTGCGCTACCTCCATCCAACGGCTCACCAAAAATATTGAGCAGGCGACCAAGGCAATCAGGAGTGACAGGGACATGGAGAGATGCGCCGGTATCATAAACAGTTACCCCGCGATGCAGTGAGGCATTTTTATGCAAAATAATGGCGCGGATATGGCGTTTATCAAGATGTTGGTGGACTTCAAACAGATACGTTTCATCTGCAACTTTGGCGCATAAAGCCTGATGTAAAGGAGGCAAGGTATCACAGGCAATCACAGTCACAGGACCGTGGATTTCAGTAATAACCCCTATGGGCTCATGCTTCCTTCCTGACTCCATCATTTATACCTCAGCTTAGGCATATCTGCTTTACGCAATCCTATTAGCGGATGCTCACCAACTTTAATTTTTAGTATAGCTTATACATACTTAACTTGAGGTACTGTCAGACATAAAAAATACACACTACGAATAGTGTGTATTTTAAAAAACTAAACCAGATGAAAAACTCTCCGGCTATCTTCTCAGAGCATTCAGTTTAGATTGAGTGATACCAAAGACGGAATCAACAGGATAACTACCATCATCATTCATTACCCCTACAGGCATGCCGGTAAAGATTTCGATGGCATCATGGACAGATTCGATTGCCCAGATATGAAATTCACCTTTTTCCACCGCCTTCACAATATCGGTACGTAGCATTAAGTTATGCATATTAGATTGCGGGATGATCACACCCTGGGAGGATTTACGACCTTTGATCACACAGACATCGAAGAAACCTTCTATTTTTTCGTTTAAGCCACCAATAGGCTGAGCTTCACCAAATTGGTTCATTGACCCGGTTATCGCAATATCCTGACGATTAGGTATTTTTGAGAATGCCGAAACAATAGCGCAAACCTCAGCCATACTGGCACTGTCGCCATCCACACCACCATACGATTGTTCAAAAGTAATCGTGGTTGTCAGTGGAACATGCGCCGTTCTGCCAAAGATCGAATGAAGATAAGCAGACAGAATCATCACCCCTTTTGAGTGAATACTCCCCCCCAAATCGACACTTCGTTCAATATCGATAATTTCACCGTCACCATAGGATGTGGTTGCAGTGATACGGTTCGGCACACCGAATTCGTGATCGGTGGTTGCCAGAACAGATAATGCATTAACCTGACCAACCGCTTCACTTTCTGTATTTATTAACGTGGTTCCGTTAATAAAACTTTCCATAACCCCGTGCTGCAGTCGGTTTACACGATGTTCCTGATTATATAATGCTTCATCTACGTGAGTCTGGCGGATCATATTCGAATGAGCCTGACGAGCAACATAATTGGATTCCCGCAGCAGATTTCCGATATGAGCAGAATGCAAAGACAGCTTGTTTTGATCGCCGGTAATTCTGGAACTGTGCTCAATCAAACGGGCAATGGCTTTTTTATCGCAATGCAGCAAATTATTGTCATGCACAAAGCTCGAAATAAAACGGGCATACTGAAGCTCTGATTCTTCATCTCGTTTCATTTCATCTTCAAAATCAGCAGTTACACGGAAAAGTTCTCTGAACTCAGGATCATAGTTGGTAAGAAGCTGATAAGTATGATAATCCCCAAAAATAATAATCTTAATATCCAGTGGAATTGGCTGAGGGTCAAGAGACACTGCTCCGGTTAATGTCACCTCTTTTTCCAGAGAAGTCAGGCTCAATTGTCTTGCACGAAGCGCGCGTTTTAAACCATCCCAGACATAAGGACGCTCTAACACTTTGATTGCGTCCATTAACAATACGCCACCGTTGGCTCTGTGCATACTACCTGAACGGATCAGAGAGAAATCAGTAAACACAGTACCTTTGAAGGTCGCTGTCTCGATATAACCAAATAAGGTGTGATAATTAGGATTCTCTTCAACAACAATAGGAAATGAGTCATCATCATGCGTCACCAGGACATTGACTTTGTAACGTCGCGGAAGCTTTTTATCAAGAGAAGCAGTTGCAAGTTCCCCCTGCTCGTTGCTTTCATCCAGGAACAGATCGACATTCTCTATAATGTCTTTTTGCAGGTTATCTAAATATTCTTTTATATCCGGATACTTAGAATAATCTGATTTTAAATTTTTAATGAAGTGAGAAATAACTTCTAACGTCACCTCTTCATTAAGTCTCTTGATTTTATTACTGTAGTCTTCTTCAAGTTCAGTCAAAAGTCTGGCCATATTACGAAGATTAACTTCTAGTTCATCAATAACTTTGCCAAACCGTTCCTGTTCGGCAATTTCCAGTGCATCAAACGTTTCTTCGGTATGCAGCTCATCTCCGTTCATGGCAACAAACTGATAATCACCCTGAGGTGTAATGGTTAAGCTGACCCCTTTTTCCTTAGCACTGTTGGTAATCGTTTCCAGCTCATCCTGCTGTGTGGTTGACAGTTGATCTTTGAGCTTTTCGGCACGACTGATATAAATTTCATTATCAAACGCTAACGGAATCGCATTCACCAGTTTCGTAATCAGTTTTTCAATATCCAGACGTAGCTGGTTTCCCACTCCTCTGGGAAGTTTCAATACTTTAGGAGTTCTGATATCGTCGAAATTAGCAACGTAACACCAATCAAAAAGGTTATCTGAATTATACTGATGACGATTAAGGTATCTTAACACCATAGTACGTTTGCCGAGTCCATTCCGGCCAATCGCATAAATGTTATAGCCCTTTTCCTTAATCGACATTGCAAATTCAACCGCTTTCTGCGCTCTTTCCTGACCAATAATTTCATCTATTGGTGACAATTCTTTCGTTGATTTACAGGGCAAATTTTCAAGTTCCG
The DNA here is from genome assembly GCA_963676525.2 of uncultured Vibrio sp. Lineage (GTDB taxonomy): Bacteria > Pseudomonadota > Gammaproteobacteria > Enterobacterales > Vibrionaceae > Vibrio. The sequence continues at coordinate 450,448 of CAXXNB010000009.1, forward strand.
TGATACGGTACAACTGATCGGCACTCATACATTTTATTGCCATAACCTTTCCTACTCTACTTTCCATGCTTAGCTGTAGTTTAAATGCAATTTGTTGAATTTATAGTGACTTAATCGTTATTCGGGTTTAAGTGCGCAATAAGTAACCAAGGGAGTGATATTTTCTTTCATCAAACTCCTTGGGTTAGCCCCTCAATTATGGTCTACTAGTTGCCCATTTTTTTCTAAAATAACCAATCGTAATATGCAACAACAGCAAACATCACTGTCAAAACAGCTTTTTTCCATGACCTGGCCAATGCTCTTTGGCGTTTTATCTCTTATGAGTTTTCAGTTGGTCGATAGTGCTTTTATTGGTCAGCTTGGTGTGCTTCCTCTGGCAACTCAGGGATTCACTTTACCAATGCAAATGGTCATTATTGGTATTCAGGTTGGTTTAGGAATTGCGACCACAGCTATCATCTCCCGTGCGATTGGTGCCGATAAATATCTTTTGGCAAAGCAGCTCGGCGGATTGATTCTGATATTGGGCTGTGCGTCCGTTGCTTGCCTTGGTGGTCTCATTTACTTTCTGAGATACCCTATTCTTAATTTGCTCGATGCACCCGCTGATATTTTTCCGATTATCGACAGTTACTGGCCACTCTGGTTAATCAGTTCTTGGACAGGAGCAACGCTTTATTTTCTATATAGCCTGTGTCGGTCGAATGGCAATACTATGTTGCCAGGTTCAATGATGGTTATCACCAGTATTTTAAATGCGGTACTGGACCCAATTTTTATCTTTCAGTTTGATTTAGGGATCCGTGGCGCAGCGATCGCGACTATTATTTCGTTCTCCACTGGTATTTTTATTGTCTTACCCAGAGTCTATAAAAAACACTGGATGTCATTTCACTGGGACGACTTTGATATCTCGGGAAATATCGTCAGTATTCTTGCCATTATGGGACCAGCAATGATCAGCCAGTTGCTTCCGCCGCTTTCTTCTATGTTAGCAACCAAGCTGCTTGCCACATTCGGCCCGTCCGCAGTAGCAGCCTGGGCAGTCGGTTCCCGGTTTGAATTCTTTTCGATCGTCTCCGTGCTGGCTCTTACCATGTCAATGCCGCCAATGATCGGAAAACTTTTGGGGCAGAAACAATATCAGCAGATAGAAGCTCTGATAAGAATAGCGATAATATTTATTCTTGGCTTCCAGACACTTTTGGCCGGAATATCATTTATTCTTGCGGATGCGTTAAGCCTGTTAATGACCAGCGACTCAAGTGTTCAGAATCTTCTCCACTGGCACTTAAGCTGGGTTCCTGTCAGCCTTGGGCCATTGGGTATTTGTATCTTAATTGTTTCTGTATCAAACGCATTAGGTCGTTCTTATAAAGCCCTGCTAATTTCCGGATTAAGGCTGTTTGCCTTCTTCCTTCCGTCACTATGGATTGGTTCCTATTTTCTGGGCATCAAGGGAATTTATATTGGCTCATTATTCGGTAACTGTTTTGCCGGAATGGCTGCATGGTTCCTTTACCGGTCGACCATTCAACAGCTGAAAAAAGAAAAAGCATAAGGATTGCCCCTTATGCTTTTACATACTCATTCATTGTAACGAATGCAATTATTTTGCTGCTTTTGCTCTTCTGGCTGCAACAGCACCGGAAAGCTGGCGAAGCATCAGTTCGGTATCATTCCAACCAATACATGCATCAGTAATAGACTGACCATAAGTTGGAGCTTTACCATCCACCAAATCCTGACGACCTTCTTCGATATGAGATTCAACCATCACACCAAAAATGGCTTTTTCACCATTTGCGATCTGTTCTGACACATCTTCCGCAACAGCCATTTGACGTTGATACTGTTTCAGACTATTTGCATGGCTGAAATCAATCATCACTTTCTGTGGCAGTTTGGCTTCACCAAGCTTACGGCTAACTTCAGCAACCTGCTCAGCACTGTAGTTCGGCTCTTTACCACCACGAAGAATTAAATGGCAGTATGGGTTACCCGCAGTTTCGACAATCGCAGAATGGCCGTATTTCGTTACCGATAAGAAATGGTGAGATGCTTCTGCTGCACGAATTGCATCAGCAGCAATCTTAATATTGCCGTCAGTACCATTTTTAAAACCAACAGGGCAAGAAAGACCAGATGCTAATTCGCGGTGAACCTGTGATTCTGTTGTTCTGGCACCGATAGCACCCCAGCTAATTAAATCAGCAACATACTGCGGCGTGATCATATCCAGGAATTCACTTGCTGTTGGAATCCCCATATCAGTAAGATCAAGCAGCAGTTTACGCGCAATTCTTAATCCATCGTTAATTTCATAAGTATCATTCAGATAAGGGTCGTTAATAAGACCTTTCCAGCCAACAGTTGTGCGCGGTTTTTCAAAATAAACGCGCATGATAATTTCAAGATTATCGCTAAGCTCGTCACGCAATGCTTTTAAACGCCGACCATATTCCAGTGCCGCTTCTGTATCATGGATTGAACATGGGCCGATGATAACAACCAGGCGATCATCTTTTTCTTCAAGAATATTATGGATTGCCTGACGCGCATTAAACGTAGTTGAAGACGCAGTATGAGTAGCAGGATACTTCTCTAAAATCGCAACAGGGGGTAATAACTCTTTAACTTTTTTTATTTTTACATCATCAGTTTGAAACATTCTGCTCTACATCCTTTACTACTTAATTTTGCACTATCGTTCTAAAATACATAAAGAACGACAGGATTGAATTCTTTGACCAGACGTAAGTTAGCGACTTATTCTTAATGTTGCAAGCATTATTTTAAACTCATTGCAATAGAGTCAACTACATTAGGTGTAAAGCAATGTGTAAATATATTTTTACATTCATGCTGAATGAGTTCGACGAACATGCATCAAAATCGTTTATACATCTAATTTTGGTATGAAAATCTATTGTGGTATATCAGTCTTTATCGATTGCGTGCACATTCTGTTATAAAAAGTTATCGTAAACTTATCACCGGAAACATTAACACTAAAAGTAAAGGCAAATCAGTATGGAACGTCAGATCAGTCAATGGCTACAAAAAGATCCGGAACCGTCGACTCGTAATGAATTACAACAACTAATCAATTCAAATAATCAAACAGAATTATCTGATCGATTTTCCTCCAGACTGGCCTTTGGCACGGCAGGCTTAAGGGGGAAAGTTGGGGCAGGTCCAAACCGAATGAACCGTTTGGTTGTGTTGGAAACTTCGCTGGGGTTAGGTCTCTACCTGGATAAAACAGTTGCTAACGCCAAAGAACGTGGCGTCATTATTGGGTACGATGCCCGGCCGGATTCCAAACAATTTGCTCAGGATAGTGCTGAAGTTCTTCTTTCACTAGGGTTCACTGTCTATTTGACCGATGATGTTGTTCCGACCCCACTCGTGGCTTTTGGGGTAAAACATTTTTCTACAGCAGCCGGCATTGTTGTTACAGCAAGCCATAATCCACCAGAATATAATGGATATAAAGTTTACTGGGAAAATGGCGCGCAGATTATCCCACCTCATGATAAAGGTATTGCGGCTTGCATTGACGATGCCACTCGGATGCCGATAAAACAGACATCCCTAAGTGATGCAGGTGAAAAACTCCACTGGTTAGATGAGAACTTCAATCAGTTATATCTGACTGAACTTCTAAAAAGTTCAGATCTAATTACCACCACGCCGAAACAAACATCCGTTGCTTATACAGCAATGCATGGCGTGGGCGGTAAATTTGTCACGACCATTGCTAAAGAGACTGGTTTTAAGCGGTTTTACACTGTAAAAGAACAATATGCCCCTGATGGAACATTTCCGACCGTTAACTTCCCTAACCCGGAAGAACCTGGTGCCATGGACAAAGTTATTGCCCTGGCGAAAAAGGAAAATGCTGATATTGCCTGTGCCAATGACCCGGATGCAGACCGTTTTGCAGCCGCAGCCAGAACAGAGTCCGGTGAATACCGAATGCTAACGGGCGATCAGGTGGGGATACTGTTCGCAGACTTCATCTTAGCAAATCAACAGAAAACCTGTCTGATTGGCAATACCATAGTTTCATCAAGTTTGCTGGAGAAAATTGCCGCAGAGTATCAGGCTAAGTATTTCAAAACACTAACCGGGTTTAAATGGCTGACGAATGTCGCAATGGAGCAGCAGACAGAAGAGATGCCTTTTGTATTCGCTTATGAAGAAGCGCTTGGCTATACCGTCAGTAATTTAGTTTGGGATAAAGATGGTCTGAGTGCTTTTGCTGTTTTTGTCTCCCTTATTGAAGACTTAAAAAGTCAGGGAATGACCGTTTGGGATAAATTACTGGAAATCTATAACAAATATGGCTTTTATGTGACGGCTCAAAAGAGTATTGCGTTTAATCCTAATGAAAAATCAATTGGTGAAAAACTAAGAGAGTCTCCACCGACGACAATTGCAAGAAAGCAGGTTGTTTGTGTCGAAGATTTCCAGTTATCAACAAGAACCTTTGATTCTGGAAAAACTGAGCCATTACATTTTCCTAAAAGTGATGTATTGATTTATCAGCTCGACAATAATTACCGTGTCATTGTACGACCATCCGGTACTGAGCCTAAAATAAAATGTTATTACGAGTTGAGCTATTCTATCCAGCCAGGACAAGACTACTGGCAGGCACAATTAAAAGCCGATGAAGAAATGACATCCTTTATCAATCAACATCAGACTGAATTGCACTAATTCTTATCAATCAATTATGCGGGTAACTGGTTTTTATGCCGTTACTCGCTAATCCTTCTTGACTCATCTGTACACCCTGTTATCTTCGTTTATTCAGTTCAAAACAGGAATAATACGCCAGGGAAATATGGAATCTGCAGACACATTACCTTCTAAGAGTTATCTCTTCTTCAAAGGCGCTTTAGCCATTACCCCTTTAAGTATTGCCGTGATTCCGTGGGGCTTACTTGCCGGTTCCTATGCAATTGATTCGGGCCTGAGTCCTTTTGATAGTCAGGCTTTATCAACAATTTTATATGCAGGCGCAGCTCAATTAGTCGGAATAGGAATGATCAAAGCAGGGGCTTCAACACTGACCATGCTGATAACCACTTTTTTTATTACTGCCCGGCACTTTCTGTACAGCGTTTCAATGCGGCAATCAATTAGCCCTCTGCCCAAGCGATGGCGCTATTTACTGGGTTTTTTACTCACAGATGAGCTGTTTGCAATTATAGGAAATCAGGATAAAAAACAATTCGAACCCTGGTATGCATTCGGAGCAGGTTTCAGCTTTTACCTGGTATGGAATATCGCCTCACTGGTAGGAATTTTAGTAGGCAGTTCTATTCCGGAACTGCGTTCTATTGGGCTAAATTTTGCTATTGCCGCTACATTTATCGCGATTGTCATACCGACAATAAAGAACCTTCCTGTCGCTATTACTGTCATCGTTGCGCTTGCTTTGTCTGTTCTGACTTCTGTTTTCAAAATTGAAGGCGGGTTAATTATCGCGAGTGTTGGTGCTATGATTTGTGGATTCATTGCGGAAAAAATTACAGGGACACGCCAATGACGTTTGTTCAGATTTGCCTCATGGCTGCGCTCGTTTTTGTTAGTCGCTATCTGTTTCTTGAACCCAGATTACCCATAAAACTAAGCCCGAATATTCAGAAATTCCTGAGCTATTCCAGCCCGGCAGTTTTATCGGCCATCTGGGCACCAATTGTATTCTCTCCCAGCGGAGAACTATGGATAAGCACACATAACCCATATTTATGGTCAGCATTAGTGGCAGCGTGTATTGCCTGGATAACAAAAAACGTATTACTCACTACGATATTGAGTATGGCTGTTTTTTTAATCCTGAATCTTGTGATTTTTCACTAGATTGATTACTGCGCTATCCATTCAGCTTCAAGGAGAATCTGGTCAGTATTAATAATAAATTAACAAGATTAACGTTCGCCAAGCGACTCCGACAATGTCTTAACCAATGGTTTCATCAGATATTCCAGTAAGGTTCGGCTACCCGTTTTAATATCAACCTGAGTCGTCATACCCGGCAAGATATCAAGTCGTTTACCTGTTGTCGTATTGACCTGCCCCCCCGGTAAGGCGATATGCACACGATAATAGACTTCATCACCATTAGCGGTGCGCTCTTTTAACGTATCGGCACTGACGTACACTACTTTCCCTTCAACCCCACCCCAAATGGTGTAATCATAAGGATCAAAGCGAATCATTGCATCCAGATCATTATGAACCAAAGCGATATCCACCGGACTCACTTTTGCTTCTACAATCAACTCATCATCAACGGGAATAATTTGCATAAGCTCTTCACCAGAGCGTAATACACCGCCAATCGTGGTCACTTGAATGTTCTTAACAATACCGGGAACCATCGCGACAAACACGCTATCTTTAAGCTGTTGAATTCTTTGTGCTAGTACATGTTCATTTTCCGCAATCGCATCTTCGGTTTTTGCAAGATCAGCACTGGCCTCTTCAAGGTAGTCATGACGACGAGTCAATATTTTGATTTCCATTTCATTGACTGCTTTTTCAACCCTAATTTCTTCACTGCGGTTAACATCTCCGAGACGTTTTAATTTCTTAATTAATTTCAGCTCTTCTTTTGAAAGTGCGATACCGCGTTTTAATGCTTTCAGCTCTTCGTTTAACCCTTCTCGCCGTTGGTTAAATAAAGAGCGCTCAACATTTAAGATTTCAGTATAACCGCTTAACTCTTCAGGAAAGACCAGTTCGCTGTTACCGGAAACTTCAGCACGTAAACGCACTGACTTAGCCTTTAACGCAACTAATCTTGCTTCTATTTCCTGTGCTGACGCTGCGAATCGAGTCTGATCCAACTGGCCTAAAATCTCGCCCTTCTCAACCCGGTCACCTTCACGGACATTCAGTGTTGCCAATACACCACCATCAACTGCTTTAATCACCTGAACCCTACTGCTGGCAATCACTTCCCCTTGAGCCCGGGCGACCTGATCAACCCGGAATACACTAGCCCAAGCTAAAAAGGCACAAAAACCAATAAATAGAATCAACAGCACCAGCGAATAACGCTTGATGTGCATTTGGCTCAAACGTTCAACCAATTGTTGCTGTCGAACATCCATTTCCTGAGACACTTTATTAAATAACACGATTTGCCCCTCGGTTTTTACCAATATGAACAGGATTATTTACCTGAGCCAGCGGCGGTTGTGCTGCACGTCTGCCTGCCATCATTTTTGCCAGAACGTGTTCAGGAGAACCATCATCAACAATTTGACCTCTGTCCATCACGATCACCCGATTGGCCATTTTTGCCGCCAGTCCGGTACGGTGAGTCGAAATCAGTAAAATATCATCTGGTTTCACCCTTTGTTCAATGGCAGTTAATACCCGTTGATCACTTTCAAAATCCAACGACGCCGTCGGCTCATCGAGTAACCAGATTTTAGGCTGAGCCAGAAACACCCGGCCAAGACCGACGACCTGCTTCTGCCCACCGGACAAACCATCCCCGCCTTCACTAATGGGTAGGTCGAGACTGCGTGGATTTTCCGAGGCAATTTTATCAATGCCGATTTCCTGACAAAGGCCTAAAAGCTCAGAGTCACTCACTGCGCCGGATAACGTCAGGTTCGAACGTAACGATCCTTTAAACAAGTGCACGTTTTGCGGCAGATAACCAACCTGATCAGTGACAACGGCAGGATCCGTTTCCCATAAATCCGCTTCACCTAATTTCACGCGACCTTCGGTCGGACGGTAGAATCCGGCCAACATTTTTAACAGCGTTGATTTACCACTACCGATGGGACCTACCAGTAAAACCCGATCTCCGGCTTTTAATTTCAGTGATGGTATATTTAATTGCAGGACCGGAGAATCTGGATAGGAAAAGCGAACCCCATCTAACTCAACGGAATCAGGCGCATTATCAGGAACCAGTAAAGACTGACTATCAGAACGTTCACTTTCCAGATTCAGCACACCATCGACCATTTTCAATGATTGTGAAACACCCTGCCACTGAGCCAGATACTGAACCCCACGAGCAACCGGGCCAATAACCCGACCACCAAGAATACTACAGGCAATCATTGCCCCCATGGTCATATTCCCGGCCGCAATCTGACTGACCCCAACTACAATGGCACTGACATAAGCCAAAGTCGATAAACTGGCAACTGTGTTGATCGTCCGGTTATTTATGTCTTTTTGCACTAGTGAATAACCTGAAACCGTATCTGTAATATCCTGCCATTGCTCAGCGAAACGCCAGCCGGCACCAGTTGAACGAATAGATTCGCAGCCTCGAATTACATCAACCAAAAGTCCCTGACGTTCATTACTGCGCATCAACTGCTCTTTCGCCAATTTGCGTAACCGGAACTGGGAAGCCAGACCAAACACCACAGCGACAGGTAACAATACGGTATATACCCAGGCAACCGGCCCGCCAATCACACTGATGAAAACAATGAACATGATGGAGAAAGGCAAATCAACCAAAGCAAATATAATCCCCGACGAGAAAAACTGCCTTACCGATTCCAGACCACCGACCTGCGCTGCCAGCGTACCAAGACTTTGCGGACGGGTATCCAAACGTAAGTGCATGACATGTTCAAATACCTGCTGAGAAATATTACGATCGACACTGCGAGACAAGCTGTCTAATATTCGGCCCCGGGCACGTTTTAAATACCAGTCTAGTGAAACTGCAATCAGCATTCCAACCACCAGTGTCCATAGGGTCGCATACGCCAGCGTCGGTACAACTCGATCATAAACCTGCATCGCAAACAGCGAAGTTCCTACAGCAAGCAGATTGATCATCAGAGTGGCAATAATGATATCCCGTAACCAACCTTTGGTTTTGAACAGCTCCCGCCAAACCAAAGCAGCCGCCGGATTGCCCTGTGCCGCACCTTCTGCCGCATTTCGCTCCGTTTCAGGGGTACGCAACCATAACACCAACGCTTTCTGCAACGCTTCATCTTCAGTAATGATACTCACACCCTGAGTATCCGTAAGCTGAATCTGTTGCTGGTCTTTTTCCGCCAGATACCACTGCTCCTGATGCCATACTAACGCCGGCAAGCGGCGCTGGTCAAAATGTGACCACTGGAGTTGCATAGGCTGAATTCCGCGTAATTTTAGCTGGTGAATCACACCAGACAAACGCTGAAGAAGAACTGTTCCGCTAAGGTCTTTTTCGGCCTGCGCAATCGCGTGATTCAATTCTCCCTCTTTGACAGCGAAATTGATTTTCTCCAGCAGAGATTTGACCAAGACAGCATCAGGTAACGGTATTTCCGTCACCGATGATATATTCTCCATTTTCATATCCATTATGGTGTTACTCCGGCTAATGCATCTAACTGCCCGGTCTGTGCGGCCAGTTCAAGACGAGTTCCCATTAGCTGTAAATCGGTATTAATCAGAGAATAACGCATGTTGGTCAGCTCTCTCTGTTGGTTAAGCACTTCTACCCACGATTTTCGGTTTGCTTCGTACTGACGCAAAAACGATTCCATGGTGTCTTCAAGTGCTTTGACGGATGCCATCTGAGACTGTCGCAAGTCACTCTGCACATCTCGGTTTAACAGCAAGTCATCGGTCTGACGTTCAACTTCGATACGCGTACTATCTAATTCATATTGCGCCACTTTCACACCTTTTTGAGCCCCCTGAACCTGATTATAAGTACCAAGTCCTAACCCTTCTAAAGAGCTGTCAAAGATCACACCAACCTGAGATTCGTAGTTGTAATTACTACTAAGATACTTTCTTGCCCGCAGTGATATGGTCGGATAATAGTTGGTCTTCTGTTGACGTACCTGTGCTTTTGCCAACGTAATTTTTGCACTCGCCTGAGACACGTCGGCACTGTGTGATAAAACCAGTGCTTTCACCTGTTTATCATCAGCCAGTTCGATCAAATGTTCAGGGATCGGTTGCTGAGTGTCGACCTGAACCCGCGTCAGTGCATAGAGCTGAGTTAATGCCGTTCTCAGTTGGCCCTGATAGCTGACCAAATCGGCTTTTGCCTGTAGTAAACGCGCCGACGCTAGATTGACGTCGGCGGTTGAAGCAAGCTGCCCTTGAGCTCGACGTGAGATTCGGTCATACAAACGCTGATGCTCATTCAGGTTCTCTTTTGCTACCGTTACTTTTAAACGGATACTTTGTACCTGTGCATAAGCGGTTGCCGTTTGCTGAATCAATTGTCGTTCGACTTGCAGCAGCACAGTTTTTTCTACATCGTAACCTACTACCTGGGTATTTTTTGCGGAACTGATACGATCAAATGTCCATAACGGTTGAGAAGCCTGAACGTAACTGGTTTCTTCATCATTGCTGCTGATGTCAGCTGACACCGTCGGATAATAAGCCGAGCCGGCAGCATCAATAGCCTCCTGCTGAACCGACAACTGCGTTTGCTGTCCTTTGACCGCCGGATTATTTTGCAGTGCCATCTGCAGTGCCTGTGCTAAACCATTAGCCGTACTCTGGCCTGATGACTGTAGCATCACAGATTGCACCGATTCAGCATTTACCATACCGCCGATCAGCAAACTGCTCACCACCATTGAAACCAGAGAAATATATTTATTCATCTGCAAAACCGTCAGTCTCCCATTCATCATTTTCTTTGTTTTTCTCACTTTTGTTGAGATTCAGTTGGTCAGCTTTATCCTGTTGACCGGTCATTACGTATGCTTGATGTAAGTTTTCCCGCCACTCTTTTTTCCATGGGCAGGTGTCCAGTGCTTGTTGCATTAACGGAATTGCGTCCTGAATATGTCCTTTGCGGCAATATACTAAGCCAACCATATACTGACAAGCGGCATGATTGGGATTGTGATGCAGCATTTTTTTAAAGTTCATTTCTGCCTCATCCAGCTTACCCTGATGGAACAGATCGACACCGGTTTGCAGAAAGCCGGGAACTGGCAGAATGAGTCGGTCGGTGATCGGATCCGGTTCAATTCTGGCATTGGTGCCTTTGATCAGTGGCTTGAGATGGTTTTTGTAACGCATCCATTTCGCTTTTGAGGTTTTATAAATCGGCTGGCGCACCTGCCACACACTGGCGGTTTTTACCGGGCGATCCAATTTATTAAACTCTAACACCTGCTCTTCCCACTCGACGCCAATATAGTCGAGCAACTTACGCGCACTGCCTTCGAGATCTTCCACCACCTCTTCGTAGTTGATCTCTAAAATTTCACCGGGAAACACCTGATTCCAATGGTGCATCAACATATTGTGATCCGCCAGTTGTTCACCAATCCAGGTCAGATCGTAGGCAAAGCCCATACCACCATGTTTGGCCTGATAGTCGGTAAAATAGTTGGAAATGGCGATATCACGGGGATCGCGGCGCACGGAAATAATTTTCGCGTTCGGGAAGAAAAATTTAATCAAGCCGATATTTTCAAAGTTATGCGGCAGCTTATCCACCACATGCAACGCTTCCGGTTTATCTTCCGCCGCCAGTTCGCGCAGCTCGTCGAGAATGCCATTGGCGATCCCTTGGGTCATGTATGGCGTGAGGTCATCGATACAGTCAGGATAACGGCGGCCTGAGCCCACATGGCGTTCCCAACGGTTTAAGCCTTGAACCCGGCTTGGGATCACGCCCAGCTCCCCGGCACCGAAAATTTTGCTGTGACCGGCAATGATCTGTTCGACCAGCGTCGTACCGGAGCGTGGCATGCCTAGCACAAACACTGGCAAGGTCGAGTCCACGCCGCACTCTTTGCGGTGTTGATATAAATCGTGGCGGAACACGTTACGAATGCGGGCGCACTGGTTGCGGTGTGCTTTGGCATCGTAACTGAGCCGTTTTTTGCTGGCGGTGTTCGACTCGTTAGCCAGTTCGAACGCTTTATTAAATTGTTGGCGTTTTTCCCAGGCACTGGCCAGTTGCAGTAATAAACCGCTGCGAACCTGACCTTCAAGTCCCGGACGACGGGCAGCGCGCTCAATCGTGGCGAGGGTTTCTTCGTCATCGGGGAACTGACGAGCGTTAATCAGAGCAGAATAACCCTGCGCCGGATCGATGGCTTTGATCTTTTCATACAACTCAATCGCCTGATCGATATTGCCACGTAGCATCTGTTGTTGCCCCAAACCTTGCAAAGCGGGCACAAACCAGGGGTTTTCCTGCAGGATTTCATCAAACAGTGCTTCGGCAAGTTCAAAATGTTGCTCCTGACTTTCCACTTGGGCTAAGGCGTTTTTTGCCTGCCAGCCTAGTTGGGTAATCATCATTGGCGGTGTTTCGTCGCTGACCGTCATCTCATTGACCAGCTCAACGGCTTTTTCTGCCGCTTTGCGTGCCTGTGGTGTCATGTTGTGCAAACTGGTGGACGCAAGGCGGATCCAATACGGTGCTTCGGGTTTATTTTGCTGTTTAGCCAGGCGAATGGCACGTTTTAGCAGTTGCACCGCCTGGTAACTGCGTCCCTGAATTTGCGCCAGTTCGGCCAGTTTGCCAATCAGCCCGAGGTTATGCGGATAATGTTTCAGGCCACTACGCAGGTTTTCTTCCGCCTCGGCGTGTAAATCGTAACCGGCTAATAACGTGGCGTAGGTGCTGACTAACGAAACCCAAGTTTCTTCATCCAGATCTTGTCGGCGTTCATCCAACCATTCTTCGGCACTGGCTTGGTTATCGGTGACTATCCAGATTTCTAACTGAACATGACGGAATTGCGCGCTAAACCGTTTAGCTACCTGTTCGGGTAGTTGGTCATATTGCTGCTCTAACTGCGCAATGCCGCTGATTAAACATTGTTGAGCTTCAGCATAGTTTTTCTGTTGCAGGTGTAAGCCAACTAACGTTATCCAAACGGGTAATCGTTGCGGTTCTAGCTGAGCGGATTGCTGATAGAGTTGCAGTGCCTGATCTACCTGCTCTTGCATCATTTTGCACCAGGCTAAACGGGCTAGTAATAACGCATGCTGGGGGTGCTGCTGATATTCGGCTTCGAGCAGTTCTACAGCCTGCGGGATTTGTTGCATCAGACAGTAGACAGCGGCTAAGTCGATACGTGCATCGGCATCGAGCTGTTCACGATTTAAGTCTATCTGCTGGATTATTTGTTGAAACGCTGGCTGATCACCTAGGTGAATATTAGCTATCGCCAACAAGGGTAAAACCTGACAGTCCTGCGTTTCTGCCCAATATCGTTCAGCATGGGTATTTAGCTCTGTGAATTGTTGTACATCAATTAAATCACGCAATATTTTTATACAAGACAAACTTGGCCTCTTATTTTGTCTAAATACCGCTACCAAAGTAGCGGTAAATAAATTTTCTATTCTAAGCTAACCCTTGTGATGTCATTACTGTTGATGCTATTGCAGTTAAAAATGCTTGATTCCAATTCAGACCAGAATTCAGTTGACTAACTAAACTCCCACTCCAAAGATCAATCGATAATTCATTTGATGAACCTGATAGCCCTGCAGCAATCTCACCATTCGAATGCAAGATAAAATGGTCACCAAACATAGGATCATACCATTCAAGATCATTATTACTCGCTTTAAATAAAGTAAAAGGAGTACCAGAACCAGCAACATAGACCGTAGCACCATTACCAACAAGTATTATCGTGTCATCTGCGCCCAAATTCTGAGCTCCAGACCACGTATGCCAAGACCCCGATGAACCAGAAGAAGTGCTTGTCGTAGATCCTGAAACATCTGTTGGAACAATAATATAGATAGTATATGTGGTATTCGCATCGAATGTAGTACCTGAATGGCTTGAAGATTGCCCATTGACTAGGTCAAATACCACAATAGAAGTGTCAACACCATTTAAACCGTCATCGGTTGCTACATTCCCCGCCGTGTCTCCAGAAAATCCAACCGCTACCGTAATATCATCCGTTGCTGTGGATGCATCAAAGTCCGCAGTGCCTTCAACTTCACTAGCTTTATCGTCACTTAATGTGATGGTTAACGTGCCGTCATCCACTACCGTGACCGAACTAATATCATCACTGGTAAAGGTGATATCCGTTGAACCCACCGTCCAGGTCAGATTATCCCAGTTAAAGTTAGCGGACAGGTCGGTACTGGCGGTTTCATCTCCACTTAACAAGCTACTGATATTGGTACCGGTGATTGTGATGGTGTTGGTGTCCACATCATAACTCGCCCCGGTAAAAGTATTGGTTGGGCTGTTAGCATCAATCGACGCGCTGTCACTCAAGCTCACACTGGTGGTGGCTGTGCTTTCATTGCCCGCTGCATCGGTTAACGTGAGGTTGGTCGTGACACTGCCCGCATCGCTGATGTCGCTGTCCCCCTCCACTACGGTGTAGGTCGCACTGTAAGTGCCATCGTTGTTGTCCGTGATATTCGTCAGCGTCTGGCCGTTGAAGGTACCCGCTAAGGTTAAGCCCGTTTCGTTGTCGGTCGCGGTGACAGTAATAATCACCGTATCGCCAACACCGTAAGTGCTATCTGCCACGCTGACATTTGAGATCACTGGCGGAATTTCATCTAAATCGTTGATAGTTAGTGTCACCGTTTCGCTGCTTTCATTGCCCGCCGCATCCGTCGCGACTACGGTAAAGCTGTAACTGGATTGAGTTTCGTAATCCGGATTTCCGGTTAGTGTCACTTCGCCCGTTGAACTGTCAATCGAGAACGAGCTCGCGTCCGTACCGCTGATCGAATAGGTCAGCGCACTACTGGTGTCCGTCGTAGAATCCACATCCGCCGTGTCCGTCGCTGTCACCGTGTACACCACTTGACCCGCACCGCTGTTTTCCGCTATCGCCGTCGCGGTATCGCTCGAAGTGATGGTTGGCACGGAGTCGTCCAGGTCCGTGATGCTCAACATCACCGTTTCACTGGCACTGTTACCCGCCGCATCCGTCGCGGTCACCGTGAACGTATAACTGTCTTTTGTATCCGCATCCGGATTGCCCGTCAGCGTCACTTCGCCCGTCGAACTGTCAATCGAGAATGCGCTCGCATCCGTACCGCTGATCGAATAGGTCAGCGCACTGCTGGTGTCTGTGCTGTCATCGCTGTCCGCCGTGTCCGTCGCCACCGCCGTGTACACCACTTGACCCGCACCACTGTTTTCGTCAATGGCTGTTGCGGTGTCGCTCGAAGTCATGGTTGGCTCCGACTCATCCAGGTCAGTGATGCTCAACGTCACCGTTTCACTGTCGCTGTTACCCGCCGCATCGGTCGCCGTCACGGTGAATTCGTAACTCGCTTGGGTTTCCGCATCCGGATTGCCCGTCAGCGTCACTTCGCCCGTTGAACTGTCAATCGAGAATGCGCTCGCATCCGTACCGCTGATTGAATAGGTCAGCGCACTGCTGGTGTCGGTGCTGTCGTCACTGTCCGCCGTGTCGGTTGCCACCGCCGTGTACACCACTTGACCGGCTCCACTGTTTTCATCAATCGTTGTCGCAATAGTCCCCGAGCTCAGTACAGGATCCGATTCGTCCACATCGTTGGTGGTTAGAGTGACGGTCTCGCTGTCGCTGTTGCCCGCTGCATCGGTCGCCGTCACGGTGAATTCGTAACTC
This sequence comes from uncultured Vibrio sp., assembly GCA_963676525.2. Taxonomy (GTDB): domain Bacteria; phylum Pseudomonadota; class Gammaproteobacteria; order Enterobacterales; family Vibrionaceae; genus Vibrio. Next base: position 466,032 of record CAXXNB010000009.1, read on the forward strand.
GCTTGGGTTTCCGCATCCGGATTGCCCGTCAGCGTCACTTCGCCCGTTGAACTGTCAATCGAGAATGCGCTCGCATCCGTACCGCTGATTGAATAGGTCAGCGCACTGCTGGTGTCGGTGCTGTCGTCACTGTCCGCCGTGTCGGTTGCCACCGCCGTGTACACCACTTGACCGGCTCCACTGTTTTCATCAATCGCCGTCGCCGTGCTCCCCGAGCTCAGCACCGGATCCGATTCATCCACATCGTTGATGGTTAGCGTCACGGTTTCGCTGTCGCTATTGCCCGCCGCGTCCGTTGCCGTCACTGTAAATTCGTAGCTCGACTGCGTTTCGTGATTCGGATCGCCGGTCAATGTCACTTCGCCCGTTGAACCGTCAATCGAGAATGCGCTCGCATCCGTACCGCTGATTGAATAGGTCAGCGCACTGCTGATGTTGGTGCTGTCGTCACTGTCCGCCGTGTCCGTCGCCACCGCTGTGTACACCACCTGTCCCGCGCCGCTGTTTTCCGCGATCGCCGTCGCCGTGCTCCCTGAGCTCAGCACCGGATCCGATTCGTCCACATCGGTAATGCTCAGCGTCACCGTTTCGCTGTCGCTATTGCCCGCCGCATCGGTCACTGTCACGGTGAAGTCGTAGCTCGACTGCGTTTCGTGATCCGGATTGCCGGTCAGCGTCACCTCACCCGTCGAACTGTCAATCGAGAACGCGCTCGCATCCGTACCGCTGATCGAATAGGTCAGCGCACTGCTGGTGTCGGTGCTGTCATCGCTGTCCGCCGTGTCCGTCGCCACCGCTGTATACACCACCTGGCCTGCACCGCTGTTTTCCGCGATCGCCGTCGCCGTGCTCCCCGAGCTCAGCACCGGATCCGATTCGTCCACATCGGTAATGCTCAGCGTCACCGTTTCGCTGTCGCTGTTGCCCGCCGCATCGGTCACTGTCACGGTGAAGTCGTAGCTCGACTGCGTTTCGTGATCCGGATTGCCGGTCAGCGTCACCTCACCCGTCGAACTGTCAATCGAGAACGCGCTCGCATCCGTACCGCTGATCGAATAGGTCAGCGCACTGCTGGTATCTGTGCTGTCGTCACTGTCCGCCGTGTCCGTTGCCACCGCCGTGTACACCACCTGTCCCGCGCCGCTGTTTTCCGCGATCGCCGTCGCCGTGGTCCCTGAGCTCAGCACCGGATCCGATTCGTCCACATCGGTAATGCTCAGCGTCACCGTTTCGCTGCTGCCATTGCCCGCCGCATCGGTCGCCGTCACGGAAAATTCGTAGCTCGCTTGGGTTTCCGCATCCGGGTTGGCGGTCAACGTCACTTCGCCGGTGCTCGCATCGATACCAAATAAGGTCGCATCTTCACCGCTGAGTGAATAACTCACGCCATCCGACACATCCGCCGTATCGGTACTGGTCGCCGTGTACACCACTTGACCCGCACCACTGTTTTCGTCAATGGCTGTCGCGGTAGTGCCGGAAGTGATGGTGGGTGCCACTTCATCCAAATCATTGATGGTCAGGGTAACCGTTTCGCTGCTGGCGTTCCCGCCGCATCGGTCGCGATCACGGTGAATTCGTAGCTCGCTTGCGTTTCCGCATCCGGATCGCCGGTTAAAGTGACTGCGCCAGTGCTGCTGTCAATCGTGAACGCACTGGCATCGGTGCCGCTGAGGGAGTACGTCACGCCATCCGTCACATCGGCCGTATCCGTGCTGGTGACGGTGTACACCACTTGACCTGCGCCGCTGTTTTCATCGATTGCCGAGGCTGTTGTTCCGGAAGTGATGGTTGGCGCGACTTCGTCCAAATCGTTGATGGATAACGTCACCGTTTCGTTGCTGGCGTTCCCCGCCGCATCGGTCGCGGTCACGGTGAATTCATAGCTCGCTTGGGTTTCCGCATCCGGATTCGCGGTTAAGGTGACTTCACCAGTGCTGCTGTCAATCATGAACGCACTCGCATCGGTGCCGCCCAGGGAGTACGTTACCCCACCGGATACATCCGCGCTATCGCTACTGGTCACCGTGTACACTACTTGACCCGCGCCGCTGTTTTCATCGATCGCCGTGGCCGTAGTCCCGGAAGTAATACTTGGTGCGACTTCGTCCAAATCATTGATGGATAACGTCACCGTTTCGCTGCTGGCATTACCCGCCGCATCGGTCGCCGTCACGGTGAATTCATAGCTCGCTTGGGTTTCCGCATCCGGGTTGCCCGTCAGCGTCACTTCGCCCGTAGCGCTGTCAATCGTGAAGGCACTCGCATCGGTGCCACTCAGTGAATACGTCACCCCATCCGACACATCCGCACTATCGGTACTGGTTACCGTGTACACCACTTGGCCGGCACCGCTGTTCTCATCGATCGCCGTCGCGGTAGTGCCTGAAGTGATGGTTGGCGCCACTTCATCCAAATCGTTAATCGATAACGTCACCGTTTCGCTGCTTTCATTACCCGCCGCATCGGTTGCGGTCACGGTAAATTCGTAGCTTGCTTGGGTTTCCGCATCCGGGTTGGCGGTTAAGGTGACTTCACCGGTCGAACTATCAATCGTGAAGGAACTCGCATCGGTGCCGCTCAGGGAATAACTCACGCCAGCCGATACATCCGCCGTATCGGTACTGGTCGCCGTGTACACCACTTGACCCGAGCCGCTGTTTTCATCGATTGCCGTCGCGGTACTGCCGGAAGTAATCGTTGGCGCCACTTCATCCAAATCGTTGATGGATAGCGTCACCGTTTCACTGCTGCCATTGCCCGCCGCATCGGTCGCGGTCACGGTAAATTCGTAGCTCGCTTGCGTTTCCGCATCCGGGTTGCCGGTCAACATCACTTCGCCGGTGCTCGCATCGATAGCAAATAAGGTCGCATCTTCACCGCTCAGTGAGTACGTTACCCCACCGGACACATCCGCACTATCGGTACTGGTCGCCGTGTACACCACTTGGCCGGCACCGCTGTTCTCATCAATTGCCGTGGCGGTAGTGCCAGAAGTAATGGTTGGCGCGACTTCGTCCAAGTCGTTGATGGATAACGTTACCGTTTCACTGCTTTCGTTGCCCGCCGCATCGGTCGACGTCACGGAAAATTCGTAGCTCGCTTGGGTTTCCGCATTCGGGTTGCCGGTTAAGGTGACTGCGCCTGTGCTGCTGTCAATCGTGAAGGCACTTGCATCGGTGCCACTCAGTGAATACGTCACGCCATCCGACACATCCGCGCTATCGGTACTGGTCACGGTGTACACCACTTGACCCGCACCACTATTCTCATCGATCGCCGAGGCGGTGGTGCCGGAAGTGATGGTTGGCGCCACTTCGTCCAAATCGTTAATGGTCAGGGTGACCGTTTCGCTGCTGGCATTGCCCGCCGCATCGGTCGCGGTCACGGTAAATTCGTAACTCGCTTGGGTTTCCGCATCCGGATTGCCGGTCAACGTCACTTCGCCGGTGCTCGCATCAATAGCGAACAAGGCCGCATCGGTGCCACTCAGTGAATACGTCACGCCATCCGACACATCCGCCGTATCGGTACTGGTCGCCGTGTACACCACTTGACCCGAGCCGCTGTTTTCATCGATTGCCGTCGCGGTACTGCCGGAAGTAATCGTTGGCGCCACTTCATCCAAATCGTTGATGGATAGCGTCACCGTTTCGCTGCTGCCATTGCCCGCCGCATCGGTCGCCGTCACGGAAAATTCGTAGCTCGCTTGGGTTTCCGCATTCGGGTTGCCGGTTAAGGTGACTGCGCCTGTGCTGCTGTCAATCGTGAAGGCACTTGCATCGGTGCCACTCAGTGAATACGTCACGCCATCCGACACATCCGCGCTATCGGTACTGGTCACGGTGTACACCACTTGACCCGCACCACTATTCTCATCGATCGCCGAGGCGGTGGTGCCGGAAGTGATGGTTGGCGCCACTTCGTCCAAATCGTTAATGGTCAGGGTGACCGTTTCGCTGCTGGCATTGCCCGCCGCATCGGTCGCGGTCACGGTAAATTCGTAACTCGCTTGGGTTTCCGCATCCGGATTGCCGGTCAACGTCACTTCGCCGGTGCTCGCATCAATAGCGAACAAGGCCGCATCGGTGCCACTCAGTGAATACGTCACGCCATCCGACACATCCGCCGTATCGGTACTGGTCGCCGTGTACACCACTTGACCCGAACCGCTGTTTTCATCGATTGCCGTCGCGGTACTGCCGGAAGTAATCGTTGGCGCCACTTCATCCAAATCGTTGATGGATAGCGTCACCGTTTCGCTGCTGCCATTGCCCGCCGCATCGGTCGCCGTCACGGAAAATTCGTAGCTCGCTTGGGTTTCCGCATTCGGGTTAGCGGTTAAGCTCACCGCACCCGTGCTGCTGTCAACCGTGAAGGCACTTGCATCGGTGCCACTCAGTGAATACGTTACGCCACCGGATACATCCGCTGTATCCGTGCTGGTCGCCGTGTACACCACTTGACCTGCGCCGCTGTTTTCATCAAGTGTCGTCGCTGTCGTGCCGGAAGTAATCGTCGGCGCCACTTCGTCCAAATCGTTAATGGATAACGTTACCGTTTCACTGCTTTCGTTGCCCGCCGCATCGGTCGCGGTCACGGTAAATTCGTAACTCGCCTGGGTTTCCGCATCCGGATTGCCGGTCAACGTCACTTCGCCGGTGCTCGCATCGATACCAAATAAGGTCGCATCTTCACCGCTGAGTGAATAACTCACGCCATCCGACACATCCGCCGTATCGGTACTGGTCGCCGTGTACACCACTTGACCCGCACCACTGTTTTCGTCAATGGCTGTCGCGGTAGTGCCGGAAGTGATGGTGGGTGCCACTTCATCCAAATCATTGATGGTCAGGGTAACCGTTTCGCTGCTGGCGTTCCCCGCCGCATCGGTCGCCATCACGGTGAATTCGTAACTCGCTTGGGTTTCCGCATTCGGGTTGCCGGTTAAGGTGACTGCGCCTGTGCTGCTGTCAATCGTGAAGGCACTTGCATCGGTGCCACTGAGGGAATACGTCACGCCATCCGACACATCCGCCGTATCGCTGCTGGTCGCGGTGTACACCACTTGACCCGCGCCGCTGTTTTCATCGATCGCCGTCGCGGTGTCGCCAGAAGTAATGGTGGGTGCCACTTCGTCCAAATCATTGATGGATAACGTCACCGTTTCGCTGCTGGCATTACCCGCCGCATCGGTCGCCGTCACGGTGAATTCATAGCTCGCTTGGGTTTCCGCATCCGGGTTGCCCGACAGCGTCACTTCGCCCGTAGCGCTGTCAATCGTGAAGGCACTCGCATCGGTGCCACTCAGTGAATACGTCACCCCATCCGACACATCCGCACTATCGGTACTGGTTACCGTGTACACCACTTGGCCGGCACCGCTGTTCTCATCGATCGCCGTCGCGGTAGTGCCGGAAGTGATGGTTGGCGCCACTTCATCCAAATCGTTAATCGATAACGTCACCGTTTCGCTGCTTTCGTTACCCGCCGCATCGGTCGCGGTCACGGTGAATTCGTAGCTCGCTTGGGTTTCCGCATTCGGGTTAGCGGTTAAGCTCACCGCACCCGTTGCGCTGTCAATGGTAAAGGCACTCGCATCGGTACCGCTCAGTGAGTACGTTACCCCACCGGACACATCCGCACTATCGGTACTGGTCGCCGTGTACACCACTTGGCCGGCACCGCTGTTCTCATCAATGGCTGTCGCGGTAGTGCCAGAAGTAATGGTTGGCGCGACTTCGTCCAAGTCGTTGATAGTCAGTGTGACGGTTTCGCTAGTTTCATTACCTGCCGCATCGGTTGCGGTCACGGTGAATTCGTAGCTCGCTTGGGTTTCCGCATCCGGGTTGCCGGTCAACGTCACTTCGCCGGTGCTCGCATCGATAGCAAATAAGGTCGCATCTTCACCGCTCAGTGAGTACGTTACCCCACCGGACACATCCGCACTATCGGTACTGGTCGCCGTGTACACCACTTGGCCGGCACCGCTGTTCTCATCAATTGCCGTGGCGGTAGTGCCAGAAGTAATGGTTGGCGCGACTTCGTCCAAGTCGTTGATAGTCAGTGTGACGGTTTCACTGCTGCCATTGCCCGCCGCATCGGTCGCCGTCACGGAAAATTCGTAGCTCGCTTGGGTTTCCGCATCCGGATTGGCAGTTAAGGTGACTTCACCTGTACTGCTGTCAATCGTAAACGCACTTGCATCGGTGCCATAAAGGCTGTATGTAGTTGCAGTATCATCAGATGTTGCAGTGTAAATCACTTGACCAATACCAGTATTTTCATCAATTGATGCAGCTGTATCACCCGATGAAAGTATTGGAGCCATAGTATCAACAGAAACACGGAGAGAATCACTTTCATCCTGCCCCGAAATCTGGGCGGAAATATCGACTGTACCGTCACCTTCATCAGCAATGACTGATGCAGATACCGTTAAGGTTGCAACACCATTAGTAATTTGGTCTTCTGTTACAGTAAATGTTTCACTTTGATCGCCCCAGTAGATAGTAACTTCATCTCCGGAAGTCACATTTTGAACTTTAACAGCAACACCATCAGAAGCTTCATCAGCATTAATACCACTGCTTGCTTCAGCTATTGTTGGCGCTGATGTAGTAATAGTATCAATCTCAGCCAAATCGGCATTCTCACCGCTTTCAAATGTGGTTGAACCGTTATTCAGTAACTCAACACCTTCCTGTGTGATGGTTGCATTCCCATTTTCACTGATTTCAATGGTATCCGCTAACTGTGAAATCGTATCATCTACACTACCGGTATTGCTGTCTACACCAGATAACTGAGCCAGAACATTACCGTAAGTTTCACTGGCATTAAGACCGTCAGCTGAGTTGTAGCTGCTGTCTGTTATTGTTGTCACCGTGCCCGTAATATCTTCGACACCAAACAGCTCACCAATAACATTGTTGACAGAAACATTGGATTCAGTAAGTGAGAGTGAGCTTAAATCGGTCGTATCAACCCCCGCTTTTGTTACTGCCAGAGAAGTTAACGGGGTAACACTGACACTGATATCGGATGAACCATCTGTGGTTGTCATGGCATATAGTGTCGTGCCCAGACTGACTTCGCTATTGGTCGCTTCATCCAGATAATCAGCATCGTCGCCGTTTGCGTCAGATACAGCAATCAACAGTGGACCGCTATAGCTATTGTCCAGAGAGAAGCTCACCTGGCCAGTCGCCGCATCAATGGATCCGGTTGTCAGAACATTGCCTGCGTTATCATACACAGTCACGGTCACAGCAGACGTAAATGTCCCAGCTACTGCCGTTACAGTTAAAGAGTGCACTGTATCTGTCGAACCATTCTGTGATGAGTTATGATTTGATTCTATGGCAAGACCACCGGCACCTATAGCACCCAAACCCGCCAGAACCATTTCAGTACCCGACCAACCTGCACCAGATACCGGTTCAGCCAGTACCATAGGAGCCGTTGCGCTATCCGTAGACCAAACCACGCTACCAAGTTCAACATTGGAGGCCATTTCAGAACCGCCATGAATAAACAGACTATTTGCAGACGCATCGGTCGTTTCTGACCCCATAGCCAGACCCGACGACGATTCAGACGCTACCGCAGCGTCTTCGCTAGTAACAACATAACTGACATCATCCGGTACGGCGTAAAAATCATCAATAGTCGCAACCACTTCATCGTCAACAACAATATCCAATGCATCGCCATGACGTTTTAATACAAGATCATCCACTACGCTATTGCCGTCACTGTCAACCAATGTATAGTTGGTTTGAGCCTGCGCCTCTAATGCCATTCCTGTATCGGTTATCGGTAGAAAATCGACCTGATTTCCAGTCATAACTTTTAGTTGATAAGCCATTAAATTTCTTCCTCAAAAATAGTAGCCAGCTGATTTCATATTTCCCTAAAACGACCAACGTCTGACGAGAGTCACAGGACCTGATGTATACAATGATCTCAGTGAAACAAAACTCATACCTTCACTTTATTTAGCTTTTTCGGCAGAGAATATCAGTTAGAGATGCCTCCATGATAGCAACTGTTTTTACGCATTCCTGACTCAACCTGACCCAATCCTGACATAAAATCATATGGTAACGAGGAATTGATGATAAAAGAATTAAAAAGCATATGATAATAGAAACCTAAATGACAATTACTTCAAATTTTGACAAAATTATTCGAAATTTTTTATCAACCTTATCTGAGCCGGTCAATGACACAACAAATTCGCAGCACGATAAGTAATACAAATCATCTCTGCACCATTTGTCTGAGTCTTTGGATACTGCTGCTATTGACTTTTTCCTGTACTGCCAATGCGGCAACAAATGGAATACTTGACCGTTATACCGTCCAGTTTGATGCATATGTGGATAACAGTGCTCAGAAAACAATACAGGATATTGCTCGACTTCCTGAATCAGCCTTTAAAACGGCCTCACCAGCAGGGTATGCTGGAGGTTACAATCGGGCTATTCACTGGCTAAAATTCACCCTTTACCCTTTGCAAGAAACTTCACAGAAAGTTTGGCTGAGGATCACTCCGACCTATCTGGATTACATCACGCTGTATATCCCGGATCGACATGGTCATTTTAACACCATAGAATCCGGAGAACTGTCCGATACAAGGAAAATAAAGAAAGATCGCGCTTTTACATTTGCAATCAATAATGTCAAGCAACCAACCACCGCTTATTTGCGTATAGAGGCCAATAACTCTCATACTGTTATTGCAGATGTCTACACAGATGATGCTTATCATCAAGCACTGCTGTTCGATTACACTTTCTCAGGTATCTTTATTGGTCTGCTTTTTACTCTGGTAATTATTAACCTCCTCTATATTAAATGGACACGAGAACGAAATTTTCGCTACTACTTCAATTTCGTCCTCGCTTCATTGGTGCTTTTTCTTGATACTCACGGCTGGTTTGCATTACTTGCCCCTGCAAACTGGAACGTATGGATGAACTATTTGCCACAGTTCACCACCCTATTTTATATGTCTTCTCTGGCTTTGTTTTATCATTATGTATTTAATTTTAAGAGGCAGACCAACGCTGTTTACTTCTGGATATCCGGCGGCTATCTAGCGTTAACTTTCGTTGGTTTCTTATCCTTAGCGGTTGATCTGTATATCGAGTTCATGCGTTTCCTTATGCCATTAAGCATGATCTATCTATTACTTATCACTGGTTTTGCATGCAGACTGGCATTAAGTAAAAAAACGGAAGGACGACTGTTATTTTTAGCTGTCGTATTTGGCTTAGGCGGTCTGATAGGAAATGTATTGTCATTAAGTGGCTTAATATCCGGCGGATACCTGTTAAGATACTCTTATACCGCAGGCACGCTTGCCAGTATTATCGTATTCCAGAGTATCATTCATCGTCGTATTCGAATTATTGAAGACAACCATGTCAGTACCGTCCTGGAAAAAGAACATGCTCAGGAAATGGCACAAAAAGAAAGGGCAGAAAAACAGCAGAAAGCTCAGTTTTTAAGTATGTTGTCTCATGAACTGAAAACACCACTTTCTATAATCAAAATGGGCGTTGAACAGCACGATATCTCAGACAAATTCCGTCAATATATGATACAGGCCGCTAATGATATGAGCTTAGTGATTGACAGATGTTCTGTTTTAGAAAAAGTCGATTCCAAGATTGCACTCAATACAAAACAGGTTAACTTAATTTCTTTATTGGAAAATATGACCTACAAGAATTTGTCTTCGGCACGTATCGAACTTATTTACCCTGACGTGAATGCCGAAATACAAACCGATGAAGATTGGTTAAAGATTATTGTATCTAACTTGCTTGATAATGCGTTGAAATACAGTCCCGCAGAGAGTTCAGTATCAATCAAGCTCAGACAAGATGCTCAGAAGTGGTGTATCAGTGTCGAAAACTGGACGACAGAAACACTCCCGACTAAAGAACAGATTTTTAAAAAATATTATCGTAGTGAAAGCGCTCACAGACAGACAGGTTCCGGTCTCGGATTATATATAGTGAAACGTCTCACATCACAACTGCATGGATCGATTGAATATATTCCGGTTCAGTCCCCAGATTTAAATAACAAGAAAGTCATTTTTCGATTATGTCTCAACACAACAATATAAAACTACTATTAGTCGAGGATCACCTCGCCTTACGTGAAGTCTTTTATGAATCGCTAACTGCACAGGGATATCAGGTTGCTGCTTTTGAATCGGCCGAAGATGCCTTGGCAGCAGCGGACATTGATTTATGCAAAGTTGCATTACTTGATCTAAACCTGCCCGGTGAAGATGGATTATTCCTGGCAACAGAGCTTCGTATGAGAACACCAAGCATTGGCATCATAATGCTGACAACCCGTAATCAGATTGCAGATAAACTGGCCGGTTACGAAGCTGGAGCCGATATCTATCTGCCAAAACCCGTATCACCGGAAGAGTTAAAAGCCGCTATTCAGGCCGTGTGTCGCCGCATCCCTAATTTAAACGAGGCCACATTAACCTTACATTTTTCGACAGGTCAACTGGTTAATACTCATTTAGAGTCGGTGTTACTTTCTCAGGAAGACAGTCGGTTACTCACTTTGCTAGCCCAGGCCCCCCAGCAACAACTGGAGTACTGGGAACTGGCTGAGTATCTCAAATTAGACATGGATAATGTGCAAATGCGCACCGCTCTGGAAAAACGGATTTCCCGCCTGAGAAAAAAACTGGCGCAGCTGAATCAGCCTTCATCCTCAATAAAAGCCATTCGCGGCTTCGGCTACAAATTCAATCTCTTTGTCAATATCATATAACCTCATATCGCCATTACTGTCGCCGAGTGAACTGCACCAGCAGTTTCGGAGACTTAGTTAGTTTAACTACAGACTCTGCTTCAGTACACATTAACCACGTTCTCTTTTAAAATTAAAGTGTTAGTGCTAGTCTGATCTAATACTTTTATAGTTTTTGTTTACACTCAATATTACTTTTATTTGCCAACATGTTAATAAATAAGGTACAACTGTTACTCTCATTAAAAGTTTGATTTTACCAATCAAAATAGAAATATATTAAGTAGTTAATTTACTGAGTCATGGAAGATATGAATACTGTCTGTTTAGGGAATAAGAAGGTAAAACCGAGTAAAGTTGTTTGCATTGGAAGAAACTATGAAAAACACATACAAGAGTTAGGTAATTCAGTCCCTGACGAGATGGTTGTATTTAACAAACCCAATTCTGCCATAACTCGTCATTTGCTATCATTTTCTCAAGAACCTCTCCATTACGAAGCCGAAATCTGTTTCTTGGTTAGAAGGAAAAAATTAGCAGCTGTTGGATTCGGACTTGATCTTACTAAGCGAAAACTACAGGGGACCCTCAAAGAGAAAGGATTACCTTGGGAAAGGGCAAAAGCATTTGATTATTCTGCTGTACTAAGTAATTTTGTTCCATTAGATGGAATTCATGTTGATGATTTAAGTATTGAACTACTTATTAATGGGGCTAGAGTTCAGAGTGGCCACGTCAATCAAATGTTATATCCACCAAAAGTTATTTTAAAGGAGCTAAGTAAATACACCACATTAATAACAAATGATGTAATTATGACAGGAACACCATCAGGTGTTGGTCATGTTAATCAAGGAGATGTGTTTACGGGAAGAATCCGTAGCGCAGGTAAAATTATCGTTGAAGTAGAGTGGGTAGCAGTGTAATTACGCCCGACACACACCACTTTTGAAGGAGTAACCGAGACCCCATCGACTTTAATCTGCTTCATTTAACTTCCCTGTTAATCAATGCTTTTGTTCTTTTACAAGACTAAAATATATTCTATTTTATGAACGCTTTGGCTGCTTATAGGTTTTCCCTGCAGCACGATAAACATCACGGGCTTTCATTGAAAACTGACTGGTAAAAAACCACGCTACAAACACCAGAGTGTCATCACCTTCATCCATAATAAACTCAAGCAATTCTTCCTCTTTGCCCTGTTCATCGATTTCAGTAACCACATGATAAATTTTATTTACTCCCTGCATTTCAGCCAAAGCAAACTGCCCCGTTAAATCCTGAGCAGCAGAAGCAATTTCATCAAGATCACAATTTTTTAAAAATGTTAATGCCTCTGGAAGAGAGCTTTTACTGCTAGCCTGTTTAACAAGCTTTTGAAATTCAGATTCTTGCATGAGTTTACCTCTATTACTACTTTTCTCAAAAAATGGAATTGGGTGTTTATTAATGTTTTTATGCATCAAATATCATTTTTGAACTGGAAAAACTAGTGTAGTTACACCACAGTTAATTAAGAACAAATAAAAATGAACAGAGATCACTAAAGGATCGAACATGGATTCTAAGTCTCGGTATACGTCAGTTGCGGCAATAAAACAAGTTACCAACCTCATCCACGACATGGCGGATGATGATGTTTACACGCGCGCCACAGAATTAATTCACGAACTGTTATCGACACACCTTACAATGGTAGTCACTTTAGATTATTTAAATCGCTGTAACAAAATTAAAGCGCTATCATCGGATGAACCCACAAATTACGATTTTCTGCTCGATGACATTCAACTTCTGGTAGCAAAACACATTAATAATAATTCACGCAAAGACTATCTTGTTCCACATAAACTTTCCAGCCAATTTCCCGATTGTGGATATTTTATAGACCATAACATTGAAGGCTATGTCGGAAGTGTCATTCTGACAGAAAAAGGCGAAGTTCTGGGGGTATTAATCTCGCTTACTGATGAAGTCATTCTGAATACCGATGAAATTCTAGACTGGCATCATTTTGCTGTGCAGCTCATCATAAAGCATGCCTTTTATTTAAGATGCCTGAGCAAGACAGAAGGGCTCTTTGAAAAATTAAGTTACGAAGTATCGCATGATAACCTGACAGGGTTACTGAACCGCAGTTATCTGTCAGATACACTGGAACGGTTATTATCTACTCCACAAAACCCCCGTTCTTTCAGTCTGATATTAATTGATATAGATAATTTTAAAACAATCAATGATGTATATGGCGACTATATAGGAGACCAGGTATTACGATATGTTTCAACCTGCTTACAAAAAACCATTCTTGATAAAAATTTAATCTTCAGAATTGCTGCGGATGAATTTGCATTCATCGTATTTGATGTTGATCCTACCGAAGTCAGTTCGAGAATTCTGAGTAACATTTCTCAGGGCTACCGAAATGACAATATTTATATAAAACTATCCGCTTGTGCAGGAATAACAACGTCTGCTAACAGTAAAAACGGAATAGAAATCGAGCAAATTATGCTCAATGCAAGTTTGGCCTTAAAGGACAGTAAAAATACCCCGGGAAAACAGATTTCATGCTTCAATCAAGAAATTTATGAACAATATTACCGTCGAACTCAACTGGTTGAAGCGCTTAAAAATGAACTGCATAAAACAACCTTAAACTCTAATCTTTATGTTGTCCTGCAGCCTATTGTTCATAAAAATCATAATGAGTGGAACAAATTTGAAGTATTGACTCGCTGGAACAGCTCATCTTTAGGATTGATATCGCCAGTTGAATTTATTCCTGTAGCAGAACAGGCAGGATTAATGGTTGATCTTGGTAAACAAATTCTACAAAAAACATGTGAAGCGAAGTATTTGATTGAGCAAAGACTTGGTAAGACTATCCATCTATCAATTAATTGTTCTGCAGAAGAATTAAACCTTGCTGAAAATTACGCCAAGGAACTGGCTAATGTAATTCAAAGTTGGGGATTTTCACCTCAGGACTTCACATTGGAAATCACAGAAACAGCACTACTTGCACAAGACCCGTCTATCAATAATGTTCTTCTCTACCTGAAAGATCTTGGGTTCAGAATTTCGCTTGATGATTTTGGTACCGGTTATTCAAGCCTGAATTATATACATACCTATCCGGTAGACTGCATTAAGATCGATGCATCTTTCGTAAGCAATATGCTTAAAAATCCGACATCTGAAAAAATTGTCAGACTGATTATTCAACTGGCAGAACAACTTGATTATGATCTGATTGCAGAAGGAATTGAAGATAAAGAAGTGTTAGAAAAATTATACTCAATGGGATGTTACTGGATTCAGGGTTTTTACTTCAGTAAGCCAATGACTCCCATTGAACTCATCGAAAAATTGCAGAAAAACCATCTTTAAAAGTAGCCAGCCATCTGCAATTTTGATTTTGTAACTTCCGTTATTGTTAGCTATTGTTAGACCCTGTATTTTTCTGGCCGTTCATGGCTATTTCTTTGCTCTGAATTAGCTCATTCAACGTATTTCTGCGAGCAGTAAACTCAGCCAGTTCGTTTTTCGGAACTGAAGTAGCCATTGGAATTTTCGCCTTCATTGCATTAACAGGATGACCTCTGACGATTAATTCATAATGCAGATGAGGACCTGTCACTCGACCAGTACTACCCGATAAAGCAATTTTTTGACCTCGGGTCACATGCTGCCCTTTATGTACTAACATTTTGCTTAAATGTAGGTAACGCGTGGTGTAAATATTGTCGTGTTTAATAACAACATAATTACCCGCATAAGGGTGTTTACGAATCATGGTTACAACGCCATCCCCGGCAGACAGTATCGGTGTACCAACCGGCGTCGCGAAATCAGTGCCATTATGAGGAGCTAAACGTCCTGTAACCGGATGTCTGCGATTAGGATTGAATGCAGAACTGATACGCCAGTGTTTTGCTGTCGGATATCGTCTGAATGCTTTCTGCAGACTTTGTCCATTTTCATCATAATATTGCCCATCTTTATATAAATAGGCAGAAATCTGCTTGTCACGAGTATTTATTTTAATCGCCTGAATCTCACTGCTACCCGTTAACTGATCATCCACATATTGTTGCGACTGAACGATTTCAAATGTATCACCCGCTCTTAAATCCCGGGCAAAGTTAACCTTATCCTTTAATAAACGAACAACGTGTTCAATGTCATTGCTACTCAGACCCAGTTTATAAACAGACTGAGAAAAAGAACCATGTACAGAACCAAGCAAAACATTTCTTTTCCATGTCCCGGGAATAGTTATGTGATGGTATCCATAAGTACCATCCTCAAGACGGGTATATTCAACACTGTCAGTAAGACTTAGTTGAAGAGATAATTTTTGAAGAGAGTGACTTTCATCGTCACTGTGCCAAAATCTCAGTGTATCTCCTGACTTAATCGTATCCAATTCGAGATAGTTCTGGTCAGTATCCATCACTTTCATCAAATCAGAATAACCAAAGCCAAGTTTTTCAAAAATATTACTTAACGTATCACCGGGACGTATATGGTATTCATAGTCGGGGATGGAAACTGCAGACTGCCTGTCAGAAATTATCTGTTCTACCAGTTTACTTTCCGGGACTTGTACATTAATAACGGTTCTGGACGAATCTGAACTAAAAGTTCCCCAAAAAGCAGCTAGTGCCAACACAGGCATCGATGCCAATAATAATTTAGGTCTTCTAGATAGTCCCAATACCCGTTCGTTGATTGATTGAAATACCACAATAGATCCAAGTTAAATTCAACAAAGGCTAAAGAGTAAATGCTTGTAACACGCTTGTCACCTAGATCAAGTCAAAGAAATAGCAAAAAAGGCACATTTAGTGCCTTGCACTGTCTCAAACCATTCTCTGAGATAACAAACTATGAGCAATTTGTTTGATAAAAAACCAAGCAAGACTCTATTGGAAAGTTGACACTAATGAATTGTCATCACCAAATTCGTTAGCAATATACTTGTCTGCACCAGGATCATTCACCCATTGATCTTCATCCAACAAATAACGGAACTGAAACTCTCCATCTTTAGGTAATCTGGTTTTAAATTTAAACATGCCTGTCTTAGCTACTTTTTTCATTGGTTCTGGTTTCCAGTCAAGAAAATCAGCAACGATAGCGACTTTGGAAGAAGACTCAGGAGCTTCTAACTCAAAAGTAACTTCAACTTCATCTTTAGTTTTGAAATAACGTTTATTAATCATCTGCAAACTCCGTTTTATCGTGAAAAAATTACCTTTGTTCACGCTTCGTCTTTAACTATAGAAAGATATTTAAATTTTTGTGCTTTTTAAAACGCAAGATACTGGTGAGTTTTTGTTCACACAGTATAAATAATAAGAAATTTGTCTCATGTCTACAACATCTAATATCACGCTTTTCAGATACATACACACTTCATATACATATAAACACCTATAATTTCAAAAAAACGAGATAAACCGCTAAATAATAAAACACTAACAATATTAATTTTTGAATAACTACCGCTTAACATTGAATAGTATTGCAAAAAAAATAAAAACGAGATATTCTCCGCGCTTTTTTTAATTCAGCATAAATTTTTCGCCATTTCAGGCGAAATTCTTCTGTTTAAAATCGTACGAGAAACACTATGAGTGACAGTTCTGATTCAATTTCTACTCAAAGCAGAAATGCAATTTCTGTTAAGCTATTACTGCGCTTCCTAATCCCTTCATGTCTTGGCTTGTATCTTTTTATGGCTCCGTTAAGTTATGAAGGTAGCACAACAATACCAGTTGCTGTCCTGGCCTCCGTACTTCGATCCGTTTTAGAAACCAGCATCATCGATATTATTTCAATTATCATTATTGCAATGTCTTTATTCTCTGTTGCCTATACTCTGGTTAAACCGGCCTTCATCAGAAAAAATGCATTTCTGGATAATCTTCTTTCTCCATCACCAATCTGGCTTTTGGTCCGGGTTATTGGCGGGGTCTGCGTATTTTGCGCTGATCTTAAAATCGGACCTGAATGGTTATGGGAAGAAAATACCGGTGGTTTGGTTTTAGAAGGATTATTGCCAACGTTATTCTCTGTCTTTATTTTTGCCGGACTTCTCCTTCCTCTACTGCTAAATTTCGGACTGTTAGAGTTATTCGGAACTCTGTTAGGAAAAATAATGCGTCCTCTTTTCAACTTACCGGGAAGAAGTGCGATTGACTGTATGACGTCATGGCTTGGTGATGGCAGTGTTGGTATTCTATTAACCAGCAAACAGTACGAAGACAAATTTTATACTCAACGTGAAGCTGCTGTTGTTGGTACAACCTTTTCAGCAGTATCTATCACTTTTAGCTTAGTCGTTCTGGCACAGGTTCACCTGGATTCGCTGTTCGTTCCTTTCTATGCCACTATTTGTGTGGCGGGCTTAGTCGCAGCAATCGTTTTACCAAGGCTCCCGCCTTTAAGCTTTAAAAAAGACATATACATTGACGGCACATCCCCATCTCCGAATCAAAACCATATTCCGAAAGGCTATACAAGCTTTACCTGGGGTTTTCATCTTGCATTAGAAAAAGCGAAAAATGTACCATCTTTCAAACACGTGTTAATTGAAGGTGTTAAGAACGCCGTTGATATGGTATTTGGTGTGTTACCCGTCGTTATGGGGCTGGGAACAATAGCCCTGGTATTAGCAGAACATACGTCTGTATTTTCATGGCTTGGACAACCTTTTGTACCATTTTTAGAGTTACTGCATATCCCCCATGCTCAGGAAGCATCAGAGACTATTATGGTCGGCTTTGCGGACATGTTTATTCCGGCAATTATTGTCTCTTCCGTAGACAGTGAAATGACAAGATTTATTATTGCTGCAATGTCTGTTACTCAGCTTATTTATATGTCAGAAGTTGGTGCACTATTACTTGGTAGTAAAATTCCGGTAAACATATTTGAGTTGTTTGTTATTTTCATTTTGAGAACATTAATCACCGTTCCTGTCATAACATTCTGTGCATACCTGACGTTTTAAGCGTATTTCGGGAATAACATATATTCCCGATATTCCTATCCCATGCTTGTGATCCCATATGTAGTTTCCGAGTATTCCCTTACATTTAAAAATAGTAAATTCCTGTCTAAACTTTATTATCAATAGTGTTGTAAAGGTAAGGTCCAGGTGTGTAGATTCTGGGGAACTATAGTATTCATTGCCACGTGCCTGTATTCATATCCATTACTGTGTGCGCAGTCTGACGATCTTTCTCAGTATCGGATTCTGCTTCTCAATTCATATCACCCTAATTTTCATACCATGCCTCAGATAAACAAAGGATTGGCAGCGGGGTTTGGGGACAATCCTCCGACTATTGATATCGAATATATGGATAGCAAACGGCTGTATGACAAAACAAGTGTAGATTTGTTTTACCAGTCTCTGTCTTATAAAATCCGCCATCGTCCTCCATATAACCTCATCATTACATCTGACGATAATGCACTTAATTTTTTATTACGTTTCGGTGATGAGCTTTTCCCTGAGATTCCGGTTGTTTTTCTAGGACTGAACAATAAGGATCTGGCAATCCAATTGGCCTCTCACCCAAATCCCAGAATAACAGGTGTCGTCGAAGCCGTTTCTATTGATAAAAATATAAACTTAATTCAAACATTAAGACCGGATATCAAACAGTTATATTTAATATCAGATGGAACTTCAACCGGACAGTCTGATCTTCACAATGCATTATCATACCGAGAAAAAAACCAAAACGTTCCTTTTAAAGTGATTGATTTATCCGTACTAAGCTGGTCTGAATTTACAAAGAAATTGACGGATATTTCAGCTGATGATGCCGTCCTGCTAATGTCAGCATTCAGGGATAAAAATTATGAAAACTTAACGTTTAATCAGTCACTTGATCTGATTATAAACAATGTAAAAGCCCCGGTTTTTCACCTTTATGATCAGGGAATTGGAAGAGGTTTAATTGGAGGTGTGCTGGTAAGTCATGAAGAACATGGCCGACAAGCCGCAGTAAAAGCGATTCAAATTCTTTCCGGAACACCGGTTAGTTCAGTGCCAATACTTCTTGAAAGCCCAAATTTACCCATTTTTGATTATCGGCAATTAGAAAAATTCCATATTCCACTTGCATTACTTCCAACCAATGCTCAGATCCGTTATCGCAATGAACAATCGTCAGTATTGATCGTTTATTGGCGAGAGCTTCTGGTTGTCAGCATCATAATCCTACTTCTCTTTACTCTGGTTATTGTACTTGCCCGACAAAACCAAATCCGTAAAGAACATAGTAATATTCTGGAGGAGAGTGAATTAAAGCTCAGAACCATTCTGGACAGTGTCGACGCTTATATTTTTATGAAAGATACGCAAGGACATTATCTGTTTGCAAACAAAGCACTGTGCACACTTTTAGGTCTTTCTTCTGAACAAATAAAATCAAGAACAGCAGAGCAGCTCTACCAACCCGAGACAGCTGCCAGAGTTATTAAAACAGATAATGATGTCTTTGAAAGCAGAGAATCACAGAGAAAAGAAGAAGAATATTTCTGGTTAAATAGTAAAGGTACTGCGACCTATTTACAAACAACCAAAGTTCCACTGATTAACAAAGATAACGAGGTATATGGATTATGTGGAATTTCGCTAGACATTACATCCCAAAAATCTCATGAACAACAACTGCAATATACTGCTCAACATGACCCATTAACCGGGTTACCAAATAGAACACTATTTTCAGACCGGCTAGAGCAGGGAATAAAATACGCCGACAGGAATAACTGCAGTATTTCGGTGGTGTATTTTGACCTTGATGGCTTTAAAAACATTAATGATGTGTTTGGTCATGATCATGGTGACTATTTGTTAAATACCATTGCGCAACGGGTCTCAGGAGCCATACGAAAGAATGACACTGTTGCCCGTCTGGGCGGAGATGAATTTGTTGTCTTGTTACTCAAATCCCATCCACCAGAAAATGATCTGAAAATTGTCCATAAACTACTGGATATTATTTCAGCACCAATGATGTTTCGCGGTCACGTTATTTCCGTAACGGCCAGCTTTGGTATTTCTAATTATCCTCAGTTAAACCAGATAGAAGCCGATCAATTACTTCGTCAGGCGGATCAGGCTATGTATATTGCCAAAAACAGTGGTAAAAATTGCTTTCATTTCTTCAATCCTCAGTCTGAAGATAATGCGTTAAAATTAGAAAAACTGTTAAGAGAAATATCTCAGGGACTGGAACGTAAAGAATTCTGTCTGTTTTATCAACCCAAAGTTAACCTGATAACCGGTAATGTTATTGGGATGGAAGCATTAATTCGGTGGCAACACCCGGATAAAGGACTTCTTAATCCAGTTGATTTTATAACTGATATCCAACACCAAAATATCATGATAGATATTGATCAATGGGTGTTACAAGAAGCATTACGTCAACTGAGCGAATGGAAACAGCAGGATATAACCATTCCCGTCAGCATTAACATTAGCCTCGTATTTTTTAAACAGCACGATCTGACCGAGCGAATTAAAGCCCAACTGTCCCGTTATCCGGATATTGAGGGGTCACAGTTAACATTGGAAATTCTTGAGTTTACGAAACTAGGCAATGTTACTGATGTTGTGACAAAAATTACAGAATGCCAAAAATTAGGAGTCAAATTTGCACTGGATAACTTTGGGACAGGCAGTTCATCACTTACCTATCTGAGAAAGTTACCGCTCAATGAACTCAAAGTAGATAATACTTTTGTCATAGATATGTTCAAAAATGGTAATGATATGAAAACCCTGAAAAGTGCTTTGGCCGTCGGTCAGTCTTTTGATCTTAATGTGATTGCCGAAGGCATGGAGACCAGCAAACACAGAGATGAACTCAAAAAACTCGGCTACAGCCTGGCTCAGGGCTATGGCATAGCAAAACCTATGCGAGCCTCAGAAGTCGTTAGCTGGCTGGAGAATTGGCATAAGCCTGATGACTGGGAGTAATTTAAATCTATTTATACAACACCCTTGCTGATTCAGTAAAAAACGACTGAGTTATCTGAGACAACACTCTTGAGCGTACACCTGCATGTTGCCAGTACAACGGCACATCAAGTGCTACATCCGGCGCAATATTAATAAGTTGCCCTTTCTCGATTGCATCGTCCAGTAATCCTTCCTGGGACACACACCATCCCATATGTTGTTTGGCAGCATCCACCAGGCTCACCGCACTTGGCAAATAATGGACATTCAACGGAAACACCGTCTTGTTGACGATCATCTCAATAAACTTTCGTTGCAAGAGATCTTTATGATCATAATCAAGCATGGGTGCCTGCTGAAAAGCTTCGGCTGTAAGTCCATTGCTAAAATAGCGCTTATAACATTCAGGGGATGCAATAGCACAATAGCGCATTTTGCCTAATGGGTGGATCGTGCACCCCTGCAACGGTTTTTTCTCCGTGGTTAAGGCGCCAATCACGGTACCATTTTTCAGATGCTCAAGCGTGAAATCTTCATTATCCACTTTGACATCAAATAAGTGCCCATATTCTTTATATAAATGGGCTAATGCTCCAAGCAGCCATGTAGAAAGAGAGTCTTCATTAACCGCAATTGAAAAAGTTTTCGAATGGGTAAACGTTTCAGTGTCCGGAAGAAAATCTTCAATGACTTCAGCTTCGAGTAACGACATTGGCTTCACTCGACTCAAAAGCCTTTCTCCGGCTGGAGTCGCTTTACAAGGTGACTGTCTGACAACTAATAGTTGCCCCACTCTTTCTTCCAACTGCTTAATTCGTTGAGAAATCGCTGACGGCGTAACAGAAAGCCGCTTTGCGGCACGTTCAAAACTATGTTCTTCAATGACAGTTATAAATGCTACGACTTGTGGAGATAGAAGACTCATATAATAACACCTTAAGAAATTCTTAACTTAGTTAAGATTATATCGTTTTTCTAATCTCAAGAAAGCAAAGATAATTCCCGTCATCAAATCAAAATATAAATCAAATGAGGCAGTATGTTTGCATCAACAATAAGTACAGGATTTACAACAGGGGCAGGATTAATTGTTTGTATCGGTTCGCAAAATGCGTTTGTTTTGCGTCAGGGATTATTACGTAGCCACCTGTTTATCGTCGCTTTCGTATGTATCCTCAGTGATGCAATACTTATATCATGCGGAATTTCCGGCCTCGGGGTCATTATCAACCGATGGCCTGATCTTATCGAAATAATACGTTACGGAGGAGTTCTATTTCTCGGAGTAAATGCACTTACGGCAGCCCGGAGAGCATGGACAGGAAACAGCCAGCTTACCCCGTCATCAGGCGCATTATCCAATCGCAATCAGGTGTTATTAACCTGCCTCGGATACACCTGGCTAAATCCACATGTTTATATCGATACGGTGTTTATGCTCGGCAGTTTATCTATGCATTATTCCGGTGTAGATAAATGGCATTTTGGAATAGGCGCCATAATCGCCAGTTGCATTTGGTTTATTGCTATTACCTATGGTGCAAAAGTTCTGCTGCCTTTATTTCGCAGCGCTCAGGCGTGGCGTATTCTGGATATAATTATTGCATTAATAATGGGCTATCTTAGTATCTCACTGCTTTTAACACCATTGGCTTAATCATTACTTATCCGTAATGTCAGGCGTGATACCATATTTATGATAAATAGCATCGATATTGCCATTTTCAACCATCTCAAGCAGAACCTGATTTAGCTGCTGTGCAACAGGGCTGTTTAACGGCATACCGTAATAATTACCTATTTTATTCGGATAAACGTAATTTGCTTTCTGTATTTCAGTAAAGTGGATTACGTTTAGTTCAGATAAAAAAGAAGAAAAGTCAATAACAGCTGCAGTATCAATCCGCTCCGCTTTAAGCATTCTGGCAAGATTAAAATCGTCTTTAACTATAATTTTTATCAACGATTTATCGGCATCAAAACGTTGAAAATAGGCCGTTCCACGTTTTACACCAATTCGCAACGGTAACAAATCATTGTATGTTTCTATCTTAGGACCACTGACTGTAGTGATGAACTCTACATCATGATTCTGTACTGCAATCGGTCCGATATAACGAATATACTGTTCTCTTTCCGGCGTTTTAATCACTCTGGGAACAATATCGGTTTCGTTATTCTTCAAGTTATACAAACTTCTGATGAAAGGAACTTTACGCCACTCAATATTATAGCCAATCTGAGCAGCGGCTTGCTCTATCACCTCTTTCAGCGGCCCACTTAACTGATTTGTTTTACTGTCCACAACCATTTCAGGCGGGCGCTGACGAAAGTCTGCTTTCAATGTTTTCGCAGATACAGCAAATGGCAGTAACAGGTACATTGTTATCAAAATAGCAACGATGTAATGACGTACCATAACAGCCTTTTTAACCAGGAAGTCCTCTTGAAAATAAGTATAACTTATCGCCTTTAAATTCACTGATAATTTGGAGAATAATACTCCCAGTCTAAAATCAAACTATGATAGTAACCATCCTACGCAACGTTTGATTTTGTGGATAACGTCGTTAATGAAGAAGGCGCTTTCCCCACTTCTTTTGCTGGTGAGCCAGCCACTACAATTCCCGCAGGAACGGGTTTGAGAACCACTGAATTAGCCGCGACAATCGCATTTTCACCGACCTCAATATTCCCTAAAACCGTTGCTCCGGCACAGATAAGCGCCCCGCGACGAATTTTAGGATGACGATCCCCCGCTTCATTCAGCGTACTGCCAAGTGTCACACCATGCCAGATACTTACATCGTCTTCGACGACCGCGGTTTCTCCAATCACAATACTGATACCATGATCGATAAATAAGCCTTTACCGAGTTTTGCTGCCGGGTGAATATCGATATCCCATTCTTTAGAGATCCAGTTTTGCATTAGTACCGCGCTCTGGATATCTCCTTCACCCCAGATTGCGTGGGCAAAACGGTACGCCTGCACAGCTAATATTCCGCGAACAGATAAAAATGCCGTCAGATGATCAGGACAAGCCGGATTGGTAGTAACCAGCTTATTAATGTCCGACGTCGCTTGTTCGACTATTTGAGAATGATTAATGATGAGTTCTGCATACCAGTCAGCTAATGTTTCCCGCGAAATATTATCCTTAAGCACATCAGCTAAATGACCAACTAAGGCATCAGAAAAATTTTCATAGGAAAATATTTTATGATTCAGATACACACTCAACCGGGGATTTTTTCTTAATAAACCACTCGCCTGAGTGGTTATTTCTGACCAAAGCATAAGATTGTCCATTTATTAATATGTAAATTAAAACACATGACCCTTTTCTAGAAATAATATCTACAAAAAAGAGTCATGTGTTTTAATTTACATATTTTGGCACTTACATATTCATAAGCACTTTATTTGATATTTAAACAGGAACCTTTTCTATTTGTTCATTGGATTTATCTTTTTGTTTTTCATTACTTACTTTTTGATCCCTAACTTTTTCTTCCCAGTAATCAGCATTTTTAATACCTAATGCAACAGGATTAAAGATCGGGTTTACACCTTGTTTTCTTTGATTCTCATAATCTTTTAAGGCAATTATTGCTGGTTTTGCTAACATCAAAATAGCTATAAAATTAATCCAAATTATCAATCCCATACCAACATCTCCAATTGCCCATGCTTTAGATGCCGTAATAGTAGAACCATAGAAGGTTGAAATAATGATCACACCTTTTAGGATTTTAACTCCGGAATTAAATTTTTTCCCTCTGAATAAATAAGCAAAATTTGTTTCAGCAATATAAAAGAAAGCAATAACAGAAGTAAATGTGAAGAATAGTAAAGAAATAGCTAAAAATACCGTTCCTAAACCAGGGAAGACAGAATCGATTGCTGATTGAGCATAACCAGGCCCCATTTCAACATTTTTTAAATTATTTATAATAAAAGATCCATCTTCTGCAAAAATATTATACATACCTGTAGACAAAACTAAGAAAGCAGTACCAGTACAAACTAAAAGAGTATCAATATATACAGAAAATGATTGAATAAGACCTTGTTTTACTGGGTGAGATACTTCCGCAGCACCTGCGTGATGCGCTGCAGTTCCCATACCAGCTTCGTTAGAATATATTCCTCTTTTCACTCCCCATGAAATTGCTGAACCGACAATACCACCAAAAGTAGAATTTAACGAAAAAGCACTACTGAAAATTAATTTAATAACACCAGGAAAGGCCTGTATATTAATAATTAAAACAACGAGAGTTACAACAATATAACCGAAAGCCATAAATGGCACTACAACCTGAGAAGTTTTTGCAATCCTCTTAACGCCACCTAAGATAACAAAACCAAGAAGTATCGAATAAATAACACCGGTTACATAAGGATTAATTCCAAATGCATTTTCAACCGCCATTGCGGATGTACTTGATTGGATTTGTGGTAAGAGTATAGCCAAAGCAACTATTGCGGCAACTGCAAAAAGTCTGGCAAACCATTTTGAACCAATACCCTTTTCAATATAGAAAGCAGGCCCACCACGATATTGACCTAAATGTTTGACTTTATAGATTTGAGAAAGTGTCGATTCAATAAATGCACTTGCGGAACCAATAAAAGCCACCACCCACATCCAGAAAACAGCACCTGGGCCACCAAGAGCAATTGCAGTAATAACACCGGCAATATTTCCTGTTCCAACCCGACTACCGACAGAAATCCATAGGGCTTGAAAGGAAGATACTCCTTCAATTGACCCATTATTTTCTTTCATTAACTTGAACATGTCTTTAAAAAGCCGAATTTGACAAAATCGAGTTAAGATTGAAAACAAAAGTCCAAAAGCCAATATTAAATAAACAATAGGTGGTGCCCATAAAATTCCATTTAATGCACTAATTATACTATCCATATTATTTTCCCTAAGTATGTTCTGAAACATAATAGTGTTTATATATTTCAGACTTTATTAATTCTTTTATAATTTTTACATATCAACTATTTGCATTGGTTCATGCTTATTTATACAAAGTCTTTTCAACTTCAGTGATCGCTTGATCCAGAATTGAAAGACCTTCATCTAACTCTTCATAACTGACCGTAAGCGGAGGAGCAATCCGGAAAACCCCGCCCATACCCGGCAAACAGACAATATTCATATGCAGACCTAATTTAAAGCACTCTTGGGTAATCAAATCCCCAATCTCTTCTGATCGTTCTTTGCCCTGCTTATCTTTTACAATTTCGATACCTTGTAACAATCCCCGGCCTCGGGCATCACCAACCACTTCATGTTTTTCGACTAACTTCTTAAGCTCTGCAGCTAAATATTCGCCTTTTTCACGGGTTTGAATAATAAGATTATCTCGCTCAATAACATTCATGACCGTACAACCAACAGCCGCTACCAATGGGTCATTGACATGGGAAGTGAAAAAGATAAAACCATTGTCTTTCGCTTTTTGCTCAATCTCGGCTGTAGTGACTAAGGCCGCAAGAGGAAGCCCTGCACCGAGGGTTTTGGACAAAGTTAAAATGTCAGGAGTGACATCGTCGTGTTGGAAACCATACCAGTTCCCGGTGCGTCCAAAGCTGGTCTGAGCTTCATCAAAGATTAACAGCATGCCGCGTTCATGGCATTTTTGTTTAAGAGCGGCCAGATAGCCCGGAGGTGGGACAAGGATGCCACCGCCAGACAGAATAGGTTCTACGATACAAGCGGCTAAGCTACCAACAGATTGGGCATCTACCATTTCAAAACCGAAATCTAATTGTTTTTTCCAATCGAGATTGCCATCTTTATCTACAAAATCCGGACGGTATTCATAAGGTGTTGGAATGGCTAACTGTCCGGGAACTGTCGGGTATCCGTTTTTACGGGCAGAAGAATAAGTCGCGCCGCCACTAGCCTCAGTTAAACCGTGCCAGGACCGGCTAAAGGAAACAATTTCAAACTTTCCGGTAACTAACTTTGCCATTCTTATTGCAGCTTCATTGACTTCTGAACCTGTAGACAAAGGAATTACCTTGGTTAACGGATCAGGAACTGTTTGAGCAATATGAGTACACAGATTGATACTGGGTCTTGATAGCATACCGCTGAATAGATGATCCAGTCTGTCACAAGACTCTCGCATGGTTTTCACCACATCTGGATGTGAATGACCAATGGTTGAAGACATTTGTCCTGACGTAAAATCTAAGATTTTTCTGCCGTCTTCTGTGTATATGTAGCTTCCTTTTGCATGGTCAATGATCTCTGGTACAAAATAGGGTGCACCATATCTTCCCACATGACGTTCAACATCATCCCAAGGGGCTGTTCTTTTTTCATAAGGTTCGATCATTTTAAATTCACACTCCATCAACAATTTTGTTAACTTTTTCCGTCTTGCGTAACATTTCGTATAAATTTAAATTTTAATGATGTATTAAACAATCAAATATTTTTAAACTAATTGTTTAGATATTCTAAAGTATTGGCTCTCGGGATAAGGTCATCGACCGATACAATTAAAAAAGTTCAGAAAGGAAGTAAAATGCTCAATATCTGGCGATTAAAATTGCTTGTACAGTTTCAGACACTAGGAACGATGCAAAGAGTCAGCGAAGTGATGCACACCAGCATCGCAACTGTTTCACAGCAACTGAGTCTTTTAGAAGAAGAAACCAATCTGGTACTGTTTGAAAAAGTGGGACGCAGAGTTCAGTTGACTCATGAAGGACATGCTTTAGTCACAAAAGTCAGGCCGGTCATTAATCAGCTTGAATCTATTGAGCATTCTTTAAAGGATTCATCCGAAGAAGTTCAGGGTACCGTTCGTATTGCCGCATTTACCAGTGCATTAGATAAACTGGTTATTCCTGTGGCAGCAGAATTAACCAAACTGTATCCAAAGCTTCAGATTCGCTTAACAGAATTGGAGCCTGATATCAGTATTCCTGCACTTGATGCCTATCAATTTGATTTAGCCATAGTGGCTTATTCTGAAAAACCGCATTTATTAGAACAAAGCCATCGCAAAGTAATTAAACTTGGCAATGACCGCCTTATGGTTTTGGTCAGTGATGAAAATCCACTAACAAATCAGTCCGAAATTACAATTGAAGATCTGAAAGAAGAAAATTGGGTATTAGAACCAGAAGGGACATACCTTTGTGATTATACAAAAAAATTGTGTCACAGTGCCGGGTTTGAACCTAATGTCATTAACGTGGTTCAAAGTTACCTACCTATGCATTCAATGATTGCTGAAAATCTGGCCGTAGGCATCTTACCAGAACTGGCAATCATAAAATCAATGGAAGGAATTCGTGTTTTAGACTTACAGCCAGGCGCTACACGGGATATTTACCTTGTTACCCGAAAAAACTCAACCATGACCAGAGCCATGCAAATCGTCATCAACACACTGACTAATAATACAGACTTTTTACCCCATTAGCCTGTTGGAAAAAATAATTGTAATCAGTTAATACTTCCCTGTATTTAAGTAAACAACGGGAAGTATTAACTAATTGCTTATGCTACAGGGTCGTTGGAAACCATAAGTATTGAAAAATCAAATTAAGCGCTGGCCAATGCTCGTTGAATTCTTGGCTTAACGATAAAAACCATCACCATTGCTATGACATATCCCAAAGGTAAAGCCTTCACTAAGGTATACCACCAAAACGAGATAAATTGTCCGACAGACTCGGAACCGGACATGGAAACAGCAGAAACCAAGCTCATAATGGATTCCAAGCTTATTGCTATAAAAGCACACAGAATAAGTTTTTGGTACAAAACATTCATTTGAGGAAAACAACTTTCAACTAGCCGAGAGAGCTTCATGATCAAAAGTCCGGCAATTGGCAAAATAACAATCAAGGAAAAAGCAAACACTCGCGACCACTGCGAAACGAAGTCATTACTGACTCCATGATTAATATAAGTAATGAAAAGTGAGATGCTCGCTACAATACATACAGGAGCGGGAAGTGTAATGGCGACTTTTTTTAAATTCATTTTGTATCTTTAGTAATTGGTTGATATAGTCAACTATATTACATGATAGTTGACTATATCAACCATATGAAAAGTAGTAGTTTAGATAATCACATTGCAAACCTCACCCAATGCATACGGGAAAGTATCGCCAACGAATTGATACAAAAAGGAATTACTTTGACTTTTTTCCAAAGTCTTATCCTGCAATATATTGCTGAAAATAAGTCTTGTACGGCTCATTACCTCGTCCTTGTAGCAAAAAAAGACAAAGCGCAAATTACACGATTGGTTAATGAACTTATTAAACACGATTTAGTTATTCGAGAAAAAAGTCCGCTAGATAAGCGCGAATATATCTTATCGCTCACAGAAGAGGGTTGGAGGTATGCAAAATACATAAAGGAAATTCGTGTAAATACATCTAAGAAAATGACTCAAGGCATGAGTTCAGGACAACAATCTCAATTAATCACATTGATCGATTTAATGACACATAATTTATCGATTGCTTGATATTTCAAACATAAAGTCAGAGCAACATGATACCGGTATTTGGGGCAAGTCACTATCCCCCAATGCAATGAAACCTAACCAAGAGTGTTAATTACCTTTTCACACAATGTCTTGAGCATAATTAATTCATCAATATCCAGATTAAGTTTACAGGCCATCGCGGTAGGAACAGATAATGCCTGCTGTCTCAGTTCTGTTCCTGCTGCCGTCAGGAATAGTTCTTTAACCCGTTCATCTTCTTGGCTTACTCGACGCTCCACCAGCTTTTTCGCTTCAAGACGTTTCAGAAGTGGCGTAAGTGTTCCAGAGTCAAGATGTAGCTTTTCCCCAAGAGTTTTTACGTTGATACCATCAGATTGCCACAACACCATCATGACCAGATACTGAACATAAGTCAGATCCAATTCATTAAGTAACGGACGGTAAGCTCTTACCACCGCATTAACAGCACTATAAAGTGGAAAACAGACCTGATTATCAAGCAATAAATCTTCTCCAACAGGCATCTCATCTACTGATTTTTTGTTCAATTTACAACGCTCCATCAAACGACCTCAAATTAAATTGCGCACAATATATTTGTATTAAAAATAGAAATCGACCTATTTCTACGTACAAATTAATTGTGCACAATTAATTATATCAAAATAATACCAATCGCAATAATTAGATGATCAGAAATAGCATAGGAAAAAAGCTTGAGAATCAGACGAAAACGTACCAGTTGTCACACAATAATTGTCAAATTCGGGATACATGCCAAGAAGTTTTTTCTGTTTATATGCTGATATTAATACGCAGCCGATATTCTCTCGGTTTTACGGCATGGATGGGTACAACTGACGTGAATATTATATTCTCTGACTTGAGAAAATAGGACCGTTAACAATGATGAAAGCCAGTTTAAGAAATTATCTATACCTGTTTTTAATCGTATTTGCAGCTTGTGCTTCTTATCTTTTCCTTGCTCATAGCATGTATGATTCAGGTTCATTACAACCCCAAGAGCTAAAGACGGGAAGCAGTTTTCCTACGTCAGTAATAGAAACCCAGATCATATTGAAAAGTTAAATTTTCTGTCATGTAAATAACCCCCCTGCATGATTTAGTCTGTAATTGTGCGGGGGAAATTGAATAAAAACCAGATAAAAAAAGGCCCCTCGAGATAAGGGGCAAGTTTTACCATCGCTTATTATTATGCTTTATACTTCGGTTATATTAACCAAAATCACCATTTACATACCCACGAGTTCTGTCATCTTTAGGCTCAGAGAAGATCGCGGATGTAACATCATGTTCGACTAATTCCCCCATCAGGAAAAATGCCGTTCTGTCCGAAATACGACGAGCCTGTTGCATCGAGTGAGTCACAATGACAATCGTGTAGTCTTTTTTAAGTTCTTCCATTAGTTCTTCGATTTTGTGAGTCGCTATTGGATCTAATGCAGAAGTCGGTTCATCCATTAAGATGACATCCGGTTCCATTGCAATTGTTCGGGCAATACATAAACGCTGCTGCTGACCACCAGACAAACCAAACGCATGAGATTTCAGACGATCTTTAACTTCGTCCCAAAGCGCTGCACCACGTAGCGATCTTTCAACTACTTCATCGATATACTTTTTATCTTTAATACCCTGGGCACGCAGACCGTAAGCGACGTTTTCATAGATGCTCATAGGGAAAGGGTTTGGCTTCTGGAATACCATACCGACACGAATACGCAGATCCGCAACGTCGATATTGCCGTAAATATCTTCACCGTCCATTTCCAGTTTACCGGTGATTTTTACCCCTTCAATCAAATCATTCATACGATTCAAACATCTTAAAAGAGTGGATTTACCACAACCAGACGGACCGATTAACGCCGTAACCTGACGCAGTGGAATTGGCAGGTTAATTGATTTAAGGGCCTGATTTTCACCATAAAAAAGGTTTAAGTTTTCAATGTTAAATTTGTTCATATCTTGTATCTCGAAATTTTTAAATAGGTCGTCAAATTAGTATGTTGCTGTGTTAAAACGTTTGGCTATCAATTTAGTAACCATATTGATTAGCAACACGACGACAATAAGGACAGTCGCTGTACCGTAAGCCTGGTTCCACTCATCAATAGTGAATAGCTCTGTCGTTAATTTATAAAGGTGTACTGTTAAAGTTCGTCCTGAATCCATAATAGAGTCCGGAATTCGCGCCACCATACCAGCAGTTAAAAATACCGGAGCTGATTCACCGATTACACGGCCGATACTCAAAATAATAGAGGTCAGAATCCCCGGAATCGCACTAGGCAGAATCAAGCGCCAGATGGTATAGATTTTTGATGCACCCAGACCATAAGACCCTTCGCGATATGTAGACGGTACAGCCATCAGTGCTTCTTCTGTAGTTCGGATAATAACTGGCAGAATCAAAATACTTAGCGTAAGTGCACCAGATAAAATTGAGAAACCGAAGCCCAGAATAGCAACGAAGAACGTCATACCAAACAGACCAAAGATGATCGATGGAATACCCGCTAAAGATTCTGTACAGAAACGGATAACTTTAACCAGACGGCTACCAACTTTTGCATATTCAGTCAGGTAAATCGCCGTCATAATACCTAATGGCGCAGCAACTGCGATTGATGCAATAACCATATAGATAGTTGAAATGATCATCGGGAAGATACCGTGCTCATCTCCGGTATGAGTATAATTATCTGTAATGAAATGCCAGTCTACATGCTGTAAGCCATTGGCCAGAATGTACCAGATAATCCAGAATAAGAAGCCAACTGTGATTGCAGCCGATAGCCAGATAAAGCCATTCAGGATAGAGTCTTTAAACTGACGTTGTTGTTTTAACTTTACTCGATCCATGTCAGTTATCTCGCTTTTTGTTTATTTAAATACAGCAGACCTGCATTCAACATCATAATAAAGACAAGCAATACTACGCCTGTCGCATAAAGAGCATTGGCATGGACCCCACTTGCATAAGACATTTCAATTGCAATGTTTGCAGTCAGTGTACGGGCCGATTCTAAGATACTGTGAGGCATTGCTGGTGCATTACCCATTACCATAATAATTGCCATTGTTTCGCCCAAGGCTCGGCCGATGCCTAAGATAACACCAGTCATAATCCCTGAACGCGCGGCAGGAACAAGCAACTTAAAAATGGTAAAGATATTCGAGGCACCCAGGGCCAAAGAACCTTCTTTATAAGCAGCGGGTACAGCTCTGATGGAGGTTTCAGACACGGTAATAACCGTCGGTAAAATCATCACACCTAATACAATCATCCCCGCCAGAATGGTATTACCTGCCGGAATGTCAAAAATATTTTGTATTAATGGGACAATGATAACCAAGCCAAAGAATCCATAAACAACTGATGGAATCCCTGCTAAAAGCTCAACGGCAGGCCTGATAATATCGGCAAGTCGTTTCGGCGCGATTTCGGCAATAAATATGGCAGTGAGAACACCAATTGGCACACCAATAACCACAGCACCAAAGGTAGATGCAATGGATGCAACTATCATAGTTGCGACACCGTATAATGCAGGCGGAAGCCAGTTCGTACCCAGAACAATGCCCGAGACACCCACTTCCTGAAACGCTGGAATGCTTTCTCTAAAAATGAAATAAGCAATAATAAACAGGGATAAAATCCCAATTACTGCGCTGGTTAAAAATAAAGAGTGAAATAATCTTTCTTTCCAATCAATACGTTTTTTAGTACGTAGTCGACGATTATTGTCGGCAGAAGGTGTACTTGCTTCTTGTCTACCGTTCATAGAATCTTCACTATTGGCTATTGCGATGGTCATAATAAATCTCAAACTACAATGAATTTGAATAAAAACAGAAATTACTCAGTCAGGAAGGGTTTTCTTACCGACTGAGCAAATCTAAATAAAACAATTAATGGATAGAGATGTAACCTTTCTGGTCTACAATTTTCTGAGCGTCTGCACTTAACATCCAGTCAAGGAATTTCTTAGTTTCTGCAGTTGGTTCGCCTTTGTATAGCACAAGGAATGGACGCGCTACTTTGTAAGAGCCGTTTTTAACATTCGCTACAGAAGCATCTACATCGTCAACAGAAAGTGCATGAACAGATGAGTCAACAGTACCCAGAGAGATATAACCGATCGCATACGGGTTAGAAGCTACCATAGTTTTAAGACCACCATTTCCGTTTGCTACCTGAGCTCGTTGAGAAATAGCAGATACTGATTTACCGTTAATTTTCATTTTCAGTTCCATGATTTCTTCAAATGCGCCACGAGTACCTGAAGCTGTATCACGAGTAATTGCTACGATTGGTTTATCGTCACCACCAACTTGTTTCCAGTTAGTCACTTTACCTTTATAAATTTCAGAAATTTGTTCTGACGTTAAGCCCTTAATACCATTTTTAGGGTTCACAACAACGGCGATACCATCACGGGCAACCACTTCTTCAACTAAAGTTGGTTCTTTTTCAGAAGATTTTAAATCGCGAGAAGCCATACCAAGACTTGCGCTACCATTTTTTGCCGCTTTAACACCGGCACTCGAACCTACACCCTGAACTTCAATGAACACATCTGAATGTGATTTCATGTAAGTTTCACCGAATACTTCCATAAGTGGAGTTACACTAGTTGAACCGACAGCAGAAATAGTTTCCTTGGCCGAAGCAACGTTTACTGATAGAGCACTGATTAGAGCGATTGCACCGATAAATGTTTTTTTCATCACGAAAATCCTTAAGTGGCTTATTGCCTTTGTGTTTTTAATTCAACGATGCTCACTTTAGGGATGATTTATGACAGTTGTGTTTCAGTAAGTTTAAACGTAGATGACAAATGAGTGTTTTGTTTATGAAGAACTGATGATCAATAAGAACTGTCAATAAAATTCAATAGATTCTCGTCAGTGAACTGGTTATAGTATAAAATTCAATCTGTTTAATACCTTACTTAGTACTTGGAATAATTCGAGAATGGATAAATCCGTAATTTCAGCATTAAAAGTCGCACTTTTTTATGCGTTATTCGCTGTTTGTTGGATATTGTTCTCGGATATGGCTGTTGCGTTACTATTTGACACTCCTCAATTACAATCACTGGCCCAAACCTATAAAGGGTTAGCATTTGTTATTATCACCGCACTGCTATTGCTGATACTGGTATTAAGGAGCAACCGCGCATTGGAAAAAGCCAGTGATATGGATAGCCTCACTGGTTTGCATAGCCTTAGTATGTTTATGCGTACTTTAAACATGACCGTCAAACGATTAAAACCGGATGACCGATTTTTCCTTTGCTTTCTTGATATTGATGACTTTAAAAGCGTTAATAAAACATTAGGTTTTGACCGTGCTGACGCATTTTTACAAGATTTAGCTCACGGTTTCCGTGATGTAGCGCTGCCAGGTTCTTTTTTATCTCGTCTACATGCAGATCAATTTGCCTGTTTTGAAAAACTAGAAACACCTGTAGACATGGACAGCCATATCAGAAATATTCAGCGTGTATTTTCCAATCAGGCTAAAAAACATGGTATCGAAGCAACCTGCAGCTTAGGAATTGCTTTATACCCAGCCGATGGAACCAATGCCAGAGAACTGATGCTTTCTGCTACTGAGGCTCTCAATGTTGCCAAGCAACAAAAAGATGCAATTCAATTCCATGATAAAAAATTAACTGAAAAAGCTACACAGCGCCGGCAAATGATTCTTGACTTACGCCAGGCTATTGAAAATAAAGTTTTATCTGTTGTCTATCAGCCTAAATACGATTTGAAAACGTTAACCGTCTGTGGGGTTGAAGTACTAGTCCGGTGGAATCATCCCAATAAAGGATTCATTTCTCCGGACATTTTTATTTCATTAGCCGAAGACAATGGGTTGACCAATTCGATCTCAAAATTGGTCGTTGAAAAAGCGTCTCTCGAGCTCGGAAAATCAGGGTTATTAGACACTCAGCTCAAACATGTCGCCATTAATGTTTCTGCTTCAGAATTTAATAATGCGGATGAAATGTATAAATTGATGCAATTTATAAAACTACAGGATGGCTTTTCCCCCTATGCTCGTATTGAAATTACGGAAACGGCAACACTTTCTGATATGAAAAAAAGTGCGGACATAATTTCTCACCTACAATCCAGTGGATTCACTTTTTCAATCGATGACTTTGGCACAGGCTATACATCATTAGCTATGCTCAAAGATCTGACCACAGACGAAATCAAAATAGATCGTAGCTTCGTATCTGAGTTGGAACATGATGACCGTTCAAGAACAATAGTAAATGCAATTATTGCTATGGCGCAGAGTTTTAATATCAACATCGTTGCCGAAGGTGTTGAAACAGCTAAGCAGTTAAAAATTTTACAGGATATGGGATGCCAACAGGCGCAGGGATATTATTTAGGACGTCCAATGCCCATCAGCGATCTAATGGCCCATCTGGAAAAAGATCATCCAGAAATAGACCAAATCTAATATTTGTATAATCCGCAGAACCATCACCATTCCATGATTCACTAAGCCACTTCCATGGAACAATAAAAAATTGTTAAGCCAATCGCAATATATAGCAGAATAGTTGTCATTTTCTATTGATAATGATTATCATTAATATATAACAATCATTATCATAACCTCAGGAAGGAGTGAGAATGAAAAATACGCAATGGATTTATAATGCTTATTTTAAAGCTCAGGATGCATTTTTTTTATCATGCACAGAAAGTGAGTATGAAGCAGATGTAATATATGACTACATTTACTACTCCCGGCTATTATCATCTCGCTATTGTGTAGAATCCGAACACAAAAACCCGCTTTTATGTGAATTTTTCTTACGTCAGACCTTCTCTCACTTTATTTCGGCCATTCAAGACTCTTCGCGCAGTATGACATTCAGACAACTAAGTCTCGATTCGATTCATAACATATTATTTGAATTAAGAAAATTCTACCTAAGCACTCCTGATGGTACCGATAAATATCTAGCGATGAAATATCAACTTCAAACTATTCATATTTAGCTTTATTAACTAAGGATTTATTATGAACCAAACATTCCGCACCGAAAAAGACAGCATGGGTGAAGTTAAAGTCCCAACAGATGCACTTTATCAGGCGCAGACTCAACGAGCTGTCGATAACTTTAAAATCAGTGAACACACAATGCCTAAAGATCTTATTGTTGCTTTAGCTTACATCAAGCAAGCCGCGGCAATGACTAATTCTCAGTTGGGTGTTCTGAATGACAACATTGCAGAAGCCATCAATAAAGCAGCACAGTCTATCATCGACGGTGAATACCTTGATCAGTTTCCTATCGATGTATTTCAGACAGGATCAGGAACCAGTACCAATATGAATGCTAATGAAGTACTTGCGACTCTTGCGGGCAAATTAGCGAACGAAAAAGTGAGCCCTAATGATCACGTAAATATGGGACAAAGCAGTAACGATGTTATCCCAACATCAATTCAGGTTAGCGCTGTAATGACAGTTGAAAAGCAGCTAATACCTGCTTTGAATCATTTAGCGGGGGTTCTTAAACACAAACAACAGGAACTCGACGGAATTGTAAAAACCGGCAGAACACATTTAATGGATGCAATGCCGATTACATTTAGTCAGGAGTTAAGCGGTTGGGAAGCCCAAATCAATCATGCAACCAAATCCATCACATCTGCACTGGACTCAGTAAGAGCTCTTGGCCAGGGCGGCACTGCGGTTGGAACAGGGATCAATGCAGACCCACGTTTTGCGGCTGATTTCTGCAAAAATATAAGTCAGCTAAGTGGATTAGTTTTTGAGCCAAGCGAAAATTTCTATTTTAACTTAAGTAGTCAGGATGCCGTTGTCGCACTGTCAGGGCAGTTAAAAACGTTAGCTGTTGCACTTATTAAAATCTCTAATGATTTACGCTGGATGAATTCAGGCCCACTAGCCGGATTAGGAGAAATCGAACTTCAGGCACTACAACCAGGTTCATCAATAATGCCTGGTAAAGTAAACCCGGTAATTCCGGAAGCAGTAGCAATGGCTGCAGCACAGGTGATCGGTAACGACGCAACCATTACTGTTGCGGGCCAATCAGGCAACTTCCAGCTTAATGTTATGTTACCTGTGATTGCTCATAATCTGCTTGAATCAATTCATCTAATGACAAATTCATGTATTTCACTGGCAGATAAAGCCATCACTCCATTCAAAGTTCGTCAGGATAACATCGACAAAGCACTGGCTAAAAACCCGATCCTGATTACTGCGTTAAACCCTGTTATCGGTTATCTGAAAGCAGCTGAAATAGCGAAAAAAGCCTACAAAGAAGGCCGCGCTATCATTGATGTCGCAGAAGAAGAAACCGATCTGAGCAGAAGTGAACTAGAAAAACATCTCGATCCAAAAACACTGACTATCGGTGGGATTGCATAAATAAATCGATAGATAAACATCTGGGGGGAAACCCATTACATGACAACAAAAGTTAGCGACTTACCAGGAAGTTAAAAATGAAGTATCGCCCTTGTGTACTGGGTTTCCTCAGTTTATATATCTGTTTTTTCTCTACCCAGGCGAATGCCCGGCTCAAAGTGGTGACCACTTTCACCATCATCCAGGATATTGCCCAGAATGTGGCCGGAGATGCAGCTGATGTGGTCTCTATTACCAAGCCCGGTGCAGAAATTCACAATTATCAACCGACACCTAAAGATATAGTTAAAGCTCAGTCAGCCGATCTGATTTTATGGAATGGCTTAAATCTGGAACAGTGGTTTTCTCGTTTTTTCCGAAATCTTCATGATGTTCCGTCAGTGGTAGTTTCTGATGGGATTCAACCACTTTCCATCTACGAAGGTCCATATACGGGCAAACCCAATCCGCATGCGTGGATGTCCCCGACAAATGCGTTCATTTATATAAACAACATCAGAGACAGTTTGATTCAGTACGATCCGGAAAATGCCCAGCAATACCAACGTAATGCACAGACATACATAGCCAAAATAAAAGCGCTGGATAACAGTATCCAAGAACAAATTGCTCAGCTCGCAACATCCCGGCGCTGGCTGGTCACTAGCGAAGGTGCCTTCAGTTATCTTGCCAAGGACTACGGACTAAAAGAAGCCTTTTTATGGCCAATCAATGCAGACCAACAGGGAACGCCACAACAGGTAAAAAAGGTTATAGAAACCATTAAACACAATAATATTAACGTTATTTTTAGTGAAAGCACCATCTCTGACCGACCAGCAAAGCAAGTGGCAAATGAAACTAATATTCACTATGGCGGTGTCTTGTACGTTGATTCTCTGTCAACTAACAATGGTCCGGTACCAACCTATCTTGATTTACTGAAAGTAACGACGTCAACCATTATCCAAGGACTAAGACATGAATAATTCGGTTAATATCAGTGTTTCCTCGGTCGGTGTTACTTACAACAATGGCGTAGAAGCGATTACCAATGTGTCCTTCTCACTGAATGGCGGAACTATCTGCGCTTTGGTTGGAATTAACGGAGGAGGCAAATCCACACTTTTTAAATGTTTGATGGGATTGGTAAAAACAACAACGGGTGAAATAAAAATCTCCGACAGGCCAGTTAACCAAGCGCTTAAATCGAATCAAATTGCCTATGTTCCTCAAAGTGAAGATATTGACTGGAATTTCCCTATTTTAGTCAGAGATGTGGTACTGCAAGGCCGTTATGGTCATATGGGCTTTTTCCGCCGTCCGACAAAAAACGATCTTGATATGGTCGAGAGTTCGATGAAAAAAATGGGAATTTACGAACTGAAGGATCGACAAATAGGTGAACTGTCCGGAGGACAAAAGAAGCGGGTTTTCCTGGCCAGAGCTCTTGCGCAAGAAAGCAAAATCATCTTACTGGATGAGCCATTTACCGGCGTCGACTTCACTACAGAAGATGCCATTATCAATTTACTCAGAGAGCTCAAAAATGCCGGACATCTTATTCTGGTATCGACTCATAACCTTGGTGTAGTCCCTGATTATTGTAACGATGTTATCTTTATTAACCGCCGGATAATCGCTGCAGGAAGCACAGCAAATACGTTTACCCAACAAAACCTCGAAGCTACATTTGGTGGTGTACTACAACAAGTCGGGATTTTAGGTAAAACACTGCATAACGATAATGATGATCGTGAAATTACCATTCTCTCCGATCATGAAAAACCAGCCGTTTTTTATGGCTCAAAAATGAATCAACCGCAGGTTATTACAGAAACAACAAGTGAGGACAGATCATGCTAGATATCCTCATTGAGCCCTTTCAATACCAATATATGCAACACGCAATGATCAGCGCATCTCTAGTTGGGGCAGTGTGCGCATTCTTATCCGCTTTTCTGATGCTAAAAGGATGGTCTCTGATTGGTGATGCATTATCCCATTCAGTAGTTCCGGGAGTAGCGATGGCTTATGCTCTCGGGCTACCCTACTCTGTCGGTGCATTTATTGCCGGCTTTCTGGCTTCCGTCGGTATTGCGGCACTAAGATATGTTTCCCATTTGAAAGAAGATGCCATTATCGGTTTTATTTTCACGACTTTTTTTGCCTTCGGTCTGTTACTGATTTCTTTAAATCCCACATCCGTTAATGTCGAATCCATCATATTAGGCAGCATTCTTTCAGTCACAGAATCGGATCTGATACAGATGACTATTATCAGCATCGTTTCTCTTATTCTTCTGCTGCTGATATGGAAGGATCTGTTACTCACTTTTTTCGATGAAAATCAGGCCAGTGCCGTCGGTCTTTCCCCAACATTTTTAAAGATTATTTTTTTCACTATCTTAAGTGCATGTACAGTTGCATCGCTCCAGACTGTCGGAGCAATTCTGGTTATTGCCATGGTCATCACCCCGGGAGCAACGGCTTATCTGTTAACCGACAGGTTCGGCGTTATTCTTATCCTTTCAACATTGATAGGATTTATTACTTCGTTGACAGGCACATATCTTAGCTATTATCTAAATGGTGCGACAGGTGGCGTTATCGTTGTTCTTCAAACCATTACCTTTCTCTGCGCTTTCTTTTTTGCTCCCAAGTACGGGCTACTCAAACACTCATTGCAAAAAAAACACAATAATCAGAAAAGGCACAATGCCCTTATCAACCACTCTGGAGCACAATAATGGATTCTCTGTATCAATGGTTATTTGAACCCTATCAATATGAATTCATGCAGCGCGCATTAATTGCCGGTCTGTGCATTTCTTTGGTGTGTGCCGTCTTATCCTGCTACTTAGTACTGAAAGGCTGGTCGTTGATGGGAGATGCCATTTCACACGCAGTTTTGCCAGGTATTGTTATCGCTTATTTACTGCAGATCGCTTTACCCATCGGCGCATTTCTTTCAGGTCTGTTATGCGCACTCCAGACCGGATACATTAAAAATAATACCCGATTAAAAGAAGATACCGTACTTGGCGTCGTTTATTCCGGAATGTTAGCTCTGGGATTGGTGCTGTTCACCAAAATAAAAACCGACCAACACCTGTTACATATTTTATTTGGCAATATGTTGGGGATAAACGATACGGAATACCACCAGACGATTCTGATCTCTTTGACTGTGTTTTTCGTTATCGTGATTTTCCATAGACAACTTATGCTGTACTGCTTTGATGCCAGTCATGCTCGAGTTATCGGTCTGCCAACAAAATTTATCCACTACTCTTTTATGATCATGATTTCACTTACAGTGGTTGCAGCAATTCAGGCGGTTGGCGTTATTATGGTTGTGGCTCTATTAATTTCTCCGGGAATTACTGCGCTATTGCTCTCAAAACGATTTACGTCGATGTTACTTATTGCATGTGCTGTTTCTGTCACATCGATTTTATCAGGTACTCTGATCAGCTTTCATATCGACGGAGCAACCAGCGCCTGTATTATCCTTGTTCAGGCATTTTTCTTTCTTGGTACATTAGTCGTAACCAATATTCGAAAAATGAGAACCGTCAGGCATCACACACAAATAGCGCTACCGAGTAAACAATAACGCTGTCTCGTTAACTGAATTTAATGATTGAATTTTGTACGTTTATCCAAACTACTCTCCTTATTTTACGATTATAAAATTCAGTAGCTTGGATAGATTTTTATACTAAAGAGTTCCAGTATTTACAAAAAATTACACTGACGTTGCCTTAGGCATTATCATCTGTCTTTTTCTTAACAGGAACAAACACACTATCACCGACAGGAACATTCTGATAAAAGCTTTTATCTCTCTTCGCAGGTGTTGCCTGGACTTTTTTCTTCGCCTGGTTTGTGCGTTTTTTCTTATTCACCGGCTTCTTGTGTACTGGTTTACGTTCTTTCAGACCTTTAAATTTACCTTTCAGACCTTCAAGTACCGAGAAAGTAATATCCTGCTGTAAATACGCTTCCACTCGTTTAAAGCTGTCCCAATCTTTAGGCCCAACTAAAGAAACCGCATTACCTTTATTTCCGGCACGCCCGGTTCGACCAACACGGTGCACATATTCTTCGGTATGCTTCGGCATATCAAAGTTGATAACGTGAGTGACCGACGCAATGTCAAGACCTCGCGATGCAACATCTGTTGTTACTAGAATCTTAAACACGCCGCGCTCAAACTGACTCATAACCGTATTGCGCTTGGTTTGAGCAAATTCACCGCTTAAAGCCACTGCTTTTAGTTTTTTCTCATTTAACTTATCAGTCAAACGCTCTGTATCTGCACGGGTGGCAGTGAAGATAATTAATTGACGATAATCACTCTCTTCCAGAATTCGATCCAGAATCGCTTCTTTATGGTCGAGATGGTCACAAAGATAAAACTTCTGCGTAATATCTTTATGTTCTTCGTTGGATACCCCAATTGAAATACGCTTTGGTTCATTAAGCATTTCACCAGCGATATCCGCAACCTGTGCATGATCAAGTGTCGCAGAGAACATTAATGTCTGACGACGACGGTGCTTCGCTGCATTGTGAATCCGACGCAATTGTGGTGCAAACCCCAGATCCAGCATTCTGTCTGCCTCATCAAGCACTAAGGTTTCTAAGCCATCTAAAAACAGAGAACGATGATCTAAATGGTCAGCTAAACGTCCCGGAGTCGCAACAATAAACTTCGGATAACGGCTCAGCGCTTTAACCTGATCATTAAAGTTTTCACCACCTACAATCAATGCCGCATTATAAGAAAGTCCGGCCAGCATAGAGCGAAGCTCATTATACACCTGCTTTGCCAGTTCTCGGGTCGGAGCAAGAATGACACCTCGTGGATCTTTAGAAGATAATGCTTTGTTTTTTAGAGATTTATGTAACATAGGTAAAACAAAAGCCAATGTTTTTCCTGACCCCGTCTTTGATGATGCCAACAAGTCTTTTCCCGCTATAACAATCGGGACTGCCATACGTTGGATCTCAGTTGGCTGACGAAAATCGTAGTGGCTCAATGTTTTTAGTAGACGGTTGTCTAAACCTAAGTCTTTAAATTGCAAAGTTAACTCCATTAATGAGGTAGCTATGGAAATACAGTAATAATTGCCGAACGCGGTATAATACCCTAATTAGATAAAAGATACCTAAAGATAATCTCAGTTCATCTATTTTCATGTTGTAATCATGAATTCATTATTTTAACATGAAAAGACATGAATCAGAGAATTGAGGTTAGCATCATGAGCATTGAAAATTACATCCAAAATCCAGATCCATGGTCTTACCCACGCCCAAGTCTTGCACAACATATTGGCATGATGTGTAAAGATACTCTTTTTTCTCGTATGGCCTATCTAGGCACACGCCGGATTGGTAAGACCCATTTTTTGCTTCACGATTTGAGCCCATTCCTGTTAGCCAATAATCTCACTCCCATTTATATCAATATGTGGGGGAATAAAAATTCACCACAAACCGAGTTTATCGAGCAACTTTCCGAAGCGCTTAACGAGCTAACCAAAGAAGGTTTTGTTAAACGGCTGCTTAACGCCGATATTGAAAAGCTGGCTATCGGAAGTCAATTTGGCAAACTTGAAATGAAATTTGCTCCTAAACCAGTATCAGACATAGATATGCGAACTATAAAAACACTCCTGTCTGATGTAACAAACGCAAGTAATAATAAAATAGTTTTAATTCTTGATGAATTTCAACATCTTTCAACGTCTCCAATGTTTGAAGATCTCTTGTATTCATTACGCACATTACTGGATACCTATGGAACAAAAATTACTGTTATTTATACAGGTTCCAGTCGCAAAGGGATGAAGGCAGCTTTTCAAGACAAAGATGTTCCATTTTATCAATCGGCTCAGGTTAACGAGTTCCCGGTTATTGATGATGGTTTTGTAGAGCACTGTGTTACTCGCTTACAAAATGCGTATGGAATTTATATCAGCAAAATTGAATTACTGAATTTTTGGAACGAAACGGGACGCTCTCCATACTGGACAATTAACCTGATGCGTGAACTGGTAAGTAAACAATGTTCTCTTTCACAAGCAACCAATTTTATAAAAGATGCAATTGCCATTGAAAACAATCTTGATGACATTATTGGAGGGCTTAGCAAAACAGAAATGGCTGTACTGCTACTTTTGAATAGCAAATACGGTTTATACAGTCAAAAATCAATGAATTTCATTGCTAATATGGGGGGCAATGCCACAAAGAGCTACGCTCAATCAGCCAAAGAGTCTCTGGATAATAAAAACATTATCAGTATATTACCCAATAAAGATATTATTGTGGAAATTTACGGTTTGATTGATAGAGTGAAAAAAGAGCTTAATGTTACGGATGTTACTGAAAAAATGGATAACAAAGAATAAAACAAAAACAAATCCATTAACTTCTTCTGACTTTCATATCAGCTATTAAGTGTTAGTATTAGTAATAGATGTCTTTTAAAAAGAAAGAGAAAGACACGGATAACTAACTCAAACAAAGTATTTAAGGAGTTCACCA
Source organism: uncultured Vibrio sp. (assembly GCA_963676525.2). Classification (GTDB taxonomy): domain Bacteria; phylum Pseudomonadota; class Gammaproteobacteria; order Enterobacterales; family Vibrionaceae; genus Vibrio. The sequence goes on from CAXXNB010000009.1 coordinate 510,342, forward strand.
ATGAACAAATTATTCCTTGCAGTGGCATCTTCAGTCTTTGTCCTGGCTGGTTGTGCAGGTACAGATCAGGCAACAACAAGTAAACTAGATGAGTTAAGCAATAAAGTAGATTCGCTTAGTGCACAGGTTTCTGCATTACAGTCATCGCATTCACAGATGACCGATAAGTTAAGTCAGACCTCAGATTCAGTTGCAGCAGCACAAGAAGAAGCTCAGCGCGCTAATGAACGTATCGATAACATTGCGCAAAGCTACACAAAATAATCTCGGATAAGATAGTTTTCTTTAAGATAAAAAGGCTGAAAAAATCAGCCTTTTTCTAATCTCGTGCAACTTCTGTCGGTATGCCATTTTTAGAAATAATGACAGCTTTTGCGATTTCATCACTTAATTCGTGTTCATCCAGCCACCATGTGAGAGTCTGAGGTACTGACAGAACCTTTTTACTACCATCACTTCGGGTCAGAGGTTCATGAGCTTCCAAAAAAACCACCCGGTCAGGTTCCAAACTCATTTTAACCGGCTCATTAATCACCTGCACTTTTTCGCCTACACTTACCTGATGAAAAAGCCAGTCAATATCCGCAGGGTTCATGCGCATACAGCCGGAACTAACCCGCAGTCCGATACCAAAATCCTTATTCGTGCCATGTATTAAATAATCCCCCTGCCCGTATGCCAGTCTTAATGCATACTGTCCCAATGGGTTATTGGGTCCCGCTGGCACAACATCTGGCAGAACTTCTCCTTTTTTCAGATGTTCTTCACGAATAGACTTTGGCGGAGTCCAGGTAGGATTAGGTCTTTTCTGACTGATATGTGTGCTCATCTCAGGGGTATCCCGTCCAATCCGCCCTATACCAACCGGAAATATATGTACTTTGTGATTAGATTTATCGAAGTAATAGAGTCTTAATTCTGCCAGATTAACAACCACTCCTTCCCAGTCCACCTGAGGCAGAATGATTCTTGTCGGCATTACAAGCACTGTCCCCGGTATCGGCAAAAATGGATCGACGCCGGGATTAGCTGCCATCACAGTGAGAAATCCAACATCATAATCATCTGCAATTTCAGCGATGGTCTCCCCCTTTTTCACTTCATGATATTCAATGTTACCCACGATGGAACTGCCTTCCTGAGGCAGATCATAAACTCGCGCATAACATGTCGAAATCGAAAGTAACAGGAAACATACAACACGAATAATCAATGGATTTTATCCTTAGCTGACTGATATAACTCTAAGGTTAACTTTCTCTCCTCATTGTGATCAACCATTGGTGAAGGATATGACAGATTTTTCACACCATCCCACTTCCACGGCTCGTGAATATATCGTGACGGTACAGAAGCGAGTTCAGGAACCCACTTTTTAATGAACACGCCATCAGCATCGAACTTTTTACTTTGAGATGCCGGATTAAAAATTCGAAAGTATGGCTGACCATCACACCCCGTTGATGCACACCATTGCCAACCGCCATTGTTAGCAGGAAAATCTCCGTCGATGAGTTTTTCCATAAAGTACGCCTCTCCTTCTCGCCAGTTTATGTGCAGATCTTTGATCAGAAAACTGGCAACAATCATTCTTAAACGATTATGCATCCACCCGGTTTGGTTTAACTGCCGCATTGCAGCATCTATTATTGGATAGCCAGTTTGACCCTGTTTCCATTTTTCCAAATTCTCGGGATAAGACTGCCAGACAATATTCTTACCCCAGGCATGAAAATCTTTACCCATACACAGATCCTGACGATGCCAGATTAAATGCTGATAAAATTCACGCCAGATTAATTCACTTACCCAAATATCGGCCCCTTCAGAACGGCAATTTAGGTACATTAAGTTAACTCTGGCCAAACACTGACGAACGGATAAAGCCCCTATAGCAAGATATGGCGAAAGCTGACTTGTTCCGGCAATGGATGGAAAATCACGAGCCTGGTGATAATCACTCAGGTGTTCACCACAAAATGAACGTAATCGTTGCCGGATACTATCAAAGGACACATCCCAGGCATCACTGGGTTCTCTCGGATATGAAAATGGGGAAGACTCAGATAACAGCCATTTTTTCTGCGAGTTATCTAAATTGATTGGCTTAGCGGGTTGTGGTTTAACAATAGAAGATGGTGGCACCACATTCAGCCACGAATTTTTAAACGGTGTAAAAACCTTAAAATACTCATTTTGCTTATTGAGTATCGTCCCCGGTGGCATGACACATTTATCATGAAACGTCCGGACATTTACTCCTTTTGCACCCAACATCTTCTCAACTAATACGTCCCGTTGACGCTCATTCATTTCATATTCAAGATTAAAAAGCAACTCACCCACATTAAATTCATCAACCACTCTATTGATAACAGACAGGCAGCCATCAAAAGTATCAGTTTCTGCGTACAATAACGGAACATTTAGTTCTGAAAGTTCTTTCTGCAGCTCAAATAAACGACGGTATATAAGATCTGCCTGTAAACAACTTTTATGGTGTGAATGCCATTGACCCGGAGTGGCAATATATAGAGCTGCAACTGAATCTCCCTGACTCAGAGCCTGATTAAGGGCTGTATTATCAACCGATCTTAAATCCGTTCTTAGCCACACCAGTTTCATTACGTATTCCCCTTCAGAGTTTCATTTCCCGAATTGTCCGTATTTTCCTTATCTTCTTTATCTTCTTTATTTTCCGTATCTTCCTTACAATGCAATCTGCGAATGACATCCGAATATTCGACTGTACCGTTAAAGGAATCCGGTAGCATTTGCAAACATTGGAGTTGAACGTCATTAAGAGCCCTGTTTGAGAAAATAATCATTCGATCATAGGCCTCTGTCAGCGCTGACTGACATAAACCAGACATATCCTCAACACCATCAAGAAATGTAAGTTGGTTACCGGACTCCACCACTAAAACAGCTTCCAGCCAGGCATACAGGCTTCCAACAGGATCTAAGCTGACAAAAAGACATCGGTTTTTATGCTTAACCCGACTCTCCGCTTCCATGACAATAGATAGCTTGCTAATCAACACACTTTGGAACAACCCTCGACTCAAGCTTCGAGCTGAACTTTTCATTTTTTCTAATGTATCAAGTACCGGATAAACTAGCCGTTCAATGACAATTCGCAATGGATACTCTTTCATGACCGAATTAACCAGTTGTGTCAGCCTGGCATGTTTCAACTGTGTCAGTGCTTCTAATACATCATCAAATTCATCCAGATAATCAGACGGTTTTTCATCTCGATAGTCTTGTGCTCTTTGCTTCTGAACTAACAATGAGGCGACTTTACCGATGGAAACACCTTTGTTTAACCAACCCTGTATTTCTTGTATTCGCTCGATATCCTCACAGGTAAATAATCTATGCCCTTTTTCTGTTCTCTGTGGCTGAACCAAATTATAACGCCTCTGCCAGGCTCTTAAGGTCACGGGTTTAATACCGGTAATTTCTGAAACTTCTCGAATAGAAAATAACTGTTGATCATAAGCCATAACGTAAACGTAACTCCTGCGGATAAGGTTCAAGATATTTCTGAGTGTTCAGATACTGATCAGGATACATATTGAGATAGTGCTTGATCAATGTGATTGGAGCGAGCAGAGGTAAAATTCCAAGACGATAATCTTCAATAATTTTGGTTAATTCTGACTTTTGTTGTCTGGAGAGAATTCGCTTGAAATAACCCTGTATGTGCATCAGAACATTGGTATTATTTCTTCTACTAACTCTATGACAAAGAGCCGCCATAAATAAATTCCGATATTCGGCAATAAAATCATCAATATCATAATCAGCAATCTTAGCCACCATTTGACCAAGATGTTTGTAACTTTGCGGATTATGTGCCATTAAAATCAATTTATAACGACTGTGAAAATCAATGATATTTTTTGCCGTTGGCTCAGATTCAACATGCAATCTGAAATCATGAAGCCGATACACCCTGGATATAAAGTTTTCCCGCAAAACAGGATCATTCAATCTTCCATCTTCTTCCACAGGAAGCCAGGGATAATGTTTCATCAGAGCCTGAGTATAAAGTCCAATTCCATTTTTCTCCGGCATATCGCCATTATATATTCTTACCCGCTCCATACCACATGTTGGTGACTTAGCACAAACTATGTAACCACAAAGACCGAGTGAGGCAAGGGTTTCAATCTTTTGTTTAGTATACATAATCAGACGTTCCGTATGGTCTCGACCTTTATTGTTTGTCTCAAGTAAGCGAAGCTGACCATTGAGTTTGGTTAATCGAATTGCAGGTCTGGGAACAGGTAATCCCATCTCAACTTCCGGGCAAATTGGCGCAAAATCAAAAAAAGATTGTAATTCAGAAGTCACAAATTGATTTTTCTTATGTCCACCATCAAACCTAACCGATTTCCCCAAAACACAAGAACTAATGCCTACCGGAATCTTATTCATGATATACTCTTATACAATAATTAATTTTGTATAAGAGTATAGACTAAGTTATACAAATTAAAAATTTGTATAATGGTAATTTATGAATTTATTTTTGTTAGTCTGTCAAAATGTTGACTGGCTTAATATTTGCTTATTTAATATCTAGTTAGACAAGTAGGTTAAAGGTTCCCAATTTGGACAAAAGTCGATATCTTCTGGAAATAGAAATAGAACAATTCAAATCGCGCTTAGAATCGGTTCCAGAAGAGGTATTAAGCGCAGCAGAAGAATGTTTGGCCAGAGCAAAAAAAATTGGTTTTGCACATGGCTGCCTTGAGTGTCTGACGATTATGTCTCGTTGTGCCTGGTTTTTAAAAAAACCTAAGATGGGGTTGAGATTTGCAAAAGAAGCCATCTTCTATCAAAACCAACTCGACAATGATGATTTCCTACCCATTATTCTCCATTTACACGGTTGGCATTTATTTGCTGAAGGTAAACTTTTTACCGCACAGAAATACTGGGTCAAAGCATTAGAGCAGGCCGCATTAGAAGAAAATGTCGACATCGAAATAGAGTGTCTGCTTGGACTGGGAGAAATATGGCGACAGACTCAGGAGTATGAGCTAGCTTGTAATACACACCAACTGGCAGTTCAGGTAGCAAATAAAACCCGCTCAACAGAACTGGAAGGGAAAGCCCGAGTATTATGGGCATGGGATCTGTATCTTCTGAAAGATTATGTCGAAATGTTAGAAATATTAGATGCTGCTCAAACTGCTTTTGAAGAGTGTAATAACAAACAGCTTTTAGCTGAAGTCTGGGATTTCAGAACACTTGCTTTACTCGGTTTAGAAAGACTAGAGGATGCAGAAGAAGCATCTCGACATGCTCATAATCTGGCAGTGAAAAATGACCTGAATTGGGTGCGGATCCATTCATCTATCAATCTTGCGAGTTTAGAGCTGATGCGCGGCAATCTTGATAAAGCGACAGATCTACTTAAGAATGCAGAAGTTTCTATCACAGAAAGTGCGGATAATAGTTCAGATCTTTTTACTAAGATATATTTTCAGCAAAGTAAGATTGCAGAACAGCAGCAAAACTATGAATTAGCTTTAAATGCATTCAAAAAATATCGTTACTATTCCCTTGAGCAAATCAAACAACGTAAGACTCTGGAAAGTACAGATAAAGCCCGGGGACTAAAAAAACAACTGGAGCAACGGGCCAGAAAGCTGATTAATCGTGTCCGAGGCCAGTATGAATATAATCCTGAAAAACATTTTTCTAACGTTGTTTCAGAAACTTATTGGTGGGAACAGCTGGTTTTATATAAAACACAATTAAAACATTCACATCATACTGTATTAGTTATTTATCATCCTAATTCTCATTATATTGATATATGTACAGAACTGACCCATTCATTATGCACGGGAAAAGATCTTGTCTCTCGTTTAAGCTCAGAACGATTAGGATTACTAATTGACGAAAAAAGTTTTGATGCAAAAGAGCTGTATAGAATCCTTTCTGCCATGATCAATCTGTATCCATGGGAAAGACAAAGCTTATATGAAAGTCCCCCCAGTCTTTTACTGCATAATATATTAAGCTTCCCATTTACTCTCGAACAGTTAGAGCAAATTCCTGCCACAGGTGAACACTGATGGAACAACTATTAAATAAAATTCAGGATGCGGGATTAGATGCGACTTCGGTCTCAGGTGAAGATGCTATCATCTTCTGGGCTCATATCCGGATCCATATAGCCCAAACATCATTAGAACAAGCTCAGTGTTGGTTAATCAGTTCTGAATATAGAGCCAAGCTAAAACAATATCAGCAATCTATTGACGAACTTCAGGCTGCTATGAGCTTACTGCGCCTGCCTCAGGAAGCTGAATTAGTTTTATCAATAAAGCTAACTCTGTGTGAACGCCTGATACAAACTAATGAATATTCTGAAGCCTTAAATCAATATATTGCCGTTACCAATATCGCCATTGAAAATGGCTTTATTGATGAATATGCAACAGCAGTATTAGGAATGGGAAAGCTTTGCCAGATATATGGTGATCACCATCAGGCATTACGTTTTTTTCAGAAAATAGACAGTATTGATCATGCCATTTCAAGTCGTTCATTGCGCCTGCAATATAAAATTGGCATGCTGGCAAGTTATATTGAATTGAAGCGCTATGCTGCTGCACAAGAACTAATTTTAGAATGTGAAGATTTGAGCATTCTGGTCAGTGACAAGTTTTATACTGGCGAAGTTATTTATTACGAAGCTCAGCTGGAATTGGCTCAGGGAAAAGTCGATAACGCATTAAAAAAACTGTCAACCATTAATTTTTCAACGGGAAGCCAGACACCTTCCTCACTGTCTTTTTGGATTAATATCCAGTTAGCCAGATGCTTTCAGCAAACAGGTCATTATGAACTCGCAGAAATGCTACTTCGTAATAAACTCAAAAATATTGATGTAACGACTCCCCCTTATATGCTCAAAGCGCTTTATAGTAGCCTGAGTGATTCTTATGAAGCTCAACAAAAATTTGATAACGCTCTTACTTATCAGAAGAAAATGTTCCAGATTGAGTCTGACTTAATGACTAATATTCCTATTGGAGAGTTAGGGACCAGCCAGCTAAAACGATTAACAAAATTTGAGCTCCAGATAAAACTCATATTATCAGAGATAGAAAACAAAGAACTGAAAGAAACAACTGAACAGCACAAAAATACCGTAGCGCAGCTACAACAGGATGTATTTACTGATCCGCTAACCCGTTTGCATAACCGGCGCTGGCTGGAGGCAAAGTTAAAAGATTTGCTTTTATACGATACTCCGTTTGCTTTTCTGATTATCGATATTGATCATTTCAAATCGATAAACGATGAACTGAGTCACTTAGTCGGTGATAAGGCTATTATCCATGTTTCCAGTGAGATAGCTTCCTATTTTAAATTTCATGGCGCTTCTTGTGTACGTTTTGGAGGAGAAGAATTTCTGGTTATTCTGGAAAATACCAATATAGACCAGGCTCATATGCATGCGGACTATTTCCGGGATAAAATTTATTGCTACAACTGGGAAGATATTCTTGGTGAAAGGGGATTAACCGTAAGTATAGGTATAACCTTACACAAACACGGTGAAAATACTCAAAGAACCTTTTACCGGGCCGACAAAGCGTTATACCGAGCCAAAGCAAACGGCCGCAACCAAGTTTGTCTGGAAGAATAGACCATAGTAAAAAATTCAATTTCAAAATTTCAACTAACATTAGCAAAGATTAATGTTTAAAAAATCAGGTAAATTGTATAAATTATTTATAATATTAAAAATATCAGAAGTAGGGATATAAAGAGTGGCTCGAGTCGAAGAAACTTCAGTGGGAAACAAGACTCCTCGTAAATCCAAATCGGTTTCTACCATTAACAGTACAGATGCTTTAGCCATGGTTGAACACAGTAGTGAACTGGTTCTCAATATCACAGCACCTGTAGGCACCAAATTCGTATGCCGTACCGCTTTCATTGGTACTCATTCTGATTCCTACATACTTACCGAAATTCCTAATATATCCGATGATGATTTTGATTATTTTTTTCAGGAAGGTTTTTGGACCAATATAAGAGCAATATCTCCTAAAGGGGAAGGTGCACTGATTCATTTCAGAAGTCAGTTATTGCATGTGATCCATGAACCAGTCCCTTTAGCGATGTTTTCCATTCCGAACACAATGCAGATAACCCAATTAAGAAAAGAACCTCGTTACGAAGTGAATTTATTTGGGAAAGTCAGCCTTGGAACGCACAAAATGGAATGTGAAATAAGAGATATATCCAAAAATGGCTGCCGCTTTTTTACCCCGCCATTGGGACGAACTTATCTGGTGAATGACACCGTTGAAATAGAAGTTTTCACTGATGAACGTATGCGTAATTCCTTCGGGACTCTCGAAGGACATATATGTAATTTACAGCGCGCAGTCCATTATGCCCGTTATGGACTGGAATTTTCAGATAAAGGAAAAGAAAACGTCCGCAACTTACTTAATAAATTACGTTTTAATGGAACGAAATTAACACTACAGAACGACGGTTAATCTCAATTTAAGTCTCAATTCTGAACCAATCTTTTTCACTAACTTCATCCTATGCAGGTTATTTTTAGATATACTGCAAAAAAAGTAATGGTTAACACTTATATGAATTATTTAATGACCTTCCTTAAAGGAATGGGAATGGGCGCTGCCGATGTAGTTCCAGGGGTATCAGGTGGCACAATCGCTTTCATCACTGGGGTTTATGACACGCTTTTGGAAAGTATCCGACGTATCAATCCAACCTTGATTCGGTACTGGAAGAAAAATGGCTTTACCGCAACTCTGGAATATATCAACATCCGATTCTTGATCAGTCTTCTGGCTGGCATACTAACCAGTATTGCTACGCTGGCAAAACTCATTTCCTGGTTACTTGTCGTTCACCAGATCCCTATCTGGTCATTTTTCTTCGGTTTGATTCTGGTTTCCGTCCTTCATATCGCTAAACAAATTAACAAAAATAATCCATTATTACTGGTTGGACTGTTCTTTGGCATCGCTGTTGCCTACTCAATTACGGTATTACAACCCCTGCATCTGACTGCAACACCGACACATATTATCTTTGCTGGTGCTATCGCTATATGTGCCATGATATTACCTGGAATATCCGGTAGTTTTATCCTGTTGATGATGGGTATGTACACCACGATTTTATCCGCAGTTAAGGATGGGGATATTGCAACTCTGGGACTGTTTGCTATCGGCTGTGTGATCGGACTGCTGACATTTTCACATATTCTTTCCTGGCTGCTTAAAAATGTCCGTAACTTTACTTTAACGACCCTAACCGGGCTTATGATTGGCACACTACCAAAAATCTGGCCATGGAAAGAAACAGTAACCTGGCGAGTAAATTCTCACGGAGAAAAAGTGCCTCTGCTTCAGCACAATCTGAACCCCTTTAATTATGAGCAAATCACATCAAATTCTCCACAGCTCATACTGGCCATTATTCTGATGCTGGCGGCTATTATTTTCGTCCTTGCCCTTGAGAAATTTGCCTCACGAGGTCATCACTAATAGCAACATTCCACCTGACAGTTTGCATCTGAATTGTCAGGTTCCCTTCTCTGCCTGCTTTCCTTTGTCTTCCTTTTTCCTCCTCTTTTCCTTCTCTCCCCTATCTTCCTTCCCTTCCTTCCCTTCTTTCCCATCTTACCCTTCTTTTCCTTCTCTTCCTTCTCCCCTATCTTCCTTATCTTCCTTATCTTCCTTAATTCACCTACTACATGCATATAATTTAGTATATTCAACTAAAGATATAGCAAAGAAATTCAAACAAATAGTTAACAAAAGTCGAAAAAAGACTCTACGATATTCATCATAATCAATTTTTTGTCCCTTTCTTTAAATAATTATAGACACATTATATGGTGAAGCTAATATTGACCCATCCAGATAAAATCTGGCTATAACTAAAAATTGAATCAAATTATTATTCAGGAATAATTATGCAACACAACAATCCTCTCGCGCGCTTTGCCCGAGGTAACTTAGTCCTACAAATCATCGTGGGAATCATCTTAGGCGCTGTTCTAACCACGGTAGCGCCAGAAAGTGCGGTGAAAGCCAGCATTTTAGGTAGCTTATTTGTGGGCGGCTTAAAAGCAGTTGCTCCGGTACTCGTTTTTGTTCTGGTTATCGCTTCTATCGCAAACCAGAAGAAAAATCAGCACACACATATGCGTCCAATCATTTTCCTATACCTTATCGGTACGCTATCTGCTTCACTTGTAGCAGTAGTGCTTAGTTTCTCGTTCCCAACGACATTGACACTCGTTACAGGAGCAGAAGGTGCTACTCCTCCACAAGGTATTGCTGAAGTATTACATACCCTTGTTTTTAAAATTGTCGACAATCCGGTAAACGCTATCGTTAATGCTAACTATATTGGTATTCTTGCATGGGCTATCGGTTTAGGTATCGCACTACGCCATGGTTCGATTCCGACTAAACAGGTTCTGGAAGATTTGAGCCACGGTGTTTCACAACTGGTTCGCTTTATTATCCGTTTAGCTCCATTTGGTATCTTCGGCCTTGTTGCAAATACGTTTGCAACTACCGGTTTTGATGCGCTTGCAGGTTATGCTCATCTAATCTTTGTATTACTGGGTGCAATGTTAATTATTGCTCTGATAATTAACCCAATTATTGTTTATGTAAAAACCAAAACAAACCCTTATCCACTGGTATTTCAATGCATTCGTGAAAGTGGTGTAACCGCATTCTTCACACGTTCAAGTGCAGCTAATATTCCGGTCAATATGGCTTTATGTAATAAACTGGATCTGGATGAAGACACCTATTCGGTATCAATCCCTCTGGGTGCGACCATCAACATGGCTGGTGCAGCAATCACTATTACTGTGTTAACTCTGGCAGCAGTAAATACTCTTGGAATTCAGATTGACTTTGGTACAGCAATTCTTCTGAGCGTGGTTGCCGCAGTATCTGCATGTGGAGCTTCCGGTGTTGCAGGTGGCTCTTTACTGCTTATCCCTCTTGCATGTGGCTTATTCGGTATTTCTAACGACGTTGCAATGCAGGTAGTTGGCGTTGGTTTTATCATCGGTGTAATTCAGGACTCAGCTGAAACTGCACTAAACAGCTCAACAGATGTGGTATTTACTGCAGCAGCGTGTATTTCTGAAAAAAATAAAGAACAAGAAGAAGCATAACGCTCTATTTCGTAATAATAAGAACTACTGCTCATTTTTGAGCAGTAGTTTTATCCTTTTCATCTTCCTGATGCGCGATTTTAACGTCAGATGAAACCGTTACAGTCGGTTGGTTACTATCAAAATAAGAATAGTTGGTAGTTTCATAAGATTGGGTTTCAGTAGTTGGCAACTCACTGAGTAAATCATCACTATTTTCTGATATTGGCTGACTTTGCTGTTGCTCGTTTTGGGATAAAATAGGAACATCTCTTTTATAAAGTTTATTTAATGCTTTAATAATTATGTGGTTACCGATAGAGCCAGCTTCTATTTTTTTGATTAGCGGTTTGGTAAAACGCTGCAAAACAATAATGGAATCCACCCCCACTTTGTTACCAACTTCATCCCTTAAACTTCTGGCTGGCTCATAATTTAAATTAGCAGCAAGAAATAGCCAGATGTAAGCGATAGCATTCCCGTGTGATCCATAATCAATCCATGCACTTCCGGCATGAAACATGGCTTCCGGATTTCCCATTTCCGAAGCACTCTCCAGCCAATAACATGCCCGGCTATGATCCACAGACGTCCCGACACCATTCAGATAATTAAGTCCTAATTTCATCATTGCTTCAGGGTTATCCAGCTTTGCGGCTTTTGCATACCAATAGTTGGAATCTTCAGATTTAGGGTGAGGATTTTCTTTGGCAACGCTCCAGTCACCTAAATAAATTATTGCTGGTATATAATTTTTACTGGCAGCAGTTTGAATAATTTCTAAGCCTTTCTCCAGATTACTTGTCACACCCAGACCATTAATCAGGGCTTTCCCGGCAAAAAACAGTGATGCGTTATCACCTTCAATCCCCTTGATATACATCTGCCAATACTTTAACTTCTGTTCAATAATCAGATCATTAGCATAAAAACGACCCATTCTGACAAGTCCATACATTCCCATCACATTGTCAAGATTAGCGGCTTGTTCATACCAGTAAAAAGATTCACGCTTATCTTTACGTTCCGCTTCTTTGGCCAAATACAAGATTGTAGGAATATGTCCTTCTTCTGCCTTTTTGATTCGGTGCTGTCTTTCCAGTTCGCTATTTTTTTCATCTAAGAGACGCAATTTTTCCTGTTTTTTCTTCTTATCCAATTCAACATTGTTCCGTTTCGTAGACATAATAAGAAGCCACATAACCAAAATAACAAGTAGCAATCCGGCAGCGCCAATAAAAACACCCAGTATATTCATTACATAAGGCTCAAAGTTTCTGATTTATGTTCAAGTATAATAACACGGTTTATCACTATCAAAGCTCTCTGTCAGATTAATTATATATCTAAAAATTATACGTAAATGGATAATTCGTTCTATTCTCTATATATGCAAATCAATTACTACTGACATCAGTTTTATAACATTAAACACTTGACCACTTACTTACAAAGTTTTTAACTAGAGATGCACAAGTCATTTTTTAATCAGAAAGTTAGAGTCTATGCCAGCAATGATAATAAATAACGCTCAACCATATCCTCTAGGTGCGACCTTAACGAATCAGGGTTGCTGTTTCTCTATTTTTTCTCCCGCAAAAAATGATATTCAATTGGCTTTATTTGATAATGATACTGACTACAAAATAATTGAATTAGATAATAGCTATGCCGGAGTAAAATACACTTTTGTTAAAGGAATAAAAGCAGGACAAAAATACGGATATCTCGTCAAAAACGAACATGGACATTTACAGTACATTTCAGACCCGTATGCGAAAGCGATTGACAAAAATTTAACTTACAAACTCCCGTTTACTGAAAAAACCAGTTTTACATTACCTAAATGTATTGTTACTGATGATAACTTTGACTGGCAAAACATACCTAAGCCCAAGATTCCCAGAGAAGAAATTGTTATTTTCGAAACTCACGTAAAAGGGTTAACTCAAACACATCCAACCATCAATTCCAGAGTCAAAGGGAAATACCTGGGATTGATAAGTGATGAAATGCTCAGGTTCTATGCTGACAATCATATAAGGACATTACAATTACTTCCTATCGCTGCCTGCATGTCTGAACCCCATTTACTGAAAATGGGCAAAGTTAACTATTGGGGATATAACCCTTATCTGTTTATGGCTCCAGATCCAAGATACGCTGTCAATGATGCGGTTTCTGAGTTAAAAACAACGATAAGAGAGTTACACCGACATGGTGTTGAGGTGATCCTTGATGTTGTGTATAACCACTCGGCAGAAGGTGGTGAAGATGGGCCATCATTTAATCTGCGAGCGTTAGATCCTAACTATTATCTTCGCTCCGATAATTATTATGCCAATTTTACCGGCTGTGGTAATACGATTGATTTATCCTATCAGCCGGCATTAAATCTAGTCATGGACACACTTCGTCACTGGGTAACTGAGTATCAGGTCGACGGATTCCGTTTTGACTTAGCGGCAACATTAGGCAGACAAGGGGAACACTTTTCTCAGGCTTCTGGTTTCTTTATGGCAGTAGCTCAGGATCCGATCCTTAAAGATGTCAAACTAATTGCAGAACCATGGGATATAGGTCCGAACGGCTATCAGGTCGGGAATTTTCCATTTGGCTGGAATGAAACCAATGACAAGTTAAGAGACATTTCCCGCAGTTTCTGGCGTGGTGACAACTGTTTCATGAGAGAATTTGCGACCAGAGTGATGGGCTCTCGTGACATCTATAGTGCTTCTCAATGGCCTTTTAAACTGACCGTCAATTACATTACCTATCATGATGGTTTTACATTACAAGATCTGGTTTCATACAAACATAAACATAATGAAGAAAATGGAGAACAAAACCGGGATGGTCACGGGGATAACCGTTCTGATAACTATGGTGTAGAAGGACCAACTAAAGACTTAGCGATCATAAAAAAACGAGAAATTCAAAAACGTAATTTTATGGCGACACTGCTGTTCTCGTTTGGGATACCTCACATACTAAGTGCAGATGTCTTGTCCCACTCTCAGGGCGGTAATAACAATGCCTATTGTCAGGATAATGCCACCAGCTGGATAGACTGGTCCCTAACACCACAAGCGGCATCATTCAAAAAATGGCTCAGTAAAATGATTAAAGCCCGCCGCAGAATCATGGTCCCAATCATTGATGCCTTTAGTGGCACAAGCCGAAATTCTAACCGTGTATTTTGGAGAAAAGTTGATGGTTCTGAATTGGCAGGAAATGACTGGGATAAAAATATATGTATTGCTCTTAATTTGGGTATTAATAGTTCAGGACCACAAATTCTTTATTTGATAAATCCGACACCTGCTGTTGCGCGATTTACACTTCCGTCTTTGCCTAAAAAAGGGGAATGGGATATAGTTTGTGACACAAATGGTGAAGAAGTACTTCAAAAAAGAATCCAAAAAGAATACCTTCTACCCAAAATGTCGATGGCAATTCTCTACTATAACGCCAAAAGCAAGTAACGTTTCTAATCTTCCATCAGGTAAGATACGTACAACTTCCCCATAGAAATACTATCCCATCTTCTTTCCGAGAAGATGGGCTTCTTTTGTTGTAACAAGGGTGATTATGTTTAAACGATTCGAAAAGCTTACTCAGGCCTTTCCCAATATAGAACCAAATCAACCACCATCCTCTTTGTGGGCATTCTGTCACTATTACACTAAAGGGTTTATCCGACCACTGATTGCTATTGGTATATTAAGTACCATCATAGCAATTGTCGAAGTCAGCCTGTTCGGTTTCATGGGGACACTTGTCGATTGGTTAGCTAACAGTAATCCGGAAACATTTTTAACCGATAATCAATGGACACTTATCGGCTTATCCATCGTTATTCTGGTGATCATGCCAATTATTATCGGCGTTCACTCGCTATTGGTACATCAAACGATGTTAGGCAATTACCCTATGTCGATTCGTTGGTTAGCCCACAGATACCTGCTCAAACAGAGCCTGGCGTTTTACCAGGATGAGTTTGCCGGCCGTATCGCAACCAAGGTTATGCAAACAGCACTGGCAATCAGAGAAACCGTCATGAAACTGGTCGACGTGTTTGTTTTTGTCAGCGTTTATTTTGTCGCTATTCTTTTTATTCTGGGTGATTCAGACTGGCGACTGATGTTACCCATGCTAGGTTGGTTAATCGCATATGTTGGTATTCAGCTCTACTATGTGCCTAAATTAAAAGACGTTTCGTCAATACAAGCGGATGCCCGTTCGACCA
Organism: uncultured Vibrio sp.; assembly: GCA_963676525.2. GTDB lineage: Bacteria > Pseudomonadota > Gammaproteobacteria > Enterobacterales > Vibrionaceae > Vibrio. The sequence continues at coordinate 525,797 of CAXXNB010000009.1, forward strand.
TGACGGGTCGCTTTGTTGACAGCTATACCAACATTCAGACTGTAAAATTATTCTCTCATCATCAACGTGAAACCGCCTATGTAAAACAAAGTATGGAAGGGTTTCTTACCACAGTACATTCGCAAATGCGCCTGGTTACCGGTTTTAATATCTGGGTGGAAATAGCAAACTACGCTCTTTTATTTATCATCGCGGCAGTGTCTATTTATCTGTGGTCCAGCTCTGCGATTTCCATTGGTGCGATTGCGATCGCAATATCTCTGGCATTGCGTATCAATGGTATGTCGAAATGGATCATGTGGGAAATCGGAGGCCTGTTCGAAAATATGGGAACCGTCATCGATGGTATGCATTCTCTTTCTCAGCCAATTCAAATTAACGATACGCAGGACAGCCATACTCTACAAGTCGAACATGGTGCGATTTCATTCGACAATATCAGCTTCGATTATGGTGAAAATATCAGTGTCATTAAAAATTTGACCCTGAATATTAAACCGGGTGAGAAAGTTGGGGTTGTCGGGCGTTCTGGGGCCGGCAAATCAACTTTGGTAAACTTACTGTTACGCTTCCATGAGCTAAAAGAAGGTGAAATACGTATTGATGGGCAGCCAATCAACCAGGTCACTCAGGATTCGTTACGAAAAGTCATCGGAGTCGTCACACAGGACACATCGCTACTCCACCGCTCAATAAAAGAAAACATCCTGTATGGGAATCCTGATGCTTCAGAACAAGAGCTTTATGCAGCAACCAAACAAGCTCATGCCGACGAGTTTATTGCCACTCTGACAGACCCGTTCGGACATACCGGATACGATGCCCAGGTCGGAGAACGAGGGGTTAAACTGTCTGGCGGACAACGTCAGCGCATCGCGATATCCAGAGTTTTATTAAAAAATGCGCCTATTTTAATTCTTGACGAAGCGACATCCGCTCTGGATTCCGAAGTTGAAGCTGCAATTCAGGAAAGTTTATACCAACTAATGGAAGGCAAAACCGTCATCGCCATTGCTCACAGGCTATCAACCATAGCTGAGATGGATCGCCTTATTGTGCTGGATGAAGGGCGTATAGTCGAAGAAGGGACACATCAGGAACTGATCGACAAAGATGGAATTTATGCTCATCTCTGGGCTCACCAGACTGGTGGTTATCTGGGTACTAATTTATAGAGAGGCTTTTCTCTCTGGCTTTTTTTAAATAAAATCTGGTTTATTTACTACAAAGTTCTCTAAATTTATGAACAAGAGCATTATCACAAATGTAATTTCGATTGCATTAATCCTCATTGGATATCAAACCGGCAATCATATCGTATTGAATGCGGGCCTGTTCGCATTCTCTGGTGCAATCACAAACTGGCTTGCGGTTCATATGCTGTTTGAAAAAGTCCCCGGATTATATGGTTCCGGGGTTATTCCTAATCGTTTTGAAGAGTTTAAAGCCGCAATAAAAGCACTTATGATGCGTGAATTTTTCACTGCAGAAAACATTAAAAAGTTCATGAATCAGGAACTAGGAGAGTCAGAACCTCTCGATCTGGGACCAATCGTATCTAAAGTGGATTTTAACCCAACATTTGATTCTCTGGTCGATGTAATAAAAGAATCTCAATTTGGTGGAATGCTGGCTATGGTCGGTGGTCCGGAAGTATTAGAGCCATTAAAAGAACCGTTTATCAAAAAGATGCAAGACTCAATCACTGAGCTCAGTCAGAACGACAGCATTAAAGAAGCAATTAAAGAACAGGTTAGTAGCTCTTCAGTTCTTGATGAAGCTCAGACCAATATCGAATCAATCATTGATCAAAGGCTGAACGAATTAACACCTCAATTGGTTAAAGAAATGGTCGCACAAATGATTAGAGAGCATTTAGGCTGGCTGGTCGTTTGGGGCGGTGTTTTCGGTGGCGTTATCGGTATTATCGCTGCATTGTTATAAACTGCAGTTTTTCTAGAAGCCTCCGTCATCCGACGGAGGCTTCTATTTATGCCATTTATGCTATTTATGCGTGTTGTAAATTACTGCCAGCCAACTCTTTCAAACCATCATAGATAACTTTTGTCTTTCTTGAGTAAAGAGACCTGTCACTATCAGCTATCAGCAAAACCAATCGTAATTTTTCTGAATTCAGACTGACTTCCAGGAATTTTTTTATTTCATTTTCTCTCTGTCGATAATCAAAACCATCAGAGTTTTTGGCCATTGATGATAAATCAAATGTAACCAAAATCTGCTCATGACTTTCAATAAATTCTTTTACATCTTCGTTAAACCGCAGAGGCTCACCAACAGCAACAGATTCAGAATAATTTTCGCCGGAATTTGGTTCCTGATTAATCGTTCCGATACTGAATACATCAAGATTCAAGTAACACTTTTTAAGCATATTCATTACTTCCATATGCTTATGCTGCTCACGGATATTTAACCAGTTATACCGACCGATATGAATGATGCCTGTCTTAGCCGGCTCCTGTACCACAGTCGGATAGACATCAATCAACAAATCAAGTGAGTTAGCAATGACAACAGGGGTAAGCTGATAGCCTAATCCTCTTTTTAAGGTTAACAATAACTCTGAATTCACCTGATTTCTGGAAATGAAATGTCCCTTGGCAATATCTTTGTTCTCTAACCAGTTAAACAAGTTATCCATGCTTTGCTGAAATAATTCAAATTTTGCCTGTGACATAGGTGCTACCCATTTACAAGCCGTCATAAACAGAAATGGATATCGATAATAACCTTGTAACTGAGACATCGCACGACGCCTGAAAAAACTGAACATTGCAACAATCACCTTTCTAAAGACAGAGCTCTGGCCGCCTGTAAAACATAAAGTGTCATTTTGGATTTATTTGATTTCATCCTGTGAGCTGGAGACATTAAAGAGACAGCCCCCATTAATTTGTTCCCTTTCATAACCGGCGCACTGATGCTACATACTCCCGGATCAGTCTCAGAGTTACTAAAAGCGTATCCATGATTGCGGATTTTCTGCACTTCTTCTGTCCAGTACTCTAAATTTTCATGTTCATCGAAATGGTGTAAAATTTTTTCACACCGTTTTTCAGGCAGATACGCTAACATCACTTTTGAAGAGGCACCCCGAAGCAATGGTTGACTTTGCCCCTGGACGTAGCTGCAACGGAGCGCCTGTAAACTTTCTTTCTGGCTCACACATAAAGCCCTGTATCCCACAGGAACCATATATGCGGCCATTTCCCCTGTTTGTTTTTGTAAACGGCTCAGCACTAAATCTATCGCATCCAGATTATGGGAGCTCGTTTGATAACTCCTCATTAAAAGAAGAGCGGCAGCGCCAACAACAAGAGTCTTATCATAAGGACTCTCTTCAACCATATTCCACTCTTTCAGTAGCTTTAAATGCCGGTATAAACTACTCAATGGCATATCCAGTTGTTCACTTAACACTTTTGCTGTAACGGGCTCGTCGTTTACCGCAACCTGCATTAAAAGTTGAAATGTCTTCTCATTTACATGCTGAGACACTACAGCACTGTCGTTCATAATGATGTTTTATCCTTCTTTACTTCATGCATCAACTATAATTCTTATTAACTGGGAAAATATAGTAACTAAGCCCACAAGTTTCTTATTTTCTGAGAAAACAGCTTTAATGAAGATTTAATGAGATGTTTTTTGAAAACGAAAAAGGCGATACCAACCGATATCGCCCAAAAAATGAGATGAATTGTTTTTATTAAGCGTGATTACGAAAGTTTAAATGTGCCGACTTTCTCATTTAATGAGTTTGCCGAATTACGCAGTTCCATTGCCTGCTGCTGACTTTCATCAGAGCCGACAGCAAGCTGCTCAGTTACATCCCTGATGGAAGTAATATTTTGCGTGATTTCGCCAGTAACATGGGTCTGCTCTTCCGCCGCGGTTGCAATCTGAGTAGCCATATCACTAATTAACGTCACAGCATGATTAATCTCTTCTAACGCCATTGCCGCTTTATCGGCATCCTGAACTGTGCTATCAGCAAGTTCAGAGCTGCTATTCATGATGTCTACAGCCCGTTGGGTAATTTCCTGAAGTTTATCTATTGTAGACTTAATTTCTTCTGTTGATGTATGAGTTCGCTGAGACAATACTCGAACTTCATCAGCAACCACAGCAAAACCGCGCCCCTGCTCTCCCGCCCGGGCAGCTTCGATCGCTGCATTTAGTGCTAACAGGTTGGTCTGTTCTGCAATTCCCTGAATAGTAGCAAGTACTGTCGATATCTCCTGAGCATGAAGATCCAGCTCCGCAACAACCGAGCTTGCCTGAGTCAGTTCTGCTGCAAGAGTGTTGATTGACTGCTTGGTATCTAATACCAGTGTGTGTCCCTGGTTGGTTGTTTCTGATGAGCCCTGCGCTGCATTGGCAGTTTGTTCTGCATGAGAAGCAATTTCCTGAGTTGCTGATGCCATTTCCGTTACAGCCGTCGCTACCATGGTCACTTCCTGTTGCTGAATAGCAAGTTCTTTTGCTGAACTGCCTGCTCTATCAGCACTGGCTTTAGACTGTTGAGTAAGTCCTTGGGCCTGCTCTCTGATTTCCATTAGGAGTGTCTGTAGTTTGGCAACGAAGGTATTGAATCCAGATGCAAGTTGACCAACTTCATCAGCACTATCAATCTCAATTCGTTGAGTTAAATCGCCACTACCAGAAGAAATTTCTTCCAAAGCTGATGCTACATTTCGAAGTGGTTTAAACAAGATGCTACATAACATATTGAACAGTACAATACACACCAAAATCAAAATTGCGATCACAATTAGCTGGCTATAAAGGGTACTAAACAGAGGCGAGACTAATGAATCATGATTAATCACAATAACAGTACTTAACGGAGTCCCCTGAATATGCTTAGCAAATAAAACAGATTCTTCACCATTAACTGAGACTGTTATGTAGTGACCCATTGATTCTGATTTTTTAATGTCAGAATAATTTAAACCAAGTTTATTTACGCTCTGATTGAGTAAATCCGAATTTTCATGAGTGAAAATATTACCCTTGTCATTGGCGATAAATAAATAACCAGACCCAGGTAAAATTACCTGTTTCATCGTATTGATAACATCTGTAATTTCTACATCAGCACCAAGAACTAATGATTTACCAAATAAGTTAATATGCTTACCAAGTGATACAACGTTTTTACCGGTTGCAGAAGCTACAGTTGGGTTATCCATAAATACTTGGGATTTATTGGCCATCGCATTTTTGTACCAGCCCCATATACGCGGGTCGTTGTTATCAGAGGCAAGAGTTACACTGTTAGCATTTTTCTGAGAGCCATCAGGATAAGCCAGGAAAACATTATCAAAACTACCAGAATCTCTGGCCTGTTTTAGATGAGTAATAATATTTTCTTCTTTTGTTTCTGCGGAAAAAGCCATTAATACCGTTTTTTTTGCTTTTAACCAGTCTATAACGTACTGATTGTACGAAGACGACGAACTGTTCAGACGTTCTTCAACTGAAGTATTTAGCTGATTAAGCGAAGCCCGGAAAGAAATAGTTCCGACAATAATGGTACTAATAACGATTGCCAGACTGGCCAAAATTGCCAGTTTATTCTTCAAAGACAGGTTTTTAAACATAAGTCTCATCCATTCATTTTTTGTAGTAAATAAATTATCGGTAAGTTACGGCAAAACTTAATAAAGAATAATTTTGCAGCTTAAATTAATTGATAAAAATCACATAAAAAAGTCTGCACTGTACATAAAAAACACAAGATGAAATAAATAAGGTTAAATAATCACCAGAGATAATTTTGGGAATTTCGGTACATGCATCCAAAGCGGTTATTAAACATTAGCTTACAAATGAAAATATTCCACTTTGAATGCACGTACTTTAAGAGGCTAGATACGTATCCTGTTACCAGAATATGGATGCAATACATGACAAAATTACAGCACAAATTATATTTAGTACCATCCCGACACGCATCATCTCCGACTGTTTAATATGTCCGGTACCAAATACAATCGCGTTCGGTGGCGTCGCAACCGGCAGCATAAATGCACAGGAAGCAGCAACTGCGATCAACACAGATAAAATGATCGGGCTAATACCGAACACTTCGGCCACTGTGGCAAATACCGGGATGAGCAAAGCGGCACTCGCAGTATTACTGGCAAATTCGGTTAAAAAGACCACAAAGAACGCAATTGAAACGATGATAACAAATATTCCATACTGAGAGACTAAATCACTCAACTGATGGGCAATAAAAACACTGGTTCCGGTTTGTTTGAGAATATTACTTAAACAAATACCACCACCAAACAGCAGCAATACTCCCCAGTCTGCGGTCTTTTCAATTTCTTTCCAGTGCACCACCCGGGCAAAACTTACCATCACAATAGCACTCAATGCGACCAGCGTATCAAAGGATTTAAACCCGCCAAGCATGCCATTGATTGGTTTACTGAATATCCATAAGAAAACAACAAGTGCAAAGATACCTAAAGTAACGATTTTCCCTTTATCCCATTCAACCGGTTCATGATTAAGATCGAATTTTCCGTTTAAATTCGGTTTTAACATCACGTAAAGGACAGCAATTGCAATGGGTAACAGAACGATCGTAATTGGCAAACCAAACTTCATCCACCCGGTAAAGTTTAAACCAACTTCGGCGGCAGCAATGGCATTTGGAGGACTGCCAACGATAGTCGCAATACCACCGATACTGGCGCTATAAGCAATACCTAATAAGACAAATACATACGTTTTATGTTCTTTTTGAGCATCAACTTTGGCCAACACGCCAAGGACCAACGGCATCATCATGGCTGCTGTGGCGGTATTACTGATCCACATAGAAATAAGTGCAGTCACACCAAAGAGTAAGAAAACCGCCATCATCATCTTACCTCTGGCAAGGATCAGCACTTTATCTGCAATCACTTTATCCAGTTTCTGATGATGCATTGCGGACGCAAGCGCGAATCCGCCAAGGAACAGATAAATAATTGGGTTAGAAAAGTTACTTAAGGCTTCTGAAGTATTAAAAATACCGAAGAAAACCGCTAAGATGGGCACAAGCAGAGCAGTGACAGTGACATGGAGAGCTTCTGTTAGCCAGAGTATTGCAACAAATATAAGAATACTCAGGCCCATAACGACATTTCGTTCAAATGGTAAGACGTTGTATAACACTAAGAAAAGAGCAATATCCGCAAGAATAATCAAACTATTACGGTGCAGGAACCACTCTCGGGTGTTCGTGGGTAAAGGTACCTTGTCATTTTTGTGTATCATTCGTATACATTCCTTTTTTGGTTTTTTTATTTGCCTGACGGCTGTGAGCTGACTTTAGTTTTTATACTCAATTAATGACATATTTAACAAATGGAATCTGTTAAGCTAATCAAACCCTGAATTACCTTTTAAATTTAGTTCCAGGTAATGAAATATGCCAGAGGCCATATCACATAACTTATTGAAGTAAGGATTCAAATGGAGACGTTCCTACAACAATTTCTCTTTTCGACTAAGGTCACTGGCCCCATCTGTTTAATGCTATTTTTAGGTGTTTTCTTTAAACGCACCAGGCTAATTGACGATCACTTTATCGAGGTTGCTTCCAAGCTGGTATTCAGAGTTACGCTACCTGCGTTACTTTTTCTTAGTGTTATTGGCTCAAATCGCAATTTATTAGAAAGTGGTGAACTGGTTCTGTATGGAATTATTGCGAGTTTTTGCTTCTTCATTATTTCCTGGATAGCAGTAAAATTAATTCAGCCCCAAAACCCGGACTATGATGTCATCGTTCAAGGTTCCTACCGGGGAAACACAGCAATTGTAGGCCTCGCCTATGTGGCAAACTTATATGGAAATGAGGGAATTGCTCATGCCGCACTCTATGTCGCAGGCACCACATTTTTATATAATATAGAAGCCGTTATCCTACTAAGCCCTAAAACCGACGGTCTGGGCTTAAAAGCCATTGCAACCGTGACAAAAAATCTGACTAAAAACCCATTAATTATTGCGATTATTGCAGGTGTTATTTTTTCACAACTATCACTAACCTTACCTTCGATAGCACAGGATGCCGGTAAATATTTTGCCAATATGACTCTTCCTCTCGCGTTGATTTGTGCCGGAGGTTCTCTTGATTTAAAAGCATTCAGTAACGATAAGACTTCTGTTTGGATTTCTACATTTCTGAAACTAGTAATATGTCCTTTATTCATGACTTCCATCGCTTATATGTATGGTTTCCGTGATGAAGAACTAGCCATCGTTCTGCTGACAAGTACCACCCCTGCCGCTGCAGCCAGCTATGTTATGGCCAGAGGAATGGGAAGAAACCACGTAATGGCCGCCAACATCATTGTGGTAACAACTATCTTGTCGTTATTTACAACAACGATAGGTGTGTTCACTTTATCTTCAGCCGGTTTAATTCATTAAAGGGTTCAGGCATTACCCATGACAAAACAAGATCTACCAAAACGTAAAAGAGGACGTCCGCCGAAAGTTGAGCGTGGTTTTGAAGACACACGTAAAGAACTATTGCGCAGTGGCGTCGCTTTGATTACTGAAAATGGGTTTATGGCATCCGGAATCGATACTATCGTCAAACAGGTCAACGTACCAAAAGGGTCCTTCTATCACTACTTTAAAAACAAAGAAGAATTCGGCCAGGAAGTGATCAAAGAATACGGGCGTTATTTTGCTAAAAAATTAGATTTTCACCTGTTACAACAAGATATACAGCCTATTGATCGTATTCAGAATTTTGTGAATGATGCCAAAGCTGGTATCACCAAATTTGAATTTAAACGCGGCTGCTTAGTTGGCAATATGATGCAGGAATCCCCGCTGTTATCCGAGGCGTGCGCACAGGAGTTACAAATAGCACTAACAGAATGGAAAGATAAAATTAAAGACTGTTTATTAGCTGCAAAAAAAGAACAACAGATTAGACCTGATATTGATGAAGAATTTTATGCCGCTCAATTCTGGAGTGGTTGGGAAGGTGCAGTCATGAGAGCCAAGCTGTTTAAATCAACTGCACCTTTAGATGAATTCTGGAATTATTTTCGTCAGACAATCCAGTTAAATCCTCAGTAACTTTTCCATTACTGTTGAGGGATTTCTACGACAACACGCCCTTTAATTTGCCCATCTAAAAAGCCTTTGGCACATTCAATTGCATCTTCAAACGGGATCTGGGTGGCAACTAAATCCAACATTTGTTTATCAGCCAGTTTTGCAATTTGTTGCCAGGCTTCCTGACGTTTTTCAATCGGACACATAACACTATCAATCCCTGCCAGTGTCACTCCACGTAAAATAAACGGAGCTACCGTTGCCGGGAAATCCATCCCCTGAGCCAGGCCACAAGCAGCCACAACACCACCATATTTAATCCCGGCACAGACGTTAGCCAGTGTATAACTACCCACAGAATCAATGGCTGCGGCCCATAATTCCTTACCTAACGGACGTCCTTTTTCTGACAAGGTAGCACGCTCAATCACTTCTTTTGCTCCTAAGGCTTGCAAACGATCTGCATCTGCCATACGACCAGTAGAAGCGACAACCTCAAAGCCAAGTTTCGCTAAATAAGCAATAGCAAAGCTACCTACACCACCATTTGCACCAGTGACTAAAACCGGGCCGTTTTCAGGCGTAATACCTTGCTTCTGAAGTGCTAATACTGCCAACATCGCCGTATAACCTGCAGTACCAACAGCCATAACATGATAACTTGTCATGCCTTGCGGTATTTCCAGCAACCAGTCACCATTGACTTTTGCTTTCTGAGCCAGTCCGCCCCAGTATTTTTCACCTAAGCCCCAGCCGTTAATAAACACTTTCTGACCAACAGCCCAGTTAGGATTATCACTTTGTTCCACAACGCCTGCAAAATCAATTCCCGGAACCATAGGGAAACGACGTACAACCGGAGATTTACCTGTTACCGCTAATCCATCTTTGTAATTCAGTGTTGAATATTCTACGTTAACAACCACATCACCATCCGGGAATTGATTTTCTTCCAACTCCTGATAAGTACATGTGTAATTTTCGTCCTGTTTATCGATAACAATTGCTTTAAACATGATTTTTCCTATTTATGACTGATCGTCTAAAAATAGACATTTAATCATAATTATGTCTCTGTGCAACTGCTGTTTTTACTATCATTATCAAAAACAATCCCCCTTTGATATAAATCAAATGGTATATCTCAGTAAAAAGATATTCAGTATGTAGCATTCTCAAATCAAAATTTTTCATCACTTACCTTTACAATTGAACAGTGTTCGATTATTGTTACTATATTATTTTGAACACTGTTCGATTGGAGTTGAAAAATGAAAACATTACTTACTCAAAGAGGATTTGTGGCATTTCTGACAGTTGCTTTTATTAATGCTTTTGTCGATCTGGGACACAAAATCATCATTCAGAACACACTGTTTAAAAGTTATTCCGGTAACGAACAAATGCTGCTTATGGCCGTTGTTAATGCGTTTATTCTGTTACCGTTTGTTTTGCTTTTCACCCCTTCAGGTTATTTTTCGGATCGATATGCAAAATCAAAAGTAATGAAATTTAGCGCCATCATCGCAATAATCATTACCTCTCTGATTACTTTTTGCTATTACACTGGTCAGTTCTATATTGCGTTCGGCCTTACTCTGGTTTTAGCCATGCAAAGTGCCATTTACTCTCCAGCAAAATATGGATATATCAGGGAACTTGTCGGTTCAGAGAATCTGAGTTCAGCAAACGGATGGGTTCAGGCCATATCAATGATTGCAATACTTACCGGAAGTGCTGTATTTTCAGCTTTGTTTGAATTTGGGTTACCAGAGTCAGATTCCTACGCACCATCTGAAGTCATTCAGCATGTCGCTTATCTTGGCTGGTTTCTCGTCGCAGGTGCTATTTTAGAATGCATTCTTGCATTCACTCTTCCCAACAAAAGTTCACAATCAAACAAACAACCTTTCATCTGGGTAGATTATGTTTCAGGTAAGACGTTAACCAATAACCTGAAAACATTATTTAAAGAAAAAGCCGTTTGGCAGTCGGTTATCGGGCTCACTCTGCTTCTTTCTATATGTCAGGTATTAATTGCTGCCTTTCCTTCCTACGCAAAAGCAACATTATCTATTGATAATACATTTACGATTCAATGCATTATTGCAATGGCTATTATCGGACTGATGCTGGGTTCCGCATTTGCTGCAACGCACTCAGAAAAACACATTAACCTGGCATTAATTCCTGCCGGAGCCATTATCGTCAGCGCTGCACTATTCTTCCTGCCTCTAACTCAATCATTTATCGTACTGGGTAGCTTATTTTTTACCGTTGGATTTGGTGGAGCATTAATGCTTATCCCTCTGAATGCTCTTATCCAGTTTCATTCAAGTGATGAACATCTGGGTAAAATTTTAGCCGGAAATAATTTTGTGCAAAATATCGGGATGCTTGTATTCCTTGGTATAACTGTCGCTGTTGCAACAACAGATATTGATGTATCTGCTGTTCTGTGGGGGCTGTTTATCTTAAGCACCATAATCGCTGCTTTAACTTTAATTATCATGCCTCAGGTTATTATCCGCACAATAATGAGTCGCCTTATCGGGTATAAATACCGGCTCAAAGTACTCGGTTTTGAAAACCTTCCGGAAGCAGGTAAAGGAACATTACTTTTAGGCAACCACATCAGTTGGATCGATTGGGCGATTATCCAAATGGCCGTACCGAGACACGTTTACTTTGTAATGGATAAAACTATTTATCAACATTGGCACCTGAAATGGTTGTTCGATCTGTTTAAAGTTATCCCTATTTCATCTGGTCAAAGCAAGCAAGCCTTAAAACAAATAACCGACTTATTGAACCAGGGAGAAACGGTTTGTCTTTTCCCCGAAGGACACATCAGTCATCTGGGACAATTAGGTGAATTCAAAAAAGGATTTGAAAAAGCATGTGCAGAAGCCAACGGTGTTATCATCCCATTTTATCTACGTGGCATGTGGGGCAGTAAATTATCCCGTTCTTCTACAAAATTACACAAACTTCGTCAGAGCGGTATTCAAAGAGATATCAACATTGCGTTTGGTCAGCCAATGGATATTCATTCCTCTGCAAGTGAGGTAAAAAATAAAGTCTTCGAAATGTCGGTTGCAACATGGAATGACTATGCTGAAACCTTAGATACGCTGCCAAGAACATTCATTAAAACAGCAAAATCGAAACCGGCTAAATGGGCAGTTGTCGACAGTAATGGCTCTCCTGTCACACACCATAAGTTTCTTGCTGGTTGTTTGGTTATTCGCAAACATATCAAAAACCTGTCTGGAGAAAATATTGGTTTGCTTGTTCCAACATCAAGTGCGGGGCTAATGGCGAACATTGCGGCAATGATGGCAGGGAAGACGGTCGTAAATATCAACTATACATCATCCGTCGATGCCATTCTTTCAGCACAGAACAGAGCTCAGATAAAAAGCATAATAACATCAAGAAAATTTGTTCAGAAACTGGAGAAAAGAGGCATAGAATGCTCTCGTATACTAAATAGTCTGCACGTTTTTTATCTTGAAGATATGAAAAAAAACGTAACCAAAGGTCAAAAATTACGAGCTTATCTGACAGCATTGTTATTACCGACAACATTATTACAAGCTCTCTATTGTAAGAATAAGAATATCAATGATATCGCTGCAATATTATTCTCGTCAGGTAGTGAAGGGGAACCAAAAGGCGTTGTATTAACACATAAAAATATCATGACAAACTTACATCAGGTGTCTGATGTACTTAATGTCCGAGAAAAAGATAAAATCATGGCAACGCTTCCTCTGTTCCACGCTTTCGGACTTACCGTTACCGGTATGTTACCACTGATGGAAGGCATTCCGGTGATTTGTCATCCCGATCCAACTGACGGTCTGAATATCGCGAAAGCCATTGCAAAATACGAAGCTACGTTTATGTGTGCAACCAATACCTTCCTGAGAATGTATCAACGCAACAGCAGAATAAAACCCATTATGTTTAATTCTCTGCGAGTTGTTGTATCAGGTGCGGAAAAACTGGATTCGGCGGTTAAAGTCGCTTTTCAGGAAAAATATCTGGTGCCGGTGTTAGAAGGCTATGGAACAACAGAAACGACACCTGTTGCGAGTGTTAACTTACCCGCTCATCTGGAAAGAAGCCAAAATTTTATCCAGGAAGCAGCAAAAGAAGGGACTGTCGGTTTAGCTTTACCCGGAACAACTTTCCGTATCGTTGATCCTGTTTCTCTTGAAACACTGCCAACCGGAAAAGATGGATTGATTCTTATCGGCGGTGCACAAATCATGAAAGGCTATTTGAATGACCAGGAAAAAACGAACTCTGTTCTGGTAAATATAGACGGAATGCATTGGTACAAAACCGGAGACAAAGGTCATTTGGACGAAGACGGTTATTTAACTATTGTTGATCGATATTCACGCTTTGCAAAACTTGCCGGAGAAATGGTCAGTTTAAGTGCTGTAGAGCAGACAGCTAAAGAGCTCCTCGATGATAATGAACTGGAAATGGTTGCTGTTAATGTACCTGATGAGAAGAAAGGTGAACAAATCATCCTGCTTGTTGGGACAAAGCGTGAACCTTCATCACTCAAACGTATTCTGATCAATAAAGGCATGCCAGCTCTTATGCTTCCAAGTAAGATTTTCAATGTAGACAGAATCCCAATACTTGGCAGTGGTAAGATCGACTTTCCTCACGCAAAAAAAATAGCACTTCAATATATTTAAAATCACGCTATATGAGGAGAAGGACGTGTACCGCCGTGTACCGCCCCCTTCTCCCATTTCATGAACAAACAATCTTTCAATGAAAGCAATATCATATGAAAGTAAAAAGCATTTGACCCATTGAACCATTAAGGTTTGAATGGATCGTATTCCTGAGTCACTAAAAGGAGAGCATTAAATGTTGAAACTTGATCCTCACAAAACGGCACTTGTCCTTATTGATCTGCAAACAGGCATTCTTGCCTTACCCACAGAGCCCTACTCATCAGAACATTGTTTAGCAAAAGGGAAAGAACTGGCTGATTTGTTTCGTAACAACGACGCTCCGGTTGTTTTAGTCAATGTCGGCTGGCATAAAGATTTAGCTGATACTCCGCCGAATATTGTTGATCAACCGACACAAAGACCGGCAACAGGTCTACCCGGAAACTGGTCACAACTTGCCGAAGGATTACAGCGCCCGGAAGATTTAACCATAACCAAACGTCAGTGGGGAGCCTTCACAGGGACAGAACTGGATCTTCAGTTACGCAGAAGAAACATAGACACCATTGTCATTGGCGGTATCGCAACCAATATGGGCGTTGAATCAACAGTACGTCATGGCTGGGAATTAGGGTACAATATGGTAGTCGTTGAAGATGCTTGTTCTGGTCTTAATCAAGAACTTCATCAAAGCGCCTTTGCACAGATATTCCCGAAAATTTCACGGGTCACCCGAACTCAAGATCTCACCTTTGAGTAAACATTAACTTTCATCAATATTGCTGTTATGAATTCACTGAACCCGTATAAATGGATTGGCTTAGGCCTGTTTTCTGTTCTCAATGTCTTTATTTTAGAGCAGTTAAAATTACCCGCAGCTTTAATGCTTGGGCCAATGATTGCAGCAATAACACTGGCATCCTGTGGCAAACAATTTCGACTGAATAACCGGATTTTCTCGCTTGCTCAGGGATTTGTCGGAATGATGATTGTGGAACATTTACCGACCCATGCCTGGCAGACATTCACGCATCAATGGCCTGTTTTTCTATTTGGTACCTTATCCACACTGTTGGTTTCTGCTGTGGTAGGCTGGTATGTTGCCCAGGCCAAACGGCTTCCCGGCTCTACTGCGGTGTGGGGCATTTCTCCCGGCGCGGCCAGTGTCATGACGCTCATGAGTGAAAGTTATGGTGCCGACATGCGTATTGTTGCCTTTATGCAATACAGTCGCGTAGTCAGCTGTGCTTTAGCCACAATGTGCGTGGCCCGCTTTGCGGTTACCACCACAGAAATAGAGCAAGAACCCATCAACTGGTTAGCTGTTACGATTAATTTCGATATTGTGATTAAGACAGGACTGATTCTGTTAGGGGTCTTCATCGGCAAGCGTTATTCATTACCGGGAGGCGCATTACTGACACCAATGGTACTGGGTTTTATCGTCAATCTGATTTACCCCATCCCTACACCACTACCGGTCACAGTACTTGCTCTCGCTTATGCTTTATTAGGCTGGGGAATTGGTTTTCGATTTTCCAAAGAAGTGCTGCGCCATGTATTCTTTTTGTTACCGATTATTTTTTTCACTATCTTTGTCTTACTTAGCTCCAATGTTGTGCTGGCTTTTATTCTCACTCAAATTATCGATATCGATTTTATCTCGGCGTTTCTGGCGATGAGTCCGGGCGGCGCAGATTCCGTCGCGATAATCGCTACATCCGTTCATGCAGATGTCCCCTTCGTCATGGCAATGCAGTTAGCCAGATTCTTTATTGTGATGGTGTTAGGCCCGATTACCGCCCGCTGGATATCAACAAAGTATGTGCTTAGTCAAACATAACACCATGAATGAACTTAGCAAATGGTACAACATCACCATCGATAGATGCTCTTTCTAAGGCATCTAAATAAGCTATGCGCTTAGTAACTGGAATCACTGTCCAACGGTAACCGCCTAACAAAAACATAAAGTTCATCAGAAAACGGCTGGTTCTTCCGTTACCATCCGGAAATGGGTGTATGTAGCCTAAGAAGAAATGCCCTAATACTGCTTTTACAGCGAAATTAGGTTCATTCAATACCAATTCTTTCAACGCGTCCATACAATCCATAAGCTGCTCACTCTGAGGCGGCATATGTCTCGATGTTCTGATCATAATCGGTCCTTTTCGATAACCAGCTAAATCGCGCTCATTAATGATGCCTGCTGTAACACATGGTTTGAATAACGACGTATATATTTGTGTAAAGCTAACATCAACAAGATATGCAAGATCCAAATCGTCGGGACCTTCATCATGCGCTTCCTTTATAAGATTTCGTAACGCTTGAAACGCCTCATAGTAGCCTCTTGCTGCCAGTGCATCTCTTTGCTGCTTGTCTGCTTCTATGTGCTCTGTATCCCATTCCCCCTTCGCAACCCGATTAATCAACTCTTCAGTAACAACATATCCTTCAATAGAAAGAGAGTGATATGCATCCGAGATGTACACCTTATCTACAGTATCAAGCAGATCTTCAAGCGGATTTTGAAAAAAATCTGAAACTGGAATATCAGTGAATACCAGTTCAACATCATCACGGAGTTTTTGCCAAAGTAGCCTAACTCGTACAGCTGCGGCGGCTTCTTGGCGCTTATTACCAATCTTAGCAACAGGAACTTCGAATGGGTTCTCAGCTTTAATTGGTCCTAAACCAACTGCACTGATTATATTGGTAAGGTTCCGAGATTCCGCTTTCCGACCAATTTCCAGGTATGCTCCTATCAAACGATTGGCCGACTGCACGTTCTTTGTTACAAGTAAGCTATCCGCCACAGCATTTACGTCTGATTGTCCTAATGCTATTTGTACGGCCAACGGGTTTGAGCGATAGATAGTTGGTGCTAAGCCAGCTAATGCAAACTCCAAAGAAAGGACCCGAACACCATTAAACTCAATAATTTCAGACGGCTTATCTGACTTTTTTATCACCATCAAACTCATATCATTCGGCAAGAGAATATTCTTTGTCGTTCCCTCACTGGTAAACACTACGAGCTGTTTTGGCAGAGCATTGTTTGCAGTGTGTATATCAATAGATGCCTCTGGATTTAACCAATAGTCATCACCATATGACTCTTGTAAGTATTGACCAATGAACTGCCAAATTGACTGATACCAGAGCGCAGATTCGCCAGCATTATTCACCGATACATCTGCATCAAACAAGTACCATCCACGAATGATCTGTTTTAAATATCCTTCATTGACCAAAAGAGTCCGTGTTATCGGCTTGAGATTACGACTATTCACTATGTTTCCAGATCTTATCGCAGACGCTTCTCTAAGAGCATCAACTAATTTTTCATTACCGGTCTTTGCCATACCAGAGCCCTATCGTAGATATATGCATTAATCAATCACAAATAAATCACTTGCTTTTATGCAATTATATTACTTGTTTTTATGCATTTGAATTACTTTCTTTTACACAAACATATTACTCTCAGTTACGAATTTAAATTACTTTCACTTACGAAAATAGATTACTCTCAGTTACGCATTTAAATTACTTTCACTTACGCAAAAAAGGCAGCAGTTCCATCCATAAAACTGCTGCCTTTATTTCCTTTATTTCCTTTATTTTCCTTCTCTACCCTCTTTCCCTTTTCTTCCTTCTCTTCCTTCTCTTCCTTATCTTCCTTCTCTTCCCTCTTTTCCTTCTCTTCCCTCTCTACCTCACCGCTAAATAGCTGGTTCTAATATAGGTTCACCGCCTATCCATTCAATGGTTTTCATGCGGGTATGACGGTTAGGATCCCAGAGAGGATCGCCCTCTATTTCGGTATATTCCCGGGCATGATAGACCAGAATATCTTCTCCGTTATTACCGGTTGTAAAGCAACTGTGTCCGGGACCATAAACCTTTGCTTCATCATTGGTAGTCAGAACCGGTTGCTCCGATTTTTTCCAGCTGTTGGCATCTAATAAGTCAGAATCAACATCTGCGACTAACAGCCCCATACAATAATTTTCATCGGTTGCACTGGCAGAGTACGTTACCCAGACTTTACCATGACGAATCAGAGTGTAAGGCCCTTCGTTGACCATAAATCCCCGGATTTCCCAGTCGAACTCGGGTTTTGATAGACATGTTCCAGGCAATTTTAACTCTGTCGCTGAAATCATCTCAGCGATATATAAGTTGGAATTACCAGGAATAGCCGGATCCTTTTGCGCCCAGATATAATAATTCGTACCTTTATGCTCAAACGTTGTGGCATCCAGACAGAAGGTATCCATGTCAGTTACTACTTGTCCGGAAAATTCCCAATTTCCTTCCAGAGGATTTTCTGCAGTAGTCGAAACTGCATACATCCGGTGCTGAAATAATCCATCTTTAATTTCTCTGCTTGGTGCAGCAGCAAAATAGATATGCCACGCACCAAAGAGATAATGAATTTCCGGTGCCCAGACTAAATCTGAATATGGACCCTCATCCGGCTTAGTCCAGACGACAACTTTCTCTGCCGAATCTAAGCCATCGATGGTTTGAGCGCGACGCAGTTCAATTCGATCATATTCAGGTACTGACGCAGTGAAATAATAGTAGCCATCCGTATGTTTATATACATGGGGATCCGCTCGTTGCTCAATCACAGGATTTGTTAACATCTCTCTTTTCCTTATTTAGCAATCACAGGTGCAGTTGACTGCTCTTTTACATAGACATTTTCTGCATTATTTTGTTGTCTTTCAGGTACATCTTTTCCCTCAAGATGATTACGGCCAATCATGGTGTGGTAGTAGTTATCAGTCACTTTGTACTTAAACATCAGCAGACCCATAATCAGGTGGAATACGCCCGGGATAATTGTCAGCATCAATGCGATACCTGTCAGCGCAAAAGTGCTTTGATCCTGATTTGGGGCATACTCGAAGAATGTCAGCAACCAGCCCACAATGGCTCCGGCGATACCCATACCAAATTTCTGGCAGAATGAGATACCACCGAATGATAATCCGGACACTCGCTCGCCATTTTTAAATTCACCATAATCAACCGCCTCAGCAATCGCAGACCAGAACACCGGCGCATGAAGATCGACAACAAAAGAAACCAGAAAGTACAGAATAAATGCCAGTACAATGTCATTTTGGCCAACAAAGAAATACAGCATTGCACTTAATACCATCACAGCAATCTGGCTGTAACGGAACAATTTCACTTTACAGTAGCTTTTGGTAATCCAGGTCGATGCCACCATTGCTAAAATTGCAGCTGCAACCCCCGTTGCCAGGAACGCTGAAATGGTTGTTGCATCGCCGCCTAAATAGTATTTGGCATAATAAGCCGCAACTGAACCACGAACAGTGTAACCAACCGTACCGGACACACACACTAAACACAGAATTGCCCATTGGTCGTTTTTAAGCAGTATTTTCAATTGATCAAAGAAAGGTTTCTTTTCCACTTCATGTTCAATTCGTTCTTTGGTTGTGAAGAAACAGAACAGAAACAACAGCGTACCCATTAATGCCATCAAGCCCATCGCATACTGATAGCCCAACTGAATATTGTTCTGTCCCCAAACTTCAGAAAGTTGTGGAACAATGATGGTCACAAGGAATGCAGCAATTTTTGCGAAGAACAGACGATAGCCATTAGCAGACAGACGCTCTTTCGGATCATCAGTCAACACACTAATCAGTGAGATATATGGAATAGTCACCGCGGTAAACATGATAGTGACTAATATATACGTCGCATACGCATAAATCAGCTTTTGGTTGTAATCCCAGTCCGGCGTACTGAATGTTAGAAAGACTGAAATACCAAATGGAATCGCGAGGAAAAGCATATAAGGACGGTATCTTCCCCAGCGGGTTTTTACCTTATCGGTAATCATCCCCATGATAGGGTCAGTAACAGCATCTATTAGTCGCACAGCAATAAATAGCATGGCTAAGTCACTGGAATGAATGCCAAAAATGTCAGTGTAGAAAAATGTAATGATTAGCATCATAGAAGAAATGACCACATTGACTGCCATATCTCCGGCACCAAACCCTACTTTTTCTAATGTAGAAAGCTTGAATTTGTACATAAGGTTAACCCCTTGTTCGTTTACGTTATTTCAACTTAATTTAATATTATTAGTTATATTATTAGTTATATTATTTTATGAGGGTATTAGTGTATGTTATACATCACACATAAAGGGTAATGTAGCGATTCTGTCCATTTAAATAGCCATCTTATGGATCATTTCTGAGATCTAATGAGGTGCTTACAAGAAAAATATGAGCGGCAGTGTGAGAGAACAAAATGACACCAAAAACTAGTGTCATTTTGTTTTGAATGAATATGGAAAGGTTTGTTTAGCGAGCTTGTGACTGATAATACTCAGCCAGTTTATCCAAAAATTCGTATAGCTTTTGGTTCATTTCATCATAATCATGGTTAAGCAATACGTCAGGTTCATCAACAAAACGGTATTTTGCAGCCTCGCTGAGGTCATCATTTTCGATGAGCAGCGCGACGACTTGTTTGGTAAATTCCATATGACATTGCAAACCAAACACCAAGTCTCTGTAGGCGACGATTTGTCTCGGACAGCCTTCACTGTATGCAATAATTTTCGCGTCTGGAGTCAGCCCTGGCATGTCGTTATGCCAATGACCTACTTTCAGACCGTTACCAAAATGACCAAACAAAGGATGAGACAAGCCGTCTTCCGTCAAGGTAATCGGAAACTTACCAATCTCGCGCTCTGGGCTATGTTCATGACTAGCCCCTAACGCTTCACCAATCAGTTGCGAACCCAAACAGATACCCAGCACAACCTTGCCGGCATCCATCGCTTTTAAAATGACAGCCTGCTCACCTCTAGAATTAAAGTGAGGACATTGTTCAACTGTGGTCGCAGGACTTTGCGGCCCCCCCATCACCATCAGGAAGTCGATATTCTCTACCCTATCCGGCAAAGAGTCACCTTCATATACCCGAGAATAACTAATGGTATAACCGCGAGCTTTAGCCCAGGTTTCATAGGCTCCCGGAGCCTCAAAATGTTCATGAATGATAAAGTGAATATGCATTTTTATCCTTTAACTATCGTATCCTGTTTAACTACATTGTACTTCAACCAATTCTTATTCTCTAATCATCAATCTTGTGATTCTGACGACGGATTTAACCAAATCGAATGGGAAGAATACGATCTCCTTCACAGTTCGAGTTACCCGGAATGGATCATTGATGCGCTTTGCTAGATCATCCATCGAAACGTTTCGATGAGCTTCCGGAAATGACATTTTTGACCAAAGAAAGTGCCATTTTGATTCTCACTTTTTGTGATTTAAGGCGACGACGATGAAAAAAGGCACACTATTAAATTCAGAACTTTCTTATGTTATTTCCAAATTGGGACACACTGACGAAATCACCATTTCCGATGCCGGCCTGCCGATTCCGGATGGCGTTCAGCGCGTCGATTTAGCTTTATGCCATGGTGTACCAGACTTCATTCGTACTGTTCAAACGATCCTTACCGAAATGAAAATTGAAAGCGTGATCATGGCGAAAGAGTTTAAAGAAGTCAGTCCTGAACATCACGAACGATTAATGCATATTATTGACGAAGAAGAAAAAAAATCACGTGAAGCCATTGATGTCAGCTATGTTTCACACGAAGAATTCAAGAAGTTGACTCACCATAGCAAAGCAATTGTAAGAACTGGGGAATTTACCGCCTACGCAAACGTCATCTTCAAATCTGGCGTTGTATTTTAAACCACCAGAATGTTGTATTGAGGAGCTATTATGACTCAACCTATTTTACAGCTTGACGCTATTGATAAAGCGTTTCCTGGTGTAAAAGCATTAAGCAATGCCTGCTTAAATGTTTATCCGGGACGCGTTATGGCGTTAATGGGTGAAAATGGCGCTGGTAAATCCACCCTGATGAAAGTACTTACCGGTATCTACGAACGAGATGCCGGCAGTATTCATTATCAGGGACAACCTGTTCAGTTTCGCGGCACACGCGATTCACAGGAAGCAGGTATCAGCATCATTCACCAGGAACTCAATCTGATTCCGGAGCTCACTATTGCCGAAAATATCTTTCTCGGCCGGGAAATTGTGAATAAATTTGGTCGAATCCAATGGAAAGCAATGTATCAGGAAGCAGATAAATTACTGTCCCGACTCAATGTCAAACACCGTTCTAACGAGATCTTAGGCAATTTAAGTCTTGGTGAACAACAAATGGTTGAAATCGCCAAAGCGCTCTCTTTTGATGCCAAAGTGATCATCATGGATGAGCCGACAGATGCCCTGACTGATACTGAAACGCAGTCATTATTTAAAGTGATTAACGAACTACGCGCTCAGAAATGCGGCATTGTCTATATTTCTCACCGTCTGAAAGAAATCTTTGAAATCTGCGATGATATTACCGTTCTTCGTGATGGTAAATTCATCGGCGAATGTCAGGTTAAAGACACCGATGAAGATGGTCTGATCGAAATGATGGTTGGACGAAAACTCGAAGAGCAATATCCTCGTGTCCATGTAGATCAGGGCGCAGTCAGCCTTGAAGTCATGAATCTGACTGGTTCTGGTGTACACGATGTGAGCTTCCAGTTGCATCAGGGAGAAATTCTTGGCGTATCCGGCCTTATGGGAGCAGGAAGAACCGAACTGATGAAGGTCATCTACGGTGCACTGAGAAAAGATCAGGGCGAAATTATTATTAATAACACCCCTATCGAGCCAAAAAGCCCGCAAGACGGTCTGGCAAATGGTATCGCCTATATTTCAGAAGACCGTAAAGGCGATGGGTTAGTTCTCGGTTTATCCGTAAAAGAAAACATGTCTTTGTGTGCTTTGAAACAACTTTCCAAAGGTATGCAAATATCTCATTCCGTGGAAGCAACCGCTGTTGAGGATTTCATTAATCTGTTCAACATCAAAACACCAAGCCGAAATCAGATCATAGGCAATCTTTCCGGTGGTAACCAACAAAAAGTCGCGATTGCGAAAGGATTGATGACGCGACCTAAGGTACTCATTTTAGATGAGCCCACCCGAGGGGTAGATGTCGGCGCTAAAAAAGAGATCTACCAATTAATCAATCAATTTAAGTCTGAAGGGATGAGTATCATTCTTGTCTCTTCCGAAATGGCAGAAGTACTAGGTATGAGTGATCGAATTTTAGTCATGCATGAAGGTCGAATTACGGGCGAATTCTCCGCTCAGGAAGCAAATCAGGAAAAAATCATGGCCTGTGCGGTCGGTAAAAAAGTGAGTGAGGTAGCAGCATGAGCACAAAATCAGTAAACACAGCCGACTCACTAAACGGCAATAAACTGTTCAGTAAAGCATGGTTAATCGAGCAGAAATCCCTGATAGCACTGCTATTTTTGATTGTTGTGGTTTCTTTTCTGAATCCAAACTTTTTCACCGTCGATAATATTCTTAATATTCTTCGTCAAACATCGATCAACGCCATTATCGCCGTTGGTATGACGCTGGTTATCTTAACCGCCGGAATTGACCTGAGTGTCGGTTCAGTACTGGCTCTTTGTGGCGCATTTGCTGCATCCATGGTGCAGCTTGAATGGCCGGTCTTTATTACGTTTATTGTCACTTTAGTTGCAGGCGCTGCGCTGGGTGGAGTAAGCGGACTTGCGATTGCCAAAGGTAAAGTACAGGCATTTATCGCAACATTAGTGACCATGACACTGCTTCGTGGTGTCACCATGGTCTATACCGATGGTCGACCAATTTCGACCGGCTTTACTGACACGGCAGATGCTTTTGCCTGGTTTGGTACTGGTTATCTGTTCGGTATTCCGGTTCCGGTATGGCTAATGGCCTTCGTATTTGCTGGTGCATGGTATCTGCTTAATCATACCCGCTTCGGTCGTTATGTTTATGCGTTAGGCGGTAATGAATCAGCTACTCGTCTTTCTGGTATTAATGTTGACCGCGTAAAACTGGGTGTTTATGCACTGTGCGGCTTACTTTCTGCACTTGCCGGTATCATAGTGACATCTCGTTTGTCATCTGCACAACCAACAGCAGGTATGGGATACGAACTGGATGCTATTGCTGCCGTAGTGGTTGGCGGAACCAGCCTGATGGGTGGTAAAGGTAAAATTACCGGTACACTTATCGGTGCCTTAATCATCGGTTTCCTGAATAACGCGCTGAACCTGCTTGATGTAACGTCTTATTACCAAATGATCGCTAAGGCTTTAGTCATTTTCCTAGCGGTACTCGTAGACAACAAAAATAAATAATGACTGTTAATTAATCACATGACTTACCCTACATTGAGGATTAAATAATGAAAAAAATCGCAACTATTATTTCTGCTGCGCTACTGGCATCAACTGTATCCATTAGTGCTCAAGCTCAGGATACCATCGCGATTGTTTTATCTACGCTCAACAACCCATTCTTTGTTTCTATGAAAGATGGAGCGGAAGCTAAAGCAGAAGAAATGGGCTATAAGCTTATCGTTCTGGATTCGCAAAACGACCCAAGTAAAGAACTTTCTAACGTGGAAGATCTGACCGTTCGTGGTGTAAAAGCAATTCTGATTAACCCAACGGATTCTGATGCGGTTTCCAATGCAATTCGTATTGCGAACCGTTCTAAAACACCGGTTATTACCCTTGACCGTGGTGCAAGCCATGGCAAAGTTGTCAGCCACATTGCTTCTGACAACGTTGCAGGTGGCGAAATGGCGGGTAAATTCATTGTTGATAACATCGCTGATAATGCCAAAGTCATTCAGCTTGAAGGGATTGCAGGTACATCTGCCGCACGTGAACGTGGCCAGGGCTTTATGAATGCAGTAAAAAGCAGCAAGATGCAACTGCTTGCCAGCCAACCAGCTGATTTCGACCGTACTAAAGGTCTGAACGTAATGGAAAACCTGCTGGCTGCTAACCCTGATGTTCAGGCAGTTTTTGCACAGAACGACGAAATGGCATTAGGCGCTCTGAAAGCAGTTCAGGCTTCTGGCAAGAAAGTGATGATCGTTGGCTTTGATGGTACTGACGACGGTATTGCAGCAGTAAACCGCGGCAAAATGGCAGCAACTATCGCACAACAACCCGATCTTATCGGTGCGCTTGGTGTTGAAACTGCAGCGAAATTGCTAAAAGGCGAAAAAGTGGAAGCAAACATCCCTGTTCCACTAAAAATCGTAACTAAATAATAAGTATCACCTTTCACTGCCTGCTCTGCGGGCAGTGAAGATAGTTTTGTTTTTTTAATTCAACTGAACAACTAAGAAAAAAATAAAACTATCTTACCTACGGCAATAAGGTTAACAAGCTATGAATAAACTCGTTGTACTCGGTAGCGTCAATGCTGATCATGTATTACAGGTTCCAACATTTCCCAAACCGGGAGAGACATTAACCGGTCGTAACTATACTGTTATCCCTGGTGGCAAAGGCGCTAACCAAGCTGTTGCAGCAGCGCGTCTGGGAACATCAACAGCATTTATTGCAGCGGTAGGCGACGACCCATTCGGTATCAATATTCGTCAGGATTTTGCAAACGATGGCATCAACATTGAATCAGTGAATATCATCGAACACTGCCCGACAGGCATTGCCATGATTCAGGTAACTGATGAAGGTGAAAACTCAATCTGTATTTCACCAGAAGCAAATGCAAAGCTCGATAAATCCGCAGTGCAAGCCAACGCAGATCTTATCAAACAAGCAGATCAACTGTTAATGCAACTGGAAACACCGCTTGATGGCGTTCAGGTTGCCGCTGAAATTGCAAAACAGGCCAACACCAAAGTGATACTGAATCCGGCACCGGCCAGACCGCTACCTGATTCTCTGCTTTCTCTGGTTGATATCATTACACCTAATGAAACCGAAGCAGAAATACTGACTGGTATAAAAGTGACCGATGAAGCATCTGCTCAGAAAGCAGCGGATATCCTGCATGGTAAAGGCATTGCAATGGTCTTGATTACTCTGGGAGCAAAAGGTGTGTGGCTGAGCAATGGGACGGAACAAAAAATCATTCCCGGTTTCAGAGTCAAAGCAATTGATACCACTGCAGCCGGGGATACATTTAACGCCGGGTTTGTGACAGGCCTGCTTGAAAACAAAGATCTTCAGGAATCCATTCGTTTTGCTCATGCAGCCGCAGCTCTGTCTGTCACTAAGCATGGCGCACAAACCTCGATTCCAACTCGGGCCGAAGTTGATCAGTTTCTTGCCCAACAATAAGGACCTTGATGCATGGCTACAATGAAAGATATTGCACGTATTGCAGGTGTATCGACCTCAACAGTCAGCCATGTCATCAATAAATCGCGCTATGTCAGTGATGACATAGCCAACCGGGTTTTAAAAGTGGCGACCGATCTTAACTATGCACCTTCTGCCCTTGCCCGCAGCCTTAAAGTAAACAGAACGCACACCTTTGGTATGCTTATGACCTCATCGACCAACCCATTTTTCGGTGAAGTGGTCAAAGGCGTTGAACGGTGCTGTTATCAGAAAGGCTACAACCTGATTTTATGCAATACCGAAGGTGATCATGAGCGCATGAAAACCTCTATCGATACCCTACTGCAAAAGCGGGTCGATGGCTTAATACTTATGTGCCCTTCATTTACCGATAATGAACTGCAAATATTAGCACGCTATCCGGACATTCCTACCGTTATCATGGACTGGGGACCTATCCCGTTTTCGTGTGATAAAATTCAGGATAACTCATTGCGTGGCGGCTATATTGCGACCAAATACCTTATTGATTCTGGCCATAAATCAATAGGTTGTATTACCGGACCATTAGATCACCATCAGGCTATTGTTCGTTATCAGGGCTTTCAGCAAGCAATGAATAATGCCAACCTTCCCGTCAACTCTGATTGGGTCATCTCTGGTGATTTTTTCTGCCAGGGAGGATATGACGCTTTTAAAACATTAGTTCAGCAGCCACAATGTCCTACCGCCCTGTTTGTTTGTAATGACATGATGGCAATCGGTGCAATAAAAGCCGCACATGAATTAAACATAAAAATCCCCGATGATATTTCTATTATTGGCTATGATGATATTCACATTGCCGATTTTATGACTCCCCCACTAACGACTATCCACCAGCCCAAATATCGTCTGGGACAGTCTGCGGTCGAAGCTCTTATCAAAAGACTTGCTACCCCGGATCGAGCTGACTCTATCATAGAACTGGAACCGACATTAGTTGAACGTAATAGCGTTAAGAAAATAATTTAAAATAAAAAATATAGCTCTTTTGGTTGAAAGGTTCATTTTTATGATCTATTATGAACCATAACATTAAACGAACCAAAAAAAGAAAGGAGTCATTATGACTACATGTTATGGTTACATGCGCATCTCGCCAAAAATAAATGATATCGATAACCGTTTGGAAGCTTTCAGTGCTTATAACGAACAAATTGAATTAGTTTCTGAAACGGGTATTCGTGGCAGTGTTCCGCTTCTGGAACGACCAAAGTTCGCTGAACTTAACGAAAAATTACAATCCGGTGATGAACTGATTGTCTGGTGGATTGATGAACTAGGTCGAGAATTCGCAACCTGTGTAAATAACGTCAAAGAGCTTATCGGACGTGGTGTTACAATTAAAACTCTCGTTCAGAATTTGGAGTTTAAACTTGACGATCACATCACAGATTCTCTGGTAAAAATGCTACAAGGTTTTGCTGAATCAGAACGCCATCATCGTCTTTTCGCAGCAGAGATGGGCCGAAGAGCACTTAGAAAAGATCATGAAGGTTGGAAAGAAAAATTCCGTGGTCGTAAAAGTGATGAAGGCAAGCATAAAGAAATTGCTCAGGCACTTTTTGAAGGCAAAACATTACAAGTTGTGGCAGAAGAAACCGGTGCTAGTTTGTCTACCGTTAAAAGAGTAAAAGCCAAAATAAAAGATAAAGATGAACTGGGTCACCTACGTGGACGTGGTCATGGTCGTAAACATGGTGATCGCCCTCATCACGGAAAAGGCCATGGTAAAGGCCGCGGCCGAGAAGGTCGTAGAAACCAGAATCTATCTGAATAAAACTGGTAATAAACATTAAAAAATTAAAAGGAACCCTAATGAAAAAGCATATCTACAACATCGATATAACCCCTGTCAGTGATAAAGAAGGCAATGATTGCAGCCAGCAGGAACACATCAATTTTGATTTTGCCTGCCATGATGATCTAAGCCAGATTATCGCGAAAGTAAATGATATAGAAGGTATGACAGAACAGGAAAGAATGAACTTTATCATTGGCCTTAAATTATTCGGTGAAGTCATGCTGGAACACCGCAAACATCCACTATTTGAAGATCTTTCTAAGCCCTTCGGGCAATTTATGAAAAAACTGAAAAGTCAGGCTAAATCAGAACAGTAATACTAACCTCATATCAAAAAACAATTGATAACAATTATCATTAAACATTATAATCTTTGAGGTTAATCTAACAAGCTAGGGCCTGTATCTGTATTATGAATGCGCTAATTAATCGTCTTGAATCAAAAATGAGTTTTCCGGACTTAGGAAAATTAATTCTCAGAATTAGTTTTAGTCTGATGTTTTTACTGCATGGTCTGGAAAAGATTTATGGCGGTACTGCATTTATTCAGGCGTTATTTATCAATATAGGCTTACCTGGTTTTTTAGCATACAGCGTCTATCTTGGTGAAATTATTGCACCGGTACTGATTATATTAGGTATTTATACTCGTTTATCCTCTGTATTTGTTATAGGTACTTGTTTGATTATCATAAAGTTACTTTATATGGATAATCTTTTTGCCATAAGCCAGTCAGGGGCTTGGGCAGTTGAGAAT
Organism: uncultured Vibrio sp.; assembly: GCA_963676525.2. Classification (GTDB taxonomy): domain Bacteria; phylum Pseudomonadota; class Gammaproteobacteria; order Enterobacterales; family Vibrionaceae; genus Vibrio. Next base: position 554,468 of record CAXXNB010000009.1, read on the forward strand.
GTTGGCATGTATTTATTTTCTTCAATAGCCATTTTGTTTATCGGCCCGGGGAAATATGCATTACAGCCAGATTAATTGAGTTGATAAATGATGTTTCTACCATCTAATATAATGGTAGAAACATATGTACTTTCATGAAGTTAAACAATAATCGCTGTCTATAATCCCTTATGCTTCGTTGCCCAAACATGCAATAAATCAAGTGCAATTGTCGCTCCGGCAAGTGCTGTGATATCACTTTGATCATACGCTGGTGCAACTTCGACCACATCCATACCAACCAGATTGATCCCGACAAGCCCGCGAAGAATTTTCAGTATTTTGTCACTGGTTAACCCACCACATACAGGTGTTCCGGTCCCCGGTGCAAATGCAGGATCAAGACAATCAATATCGAACGTCAGATATACGGGATTATCACCGACCGTCGCTTTTATTTTTTCTACAATGGATGAAGCCGATAAATCGTTAGCTTCAGGAGCATCAATAACTTCAAACAAATGTCCCTGCTTTTTATACTCCGTTCTGATGCCAATCTGGATAGATTTTTTAGGGTCAATCAGCCCTTCTTTAGGAGCGTGATAGAACATAGTGCCATGATCATATTTGCTGCCATTTGGATACGTATCCGTATGGGCGTCAAAATGAATCAGAGACATACAGCCATATTTTTTTGCATGCGCTCTTAATAATGGCAGAGTAATGAAATGATCCCCACCAAAAGACAACAGCGTCTTGCCATCTTTTATAATTTCATCCGCAGCACATTCCAGACGCTGAGTAAGATCTTCTGCGTCACCACAATCGAAAACCAAATCACCGGCATCCACTAAACTCAATTTATCGAAAAGATTAAAGTCCCATGGATAACGTGTACTCTCCCAACTCAGATTGACCGATGCCCGGCGAATTGCATCAGGCCCCATTCGGGCACCTGAACGTCCGGAAGTTGCCATATCAAATGGAACGCCAAGGGCAACTACGTCCGCATCCACACCTCGGGGATCCCGGATATAGGGCTGGCGCATAAATGTCAATGCATTAGAATACAAAGAATAATCAGGTTTATTAAAAATATCATCCATGCTAAAAATCCTCTAGGTAAGTATAACCAGAAAGTCCCCTTTCTAATTCTTCCAGTATCATGGTTTGTTCTTCGATAGCAACTCTTTGACTGACTAATAAACGATAATTTTCCCGAATCAAATCAATATCAATATGCACATAGCGCATCATGTCTTCTACCGTATCCCCTTCATTGATAAACTTAATGTCTATTTCACCACTATCAGTAATATCGACAACAACACTGTGCGTATCGCCGAACAGGTTATGCATATCCCCCAGGATTTCCTGATAAGCCCCGACTAAGAAAAAACCCAGTAAATAATTATTTTCTTTATTCCATGCAGGGACTGGCAGCGTAGTTTCAATTCCCTGCCCTTCGACATACTGTTCAACCGCACCATCAGAATCACAAGTGATATCCAGCATGACGGCACGTCTGTCCTCTACACTGTCCAATCCGGATAAAGGCAAAACAGGAAACACCTGATCAATTCCCCATGCATCAGGAAGAGACTGAAACAGCGAGAAATTCACAAAAAATTTGTCTGCTAATCGTTCATTTAACTCGTCCAGAATCGGGCGATGGTAACGATTTTTGGTACTCATTTTTCTCGATAATTCATAAAAAATCCGCAGTGCTATCTGTTCAGCCCAGGCTCGATGTTGCAGATTAATCACACCGGTTGAAAACTGACTGTGTGCTTCCGATAAATCATTTTGAGTATCGTTATAAATTTCAATCAGTGCTCTGGCGTTATTACCTTCGTGTAAGTTCTCCCAACTGCGCCACATATTATGCAGCAGAGTTGGTGCATCAGCATCGGGCAGATCCAGTTGCTCCGGTTGATATGCCTCGGCACCGATAACATTCGTAATAAGCACCGCATGATGAGCCGTAATAGAGCGCCCGGACTCCGAAATGATCGACGGTACCGGCTGCTGGTACAATTCGCACATATCACTTACTGAACTGACAATATTTCTCGCATACTCCAACAAACTATAATTCATAGAGCTGGAAGATTGGCTGCGGGTTCCATCGTAATCAACAGCTAATCCACCACCCACATCAAAATAACCGATCTGGGCACCCAATTCCCGAAGTTCACAGTAAAAGCGAGCCGCTTCATTGACACCATTTCTGACGTCTCGGATATTGGCCATTTGCGAACCCAGATGGAAGTGTACCAATTGCAGAGATGATAGTAATTGCTCACTCTTTAGACGCTCGATAACGGTTAATACCTGACTTGCAGAAAGCCCGAATTTCGATTTATCACCACCACTGGACTGCCATTTCCCCGCCCCCTGAGAAGCAAGACGAATGCGCAATCCCAACCGGGGAGTAACGCCCAAGCTTTTCGCTTCACACAAAACCATATTCAGTTCTGACATTTTTTCTAATACGATAAAAACCTTATGCCCTAACTTTTCACCGATAAGTGCCAGACGAATATATTCGCGATCTTTATAGCCATTACAGATAATAACGGAACTCGCATGTTGAGCCATTGCCAGTACAGCTAATAATTCTGGCTTACTACCTGCTTCCAGGCCGAGTTGTTTCGTTTCTAATTTAGCCTGACTTGCTAATATTTCATCCACAACTTCTTTCTGTTGATTCACTTTTATCGGATAGACCAACAGATAAGGATTAGCATATTGATATTCTTCAATGGCCTGATTGAATGCCGCACAAATGTTGTGAACCCGCTGATGAAGAATTTGAGGAAAGCGTACGAGTACCGGTAGATTCAGGCCCTTATCCTGCAGATTACTCACGATCTGACTTAACTGAACCGGATAAGCCTTATCACTTCTTGGGTTTACAAATACTTCACCAGTATCATCAATACCAAAAAAACCCTGGCTCCAATACTGAACGTTGTAATCATCTCGGATTTGCGTAAGGCGATTTTGTTTTTCCACTGCACTCTCTCTCATTATTAACTAAGCACTATATGAATATAGGAGACAAACCTATAGTTTCAATGGCGCGCATTAACAGATAAAAGTCGAGAAATGTCTAATAAGTAATATTTGTTGTGAGAATAGTCTTTAATTTTGGATGAGCAAAAAATGATAAAACTAACAATTCTCATACTCAATATAAAATACCGACTATATTTACTGATGCAATACGAAAGAAACAGGAGGATCTATGACATTCTTTCGACCATATTTAATAGCATTAGTAACTGTTTTAGTTGGGTGTACTTCGACTACAGATATGAATGACATGCAGAGTATGAATAGCATGGACGACATGAAATCCATGAAAATCATGCGTGCAGAAAGTGCAGCACCTTCAGATGTCAGCTCACAAGCAACTATCTTAGACACCGATGGCACTGTACTGAGAGAAGGCACTTCAGATTGGATTTGTTACCCGGGCATACCTCTGATGTCAGGAGATATGCACCCTATGTGTAACGATGCAGTTTGGACAAAACTCCTCAAAGCCGCCTCTGAAGGAAAACCCTTCATGACGGATCGAATTGGCATTTCTTACATGCTTATGGGGGATGCAAATGTCAGTAACTCAAATCCCGGAGCAACCGATCCTAATAACGGAGACGTGTGGGTTCAGGAGGGCGCACACATGATGATTGTTGTTCCGAAAGAATTACTGAAAGGTATCAGTGACGACCCGTATAACGGCGGTCCTTATGTCATGTGGAAAAACACCCCTTTTGTACACATAATGATTCCACTTGAGAATAAATAGACCTGGTTCAAGAAATAACTCATATAATGGCCCAACTTTCCGGGCCATTATTTTGTCTGTTATCTATACTTATGTCAGTTAGTAGTCAAAATACAAGAGGCGACTGCATATGGACTTTATAGACAAACTCCGCTTAAAGGGCCAGGCTGAAGAAGATCGTTTCTTTGCAGAATTAGATCGGCAGTTGATCAAAGAAATGCATGAGCATCAGAAGCATGAAGATGACTTATTGAATTCAAAAGAACCAAAGCATCCAGATCCGCAGCAGACGTCAAACAGTAAATAGCCCTGGTTTCTCAACATACTGCTACAAATTCAACAGCTCTGCTACCACTTTAGCCACCAGTCTCTGCGGACAAAGCACTGGGATTGATGTTGACTTTTTCGCCAACTCAACAGATTTTGGATTGAATCCCATACAGTCCAAAATCAAACAATCTGCTGGTTCAGCCTGATTTTCTAATTCAGTAACAGCATGAGTCAATGCTTCTGGATTTAGTGGGGAAGCACTTTTGCCCTGCACCGAAAATCCAGCCTGCTGCCAATTTTGTAATGCAACGGGGAGTTGACTTTCATTTGGACTGATTATACGTATATTTTTCGTTGCACTGATACCTGAAGCGATCGCCTGCACGACGCGTTGCGGGTAAATGACCGGAAGATCGATGTTCAGATCGGGAAACTGTCCCGCACACATCAACACCAGGACTTCAACCCCAGACTCTTTGAGTTTCTCTGCCTGCATTTCCAACCGTGGCAACAAAGCATACATATCTATCTCACAGCTACTGCCATCATTGAGTAGAGCAAGCAATGGGTAAGTCTTGGGTGCCGATACTAACGTGTCAATTTCATCATTAGTAAGGCCATCCAGTGCTCCCGCATAATAAAATTCAATATCAGGTAAATACTGCCGGTATGTTTTTTCAATATCCGGACGTGGGGTCTTTCCCAGGATCAAAAATCCTAATTTAGCCATAATATAATCGCTCCTTGTTTTTCTTATTTCCCTAATTTGTTTCCTTTCTCCCTTCTTTCCATATCTTCCTTACTTTCCCTACCCCCCATTCTTTCCTTATCTCCCTTTCTTTCCTTTCCCCCTTATTTTCCTCACCCCCTTACCTTCCTTCTTTTCCTTACCCCTATTTATGAGATTTATCACCCGAACTACGGTTTTGATAAGTAAATATTTCAAAATGTTCGTAGAGCGATTCCAGAGTTTCATATTTTTGTTCAACCAACTCTGCATTCTTCTCAACCAAAATCGACGTTAGTGCATTGATTAAAGTAAAAGCAGAAGTATACGAATCAAAGGCAGACAACCCGGTCGAATTTACCTGGAAAAGGCAATCAGAGTATTGAGCCGTAGGTGCAATCGGTGAATCCGCGAACACCACAATGTTACCTTTTAGCTCACTCACATATTCACAGGCTTTCAAGTGGTAACGGGAATAACGCCGGAAATCAAATACAACTAAAACATCATCCGGAGTAAACAGTGCCAGTTTATCCACCATATTACTGGGATCCAGTAATTTGATTGATTTGTGAAAGCTTGATAAGTGATAGGTAAAATATAGTCCTAACGCAGCTTCTTTCCGTGTTCCAAGAATATAGACGTCCCGGTGTTCTTCACTCATTAAATCTATAAACCGAGCAACGGTATCTTCATTCAGAGACTGAACCGTATCCTGAATATTGGCAATATCTTGTTGTACTGTTGAGCCAAAAATATCGCTATTGAGCACACCTCTTGGTTCAGAACGAACTCTGTCTGCCGGGGAATTAATCAGAAAACGAATGTCTTCCCGAAAATCAGCCCGGGCATCTTTGATATTGTCATAACCAATTTTAGGGAAAAAGCGAATCACTGTAGAGGCCGTCATCTCCAGTTCTTCTGCAATTTCCGCTGCATTCTGCAAAAGGCCAAGAGGATAGACCCGCAAAAGATAATCTGCAATTTTGCGATCGCTCGGGGTAAATACGTCAGAACCGCGGCTTATTTTCCCTGCGAAACGATTTTTCGGATGTTCCTTCATTATATGTTTCTCGATAGTATTCATAAGCATATTCTATCGATTTTCTGCAAGAAGAAGAATGTTATTAAGCAAAACCTGACCCCCCTGTCCCGCTGCTTCAGGTGAAATTGCTTCTTTCGGGTTATGACTGATACCCTGGTCACACGGAATGAAGATCATCCCAGTCGGAACAAACGGAGCCAGAGACTGCGCATCATGGCCGGCACCACTGGGCATCGTAATATAAGAGAAGCCCGCTTGCTCTGTTGCTTTACTCAATGATTCGATCATAGAGTCATCAAGTAACACACTGTCTTTTTCATAAATGGTTTCGATACTCCAGCCTTCCCTCTGAGAAGCATAAGCACACAAACGATCCCGGACAGCCTGCATATCCTCAGGTTTCTGTGAACGAAGCTCGACAAAGAAGCGACATTCGCTGGGCACTACATTGCTCGCTCCGGGCTGAACGGTTACCTGACCAATGGTTCCAACCATTTCAGGATTCTGTTCATCAGTCCATTCTGGTAATAATGTAAATACAGGAGCCGCTTCAACTAACGCATCTTTTCTCATGTGCATTGGTGTTGTTCCGGCATGAGCCGCTTCGCCCGTTACCGTGACGATATAACGGTAAACGCCAACGATGGCTGTAACGACGCCAATCGCTTTGTCTGCGCTTTCCAGTATTTTCCCCTGTTCAATATGGGCTTCCATAAAACAAAGAAATTCTTCAGGACTACGCACCGACTGTTCTACATCGGTTAAGGTTTTACCCAATTTTTCAAGGTGACTTAAAAACGGCTTCGCCCCTTTGGTTTTGGCTTTTTCAAGTTCACCGGGTTGCAATTTCCCCATCATGGCCCGGCTGCCGATGGTTCCGGCATTATGGGCCGCTTCTTCATCACAAAAACTGATCACTTCAATATCAAAAGGTAGGGCAATATTATTCTCTTTGAGGGTACGAACACATTCCAGACCGGCCATCACACCATAAGCACCATCAAATTTGCCCCCGTTAGGTACGGTATCAAGATGAGAGCCGATTGCGACAACTTTGTCTGTGGCTGGTACTGGCGTTTTAAAACGGCCAATCACATTCATCGCACCGTCCACCTGCACATCCATATCCAATGCAGTCATCTGGTCGATTAGCCACTGACGTGCCTGTTGTTCTTCTGCAGAAAGCGCAGTTCGGGTTACTCCGCCCTTATCAGTGAGACCGATATCACCAAGAGTCATTAAGTCATTCCATAGACGATCCTGACTAACTGTAATTTGTTGCATCCTTGTCCTGCCTTGTATTCCTGGAATAGTGAACCACAGAGGTAGCCTGAAAACTACCTCTGTGGTGCATACTAAAAATTATTTATGAGCTGCGACGTAGTGGCCTTCACCACCTGTTGCCAGGACAACATCATCAGCATAAACAGTTTTACCGCGTAAAATAGTCTGAGTTACCTTACCGGTAATCTTTTTACCTTCATAAGGAGACCATTTCGCAGAGGATTGGGTCACAGAGGCATCAAAATACCATTCACGTTTTGGATCGATAATCGCAAAGTCAGCATCATTACCAATCGCGATTGAACCTTTACAATGAGACAGTTTGAAGCGAGTCGCCGGATTTAGCGCCAGCAACTGACCCAGTCTGACCACATCCATACCACGTCCTACAACCGCTTCACTGAACATGAGTGGCAACATGGATTCAACACTCGGAGCACCGGAACCATTATCAAAGATGACTTCATTACTCTTTCTTTCCAGTGGCCATGGGGCATGGTCAGAAGCGATCCAGTCAATACGTCCGTCTAACAAACCTTTCCACATACTCTCAGCCGCTTCCTGACTACGCATTGGTGGGTTGATTTTGGCAAACGCTTTTTTCTCTGCCATATCATCTTCAGATAGAAGCAAATAGTGCGGACATGTTTCAACTGACACATCCACACCCTGTTCACGATACCAGTCGATCATATCCAGACAACGAGGATGAGAATTGTGATAAATATGCAGTGAAAACTTAGTCCAGTAAGCGAATTCAAGCAGTTTACTTACTGCCAGCGTTTCTGAGATTGGCGGACGTGTTTCGCAATGTGCTTTAGGGTATGTTTTGCCTTCTTCTTTGAACTTAGCCATTAATGCTTCGATAATAATATCGTTTTCAGCATGGAAGCCCACTGGCAGCCCTGTTTTTGCCAACTCAGGTAACACTTTCCATAAAACGTCATCATCAATACGAGGGAAGCGATATGGGTCGGTTTCATAGGCACTGAGTTTGAAACCACAGGTACCTAACTCAACCAATGCATCGACTTGATCCATGTCGCCTTGTTTTTTGATGGTCGATAATAACGCTACGTCAACGCGAGCTTTTTCAGCGATCCATCCCATTTTTTGTTTGTAAATTTCAGTATCCCATACCGGTCCACAAGAATCGTATGGCATTTCGATAATCGTAGTGACACCACCCGCTGCTGCGGCTGCCGTTGAATGTTCGAATTGTTCATGCATATTGCTATAAGAATGGACGTGAGCATCAACCACACCAGGGAATACGTATTTTCCACTGGCATCAACAAATTCTTTTGCTTCAGGTAAACAATCTTCGGAATAGATCCCAACGATTTTTTCATCACAAACGCCAACGTAAGCATTAGGGGCAACTCGATCAGATAACACCAAATCGCCTTTAATCAGTAAATCTACTTTAGATGAAGATGACATATGTAAACTCCTTTTTATGTCTGGTTAGCCCAGTAATAGTTCTGGTAACCATAATGAAAGCTGAGGGAAAACAACCAATAGCGTCAGAACAATCAGTTCACAGATGCAAAATGGCCATACTCCTTTAAAAATATCCTCTAGTGAGATATTCATTTCTTTGGAAATCACGCCTTTCATGGCGAAAACGTTCAGTCCGACAGGTGGGGTAATCGAACCAATTTCTGTTAATTTAAGTGCAATCACGCCGAACCAAATCGGGTCATAACCCAGAGAGGTTATTAACGGAAAAACAATGGGCAAAAGCAGAGCATAAATACCCACAGGAACCATGATCATGCCGAGTAAAAACATAATAGCCATAATGCCGATTAGGATCACAATAGGTGCCATATGTAAGTCGTTCAACATCATGGTAATCTCAACAGGTAGACGCGTAATGGCTAATGTTCTACTGAAGAACAACGCACCGATGTTGATTAAGAAAAGCATTGCCGTTGTATTGGCAGACTCTTTCATTGCCTGCGTGATATCACTCACTTTACGGAAAGATCCTAATGTCCACCCTAAAGCCAATGTAATAAGAGCACCAGCTGCAGCGGCTTCGGTTGGAGTAAACCATCCGGTATATATTCCTCCCAGTACAACTGTGGCAATAATCACAACCGGCCAGATTTCAGTCGCTTGTTTAAGACGTTTTGCTCGCTGCTCCGTTTTTTGAGCCTTCACCTTACTCGGCATAGGAGCCCAGTCAGGATGGCGTTTCAGAACGATCTGAATCATGATCACATAGCCAACCGCAGTTAGCAGACCCGGAACTACCCCAGCCGCAAACAACTTACCAACAGATTGTTGAGTGAATAGCGCATAAATAATCATCATCATACTTGGTGGGATCATCGATGCAAACGTCCCTGCCGAAGCAATACATCCGGCAGAAAATGATTTGTTATAATTCAGGCGGTTCATCTCAGGCAAAGCCATTTTGCCAAAAATAGCTGTCGTAGCGAGCGATGAACCCGATACAGCACCAAATACCGCACAGCTAAAACAGGTTGCAATTCCCAGAGAACCTCGGACTCCGGTACTCATTGCATACACTGCTGTATAAGCCCGACTGGCCAGCCCGCTGGATGCCGCAAATGCCCCCATCAAGATAAACAGAGGGATGGAAGCCCAGGTCGGAGTTGCAATTGAAAAATAAGTAGCTTGTCCAAGTAAAGATAAAGAGCTATCAAAACCTAGAAGTAATGTACAAACCACCACACCGCTAAGTATGAATGACAAACCAATTTGTAAACCTACTGCCATTAAAACCAGTAGAAGTGCGATGCAAAGTACACCGGCTGTCAAAAAGTCCATAATGAATTCATCCCTGAATATTCAATTTTTTTGCAATAAAAACAACATAAAAACTTGGATTAATACGTAATCTCATGATTCTTTTTTGTTATTTTCTGCTTACTATCTGTCAATTTTTTTTGTTTTAGTGAATACAACAACTGGGAAACCGATTGTAAGAGGAAGAATCCTAATCCCAGCACCATAAACACTTTGATAGGCCAGATAGGTAACTCCAGCGTTCCTTCCAGTGATTCATGGCTTTGATATGAGTCGAGCGCATTTTGTAGCACCGAATAAAAAATCAGAGCGATGGTCAGTATGGCCAGTATCTGAGCCAGATAATGCATTGCTTTTTTTGCTTTATTGGGTAGCAAATTGGTAACCAGTTCCAAATTGACATGTTCACCATGTTCTTCACATCTTGCCAACCCAAAATAAATAACAATAATCATGACAAATACAGAAAGTTCTGCCAGACCACTAATAGATGCCCCTAACGCTCGGAATACCACATCACCAACCAGTAGTAGCATCATACCAATCATTAACCAACCGGATAATCCGGACAATAACTGGTTGATTTTTGAAATAACTCTGTCCATCGCTCTTTTCCTGCTTCTAAGGTTTATTCACGAGCCATCGCGCGGTTATAGATGTCAGTCACCTGAGCCAGAATCTCTTCTGCGTTATCTAAACCAGCTTCTTTAGCTTCACTCACCCATTGTTTCTGCAGTTCTTTAAGCTTTTCTGGGCTTTCCCATTTGTCGATATCACTATCACTCATCATAGTCACTTTGACGCCTGCGTCTTTCTCTTCTTGAATAACTTGGTCAAAAGTATCTTCGTAAACTTTAGTGAATTTTTCTTCCGCAATTTCAGAGGCTTTAAGAAGTGCTTGTTGAGCGTCTTCAGGCATGTTATCGAAAGTTTTACGGTTAATCAGATGCATAAACGGAATACCGTTCCAAAGTGATTTTGAAACAAGCACATTTGGCGCCGTTTCATCAAATTTCATTAGGTGAGCACCATCAAGGTTGGTATAACAACCATCAATCGCCCCTGTTTGCAGTGCCATATAAGTATCACCCCAAGGAATTGAAACCGGGTGAGCCCCCGCATTGCCAAGGTATCTTAAGCTCCACTTATCACCGGCACGCCATTTTTGGCCTGCAATATCATCGATGCTATTTAACGGTTTTGTTCCAACAAAGCCGGCTGGTAATCCAGCTGTGAAAAGTAGAGGTTTCACATTCGCTCTTTTCAATTCTTCATCAAATACCGGGATTTCTTTATAAATAGTGCGATAGAACCACACCATATTAGAGAATTTTTTAGGCCCTTTTGGTAATAGTTTGAAAATGGTATGAGCAGGTAATCGGCCTGGGTAATGACCAGGATACATAAAGCCCATTTGAGTGATACCGTCACCAATACCTTTCAGAATTTCTTTAGGGCCAAATAAGGACCCGCCCCAGAATGGTTGTAGATTGACTCGATCACCCAATTGATGTTTGATTTCTTCCAGCCAGACATGTTCAACAAAACCGGTACGCATACCATTGGTTGGATCGTGATCCGAATATTTTAGATTTATCTCTGCAGCTGAAGCCAGTCCGGCTGTAGCAATCAGACCTGACGATATAAGCAAAGTAAGTGTTGAGCGCAGTTTTCGCAATCCTTTACGTGAACTCATCGAATGTTCCTCCAGAACGTTTGTTAAGTGTCGATTTGCAATTAACATACAAGTAACAAAAAATTAATGCAATAAAAAAATCATTAAAAAAAATATTGCATTTTTTTTATCATAAACTCAGACTAGCAGCTAACCAATCACGCCACCTTAGTTATTAGTAACCGGTTTCGGTTGTTGATTTACAAGGAAAATAGACAAAATCATTGTTTTTATTGTGGTTTTCAATTTGAGGCTGTTGTTGTTTCTGGAATTAATGTTAATAGTTGTTGAGAAATGTTATCGACCACCAATAAACTCGTTTAAAGCCTTGCAGGAAGCGATACAAAATATAAGGAAAATTATTCATGAATCCGATTGAAGAAAAATTTGCAAAACTGGGAACCGATCATGCTCCTGGTCAGGAAGTAAGACAAACAACCGGTGATACTGATGGCATTGGTGAAAAACTGGAAGGCACTCCAGTGGACTTTTCCCATGGCGATGTCAATCCTAGCGCTTTTGCTCCAACACCGGGTGCAATAGAAACATTCGTAGCCGGTGAGGCGCGAGGCGGTAGTCAGGCCTATACAGAATATCGTGGTGATGGTGCGCTACGTGATGAATTAGCCCAACGATTAGGCGAGTTTACCGGAAAAGCACTTGATGGCGCGAATGAGCTAATCCTTACTCCCGGGACACAGGGAGCGCTGTTCCTTGCCATTGCTTCATGCACTATGGCTGGAGATAAAGTAGCCATCATGCGCCCTGACTATTTTGCTAATCGCAAGTTAGTTGAATTTCTCGGAGCAGAAATTGTACCGGTACAAATGGACTACCTGGCAACTAACGAAGGTTCTGGCATCCGTCTTGATGAACTGGAAGCTGCTTTTAAAGCTGGCGTAAAAACGTTTCTTTTCTCGAACCCGAATAACCCAACCGGTGTGGTTTACTCTGCTGCAGAAATCACCCAGATAGCTTCGTTAGCAAATAAATACGGAGCGACTGTAATCGTCGATCAGCTTTATTCTCGCCTACTCTACTCTGGCGTAAATTATACACACCTCAGAGCAACGGATATCGATGCAAATAATGTAATCACGATTATGGGGCCTTCAAAAACAGAATCATTGTCCGGTTATCGCCTTGGCGTTGCGTTCGGCGCACCACATCTGATAGAACGCATGGAAAAATTACAGGCGATTGTATCGCTGCGTGCTCCGGGTTACTGTCAGGCTGTGTTCAATACCTGGTTTAATGAACCTGAAGGTTGGATGGCAGAACGTATCCAGCAGCACCAGGCTATCCGTGATGATCTGCTAAAAATCTTTCGTGCCGTGCCAGGAGTGAACGTGAGAACGCCAGAAGCTGGTAGCTACCTGTTCCCGCAACTTCCTGAACTAACTGTACCGCTACATGACTTTGTACGTCATTTACGAACTCAGGCATCAGTAACTGTTACTCCGGGAACTGAATTCAGCCCATATAACACAGATAGTATCCGTTTGAATTTCTCACAAAACCACACAGCTGCTGTTCAGGCTGTAGAACGCTTAGCTGAATTAATTAAACGCTATCGCGCCTAAAAGGGGAAAAAGTTATGACTGTTAAAGCATTCCAGAGCGATACAGGTCCATTACCAGCAGGAACGTACAGTGCCGCTGTTCAGGCCGGAGATTTTGTTTTTCTTGCCGGACAAACACCTCGAGACCGAGACAATGTTCGTCATGGTGATAAACCTTTCGCCTTTCAGGCCCGCATGACAATGGATAACCTCGAAGCTGCTGCCAATGCAGCTGGGCTATCGTTGAAAAATGCGGTTAAAGTCAGCGTTTTTCTGCGTAATCCGGCAGATGCGAAAGAATTTGATGCAATATATGCGCAATACGTTGGTACACCTCCACCAGCACGCATACTGACTCAATCCAACCTGGTTGGTTTTGATATTGAAGTTGACGCGATTCTTTATCGTCCTACTGAATAATTAAGACTTGGATAAGACGTTTTACCAGAATTAAGAGAAACAACAGCGCCATATCCCTATGGCGCTGAATATGTCTTTCAATTTTTAGTAGCTGAATTAATTTTGAACGAACATGTTTAAGTTTAATGATTACGCTTAGTTTGACTCTTCATCAATGTCGCAATCAGTACAACTTTGTAGTGCGATTTCATGTTCAAAGACTGCTACATCGTTACCTTCAGCCAGTAGCTCTGCTATTTCATCCGCTACTTCTTGCTCATCTTCCGCTTCAACTTGATTCGCCAGTTCATCTTCTGAGTAACCGTAGAAATTCAGCAATAAGTAATCACGCGCTTCATCTTTAGTACAAGTAACGTTCACCGAAAATTCTGGCTCAACGTTACCTTGCGCAATAATCGTAGCCACTTGCGCTAAGACATCATCTTTCATCGCAGCCGTTAACCAACCAAGATCAGTGCTTACTGTGTTTTTTTTACAGTTAAAACAAGGAAGTTGATGAAAGTAATATTGAAAATCAGTCATAGGTAATTTCTTCTTTAAGTGTTGTATAGCAAGATTATGCCCGTTTTCTGGCAAAATACTATCGAATAGATATTGAAGACTGGATTGCTGTAGATGATTCTGGGCGGGCCGCGAGCGAGAGAACGCTGATCACTCAAAAAAATAGTTTATATACTCACCACTCCCAAACCAATCTGAAGTGGCCTAAAAGATAAATGGACAAAACTCATTTATAATTTCTGCTTAATTTAGCAAACTACGGATAACTTTCTCTCTTCTGGTGCCGTGACCGTTGAGCTGTTACTGTAATTAAATAGAAAGCGGAGCAAACCTCCTGGATAAAAATTCAACGCAGACTCTGGTTTTTGCAGATGTTGATAAACGGCTCGGGTAAACAGCCCAAATATTGGCAGATTGTGAATATTCAGGAAGCACACGGATAAGATCACCATTCTCCAGTAAACCATGCACATCCCATAATGAACGAAGCATTATTCCCCGGTGATGCAATGCCCATTGCCTGACAATATCACCATTATTGGATGATAAAGAGCTGTCCACTTTCACAGAATATTTATTTCCACCAGAATCAGTCAGCTTCCACACACCGTTGGTTGAATGGCGCTCTTTTAATGCCAAACACTGATGTTGTTTCAAATCCTCAATACTTACAGGTGTCCCATATTTTTTCAGGTAATTCGGAGATGCACACAATACCCGGGCATTTTTCGCCAATAATTTACTAATATGTTGTTCTGGTAATTCATCTCCAATATAAATATCCAAATCGAAACCTTCTTGTACCAGATCAATTGGACGATCAAACACTTCACAGCTAATTTCTAATTCCGAATAGATTACAGATAGCTCTGCAACTGCAGGGGCGACATGAGCACGACCAAACCCAAAACTGCTACAAATATTCAATTGTCCCCGGGGGATTAACGAATTTTTCGATAGCGTTCCCACTAAATCATCAAGATTTTCCAATACCTTGATTGCCCATTCCAATACATGCTGCCCATTTTCAGTCAATGCAATACTACGTGTTGAACGATGCAGAACCCGGGCATTAAGAGTCTGCTCCAGAATGGTAATTCGTTTACTGATATATGCCGGCGATTGCCCTAAAGTTCTGGCTGCTTCAGCAAAACTCCCTTTTTTAACCACAGTAACAAATACATTCAGATCCTGAGGAAGAGGATATTGTTTACGAACCGTATTTTCTGTTTTCATAATTAAGCCATTATAAACACATAACGTATACGATATTATTTGGCTATCAACCAAATATCAACAAAAAGCATGGTCTCAATAATCATATGAATACATTAATTAACCTACTACTTCCCCTTGTTTCGGTTATTGGGCTTGGCGTTGTTGTTGGGAAAAAGACCGATTGCTTTTCATCACAACATATTTCTACTCTGGTATCTTCTGTCGGTATCCCTTGTATGATGCTTCATTCAATTCTGAAAATGAATATGTCAATCATGACTATGGGGCATTTAGTCATCTCGACATTAACCTATTTACTTATCATGGCATTAGTGGGTTATCTTCTGCTTACATTATTAAAACAACCTGTCCGACACTATTTACCTGTAATCGTAAATCCAAATACGGGTAATATCGGTGTGCCGGTATGTGCGGCATTGATAGGAACACAATCTGTGGCATCGGCTCTGGTTATATCTTCTGTGGTGCAGATTAGTCATTTTACTCTGGGCATCGGTTGCTATTCAGGAAAAATCACGTGGCATTCATTAATTCGTAATATGCCCGTACTGGCATTATTATTTGGCGCAATTATCTCAGCGACAGATATTAAACCCGGGACCGCTGTTATGCATACTTTAGATATGGTCGGCGGAATCACCATCCCACTCATGTTAATGCAACTGGGTAATACGCTCAGTAAATTAAAAATCCACAATTTAAAAAATGTACTAAAGCCTATATCTCTGGCATTTGTACGGGTATTCCTTGGTTTTATTGTCGCATTAGTGGTAGTGAAGCTGGCACCATTAGAATCGACAGAAGCAGCAGCCCTCCTTATTCAGGGAACCATGCCAATTGCAGTTCTCAGCTATGTATTGTCATTACGCTATAATAAAAATTCTGATGATATTGCCATTAGTATTCTAATTTCCATACCTCTGGCAATAGCCGTTGCTTATACAGCAGTATTGACCGATATTATTTAAGATTACTTCAATATATACGAGGAAATCTCAATCAAATTCCCATCTGGGTCACGAAAGTAAAATGAATTTATCGGCCCTTGAGCTCCGGTACGCTGCACCAGGATGCGGTTAAACCCATTTTCACATCCATGGTTGACTTGTCCGATCACGGAGAATTAATGGATAAGTTTCTTAACTTGCCTTGCCCTACCATGTTTATGTATGGAGACTGCGATCTACTAAGCCTCTTTGGGTGCATAGACATCCCAGCGTTTCAGCTTCAGGCCAACCATAAACAATAGCCCATATAATACCATTCCCCCCACAACGACTGCTGGCCACTGACCGTGTTGCCAGCAGTAAAGCAATAGGAATCCACCAATACTGCCTCCGATATAGTAATGAACGAGATAAAGCGCGGTTGCAGTGGCTTTGCCCTGAATTGCATGTTGTCCAACCCAGCCATAAGCGAGTGTGTGAGTAAAAAATGCACCAAAGCTTATAAGGACGAGACCTAACAGCATGAATGGAATCATATCAATCAACG
Organism: uncultured Vibrio sp.; assembly: GCA_963676525.2. Classification (GTDB taxonomy): domain Bacteria; phylum Pseudomonadota; class Gammaproteobacteria; order Enterobacterales; family Vibrionaceae; genus Vibrio. The sequence goes on from CAXXNB010000009.1 coordinate 571,240, forward strand.
CAATACACATTCCTGTGAGGGATACACACGCACCAAGCAGCATACCAGTCACCGCATCGCGTTCTTTACGCCATACAGCGGTAAGTTTCGAGCTGATAGTGCCCCCGAGATAACAAATGAAAATCAGTGAAGCAATACCAACAGGTATCGAATGTGGCTCGGAAACCAGTCGAAACCCCATAACCGAATACAGATTAACGAACAGTGCAAAATTAAACGCACCAACTAACATAGCAAGGGTGATTTTCCGATTTCTCATATGCTGCAACATGGTACGCATGTGGCTGGATAGTGGCTGCTGATTGGCATGAAAATGACGCTGTTTAGGCAAAAGATATACAACAAAAATTACGCCTATAAAGCTAAGAACCGTCATCGTCAGCAGAGCACTTTTCCACCCCAAATGTTCGGTTAGCGTTCCTCCCATAATTCTACCAGTAATTCCCCCCAGCGAATTAGCCGCAATATAGGTACCTATTGCTGCGCTAAATGCGTCAGGAGTCAGTTCTTCAACCATGTAGGCCACGGCAACAGAAGCAAAAGCCGCAATTGCCAGCCCAATCAGGGCTCGAAATGCAATCAAAGCGTACCAGTTTTCAATCAGTAGCATTCCGATGCTCAGCAATGGTAATAATACGAGCCCTAGTAGCAAAATGTGTCTACGTCCGAAACGTTCAGAAGTGATTGCCCAAGGAACCAGAGCCAGCGCCATAGCTAAGGTACTTGCCGCAAAAACCCAATTTGAAACCGTCTCGGACACCTGATAGTACGAAGCCAAAAATGGCAGAATAGGCTGAAACAAATAAAGGTTACAGAATACCAAAAACGATCCCAACCCCAGACTGAAGGAAACGCGATGATATTCTGACGTATGAAGACCGATCATAAAAACACACCACAAAAGGACAATGTGAAGACACTAGCAGCCTAGTTGTGATATATAAAATATATTATAAATATGATAGCTATATATAAACGATATAATGGAAATCCGACAACTAAAACATTTCCTTGCCGTTGCCAAATACAAGAACTTTACACTGGCGGCAAAAAATCTGCATATTGCGCAACCGGCATTGAGTATTTCAATTAAAAAATTTGAAAGTCAGTTAGGTATCTCATTATTCAAACGTGATGAACGTAGTGTTGAACTGACTCATGAAGGTAACGTCTTAGCTGAACATGCCCAAAGAATATTACGCCAGGTAGATGACGCTCAATTAGCTTTAGATGAGCTGAAGGGATTAGTAAAAGGGGAAGTTCGATTGGGAACGCCGGGAATGATGGGATCCTACTTTTTCCCGCAAATTGTCATGGCATTTAAGAGTCGTTTTCCCAACCTGAAAATTGTGGTAATCGAAGCTGGATCTCAGTCAATCCGCAAAATGTTGCTTAATGGAGAACTGGATATCGGTGTCATTCAGAACAGAAATGTCCCCGAACAACTGGAAGTTGACCATCTGATCCAATCTCAAATGGTAGCCGCTGTTGGCAAGCAACATACGCTCGCGGATTCTAAGAGCATTACCTTCCGAGAGTTTTTCAATCACGACTTAGTGATGTTCCAGAAAGGATATTTCCACCGGGAATTTATCGATAGCATATGTCAAAAAGAAAACTTCACCCCCAAAATAGCATTTGAAACCAACCTGTTGCCGATGATTCTGAATATTGTTCGTCAGGAATATGCGATAACCCCACTATTGGAGTTGGTTACTGAAAAGGAAACTGACCTGGTTGCCATTCCTTTTGACCCACCGATAACTCTTGATCTAGTGCTTGCCTGGCGTAAAGAAGGTTACTTATCAAATGCTGACCGAACTTTTATTGAGTTTATTAAACACTATGTTTAAAGTTTATTTGCTCTCAGCATATCAGAGATTTATCATCGGCTCGATTTTAATTCTGTCTGGAATTTTTGTGGTCAATAGTTACAGTTGGTTATAAAAAAAGCACTGAAGCTACAGGATGTGAATTAACCTCTTATTAAGAAAATAAACCCCTCGATCACTCAAGGGGTTTTGTCTCAAAGATATGGTATATGGCTTGAACCAAATTACATATTAGCTTCTGCTGCTGCTTCTTCTGCTGTAATTCCTTTACGCGCATATTGTTTCGCCATAATGTGCTCTTCCATTTTTTCCAGTGAAACACCGTTGGTTTCTGGAAGATACTTACGGATAAAGAAGTAAGACAGAACCATAAAGAATGCAAATACCCACATTGGGAAAGCACCTTTGAAATGTTCATTCAAATATGGACTATCATTCATTACCGGGAATACCAGACCGATAATGAAGTTACTTACCCATAGTCCGCCGACAGCAAAAGACATACCCAATGCACGGTAACGGTTAGGGAAGATTTCAGAAACGATGATCCAGGCACCTAAGCTCCATGAGAATGCAAAACAAATCATGAATGCCATCATACCAAGCAGAGTCCAGTAGCCCATTTGAATAGCGGCTTCGCCTTCAAGGCCAGCAGACTGGTAGATAAAATAAGAAGTGAGTAGTAAGCCTGCCGTTGCACCTAAAGAACCCAGTTTTAACAGCGGTAAACGTCCCACTTTATCCATTAATAGAGAACCAATGAACGTACCGACTAGCTGAATCACACCAACCCAGATAGTCAGGAACAGAGCAACTTCATTATCGCCAGTTACTTTTTCCAGTACCACTGGTGCAAAGTACATAATGACGTTAACACCACTTGCCTGTTGGAAAATAACGATCATCCCAGCAATATACACGAACAACCAAAAACGACGTTCTTTATGAACTTCCAGTTTCGATTGTGCTGCTTTCTCTTTTTTCTCTGCATCTAATGAACGTTGGATATCAGAGACAACCATTGGCGCGTATTCCGGGTTAAAAATTCGGCCCAAAATTCGTTGTGCTTCTTCTGTTTTGCCAATCATAACTAACCAGCGAGGGGACTCAGGAATGAAGAATGATGCCAGCACAAAGAGAGTACATGGAATGGCTTCTGAGCCAATCATGATACGCCAGCCAATATCCGTCATCCATTCGTGAGTCATGCCTTTAGCAATCAGGAAGTTCACAATAAAGATAACAACCTGACCAAATACAATCGCAAAGTTCTGAGAACTCAAAGCTCGGCCACGAATCTGCTTAGGCGAAACTTCAGACATATACATAGGAGAAACAGACGATGCAATACCAACTGCCAGACCACCAATCATACGATAGACGATAAACCAGAAGAAGGAATCAACAACTGCGGCGCCCACTGCAGAAATCGTAAATAAAATGGCGGCAAGAATAAGTGCTTTTTTACGACCCCATTTCGCAGCAATGCTACCAGATAAAAACGCACCAACAATACAACCAATGGCAACGTTAGAAACAGCCCAACCAACCCCAAGCGGACTCAATTCAAAAAAGCTTTGAATCGGACCGATGGCTCCCGATATTACGGCCGTATCATAACCTAGTAATAGGCCTCCTAATGCAGCTACGGCACATATTACTAATATGTACTTTAAGTTGTAGCTTTTGTTTATTTCAGTGTTACTGGACATAAAGCCTCCGGATAGACTTAATTATTAATTGAATATTTGTAGGGTGTAGGAAAGTATTTACTCCATAGGCAGGACCAAATACTTTCCTTGATGGCGAAGAGGTTACGCGTATAACCGCTCACCTTATAATTTTGATGGTACGAATATTTAAGTAATTATTATTTGTAGAATGCTGGAGTTTCTGGCATATCGATTTCAACAACTTTGCCTGAAACGCGAGCTTCACCACATGCATCAGAAGTTACAGCAGCGAAATAACCATCCCATGCTGTTGGACCATTTACTTCACCTTTCAGAGTTGAATAGATCCAGTCCTGAAGTTCTACGTCATAAGCTTCAAAGAAGCGTACTTTCCAGTCAGTTAAGATATCTGTAGATAGTTTTGCATCTTTACGAGTTAACAGACTCATTGGTTCTGGCAGATTAGCAACACCTTCTTCACCGACTACCTGACACTGAATGTCATAACCGTATTTACAGTTAACGAAGATCTCTGCGTCAATATGAATACCGCTGCGAGTTTCTACGATAACCATTAGAGGGTCCTGTAGTTTAGCGTGAGTGTATTTAGTACGTTTTGGATTGATAACCTGAACAGATTTATAGTCATCACCAACTAACCAACGTAACACGTCAATTTCGTGGATGAAGGTATCTGAGAATGGCATATCACCGTAGTAAGCTTCTGGTACTTCAGGGTTTCTGTGGCAGCAGTGAACCAATAAAGGCTCGCCTAATTCGCCATTAGCAATTGCAGATTTAAGCAATTTATAACCCGCATCGTAACGACGCATGAAACCAACCTGAACCAGTTTTTTACCAGCAGCCATTTCAGCTTCAACGATACGTTTACAGCCGGCAGCAGTATCTGCCAATGGTTTTTCACAGAATACAGGTTTACCGGCTTTGATTGCTTCAAGAACGAATTCTTCGTGAGTTGGTCCCCATGATGTAACGACTACAGCATCAACATCCGGTGAGTTAACAAGATCTTTTCCTGTAGGATATACTTCAGCTGGAATATTTTCTTCTGTTAAAAATGCTTTAACTGCATCAGGATTTACATCTGTAGCCGCCACAACTTCAGCACCTTGCAGAAGGTTATGAATTCTTTTGGTATGTTCTTTACCAATTGCACCGACACCAATCACACCTACTCTTAAAGTCATGATATTAATCCTTCTTTAAATTGTCTTACGTTATTAAGTTCTTTGAGAATTTATTCAATTAATAATATTTAATTCTCTTTCCCAAAATAGTTTTTATGAAATTTACACAAACCTAACCCCATCAAATATTTCTATTTAATGCATATAATTAAATCTGTATTTTGTTTAATGGTTAATATTAAATAAAGTTTTTGGATTATTAAGATGGAAAAATATAATCCCCCATCTTAATAAATCATTCTTTAATTAAATACCAGCAACGTCCCGAATATATTTTCTGGCTTTTTGCGCATATTCAAGAGGGTCAGCAACACCGGGATCTTGTTCGGCTTCAACAACCATCCAGCCTTCATAGCCTGCTTTATCCAGTGCATCAAAAACAGGTTTAAAGTTGATCACGCCATCTCCAGGCACAGTAAATGCGCCCAGGCGAACGCCATCAAGGAAGCAGCGGTGTTCCGCAATAACCTGTTGGCGTTTTTCATCACGAATATCTTTTAAATGAACGTGAGGAATACGAGCGATATGCTTATTCAGTACGTCAAGAATCGCTTCTTGTTTACCTTCTGAATAATAAATATGACCAGTATCCAACAGCAGGCCAACCGCGTCGTCAGTCATTTCCATGAATCGGTCGATTTCAGCCGGAGTCTGTACACCAGTACCCATATGGTGGTGTAAACAAACTTTCATGCCCTTTTCAGCCGCCAGTTTGGCAATTTTGTTGTAACCATCGGCTACGCGTTGCCACTCTTCGTCAGTCCAGTGTGGTTTTTCTTCAAATACGGCTTTTTCAGTTCCCTGAATACTGCCGCTTTGTTCTGAACAACCAATCACTTTTGCGCCCATTTCATGTAAGAAATTCATATGAGCCACAAATTCAGTAATAGACTGGTCTTCTTTTCCATCAGCAAAGAAAGTACTGAACCAGGCATTACAGATTTGGATGCCGCGCAGTGCTAATTTCTCTTTTAGCACTTTAGTGTCTTTAGGATATTTACAGCCCACTTCACTGCCGGTGAATCCAGCCAAAGCCATCTCACTAACACATTGTGCAAATGTATTTTCTGCACCTAAACTTGGCAGATCATCGTTTGTCCATGCAATCGGCGCTGCACCAAGTTTTACTTTATTCTTATCCATTCAAAGGTCTCCAAAATCAAGATCAGCCATCTACTTACTTATGACGGATTAGATGCGTTCCAGGATAAATTCCATGCTTTCTTTTGCAGCTGCAACGTGATCGTCAAGATCCCATACAGGAGCAGAGAATGGTTCAAATGCGAAGTAGCCAGTATAGCCAGCAGCAACCAGTTTCTTGATTTGGCCCACGTTGTCTAAACGGTCTTCTGCGCCAACTAACAAACGGTGTCCATCCAGCATTTCATCAAAAGTAACAGCAGGATCTTCAACACCAGAGATATGAACTAGACCAGTGTTTTGTGCAAACACTTCAGTTTCACCAGCACCTTTGTGGTGGAAAGTGTCGTGAACTAATTTGAATGTATCTTCAAGACCAAGTTCTTTAATTGCTTCAACTGCAGCCGCTTTAGTACGCAGAGAAGAGATTGGGAAGCCAAGAGGTTCAACAAAACCTTTAAGACCATTTTGGTCCAAAATAGGTTTTAAGTTTTTAAGTGATTCCTGTACCTGAGCTTTAGTGCGTTCGCTGCCATCATTCAGAGGACAAAGAACTAATGCTTCTGCACCACATGCACCAGCTAATTCAGCCAAGGTTTCTGCTTTTTCTTTTAACTCTGCATCCCATACGTTGAATGGGTAAACAGCATTAATAGTAAGAATTCGAACACCAGCGGCTTTTGCTTTAGCGCCAATAGCTTTTGCCTGTTCAACAGAAGTCAGGCTATTTTCATTTACATCATTACGCAGTTCAATCGCGTCAAGACCAAGTTGTACAGCATAATCAATCAGAGTTTCAGCAGAAACTTTTGGACACAACATATGATTCAAAGCAAATTTAATTGGAGTGTTCATTTTCACTACCTCGTTATCATTTCACGTTTAAAATATAATTAATCGACCATTTGATGTTATCGATATCCCCCTGTTTTCGATACTTGCTTTTTGATGGCTTTTCATCATAAAAATTCGAGGTTCGTCAGAATTCACCTTTCCGGATAAGTTAATAAATCACACTCAGAGTGAAAACATGATAGTATAAGCACCTAAAAATAAGTCATTGTTTATAAAGATATAATTTTTATGAAGAAATCAACTTTCGCCCTAATTGCTGAAAAGGCTCAGGTAGGTATTGCTACTGTCGATAGAGTGATCAACGAAAGAGGTGGCGTATCTCCCAAAACGGCGCAAAAAGTCATAAAAGCGGCTACAGAATTAGGAATTAATCGTGTTTTGCCTGAAATTTATCAGGCTCCATGGGAAGTGGAAGTTATTCTGAGTACCAATCCGACTCATTTTTTTAAGTATCTCACCAACAACTTTACGAAAGTCGTTCAGGGGCATCAATACAATAAAATCCGTTTGCGCTGTACGCTTATGCCGGAAAATCAGCCGGAAAAGCTTGCTATTCATCTAAAAGAAAGCGCGAACAGATTCGACGGTATCATTGTGTTTGCTAATGATAATGATGCGGTTTATCAGGCACTTGAGGTCTGCCATACGCAAAAAACACCTGTAATTACCCTTGCTACCGATTTACCGGGGTCTAAAAGGTTGTGTCATATCGGGATTGATCAGTATCAGATAGGCAGAACCGCAGCCTCATTAATGTCTAAAATGCTTTCGGATAAGCAAGGAGAAATCACTCTCATCAGCGGCCGTTTCGATTATCAGGCCCATATACAAAGAATGAAGGGGTTCCGGGATGTTATATCAAAGCGAAGCGAGCTCACATTAAATGATATTTTTTACAGTAATGATGACCGTAAAACCATCCAGAATTATTTGTCCAAACAGAGCAAAAGAAACATCATCGGCATTTATAATTCCGGTGGCGGGAATAAAGCCATAGGTGAGTGGCTCAATCTCCATAAAAAAGCCGGCACATGTGCGTTCGTCACCCATGAACTTTACGATACTACCGAAGCATTATTGAACAATAACGCGCTTGCTTTCACACTCGATCAAAACGCCCAACGCCATGCAGAATTAGCTCTTGATATTATGTTCAACCATCTCGCTAATGGATATATACCGGATATCTACGACGACGGCAAAGTACCGTTTAGTGTGATAACTGAAGAGAATATGGATTGATAATTAATACCAGCTTCGGTTTAACCGGACACAGGTTTTATCGAGCACAAAAATGATGGCCTCCATTACATCGCTAGTGCAAGATCAACGTATGAATAACCCTAAAAAAATAATTGATAATAATTATCATTAGTGATTATAATCTTCTACATTAACCTACATATTTCTGACGAAGATAAAAGGCGAGATCATGGAAGATCAAAAAAATAACCAACCTGACTTAACACAATCTGGCTGGGAACTTAAATGGCAGTCAATAATGGCCAAGGGTCAACAAATGGCGCAACATCAGCAATGGGAATCTGCAGCCATTTTCTATAAAGAAGCGTTTATATTGGCTGAAAATTCATTATGTAGTCATTGTTCAATCGATGATTGTGATAAGACTTCATTAAGCTCATATCTCACTTCAGCACTAGAGCTCGGAAAAACAATCAAAAAAAATGAGTACCAATGCGCATTGATCGCTTTAATCGAGAATTTAGAAATTCAAAGAACTCAAGTTAATTGCGCCATAGAGTTTGACATGTATTCCTCAACCATAAACAAACTGGTTGGTCATCCGACTCAATCATTGCGTCAACTGGTTAAAGCTAATATCAAATAAAGTATTCATTACGAATAACGCTAAAAAAACAGACCCGGATTTGGGTCTGTTTGACAATCAAACTATGTTATCTAAACACAATTTATAAAGGTTTGACGTTAGTTGCACATGGACCTTTTTGGCCTTGCCCTACTTCAAATTCTACTTTTTGACCATCATTAAGTGATTTATAGCCACTCATTTTAATTTCTGAATGATGAACGAATAAATCTTTACTGCCATCGTCCGGAGTAATAAAACCAAAACCTTTATCTCCGTTAAACCACTTAACTGTACCTGTACTCATATACTCAATCTTCTTTTAGGTGAATGATGAAAGGACTAATCTTGCTATCACCATTACAAGAATTGTCTTAACTAAAAATTACATTCTGCTATGACAGTGTAGTTCATTTAAAAAAAGTAACTATCGACAATCTACAGCATAAGCAATAAATACAATAGTTAATCATTACTTAAATTAGATCAAGAGTAAAAATATGACTCAATAAAAATTGTGATTTTGAATTGATTTGAGACATGAACAATTTGACTAATAGCAATTCAATCACTACCCGTAACGGTATCAAGGAACTGGTAACTTATCACCTTGAAGATTCAGAACTCACTGAGTTCAAAAAATCCGTAGCTCTTTTAAAGAAAGTCAATCAGGAAATGATGAAAAGCCTGTCAGATTAAATCCTGTTAAATCGTTACTTCACCTATACTTGGAGATATTGAAGCAGTTCAGTTCCTATGTAAGGAAGTAAAATAATGGATAGCCAGAAAAGTCCAGTGAACGACCGGAAAATGACCAGTATATTTGAACGATATCTGACTGTATGGGTTGGGCTGTGTATTATCATCGGTATCGCTCTTGGTAAGATAGCGCCTGATTTAGCCAAGTCACTGGATGGCATGGCCATTGAGGTCAATGGTGCACCCGTTATTTCTATTCCAATTGCGATTTGTCTTTTTTTCATGATGTATCCAATCATGGTAAAAATAGATTTTGCCAGCGTGGTTAAAGCTGGAAAAAGTGGTAAACCGGTTTTCCTGACTCTTTTTATCAATTGGTGCATTAAACCGTTTACCATGTATGCCATTGCTATGCTGTTTTTGGGGTTCCTGCTAAAAGGTTTTATCGGCAATGAAGCAATGGATCTGGTCAAAATGCCATTCGGTCTCAATTTGCCGGTTGGTGCAGCATATGGTGACGGAACTATTATTCTGCAGGACGGAATAAAAATGCTGCAAATTCCTCTTTGGCGCAGCTATTTTGCGGGCTGTATTCTGCTTGGTATTGCCCCATGCACTGCAATGGTTCTGGTTTGGGGGTATCTGGCCAGAGGTAATGATGGTCTTACGCTGGTAATGGTCGCGATTAACTCTCTGACTATGCTGGTTTTATATGGGATTCTTGGTGGATTTCTTCTGGGAATCGGCAAACTGCCAGTGCCATGGCAGGCACTATTGCTTTCCGTCTCTATCTATGTCGCCCTTCCGTTAGTGGTCGGCTATTTTTCCCGAAAATGGATCATTAATCGTAAAGGTGAAGAATGGTTTAAAGAGAAGTTCCTCCATGTACTTACACCGATAACGATTAGTTCATTACTATTAACGCTTGTCCTGCTTTTTAGCTTTAAAGGTGAGACGATTCTGGATAATCCCCTAACCATTCTCTGGATTTCAATTCCGCTGTTTATACAAACCGTATTTATATTTTCTTTAGGCTACCTGGCAGCCAAACTCCTTAATTTGAGTTATGAGGATGCTGCACCAGCTGCAATGATCGGCGCATCAAATCACTTTGAAGTTGCTATAGCGACCTCTGTAATGATTTTTGGACTTTCATCCGGTGCAGCTCTAGCAACCGTGGTCGGCGTACTGATCGAAGTCCCTGTTATGCTCATGCTGGTTAGTATCTGCAAGCGTACTTCAGGGTGGTTTACCAAAGAAAGTCCCCTCCATGAGTAACGTTAGAGGGGCTTTAGTTAATTTGAGCTCTGGACAAGTCATGAATGCCTCATTCTAGATACTTAATCTTGACTACTTTGCATGCGTCGCGGTAAGGCAATGGCACCGACTATCATAACCAGACCAATGACTATGGCGACCCAGATGTTTTTACCTGGATTGGCTAATGCTGTTTTACCACCAAGGATAGGTTCAAATAGACCAAAAGTTGCCAGGTATTCGTAAGCAATGGTGAATGCTCCGGCTCCAAGTAGACCGCCAAACACAAAAAACATGGCATCTTTACGACCAGCTCCCACGTTCGTGACCCCCGTACCAGGACACATCCCGGATAATGCCCAACCAATTCCCAGTAAGGCTCCACCTATAATGACACCTAAGTACATGGCTTTTATACTGAGGTGGGATGGATCGAAGAGTCCGAAAGCTACGCCTGAAAAATAAATTGAGGAAGACAGACCTATTGCCAGCATAATTGTTTTAGCTAAGCCCAGATCTCTTAGTGTAAGCATATCGATGATCTTGTCTGCGTGAGTGGCTCCAACTCGATACAATGTGTAGCCAAACAAGGTTCCCAGAATAATGGCAAGTACTAAATTTATCATGACGCCACTCCTTTTCTTTTGTAGACAATGATGGCAGTAGGTATTGCCGTGGCAAACGCGGCTAGCGCAAAAAGATAACCACTCACAGATGTTTGCATCATGCCGCTCATCATGTGTCCAGAGGTACATCCACCAGCCATTCTTGCTCCGAATAGAACTAAAAAGCCGCCAATGAAACAGATCCAGTATCTGACTGCCGTGTTATCACCAAATCGGTTAACGTGCACTTTTGGTAGTGCGGGCTCTTTATGTGTGCGTGAAGCAATAAAGCCGCCAAGGATCATGCTAAGTACGAAGACGAAGCCATAGTTTATGGGGTTGGCAACTGATTTTGCATATGAGCCACCAGATTTGGCTAAATAAGCATTGCTGCTGTTATAGCCAGTTTTAGTGGTTGTATCTTCATAAGCAAGGCTACTGTCAAAAACGTTGGCAATCAAACCATCGAGGATGACAAATTGTGTGGATACACCTATTGGCTTAACAAGCACTATAGCGAGAAGAAACACGAACGCTAATGCAATGCCACCCATTTTCCAATTGAGAGTCATTGTAATCTCCTTTGAAAAGATGTTTAGCTTTAAGTGTATTAGTGAAATCTAATTTAGCAAGCATTAAATAAAAGATAATGGATTGAGTGTACGTTATTATTTCTCTTGTTTCAGTAGTTCCTTGATTTCGGCAAGCTCTTGCTGTAGCAATTCGACTTGTTTATGTGTTGCAAGTAACTGTCTCGATTCATGTTCCGGAATGATGAGTGGGTCAATAGAGGCTTTATCCTGCTCGGCTAATGCATGTTCTGCTGTCATCGTTTCAATTACCACACCGATCATCATGTTTAGAAAAACAAATGCAGTAAGGAAGATAAAAGTAAGATAATACAACCAACTCAATGGATAGAATTCCATTGTCTCATACATGACGTCGGTCCAGTCTTCAAATGTGGCAATACGGAACAAGGTCAACATAGAGATCGATACATCTCCCCATAGCACATCATTGATTCCTGAAAAGCTTAAACTTCCTATCACTGCGTAAATGTAGAAGATAATAAACATTAATACCGCGATATAACCCATTTTGGGAATCGCTTTAAACAGCGCATTAATTAACAATTTAAGTTGAGGAACAGCTGAAACCAATCGAAGTACACGGAATACACGAAGCAATCGGGCAATAAGAATGCCCTGCCCAGCAGAGGGGAGCAAACTGCCAATGACAATAACCATATCGAACAGATTCCATCCACTTCTGAAAAAATCCAGTTTATTTTTGTAAGAGAAGAACTTGATGATAATTTCGACTAGAAAAAATAACAAAATGAACTGATCTAACCAGTGGATAGCCATAGCTACACTTTCAGAAAGTTCAAAAGTATTAGCCCCTATCGACAACGCAGCCAGAACGATAATAGCAACAGTGACGGTTTGAAAATACTTATTGTTATTAATAGTGGTCAAACTAACGTGCAGTGATGAAATCATTGATACAAATCCTTTTTCAAAACAAATATAGTTTACTGAGTCTGTTCGAACCGAAGACTAAAACAAAAGAATAATACTTGGCTTTCTGGCCCTGTAAATACTTATGTCACTATCAGGTGTAAGCAAATGTATGAAAATAGACGGAGGCTTACATTTAACAGAAAACCTTCTGCGCATAACGGGCAAGCCCGGCCGTTACTGAACCAAAATAATTTCCAGATACAATTGGTACACCTGGTAATTCCTGTTCCACAATAGCTCGTAGAATTGGAGAACGGGCACTACCTCCGGTCATATAATGTAGTGGTACATTGAATTTGGCCACCTGATTAAAGGTGTTATGATTTGATTCATAGCAATATTAGGTGACACAATGACAAAAAATTTTTCAGCAGAATTTAGAAGGGAAACTGCACAGCTTGTTCTCGATAATGGTTATACCCATAAAGAGGCTTCTGATGCTATGGGTGTAGGTTATTCTACCGTGGGAACATGGGTTAGACAGCTAAGAGCAGAACGTCGTGGAGAAAGCCCTGGAGCTGCACCAATGACACCAGAGCAGATAGAAATACGGGCCTTGAAGAAACGAATTCAAGAAATTGAATTAGAAAAGGAAATATTAAAAAAGGCTACAGCTCTATTGATGTCGGACTCCCTGAACAATTCTCGATAATCGAGAAACTCAATAAGAGCAATAAGTACACTATCGTTAAGCTGTGTGAAGTTTTTGGGGTTCACCGTAGTAGTTTTAAATATTGGCGTAATCGGTCTAAACAGGTTTCTCCTGAATTGATCAAATTACGTTCAATTGTTAGTGAAATGCATGATGCCAGTAATGGTTCGGCAGGTGCACGGACTATTGCGGATATGGTCACGAATATAAAAGAGATCCCTCTTAGCCGTTATCGTGCAAGTAAGATCATGAAATCTCTTGGTTTGGTTAGTCGTCAGTCACCTAAACATAAGTATAAAAAATCTGAACAAGAACATATTGAAATCCCTAACTATTTGGACCGTCAATTTGCGGTAACGGCCCCCAATCAGGTTTGGGTTGGTGATGTAACATATGTTTGGGCTGGAAATCGTTGGATGTACTTAGCTGTGGTCATAGATCTGTTTGCACGTAAACCGATTGGTTGGGCCATGTCACTATCGCCGGACAGCAAGTTGACAGGTAAAGCATTAACGATGGCTTTTGAATCAAGAGGGAAACCTAAAGGAGTGATGTTCCACAGCGATCAAGGTAGCCATTATACCAGTCGATATTACCGCCAGTTGCTATGGCGTTACCAGATTAAACAGAGTTTATCGAGACGAGGAAATTGCTGGGATAACGCGCCTATGGAGCGATTTTTTCGAAGTTTGAAAACAGAATGGATCCCAACAACAGGTTATCGTAGTTTTGCTGAAGCTAGACAAGAGATTATTAGATATATTATTGGCTACTACAGCCAACTCAGGCCCCATCAATATAATGGTGGATTAACACCCAATGAATCAGAACGATTGTATTGGGGAAACTCTAAAACTGTGGCCAATTTCTCTTGACCACTACATAAATCACATCGGGCTTATCACTCGCCAGCATCAAGGCTTCACGGATTAATTCAATCATTTTATTAACCGGAGAAATAATAGCGTCTTCCAGCTGCGAGCGGGTAATGGCAGTATCTATGCTTGTTGAACCCAAATCTAATTTAGATATAAATTCGTTCTGTTGCGACATGGCAATTTTGGTTTGCTCAGCATGTAATACGATCTGATACCCCAATTTCTGATCATGTACGGTTAACAAACGATCTAATAATTCCGGAGCCATTGCATCTTTTTTAAGCTGCTCAAGCATTTTGCGATTCGCTGCCATATAAAAATCTGTTTGTGCCACGACATCATTAATCGCAATCGGATTCCAGAATTGCGTGGTGGGCATAAAAATGCCTTTTTGTTGGGTAGTATCTTTACCAAAGGCAGGCATTAAACTGTTAAATGCCAGATGAATATCCAGATCATTTCCGCCAACCCGACTTCCACTATGACTGAGTAAATCAGCATGTCGATCCATATTTGAGCGATAACCAGGTCCCATTCGGATCAGTGAACAATCTGTCGTTCCCCCACCAATATCCACAACTAACACTGTTTTATCTTCGGTTAACTGGCTTTCATAATCGAGTCCTGCCGCAACCGGTTCAAACTGAAAAACCACATCATGAAATCCGGCACGTTTTGCCGCCCGATAAAGGATACCCTCAGCCTGCTGGTTTGCTCTGTCGCTATTCAAGCCCTGAAAATTGACGGGGCGACCAATAACAGTATGGGAAATATCGTGTTGTAAAGAAGCTTCAGATTGTCGCTTAATATTCACCATCATCGCACAAACCAGATCTTCAAAAAAACGTACCTGGACATCGTGTAGTCCATTGGCTCCCAGGAAAGACTTTGGTGACTTCACATAATAGACGAATTCGGGATCAGCTAAATAACAATCCAGCGCGGCCTGACCAAACATCAAGTCATTTGACTCCAACTCAATGCCTTCATCACGGTTACCGGCAATGGCACTACGTAATAGCTGTTTACCTAATACATCGGTCGGCTCAATGCCAAAAAACCGATAAAGATATTCACTGACAGATTCACGAGTCGGAGCGCATAGTGTCGAAGGGATAAAGTAATTATCCGCTTCCAGTGGTAACATTCGGGCTGTTTCACCTTCCATTACCGCTACAGAACAGTTTGCAGTGCCATAGTCAAATCCGATATACATGTATTACCCAGGTAACCAAAAAAAGAAATGGGATTTTACGGATACTGAGAAAAAACTCAAACCTCAATTTTATCTTGCTGACACCATACACCTTCCATACTATAGAGAACTATTTCTTTTCCCCTTGGATTTCATCACTATGACATGGATCTTCTTCACTCTTCTTGCTGCCTTTATGCAGTCCTGGCGTAACGCTTTTCAAAGCCACCTATCCGGTGAGGTCAAAACTGCGGGTGTAACACTGGCTCGCTTTCTCTGGGCCGGCCCGATCGCTGCGCTATATTTATGGATTCTCTATCAGGTAGATCCTGTCGAACTGCCAACATTTAACTTCACCTTTATTAAGTTTGTTGTTGGCGCAGCTATGATGCAAATTTTAGCCACGGCGTTAATGGTTAAATTGTTTAAATTCAATAACTATGCCGTCGGTGCGGGTCTGGCAAAAAGTGAAGCGTTAGTTGCTGCTATTCTGGGGATGATTTTTTTTGGTACTCATTTAAGTTTATTAGGCTGGTTTGGGGTACTGATTGGCGGTATAGCTATATTCCTGATGAGTATTCAGGGCAGTTACCGTCAGATATCAGTTCCAACAATTCTGCTGGGTCTAAGTAGCGGCAGTGCATTTGCACTAACATCTCTTTGGGTTAGAGAAGCCAGTCTGTCACTTGGGTTGCCTTTTCCTCATTGTGCAGCATGGGTTCTGCTGCTGGTTATTTCACTGCAAACCCTAGTATTAGTCAGCTTTTTACTACTGAAAGATCCTCAAACTCTGAAAGTCCTTTGGTCCAAGCCTAAAATAACCCTTTTAACCAGTGTAAGCAGTTGTATTGGTTCAATGGGCTGGTTCAGTGCCATGTCCTTACAGGCGGTTCCCTATGTTAAAACACTGGGACAGGTAGAAATCTTCTTTACTATGCTTATTTCTGTGTTTTGGCTAAAACAGAAAGTACGTATCAAAGATGGTATGGGACTTGTTATGGTTGCTCTGGCAGCCGTGATGGTTATGTGGACCAGGTAAGCATCATATTCAAAAATTCAAAAAAAAAGCCAACCTCAAACAGAGATTGGCTGAAAATTGTGAACAATTAAATTCACTAACAACGTCAGTTGGCTAGGTGACCCTCGGCTTAAAAGGGTCACTATTACATAAGCATGTAGTGTGCCAACTTTTAGATAACCAAAGATCAATAGGTTAGAGCCTTAAATTGCAGACATAGTATACACTGTTGCTTATTATTTTTGCATATTGCGAATATGATTGCATTTTGCAATTCTATTTTTAGTATTTTCTAAGACTTACAAATTTGATTTCGTCCATTTTCTTTGGCCTGATATAAAGCATCATCCGCTCTTTTAACCACATCGTTCAGTGACTCATGAGCTTTCATTTCAGCAATTCCAGCACTCACAGTTAATTGGAAAGATAACCCATTCGAATTGAACGACAATAGCTGAATACTTTTACGGATCCTTTCTGCAATTTCATATGACCGTGACAAATCAACGTTATGTAACAACAGCACAAATTCCTCACCACCCCAACGGCAAATCGCATCGATATCCCGAATATGTGTTTGAATGTGAGAAACTAAGTGTGTCAACGCAACGTCACCAGCATCATGGCCAAGACTATCATTAATCGATTTGAAATAATCGATATCAAACATGACTAAAGACAGTGGCATTGCTTTGTCCAGACATTCGGACTGCATCCCCAAAAACAGCTCTTCACCCGTTCTCCGGTTATAAGCACCAGTTAATGGATCCACTGTTGCCTGTGCAGCCAATTTTTTCTGATAACGGCCCTGAGTCAACATACTAATGCCAAGAACAAGCAAAGTAATGACACATGAAATACCAACGTTAATTAAGAAAGCTTTAAACACAGCTTTTTGAGATGAATGAACACTTTCTTCAACAATTAAATACCACTCAAATTCAGATAATAATCGCGCGTTAACAAGTACCTTTTCGCCATTTCGATAAAAGTGGTAATTACCAGATGGGGTAGAAAGTAACTTAGCAGCAATATCTTTAGTTCCTTCCATTTCCTGTAATTTGCCGTGTGGATCGGTTGTTTGACCGGTAAGAACGCGATTACCTTCACGATCAACAAAATAAATAACTCTGTTATACAGATTTTCATAATGTTCTATTATCTGATGAACTTTTTCTATCGATATACCAACACCAGTCACCCCAATAAAATTATTCTGATAGTCATAAACTTTATGGTCAATGAAAATGTCCAGCTTACCAGGGTATTCTGGATCTTCTCCAACACTGACTAAATAAGGTTCAGAATCAGGTAATGACTTAACCTTTTGATACCATGAATATTTAGAATTTTTTTCATCCAATACATGGTGAATATCATCAGGCAAATACAGATAGCCGGTTTTATCAACCACAAAAAAAGCAATAGATGTATTAAATTTTCTATCTATCTCAGTTAAATAACGTTGAATAGGTGCTTCTGAGTGATGCTCCTGTAATGCCCAGTCTCTGACAAAAGTGTCATGTGCCATTAATCTAGCAACAAACATGGGAGCAACAAGATCATGTTGAATTTGGGAATAAATGTTATCACTGGTTAACGGTAAGGTATTTTCTTCTATCTGACGATCAATAGATTTTCGCGCAATAAAATAGCTACTCCAGCTCATTAAGAAAAAGACAATAAACAATACCAAACAAAACAACCATAAGGTCTTGGTGCGAAACTGAGCTAAAGGCTGATGCTTATCCTGCATAACGGTATTTTCATCCTATAAATAATGACAAAAAAAGTATAGCACCAGCTTATAAGTAATTGTTATTTATCAACCATAACTGTTATACAAACAAAAAAACTCCGCTGTATAAAGCGGAGCCTGATTAAAAAATTGAGTAAGAAAGCTTAATTAGAGCTTTTCACCATTGGTTGAAATTACGTCTTTATACCAATAGAAAGACTTCTTACGAGAGCGTTCAAGAGTACCGGTATTGTCATCGTGTTTATCAACATAGATGAAACCATAGCGTTTTTTCATTTCCCCTGTGGTAAACGATACCAGATCAATACAACCCCAAGGAGTGTATCCCCAAAGTTCAACGCCATCTTCATTGATTGCTTTGTTCATTTCTTCAATGTGAGAACGTAGATAGTCGATACGGTAATCATCGTTGATTTCACCGTTTTCTTCGACAACATCAACCGCACCAAATCCGTTTTCAACAATAAACAAAGGAAGCTGATAACGTTCATACAATGCAGTTAAGCTGTAACGCAGACCAATCGGGTCAATTTGCCAGCCCCAGTCACTCGCTTTCAGGTATGGGTTCTTAATTGAATGAAGACCACTACCATCCACACTTTCGCTAACGCTGTTATTCACTTCTGAGTTAACCGTATTGGACATGTAGTAACTGAAGCCAACGTAGTCTACTTTACCGGCAGCTAAAATTTCATCATCGCCTGGCAGAACTTTGATGTCGTAACCTTTATTAGCCCACATTCTTTTCGCGTAATTTGGATACTGACCACGAGCCATCACATCACCGAAGTAATAACGGTCACGCATTGAAACTTCTGCAAGAATCACATCTTCTGGTTTTGATGAATATGGATAGAAAGGAACCATCGCGATCATACAACCAACTTTAAGATCTGGTTTCAGTTCATGCGCTTGTTTAACCACCATAGCACTGGCAACAAACTGATGGTGTGCAACCTGATACATGGCTTCTTCTGGTTTTTCCTTAGTGGTGTATTTCACACCTGAACAAGTCCAGCCAAAAATATCATTTGAAGTATTAGCCTGATTGTTAATTTCATTGAATGTCATCCAGTATTTTACTTTATGCTGATAACGTTCAATGACAGTCATCGAATATTTAACGAAGAAATCGACAACTTCACGGCTCATCCAGCCATCGTATTCTTTCGCAAGATGATATGGCATCTCAAAGTGGCTTAACGTGATAACTGGTTCAATGCCATATTTAAGCATTTCATCAAACATATCATCATAGAACTGTAAGCCTTCTTCACACGGTTCTGATTCTGTACCTTTAGGGAAAATACGAGTCCATGCGATACTTGTACGGAAACATTTGAAGCCCATTTCTGCAAACAGTTTGATGTCTTCTTTATAATGTCCATGGAAGTCAATCGCTTCGTGGTTTGGATAATATTCACCAGGCAACACACCATCTGTAATACGACGTGATACACCATGAGCACCACCAGTCACTACATCAATGATGCTTGGACCTTTACCGCCTTTGTCCCAACCGCCTTCAAGTTGGTGAGCAGCAACCGCACCGCCCCATAAAAAATCTTTAGGAAATACGCAACTCATAACAAAACTCCTTAATATTCTTACGCTAACTGAAATACTGGTTGACCAATTTCGATTGAACTATCTTCAGACTTTTGTTCGATAATTTCGAAATCAAACTCATCACTGTTCATAACAATAAATGGTGTTGTAATGTCATAACCTGCGTTTTCAATATTTTCTTTCTCGAACCGGATTAACGGATCACCAACTTTTACTCTTTGATCTAATTTCACAACAGTATCAAAGTACTGACCTTTCAGATTAACCGTATCCAGACCAACGTGAATCAGGATTTCTGCACCATTATCACAAGTCAGACCTACAGCGTGTTTTGATTCAATAACAGATGAAACAACGGCATTACAGGGAGCAGTAACTAAACCTTCTGTTGGTTTAATTCCAACACCATCACCTAATAGTTTTTGTGAAAAACTTTCGTCGTTTACTGTTTCAAGAGGAACGATCAGGCCTTTAATCGGGCTAACTAATGTCATTTCCTTAACTGGTACAGATGTAGCAGATTCTTTAGTTTGAGCTGGTGTTGATTCTTCCTGAGGATCTTCAAAACCAACCACATAAACAAGAACAGTAGTCAGAACGATAGCAATGCCGGCACCAACAACTTCCCCAATAAATGACATTGATGGCTCTGGACTAATAGCGTTAACAACGGTTAACAGGCCAGGTAAACCCGCATATGCGTAGTAATATGAACCAAAGAAACTCGCAACAGAAGCACCAACAGCGCCACCGATACAACCACAAATAAAAGGTTTTTTCAGACGTAGCGTTACACCGTATAAAGCAGGTTCAGTGATACCAAAAATGCCTGTCACACCCGCAGAGAAACCCGTTGTTTTCAGACGCTGATTACGTGATTTAAACGCCACAGCTAATGCAGCAGCCATTTGAGAAATAACAGCAATAGACTGGAATACCTGGAATGAATCAAATCCGTTAACGTCATAGTTGGCTAATATTACTGGCGTAATTCCCCAGTGCACCCCGAAGATAACAATAACTTGCCAAAAGCCACCAATTAACGCAGCAGCAACAGCAGGCGCGGCGTCAAATAACATGTTGTATCCACCAGCAATCGCATTTGCAATCGTACTTGTTACAGGACCAATAACAACCAGTGTTACAGGCACCATAATCAGCATACAGACTAATGGTGTAAACAGTTCAGCAACCACAGCAGGAATAATGCGTTTTACGTATCTTTCCACATAACTCAATGCCCAGACCATAAAGATTGGAGGCAATACGGAAGAGGTATAAACCGTCTTAGCAAGAGGAAGACCTAAAAATGTTACCGCTTCACCACTCGCAATACGGGCAGCAATTTCACCCCAGGATGGGTTAATCAATACACATGAACATAATACCGCAATAAACATATTACAGTTGAAGTGTCTTGACGCAGTGAGGGCAATGAATACCGGTAAGAATGCAAACGGAGTCCATGACATAAAGTTAAGAACTTCAAACGTTCCGGTACTGACAACCGTTGGATAAAAGTATTTAGCAATAATCAGCAGGCCTTGCAAAATACCTGCAGCAGCAAGAATAAAAATAATCGGAGCAAAAATGGCTGACATAGAGGCAATAACAGCATCCAGTGCTCTTACTTTCTGTTTGCCTTCACTCAAAAGAGACGAATCAACTAAGCCCGACATCGCCTGGAATACATCAGATACGTGAGTACCGATAACAACCTGAAACTGGCCACCACTTAAAACAACGGTAATAACACCTGGCATTTGCTTAACTTTTTCAGCAGCACCTTCTGGTGTTTCTTTTAGTACTAATCGTAATCTTGTCGCACAACGAGAGAAGGCATTAAGGTTATCCTGCCCTCCCACCTCAGCGAGGATATCTTTTGCCAGTTGAGCGTAATCTCTTACTCCAGCCATATGTTCACCCTGAATTGTCGTTTATAAAAAATAAAAAAGATAAAAAAAGTAACCGGTTTCAGTAACCGGTTACAAAGATACCTAATAATAAAATTCTCGATCAACTTAACAGGATAAAAAGCGTGGTCTTCCTCTCATAAAAGATCATTTCATTAATGAATAATTTGATCCAGGTAACATATTTTCAGGGAAGAAAATGAGGGGTTTTACATATGAAAAAAGCCGCATGACATTACATACAGCTTCAAAAAATCATGGTTTATTGATACGGTCACCGCTTATTAACTGTACCACCCATCCGCCAATACTTCCGCCTGTTCAAGCACCAGTTTAATCGCCTCTTCTGCTGCATCAGGTGGATATTTCCAGCGGCGTAATAAACGACGTACCAGATTGCGCATTCGGGCCCGAACACTGTCTCGTTTCTGCCAGTCGACTGTAGCGGATTTTCGCAGTTGATGAGTCAGTTCAATCGCTAACTGGCGTAAATTATCGTCCCCCAGTTCCCGCACAGAGGCTTCATTGGCAACTAATGCCCGGTAGAAAGCAATTTCATCGGTAGATAGATTAAGTTTATCCATCATGTCGGCATCTGCCTGCATCTCTTTCGCCCACTGGATCAACTCTTCGATTACCTGAGCGGTTTCAATATTGCGGTTGTGGTATTTCTGTAACGTAGACAGAATGCGATCCGAGTATTTCTTCTCTTGCACCACGTCGTTTTTCATTCTGGCTTTCACTTCATCACGCAGCAGCTTTTCCAATAGCTCAACAGCAAGATTCTTCTCTTTCATGTTTTTCACATCTTCGAGAAACTCTTCTGATAACAAGCCAATATTGGGTTTGTCGAGTCCCACGGTTTTGAAAATATCATCAACACCATCTGCAACAATTGCATTATTGAGGATTTGACGTAAGGCCGAATTGCGCAGTTCATCGCTGCGTTTTTTATCCACTGTTGAGTGTTTCAGAAAAGCGGTTTTTATCGCGCCGTAGAAGGCTATTTCTTCTTTATAACCTTCGACTTCATCCATGGTATTACACAGAGAAAAGGCTTTCATCATCGCCGCCATGACATCAAGGAAACGACGTTTACCATCACGGACTTCTTCGCCCTTACCATTTTTATGGCTGAGACCAGAAATATGGTTTACCGCACCAGGTAAAAGTTGTAATGGTTTGGTTGCAAAATCTGGTCGGTAATTGAATACCGAACCATCTGACGGTGTGGCGAACATTCCCCGAACAACATCGATCTTTTCCATCAGAACAGCAAAAGCTTCGGCGGTATCAACGGTCGGCTGTCCTTTACCTTGGTTATTCGTGTAGGTTTTAAGCGCATTTTTTAGCTCATTCGCGATACCAATGTAATCGACGACTAATCCTCCCGGTTTATCTTTAAACACCCGGTTAACCCGAGCGATCGCCTGCATCAGGTTATGCCCTTTCATCGGCTTGTCGATATACATGGTGTGGCAACACGGTGCATCAAAACCTGTCAGCCACATATCCCGAACAATCACCAATTGCAGTTCGTCATCCGTATCCTTATAACGTTTCTCGAACAGTTTCTTGGTTTTTTTATCGTGGATATGCGGCTGCATTTTTTCTTTATCCGCCGCACTACCCGTCATCACTATTTTGATAACACCTTTATTTGGGTCATCATTGTGCCATTCTGGTTTAATCGCCACGATAGCATTGTATAAATCGACACAGATTTCCCGGCTCATCGCCACAATCATCGCTTTGCCCGGAAAAGTTTCAGTACGAGTGATAAAGTGTTCAACTAAATCTTTCGCCACTTGTTTGATGCGAGGTTCTGCACCAACGAGTTTTTCCAGTGCTGACCACTGCGATTTAATTTTTTCCCGCGCCTCGGTTTCTTCATCTTCACCGATTTCATCTTCGACTTGATCATTTAGTGCTTCAATTTCATCTTGATTGATATCGAGCCTGGCAAGCCGGGATTCGTAATAAATCGGTACTGTCGCACCATCATCCACCGCATCCTGAATATCGTAGATAGATACGTAATCCCCAAAAACACCTCGGGTATCTTTATCATCGAGCGATATTGGCGTTCCTGTGAAACCAATAAATGCCGCATTTGGCAGAGCATCACGCATATATTTGGAATAGCCATACACATAACGTTGCCCGGTAACATCACCGTTTTCGTCTTTTACTTCGGTCAAGCGGGCTTTGTTACCATATTGGCTACGATGCGCTTCATCTGAAACAACGACAATATTTGAGCGCTCAGACAAAACTGGATGTGCCAATTCTTCATCAAGCAGAGCAAATTTCTGTACCGTAGTGAAAATAATCCCGCCGGATTGACGATTCAGCAGTAAATCTCGCAGTGAATCCCGGTCTTCTGCCTGTTGAGGAATTTGTTTAAGCGTCTCCTGTGCCATGGTAAAGGTGTTAAAAAGTTGACCGTCCAGATCGTTCCTGTCGGTCACGACCACCAGCGTAGGGTTATTCATATCCGGCTGTTGTAGCAGTTTACTGGCATAACAGACCATAGAAATACTTTTGCCACTGCCTTGGGTATGCCAGACCACACCGGCTTTTTTACTGCCAGGGACGACAGTATTGGCGTAGTTTGCTCTTGGTTCGGCTATCTGATCTGAAGTCGTTGCAGCAATAACCGTTGCTTTGACCGCCGCTCTGACGGCATGAAACTGATGATAACCGGCTATTTTCTTAATAATTCTATCGCTATCATTTTCAAACAACACAAAATAGCGAATGTAGTCGAGTAATAATTCTGGCTTAAAAAAGCCTCGCACCATGGTTTCTAACTGGAACTCCAACAGCGGTTTATCGTCTTCACTGGCAATGGTTTTCCAGGGCAGAAAACGTTCTTTATTGGCAGTTAAGGATCCGACCCGCGCCGTCCAGCCATCGCTAATCACTAACGCTTCGTTGAAAACAAACAGATCAGCAATTTCTTCTTTATAGGTTTGCAGTTGATTATACGCATTCCAGATATCTGCATGGTCGTCTGCCGGGTTTTTAAGTTCAATCACCGCTATCGGCAATCCATTGATAAACACCACCACATCCGGGCGGCGGTTTACCTTAGTACCTGTGATGGTAAATTGATTGACCACCAGGAACTCGTTATTTTCGGGATATTCAAAATCCATTAAGCGAACGTGAGTATGTTTGGCTATCCACTGTCCGTCTTCCATTACCGAGTATTCAACCGGTACACCTTGAATTAGGAACTTATGGAATGTTTTGTTATTTTTTATCAGTACCGGTGTTTGAGGAGTAGCTACGGTTTTTGCTACTTCAAGAAGAGCGTCATTCGGTAAGGATGGATTGAGTTTACCAAGGCTATCAATCAAGCGTTGGTGCAGCGTTACCTGATGATAGTCATCCCTTTCCGGGCAATCACCATCGGGAGCCATGTCGTAACCATTTTGGTATTGATAACCCAGCTCTTTAAACCATTCGAGGCATTGTTGTTCTAATTGGTCTTCAGTGATCTGCACGTTGAGTCCCTTAGTAATCATTTATGCTTTTATTATTGCAGGCAGTTGTCCGGAATTTCCGGATAACTGCCCGTTAGAACATTTTTTCATCTAACCATAGAAGTAGTCAGTTCAAACTTCATAATAGATCTCCCGGTGTTATATCCGCTTTTCCTAACTCGATTTCGCCGGAAAGCAATTTAGGAAGCAGTGTGTCTCTCAAGGTAGAAAGGGTTTCATTCTGTCCTGTATTTCGAGCCATCATCTCGCACAATTCGCCGATTAACAGTTCGAACTTTTCTATGATGGTCTCGGGAGGAGCAACAACTTTGTAATTCTTTAATATTGGGCCACTCCAACTAGGAAATGTAGATCCTGTCGTAAGATGCAAAAGGCTATTTAATTCGCTTTTGAATAGGTAATTAGCAAAAGATGGAAAATCATCTGAACGAATAGAACACACACCTCTTCCAAGGCAATACTCACCATCACTGACAACATATCGCCCAGTGGTTGAGCCACGAACACAAACTATAAGATCTTTATCCTTTGACATCTTTGTTGGTGCTGTCGTCCACTTCTGAGCAACTGGATGGTACACACCGAACTCAACTGGCCCATTAACTAATGGAGTTCCCTCATTTTGGTCATTATATGTCGACCCTTTAGGTGATTGCCCCATGATGACATCTACGACAGATGAAAGCGCACTAACTTGCCAGCCCTCAGGAATCAAACCTAACTCACTTTCAACTAGCTTTTCGGGGAATAGCGAGGCAGTGGCTTCATCCATGCCTTCCGGTTGTTCACCGTTCATTTTGGCTTTCACAGGATCGCAATCGACAAACCATGACTTGAAGATGGCTTGCGCCATTTCTTCTAGGGTTTGGTTGGTTTTGGTATTTACAGCTATTTTGTCGTCAATATCACCGAGGTATTTAGCTATTCGTTGTTCAGACTCATGACCTTGTTCATTAACTAAAAGGGAACTGAGATGGTTACGATTAAGTGTTGGGACTCCTGAACCGACATTAAATGTCGAGAAGTCGATGCTTCTCATCAGGTAATACACATAGCGTGGATCATGTCCCTTAAAATCTTTAACCCAAAGAGTTGTATTTAAAGGCCAAAAATCTTGTTCTATGTATTGACCTCCGCCAATGCTACCACTTCGTCCAATAACAACGCCGGGCGCAGATACTTTAGCTTCATGGTGATAGCCACCAATACCAGTAGATGCAACAACAGGAACATTTCCCTCTATCCGATCATCTTTTGGTAAATCAAATCCTCTTTGTAAGGTAACAAATTCATTGAGTGGTGTTTTATCAAAATTCATAACCCAACCCCGCCAAGTTCTTTTTAATTTCATCTTCTAACTTGGCTGATCCCACGGCAACTCTTAGTTTATTCTTCATAATTATCACTCTTCTGCTGCTGGGTTAATGCTTGCTGTGCTTGTTGACGTTCTCGTTGCAATTCACGCTTTAGCTCTTCTTCACTGGGTAGATAAGGCAGATATTTAGCGGCAAACAGTTGTTTTTGTTCAGTGAGCACCGAATACTTCACCACGGCTTCACTTTTCTCACTGCATAACACCAAACCGATAGTCGGGTTATCGTCAGCGCCTTTGTATTGGTCATCATAGAGACGCACATAGGTATCCATCTGCCCAACGTCCTGATGTTTGAGCTTGCCGATTTTTAGATCGACCAATAAAAAGCACTTGAGCTTAAAATTGTAAAACACCAAATCAATGTAGAAATCTTCATCGTCAAAGCGGATTCGTTGCTGACGTTCAACAAAGGCAAAACCTTTGCCGAGTTCCAATAAAAATTGCTGCAAATTGGAAATGATCGCCTGCTCAAGATCGGATTCCTGATAGGTTTTATCCTGTAGATTAAGAAAATCCAGAATATAGGGATCGCGCAGATATTCTTTCGTCGTTTCGGCCAGCGGCTGAGTTTTGTCGTTAGCTTCTTGTTCCACCAATGCTTTATCTTTGCTGGCTAACAACCGTTCGTAATATAGCGTACCAATTTGACGCTCAAGAGCACGGGCACTCCAATTTTGACTAATGGCCTCTTGCTGATACCACTCACGAGCATTGATATTTTCTATCCGTATTAAAATTCGGTAGTGAGTCCAGCTTAATTCGAGACGCACTGCGTCTCGAATTGGAAAGGCCATATAAAAACGACGCATATTGCGCAAATTGGTAATATCAAAACCTTTACCGTAATCATTAGTCAATTGCACAGATAGTTGTTTAAGCAGCGCTTTTCCGTATTCCGCACGAGTTTGCCCTTGCTGTTCATCTTCAACAATCAGTCGGCCTATCTGCCAATAAGCCTGCACCATAGCAGAATTGACGGTTTGTTTTACCTGAGTTCTGGCCTGTTCAATGACCTGTTTTATATCAGAGAGTAAGTTGTGTTTTGTTGGCTCAAAGCTCATATCCTAACCCCGTCAAGTTCTTCTTGATTTCCGCTTCTAACTTGGCTGATTCAGCAAATTGCTCACTCAGTTTTTCGGTTAACGTTGCCATCTTCTCAGCAAAAGGAATACCATCATCTTCTTCATCCGCCGCGCCGACGTAGCGTCCCGGTGTTAAAACAAAATCATGCTTGGTGATTTCTTCTAATAATGCTGATTTACAGAAGCCAGCTTGGTCTTCGTACGCCACGCCATTTACTTCTTCGCCAGTTTTCCACGCATGGAAAATATCAGCGACTTTCTGGATATCATCCATAGTGAAATCACGCAGTACACGGTCTTTCATAAACCCTAGGTTACGCGCATCAATAAACAGTACCTCACCTTTGCGGTTACGTAACTTACGGCCAGCTTTATCGGTACGTTCATCTTTGTTATTAGTTAAGAACCAGATACAAGCTGGAATTTGCGTGTTGGTAAATAGTTGTCCCGGTAGAGCAACCATACATTCAACCAAGTCATTAGTGACCAGATTCTTACGAATTTCACCTTCGTTATTGGTGGTTGAACTCATTGAGCCGTTAGCCAATAGCAATGCTTGAGAACCATTTGGCGCTAAGTGGTGCAGCATATGCTGTAGCCATGCAAAGTTCGCGTTACCCGCTGGCGGCCTGCCATATTTCCAACGCGGATCGTTATCATCAATACCCGTATCCCATTCCTTCATATTGAATGGAGGGTTTGCCATGATGAAATCAGCACGCAGATCTGGGTGTTGATCATTGGTATAGGTACTAGCTGGCTCTTTACCGAAGTCATAATCCAAACCTCGGATCGCCATGTTCATCGCGGCAAGCTGCCAAGTGGTGTAGTTGTATTCCTGACCGTAAATCGAGATCTTCTGTTTTTGCGTCAAAGGGTCGATGTCGTTTTTACCCGCATAACGCTCGATGAATTTCTCTGACTGAACGAAGAAGCCACCGGAACCCATTGCAGGGTCATATACTCGACCTTCAAACGGTTCGATCATCTCAACAATTAAGGTTACGATTGAAGCTGGCGTATAGAACTGGCCGCCTTTCTTGCCTTCGGCAAGGGCAAATTCACCTAAGAAGTATTCGTAGATATGACCAAGAATATCTTTGCTGTTTAGCGACTTGTGAGTAAACGGAATGGTAGCAATCAGGTTAATCAACTCATTAAGTTTTGCTTGATCAATTTTGAGAGATGCGTAGTGCTTGTTCAGTACACCTTTCAGTTTCGGGTTATCACGCTCAATACCTTCCAGCGCATTATCAATCAGGTGACCAACAGAGGTAATTTTCTTAGTGATTGTTTGCTGATTAGGGCCATCAATAACCAAATCTGCACCGCCGATTACTAGTGGGCCATTATCTTGCAGGAATTTCCAGCGCGATTCAGTTGGTAACCAGAACACGTTTTTTTCGGTGTAGAAATCGCGAACTTCCAGCTCGGTAGCAATTTCTTCGGCCAGTTCTTGTTCGGAAAAGTCTGCCGGATCGAGGTAGTATTCATGATCTGGGTTGGTCAGGTCAGTTTTAATCTCTTCCTGACGCATTGAGAAGGCGTCTGAGACGTATTTTACGAAGATCAGACCCAATACAGCATGTTTGTATTGCGAGGCGTCTAGCGTTGCTCTGAGCTTATCTGCGGCATTCCACAGTTTCTTTTCTAACTCTTTAAGGAATTCTTGTTCTAGTTCGTTCATTTCTGGCAACTTTTGTGACGTTTGAATAGAGAAATCATACCCTGAAATTGGCATGTTTTCATTCATTTGTACCTTACTTCAATTGTATTTTATGCAAAAGAGGACATATTATGGAAGCTTGGAATAAAGGCATACGAGTTGGGCAGAAAAAAGCACTGAAGCTTGAAGATATCTGGCGGATACGGATCCGATTGGAATTAGAGGAACGTTTAGAAGAGCTGGCACTGTTTAATCTAGCTGTAGACAGCAAGCTCCGTTCCTGTGATTTACTTAGTCTTAAAGTTCGTGATGTATATCGTAGTGGTTTAGTCTTATCCAGAACGACAGTCAGGCAAAGTAAAACCCGTCGAGAAGTGCAGTTTGAAATCACGCCGAAGACACAGCAGCCTTTATCACAGTGGATATTCATCAACCAACTGGAAGCGGCAGATTATCTGTTCCCTAGTCACCGACGGAAAGGTCAACACTTATCGTATCACTACTATCTAACATTAGTAAATAACTGGGTTGGCAAAATTGGTCTGGATATTAACCAATACGGCACCCACTCGTTACGCCGAACCAAAGCATCGTTGATTTACGCTAAAACCAAAAATCTTCGTGCAATTCAGCTACTGCTTGGTCATGCCAAGCTCGAAAGCACGATTGAGTATCTTGGTGTTGAAATCGAGGATGCTTTGGCGATTTCGGAGAATTGTGAGACGTAGAACATCACGGAAAATTTAACATTCAAATATCTCGACTATACTCTCAGTCATGGTTTACAATTGACAAAAATATTGTCAACTTTGTAAACCAAAGATTGGCATTTAAAATTTAACTATGAGAGTAAGACAATGATTGGTGAACGGCTAAAAAGAGCAAGGGAAGCCGCCGGATTCGCGTTAAGAGATCTTGCGGAACAAGTTGGTGTATCTCATACCATGATTAGTAAGTATGAGAAAAATAAAGTTATGCCTTCTTCTGGCCAAATTTTGAAAATTGCCAAAGCGCTAGATGTAAGAATGGAGTATTTTTTTCGTCCATCCAAGATAAAGTTGGAAGGGGTAGAATTTCGGAAAAAAAGCTCTTTATCTGTAAGAAATGAAAAGAAGCTTACCGTTGATATTATTGAACAAGCTGAAAGGTGGAGTGAACTGGTTGAGCAATATCCAAGTCACCCAATAATGCAGTTTTCAATACCAAAAGAAATTCCCAGACAAATTGATGCTCTTGAAGATATTGATGACATTGCTGATTTAGTTCGGGAAGCATGGGGAATTGGCTTTAATCCAATTCCCTCAATGGTCGATCTTCTTGAGTCTCATGGCATCTTGGTGATTAACACCGATATCCCCAGTGAAAATAAATTTGATGGTCTTTCCTGCTCGGTCTCTGATTACCCGATCATAGCAATATCATCAGAATATACTGGAGACAGGCAACGCAATACCTTGGCTCATGAGTTGGGCCACCTATTGTTAGATGGAAGACTCCCTAAACATATCAATGAAGAGAAAGCGTGCAACTACTTCGCAGGAGCGTTTCTACTACCTAAAGCATCCATTATGCAAAGCTTGGGGCAAAGACGGCAGACCCTCGAATTAGGCGAGTTGTATCTTTTGAAGCATGAGTTCGGAATTAGTATGGGGTCAATCCTATATCGTGCAGCACAGTTAGGTATAATTTCCGAAGCAATAGCAAAACAGTTTTTTATTAGTTTTAGACAGAAAGGGTGGCATCGTCAGGAGCCAATGGAGCAATATCCAAAAGAAAAGACCTATCTGTTTAAACAGCTAGTGTTACGTGCTTTAGCCGAAAGGTACATCGGTGAATCTAAAGCAGCAGAGCTACTAGTTATGCCTATAGCTAAATTCCATAAGGAGAGAAAACTGGAGTGTGCGGATGCATGTTTTAATTAGCGATGCCAATATTCTAATCGACATGCATGAGGGCGGAATATTAAATGAAATGTTCCAACTTCAGATAACCTTCAAGATTCCTGATGCATTATATGAAGAGGAATTATCCGGTTATTACCCACAATTATTAGCCCTCGGTTTAATTACGGAAGAGTTATCAGGTGAAGGGATGGTAGAAGTTATGGGGCTGAACGAGAAATACAGAGGCCCCAGTTTTTATGACTGTCTAGCTCTCGCATTAGCAAAACAAGAGAATTGCCCTCTACTTTCCGGAGACGGAGCTTTACGAAGAGCGGCAAATAGAGAAGGAGTTGAAGTTCGCGGGACAATATGGATTGTAGAAGAACTTGTTAAGTCAGACATCATCACCATTGAACAAGCACAAACGTCATATAACTCTATGCGAGAAGCTGGTAGCCGATTACCATGGGAAGATGCATTTCAGCGATTAAATGAATTGTAGTTTTGACTAAAGTTTACACCGTTTGTTCAAAGGAATACCGATGTCAATACCAAAAGAGATAGCTCGTAAACTAGGCCGATTTCATAAGGTTTCTTCCGATGAACTAACGGACTTACAAGAATATACAGAGTGGTTGAACTCACTTCTTACAGGCCCTTGCTATGTAGATGAGTATGACGGTGAACTGATTTTAATTGAAATAAAGCAGCCTGTTGACCGTGTAGATTCTCTCAAAATTGAAATTTACTCCAATGAACATCCGCCTCCACACTTCCATGTTAAGTCATCGACCATTAATGCTAGTTTTTCAATAGATGACTGCTCTCTCCTCAAGGGTGAAGTTAACCGAAAAGAAAGAAAAATAATTGAGTTCTGGCATCTTAAATCAAAACCACTTTTGATTGATATTTGGAATTCTACTAGACCAGATGAATGCGTAGTCGGATTTTACAAAGGAACATAATTTTACCCAGACAATCTCTTTTTGCTAAGGCGCTTTTGTCCCAGAGAGTGGCTTAACCCCGGTGACGTAAAACAAATCTGGACAAAACCTTCTTACAATTGGCAATTCAGTTTTGCCTATTCGGATGAGAAAAAGTATCGTTAAGCCTAATTTGTTTGTTATATTTCTTTCACACATAAAAAAGCACCGCGACTGCGATGCTTCTTACTATCTGTAATTTTTTATGCTTTGGCAGGTCCAGCAAGACGTCCATAAGCTGTTTTAGGAGCTTTTACTTTTAAAGCTTTAGCAAATGATGACTTGCTTTTACAAGCATGAGCTTGCATACGTTTGATTGCTTTGTCTACGTTTACATCATTTGTTTTATTTGCCGCTACAGTCAACATAATAGCCCCCTTAGTTACAACAACTATAACCGAACATACCCAAATTAGGAAGTTATTTAGTCTTAATCAACCACGACTTGTTTAAATAGTGCATTGTTTCTATGATCAAATGGATCGCTTTTATCAAAGCCTAACTCACGATAGTAATTTAACAGGTCTTCGTCTTCAATTGGATCTTGAATACCAATCCAATCAGCTTCAATAGCAACGGCAAACAACTCAGCACAATAAGAAGCTATTGGTACAATATAACCCTTTAATGGATTCTCTATTTCACCACCTTGTATGTAGTTGATTTTTATAACCAACTTGCCGTCACTAGCCTTACCAATCATAAGGCCGCATAGTTCTTCACCATGCCATACAGCTAACTCGATTCTAGCCATATGATTTCTACGATATTGATCTCGTACTCTACGCCAATCCCACCCAATTTGGCGATTTACAGGTATATCCCACTCTTCCTGAGACTGAATAGCTTCTTCACTTATTTCCGTCAGATCAATATGACCAATAAAATCTGGTTCAAGTTGCTCAAACTCTTCTTTAGTTTGAGCTAGTACAGCAAGTCTAATCTGTTGATACTTATTCGCAATAGCTTGATTATTCATGCCTATATATCTATTTATTCAGGATTACCATGGATAATATCATGTCTGACACTGGTCTGGATGTAAGACTTTCTATATATACGTTTTTTCTCAGACGTATATCAGAGAACCATCTCGAATAGCATGCCAACAAAAGTACATATTTCAAATAAAATTTAGTTGAGCAAAAGCACATCGTTAGAATGAAAATGAGCCTTCATTCTAACGCATAAAGAGGCAAAGGTGAGTCAATTCCATTATAGCTACATAATGCAGAACTGAACTCACCTAATATTCTTTGTTAATTATTCAAAAGCCATTTTTGCCTTACAATTCCCACACTTTTACCGACCAATACAATAACTACGGCCCCAATAAGTACAGGAGTAATCAAAAATCCCCAACTTTGTCCCGACAACATTATTAACAGTGGGTTAGCTCCTGCTGGCGGGTGTGTGGTTTTAGTAACGAGCATCAAACTGACAGCTATTCCTGTAGCCAAAGCTAAGCATATAGGCGTTACACCGACAAACTGAACGAAGAACACTCCGATGAAAGCCGTTAATAAATGCCCTAGAATCACATTCTTGGGCTGAGCCAACGGACTATCCGGAACACCAAACACAAGTACTGTGGTTGCTCCAAATGGTGCCATCAATAGAGCTATATCGTAAAAGGTATGATCAAAATACGACAATGCTCCAATGGCAATACTCGCTCCAATCCCGGCAATAATTGACAAAATAATACTATTCATACGTAGTTTGCTCCCTGTAAGTAGACCGATTTGTCTACCATTATAAAATAGACAGATCGGTCTACTTGTGTCAACATAGTTTTAAAGGAGAATACATATGAGTAAAAAGCGTCAGATATTAATCGACACAGCATTAGAGCTTTTTTATCGGAACGGAATCAATTCCATTGGTATCAATGAAATTCTGAAATCATCCGGAGTTGCAAAAAGAACCTTATATACGGATTTTGATAGTAAAGAAGCTTTGATATTGGCGGCCTTGCACCAACGCCATGAACGTTTTATAGCCTGGTTAGAAAGCAAGCTTTCAGACTCTGATTCTGATACCGCCGTAATTCAAAACTTATTCAATGCATTAGCTAGTTGGTTTGACAACCAAGAACCTGCACTTGGCGATTTTAGAGGGTGCTTTTTTATTAACACATCCGCCGAGTTTAGCGATATAGATAGTGAAATTTCTCGTTTTTGTAACCAACATAAACAGCGGGTACGTAGAGTCATTCAAAAACATCTTCATAGTAAAGAGCCTTTATTATTAGAATCAATATGCGTTCTAAAAGAAGGTGCTATCACTACGGCTTATATGAGTGGTAACAGTCATACAGTGATAAAACATTGCCTTGAGATATTAAAAGTGCTTCAAGAACGCTTGAGTTAACCAACTCAAGGCTAATGATATATGACCACTTAAACGATAGGATCACTTCTCTCTTCTGGCACATTAGAAATAGTAGGTCAATTACTGCCATATGTAGCTAGTCCATAATTTAGGGCTAGATGAGAAAGGGGCATTTTTGATTTAAAAATGGCAGCGTCCCGATGTCATCGTTGCCATTTTAGTATGATTTATTACTCTCCTAGATCGCACTTGCGTCCCTGCAAGCCTCAGACAAGCATTCCACTGGGAAGCCAAAATGCTTTCCGTCAGGCAGTTTTACATCAATGCGAAGCTTACCACCGGTTGCTTCGATGTATTTCTTTAGAGAGCAAAGACGTAAATCTTTGCCAGATTTCTCTAAATTGGCAACTGATGGCTGGCTAATGCCCATAGCTTTAGCGATTTCTACTTGAGATAGATGAGTGATTTCTCGAAGCTCGGCAAGTCGAATATCAAGAAGCATATCCGCTGCTTTTCCTTTGGCGGCAGCAAGTGCTTCGGGTGACATTTTTGCGTCAAGTACGCTTAATGAGTTACTTTTCATTTTTAAGTTCCTCTAAATGCTCATCAAATTCTGCATCAGCTATCGGAATCATCTTTTTGTAGAATCTCTTATCGCCAGTTTTGTCACCACCACATAAGATAATTCCTGTTCTTTCTGGGTCAAAAGCAAAGAAAGCTCGTATAGGTTTCCCATTGCTTTGCACTCGCAACTCTTTCATGTTGCTGTGCTTAGAATCTTCCACTGTATCAGCGTATGGTCTATTCATCTGCGACCCTCTTTCAAGAAGAACCTGGATGCATGCTTAATAATCACTCAGCCCTACAGATAACAATCGCAATTTTTATGGTTAAACAATGCCTCGGTCAAAATAAAATAGTCTGAGTTGGATACACCTCAAGCAAACCATACCACATCTCTGAAAAACTAGTTCGTTTATTATTGGTTTTATACCCTACGTAGACTAATATTGGATACCATACTTAAAACAGACCGAAGTGACAAAAATATTCATACGAGGATACCTAAGAGCATCAACTGATGAACAGGATGCCCTAATCGGGAATGAGTGTTAAGTTTGGGACGGAATATGCAGTACGCCCCGTATTTGCAAATCCACGAATTACTTTAGGCAGTTTTACATTGGTGGTGACAAGCGCGTCCGGCGCCAAAGGCGCGTAGTTAATTGACTTGTTAGGAGGCATTTTATAAGCGCTATGAATAAGCTTTGGCTAAAGACGTAAAAAGGCTTTTCTTAGCCGTTCTAATTGAATCATTTATTCTATCCCTTTCTTCTTTTGAGAAATGTTCAGTGTCCAAAACAACGTTGCCAAGCCATTCGTTAATTGCTCCGTGATATACCCACAAAAGTTTGTCAGTCTCTTCTTCTCCAATAAGTAGCAATATTGATGACGCCTTAAAAAATCGATCCAATGAAATCCTTACTGGATCATCAAGCTTTTCAAATTCAATTCGTTCTTTTTCTGCCTCTTCATTTCTATCCTGCTCTTTATAAAAGCGATATGAATCTAGCCTCCACTTATGGTGTTGGAATAAGTTTTCCACCTCAGAAAGCATCTCTAAAAGAGCTAATAAATGTTCGCTTCTTCTTTGCTCTTGGCGAGCCTCTTTATCAGATTTCGACTTTGCGCGTGCCGTAGCAAACGTAATACCTCCAGCAATTAATGCTCCTAAGCCTATTTTTATTGCTGAATCTACTATCTCTAACCAAGTCATAATTTCTCCTAAGTAGACTGGCCACCTAACGCCTGCATCACAGGAGACAACGGAGCAGAGCTAATTGTGGTAAAGTGCACGAAGTGCACCACAATTGGTGGCGCGTAGTTGGCTTCCTGTGCATGCATTTGTTAAGCATTTTTGAGCTTCCCTAACCCATTCAGCATTACAATATACTGATAAGCCCTTGTTGTACTCTTCAATCTTCGGTCGTAGTATCTCAAATAACACGGAATAATAAATATCAGAACGATAGAGCTTAGATAATAATTTCCGCTTTCAAAAAATATTGCAGAAATTATCGGGATAATAACAACTATACTTCTAAAAAACTTAGAGTCTGCGACTAAACGATTAACCTCTATCATTGCTTCTGGATACATAGTGGTTAATATAGAGGTGGACCATTGGTAGGTGTTCACTGTTTTTCGTTCGATTTCGGACAGAAAAAGATGCTTTATCTTTGAAGCGCACTGAAATGCTAATTCGTTCGTGTATGGATTTCTCATTTTTCGGTGGAGATCATAAATAGCATCAATTCTTGATCCAAGCATAAAAAACGATGTGTCCTAACAAGTAGGAAAAAAAGAAGAAGGCTACCCAGCTTTGATTTCCTGAAATATGGAGTGTGCTATCAATAAAAGACGAATAACTTTGAAATAGTATAAATGTTAATACTCCCCCCGGAAGAAACACAGCAAAGAGATCGATTATTCCTACAAAGAAATCACTTGGTTTACTCATGACTCAATCCTTTTGCTTAGGCGGACAGTCTCCACATGACATTGTCCACCTAATGTCAATGCCACTTTATTAAACACTGTCAATACATTGATTCACATGTAGAAATGAAAATTTTATTCAATAGGGCATCACAAATACCGACAATGTCTCAACTAATAGCCTCTTAAAGTTTACTAATCACTATTATGCAATGACGCCAATATTAAATCATTACCTGAATTATAGGATTATGTGTAGACAAATACCTAAATTTATTATTTCGAAGGAAATGGGGCAGAAATGAGTCATCAGTTCACCCATATGACATCAGGGATTAAAAAATATCCCTTTTAAATTGATTTATCACCGGATTGTTTAAAATGGATTATCTTTCATCAATTATAATGTATGTAACACACTTTTAGCCCGAACCATATTTAATATCACAAGGTCACCAGGCTCTGGTTACATATTACCCTTTATTGTCATATAGATAGAAAAAATATCGTTTTATCAAAGAGCGCTTTTTAGTCTTTGCTTTCTCTTACCTCACGCCATACTATCTTGAGTAAGATCATGTTTTTCTAGTGTTCTTAATTATTACAACAAAAAACGACATAAGGAGATGTTGTCGATGAAAACAATACTAGCAGGAGTAGCGTCTACACTTATTGCGTTGTCGGCTTTACCTGGCTATGCCGCAGATGCACCACAAAATCCTTTATGGGACTTCTACTCACATTCTTTAAAAGATGCTAAATACATAGATTTAACCCATGCATTTTCACCCGTACAGCCCGTCTGGCCGGGTTTTGGTAATGCTAAGTTCAAACCCGCTGTAGGCGGTAAAGATATTGAAGGATATATCAAGAAAGGAGAAGAATACACCTATAAAAAACATGGGTTTATAGCTACATCGTATGAACTAACTACAGATCAATACGGTACACAGTTAGATCCACCTGCGCACTGGAATGAATTAGGTGCCACTATCAGTGATATTCCAGCCTCTTTTTCTGTTCGACCTCTGGTGGTCATTGATATTCACAAAGAAGTAGAGAAAGATCAGGGTTATGCGATGCAGATTTCTGACATAGAAAAATGGGAAGCAAAACACGGCACCATTCCGGAAGGTTCTGTTGTCATGGTGAGATCCGATTGGTACAAACGTTGGAACAATATAGAGAAATTTAATGAAACACCTTTTCCTGCGGTCAGTCTGGATGCACTAAAATTCCTACATCTGAAAAGACATATCCTCTTCCACGGACACGAACCATTAGATACCGATAATACTCCGGATCTGGAAGGGGAATATTGGCTAATGCACAATAACTTTGCTCAAGCTGAAGGTGTAGCAAACTTAGATAAAGTACCAGAAGCTGGCGCCCTAATAAGCATTGGGTTTGCAAAACCTCAGGGAGGTACTGGTGGTTATGCCCGATACATAGCTATTGCTCCAGGCAATTGGAAATATGGTGTATCTGTCACCGAGGTCTCAGGTGCACCGTTGCCTACACAGCCACATCCTCTGAAAAGAGATAAAAACGGTGTACTTCGCCCCACAGCAGAATAGTATTTACTCTGCTCAGACAAGCATCGGCTCAGTGCCAATATTTGGGTTGAATATTGGCACTGATTTAAAAAAACCGATTTTCGGCGATTATAGGCGAACTCCCCATCATTATGCTGATGAGGTCGTTTTGTCTTTCGTTGACTCTTTCGGATAACTTTCAGTAAGGCAAACTTGCGTTGAGAGACTAGAAACGAGTATTTGATCTAACTCGCTTCGGGGCAGGAACTGTTTAGGCCGTTAACTCTAAGGCGTTTTTGTCCCACTGTGAGGCTGGAACCCAACACAGGTAACACCAGAATATGAGCCAAATAGTAGCGAAGTGGATATCCCAGAAGAGGAATTGGCAAACTGTATTGACGACACTCACGTCTTTTTCACTTGAACCTATGCTTTCCAGAGCGCGAGCCATCAGGTAATGTGAATTCAGTTTTTTCTTGTGCCTGTACATCATAAGAAGCTAAAGGCAAAGTTAACAGCCCCGCTGATAGTGCGACTGAGAAAAGTGTTTTCTTAAAAGGATGTTTCATGGATTCACCTCCACTGTGAGTCACGTTTACAAAAGCATAATCTGCTGATATTTAAAAACTACTGTTTTTCCAGATGAGACGATTTGCACCAAATAAGTGCACTGAATTGGATAAAGCACCCATTCAAAACAAAACAGTCTGTAGAAAAAACAAAAAAGCCTGGCATTCATCCAGACTTTTACTATTCATTATACAAACTAAGATTATGCAAACTAACCAACAACGATTCCTAATTCGATTTCTTTAAGTTCAGCCGTTAAATCAGCCCAGTATTTACAGGCTTCATAACATTCATAAGAAAGATGAGGCAGTTGATTAAAATCACCTGGTAATCCACCTTCTACTAAATCATGCAGCATTCCCATTTTTTCTGAGGCTGCTTCTTTGGCCAATACAATATCATTTTTAAGTTGTTCTAACTCATTACTCATCACCGCTTCTCCCTGGATAAAATCCACGATTTTAAAAATATGTCACTGATACCGGCACCCTTCATAATAGGATTTTCAGTTCAGATTAAGTAATATCAAAAAATTTACCGAACCACGGTCTGTAATATATAATCTCACTAATGAGATTAAAATGACATCAGTCACAACTGGCATTAATTTTGAAGAATATAACTTCAGGCACACTAGTTATGTTAGGTTAATGACAGATGAAGACGGAATTAGATTGGTCAAATTACCACGATCAAGGCATGGGTGATGCCTATGCAGACATCCCTAAAAATGGCGGCAACTACGCTAAAGCAATCTCAGTCTGCATCCGCAGTCAACATTGTCAGCAAACTGACAATAATGGTGTCATGTGCCCCAGTTTTCGGATCTCAAATGATGAAAAATTATCTCCCGGAGGCCGGGTTAGCCTGTTAAAAGGTCTTCTCAATCAGAATGATCACTCTTTTCTTTTTGATGCCGATTTAGAAAAATCTCTTAGTAGCTGTGTGTCCTGCAAAGGCTGTAAAAGAGAATGTGAAAATAACTTAGATATTGCAACGATTAAAGCTGAATACCTCGCTCAACGCAGAGCATCTGGCGATCGCTCTATCCGTTCCTGGTTATTCGCGTACTTCCCACATTTACTGATCCGTTATCCCATACTTACTAAATTAATAAAATTAAGAAATCGCTCTCTGATAGTAAAAAAACTAACAAGCCTGATATTCAAAATTAACGATCGGGTTCCACTGCCTGAGCCTGCTGATGTCCCTTTTTCTTCATCACTCACTGCCTTATCTCCAGCGGGCAATTCAGACATGAATATTGTTCTGCTCGTGGATACCTTTACCGCTTTGTTTCATCCTGAAATCGCTCTTGATGCAGAGAAAGTCCTTAGTGCCAGCGGCTATCACGTAACAACATTATCACCATCGAATCATTCAGCGAAACGTCCATTAGATACAGGACGCAGTTTGTTTTCACAAGGTTACATAGCAAAAACCCGTGAACATGCCTGTGACCTAATCAACGCACTTTATCCCCATATAGAACAGGGAAAGAAAATTGTTGGATTAGAGCCGTCAGCGCTTTTGATGCTTCGTGATGAATATCTGATGTTAGGCTTGGG
Source organism: uncultured Vibrio sp. (assembly GCA_963676525.2). Classification (GTDB taxonomy): domain Bacteria; phylum Pseudomonadota; class Gammaproteobacteria; order Enterobacterales; family Vibrionaceae; genus Vibrio. The sequence continues at coordinate 611,854 of CAXXNB010000009.1, forward strand.
TGAAAAAGCGAAAGAAGTCGCTGGTTCAACACTGCTATTTGAAGAGTTTGTAGCGAGAGAACATAAAGCAGGTCGTTTAAAACTCAGTTTAACCCCATGGGAAAACAGTAAAAAGGTGTTGGTCCACGGTCATTGCCACCAGAAAGCGGTTGGGGCAATGAAATCAATGCGTAAAGCACTCCGATTAGTACCAAATTTAAACTTTGAATTTATCGAAGCGTCCTGTTGCGGAATGGCCGGTAGTTTCGGTTTGGAAGCGGAACATGCTCAGGAATCCATCGATATGGCAGAGCTAGGACTACTCCCGGCACTCAGAGAAAACCCGGACGCATTGGTCGTTTGCAACGGATTCTCTTGTAGCCATCAGATATTTTCATTAACAAAGCGAAATTCATGGCATATCGCTTCTGTATTAGCGAAGCAACTGCCATGATAAAATTCATCGATCTTCAGCAAAATGGCTTTCTTATCGTTTACCAGCAAACCTTCTATCCATAAATTTCTTAATTGGAATTAGAATCAGGGCCGCAATTCCGATTGAAGGTAGCAGCATATAAATATGATTTTTATCGAAAAGGCCGCTCAATGACATATCAGATAATACAAGCTGTTGATTTGTCATGCTGAATATTACAGAAGCGACTAAAAAGATGACAACAACACATGGAACGAAAATCACGCCAAGCAATAAATCTTCAAGTTCGCCCCATTGGTGATCGTATAAACTGGAAAATATTCCATTCAATATACAAACACTTAATAACACGCCTAAAATCACATATGGAATCATAACTCCTCCTTCTGCCCTATAGTTACCTAACAGGCATTCCAGACAATCATCCTTGATCCCAGTATTTCCCAAACATCTTAATAACCTTAGTTCAGTGCAACTTCCTGTTCAAATTATGAACATATAATGATAGTGAAAATATGATCAGTGATAGAAATTAACGAAGATAGAGAAAAGGACTAAGAAGACAGGTTGGATATTTTGTTAGGATAAGGCGAACTACAGTGGAGTAATTCGCCATTTGATTCAACCACACTGAACCTGATTCCGGCCAGCGTTTTTAGCTTGGTACAAAGCTTGATCAGCGCGTTCAAACAGTTGTTCAAAGTCGTCTGTTTTACGCAATTCCGCGACGCCAAAACTGCAACTTAGGGGTTGTTCAGGGAATATATTTGCTAAAACCACGCCCTGCAAAATTCGCTCACTAATTTCTTTTGCATCTTCTAATGTAGTTTTAGGAAGCAAAATAACAAATTCATCACCGCCATAACGAGCCAGCAAATCAGAATCTCGCAAATAGCTACTAGCTAAAGACGCGACCTTTTTCAGCGCGCTATCACCACTTGTGTGACCAAAAGTGTCATTAATCTGCTTAAATTTATCGATATCTAACACGATCATGGTTAATGGAGTTCCTCCGATAAGGCAATAATCGATATATTCTTTTGCTTTCTCTAACAAATACTGTCTGGAACTAACCCCCGTAAGAGCATCCGTCTGAGTTTTAAGTTGTAAATCCTGATTATGTGCAAGCAACGTCGGAATAGAAATATAAAAGAATGCACTGGCAGATATCGTACAAATTGAAAATTGATACACCATGACACTATTAATAAGACCAAATATGTTCACAAGAAAAACAACATAGGTACTTATTGAGGCGATGGTAATAGCAATGCGTGTAGGGCTCTCTGTATAAGAAATCCACATAATAGGGATTAACATAAAAAAGATAGCGAAGTGACTTTCGTTAACCGGAACATAGTAAGCAAACCCCATGATTAACGTGACCAAAAGGCCACAGAGGAATAGCTTAAAGATGAAGTGGCATACATCCCCTTGTTTTGACATCATCCTGAGCTCTCCGATGTCAAATTCAGGGTCTGGATAAAATTTTAATAGTATCCCCATAAATACCGGAGCCAAAGCGATGATTCCTGTCATATCACCAATCCAGAACGGTAACCATGTAACTGCTATATCTGATGCACTCATTAAGTTAGTAAACACCAAGCCAAGGATAACCAGGAAAGAGGTAATAAAGCTGCTTACTACTGCTATCACTAAAAATGCTAAAACGAGTTTGGGTAAATCACTCCTCGGCAGATTTGCCAATCTCTTCAGAATAGAAGCGCCAATAAAATAAGGTATGATATGAGTTACAGCAAAGACCAGTCCGGGAACAATTAACTGTAAGGATGTAAAATCAAGCTGGTACAGTACCCCAGTCCACATGGTGGACACTATTGCACAGACAGTCAGTGGCGGAATGATTTTTTTTCCAGCGATCAGTAATGCAGCAAAAGTAAGACCAGCAGGAGGAAACCAGACACTGGCATGATGCACATATTCTACGATATAACCCAGTATCCAGATGCCAAGCCAGGAAACAACAAAAATTAAACCTTTTTTATCAAATGCATCAAGCAAATACCGTTTTATGATCAAAAGCTGGCTTTTACCTGAGACTTCCTTTTTGCCTAAATACACTCTGTTATACCCCGACAACCATATTTCGCAGATAAAATTAACTGCTTTATTTTTATACTATAAACATCGGAAAGGGATTTCCATTGATTTTATTTGAAAGAGTAAATATCTATAAAAGAATGACTTATTTTATTATAAACAACAGAAATGCAAAAATGATTTTATCACAATTTATAACATCATAGTAACATTTGAATTTGCGATAAATGAGGCTAAATAGAGCAAAGGCCTGGAATCATATCCAGACCTTTGCATTACATTGAATAGAATTTTAAGTAAATTGAATTAATCTAAATTCTCCCGATACGCATCACACCAGGCTAATACACCTTTAACTGCTCTACGCCATCCGTTATATCGTTCTTCGCGTTTAACACAGTCATTATGGGGTTTGAACACTCGATCAATTTCAGCTTTACCCGATACTTCATCAAGACTGTCCCAGAAACCAACTGCCAGGCCAGCTAAATAAGCAGCACCAAGTGCCGTGACTTCGGTTACTTTTGGACGTTGTACATCCGCATCTAAAATATCGGACTGGAACTGCATCAGGAAGTTATTTGCAACAGCACCACCATCAACACGCAAAATTTCAAGTTTGATACCCGAATCGGCCTGCATCGCATCGATAACATCACGGCTTTGGTAAGCAATACTTTCCAACGTCGCACGAATGATGTGGTTGCGGTTAGTACCACGGGTCATACCAACAATGGTTCCTCGTGCATACGCATCCCAATATGGCGCACCTAAACCCGTGAATGCAGGAACCACATAAACGCCGTTTGATGTATCCACTTTGGTCGCAAAATATTCGGAATCTTTCGCATCATCAACTAACTTCATTTCATCACGAAGCCACTGAATCGACGCGCCCCCCATAAAGACAGAACCTTCCAGGGCATAAGCTACGCCACCTTTTGGATCACAAGCGAGCGTTGTCACCAAACCATTTTGCGATGTCACTTTTTCTTTACCGGTGTTCATCAGCAGGAAGCAACCTGTGCCATAGGTATTTTTGGCCTGACCAGGATTTACACACATCTGCCCAAATAATGCCGCCTGCTGATCTCCGGCAATACCTGCAATTGGAATACGCGTACCCCCCTTACCACCAATGTTGGTTTTTCCATATACTTCAGATGACGATTTCACTTCCGGCATCATAGAAAGAGGGATATCAAACTCTTTGAGAATTTTTTCATCCCATGCTAGAGAATTGATATTGAATAACATCGTACGGGACGCATTAGTATAGTCAGTAACATGAACGCGACCCTGGGTCATTTTCCAGATAAGCCAGGTATCAACTGTCCCAAAAAGAAGTTTTCCCTGACTTGCTAAATCACGAGCACCATCCACATTATCAAGAATCCATTTCACTTTAGTCCCGGAAAAATATGGGTCTAACACTAATCCTGTGTTTTCTTTGATATAGTCTTCCAGACCATTCACTTCTTTTAACTCGGTACAAATATCGGCAGTTCTTCGACACTGCCAGACAATAGCGTTATAAACCGGATCACCAGTCTCTTTGTTCCAGACTATCGTTGTTTCACGTTGGTTAGTAATACCGATACCAGCAACTTGATCTGCACGAATACCTTTTTTATCAAGAGCTTCAATCATGGTTGAACTTTGTGTTGCATAGATTTCCAAGGGATCATGTTCAACCCAGCCAGCTTCAGGATAGATTTGAGTAAATTCACGTTGTGCAACACTGACAATATTAGCTTCGTGATCTAATACAACGGCGCGAGAGCTTGTCGTGCCCTGGTCCAGAGCAACAATATACTGTTCATTCATTTCGGTAGTTCCTTGTTTCATTTGTTTCATATTGTATTGGAATAATTTTTTATTATTTATATATAACTTCTTGATTATCTTGTTCTACTTCGCACTCGTCACATTGATTAGGAATAGTGCAGCCAGTTCCAACGCTTGGTAAATAAGCGCGAATAAATTTTGGATAGGCCCAGCTACCAAAACATGCCCCACATGTAGTTGCTACTACAGGTACGATAAAGTATGGAATATCCTTTGCACCAGTCAAGGCGTAGTCCCAACCCGCTAAATAGGCAAATAATTTTGGTCCAAAATCACGCGCAGGATTCATCGCAAACCCGGTCAGAGGACCTAAAGAACCACCGATTACGGCAACAACAAGCCCTATAAGCAGAGGATTCAAAGGACCTCTACCAGCACCATTATTTTCATCACCTAAAGCTAAAATTGCGAACATCAGTACAGCTGTAATACAAAATTCAACAGCAAAAGCACCTGAAAATGAAAGCTCAGAATTTGGATAAGTCGAGAATATACCAGCAGTTGCCAGTGCTTCGGGAGAGTTGCGCGCAATATTATGACCTACTTCCCACGCTACAAATAAATTACTATAAAGCCCGTAAATTATTGCTGCAGCACAGAATGCCCCAGCCATTTGAGCAACAATGAACGGAATAACTTTCTTTTTATCAAAACCATGAAATGCAGCAAGTGCAATGGTTACGGCAGGATTAATGTGAGCACCAGAGACACCGGCAGTACAATAAACAGGTATCGCAACAGCAAGCCCCCACATAATAGCAATTTCCCATTGTCCGTATTGCGCGTTGGTTAATACTAGTGAAGCAACACATCCAACACCTAAGAATATAAGTAACCCCGTACCTATAAACTCGGCTATGCACTCTCCTAGGAGTGTATGATCTTTTTTATTAGCCATAATGTATTTTCCTTGGAAGTTATAAAATGACTATCTCACATAGATAGCATGGTTATTATAAGTAACAACGAAAAAACGAAAACAAACCGAACTCTAAAAATGATCATTCGAACAATAAAATGTTACTTTTTCGCTCAATTATGTTACATAAAGCACAAAATACATTCACGGCATGGATTAATAACCCCATATTTAATGGAATAACCGCACTGAACGCATGAATTAATGGTTTGAAACGCTGATGAATCATTTATACTGAAGGGGTGTAATTTTCGAATGAATATTTAAAGAAACAAAATACAGAACATAACAGATTGATGAGTGGTACCAACTTTGAAAGCAATTAAACGACATGAAGAAATTGTTGAACTGGTGAAAACTAACGGTTACGTCAGTACCGAAGAACTTGTCGAAAAATTTAATGTCAGCCCGCAAACCATCAGACGAGATTTAAATGAGCTGGCTGAATCAGATAAAATCAAACGTAACCATGGTGGTGCTACCTTATTTACCAGTTCAGAAAATTCCTCTTATCAAACACGAAAAATAGCTCAGCAGAATGAGAAGCAGAAAATAGCTCAAAAACTGGTAGAGCACATTCCCGATGATGCCACCCTATTCATTGATATAGGCACCACCCCAGAAGCAGTTGCACACGAACTTCTTGTTAATCATCATAACCTTAGAGTGGTAACTAATAACATTAACGTTGCTGCAATTTTAATGGTAAAACCAGACTTCAAAGTCATCCTTGCAGGTGGCGAAGTCCGTAATGGTGATGGAGGTGTGACAGGTGAAGCGACAATGGATTTTATTTCTCAGTTTCGGTTAGATTTTGGAATACTGGGAATCAGTGGCATTGATTTTGATGGCTCATTACTGGATTTTGATTACCACGAAGTTCGGGTTAAAAAAGCAATTATTGAGAATAGCCGTCGAGTCTTTTTAGGTGTGGACCACAGCAAGTTTGGTCGCAATGCTATGGTTAAATTAGGCGGAATTGAAGAAGTTGATTTAGTGATTACTAATCAGCGTCCCCCGGAAGAAATTTGCAATATTATTAAAGAGCATGATATTCAGCTCGAAATTGTATAACCCCACATAAATATGTTCGTTTTCAAAAACCAGTCTGTGACGACTGGTTTTTTTATGCATAAATATTCCCATAAAGACTAAAAATTGAACTAAGTCACCTTCTTCCTGCTCTTTTGTATGTTATTTTGTGCTCGTACGAACATTTATTTATCACCGAACGAGCATTAATGTTTATTTTGAGCCAAAATTAAAGAGCATAATCACTGGTGGGGGGGAGACCATGAATACAACCAATAATTATCAAACGGATGTCGTTATAATAGGTGGTGGTGCCACAGGTTCGGGCATAATGCGAGATTGTGCTCTGCGGGGCATCAACTGTATTCTGCTGGAAAAAGACGATTTGGCATCCGGAACAACCGGAAGAAATCATGGTCTGCTACACTCAGGAGCCCGCTACGCAGTTACTGATCAACATTCGGCTAAAGAATGCATCCAAGAAAACCGAATCTTAAAACGTATTGCAAGACATTGTGTAGAAGATACTCAAGGGCTATTTATCACATTGCCCGAAGATGATTTAGATTTTCAGGATACCTTTATTAGCGCATGTCAATCTGCCGACATTGAAGCAGAAAAATTGACAAGAGCCGAAGCACTCCGCCTGGAACCTAACGCTAATCCTTCTATGCTTGGAGCGGTGAAAGTACCGGACGGAACATTAGACCCATTCAGACTCACCGCATCGAATGTTCTTGATGCAAAAGAACATGGTGCGCGCATTTTCAATCATACCCAAGTCACATCACTCATTCGCCAAGGCGATCAGATTCTGGGTGTTAATTGCATCAATACATACACAAATACAAAATTTGAGATTTTTGCCTATCAGGTAATTAACGCTGCCGGTATCTGGGGACAAGGTATTTGTGAATACGCCGATCTGGATATAAAAATGTTTCCGGCAAAAGGCTCGTTGTTAATTCTGGATTACCGTATTAACAATCTGGTTATCAACCGGTGCCGAAAACCTTCTGACGCCGATATTTTAGTTCCTGGTGATACGATCTCTCTTATTGGTACCACGTCCGAACATATCGATTATGACAAAATAAATGATCTGCATGTAACAGCAGCGGAAGTTGATCTGTTATTAGAAGAAGGTACTAAACTTGCGCCGATTATGGCCAATACCAGAGTATTACGCGCCTATGCAGGTGTCCGACCTCTTGTATCAATTGGTAATGACACCAGTGGCCGCAATATTAGCCGCGGTATTGTTCTGCTGGATCACGAAGAAAGAGACGGGTTAAAAGGTTTCACCACAATCACAGGTGGAAAACTCATGACCTATCGCCTTATGGCTGAAATGGCAACAGATTTGGTCGCCAAAAAACTGGGCAATACCACGCCATGTACAACGCATACAGCACCTCTTCCCGGCTCAGTTGAATCACCAAAACAGTTACGCAAAAATGCCAGTATTGCAAAACCGGTTTACGAATCAGCGATCTCTCGTCACGGCGAAAGAGCACTTTCATTCCTGTCTGAACAATCTCGCAATCAGGCCATTATATGTGAATGTGAGATGGTTACAGCAGGAGAAATTGAGTATGCAATCAAAAACCTCGATGTTCGCAACTTAGTCGATCTCCGTAGAAGAACGCGCTTAGGTATGGGGCCTTGCCAGGGTGAACTGTGTACTTATCGGGCTGCAAGCTTGTTTCAGGAATATGGCAATTTATCTGGCTATGAGTCTGGTCAGCTCCTTATCGATTTTTTAGAAGAACGCTGGAAAGGAATCAAACCTATTTTCTGGGGAGATGCTTTACGAGAAGCTGAGTTTAGTTACTGGATATATGAAGGTTTATTCGGCGCAAGTGATATTCCAGGCACACACCCAGTAGACAACACAATTCATGGGGAACAATAATTCATGATTAACTACGACGTTATTATTATAGGTAGTGGCATTGCAGGTTACTCTGCTGCATTAAGATGTCTGGAAAATGGATTAAAAACTGCAATTGTAAGTAGTGGCCAGAGTGCTCTTCATTTTTCATCCGGCTCTATCGACCTGTTATCTCATTCACCACTAACCAACCAATTGGTAAGAAACCCTTGGGATGAAATAAGCAATATAGAATCAAAACTTCCCACCCACCCTTACGCAAAAATTGGTAAACATACGATTCATCAGGCAATGGAATGGTTTAAAACAACAATAAGCAACGCAGGCATACCAATGCAAAACCTGCCTTCTGAGGAAAACCATTTCAGAATAACAACACTCGGAACGCTGAAATCTACATGGCTTTCACAGCCATATGTAAAAAAATTCGATTTTTACTGTAGTAACACCCAGAACATTGAACGTATTGTCATGGTTTCTATCGATGGTTTCCGCGATTTTCAACCACAAATAGCGAAAGATACACTGCAACATAATCCTGCGTTTAATAATATTCCGATAAAGGTCGTCAAAATCAGCCTGAATGCCTTTAAGCAATTAAATCGAAATCCTAATGATTTTCGATCTATCGATATTTCCAGAGTATTACGTAATGACCCGCATTTTCAGGAATTCGCCGATCAATTAACGTCTGTCGCAACACCTCAAGATCTTGTCATGCTGCCAGCTATTTTAGGTAATGGCGATGGTTTGCAACTTATGCATAAACTTTCCCAATACACGCATTTAAAATTCCATGAAGTACCAACAATGCCACCATCCTTATTGGGGATTCGCATTGAAGATGCTCTTATGCGGGCCTTTATCCAAAATGGGGGAACATTGCATAAAGGTGATGAAGTACTGCGCGGCGATTTTGAGTCCCAGGGTGATACTCTGCAGTTAAAACACATTCACACAAAAAAAATGGGCGATATCACTCTATCAGCCGACCATTTCATTTTGGCTTCCGGCAGCTTCTTCAGCAAAGGACTTATTGCCAACAGACAAAGTGTGATTGAACCTGTTTTTGGTTTAGATATTGCGGAAACCGATGATCGTTCCACCTGGCATAACCAAGACTTCTTCACCCAGAAACCGCATAAATTTTTATCCTTTGGTGCGAAAACAGATGAACAGTTTGTGCCTTCGATTAACGGGCAGAAAGTCAGTAACCTGATGTGCGCCGGCTCAATTCTGTCCGGATACAATCCAATAGCACATGGATGCGGTGGCGGTGTTGCCATCAGTACCGCTTATGCTGCAGTCGAAAAAATCATGAGTGAATTAAACCAGGAATTTCAAATGAAGGAGGCGAGAGCATGAACGTCGCCAACAAAAATTTCACCATAAAAGAAATTGTAAAGGAAATTGATGTTAAAGAAGTAAGTATTGATAAAGACACCAGTTTCGATCAATGCATCAAATGTACGGTGTGCACAGTTTATTGTCCGGTAGCGAAAGCAAACCCCGATTTTCCAGGACCAAAACAATGTGGTCCGGACGGAGAACGTCTGCGCATGAAGAGTCCGGAATTCTATGACGATATCCTGAAATATTGCACAAACTGTAAACGCTGCGAAACCGCCTGCCCTTCTGGTGTGAAGATCGGTGATATCATCGCAGTTGCCAGGGGAAAACACGGCAAACGACCATTAAATCCGAAACTCATCAGAGACTATATTTTAAGTCATACCGATCTGTTTGGCTCTATTGCAACCCCCGTTGCACCTTTGGTAAACAAAACTACTGAATTACCATTGGTGAAAAAATTAATGCATAAAACCATCGGTGTTCATAATCATAAATCTCTTCCAAAATATTCTCATGGGACTTTCCGGAGCTGGTTTAAAAAACATGCACCCGATCAGTCTCATTATCCAAGAACAGTTAGTTATTTTCACGGCTGTTATGTCAACTATAACCACCCTCAATTGGGTAAAGATTTTCTGAAGATAATGAATGCCATGGACATTGGCGTCCGCCTGTTAGACAAAGAAAAATGCTGTGGCGTCCCACTCATTGCTAATGGCTTTCATGATAAAGCGAAAAAGAATGCCGAATTCAATGTCCAGAATCTGGAAAACGCAGTTAACGATAAAAGTATCGCGATCTTATCAACGTCTTCTACCTGTTCATTTACTCTGCAAGAAGAATATCCGCATGTTCTGGGAGTCGATAATCACCAGGTAGTCGATAAAATTCACTATATCACGCGCTTTTTACTCAAAGAATTTATGAGTGGCAATATGCCAAAAATGAAGCCGTTGAATAAACGTATCGTCTATCACACCCCATGCCACCTAGAGCGCAGCGGCGGCAAAATATTTACCATTGAAATATTAAAAATGATCCCTGGTTTGGAAGTCATTGTGTTAGACAGCGAATGCTGTGGGCTTGCCGGGACTTATGGTTTTAAAGACGAAAACTACGAAACCTCAATGAAAATTGGTGAAGGATTATTTGAGCAAATTAATAATGCCGATGCAGACTATGCAATCACCGACTGCGAAACCTGTAAATGGCAAATTGAAGAAAATACTAAGTTAAGCTGTATCCATCCGATCAGTTTACTGGCTGAAGCATTAGCTTAAAAAAACATCGGTGGCCTTTATTCTCTATACTCTGAGAAGGCCACCTTCAATTCAACAACAATTTTATCTAGGTTTATTTATCGAACAACCAACGTTCAATATGAGGATAGGATGAAAATATCACAATGGCTGATATAAGCATTGATGGTAATAAAATCAGGACATGAGCATCATAAAACAGGTAATTGAGCGTAATTTTATCCGGAAGATGCTGCGGTGTGGATAACCCAAACACTGATGAAATCACCAAAAAAATTAACGCAGCACATGGGAAAAATAGCGCACTGAGTAATATTTCTTTGAACTCATCCCACTGATGATCATACAAGTAAGACACTACACCACTCAGAACATATAAACTACAGAACGCACCTATTATTGCATATGGAATCATAATTCCTCCTCATGTCATCTAATAGCGGTTAAGCAACTCTCCATGAACGCATTTATTCTATACTGACTGTCATCCTTAACTGTTTGGGTCTCGACGCATTAACCTTATACCCAAGTCACTTGGGTATAAATTCAGATTATCAACTCTCCCAAATAGCTCAATACTGTAGATTTAAAAAACATGAGGTGGGATGGTGGCAAAATCACACTTTAATAGAAAAGTTATCATTGTGTTAATTTTTAGTTTTATTTTCCTTCAATTGGCTAAACGATATCGGCGCTCATAAGTCATGTTCTTCAACCCATTTTTTCAGTTGTTCTAAAAACTCCAGAGCAGAATGCCCAAACTCCGTAATTTCATAACTTACCGCAATAGGACGAGTACTTAGTACATTTCGTTTAACCAGTTTTTGTTGCTCCATTTCCTTTAATCGCTGGTCAATCATTTTTTTACTCGCGCCATTGATTATACGAGCTAACTCATTGAATCTCAGAGGACCATCTTTTAAATGCCATAAAATTGTGCCCTTCCACTTGCTTCCCAATATCCGCATTCCCCTCTCTATAGCACAAGGAGAGTTACATACATTAAGCTCCGGTGTTTCACTGTCACTATCTAAAGACATCATTCACCCCACTAGGTTACTAAAAGTATACTGGTTGACTTTAGTATCCTAAAGATACAAAAATAGTCACAAGTCAGCAATTCAATTTTATTGATTCTGTACAACTTAAAGATATAACCATTGTGAGGAAAAAATGACCCACCCAATTATCGCCGATTTAAATAATCGCTATACAACCAAAAAATACGATGAGACAAAAAAAGTATCAAAAGAAGATTTGTCCATCCTGTTAGAAGCTCTGCGCCTGACAGCATCGTCAATCAACTCACAACCATGGAAATTTATCGTAATTGAATCAGACGAAGGGAAACAACGTTTCTTCGATACGTTTAAAAATAACTTCCAATTCAATCAGGATCACGCAAAAACGGCTTCACACATCATTTTGTTTGCCAATAAAGAAACATATTCTCAAGCAGACTATGACGCTGTGATTGAAAAAAATATTGAAGACGGACATATCAGCCCGGAGAAAAAAGAAACCGCTTTTGGTGCCTACGCCTTTGCTGAATTAAACAAAGATGCACAAGGTAAACATGTAAAATGGACTCGTGCACAGACTTATATTGCACTGGGTAATGCATACCACACTCTGGCTCGTCTAAATATTGATTCCACAGCAATGGAAGGTATCGATAAAGCTTTGGTAAAAGAAATTTTTGCCAAAGAACTGGAAGGTTATGAATGTAATGTTGCTTTAGCAATCGGTTATCATCATGAAGAAGATCGCAACGCTCAAGCACCAAAATCACGCTTAGCACTGGAAGATATCATAACCTTTGCATAATCAACTTGAATTAATATAGTTTCTGGTAGTAAATAGCAATTTACCCAAGTGGCGTCGAGCTACTTGGGTATACTGTTATTGGAATTCACTTATAAGGAGTTGTTTGTGTCACATCTTTACTCATTGGTTGGTGATATTGGGGGAACAAATGCCCGCCTGGCTCTGTATGACATTAATGAAGGCTCACTCAGTCAGGAAAAAACATTTCCCGGCAGTGATTACGACAGTCTGGAAAGTGTTATCAGAGAATATCTGAAACAAACGGGTACTGAAGTTAAAGCAGCCTGTATTGCTATCGCCTGCCCGATTTCCGGCGACCAAGTGTCTATGACTAATCATACCTGGTCATTTTCTATTGCAGAGCTCAAAGCCAGCCTTCAGTTTGATACTCTATTAGTGATAAATGATTTTACTGCCGTAGCTATGGCTATCCCTGCGCTATCAAGTCAGGACTGCACAAAAGTTGGTGGTGCAGAACCACAAAAATCAGCCCCAATTGCAGTCTTGGGTGCCGGTACTGGCCTTGGTGTCGCTCATCTCTTAAATATTAATGATCAGTGGCTCAGTCTACCGGGTGAAGGTGGACACGCGGATTTATCCGCAACAACTGATGAAGAAGATGCCGTTTTACAACAATTAAGAGCACAATTTGGTCACGTTTCGGCTGAACGCTGTTTATCTGGTCAGGGACTGGTAAATTTATATACCAGCCTGGTAGCCATAGATGGTAAGCAAGCCGAAGAACTGCAACCCAAAGATGTTATGGAGCAAGGGTTAAATAAGTCTTGTACTTATTGTGAACGCGCCTTAAATCTGTTCTGCAATATGATGGGCTGCTTTGCTGGTAATCTAGCGCTAACTCTTGGTACGACTGGTGGAGTGTATATCGGAGGAGGAATCGTTCCTCGTTTTATAGAATTCTTTATGGCTTCTGACTTCCGACAGGCTTTCGAAGCTAAGGGACGTTTCAGTTCAATGTTAGAAAGCGTCCCTGTGTATATTATTCAGCATAGTCAACCGGGACTACTTGGTTCTGGTGTTTATCTGCGTCAAAGCTTGGGTTATTCCATTTAACTTATAGATGTTGTTTTCTGCACCTTAAGTCTATTTTTGTTATCCCGACTGGCTAAAATCCGTTTGTCATCATCGATATCTCGACAGGATTTAGCCAGTCGGTCATAAAGCAGCACATTAACGGTAGCCGCAAGGTTCATACATCCGACAGTTGGTACATAAACTACGTGGTGAGCTTTATTCACAACTTCCTGTGGTAAAGAGCCATCTTCCGGACCAAACAGATAAATCGCTTTTTTCGGGTGAGTAAACTCAGGCAAAGAAGTCGCCCCCAACGCAAATTCCACACAGATAATCTCTACATCATCCTCAAGACCGGCAGTAAGGTCATCCATCGCCACTAACTCAATATCTTCCAGGATATTTTGAGTATCAGTCTGAAACTTTACCGCTCGATCATAACGGGTTCCATTGTAACGAACCTGCGCTGCCTCATAACACCCCGCCGCGCGCATTACCGCACCAACGTTAGTAGGACTTTTAGGATTATATAAACCGATAATAGCTGTGGAATCGTTAGACATCGTTTTTCTGTGGTTAAAAATTTGGGGTAGAGTATAAGACTGGTTGGAGGGAGCCTCAACACCGCAACTTAGAAATTTCGATTCACTTTTTCTAAAAGATCAATCAATCCCCTTTCATCTTCTTCATTTAACCCTTTAAGAAGTTCTTCGGTAAAAGTTAAATGTAAATGGTTATGGTGCTCAAAGACTTCTTTCCCTTTAACCGTAAGATCAACCAAAATTGTCCGTCGATCGGTCTCTGAATAAATTCTTTCTATTAATGACGCTTTAACCAACTTATCTACCTGAACCGTTAATGTTCCTGTTGTGATACCCAACCGTACAGCTAAATCTTTCATTTTCATTGCGCCACAAGAGCCAAGAACTTCTAACGTATGAATTTGCGCGAGTGAATACTCACTATCACGAACAACTGATTGTTCCCATGACGCAAATTTATCGTAAAATTCAGTAAACAGATTATTTAACTGTACAGTTGATGACATTTTATCCTCTTGAATTTACTTCCAGTGTCAGGTGACTAAGAGTATCAAAATGTGCCAATGCATTCCTAAAATATTTAGGTTCAGTAGCAACCTCTGTTTCGATACACATTGAAGCAGCATAGTGCTTAGCACTTATTGGCCAAATGTGAATATCCGTTACCTGACCACCAGCTTGTTCAATAACTGAAATAACAGATTGTTCATACTCCTGATCAATTTGTTTATCCAATAATATAGGAGCGGTCTGTTTTGCTAATCCGATAGCCCATTTAGTAATAACTAGAGCTCCTACGATACCCATTAAAGAATCAAGCCAGTACCAGCCAACATATTTACCAACTAACAAGGCAATGATCGCCAGAAGTGACGTTATTGCATCCGCTAATACATGCAGATATGCAGCCTTAATATTATGATCATGATGGTCGTGATGGTCGTGATGGTCGTGATGGTCGTGATGGTCGTGCAGTATAAACATACTGACTACATTGACAACCAAACCAATAACTGCCACAAAAATTGCCTCATTGAATTCGATTAATTGAGGATTAATAAATCGTTCAAGTGACTCAATACACATCATCAAAGCAACAATGCCAAGAGCGACAGCACTGGTATATCCCCCCAGAACACTCACTTTACCCGTGCCATAACTGAAATCCCTGCTTAAGCGATTTTTTTTCGCAAACTGATATGCGTACAGTGTAATACCAAAAGCAGCAGCATGTGTTCCCATATGCCATCCATCAGCTAAAAGTGCCATTGAACCAAATATATAACCGGAAGCAATTTCAATAACCATCATAATGATGGTCAGCCCCAAAACAAACTTGGTTTTCTGTTCGTTTTTCACATCAAAAGTCGAAAAACTACTTTTCTGGATACAATTCATATTAACGCCATTTTAATTTGAAATTCAATTTATATTATTGATCAAATATTTTGATTATCAAACAATTAATGCTATTAATAATTATTTTAAAAAAATGTCATAGTAAACATAAACATAGATATAGGAAATTAGTTTTATAATAAATGTACAACTTCACACATTTCCTTATTTAATGTGCTATACAGATAAAAAAATCTCGATTCAGAGCCCATTTTTGTTCAGGTAATTGCTAAAACAAAACGTTTATTTCGTCATTCAGGACTATACTTAGCCTGATAATCGACAATTACATCAATAATATAGCTGATAGTGTTCATTACTATCCACCTACTCAGTTAAACGAATAAAGAGAATTTTTATGTTTAATTTATCTTGGCGTAAATTCGAAAGAAAAAACAAGGCATTACCAAGTTCACAATACGATTCCTATGCCAAAGTTAAAGTCATTAGTAGCTCGCAAATTACTGCCGCTAATTTATCTGAATTAGATTTTAAAACATCGACAACTTCTCTTGTTCTGGCATTCGTTTCACCCAATTTATCGTTTGATGCTATTTCTAAAAAATTGAAAGAGGCTTTACCCTTCGCTCAACATGTTATCTGTCTGATGAGTGCTGGCGAACTGGGTGGTAACAATACAAATGGTCTTTACCATGTTGCCAATGGGATTTGGGACAATATTGTTTTACAGAGTTTTAGCTCTGCTATTTTTAGTGATGTATTTGTTACTGCAATACCATTACATTGTGAAGATATTAAGAGCGGAAAACCAACACTTAATAACCAGGAACGTATTAATAAAATTGAAAGAGAAATCAAATCGATTAAACCGCCATTCCCAATCAATTATTCAGACTCACTTGGTATGGTGTTTTTCGATGGTTTATCTGCATCTGAAAACTTTTTTGTCCAGGCACTTTATAATTCCGGGCAATTTCCTTGTTACTTCATCGGGGGATCGGCTGGAGGTAAACTCGACTTTAAGCAAGCAGATTTAAGTATTGATGGAATTATCGCTAAAAATAAAGCCAACCTAATTTTTTTAAAACTCAATGACAATATCCGGTATGGCATCCTCAAAAGCCATAACTACGAGCCAACGTCCACAATTTTTACTATCTCTGAATGTAATGCTGTAACCCGTACAATTTTTTCTTTTCTTGATGAATCAAAAATGGAGTTGGTCACTCCGGTTGAAGCTTTATGCAACCATTTCCACTGTTCTGCGGATAACTTAGAAACAGCGCTCAACGGATATACTTTTGGTGTCAGAATTGGTGATGAAATTTTTATCCGTTCCGTTGCCAGTATTGACAAAGAGAGTGGCTATATAAACTTCTTCTGTGATTTTGCTTTTGGTGATCAACTCATCTTAATGAAAGCGATTGATTTCAGCCAATCACTGCAAAAAGATTATGACAGATACAAAAAAGGTAAATCGGCATCTCCAATTGCAATGATTGCCAATGACTGTATTCTGCGCCGATTAAAAAATGAGCAAGCCATAAAAAATATTCACCATTTTGACAACATACCTGCAATCGGTGGCTTTAGTACATTTGGGGAATTTTTAGGTGTTCACCAAAATGAAACTCTTACTGCCTTATATTTTTATAATATAAAAGAAGGTGAACATTTCAGTGATGACTATGCTGATAACTTCCCTCTTCGTTACAGTGACTTCCGGTCTTACTTTACTGAATCGCAATTAAACAGTTACCGACAGATGATCAGTTTACAGAAAAAGACAATAGACGATCTTTCTCAATACAGGACGTTGTTAACCACGATGTTAGACAGCTTTACCGGGGTTGCTCAGTATGCAGAAGATAGCTCTAATATTTTAAATAGCCTGCAATCACTATTTTCAACCTTATCATCAGAGGTACAGAATCAGGCCAGTCAAAGCCAGGAACTACAAAATTATGTAGAAGTGCTAAAAGTTAACTCCAATAAAATACAAGATATTCTTGGCGTTATTAACGGCATTGCAGAAAGAACAAATTTACTGGCACTCAATGCAGCAATAGAAGCAGCTCGCGCCGGGGAACAAGGCCGAGGCTTCGCGGTAGTAGCAGATGAAGTAAGAAATCTGTCACTAAACACGCAGGAAAGTCTGAGCAATACTGGTGAAACTGTTGACAATGTGTACAGTTCGATTGATTCCATTAAAGATGTTATCGAAACCACTATCGAATTGATGGGTAAAGTAGACCAGTCATCTCAGGATGTGACTGAAGGAATGGACCAGATGTTATCATTATCCGAAGATGCATCAGGCCGAATTCAATCAAGCATCCATGATATCCATCAGGTTGAGAGTCGAATGCAACAAATCGATAAAGATCTCGATGTTATTATGAGACTCACTAACCAACAGTTATGACCCCCAATAATTTCAGGAAATTCTAATGGCCTTCACAATTGAGGGCTATATTTTCAATCATTACCTGAAACCGGTTTCTTTTTTGTATTTAATAGATATATACTATCAGTGAAATTGAACAAATTAGTAAAGGTATCCAAATGCTAAAATCAGGCTTTCCTAATAACTTCCTATGGGGTGGCGCTGTTGCAGCACATCAGGTTGAAGGGGCATGGAACACAGAAGGGAAAGGACCAAGCATCATTGATGTTCTTTCTAAAGGTGCTCACGGTGTTGATAGACAAATTACCGATAACGTCCGTGACGATATTATGTATCCTAACCACGATGCTATCGATTTTTATCATCATTATAAAGAAGATATCGCTCTGTTTGCTGAAATGGGCTTTAAATGCTTTCGGACCTCTATCGCATGGACTCGAATCTTCCCCAATGGTGACGAGTCTCAGCCAAATGAAGCCGGGCTTAAGTTTTATGATGATCTGTTTGATGAATTATTAAAATACAATATTGAACCGGTTATCACTCTGTCCCACTTTGAAATGCCACTGCACCTGGTAAAAGAGTATGGTGGATGGACAAACCGTAAAGTCGTTGATTTTTTCGTCAACTATAGCAAATCAGTATTTGAACGTTATAAAAACAAAGTTAAATACTGGATTACCTTTAATGAAATCAATAACCAGAGAAACTGGCGTTATCCATTATTTGGCTACTGCAATTCCGGCGTGATATACAATCAGCATGACAACCCGGAACAAGTTATGTATCAGGTATTGCATCATCAGTTTATTGCAAGTGCACAAGCTGTCGCTGAAGGACATAAAATTAATCCTGATTTTAAAATCGGAAGCATGATCCATATGATGCCTCTCTATCCAGCAACCTGTAAGCCGGTAGATATGATCCAGGCACAACAGTCAATGCGGGAAAAATACCTGTTCAGTGATGTTCAGGTTAGAGGACACTACCCTAATTACTTACGTAAAGAATGGGAAAGAAAGAATATCTCGATCACCGAATTAGAGGGAGATAACGATATTCTTAAAAATGGTTGTGCCGACTTCCTCGCGATCAGTTATTACATGACAAATATCGTTGATGCTGTACCGCCAGAAGGCTGTGACCAGTCTATGTTTGGTCAGAGCCGTTTAAATCCACATCTTCCTGCTTCTGAATGGGGATGGCAAATCGATCCTGTCGGATTAAGATATGCATTATCAGAACTTTATGAACGTTATGAGAAACCCATTTTCATAGTAGAAAACGGGTTTGGAGCAGTTGATAAAGTAGAAGATGATGGTTCGATTCATGATGAATATCGTTCTGCGTATTTAGCGGAGCATATCAAAGAAGTAGAACATGCAATTGCTCTTGATGGTGTCGAAGTTATCGGTTATACACCGTGGGGATGTATTGACTGCGTTTCATTTACGACAGGTGAATACAAAAAACGGTATGGGTTCGTCTATGTAGATAAACATGATGACGGTTCAGGTGATTTTCACAGATCAAAGAAAAATAGTTTCTACTGGTATAAAAAAGTCATAGAAACCAATGGTAGTCGACTTTAAGTTACTACTACTAATATCAGGATTGTGAGCCAATTCCCTGACAATCCTGAAAAAATTATTCAATACCTTATATACTTTAGGTAGACTTCTTCCTTCTCAGCACAATTTGCTGATAGTTATACATGGAGAACATTGCTTGCATGGCAACGATAAGTGATATTTGTAAAACAACCGGGTTTTCTAAAGCTACAGTTTCTCGTGTAATTAACAAGAATCCGAGTGTCAAGCCTAAAACCCGAGATATTGTTCTAAAAGCAATGGAGTCTATGGGGTATCATCCAAATCCGGTAGCTCAATCATTAGCAACCAGAAAGTCCAATACGATTGGCCTTATCCTCCCACACTTTCATAGCTATTATTTTGGCTCCATGATGCAAGCCATTGCTCAAAGTGCTCAGGATTCCAATAAAAAATTACTCGTTATGGATAGCCATAATACCCGAGAAGGCGAATTAGAGGCTCTCAGATCTCTGGTTAGCCAAAAATGTACTGTTATCATCGTTTATAGTCGCCATCTCACAGAAACAGAACTAATTGATTTTAAAGAAAAGAATAATGTCCCATTAATTATATTGAATCGTATTTTTACTGATTCAAGACTTTCAAGCTTCGGTTTCAGTCAGTTTCAAATTGCTTACCTTGCCACTGAACATCTGGTTAAATTAGGACATAAAGTGATAGCCTGCATAACAAACCCGTTAGGTAGTCAGACAGGTAAAAGCCGTTTTAATGCTTATAAAAATTGTCTGGAAAATTACGGACTCGAATTTTCTGAGGAACAATTCGTAGAAGGCACAAACGAAATGGATTCAGGTTATAAATGTGCTAAAGCTTTACTGGATAAAAATGTTTCGTTTTCAGCCCTGTTTTGCTGCACAGATGATATGGCTTTAGGTGCTATTCGGGCACTACACGAAGCAGGAATATCTGTTCCTGGCGATGTTTCAATCGTTGGTATCGATAACGAACCTAACTCCTCTTATTCAGTACCCAGTATTTCGACAGTCTCTTTGCCAATTAGAGAGTTAACGAATGATGCAATTGAATTAGCAATTTCGTTCACTGAAGATCCAGATGCTGACGTTATTATCCATAAAGAATATTTGGGCACATTAATTGAGCGGGAATCTTCAATTAAGTCTTCTATCTGATTGAAGATAAACAAAAACTGCCATCATCAGCCACATCTGATCTTATAATGCAAGTCAATTAATGATTGCTCATGTATTTTTAGTGTGACTTAGTTCAATTTTTTTGACTTATATGATCAAATTTTTACTATCGAACATTGTTCGATTTAAGCACATAATAAATCCCGTAGTTAGAAAGAACGAAGAATAATCTAATATAAAGGTGATATTATGAAAAATGTATTAACAACCACTGCCTTATTAGTCGGTACTATCGCTTCTGCGAATGTATTTGCAGCAACATCACAACCATACAACGTTAAAGTATTTAATCTTGATAACGAAGCCGTTGTAAAAGTAACTGATAACGGACAACCAGTCAGTAATGTTCCAGTCCATGTCACCGGTACTGCAGTTAATCAAACATTAACAACATCTAAATCTGGTACTGTTTTTGTGAGAAATACTGCAAATACCAGTGAGTCACTAAAAATCAGTGTCCAGGAACCAAATGGCCAGGCGTTCACAACTCAACGTTTTCTTTCAAAACAAGATTAATACTTGACATTAATTCAACAGTCCAGTTCCTGAGTAAACTTAAGATCAAGCCAGATATATATAAAAATATCTGGCTTGATTTATTTAGCGTGCTAAGTAAAATACATTACTAAGCACGCTAAGTATAAAATACCATGACGATAAACCTTGATAACCTCAGAGAACTCTCGCTTGCAGAAAAACTATCTAAAGTCTCCAGACTTTGGAAAACTGTCGCTGATTCAGAACTCGCACCATTAGGGCTGACCAATTGCCGTTGGACAGCTCTGTGGAAACTACAACGGCTGGGAAATTTTGTTAGTCAGAAACACTTAGCAGAAGCTCTTGAAATAGAACTTGGATCCTTGATGAGGACACTAAATCAACTAGAAGAACAAGGGTTAATAGCCCGACATGTCTGTCCTCAGGATAAAAGAGCCAGAATTGTCTCATTAACTGAAGACGGGAAAGTTTTATTAGACTCTATTGAAGATAAAGTCTTAAGTGTAAGAAAATCACTTTTAAACGGCATCGATAAGCAACAAATTGAGTTACTGAACCAGTTACTTGAAATTATTGCTTTAAACGCCGATCAAGCAATCCAAACGAAATCATCACAGTAATAATTCTCAGGAAATAATCATTCTATGACGCCAGACCAAAAGTTTGCACGTTGGGTAAAGTACTCAATGTGTATTTTTATTGTTGCTTTTATCTATTTTTTAATCGCTGACATCTTGATTCCTTTGACGCCACAAGCGATGGCTACCCGGGTTGTAACCAAAATTGCACCACGTGTTAGTGGGCCTATTGATTCTGTTTATGTAACAAATAACCAGCATGTAAAAAAAGGTGATCTGCTTTTTGCAATAGATCCAAAACCTTTTGAAATAGCAGTCGATCAGGCTGAATTAGCTCTTGAAGAAGCGCAACAAAATAATCGTCGCCTGGACGCTGCGATTATCGCAGCAAAAGCAAATGTAGAAGAAAATAAAGTCCTGCTGGAACAAAAACGTCGGGAAGCAAAACGTCTGGAACGTCTTTTTATTAAAAATGGCACGTCACAAAAATTAAAAGATGATGCGGAAAGTGAAGCAACTGCAGCCAAAGCAAACCTGTTGGCAGCTCATTCAGATGTGGAAGCTCTAAAAGTACAGCGTGGAGCAACTGCTCAGGATAATTTGGCTATAAAAGTAGCAAAAAGTAAGCTTAGACAAGCCAAGCTAAATCTGGAATACACAAAGGTTAAAGCTGAACATTCTGGTGTAATTACCAACCTGCAACTTCAGATAGGCGCATTCGCTCAGACAGGACAACCAATTGTTGCTCTTGTAGATGACAATGTAGAAGTTATCGCAGATTTCAGAGAAAAGAGCCTGCGCAATTTCAAGAACAGAACTCAAGCTTTGATCGCATTCGACAGCCATCCGGGCAGTATTTATTCCGCACAAATAAACACTATCGATGCAGGGGTGAGCAGTGGACAGTTTGATGCGAACGGAAAATTGGCAACCCCAACGAATTCTAATCGCTGGGTACGGGATGCTCAAAGATTACGAATCCACCTGAGCAGTCAAAAAGCAGTCGAAATGGCTCTACCTTCAGGAGCCAGAGCAACTGTACAATTGGTCCCACATAATAGCATGCTGGCACTGTTAGCAAAATTACAGATAAAAGTGCTTAGTATCCTTCACTACATCTATTAACAGGCTATTCGAATGCGTTTATGGTCACATTCCATTTCTGAAAATGACTTACGGCAGTGTCTGCGTATAGCGGTTGGGTCTACTCTGGGCTTTCTGATTTGTAAAACAATGGGCTGGAGTAACGGTGTTTTCTTTACTGTTACTCCCATGTTGCTTTTAGGAATGATCCCGACAATTTCCGCTCATATAGCTCGTCAGCTCATTGCTGCCGGAGTGGTGTGCGCGATAGAAGTCGGCTTTATCGTCGCTATCGTGTCCTATCATCCGGTATTGGCAAGCATTGTTGTGTTTATACTTTTTCTGAGCAAATTTTACTGTATGTCAAAAGGTTCACTATTCCTGTTTGGAGCCAATAGTGTCGTCAGCCTGAGTATTATGCTCCATTTTGCAAGCTACCCAGAAACCGATGTAAATAATCTGGTTTACTGCAATCTCCTTGCAAATATTTTGTCGGTTCTTATCGCCTATCTGGTCCATTATTTGATTCCCGATGTAGAACCCAGAACACCACCAGCTCGTCCTGGTGGCCAAAAGCAAAGGCATAGAGTGCGACACGAAACAATCCTGGGAGCAGCTGTTATCACTGTTTCCTTTTGGGTATTTCAGGTGATTGATTTAAAAGGTTCTATGTCAGCTCAGGCAACCAGCATTCTTTTACTTTTTCCTATGAACTGGAATGGCGCAATGCAATATGCCAAAAAAAGAGCTATAGGTTCAATTTTAGGCGTAAGTTTTGGTATCGCTGTGCAAGTCTTCCTGTATAGCTGGTCCGATCAACTCCTGTTCATCACAGTCTTTTTATGGATAGGAACATTAATTTTTAGCTATTTACATGTTAAAGAAGCCAATGGTTCTGGAGTAGGATTTGGTGGGCTGACTACTCTGGGAATCTTATTTGGGCAGTACCTTTCACCTTCACAGGATCTGACCTTCAGTGCCTTGTATCGTGTCGGATGCATCATTTCTGCAATCATCGTTACCCTGATTTTTGTATATCTGATACACAAAATCCTTAACCGATTTCCGGCAACCCATTTTGGTCAATAATCGGATTCCTGATTCCTGATTCCTGATTCCTGAAATACCCTATTTCTCAAAAAGAGCTGATGAATAAAAAAACATTGTGTTTATCCGCTCTTTTTAAAATTTTGTTTAAGAATTATCCTCATACTATTGATACTACTCACCTCTATGCGTATGAAAATCGATTAAAATATATCCTTCAGTTAAAACAAGGGGTATACATCATATGGTCCCTAAATATTTTATATTTATATCATTGATATTTTTTATTTTTCCTAACGTATCTTTTGCATCAGACTTCTCCGCTAGTACTATGACTTCCTCCTGGATCGGTTATGCGTGCGTTTTTATATTTATTTTCGCCTACTCCATTGTAATGATGGAAGAAAAGATCTCTTTAAGAAAATCGAAACCAGTTCTCGTTTCTGCCGGTTTAATCTGGGCTTTAATTGGGTATTCCTACCATCAAATGGGCCTGGACCATATGGCAAAGGAAGCCTTAGAACACAATATTCTCGAATATGCAGAATTATTGATGTTCTTATTGGTTGCTATGACATATATAAATGCAATGGAAGAACGGCGAGTTTTTGTTTTTTTAAAATCATGGATGATCAATAAGGGTTTTAAATTTACAACGCTCTATTGGTTTACAGGGATTTTATCATTTTTCATATCACCCGTAGCAGATAACCTAACCACAGCCTTATTGATGTGCGCCGTGGTAATGCAAGTTGGTGAGGGTAAGAATAAGTTCATTACCTTAAGCTGTATCAATATCGTTATCGCAGCCAACGCAGGTGGCGCTTTCAGTCCATTTGGAGATATCACAACCTTGATGGTCTGGCAAACGGGTAAAGTCAGCTTTACAGAATTCTTTGCCTTATTTATTCCGTGTATTATTAATTACTTTTTGCCTGCATTTATTATTTCTTTATTTCTCCCCAAAGATGCACCAAAACTGGCAAGTACCAATATACCAATGAAACGAGGAGCCAAACGAACTATTTTCCTCTTCCTGGCCACCATTGTAACTGCGGTATATTTCCATGTCGGATTCGAATTTCCCCCAGTCGTAGGGATGATGCTTGGGCTAAGTTATCTTCAGTTATTTGGTTTTTACCTACGTCATTCCTTGCCTAAATTTATCGCAAAAGAAACCGAACTTGCCACACTACGTAATGATGTTGAAAGATTAAATCGACTCGGTGCTGTAGTGCCATTTGATGTATTCAAAAGAATATCTGAAGCTGAATGGGATACATTACTGTTCTTTTATGGCGTCGTAATGAGCGTTGGTGGGTTGAGCTTGCTGGGCTATCTGGGATTAGTCTCTAACCTGGCATATACCCAATGGGATCCATTATGGGCAAATATCTCTGTAGGCATTATTTCAGCAATTGTCGATAATATACCTGTTATGTATGCTGTTTTGACCATGGATCCAATTATGTCTCACGGACATTGGCTTCTGGTCACTTTAACTGCTGGTGTCGGTGGTAGTTTGCTTTCTATTGGTTCTGCCGCTGGGGTGGCTCTTATGGGCGCATCAGAAGGGAAATATACCTTTATGTCTCATTTAAAATGGACTCCCATCATCTTCTTGGGCTATGTCGCAAGTATAATGACCCATATATGGCTTAACAGTGCACTGTTTGATCTCTAAAGCAATACTGCGATCTGGCATACTCACTTTATGCCAGATCGTTTTTAGTCAGTAAGAGAAGCATCTCCCGCTTGCTGAACAATATAAGATGTTAAAGGATTAATTTTCTTAACCAGCTCTTTTACTTGTGTTATTGCTTCAAGAGACGTACTGTTTTTCCTATAACTTAAATATATTGGCCAATTGCAGTGTTCTACTTCCTTCACTTCATGTAGCTGTCCGGAATCAATAAACGGTTTCACTAATGATAACGGTAAATAAGCACTGCCACCCTTTTCAAGGATAAAATCCAGAGCGATCCTGGCTGTAGACGTTCTGAGAAAAGGCGCTTTCACATTCGGATGGCGTTCACCATGTTCCGCAGCAAACCGACCTCCCCAATCAACATAAACATAATGATGAGCAAACGCAGACTCACTCCTATGCTCCTCAGTAGACACCAAAGTGAGCATCAAATCCGTCACTTTTTTGGACTCAAGTTCATCCACTTTAATGGGTTCAAAAGAAAACGCCATATCTAACGTTCTTTCTAACAAACCGCGATGCAGTTGCTCACGGCTCATTACCTCTGCAATAAAACCATAACCCAGAAACGTGTCAGTAACCTTACTTAAACAGTTCTGCAAATAAGCGTCCCATATATTGGCGGTTCCACCAATAGTCAGTTGTAAAGCTTTACCCGATTGCATGGATAATTCGGATTTAGCTTGCTGCAATGTCATGACCATGATTTCTGCATAACTCACTAACCGTTCACCAGCAGAAGTTAACTTGATATTATTTCTGTCTCGGGTAAATAACTGAGTATCAAAATACATTTCTAACTGTTTTATTCGTGCACTGACTGCAGCCTGAGTTAAATATAAATTCTCAGCCGCACGCCCAAAATGCCGCACTTTGGCCAATTCTAAAAATGTTCTAAAAACTTTTACGTCCATACGAATTCAGCCTCATAATCCTGACAAAATAATCATAAGCGTTTTTAATCATAACAATAAAAAAAATTTGTTTTTCTTTTTCCTCAATTCCGCCTAATTTCGCGATTAATTTAGTGTTATTTGTAGTGGTACTATTAGCAAGAGGTATACATGTCTCAAACCGAATTCCGCCCAGGGCAAAAACTCTTTTATGATAACAAAAAGTTCCCTCGTGGGTTTGCTAAATCTGGAGATTTTACTATTACAGAAGAAGACTTACTCAGTCGCTTTGGTAATACTATGCTTCAGTTAGAAACCGGGGAATTATCACCAACAAATAGTGAAGAGGAAAGTTTTTTAGCTGTTTTGCATAATGAAAAAGCTGCTGAAACTAAGCTGGAAAAAGTCTGGTTGAAATATGCTCACCTGGCCAGAGATAGGAAACGTTTCCATACTCTTAACGGTAGAAGTAAACCAGACAATATTGAAGACTACGTTGATGAAGACCAGCCTCTGACCGACGAAGATTAATTCAGCCCCTCCTCTATCCAATGTTCCCCTTGCTGATTCACAGGGGAACAGCATCTTGAAGTTACTCGGGTATATTCCCAACCAACAAAATAAAATTGATGATCCGAACTCTATCAACGAGTTTTATATGTAGATAAATTACAATTTTTTTAAAATTTAATTAAAGATTAATTTCGAACCATGAATTAAAAATCCCAATGAGATTCTGATCACCTTTTACAAAACTAGCCAGATTCAAGATATCTCCAATGTGATCACTATCACACTAAATCCTGCCACCAAAATAATTATTTTGAGACATAAGTCATAAAATATATTTTGACAAATTTAAATTGCTATTTTTGTAATAAAATTACAATACCTTTTAATGATGAAGATCACAAAAAAAATCGACCATCATTAATTTAACTGTGATCATAATCACAAAAACCCCGGACGAGACTATTAAATCAAAAGATGTGCTAGATTAATTGTGAACTTAAAACAATTTAATCAGCTTTGCAGAGCTGATTAGTAACACACAAAAATATCAACAGAACATCGAACGGGGACTTCTCATGATATCACCAGATGCTAAGGTCAAGGTACAAAATTTTGGCCGCTTCTTATCAAATATGGTAATGCCAAATATCGGGGCATTTATTGCGTGGGGTTTCATTACCGCACTATTTATACCTACAGGTTGGGTACCTAACGAAAAATTAGCAGCACTCGTAGGACCAATGATCACTTATTTACTACCACTTTTAATTGGTTACACTGGCGGTAAACTTGCTGGCGGCGAACGAGGTGCGGTTGTTGGTGCAATTACAACAATGGGTGTGATTGTCGGTTCTGACATTCCAATGTTTATGGGCGCGATGATCGCCGGACCACTGGGTGGCTGGGCAATTAGTTCCTTCGATAAACGAGCTGATGGAAAAATTAAAAGCGGATTTGAGATGTTAGTGAATAACTTCTCAGCCGGTATCATCGGTATGATCTGCGCAATTATTGCATTCTATCTGATTGGTCCATTTGTAAAAGTATTGTCATCAGCTTTAGCAGCCGGTGTGGATGTATTAGTAACTGCACACTTATTGCCGCTGACTTCAATTTTCGTAGAACCTGCGAAGATTCTGTTCCTAAATAATGCGATTAACCACGGTATCTTTACACCACTGGGTATTCAACAAGCGGAAGAAACAGGTCGTTCAATCTTCTTCTTAATTGAAGCAAACCCAGGCCCTGGTTTAGGTATTTTGCTTGCTTATATGATGTTTGGTAAAGGCTCTGCAAAACAAACTGCTGGCGGTGCGGCTATCATTCACTTCTTTGGTGGTATTCATGAAATTTATTTCCCATACATTTTAATGAATCCACGTTTAATTCTTGCAGCAATGGCTGGAGGCGTTACTGGGGTAACAATACTAACTTTATTTGGCGCAGGCCTGGTATCTCCTGCTTCTCCAGGTTCTATCTTTGCTGTATTACTGATGACTCCAAGAGATGCTTACATCGGCGTTTTAGCTTCAGTAATTTGCGCAGCCGCCGTGTCTTTCATTGTTGCTTCATTCTTAATGAAGACTCAAAAAGCAAAAGATGACGGTGAAGATGCACTTGCAAGCGCAACGTCTCAAATGAAATCAATGAAGGCTGAATCTAAAGGTATGTCAGCTATTTCAACCAGAACAGATTTTAGCAGCGTTTCAAAAATCATTGTTGCCTGCGATGCTGGTATGGGTTCAAGCGCGATGGGTGCGAGCATGCTACGTAAGAAAGTTCAGGCTGCAGGCTTAAACATCAGTGTCACTAACCTTGCGATTAATAACTTACCTGATGATGTTGATATCGTCGTAACTCACAAGGATCTTACCGATCGAGCTAAAACACATGTTCCAAATGCTTATCATATTTCACTGACAAATTTCTTAGATGGTGCAACGTATGATGATCTGGTTCAACAATTACTAAAGTCTAACGAATCGGGTGCAGCTGTTGTAGAAACATCTGAGTCAAAAGATAACAGCCAGCCATTTAAAATTGGTTCAAAAAACATCCATCTTGGATTATCAGCAGCGACCAAAGAGGAAGCGATAAAGTTCGCCGGAGAGAAATTAGTTGAGCTTGGTTATGTAGAACCAGAATATGTAGATGCCATGTTTGACCGTGAAAAATTAGTTTCTACCTATCTGGGTGAATCTATTGCAGTACCTCACGGCACAGTTGAAGCAAAAGACAAAGTGAAAGAAACAGGCATTGTTATCTGCCAATACCCTGAGGGTGTTCAGTTTGGTGATGACGAAGACAGTATTGCTAAAATTGTTATTGGTATTGCAGCGAAAAACGATGAGCACATCTCGGTGATCTCCGCGATTACAAATGCGCTTGATGATGAAGATGCCATCGCTAAACTGCGTTCAACCAAAAATACAGCAGATGTACTGTCAATTCTAAGTGCGTAATAAAATAGTATAAAATGCTCCTTTATTTTAGAGACCAGCCTCCCCATTAGGGTTGGTCTCCTTTTTCTTTCAAGTTTGTAGGGTATAAAACGATGAAACAAGCTATTCATTTTGGTGCCGGGAATATCGGTCGGGGTTTTATTGGAAAACTACTTGCTGATGCGGGTATTCATGTCACTTTTGCTGACGTTAATGAAGAAATCGTAAACAAGCTTAAATCTGATAATCAGTACAACGTAAAAGTTGTTGGTGAAACATGCGAAATACAAACGGTTAAGAATGTATCAGCCATCAGCTCACTGTCAGATGAACTTATTCAACTTATTGCTACCGTAGATCTTATTACCACGGCTGTTGGTCCTAATGTGCTCGATATTATTGCTAAAAGCATCGCAACGGGTCTTAAGAAAAAAGCAGAAAACAATAATCAATCACCACTGAATATTATTGCCTGTGAAAATATGGTTCGCGGTACCAGTCACTTAAAAGAACAGGTTTACAAATATCTGGACGAAAAAACTCAACATTTTTGCGACAGTTTCGTAGGTTTTGTTGATTCCGCCGTTGACCGTATCGTTCCACCAGCAGAAGCATCAGATAATATCTTAGATGTGACTGTAGAAAGTTTCAGCGAATGGATTGTTGATAAGACTCAATTTAAAGGTGAGATTCCTGACATTGCAGGAATGGAAACAACTGATAACCTAATGGCATTTGTTGAACGTAAGCTATTTACTCTTAACACAGGTCACTGTATAACTGCGTACCTTGGTTGTTTGAATGGTTATAAAACCATTAAAGAAGCGATTGAAGATGATGCGATTCGAGCTGATGTTACATTAGCTATGCAGCAAAGTGGTGAAGTTCTGGTACAACGATATGGCTTTGATAAAGATAAGCATGCTGCGTATATCAATAAGATACTATCTCGCTTTGCCAACCCATATTTAGTTGACGAAGTTGACCGTGTTGGGCGTCAGCCTATTCGCAAATTAGGCAAAAATGACCGTCTGGTTAAACCATTAAATGGCACAATTGAATATCAATCAGATAATTCAGCGTTACTAAAAGGCATTGCTGCAGCATTAAAATATCAGAATGATTCGGATCCTCAGGCAGAAGAATTACAAGAATATTTGAAAACAAATGGCGTATGCAAAACATTGGCTCATTATTCAGAGCTTGCTGAAAACAGCAAAGAAGCCAAAGAAGTAGAGTCAATATTTAAAACACTTTAATAAATGTATTGAGGGAGTATACCTCCCTCACTAAGTAAATATTTTATGGCAGACAACATACAAGAATCAGAAATAATCGAAAGGCTTAATGAAGCTCCAACCGTACGTGGATTCTTCATTGCAGCTGTTGAAATATTTGAAGATGCAATCGATATGTTAGTTCAGAGAATATTTCGCAGTGACTATTTGGCCGTAAAAGCCGTGATAAATCCTCTCCTGGAATCATCTGGCCCGTTAGGTGATCTTTCTGTGCGAATCAAATTGTTATTTGGTTTAGGTGTGTTGCCAGACAATATTTATCACGATATAGAGTCATTTATTCAGTTAAGAAACCAATTAAATAACGATGTATACGAATACAAGTTTATTGATAATAAGGTAATCGCTGCAATCAAAAAAATATCTGCTGTACAAACGATGGGAATTGCTCAATTTGAACAATTTGCGGCAGAATTTTCCGGCGATACTTCGGATGAGTTTTATCAGCTCCAACTAGCTCGTCAGGAACAAGTCATCAGATCAAGTCTGGCTTTATCCATCGTAGAAATATCTCAATCGTTGAATATTGAAAGCCCTTTTACAACTCAGTACCGTTAATGGGCAACCGTGCTGAGAAAGAGATCGCCCATAATTAACTGTTTTGGGCTAGTTTACTAGCCTTTATCCAATCCCATTGATAATCGAAGTCAGTCCACTTATCAGACAAAGTAACAAAGCTCCATACCGTACTTTTTCTTTATTCATCGAACCTGTCACTCTAATCGCCAAAAAGTATCCCATATACGCCGCCGGAATTAATGGCAGAGAAAGCCGCACATGATGCCAGGAAAAATACCCGACAAAACACTGGACGACCAAAGATATAATGGAACTAAAAACAAAAAATGCCGCTAAATTACCACGAAGCTGATTCGCGTCCTGATGCTGTAGAAGTAACGCCATTGGTGGTCCACCAATCCCTGAACTTGTTCCAAAGAAGCCAGAAAAGAACCCGGCAATCCCCATGCGTTTAGGCGTCGGCTCTAACCTTAACGGTAACAGACTAACTGCAACGGCCAATAAGACTAAAAATCCAAGCCATAAAGACAACACATCCTTAGAAACATAAAGCAGTAAATAACCACCTACCACAGAACCAGGAATTCGCCAGGCCAACGCATTTTTTAACCCACCTAATGCTATGTTTGATTTATATTTTAATGCATTTAATATCGACAGAATTAAAGCGATCAGAGTCACTGTTGACGGAACATAGTCAGGATCAACCAGAAAAAGAAGAGGAGAGGCAACCACCGCCAGGCCAAAACCAATAGCAGTTTGAACAAACGCCCCAAAAAAGATAAGAAAGAATGCAGTGATTTCTACATGCTGCTGTAACAGTTCCATAACCAACAATTAATACTAACTCAATCAATAGTTCATGATGAAACAAATCAAATAGTTAAAGCAACATATTTTGAAAATAAATTTACAGTGTAAAAAAGGAGGTCAACAGACCTCCTTATACTCATTCAGTACTATGCAAATATTAAGCTGTTTTCTTCTGCTCTGCAGAAATATATTCAACAATATCTTCGATAGTTAAAACCGGAATATCGTGCTCTTTACCCATTGCAACAATCTCTGGTGTTTTTGCCATAGTGCCATCAACATTAGTCACTTCACATAAGATTCCAGCTGGGATTAAACCTGCTAGTTTCATTAAGTCAACGGTACCTTCTGTATGGCCACGTCTTACTAAAACACCTTCGGCACGAGCACGTAATGGGAATACATGGCCAGGGTGAGATAAATCACTTGCTTTTGCATCAGGGGCAATGGCTGCTTTAATTGTTGTCACACGGTCAGCAGCAGACACACCTGTTGTCACACCTTCTTTTGCTTCGATAGAAATCGTAAATGCAGTCTGGTTTTTGCTGCTGTTATTTGCCACCATAGGATTTAAACCTAAGTGATCGGCTCTTTCATCAGTAAGACACAAGCAAACAATGCCACTACATTCACGAATCATGAATGCCATTTGTGCTGATGTTAAATGTTCTGCAGAGTAGATTAAATCGCCTTCATTTTCACGATTTTCGTCATCAAGAAGAAGAACGCCTCGACCTTCTTTTAATGCTGCTAATGCGTTTTCTACACGTTGAGTTGCGTCGCCAAATTCTGCTAATGATGTAAACTGATTCATGGTATCTCCTTAATAAACCTGAATCAGGGCAAATACGATGGGAATTCTGAATAAATGAAGACACGACAACACAATAGACGAGTGTTGTCCGGGTATTAAATTTATCCTCTCTCATCCGGACTATAACCGTCGGCTCTGGAATTTGACCAGATCTGCTGACCTTAGACTATTGATTAACAATATCAATCTAAGCGCTCGTGGGCTCATCAATATGATCTACCACCGGTGGGGACTTCCACCCCGCCCTGAGAATTAAAAAAAATTACGCACCTCTTCAGGTGCGTAATTATCATATAACTTTACTCATATATTGAAAAGGAGGAAATTTCGTTAATTTACTCCATTTTGAGCTTAATCAAGCTCTTCTAACTGATTCAGGAAGGTCTTATGTTGAGAAACAACATCATCATCAGGATGTGACGAGGCTAAAGATACCGCAATGATTGCAATTATAGAAAAGATAATTCCCGGTACAATTTCATATAAGTCAAAAATGCCACCAGAGATTTGTTTCCAGATAACCACCGTCAGGCCACCGACGATAATCCCCGCCAGAGCGCCATTGCGGTTCATACGTGACCAGTACAGGCTGATTACTAACGCAGGACCGAATGCAGCACCAAAACCAGCCCACGCATAAGATACCAAACCTAATACTGAACTGTCAGGCGTCAGAGCTAGGTACAGAGCAATAAGAGAAATAGCCAAAACACCAATACGCCCAACCTGAACGACTTGTCCAGATGTCGCATTTTTACTAATAACCTGTTTAAAGAAATCTTCAGCAAGCGCTGATGAGCATACTAATAGCTGTGAATCCGCTGTACTCATAATTGCTGCCAGAATCGCAGCAAGTAAAATACCGGCAACTACAGGGTGGAAAACCGCATTTACCAGCAGCATAAATATTTTTTCACCATCATCAAGTGCAATAGTTGGATGTCCGGTCACATATACCAGGCCAACCAGACCGATCATAATTGCACCAAACATAGAGATCAGTG
Organism: uncultured Vibrio sp.; assembly: GCA_963676525.2. Classification (GTDB taxonomy): domain Bacteria; phylum Pseudomonadota; class Gammaproteobacteria; order Enterobacterales; family Vibrionaceae; genus Vibrio. The sequence goes on from CAXXNB010000009.1 coordinate 645,781, forward strand.
TCCAACCGATAGCAATACGTCGCGCAGTACCAAGATCCGCATTAGAACGCGTAGCCTGGAAACGAGCCAGAATATGCGGTTGACCAAAATAACCTAATCCCCATGCCACCAGAGACATGATAGCAATTGCGGAAAGTGGTTTACCGTCAATACCGTTCCAGATAGTAAGCAGCTCTGGGTTGATATTGTTTAAATTGTCACCAAGTTCGCCAAAGCCCCCCTGCATTATAGCAATAGGCACAATAACCAAAGCGGCGGACATTAAAAGCCCTTGCACCAGGTCAGTCCAGGCAACGGCAAGGAAACCACCAAATAACGTATAAGAAACAACACAAGCCGTACCAATAATGACTGCATATGTATAATCAAGACCAAATACGGTTTCAAATAATTTACCGCCAGCCACTAAGCCAGAACTTGTATAGAAGAGGAAGAAAAGCAAAATAAAGAATGCAGAAATTGTCTGAATGGTTTTGGATTTATCGTTAAAACGACGCGATAAAAATTCAGGAATAGTAATTGCGTCCGTTGTAATACTGTATGTACGTAACCGTTTTGACGCTATCAGCCAGTTAATCCAGTTACCAGCCAGAAGACCAGCAGCCAGCCAGATAGATTCTAATCCGGCAGCATAGGCATAACCGGGCAGGCCAAGTAATAGCCAACCACTCATATCCGATGCTCCAGCTGATAAAGCAGCCGGCCACGGTCCTAACGTCCTGCCACCAAGAAAGTAATCTGTGGAGTTCTTCGTTCGTAAATACGCATAAACACCTATCGATAACATCATAATGAGATATACGATAAATGTAGTAGTAATAGCAAAGCTATTTCCCATCTCAATTTCCTCTTAAATATTAAATACCTTTCATTTCCCTCCTCAAAAAGGAGGGAAAATACACCAGAAAGGACTAATGGGCATCACTCCCTAATTCAAGAAGTGATGCATTGCCTCCAATGGCCGTTATATTTATTGTCCTTGTTCGTTCAGTAATAAAACGCAAACATAAATATGGATCTAATGCTGTTTCCTGTAACACCAAATCCGTTTCAGAAATGAAGCTGACAATCGCTCCATTTTTCTTTGCAAGGTTGCGGTTAATCTGACTTTCCTGACCAGAGTCCCCAACAAAACCAAGACATTTGATATCTTCCATCAAAAGCGAGTGAAGGCTATCGTATGTACTGGTCAGTACAACATTCGCAGGTATTCCCGCTTTTTCACTTGCCGTATTTATCAGCGAGACAATAGCTCTGTCATCACTGCAAAACATAACGCTGTTGCCAGCCAGAAGCGCCGTCGTCAGCATTGCCATAAGCGTTTTAGCCGACAACATGTCATCCGTTCCCTGAACGATTAACGCAACACCTTTACCGGCAGTGTACAATTCATTTGTCTCACCGGTTGGTCCGGGCAAAAATTTTGGCTCAGCTAAAAAATGACTAGCCTGAGCAATGTGATAATCAACCACTGAGGCTAATTCACGATATTCTGGTGAAAAAGCATCTTTAAATGCACACAACAGTTGTTTTCTGATTTCAAATTCACTTAGATTCCAGCTTTCCCATGCAGCAAAAGAATCCGTAAAACGAGCAGCTTGATGTACCATTTGGACACTCCTTATCCTTTTGTCACATTTGAATATTCAGCTTTGGTAAATCTAAACAGGTAGTGTGGCCCGCCAGCTTTTGGCCCGGTACCAGACAGTCCCTGACCACCAAATGGCTGCACACCAACCACAGCACCAACCTGATCTCTATTGATATAACAGTTACCAACCCGGGCATGTTTTTCTATCCAACGATAAGTCGTTTCATTACGGCTATGGATGCCCATTGTCAAACCATAACCTGTCGCATTGATTTCATTAACAACATCGGCAAGCTTGCTGGCTTTAAATCTGACAATGTGCAGAATCGGACCAAAATGCTCTTCTTTAAGAACATTAATGTTGTCAATTTCAAACGCAGTTGGTGCAATAAAGTCACCGTTACCACAAACAGTCGGTAATTCCGCCTGGGTAATTAACTTCTGAGTTTTGGACATATCGTCGATATGCGCCTGCAATTTATCTTTTGCTGTTTTATCAATAACCGGACCAATATCGGTTGAATGCAGATATGGCAAGCCAACCGATAATTCATTCATGGCCCCACGGATTAGCTCAATGATGCGATCCGCAATATCTTGTTGAACATAAAGCACTCGAAGCGCGGAGCATCGCTGGCCAGCAGAAGCAAATGCAGAACGAATTACATCCCGGACAACCTGCTCAGGTAGTGCTGTACTATCCACAATCATGGCATTCTGACCACCCGTTTCGGCAATAAGAGGCACAGGTTTAACTTCTCTCTCAGAAAGAGTCTGATTAATTTTTTGAGCTGTTGCTGTTGAACCAGTAAACGCTACTCCGGCAATTGACGGATGACTGGTCAGGGCCTGGCCAATTTCAGAACCTTTACCGATCACCAGTTGAATAACGCCATTAGGGAAGCCGGCCTCTACCATCAGCTCAACTGCTCGTACCGCAATCAGTGATGTCTGTTCAGCTGGTTTGGCAACAACAGTGTTACCTGCCACAAGTGCAGCAGCGATCTGACCAGAAAAGATAGCTAAAGGGAAGTTCCATGGACTAATACAAACAAATACCCCTCTGCCTTTGTTAGCAACAATACGATTTACATGATCAAATCCAGCAATTTCCTGTGGAGTCATCAGCTTCATCTGATTAGCATAATAACGACAAAAATCGACAGCTTCTTTTACTTCATCAATACTGTCATGAATTGTTTTACCCGCTTCTTTATGACATAACGCCACAAATTCCGTTAAATTTTCTTCTAAAAGATCTGCGTATTTTTCCAGCTTTTCAGCCCGGAACTCATTGCTTGCCTCTTTCCATGTAGCAAAAGCTTGCTCAGCCCCTTCGATTGCCTCAGCAATCTGCTCTTTATTGGTAAAAGCAACCTGTCCTACCTGAATAGTTCTGTCATAAGGAGCTGTTACTGATAATACAGGTTGATCAGCCTTGATCATGCTTTCGAATGAATTAACCCCATTAATGACTGAAGCACCATTCCAGTTCTGATTCATCCAATGTTCAACTTTGGCTTCAAAAGAAGCAGCTTCGCTTTCGATATCTATATTAACGCCATAAGAGTTCTTTCTGTCTGCATAGATATCTGGAGGTAATGGTATAGCAGCATTGTGTAGTGTCGAATTGGCTAATAGGGTTTCTACCGGATGTCTGGCCAGTGTTCCAACCGGACAACGCGCATCAACTAACCGGTGTACAAATGAACTGTTTGCGCCATTTTCTAATAAGCGTCGCACAAGGTATGGCAGCAAATCTTTATGATTTCCAACTGGTGCATAAATACGGATAGGCTGTTTAAACATACGCATTGCATAATGGAACAAACCATCTCCCATTCCATGCAAACGTTGGAATTCAAATTCGTCATGTTTGGCCATAACCGCAACGGAAGTAACGGTCTGAGCATTATGACTGGCAAACTGCGGGAAAAGATTTCCGCGGACATTTTCACTCAATAAGAAACGAGCACACGCCAGATAGGAAACATCCGAAGCTTCTTTACGGGTATATACCGGATAACGTTCATATCCATGCTGTTGAGACAGCTTAATTTCACTATCCCAATATGCCCCTTTTACCAAACGGACCGGGATCAGATCGCCCTGCTCTTTTGCCAGACCGGTTAACCAAACTAAGGCAGCAAGAGCACGTTTCGAATAAGCCTGCACAACCAGACCAAATTTACCCCATCCTTTCGCCGTTTCACTACGATACAAGCGTTCAAATAACTCAAGGGACAGTTCTAAGCGATCCATTTCCTCGGCATCGATCGTAATACCAACATCCAGTTCTCTTGCTCTGGTGATCAAAGTGATCAGTGTAGAATATAACTCTGTCATTACCCGCTCTTCATTGGCGACCTCATAGCGGGGATGTAATGCAGATAACTTAATGGAAAGAGAAGGTGCTAAACGAGGATCTGCAGGACGCTCTTCTTTGCCGACCGCTTCAACTGCCGACATATAATCCTGAAGATATTTATTGGCATCAGCAGTAGTAAGTGCTGACTCACCTAACATATCAAATGAATAGGTATAACCTTTCTCGCGCATAGGGCGACCATTTTTTTGCGCTTCAGCCATAGTCTGGCCCAGCACAAACTGATGCCCCATAATTTTCATGGCCTGATGCATAACCTGACGCACAACAGGCTCAGAGAATTTTTTAACTAAACGATTCACTGCCTGTGCCGGGCTGGTATTTTCAACATCAGATAAACCAACCACTTTACCCGTGATCATTAATCCCCAGGTGGAAGCATTAACAAATACGGAATCCGATCCTTTTAAGTGCGACTTCCAATCCGCGATACTGAGACGATCTTTAATAAACGCATCTGCCGTTTCATTATCAGGAATACGCATTAGCGCCTCAGCAAGGCACATTAACAGTATCCCTTCCTGAGTATCCAGACTGTATTCCAGCAACAGAGCATCAATCATCTGAATCGATTTTTTATCCGCTCTGATCGCTTCAATTAACTCGGTAGTTTTGTCTAAAATCTGATTTTTTTCATCTGCGGTTGGAGTTGCGAGCGGCAGAAGCTGCTCTAGCCATTGTGATTCATCCACCATATAAAGTGGTGAGATCATAGCCCAAAGTTTATCAAGCGGCTGCTCGATAAATTCCGGCTTCAACACATCCGTTGCTGTATACATGCGTTTTCCCTCAATCAAGTTCTCAGAACATCTGAGAAACCAACAATAGCTAGCAGTGTATTTTGAGCCCGAGAAGAAAACTTGTCAAAAACTCCGGCATTTTTGTTGAAAAATGCGCATTTTAACTAAAAAAAAACATTTTTAACACACAACAAATAATACTTATTGCCATTTTTTTAATAAGTTACAGAATAAAAACCGACAAATAATCCCACAATTCAGGACTACTTGTCGGTTCAATGAACAAATCTAGAATTTTTTATCAGTTACGGCTGGAATAGCGTTTTTTATACTGGGAAGGAGATATTCCCTGAAGGCGGGAGAAAATATGCGTGAATGTACTTTGTGCAGAAAACCCGGTTAACTCAGCAACCTGACCTAGTGTATAGCGGCCTTCTTCAATATATTTTTTCGCCATATCAACACGCTTATTCAAAACATATTGATGCGGCGTCACTCCGGTCTGTTCCTTAAATAACTGATGGAACTGACTTTCCCCCAGATAAATACTGCCAGCTAACTGAGTCACACTGATGTTATATGCTATATGCCGTTCTATATAACGGTCGATAGTATTCAAATCTAATCTGGGAGCTCCACGCTGATACTGCATCCCTTTGATATGACGTTGCAATAAAGCCATCAGTGTATCGTTACATGCCCGGCTCAATAGCTCGTCATCCGGATTTAATTTCATTTCATCAACCAGCATTTTGATGAGTCGCTGAATTTGTCCATCCAGATAAAAATAAGTATCAGATTGTGAAAATTGACTTATTCTTTCAATAACTTCCTGACCTTGTTCCGGCACCGATGCTAAATTAAGAACCAGAATATCCGATTGAGCTACTACACCACCAAATACATGAGCTGAACTTGAACTAACAATACAGCCTTTACCAGGTCCAATTCGGTTACCATAACCTTCAATCTCAAAGTCAGCTTCCCCTCTGAGGCCAATCACAATCTGTGTATAGTTATGATCATGGCTATCCATTTCTGACGGCAGCGTGATTAACTCTGCAGGTCGGATGATTTTATTGTGCAGTATATGACTGTCTTTTTTGTATTGGATATCGTTGTCCATGTAATTATTTCTCAGAACCACAAAAAAGCTGAATAGAAGAAATATTACATCAACTGAGGTGAGTTAACAAAGAAAGCCCGATAGGAAAAATGATCAAGAGGGAACAAATTACGGTTAATGTCTGTTCAACTCGTAAATTTCTGCGGCTAAAAGCTTGCATAATTTTTCATTGTGCTCAAAATGGATACTGATATATTTAACATTCACAAAAAAAATCAGCAACCTAACTCATTTTTGTGTTATGGGTCTCTCTATAAGAGACGACTTAAAGCAACTATTATGTGAGAAAGCTGATTTAATGTTAGGCTAATAGCCTGGTTGTCTTTACCACAATATTGTGGATAAACGTTAATTGTTGCAGGGACCTATGATAAAACGTCACATCCCAGCGCTTATGTTCGCGCTAAGCCCTATCTGGGTTACTACATCGGTGTATGCGGAAGAAGCTACTGTCTCTCAGGTTGATCCTGTAGCGACGATAGATAACCGACTCGATGAAAAGAAAAGTGAAATAGATAAAATTTCCAGTCAATACGACACTGAAGTCGCAACTCTTCAACAATATAAAAATGAGAAAGAGAAACTTGATCGCGCAAGCAAAGAATTAGATGCGAAAAGAAACAGAGCCAAAGCTGCATTGGACAAACAGTACAGCAGGCTTCTGGAAGATCCGAATACTGATCTGGCCACTTTTCAGAAACAATACCAACAAGCCTGGGCTGATTTAAAAACCAACCAGTCTGATTTGCTGGATAACGAACAGGCATTAGCTGAATCAGGTATGAAGCTTTCGCAGATAAAGCAAAAGCTAGGCAGACTTAACAGTGACTACGAAAATCTAAAAGAAGCTCGTATTGATGCCAGAATCAAACGCCTTAGCGCTGAACTGACAGAAAGTGGTGTTATAAAAGCCAGTTATAAAACAACCTGTTCAGCATCCATGACATTGGGTGAATGTTCTAATCAGGGGCTTTATCTGACCAAACAACAGGCAGTCAGTTCATTCAGAGAAAAATTAGTCGGCGGTCTGACAGAAGCAATTATCGCTAAACAAAATTTAAAAAATGTTCAGCTAAATGTTCATATTTCAGATAGCCAGACATTGACCAGTGGTTTCCAGGGCAATAATGATTATTTTGCTGAAATACAGGCACAGTTGCAAGCTCACCCGGAAGCGACGGCTGCGTGTAAACTGCTTAATGTCTCATCCAGATACTGCCTGAATGGTGAAGCTGTTACGACACAAAAGTACAAAGCAGAAAAACATTGGGCTAACGTCACTGTACGATCAGATCAGTATAACGATTCAGTGACTATTGATGGCGTACATTATGGCAGTACTCCAGTTAATATTTCATTAACGACTGGCCTGCACAAAATTACGGTTAAAAAGACTGGCTACGAAACCTATAACAAATCCGTGACCGTTACCGCTAACAATACTGTTTGGATTAAATTAAGACCAATACAGGAAAATTAGTGTAATATTGTAGTCAGCCTTTTAGCAGGCAATCAATTTGAGCTACGCCATTTTGGGATTTAATTACTAAGTAATAATAGAACTCCAAGATGGCGTTTTTAGTAAAAATAAATCAATATGATGTTAAACAATTAATTACAACAAGTGTGAACAAATGCGACAAGGAATACCTTCTTTATTATTTTACGTTTTCCCTTTCTTAATTGCTTTCAGTATCTCTTCCGAGGAAGCGGAGGTGTCGCATCAACAGGTTCAGGATGTGTCTGTACAAAAAACAGAAAATAACACAAATTCCTTGAAGCAGAATGAAACGCCTGACACTGTAATGTCTATTGATGATGCGCTGTTTGAAGAACATACTCGTCTGGAAAAAGCCCAAGATAAATATAATGAGCAGCAACAGAAGCTTTCTAATCTGGAAGAAAGTCTGGACAGGCTAACAGCTAACGCTAAAGAACTGGATACTAATCTGGATAAGGCAAAAGCAGCACTCAAATCAGCTTACGATAAAATGCTTATCGTCCCTGATTTTGATATTTCGAAATATCAGAAGGAATATCAGAATATCTGGTCCGATGTAAAACAAAATCAGCAGGACAGATTAGAACAGGAACAAAAGACTACCGAACAACAACGTATTTTAAATGAATTAAAGACCAATGTTACTGTTAGTGAAACAAAAATTAATAATCTGGAAAATAATAAAAAAACCGTTCGTGCAAAACGCTTATATACTGAATTAATTGAAGAAAGAACAGAAAAACTGTCTTTCACAAATCGTTGCTCCGTTAATATGACGCTTCGCGAATGTGAAAATCAGACAATTGAACTGGCCTTACAAAAATCAGTTAAGAAGTTTAAAAAGAATTTACTTGCCGGAACAACGGAATCTGAGACTGTTTTACGTAACTCCCAAAATACTTCTTTTAACATTCATATTTTAAAATATGACATTATAAGTTCAGGCTTTCAGGACAAAGATCGTTATCAGGTTATTTTACAAAGCCTTTTACAAAGTAAAGTTTCTAAATCAGCATCTTGTCAACTGCTAAACCTTAAGCCTCAATATTGTGCAGGGGAAAAAGTAGAAAAAAACCAGCAAGAAATTGCCTGGTATAACGTTACTGTGCGTTCCAATCAGTATGATGATTTTGTCTATATTGATGACGTTAGTTATGGTAAATCACCAGTTGAGGTATCGCTTCCCAAAGGTATCCACACGATTGTCGTAAAAAAAGATGGATTTATAAGTTATAAAAATTCATTCAAATTAAATTCAGATGAAAATATTCGGGCCGTTCTGCGCCAAAAAGGAAACCCGCTTAAGACTGGATTTAAATTTAAAGATGCGGTGAATAAACATCAAAGCGGACCTGAAGTTGTCGCAATAACACCGGGAACTTACTATCTGGGTGAGTACAATTCAACCCAATATAAGCTTGATCATGCTTTCGCAATTTCCGCAACACCAGTTACTGTAGAACAATTTAATAATTTCGTTAAATCAACTGATTACAAAACAAATGCTGAGCTGGCTAAAACATGTTTGGTGATGAAAAATGACCAGTCTGTTCCGGACAAAAAAGCAAACTGGAAATCACCTGACTTTAAACAAACAAATGACAGTCCAGTTGTATGCGTCACAAAACATGATGCGGAAGCCTACACTCAATGGTTAACAAAACAAACCGGTTATAAATATCGCTTGCCAACAGAAGAAGAATGGGAAATTGCCAGTCGTGGCGGAAAAACAGCTAACTACTGGTGGGGAAATGAATTCCTGGCTGGTCACGGTAATACCGGATGGGGTGGAACATATTGGTCAAACAAAAGTACTTCCCCGGTAAAATCATTCACTCCTAACCCATGGGGATTATATGATGTCGTTGGTAACGTTTGGGAATGGACTCAGTCCAAACAAGGCATAACAAGAGGCGGAGCATGGTGCTTCTCTCCTACTACAGCCACGGCTTTCAGTCAGCTTTATGTCTCCCCTGCTTCCTCTGCCAACTATATTGGCTTTAGGGTTTTAAGAGTAATCCAATAGAGATAAATAAGGGCATGACGTGAATAACATCATGCCCTCGTTTATTAATCTCTTCACAACAGATTTTCAGAATTTATGGCGCTAAACGTTCCACATGCCATCCATTCCCTTCTTTAGAGTAGAAAAATCTATCGTGCAAACGGTGTTCACCACCCTGCCAGAATTCAAAGGTTTCCGGCTTAATTCGATAGCCCCCCCAGAAACTTGGCACAGGCACTTCCCCATTAGCAAATTTCTGTTTTAATTCCAGGTACTTTCCGACCAACACGCCACGAGCAGAAATACGGCTACTCTGATGACTGGCAATTGCAGCAATCTGACTTTCTTTAGGACGAGAAGCGAAATATTTCATATTTTCCAGAGCTGACAATTTCTCTGCAGTCCCTGTAATATGAACCTGTCTCTCTAAAAGATGCCATGGAAAGTGAATGCTTACTTTGTTATTAGCTTCAATATGCTGAGCTTTGCGACTACCTAAATTGGTGTAAAACACAAACCCGTCTTTTGATACATCTTTAAGTAAGACAATACGCTGAAATGGCTGACCTGATGCATCAACGGTTGCAATTGTCATGGCAGTGGGATCAGCAAGATTTGCATCTATTGCTTGTTGTAACCACTTCTCAAACTGTTCAACAGGATCATCGCTCAAGTCCTTTCTGCGTAACCCATCCTTTGTGTATTCTCTTCTGATATCCGAGAGTTCCATGACGACTCCTATATAAAATTTTATCCGATTTTGCTCTCTAATCGGAATGAACTCAAGATTTCTGGGAAAATTTCTCTTCAACCGACAATAATGTGAACTAACTGATTGAGTAATAAGTGGTCTACACTATAAATTATAGTTATATTTAGGTGTATTCCCTGTACAATTGTCTGTATCGTATTTATCAATAAAATTATTGTTAAGTTCTTGTCTTCTAAGTAGGTGTTAAATGGAGAAAGAAGGCTACAATCAGCTTTCTGATGATGAGTTAGAATTTGTTGATGATAAAACAGCAGCATTATTACTCAACACCCCACACTCAACCCGAATTATCTTATGGGTGATCTGTGCATTTTTTATAGTCGCCGTTATATGGTCATCGTTTGCAGTAATAGATAAAGTAACTGTTGGACAAGGAAAAGTCATCCCTTCATCTCAAGTCCAGGTTGTGCAGAATCTGGAAGGCGGTCTGGTCAAACAGATTCTGGTCAAAGAAGGCGATCATGTAACCAAAGGCCAACAATTACTCTTAATTGATGATACCCGTTTTTTGTCTGATTACCGGGAAAGAGAACAGGAAGTTTCGAATTTAACAGCCAATGTAGTGCAGTTATCGTCATCCATACATAGTGTCCAGATTAACAGTAACTTTGATGAAAATAATTGGCAGGACAGCGTCATAATACAGTATGACCATTTAAATTTCCCTCGTAACTTAATTGAAAAGAAACCCGATTTAATCAACAGACAAAAAGCCCAGTATATTCAGGACCTGGATAATCTGAAAAACCAAATTTCTCTTATTGATCAGCAGGTAAAACAGAAACAGCAAGATTTAATTGAACTTGAAGCTCGGTTTAACAACCTAAAGCAAAGCTATAACTTTGCCCAAAAAGAGTTATCAATTACCAAGCCATTAGCGGATGAAGGTGTCGTTCCTCAAATTGAACTTCTCAAACTACAACGTCAGGTTAATGATACCCGCCGTGATATGACATCAAGCGAATTAAAAATCCCATTAGCAAAAGCCAGTGTCAGAGAAGCGGTTTTGAACCGGATAGACGCAGCTCAAAAATTTCGATCCGAACAACAGGATAAATTAAACCAGGCTCAAGACAAATTATCCACAATGACGGAATCAACCGTTGGCCTGGAAGATAGAGTTAACCGGACCATTGTCGTATCCCCTGTAACAGGTACAGTGAAAACCTTAAATATCAATACGGTTGGTGGTGTTATCCAGCCAGGAATGGATATTGTTGAAATAGTACCGTCTGAAGATACTCTTTTGGTTGAAGCTAAAATCGCTCCTCAGGACATCGCTTTTTTAAGACCCGATTTACCGGCAATTGTTAAATTTACCGCATACGATTTTAGTAAATATGGTGGATTAGAAGGTACATTGGAACACATCAGTGCCGATACAACTCAGGATGATGAAGGAAACAGCTTCTATATCGTCCGAGTCAGAACTTATGCGACAACCCTAAACAAAGATGGAGAGTTACCGATTATTCCCGGTATGACTGCAACTGTCGATATTATTACCGGTAAACGAACCGTAATGGATTACCTGTTACAGCCACTGTTACGCGCAAAAGATAACGCCTTTCAGGAATAATGATGGACACGTACGTAAGCCAACAGACTAAAAGGAAACTCAGAACAAGCAAAGTCATTGTAGGGCTTATTGTTGTCGTCTGCGTACTTTTAACGGCAACAGGCCTGAATGCTCTGAATACAAAAGAACAGAACTGGGTTGATACAGTCACAAAGACTTATGGAAAGATGGCTGGCCGAAGAGTTGAAACGTGGCGAGAAGATCTGGAACAAATCAAATCACTTCCTACTCTTACAAAACTAAAAAGAGTCAACCAATTTATGAACCAGATGCACTGGGTGAGTGACAGTAATTTATGGGGAATGAATGACTACTGGGCGACCCCATTAGAATTTCTCGGAGCTGGCGCTGGTGACTGTGAAGACTTTACTATTTCCAAGTATTTTTCATTGTTAGAAATAGGTATACCGGATAGTAAACTCCGACTGATATACGTTAAGGCCATAACATACAACCAATTCCATATGGTTTTGGCATATTACGAAACACCATCGTCAGAGCCCTTAATTTTGGACAACATTGATCCCCAGATTAAGCCTGCGGGACAACGGAGAGACTTATTACCTATATACAGTTTTAATGGTCAGAACCTTTGGTTAATGAAGTCTAAAAATGGTCAGCTGGCAGGAGACTCTTCACGTCTGAGTCTCTGGAATGATTTACGGAACAGAACAAAATCACTGATCCTGAATAAACCTAAATTTAGTTATAATTAAGTAGGCATATATGACTCTTTACAAGCAAATTGTCATTGGAATAATCGCGTTGTTTATCTTATTGATATGTTCGGTTTTTATTGTTGAATTTAATACAACACGAGATAACCTTGAACAACAACAGAGTTCCGAAGTCAGCAATACCATTAATACTGTTGGCCTGGCTCTGGCACCGTATTTAGAAGATAAGGACAAAGTTGCGACAGAATCCGTTATCAATGCACTTTTTGATGGTAGTACCTACTCGCTGGTAAAACTCACTTTTCTTGATAACGGTGATGAAATAGTAAGAAATTACCCTGTGAAACCTAATGGCGTACCTCAGTGGTTCACACAATTAGGCTTATTCCAGAAAATTCATGAAAAACGCGTTGTAACCAGCGGTTGGCTACAGCTGGCAGAGGTCGAAATTGTCAGCCATCCTGGCGAAGCCTACCGCCAGTTATGGGATGCTTTAATTCGTCTTTCTATCGTCTTCGGATGTTTATTTGTCGTTGGTCTTATCGCAATAGCATTAATTATTCGCCACGCATTACAACCATTACATGCGATCGTTTTAAAAATGGAACAGGTCGCCCGCAGTCAGTTTGGTAAACCATTACCTCGCCCATCAACAAAAGATTTGGTTCATGTCGTCGATGGAATAAACCGCTTATCATCTCAGGTTGAAGAAGCCTTTAAGTCACAGGCAAATGAAGCTCAGCAATTAAGAGACAGAGCCTATATAGACACAGTTTCAGGACTAGGTAATCGCGCTTTCTATATGAATATCTTAAATAGCTGGCTGACTGAAGGTGGTATTGGTGCGGTAGCTTTATTAGAAGCAGCTTTTATCGAAGAAACTTATCAAAATGAAGGTTTTAAAGCCGGAGATGACAGAGTAAAAGAGCTTTCTGATTTATTAAAACTGTCCATAACTCAAAATGATACCAGTATTGCTCGCCTTTCTGACAGTGAGTATGCATTTATATTCCCTCTTTTGGATGAAGACGAGATTGCTAATCAGGCAGAAAAAATTATGGACTGTGTGTCCAATCTGAATCCGGATCCTCTGGGTGAAGCAAGACCTGAAGCCTATCTTGGGTTTGTCTATAACCAGACGACAAAATCAACCTCAGAAATTTTATCATTACTTGATAACGCACTGGCTATCTCAAGAGCAAATCGTAACCAACTATATGGCTACATCAGTAGTGATGATCATAAGCTTATTATGGGTAAACAGCAGTGGAAAGCATTGGTAGAAGAAGCAATGCAAAAAGACTGGGTACAGTTCCGTTTCCAGAAGGCATCCACATCTGCAGGTGAAGTTCTGCATAAAGAAGTATTTTCTTCAATCGAAAAAGAAGGTATTCGCTATAGTGCAATTCAATATTTATTTGCATTAGAACAACTTCATGCCAGTCATATGTTTGATCAATATGTTATTCAGGCAATGTTCGATAAACTGGTAAATAAAGAAATTAACGACACATTAGCCATCAATATTTCACCTGGCAGTATTGCAGAACCAAGCTTTATCCGCTGGGTAACAGAATTATTAAATCAGAATAAGGAAGTGGCAGCTAAGCTTCATTTCGAGTTACCTGAAGCCTGTTTTATTCAAACACCACACTACTCCGCTTTATTCTGTAACGCGATTCGCAACGCAGGGGCAGATTTTGGAGTTGATAATTATGGTCGTCACTTTAAAGAATTACATTACCTGAACGAATTCAGACCACAGTATGTCAAGCTGGATTATATGTTTACACATAACCTTGATGATGAAAAACAAACATTCACACTTACTTCAATATCCAGAGCTGCACATAACCTAAGTATCACAACTGTTGCATCGCGGGTAGAAACCCAAGAGCAGCTGGAATTTCTGGCTGATCATTTTATTGATGTATTCCAAGGTTTTATCGTGGATAAATAAAAGGTCACGTTTTAATGCAGGACACGCTACTAAATTCGCTAATTTATATGAGTCGTTATTATGGATTAGCGAACTCCCCGGAAGCTTTAATTAATGGCCTACCATTATCAGATGGGAAACTGACGCCTTTTCTGCTGCCCAGAGCAGCGGAAAGAGCCGGACTTACAGCAAAAGAAAACCGTTCAAAACTGAGAGACATACCTAAACTGGTGTTTCCGGTTATTTTATTGTTACGTGGAGGGGAATCTTGTGTAATCAATAGCTTTGACGAAGAATCTGGTGAAGTAGAAATCGTTACAGCTGAGTCAGGAATGGTGCCTATTGCTTATGCTATAGAAGATTTAGAGCAGCGCTATATTGGCCGATTTTTTATGGTGAAAAAACAGTTCCGCTATGATGAACGTTCGCCTGAAATATTAAAGCCAAAAGATGGTCATTGGTTCTGGGGCACGATCTGGCAATCAAAACATATTTACAGAGATGTACTCATTGCATCACTACTCATAAATATATTTGCAATTGCAACCCCAATGTTCTCACGTATCGTTTACGACAAAGTCGTGCCTAACCTGGCCTTTGATACTCTCTGGGTTCTTGCGAGTGGGATCTTTTTTATCTTCCTGTTTGACGTTACATTAAAACTGCTCAGAAGTTATTTCATCGACATTGCAGGTAAAAAGTCAGATGTACTGATATCTGCACGGTTATATACCAAAGTTCTTGGCATTCGGATGGAAAACCGTCCACCATCGGTTGGTGCTTTTGCCCGACATTTACAAGAATTTGAATCAATAAGAGAATTCTTTACCTCAGCCACGATCAGTTCACTGATAGATTTACCCTTTGCATTATTATTTTTAGTCATTATTGGGTTAATGTCTGGACCTATCGTTATCGTGCCTGTAATTGGAGCCATTATTCTGGGCACTTATTCTTACTTTATTCAGGGAAAATTAAAACGATCAATAGAAGAAGGCTCCAGATTAGCATCACAGAAATACGCCAATCTGATTGAAAGTTTATCAGGCTTAGAAACTGTTAAATTATATGGAGCAGAGGGTCAATTTCAGTATCGTTGGGAAGAAGCCGTTACCCACATGGCTAACTGGAACATAAAAAGTCGTCGTATTACAGACGGTATTCAGAACGCTGCAGGATTTGTACAACAGGCTTCAAACGTGTTTATGGTCATTGTGGGTGTTTACCTGATTTCAGCAGGTGATTTATCCATGGGGGGATTAATTGCCTCCACCATGTTGAGCAGCAGAGCTATTTCACCAATGATTCAGCTATCGCTCCTGTCAACCCGCTATAATCAGGCAAAAGCTTCGATGACAATCATCCAACAAATTATGGAAATGCCAGATGAACAGGAAGAAGGAAAACGTTATATACACCGCCCTATCATCCAGGGAAAAGTAGAGCTTGATAATGTTACCTTCCATTATCCGAATTCAGACCTGGCATCCATCCGAAATTTAAGTCTGACAATCAATCCCGGGGAGAAAGTGGCGATTATTGGCCGTATCGGGTCCGGGAAAACAACGCTTGAACGACTGATTATGGGGTTATACAGGCCAACAGCAGGACACGTCCGTATTGATGACACAGATATAGGACAGCTGCACCATGTTGATATACGCCGCAATATAGGCTGTGTGCCGCAGGACAGCATTCTGTTCTACGGTTCAATCAGAGACAACATTACACTCGGCAGACCTTTAGTCGATGACAGAGACGTTATGGACGCAGCAAACAGAGCGGGCGTAACCGTCTTTACCCAAACAGATCCTGCTGGACTGGAACGTCAGGTTGGTGAAGGAGGACAACTTTTATCTGGTGGCCAGAAACAGGCCGTGTGTATTGCCAGAGCCCTTCTCAGCCATCCTCCGGTACTATTAATGGATGAACCGACAAGTGCAATGGATAATCGCTCCGAAATGCTGATTAAGAACCAGTTAAAACAACTGAGTAACCGAGAAACGTTGATCCTGATAACTCATAAAACATCGATGCTGGATATCGTTGACAGAGTCATTGTTATGGAAAAAGGGAATATTATTGCTGATGGTCAGAAAGCAGATGTATTAAATGCATTAAGAGAAGGTCGCGTCAGGGCAGCAAATTAATCATTCACTTTTCCATTCACTTATCACACTGACCCATTACGGTTCTTCATAACCAAACGGGTCAGTATTGAAGTCAAAAATCTATCTGTTCTTACGTCACTCAACCAGTTCACTTCGTTTCTTTATATTTTCTGGCAATTGAATATTCCATCGTTCTAATTCACTTTGACTAAAAATAAATTTCCCCTTTTTCGGTAATTTAATTGGTGGAATTGTTCTTGAAGATAGAATTTCATTTACAATTTCTGCCGTGGTACGGCCATGTTCATAACCGGCCATGACCAATCCACCAATCGCTTTTCCCTTACCTGTTTCATTCTCCCAAAAAGAAAAAATGGGTAATTTACTGTGCTTACTGGTCCATAAAGATATCGTTTCCAAAGGAACCTGGCGATTTTGGTTATCACGCAAACTTCCAAAGCTACCGATAATTAATGCATCGTAGTTATCTGCAGATAATGACTTTATTTTTTGTTGCCATTCTTTCAAAGAACTTACTGTAAATACCTCCAGATTCACCTCATCTACCAACAAGTTCCGATGACTGGTAAATACCGTTTCTATAAAACTATTGGTCGTAACACTATTGTCCATCATAAGTAATATGCGCTTATTTTTTAGAGGCAAAAGTTGAGATAGGAACGTAATATTTTGTTCAACAAGAGGTCTTTCCATCACCCCGGAAACCAGAGAAGGAATTCTTTTATTTATGAAATAAGCTCTGGGATTATCGTTCACGCCCATAAACACAATGGGAACACCAAGCTCACTAACCACACGCTGCCCAAAAAATTTAAGGGCATTATCATCCATAGTCACAACGATATCAGGGTGAGCCTTTACCACTTTTTCCCAAATAGAATTTGATATTTGCTCGAAATGATCGGCCGAATTTCTTTTAGTATCCATCTCGTACGAAATAATAGCATTACCCGGTTCGATAACATCACTAAAACCTTGCAGACAAAGATCTGACCACTCATATCCAGTATGATAACTATTGATCAATACGATCGTTTTAGCTGCAAGTTTCGGCGTAAAACATATATATAACAGAAGACAACAACAAATATGACGAAGATGTGTTTGTCTGAGCATCTACCATTCCCATGAAATTATTGGATATCATCATTCTCAAGTTTAGACTTTACTTTAATTTCATGCTGATTAAATGATAAAACTGTCGGGCCATGATTTTTTTTAGTCAGGATCTTTTCGTTACCAAATTGAACAGTCACATGCGTATGCAAATGATTTTTCACATCAACAACATTCGCTAATAACTTTCCATTCAAGCCATTCTCAAATAAATTTAAATTATCTTTGGCTTCTGTCATTTTTAAATTACAGTTTTCTTTTTCCTGAAGAATTAATTCTCCTTCTTCATCACTACGTTCAGCTGCCTTCTTCTTTTTGAATTCAATTTCTTTACGTACGATATCCATCATTTTATTTTGTAGCAGGTCGTACTCATCTTTTAATACAACATATTTTTTTTTCATCGATTCATATTTAGCAAAAGCCTGTACGTATGTTGCAGTATCGCCCTCAACACCCAGATTGTAGCACGTGATTTTTTCGCCCACTTTAGCAAAACGACCACTTAATGTACCGCCTTTCTCATTATCATCCAGGACAGTTAAATTTCTGCCACACATAATCTGGTTGCTAATTGAATGGACTTTTAAATTTATATCATCCCGTGCTTGCAGTGATGAATACTGAGCATAGCTAGCTGTAATTGATCTGCCACTTTTTATAATACAACTCGGCTCTTGATCATCGGAAATCGTGTGACCAATAATCCCTTTTGCAATAGTAATATCTCCCTGAGCCTGAACATCTGCTGATTCAATAAAACCACCGACAGTAATATCCCCTGTAGCACGAACGACCATTCCTGACTCTATATTTCCGGTAATAACCAGGTTACCTTTAAATTTTATGTGGCCAGTTTCTATTCCGACATTTTTAAGCACCATGGCATTTTCTATATCCACGGAATTACCCTTGATAATTGGTAGCCCTGAGATAGTTGCAATCAACTGGTCTGGTTTCTCTTCAGAAATGATGGTATTTTTTCCTGGTTTCAACTCAATATCTTTTCCAGAAACAGGTTCTAGTATTTCTCCAGTGACAGTAAAACCTGATTTACCATGAGTTGCATTTATTTTGCGCATCACAGCATCCCCCTCAGAAACAGAAACTGTATTTCCAAGGTCTTTCATATCAAGTTTCTCTGAGTCTTTCTTCTGTTGTGGAGCTAAAATCCGCGATTTAATATCCTCAACCAAAGGCTCACACCGAGCGTCTTCGCCATGTATTGCAGGCGTACCCTGGGCCACGGGCTGAACAAGAATCTCACCGGGAGCTAAAATGCGACTTTCTACTAGCACCTTTTTCAAGGCTAACTTATTTATGCCTTTCAAAATATGGCCCTGTGCTAGCGCATTGATAATCTCGCTACCTCTCAGCCCTCGACCACCATAAGCGCCTTTTACCACAAGATTAGCCAACATCTTGTCATTTTCTAACTGACAATCAATTTCGGCGTTTAATCGTTTCGCAATACTAATACCATGAAACGCTTCTTTTTTACCTTCGTTAGCAAGTTTAATAAAAATATCAATTTGATCTTCTTCAATATAAAAGTTAATTGCTCCAATTTTATTTAGAGCATCATCCACATCATTTTTATTCAACTTTGTGTCGATAGGTATATCTTTAGGCATTGTTGCAATAACTTCCCCTTTGTCACTGCTTAACGTCAAGATTCGATTCCACATACAATCCGGCACTCATATATATTTTTTTATTACCATTATTACTAATAATAGATAGGTTTACTTATAAGCCTATCTATTTTGTTTATAAACAGGGGATGAATCACCAAACTTTTCCAATTTACACTGTAAAACTTATTTATATCAATGTGGGACAGTTTATAACTCAATTTACACTGTAAATATCATTACCATAGATAGATCTAAGTTTTTCTCTGAGCAACAATTCAACTTCTTTTTTACCCGAAAGGTTCAGTAACTCGGCGCAATCAGACCAGCTACAATTTTTCAGAACTTTTAAAATAAAAATATCCCCAAGAATTTTGCGATGGTCTGGTTCCAAAGAAAAATAAAATTCTTCGAGCCAAACAGATACCGACTCGTAATTAGAACCTCCCAAGGCATAGTTTTTTATCAATTCAACTGGTGTATCTAAATCTGAATCGCATGGACCAGTCAAAAGAAGCTGAGCAGATAACATTATGTCGAGGTCTTTTAATTCCCTATTTAATTGGCGTGGAAAACTAAATTTAAATCGATTATATGCAATGCTAGCCCAGTCATTTTTCAAACAGGTGCTGTGAATCATTAACAATGAATAGCAGCCACTGGCCTGATCTTTATGAGAACCTATTTTTACCGGAACAAAATTATTCTTCATCCAAAAGTTGGTTAACTCTGAAGTAGCACCAAAGCTGGTGGAAATATATTGTGAATCTAATACCGATGAAACCGATGATAGTAAATAAGTACCAATGCCCTGATTCTGTAACTCTGGTAATAACGCAATACGCATAACACGGTGCCAGGTAACAGAAGCACCAGCAGAAACGCCAATCTGATTCAAAAATGAAATAGGCGTCAGATATCCATTAGGCCTGCGTTTTCCAAGAGAAATATCTTTGATTAATTCATTAGGTAATGACGGTTCAGTGACGACAGTAACACAACCCAATATTCGTTTTTCATAGACTAAAGCTAATATTGAAACCGCGGAATCAGATAATAAATGAATTAAATCGTTTGGGGATGTTTGGTAATGGGCATCAACTAAAATATAAAATATGTCAGATAAGAGCTGTTTATCTTTGATTAATTGTTCTGGAGTAAACAATAAAATTTCTGAATTTGAAAATACATCCTCAACAGAGCAATGGAAATCTTCTCGACAAGGAGGCGATAATAGAAATGTATCGTTCGCCCATAATTCAACAGGGTCGTTTTGTGCCCAGCGTATAGGTTGAGTCATAGTAAGCTGCTGATATTGAGGATAGTTCACTCTCAGCCAGTTAATAAACTTAAGAGAAAATCCTCTACCACACCCCTCATAACCATTAACAGTTGTCGAAAAAACGACTCTGGAAAAATCATTACACAAAGAAAACAAAGTCGGGAGAGGTAGTGATGAAGCCTCATCGACAAATAAAATATCAGTATCATTCAAACATGATGAAAGGGCATCCGGTGCAACAAACCGCAACAAGGAATCGTTATATTCAATACTGTAAGCATTAGAATGCCCCTGAATATCTAATAAAGAAGTTACAGTTGAAAACAGCCCCTTAACACTGTCCCACCGCGGAGCTGTAATAACTAATGAACATGTCGATTGTGAAAGAAGCTGTACTGCAGCCAAACCTAATGCCGTCGTCTTTCCTCTGCCACGATCCGCAGTGATGACCAAAGGTCGATTTGCACGTCTGCGTTTGACAGCAACAACTTCATCAACAACATACTTTTGCTGGCAAAATATATCTTCCATGGTTGGTACAGGTTGATTAAGACAAATTTTGGGAAGTGGCGATGTTACATCAATAGAATCAAGTTTGGATAGAGCCTGAATCAACCATTGATTTGCAAAGTTATCGGAGGTATCAGAAGGACAGGTAAAAAGAACAATTCCACCACCAGTGACTATCCCTAATGCAGCATTAATACTATTGGCATTATAATCACCGGACAAATCGATATAGAGTAAACAACATTCTTGACCTAATAAGAGGTTTCCCTTCCCAGCTCTATAATATTCATAACCTGTAACAGGGACTCCACCAATCTGAACAGCCCGACCCTCAACAACCGATACAGCTGCTGCCAGCACACTCTCTTTCCAATCATCATCACCGCGAATGACTAGTGGATACCGGGTGTTATTATTACGAGAAAACGAAATAGCTTTGCCAAAGAAATCAACAATATCCACAGATGTTATCCAATAAATAAAAATAAATGGTAACACAAGTTACCAATAAATTAATTTTCCTTAACGATTAAATACTTTTGCTTTTCTTGTGTAAACAAATACTCAACTATAACCTGAATCTAAACGTCGCATGCAAGGAAAGTGACATGAAAAAATTTCTTATAAGTATTATGGGTAGCCTCACTCTGCTGACTTCAAATTATATTAATGCAGCACCAGAAACACTGAATGTATATGCCTGGGGTGGTTATTTACCAGAAGAATCACTAAGACTTTTCGAAAAGCAGGAAAATGTGGTCATTAACTACACCACTTTCGAAAGCAACGAAGCAATGTACACAAAACTGAAGCTGTTAAACGCCACTGGCTATGACGTGGTGTTTGCTTCAGCCTATTTTATTGAAAAAATGGCACGTGAAGGGCTATTATCCAAAATCGATCACGCTAAAATTCCAAATATGGAAAGCACAATGCCTACGCTATTAGGTCAGGCTCATGATCCGAAAAATGACTATTCGCTTCCATACATCTGGGGAGCAACCGGGATTAGTTATAATGAAACAATGGTCGATGAACCTATTACCAGTTGGAAACAGCTTTGGGACAGCAAATATGACCAGCAAGTTATGCTAATTGATGACATACGAGATGTCTTCGGTATGGCTTTAAAAATGAATGGTTACAGCGTTAACAGTAAAAATCCACAGGAAATAGAAACTGCGTATAAATCATTAGTTGCATTAAAAAATAATGTATTGGTTTATAACTCAGACGCACCTCAAATGCCGTACGTATCCGGGGAAGTCACCATCGGCATGCAATGGAATGGCAATGCTTATCAAGGCCAACAGGAAATGCCAGAATTAAAATTCGTCATGCCGAAAGAAGGTGCTGGATTGTGGATGGATAATTTCACGATTCCATCAGGAAGTGAGCATAAAGAATTAGCCCATCAGTTTATTAATTTTATGTATGCACCACAGCAACAGGCACAGATTGTAAAAACACTCGGATACGCGTCAGCAACAGAAAAAGGCAAAGCCCTATTACCGGATGAATTAAAAGAAAATAAAACAATATATCCTGATGAAGTGGATATCAAAAATGGTGAGTTCCTAAATGATGTAGGAAAAGACACTTTAACTATTTATGAAAAATACTGGGAACGGTTAAAAGCCAGCGAATAAATCATCGCAATAAATAAGAAAGGGTCCTTACGGACCCTTTCTTATTGGCAGTAATTTTATTGTAATTTACTCATTAAATATTGAGTAATCTCTTCCAATAAAGAATCATCAATTTTTTTAAGGCTGAGGTTAAGGTTATTTCCCTTGCGGGTATAAGTTGCCCTTCCTTTAATTAATTCAACTTTGTTGCTTAAGCTAACTGACTTAGGTGTTAACTCATCAATCCAGGACTCAAGTGTTTCTGTCACTTCTTTAGTAAGGCGAGCAACACCTTGTGCATCACTACGCTGCCAGACGAATCCTTCTTCATTACGACATTTCTCTAGTAGATTTTTCTTTTCATTATCCCCTAAAGAATGATACTGCTTATGAAGTTTAACAATCGTTGGTCGCCCTAATTCAACGACATTTGGGTATGACTGAAGCAATTCCAACGGTAGATCAGCCGCTTTTAATGCACCACTGACTAATGCCTCGCTACACTGAAACATTTTCGCTAACGCTTTTTGATCTTCAGCTTCGCGAGAATCCAGTTTGGCTAACATTTCTTTACCTTTCTCATACAAAGAAAGCGGTTTATGAGCGTTAGCAACATCGGAAAGAAATTTAGCATGTTCAGCGCTGATATTTTCTCCGACATAAATCAGGAAATCCTGTTCAGCAATAAGACACGCCATTCGACGGCGGCTACCATCCAGAACTTCAATAGAACCATCACCTAACAAACGTCCCACTGCCGGATATTGCTGACCACGTTCTTGAAGTGTCGATAAAATATCAGATAAAGCATGTTCGTTTAAAAATGACTGCTCGCGAGCATTCTGGTCAAACACCTGGGTCTTTGTTGCTATATCACCAGATGAAATTTTAACTAATTCAAAGGTAACAACATCCGAACCGGCGATAGCGAGTTCTATAATGTTGGCTTTTGCTTTTGCTGCCGTTTGTGCTTCCTGATGAGTCGTCGCTCTGCGTTTATCTGCTTTACCAAACAATTTTGCGTTTAGATCAGACGTTTTTAATGCCATAATTTTTTATCCCTGATTTAAAGCTGACCAATGAGAATGAAGGACACGTTCCAGTTCTAATGCACTTTTCTGTACCGCATCCTGAGCGGTTGCTAATGTCTTTTTACCGCCTTCAAAGTCACTTGTTGTAAGATCAAAAACAGTACTATAGGTATCAGCACAAGTTTCAAACGCCCTACTTCTGGGGATTGTTGCCATCATGACCTGATCACCTAAAAGGTAATTCATTTCTGTCAGTACGGAGACTTGTTTTTTATTATCATCTTCAAACATTGTTGGCATCAGGCGAACAAATTCGAGACCTTTCCAATCTTCAGGAAACATTTCATACACTGTAGGTAAATGTTGGAAAAAGTTTACTGTTGACGCCCAATCGAGACGTTTAGCCGCACATGGTATAAGTAAAGCATTGGATGCATACATCGCATTCCAGACCAGGGGATCAACATGGGGACCGGTATCAATCATGATGACATCAAACTGATCAGCTATTTTATCGATAAGCTTTTCTTTTAATAATTTAACAATATCTAATGACTGATTCTTTGATAAATACTGCCAGGCTTCCGCGTTAAACATCGCATCTTCCGGAAATGCAGAAATCGTCTTAAGATTTGGATACTGTGTTGATAGAAGAACATTTTTAGCTAAAAACTCAGAATCTACAACAGCATCGTCCGGTATATTATCCAGCATAATATCAACTGCTGAAAAAATATTATTATGTTCTGTCAGAGAAATTTGCGGGTTAAGGAACAAACGTAAGGATCCTTGTGGGTCAAGGTCAATTAAACATATACGATAACGTTTATCCAGATTCAGCGCTAAACAAGCAGCTAAATGTACTGCCGTCATGGACTTACCTGTTCCACCTTTTTGGTTCTGAACATTAATAATCCATGGTTTATTATCCTGACTTTTTTTACGTTCGTGAAAATTGGGAATACCAGCAGCATCCATTAACATGTGTGCTTCAGCTAAAGAAATTGAATAATGGTTTGCATTATTCTTAGTAAACAGATGACCATCTGCTTCTAATTTCGCTATTGCATCATCAAGTTTACGACGAGTTAATCCAGATCGGGTTTCCATCAAAGCTTTCGACATTGGGGGAAAGTGGTCATCACTTCTTTCTTCCAACACAATTTCAATACGGTCCGCTTGAACTTGTTGTGTCGACTCAGCCAAGGCATAGAGGTTCTCTATTGTCTGCTCTCTTTTCATTGCCAAAATCCGTTATTAGTAATTTATAATTATCGTACAGCAAATTTAATTAAAATCAACATAATGGTGTACGCATCAGTAAAAATATAATTGTTTTTATTAATTGATCATACAACGTAATGCTGTACGTTTTTTTATCAAATTGCGTGGGCGAAAATCTAAATTTTGATGAAACTTTATCTACAATTTATATTTTCATAAAAATGTTACAGCGTCACATAAATTTACATTGTAAATCTACTTCTACTTAGCAATTTATAGCACATAGCAATAACACATAAACTATTTACGATATTATCGGAACGATTATAAATACTGACTAAGTTACGGCATATGTAAAATCAACTTTGATACTCATTCTTTTTATAGCATAAATTTGCAAATCAAAAGTAAGAACGAAGAAAAATGATAGGTTAACTTTATAAAATACAATTTTTATAGGAAGAATGATCAAGGATACTCATGATCATGCTTCAGAAAAATATTCGATGATACATTTACATCTGAAACGATGATCAAGGTAAAAATTTATGATTATAAATCCGATCTAAAAAATAACTAGGATCGGAACAATGATCATGAGGAAAGAACTAACGGAAGCATGTAAATAATCCCATAACTTACAGTAAATGTCTTTTTGAATAAGGGATCAGCAATTATTTCGTACCAGACGTTATAATAATTAACGGTATTCGAAATACATAAAAGACCATAAAAATTAGCTTGATCATGCTTCCTGAAAAGGTGACTGAAGATAATTTAATGAATTTAATAACATAAGCTAATGATTTTTTAGATTAGAAAAGCTGAATGATTAAAACCATTAAATAAATGACCAAAAAATTATCATTTGCCTTGATCATTCTTCCTGACAGAGTAAGAAAGATAAAGTTTGATAGAAAAAAGAGCTCGAGTCATTGTGGATAACATGTTGTTATTTCATGATCATTTGTCCGTATTAGCCTTGATCACTGCTCCAATTATATAATGATCATCGTTCTCAATATTGATGATCATTTTTTCGGAAAGATGTTGATCATCTTTCCTTTGTCGATATGATCATGCTTCCATGAGACAAAAAATAAACATTTTTTTATTCATATACTTAGCGATAAATTATTCAACAGATCATAAGATCATATAAACAATTAAGATCATATTAATCAAAAAGATCAGTTTATTAGACAATCTTTTTCTTTATTTCTTATTTTTTTTTATTTATTCTCGGAAAGATATAAAACTTACTCTACTTGCATTTTGGATTAAAAATGAGTGATAAAGAAAAAATTCTCATTAAAGCACCACGAAGTCACAAGGATGGACATCTTTTTGAAGTCTCAGAATCCGCCATTGAATGGATTGAGGAATATCAACATTTCAAAGGTGTCACCAAAAGTATAGTTGAGTTGTTAAATCTTATTTCTTTACGGGGTATGAGTAGTAAAGATGGATTAGTGTCTACAACAGAACTTATTGAAGCAACCGATGGAACACTGACGAGAGCAGCTATTCAACAACGACTGAGAGCTGCCGTGAATGTTGGTCTGTTTCAACAAATACCGGTTAAATTTGAGGAAGGTCTGGCAGGAAAGACAATGCTACACCAGTTTGTTAAACCTGCACGATTAATTTCTATCTTAGGTTCGACCAGTTTAATTACAGAATCAGTGAAACAGACGGAAAAACAAAAACGTTCAAAAGCACTGGCACAAACTCAGGTCAATCTGCGATTATTAAATGAACATGGTTTAAATACGCCACCAGCCATGAGAGATGAGGCTGATCAGTTTGTTGTTTCACCGGCTAACTGGGCTGGTATTATCGATCAGGCTTTAGCACCACCAAGAACGCGCAAGAACTATCAAAAGTCAATGGTATCCATCTCAGGAACCAAAGCCGTCATTGAAACACGATCTTCAAAAAATATCATGACAGTTGATGATCTTATGACGCTATTTGCCTTGTTCACTTTAACTGTTCAGTATCATGATCACCACAGAGAAGATTACCACCTTAATGCAAGGCAGATCCCGAATAAGACCCCACTGTACATAACAGATATTCTTTCCATTAGAGGTAAGAAGGATAGTGGTCCTGCCAGAGATTCTATTCGTGACAGTATTGATAGAATTGAATTTACGGATTTTCAGTTACATGAACTTACCGGCCGTTGGTTAAGTGAAAATATGCCGGAAGGATTTAAAAGTGATCGTTTTCGTTTTTTAGCCAGGACGATTACAGCGTCAGAAGAGGCTCCTGTCGAGGGAGATGACGGACGGATCCGGATCAAACCGAATTTATATATTCTGGTCTGGGAACCATCATTTTACGAAGAACTGTTAACCAGAGATTACTTTTTCCTTTTCCCTCCGGAAATTTTGAAGCAGCATACACTGGTATTTCAATTGTATTCTTATTTCAGAAGTCGAATGGTACGTAGACATACTGATTCAATTCTGCTTTCGGAATTAAATCAAAAGTTGGCACGTAATATTGAATGGCGTCGATTTTCCATGGATCTGATACGGGAGCTAAAAAAATTATCAAAGGGAAAATCTTCAGACTCAATGTTTATCGTTAACCTGTGGGGTTACCATTTAACCATTACTTCGTTAAAAGGTAAGGCGAAAATTACCGATTATCAGGTGGACATAAAATGTGATGTGGAAGAAGTTCTTCGCTATTCCCGGGCCAGGACAACAAATGCAGGGAAACGGAATATGGCACCTACGCTGCCGAACCCTCTGCGTCATGAGATGATTTCCCGGCAAAAACTGGATGAACTTGCGACAGTAATTGATGGTGAATTTGAACCAGTGCAGAGAAAAGATCCTTCGCCAAGAGGCAATCTTGGTCGACGAGTTAAGCTGCGTAAGCATTTGGTTGAGATCAATGCTGATGAAATTACCATAACACTTTCGAAATATACCTCGTCAGAGGCTCTGGAACGCAGTATAACGGCTCTTTCTGCTATGACTGGACACACGACTAAGTCTATCAGAGAAGAGTGTCTGGAGCTGATTGACAAGCTTGATTGGATTCGGGTTGAAAAAGAAGTGATTCCTTATGAAACCTTAAGTCGGATCCTGGAACTGTATAATTCGAGAAATTCAAATAAACATTTGTCCATTGAAAGATTGATTTCAGGTTTAGCTGTCAGACGAAAAGTCTGCAAACTCATTTACGAAGGTCATTTAGATGAGAATGTATTTAAAGCGTTGGATGAGATCACTGCGGGTGCATGACTTAGCCGTTAAGTTTGTACACAACATTTGTCATTAAGCTAGAAGTTTATTGACATTTCGTTGACAGTTGATGAGAACTAAATGGGTAGTATTTACCCCGAAAGACAACCTTTTGTCCTATCTAATTTATAGCTGATAGGCTCATATTGTTATATTCATACTTAGCACATTCGCGAGCTTTTTGGCTCGCTTTTTTTTGCCTGAAATCTGCAATACCAACCGTAGTACGACCGTGCTTTTCAAGCTTTTTTCTATGTGATTTCTGATCAACGGATACCAGTGATTGGTATAAATTGATATAGAACAAAGATCATTTTAGAGAGAGAATTTTTTAACTGTACTTGCTCTTTTTGCCCTGAGCAAATTGTTATTGAGTTCAATAACAATAAACTCTCAGAACTATTAATGGTGTCACAATATTAATCATTTTCTCTTAACATGAGTTTCGTGCTTCGCTATATATCACTTGTCTTAGACATGGTTTTTTCGGAGGTGCTTATGTCCATAAATTCTATTAACCATGATGAAATGACTGATATTGCAAACAAGTGGGATATCTCAGACGAGTTACAGTCAGAGAGGCCAACAAAGAGAGTTGTTAAATCTGCTGAAGCCAGACGTCGTATCGAAGCTTTGAAAGAGATTAAAGAAAGTGGTTTAACTATTGAAGAAGCCAGAGAGCTTGGCTTGTTACATTAGTTTTTCCCGGTTATGTGGAAAAAGAGTGGTCTGATACCACTCTTTTTTGTATTTTCTGCCTGTTTTTTGATTTGTTTCGATGTAAGGGGTATTTTCAGACTTATTTTTTTCTTCGCATATGATATATTGCAGCCTCTGTTTTATTGATTGTCCGTTTTACTATGTCATTTAACCTTGCAAACAAAAGTTCTGAAGAGAGACTCAAAATAGAGTTAGATAAACAGGCTTCTTTTATGGTTTGGCAATTAAAAGAAGGGAAAATAGCAGTTGACGAAATTTCCAATAAAATTCGTATGTTGCGCTCAGAACAGGAAATAGACTGGTTTCAACAATCGATAGAACAATACAAAAAAATTATGGGTGTCCCGTAACACGGACTCCTTACAGGGGAAGCGCTGAGGTTCCTTTGTTAAAACCCCTCGCGTTAAATTGAACTAGAGAGAACATCCCAATGGGAAGAAGTTTTGAAGTGCGCAAAGCCTCAATGGCGAAAACGCAAGGCGCAAAAATTAAAGTTTATTCTAAATATGGTAAAGAGATCTACGTATGCGCTAAAAATGGCGGTGCAGATCCTGATATGAACCTGTCGCTTAGACATCTGATCACTAAAGCGAAAAGAGATAACGTACCAGCTCACGTTATTGAAAAAGCATTAGATAAAGCCAGAGGCGGTGGTGGTGAAGATTACCAACCAGCTCGCTATGAAGGTTTTGGTCCTGGCGGTACAAGTGTTATCGTGGATTGCTTAACTGATAACGGCAACCGTACTTTCCAGGATGTTCGTCAGTGTTTCGTGAAAACAGGCGCTAAAATTGGTAACCCAGGCACAGTATCACACATGTTTGATCACCGTGCTGTGTTCCAGTTTAAAGGCGATGATGATGAAGCGGTATTAGAAGCTCTGATGATGGCAGATGTTGATGTTTCTGACATTGAATTAGAAGACGGTATTGTTACTGTATTTGCGCCAACAACTGAGTTTTTCAAAGCAAAAACTGCTTTGACTGATGCTTTCCCTGATTTGGTTATTGATGTTGAGGAAATTACCTTTATTCCTCAGACTCAAACTGAAATATCAGGTGAAGATGCAGACAAATTCCAGAAATTCTTAGATATGCTTGATGACTGTGATGACGTTCAACAGGTTTATCATAACGCAGAAATTGCTGAATAATATCTGTTAAATCATATTCTCTAATGAAAAGGTCTTCTTTTGGAAGGCCTTTTTTGTTGTGAGAAACATCAAAAAAAACAATTCTTCCTAAATTCTTTTTTTTCTTCAAAAGTTGATTTAAATCAATTGTAATCAGTTATTTACTTGATGAATCATCATTCCTGTCTGTTTTTTATACGATTGTATAACCCTCATTTGCGCCTTAAACTGTTGTTAACGCCAGTAAATTCCATGAAATTAAAGTGTTTTAGAATCGTAGGGAGTCACACAATATTTACACGTGTTTTTCCTCTTTGTTGAATATAAGAACCAGAGAAGAGACGTAAAGCTGATGAAAATCACATCATATAAACGTGCCTTGTTGAAAATTAGTGTACTCATAACAGTAGCACTAATTTCCGGGTGTAAATTTGCACTTTTTGATCCTAAGGGGCAAGTTGGTTTGGAAATTCGGGAATTGATCATAACGGCATTATTTTTGATGCTGATTGTTGTCATTCCTGTCATTTTAATGGTGGTTTATTTTTCTCATAAATATCGATCCACAAATAGCGAAGGGCAAAAAGAGTATTCACCTGAATGGGCTCATTCGACAAAAATAGAAATGGTTGTGTGGTCTGTGCCAATCATAATTATTGTGATACTGGCGATAATTACCTGGCGGTCTTCACACTATTTGGAACCATCTAAGCCTCTTGCGTCAGATCAACAAACCATGACGATTGAAGTGGTCGCACTCAACTGGAAATGGTTATTTATTTATCCTGATCAGAAGATTGCGACGATCAATGAAGTTGCGTTCCCTAAGGATATACCGGTCTTATTTAAATTAACTTCCGATGATGTGATGAACTCTTTCTTTATTCCTCGTCTGGGGAGTCAGTTATATGCCATGCCGGCTATGGTGACAAGGTTACATCTGGTGGCTAATGAGGCTGGCAATTATCCCGGCGTTGCAATCAGTTATAGTGGTGAAGGTTTTTCCGAAATGAAATTCACTGCAATCGCATTACCGACTCAAAATAGCTTTAACGAGTGGGTGGAGTCCGTTAAATCATCTGCTAAGACCATCACTGATTTTGATGACTACCGTTTATTGGCTAAGCCAAGTATTGCTGATCCTGTTACCTATTTTTCTCATGTTCCTGACAATCTTTTTAATCAAGTGGTTATGCAGTATCCGGGAGGAATGAACCATTCAGGAAATGAGTCAGGTGAAATGATTCATGACGAGATGCATTCAAATAATCCACACCCTGAAACTTCTCATATCGACAGTGAAATAGGGCATCACAAAGGATAAATAATTATGTTTGGAAGATTAACACTCGAGTCAGTTCCATACCATGAACCAATTATTATGGTCACTTTATCCGTGATTACTGTGGTAGGTATTGCTCTGCTGGCATGGGTTACAAAACTGGGTAAATGGAAGTATCTGTGGACCGAATGGTTTACTTCGGTTGATCATAAAAAGATTGGCATCATGTACATTATTGCCGCCTTTGTCATGTTGATCCGAGGTTTTGCTGATGCCGTAATGATGAGAAGTCAACAGGTGTTATCTGCTGCCGGAGATGCTGGCTATTTACCACCGCATCACTATGATCAGGTCTTTACGGCTCATGGCGTGATCATGATCTTCTTTGTCGCGATGCCCTTAGTTGTTGGCTTAATGAACATTATTGTGCCGCTACAGATAGGTGCCCGGGATGTGGCGTTTCCATTTTTAAATAATTTGAGCTTCTGGTTATTTGTTGGCGGCATTATTTTAACCAATTTGTCGCTGGGGCTTGGTGAATTCGGTCGTACTGGCTGGTTAGCTTATCCTCCGGTTTCCGGTATTAAGTTTAACCCCGGGGTGGGAGTGGACTACTGGATATGGGCCTTGCAGGTGTCCGGAGTAGGGACGACGTTATCGGGAATTAACTTTTTCGTTACTATCCTCAGAATGCGCACACCGGGTATGACAATGATGAAAATGCCGATATTTACCTGGGCTTCATTGTGTTCCAATATTTTAATATTAATTTCTTTCCCAATTTTAACTGTTTCTATCACCTTACTGGCTCTTGATCGTTATTTAGGATTCCATTTCTTTACTAACGATATGGGCGGCAACATGATGATGTATATTAATCTGATTTGGGCATGGGGCCATCCGGAAGTATACATTCTGATCCTTCCGGTATTCGGTGTTTTCTCTGAAGTGACCGCTACATTTGCCCGGAAAAAGTTGTTTGGTTACACATCTCTGGTTTGGGCAACGGTTGTTATTACCATTCTTTCTTTTCTGGTCTGGCTGCATCACTTCTTTACCATGGGGGCAGGGGCAAACGTGAATGCCTTCTTCGGTATAATGACCATGATCATCGCGATCCCTACCGGGGTTAAGATATTTAACTGGTTATTTACGATTTATAAAGGACGCCTGGATTTTAAAACCCCGATTTTATGGACCATAGGTTTTCTGATTACATTTTCTATCGGTGGCATGACAGGTGTTCTAATGGCTGTTCCCGGGGCGGACTTTGTTCTTCATGGCAGTGTATTCCTTGTTGCTCACTTCCATAATGTGATTATTGGCGGCGTTGTCTTTGGCTGTTTTGCTGGTATTACTTACTGGTTCCCGAAAGCATACGGATTCACGCTGAATGAAACCTGGGGACGAAGAGCATTCTGGTTCTGGCTGATTGGTTTTATTCTGGCCTTCCTGCCTTTGTATGCGCTTGGTTTTATGGGCATGCCACGAAGGATAAGCCAAGGGATCGATCCTGAATTCTTCCCATTCCTTGCTATTGCTGCATTCGGTACAGCACTGATTGCTTGCGGTGTACTGAGTCAGTTTATCCAGTTCTATGTGAGTATCCGTGATCGGGAGCTGAATCGTGATTTAACCGGCGATCCCTGGGATGCCCGAACTCTTGAATGGTCAACTTCATCACCTCCACCATTTTATAATTTCGCCGTTATACCTAAATCCGAGGAAATTGATGCATTCTGGTACCAAAAACAGAATGGAGAGTTTGAACTGGGTAATAAAGGTGGATATGAACCGATTCATATGCCTAAAAATACAGCGACAGGCATTGTCCTTTCCGGTCTGGCGACGATTTTTGGTTTTGCCATGATTTGGTACATCTGGTGGCTGGCGATTGTGAGTTTTATTGGGATGATTGCGACTGTCATTGTCCACAGTTTTAATGATGATACGGATTACTACGTTCCGGTTGAGGAGATTGAACGCATTGAAGCAGAACATCGTGCTAATGTTGAGAAGGCAAAGAAACTCGCTGAAGATAAAAAAGATCACGATGAAACGGAGGTGAAATATGCACGCTGATCACGCTGTTACACATGATCATCACCATCAGGCCGCAAGTAATAAATTATTTGGGTTTTGGATCTATCTTATGGGCGACTGCATATTATTCGCATCACTATTTGCGACTTATGCGGTTCTGGTAAATGGTACGGCCGGTGGTGTTAGCGGCAAGGATATTTTCGAACTGCCGTTTGTGTTTGTTGAAACCATGCTATTACTGGTCAGTAGTATCACGTTTGGTTTTGGCATGATCGCCATGACCAGAAGTGATATTGCCGGGTTAAGGCGCTGGTTGATGATTACGTTTGTTCTGGGGGCTGCTTTTATTGGAATGGAGCTGTATGAATTCCACCATCTGATTGTTAACGGACATGGTCCGGACCATAGTGCATTTTTATCGGCATTCTTTACGCTGGTAGGTACGCATGGTTTGCATGTGACAGTCGGTTTAATCTGGCTGACGGTTAGCCTGGTTCAGCTCAGTACGAAAGGGTTGACTGATACCATGAAATTGCGTTTCAGCTGTCTGAGTTTGTTCTGGCACTTTCTGGATATTGTCTGGATTTGTGTATTTACGTTTGTTTATCTGGTGGGGGCGATGTGATGAGTGATCAAACTACGGCAGCAAGCTCTAAGAGCTACATAATCGGTTTTATAGCATCACTAATCCTTACCGCAATTCCATTTTATATTGTGGCAACTCAGTCTCTGGCGCATAGCATGACCTATGCGATAATTTTTGGATGTGCCACTGTGCAGGTGCTGGTGCATTTTATCTATTTTCTGCATATGGAAAACAAAACCAGTGAAGGTCGCTGGAATGTCATATCGCTGATCTTTGCCGCTATCGTTGTTCTGATATTAATCGTTGGTTCCATTTGGATTATGTGGAATCTGAATATCAATATGATGATGTAGAGAATATGAGATGATAAAGGGCTACTTATCAATAACAAAACCCGGCATAGTAGTCGGGAATCTGATATCCACGGCTGCGGGGTTTTTCCTTGCAGCCAAGTCAGAACCCGTGGATGCCTTTTTATTTCTCTATACATTGATTGGTGTGGCGCTGGTGGTTGGTTCCGGATGTGTGATCAATAATATTTATGATCGCGATATTGATGAAAAAATGTCCCGCACTAAAAACCGGTTATTGGTGACTGGTGAAATTAATGTTGATCATGCCTTCATCTATGCGCTTATTTTGTTGCTGACCGGAACTGTGTTGTTGTATTACAAAACAAATCCTTTAGCTGCTGTGATAGTATTGCTTGGCTATATTTTCTACGTTTTTTTCTACACCATGTGGTACAAGAGAACATCAGTTTTCGGAACGCTTGTGGGAAGTCTGTCCGGCGCGGTTCCGCCATTGGCTGGTTATCTGGCAGTAACAAACTACGTCAGTCTCGAAGCGACTTTGCTGTTTGTATTATTTTGTCTGTGGCAGATGCCTCATTCATACGCCATCGCTATGTTCAGAATGAAAGATTATGCTGATGCCGGTATTCCTGTGTTACCTGTCACTGAAGGGATCAACAAAGCCAGAAGACACATGATTCTTTACGTCATCGCTTTCAATATAGTGTCTCTGGGACTCTTTCTTTTTGGCCATACCGGATATGAGTATCTTATAGTATCCGCTGCTGTGTGCTTTATGTGGACTCGTGTGACATTCAGAGCCATTGATCAGGATAATTATGTACCATGGGCTAAAGCCGTGTTTAAAATGTCTTTAGTGGTCGTTATGGGGTTTAGTTCGGTGCTTGGTGTTGAACTGCTTTCTCTGTCATTTTGAGTTTCTGGTTTATCTGCCCATTAGTTGTTCGGCTAATGTTTTTGCCTGCCGTCGGTTTGAGACAGATAACTTTTGATAAAGATTTCTGATGTGACTTTTGATTGTGCTCGGAGCAACTTTGCAGTATTCCGCTATCTGTTCATTCTTCCAGCCAGTATATATCAGGCTGAAAATCTGGGCTTCTCTGGGAGTGAGTGGGTTTCCTTGTTCTAGCTGGTAGTTAGTTATTTGAGAGATTAAATTATCAACTGAGCAGTAAGAAGACTCTTTCTCAACCAGATAGTAGGTATTCAAATCCTCTTTTAATTTATTTACGTGCCATAATTCTGTTCTTGTCATCGCTGATTTATTTGATGTAACAATTTCATTCAGGTAGGTAAGTATCCACTTACCGGTCAGATAATAGTAGCCCTGAATTTTGTATTCAGCCGATAATGACAAGGATTGCATTAATGATTTCGTAGCAAGATTTTTTCTGTTTTGACAATGGAATAAATAAGCACGGAGAGTATATGAACGGTATAGATCAAGGATCAGATGTGAGTTTTTAGCATAGGTTATTGATTTGTTTAGTAAGTGTTCACTTCGCTCATAATCTAATAAAATCAAATAGCCCAGAGCCATGTTCCGAAATTGGCATTGAGTTAAATGATTTAAACCTGATTCAGGTTCTTCTGCCTGATTTTACCACTGTTTTACAGCTACGTCATCCTTGGTATGTTTCCAGTAATATAGCCTTGCTTCTGAGATATAAATTAATCCATCCTGATCAGGATAGTGATCATTAAGTATTGATAAATTGGCCAGAGTATTTCTTGTTTCGGACCATTGTTTTTGGCTGATATCTATTTTGGCTAACGCTGCGTATATCAGATCTTTTGAATGAGAAGTGTGGGTAATATTGTTGAGAGCATTAACCCCAATTGTTCGTGCTTGTTTAAAATTT
The DNA here is from genome assembly GCA_963676525.2 of uncultured Vibrio sp. Classification (GTDB taxonomy): domain Bacteria; phylum Pseudomonadota; class Gammaproteobacteria; order Enterobacterales; family Vibrionaceae; genus Vibrio. The sequence continues at coordinate 681,856 of CAXXNB010000009.1, forward strand.
TTCTTTTCCTGATACAGCTCTATCTGGAGTGAAATGAACAGCGGGTAAAACGGCAGGTTAAAGAAAGAGTGCTGATGAATAATGTCTTCGGCCTTATCCAGTATTTCTTCGCTAAGAGACAGCATGCCCTGTGCAAAGTATATTTCACTTTGTTGTATTAAAGCCCAGATAATCTGAAGCGTTAATTTATGCTGGCGGGCAAACCTCTCTGTTTGTTGCATTAAAGATAATGCCTGCTCTAATCTGCCATTAATATGATGAACTTCCCCTATGATGGATGTAGCGATACATCGGCCTCTATAGGAAGCATGATCAAGGTTGATCAATGCCGATTCTGCATATTTTAGTGCTGTCCCTGGTTGACGGTGCAATACAGAGAGTTGGGCTTCTAGTACATTAAGTTGGCCTGATAATTCAGAGTATCCCTCTGCGTTGTGCAAGTTCCCCAATAATTGCTCAGATTGTTTTATACAGCCATTTACCTGGGCAATATTGCCCTGTGTAATAGCAACCCATGCGGTAAGTAGTCCAAGGTTGGGATTTTGAAATAATTCTTGTTCTGAAAGCGATGTTAATGCTTTCTCAAGAGAAGTTAATTTGAACTGGTTGAACAGATTCCATCCGTATTTTTCAAGTATATCTAGCAACTGGTCTTTGTGATCACAGGTTAAAGCCAGTGAAATAGCTTCTTCAATACATTCTTCTTCAAGGTAAGCCTGTGTTACTTTTCGGGACAGTTCTGTTTCGTGTTTTGGCGCATACTTCAGACGGCGGATATTCAGGTATTCACGCACAATAGGATGAAATGTGAATTGATTTTTTGTATTACTAATAACAGATAACAGACCTGATTTGATCAATTCTTCCAGATATTTTCTCGCTCTGGATTCTGCATATATGGAGATGGCTTGCTTTTCAGTAAATCCGGAGAAAAGAGAGAGACTCATACAAAAAGCTAAAGCTGAATTAGATAGGGTCTTTAATATTTCATCTTCAATATATTGATCTATCGTTGGAAAATTAAGATGAGTCGCATTTTTGTTAATTAAATTCAACAGAGCACAATCATCTTTCGCTGTATCCAGCAGTAAAATTATCGGCGATATCCATCCTTTGCTGAAATGACAGAGTTCCTGAATTTTTTCCGGGCCTATGTTTAGATTTGGGTAATGCGCATTGATAAACTGACCCGTTTCTTCTTCGGTAAAAGTGAGCTGCAGTTTATTAATATGCAGGAGTTTGCCTTGTAGTTGTAGTTGAGCCCGGTTAAATGGTGGAATCTGGCGGCTAATAATGAACAAAGTCAGATTTTTAGGAAAATGCCTGAGCAACTGGTCGAAAAAATCATGAATGCGTTTATGGGAAATCTTGTGATAATTATCGAGAACGATGATGTATGGCTGGGTTATGGATGAACATTCATTTATAAAAGTACTAAAAAGTTTTTTTATTGTGTAATTCGAGTTTTGTAGCAGAGTTTCTGTATTCGGAAATGGGTGTCTGCTCGCTGTTTTTATCGCGTGAATAAAAAAGAAGAAAAACTGTTCAGGATCGTTGTCATAATCTTCGATTATATACCAGCTAAAGTGAGAATTATGGACTAAGCTTTGGCAAGCTACAGTTGATTTACCATAACCTGCGGGTGCAGTAATTAAAATAAGTCCTGTTTTATCCTCAAAAGATAACTGCTTTGTTAATCTTGATCGAAAGATTGTATCAGAGCGGGTATCGGGTATCTGAAAGTCCTTATTAATAACCATTTCTCTAAACCTATCTACGCCTTTATTATGTGACTAATATCACGTTTTGTTTTTATTTGATTCCTTTTCTATCTTCACTATACACAGAATTGGCTATTTTTTGTCTTTTTAGTTTGAATTTTATGTGATTTATATCTCATTCGGTGTGGTTGGCTATGCAAAAAGGATGTAATTAAGCTTGTTTAAGGAAATTTTTGGAGACTAAATGATTTATTATTTTTGGTGAGTTCTAAAAATGAGCTAATTATTGTGATATATATCACATTTAAGTGGTTTTTATATAAATCTAGGCCTTCTTATTACGCCTATTTTATCAACAAAAAGGAGGATGACGTTCTTTATACATGTGGCAGCATAAACAGGGAAAGTCTGCTCAACGATAAATAGTGAGGGTTTTATATGAAACCAATCATGATCAAAAATTTCAACAAATCCTGGTTTGAAGATAACGTTAAACGCCATTTAACGTCCACCTATGCAACAACACCGGAAAAAGCCACTCCCAGAGAATGGTATCTTGCTATGGCAAGATCACTGGCTGAGAATTCTACACGGCATCTGTTACAGACCGAAAATGATAAAAAAATTATTGAGTCTAAGAGTGTTAACTATCTTTCTCTGGAATTTCTGATTGGTCGACTGACAGGTAATAACCTTCTCAATATGGGGTTATACAACATAATTGATGAAGCCATGAAAGAGATGGGACAAAGTCTTACCGATTTGCTTGAAGAAGAAAGAGATCCTTCTCTGGGCAATGGTGGTTTGGGGCGACTTGCTGCCTGTTATATGGATTCATTAGCTGCTCAGGAATATCCGGTTGTAGGGTATGGTTTGCATTATGAATATGGATTGTTCAAACAATCATTTGAAAATTGTCAGCAGAAGGAAGCTCCTGACGAATGGTGTGGCGTACAGGGCTATCCATGGGAACTTTCTCGTCCGGATTTAGCTCAGGAAATTGGTTTTTACGGTGAAGTGAAAGTTATTCAGGAAAATGGCAAAGAGAAGAAAGTCTGGGTTCCGGGGATGACAGTTCAAGCCATGCCGTGGGATTTACCTATTGTTGGTTATCAAAGTGATACTGTTTATCCGCTGCGTTTGTGGGAATGCCGGGCTATAGCGCCGTTCTCTTTAGAAAATTTTAACAATGGTAACTATTTCGAAGCTCAGCGAGCTCTGATTGATGCAGGTAACATCACTAAAGTTCTGTATCCAAACGATAACCATGAAAAAGGTAAAACATTGCGTTTGATGCAGCAGTATTTTCATAGTGCGGCATCCGTTAGAGATATTCTGCGTCGACACGAAGCTGCCGGATTTGCCTTAAAAGACTTACCTAAACATGAAACTATCCAGCTAAATGATACTCACCCAACGATCGCTATTCCTGAATTGATGAGAATTTTTATTGATGAAAAAGGAATGGAGTGGGATGAAGCATGGGATATCTGCAGTAAGACATTTGCTTATACCAACCATACCCTTTTACCTGAGGCACTTGAAACTTGGGACGAATCGCTAATTCTGCGTCTTTTACCTCGTCATATGGAAATTATCTACGATATCAACTTCCATTTTCTCATCGAAGTACGGGAAAAATGGCCCGGAGATGTGTCTAAACAGCAGAAACTGTCCATTATTCAGGAAGGTTTCCATCGTATGGTAAGAATGGCAAATTTAAGTGTGGTCGGTTCTTATGCTGTTAATGGGGTAGCGGCATTACACTCTGAATTAGTGAAACAAGATCTTTTCCCTGAATTTAATGAGTTATATCCGGGAAGAATACTAAATGTGACCAATGGCGTAACACCTCGACGCTGGATTCAATTCTGTAACCCGGGATTGTCAGCATTGATCACAGAAAAAATCGGTAACGAATGGCCAGTCCATCTTGAACAGTTATCTCAATTAGCCAGTTATGCTGATGATGCTCAATTTCAGGAGCAGTTCATGAAGGTTAAACAAGAGAATAAACAACGTTTGGCCGATTGGGTTAAAGAGCATATGGGCATAGAGCTTAACGTAAATGCAATTTTTGACGTTCAAATCAAACGGTTACATGAATATAAACGTCAACATTTAAATATGTTACATATTTTATCTCTGTATTATCGTCTGTTAAATGAACCTGACTTTGATATGGTTCCCCGCGTGTTCTTCTTCGGAGCTAAAGCTGCTCCAGGTTATTATTTAGCCAAAGAAATTATTTTTGCTATCAATAAAATGGCAGAAAAGATCAACAGTGATGAACGGGTTAACGATAAGATCAAAATTGTCTTCGTACCGGATTATCGCGTCAGTATTGCCGAAATCATGATCCCTGCAGCGGATGTATCCGAGCAGATATCCACTGCTGGTAAAGAAGCATCCGGTACCGGTAATATGAAAATGGCGATGAACGGAGCTCTGACTATTGGCACAATGGATGGAGCAAACGTCGAAATTCGCGAGGAAGTCGGAGACGACAATATTTTCATCTTTGGTTTAGAAGTGGATGAAGTCGGTCAGCTTTGGGCTCGTGGTTATAATCCTTATGATTATTACAACGCTGATCCTCTACTTAAAGCCTCTCTGGATCTTTTGGCTGGTGATGAATTTACACCGGGTTGTCCGGGGCAGCTAAAAGCAACGTATGAGAGTTTGCTTAATGGCGGTGATCCTTATCTGGTTCTGGCAGATTTTGCTTCCTATATTGAAACTCAGAAACAGCTTGATGCTGCGTATGCGGATAAAGCTGGCTGGGCGAAAAAAGCCATTCTTAATACAGCATTAACAGGTAAATTTAGTTCGGATAGAAGTATTCGGGACTATGTTACTAATATCTGGAAACTTGAATCAGTTGAACGTTAAGTCATAGCGGAAATACAGAGGAAAGGGCCTTGTGCTCTTTCCATCTCCAATTGATAAACAAGAGTTAAGGAGTGGCATAATATGGTTGCTCAACGAAATATATTGGTTCAGGTGTCCAAAGAAGCCGGAATCAAAGAGTGTTATATCGATAACTGGGGTAAAGAATCGCATATTTCCAGTGAAACACTCGATTTTATGTTGCGAGAGCTTGGTTACGATACCTCTTCAGATGAATCCCTGTTAGCTTCATCTGAAAAAGAGCAAAAGAGTGACGTTTTAGAGCCGGTCGTTTTTGCAAAAAACGATCAGCATGTTGAAGTTTCTTTATACATCAGCAGCAGCGCCAGAGAGAGTGATTTTGAGTGGAGGTTAACGACAGAAGAAGGCGAATCGTTCTCCGGTTATATTCAGTCTGATATTATCCGCGATGAGAGAGAAAATGGCGGGCCGGTAGTGTTCAGTATCGGGCAGCTTTTGCCGTTTGGTTACCATCAACTTTCTGTTTATCGTAAACGCAGAAAAGCACCTTATACATCAACGGTTATTGTTGCCCCACAATCCTGTTATAAACAACAGCCGCTTGAACAGGGGAGCAAACTATGGGGACCCAGTGTTCAGTTATACACGTTAAAAACAGAACATAACTGGGGCATGGGTGACTTCGGCGATCTGAAACATCTGGTGGTAGAGATGGCTCAGCTTGGGGCCAATTTTGTCGGATTAAATCCGATTCATGCGCTTTTCCCTGCTAACCCTGAAGGAGCAAGTCCATATAGTCCTTCGTCCCGGAGTTGGTTGAATATTTTTTACATTGATGTCAGTTCCATTCCTGAATTTGCGTTGAGCTCTGAAGCACAGCAACAAGTTGGTAGCCCTGAATTTCAGGCGCAATTAAATGAAGCCAGACAAACTCATTGGGTAAACTACACCAAAGTCGCATCCCTGAAGATGCAGATATTACCTCTTTTGTATCAGGAATTTAAAAAACGTCATCTTAATGTCAGCACATCAAGAGCTCTGGACTTTTTAGCATTTGTAGACAGAGGTGGTGAATCACTGTTAGCGCAGGCTACTTTTGATGCACTGCAAACAGAACTTCGTCAAAAAGATGAGAACGTTTGGGGTTGGCAGGTTTTCCCTGAACATTATCGGCAGTTCCAAAACCCTGCTGTCCAGCAATACATTCAGGATAATCCTGATAAAGTGAATTTATATCTGTACTTACAGTGGGTAGCCGATACTCAGATAGAAGAAGTTCAGCAGCTCGCATTAGAGCGGGGTATGGCGATTGGTCTGTATCGGGACCTTGCGGTTGGTGTTGCAGAATCAGGCTCAGAAGTGTGGGCTGATCAGGGCAACCTGATGTTGAATCTTAGTATTGGTGCTCCACCGGATAATTTAGGTCCATTGGGGCAGAATTGGGGGTTACCACCAATCAATCCACAGATAATGAGACACAGAGCTTATGCTGCGTTTATTGGCTTGTTACGGGCCAATATGAAGCATTGTGGGTCATTAAGGATCGATCATGTTTTAGGATTATTACGCTTATGGTGGGTTCCTCGTGGTGCTTCTGCTACAGAAGGGGCATACATGATGTATCCGGTCCATGAATTGCTTTCGATTCTTGCGCTTGAATCTCACCGACATCAGTGCAGTGTTATTGGTGAAGATTTGGGAACAGTACCGGAGGAAATGTCCCAGTTACTTGCGGATTACGGCATTCACTCATACAAAGTTTTCTTCTTTGAAACGGCTGCTGATGGTGGGTATCTCTCTCCTGGTCACTATGGAAGTCAGTCTATGAGCGCTTTATGTACTCATGATATGCCGACTCTTCGCGGGTTCTGGCACTGTAATGACTTAAAAATGGGTAGTGAATTAGGGGTGTATCCTGATAAGGAACAATTGCAGCGCTTGTTTGATCAGCGTTTGAGATCAAAACAAAATATTTTAAATTCGGTGGACTGGCATGGGTATTTACCTGATGGTGTCGGGAAAGACGCAAGCCTGGTGCCTATGGATTCCAATTTAAGTGAAGGTCTGCATTTACACCTTGCTGCCGGAGCATCCTCTTTGATGAGTATCCAGTTAGAAGACTGGTTAGAGATGGAAAATCCGGTCAATATTCCTGGTACGGTTGATGAATATCCCAACTGGCGTAGGAAACTTAGTCTGACACTTGAAGATATATTTGCCAGAGAAGATATAAAACGTTTGGCTCATCATATTACTCTGGTTCGCCAAAAAGATAAGAATATTTAATTGAAATATTTAAATGTGAAAATCGTGACGGTTTCGACTAGTTGCATAATCAGTAGTAGTGAAATCGAGTTGATTATGTTTCAATGATATTATGAAACACGTTGTTTTAGAAAATATATACCCGTGTTATACGGGTATTTTTTCTCCATGTGCTGGTTTAGGAGTAGGGATATTGAAAACCGTTACAACGCAAAAAGTATTAACCAAAAAGCAAAAAACATATCTGGCTTTAAATAAAGCGGCTTTTGCTGATCCATTTTCATTTTTAGGACCATATATTTCCCCGGAGCAAGGGGTGCTCAGAGTATGGATGCCTGGTGCTACGGGGGTTGATGTTTTACTGGATAATGGTGAAAGGCATCCGTTAACAAAAGAGCAGGAAGGGGATGGTTTTGTTCTGTTTGCCGAATATCATCTCAAATTTACTCATTATCGACTTGCTATTGACTGGAATGGGGTTGAGCAGATTATTGATGACCCATACCAGTATCATGCAATTTATGCTGAGTATGAAGATCTTCATACCCCAGTTAATATGTATCATCAAATGGGCGCTCAGTTTGTTACTCTTGAGCGCGATGGTAAACAAATTCAGGGGACGCGTTTCTTAGTTTTTGCGCCGCATGCATCAGCCTGTAGTTTAATCGGTGGATTTAACCACTGGGATGGTCGCCGTCATCCGATGCAACGTCTTGATTACGGTATCTGGGGGATTTTTATTCCTGATTTACCAGAAGGTACTCAGTACAAGTTTGAAATTAAAGGTCCGAACGGAGAAGGTTTGCCTCATAAAGCCGATCCATGGGGTTATTATTCGGAACAGTTTCCTTCGCTTGCTTCTGTTACGTATGATCATACCCGCTATAAATGGCGCGACAGTAAATGGCAGAATCGACCTGTTACGCAAAAGAAAAGAGAAGCGCTTTCTTTCTATGAACTTCATGTCGGTTCGTGGAAACGTGGCTTAAACAATGAATTCTTGACCTATCGTGAACTGGCGGATGAACTGGTTCCTTATCTTTCCGATATGGGTTATACCCATGTTGAGTTGATGCCGATAGCAGAACATCCATTCTATGGCTCATGGGGATACCAGCCTGTCGGATTATTTGCGCCTTCGAGCCGTTATGGTACTCCGGATGACTTTAAATACTTTGTCGATCTCTGCCACCAAGCGGGTATTGGTGTTGTTATCGACTGGGTTCCGGCACACTTCCCGGCGGACGGTCATGGTTTGAATAACTTTGATGGGACACCGCTGTTTAATGATCCTGACCCTCGCAGAGGCTGGCATCAGGACTGGAATTCCTATATCTATGATATGGGAAAAGAGCACGTACGCCGCTTCTTGGTATCGAATGCTCTGTTCTGGTTTGATTTCTATCATATCGATGGTATCCGGGTTGATGCGGTTGCTTCTATGTTGTATCTCGATTATTCCAGAAGTCATGATCAGTGGGTTCCGAATATCGATGGCGGTAATGAAAACTACGACGCAATAGCCACCTTAAAATGGATGAATGAAGAAGTTTATAAACACTTCCCTAATGCGATGACTATTGCTGAAGAATCCACTGCGTATCCAGGTGTTTCTGCACCGACCTTTATGGGAGGGCTAGGCTTCGGATTTAAATGGAATATGGGCTGGATGCATGACAGTCTGGAATATATTCAGCACGAACCTATCCATAGAAAATACCATCACAATACGATTACGTTCCCGCTTATTTACGCACATAGTGAAAACTATATTCTTTCGTTATCTCACGATGAAGTCGTGTATGGTAAGCGTTCTATACATAATAAGATGCCTGGAGATGAGTGGCAGCAAACCGCAAACCTGCGTGCATACTTTGGTTATATGTATGGCCAGCCCGGTAAGAAACTTAACTTTATGGGCGCTGAATTTGGTCAGACTGGTGAGTGGGACCATGATAGTCAGTTACAATGGTTCTTACTTGATTATGAACGCCATCAGGGGGTTATGTCACTGACTCGCGATTTGAATAAGTTGTATCGTAAAGAAAAAGCCTTATTTGAATGTGATAATGAGCCTACAGGCTTCGAGTGGCGTTTATCCGATTATGCTGATTCCAGTGTTCTTGCTCATGAACGGATGAGTGCATCAGGAGAACGGATATTAATTGTTTCCAACTTTACTCCAGTTCCACACGAGCGTTTTCGTTTAGGGGTTCCTCTGAAAGGAAGTTATGAATTAATACTGAATACGGATGATAAAAAGTATTCTGGTAGTAGCTATCCAATAACAAAACTGGCGAAGACTCAAAAAGTGAAAAGTGAAGACTTGGATCAATCGATTCTGATTCAGTTACCACCACTATCGACACTATTTTATAAATACAAAGCTTAATTTAACCTCTGATTTTATTATCCTGCCCGATTTACAGTGTGAATCGGGTTTTTTTTAGGTGATTTTTAATACTAGAATTAATCATAATATAATGAGTAATGGAAAGCATTTATGTTCAGTAGCCAGTTAAACCGGTTGGTGCTTATGTTAGCCTTTATCAGCGGCTTTAGTATCATGTCTGTAGAACTCTTAGGCGGGCGTATATTAGCACCCTATTTCGGTAGCAGTATTTATGTATGGGGAAGCTTGATTACCATCTTTATGATTGCATTATCCATCGGGTATCTACTTGGAGGGAAATGGTCAATGCAGCAACCGTCACTCCGTAAATTCAGCCTGTTATATTTTTTTGGGGCACTGACTTTGTTGCCTCTTGTAGTCGCAGGAGAAAGCATTATGCAGCAGGTATTTATACATATTACCGACCCTCGCTATGGCTCTCTGATTGCTGCTGTGTGTTTATTTTTTATTCCGACTATGCTGTTGGGTATGATTGCTCCCTACTCGGTCAGACTACTGGTTCGCAATACCGATCATAGTGGTCAGATGGCAGGAATACTCTATTTCATTTCTACATTGGGAAGTGCACTGGGAACGTTAATCACATCGTTTTATCTGGTCTTATGGTTTGAAATTGAAACGATTCTATTCAGTCTAATCGGATTATTGTTTACTGGTGGGCTATGTGCATTTTATCTACCGGTACCACAAACCGTAGCGGAGGTTCAATAGTATGTCAGCAAGGTTATTTACGATGGGATTATTTAGTACTCTTGTTTCTTTTTTTTCCACGACACCGGTACAAAGTCAGGTGATACATCAGGAAAGGTCTCTGTATCAGAACATCGCTGTAGTAGAAAAGGACGGTCGCCGCTGCCTGACGTTTTCATCCAATAGAGGATTGCAAATGCAGTCTTGCCAATATGAAGATCAGAGCGATTCACGACTCTACTTCCCTTATACCCGGATGTCTTTTTCTGGGTTACTGCTCAATCCTAATCCCAAAAACATTCTGCTGGTTGGTCTTGGTGGTGGATCGATACCTCTGGTATTCAGTGAGCTTTACCCAGATGCAAAGATAGATGTTGTAGAACTTGATCCTGCAGTTAAAAAAATCGCTTATGACTATTTTCATTTTAGGGATACCGTGAATATGTCAGTGACTATCTCTGATGCCAGAGTTTTTATTAAACGAGCTGGAATGCAAGGAAAACAGTACGACTATATTTTGCTGGATGCATTTAATGGGGATTATATTCCAGAGCATCTGATGACAAAGGAATTCCTGCAGGAAACAAAACGTATTTTGAGCGATAAAGGGGTGTTGGTTGCGAATACCTTTTCCAGCAGCAAGCTTTACGATCATGAGTCCGTGACTTATCAGGAAGCCTTCGGCTCTTTTCTGAATTTCAAATATAAGGGTGAAACAACAAATCGGGTTATTATAACCAGTAAATCTCCGCTACCTTCGCAAGAGAGCCTGCAAAATCAGGCAGACAGACTAACCAAACCTCTCGCGCGATACGGTATTCAAATTGAAAAATACCCACCACTCATGTCACTGGACTCAGATTGGGATACTTCGGTAAGAGTTCTTACTGATCAATTTTCCCCGGTCAATCTACTGAAGGAATAAAGTCATCATAGGGATTATGATGTTGTTTCCTCTGAATTCTGAGGTTCTTCTTCATCGGGCAGACGCAGGCCGAGGGTTTTGACCTGCCAGTCAACACTGTCAGCTACTATCCAGTTTAATCCTTGCCATTCGAAGGTGTCACCTAAGACAGGGGACGGTCCAAGATGGATATCAGCCAGTTGCTTTAATGTCATATTGACCGGGTTTTCACCCAGGTCGAGGCCGTAATAGAGAGACACATCTGAAATTTTGGTATTAACATCAATAAAGAAGTCTCCAAAGAAACGACGAATTGACTGCTGCTTCGGCGATTCACTAAAGAGTCGGCTCAGTTCATCCATTGAATTTTCCTGAGCAATGACGCAGACAATATCATTTTCTTTCAGTTCGGTACTTCCCGAAGGGTGAAGTAGCGACTGTCCCCGATAAATTGCAGCAATTCGGGTGTTTTCTGGCATAAGAAGATTTCTTAGCGGGGCTCCGATATACCAACGTCCTGGTGTTAGCTGATACACCAGCATTTCCCAGTCACTTCCTGAATACAGTTCCAAACCGGTACGTAGAATAGGATGTGGCTTTGGAGGTAATTCTACCTTAGCTAATGAACAGGCTTTTGGAATTGTACCGCCCTGGATAATCAGGGAAACCATGACGACGAAAAAGGCGATATTAAAAAATAATTTTGCATGCTCCAGTCCGGCCATCATTGGAAATACCGCCAGAATAATAGGAACCGCACCTCGTAGACCAACCCAGGAGATAAACCACTTTTCACGAGGTTTAAAACTGCGGAAAGGGGTCAGGCAGAGCCATACGGCTACCGGGCGGGCGATAACGATCATAAATGTCGCTAAAATGATGGCTGGCAGGGCAATGGGTATCAGTTCTGAAGGCGTAACCAGCAGTCCCAGTACAATAAACATGATGATTTGACTGAGCCAGGTCATGCCATCAAGTACGTTGAGAATGGAATGTCGGGAACGCGTCGGGTTGTTGCCCAAAACGAGTCCAACCAGATAAATAGACAAAATGCCGCTGCCACCCAGAGTATTGCTTAGTGAGAATATGCTTAGTCCGCCACTTACTGCAAGAATGGAGTACAGCCCTTCAGGAAGTGGTGCTTTGTTAATTAGGTGTCGTAAAATATAGCCACCGGCAAATCCCAGTAAACTACCAATTCCAAATTGTTTGGCAAATTGGATTGCTAAAGTATTGGCGTCTAAGTCAGTAGTTTGAGACGCAATGATGGCAATAAGAGTAACAGTAAGAAATACCGCCATCGGATCGTTGGTTCCGGATTCGATCTCCAGTGTCGCTCCCACACGTTGGTTTAGCTGTTTTCCTTTGAGTAAAGAGAAAACTGCAGAGGCATCAGTTGACCCGACAATCGCACCAATTAATATTCCTTCGAGCCAGTTTAGATCAAACAGCAGGGTGGATACTAAACCGGTCAGGATGGTTGTTACTGCAACGCCCACTGTGGCCAGAGATACAGAAGGCCACAGTGCCACTTTAAAACTGGACATTTTGGTTCTCATACCGCCATCAATCAGAATAATGGCCAGAGCTAAGTTACTGACAATATACGCTACGGTATAGTTATCAAAAGAAATTTTTCCCGGACCGTCAACTCCTGCTACCATTCCGACGCCTAAGAAAACTAACAGCGCCGGAACACCAATGCGGGATGAGAGCGGACTTATAATAATACTGGTTAAAATCAGTAGTGCACCAACTAAAAATAAGCCATTAATAACGTCGACGGTCATTCTTTCCTCACTCCGGAACCTGGGTTAAATTACCATATCTCATTGTTGTTTATCTGAATAGTGAAAATCGTCGAAAAATTGTTGCAACAAGTTATTGTTTGCCAGTAAGTTTTCGAATTGTCTCCTATTGTTATTACCTCTGATTCGTTTCCTTAGTTTTTATCCGCTATTTTGCCCAGAAATCACAGTCTGAGTTCAGGGATATTGTCATGCCGTACCATTTTATAAACAGAAATACGATTTTGTTGCCTTTGCTATCGATTAGTTCAGTTTGCCCTTCTTATGCTTCCAGTGTTACTCCAGCTTTGACATTAGCTAACGAATACCATGCAGGTATCAAATTTTCGGGGTATTGGGTGAGTGAAAAATATGATGGTATCCGGGCATTATGGACGGGGACAGAGTTGGTTAGTCGTCATGGTAATGTGATTCACGCTCCTGAATGGTTTATAAAATCATTGCCTACTCATCAAATGGTAGAAGGCGAATTGTGGGCTGGGCGTGGTGGTTTTAATGAAGTCCAGAGCATAGTTTTAGATGAAAAGCCTGATGACGAGGAATGGCGAAAAATTCAGTGGATGGTCTTTGATATGCCAATGCAGCAAGGTGATTACATCTCCCGTTTTGCGGCTTTGAATCATTGGGCATATTTGCTTAAGCAGCCGTTTATTCAAGTTATACCATACAGAACATTTCCCAATGAAACGCAGTTAAAGAACTATCTCAAAACGGTTGAACAGGGTGGAGGAGAGGGAGTGATGCTCCGGCGTACTAAAGATGAATATCAACTCGGTCGCAGTGATAGTTTATTGAAATTGAAGAGCTATCAGGATGCCGAAGCAATTGTAATTGGATACAAACCCGGCAAAGGGCGATTGAAAGGAAAAGTGGGGTCAATACAGGTTCGAACCGAAGATGGTGTGAGTTTATTTATTGGCAGTGGTCTTAGTGATGAAGAAAGAATATTTCCGCCAGATATCGGGAGTCAGGTGACCTATCGATATAACGGACTGACCAGTAAGGGTAAACCGCGTTTTGCTCGTTTTTTACGGATAAAAGTCGCAGGTTATTAATTGTTCAGGTTAGTATTCCACCTGGCTGTGTATTTTTAACAGCTCACAGTGGATCACTAACCTGCAAAGTTTCTTTATTTGATGAGATGTTTTTTCTCGATAGCTTTGACTTTTTCTACTCGATTGGTGTATTTCTCTTCATTAATCAAATAGTCAGTCGTCATCCAGGTTTTTACAATTTCCATTGCAATAGCAGAGCCAATAATTTTACCGCCAAGGCACAGAACATTACTGTCTGAATGAGAGCGAGCCAGACCAGCACAGAATGGGTCCTGACAAATAGCAGCATAAACACCATAAACTTTGTTGGCTATCATTGCACTTCCATAGCCGACACCATCGATAAAGATACCGCGGTCAACTTCTCCGTTACTTACAGCCAATGCTGCAGGATAAACGAAGTCAGGCAGATCGCACGACTCTTCACTAAATGGTCCCATATCAATGACTTCATGGCCCATACTTTGTAGAAGTTCAGTGACTTCTTGTTTTAATTTAAAACCGGCGTGATCGCCTGCAACAGCAATTTTCATCATCAACTCAAAATAGGCAAGTGGGTTAATATCATTAGCATAAATTCATCTAATGATGTTCTACGAAACCATCGAAAAACTGATGGCTGAATCGATTTAGCAAAGAATAACAAAAAAATTTGAGGTTAGACAGAGAAGAATTTCTAAAAAGTCATTCTAAAGAAAACAAACGTATCTGCTCGTTAATAATAATATTAATCCGTAGGGAAGCATTATGTTTAAAGTTAATAAGATCGTCGATGCAGCGATTTTGGTTGTAGCGAGCGGGGCGCCATGGAAGAAATTCAGTATAACAGCTCGGATATTTCCCGCCCGAGTTTACTGAAATCTGGTTTGAGAGTCGGTAATGCGGTTATCGGTAGTATGTTTTTGATTATTGTTGCGCCAGCAACGGCATGGATTGCGAGTTATCTGTTGACTCATGTAAGACATAAATCCGTTAACTCAGCTACTTTAATTGAAAATGATTAGATGGTGCCCCGGGCCGGACTTGAACCGGCACAGCGCGAACGCCGAGGGATTTTAAATCCCTTGTGTCTACCAATTCCACCACCAGGGCACGCTATTTTGTATCAGTATCGTTTTATTGGTCTCAACCATACCGAATTGTCTTTTGAAGCGCCTACTTTACTTATTTGAGATAAAGAGTCAAATAAAAAAATAGTTCCGGTGTATCGCTCGAATAAGTATTAACCATTTTTGCGTTTTGATGTCCATTTTACCTTGGAAATCCAATGCGTTCTGTGCCGCACGCGGCGATGTTAATGCTAGAAAACCGTTTTTGTTGTATTTCTCATCTGAACTTTTTTCCCCTCATTTCTTGTCTTTTCCATTAAAGTGCTTATGTTTATAACTGGCCCTCTTCCATTCACATCTATCTACTCGAGAGGTTATACTATGTCTGTTTTATCTGAGCGTCTTCGAAAGTCCATCATTGAGACTAATCGTGAAATGACTAGTCTGGCTTCTATGATTAGCCGGAATCGGGTTCCTAAAGACCAGAAACTTCTTTCTATGGAGCTTCGCTTGCTCCAACGTATGGAGCAACAAATCGCTATACTGGATGACAGGTTAGCGAGGCTAGAAGAGTACGAATAGGTATTTCCGGTTTCAACAGGCTTATCTGTACGTTTTGGTAAATGGAATTACAGAATAAAGATGGAGCTGGCAGAGTCAGCAATCTTGTTCATACATGAAAATCAGATAAAATTCAGACTCGATATTTACTAATCTCTATTTGCCATTTTTTCAACTTACCATATAAGCAGTTCCTTGAAATATTTAATGTTTCTGCCGTTTTCCTGACGTTACCATGATTCGATTCAAGCAGAGCAATAATGTATTTTCTATCATTACCTTCCAGACTAATTTGGGGGAAACTTTGTACCGACTCAGAACTGCTTTCTGTATTATTATTTAAAGCAGTTTCTTTAACTATTTTATTACTTCCCACTACCTCAGGTAATTTGGACTGATTTAAAATTTCATCCGGTAAATCAGGCAGATTGATAGTAAGTCCTGAGTTTAAATTGAGTAATCGTTCAATGGTATTTTCCAGTTCACGGATGTTACCTGGCCAGGAGTATGACTCAAGAGTGCGGATTATATCAGCAGAAAATGTAGGGCGGATTTTCTTTAAATTATTACAAATACGGGATGAGAAAAATTCAATTAAATCACGGATATCGTCAGCTCGTTCACGTAATGGCGGAATCGGTAGCGATATGACATTGAGTCTGTAATAAAGGTCACGGCGAAAAGAGGACTGATCAACCATTTTTATTAAATTGCAGTTCGTTGCGGCAATAATACGAACGTTTATCTTAATTGGCTTTTCCGCCCCAATTCGCACTACTTCACCTTCTTGAAGTACACGTAAAAGACTGGTTTGTGCTTCTAGCGGCATTTCACCTATTTCATCAAGAAATAAGGTTCCACCATCTGCAAGTTCAAATTTGCCTAATGCACCACCTTTCCTTGAGCCTGTATAAGCGCCATCAACATAGCCAAATAATTCACTTTGCACTAAATCCCGGGGAATGGCACCACAGTTAACCGCAATAAACGGACCATCGCCTCTTTCGCTGTGATTATGAATGGCCTGAGCAAAGAGTTCTTTTCCTGTTCCACTCTCTCCAGTAATTAACACAGTACTATTGGCTCTGCTGGCTTTTTTGGCCTTGTTTACTGCTTTAGATAAGTTGTCAGAATGGCCAATGATTCTATCAAATGTATAGGTGGCTCCGGCACCGATAACACGACGGGTAATATCACGGATCCTTTGGTTTTCTTTTAGTGATATGACTTTATTACCATTTGGTGCTTCCACTAACGAGATCACGCAACTAATACTTATGTTAGCCGACAGGTTAAACTCAACTTCTTTATCATTACATGGAAGCATTTTTTGCAAACAAGCCTCTTCTGGTTTCAGTTCCCGGTCAATATGCTTACCAACGAGTTCCATACCGTTAAAGATTTGTCTTGCGTATCGATTGGCGTTATTGATCATCCCATATTTGTCGATCACGATAACACCTTCATTTAGCGTCTCTAAAATGGTTTGCTGCTCGGTTAAAAGATCCCGAAGCGTTAATTGTTGTCTGATTGCCTGTGCTGCGGCATGAACCGTTCCCAGTGTTTGATAGTTAAAATGTTCCTGGGATGAAGTAAGGGTTAATACACCAATCATATTTCCGTGGGCATCTTTTACTGGTGCTGCGGCACACTGTTTATGCCGTTTTCTTAAGTCAATTAACCAGTTTTCACCACTTACCACATAAACCGGTTTTTTCTCTATTAAGCATAATGCAGTACAGTTAGTTCCCTGCACATCTTCTCTTAAAACGCTACCAACAGGTGTCAGATTTAATCCACAGTAATGTAATGTGATCCCATTTTCATCGGTAAGATTGATATGACCATCAGGATTGTAAGCTAAAAGATCTTGCATCACTTCGTGAGCTATTTCGATCATAACCCGGTTTTTCTCTAAAACTGCGGCTAGCTCTTCTTCAGGTATCAGTTCGTATTCAAAATTGAATGGATCAATATTTCTCCGCATAGTCCTTTGCCAGGACTCAATGATGGATTCCCGAATCCAGTCCGGTTTATTACCTTCCAGAAATTGATTCCAGGCGTTACTGAGCCTTTCATTGTGCTTATCGGCCTCATTTGCCTCAGGTAAGTAACTGAGCTCTTCATACCATTGTTGTTCGTTCATATAGATACCAACTCATTTTTATTAATCATGCTGATCGATATTTGGTCAGAACATGCCCATATTGATGACATGTAATCACAACATGTCATCAATATGAACACTATCAATTTAAATTCAAAATTCAGATCACAAAAAAGTATATATTTTTTTGGCATGTGTGTTGCAAATAAAATATTAGGGTTGATTTGGGTTTTATATTAATTGGCTCTAATAACGTGAATGAATATTTCATAAATATAAAAAGTTTAAAGAATTATAAATACAATTCTTTATAAAACTTACAAAGGATGATATATGAACAAACATAATATATTGTATGCTACATTTATATGCTGCATAGCATCTTTAAGTGGTGTTATGTTAGGGTATGATGCGTCAGTCATATCGGGAGTAATTGAACCTTTAACGAAACATTTTACTTTAAGCCCAGCAGAAAGTGGATGGGCTGTATCTAACGTTTTATTTGGTTGTATATTCGGAGCCTGGATCGTCGGTTCTATTTCAAATAAATACGGACGTAAAGCAACATTAGTATTTGCCGCGATTTTATTTTTAATTTCAGCTGTTGGCTCAGCATTAGCGACCAATTTCTTCTGGTTTATTGTTTACCGGATGATAGGCGGTTTTGCCGTCGGTATGGCTTCTGCTATTACACCGTTGTATATAGCAGAAGTATCACCCAGAGACTATCGTGGTCGTATGTTAGGGCTGCAGCAGCTACTAATGGTTGGTGGTCAACTTGTTGTTTATATTGTTAATTATGGAATTGTTAGAGGTATGGACCCTGAGTGGGTAACCTCTCTTGGCTGGCGCTGGATGCTTGCTTCTGAAATGGTGCCAATCGCGATGTTCCTTATCCTTGTGTTCTTTATGCCAGAATCACCTCGCTGGTATGCAATGGTTAACAAAGATAAAAAAGCACTTAATGTATTAAGCCGCTTATCAAATATGGAACATGCTAAACAGCTATTAGGTGAAATAAAAGACTCAATTAATTTAGAGCAGGCTCAAGAGCAGGTTAGTTTAAATGCTAAACAAATTTTAACTAATCCTAAAACTCGCTTTATTGTACTGGTTGGCTGTGTTATTGCGACACTACAACAATTAATTGGTATTAACATTCTTTTATATTATGCACCATCACTGTTAAAAAATATTAATGCAAATATTCAGGATTCATTATTCCAAAGTATATTCTTAGGTGCTGCAAATTTCTTTGGTGTAAGTATTGCGTTATTCCTGGTGGATAAAGTAGGACGTAAACCATTATTAAAATTAGGCACTATCGGTTGCTCTATTTGTCTTCTATTAACTTCTGCTGCATTTGTTATGGGAATTAAAGGTTATTTCCCTGTAGTGACTCTTGTTATGTTCGTATTCATCTTTGGTTTGACATGGAGTTTGGGTGCATGGCTAATCATGTCAGAAATATTCCCGAACAGAATGCGTGCAGTTGGGATGGGGATTGCGTTTAGTGCCATGTATATCTCTAACTTTGCTGTTACCCAGTCATTCCCAATGATGAACCGCAGTGATTACCTGATGGACAAATTCAATGGTTCGTTTCCGCTAATCATGTGTGCTGTGTTCTGTATTGTTGGCTTCTGGTTCGTTGGTCGATTCTTGCCTGAAACACGTGGTGTATCACTAGAACAAATTGAACCTCTGATGCTTTCAAGATCTAAACGTTTCAAAGAAGAAGAAGCTGAAAAACAATCTGATATCGTGATTAATTAAGGATAAGACAATGAATAATTACCAGCTATCTGTGTGTGCTGAAATGGTTTTCCTGGAATTACCATTTATAGAACGAGTACAAAAAATTCATGAATTGGGCTTTGGCGTAGAAATCTGGGACTGGACCAATAAAGACATTGATGCCATAGCAGCTACAGGCGCCAAAATTAATTCAATGACCGGTTATATTTCCGGTAATTTAACTGATGATGATGAAATCGAGAAATTTTTAAATAGTGCCAAAGAGTCAATCGCAGTGGCTAATCGTCTTAACTGCCCCGCTCTCAACTTTCATGGTACTGGCTTAGGTGAAGGTGGTATTCCGGTTAAACCAGTAGAAGTTGTCACTGGCGAAATGTGGCTTAAAGCTGAAGATACGATGAGAAAGCTCGCTAAGCTCGGTGAAGAGGCCGGTAAAGTCTTTACGCTTGAAAACCTAAACTTAGATGTTGACCATGCAGGTACTCCATTTGCAAAAGCGAAAGATACTTACACACTGGTTAAAGCTGTGAATAGCCCATATGTAAAAATGAATTTGGATTTGTACCATGCTCAAATCGGGGAAGGTAACTTAATCGAACTGGTACGTAAATGTATCGATTACATTGGAGAACTTCAGGTTGCAGACGTTCCCGGACGAATGGAACCAGGCACTGGAGAAATTAATTACCCGGCAATAGCAAAAGCCGTTCGGGATATTGGCTATACAGGCAATATCGCTATGGAAGCATGGGCTTCTGGTGATTCTGAACTGGCTCTGGAACGATTCAGAACCGCATTTGAATAACAATTATCTGAGCCATAGTTTTGGCTATGGCTCACTAAATCAAAACCAATAAACGTGTTAGCTCTAAAAATAAAACATAAGGATTTAATTATGTATAACGTAGCCCTATTTGGTGCAGGACGTATCGGTCAGGTTGTCCATTCTGTAAATATCGCTGAACACCCTGAAACCAATTTATATTCTGTTGTTGACCCATTTGCAGAAAATGCGAAAAAAATCTCTGATAAGTACGGCTGTAAAATTCAGACTGTAGAAGAAGCAATGGCTGATCCTAGTGTTGATGCCGTTCTTATTGCATCAGCAACGGATACTCACGCAGAACTTATTGAACTTGCAGCAAAAGCTGGCAAAGCAATTTTCTGTGAAAAACCTGTCCACTTAGATATGGCACGTGTTGATCAGTGTCTGAAAGTGGTTGAAGAAGAAAAAGTCCCTCTATTCATTGGTTTCAATCGTCGTTGGGACCCTCAATTCAAAGCAGTCAAAGAACGTGCAAGTCTGGGACAAATCGGTAAAGCAGAATCATTAATTATTACCTCTCGCGATCCTTCACCACCACCAGTTGAATATATCAAAGTATCTGGCGGTCTGTTCCGTGATATGACCATTCATGATTTCGACATGGCTCGGTTTATCATGGGTGAAGAACCTGAATCCATCTATGCTTGTGCTTCCAACATTGTTGATCCTGAAATCGGCAAAGCTGGTGATGTGGATACCTGCTTTATTGTTATGCGCTTCCCTTCCGGTGCAATGGCAACAATCTCTAATACTCGTCGTTCTGGCTATGGATATGACCAACGTATTGAGCTTCATGGTGAAAAAGGGGTATTAACAGCTAAAAACCTAAAAGAAGATGAAGTACAGCTATGGACTGAAGCGGGCTGCGACTATGCAAAACCAGTACTTTTCTTCCTGGAAAGATACAAAGCCGCTTATATTGCCGAATGGGCGCACTTTGTTGATGTGATGAATGGTCAGGCACAACCTGCGACAACTGGATTGGATGGAAAACAAGCTCTTTATCTTGCTGATAAAGCGTATGAATCATTAAAAACCGGTAAAGAAATTAAACTTTAAAAAATAATTTGGCATCTGGAATAAGAGGTAAACGCATTTCAGATGCCAGCTTAATTTTTATGCAGTTTTTTGCGAAATTCAGATTCGTAATTCCAGGTTTTCTTTCTCATATGAATTTTCTCATCAAATGAGCGCTAAAGTTATAGGTTGTTCAGAACAAAGCTTAAGTATTCACGGGTTAGACGAAAAAAGCCTTCGTTTGATAAAGCGCAGTGGCAATGAGTGGCTCAGGGCTATAATAAGTTAGCCGAACTAGCACATAAGCACACAAAAAGTTCAAATTAAATCAAACCTTGATCACATTTATTCAAAAAAAATTCTATTGATAATACTGTAATTAATTCAATTTTATGAATTATTATTTTGGTCTTTTCCAAGTATTTGTCATGTTTGTGTTAATTATCTGTCATTTATAGAAAGGGGGGGCTTACTTGTATTGAAGCTGAATTTTCATGGTCATACTATCTCTCTACTCTTTCTTTTTTGAATAAATATGCTAAAAATTTGAGTGTGAATTAATTTTTAAATCGTTTGATAATTAAAAAACCATATTGTAGTTTGTTTTTATAATTATTAGATAATTTAATTAGTTGGTGTGTGTTGGTTCGTTTTTTATTAGTTATGGCTTCGATGTTGCTTATGAATATTAATGCATTGGCGGCGTCTAGTGAAAATTTTCTTTTTGTTTCTGGGTTTGGGAAAAATGAAAATGAAGCTCTATTAGATGCTAAAAAGCAACTAGCACTGAATCTTTACAGTGATGTTGAAGTTAAAGAGAAAACGTTTATATCTCAAAGTGAAGCAGATACGCATTCTACCTACCAGCAAGAATCAATTCTTACTTCACTTCCCATTGAAATCCACAGTCTAGAGCTCATTGATTCTGTTTGTGTCAATGGAGAAAACTGTGAATTTCACTTTAAAATAAACAAAAATCAATGGGCTCGTAACATTTCTCAGGAACTTGATACTTCATTCAAAATTGTAAAGATAAAACTAGAGCATTTAGGTCATTTTTGGAGTGATTTGCAAAACTATCTAGAGGCTGTGGATATTTTACAAAGTAATCTTTCATCTCTAAAAGTGTTATCTTCTTTAGATGTAAATGAATTCAATGTACATCAATCGATGTATAAACAACTTAAAGTACAAGTTGAAAAATCAGCAAGTTTATTCTCAATTTCCTTTACATCTGCCTCAGATTCTTTTTCCAGACAAATTCAAGGATTACTTTCAAATTCTTCGTTTGCAGATTCCAACGGTTCAATAGTCGTATATATCAAAGCAAAAACGCAACTGGGTAACAATGGTAATAATCATATTGCCAAGCAAATGTTGTCTTTCAAAATATTTGATTCCAAGTCTCCTAGCGTAGTTGTTAGCCAAAAATTGCTGTCAGAATTTGGAATTTCACCAATTAGTGCTGAAGCAGCAAAGCAATTAGCACAGCAAAAAATAATAAAAAAAATCACCAATAAATCAATTTATTCCGTATTGAATTAAAGGATATAACAATGTTTAAAAAAACCGTTGCAGCGGCTCTAACAATTTCAGCATTGGCAGGTTGCTCTTCTATTCCTGGTCTCAATTCAGCAACTGTTGACCGTAATGATCTAACCAAGCAACTAACTCAAACCTGTAAAGATCTCGGGGAAGATTATACGCATGTGTCTTTTGCCGTTGATAAAGTCTCGAAAATTATGGTTTCCATTCAGGATCGCCAGTGTGCTGTGTTTAAAAACTATCGGGTTTTAGCTGATAAACATGCTGATGTAGCCGGTTTCTTAGCCGTTAATTCTGAAAAAACAGACGAAGAACTTTTAGTCGCGATGAATCAATTTGATGAAGGTAAGCCTAAAAATAAAAAAATCCGTCCGCAAGTACAAGCTTATAAAAATGCATCAGACACAATTTTTGATGAGAATCTTGAATTAACTAAAAATATTGCGCTCCAAGCAGGACAAATTGCCCTTATCGCTTCTCAAAATGCAACAGTTCTCGCTCAAGAGACGGCGTTATCTGGCGCTGGTAGCTTATTTACAGCATTTACCAATAAAGCAAAAGATGAGGAAGAAGCAAAAAAAGTACCAGTAGTTGAAGCGTATAAGGAAATGAAAGCGCGTTCAAATTTGGCTTATGATGCGAATACAATGATTTCTATGGATAAAGATACAATTAAGCAGTTAGAAAACTTGGATGAAGTTATAAAAGAAAAGGCTAAGTCATGATGAAACTTACCCGAATAGCCAGTAGCTTTGCTGTGATGGGGCTAGCTCTGACCGGGTGTCAAAGTACGCCAAGTCACCAAACATATTCTGTAGATAGTAATGCAGGAAATTCATCGTTGATCATTGGTAAATCAGCGTTTGATTTTACGGATAGTGATATTGAAGTTCCTGCTTATTTTAATACTCAGGGTCTTCAATTTTGTAGTTATGAAGCATATGAAAAAGACAGTCGTTGTCCTCTAGCTAAAAAAACAATTCGTTTGTACTTTGGTGATGTTCAAACTGATGTAAGTAAAAATTTACAAGGTAAGTCAGCCGATGTTTTTAACTCGATGCATAATAGTATCGGTAAGTTTGAAACTAAAGCACTGGAAAATACGTTAGAAAACCAGTTTGCTGGAGTAAACCGTTTCCGTATTCTGACCCGTGACACTAAGTCTGTTAATGCAGCTATGGAAGAAATTTTGGCTGATGAAGGGGCTGCGAATGTTGCTAAAAAAATGGGTAGTCGCAAGAGACTTTCAACTGACTATATCATGAAAGTCGATGTGTTGAAGACTGGTGATATGCTATTTGGTTCAACACAATCACTATTCCAAACATCGATGGAGTTGACAACTGGTGTTATTGACCCTTACACACGTGAAAAAATTAGTTACCCGAATATAGGTAAGATTCGCGTCTCAAACTTTGATGTTCGCGATAAAGACAGCTACACCACAGTCATTGCTAATGGTAGTTATTACCGTGGTTTCAATTATACCAGTAGCAAAGATGTGGATTCAGTCCTGAACGAAATGGCATCTCGTAGTTTCGATATTATGCTAACAAGACTGCTTAAAGAAATGCCAGCGACAGCTCAAGTCATGGGTATCAAAGGCGATCGTGTTTCATTAGATCGTGGTCAAAATGCTGGTGTTTTGCCTAATGAGACCATGGTTATATTTGAATATAGTGCTGGTTTCGTCGAACCAATTGGCGTTGCAACGATCAATCCAAGCCAGCAAAGTGCACAAGGTAAAATTGTTCGTTGGAAAGACAGTAAATTAGCTAATCAGGTACATGATGAAGCAGATCAAGGCATTTACCGCCCTGATCGTCAGCGTCGAATCTTTGCAGTGAGTGTTGGTGTGCCAATCGAATTTATGAAGGAACGCAGCTCATGGGCTCAAAAAAGTTAAATTACAGCTTTGTTGCCATTAGTGGTTTATTCTCCTGTATGCAACTTTCCGCCTTCGAACTTGATAAGAGCCAGTCTTCTCTGGCTCTTGTTGAGCAGGGATGTGCATATGGTCGCGGTAGTATGGCGATTGAAGGGGCTAAAGCGGATGCTTTGAATAACTTACGTATGTTTCTCAAGGGACAAACATCACTTTCGTTATCCTCTGATGATTTAAAACTTCTTGATTCACAATTTGATCAAACAACTCGCAATGCGTTGGTATCGGGTATTGATCAAGGATTGATTGCTGCCAATTTTGATCAACCTGAGCTTATGGGAGATGATACCTGTATAAATGTTCGGGTGACTTCGGCTTCATTTGATAAGTCACAGGATAATGATTCAATTACTTGGGATTCAGAGCCTACCGTATCTGTAGTGGTTACTGGCGAAGGTGTGTCTAATAAAAAAAGAGGTCTTACTGCTCGTCAAGTTGCAGAACAAGACGCTTTTCGTCGGGCAATAAGCCAGGTTCTTGGTGTTATGGTTAAATCTGGTTACCTTCAACAATCTTATTCCAACATGTCTGCAGATTCCGTTAATGATGACTTTAATCTTCAGGAAGTGACTAGGCAGTCACTATCAATGCAGTCACAAGGTATGATCTCCGGATGGAATGAAGTATCAAGCCAAACTAAATCAAATGGCACACTTGTTTTAACACTTGATGTTACCGTTGAGCGTCAGAAACTGGAAGATAACATACAAAGGCTAATAAAAGATTTAGGTCAACCCGCTGTTTATGTAAATGCTCATTTGCCAACAGTTAAAGCCACATTTAATAAAGCATTGGCAGATATGGGATTTGATTTATCGTCGAAACCAGAACAAGCAACAATTATTCTTGATGTTCAGGAAACACAAAAACAAACGCCATCGGGAATGCAGCTTAAACTATTAGCAACAATGCAGGACCGTTTTGGTAACCAATATGGGCAATGGGAAAATGATCCATCGTTAATATCTTTACCTAAAACGAAAGAAATGCTTAATGAACTTGCTGCTGTTCACCTGGCTTTAGAGAGTAATCAACAAAAGATAAATCACATATTACATCGAGCTGTCCAAAAAATTGCTACCCGGGGTGGGCCTGTCAGAGAATTAATTTTTTCTAAATCGGCTGCTGGGAAACAAGGTCAGCTGTATACCTTATTGAGTGCAATAAACGGTGTATCTGATGTAAAAATAGAAAATCACGCCAGCAAAGTTATTGTTAATTTACGATCTCTGAACAATGCTAATGATTTGGCTCAATATATAGAACCAACTCTGCATATCCACCAACCAAATCATCAATCTAAATTACATGTTTTGAATGATTATCAGATCAGCATATTCTAGCCCCATAAAGGATTACTATGTTTAAAAAAACACTATTATCAATTGTATTAGCAAGTGCTTTTAATATTGCCTACGCTGATACGGATTTTGATCTTAATGATCTTGTACCAGCAACAGAAGCATCAGCCCAGACTCAGGACATTGATACTGATTCAGTTAAAGAAGTTGGTGATGTTGTTGTGGGGAATGATACAAAAGCTGCTGTTTTAGTCGCTCATCAAAGCCTAATTGAAGATGATGGTGATGGTGTGAAAATGATCGCAGTAGGATCAGGTATTGGTATTCTTTCTACTGGTTCTGGTAGTTATGAGACATATCAAAACCGAAATGCAACACTTCTATCTAAGCGTGCTGCTTACATAAAGGCTTTCCAGATTGCCAAAAAACAACTGGTAGAAAATATGGAAGGCATGAAAAACATGTGTGCAACTGCTGTGAATGAAACAGTAGATAGCATAGAAACCGGAACAGAAAGTGTTGCGAATACAACTAGTACGATGAGTGATAACTGTGCTGAATCAGTACAAGGAGCTCTGGCTGGTTATGTTACTTTTGATGTTTTTGATGATCCTAAAGAAAATTTAGTTCGTGTCAGCTTGATTTCTACACCTAAAACTCGTCAGCAGACCAAACATCAAGTTGGTGCCTTAACTCAAACAACAGCACCAAACGAAATTTTTAAACAGATTATTAATGACTTACAAGCGGGCGTGTTGCCTCCTGTTGGCGCGAAAGTGATTACGAATCCGGATACAAATGAGTCATTTGTTCTGGGATTCGGTTCATCAATTATTCGGGAAAATAAAAATAAAAGTGTTCAACGTAAACTTCTTGGTATGTCGAAAACACAGGCTCAGGCAAAAGCCCGTAATGGTCTGATTTCTGTCATGCAAGGCGAAAAAGTTTATTGGGAAGGTGGCTTTACAGAGAATCAACTTGAAAAGAACGAACAATTTGATTATCCAGAAAACAGCTTTGATCCTGCAGACGCAAAAGTTCTGGCTGAAGATAAACATACTTTTATGGAAAATATTAAGTATGCTGAATCATACAAATCTTTTGCATCAGGACAAGTTCCTCCGGGCGTTTCGGTAAAAACGTTTAAAAGTAGTGATGGTAACTGGATGCTGGCAGTTGCTGTTTATGCTCCTTCATTAGAGGCTACAGCCAAAAAAGCAGCGGCAGAAAATGAACAACGTGTTCGTGAAGGTAAAAACAGCGGCCACGCCCATCAGATTTCTACTACAGGTGGTCTGAGTGATGGAAATAATACACAGGGACCTTCTGGTCAGGTAAGTAATACTAATGACTTGTAAGTATTATTTAACATTATTGCTGGCTGGCTTATTAAGCTTGCCAGCAATGGCTTCAGAAATTCATATGTGGAAGTTTAATGGCTCCGATTATGCAGTCAGTGAGCAAGGGGACAAAACTTCTGTTGTAGTTACACGAAAACTTGAATTATCAGTAAAACAAATAAAAGCCTTATGTCGAAAAGGGTTAGGCTTATCACTAAGGCAGACGTATGAAGATAAGTTGATTGAGAAAAAAATTGTTCCTGAGCGATTCTCTACTTGGCCAATTACGAATTTATCGTATGAACTTGTTGATATCCAATTTTCAGATTTTTCAAAGACTCAGGCAACTTGTACAGGAACTATTAAAGATACTGGCTACAAAACCAATCTACAAACGACTGCACTTAACTACGCTATTGCATATTACACAACAGGGCAATATTCAAATATAAAACCGATATTACCATTACTTATTAAGGAGCCGAGTGTAGCAATGGATGCGGCAGGTCTTATTGTTTTGTTACTTTCACAAAAAAGTGATGACCAAGCTATTCTGTATTACCAGCAACATATAGATATTAGTCATATTCAGAGTGATGATATCAAATTATGGCTCGCCCAATGGCAA
The DNA here is from genome assembly GCA_963676525.2 of uncultured Vibrio sp. GTDB lineage: Bacteria > Pseudomonadota > Gammaproteobacteria > Enterobacterales > Vibrionaceae > Vibrio. Next base: position 709,660 of record CAXXNB010000009.1, read on the forward strand.
CAAAGATTAGGTGAATTGAACGAAAGTCTTTTGATTGCTAAATCTTGCTCAAGTCGTGGTTGCCAAAATTTAGCAATGGGCATTGAAGATGAGTTGTTTAAGCAACAGGAAGAAAGTGCTGATGATCTGTCTTCTTATTTCTGACTACTACTAATAAGCAGGGAATATGAAACTACATTACTATCCTATCGCGATTCTATTGAACATGTTAGTAACAGTTCATTGCTATGCTAATGATCCATTTGCTGAATTAGATCAAGAGGTAAAACAATTGTCCTCAGATGATTCGGCAGAATTTGAGCATTGGTATATCCAACAAATGCAAGATTTTAACCAGTGGCAACAGGGATACTTGGCTGACTGGGATAAAAAACAACAGACGTCGATCAAAAAATGGGGGGATACCCAAATAGCATCGGCAAATGTCATCGTTTCTTATGATAATCAGCATGATGCCAGAACTGTGATTGATTTAGATAAAAATGAAGTAACGGTTACATATCTTCCGAAAGAAAATGCGGAAAGTGGGACCTCGGAAAACAAAGAAAAAATAATAAATAAAGTTATAAAAAACAACAAACAATTATGGACAGACATTGGGTTAGCCAAACCAATTGAAGCAGATTCGAAGTCTATCCTGGTTCAGAATTTAGCTATTGACACTAAAGCATTTGATGAAGTTAAACAGGAAATTGTAGCCCAAACCGAACGTCAAATGAGCCAGTTAGATATATTTGCTTCTGAACAACCATCGACAATGCTTGAGCAAAAACAGCAGAAAATCATTTCCAATCAAAAAAGCTTGATGAGAGGGAATGAACAAAAGCGCCTATTAACTGTTAAATCCACATTAGAACAACAAAAAAAAGCATTTAAAGTTAAACCTCAGAAAGCGGTCACTTATAAAGTAAAATTACCGAAATCATCTTTTTCAGCACGAATTCAAAAATATTTACCAACGGTAAATAAAGAGAGTTCTAAACAGCATTTATCTCCTGAACTTATTTTAGCTATTGTTCACACGGAATCTCATTTTAATCCTAGGGCTAAATCTAGTGTCCCTGCTTATGGTTTAATGCAAATTGTTCCTACATCGGCCGGTTATGATGTGAATAAACTGTATCGAGGTAAAGACACTCCAATGAAGGTCAGTGAATTATATAATCCAAACGTTAATATCGAGACTGGAACTGCATATCTAAAAATACTGCAAAGTCGTTATTTAAAAGGTATTAAAAATTCACAGAGTGCAACATACAGCATTATTGCTGCTTACAATACAGGTGCTGGGAATGTTGCAAAAGCCTTTGGAGAAAGAAGAGTTTCTAAAGCGATTAAAAAGATTAATGCTATGACTTCTGAACAGGTTTATAAGCAGTTAATCAAAAACCTTCCTTACGCGGAAACACGTAATTATCTTAAAAAAGTGAATGATAGAATGAAAAGCTATCAACACAACCGAATTTAGTCTATTAAAAGGGATTCATGATGAAGTATCAATATCTATCAATAATGGTTAGCTCTGTACTTTTAGCCGGTTGTGCGGGTCAAAGTTCAACTACGGACGTTGCTCAAATTTCTACTAATACCGATGGAAACATTCCGGCGTGGATTCTAACACCATCCTCAGCAAATGGTTATGCAGCCTCAAGCTGTGTAGAGGATTCAGGGCATTTTTCTATTGATCGTAACCATGCAGTCTCATTAGCGCGTAACACTTTAGCGCAAAATCTAGAAACCAAAGTTAGTGTGCTAGAAAAAAACTATCAAAAGATGAATGATTCTGCTGGTATAAAAACATCTGGTTCATCTTTTGAGCAGATAGCAAAACAAATTACTAGTGTATCTTTACAGAAAAGTCAAGTTGAACAAGTAGCTTTAGTTAATATTAATGATATTGCACAGGTTTGTGCTTTAGTTGTGATGTCAAAAACAGAATCGGATGAAGTTTTTAATTCTGTCGTTTCAGCCAACAGTTCAATTGATCCAAAGAATAAGGCTGCACTATACAAAGAGTTTGTGGCTCAAAAAACAGTAAAAGAACTGGAAGCGCAATCTAAGTCACTTTAATCGATTTTATATATGCTATGTGAATAGAATAAAAGAGGGCACATTATTTGTTTAAGATAATGTACCCTGTTATTTGATTCCGGTTTAATTAAATTTAATAAGTATTAAAGAGTAGAATTCTTGTCTTTCGCTTTGTCCTCATCATTTTTTACTGGTTTCCCCAGATTTTCTACAAACCAGTTAACCACTTTAGTGATAACCGGTTTCTGGAACCAGTGAATATCACCGTGTTCTGCACCTTCAACCAATACGTATTCTGCTTTGTTACCTTCTTTGATCAGACCTTTGTAAAGCTGAGAACTTTGAACAGGAGAAACCAGAGTATCGTTAGTACCAGTCATGATAAGAAAAGGTGGTTTTTTGCCTTTGATATGACCCATTGGGCTGGCATACATTGCTTTTTCCGGAGCGCTTTGGATGTTTGCACCACCAGAAGTACGGAAAGCAGCACCATGAACCAACAGTGCTTCTGTGATGGCTTGTGAATGGTGAATTTTCTCGATTTCTTCAGGGAAACCTTCGCCGATGTTTAGCAGGTTAGAAATACCATAGATAGTGACAGCGGCCTGAACGTCGGAAGACTGATCAAGGTAATAACCTTTATCAAACGCTTTTTCACCATTGGTTGTGCCCATCATTTGCGACATCCAGCCACCGGCAGAATCGCCAAGAACACCGATGCGTGTCGGATCAATACCGTATTCTTTCGCGTGTGCTCTCAGGTAGCGAATCGCGGCTTTGCCATCTTCCACTGGTCCTGGGAACATATCCGGAACCGTGCGGTATTCTGCTGCTGCAACGACAAATCCAGCATCCGCTAATGCACTGCGCATTTCAATGTATTTATTGTATTTAGCAGAGATAAAACCGCCGCCAGGGAAATAGACAATGGCCGGTTTCAAATCATGGGTTCTTGGCACAAGAAGCGACATGTGCAGTTCACGAACTTCCTGTGAGGTATGTATCTGAGAATAAACAATGTTAGGTAGTGCGTCGTACTGAGCACGTTCAATTGCAACTTTCATGATCTCAGCGCCGTCACGGAAATCAGGCATGTCCTGAGATAGTGCGCTAAATGCTGGTAAATTCATAAGAAATGCGAGACCTAATGATAATGTTTTAATTTTCATCGTATTTCACTCTTTTTATAGTGTCAATTATACAAATAGTGTCAAATGAACAAAGCCAGTAACGTTAATCACTGGCTTTGGGGGTGTTAGACAAACGAAATTATACGTCCATTGCTGCGTGGTGATGGTAATCATTGATTATCCCTTGACCAGGTTTGGTTGACTTAAATGGTTATACAAAGACATTTAGTCACCTTATTTTTTAAAGTTAATTATTAATATTTAAACATGTAAATATTGACATGTTTGCATTAACTGGATCATTGTCGTAAATCATGTTTGTTGTTGGTAATTGGTGCATTTGCTATGATTCGATCGACTCACGAGCTAAGGGATCAAAATGAGGGTATTAAAGTACGCAATACTTGGGTTATTAAATCGTCGCCCGATGACTGGTTATGATATTGGAAAGGAATTTAATTACGAACTGGCAGAATTTTGGCACGCCAAACACAGTCAGATTTATACAGAGCTGAAAAAGCTGCATGAAGAAGGTCTGGTTACCTATGATATTGAAATCAGTGGTGATATTTTAGAAAAAAAACAATATTCGATTACTGAGTCAGGTCGTGAAGATCTTATTCACTGGTTACACAAAGATGAGTTGATAGGAAAAACAGCAAAAGATGTCTTCCGGGTTAGAATGTATTTTTGTAATTTCCTCGACTTGGAAGCACGTATTGGTCTGCTTGAAAGTCAGAAAATGCAGCATGTTAAGCGAATGAATACATTAATGAAAACATCTGAGCAATACCCGCAAGTTCCTGATGCAGAAAGTGATCGTTTCGGAGATTTCATCATTCTTGAAGGTGCCATTATGCGCCAGCAAAGTATTATAAACTGGCTCGATAAATGCGTAGCTTATTGTCAAAGTGCTTTAACTGAAAAACAACAGTGAATTTAACCAGACTTTTTCTATTAAGGGATTTTTTAACACAAGACTTTATTGAGTTAAGTTAAACTCATCCATCTCTGGTTTGCGGTTGATTGAATTATGAATAATTATCGTCAGGTTTTTTCCCGGGTTATATGTATTAGCCTGATATTTGTCTGGATTGCTTCCTGTACCCATTCAAAAGTTGATGCCGATAAACTGTCAGATGTGGTTCAGACCGGGACGATTCTGGCAAATGATATTAGTGAGGCCAGTGGACTGGCGGCCTCTAATATTGATAATGATGTTTATTGGATAAATAACGATAGCTGGAATACGTCATCACTATTTGCTGTAAATTCCAAAGGCGAGAAACTGGCTGAATTACAAATTAGTGGTGAAATTAATAACGACTGGGAAGATCTGGCTACATTTCGTAAAAATGGCAAATCTTATATTGTTATTGGTGATGTCGGTGACAACGATGCAAACCGCCAATATGTATCCCTTATTTTTATTGAAGAACCTGAAATTAATCTCAATAAAACTCATCAAATACTGGCCGCTAAACCGGCATGGAAAATTCATTTTGTCTATGAAGATGGTCCCAGAGATGTTGAATCACTTGCCGTTGATGAAAACAGTGGAAAAATCCTGTTACTGAGTAAGCGCGATGAAGTTCCGGTTTTATATGACTTGCCTTTAATTTTAAATACGAACAGAAATCTGGTTGCAAAACGTTTAGGTGAAATTAAGCCTCTGCCAAAACCGCATGAAAGGTATTTTCGTATTTTAGATGTATTAGGTCTGACTCGCTGGCCGACTGGAATGGATATCTCTGCAGATGGTAAATCTCTGGCGGTATTAACGTATGGAGATGCGTATTTGTATACTAAATCAGATGATACGAGCTGGTTATCCGCGATGCAGCAAACGCCTGAAATCATTCCTTTACCCGAATTAAAACAAGGCGAAGCGATTGGTTTTGATAAGACTGAACGCCATCTTTATATCACAACAGAGAAATTACCGGCTCCTGTTATTTGTGTCGATGTAGATAAAGTTCGTTCTGATAATTATCTGTTAGCGAATAAAAAACAGCGCTTTAATTGCGCTGTTTTTGGTCGGAATAAAGTTGAACATCAGGCGAGCAAAGCAATTAACGCATCAGTAAATTCCGTTGTAGAGCTGCTTCCGCCCATATCCCGGGTAAGTGCTTCTTTCTGTTTCAGAACCGCCTCTATTCCCGCCAGAATTTCATCATGTATCATTTCATAGCCCAGGTGTTGCATCATCATTGCACCAGCCCATACGGAGCCAATTGGGTTTGCGATACCTTTTCCTGCAATATCCGGTGCTGAACCATGGACAGGTTCAAACATTGATGGGAAATTTTTCTCAGGGTTGATATTCGCTGAAGGAGCGATTGCAATGGTACCGGTACAGGCCGGACCTAAGTCCGACAGGATGTCTCCGAATAAGTTTGAGCCGACAACCACATCAAAGTGCTCAGGCATACGTACAAAGTTTGCAGTCAGAATATCGATATGGAACTGCTCGGTCTGAATATCAGGATACTGCTTACCCATCGCGGCAAAGCGACTGTCCCAGTATGGCATTGAATGGTACAGACCATTGGACTTTGTTGCAGATGTCACTTTTTTGGCATCACGCTGAGAAGCAAATTCAAATGCATATTTCAGAATGCGGTCAGTGCCTTTACGGGTAAAGATACTTTCCTGAGACACTATTTCATCCGCAGTTCCTTCGTACTGAATCCCACCGATTGATGAATATTCACCTTCAACGTTCTCTCTTACTACATAGAAGTCAATGTCACCCGGTTTTTTGTTTGCTAACGGGCAGGGAATACCATCGAACAGACGGACGGGTCTGAGGTTGACATATTGTTCGAATGAACGACGAATTGGTAGCAGCAGTCCCCATAGTGATATGTGATCAGGAACTCCCGGATAACCAACGGCACCGAGATAAATTGAATCGAACTGGCGTAATGTTTCTAAGCCGTCTTCCGGCATCATGCGACCTGTTTTATGATAGGTTTCGCAGGACCAGTCAAACTCTGTCCATTCGATGTTGATGTTATGTTTTTTCGCAAGAAGATTTAGTACTCGGATCCCTTCCGGAATGACTTCCTTGCCAATTCCGTCCCCCGGAATGACGGCGATTTTTACTGTAGACATTCTATTTCCTTTTTAATTACAGGCCGCCGATGTGCCATGCTTTTACTTCCAGATATTCTTCAATTCCTAAGTTGGAGCCTTCACGCCCCATACCGGATAATTTTACTCCACCGAAAGGAGACGAATCCATTGATATTACTCCTGAGTTCAGACCAACCATGCCGAATTCAAGGGCTTCGCCAACATTCCATGCTCTTTTCATGTTCTGCGTGTAATAATAGGCTCCCAGACCAAAAGGTGTACCATTAGCAATTTCCAGTGCTTCTTCATCGGTATGGAAACGAATTAAAGGAGCAAGAGGGCCAAAGGTTTCTTCGATTGCCGGCAGCATATCCACAGTAACGTCTTTGAGGATGGTTGGTTTGACGAATAAATTGTCACCGGATGGGATTTCACCATAAGCAATCGATGCGCCTTTTTGCAAAGAATCTTCAATATGCGCTTTCACTTTGGCAACCGCATTCTCATTGATAAGCGGGCCGATTGTCACGCCATCTTCAAAGCCGTCGCCGACTTTCAGTTTTGCGGTGGCAGCGACCAGAGCTTCAGTAAATTGATCATATATTTTGTCGTGAACCAATACCCGGTTGGCACATACACAAGTTTGACCGGCATTTCTGAATTTACTGATCATCAGACCTTTCACTGCTTCATCAATATCGGCATCTTCAAACACAATAAATGGTGCATTACCACCGAGTTCCAGGCTCAGACGTTTTACTGTTGGAGCACATTGAGCCATTAAAAGACTGCCGACGCGGGTTGAACCTGTGAAAGTGAGTTTTCTTACCGTACTGCTGTTGGTGAGAGTTTCACCGATATCTTTTGCCTCGCCAGTAACCACATTAAAGACACCTGCTGGTATTCCTGCGCGTTCTGCTAATACTGCCAGAGCCAGAGCAGATAATGGAGTGAGATCAGCAGGTTTAACCAGAATGGTACAGCCAGCAGCAATTGCCGGAGCACATTTTCTGGTGATCATGGCTGCAGGGAAATTCCATGGAGTGATTGCTGCACACACACCGACAGGTTGTTTTATGGTCATCAGACGGCGATCTGCTGTCGGAGCCGGATGAGTTTCACCATTAATTCGGCGTGCTTCTTCGGCAAACCATTTTATAAAGCTGGCGGCATACGTGATTTCGCCTTTTGACTCCTGAAATGGCTTTCCCTGTTCAAGAGTCATGATACGTGCTAAATCGTCTTGGTTATCCATCATTAACTGATACCAATCAGATAATTTTTCTGCGCGTTTTATTGCAGGAGTGGTTTTCCAGCTTTTCCATGCAATATTGGCATCTTCAATGGTTTGTTCTATCTGGCTAACGGTAAGATTCGGAACAGTTGCAATAACTTTTCCATTCGATGGATTAATGACATCAATGGTTGCTTCGTTCTGGGCTGAACACCACTGACCATTGATATACGCTTTATCGGTAAGCAGAGATGGGTCGGTAAGAGATGACTGGATCTGATTGTCTAGCATAATAACTCCAATGAACGGCTGACTCCCTAAACCTCAGTAAGTTGGTAGCGAGCAAGTCATATAGATATTTATGGAATGTTTGTTCCGAACAATGTACCCAGATAAAATGAACTGTGCAGTGATACGTGTCGAGTTCTGAATAGCTTTTGCGGTTTTGATCACACGCCGGTGATAGCATTCGTAAGTGATTTTTGGACACTTTCGTGATAGCGGTTTTGCTAATTTAGCAATTAAAGAATTACTTTAGGTATGGCAAAGTCGCGTAATGATTGCAGGAGAGAAATAAAGTTTCGATCCTTGGGGTGATCCTAGTTGCCCTTATTCCTCTTACAATGGTTTGTCCAGTAATAGTGGCGCAGATCATTCAAACAATTATATTGACTTTTGAAATTACTATATATATCCTCATATCTACAGGGTTGCTCCCTAAGTCCTCCTAAAACCGCAGACGCAGTATCAAATACAAAATTTAGTTCTAGATTCGTAAATACACATATATCTTTTTTGTGAGAGGACAAAAGTTAAAGATATTTAAGGAAAGTATTATGAACTTAGTAATTAAATCAAAATCAGATTTCAAATCTCTAATCCATGCATTAAGCATTTCTTTAAATAACAGCCAATTTAATAAAATGAAGTTATCTACTATTAGAAAGTTGATTGCTGCTTCATTTGGTTTTAAAACAGACAGACGCTGTTTGAATTACATTGAAACAAAAGGACCTATTGTTGTTGAAGCTGAAGAATATTATAACCACCTTTTGGCTGAGATAATAAGTGAGCTTGACTGTAATATAACAGTAGATGTATGGGATGCTATCTTAAAATCATTCGAAACCGAATTATTTTCAAGATGCGTCTTATCATCAGTAAGAATCATGGTTCCTACTAATGAGAAGTATAACGACAGACCCTTTTTCAGGAGATCTCTGAAAAATCACGAAATATCACAGCTCAAGCCAAAGTCATTTTCATTCACCAAACAACTACACGAAGAGTTGGGAGAAAATTATGACAATCGACCAAAGCATTTATACGTTCATATTTTTGATGACTTTCATATTGCGACTGACAGAAACTATAAGAAGGGTAATTACATAGGCACCCTAAGCTTGAATCCGATTCTTAGTTACGCAGAGATTAGTATAGTTATCACATGTTATTCAAAAAAAATTGAACAAATTATCAATGAGTTTAAAACTCATGTCTGTAACCCGAAACCTAAACAGCTAGAATATCCTGATTTTGTGAAAGTTAACGAACTCTATCCGCATGACGAATTCAAGTACCAAAGTTCTTTACACAGTATTCAGGCTCCTATTAATGAATTTTCATACGATAGAGAGGTGCTGAATGTCGAAAAATTCGAAAAATTTCAGAAGAAATTACCTCCTAAATTGCAGAACTATGCTGCAGAGTTATACGTAAAAAGCACAAAAACGACACAATATCTTGAAGCAATAAAACAAATGGAGTCTGAAGGATGATAGGGCAAATACTTTTGAACTCACTTACAGATGAACAAAAAGAGGATCTCGATAGTTTAATTATACAACTTATTTGCCTACCATTTGTTCTTGTTTTTTTTATCTTATGGTATTTCTTAGCTCCAGATAAAGGAGGATATAAGTACGTAACAAAGCCATTGTTTCATATGAGTTTACTTATAGGTATCAGTCTATTTACCATTTATATATCTTACATATATTCCTTTATCATTGCTGTAAAGCTTGGTGTTTATTTTATAGCTTTTATTTCACTCTGCATTTACCTTGTGTTATGCATAAGAAGCAACACACATTCAAAGATATTTATAATGGGTGGAGCTATAGGAATACTATTATCACTATTGTGCTTTAGTGTACCGATAGTGGCATTAACAAGGGATCTAAAAAGTGCAGAACAATTCTTTATGCCTATTGAACATCGAATGTATACCTTTAAGACTTATGATGGTAAGGAACATACCGTTTTTACTTCGAGGTACTTTAAACCTCACTTTATAAACCAGGCGCAAGTAAAATCAAAGACAAAACAAAAGGTCAGATCTCATAATCCTGTTTCTATATCACGTAAGTCATACCCATTTAAAGTTGTACCTATAAATTTATATGGTCACAATTTCAAAGTCAGAATAATGAATATTAAGCCGGTGTATCAATCTCAGATGTTATTACCCACTGGAAACTACAAATTAGAACTATCGTGTGACATCTGTAAAACAACCTATACTTGGGTTAAACATGAGTCCAATGTTACTCACGCGGTTCATGTTGTTAAAAAGGGTTAATCAATAATTACCAATCTGTATTTTCAGGGCTGATAAGTTTCCTTAAGCACTTCTATATCAGTTATTGTCTGGAGTTTTTTCCTAATACACAATGTTTATTAAATAATGAAGCATTAAATCATATAGTTTTAATATAAAAAATGGGAATAATTTGTACTAAACACAATAAATAATGTTGTTCGGAGAATAAAATGAACGATATTCTAGTAAATATGGAACTTATCCATATTAATTATTTATAATAAAAACCCAGTTAAATTACAGGGAATAATAATGAATATTTAATTTAATAACATAAAAGAAATTATTAATTTATTAGGAAAATAAAACAATAAAGAATATTCAACTGATATAATAACTGCTTCTCTATCTAAGTATTTGATTGGGTTTAATAATTTTGGTTCTACATTATCAAATTATAAAAATGAAGAAAGAAAATATTATTCAATATTTCCAGAAACTTACAAGGAAACAATATATTCCTATACAGAAGATTGGATTAATGTAAAACCCGCAGATTTAGTCCTTGGATATTTTGCAGATAGTATACCATACGATGAAATATATTCTAAAACTATTGAAAATGACACATTGAGAGCAATAAAGTTTGAATTTCCTAAAGATATTGCAGGAAAGGAGTTAAGAAACTGGGCTAAAGATATTAATTCTAATTTTAGAAGTTATTTTTTTAATTTAATCGATAACATCTAATTAAACAAACACGGAAAGATTGGCATTCTGATGAAAAAAACACTGTTGGCTTTATTATTGGGAGTATCAGCCTCGGCAAGCGCTGTACAAAACGGCACTGATGTTTCAAACTCTGATTACAAAGATTATATTGTGCATATTGTTACAGGCAGCGAAAGTTGTGGTGGTATGTTGATTGGTGGGCAATACCTGTTAACCGCCCGTCACTGTATTTATGACGATGACGAACTGAGCGGCGATACTATTCGCATCCGTCAAAGTATTACTCGCTTAAGCTCAGATTATGTAGATAGAGGCTTCACCGTTCTCCTTGATACCGAAGATGATACTATCGCCTCTGGTATGGCTGATTTAAGCAACACAATTTATGACAATGTGGTGGTTAACAATTACCCGAATGTAACGTATCTAGGTGGTGGTAGTAGAAATGCCGATGATATGAAACAAGATTTGGTTTTGGTTCAGTTGGATGAGGCGGTTATTCAGAGCACAGGTGCACTGGTAAAACCTTTATACGATGTAGACTCCGGTGAAACCTTACTGAACGCAGATACAGTTGTAACTTTCCGGGGGTGGGGGCGCGACGAAAATGATAACAGCGTTTCAACGATGCAGGAAATGGCCATGCAACCTGCCTACAACTGGATCGAAGCTCGTGCCGAATATGGATATAATGAGACATTAGGAGTAAACACATATAGTGCCTGCGTGGATGGTGAAGATACAGTTTGTTCGTTTCTGGGTGAAGATACGCACATCTATTACGGTTTGAACAGCCAAATGATTAACAGTGGTGACTCAGGTACCCCATTTGTCTATGATAATGCGGCATATGGCTTTGCAACCAGTATCTACAGCTCAACTAATTATGCGGGTCGCTTTACTATTTTCCAATTGTCAATGGATGATATCAGAGACGCTATTAACCAAGTTGTTTACCCAACTGATGCAGGTGTTGAAGTAGAATCTGGTGATGCTGACTCTCACGATATTACCATTCCAGTACAAAACTTTACGTCCCGTGATGTTACCTTTACACCAACAGTTACTGACGACACCGGCTTGTTTGATTTGGATGTCACTGATTGTAATGACACTATATCTACCGAAGATGACTGTGTAATTACCGGTACATTTAATGCGGGTGGCTCTGAAATAACCTCAACTCAAACTGTGACTATCGATATGGGTGATTTTGAAATTGAGGTTTCCGTAACCATTGAAGAGGATTATTCTGATTTAGACGATTCAGATAGCACTAGCACATCAACATCTGGCGGAGGTGGCAGTGTCGGTGGATTTGGTCTTCTGGCATTAATAGGCTTTGCCTGGATGCGTCGCAGAATAAAGTTTAATAACTGTTATTCAGGCTCTTGATGACCCAAATGCGAGTTTTTGGTTATTATACTGGCAATTTTTAATATACCTGAAAAACTATCCCAGATTAAATGATTCTGCCATGTAAAAAGGCTATTTTAAGATACGGTAATGAATTGTTGTCAGTTAACAGGACGGACTCAGAAAAATCCAGTAGTATCCCCTCAGCAGCCTCGGTAACTTCTGATTTGATCTCATACATTAGATAAATTTGTCCAATTGACACAAAAATCTGTGAATTAATAGCTGAAGATAAACAAAAATGGGGCACAACTCACTTAGAGCGTATGCTCCATTTCTGTATGAAGAAGAAACAAGCCAGTAGCAATGGCCACTGGCTTATCTATTCAGATCCATTTTCGTGAAAAGCGAAAAGTTATACTTTCATACCAAAGTGATGGCCATCAGGTATTTCAATATCAATGCGAAATTGACCACCGAGTGCTTGCATCTAGTTTTTTTCTTCAATTAATTCTGATACATCAACAGATTGTCGTTTTAAATCATCCCACGTATCAGGTGGGTGTCCATCCATTAGCATTTTTTTAAATACTGAGTATGCATCACTTTTTGAGCCGTAAGTTCTTAGTGTGCTTTCGTCATTGACCCATCCATAGATGATAGTTTTACTTTGGTGATCGTATCTAAAAAACAGCCGAAATCGCCCTTTAAAGAATTTGGCTCTGAACCAATGACGATTAATACCAACAGTACCGCCATGTCTGTATGAAGGAAATGCAGGATTTGTTGGTATAATTTCGAAAATTAATTTCTGAATGGCAAATAGTAATTTAGTGGCTGATTTTTTTTGAAATGTGGTAGGGTGTTTATTTTTTAGTAAGTTAACTTTTTCTACTAGTTCGTTGTACTGCTCGGAAAAACAGGAATGTGTAAAACAGTTCCAGTTATTAATCTTCATCATCAAGTAACTCTGAATCTAAATCCACATCCATTCCAGTCGTCAATTCTAAGCCAATTGGGTTGAGTGTAGACAATGAGCTAACTGATTTACCATTTTCAAGATCTTGGTCAATTAGTGATAGAAATACACCAATGCTAGGATCTACATGTTGAACTACACGACTAAGAACAACCTCTCCTCGTTCATTTAAGGCGTAGTGTATCTTATCGTTCTTTTCTAGCCCCAGAGCTGTTCTAATCTCTAGCGGGATAGTGGTTTGATAACGACTTGTCACTGATGATTCAACTGCCAGTAATTCCATAACATTTACCTCTACTACTTACTTGTATAAAGGTAATGCACTTGCATTACACTGTCAAATAAATGTTGCCTGAATCCTGAATCCTGAATCCTGAATCCTGAATCCTGAATCCTGAATCCTGAATCCTGAATCCTGAATCCTGAATCCTAATTCCGATTCCTTGTACTGCTGACGAAGGCTATCTGGCGCAGGATGGAGGGTACTTCTGAATAGTGCTCTACCCAAATCATACTCAGGCCAAGCTCGTTGGCATCCTGTTCTTCTAACAGAAGGGCCAGTTTGTCCATGGTATCTTTGGTTTTTGATACAGAAGGCGTTTTTTTAATGAAATAGTGATTCAGGTGTTTATCGGTATTTTTGCGGTTAGCCACATCAAGCAGACGACGTAAATTGGGATCGGTCAGGCTTAACCCAATAAACAGGCAGGTGTTTTGACTGAGTTTATTTAGTTGGATCAGATTTGACCAGCTAAAAGGTTCCATGAAGTGGCTGTGATAGGCATCTTCGCTGAAAATAACATCCATGTCTGGTGGAATTTTTCCTTTTCTGGGTAGGTATCCATGAACATGATAAACAGGCAACTGGTTGGGCGAGTTTCTGACTCCTTCACCATAGATAGCCTGATATTTAATATTTTGAGTATCCAGGTTTTCTTCCAATAATGCATCGAAGTTAAAGGTGATGATGGAATCAAGTGGATTACCATCTCTCTGAGGACGAGCAAGATCAACGATAGCCTGCAATACTTCACAAGTTTCAGGGTTAGAAATATAGAGTGATTCGCGAAGTTCTTTTAAAAAGTCTTTACCCAGGTTGTTTTTAAGATATTTACCGACGACCAGAGCGGATGGTGAATACTTGGCATGAAAACGGTCAGCATCATCACTGTCTATTTTCAGGCCATGGTCTTCCGACATTCTGGTGATCATGGCGCGCAACATATGAATCAGAAGATCGTTCCATGCCGGGACACCTGCACCAATTGATATACCAGCACCACATACCAGAGTTAATCGACCTTCATGTAATGCCTTGGCGAGGTCATTAATTTTTTTATCTTTCGCTTCTTCCTGTTGCTCTTCCCTTAATGCATCAGACAGAACCGTTGTTTCAATAAGATGGTCGGGTTCCAGTAGTTCGACGAGTCTTTTGATTCCATTCGGGATATCAGAAGAAATATCGATATACATATATTGAGAAAGATAGGTCGGAATCGGACCTTTATCGATGATAACTGGGATGATGCGTTGTTCTTGTTTTGACAGGTCATTTAATGCGATGGCTGAAAATTCATGAATAGACGATTTTGAACTGGCAGAGTTTCGGCTGATCAGCAGGATTAAAACATCAGCCGTTTTGGTATTTTCTTCAATACGCTTTAAATAGTTTTCTCCGGTCCGCATCGACCACATGTCATATTGAACATTATGACCTGCAGCAACCAATGCATCATTTATAAGTCCCGCTTGTTGGCGATCCTGCGGAGTGTGGCTGATAAAAATCTTCATGATTATTATAAAACCGTTAATAAGAACAATGACCTGAGATAATAATAGCCTACAATAACGGGCAATTACGACTAAATTTGTGATCCCTGGTTAAAGTTCTGTGAATGTCATTTCATCGGGTTTGGTTTATAAATTTTTATACAAGAAATCATTTTTAGAAATAGAAATTTTTGATTAGACCTATAAGCAACAATAATGCACCCATTGCATATTTATGTTAATAACTGGTTGTTATAAAACAATAAATTCATTCAATTTGAATAAAAACCCTATTAAAAAAAGTAAATATTTAATTTGAGCTCTTATTTCAGTATAATCCGCCGTCTATCTGAAAACACACAGTATTAATTATCTAAAATAAACGTAATTTTAGAAATTTAATAACATTTAAATAACATCTGTGTACTGACAATTATTTTATACAAACTTTCAGATAGTTAATGATTCTATATTTTAAGGAGACCAAATGGAGTTTTTAGAATCCTTTTTTGGAGCGATAGGAGATCTGACGTGGGGATGGTCACTGGTACCATTTTTGGTAATTTTCGGATTATTCTTCACATTTGTAACGGATTTCGTTCAGTTCAGATTTTTTAAACGCATGTTCAGCGTTTTATTCCAAAAAGATCAGACAGGTGATAAAGATTCGATTTCTGGCAGAGAAGCATTGTTGCTGTCTGTTGGTGGTCGAGTCGGTGGTGGTAACATCGCAGGTGTTGCTGTTGCAATTACTTTAGGTGGTCCGGGTGCAGTATTCTGGATGTGGGCAATTGCATTAGTTGGTATGGCGACGAGCCTGGTGGAATGTTCTCTTGCGCAGTTATTTAAGCGTAAAGATGGAAACTCTTACCGAGGTGGGGCTGCCTATTCAATTACTTATGGTTTAGGTAAGGATTATCGTTGGTTATCTTACCTTTATGCCGTTTGCTTAATTGCCTCTTTTGCTCTTGGCTTTAATGCCTTCCAGGGCAATACTGTGGCTGGCGCGGCTCAGGATAGTTTAGGCATAGATCGTATTTATACGGGGGCGTTTCTGGCTGCCATTGTTGCTTTCATTATTTATGGTGGTATTAAGCGTATTGCTAAAACTTCAGAAATTGTTGTTCCAATCATGGCTGTGGGCTATGTGGCAATTGCTCTTGTTATTATTGTGATGAATATTGCTGAACTGCCGGACGTTATTGTAAGTATTTTCAAAAATGCATTCGGTATTCAGGAAGCGGTTAGTGGTGGTATGGGTGCTGCTCTTACTCAGGGTCTGCGTCGTGGTTTGTTCTCCAATGAAGCTGGTCTTGGCTCGGCTCCTAACGTAGCTGCAACTGCGGATGTTCCACACCCGGTTACTCAGGGGATTACCCAGTCTCTGTCTGTGTTTATCGATACAATTCTGGTATGCAGCTGTACTGCGTTTGTTATTTTGTTAGGTAAAGTATACGTTCCTGGCGCTGAAGGTGTTGATGGCGTTGTGTTAACCCAGCAATCGTTAGTTTCACATTTGGGCGAATGGGTGAAATACTATCTGACAGTAGCTATTTTACTGTTCTCTTTCAGTTCTGTCGTTTACAACTATTTTCTGGGTGAGAATGCTCTGGCATCAATGACATCCAGTAAAACAGCGATTCACATTCTACGTGTAGCAGTTATTATTCTTGTATTTTTAGGCGCTGTTGCTCCTGGTGCAACGTCAGTATTCTTCTTCTCTGATCCTCTGATGGGGATTCTGGCGATTGTTAACTTACTTGCGTTAATTATGATGTTCCCGACAGCGGTACGATTGATTAAAGATTATCGTGCTCAGTTGCAACAAGGTGTTGAAGAACCCGTGTTTGATCCTGAAAAATTCAGTGATTTAGATATCGATAAAACAGCCTGGACTAAACCTGATACTCAAACCGGCAAAGTTGGCGAGACTGTTGAAGGTGATTTAGCCGCATATACGACGTCTTAGTAATAGACTGTTGTTGTTTAAATCAATTAAAAGAGGTCAGCGTTTGCTGACCTCTTTTCGTTTAAATGGTTACCGACAGATTATTTATCTGTCAGTGTCTCTTTTGTTTCATTTAATGTATCAGTTGCTGAGTCGATTGCGTTATCAGTTGCTGTTTGAATATCTTCAGCAGCACCAGCTGCGGTCGCAGGTAATGAGTTAACATCATCCTTAACTGATGCTACAGCATTGTCTTCAGATGTGGATTCTTGTTCAGTTACAGCTGGAACTTTAGCCATTCCATCCGTTTCATTTGTCACTGTAGGGGCTTGTGTCGTTACTTCTGCTTCAGGTTGAGACTGCACATCAGTTTGTGCTGCTTTATCGGAATCATTACAACCAGTTAAGGTCAAAGCTAAAGTAAGTGCGCTCAGAGTAAAGATGGTTTTTTTTCATGTTAAGTTCTTCCCAGATCAGAATTCGGAATAAATGTAATTGACGTTAATTATTATTAGCGACAGAAGTGTCAGAAGCGTCATATTGATGTCATTATTCAATTAGATGCTGTAAGAATCGTGTTAAGGTTTGGTCAGATATTTTGATAATCAGTCAATTGGATATAACTTGAGTGAATAAAAAAAGGAAGCTACCTATCGGAGCTTCCTTTTGCATTTAAAGTTTTTGTACTTAATTAAACAGCAATAAAGACTTGTCCCAGCATATAGCCAAGACAGCAGGCACCAACTACACCAATCAGACCAACGGACATAAATGAATGGTTAAAGTACCATTTACCAATTTTTGTTGTACCTGAGGTATCAAAGTTTACTGTTGCGATATCTGACGGATAGTTAGGAATGAAGAAGTATCCATAAAGTGCTGGCATAAGACCGATAAGTAAAGCAGGATCCAGACCCAGACCTAAACCTACAGGTAGCATCATACGTGCAGTTACCGCCTGAGAGTTTACTACGACAGAAACAATAAACAGGGCAAGAGCAAAGGTCCAAGGATAATCTGTTACCATTTCAATAATGCCTGATTTGAATTCAGGTAAAGCGTAATGGAAGTATGTATCCGACATCCAGGCAATACCGAAGATCGCAATTGCTGCCACCATACCAGACTGGAATACCACACCCTCTGGTACTTTTTTAGGTTGAGTTTTGGTTGCTAATAAAATAATACCACCGAAAGCAAGCATCATCATCTGGATAATGACGGCCATGGAAATTGGTTTTTCACCAGCAGTAATGGTTCTGACTTCAGGAACCATTGCCACAATAACGATAGTAATTAACGCCAGGATAAAGATAAGAACAGAGTTTCTTGCTGCTGGTGGTAAATGTTCGTTTAGAGATGTTTTTGTGGTAGACAGAATTTGTTCTTTCCAGTCTGGGTCCTGCAGACGACGTTGGTATTCAGGATCATCTTCCAGTTCTTTACCTCGTTTTAAGCTGTACAGAGCCATAAGCAGAGTACCAAACAGGGTAGCAGGAATGGTTACCATCAGAATTGAAACCAAAGAGATATCTGCCTGGATATTAGATAACTGAGCAAGATAATACACAACAGCCGCTGAAATAGGTGATGCCGTAATTGCTAACTGAGATGCTACTGAAGATGCTGCCATTGGACGTTCCGGACGGATACCATTTTTTAATGCAACGTCACCAATAATTGGCATGATGGAATATACTGCGTGACCAGTACCAAGCATAAATGTCATTGTAAAGGTAACGAATGGTGCTATTAATGTGACGTTTTTCGGATTTTTTCTCAAAATACGTTCAGCAACCTGAAGCATATATTTAAGACCACCAGCGGCTTCTAATATCGATGCACAGGTTACCACCGCTAAAATAATTAGCATTACAGTGATTGGTGGTGATGATGGTGGCATACGGAAAATAAAGACTTCAACAACCAGCCCGATACCAGAAACTACACCAAGGCCGATACCGCCGAAGCGTGACCCCATGTAGAGCATTAATAGTAAAAAAATGAATTCCAAATACAGCATACAGTTTTCCTCATACTCAGACGTTTAGAAAAGCGTCACATAATAATTGCTTTAGTTACTTACTTTATTTTCTTTATTTACCTTATGCACTTAATGTGATCAAATTTACGTTAGTTAGATATAGAGTTTGTACTAAACAGTGTGCTAGATCTCATTATTTTTTTTTGAATTGCGAAAAATTAACACTTTTTTAACTATCTGATTTTAATTTGAATATTGATTCATCCCTCATTTTTAAATATAGAAGAGAGCAACAGCAAGAACTGAAATGCATGAAATGCGGATTTTTCGGTACCAGATTTTCTTATCACTGTTCGCACTTAGCTTAAGAGCCATAAAGCTTAAGAATACTCCCCATACGCCTCGAGTTGACTGAGCGACGTTAGCTTCGACAACTCCGCTTAATGCAAAACCGGTGACAAGTAACACTGCTGCAATTATCCAGGTTATCGCTGCCCATTTCATGTGATAAACCCCGGCCAAAGGCACTTTGAAAACAGGTACTAGTGGAAGCAAACAAATAGCACAAAACAGATAATTAATGGTGACGCTGATTATTGTACGTTCGATGCCATCAACACCATTAAGTTGAAGTGTGTATGCAGTGATACCTAAGTCCGAAAAACCATAGCAGATACTGGCACCTATGATCAGTAAGGCGGGTTTAAAATCTAATTTACCTGACATAGTAGACATGCAGTAGGCAAGATAAACAATCAGCCCCATTGATGCCCACTGCTGAATAGATAAATGCTTATCAAAGAGAATAAGGCTGACAAATGCTAACGTCGGAACTTTTAATACCAGAAGTGGTGAGGCGACAGATGTATCACTTACTCTGATCGCAATAATGAGTAAAAGTTGCCCGATAAGGTATGGCACATTTGCTTTTATCAGTAGATCAATGTCTTCAACTTCAAAATAGGTCCAGTATTTCAATGATACAAGAGGAATAAAAAGAACGATGCCCATTGCCAGGTGAGTTGCAATGATAATTTGTTTTGAATTGTAGTTATGACCCCGCTGAGATATTTGAGTGACAAAATAATTCAGGGCCTGAAAAAATGCGCCAACGAGACTTGCGGCAATACCTATCATAGTGATTACTCATGGTTTGTAGAAAATATTAGTTTCATGAACTTTAGGAATAAAATAAATAGTTCATTCCTATTATATTCTTATCTGTAGTTCAATTGTTTTATTTTTAATCAGTTAAGGGTGCGGATATTCACACTTTGTCAAATTAGACTGGTGTTGGAATGCGTTTCGAAGGAAATAATTGAGTTAATTATTAAAGATTGTAGCGGTGGTAACGATATAGTATGCATAACTATTTGTAGAGTATGGATTTTGTTTTTGTCGTATAAGAATGCAAGACAATAATCAGTAACTATACTTAGGTCAGTTAATAAAAATAACAGTAAGTAGATGAGTATTAATAATGTTAAGTGATGTCGTATTTTTTTATCGCCTTAAATACAGAGAAGTGAGGGTTATCCTATGAATTTAACGCTAAAATTTAAAGTTGTCCTCACAATGGTTATCGCTATTGTGATAACGGCTTTGGCTCTTGTATTTGTTGCTTACCAAACTGCTGAGCAACGGAGCTGGAAAGGTATTTTTAGCGAAACAGAAAACACGTTAAATGCCCGTTCCAGTGGCATTAGCGACTGGTTTCATGATAAGCAACAGGCCCTTGAAGGGGTAAAAAATGAACTTGAACGCAGCCAGGATATTGATATCGTTCCTCACTTAAGACAGTTAATGAAGTCTGGTGGCTTTGGCTTAAGTTATTACGGGAATGAAAACGGTGAAATGTTCCGTCAGGACCCATCGCTAAATACGGCTGGTTATGATCCCCGGGTTCGTGGTTGGTATAAGTTAGCCATGCAGGAAGGTAAGGCAGCAACAACAGATCCATATGTCAGTGCAACGATGCAAGTGTTAGTGGTAACCTTAGCTGATCCTGTGAGAGTCGGGGGTAAAATTGTTGGTGTCGTTGGTTCAAACCTAGCTTTGGATAAACTGACTAAAGATGTTTTATCTATTTCCGTTCCTGGTAATGGCTATGCCTTCTTGTTAAACAGTAAAGGAAACATTGTTGCTCATCCTAATAAAGATTTTGTTCTTAAATCTGTTTCAGAAATCGATCCATCGTTATCAGTAAATGACCTGATGAGATCTGCTCAAAACCAAAGCCCTGTAGAGGCTGTGATTGGTGATCGAGATAAGATACTTGTCGCTGACGAAATTGAACATACAGACTGGATGCTGGTCATGGTTCTGGATAAGAGCACATTACAGGAACCAATCAATTCTATGTTAATGAATCAATTACTGCTTGCGATTGTTGTTCTGGTGGTGATGGCGTTTATTGGTTCTGTTGTTGTGGCAAGACAATTAAAAGGCTTATCACAAGTCACAGCTGCTTTAACGGATATCGCTGAAGGAGATGGTGATCTTACCCAACGAATTCCGGTCACAAGCAATGATGAAGTGGGTATTCTGGCAACCAAATTTAATGAATTTATTGGTAGCCTGCATACTATTATCTCGAATGTGAAAGACGTTAGTATTTCTATTAATAACGGAGCTGACAGAGCTGCTAATTCAGCAACTGAGAGAAGTCAAAGAGTAAGACAGCAACAAGATGAAATTACTATGGTGGCGACAGCGGTAACGGAAATGGCCTCAGCCACTGCAGAAATTGCCAATAATGCAGAGAACACGGCTAAGAGTGCTAACCATTCAGTTGAGTTGGGTAATCAGGGTTTCGACCAAATGCAAAAAAGTATGGCTTCAATTAATGAGCTGGCATCGAAACTGGAAGAATCGGTGAGTATCATCGGTGATCTTGAAACTCATACCAATGAAATCTCAACCATTCTGTCGACTATCCGAGATATTGCCGAACAGACTAACCTGTTGGCTCTGAATGCGGCAATTGAAGCAGCAAGGGCAGGGGAACAGGGGCGTGGCTTTGCGGTGGTTGCTGATGAAGTTCGTGTGTTATCTCAACGTACCCACAACTCTACAGAAGAAATTCAGTCTAAGATTCAAGGGCTACAAAAAGTAACGGGTACGGCCGTAACAGCGATGAATTCCAGCCACTCTTTAGTGAATTCTAGCGTGGATGATTTCACTCAGACTGGTGACAGGTTGCGGGAAATCAGTGAAGCGATTTCACAGATAAGTGATATGGCGACACAAATTGCATCAGCAGCTGAAGAACAGTCGTTAGTAACTGCGGATATTAACGGCAATACTGAGTCAGTCAGGGAGTTGAGTGATGGTCTTGCCACAGATGCTCAACAAGGTGTGGAAGAGGCGCACGGTTTGAGAGACTTAGTGAGTCAGTTGGAAACTCAAATCTCCCGCTTCAAGTTGTGATGATGTGTTTCACATATTAATCAAAGACAAAGGTCAGGCAATATGCCTGACCTTTTTTCTAAGAGGAGAATTGTCAATATTATAATTATGCGACAGGTTTTGCTTCTTTTGGTGTCAAAACATAAGACGCGATAAAAGCAACGATAAATGCAATAGCGAAGCCGATGACATAGTTCATGATTGATTCTGGGCGAACGATGGCCAGGCCTGGGATACCGGTCAGGCCAACAGAAGTCATGCCCACTTTCATCCATACCACATATGCACCACCGACAGCACCGCCAATCAGACCACCAACAAATGGTTTCATGTAGCGTAAGTTAACCCCGAAAATAGCTGGCTCTGTAATACCTAACATCGCCGAAACAGCCGATGGTAGTGCTAATGCAGTGACTTTTTTGTCACGCTTTTTGAAGATAACAGCAAAACATGCTCCGCCCTGAGCGACGTTCGCCATAGACCAGATTGGTAGTAAGAAGTTTAGTGCAATTGTCGGGTCGCCAAGCAGACCAAGTTCAATTGCATGGAAGCTTTGGTGGATACCGGTAATAACAATCATTGAGTAAGTACCACCAAACACAAGGCCAGCAATCGGACCTGCATGAGTGTAAAGGTACATAAGTCCCTGAGAAATACCATCACCAACAAGACGGCCGAACGGACCAATGGCAATCATAGAAACAAAGCCGGTTACAGCCAGAACGATAAACGGGCTAAGTATAATGTCTAACGCATTCGGTACGATTTTGTGAGTGACTTTTTCCACTTTACACATAAACCACACGGCAATAAGCATTGGGAATACTGTGCCCTGATAGCCGACCAGACCCACGTCAAACCCAAATACTTCTGCGGTTGGATAGCCATGACCGATCGTCCAGGCGTTCATCAGTGCCGGGTGAGTCAGAATGCCCCCCAACGTCGCGCCAAGGATCGGGTTACCACCAAATACTTTTGCACCGACAAAACCAATCAGGATAGGCAGAATAATAAATGCTGAGCTGGATACCATATCAAGCAGGTAATACCAGAAGTTGCTGGTATCAATCAGTTCGTTGGTTTTCAGATAACCAAGAATCCCCATACACAGGCCACTGGCTACAATGGCAGGAATAATAGGCACAAAAATATTAGATAGGGTACGTGCAACAGCCTGGATCGGATTTCCTTTAGCTCCCATGTTAGCAACTTCAGCAGTTGAAGCTTCCGTTATGCCAGCCGCCTGACTAAAAGCTTCGAATACCCGGTTCACGATACCTGTACCAATGATTATCTGGTACTGACCGTTATTAGTAAAAACACCTTTTACCAAATCAAGATCTTCAATAGCTTGTGTGTCGGCAAGATTGGTATCGTGTAGAACCAGACGCAGACGAGTTGCACAGTGTGCTGCACTTGCGACGTTTTCGTTACCCCCGATCAATTTTAATATCTGCTGGGCCGTTTGTTTTTCTGACATGTTGTTTACCTCTTAGCACCATCTACGTGATGGTCCTTATTGCGAAAACCGAATCAGTATCCGGGATACTGTGATTCGTTTTACTAGCGTAAATTTTGGTTCATTTCGTTGTGTAAAACACTTTTGGGAACGTTTGCAGTGTGGATTTTTGAGAAAATTTACGGTTTGGTCAAAATAATTGACTGGTTTTTGTGAGATAGATCTCTTATAGGGTGGGGTGGTGAATTAAAAATCAGGGTAAAATCACGCTATAGATAAAAATATTCGGTATCGATTCCGTAATTAAGACCTATAAGGTATCTGAATGGCAAGTTTGCATGATGTCGCTAAGTTGGCTGGTGTATCAAAATCGACAGTATCCAGAGTGGTTAATGATGAATATGGAGTAAAAGAAGCTACTAAAATCAAAGTATTAAAAGCGATTGATGAATGTGGTTATGTTGTTAACCAGGTCGCTAAGGATTTGAAAAGCCAGAAAACTAACCTGATTGGAGTGGTGGTTCCCAGAATGTCATCTCATGCGACTGCTCAGGGGGTTGATGGTCTGACAAGACGACTGGAAAAAGCGGGCAAGCATGTTCTATTGGCTAACAGTCATCAGACTCACGAAAAAGAAGTTGAGTATATTCAGATATTTAATCAGAAACGTGTGGAAGGCATCATTTTCTACGCAACCCATTTAGATGACATGTTAATCAAGGCTATTTTACAGTCCAGTGTTCCTGTGGTTCTCGTTGGTCAGGATGGTTCTTTGTTTAATATTCCCAGCGTCATTCATGACGATTTTCGGGTGGGTTTCGAAGCTGGACAACGCCTGATTAATGCCGGATGTCGAAATATCGGTTTCTTAGGTGTACAGAAAGATGATACGGCAGTAGATGAACAACGCTCGCTAGGGTTATCAAAATCACTAACCATGCATAATCTGCAATTGGTATTCCATGCCCATAGCGACTTCTCAATCGAATCGGGTTATTCACTAACGAAGCAATATTTATCTGATTTTCCTGAAACAGATGGAATCTTTTGTGCGACTGACCGTTTGGCTGTTGGTGCGATAAATGCGCTACGTGAAATGGGGATTCAAATCGGTGTTCAGGTCAAATTATTAGGGGTTGGTAATGATGAGTTATCGATGATCAGTCATCCTCAACTATCTACCTTTTCCTATGCATTTGAAAAGGCAGGAGAAAATTCAGCATCGATGCTGTTGGATCGTATTGAAGGCAAAGGAGAGGAGATGAGTAAACTGATCCTTACCTTTAAAAACATCGATAGAGAAACCTGCTAAATTTATGTGCATCAGCTCACATTATTGAGGTATTCATTCCTTCTTAAAATAAATCATTCTTGCATCCTGAAGGTATTTTTATTAATTTTGCAAACGTTCCCAATAAATGGCTAGGATTGATAACAGATGCATTTGAACAAATTCATACGTCTCGCCGGAGGTGCTCAGAACGTACTGCGAGTGCTCCTCCCCCAAAATCAAGTCGCATTATGTGTCAGTAACCCTGAGTTAGTTACTGAGCTTCCTGCTGACGTTGAATTAAAGAAAGTGCTCGGTGAATGGCAGCTGGTTTCTGACTCTGTTCAGACCACACGAACAGAGTTGCTGGAATTGGGGAAAGAGATAGATACACAACTGCGCGCTAAAGCAATGGCATGTTTCGAGCCGACACCTTCAGAATATCGACCAGGTTGGCACGTTTCTCCACCGGTTGGTTTGTTAAATGATCCAAATGGTTTTATTTACCATGAAGGAAAATATCACCTTTGTTATCAGTGGTCCCCATATGAATGTGCTCACAAAGATAAATATTGGGTACAAATGTCGAGTAATGATCTGGTTAACTGGAAGCGGGAATCCGTTGCTCTGACACCTTCTGACTGGTTTGACAGCCACGGCGTGTATTCCGGACATGCTATTTCTCATGAAGGTAACATAGTGGTGTTTTATACTGGGAATGCCCGTATCGGAGAGAAACGCATCAGGCAAACCACACAGTGCGCTGCAGTCTCACGTGATGGTGTTCATTATGAAAAGCTTGGCCCACTGATTCCAAGTCCTCCAGAAGGTGTTACAGAGCACATCAGAGATCCTAAAGTAGTCCAACATGATGGCCTTTGGTGGATGTTCCTTGGTGCACAGACAAATGAATTAAAAGGTCGTCTGGCTGTTTATAAGTCTAGTGATCTTGTAAAGTGGGATTATGACGGGCTTTATGGTCAAGAGTTAGGTGGAGGCGACTACGGTTACATGTGGGAATGCCCGGATGTATTCGAACTGAATGGTCAATATTACCTTGCATTTTCACCGCAGGGGATTGAATCCCATAGTCCACTGAACACATTACCTCACCACAACCGGATTGCTCCGCTTACTTTTACGGAAGAAGGCGGTATTAAAATCGGTGAGCCTGTGATTTTAGATTATGGCTTCGACTTCTATGCATATCAGAGTGTAGCAACCCCGGATGGCCGTCGGGTGATGATTGGTTGGATGGGATTACCGGATGAGGTTAATCAGCCAAGTTGCGATCAGGGCTGGGTACATCAATTTTCACTACCGCGTGAATTAAAGTTCGTGGATGGAAAATTAAATCAGCAACCATGCAAAGAGCTGCTTTCACTGCGAGGAGAAGCAATCAATTTCAATTGTGAAGAGCTGGATCTGAATTCGAAGCAGTTTGAATTGATGTTAACGCTGGAAGCTGGTGGTCAAATTCAGTTTTTTGCTGATGAAGACAATGCCTGCGTCTTAACATTTGATAGTGAACAGCAACGGTTACTTTTGGACCGCTCGAAAACAGAGCAGCGAGAAAGTGACCTGTTAAGAGAGTTACCTATTCAGGGAAATGAAGTTCAGCTGCACATTTTAGCGGATAATTCTTCTCTGGAAATATTTGTGAATAGTGGAGAAGCCGTGATGACAGCGCGAGTGTTTACTCCTGCATCTGCCACACGACTTATCCTTGGAGATAAAGTGAAGAAGGTTACTGGCTATTATTTACATAGCTCGCAGTTACCATTTGCAAATCATTGATTTCATTTTGCCCCCGTTTAGGTGAAGCGATTAATGCTTCACCTTTTTTTTAGCTATTTTTTCAGTAAATCTAAAAGAGCTTCCTGAGACGGTAGTGCTGTCATTGCGCCTTTTTTCGTCGTCGCTAAACCGCCGCAGGCATTTCCCCACAGAACGGCTTCTGTGATAACGTCTTCCTGCTGCCAATCTTCAGTTTGAGATAATTTTGCTAACAGACCGCCAACAAATGCATCGCCTGCACCTGTTGTATCAACGGGTGAAACGGAACGGGCTGCAATTTTTGTTGATGCACCATTGAAGGTTGCCAGTGTTCCTTCTGCGCCTAATGTGACCAGGACCAGTGGAATACTGAGTGGATGCAGTGCTTCTAACCCTTCTTCCAATGAGTTTGTACCCGTTAGAAATGTCAGTTCTTCCTCTGAAGATTTCACTACGTCGGCAAGTTTTACGGCATCCATAACAACGCTGATTAGCTCTTGTGGTTCGGACCAGACTTCTTCACGCAGGTTTGGGTCAAAACTAACATACCCGCCGATTTTTTTTATTTCACGCATGGCTGAAAAGGTCGCATTTCTGCTTGGGTTATTGGCAAGGGCAATTGAACAGCAATGCAGCCATTCTCCGGTTGAAAATTTTGCGATATCTTCAAATGAAAAGAATTGGTCAGCACTTGGTTTCACCATGAAGGTAAAACTACGCTCACCGTTTTCATCCAAGTCAACCACAACGGTAGATGTACGATGGTTTGGATCTAATGAGAAATGTTCTACACCGACACCTTCATCAGATAATGTTTGTTTCAGGAATTTTCCGAATGGGTCATTTCCGGCTTTTCCCATAAATTCGGCATGACCACCCAGTCTGGAAATGGCAACTGCAACATTGGCTGGTGCGCCTCCCGGACATTTTAAATAACTATTTTCACTATCCGGTATAAGATCGACAACTGCATCCCCGGTTAACCATACTTTATTCACAATATATCTCCTATGATTTGCAGGTTAAATTATAACTTGAAATCAGTTAATCATCGATGAATAAAGGAGGAATGAATAAAAAAATATTACTTTTTAAGAGTAGGAAGAGAATTTGAATATAAACGTATATTTTCATATTAAATGTGTTGAAAAAATTGGAAGAAAAATGAAGATGATTTTTGAAATGGATAAGTTATAAACAAGTGACCATCATATCAATATATGGGGTATATCTCTAATGGTCACTTGCTAAAATATTATGCCGCAGCTATGTAGACACGTTTGGTTCTCTGTAACTGACTAAGTTGTTCAATTAAGTCATCAACGTTAAGTTCGATACCAAACTGGCGTTTTAAATTGGCCAGATAAATAGCATCTTCACACATTGCTTTTTCAGGTTCATCACTGATTTTAGCAACGGGTCTGCCATTACATTCGGTTAATTTAATCACCATGGACAGAGGAGCATATTGCTTACCTTCACTGTTAGTCCAGTCACCGAGATCGTTAGTTAAAAACGTACCAATACCAAATGAAATATTTACCCGGCCTTTAAAATATTCACAAATTTCTAAGGATTCGTCGAAATTTAAACCATTAGAGAAAACAAACACTTTAGTCATAGGGTTAATGCCTAATTGTTTGTAATGGTTGATTAATTTATCTCCCCAAGTAAAAGGACAACCAGAATCATGTCTGACGCCATCATACGCTTTTGCTAAATGCTTATTGAAATCCTGTAAGAAGGCATCAATTGTCAGAGTGTCGGTCGGAGCGATAGATAGTTGGCCATCAAATGCTTTTAGCCATTGTTCAAGGGCAACCCGCTGAGAATCACCCGGATTGACTAATGCCTGATGACCCATAAACCATTCATGAGCGATGGTACCAATTGGTGTCATATTAAACTGACGGGCAAAATGCATATTACTTGTACCGACCATCAGCTCTGGGATGTTGGTATTAAGGTGGTCAATAATCGTTTCTTGTGCCGATGTTGAAAAACGTCTGCGGGTTCCCATTTCAGTAAGACGGAAATTAGTGATTCCGCGCTCTTTCAGAGTTGTTTTGAGTTTGCTGACTTTTTCATCCAGAACGTGCAATACATCATCCAGAGAGACATCTGACCAGCGATGGCGATTACGCACTTCTGAAACGATGGACATAATGATAGTTTCATACAGGATCGTATCTTTCCACGCACCTTCAATACCAATACGTAATTGACGTTTATGGTTTTGTTCGACAATACCAATTTCTACCTGCTGTTGTGGTAAGAATCTGAAATAGCGCAGCGAATGCAGAAATGCATTGGTCAAATGTGGTGAGCTTGAGCGTAAATATTGAATATCATCTTCAGTGAAACGCAACGCTTCCAAACGATTAACTTCATGCTGAATATGGGGTAGCAAATCACTGATGTCTTCGTCTGAGCGGACGATTAGCTCATATCTGACAAGAGTATCCGGATAAAGACTGTGTATCGCCTGCATCATGTTGATTTTATAGGCATCAAGATCAAGCATGCTTTTTACGACCACGTCTGAAAACAAGGGCAATGTCATAGCGTGTACCTTTTGGCTTATGACCAATTAATAACAATATGTTCCTAACTAAAACTGAAACATAAAGGAGTGGTCGAATTTTGTCAAATTAATGTTTATAAAAATGAAGCTTAAACCACTATTTCATGCAACAAAAGCTGTATATAAGCTTTTGTGTTCACAAAAATTATATGGAGAACAAAAAAATAGTTAATAACAGATTGTTACTAAACCTTGACGGATTGATAATGGTGTAATTAGAATACTCTATCTCTAATAAGGATGATAATTAGGCATGATTGTTACTATCGATCTTATCTGTTTGCGTTTGGTAAAGACTGGAGTTGAAACCTTGTTGATCAAACGGCGGAATCCTCAAAGACCTGACTGTGGTAAATGGGCCATACCAGGAGGTATTGTCTTTGATGAAGACCAGACAGCATCAGGGGGTGAGCCTGCTGATATTGATTTTGAATCTGCTCGTCGCAGAATATGCCGACAAAAAATTCATACATTTCCACACTTTATCAGTGATCCTCTGGTTGATGGTAACCCAAAGCGAGATCCGGATGGTTGGAGTGTCAGTATTTCCCATTATTCTCTGCTTAACCCTGAAAATGTCGAACAGATTGAAAATTCCGGTATGGATACTGACCGACTACAGTGGGTACCGCTTGATAACATCCTGAATGAAGAGATGGAACTGGCATTTGACCACGTTGCTCAGATTCAGCACGCATGGAAAAAACTCAGAGCTGCCGTTGAATATACATCCGTCGTGTTATTCTTTCTGGATAAAGAATTTTTGGTATCCGATATCATCGATGCTTATGAAAAATTTGGTGTCGAAGTTAACCGTATGACAATTAAGCGCCGGTTGATTAACTCTGGTGTTATCGTCAGCGCCAATAAAATTGCTTCATCCAACAAAGGAAAAGGGGGCAAACCCGCGACAGTTTACCAACTAGCCAGCAGTGATGTTTCATATTTTCAGACTTGCCTGCGGGGCTGAGTCATTCTGCTTTTGTTGTTATCTATAAATAACGCAAGGCTAATGAACTGGCATAAGAGTCTTCATTTAAGCCTGATAATGTATTTTCATAGTTGCTTCGCCGGGCCTGTTTATATATTCGGATATTCATCCATGACCTGAACCGATTGCTTTTCTCAATGGTTTTAACATCATTAATTTTATAGGCATAAATAGGGCCCGTTACGTCACGGCCTGCAATTTCAGGTTTACCCAGAAATTTGATAATCGCGCCATCAGTCCAGTTCCAATATGTTTTCAGCATTTTTTTTGTTATCCAGCTGTTATGCCATTTTCTGAGTTCAACATCTCGCAATTGTTGATCATATTGTCTACGCTGAAAGCTAGTGTAACGACGAAATCGATTATCTGTTGTATTCCAGAATCCCATATTTTTGTCCTTACGCATTAATGGATGTGTAAAAAATAGACAATGATATTCGTTGTTTTGTTCCCTAATTCGTGTTTACTCTTGTATCGGAATGTTTCCGTAAGTTTTAATTATCGAGCAAGTATTCCATATCTTTTTGATAATGCTGTGTAACTTAACCATATTCTTTTTTCTTCTAACACTTAGAATCATTATGCATTGGATACAAACTTTATAGAATGCGATCATCGTCGCATTCATCTTTATTTATATCTCAGTAGGAAATTTTTGTGTCAGATTCAATGCGATATTTTATGTATGGTCTTTTGTTTAGTTTTACTACGGTGTTGTTTTGGGGATTGATACCTATCGCATTAAAAGTATCTGGTGGATTCGCTGATCCCATTACACTAACCTGGCTACGTTTTAGTGTTTCCGGCCTTATTGTTCTTACCTGGCAGTGGGCCCATGGTCGCCTTCATGAATTTTTACATCTGAACCTGAAGGATTGGCTGAAGTTACTGTTTGCCGGTGTATTCCTGATTATTAACTATACCTGTTTTGCCTGGGGACTGAATTATTTAAGGCCGGAAGCTGCTCAACTGGGCATGCAGATAGCGCCTTTATTTTTAGCTTTGGGTGGCATGTTCTTGTTGAAAGAAAAAATAGCACCAATGCAGTGGGTATGTTTTGTTGTGTTGCTTTTGGGGTTGGGGATATTTTTCCATCCGGTTTTTACTGGTGATTATCATGGTGATATATCGGTTCTGATCACTGGTTTTACTATTATTCTGGTGGCGGCCATTACCTGGAGCGCCTATGCATTGGCCCAGAAATCACTCTATACAAAGCTGAATTCATCCAATATTCTTCTGGGAATCTATTTATTTGCTTTAGTTGCTATGTTCCCTGCAACACATCCTTCACAGTTAATGACCATGTCATCTACTGATGTCTGGATTGCAATATTTTGCTGTTTGAATACTGTTATTGCCTATGGCTCTTTTGCTCAGGCTTTATGTTACTGGGAAACGGTTCAGGTAAGCGCAGTGATAACACTGACTCCGGTTGCGGCTTTTCTATTAACTGAGTTGTGTGTTTTTCTCGGATGGTGGAGTGATATTATTACTCCTTCTCATGCAGATACTCTGAGTCTTCTCGGTATGGCGGTTGTTATTGTTGCTGCGATTGGAATTCAGGTGGTTAGCTTCCTGAGTCGACGCAGGCATAAGCCTGTGATCGAAGAAGCGTCATCAATCGCCTGAGATCGCCGTACTCCTTGTTCATCAGGAGTACGGGACACACAGTACTTTATGCTTTAATCACAAATGATTTTGCATCCAGTCTGTTGAGTAGATTCAATTCTTGTGCTTTTGCTACAAAGTTCTGAAAATGAGATGTTTGTTGATGTTCTTCAAGAATCGCCTGACTTTTCCATTGTTCTCTCATCACAAAAAGTTCAGGTTTTTCTTTGTCCTGTAGTAATTCATATGTTACGCAACCTTCTTCTTTTCGAGATTCTCGTACCAGGTTTTCAAGTAATGATAAAAGTGAATCTGCGTGATTTGGTTTAGCTTCAATTTCAGCAAGTAGGTAAACTTCAGACATGTGGTATCCTTACTATTTTCATTGGGTATAGTTAATAACTCAGGACTAAGATACGCTTCTTATTGAATAATGTAGAGTTTTGAAAATGATAATTTTGAAATACTGCTGAAAAATTATAATATTAATAATGAAAAAGCTCAGAAAAAATTCTGAGCTTTTAAATTAGCCAACCGGTATTAATGCATTTATTTTGTCAGATGTAATGCTTCATTTATAACGTGGAAAATATAGTTTTGTTCTACAGCTCCCTGGAATAGAAACGCTTCCGGACCACGAGCGAAGATGGCAACGTCTTCCCCTGAGTGAGTTTCAGAGGTAAATTTAACCAGTGCTTGTTGACGATATTCTGGATCTAAAACTTCTTCCTGGGTCGGATTGCTGCGCGGTCCATTGACGGCGGCAACACCATTTCCGTAACTGATTGTCGTATAACGCTTACCGAATTCATCTTTGTTGTACTGACCATTTGTCTTAGATAATCCCAGAATAGGGTTACCACGATCCGAATAACCGTTCATGATCATGGTGTGAGCGTGGTCTGCGGTAACGATGATTAGAGTTTCTTCCGGATTGGTTTTATTCAAAGCGGCCTTAATTGCGTTATCAAATGCAACTGTTTCTGTAAGGGCTCTGTAAGCATTAGTATCGTGGTGGGCGTGGTCAATGCGTCCTGCTTCAACCATTAAGATATAGCCGTCTTTATTTTTGCTTAGTATATCGATGGCTTTTGATGTCATTTCAGCAATAGATGGCTCGTTGTTTTTACGGTCTGCTTCGTATTTCATGTGGCTGCTTTCAAACAGACCAAAAGCACGAGAGGTATTACTGTCTAGCTTATCGAAGCCTGACTTATCATAAACATACTGGCCTTCGGGATAA
The DNA here is from genome assembly GCA_963676525.2 of uncultured Vibrio sp. GTDB lineage: Bacteria > Pseudomonadota > Gammaproteobacteria > Enterobacterales > Vibrionaceae > Vibrio. The sequence continues at coordinate 742,786 of CAXXNB010000009.1, forward strand.
CGTTGTTCCCATTCCGTGATAAGGTTACGGCCATCTTTACGTTTGCCTTGTTTGCCTTCAGGATCTGTGACGGTATTGGGTAGGAATTCCCGACGCCCACCTCCGAACACAACCTGCAGACCATCACCTTTATCAAATTCGACTAACTGCTGAGCGATATCGATACAGCCTTGATTCTTGGCAATGTTTGGCATTGTCGCATCGTTTTCCCAGTTACGATCCGCACTGTGCGCATACGTTGTCGCTGGTGTTGCGTGTGTAATGCGAGCGGTAGAAACGACGCCGACAGACATTCCTTTTTCGGCCGCCATTTCCCAGGCAGTTTTGGTTTCATGACCTTTGGTCGTTGAGCAGAAACCACGCTGAACATTATCATCGATACTGATAACACCCTGTTTGGTTTTAACTCCGGAAACCATTGCAGATGCTGTACCTGCCGAATCCGGGGTTTGAGCATTGGTATTATACGTCTTAGATAATGCAACGTAGGGAAGGGTTTCCATATTGAGCTTGTATTCTTCGCCGGTCATGCCTTGACGTTGACCTTCGAATATCCGTGAAGCGGTAATGGTCCCGACACTCATACCATCACCAACAAAAAGAATAACGTTCTTAGCTCGTTTATCGATAGGTTTGTTCATTCTGGCTTTAGCAATTTGCTGCTGAGCATCGGTGTACCAGGTGTCATTTTGTTGAGGAACATTGACTGATGAGTTTTCGGCGTTAGCTGAACAGCCGGCAAGAGCTAACATGACGCTGCTTGCCAGCAGTAGTTGATGACTTTTCAAATTTCTTTCTCCATTTTATAGATTTTAATATGCGACCTTCCGCTTATTGTTATTAGTCCACTGCTGCGAGATTTTTGGTCAGTCAATATTTCCTATTATTTTCATGACAAATAAATGACAGGAGAATGAAGCTTTTATTGATAATGATAAATATTATAATTTTCCAACAATTGTCATGCTGTTGTCACTTTTATAAGTAAGGCTAGCCAATTATTAATAAATAATTAGGTTTCGTTTATATGAAAGTTGGCCATAACAATATAATCCTGATTGCTCTTCTTTTTTTCTTTTTCCCGGTACTGACTCAAGCTGAATCAATGGATAAGAATGGGATAATACAGCTCGACTGGGTTGATTTAATTCCTGAACAAGAACGCAATTCGGTCCCTGAACCAAGACCGGTAGCGATTAATCATGAAGATGATACGCCACCACAACAAAAGCTTGGTGGTGTGCGGGAAGATTTAAATGGTAAGAAAGTCAGAATGCCAGGGTTTGTAATCCCGCTTGAAGGCGATAGTGAAGTTGTTACCGAATTTCTTTTGGTTCCGTATTTTGGCGCTTGTATTCATGTACCGCCTCCGCCACCAAATCAGATTGTGGATGTAAAATTCAAACACGGAGCACCGATAACAGAATTGTGGCAAACGGTTAATGTTGTGGGAATATTAAAGACCGAAACCATTAACCATGATTTAGGTGAAACAGCCTATTTGATTGAGGGGATAAAAATTGAACCTTACAAAGAACAATAGAGTACAGAGTTAGGTTGAATAGCCATTGTGTGATATACAAAAGGGACTGTTAACTATCACCTTATGTGTCTTTTTAGATGTTAAACCAAGAAAATATTATTAAATTAACGCAAATAAAAATGCCCTTTGGAAAGTATGCCGGCAGAGTTCTAATTGATCTTCCGGAGGAATATCTGCTGTGGTTTGAGCGTAAAGGAAGCTTTCCACCAGGGGAATTGGGCGAATTAATGCAGCTTTGTTTGCTACTGAAAATTGACGGTTCTGATGAAGTGCTGAAATCAATCAGGTAACTGGCTGTCTATTGCATAAGAACAAACATATTATTTTTTCTTTGATTTATTTAAATTTTCTCTATTTGTTTTTATCGTCTAATATTAAAATTGTTTAATTTTACGCCTTTGTTTCTGTCATTAACGGATGATGAAAGTATCAAAGGATGACTTTTATACAATTATATATAGCCCGTACGGTATGCATAATATATTTCGAAACAACAGGCGGTGGCCATACTTACTTTCCACATTTATTTATATAGGGATATCGATAATTTTGGTGGAATTCGTGACGAATCTTTTTATTCAGAATCAGGTTGAATCAGAGAAGGAGGAAATCCGCTATCAGATTGCTTTGATTCGTTCGAGAATTGAAGCTAATATCTATCGGGATGCTTATCTGGCTGAGAGTATTTCGACGCTGGTTACCATGGCACCTGATTTTGCAGTTAAAAACTGGGCTGAGATAGCAGAGCGATTATTTGCCAGAGCCTATTATGTTCGAAATGTAGCCTTATCTCCTAATGATATTATTACTCAGGTTTATCCTTTAAAAGGAAATGAACAAGCCATCGGATTAGACCTAAGAACACTTCCAGATCAATACCATACAATCCTTAAAGCCCGTCGTTACCAGAATGTTTTTTTATCTGAGCCTACTGATTTAGTTCAGGGAGGGAAGGGGATAATAGCCAGATATCCTATTTTTTCTGATTTCCCCTACAAGCAACAATACTGGGGCGGTGTTAGTGTTGTACTGGACTATGAAAAAATGTTGCAGCAGTCAGGGGCATTTTCTGTTCAGGGGGCTGATTTGGCCATTGGCTCAAGTGAATATGGAAAAAAAGAACATACACTGATTATGGGAGATGCTAAGACTTTCGACAATAGTGACATTTCATTTCCTATTCATTTACCCAGTGGATCGTGGAAAATTTATGCTCGTTATACTGATATGTATAGTATTGATTATCGGTTACCGATTATTTTGCGTTTGTCGGGTTACTTAATGTTACTGGCAATTTATGTGCTGATATATCTTCTGCATCGCAATTATCAGAATGTCCGGGATCTTTCTTTTCAGGATGAATTGACGGCATTACCCAATCGTCGTTACATGTTAGACCTTTTAGATAAACTAATGGTACAGGCGGTTAATTCAGAGCACCCTCCTTGTTTTGCCTTATTAAGTATTGATTTAAATAAATTTAAAGATGTTAATGATACCTATGGGCATTTGGCGGGTGACGATTTGCTTAAGCATGTAGCACATATTTTTGTTAAAAATCTCCGGGCATCAGATGTGGTTTCCCGTTTTGGTGGTGATGAATTTGTGATTTTGTTGTATCGAATATCAACAACTGAAGAAGTAGAAAACGTTATCAGGCAGATACATAAAGCTATCGACGAAACAGTGTTGATATGGGATGGGCATGAGATCTATCCGGCCGTCAGTATCGGTTATGCGTTATACAGTAAGGAACAGAATTTTGATATTGATGAGCTCCTTGCTATAGCGGATCAAAATATGTATCGCGAAAAAGGATCTGCAAATCGTTAGAACTACCATTCAATCAGTATTGGGGTTCCGATCTGAACCAGAGAAAGAAACTCGTCCATATTTTTATTCGAAATGGCTATACAACCGTTAGTCCAGTCAAAACTTTGTATAAATCTTGGATCTCTCTGATCCCCATTCATTAAACCGTGAATACTGATCCCACCACCGGGATGTACTCCCTGTGTTTTTGCCCGTGAAATATCTTGTTTATTGGGATAACTGATATGCATGGCTTTATAAAACTGGGAATTCCGGACAATATAATCGAGAATATAATGTCCTTCCGGTGTTTTCTTGTCACCTTCCTGCTGTTTGTGTCCTTGCGGATTTTTTCCTAATGCAATGCGATATTCACGGATGATGGTTTGGTTTTCGAGCAGATACATTCTGCGTTTGGATTTATCGACTTTAACTAAGTCAACTTTGGCAACGGCAGACAAAGGGGTAAGGGCTAAAGCTGTCAGTGTTGCCAGTAAAATCAATCTGACTGGTTTGAAAGTACGTAAACTCATCAACTTTAACCCTTATTAACAGTTACATTTTCGGTAAATTAAATTTCTGTTTCTTTGCTGATTTTGAGCTGTTTTTATTCCATTTTTTGAGTAGTGCAAGGACGGTTTTCGGATGATAGTCATCCGGATCTTTTGCATATAACTGAGATAATAATGTCGATATTGCCTGATCTAATTCTATTACGTCATTCCCCACATAGTGTTGCTGGGCTTTCCATAACGCGTAGTGACGCTGGATATTGATCCCATCTTTTTCTTTTATTGCTGACTTCAGTGCATCAATAGGAGAAATGTCTTTAGTTTGTTCACTGCTTTTGCTTTCGAGTGGTGCGAGATTTTTCCGTTTGAAAAAGAATGTGATTAATGTAGCCAGCCATAAGAAAGCAAATAGGGCAGTCAAATAAGGCCAGAATCCGGCATCAGAAACGACTTTGATTTGTGTCGCTGGTGCAACGGGTTCTGTTGTATTTTGTTTTTGTGGTGTTGGTACAACAGACTGGGCAAGCGGGGCACTGGCTTTGTTTCCTTTAACTGTTAAATTTTTAGCAGCCAGTAAGGATTTGCGTTGTTTTTGAGTCGTTGTATCCCACCAGTTTATTGTTACACCTGGCAGTTCATATTTACCTGGTTCACTGGCAATAATGACTTGTTTTAAAGTCATTTCTAAATCACCGTTAGCTAAGTTCTTATAGCTCGGTTTTTCCGGGTAAACACGTAAATTCTGCGGGTAGTTCAGTGCGATATCAGGCACCCGTTCCTGTGCTACTCCCCGAACGGTAAGATGAATAATTCGAGTCAGTGAATCACCGACATTCAGAGTTATTGGATCTCCTGATACAGCTGCATTTTGGCTATTTAACCAGTCTTCGCTTAATGTCAGCGAGGCTGTTGGTAGCCAGGTACCCTGAAAATCTTTTGGTTTGGCTAATACCTGAATATTGAAGACTTTAGGGGTCGTGACCAGCGGTATGATTTTAGTGCTGCCACTGTAATCACGGTAATACATGGAACTCTGGAATTTGGGTTCCGTTACGGTAAAGCTTCCCGCATTAGTTGCGGTGATCCGAAAGTCTTGGGTCAGAACCGTTGTGTTAATGCCATTGATAACCTGTTGTGTCTGGTTGGGTTCACTTGCGGATTCCAGATTGACACCATTGGCACTTGGCGGCGTAATTTGTGGATTTTGCATTCGGCGGGTATCTGCTTTGATGAGCAGTTTTACGTGCATCAAAGTACTTTCATTCGGATAGAGTGTTTGTTTCGCAATCTGTGTCTGAATTTCTACCAGATTATTGGTGTGTGGTGACGTGACATCCCGGACGACCTGTAAAGCGATAGGCTGTGTTTTTTCCCCGTTCACTTCAAAACTCGGGATGGTTACAACACCAAGTTTGTTAGTCGCTAATGTGACAGTCCATTCAGATTTATTGCTTCTGTGGCCGTTAATAATATTAATGGAATGGCCAAAACTGGGCTGACCAACAATAAAATTGTTGTTCAGTATATCGAAGTTTACCGAGTCTCTGTCTGCATCCTGATCAGTTGAAATTGTCAGTTGAAAAAGTTCATTCTGGGTAATTTGATTCTTACTTACTGTTGCTGTTGTTTGTGCCAGCGTAGTGCCGGATATCAGTAACATAAAACATGAAATTAAGAATGCTGATATTAATTTTTTCATTGTTATTACCACTCTTTTCCTTCATTTTTTGGTGGTGATTTTTGTTGAGACTGTAACAGTAACTGAGCTCTCAGAAGTCGGCTTGGATCGCGTGCACTTTCAACCTGTTCCAGTTTACGAAGTTCAGGATCTGCAGCTTTATTTTTGTCTTCTTTCGCTGTTACTTGCGGTTGTTTTTTATTATCTAAATCAGGTTTTGTCATCGGTTGCTTTTGCTGCTCACCTTGTGCCTTGTCTTTAGACTCTGATTTGGTTTCATTTTTTTGAGAAGCTGTCTGTTGCTGAGACCCCGGTTTTTGTTGAGAAGACGATTGCTTCTGTTCGGCAGACTTATCTTTGTTTGAGTCTGACGGTTGAGTCTGGTTTTTCTTGTCATCAGATTGATTTTTATTTGCAGGTTGCTGATCTGAAGACTTGTTATTTGGTTTTGAGTCTTTAGGATTCTGCTGTTGCTGTTGCTGTTGCTGTTGCTGTTGCTGTTGCTGTTGCTGTTGCTGTTGCTGTTGCTGTTGCTGTTGCTGTTGTTCCAGAGCTTTTTTGACAACATCCAGATTGTGTTTTGCATCCTGATGATTTGGGTTTTCAGAAAGCACCTGTTCATATTCTTTGACGGCTTTTTGCAGCTCGCCGTTTTTAGCTAATGCGTTAGCCAGATTGTACTTATCATCGACTGTTGGTTGATTGACAGAAGAAAGGCTATCAATGGCTTGTTTATATTTTCCTGCACGATAGTAAGCAGCACCCTTCCAGGCTGGATCGTTGAATAACGTTGCAGCTTTTTCAAATTGCCTCGCATCAAATGCCTGCTTGGCTTCTTGATTGTTATTCAGCCACGGCGAAGCGACGGCTTTTTCGGCTGGGGCATTAAACAGGCACAAAGCAACTAAGCCAAACAGAACTCCCTTACGAAACAGGAGCATTCCCGGGATCAGTAGTAGTGGTAGTAACCAGTAGCCGTTGTTGGTGCGGTTATTAATCATCTGGTGCTGTTTTTTCCCTGATGACATCAGAGCTGCGCTTTGTTTTACAACGGTTTGTACATCCTGATTATTTACTGTGATGGCGACAAAAGTACCATTAACTGACTTGGCCAGGGATTCCATATTTTTAAAATTGGATTTGGCAATAGCGGTCGAGCCATCTTTTGCTTTCAATAAAGATCCGTCTGATAGTGGTATCGGGGCTCCTGAACTGCTTCCGAGTCCAAGAATTACTAAATTCCAGCGGGTACCATTTAGCGTTGATTCAATATCAGACTTTTCCTGATTATCGATATCATCGGTAAGTAATACCAATGTTCCGCTACTTTCCTGACTGTCCTTCATTAGTTTCATGGCCTGTTCAACCCCTTTAGCTGCATTAGCTCCCGGGTATGGCATGATATCCGGTGAAAGGTTGGGCAGCAGGTTCTCAATCGTGGTTGTATCGGTCGTTAACGGCGAAACGGTATAAGCATTACCAGCATAAGCCACTAAGCCGGTATAGCCATCTTTCCAGCGCGACAAAATATCTTTTGCCTTGTACTTAGCCTGGGTTAATCGGTCTGGTTTATTGTCTGTCGCATACATTGAGCGGGACATATCCATGATCAGAACTCGCGCTGATGTATTGGAAAATGTCGGCATGGATTGTTTCTCAAAGCTTGGTCCTGCCAGTGCAATTATGGCAATAGCCAGACTCAGCCCAATGAACAGGAATTTATGTGGAGAATGATCGGCTCTTTCCACTCCTAACGCTTTAGCAAGATGCGGGGCGATCAAATTATGTCGGGTGGGTCTGTAAACGCCCCAGGCCATAAACAATGCCAGTGGAAGTAATGCCAGCAACCAGTGCGGGTATAAGAATATAAAATCAGACATGATTTCTCCTTAATACCAATAAAATACAAGACAGAAACAGTGCTACAGCCAAAGGATAAGGGAACCATTCATCCTGAGGTCGCCATATTTGCTGGGCTTTTTGGACTGGCTGTAAATGGTTAATGGTATCGTAAATGGTCTGTAGTTCTTTTGTATCCCGAGCCCGGAAATACTGCCCTCCGGTGATCTTAGCTATTTTCATCAGAGATTTTTCATCTAAGTCTGCCGCAGTATTGACTTTTCTGGTCATAAAAAAGTCCCGGACCATCATCTCACCAGCACCAATACCTACGGTATAAATTGTGGTGTGGTATTTTTTGGCTATTTCAGCAGCTTTAATCGGGTCTAATACACCTGCTGTATTACTGCCGTCACTAAGCAGTATCATTACACGTTGAGGTGCATCGCCATCAATAAAGGTTTTTGTTGCCAGACCAATACCTTCACCGATTGCTGTATTGGTTCCAATGAGTTTGAGTACAGTCTGGTCTAATTGCTGTTTTACGGTAGTGCGGTCAAAAGTCAGCGGGGTTTGTAAATAGGCATGATCTGCAAAAAGAACCAATCCCAGTCGATCGCCTTGTCGCTTATCAATAAAGTCATTCAGCACATGTTTGACTGTCGTCAGCCTGTCTACATAGTCATTACCATCTTTCATGTCTTTTTGACTCATGGAATAAGACAAGTCAACAACCAGCATCATATCCCGGTGTTTTGGTTGTGTTGTGACCGGATCGCCATACCAAACGGGTCTGGCTGCAGCAATAATCAGACAACCCCATAACAAGGAGCTAATGATTTTTACTGGCCACTGATTTGAGTGGGTTAACTTTTCTGCTGGTGGTAAATAATTTAGCTTGATGGTAGCTCGTGGTTGGATTGGTCTTGCAAGCCAGCGAACAACCATTGGCAGTGGTAAACAAAATAACATCCACCACCACACAAATTCGATGTTTGTCAAAACGCCGTTATCTCCTGTTTTTCTTCGGCGGCAGAGACACTTGAACCCAGTCAATACAACTTTGAATAAGTTGCTCTTGATGTTCACTGTTCATTTTTTCATGCTTATAAAGCACGGCCTGCCATAATGAGGCGTTTGGCATGAAAAGCGGTTTTCCATATTGCGTATCCAGAAATGAATACCAGTCATTACCTGTTAAATGAGCGATTTCTTTTCTTGGGTAATAGCAAAAGGCCGCTTGCCGAACGAGTTCAATTGCATCTGAAGGCGTAATCTTACCAAGTTGAAATAATCGCAGTGCGGTTTTCTTTGGTATGAGCCTTTTAATTCGCCAACGGATAAAGAGAGCCACAATCACGATTACTACAAAAGTAATACCAATTAAACCGGACCAACCCCATGCCAGAGGCCACCAAGAAGGCGCTTCCGGTAGATGGATAGGATTCAGTTCTAGTAATTTTGAAAAAGATTGCGACATTTACAAATTTCCGATCAGTTGTTTCAGCAAGCTAGTATTAGTTGTCAGACTGGTGTAAGGAATACCCAATTTTCTACACAATAATAATAGCCTATCCTTATGAGAATCAAAGGATTTTTTTATTCCATTACGAGTGGAGTCGGCTGAAAAATTTAACCATCGGGTTTGAATATAGTCAGTGACGTTTTCTATTCCTCTAAATGATGTCTTTCCTTCTTCAAGCGGGTCAGAAATATGCACAATCCGAACCGTATTATGCTGTTTTAAACGAGTAAAATGACGTTCAAATTCTGGGCGGAATTTTGTGAAATCACTAATAATGACCACTTCACTTCCTTTCTGAACCAATTGATTTAACGTTGAAAGACTCTTGGCCCAGTCTGTCTCTGAGGTATGCCGTGTATTGGCTGAATGAAACGACATTAACTGTTGATCGACCATGCCCTGTAACAGGGTTAAAATACTTTTTAAGTTACCTTTCGGCTTTAACTGTATTTGTTCCTGTCCAAGATTGATGATCGCACCAACGCGGTCTTTATTTGAAAACGCAAGCCAGGTAATTAAGCTGGCTATATGTGCAGCCTGAATCGATTTGAGCATCAATGTTGAACCAAAGTGCATGCTGTCGCAGAAATCCACATAGAGAACCACAGGCTTTTGCTGTTCTTCGGTAAACAGTTTGGTATGGGGCTTTCCTGTTCTGGCGGTAACACGCCAGTCAATGGCCCGGATATCATCACCATTCTGATATTGCCGGACTTCAGAAAAATCCATACCTCTTCCGAGCCGGCGGCTTTGGTGCTGACCTGCCATTACTGACCATAGACTTTTAGCCGGAGGAAGCCAGGCAACACATTGCTGCTTATAGACGAGGAGCTCGTTTAACGATAACTCCACACCATTACTGTATGCCGGCAAATCCAGTTGAGACATGATTTAAGCGCTCCCGACCAGAGAGAGTAAATGAGAAATAATCTGGTTCGGATGGATACCTTCTGCCTGAGCCTGATAGCTCATCAGCAGACGGTGTCTCAGTACCGGAAAAATCATGGCTTGTACATCTTCCGGTGAAACAAAATCCCTTCCCTCCAACCAGGCATGAGCTCTTGCACAGCGGTCTAATGCAATGGTTGCCCGGGGACTTACTCCCATTTCCAGCCATTGAGCTAACTGATGGTCGTAGTCTTTGGGTTTTCTGGTCGCCATAATCAGCCGCACAATGTATTTTTCAATCGACTCGGCCATATGAATATTCAACACTTGCTGGCGAGCATTAAAAATAATTTCCTGAGCGACTTTTTCCGGCTTAACTGCTGTTACACCGGAAGCTTCTCCCCGGTTTAACCGTAGTATGTCTAATTCACTCTGTTCATCTGGATAATCAACATTTAAATGCAGTAAAAATCGGTCCAGTTGTGCCTCTGGTAATGGATAAGTACCTTCCTGCTCAATTGGGTTCTGAGTTGCCATCACAAGAAACAGTTTTGGCAAGGTGTACGTTTTCCTTCCTGCGGTAATTTGTTTTTCGGCCATCGCTTCTAACATGGCGGCCTGAACTTTTGCCGGTGCCCGGTTGATTTCATCTGCGAGGATCAGTGAATGGAAAATTGGCCCTGGCTGAAATTTGAATTCACCGGTTTCTGGTCGATAAATATCCGTACCTGTCAAATCTGCAGGTAATAAATCTGGTGTAAACTGAATTCGGTGGAAGGTCCCTTCTATACAATCGGTAAGCGTTTTGATTACTCGTGTTTTCGCTAGTCCCGGAGGTCCTTCAACAAGAATATGTCCGTCTGCCAGCAGGGCAACCAAAACCTGCTTGATTAATGCTTCTTGCCCAATGACCTGACTGTTCAAATAGTTTTGTAATTGTGTAAATGCTTGTACTGGCATGAACCACTTTCTCCTGGATAATTCACCATTTTAGTCGGTGTACTTTGGGAAAAGTTCCCCTTTTTTTTCATAAAATTAGCGTGTCGATTTGTTTGTTTTATTTCGTCAATATCAACAATTGAACTCATAATATATAAATATGCAATTAAGAGTCACTTGGGTATAGCACTGGCATATGGCGGTTGAGTTGGGTAAACTTCGCGGTAATGTAACGTATTGTGAGTAATCCCATGAGCGATTTTGAAAAAGAATTAGAACAGATTGTAGAAGATGAACAAGGTGTTGAAGAAGAAAAACTTCCTTCACTTGAAGAACAGCGCGCTGTAGTTGCAAAACTAAAACAGTTAGAAGCAGAAGGCAAGTTAACTCAGGAAGTTCTTGAAGAGCACTTTAGTAAGTTCTTTAATGAAAAGGATGCCCCTGTTCATTAATTGTAATTTATGGCTGTTTTCCTTAAATTTTGTCTTAAATAGGATAAACAGCCATTTAATGAATGTGTTGTAGTGTCGGAAGCAACTGCTGGATACAGTCTGCGTATTCCTGTTGAGATTTAACGCCAGAAAGAACAATTTTTTGTTCGAATATAATCGTTGGGGTTTTGTTGATACCTGCATCTAACCATTGTTTTTCAGTGCTAATTACCGTCTGTTCCCAGGTTTTATCATGAATAACTTCCCGCGTGGTTTTATTGTCTATTCCAACCTCTGTACCTATTCTTTCTAACACCTGATCATTACTGATATTTAAATTGTGCTTAAAATAAGCATGACACATTTCCTGACGCAGTCGCTCTGTATTGCCTCCTGCTGTAGACCAAAGTAATAATTGATGCGCTTTGCGGGTATTAAAAATATCAGAAGAAGAATCTTGCTGTATTTCAAAATTCACTTCGTCAGCCCATGACCTGACTTTTGCCATTCGCTTAGCTAATTCTTTGTCGGATAAGTGTTGTTGTTTCTTGATGTATTGGTAGAGGTTCGTGCCATCAGGAGAGAGGACCGGATTTAATTCATAAGGGTGCCAGTGAATGTCAGAATGCAGTTGCTGGTTAACAGACATAATAGCTGATTTGAGACGACGGTATCCTATTTCACTCCAGGGACACACAATATCAGCAATAATATCTATTCTGAGCGTTTTCATTCTGATCCTCTACAACTGTTTTTTGGCTTCCTGATTCCCCACGACATGAAAGCAAAAAAACCCGCAGGACAAAAAAAGCCTCTCGACAGAGGTTAATTCCGAGAGGCTTAATGGCGCGTTTATGTTGTACTCGAAGGGAACTTTGAGACTCTTTAAAGGTAGTTGAGTATTAACTCTTTTGCAAAGTCCGGACAGTGAAATTGATTGGTCAGGAAAGGATGATCATAGTTTAAATTGCTATTTATCTTGTGTAACAAAGGGTTATATCCCTGTCTTATGGGGATAATTAGTAAAAGCTGATTTGAAACAAATCATCATCTCATATCCGGCGTAGTATGCAGTGTATAAACGAATATATCTGTTCGTGTTTGAGAGAAAAAAGAGAAGAATAAAACAATGAAAACACTTGTGGACCGATTTTTAATCTATGTTCAGTATGGGACTCAATCCAATCCGTATAAATCAACTTGTCCAAGCAGCTCCGGGCAAAAAAAGTTTGCCCATTATCTGGTAGAAGAACTGCAATCACTTGGCCTTTCTGATGTGTCAGTGGATGAGCATGGATATGTCATGGCGAAACTGGCAAGTAATGTTGATTATCCGGTTCCTGCGATCGGTTTTATCGCTCATATGGATACAGCACCGGATGCCTGTGGTCGTCATGTTGTTCCGCAGATTGTTGAAAACTATCAGGGTGGAGATATCGCTCTCGGAAATGGTGATGTAGTGCTTTCTCCGATTCAATATCCGGAACTCCATGATATGCATGGACAAAACCTGATAACCGCAAGTGGTAATACACTGTTAGGCGCTGATGATAAAGCCGGGATCGCAGAAATTATCACCGCAGTCGAATACATGTTGGCTCATCCTGAACTGCCTCATGGAGACATCTGTATCGCATTTACTCCTGACGAAGAGATTGGTAGAGGGGCTGATCTTTTTGATGTTGAAAAATTCGGTGCTCAGTGGGCATATACCGTTGATGGTGGCGCGTTAGGTGAGCTTGAATGTGAAAATTTCAATGCTGCGAGTGCAAAAGTGTCCTTTTATGGTGTTTCTGTGCATCCGGGAAGTGCTAAAGGCAAGATGATTAACTCTATGAATCTTGCTGCTCAGTTTCAGGTAATGATGCCAGTTGAGGAAACGCCTGAACATACGGAAGGGTATGAAGGTTTTTATCATTTGTCTTCTGCAATTATGAACATTGCCCACAGTGAACTTCATTATATTTTGCGCGACTTTGACGCTCAGAAGTTAGAACTCAAAAAAGACTTCATGCTTGAAAAAGTCGAAGAGATGAACAAGCAGCTGAAACATGGCCGGGTCGAAATTGAGATAGAAGACAGCTATAGAAATATGAAAGAAATGATCGAGCCGTTCCCTCAAGTTGTTGATATCGCTAAATCAGCCATGATTGAGTTAGACATAGAACCTAAGTTATGTCCGATTCGGGGCGGAACTGACGGCGCTAAATTGTCTTTTATGGGATTACCATGTCCTAATTTATTCACTGGTGGGTATAACTTCCATGGTATTCATGAGTTCATCTCTATTGAGTCAATGCAAAAAGCGGTTAAGGTTATTTTAAAAATTGCTGAGAAAACAGCGACTAATTACCACGGGAACTAATTAGGTAATACGGGTTAATTACGTGATAGAACGCAATAAACTGAACACAAAGTTGCGTGTTTTTATTAAGGTTGTCATTTTTTGTTAAAACTTACTTTAGAATCAAATAAGATAAAGATTCCATTTTATATGATTCCAGTAAGGGCATAAGATTCCATGAGCCAACTGACAACCTTTTTGTCCTACCTTTTTGAAAGTAAGTTCTTAATAACTCTGATCGTTTTAGCCCTGATTTTGTTAATCAGGAAAGTTATTCTGTCCCAAATCCGTGGTGAAGCAGCGTTCATTACCGAAAATCAACGCAAATGGATGTCCAGAACCAAAAACGGCAGTTTCACGATATTGTTGATTCTGATGTTTTTAGTCTGGAAAGCGGAAATCAATGAGTTTGCTCTATCTGTTACGGCAATTGCAGTAGCGATTGTGGTTGCTTCAAAAGAAATTATCCTTTGTTTTACCGGATCAATTCAAAGAGCCAGTTCTCGTTCCTTTAAAATTGGTGATTGGATCGAAGTCGGAGCGATTTGTGGGGAAGTCATTGAATACAATATGATGGCGACGGTTATTCAGGAAATAGAACTTACCCGTGGGCAGTACGACTACACAGGGAAAACCGCCACATTACCAAATAGTATGTTTTTTACTTTTCCGGTCAAAAACCTCAATTTTATGAAGCGCTACGTTTATCATAATTTTGAAATTGTGGTCAGAGATTTTGTGAATTTATACCCGCTGTTACCGGATTTGCATCTAAAAATTGATGAGCATTTTGCGCATTTTAAAGACGTTGCTCAGCGATATAACAGTATGATTGAAAGGCATGTAGGTGTTGATTTACCCGGCCCTGAAGCTCAGATCCTTATTCAAAGCGGGCTGACGGGAGAGCAGATGGTCAATATCCGGATATTTTGTCCTACCGACAAAGCGGCGCATCTGGAGCAGGATATTCGGGAGGATTTTATGGTGCTGTTTGAAATATATTTAAAGCAGTTACAAAAAGAGAATTGAGCCAGTTCATAAGTATGAAAAAAGCCAGCTATTGAGCTGGCTTCTTATAATTCTGGTACTTATCTTATTTAAGATTAAAGTACTTTGATGTTTTCAGCTTGAGGACCTTTTTGGCCTTGAGCGATAACAAATTCAACTTTTTGACCTTCAGCAAGAGTACGGAAACCGTCACCTTGGATTGCGCTGAAGTGTGCGAAAACGTCAGGACCGTTTTCTTGTTGAATGAAGCCAAAACCTTTAGTTTCGTTGAACCATTTTACAGTACCTGTTACTGTGTTAGACATGATGTATATATCCTTTCAAATTAATTTGTTAGCCGATAACGGCGCTTCTAGCGTGGAAAAGTAGATTGCTATTGCGTACGGACACGACGGGGGAGTAACAAGTATTCCAACGAAACGTATTTGTAAACAAAGAACTTCTTTCTAGCTCACTTCATAGTAGTGTATTGCTTTTTCTTGTCAATGAATCTTTTATTAAACTTGGAACTGATTGAGAAAAATATGACCAAATAATCGTTATATTCAGCATCTTCATGCTTTTTTGAACAACCATTCAACTAAATTTATAACTCATTGCTTTTTTAATTATTCCCTGCTTAGTTAGCTTTTCGCCTTTTTTATTAGTGCTGTCACTTTTCGATCATGGAACTTACTCTGAAATGAGCAGCTTTTATTTGGGTAGACTATAGTGTTAAGACAAACAGTCGTGTTAACTACTTAGTCAACATATTGAGTTAGTTAACTTAATCTTTTCATGTGATATCAATGCAAAGTAAAATATGTGACTATTAGAATAGTTATGTATTTTCAGGGGTGTGAAATGTCTCTTCCCGTGCTTATTTGTGATGATTCAGCACTAGCAAGAAAACAGATGGCAAAATCCCTTCCAGCAAGTCTAAATGCTGATATTTCATTTGCTGTACATGGTTTAGATGCTATCAATCAGCTGCAATCAACTGAATTCAAAATCATGTTTCTTGATCTGACCATGCCGGAGCTGGATGGTTTTGGAACATTAGAAGAGATAAAAAGATTAGGCATTGAAATTTCTGTTGTTGTTGTATCCGGTGATATTCAGCCCAAAGCGAAAGAAAGAGTGTTGGCGTTAGGCGCTAAAGCCTTTATCCAGAAACCTATGGATAAAGATGTGCTCAAGCAAGTTTTAAAAGAACTGGTTGAAGTGCCACAACAAGTCACTTTAACTCCTCCTGCTTCTATTGAACTTCCTACTGTCAAACGTCGCGATATTTATATGGAAGTAGCTAATGTATCCATTGGTCGGGCTGCGGATGCACTGGCTCGTCACTTTGATGTTTTCGTTGAATTACCACTTCCTAATGTGAATATTTTTGAAGTGAGTGAGCTTCATATGGCGTTAAAAGATCTGGCCGAAAACTCTCAAGTTTCCGGAGTTTGCCAGGGTTTTAGTGGTGAAGGCATTGCCGGGGAGGCATTGGTCCTGTTAAGTGATTCCAGTGTTGCTGATTTAAAAAAATTGATGAAAGTTCCGGTCGATAGTGAAGATCTTGAAGAGCTGGAGCTTTTGATGGATGTGTCGAACATCCTGGTTGGTTCATTTTTAAATGGTCTTGGTGAACAGGCAGAGATTCGTTTTTTTCAGAGTTCTCCGGTGTTACTTGGTCAGCACATTCCTATTGAATCAGTTATTGAATCAACAATGGGGTCATTTTCTAAAACAATGACATTTGAAGTCAGTTATAACATTGAAGGTACATCCATTCGGTGTGATTTATTATTTATGTTTGTTGATGAATCATTACCTTTGCTTGATAACAAACTGTCGTACCTGATGGAGGACTTTTAATCATGCATCTTCCGGCTGAATTTGAGCAGTTTCACTGGATGGTCGATATGGTCCAGAATGTCGAGCTAGGGCTGATTGTTCTCGATCGGGACTATAAAATCCAGTTATGGAATGGTTTTATGACGCATCATAGTGGGCTACAGTCTCATGACGTGCTGGATAAATCGATCTTTGACATATTCCCGGAAATTCCTGTGGAATGGTTCAAGTTAAAAACCAAACCGGTTTATGATCTGGGGTGCCGTAGTTTTATTACCTGGCAGCAACGACCATATCTTTTCAAATGTCGAAATGTTCGACCTATCACGCAACAAGCCAACTTTATGTATCAGAATGTCACGTTAAACCCGATGAGAACACCGACAGGAAAAATTAATTCTTTGTTCTTATCGATTCAGGATGCTACTGCAGAAGCATTAGCTTCACTTTATAAATAAAAATCAGGCGGATAAGTGTAAGTTTTCAATCCTGATTTTCAATATTCTTAATTTTATAGTGTCGAGATGTATTCATGGTAATGCCAAATCGTTTGTATACTGCTGAACAAGTTCGCTCCGGAGAGAAATTAGCTGCAAAAGCTAAAGAATTGCGGATGTATTATTTAATGGAACGGGCAGGTCAGGCTGTATTTGCTATTGGTATGGCTCATTACCCAAGTTCGGATCATTGGTTGGTGTGCTGCGGAAGCGGAAATAATGGTGGTGATGGCTATATTGTTGCGAATCTTGCAAAGTCTGTGGGTATCAATGTCACGGTGTGGCAAGTTGGTGGTGAAAGCAAAATTAAAGGCGATGCTCGCATTGCCTATGAACACTGGGTTTGTGCCGGGGGACAAATCCACACCCCGGGAGATTTTATTCCTGATGATGTTAATGTCATTATAGATGGTCTGTTAGGGACCGGATTAAAAGGTGAGGTTCGGGATGAAACCAGCCGCATTATTGATTTAATCAACAGCAGCAGGATCCCTGTCGTTGCTATCGATATTCCTTCCGGATTATGTAGTGATACCGGAACTGTACTGGGAAAAACGGTTAAAGCCGAACATACCGTTACCTTTATCGGCGCGAAACAAGGCTTAGTGACCGGATTAGCCAGAGATTATGTCGGGCAACTGCATTTCGCCGGGTTAGGTGTTGAAGACACATTTGATGAGCTGCATATCCCTAGCGCCTGGGTATTGGATAAAGCATTATTGAAAAACTTGTTGGGTAAAAGAGCACCGTCATCACATAAAGGATCGCATGGTAAAGGGCTGATCATTGGTGGCGGTTCCGGAATGGCCGGGGCCTTGGTTCTCTCTTCTTCCGCTGCGTTAAAAACGGGGAGCGGTATGATCTCCACCATTTCTCATCCTAAGAATGTTTTGCCGATCATTGTGTCAAAACCAGAAGTAATGGCATCTGGTTGGGATGAACAGGATATCGTTGAAAGAAAACTTGATTGGTGCAGTGTTGTTGCTGTTGGTCCTGGTTTGGGTCGGGATAGTCAGGCGCAGATTTTATATAATCAGGTCAAAGATTCTGGATTGCCGAAAGTTGTTGATGCAGATGGCTTATATTTTCTTGCATTACAACCGGATTATGATTCCGAACGGGTGATCACGCCACATCCTGGAGAAGCAGCAAGATTGTTGGGATGTTCAATTTCCGATATAGAAAAAGATCGTTATCAGGCAGTACAGGAACTGCAGAACAGGTTTGGTGGTATTGTGGTTCTTAAAGGTGCAGGAACGCTGATTTCAGATGGGGAACAATGTTTTGTCTGTTGTGCTGGTAATCCGGGGATGGCAACTGCAGGTATGGGCGATGTTTTAACCGGAGTTATCACCTCATTTATCGCTCAGGGGCACAGTTTGCTTAATGCGACGAAACTTGGCGTCTTGGCCCACAGTCTGGCTGCGGATGAAGACGCCAAGGTATCAGGTGAACGCGGGTTAGTTGCCAGTGATTTATTCCAGCATTTCCGCCGCTTAGTCAACTAGCTACTAACTAATGAGTTCATTTCCACTTAACTCTCCAGCGTGGAATAACGTTATATTCTGCACGGTTGTCTGTGCAATGTTATGCAGGGCATCTTCGGTCAGAAATGCCTGGTGCCCTGTGAACAGAACGTTGTGACATGCTGACATCCTGCGAAATACATCATCGACGATAACATCGTTGGATTTATCCTGGAAGAACAGCTCTTTTTCGTCTTCATAGACATCCAGTCCCAGAGAGCCAATTTTGCCGCTTTTTAGTGCTTCGATGGCTGCGACTGAATCTAATAGCTCACCACGGCTGGTATTGATGATCATCACCCCATTTTTCATTTGGTCAAAAGCATCTTTGTTCAATAGGTGATAGTTCTCGGCAGACATCGGACAGTGTAAGGTTATGACATCACTTCGACTGAATAAGTCTGTCAGAGAGACATATTCTGCACCGAGCTCTTTTGCTATCGGGTTTTCAAACGGGTCATAGCAGACAATATTCATTCCCAGGCCTTTGAGGATTCGCATTGTTGCAACACCAATTTTACCGGTACCGATGACGCCGGCTGTGCGACCGTGAAAATTAAATCCGACTAAGCCTTCAAGATTAAAATTTGCATCTCTGGTTCTTTGATAGGCTTTATGGAATCGTCTGTTAAGCGTCATCATCAGGCCAACGGTGTGTTCTGCTACGGATTCAGGAGAATAGGCCGGAACTCGGGTAACCTGTAATCCCAGTCTTTTCGCTGCATCGAGATCAACCCGGTCAAAACCAGCACAACGCATAGTAATTAGACGTGTTCCTCCCTCATATAACCGAGTTAGCACGTTTTCACTAAGATCATCATTCACAAAAGCACACACAACAGTGCATCCTTTTGCCATTTGAGCTGTTGTTTCTGTTAAACGAAAATCATGGAACTGGATATGTATATCACTGTTATCCACTACATGATCAAACGATTTTATGTCGTATGATTTTGCGCTAAAAAAGGCTACTTCAATCATTACATTTTCTCCAAAAATAATAATTATTATGTGGGTATAGATACACGTATCAGAACTGAAAATAAACCATAAATTAAGTGTGAGAATTTTGAGGTGCAGAGAAACCGGTTGGCTCTGGTTAAAAACGGTATTTAGCTCCCATGGTAAAAATAGTGTTAGGCTCTTCCAATTGCAGATTTTGATAGGAAAGCTCAACATTGAGCTCTAAGTTGCGTTTAAGTGGTGTAGGAATATTAGCTCCGACACTGAGATAAGGATTAATGTTATATAATGCGTCTGTTGAAGATGTGAGTAAAATTGTGTTTTCGGTACTTTCCTGAATCCAGTTAACCCCGCCTTTGGCATAGACAGTCCCTAACTTGTCAAAACTTCTCTGAACCAATGCAGCACCAAACAAGCCCTGATAATAAGTGGATGAACTTTCTTCATTAGGGGTATCACTGAATTGAGTGTCAACATAGCCAAAGTTAACATTCAGATTAGGCAGGATTTTCCAGTTAACACCAGTATTTTGTAGCCACAGGTTGTTGTTCTGAATATCAGCAGGAATACTGGAAAGGCTGGATGTTTTATAAAAATAACTTTCCTCGTCAGCAGCGAATGCAACGTTAATATTTGCAATGATGAAAACCAATACACATAAATAGCGCATGATAATCAAGCTCTCCATGAACGAGGTTCTGCTTGTGGAAAAGGAATTAACGTTAATTTTAGCAAAATTATTATGAATTAGAATACATATTCATAAAAATGAGTTGTATTTGGAGATTCTTATGAGAAAGGATGTAACTAATGGTTTTGTTGAAGGAAAAATCAGCTTTCTTCAGGTGTATACTAAAAAAGGATATCACAAAAAAATTTCAAATATCAGTCTTGCTGAAAAGAAATCACAGCCTATAATGCTGAAAACCGGAGCGTCTGCCAACGCTCCGGTTTTTTTGTGTCCGAAAGTTGAAGCTTGAGTCTGCCAACTCTGACTTCACACATTGCACAAACCCGATGAAAGATGGAAAATTAAGGAAAATGCAACATGCGTATCGAACAAGAACTTAAACTGGGTTTTAAAGATGTCCTGTTTCGCCCTAAGCGATCTACCCTTAAAAGTCGTTCCCAGGTAAATTTAACCCGCGAGTTTACATTCAAGCATAGCGGTCGTCAATGGTCTGGAGTACCTATTATTGCTGCTAATATGGATTCTGTTGGTAGTTTTGAAATGGCAACTGCATTATCAAAGCATGATGTTATGACTGCAGTGCATAAACACTATTCAGTTCAGCAGTGGCAAGACTTTGTTTCGAAAGCACAGGCGTCTGATAATGTGTTAAATCACATCATGGTCTCTACCGGTACATCCGATGCCGATTTTGAAAAAACCAAAACAATTCTTGATATGGATGATGCATTAAGCTTTATTTGTATTGATATTGCTAATGGCTACTCAGAACATCTCGTCGATTATGTCTCACGAGTTCGTGAAGCCTTCCCGGACAAAGTCATTTCTGCCGGAAACGTCGTTACCGGCGATATGGTTGAAGAATTGATTCTGGCTGGTGCCGATATTGTTAAGGTGGGTATAGGCCCTGGTTCTGTGTGTACTACACGAGTAAAAACCGGTGTGGGTTACCCTCAATTGTCTGCCATCATCGAATGTGCAGATGCTGCGCATGGTTTAGGCGGCCGTATTATCGGTGACGGAGGTTGTACCTGCCCGGGTGATGTGTCAAAAGCATTTGGCGGCGGCGCTGATTTTGTCATGCTTGGCGGTATGCTGGCAGGTCATGAAGAATCTGGCGGTGAAGTTATCGTAAAAGACGGTGAAAGCTACATGAAGTTTTACGGTATGTCTTCACAGTCCGCGATGGATAAACACTCTGGTGGTGTTGCAACATATCGTGCCGCAGAAGGTAAAACCGTATTGTTACCATACCGTGGCAGTGTCGATAATACCATTCAGGATATCATGGGTGGTGTACGTTCAACCTGTACTTATCTGGGTGCATCAGAGCTGCGAGAACTGACAAAAAGAACGACATTCATCCGCGTCCGTGAGCAGGAAAATCAGGTCTACGGAAAAGATAAATAGACAGGTATTTTCTTGTAACCTGTTGTAAATACAACCATAAACTATATTTATAGCACATAATTTGATATTGCCTCTTCATCGTCTAGACTTATGTAAGTTTACGACAAAATCGTAAAGAGGCAATATTATGTCTGCTCTACCTTCCCCTTCTACTGCCACCCTGATTGCACTTGAAAGTGCATTTGCTATGCCTGTTCGAAACTTAACTAAGTCACGTGGGAAAAACATACACCGTTACGTCAGTGTGTAGTGGTACAGTGAATTTGGTCACCTGGCTATGACTACAAGGGCAAGCGCATGAAAGATAGGGAAAAAGCTGAGCCAGATATCGATGCGCTGCTACTTTAGGACACCTAACATTTACAATATCACCTCCGATTTAGGGTCAAATCCAGTATTGATTTCGACTGTTACAAAGTATGCAGCATTATTATCATTTATTTCAAATGCATCGATAGATTCAATAACTCTAATTGCTTGATTAGTAAGATTTTCCTTATCAAGTGATATCCAATATTCACTATCACTAAACATTATATGATTTAATGCATAGTATATGTTATCGCTAAAACCTAATTGCGCCTCAAAACGGGACTTTCCTTTGATAGTAATTGGATAATATGCACCTATTTTTTCAAAGAAGAGGTTAGTAACCGTAATTAGAAGTTGTCTGTAAATATCAGAAGATACATATCCATCAGAACCATTTTTTTTCCTATGATATTGATAAATAGAAAATTCACTATCTAATTCATCCACTTGAGGTACCTTATGGTATGGTGAAACATAGTTTTTAAAAAACCACTCATCAAATTCACTGAAGTTAGAACAACTTTGTTCTACATCTGATTCCGGAATACTATCTGTGTTCACTAAATGCTCATCTAGCAATAACTGAGTACTCGCTCTGATTTCATCTATGTTATTGTAGATTGTCATACCTTCACAAATAAGCTGGCTTGAGATATCTCCGTTACACCAATCCTCATAGTTCCCAACGATGAATAAATGATGCTTGGCTCTAGTAACAGCAACATTTATCAAATTAGGTTTACTGTTTACCCACTTGATACCACCAGTGGTTCCCCTAACCTTAGATGCTGCTAAACAGAAGATCACAACAGATGCTTCTTTGCCTTGAAAAGTATGAACGGTGCCAATGTTGTCCTTTGCAAACTCACTGACATCGGAGTCTTCTCCGCCTGATAATTTCTCCATCCATTGCTTATTCGACGGCTGTTTGTATAAAGATCTCCACTTATTCTGAAGTTCATTCTTCATGAAAGTAAACGGTGTAATTAAGTAAATTCCGCCTTTTGCCATATCTGGTTGATGTTCAACAAGATATCTCACTAATTCAAAAGCGGCATCAGCCTCAGTATTATTATTGTAGCGTTGTCGTTTAATCGAACCTTTACTTTCAGTCACGTTCAACCAGCCTGATGAGACTGATTTCCACTTGTAAGGTGCTGTAGCGATGACCATTTTGTTATCATAAGCAATGCTATTAGCAATAGAAAACATTGGGTCTGTACAACGACGATGAACTAATAAAGGAAGTCCAACCTGACGTTGGCCAATTAAAGACTTTACTGGCCCGGCTCTATCCGCTAATAACTGAGCAGAAGACTCGCTAACAAGGAAATTATCCCCCCACGAGGTCTCACCATCTTTGTTAGATATTGAAATAAAGTCTGAGGCAATGCCCCTATCAATTTCGCCTTGAACTGGAACCACCGGTTCTAACTGAATCGGATCCCCAACGATCATAGCCTGTTTACAGCGTTGGAGTAATCCAATGACATGATAGTTAACAGACTGTCCCGCCTCATCGAACATAGCTAGGCCTATCGTTGCTTTCTTTTGCATTAAGCGAAATTGATTTTCGACAGATGATAATGAAGTTGATACTACTGGATACAGAAGGAACAATAACCCCCACAAATTTTCATGATTAGGCGTATTTTCATGACTTTGATAGTTACCATTGATGAGGTGTGGTAGTAATTCTAAAGTATCTTGATGTTCTGCAGCATTTAACTTTATCATTGCCTCATTAACCCGCAAAGCAGTAACGAAAAGCTCACTCCTTAGATGATTAATTTCCCTACTACCAATTGGTGATAATTGTTGAATACGAGCTTCAGCATCATCTTCGTCTTCATCATCGTTTTCTAACTCAAATCCAGCCTTAGAAATTAAATGGCGACGTGGATCTATTCCCCATTTAGCAAAACGACCCGCTTCTAAGTCTAGAAGCGCACTTCTACGTTTATTAATCAAAGCTTCAAAAGCATCCTTCGCATCTTTATACTCAGCTTCTAACTCATCCCTCCAAAGCTTAGACTTCCACCAGGTCTGGGATAATTTCTGTAGTGAATTGACAAATTCTTCCCATTGTTCACCATCCCGCAGTAATATTGCTTCGACGAACTCCTCAATTAACATTTGATCATTAGCTACTTTTTCAAGATCCTCTCTAAAGGGATCTAAAAATTTCATATATGGTTTTAAGTACTTTTCACTACACGCAATACCTTGAATAAAAGCGGTTATTCTATATTTTGCTTCTAGTAGCTTAAAATAGTCGTTAAGTAGATTCTGAGCTTCATCCTGAGAAACATTTTTCAGTTTGAATACCAATGGAGACAAATTAAGATAGTTACTTAATCCTTTAAGGTATCGTGATAACTTGTTTAACCTATTGTCACAAAATGATTTTCTGTTACTACCATTTCCTAATACAGCACAGAACATTCCCCACTCATCTTTTTGCGCTTGGTGGCGAAAATAGCCGATTTCATCGTTATATAATTCATGTATTTTAGATAGAGCGGGTAACTCCATTGATATGTTTTCAACAGCCTTATTGTTACTCGATGCAACGACAATTGAAGCGTCTAGGATAGCTTTTATAGCTTTATCTGAGGACAACCACCCCTTTTCTGAAGATTCAGCTTCAGATTCAACTTTAAGTAATCTGATGGTTCTGGAGACAAATCGGTCTGCAATAACGTCTTTGAGTAATGTCGTTTTACCAGTTCCTGGTGGGCCATTAACTGCAACAATAGGATTTTCAGTTTTTTTTGCAGCCAAGTTTACTGAGCAACATTGTAATAGACTTAATCCATAATCAGGATTTTCAGGCCAACGGCCGAAAGAGAATCTAAGTATCATATTATGGTACTTATCTGCGTCTTCTCTCGCAGAGCCGAGAATCACTTGCTTATTATTACCAAGTAAATATTGGTAAAGTGCTGGAGACAACGCTTCCTTAGCGGATGTCTTACGTATTTGTTCAGCAATATGATTCAAGTCATTGGCAAAAAATGGACCTAATTGATTTTGTTCATTACCATTAGGGTAATAACAAAAACGCCAACGAAAAGTTGTAATATCTTCTAATTGGGGTCTAATCTTGCTTGGATTTATCGCTTCGTCATACTTATCTTGTTTATTCACCTCTACAGCTTTAGCATACTTCTCCATGAATTCTCGTGATTCATGAGTTGGCCAAAACTCTCTAGCAATGCAACGATTTATTTCAATGATCGCCTGCTTTAACTGTCCGGTAGACAGAGGAATGGCTTCATCAGTTTCAGGATCTTTTTTCCCAGAAAGGTGTTTGTTTAAAAGTTGGTTAATTGACTCAAAACAGGTATTAACCCATTCAGTTAGAGTCATATTGGCTGGTATCGATGATCTGCAACGTCGATAAATAGTACGAATAGTCGCGAGGCTAATTACTTTATCTTGTTCTTCATCTGAAAGTAGCCAACTTAAGTATTTCTCACCTGTAGATTCATTCGTGTTTAAGGTTGGAATGAAAGCGACCCCTAACAAATAGCTTTTAGGAGTTACTGTATTGGGGTGAACAGGACTACCAATTTCTCCATCATCAGTTTTGAACAAGTACCCAGCACGGTGGCATTGAAACATAACAAAAAGTTTGCTGTCTTTTTTTATCTCGGGAAAAGGTTGGTCATCTGCCAGCCACTTTTTATCAAAATCATCAGCAGGTTCGCTAACAATTCCTTTTTTGAAATCATACGGACATTCGGGTATGTCAAATAACTCAAAATCCAACCAATAATCTATTACAGAGAGAATTTGAGAATCAGTTAACAATGATGGGTTATTCGATATTAATTGCCGAGCTGCGTTCCTACTGCATGATGCCTCGAATTTGTTACTTGAATATTCAGATTGGCGGGAAAACAATGTCTTGACTAATTTTTTCAAAGAAAAGTTCATCCCTGTTCCTTCCTGTATGATTGATGTTTGAACGCCTACCTAAACTGTACGAACTAAAGAATAGATATAGCCTTAATTTATCTATTTTTTCAAAATATTCATTTTATATCAATAAGTTAATATAATATTACACATTGTGTCAAAGTAAACAGACATTAGATCACACCTAGTTCAAAGATATTATTACCTGTTTAATTAAGTTTGGCTGATATATGCCCAATAAATTTATTTGTACTACAAAATTCACAGACAAATAATATCTGTTCATGAGTGTTTTAGATTAGCTGCAACTTATTTAGTCAGCTCTTATCCATTCCTTCAAGCAAAGACAGAATTGCAGTAGCTTGTTTGTGAGTAAAACCCGCATCGACTAATTTTTCTGTGCTGGTTTTTTCGATAATTTCGGCAGCTTCATGGCTATCTTGTTCAAAAACACTATTGGTGTTACCGGAAGATAACAGGTGCTTGTTGTTCCACTGTTCAATTTGGGGTGCATAGAGAGCCAACACTCCGACAATCGTACCAACGGCAAAGATGATGTGTACTAATAACATGTATTTCCTTTTTCGGTTGATATTTTATCACTGGATAATTCTGTTTGTATCCAAAGCCTGAGTGCCTGATTTTTTCATAGCCAACCCTACATTCAGCTTACTCTTTTATTCTATTTGGTGTCTAGAACCCACACCATGTGCCTAACTTGGTAACCCTTTAATCCGTAAAAATCTGTTTTATATTCTGCTTCCAGTCATAAACCTTACTATACCTATCATCTCGGTAGTACACAATTCACTCAGTTTATAATGGCTGCCATACATATGTTCGGAGACACATTTAACCCGCATAATTACTTACAGACATTCTGAACTAGGAACTAGCAGTCACAACTAACAAAAAAATTAAAAAAAAGTTGTGCTGGAATTTGAGATGTGTATTATTATCACATTGCGCCTGACTTGTGCAGCTACGAAAGAAGTTTCTATACCATTGAAAAAAGCGAACTTAACTATTTGTTAATTGTTAAGTCGATTACCCAAACCGTAGCTACTGGGAATCAATATCGACTTATAGAATGATCAGTATTCAAAAATGACTGCTGTTTTAACAATTATACAAGTAATATGAGGCCGCATTCCCATGACTAAACATATCAAACTATCTTCTCAGAATTCTTTTAAGGGATTCATTAATTTTATTCGAGATATCTCAGAAAATAAGCTTAGTTTTATCCAAAATCAGGTTTTAATTGCCAGCAACGAAAGTTGCGAGAACTTTAATGAGTTGAAGTCGGCTGTAAATAAAGCCGAGGTAAACAACCGTAATATAACTATTGATCTTGATAAGCTTAATCCTCTATTTCAGAACAATTTTATTGATCCAGAAACATTATCTATTTTCTTGAGTAATATAACCAAGTTTAATTGGGCTAATTATTTGGAAATCGCAAATTACTTAAGAAGTGATAAGAGGCGTGATGCTATTTTTGACCTAGTAGTAGAAATACCTGAATTTCCGGATTCGGGCTTAATGAATATATCTTTCAAAATATATACGGAAAGCTACCCACTACAGGGTAAAACTAGTGATAAGGATATTAAAAAAGCCAGACTTTCTCGGTATGCAAGTACACAGCCTAAATCCGTTTTTACTCTGGCTGCGCTGAATGCTGAAAACCATACTGAACGCTTAATCGAGGTATTAAGCAATAAGAATGTTAAGGAACTTGTTGATTCACTGAGTATTTCACACAATCTACATGAAGCTCTGAATACTGCAGATTTTGCTCCAGCATTCACCTACCCAGAGCAATACTCCATAATGGTTCATAATGAGGATGCTTTTCCTGAAGAGTGGCAGGACCTTGATGGCTCAGCCAATTCTGTGAACGAACTTCTGGACAGTACGTTTTATAACGGGTTTCTGTTTAGTGTCAGCACCGCAGATCTCATTGACTACTTATGTTCAAATAATAAATAAGCAGGGTTGTAATGGAGTATTACTTTGTGAACCAGCACCTTGACGGTGCTGTTCAGGCCAGTTTTCTATCAGGAAAAGTTGAGTATGGTTCTAATACTGAAGTAGTTCTGAAATACACACTTATTTTGATGCAGAACGTCGCTGAACAGACCAAACTGAGAGGATCATTGCTCTGCCAGTTGATCAAAGAGGAGTTTGAAATTATCAGCAGAATGATGGCCAACCAGAATAATCTCAGCGGAGAAAGTGTTGTCCAGCTAATTCAGGATAACTGTATGGGGTGTGCTCATCAGCTACTTGATGTAATGCCTGATAATACTCTGAGCCATACGGAAACAGGAAAATATATAGGAACGGCCGATGATAATAGAGATGACTTTCGTCGCTGTTGTCTATCTTTGGCTAGAGGTGTTTCGATTAGTGAAGCCTTTGACGAAGGTCCAGATATTGACGGGCTAATGATCTGGCTTGTTTTGGGTTCCTTGTACTGTGCAATGCAGATAACAGGAATGGCTAATAGATCTCTACATTAATAACTAAGGCTTAATTTATTCGCAAGAATTCCTGCTGCTTTCCAAAACAGCGGGTGGGGATTCCTGCACTCTGAAAAAGGTAAACATTTAATGTTAAGACTACTACTTACATTTATTTTCATCATTTCAGTTCAGGCATTTGCCGGGACGAAGTTGATTCAGGAAGACAAAAATAACCTGACATTATCTGTCACTGAGCAGATGGTTATGGGGGATAACGATACACTGACCAGCGCCCGGGCTTTAAATATTGAAAACATCAAAAAATCCGCTTCAGACTATGCTGGCAGCTATGTTGAGACTGAACAAAAAGTCACAGGCTCACGTCTTACTAAACAACAAATTCGCGTGTTAACGGCTGGATTCATTGAAATTGTTGATAGCAAAGATACTCGCAAACTTAACCAGTCCGGCAGTGTGGTATTGACCACAACCGCGACGGTTCGTATGTCGCAGGAAGCCATTAATAATGGTCTGGAAAAACTAAAAAATGACCCTGAACGACGTCAGAAAATGGAGGTGTTGCGTAAAGACAATCAACGCCTGAGAAAAGAGCTGTTCGATATCACTAAGCAGATAAACTCCGGTAAAGCCCGTACTGATCTGATGGCTGCACGAAATGCGATTTTGCAGGATTTAGATAATAACCGTGAATCCTCACGACAGATTTTCGAAGAAGGCACATTATTACAACTGGCTATGCTGGGAAATAATGAGTACGAGCTGGCCAAACAGGATATCGACAATAATGTTTTTGGTTTCATTAAGCATGAGATCCAAATCAAAACCGCTTTCCCTCAATTTACTAAAAACAAGGATGGTTCTTTCAATCTTGCTATCCCTGTTACCTGGAGTTTTAACCATAAACCAGTTTATAAAACTCTTGGTAAGTACCTGAAAGTCAGTCATGGAGAAGGTCGTCATACACCTCCGTCATCGTTAAAAATTTCGGAATATAAGAACAAAGGCAACAGACAAAAATTACCATTTACCGAAAAGCTTCTGGACTACATCACCAATAAGACTATTGCATTACGGATAAAAGCAGGTAGCAAGCAGGGGTATTTACCTATTGGAAACATGGGGAGCATCTTTAATGACGATGACTTCTTTTTCCAGTACGCCGGTACGCCAGGTAAAGACATGATTAGTCTTATGTACCGCAACCCTATCATCATCCGTAATGTTAGCCCAGAAGAGCTAAATAAAATTACGAACTTTCCTAAATCTGTGGAGATTTTAGACCGCAAAGAACTCAGAGGATGGAAATATGAATAAACATCTGATGACTCTGGCATTGTTGTTTTCCTCTGCGTGTCTCGCCGAAACCCAGCATCCAACGGCTACCGCGTGTATCGAAACTACCGGTAATGAATCTAACGACCGGACTATCGCGAAAGCGACAGCGAAAGCGCAATTAGTTCTGGATTTAAACAGTGTAGTCACAGTGCGTAAGCATCTGGAAACAGTGACTACAGAAACTAGCGATTCCTATGACGTTACTGACAAGTTGACTGAAAACATCTACTCCAGCGGACAACTTCGATTGAGGGGTGTTCAGACAACCGAGTCTTATTACAAAGAAATTAATGGCATTAAAAATTACTGCGTCACACTACAAATTTAGGAGAGAGTCATGAACCGAATTAACGTTATTTTATTAGCATTTGTCGCCACATTAACTATAAACGGTTGTGCTTCTTCACCTGATTCAGCAGACATTGCCCGTGATCAGCTAAAAGCGGAACAAATCAGAACCAATGCTGCTCAGGAAAAAGCCGAAGATAAAATCAGCAATGTACCAGAGTGGTTTCTGATGCCACCAAAAAATGATGATACATCCGTTTATGGTGTGGGAAGCGGGGAGAGCAGAAACATTGATTTCGCAATGAAAAAAGCGGATCTCAATGCCCAGTATGAACTGGCCAAATCATTTTCCCAGGAGCTTTCCGGCAATGAGCAAAGTTACAACAAGGAAAGTAACTACGAGATGAAAGAGCAATACACCCGCCTTATCGACAGCATCGTATCTTCTGTACCGGTTAACGGGTATGAAACGGTAGAACACAAAGTTGTGGCAGAAAATGGACGTTTTTCTGCCTATAAACTGGTGAGACTCTCTTACGCTCGTTTCTCTCAGGCAATGGAAAAACTGCATGGCAGTGATCAGGCAGAAGTGAAAGCCGCGTTCCAGCAGTTACAGCAACGCTTGCAGGAAAAAGGAAACAAGTCATATGAACATTAAGTTTATTGCACCTGCATCATTAGTGTTTTTTCTTATCGGGATTAATAGCGATATTAACGCATTGCTTATCACTAACGTTGTCGCCATCTTCATTCTTATCACTTTGATGCTGATGAGCAACCAGTAAGTCATAACAGTTCAGCTCTGAAGCCGGGCTGAACTGTTGAAAATACAGGAAAGATAATATGCATTTTCTTAAAACCAGAGCCACAGCGCTTAACCAAAACACTGCCGTTGTCGAATGGTACGCTGGCCGAAACAGAAACGGTTTACTTACAGTAGAGCTGCAGTTTGGCCACCGTCCCGACGACACTGGTCTGTTAGCGGAGCTGCTGGCCATTCAGCACCTGCTGTTTAACGTCAATGTTTTTACTATGCAGGTCGTACAGCCGGAGCCCATTGCACTGGAAGTCTCAGATAAACGGATCCTCGGTCTAGTTAACTGTATTCCTGAAGCTCCGTTGTATCAAACCAGTGCATTTTTGCGTAACCGGCTGAAAGGGGTGGATTTAAAACTGAATATTGAGCCTGAATGCTTCGAACAAATAGAAGTTTCTCAAGCGGATGTTTATATAGCCAATGAACCTGCAGAGCGTCACTTTAGCCATGTTGTGGTGAATACGCCCGGCCTGGATGAGGTGTTCATCAATACTCACGCTATTGATAAATACGTACGCCTTCATACAGGAGGCTCACTCAGAAAGCCGATCAAATCTCTGGTGTCCAGATTACATAACCCCAAGCTGGTTAAAATGGATATTCCTGAGCACGTTCTTCGACATAAGCTGTTCATGTACCAGAACAATGAGAATATAGAAGTGTGGGGTATTCCAGAAGCTACACTGCGATTTGTGATCATCAAAGAAAGGCAGGCGAAATGCCTGAGAACCGTTTTCAGGAGGGTTGCTCCAGACAATGAAAGTTTATCTTGATGATGAAAGACAGGCTCCCGAAGGCTGGGTACGGGTATATTGGCCGTTTCAGGTCATTGAGCTTTTAAAAACAGGGGAAGTCACAGAGATAAGTCTGGATCATGACTTAGGAGATGATCTTCGCGGAACTGGCTATGATGTTATTTTATGGATAGAAGAGGCTGTTTGTACCGAAGGTTTCAAACCGCCGGATATTCATGTTCATTCTGCAAATTCATCGGCCAGACAAAAAATGTTGGCTGGGATAAACAGCATAAAACAACAAGCGACAAAGAGCGCTAAATAAAAACATTCTGTCACTATTGGCAGAACATCGATAAAAACAAAATTATTAGTGGTAAAAAAATGAAAATAAGTTGTCTATTCACTCTCATCTTTGTGTTGATTCTCACCGGTTGCGCAGACAGGATGAAGAATCCGTATCTTGCAGATATTACAACTTATCCGGATAGGGAAAAGATGAATCAAGAGCTACAGGAACAGGTTGTAAAAGTCAGTTATTTGTCCAGATATTTAATGGAAAGTGATAACCGTGCTGCTATCGAAAAGAAAGTCGCAAATTCAAAAATCTATTCACAATGGGCTGCTGGAAGCGCTGCACAAGCCGGAACTATGGCACAGATGACGACAGACCTTACTGTTGGACAATTTAACTCTACTTCCGGAGCGCAAATAGGCGTAGCAACCTTTGGGGCAGGCTTAATTTTAGGAGAAGTATTTGATGGTAGTAATGAATATGCTTCCAAAGCATGGCTGCCAAACACGTATAATGGAGAGTTGATCACAACGAAAGAACAGGCGCAAAAAGCCCTGAAAGATTTTTCAGAGAAGCAAGTACAAAAGATCGCAAAAACAATGGGGTGGCAGGCAGAGTGCATCATAGGCTGCAATTCTGAATCGAGAAATGTCTATTACTACTTATCAAATACTAACAACCGCCCTCTGCATGCTGATTACATCTACAAACCTTTCGATATCGCGATTCGTGTTTCTTTTAATGAATTAGTGAAAGTAAAAGATAATGACCCTATCCATGCATTGCTGGGTAATGATATCGGATGGACAACCGATGGATATAACTCCTTCGTAGTATCGCCTATGGGGGGAATCACTCTTGATGAATCAGGTAAACCAAAGATCTTCCAAACTGAAGATGGCAGAGATTCACTTATGCTGTGGCGCTACCTTAAGGAAACCCATATTGGTCGCGATATCCTGCGTACGTTCCACTCAACGCCTTATACCTTTCAGGGCGACAGCGATGACTACCCACACATAATCTATCACGACAACGTCGCGTATACCTTCAGCAGTAACAGCAATACCTTTATCGCCTCCCAATATCTGGACGAGCCTTATCTTCTGGATAGTAAAGCGCCGGTTATTACACCACAGGAAATGCAGACACCGGTGGATATGGGACATTTGAGGTGATTATCCTTATAGTGCTGAAGGAAATTTTCTTTCAGCATTTTTGATGTTGGAGAAATTTTATCACAAAAATATCAACATATGGTTGTATTAACATGTAACCTGTTGTAAATACAACCATAAACTGATATTGCCTCTTTCTGTCCCAAACTCAAGTAAGTTTACAACAGATCGTGATAGAGGCAATTGTTATGGATAAAATCTTTATATCCTCTTCATCACATCAACGCCTTAAGACGTTGGTCATTTTCGACAAAGTAATGTTTGTAGTGGTTGGGGGTATTTCGTATTAAAGTATTGACTGCTCCAATTCCGATTCTTCTTCACTTTCAGACTTAGTTACCTTATTAATAAGTAGTGCAATAACACCATCTCCCGTAACGTTACATGCGGTTCCAAAACTGTCCTGAGCAAGATGAAGAATAATCTGCAGAGCTATCATTTCTTCGGTAAAGCCTAACATTGTTCCGAGCAATCCAACTGATGCCATTACAGCACCACCAGGAGCTCCTGGTGCGGCAACCATAGTAACACCAAGCATAGCTAAGAATGGCAGAGCTTCTGTCAGAGATACAATATGGGTTGTTCCTGTCATCAACATCACAGCAACGGAAACCCCTGCAATACTTATTGCTGAGCCTGACATGTGAATATTGGCACAAAGAGGTACAACAAAATTCGCAACAGAATCAGAAACACCATTTTCTTTAGTTTGACGCAGTGTAACAGGTACAGTTGCTGCTGATGACATGGTTCCGACAGCCGTAAAGTACGCTGGCAGCATGACTTTCAGGAAGTGTAGTGGAGAGCGTTTTAACACTGTGCCAGCCAGTGAGAACTGAACGGTTAGCCAGATCCAGTGCATTATGATAATAGCCAACAAGACCAGACTAAATGCCTTCAATGTAGCAAATACGGTTCCTTTTGCTGTTACGTCGGCAAAGACACCGGCAATGTAAAATGGCAGAGCTGGAATCATTATTTTATTGAGGAACATTTCGACGATATCCCGGCCCTGATCACTAATGGTTTTTAACTGCTTAAATGAGTGATGAGAGATTCCAATTCCGAAAATAAAGGCTATTGTAAGCGCTGTCATAATATTCATGACAGGGGGGATTTCTATATTTAAAAAGGAGGTTAACACTGTTTCTGATTTGGGGATAGAGCCAGCTTTATGTAATAAAGAAGGAAATAAATTTGATGCTACAGAAAATGCAAATATACCAGCACCTAAGGTTGATAAATAAGCAAGCCCAACAGTTTTAGTTAATAGTTTTCCAGAGTTTTGAGGTAAGCCAGATATACCGCTTGTTACATAAAAAAGGATTAATAAAGGGATGACAAATTTTATAAGTTGACTAACGAATGACTTTATTGTTATTAGTATTTGGATGAAAAAATCTGGAGCAAAATGCCCTATTGCAATTCCGAAAATTATGCCAAAAAATAACTTCATAATTAATTTCATTGTATTAACCTTTGGTTCACATTTGGATTGGAAAATAATATGTAAATTATTGTTGTTATATTAAAATTTTATTTTAAATGCCCAAGGTGGTTTATAGAAATGCTTATTTATATAGAAGCATTAAAACAAAGCATTAAGAAATTATTGATAATGTGATCAATGTCTCTGTGTTTCTGTATGTTTTTAATAATCAATGAGTTAAAAATTGTTGAGTTTTTATTTTAAAGAAATATACTAGCCGGGCACATTTTTAATTATTTGTGCTTATTAAATTTTTGACTAGGCATATTAAATAATTATTTTTTGGCCTATAAATGGAAGTTAGTTGTTAAAAATATCATGCATGGAGTGCCAAGATACTTGAATGTTTAAAGTAAATCGGTCACAAAATGAATAATATTGAAACCAAATGGTTAAAAGATTTCTTAACACTTGCTGAAGTGCGAAGTTTTTCTCAAGCCGCTGAAATTAGAAATGTTACCCAACCTGCCTTTAGTCGTCGCATCAAATCACTAGAATCAGAATTAGGTATTGAATTGGTTATCAGAGGGAAATCCCCTGTCGAATTTACTGTTGCCGGTAAGCAGTTTAAGTCGACAGCAATTTCTATTTTGCATCAACTGGAAGAAGAAGCTAACCGTTTGTCAGGGTGTTTATCTGGTGGTTGCCATACAGTGCGCCTTAGTGCAGTTCATTCTATTGCAATTACACTATTACCAAAGTTACATGAAAGTTTATTTATTCCCAGGCTGAAGAATACGCGTCTTTCAGTTGTTGCTAACGAAGTAAAAGATGGCGTTGAGCTACTTGTAGATGGTAAATGTGATTTTTTATTTTCTTTTTATGAAGATAAGCTCCAGGTTGCTCCATATCGTTCTATTTATCTGGGTAAAAGTTATCTTTATTGTGTCTCGGCAACTGATGAACACGGGCTACCTATATTTAGTTTAGATGATGGAGATAATGCTGATGTTCCATGTCTTGACTATACTCCTGAAAGTTACATGGGAAGAATTATTCAGAGAAATAATGCCCAGTTAACGCCTCATAGCATTTGTTCGTCCTCAATGACAAATTTTATTAAAGCGTTAGTTTTAAATGGGCAGGGGGTAAGCTGGTTACCTGATTATACTATCCGGAAAGAGTTAGAACAGGGGAAGTTGGTTATTCTTAAAGAGATAAAACCGATACCGATGGATTTGTATATTTATCGTTATCATACCCGGTTGCATGATACATGTGAGACCATCTGGAATGAATTGAAACAAATCTGTCCAATTAAAGATTTATGTGGAACCTTACTAACAAGTTAGTTGGTCAGCGGAATTTTTGTTCTCATATGTCACATATAAAAATAGCCTCATCAGAGGCTATTTTTATACTAAGCAGATATTGTGAATTCAGTATTCCTGATGCAATAAAACCGTATTTATCTCCGTAGGATTATCCTTATAGATAGATCAGTGCCAGCTATATTCGCTGGCACTGTAGAGGGTTATTTACATAGCTTAGCTGTGTATTTGGGATGCATCAGGTTGGATGCTGAAAGAATTTCGTCTAATTCCGTTTCGCTAAGAAGTTGGCGTTCAAGGACAACGTCTCGTACGCTTTTACCTGTCTGAGCACATATTTTCCCAACAATGTCACCTTCGTGGTGGCCGATGAATGGGTTCAGATAAGTAACAATACCAATGGAATTTAGAACGAAGTTTTCGCATACGTCGCGGTTTACGGTTATGCCTTTAACACATTTATCAGCCAATGCCAGACAAGCGTTATTGAGTAATGATACCGATTCGAATAATGCCTGACCGATTACTGGTTCCATTACGTTAAGCTGGAGCTGACCTGCTTCTGCAGCAAATGTTACTGTAGTGTCATTACCGATGACTTTAAAGCAAACCTGATTGACAACTTCAGGAATAACCGGGTTTACTTTTGCCGGCATGATGGAAGATCCTGCCTGCATTTCAGGTAAATTGATTTCGTTAAGTCCTGCGCGAGGGCCAGAAGACAACAAACGTAAGTCATTACAAATTTTAGATAATTTAACAGCCAGACGTTTTAATGCGGCATGAATAGTGACATAGGCACCACAGTCAGATGTTGCTTCAATTAAATCTTCAGCAGGTACACAGTTAAATCCTGTAAATTCAGATAGATATTTAACTGCCAACTCTCTGTAGCCTTCGATAGCATTTAAGCCAGTTCCGATTGCTGTAGCGCCTAAGTTAACTTCCAATAGCAATTCAGCAGTATTGTGAAGGTTTTTAATTTCTTCTTTCAATAGAGTTGCGTATGCGTGGAACTCCTGTCCCACAGTCATTGGTACTGCATCCTGAAGCTGAGTACGGCCCATTTTCAGTACATCTTTATACTCATCACTTTTTTGATCAAAAGAAATTTTAAGATATTCGATTGATTCTATAAGTTTCATTATGCTGCTATAAACAGCAATTCTGAATCCGGTTGGATAAGCACAGTTAGTTGACTGACTTCTGTTGACATGGTCATTAGGGTTAATAATATGGTATTCACCTTTATTATTTCCTTTTAATTCAAGAGCGATATTGGCGATAACTTCATTTGCATTCATATTTACCGACGTACCTGCACCGCCTTGATATACATCAGAAATAAATTCATCAATACATTTGTTCGATTCTAAAATAGAATCGCAAGCCATTAAAATATATTTTCCTATCTCTTGT
Organism: uncultured Vibrio sp.; assembly: GCA_963676525.2. GTDB lineage: Bacteria > Pseudomonadota > Gammaproteobacteria > Enterobacterales > Vibrionaceae > Vibrio. Next base: position 779,773 of record CAXXNB010000009.1, read on the forward strand.
GGGATAGTACCTAATTCCATATTTGCTTTAGCAGCGGCTTTTTTTGTAAAAACAATACCTCTAACAAATTCAGGAATATCAGAAATAGTTGCTCCTGAAATGTTGAAGTTTTTTCTGGCGCGTAGGCTATGTATTCCATAATAAGCTGATACTGGAATTTTCATTGAACCTAATAAATCTTCTTCTATGCGAAATTCTTCTTTAACTGCAAACATTGTTTATGACCTTTTATTTTGTTTTGTTTTTAACATGTACAGTTAAAGTAAATCTTGTGATCTGATTTGGGAAATGCCTAAAACTTTGGTGTGATAAATTATATGCATAGAGGTCTGTTATATAAATTTAGCTATGTCAAAAACCCATTTTTTACTTTGATTCTAATCAATTTTTCCTATGCCGTATTTTTATGGGTAGAAACTATTATGCATTTCAATTAGCAAGCTTTCATGGGTAGTTTAATAATAAATAAAATTTAATTTAATAAATTATTAACAATAACTATTAAGGAATGTATCCCATGTTATTTCTTCAGATTGTATTGCTGCTAGGATGTATAATATTAGCAGCGAAATTAGGTGGTATAGGAGTCGGATTAGCCGGTGGTGTAGGGATGGTTGTTGCTGTCTATATTCTTGGTCTGGCACCTGGTGATATTCCTGTTTCTGTTATTTTGATCATTATGTCGGTAATTTTGGCTCTTTCCGTTATGCAAGAGGCCGGCGGAATGCATTATATGGTTAAATGTGCAGAAAAATTACTGAGAAATAATCCTCGTTATATCAATATTATTGCTCCTGCGACTACTTTTGTTCTTACCTCACTTGCTGGTACTGGTTATACAGCAATGTCGGTTCTTAATGTTATTCAGCAGGTTGCAAAAGATAATGGTGTTCGTCCTAGTCAGCCATTGAGTTCTGCCGTGGTTGCATCACAGATAGCGATAACCGCATCCCCAATATCCGGTGCAACGGCAGCAATGTATGTGGTTGTAGAAAAAATGGGTGTGAGCTTTATGAGCGCAATGGCAGTGATCTTTCCGGCAGCTCTGTTTGGTTGTTTGATCGCAGCTTTTGTAGCAAGTAAGCAAGGCTGTGAATTAAAAGAAGATCCTATATATCAAGAACGTGTTGAAAAAGGTTTAGTGAATCTCAGTGAAAACGATTTAATTAATGATCATGTGACACCGGAAGCTAAGCGTTCTGTATTTCTGTTTTTAGGTGCAGTTGTGTTTATCGTCGGCATGTTGATGTTCAAAAAAGTGATCGGGCATCACCTTGGTTCAAAAGATATTATTGTTATTACAATGTTTTTTGTTTCGTTGGTAATGGCAATTACATGTAAAGTTTCACTGAATAAAATTAAACAAGCGCCTATTTTTCGTGATGGTGCTGAATCAATTATCGTGATCCTTGGTATTGTGTGGTTAAGTTCAACAATTATTGGTGCACATATCGGTGAAATTAAAGACGTTGCCTCAACGATTCTGAGTGATTATCCATTCTTGCTTTCAGCAGTATTTTTTTGCACAAGCCTTTTGCTGTTTAGCCAGGGAGCAACAAGTGCATTATTAATTCCTATCGCAGCTTCTATTGGTGTTGATGCAGGGACAATATTAGCGAGTTTTATTGCTGTTAGTGCCTTATTTATTACTAATATCTATCCAACGACTGCATTTGCTATTGCAACTGATGATACAGGCTCATTTTTGAGTAATAAATGGAATGGCTCTCTTATTGTTAATCATCCCTTCTTCTTGCCAGGAATTATAGGAATCACTTCAGCAGTACCTGTTGGATTTTTGTTGGCAAAATTATTTGTGTAGTTGTTAAAACAAGATAACCAGAGATACTATCTATTCAATTGTCACTTGCGTAGTGATATCCAACATGTTGTTTGACTCATTTTATTAATAGAAGAGGGCTTGTTGTACAAGCCCTCTTAATGAGATGGTCTAGGATCTCTTTACGTTTAGTTACTGGATACTATTTACCCATTTGTCTGATTTGAACCATTTATCATGGATTCGTTGATAGGTACCATCCCCTTTAATTTGATGTAGGAAATTATTGAGGAAGTTAACGAAATCAGGATCTCCCTGACGTACAGCCCAGCCAAGTGGTTCAAAAGTAAAACTCTTGTCTAAATGAACTACCTTGCTTTGATGCTGCATTTCATACATGGCGTTGTAAGGGTAATCATAAACAAAAGCGTCGGCTTGACCATTAGCAATTTGTAAAGCTGCATCGGCAGATGTGTCGTAAAGATCGATTTTCGCTCTTGATAAATATTTATTAGCCGCCTCAGCGCCTGTGGTCCCCATTTGTGTGGCAATGGTGTATTGCTTATTATTCAGATCTCGGTAGGAATGAATTTTGTCCGCAAGTTTTGGTGAAATAAGGATAGTTTGGCCTACTTCTAGGTAGGGTTCGGCAAAATTAACGCTTAAATTACGTTCTGGAGTGATTGTCATACCACCGATAAAATCACATTTGCCAGTTTTTAAAGCAGGAACAATGCCGTCCCATGCGGTATTAACGGGGACAAATTTAACATTGATTGAACGTGCCATCTGTTTAGCAATATCAATATCAAATCCAACATAGCGCCCATTTTTATCGGTCATTTCGAACGGAATATAACCTGACTCAAAACAGAACTTCAGTTCTCCTGAACTTAATATTCCATTGAGCGTTGATTCCTCGGCTGTTGCATTGACTGATGAAAAGAGAGTGAAAATCGCAATTGACGAGGTCAATACACCACGAATTGGGTGTTTAAATGGTTTAAACTTCATTTTATACATCCACGTAATTATTATTTTTGTGCGGCTCTGTCCGGCCTGAAAATATCAGATAGTAAAGGTTATGGATCATGACGATTTATGAAGAATAATCAATATATTATTCTTCATAAGATATTCTAATTTGTGTTCATTTAAATTCGTTTTTCAACACCAGAGAAAATCTGCTTTATCTCAGTCGGCGTGGTACCGCAGCATCCACCGATAATTTTTGCACCAAGATTTTTCCAATGTTGTGCGTAATCCAGATAGCTGGTAACCCCGTGTTTATCATGTTCACACCAAGTCTTGCTGTTTGGATCGTAACTATTACCCAGGTTTCCATACACAACGATCGGCTTATTAGTTTCTGCGTTGATTTTCTCAATCAGTCCACCAATAAACTGAGGCGCAGTACAGTTAATGCCGACAGCAACAACGCAATCGAATTGTTCTAATGCACGGATACACTCAGAGATCTCCTGCCCATTGCATATCTGCGATTCATTTTGAGCGCTGAAAGTGATCCAACATTTTGCATCCAGCTCTTGGACTATTTCTGCTATTACCATGGCTTCATCTAAGCGTGGAATCGTCTCCGCAGCGATGAGATCAATGCCTTGGTTCCAAAGAATTTCAATTCGCTCTTGATGGAATTGGCGTAATTCCTCTTTAGAGAGTTCATAATCGCCACGGTACTCGGAACCGTCGGCAAGAAACGCACCGTAAGGACCAATCGATGCAGCCGTAATCGGGTAGAGTCTGTTTGCTGCTTTTCCTTCTTCTTCCCACCATTCGTCTCTTGCTTCTAGTAGCTGAGTGGCCGATGTCTTAATCAGATCCACGGCCTCTGCTTTGGTGAGGCCTTTCTTGATGTAACCTTCAATAGTGGCTTGATAGCTTACTGTGACACCAAAATCGGCACCTGCCTGAAAATAATCGCGGTGCAATTGTTTGATTAATTCTGGACTGTCTTTAAGAACCTTTGCTGTCCACAGTTCGTCGTTAAGGTCGCACCCCATAGATTCAAGGTGTGTACCGGCAGCACCGTCAGTAATAAGTAACTGAGACTTAGTAAGAATTTTAGTGAGATCTTGTCTCATCGTATTTCCTTATGTGAATGACTCATAGAGTGTGTTAATTGAAGCAGCCCCTTTTGAATAGAAAAATTAATCTACCAAAATTTCTTCCAGTTCAAGCTGAACCATTTTTACCGGGAAATGCTGACTTGGTGTAACTAATTCATCTTGGGCAACAATTGTTTGTAGTTCCCATTCACCACTTGCTTGAGTCGAGCATAAAACCCCATGTACGGCATCATGACAATGCTGAAAAGCTTGTAGCGGAGTCCAGCCTTTGAGTAATCCGGCAGTAAATACCGAAGTAATTAAATCTCCGACACCAATAGGTTCTTTAGCAAAGTTTAACAGCGGCCTTTTGGCCAGATAAATATTCTTTTGTGTTGCCAGGATCATATTAAAACAGCTGTTATCTATGCCATGTAAATGCTTAGCAACAACAAGCTTTGGCCCTTTTGCCAAGGCTTTCTGACACGCTTCAATTGCATCTTCCAGGCAGGTAATCTGCATATTGGCTATTTGGGCCAACTCAAATTGATTTGGCACAATTACATCCGCGATCGGTATTAATGTATTGATTAACTGTTCTGTAATTCCGGATGCGACAATACAACCTTTTTCCGGATTGCTCATTACCGGATCACACACATAAATCGCTTTTGAGTTATGTGCTTTAACTGTTGCAACAGTATCGGCCACGACAGAACACTGTTGTGCCGTTCCCTGATATCCGGTCACAACCGCCTGACAATTTTTAAGCACATCAATATTTTCCAGACCTGTTACGACGTCGCTGATCTCTTCGGCTGAAAATGCTCGCCCCGTCCACCCTTGGGTATAATGTGTATGATTGGAAAACTGAACGGTATGAATCGGCCAAACTTCAAATCCCATTCTTTGCATAGGAAAGACGGCACTACTATTTCCTGCGTGACCATAACTCACATGTGACTGGATGGATAGAATTCCTTGCATAACTGTCGTATCTCTAATTTGTGTTAACTAAAAAGACGGTGAGCACCGTCTTAGGAAGCGATTGTGATCACCATAACAGAAGTTACAAGAATTAAGAACAGTTAAGGCGGGGATAAAAGGTAACTTTAGTGTTCTTTCTCTTTAAACAATTCCAACAAATACCGCCGCATAAGCAACGGCTAGTGCCAGTGGCAAGGAAATGAGAATACTTAAGGCAATATCGTCAATTGAAACAAGAGGAAATAATAGTATTCATAGAAATATCAACGTATTGTTTTATGTGGGATGTTATTGGTGATAGGTAATAACCGTACAGTCTAATTGGGCAAAATAACTTGTTAATGCAGAATTGTCTGGAGAGCAGATTAAGTAATCAATACTTTCGGATGACAAAAATGGGTAAGGAGCTAATGCTTCAATTTTATCATCCGTACACAATGCGACAATTGCCCCTGCTCGGGAAGCCGCGAGACGCTTAAACTCGCCATCCTGGTAATGAATTGCACTAAATCCGACTTCAGAAGACCAGCCACAGATCCCCATGAAACATAGGTCAAATCGGAATTTGTTTAACGCTTCTGCTGCCGTAATATCGATCGCTCCACCAACAGCATAGTTTAATTCGCCACCAATAAGAATCGTACGGATATGTTGGCGTTCCAGTAAACGGGAAGCAATGGCCGGGCTATTGGTCACAACGGTTAATCCGATATTGTTAGGCAGCAGACTGGCGAGCAACATATGAGTACTGCTGGCATCCAGAAAAATAACCTGTTCTTTTTTGATAATGGATAGTGCCGCAACCGCTAAGGCTTGTTTTTCGCTATTACGGTTCTCAAGACGCTGCTCTTGTGTGCCGGTCGGTGGTACAAGGGACAGTGCACCACCATGAATTCGTTTGCACAACCCTTCATTGGCAAGAAATCGCAAATCACGGCGAATAGTGGCTTCCGTAGTTCCAAGCTGCACAGCCAGATCAGGAGCCATCACTTTGTTATGAGATTTTAGTAAATTCAGAATTAACTGATGGCGTTCTTCTGGTGAAAATTTATCCATTATCTTGTGGTTGTCCATTAGCGAATTTAGGCCAGTATAAACGATCACGCTATATGTTCATATATGTTCGTTTACGAGTATAAATCGATTAAGCTTTTGCCTGCAGATCCAGAAACTGTAATATTGTGTGCATCACACCATCTTCGTCATTAGAGCGAGTAATGTAGTTTGCTGCAGCTTTTGTTTCGTCAAAGGCATTGCGCATTGCAAAACTAAAATGGGCACATTCCATCAGTTCGATATCATTGAATCCATCACCGAACACCATGGTTTCCGCTTTGGTAATGCCTGTCATAGATTGCAGTTTTTCAACTGTGGTCCCTTTGTGCACACCAGCGTTAGCGATGTCTATCCATGCGGCTTCAGATACCACGATATAAGCTTGTTTATCAAAGTGTGATAGCTGAGGACGGATGGTCGGGCACTGTTCATTTTCGTCATAAACCGTGATTTTAACAAAGTCAGAGGTAATATCATTATAGGAATCGACCAGTTGAACCTGAGCATAAGAACGTCTGACTAAAGCATGCAGATGTTCTGGTGTGTCTTTTTTGATAGCGGCGAATTCGGGGGTACAGGCAATGACAATATGGGAGCCTTCTATAGATTCCAACTCATCAATAATATCAAGCCCTAATGCATTATTGAGTAGTGATTGGTAAACATATTCCCCCCGATGCTTAATGCGGGTCGCGCTGTCGCCGAGTATCCAAAAGTCTTTGCTTTGTTCACCCAACAGCTCTTCAACTCGTTCAACTTGTTTGCCGGTACATGGCGCAAACTTTACTCCATGGTCATGCATTGTTGTCACTACTTTTTGAAACAATTCCCGATTGTAGTCACCCTGGCTGTTCAGAAAGGTTCCATCCATATCGGTAATAATCAGTTTAATCATTATGCTTCCCCATTCTTGTAAGCGGTTTCATCTGTACACATAAGAACACAAACAAACTAAAAAATCAATATATGAACATTTTATTGTTTTTATTTGTTCATATATGTTTATTGTTGTGTATACTGATTGCCATGAGATTACTGATCTACGTACTGCTAAGTAAATGTAGATGATTTTCCAGAAGTAGGGTTCAGGTGTGATGGTTACGATTAATGATGTTGCGAGTTATGCGGGAGTATCAAAGGCTAGTGTGTCGCGAGTTGTAAATGGTCAGCGAACATCAAATGAAATTCATTTAAAAGTATCAGCCGCTATGCAGCATTTAGGTTATCACCCCAACTTAATAGCAAGGGCTCTGAGTACAAACAGAAATCCCGTGATTGGTATCATGGTTTCTGAGGGTTTTACAAGAAATCCGGTAGTAATGGAGTTTCTGGCACAGCTTTTAGTTAAGGTTGGTTATTTGAATAAGCCGCTTGTTCTTGTACAAACCAACGGTGGTTTTGATTCCCTGGAGACTGGCTACAAGAATCTGGCCGAGCAACGATGCGAAGGAATTATTTGTATTACGGAATGTAATGATAAAGCGGGGATATATACACCAAAAATCAATACGTTAAGAAAAATAAATCAAATTCCAACCGTGATGATTAGTGCTCCGCAAGAGAAAGCTTGTTTTCTGATAACGCATATCTGTTCACATGAAGATGAGTTTGAAGAACTTCACTTGCCTCTTGATGAAAGCATCGAGCAAGTGATGGCATCTTTTAAAAATTAATAAGGTATTAATAAGGTGGATGAATTTCAGAAAATGCTCGCTGGAGAGCTTTATAATCCAGGCGATAAAAAACTGAAACAACTAAATGCAACAGCAAATCGTTTGTTTGAAAAATTTAATCGTACTTTATATGACGATAAACCTGAACGTCAGACCCTCTTGCGTTCATTGCTTGGCGGTATGGGCAATAATGTGACAATCAAACCGAATTTCTATTGTGATTATGGTTGTAACATTTATGTCGGGAATAATTTTTTTGCTAATTATGGCTGTGTCGTCCTCGACTGTGCAAAAGTCTCTTTTGGGGATGATTGTATGCTGGGTCCTCAGGTTGGGATCTACACAGCGACTCATCCGCTTGACCCTGATGAGCGGGCTAGCGGACTTGAATTGGCTAAACCTATCACTATTGGCAATAACTGTTGGATTGGCGGGCATGCCACGATTAATCCGGGCGTAGTACTTGGTAATAATGTCGTTGTTGCATCAGGAAGTGTTGTTACAAAAAGTTTTGGTGACAATGTGGTTATTGGCGGTAATCCGGCAAAAGTGATTCGCGAACTGAAATGATTAAGAGTTAAATCCAACCATACCTGAATACACTCAGAAGCAATAAGGCATGGTTGGTGCGTCACATTTAACGTTATTGATTAAATCGGTTCAGAATATATGCGCCCATTGTGCATACCAGCATCATGCCACACATTGGTAATGCTGTTCCGTTATCTAAGGCACCAACCAAGGCGCTGAAAACACCCGCGAAACCAAACTGAGTCACTCCGATTAATGACGATGCTGAACCAACATCTTTACCGCTGTGAGACATTGCAATTGCCATAGAATTAGCACATACCATCGGCACCATGGAAACACACACCACTAACGGAATCATAAGCAGCCACAAGCTATTCGTATTTCTGAGTAAAACCAGTGCAACTGAGGCGATTAATGAAATCATGATTGAGAAATTAAACAGTACCTGAGGTGTAAACCGTTTTAGCAACATACGGTTGAGTTGACTGGTGATAACCATTCCAGCCGCAGTTCCGCTAAATGCCCAGCCATAGTGTTCCTGACTGACACCATATAATGACATCAGAACAAAAGGTGAACCTGAAATAAAGCAGAACATTACTGAATTGGAGAAACTCCCCGCAAGTGTCGGGATGATGAATTTTCGATCACACAGGAAGCGTTTAAATACTGACAAAATATGTTTGATATCTTGTTTCTGACGAGCTGCTACCGGTAACGACTCAGGGACGGATTTTAAAGTGAGTAACAGACATACAATGCCGAAGATAACCAAAAAGTAGAAGATAGATTTCCAACCATCAAATACCAGTAAGTAAGCACCAATAATAGGAGCGGTAATAGGGCCCACGGTCTGAATCACCATCATAAGTGATAACGCTTTTGCTGCTTCTCTTTGTTCAAACATATCCTGAATAATCGCACGACTAATAATCATGCCTGAACAACCACCAATGGTCTGGAAAAATCGTAATCCGATAAACCCCTGAATATTAGGGACATACAAAATAGCCAGGGAAGTTAAGATGTATAAAGAGATTCCGAATAATAAAGGCAGTCGCCGACCAAAACGGTCAATAATAGGCCCATACAATAATTGACCAACCGCCAGACCAACAAAGAAGGTAGACAGACTTAACTGGACCTGAGAAATATCGGTATGAAAATCCTGCGCAATTGCTGGAAAACCTGATAAATACATATCGGTAGAAAAAGGTGCAAACACGGACAATGCACCTAATATCCATGTCAGTAGCAGGAGCGAACCACGTGCTGACTGAGTTGAAATTATTGAATTACTTCCCGACATACAACACCTTTAATGAAAATCAGTAAATTTGAATTGATTCACATTTTAGTTAAGCAAAACGATAACTACCAATATATAATTAACCATCTATTGATATATAAAAGATAAATAATGGACCTGCGTCATTTTCGTTATTTTGTTGTTGTGGCTGAAGAACTGCACTTCGGACGAGCGGCTGAACGTCTGCATATTGCACAACCGGCACTGAGTATTCAGATTAAAAAAATTGAAGAGCAACTGGGGGGTAGTTTATTTAACCGAACCAGTCGAAGTGTGACGCTTACTGAAGCCGGAGAAATATTTTTAAAAGAGGCCCGGTTGGCGTTGCACTATGCCGAACGAGCTGAACAAATTGCAAAGGAAGTTCTACAAGGGAATCTGGGAAAAATTAACATCGCTTATTCTGGTAGTGTGACGTATTCCGGTTTGCTTGGTCGTTATATTCAAAGTTTCCGGAAATATAAACCAGAAATTGAAATTCTGTTGCATGAAGCCAATCCATTTACACAATTAGAGCTTTTAATGAAAGGCGAGATTGATATTGGCTTTCTTCCCACCTTTTCTCTCGATATCCCTGAAAGTATTTCGATAATAACTCTTACTCACTGGCCTCCATGCATTGCCATGCCGGTGGAACATCCTCTGAGTCACAGAGATAAAATCGATATAGAAGAATTAAAAGATGACTGTTTTATAAGTTATTCAAATTCACCAAATGATGATGGTACGGCAGTGATTCGCAAATTAGCCAGGTTTGAACCAAAAGTCATTCATAAAGAGTCTAATATTATGTCGGTTCTGGCTTTGGTCGGGAGTGGATTAGGGGTATCAATTGTGCCTAAGGTTCTGGAACAAACGCTTCATCAGCCCGGACTGATATTTAAAGATCTCACCATCAGTGAAGATTACATTGATATTTCTCTGGCCTTTGTTAACCGACATCCCAAGTCATCTACGCTTGCTTTTATCGAGCATATTAAGCAGCAAAAGTGATTTTATTTAACTGCAAATATGTATCTAAATATTAATACCAGAGTAATAGGCATAAATATAAAACTATCAGGCAATGCATATGTTTTAAATATAACTATGCTATATGTTCAGTTTATTCGTGATTATTTTGTCAACATATCAAACAGGTGGACTCTATGAGTACATTAAAAAGTTATATAAAATATTCAGTTTATTTAATGCTGGTCACACTGGCATTGCCAAATATGGTATTAGCGTCTGATCTTTCGGGTGAACAGGAATTAACACTGACGCAAGAGTGGGACAAAACATTTAAGCAAAGTGATAAGGTCGATCATAAGAAAGTCACTTTTACTAACCGTTATGGCATCACTTTAGCTGCGGATTTGTATCTGCCTAAAAATATCCAAGGCAAGAAGTTACCAGCTTTAGCTGTTAGTGGTCCTTACGGCGCAGTAAAAGAGCAGTCTTCTGGTCTATATGCTCAGACAATGGCTGAAAGAGGTTATGTGACTATCGCATTTGATCCATCTTTTACTGGTGAAAGTGGTGGTATGCCTCGTAACGTTTCTTCTCCAGATATCAATACAGAAGACTTTAGCGCTGCGGTAGATTATCTTGGTTTACTGGATTTTGTTGATCGTGACAGAATTGGTGTTATCGGTATCTGTGGCTTTGGTGGTATGAGTCTAAATGCTGCTGCTGTTGATAAACGAATCAAAGCGGTAGTGACAACAAGTATGTATGATATGTCTCGTGTGATGGCGAAAGGCTATTTTGACTCGCTTGATATCAAAGGTCGTACGGCGATGTTAGAACAAATGTCTCAGCAGCGTTGGGCTGATGCCGAAGCCGGTGAATTCGCTCTATCAGGTCAGGGGCTACCATCTAAACTAACAGGTGATGAACCTCAGTTCGTTAAAGAGTATTTTGATTACTATAAAACGCCGCGTGGTTTCCACCCTCGTTCAATTAACTCAAATAGCTCATGGACTGCGACAAACTCACTTTCATTCATGAATATGCCGTTGTTGACGTACATTAATGAGATATCACCGCGTCCTATTCTGATTATTGCGGGCGAAAATGCACATTCACGCTATTTCTCTGAAGATGCTTATAAAGCCGCAGCTGAGCCTAAAGAATTACTGATTCTTGATGGAATGGTTCATACCGATCTTTATGATCAGGTAGATAAAATACCTTTTGATCGTATTGATACATTTTTTGGAAAAAATCTTTAATTTGTAAAATGAAAAACCAATGCTCAAACAGCACATAGCTTATGTGCTGTTTGACACTTTATTACTCTACTGTAATCCATGTTCCGTTTTTATAAGAATCTTCAGCAGCATCAATGACTTTTGTCACTTCCCAGGCAGCTCTGAAATCAGGCCACATAGGAGCATCGCTGGCAATACCTTCGATAAGATCACGGATTTCGACTGCTTTCATGTCGTTATATCCGAGGCCATGGCCGGCTGAGACACAGAAGTTTTCATAATCAGGATGTTCTGGTCCGGTTAAAATAGTTCTGAATCCTTGTCTGGATTTTTGATCTTCAGCAGTAAATAACCGCAGTTCAGACAAGCGTTCCTGATCATAAATAATGGTTCCTTTGGTTCCGGTGACTTCAAACCAGAGTCCGTTTTTGCGCCCCCAGGCAATTCGGGATGATTCAATGGTTCCGATCGCGCCATTTGCAAAGCGCACCATCATATGAACCTGATCGTCATTTTCGACAGTTTGAGGAGTAGTATTGTTTGGTTCGTATCTGGTTTTGTGGATAGTGCTCATATCCGCACACAGGGAAGAAATTGGAGAGACCAGGAACTGAGCCATATTGATAATATGTGAGCCCATATCACCTAAAGCGCCGGTACCGGAAAATTCACGTTTTAAACGCCAGCTAAAAGGTACTTTTTCAGCAGCCAGATAATCTTCATTAAATGTTCCTCTGAAGTGGACCACATCACCAATTTCGCCATTAGCAATGATCTGTTTCGCCAACTGAACAGTTGGATTTTTAATGTAGTTAAACCCGGTTAATGTTTTTACTCCGGCTTCTTCTGCTGCCAGGGTCATTATTTTTGCGTCTTCAGAGTTTAGCGCCAGAGGTTTTTCTGAATAGATATGTTTGCCATTTTTAATTGCGGCAAGCGCAATATCTTTGTGTAAAAAATTAGGGGCACAGATATCTACAATATCGATGTTAGGATCGCTAACCAATTGTTGCCAATTGTCTGTATAGCGATTAAAACCAAATTCTTCTGCTTTTTGTTTTGCTAAATCAAGATTGATATCGGCAATCATTTCACATTCAATCGATGCGGTAAGTGGGAACACCGCACTGGCATTTCGATACGCAATCGCATGTGCTTTGCCCATATATCCGGTACCAATCATACCAATACGTAGATTTTTCATAGTCCAATCCTTTTTTATTCTTCATGTTATTTTTTGTGTGGGACAGATTCATAAATTCAATTTAGTTTCACGTTATTCTTTGTCCACGGGATTAATCATAAAATCAGAGAAGGCTGTGAGTACATGTCTGAAATATTCGACAATATATCTGAAATTAATTTCGATGGTTTGAAGGAGGTCTATTTTGGCAGTGTAAAGTATCCGCCGGGTGGCTACCATGGCCCGAGAATTCAGCGTGGATTACAGCTATTTCATTTGCTATCTGGTGAGGTGACTTTTTATGTTGAAAAAGTTGAGGTCAATCTAAAACCTGGTGATTTTTGTCTGTTACTTCCTGGTCAGCATGAATTTCATCAGTTCAGCAAACATCAGGAAAGCCACCATACATGGTGTCAGTTAGACTTTTATGAACGGCCTGATTATTACAACGATATTATTAAAAATGCCCCGTTAGTGACGGAGCAGAATATGGATTTGCTGCGCTTTATGGAATTAGGCCTGTCTTTAACCAGAAATCCGGTCATTCCGACGGTTGAATCGCTGATGTTACTGGGGCCGGCACTAATTCGTTACTATATCAATTATGCCAATGGTTATACATCTGCATCTTCAGAGACAAAAATACCTCGGGCTATTACCAAGGCCTGCGACTTTATGAGCGAGCACCTAGCCGAGCCAATTACGTTATCGCAAATTGCCGAAGATGCGAATATAACTGCTAATCATCTGGTGGTTATTTTTAACAAATATTTGTCTATCACACCGATGAAATATTTATGGCGATTACGTTGCCAGCAGGCGGCGGTGCTGCTTAAAGGGACCAGTATTCCTATTGGTAATATTGCGGATCAATTTGGTTTTAGTACGCAATATCACTTTTCCAGATTATTTAAGCAGCATTATGGTGTTGCTCCGTCCACTTATCGGAAAAATTAATTTATTTGATAATTTTTACTCAATTTTCTTTTTTCCTCCGGTTTTGTTTTTGTTTTCTGAATTGGAGTGGTGATATACCAAAATTTTGTTTGAATACTCTGGAAAAATGATACGGAGAGCTGAATCCTGTTTGTTCTGCAATATGGGCAATGGGGATGTTGTTCATATTACCTAATATGACTGATGCTCGTTCACATCGGATTCGCCACAGGTAACGCATTGGTGTGACTGATAAATGGGTTCTGAAAAGGTGTATCAGGTGATTAACGGATACGTGGGCAGCATCGGCAATTTCAGGAAGTGTCAGCGGTTGTGCTATATGCTGGCTGATATAATCACAAGCAAGCAATACACTTCTGGGTAATGGTGGTTGATCATGGTCTGAAGAAGCTAATCTGCGAGAATAATTAATGAAGTAACGTAGTAATGATTTACCTAATTCGAGAAGAGCATCGTAAGTATCAAGTTCCGGAGATTGAGTTAAAGCTAACCCCAAATCCATAAATCGGATAATTTCACTATTGGCTTCGACAACCGGAGGAACAGGTTCAAGCTGTAGTCGAAGATGATCTGTGTTGCCGGAAAAGTCTAACTGACACCAGGTGTGATAGCTTTCTTCTGTCTGACTGAAGCGGTGAAATTCATGTCGTCCTGGTAACAGAATACAAAAATCCCCTGCATTAAGTGTCAAAGTAAATTCTTCGATTTCAAAAGTCACTTGTCCGCTAAGTAAGTGAAAAAACTGGATCCCCCTTTGAATACGCGGGCCCTGCGTACCATTGATAGGGTATTTGATACTCCCGAAGTAAACCTCTTTCAATTCTTCGATAGTGATTTCAGACAATTTTTGCATAGTTTCAGATATGTACCTTAATGTCATTGAGGCGTTATATTATCTACGTTGATTAGGAATATTGCTTTTCAATGTTTATTGAAACATGTCTTTTATCACAATTATGGATAAAAATGTGACATGGCGCAAATTGAGCTGTTTTTTGTGATGAAGGTCAATGTAGCACGAGAAAATGGTAACAACCTATTCTGCTAATTAGAATTTTATGCTGTTCATTTGTGTAATATGTTGAGTTGAAATTGTGATTTTCAGCCAAAAATAAAAATGATTTATCAGTATTGCGGGAGCCGGTTCTATTCCCGCTACTTATTTCCAATAATCTGAAACACAGACGTTAGTTGCTAATGTCTATGGAGGTACATCATGTATAACATCGCCCTATTTGGTGCAGGACGAATTGGCCAGGTTGTTCATTCTGTCAATATTGCTGAACATCCTGAAACTAACTTGTATTCTGTTATCGACCCATTTGCAGAAAACGCACAAAAATTAGCTGAAAAATTTGGCTGTAAAATTCAGACAGTCGAAGAAGCTATGTCTGATCCTAGTATCGATGCCGTGCTGATTGCATCTGCGACAGACACTCATGCGGAACTTATTGAACTGGCAGCAAAAGCAGGAAAAGCTATTTTCTGTGAAAAACCGGTTCACCTTGATATCGAAAGAGTTGAACAGTGTCTTAAAGTAGTAGAAGAAGAAAAAGTGCCTTTGTTCATCGGTTTTAACCGTCGCTGGGATCCACAATTTAAAGCGGTTAAAGATCGTGCTGGTATGGGCCAAATCGGTAAAGCAGAATCTTTGATTATTACTTCTCGTGATCCTTCACCACCACCAGTGGAATATATCAAAGTATCTGGCGGTTTATTCCGTGATATGACCATTCATGATTTCGATATGGCGCGTTTTATCATGGGGGAAGAGCCGGAATCTATCTATGCTTGTGCTTCAAATCTGGTTGATCCGGAAATCGGTAAAGCTGGTGACGTCGATACCTGCTTTATTGTAATGCGCTTCCCTTCTGGTGCTATGGCGACCATTTCTAACACCCGTCGTTCTGGTTACGGTTATGACCAACGCATCGAACTTCACGGTGAGAAAGGGGTTTTGAGAGCTAAAAACATGAACGAAGATGAAGTGGAACTGTGGACTGAAGATGGCTGTGGTTATGCTAAACCAGTATTGTTCTTCCTGGAAAGATACAAAGAGGCTTACATTGCTGAATGGGCTCACTTCGTAGACGTAATGAATGGTACAGCACAACCTGCAACAACCGGACTTGATGGAAAACAAGCTCTTTATCTGGCTGATAAAGCGTATGAATCATTAAAAACCGGTAAAGAAATCAAATTATAACTATATATCTGCCGGCCGTTAGCGGCTGGCTTTAATTATCCAATCAAAAAACAATAACCAATAACGTGAAACCTACAGATCTGGAGGATCTATGCTATCTCTCTTATCTTTTCTAGCGTTTACAGGGCTGGTTGCTTTTATTGCCTACAAAAAAACGCACAACGCACACCTTACTGAATCATCAGAAGGTTATTTCCTTGGCGGACGTTCTTTAACCGGCGTCTATATCGGTGGTTCAATGCTACTGATGAACATGTCTACAGAACACCTGGTTGGTTTGAATGGTTTGTCATTCCGAACCGGGTTCATCGTAATGGCCTGGGAAGTTATGGCAGCATTGACCATCGTGTTATTTGCTATGTACTTCTTGCCTAAGTATTTGAAACTGGGGATTTCGTCCATTCCTGAATATTTGGAAAGACGCTATGACAAACAGACACTAACTATCACATCCATTTTATTCCTGGCGATGTATGTCATTTCGTTACTTCCTATCGTGTTATATACAGGTGCCCTGGCATTAGAAAGTTTGTTCCAGGTATCTAATGTATTTAGTATCGACAAAACCACGGCTCTATGGTTTATGGTTTGGGGTGTTGGTTTGCTAGGTACTGTCTATGCTGTATTTGGTGGTATTAAAGCAATCGCAGTTGCAGATACTGTTAACGGTGTGGGCCTTATCACTGGTGGTCTGATGGTAACCTGTTTTGCCCTGGCTTACGTTGGTGATGGCAATATCTGGAGTGGTTTGGTTGAAGTTTATCAAAGTCATCCCGATAAATTTAACTCAATTGGTGAAAGCGATTCACTGGTTCCGTTCTCCACTTTGTTTACCGGTTTGATTATCTCTAACATGTTCTTCTGGTGTACTAACCAGTCTATCGTACAAAAAGCATTGGGTGCGAAAAACCTGGCTGAAGGTCAGAAAGGCGTGTTGCTATGTGCATTCTTCAAACTTGTTGTACCTTCAATCATTATCCTGCCAGGTATTATTGCTTATCATATCTTTAATGGTCAGCTTTCTAATCCTGATAATGCTTACCCTGAATTAGTACATCTAGTGTTACCTGAAGTGCTGGTTGGTTTCTTCGCAGCTGTTGTGGTTGGTGCGGTATTCTCAACATTCAGTGGTGGTTTAAGCTCATCAGTAACATTGTTTACCGTTAACATCTATAAAAAGACATTACGACCAGATGCATCTGAAGCACAAACTGTGAAATTAGGTAAATACCTTGGTCTGGGGCTGGCATTTGTTGCAATGGGTGTTGCTCCGTTAGTAGCTAATGCGCCTGATGGTCTGTTCTATCTGATTCAGCAGCTGCAGGGTATTTTCAATGCACCAATTCTAAGTGTTGTATTGGTTGGTCTGCTGACTAAACGAGTTCCTGCTATTGCAGCTAAACTTGGCTTAGTCTTTGGTATGTCGGCCTATATTCTGTTCAACTTTGTGATTAAGATTGACCTTCACTTCTTCCACTTGGTTGGGATCTTATTTGTACTGAATGTTATCTTCATGCTGATTATCGGACACTTCTATCCTCGAGCAGAAGCATATCAGGATGTGTACACAGAACAGGTAGACATTCAACCATGGAATATGGGTAAACCAGTAGCAACTCTAGTATGTTTAGCCTCTGTATCAATGTATGTATTCCTGGCTGAAAACAAACCTGATTGGGTACTGACTGTTTACTACATTATCGCTACTGTTGCTCTTGTTTATATCTTCGGCTCCATTGGTAAAGTGCTGATGAACAGCCCACGAATGAAACAGCAGCAATTAGAAGAAGTTGAATCAACCAAAGAATAGACAACTTGTTTGTGAAATAGATTTAAAACTTTTGGTATTAACGTGAAAAAACTCCGAAGAGAATCAGGTTCTCTTCGGGGACAAAAATAAGAATTTGGAGAACATCGATGGATAAGAATAAAGTAAAATTAGGTATTGCTCCTATTGCATGGACCAATGATGATTTACCTAGTTTAGGTGGAGATAACACTTTTGCTCAATGTGTAAGTGAAATGGCACTGGCTGGATTTACCGGTAGTGAAGTAGGGAATAAATACCCGAAAGACACAGCAGTTTTAAAAGAAAAATTAGGTCTACGTGGAATTCAGATCTGTAATGCCTGGTTCAGCACTTTCTTTGCCGATGGTAAAGAAGACGAAACGATTACCGGTTTTCTGTCCCATATGAATTTTCTACATGAGATGGGCGCAAAAGTGATTGGCTGTTCTGAACAAAGCGGCAGTATTCAGGGCACAGATAAAGCAGTATTTGATGAAAAGCCTTCTTTTAATGAAGAACAATGGCAAAAAGTCGCTGCTGGTTATAATAAATTATCTGAGCTTGCTGCAGAAAAAGGTATGAAAGTTTGTCTGCACCATCATATGGGGACCGCTATTCAGACTCCTGCAGAAATCGATAAGTTTATGGAAGTTACTGATTCATCAGTAGGTTTGTTGTTAGACACTGGGCATATTTATTATTCAGAAGGCAATCAACAGGCAATTATTGATGTTCTGACGAAGTACGTTGACCGCATTCCTCATGTGCATCTTAAAGATATCCGTGATGAAAAACGTCTGCAGGTTATCAATGAGCACCGCAGTTTTCTCGATGGTGTTCGCCTAGGTGCATTCACTGTTCCTGGAGATGGTGTTATCGATTTCAAACCAGTATTCGACATTCTGGACAAAAATGGTTATGAAGGCTGGATGGTTGTAGAAGCAGAGCAGGACCCAGCAACAGCAGATCCATTGGAGTATGCACAAAAAGCACGTCAATATATTAAAGATGTTGCGGGACTTTGATTTTACCTCCGGAAGAGGCTTTTTGAAAAAGTAGATGGAAAAGAACAACTAGAAACTTAGTTATATTGCTACTATCTTGGCCCCATTTTATGGGGCCTTTTTTTGTTAACCCTCCTCACACTGATGAGGAGGGCTGTATATTTTCTTTATCTTAAAGCATCTTGCGCACACTCTGATCTGGAATATAAGGTCTTTCCAGTTCATCAAGATCCTTATATTCAAATTGACTGTTGATGGCGTTAATCCAGGCTTTTGCCCGGGGTAATAGCGTCCGTTTATCCGATTGCATTCTACCGTGAGTGACAATAATCCCCATATCTGCACCGAGATAACTGTACTCACCTTCGCCATAGACTCGCATATAGAAGGCATTATTATCATCACCAACACTGCTCCAGACTATGCTGTCACGGACGAAATCAATACTGTCATCTTCATTCATTTTCCAAATACCAGACGGAGGAGCTTTCGTGATCAGACGAACTTTATCTTCAGTATGTTTTAATACTAATTGTGTCCAACTGTCATAATCTTCCCAGCGTTTTTGGATCTGATTGAGATTTATTTTGAAGTCAACATCCATAAATTCCAGTAGATGGAAAAGCATTAACGGTACGCCGCCATATTTGGCTGTGACCAGATTGGTTAACGGACTGGCACCACTGATTCTAGGGTTGATTTCGCCAAGATACACATGGTTATTATCCGTATCGATTAGATAATCAAAACAAAATGCGCCACGATAACCGTTCTGATAAAGTTTATCGCCCATGGCCTTAACCATTTTAATGAGTTTTTTACGTTGTTTGCCTTTCAGAACTCCAGGGAATATGTCGTTTCCACACCATCCGCCTTTGTAAGGAGTCAGTTCTTCATAGCCGGTGATATCAGTCTGTAATGGACCAACTAAAGTACCACATCGTGTTGCCACCGCTTCAACTGTGCCGGGAACATGGTTGATGTATTTCATTATTTTTAACGTTTCACCAACGATTTTCTTAGCGTTTTTATCCCAGTCTTCCTGACTTTTGATAAAAAATGTGGTTTTCCCTGAATCACCATACGGTGTCTGTACAACCAGATTTGTTCCCAAAGCATATTTTTTGGCCAATTGCAGTAATTCTGCATAATTGGAGGCTTTTACGTCTACAACATTCGGTGCACTGGGTACGCCTGCTTCATCAGCAAGTTGAGTTGTGACAATCTTTGAGTCAATTTTTTCACGTAATTTGGCTGGCGGTAACGCCATCTCAAGCCCGAGACTGGCCGCTATTTCCTCTGTTTTTTCATCGAACATTACGGTTAGCAATTTGCCTTTACTACTATATTCAGTTTGGTCAGGGGCATGGGTTTCGATCATGTCTACTGTTTCTTTATGACTCAGCAGATAGTTCACCATTTCTTCCATCGACTGAAACACCCGCTCAGTATTGAGTTCAGGATTCGTTACTTTGAAATGCTTCCCATCAAATGAGTCGAAAAAAGTGACATATTGAAAATTTTGTACCCACTGTTCAATGCCTAAAACGTTATAGGTAGTCGGAGAGATAAAATAGATAGGCGTCTGATTCTTACGAAAAAACCGATAAATATCTGATAATCCGTTTAATTTAATTTTTTTGGTCATAAAATTGTTTTCCTTAATAACCGATTGTTTCGGTTTCTCTCTTACTTACCCAGAAATTTTCTGAATTCCTTTTCTAAAGGTAAAATTTACTGTTTTTAATCAGGCAGTTAATGATCATAATGAATATGAATGTTCTGCTCTGAAATTTCTTGTAGCTTATTAAAATTAAGTTGAATACTTGTATGAGGCCAGATGTACTCCACTCTACCTTCGACGGGATAATAAGCTGCTGTATATAAGGTCCCGGAATTATTGTACAGATGTGAACGATAAAGTGGCGGACTCAAAAACTGACGTACTATTTCTTCAGGAGAGCTTTGTAAGGTATACAAATGCTGCAGCGATTCCAGACGAATTCTGGAATCAGGAAGAAACAACATCTCTTCCGGTTGCATCGGTTCCTGATGATTGGTTGAAGCGATCTCATCTGTGACAGATACATTACAGTCAGGAGCAATATGTAAGGTCGCGTGGTTTCCTTTAGCATCCAAAACAGTGATGTTATAGTCCAGGTGAATTGGTATACGACAAAAAGCGTTAATCGCTTCCTGAATATTGGAGCAGGTTTCCAATACGTAGCGTACAACAATAGTTACACCAAATCCTTTCCCCTGCAGCATCTGTCCTCCATAGGAAATGGAGACTGCCAGTCCCTTATTATTCATTCCATCCAGAGCGCCTACCAAACAGTCACTCATGGCAATAACATCATTTCCTAACCATTGAGAATACAAAATCCCCCCCTCACACAGAGTTGGCGGAAAATCATAGTTTCGTATTAATACCGGTGTTTGGGATTTAATAACGAGTTGAGAGCAACCTGAATAAAATGGAGGCGGACAAAACATACTAAGAAATCTTGCCTGAAGATCATCAGCATCAATCAATTTGAGAATATCCTGATATACCGGATAAATTTCAGGCATGTATTGCTGTAATGCCTGGATACATTCCAGATATGTCGGTCTTGCCGCTTCACCTTCATCCAGATACCAGGCTCTGTAAGCTGGCCAGTTTCGTTCAAACAAATTCCGGAAGGTATCATCCGGATACTCTTCTTTAATTAGTTCAAACTGTAAACTTTCCATTCAATTATCCTTACTTAATTTTTACTATAACTCAGGTACAAGTGATGCCGTTTTCTTTGTTACAAGCAAATGTTTCCAGCCAACTAAGGCTTCTACCTGTTCGGCGATATCAAGAACCAAAGCATCTTTTCCAGTAGGGGCCAATACCTGAATAGATACCGGTAAATTTTCATTCCCCAACCCCATTGGTAATGCACAGGCAGGCATTCCGGTCAAATTGGCATCATAAAGAAACGTTGCCCAGTCAAGCCAGGGATAGGTTATTTTGGTTGAACCTATATACTTCGGATGGCGGGCTCCGTGTTTAAATGCTTCACAACCTAACGTAGGTGTCAGAAAAATTGATGTCCCGTTGCGTTTGAACATCGCCTGGTATGCATCATGGATATCCTGACGATATTTTTCCGCTTCCATAAACTGTTCTTTGGTAAGATTCTGGCCAAACATCATCATATCGACAGTGTAATTATCCAATCCATCCAGGGGGGCATCTTTCTGATTCTGAAAACTCCAGGAGTCATAGTGAGCACTGGTCGCCCAAGCAATTACAGAAGATGGTAACCCAGGATGATCATAAATCAATTCAGCACCGGCAGCCTCTAGCTGATTCAGAACAGATCTGAATGCCATACGGACATCATCATCGACAGGTGCAAATCCTAAATCTTCCGAGACAATAATTTTCTGTCCTGCTAACGATACCTGATTTTGCATATGTGTATTCAGAACACTTTTAAATGCAAACTCATCATTATCTTCAACCATTACAGAGTACATCAGGCGAGCATCTGCCACGGTTCTAGTTAGTGGCCCATAAGAAACCAGAGAACTCCAGGATGGAAAACAAGGTTTTCTCGGAACGGCATGGAGTGACGGTTTAAAACCGACAACGCCACAAAATGCGGCTGGAATACGAATGGAACCACCCCCATCACCACCAAGAGACATAGTTCCGGCTCCGGCTGCTATGGCTGCTGCGGCACCACCGGAAGAACCTCCGCAGGTTCTGCCTGCATTCCATGGATTTGATGTAAGACCATATAGCTCTGAAGAGGTGATCCCCATAAGGCTGAATTCGGGGCAAGTGGTTTTAGCAAATATTACCGCTCCTGCATCTTCCAGTTTTTGAATGCTGCTACAGGACTCTTCAGGAATAAAATCCAGCAGTGTTTTTGAGCCGTTTGCACAAGGAACACCTTTTAGCCACTGGGAATCTTTTACGGTGATAGGTAAACCACAAAGCGCGCCTCCCAATCCCTGATCAAGTAAATTATCTGCTTTTATCGCAGCCTGCCGGGCACGGTCGTATAACTTGATAGCAAATGGGTTATTGGCTTTTGAGACCTGCTCTGCATGTGCAATCGTAATTTCCAGTAATTCAACTGCTCTTATATGACGAGACCGAAGATCCGCAAGCAATTCAATTGCTGTTTTATTTAAAATACTCATCAACTTTCGACTCCTTATCATTCTTTACTTCTTGTTAACCATTCCATTTTTGGTAACGAAGAATTTACAATTCCATTTAGAGGTTGAGGAAAATAACAATATGACACATACTGTATTACCCTTTTAACAAAATATCAACAATATGATGCATGGTGTTAGATAATCAAAGTTTAGAAAATTTTTTGGGTGTATCTGGTGTTATAACTCAGACTGAATTACCTCTTCTTCGGGAGCAGAAACGGTTAGGTGAATATGCCGTAATCTACCGCATTTACCGGAGCAAACAACAAGGTGGTTTTGGTGATCAAGTCCGCTACCCTCATGCCTGGGGAGTGCTTTTCTATGTGGATTCGTATCTGTTACGCCTTAATAGTGCCAGAGGTGAGCAGCGCGAATGGACGAGTCTTGATAGTATAGGTCAGTGGCTTATGGACAATGGTTTTCACTACTGGTGGACACGTAATGACTTAGGGGCGTGATTACAGTAGTCTGAGTTACTCTTATTCCAACCGGATTATTAAGGTGCTTATGTTTTGGAGCAGTTCAGAGACGAAAGGCGTTCTCTGTATTATTTTAGCCAGTTTCTTCTGGGGCACAACCGGAACTTCCGCGAGTTTGATTCCTGATGTCAGTCCTTTAGCTACCGGTGCATTTGCTATGGGAGTTGGTGGCTTATTACTGGTCGGGAATGCCCGGAGTAATTTACGGCAAGATTATAAAAAGCTATTTACACACTCAAAAGTACTGATCACTGGTGGGGCGTCGGTGGCAATTTATCCATTGGCCTTTTACAGCTCAATGAAATTGTCGGGTGTTGCGATAGGGACATTAATCTCAATTGCCAGTGCGCCGTTTTTTACCGCTTTACTAGAGCGTCTTATCAGCAAAAAAGCAATAACTATTCAATGGGTAATATCATTTATCATCGGTGCATCAGGGATTGTTTTACTGACCCTGGGAAAGGTAAATAATACCGGATTAGATGAAAACCTGAATGTGCAGCATTGGGGAATATTGTTTGGTTTGGTTGCCGGTTTGACCTATGCGCTGTATTCCTGGTCTGCGCGTCAAATGATAGAACAGGGGATCAGTTCCAAGTCATCAATGGCGGGGATGTTCGGAATAGCTGCATTGTTTTTGTTACCTTCACTGATATTTACCGGGAAAAACGTATTTTCCGATACTCAACATATTCTTACTGTGCTTTATATGGCAATCATTCCTATGTTTGTCGGTTATCTTTGTTTTGGTTATGGTTTAAAACAAATAGATGCGAGCAAAGCCACATTGATAACCTTATTAGAGCCTGCTGTCGCCACCGTATGTGCTGTGACTCTTGTCGGAGAAAAATTTGCGGCTCTTGGCTGGTATGGAATCGGACTTATTATTTGTTGCTTAGTGATACAAGTGATTAAGTGGCCCAAAATCCAGGACAGAGCAATAATCTGACTAAAGCGTGTTGATATAGGTCATTAGATATATATCAACACGATTGAGGAGAGATTATTTATTCAAATCTATAACTTTCTGGAATCACCACAATCCCTTTTTCTGAAATTTTAAACCTTTGTGCGTCTTCTTCGTGATTAATTCCTATTTGAGTATATGGCGGGATTTTTACGTGTTTATCAATAATGCATTTCACTATCTTGCAACCTTCGCCA
Source organism: uncultured Vibrio sp. (assembly GCA_963676525.2). Lineage (GTDB taxonomy): Bacteria > Pseudomonadota > Gammaproteobacteria > Enterobacterales > Vibrionaceae > Vibrio. The sequence continues at coordinate 804,361 of CAXXNB010000009.1, forward strand.
ACCTTGACATTATCAAAAATAATACTGTCTAAAACCGTTGCGCCATCATCGATACGTACATTCGGTGAAATGATAGAACGCTGTACTGAGCCACCGGAGTTTATGACGCCACTTCCAATGATGGAGTTTATAAAAACGCCTTCTCTGCCAGTACCAGAAGATACGGTACGAGCCGGAGGTAGTTGAGGTTCATAGGTCCGGATTGACCAGTCTTTTTGGTAAAGACTCATAGGAGGAATTGGCTCTAACAAATCCATATTTGCTTCATAAAATGAGTCTAAAGTGCCCACATCTCGCCAGTAACAATCTTTGTTTACCCGGCCTTCACTATTACAAAACTGGTAAGCATAAACCTGACTGGAAGGAATTAGTTTTGGAATAAGGTCTTTACCAAAGTCATGGCTGGATATTTCAATTTCAGCATCTTCACTGAGGGCTTTTTGCAATGTATCCATGTTGAAAATATAGATACCCATCGAAATAAGACTTTTACTTGGATCGCAATGCATAGTCGGTGGAGAATTCGGCTTTTCAACGAATGAAGTAATACGGTTTTCTTCATCAATATCCATAACACCAAATGCAGAAGCTTCTTCTTTAGGAACACTGAGGCAGGCGACAGTAAGAGCGGCATTATTTTCTTTATGTTCTTTCAGCATCGCTTCATAGTCCATGCGGTAAATATGATCTCCGGACAGAATAATAACGTGTTTAGCATTACTACGCGTAAGCAGCCACATATTGTGAAACAGCGCATCTGCCGTGCCTTCGTACCATTTTCCACCTTTGCGCATTTGTGGTGGTACTACCGTGATGTACTCACCCAACTCAGGGTTGTAAATAGACCATCCGTCGCGGATATGTTTTTGTAATGAGTGGGATTTATATTGAATTAGCACCAGAATCCGGCGTAAACCAGAGTGCAAACAGTTCGTTAGTGTGAAATCTATGATTCGGTATTTACCGCCAAAAGGTACAGCGGGTTTCGCTCTGTCGTCGGTTAGTGGAGATAGTCTTGAGCCTACTCCTCCGGCCAGAACAACAGCTAACGTATTTTGCATCTTTTACTCCTGTTAACGTACTAAACGGTGAAACCATAATAAAAAGCCTAGTACACGGAGGTGGTTTACAGAGTTATGTTGATCAAATTAAAAGAAATGGTAATCAGTGATATTTGATTATTTTAAATCCATGTGAGAGCAAGCTAGTTCTTGTGTGAAAAATAATCTATTATTTTATGAGAACTTTTGGATTCAAGTATTCTCTTTTGTTATAAGTAACCAATCATTTAGGGTTTTGGATAACGCTATTTAGTATGTGTTCCATTATTGCTCGTATTGTGTTTTTTTCTTTTACTCTAGTCACCCTTTCGTGGGCGACTACGTCTTATGCTGAGCAATCGTCAAACCCAATTATTATACAATTACGCTGGCTGCATCAATTTCAGTTTGCGGGATATTATGCCGCAGTTGAAAAAGGTTTTTATAAGGAAGAAGGACTTGATGTTGTGCTTCGTAGTGGAAGTCCGGGGCATCGCCCTGTGACAGATGTATTATCTGGTAGTGCTTTGTATGGAGAGGGAAATAGCGAAGTTTTATACAGACGTTTGCAAGGTAAGCCATTGGTAGCTCTGGCGGCTATATTTCAACATTCTCCATCAGTGTTACTTACATTAAAAAGTTCAGGGATTCGTTCAGTGCATGATCTTATTGGGAAAAAGGTCATGCTTTCAAATAAGAGTGAAGATGCTGACTTTTTAACGATGCTCACCAATGAGGGGATCGCTTTATCTCAGGTTAATATCATCCCGAGTAGTTTTAATTTAGAGGATCTTATTACCGGAAAAGTCGACGCATTTAATTCCTACATAACTAATGAAACTTATTATCTTAAACAAAAGAATATTGAATATAATATCATTGATCCTGTAACCTATCGGGTTGATTTTTATAGTGATATTTTCTTTACTTCTGAATCAGAATTACGTTACCACCCCCAAAGGGTCGCTGCGATGCTCAGAGCCACATTAAAAGGGTGGCGGTATGCGATGGATCATCCGGAAGAGATCATCGATTTACTGATTACAAAATATAAAGTTAATAAAACACGAGATCATTTGCGTTTTGAAGCAGATGAGATTCGAAAGTTAATTATTCCTGATCTGATTCAAATCGGTCATATGAATCCTGAACGTTTTCAGCATATGGCGACTACTTTTATCAATTCTGGTATGGTCAAAGATGAAAAATATTTAGATGGTTTTATCTATGACCCTGATCCAGTTCATTTGCCTTTTTGGGTTACACCTGCCCTGATTGCGTCATTTGCATTGGTACTTTTAGCCGGTGCCATCACTTTTTATTTTCATCGTTTTAATCGTCGCATGACTCTGGCTCAGAATAAATTGGTTCAGAGTGAGGAACGTTTTAAAGCCCTCAGTGCGGCGACATATGGTGGCATCATTATTCATGAAAAAGGTGTGATCCTTGAATGCAATGATGGTTTGTCTGATATCACAGGATATCGTTATTCTGAGCTTATCGGTAAGAGCTGGATTGATTTAGTTGCTCCAGAATATGTCGATTATATCTACGAGAGAATCAAAAATAGTTATGTTGACAGCTATGAAGTGAAAGCAGTGCGCAAAGATGGCTCTGTATTTCCTCTTTCCGTCAAAGGCAAAAATATTATGTATAAGGGCCGTCAGGCCAGAATAATAGAAGTTATCGACATTACAGAAAATAAAAAGATTGAAGAAAGACTCAAACTGGCGGCAAGTGTGTTTACCCATGCTCGTGAAGCCATTTTAATTACGGATACTGAAGGTATGGTCATCGATGCCAACGATACCTTTACACATATGACGGGTTATAGCCAGCAGGAAATCATAGGTCAAAACTATAGTATTCTCAGAGCAGAACGGGAAGGCCAGGAATTTTATAATGACATATTGAGTTTATTGCTTGCTAATAAACAGTGGTCAGGAGAGTTATGGATTAGCCGTAAAGATGGAGATGCGTTTGTTGGTTTAGTGACGATCAGTGCAGTGCTTGATGCAAATGGTGACACTCAGAATTATGTGGCGTTGTTTTCAGATATTACACCAATGAAACACCATCAGGAGCAGCTGGAACATATTGCTCACTACGACACTCTGACTAATTTACCAAACAGAATGTTATTGGCCGATAGGTTACGTCATGCGATGAGACAGAGCCGCAGACATGGATATTTGGTTGCGGTTGTTTATCTTGATCTGGATGGATTCAAAAATGTCAATGATACTTACGGGCATGATATTGGTGATGAACTGCTGATCCAATTATCCAGACTCATGGAAAATACGTTACGTGAAGGAGATACATTAGCTCGTATAGGTGGTGATGAATTTGTCGCGGTTCTTGTTGATCTTGAAACTTACAGTGATTGTGAATTAGTTCTCAAGCGATTACTTGATGCTGCAAAAAGTCCGGTTCATGTAGAAGACTATATCGTGCAGGTATCAACCAGCATTGGTGTGACACTTTTTCCACAAGATGGTGTCGATGCCGATCAGTTGATGAGGCACGCGGATCAGGCGATGTATATATCCAAGCAGATGGGAAAGAATCGCTATCATTTATTTGATATTCATAAAGATAAATCAATTCAAACTAAACATGAAACGATCGATCATGTTAAGAGAGGGATAGAACAACAGGAATTTCTTTTGCACTATCAGCCTAAGGTTAATATGAGAACTGGAGAGGTGATTGGCCTGGAAGCGCTGATCCGTTGGCAACACCCGAATAGAGGATTTATGTACCCTGGAGATTTCCTCCCTATGCTCGAGAACAATCCCATCTGTGTGGATTTGGGAGATTGGGTTATGGATACTGCCCTGAAACAGCTTTCTGACTGGATAGCTTTAGGACTGGACATTCAAGTAAGTGTTAATATTGATCCGGTTCAGTTGCTGCAACAGGATTTTATTGACAAATTATCTGCGGCTTTGGAAAAGTATCCTGAAGTAAGTCCTTCTTCTTTACGTCTGGAAATCCTTGAAACCAGTGCATTGGGGGATCTGACAGAAGTCTTAGCTATTATGCGGACCTGTATCCGTCTTGGAGTGAGTTTTTCTCTTGATGACTTTGGTACCGGATTTTCATCATTAACTTACCTGAAACGATTACCTGTAGATTTATTAAAGATAGACAGAAGTTTTATTCGTGACATGCTGGATGATGCTGATGACAGAGCGATTGTAATGGGAATTATTGGCTTAGCTTCAGCCTTTAATCGGGATGTTTTAGCAGAAGGTGTTGAAAGTATTGCCCACGGAACGCAGTTACTATCAATGGGATGTTATTTAGCTCAGGGGTTTGGTATTGCAAGACCGATGTCTGGCGAAAAAATACCAGAATGGATAAAAAACTGGCAACCTGATGCTGAATGGACAATGTAGGATATAAGGTAATAGGGAATGAGGTTGTAAGGTTGTAAGGAAATAAGGGGATGAGGTTGTAAGGGATAAGGAATAAGTTGGTGTGCTGTTATTAACCAGATTATCCTAAAGTTTGGAGATAATCTGGTCTATAAATGTGTTCTGAAAATGTATTAATGTTTATACATATTTTTTTCAGTTTCGCTATTAGCGGTAAGATCGCCCGATGGGTTAATCACGTGCGGGAGAATTTTCGGTAAATTCAGTTCAATGTCTTTATCTTCAACCGGATCAATCACTTCGTTATACCAACCAATCAGGCCAAGAACGGCGTAGCCAATCGCTTCATCTTCATCGCGGTGTTCAAGGATGATCTGCAGAAAACGCAAAATCGCTTTCTCATTGGTTTTGGCCTGAGCAAGGGTTTCGTGAAATATGTCAGTTGCTTCAGTGATTAAACCGTCATATTCAGTTTCGATTGCGATCTTAAATGAACCGCCATCAACAGAAATTTTCATAAAAATTAACCTATTGTTTAACTTGGTTCGAATTTTAACGAATAACTTGGCATTTGTCGCCGGATTCGCTCAAATTACAATTATTGAATCGTATTCATCATAAAAGACTAACGGAGTTTTTTTGTTCACTCTATAATAGCGGCGCTTATCCTATCCTTGGTATAGAGGTTATCCTTCCGGAGCTATCATGAGTGATTTAGTTAGTATTATTGTTCTCATTGCGGTGAGTGCACTTTTTGCAATGTCTGAAATTTCTATTGCTGCATCCAGAAAAATTAAATTAAGAGTGATGGCTGACGATGGAAATGCTCGCGCAGCGGCCGTGCTTAAGTTACAAAATGATCCAGGTAGATTTTTCGCGATGATTCAGATTGCTTTAAATGCGATTGCAATCTTAGGCGGTATCATTGGTGAAGAAGCTTTAACGCCTTATATAAAAGATATTATTAGCCTGGTTTATCAAGGAGTATTACTTGATAAAATATGCTTTATGCTGTCATTTTTTTGTGTAACAGCGCTTTTTATCCTGTTTGCGGATCTGTTGCCTAAACGAGTTGCGATTATTGTTCCTGAAACAGTTGCGATGAAAATTGTTTTTATCATGAAATGGGTAACGGCAGCTCTTTCCCCTTTAGTTTTGTTATTCAATGGATTGACGAATCTTATCTTACGGCTGTTCAGCCTTCCTACTGAGCGCGAAGAGGTTGTGACCACCGAAGACATTATCGCCATGATGGACGCCGGAGCAAAATACGGCAGCTTACAGGAACAGGAATACCAGCTAATCGGTAGTGTTTTTGAATTGGAAAACCGGACAGTGGCAAGTGCAATGACACCCAGGGATCAGATCATTTATATTGATGTTGATGATTCCGGAGAAGATATCAGCCAGAAATTATTAGAGCATCCACACAATGACTTTTTAGTTTGTGATGGCAATTTAGATAAAATTTTGGGATCTGTCGAATCGAAAGAAATACTTAGATTGGTGCTTCGAGGAGAGTTGGAACAAATAAAACCAACTCAAATAGAAAAAGACATCTTCTATCTGCCGGAGACATTATCACTTTCTGAAGCATTGAACAGTTTTAAGGTAGCGCCGCAACCATTTGCTGTTATCGTCAATGAATATGCAACAGTTGTGGGGATTGCGACAGTGAAAGATCTTCTCAGTAGTTTTATGGGAGGTTTAATTACGCCTCAGGATGAAGAGCAGATAGTTCAGCGCGATAAAGATTCCTGGCTGATTGAAGGACTAACCCCTATCTCGGATGTTGAAAAAGCATTAAATATAGATGAATTTCCCGGACGGGAACAATACGAGACGATTGCCGGTTTAATGATTTATCAGCTTAAGCGTTTACCTAAACGGACTGATTCGTTTATCTACGAAGGTTACAAGTTTGAAGTGATTGACCTGGAAGGTGTCAGGGTTGAACAAATATTAGTGACGAAAGTCGATACTGCAAATAAAAGCTGAGTTGATTACAGAATATGCAGAATAATTTGTTACGCACAGGGAGTGCGTAACTGCGTAACGAATTAATTTAAAAGAGATTAATTCACTGGTAAGTAATTTGTTTTGACCAGTGCACGAGCACTATATTTTTGTCGTAGGAGAGATAGTAAGTCCTCAGTCCCTTTGGTTAATTTAACGTAAGCCTCGTGACGTGCTTCTTTTTTTATTCTGTTTGCAAAGAACTGGAACCAGGGCAAAAGGTACTCACCTAATAGCTCGGCAACATGCTGATCCTGATCGTCATCCATTAACATAGCCAGAACCATTAACATCAGACCTAAGTGATCTTCCGGATCGTTTGCACCTTCTCTCAGCTTAAGTCCGCAGTGCTCTATAAATTCACAATATGCTTTTGTTGCAGGACCATTTAGTGGTGAATTCAGATCTAAATATGCTGAACTCCATGGTGGTGCTGAAAAAGGGGGTTTTGACGAAAACAGTCGGGCGAATTCTTCGTTAAGTTTTGATTTGTCAGCAATTTTAAATGAATTTAATACTATATTGATATCCGTGATCGGAGTTTCAACATCATGCTGAAAATAAGTATTTAGCTGGACTTTATCAAAATCTTTGGGTTGATAGTAATACAGTGCACCATAAAGACGGCTTACTATTACCAGTTCATTTTTTTTCAGTTCACTTAATTGCACAAAAAACCTATTTATCTTTTTAATTTCCTTAGCTGCCAAAGATAACTCGAATACCGCTAAACATCCATAGTGAAGCCTAACAATCATATTATGCATATTTATGCTTATTATGATTGTTAATAGTATCAGTTATCTTTTTTATCAATAAAAATCAATAGAATAATATAATTTTTTCCATTTCTTTGATAAGCATTAAGAATATTAATTTCAGTAATTATGAATTTGAAATTTTTATACAAAAAGCTGTTCTTTTGTATAAAGTTCCAACTGTCTTTGACGATAGCAAACAGTAGGCTTGGTTGTGTGGGCTTGTAATCTATTATTTATAAACAGAAAAGTGTGAATATTTATGATAAAAAGAATCAATATATTCTTCCTGGCTATCATGGCTGTGCTGATAGTTCTTAGTGGCTTGGGAGTATATCAATATCTTTCTGGATGGCGGACTGAAAATGTTCGGGAGTCTGATAGTGTCATCGTGAATACCGTTAAGCAGTCATACGGTACAGTGCTTTCGGCCTTAGGCTCTCAGTCACAGGCGTTAGCTGACTCAATTCTTTTTGATCCCAATGACGAATTTAGTGAGGATCAGGTTCTATCCATGCTGGAAAAGATGAAAAATTCGAACCCGGCATTTCAGGATGTGTATATTACCAATGTTAATGGGGAACTGTTCGGAACACTAAACGGTGGCGGATGGCTGGAAAACTTCAGTGCGAAGCAATTAGGTCGTGAATGGTTTGTTAGTGTAATGAATGGCAATATTCCATTTAATGTTAGCGAACCTTATAAGTCCAGGGCTGGTTACCTGGTTATTACTATCAGCTCAGCAATCAAACTTGATAATAAAAAAGTCGGCGTATTTGGCATCAATGTGGCCTTATCTCAAATCATGCCTGAATTTGGTTTAAACTTTGCGATCACAGATGAACAGGGCACTGTATTGTTGTCTGATGGAGTAGCAAAAGACTGGCTTTACAAAGATGTTTTTCAGATGCGCCCTGAGTATAAAAATGCAAATTCTGAACCTATGCAATATCAGGCACCGTCTGGTCACTGGTTTAGTGTTTCAAAACATAAGCTTGGTGATGGCAATAACTTATATACAATACTGGATTTAGAACGGGCAGTATCGACAGCCAATCATCTGATTATTCTTATGATTTCAGCCCTTGTTATTATAGGGTTAGCCCTATCTATTTGTGTTTATATGATATTGAAGCGAGAGCTAAGATATTTACCAAATGTCGTTGATGTGATTGGCGATATGGCTGCGGGTAAATTTCATCAGTTTGATATTCCGAATGCCAATAATGAGCTGGATGTAATTACCAACTCTTTGAGACAATTGCAGTCTGCCGTTTCCGGTGTCGTTCAGTCTTCAGATACTGTTCTGACTCAGTTAAGTGTTAATCAGACTCAGATTTCAGAAGTTATCAATACCAATTATCAGAATGCCCAAACTGAATTAGGTGAAATAGAGCAGGTGGCTACTGCTGCAACTGAGCTATCAGCAACGGCTGGTGATGTCGCTCAACATGCTCAGGAAGCAGAATCATCGACATCACAGAGTATGGAAGTGATAGAAGCAAGTGGTGCGACACTAAATCGCTTCAATGATATCTCGGCACGAGTGAATGAATCCATAACGGAGTCTGTTGAGCTTGTGAATACGCTGCGTAACTATGCTGAAAACATCAGCTCAGTAGTTGAAGTGATAAATAATATTTCTGAACAGACTAACTTATTGGCTCTGAACGCGGCAATTGAAGCTGCCCGTGCGGGTGAACAGGGACGTGGATTTGCCGTTGTGGCTGATGAAGTAAGGGCATTGGCGGCTAAGACTCAACAATCAACAGTGAATATTCAAAATATTATTGTCAAACTTCAGGAACAGTCGCAAAAAGCAGATGAATATATGACTCAGAACGCTGAATTGATTGGTCAGTCTCATCTGATCACTCAGGAAATATCAGAAGCTTTTGTGATGGTTAAAGAGAAAGTAACATTGCTCAGTGATGTAAATTCTATGGTTGCAACAGCATCTGAAGAGCAGTCTTCGGTTACGCAGGATATCTCGCAGCGATTAGAACAAATCAATATTATTGTTCAGAATAATCTGCAGAATACGGAGCAGACTTCAACCGCAAATGATGATATTTCACAGTTAGTGTTGACACTGAAAAATGAACTATCTTTCTTTAAAAGGCAGTAGTTTTTTATACTGATTTAGTTTGATGTAACCAGAAATAACAAGAGGGAGAGATGCCACACCTCTCCCTCTACTCAGTTTCTATCAAAGTTGATTAATTTTTTGCTAATATGACAGAGCTATTTGTTCGACATTTGGCAAAAAAGTCAGCTTTTTTACGATATATATTCGTCGACACATCCATAATACCGAGCATTGAATCAAAGAAGTTATCATGTGAAAACTCTTGTGTTTTTGCCTGGTCTTCTAAACAGGTTTCGTCGATATCTTTGGTTGTTTTGAAACTGTCCGACATCCAAACCATCAGTGGTACATGTTTCTGATAATCAGGAGCCAGAGAATATGGCATGCCATGTAGGTAGATACCACTTTCACCCAGAGATTCTCCATGGTCTGACATATAAATCATGGCTGTATTGTATTTGTCAGACAGTTTTTTCAATTTCTGAATAGTTTGTGCAACCACATAGTCTGTGTATCGAATCGTATTATCGTAAGAGTTTATTAACTGCTCCTGAGTACAGTTTTCAATATCTGCTCTTGGGCAATCCGGTTGGAAATAAGCAAAGTCTTTCGGATAGCGTTTAAAATATGTTGGACCGTGACTACCCATCATATGTAAGACGACCAATCGGTTACCTGATAATTCATTTACGTTTTTATCAAAATCATTAAGTAATGCGATATCTAAGCAGCGGCTGTTATCACACAAAGGATATTTATTACTACGGGTTAGATTTTGCAATTTGACATTTTTAGGAATACCTTCATCAGCGCCGTCATTTTCCCGCCATAAAATATCTATATTAGCTCGTTTTAGTACATCTAAGAGGTTGTCCTGATGGTATGCTTTTTGTTCATCATAATCGCTTCTATCTAAGCGGGAAAACATACATGGCACTGAAATAGCTGTAGCTGTTCCACATGAATGTACATTTTTAAATGAAATAACATCAAAGATACTCGTATATGGATTTGTTGGCTTGCTGTAACCATTAGAGTGATAGTTTTGTTCCCGAGCAGTTTCTCCAAGAATGAAAACCACAAGATTTGGCTTTTGATTTAAAGCTTTTGAATCTGCTGTAACGGTCTGTTTTGCATCTGTTCCAATAGGAGTATATGGAATAGGCTTAGAAAAATAGGTTTGACGAACAAATTTGTCAGCGCTGTGAACAAAATAAGTTGGAATAATTAGTTTTCTTAAGTAGCTGTTATTTCGGCCAACTGAAACATAATCCTGATAGTACAATGAGGCAATAAGAACAATACCAAGCCCGGATAAAACTATAACCCCTGCTTTTTTCGCAAAAAATGGAATTACCTTTTCTGTTTTTATGGATGTCATCAACAACAAGACTGCCGGAATAACTCCCAGTCCGACGATCCATGCCACAGATGTGATGCTTAGGTAAGAGGTCGCTTCCGAAGTGTTTGTCTCGATGATGTTTCTGATCATATCTATATCAAATATGATCCCGTAGTTGTACGTTGCATAACATACGGTACTGGAAACAATAATTAATAAGGCAAAGAAAACTTTGGTGATTTTAGGCCATGTAAAAAAGCTAAAAATGATTGTCAAAGCAAAGAAGAAAAAGAATGGTATAGAAATGACAAAGCCTGTATTTACCGCTTCAAGTTTATGAAAAATGCCAGTCAGAGCTTTATAAATAGGCAAATTCAATACTAACGCAAAGTATGCTGCCAACAGCATAGTTACGGTATGATAAGAAAATTTGGTGGTTCTTAATTTATGTAAAATCTTCACAGCAGTACCTGGATCCAAAAGAAAATTATTGAATTGGCTTAACTATATGTTCTTAGACTTAAGACTTTCTTAAGAAAACTGGATTATTCTTAAGAACATGAAAATTGATTGTTTAATGTTAAAGAGGTTGGTATGGAAAATTTTGTATGGGATAAATGGGTACGGTTTACACACTGGAGTGTGGCCTTTTTATTTATTATCAATTATGCAATTACTGAAGCAGGAAGTGAAATTCATCAATGGATTGGGTATTCCATCGGAATACTGGTTATCTCTAGATTAATCTGGGGACTTTTCGTGGACTCACCAGCTCGGCTTTCACGTTTTCTTCCCTCAGTGCCTAAAGCACTTCAACATATACGGGAAGTGCTGGATGAAAAGAAAGACGATCACATTGGTCATAACCCTGCAGGTGCCGTGATGATTTGGCTACTTTGGAGCGGCATTATCACGTTAGCTGCTACTGGTTATTTAATCGAGAATTTAGCAAATACTCCTGACTGGCTTTATGGACTGCATGAAGTTGTTGCTAATCTGACCTTTTTCGCTGCTTTAATTCATGTCAGTGCTGTGATTCTTATGTCTAAGATTACCGGCCGTTCTTACCTGAAAAGTATGAAGCCATTAGCAAAAAAATAGGTCCAAATGGACCTATTTATTTATCTATTTGCCTATCTATATGTTTATAAGGGAGTGAGGTTAATTATCCAGTGTAATTGAAACTTCACTCTTATCTTCTTTTTGGCTTAAGCGGCTATTTGTTAAGAATATTCTTTGTGGGTCAACTTTTTGATTAACCAGATATTCTTTTACATTAGTTGCGCGTGTATAGGCTAACTGTGTCAGAGCATTTTCTGAGACATTCTCTGCATTTACTAACTGATTATACATTGTGATATGAAGCCGTTTTGTAACCTCATTATCATCAACCTTCTTGTCAGGTGCAGCTTCCGCCATCTTAGATTCTATCGTGTCTCTTAATGAGTCTGCGATATCACCAAATTGCTTTTCATATAAAGTTTCCAACCCATCGACCAATGGACCTTTCAGAGGTAATTGGCTGGCGGTCAGTCCTTGCGGTAACGCTTTCAGGCCGCTGGTTGTTTGTAAGCGGGACTGAAGTTGTACTTCTGCTAATGCGATTGCATCTGAGTTTTTCGCTACGTGACCTTCTAAGCTTAATTTTAGTTTTGGTCTTTCTATCAGTGCCTTAGCCAGTTTCCCAAGTTTATCTTGTTCGGCGGTACTAAGTAGTGCCGTACCAGAAGCAAACTGAACTAAATTAAGTTCATCGTCACTACCGATAAGATTCGCAAGCAGAGAGAATGGGGCTGATACTGCTTTGACAACAATATTTTTTAATACCGTCAGTACAGCGCTACCAATACCAAAACTAGGATCATTCATATCACCTGAAACATCGACACCAAGATCGATGATACCGTTGCGATCCTGAAGCAGGGCAATGGCCAGCTTGACCGGTAAGCTGGTCGCCAGTTTAGAGTTGCTTGGTTCACCAAGTTGTAGCTGATCAATAAAAACGTGGTTTGAACCTTTTAGTTGGTTGTTTTTTAGCCAGTAATTAAGCGTTAAGGACATTTGTCCTTTATCAATATAGTAACCAGCATAAGTGCCTGAGTATGGGTTAATTGATGTTAATTCTGCTCCTTTTATATCCAGCGCTAAATCTAGATAAGGCGTTTCAAGCAGCGGGTTAACCTCTCCCTTTATTGTCAGTGGAGCGTATTTATCAATTTTACCTGTCAGATCAACTTTTGCCGCGGTTTTTGCATCGGAAGTCAGTTTGCCAATGTAACCGTTAATACTGTTAATGCCAGAAGAAAAGTTCGGAGTTAAAGATTGATCTGAGAAATAGGCAGAGCCATCTTTAATCAATATCTTATTGATGGCTATTTTTAAATCGTTCTTTGTTGTCGATGGTTGGGTTGTTTTACTTGCTGTTTTAGACTTACTTTGTTTAGTCTCTGTTTTTACTTCAGTCTCTTTCTTAGCAGGTTTTTTATCCCCGGATGTGTTTAAGATATCGTTTATATTGGTGTTCTTATCCTTATCAATCAGGACTTTTGAATACAGCTTATCTAATGTAATGGTATTAATACTTAAAGATGATTTTGACTGGTTATAAGCAAGTTTATTAATAGCCATATCAGACCAGGTCAAAAACGGTTTGTTTTCCAGTTTATCGTTGATATGTAAGCTTTTAATATCGATATTGCCATCAAAAGTCAGGTTTTCGCCATTAAAGGAGGTATGAAGTTTGCCGTCTGTTGAGAACAGTCCTTTTTTCAGATCAATATTGATGTAGGGTTTGAGGTATGGTTGCAGGTCTGAGAGATCGATACCAGTAATTTTCAGGTCACCATCTACTTGTTGCTGCTGATTATCTATCTGACCCTGTCCGTGGATCTTACCTACTAATAGTTTCTGCTCTGTGGTTACCGTGTTAAATACTCCAAGGTCTAGCTCATACTGGATTGGTTTGGCCAAATCACTTTGGATATTCGCTAAATGGACATTAATAGGATTTAACTGCCAGTTTACTTTGTTGGCAATGGCATTATCGACGACAGAAACCTTACTGTCGGAAAGATTGAATTTGTTGAGAACGACTAACCAGTCTTTCTGCTCTTTTGTCGATGCTGTTGCTGTATTTTCTTGTGGTTGTGATTCGGTTGATTTAACTGATGTTGTCGTTGTAGCGGCAGTCTTTTTAGTGGCTGGTTTTTTATACAGTTCAGCTAGATCAATGCCATTTTTTTTCAATTCGCCCTGAATATTTAATTTATTCATGTTGATAGCATCGATTAAAACAGATTGTTTTGCGCTATCTATACCAATTTGAGCAATAGTTAAATTGGCAAGCGAAATTTCAGGTCGTGATTTTTGAGTTGCGAAGAGTAAATCTGAGAAAGTCAGTTCGCCTTCTTTGGTTCTGATAATTAGGTTCTGATTTTCATCAGCAACTGAAATCTGACTCGAAAAAGCCAGTTCACCTTTGCTTAACTGACCATTGAGGTAATCTGCTGCATATGGCCAGACAGATGGCAAACTGAAATGTTCTATAGCTAATTGACTGTTTACTAATAATGGATAGAGCTGGAATCGTCCGTCAAAATTAATCAGATGGCTCTTTTCTCCGGTTAATGCAAGAGCAAATTTGTTGAACTCTAGCGGTTTGTTGTTCGCATCTGTTGCTACTTGTTTATCTGATGGGGTTTCAAGTAACGATAAAGAGTCAATATTGTCTAATGCAAAGTCAATTTTTGGATACCGGAACGTAACATTTTTGCTTTTATCTGCATAGGAAACCGAACCGTCAGTAATTGCGATTTTATTTGCTTTGAAGGCAATCGGGGAGTTGGTCGTTTCTTCTGTTGTTTCCGGAGTTTCTGGTTCTTCAGTGGCTGAATTTTGTGCAATGTTGTTCAGGATATCCTGAAAACTCAGCACAAGATTGCCTTGTTGATCGGTTTCAGAAGCGACATTCACCAAAGGCGCAGTGAGGGTAGCATAATCCAGCGTTGGCGTTAGTGTGAACACACTTTTCCAGAATAATGGTTCAAATTGTAGCTGTTTAAAACCAACAAACGTATCTTCCTGCTCTTGTGTTGCTATTTTAAAATCATCTACTGTCACACGAAGTAAAAATGGATTAATGCTCACCTTGCTGACGGTGACTGTTCGACCGGTTAATTGTGTTAGTTGTGAAGGAATCTGCTTCTCTAGCACCAAAGGGGTTACGACCCCGACAAGGAGGAGAAAAACCGCGTAAGTAAATACTAAATAAGTTGTTATGCGGATATATTTTGGGAGTGCTTTAAATTTCGCATAGAATCTTTTAATCGAGTCTTTCATTTCTTCTCCAACTGATGAGCACTAACTCTTTAATAGTTAAATTATTGAATAATTTGAGTGATAGATAAAGATGAAAGTTACTGCAATAGATTAAATATATTATATGTTTTGCTACTATTGTAGTTCGTCAATCAACTCATTATTGATAATTTTTGTGCACGATTGGCAGTTGGATAAGGTAAAAACAGGAATGGAGGCCAGACACAAGTCTGGCTCTACTTAAAAACAATCAACTTCGAGTTGTTCGAGAATGTTCAGTCCGATTTGGTCATCACAATCCTCAAATAGGTCTCTCAGATAGTAGACATTACAGTGGAGTAAATATTGGGCGTCTGATATTGGACCTTTTCCCTGACGCATGTCGGTCGCTTGCTGTTTAAAATGAAGCCAGTATTTATTATCTTGTTTATAGGTGTCAATCAAACTCAACACTCTGTTTAACATAGATTCTGTTTTTTCCAGATCATTCATCTGAGCGTATTCTGCACCCACATCTTTAGCTAAATCTATACCTTGCATAATCGTATCCTTGATCATTCTTTATTAACGTATTTTCACTTTACGATATTTATTGTGTCGTTGTCTGTCAGGTAGCTGACGTTCAATTAAAAAGATGAAATTTTTTCTAAATGGCTATAGTCAAGGATCAGTAATGTTCCTCTTTCCTGGCGAACTAAAACTTCTTCTTTTTGTAACTCAGATATAAGGGTTGAGAGAGTTTGTCGTGTCGTTCCAATAATCTGAGCTATTTGTTCAATACTCAGAGATAGCTTAACAATATGCTGATCTTCATTGTTGTCCCGACTGATTTGCCCAAGCAAATAACAGGCGAATCGAGCTTTTACATCTCTGAAAGCCAGATTTTCAATGGTATCAATACAACCAGAAAGCGTTTCAGATAGCACTCTTGTTACAGTTGCTGTTAGTTTAGGGTTTTGTTGGACTTGACGAGAAAATGTTGGTAAATCACAAACTTTAACTTCCACATCATCCAATGCTTCAACAAAAGCTCGCGTGTGGGTGCAGTATATATCTCCGGGATTCAATATACTCAGAGTTAAAATTTTATCGCCATAGCAAAGGTAAACTTTCAATCTGCCTGATTTCAGATAAAAGACACTATTATTGGCATCTTTTGGTGAACTAAGCACTTGTCCTCTGGTTAGCTTACGAGTTTTAAAATTAGAGAAACTCGTATCTAATGATGATATTTCTGGTTCACCATGCTTACATAACTTCAAACCAATTCCCCGTTATCTGGTTAGTTTTACTTACTAGCTGCAAACTTTATACCAAGGATAAATAATTTATTTTTATGTTAAATCAATTTGTTACATGTAAATGTAGGATTTAAGACATAAATAATGACTGAAATACAACAAAGAGTTGTTAAAAAAATTCTCATTATTTAACATTTGTTTCATGTTAGTATCAAAAATGATAAAAATACTATATGGATGTCCCGTATAAAAAACAGAATCAACAGTGCTGAGAAGTGGTTATGGATGATAATTTTTGGCTGATAGTTTCAGCCATGCTGGTGTTTACCATGCAAGCTGGATTTCTTTGCCTGGAAAGTGGGAGGATAAGAAGTAAAAACAGTATCAATGTTGCGGCAAAAAACGTCGCCGATTTTGTAATTGCTGTGATTATTTTCTGGCTTTTCGGTTATGCACTGATGTTTGGCGAAAGCTTTCACCAATTAATTGGAACATCTGAATTTGCATTTAGCACTTCTAATTCCTCCTGGACGATCAGTTTTTTTCTTTTTCAGATGATGTTCTGTGGTACTGCAACAACTATTATGTCTGGTGCTGTTGCTGAGCGTATGTCATTTAATGGTTATCTTTGGTGTGCTGCAATATTAAGTTCAATAATTTATCCGGTTATTGGCCATTGGGCATGGGGGGGATTACTTTCTGATGTCAATGCGGGATGGTTAGAGGCGCTGGGATTTATTGATTATGCTGGTTCAATGGTTGTCCATGGTGTTGGAGGGTGTGTTTCGCTCGTTGCAGTCCTGATTATTGGGCCCAGAACTCATCGATTTGAAAGATCAGAGGAAATGCCTCAGGGGAGTAATTTACCATTTTCTGCTTTGGGTGTTCTGCTGCTTTGGTTTGGTTGGTTTGGGTTTAATGGTGGCAGTTCTTTACTATTTGATAGCAGTGTTCCAGTTGTATTACTTAATACCTGCCTTGCAGCCGCATTTGCCGGGTTTACATCCTCATCAATTCATTATTTTTATCACAAATATGTCCATGTACCGGTGTTGCTAAACGGTGTCGTTGGAGGATTGGTTGGGATCACTGCCAGTTGTTTTGCTGTGGATGCTTCGGGGGCCGCTGTGGTTGGAATCGTGTCCGGCATTTTGGTTTATTATGGTGAACTGTGGTTAATCCGATTACGTGTTGATGATGCATTAGGTGTGATTCCAGCTCATCTTTTCTGTGGAATGTGGGGAGTACTATCTGTTGGTTTGTTGGGTAATTTAGCTACTTTAGATACAGGTTTGGCCCGAAATGAACAGATTGGTGTTCAGTTGCTCGGGATCGGTACTATTTGTCTCTGGTGTATTGTAATTAGTTATATTTTTCTTCGGCTCGTAAATCGCTTTATTCCGCTCAGAGTCTCTCAGCGAGATGAAAATATTGGAATGAATGTTTCAGAACACCATTCTGCAACTGAATTATTAGATTTATTAGTTTCGATGCAAGCTCAGCAAAATGAACGTGATTTCTCGCACTCTGTTCCTGAGGAACCTTTTACAGAAGTCGGGGTTATTGCTCATCAATATAATAAAGTTATTGCCCGTGTAAACACTGAAATTCAAGCCCGGGATGCGGCTATTGAAAAATTTCAGTCCAGTGAAAAACGAAAAAGTGCCATTCTTGACTCTTCAATGGACTGTATAATTACCATAGATGAAATGGGAACCATATTAGAATTCAATCCATCAGCTGAAAGAACATTTGATTGGGCCAGTACTCAGGTTAAAGGGCAGAATTTTATCGATTATTTGGTTCCGGAGTCACAGCAATACTATGTTCTTAATAGTTTGCATCATCGTTTTTCTATTCATACCGGACTTCTTTTAAATCGCCGTAGTGACCTGAAAATGAAACGAAAAGGAGATATTGAATTTCCCGCTGAAGTTTCGATCACTTTCTCAAAATCACTAGCTGCTGGCAAAGGTGAATATGTACTAAATATTCGCGATGTAACCAGACATAAAAAGTTGCAGGAAAAATTAAAACAGCTGGCTTACAGTGATCCATTAACCGGACTCTATAACAGAACATATCTGATCGATTGTATTGGCAAAGCATTAAAAAGATTTAATGAACGTGAAGAGAGTATTGTTATATTTTTCCTGGACTTAGATAAATTTAAGCGTGTCAACGATACCATGGGACATAAAGCGGGTGACGGATTGCTTTGTGAAGTGGCTAATCGGCTTACTACAGTGACCAGAGATTCGGATGTCATCACTCGCTGGGGTGGTGATGAGTTTATCATTATGTTGAAGGGACGGGTTACCTATGAATTTGCGCGACAAAAAGCGGAAGAAATTCTTACGATAATGAGACAACCTATTGATATTGAGGGTTATATTGTAAATATTCCTACCAGTGTTGGCATCGCAATAACAAAAAGTAAGGATATCTCAGCAGATAAGTTGATTCAATGTGCTGATATTGCAATGTACGATGCAAAAATGAAAGGGCGTGATAATTACCAGTTTTTTGAAGAAAGCATGGCACAGGCAGCAGTATTAAAGTACACCTATGAACATGATTTAAAAGAAGACTTATGGACTGATAGAGTTTTCTTATTATATCAGCCTAAGGTTGACAGTGATGGCTCTATTATTGGTCTGGAGGCTTTATGTCGTTGGAGACATGCCGAGAAAGGTATGGTTTCTCCCGCTCAGTTTATCCCAATTGCTGAAGAATCGAATTTGATTATTGAGTTAGGAGAACGAGTTATTGATTCCGTATGCAGGCAATTACAATCGTGGAAAAAGGAGGGGATTAATCTTGTTCCGGTTTCATTCAATATTTCCGGTAAACAGCTGACTTCTCCTGGATTTTTGGCTTATCTGGAAGTGAAATTATCAGAAAATAATCTGGAAGGTCGTTATATTGAAATAGAAATAACCGAAGGTGTGCTAGTTTCTGATATAGAACGGTGTATTGAAGCCATAACGGCTATCCGGTCACTCGGTGTGACTATATCAATTGATGACTTTGGTACAGGGTACTCATCCCTTAATTATCTGAAGAGATTACCAATTGATGTCCTGAAAATTGATAAATCTTTTGTCAATGAATGTGATGTATTAATGGAAGATGGGAAAATCTGCTCAACAATTATCAGTCTTGCACATAATCTGGAGCTAAAAACCGTTGCAGAAGGTGTTGAAACTCAAAGTCAGCTGATGTTTTTAATGCAAAACGGTTGCGAATATTTTCAGGGCTATCTTTTTTATCTGCCTTTATCGGTTGAAGAGCTTACATCTGAGCTTAGAAAAGTGGATAGAGCAAGCCCTATTGGAAACTGAAGTAGTTGAAGCAGACGAAGCTGATGAGACGATTTTATAATAAAAAAAGCTGCAATTTGCAGCTTTTTTTATTACGTGTAATCTAATCAACAAAATTAAAACTGACTGATTATTCGCCGTGTTTATTTTTGTAAACGTCGCTGTTAACCCAGTTATGTTCAGGTTCCCAGGTAAATAGCCATTTTCTTGTAGGACCAGCCATTACGTTTAGGTAATAGCTATCGTAGCCAGCCATTGTTGCCATTGGGTGGTAACCTTTAGGTGCTTTAACAACGTCTTTGTTGTATGCAGCAACAGTTTCGTCTAATGAACGGTCATCAGTATAAACACGTTGCAGACAGAAGCCCTGACTTGGGTTCAGACGGTGGTAGTAAGTTTCTTCAAGATATGTTTCATTTGGTTCGTTATCTGTGTCGTGTTTATGGCTAGGATAAGAACTTGTGCAACCTTCATCAGTGAAAACTTCTACTACAAGTAAGCTATCTGCTTCAGCTGTATCAGGAAGGATGTTTTGAACATAACGTTTGTTGTTACCAAAACCACGGTTTTCTGAACCAACCTGATCAGGGCCGATTAGACGTGTTGGATAAGTACCTTTACCAGGAGCCTGACATACTGCTAACTCAAGAGCAGTAGTTGCTGTTACAGTAAAGCCTTCACCTTTTGTAACGTAAACAGAATACGGTTTTTTGCGTTCAAATGGGTCCATACGGTCACCGATGTCTTCGAATGTACAAGAATCAGTAGTAATTGTTGCACGACCAGCAACTAAAACAAGACAGAACTCGTTGTCACATGCAGGCATGCTGATTGTTTGACCTTCAGTTAGTTCATAAGCTTCAAAGCCTACATAACCCCAACCTGCATTTTCTGGAGTGATTTTCTGGGTACAGTGGTTTTCGTCTGGTGCGTGGTACTTGGAAAGTAAATTTGGCATGTTCTGACCTCAATCTTGCTTGCTTTTGCAATAACGTTGGGAATTTGTGTTTATCGAATTATAAATTCCATTAGCAAGCATTCTATGAAATTTTTATTTCAATTAAAATAATTTTTTAAGCGATATTTAATATTCTTTGCCGTATTACATAAGAAAGTCCTCACAATTTTAACGTGATCACAAAAGGAGTTTTTATTTCAAAATTTGATTGAAATGAAAATTACATTCCATATAGTTGCATTATGTATTAGGACATATCCGGCTCTATGAGCTTGTATTGGTTGCTACCAATTTTCGGTATTTTGGAGTGAGAGTGGTTATGAACACCATAAGAATGACAGTAGGACAAGCATTAGTTAAATTTTTAAATCAACAATACATCGAAGTCGATGGTGTTGAGGAAAAATATGTTAACGGCGTATTCACAATCTTCGGTCACGGTAACGTAGTTGGCTTGGGTCAGGCACTAGAAGAAGATCCAGGTGACTTAATCGTATACCAAGGCTGTAACGAACAAGGCATGGGCCATATTGCGATGGGTTATGCTAAGCAAAACAAACGCAAAAAAATCTATGCAGTAACTTCTTCTGTTGGCCCTGGTGCTGCTAACTTGGTTACATCAGCAGCTTGTGCTACAGCAAACCGTATTCCTGTATTATACCTTCCTGGTGATACATTTGCTACTCGTCAACCAGATCCAGTTCTACAACAAATGGAACAGTATCATGATGGTTCTCTAACCACAAACGATGCTTTCAGACCTGTTTCACGTTTCTGGGATCGTGTTAGCCGTCCAGAACAACTGATGACAGCAATGATCAACGCATTCCGTGTTCTTACTGATCCTGCTGATACTGGTGCTGTAACAGTATGTCTGCCTCAAGACGTTCAGGGTGAAGCTTATGACTTCCCAGAATATTTCTTCCAGAAACGTGTTCATAGATTTGAACGTCGTATTCCAACGGAAGGAATGTTGAAAGACGCAGTTGAATTAATCAGCCGTAAGAAAAAACCTCTACTTGTTTGTGGTGGTGGTGTTCGTTATTCCGAAGCTCATGCCGCATTCAAAGATTTCGCTGAAACATTCAACATCCCATTTGGTGAAACTCAGGCAGGAAAAAGTGCCATTGAATTTGACCATCCACTAAACCTAGGTGGTATGGGTACAACAGGTAACCTTGCAGCTAACATTATTGCTAAAGATGCAGACCTGATTATCGGTGTTGGTACTCGCTTCACTGACTTTACAACTGCATCTAAATCTCTGTTCGGAGCTGAAGATGTTCTGACTATCAACGTTGCTGAATTCGATGCAATGAAGATGGATGCAACTGCAGTTGTAGCTGATGCACGTGTTGGTCTGACTGCATTGAAAGAAGCGTTATTAGCAACTGGATACAAACCTGCTTATACCAATGAAGTGGCAGATGCGAAAAAACTGTGGACTGATGAAATGGATCGCCTGTGCAACATTCGTTTTGGTGACGGATTTGTTCCGGAAATCGAAGGTCATTTCGAGAGTGCTCTGGCTGAATACCGTGAAACTCTGGGTACTGAGCTATGTCAGACAACAGTATTAGGCATCATGGACAAACACTTTGATGATGATGCAATTGTTGTTGGTGCTGCTGGTTCTCTTCCTGGTGACTTAGAACGTATGTGGCGTCCTAAAGTGCCAGATACTTACCATTTAGAATATGGTTATTCTTGCATGGGTTATGAAATTAACGCATCTGTAGGTGCGAAGATCGCTTGCCCGGATCAAGAAGTGTATTCAATGGTTGGTGATGGTTCATTCATGATGCTTCATTCTGAAATCCAGACTGCAATTCAGGAAGGAATTAAGATCAACGTGATGTTGTTCGATAACGCTGCATTTGGCTGTATCAATAACCTGCAAATGGGTAATGGTATCCCAAGTTTCGGTACTGAAAACCGCGCTCGTGACCCTAAAACAGGCAAAATGACTGGTCCATTAGTGATGGTTGATTTTGCAAAAGTTGCGGAAGGTTATGGCTGTAAAACATATTCAGTAACAACTGAAGAAGAACTTGCAGCAGCAATCGAAGATTCGAAGAAACAAACTGTATGTACGCTAATTGACATCAAAGTACTGCCTAAGACTATGACTAAAGATTATGAGTCATACTGGCGTGTAGGTACTGCACAAGTGGCGAAACGTAAAGAAGTAGTAGAAGCGGCAGAATTCCACGCACACGTGATTCGTGATATTGCTCGCCAATACTAAATAGAACCCCCATATAACTAGAATTATATAGCTTTACCTGTATTTAGCCTCGCAGCGGGTTGTCGTTTCCCGGGCGAGGTTTTTTTATGAATAAATTAATGTTTTTTAAGGTTATTTTTAGTTTCATCGCTAAAAGTATATTTAGATCACAATACGGAATAAACATTGTCTTTTTGCTTGAAATTGAAACGTATATTTCGTATAAAGTCATTATTGAAATGATTAGTGCAGAGCAAAGCTTTCTGTGTCAAAAATCTAATCACAATGAATAAAATCATGTTATCGACATTAGGCTGTAGCCGCCGAGGAGCGAAAAGTGAATAGCAAAAAAAAATTAGACTTAATTTGTATGGGACGAGTAGCAATTGACTTATATGGTCAACAAGTTGGTTCTCGTCTGGAAGACATGACTTCTTTCAGTAAATATCTAGGTGGTTCTTCAGGTAACGTAGCTTACGGAACTGCTGTGCAAGGCCTTAAATCATCTATGCTTGCAAGAGTTGGTGATGAGCACAATGGTCGTTTCCTAAAAGAAGAACTAGAAAGAGTTGGTTGTGACACTAGCTTCCTTATCAAAGATAGCGAACGTCTAACTGCATTAGTTATCCTGGGCATTAAAGATGAAGATACTTTCCCTCTAATCTTCTACCGTGATAACTGTGCTGATATGGCTATCTCAAAAGATGACTTTACTGAAGAATACATTGCATCAGCACGTTGTCTTGCTATCACTGGTACTCACTTATCTAACCCTAAAACTCGTGAAGCTGTATTGACTGCTCTTAAATATGCACGTCGTAACGGTGTTAAAACTGCGTTAGATATCGATTACCGCCCTGTTCTTTGGGGTCTAACTGGTCTTGGAGATGGTGAAACTCGTTTCATCGCATCTGATAAAGTAACTGAAGATTTACAAGAAGTTCTTGGTCTATTCGACGTTATCGTTGGTACTGAAGAAGAATTCCACATTTCTGGTGGTACAACTGATACAGTTCAGGCTCTTAAAAATGTACGTAAAGTATCTGATGCAACTTTCGTTTGTAAACGTGGTGCATTAGGCTGTTCAGTTTACCCAGAAGCAATTCCAGAAACTCTAGACGAAGGTCTGACAATTACTGGTGTTCGCGTAGACGTTCTTAACGTTCTTGGTGCTGGTGACGCATTCATGTCTGGTCTTCTACGTGGTTACTTAAACGACGAAGGTTGGGAAAAAGCATGTGCATACGCTAACGCATGTGGTGCTCTAGTTGTTTCTCGTCACGGCTGTGCACCTGCAATGCCAACTAAAGTTGAACTAGACAACTACCTGGCTCGTGCAGAATCTGTTCCACGCCCTGACTTAGACGATGAATTAAATCACTTACACCGTGTTACAACTCGTAAAGTTGGTCCATGGGATGACCTATGCATCATGGCATATGACCACCGTGCTCAATTCGTTGAAATGTGTGAAGCTGCTGGCGCTGATGTTGCTAAAATCAAACCACTTAAAAAACTTATCCTTCAAGCTCATTATGAAGTTGAACAGGAAGCTGGCCTTCAAGGTAAATGTGGTCTTCTATGTGATAGCACATTCGGTCAAGACGTTCTTAACGACGTTACTGGTAAAGGCTGGTGGATTGGTCGCCCAATCGAAATGCCAAGCTCACGTCCTCTACGTTTAGAACACGGTAACATCGGTTCTCAACTAATCGACTGGCCATCAGAACATATCATTAAATGTCTATGTTTCTACAACCCAGAAGATGAAGAAGCAATCCGTACAGAACAGGAAGAACTTCTTCTTGAAGTTTACCAAGGTGCTTGTAAATCTGGTCACGAGTTACTACTTGAAATCATTCTTCCAAAAGGTGTTGATTCAGACGGCGGCCGTTTATATGTTGAATCATTAAAACGTCTATACTCCCTAGGTATCAAACCAGACTGGTGGAAACTACCTTCTCAAGAAAAAGCAACCTGGGCAGAAGTTTCTGATGTAGTTACTGAAAACGACCCATACTGTCGTGGTGTTGTTCTTCTAGGTCTTGATGCACCTCAAGAAGAATTACAACGTGGCTTCGATAACGCAGCAGGTCAAAGCATTGTTAAAGGCTTCGCTGTAGGTCGTACTCTATTTGGTGAGCCTTCTCGCCAATGGTTAGCTGGTAAAGTCGATGATCGTCAATTCATGGACCAAATCAAAGCTAACTACCACAACTTAATTGGTCTATGGCGTAACCGTGGCTAATTGAGAAAAGGGGAAGGATATAGACTAACCCCCTATATCCTTTCGCTAGAATCTGTTTGCCTTAAATAAGGCTTGATAGATTCTGAAATTTTAGGGTTTGTTTCGTTGTTTCATTGTTTTAAAGTTCCTTTTGTTTGGATACTTGGCTACAGATGCTGACCTACATTTTTAGGTCGACCCCCGATCTGTCTTTGTCGAGTTTTGCACCCTGTCCCGGGTGCTTTTTTTTTAACTGGAAAATGGTGATTTTTATGATTGTATCTGACCCCTGGTTTTATGTTGCCGCTATTCCTGCTGTCATTATCTTTGGCATTGGCAAAGGTGGTCTTGGAGGCGCTCTGGGCATCATTTCCGTGCCTTTGATGGCATTGTAATACCACCAATACAGGCGGCGGCTATTCTTCTTCCTATCCTTTGTATTATGGATATTCTGGCGATTAAGCAGCATTACAAAAATGCGGATTATGCGTTACTCAAACGTTTGTTGCCATCGGCCATTGTTGGAGTGGCGGTTGCCGGTTGTGTCATGCAAAGTTTACCCGAAAATGAATTTAAAATTTTAATCGGGGGCTTGTCATTAATCTTTTATTTTCAGCACCTGTGGGACAAATGGACTAAGAGCAATAAGTCAAAAAAATCAGGCAATTGTTCGGCTTATTTCTGGAGTTCATTGAGTGGTTTTTCCAGTACGGCTATCCATGCTGGAGGGGGCCCGCTAAGTATTTATCTGCTGCCATTAAAGCTGGAGAAAGTCACGCTTATTGCTTCTATGGCGGTCTTTTTCGGGGTGGTCAATTTTGTAAAGTTAATTCCATATTTTCTGGCCGGTGAATTTGATTCAACCAACTTAATGACTGCAGCGGTGCTTATTCCTTTTGCACCTGTCGGTGTCAAATTAGGCGTATGGCTTTTATACCGGGTTAGCCAGGAAAAGATATATTCTCTTTGCTACTTCTTCCTGTTGCTGTCGGGTGCGAAACTGATTTATGACGGTATCGGTATTTAATGGCTCTTGCGTCTCAGTCTTGTCCTTTTAAAGGAACTCTTATATGGGATTTTCTTAAAATAAACTCACCAGGCATCAAGAGCTTGTGCTGTATCACTTTGGATGATGATAGACGTTTAACCGTTTCCAGAACGAGGGGCTTTAATGGCTGCCTGTACGTGGTTAGGTTATAACTTGGTGAACTGGCCAGATCAATGTCATCAAAGCCAATAACAGCGATAGATTGATCGATATTGTTGTATCTCAGAGCATCTATAACACCAATAGCCAGGATATCACTTTCACAGAAGATAGCCTCAACCCGGTCTTCAACATTTGTTGAGTTTATGTACTCAGACATAAAGTCAAAAGCAACTTTCCGGCTAAAATGGCGAGCTTCCAGTTTTTCGGCAAGCGTGATACCACTTTCACTTAGTTTTTCAATTAAACCTTCATATCTCATCAGGCCGGTAGATTTTTTACTAGGCCCCGCCATATAAGCTATTTTGGTGTATCCTAGTGAAACGAACAGATTACCTATATCCCGGCCGGCGGCTAAGCCATCGGTACTCACAGCCTGTACACTTGGAATATCGCTATGACGATATAAAGAGATTAGAGGGATATTTTTAACATTCTTTTCTATGATTTCCTGGGGTAATTCCGTACCTAAGAAAATAATGCCATCAACCTGAAACTGCTCTAGCAAAGAAAGGGCATTGTTGTAATCGGTTGCAGTTGTAACATTCAAGACAAGAGAAATCAGACCTTGTTTTTGCAATTGTGACGACAGTTCATCAAATACGGCCAGAACGTTTGGTGTATCAAGTTCCGCAACTAAAATACCAATCATATTGGTCTGTTTTTTCGTCAGACTACGGCAAGTAAATTGGGTTTGTAGCCAAGAGACTCCGCTGCTTCTAAAACTCGGGTTAAGCTGGATTCAGAAATCGACGCACCTTCAGTAAATGCACGAGAGACAGTCCACTTTGATACACCGGCCAGTTCGGCTACATCTTTGGCTGTAACTTTTTGTTTTGTGACTACAGTTGAATTTTCTTCCATGAGTATTGTATTTGCGTTGACAGGTTCTAACTATGAGGAGCATTATAGCCACAGAAACGTTCAAGAGCATTGAATTTATATGAAATATATGACCTGGGCGTTTTTTTTAATATCACATTGCACTCGGTTGCAATTTTTTTGAAAGCAATTTGCACTCGGTTGCAATAAAGAGGGGATGCCCTCAAATTTAATGTTACTTTTCATTAAATGAATGAATAAAACACTGTTAGTAGTAATACTAAACAGCTGCTACCAATAACATCGTTACCATAAAAGATATATAAGGATAGAACACCATGAAACTAGCAATCTGTACAGACGTATACGCTGATCTTTCTTTCCCTGACATGCTAGATAAAGTTAAATCTCTGGGTCTTGATGCAGTAGAAATGACTGCTGGTGGCTGGGGTGCACGTAAACACGTGAATACTCAAGAGCTACTTACTGACCAGGCTAAATTTAACGAATTCCAGGCTGAATTAGAAAAACGTGGTATGCGTATTTCAGCTCTTAACACTTCTTGTAACCCAACATGGCCATCTGCAACTGGTGAAGAATATGCGAAAAGCATGTACGACTGTGCAACTTTGGCTGGCAAACTAGGTGTTAAAAAATTGGTTGCGATGGCAGGTCTTCCTGCTGGTGCTCCTGGTGATACAACTCCAAACTGGATCACTTCTACAGTTTCTTGGCCGGACTTCATGGCTCCTGCATATGAATACCAATGGGAAGTGACTATTAAATTCTGGAAAGAATTTGCAGCGCATTGTGAAAAATGTGGTGTTGAACAAATTGCTATCGAAGAGTTCCCTGGAACTATGGTTTGGAGCGCTTCAACTCTTCTAAAACTAAGAGAAGCAGTTGGCCCTATGATCGGTATCAACCTAGACCCATCTCACATGATGATTCTTGGCGCTGATCCAATTGCAGCAGCACGTGCTCTTAAAGGTTGTATCTTCCACGTACACGGTAAAGATGCTCGTATCGAACGTGGTCTTGCTGATGTGGATGGTCTGTTAGAACCTCGTCCAGTTGAAGAAAGTGCTGACCGTACTTGGAACTATGTTGCTGTTGGTTGTGGTAAAGACCTTCAATGGTGGAAAGAATTCTTCTCAGTTGTACACATGATGGGTTATAACGGTGACGTTTCTCTAGAAATGGAAGACCTAACCATGACTGTTGCCGCTGGTGTTGAAACTTCTATTGATGCTCTAAAAGCAACAATCAGTCAATAAGTTGTTGTAATGTGATGGCAGTTGTCGGCTGCCATCTAACACTTATAAAACAGAACCCCAGTAAATTTTATATTTACTGGGGTTTTTGTTATGGCTATATATTCTCACTACAAAAAATTTCTACCGAAATTTCGTGAACGGCGGGCACATATTTGTCTTTGTCGTTATGAACCTCGATCGCGGATTTAATAAATTGCTGAGATAACGCAGGACGATGACAGGATAAAACGATATCCAGCGTGCCGTCACGTAGAGCTTCTGCTGTGACTTCTGTTAATTCATTGCAAACGACGGTAATTTTATGTGGCGGAGTATTAAATCTCAGTGCATCTATAACGCCTTCAACACCACCTCCAGCGCAATAAATACCAACCAGGTCAGGATAGCGACTTAATAATTCTTCAGTTGCCTGACGGGCTAATTTGGAGCTTTCCAGACTGACGACGGCATCAACAATATGCAGATCATGACGTTTTTCTCTGATATATGTCCTAAAACCAACTTCATAGGTTTCCTGACATAAATAACGATGACTTCCGATAATGAAGCCTACCGGTCCGGAAGCTTTGGTCAGGTTGCCAACATACCATCCTGCTGTTCTGCCTAACTTGCGAGTATTCACACCAATATGAGTTGTTACATAGGGTGAACTTACTTCACTGAGTAATGTGAAAACAGAAACGCCATTTTCAGTGACAGTTTTGATGGTATCGTTAATTTGCGGGTGATCGACAGTAACAATACCTAATACATGACAATAGCTGGCCATACGGGTAATGGCTTCACACATCGAGCTGTTTGACAGGTCATCTAAGTAGCATATTTCCAGACGACAACGTCCCTGAAAGAGCTCATTGGCTTTTTTTAGCTCTTCACCCAATAGCCGATAAAAAGGCTGATCTTTTCCTTGCAGTATCACTCCGGCAACACATACCCGGGCATTATTGACGAGCGAATCATGAATCAGTCGGGTGGCTCTAAAGTTCAGTTCTTTCGCCGCCTGAAGGACTTTCTTGGTCGTTTTTTCACTTACCACAGCTCGTCTATTAATGACTCGGTCTACCGTTGCGACACTTACATTCGCTTTTTCTGCAACGTCTGAAATCGTTGCTCTTTTGGACGACGAGTTATCTTCTTCGATCATTAACTATAACCCCACTATGACGAACTATATTATTGATGTTACAACCAATTAATTACGAAAGGTAGGAATAGTATCGGAGAAAACAGGGAAGATGAGAAGCTCTATGATTGAATAAGGCGGAACCTGTCACACTATACAATTAATTTAGCTAACTTATTGATGACAAAAGATGAAAAATAAAAAAAGAGGCACCAATGGGCGCCTCTTTGACTTCGTTGTTTCATTTTGATTTAGAATTTTACACTGTTCATATCATCAGGAGTATTTCCTGCTTCAGGGTCAAATTTCGTCATAAAATGTTCTTCCATTCTTTCCAGAGAAACACCATTGGTTTCTGGTAGGAAGCGACGCACGAAGAAGAATGAACATAGCATGAAGAATGCGAATACCCACATTGGGAAGGCGCCTTTAAAGTGTTCGTTCAACCAAACGCTGTCATTCATTACCGGGAACAGTAGACCAATCAGGAAGTTACTTACCCATAGTGCGCCGATGGCGAAAGACATACCAAGTGCACGGTAACGGTTAGGGAAGATTTCAGATACTACGATCCAAGCACCAAGACTCCATGAGAATGCGAAACAAATCATGAATGCCATCATACCAAACAGTGTCCAGTAACCAGCCTGAATTGCTGCTTCACCTTCAAGACCTGCAGATTGATAGATGAAGTATGAAGTTAGCAATAGACCAAACATCGCACCGATTGAACCGATTTTCAGCAGTGGAACACGGCCAACTTTATCCATCAGTAGTGAACCGATGAAGGTACCTACTAACTGAATTACACCAACCCAGATTGTTAAGAACAGCGCAACTTCGTTGTTTCCTGTTACTTTTTCCAGTACTACGGGAGCAAAGTACATGATTACGTTAACACCACTGGCTTGTTGGAAGATAACAATCATCGCACCAACGAATACGAACAACCAGAATTTACGTTCTTTATGAACAGAAAGTTGAGATAATTGGTCTTTACTTTTTTGTTCCTCATGTAGCGAACGACGGATATCCTGTACAACTTGTGGAGCGTATTCTTTGTTAAAGATACCGCCAAGAACGCGTTGGGCTTCTTCAAGTTTACCAACCATTACCAACCAACGTGGTGATTCAGGAATAAACAGTGATGCAACAACGAACAGGATACAAGGGATAGCTTCTGAGCCGATCATGATACGCCAGCCAACGGTGTTCAACCATTCCTGAGTCATACCTTTAGCGATTAGGAAGTTAACGATAAAGATAACAACCTGACCGAATACGATAGCGAAGTTCTGAGAACTTAATGCACGTCCACGTATTTGTTTAGGAGAAACTTCTGACATGTACATTGGAGATACTGAAGAAGCGATACCTACAGCAACACCACCAATCATACGATAAACAATGAACCAGAAGAATGAGCTAACGACAGCAGCACCAATTGCAGAAATTGTGAATAAAATTGCAGCAAGAATCAGTGCTTTTTTACGACCCCATCTACCAGCAATACGACCTGACATGAACGCACCGGCAATACAACCGATTGCAACGTTCGATACAGCCCAACCAACTCCAATAGGACTTAATTCAAAGAAATGTTGGATAGGACCAATTGCACCAGAAATTACCGCAGTATCATAACCTAGTAGCAAACCACCTAGTGCTGCTACGGCACATATTACTAATATATATCTTAAATTGTAGCTTTTATTAACTACGCCTGTATCTATAGTATTGGACATAAAGCCTCCGGATAGACTCGACTTTGTTTTAATTATTAATTAGTGTAGGGTTGACGTTTATTTAAATACGTCACGTTAAGTGTTTTAAATTCTATGTTTTAAATCCTGAGTTTAAAAAAGCTCCTTATTAATATTTTTATTTGTAAGTGAAATTATGAATTTATAACTCTATTTAATTCATGAAATTAGTCTACTTGGTTATACTCTGATCAAATGTGAACTTTGTCTCCAAAACTGATCTGTATCAATTTTTATCTCAAATAAGCAAAACTTTCATTTTAAATTGATGTTTATTATCAATATATAAGATTTTTGCTATTAATATTATGTTTCTCAAATAATTAATTAATATAATTCAATAAGTTATTTTATTAATTTTCTAGAATAAAAAATGATAGAAAATATCATTTTGCATGTAATGAAACTGTCTCATAGCAATTGGAATAATGGATTCTCTAAAGATAATATTTTCTTTTGGTTGTTGGTGAAAATATTGTGAACCAGCGCATTTTATAATGTGTTTTTATCTATTTGGTGAAAAAGTAATTGATTACAGTACAGAGGTTGATAGTGTTAATTAGAATGGGGGTGTTATTTTTATATTGTATTCTGGTGGTATTATATTAATTGTTGATGCTAAAGGGTAATTAAAAATTAATATAAAAAAGGCCAGTTAAATAACTGGCCAATACGATATGTTAGGGATTGAAATATTAATCTTGCGCTGTTGCTGGAGCGAGTTTTTTGTTGCCGTTTTGTTTGTCCATAACAAGTTGTTCCATTTTTTCCAGGGAAACACCATTTGTTTCTGGTACATAGCGACGTAGGAAGAAATAAGACAGTAACATAAAGAATGCGAATACCCACATTGGGAACGCACCTTTGAAGTGCTCGTTCAAATATGGATTATCGTTCATTACTGGGAATGCGACACCAATGATGAAGTTAGTTACCCAAAGACCACCAATCGCAAATGACATACCAAGTGCACGGTAACGGTTAGGGAAGATTTCAGAAACGATAATCCAGGCACCTAAACTCCATGAGAAAGCGAAACAAATCATAAATGCCATCATGCCGAACAGTGTCCAGTAACCCATTTGGATTGCAGCTTCGCCTTCAAGACCGGCAGATTGATAGATGAAGTATGAGGTTAGCAGAAGACCAAACATGGCACCGATTGAACCAATTTTCATCAAAGGTAGGCGACCCACTTTATCCATCAGCATTGAACCGATGAAAGTACCTACCAGCTGAATTACACCAACCCAGATTGTTAAGAACAACGCAACTTCGTTGTTGCCGGTAACTTTTTCCAGTACAACCGGAGCGAAGTACATGATGACGTTCACACCACTTGCTTGCTGGAAGAATACCACCATACCGGCGATGAAAACGAACAACCAGAATTTGCGTTCTTTGTGAACTTCAAGTTTAGCAACTTGTTTTTTGTTTTCAGCTTCTGCAACCAGGTTTTGTTGAATGTCTTTCACTACCTGTGGAGCATATTCAGGGTTGAAAATACCGCCAAGAACTTTTTGAGCTTCATCATTACGACCTACCATCACTAACCAACGTGGAGATTCCGGGATGAAGAAAGAAGCAAGAACGAATACGGCACATGGGATGGCTTCAGAGCCAATCATGATACGCCAGCCGATAGTCGTCATCCATTCATGAGTCATACCTTTAGCTATCAGGAAGTTAACAATGAAAATGACAACCTGACCAAAAACGATTGCAAAGTTCTGAGAGCTAAGGGCGCGACCACGAATCTGTTTAGGTGATACTTCTGACATATACATAGGTGAAACAGATGAAGCAATACCAACTGCCAAACCACCGATCATACGATAAACGATGAACCAGAAGAATGAACTGACAACGGCTGCACCTATTGCTGAAATTGTAAATAAAACGGCGGCTAGAATAAGTGCTTTTTTACGACCCCATGCCGCAGCAATTTTACCTGATGCGAACGCACCGATAATGCAACCGATTGCAACGTTAGAGACAGCCCAACCTACGCCCCAGGGACTTAAGTCAAAGAATTGCTGAATAGGGCCGATAGCTCCTGAAATTACCGCGGTATCATAACCAAGTAGTAAACCACCTAGTGCAGCCACGGCACATATAACTAATATATATCGTAAATTATACGACTTATTCATTTCTGTTATGTTATTGGACATAAAGCCTCCGGATAGACTTTGTTGTTGATTTGATATGTAGGGTAAGAGATGGGAATGCAATCGGTAGCATGAGGGCACAGACTAAAACCACATTCCCAATTTGTATTTATTTAAAATTATTTATAGAAAGCTGGAGTTTCTGGGATTGCGATTGGTTCGATCTGACCAGAATATTTTGCTTTAACACATGCATCGATTGTTACAGCTACACAGTAACCATCCCATGCTGTTGGTCCAACTAATTCACCAGCTTTTACTGAATTAATCCATTCCTGGAACTCAGTATCGAATGCATCAAAGAAACGATCTTTCCAGTCAACAAAGATTTCTTTCTGTAGTTTAGCTGCTGTACGTACAACTGTTGTTGCTGGATCTGGAAGTGCTGCAACACCTTTTTCACCAGTGATTTGACATTGAATGTCATAACCATACTGGCAGAATACAAAGCTTTGAACAGAAACATGAACACCAGATTTAGTACGTAGCAGAATTACGTGTGGATCTTGAAGTTCTGGTTCAGAAGAGATTGAAGTTTTCTTAGGTAGAATAACCTGTGCACTTGCCCAGTCTTCTTCAAGAAGCCATCTTAGAACGTCTGCTTCGTGAACGATTGAGTCAGTGATAGCCATGTCACCTTTGAATCCAGGAGCTTCTGGAGCATGGTGCCAGGCGTTAAGTGTTAGTGGTTCACCAATAACTTTTTCATCAAGAACAGCTTTAAGTTGACGATATGATTTATCGTAACGGCGCATGAAACCAACCTGAACCAGTTTTTTACCAGCAGCAATTTCAGCATCCACAATTTTACGACAACCTTCTTCTGTTACAGCAAGAGGTTTTTCACAGAAAACATATTTACCGGCAGCAATTGCAGCTAAAACGAATTCTTCGTGAGTTGGGCCCCAAGAAGCAACAACAACTGCATCAACAAGGTCAGAATTGATTAGGTCTACGCCATTGTCAAAAACTTCTGCCTGGATGCCTTCTTTTGCCATCCATTCGCGAACCTGGTCATTGTTAACGTCAGAAACTGCAGTAACGTGGGCACCTACAAGGTAGTTTACTCGTTTGACGTGTTCTTTACCGATACCGCCAACACCTACAACACCTACTCTTAAAGTCATGATGTTCTTCCTTCTTATCTTATATTTTATTGAAACCGCGATTTAACGGATGTCGCGATTCCGACTTGTGATTTGAGACATACTCATAATCTGAGAGAGATTCTATCTTTTGCACTCGATTGCAAATGTGAACTGTATCGTTAAATACCATTTCAATGTTTCTTTTGTATCATTATTTCATTTTTCTTTATTGAAAATGAAAGAATCTATCATTTTTGGGTGTGTGTAGATTACAGGGGAGATATGTTCATTTGTTGGTTGTTATTTAACTATATGATATTTTAGGATATTAATTGGATATGTACTGTAATTTTGAGTATGCAATGATTTTAAAGCCCGCTCTATATTGATATACGAAGCAGGCTTATTGTCGAGGGAAAGATAGAAGAAAAATGGTAACTAGACATATTGTTTCATATTGACAGTTTCTTCATTAATGTTTTTTTGTGCAATCGCTATAGATAATGTTTGTACCAGGCATTGCGTCGCAGAAAGGGAGCGGAATACATCAAAAATGTTGGCTTCTTTGACAATAAAACTAACATCACTGTGCTGGGTTAGTTGATTGATATGCTGATCAGTGACCACAATTTGTTTTATGTGTTTTTCTGTTGCAAGCAAAATAGTATTAATGGCTTGTTCGGAATATGGAGAAAAACTAATGGTGAAGATAAGATCATGTTCATCAAACATCTGTACCTGATCCGGAAACATTCCACCTAACCCATTAGCAACCAATGCCCGACAGCCTAAGTGGTTTAATGAGTAGGCGAGATAGGACGCGATACCAAAAGAGCGCCCGTTCCCTACCACGTAGATATTTTTTGCATTTTGGATCAGAGAGATGGCCTTATCTAAATCTTCGGGGGAAATCTCTGATATAAGGTTATCGAGAGACTTTGTGTTGTAATGGGCAAATTCGTGGAGGATTTGTTTCGGGGTATATTTGTTGTGACGACTACCGTGAAGCTTTTTATACACGAGGAGGCGTTCACTGTAATTACTGGTCTCTTCAATTATGTATTGACGAAATAATTTCTTCATTTCATTGAAGTTATCAAACCCAAATGTTTTTGAAAATCTTGCGATGGCAGAAGGAGGAACATCAGCTTCCCGAGAGATACTTGCCAGAGTATTAAATGCGATAGTGCTTCTGTTTTCTAACAGATATTTGGCAACCTGCTGAAGGCGAGTGCTGAGTTCGTTATATCTTAAATGAATTTGGTGTTGCAACTGTTTAAAACTGGTCGCGGTCATAGAAGTTGTCACTATGTAGAGAGGTTAATCTATCTGCTACCTAATATGTTCAGGTAGCAGATAGGAATAATTTATTTATGGTCGGGTAAATAAATTATTTCGCGCCTTCTGCCCAAACTTGTTTATAAAGTTCGATCATTTCTTCAATAGAAGGTACACGAGGGTTGTTACCTGGTGAACCAGACGCCTGAGCCTGTTCTGCCATTGTAGGAAGAAGTGACATATATTCTTCCTCGTTAATACCATAAGCAAACGGTGTTGGTACCTGAAGTTCTTCATTTAATGAACGAAGTTCGGTAATTAATTTATCACATGCTACTTTGTCGCTATCAGATGCTGTTGCTACTTCAAGGGCTCGAGCACAATCTGCATAACGGGCTTCATTACCTTCGATTGAATATTCAGTCAGGATAGGAAGCAACATTGCATTAGAAAGGCCATGAGGGACATGGAAAAATGCACCAATAGGACGGCTCATACCATGAATTAAAGCAACTGACGCATTTGAGAAAGCCATACCAGCCAGTGATGCACCTAGCATCATCGCTTCACGAGCAGCTTCATTACCTGGTTCATGATAGGCAACGCGTAAATTTTTGCCAATAAGTTTCATTGCAGAAACTGCCTGAAGAGAAGAAAAAGCATTTTTCTTCTGGCTCACATAGGCTTCGATTGCATGAGTTAATGCATCAAGGCCGCCATCAGCAGTAACGCGAGGTGGTAATGATACAGTTAATTCATAATCGATAAGTGCAGCTGTTGGCATAAAGCCAAGGCCAGCACACATCATTTTTTCGCCTTTTTCATCATCAGTAATAACAGTGACGCGGGTGTTTTCTGAACCTGTACCGGCGGTTGTTGGAATAGCGATAATAGGAAGGCCTGCTTCGCTCACATCACGAGGGAATTTGTAATCGCGAACAACGCCACCAAATTTACCTACGATAGAGATTGCTTTAGCACTGTCGATTGGACTACCACCACCAAGAGCGATGATAGAATCAAATCCACCTTCACGGACCATTTTTACGCCAGCTTCGATAGAACTTGCTGTTGGTTCTGGAATTGTGTCAGAGAAAACGCTAGGTGTGATACCAGCTTCTTTAAGGGCATTTTCCAGTTTTTCAGCATATCCAAGCTGAACCATCATTTTATCTGTTACTATTAGAGGTTTTGAAACTCCTAATGTTTTTAACACAGCAGGTGCTTGTAGTGATGCACCTTTACCGATTTCCATAATTCTTGGAAGTATTACTCGGGCACTCATTCTTATACTCCGGTTTGTCTATGAAATTTTGATTTCATTATGCTACCACTTTTATTCGTTTTGTTTCAAATTGTAAAATGAATATTTCATTACTTTGAAACTGTGATCACAGAAACACTATTTTAAATAAATCCTTATATATCAACACGATATAAAAATGTTGATATTCTGTTACACATTTGTTCAATCATAAATTTCCAACTCAGAGCACATTTTCATTTTCTATTTTTAAGTTTTTCTTTGTATATAATGAAATAAATGTTTCAATTATTGATGATTTTATTTGAATAGATTTCATAGGGGAATTAATCGTGGATTTAGGAATATTTGGCATATTACTATCATTAGTTCTGCTAATGTACTTAGCTTATAAGGGAATGTCGGTAATTTGGTTAGCACCAGTATTAGCATTGGTTGCAGCTTTATTTTCTGCTGGCTCACATTTGATGGCGAGTTATACCGAAGTGTTTATGAGTAGTGCTGCGAATTACGTTAAGTTGTATTTCCCGGCATTCCTACTGGGGGCGGTGTTCGGTAAAGTAATGGATGTTTCTGGTGCTGCGCAGAGTATTGCAACAGTGATTACCAATAAAGTTGGTTCAAAAAACTCTATTTTAGCTGTTGTACTTGCAGTGACCGTACTAACGTACGGTGGCGTTTCAATGTTTGTAGTAGTTTTTGCTGTTTATCCAATTGCCGCTGAAATTTTCCGTAAGAATGATGTACCTAAAAGGCTCATTCCAGGAACCATTGCGTTAGGTTCATTTACATTTACAATGACCGCTTTACCTGGATCTCCTCAAATCCAAAACACAATTGCTATGCCATTTTTTGGTACAACAGCATATGCAGCTCCAGTGCTTGGCATTGCAGCATCTTTAGTAATGTTTGGTCTTGGTATGCTATGGCTTAAACGCCGGGAAGCTACAGCAAGAGCAAATGGTGAAGGTTACGGTATGCATGTTGAAGCATCAACAGATGATGACATGGGTGAAGTACCATCGGCAGCACTTTCTTTTATTCCAATTGTTATCGTATTAGTTCTCAACTTTTTAATTGTTACCTTTTATTATCCTAATGCTGATACCAGCTACTTAAGTGACTTTGGTGTTGACTTACAGTCAGTAAAAGGGATGTGGAGTCTGATCCTTGCCCTTACCACAGCAATTATTGTTGCTCTTATTTTGTTTAGAAAATATATCCCAGATATAAGAGAAACAGTGAACGAAGGTAGTATCAGTTCTATCATGCCAATTATGAATACGGCAGCTGCGGTAGGTTTTGGTAATGTAATCAAGTCACTATCAGCATTCTTGTTGATAAAATCAATGATTCTGGCTATTCCGGGAACACCTTTACTATCGTTCGCATTATCTACAAGTTTGCTTGCAGGTATTACGGGGTCTGCATCCGGTGGTCTGAGTATTGCATTAGATGCTTTAGGTGATGTGTATGTACAGCAAGCTCATACTTTAGGTATTAGCCTGGAAACATTACACCGTATAGCTTCTGTTGCTTGTGGTGGTCTTGACTCGTTACCACATAATGGTGCGGTAATTACCCTGTTAGGTATTTGTGGAATGACACATAAAGATTCTTATAAAGATATATTTATGTGTACTTTGTTTTTCCCAATGGTCGCGACAGCTGTAGTTGTTGTTCTTGGCTCTTACGGTATCGTATAACAACCTTTAGGTAATCAACCAAAATGTGGTGCTCGCAGAGTGCCGCATTTTTCTTGTCAGACTTATAATTTTTGCCTTCCTATGCTGTGAAAAAACTCGTTTACCATAATTTGTTTTACAAAATGTGAAATGAACTTTGTATTTGTGTGAAAAAAATATTTCAACATGAGGGGGAAATTGAATAGAATATTCATTGTGTATTAATGGAGTATATTATGACAGCAGCAAGCAGTTTATCTGAACTTCAAGATCAAATTCGGTCGAATTATGGTGATTTAAGTAAGAGGTTACAACAGGTAGCAGCTTATGTTCTCGATAATAAAAACAATATAGCATTCGAAACTGTATCTGTTATTGCAAAAGATGCAGGAGTTCCACCATCAACGTTGATCCGATTTGCAAGTGCTTTTGATTTTTCTGGCTTTAACGAAATGAAGCAGCTATTTCGTAATAGCTTGTTAGAAGAAACTTCAAATTACACTGACCGTATTCGATTGCTAAAAGAGCTCGATGGTGAAATGACCCAAACAGCAACAGCAGCAGATATTCTGAGAGAATTCGCTCGGGCAAATAGTAATTCGATGCAACAGTTGGCAACACAAACGTCACCTGAGTTATTAGAAAATTCAATTCAACTTTTGAACAGCGCTGAGAATATCTATATTGTAGGTTTAGGGCGTTCTTTTAGTATTTCTTCTTACCTTACCTATGCTTTCCGGCATTTGAATAGACGTGCTTTTCTGATAGATGGGCTCGGTGGTATGTTCAGAGAGCAACTCAGTATGGTTGGGCCAAAAGACGTTGTGATTGCAATCAGTTTCTCTCCGTATTCCAAGGAAACAACGACTATCAGTGATATATTGGCTCAGTCAGGAACCAAGCAAATTATTATTACCGATAGCCAAATTAGTCCGTTGGCTTCATTCAGTGATGTATGCTTTGTTGTAAAAGAAGCCAAGGTTGATGCTTTCCGTTCACAGGCTGCATCCTTTTGTCTCGCACAGACACTGGCTGTTTCATTAGCGTTTGGGGATCATCATCATCGTCAACACTAATCTTGTGTCTATTGTCATCACACGTAGTACAGGATGTATAGAAAAGGGAGAAAGCAAATGCCATTCTCCCTTCTTTTGATTCTTCTAACTATCTTTACTCGTTGAATTAAATAGTTTTGCTTTTTGCTGATTTTAACGTCATCGATAATTTTCCCCACCCTCTGTATAAGAAAAGAGATAAAAGGATAAATGAGCACCCAATAATTTTATTTGTGGATGTTTGCTCACCGTACCAAAGTACGCTAAAAACAACAGTCCATACTGGCTCCAATATCATGATTAAAGCAGCATTTGCTGGTGTGGTGTTTTTTTGTCCTGAAATCTGAATAAAAAATCGTGCACACGTTGCTGGAAGCACACTGGCAAGGAACCACATCCAGGTAGTTAAGCTAATTTGTTCTGGCCAGATTTCGAGAAACTGTGAAAGCACAAGAGCGAAAGCACCCGTAAAGAAAAATTGAACACAGGTAAGTACTGATGTTGGGATCCATTTTGAGAAATGACTGTTGGCAATAAACTGGAAAGATAAGATAAGTGCAGAACAGAGGAATACTATCTGTGACCCCTGGAGAGTCCAGCCTCCACCACTTAGTGATAACATAAACAACCCAACAGCAGCGATGGGGAGTGAGATCCAAAACGCTATCGTAGGTTTACTTCTGAATATCAACCAGCTACATAATGGAACAAATAGCATAGATAAACTCATTATGAATGCACCGGAACCCAATTCTGTTGTTATTGAAACGGCAAAAATCCATAACGATAACGAAGCGCCTTGCAAAAGCCCAATGCCAGCCCCCATTCCCAGTTGACCTTTAGGAACCTGAATCATGCGTTTGGCGCATATTGGTAGAAGAACGAAAGCTGCGGCGGTAAATCTTAAACCGATAAAAGCAAGAGGCGGCATTTCCTGAATAGTTTCTTTAGAAAAGATCCAGCCGATACCTGCAAGTAGGGTTGCCAACACTAGCATTAGGTCGGCACTTCGAGTTTTTAACATATACGTACTTATTATGAATAGTTTCAGATTGAGGGTTAGAAGAAGTCAAAGGGATATTTTACTTGATATGAGATATTAGTGAAATGTTTATTTCTTTTGTTGTTTTTTTTGAAACCATTGGTGTTGAAGCTTAAGCTAAGCTGATCCGATTTCATTTTTACTGTGGTAGTATCAGGAAACAAAAGATTGAAAATCAGGATATTACTGTCGATGGCAGAAAAAGTAACAACTTACTATTTAGAGATGTTAACGCCTAAAGCAATTAAAGCCAGATCAGAGAACAATGGATTAATTGTTAGTGAATGTGAAATTGATTCCTGGGAAGTGAATCGATTTCTTTATCAATTTGTTGGGAAATCATGGCATTGGAACGATAAGCTAAGCTGGAGTGAATCTCAATGGAAAGACTATGTGCAGCAAAAGCAGTTAAGAACATGGATCGGATACTGGAAAGGATCGATTGCGGGTTACTTTGAACTTTTGGATGATCAAAAAGGGAATATTGAGATCATGTATTTTGGCCTTGCAGAGGCATTTATTGGTAAAGGATTTGGTGGTTATTTTTTATCAAAAGCAATTGAGTATGCGTGGTCATTTCAAGGTGCTAAGCGCGTCTGGGTCCATACCTGTACTTTAGATCATCCTCAAGCCTTAGCGAATTATCAGGCTCGAGGTTTGACATTGTATCGGGAAGAAATTGATGGTTAAATTTTCTGCTTAGACAGGGTTCTGTTTTTCCCTGATGGTATAGAGAACAGGAGAAACAGGCCCAGAGCATAGAACAGTGACCAGCCAAGACAAGCGAAGACAATCACACAGAAAAATAAAGAGAGAGCGGCAAGTAACCGGGGAAGACCGCTGAGCAGTTTCACTGCGCTTAACATGGCAAGTAAGTAGATAAAAACAAAGATACTATTTGCCATTTTTAGAAATTGAGCAAGCTGGATCCCTGATATTTCTCCAATGATCAATGAAAAATAAATTGTTCCCATAACAACGTAGGTAGCATTCACCGGGACTCCGCGTGGAGAAAGTTTAGTGAGTTTGCTCTGCGGTTTGTATTCTCTGACCTGAGACCAGAGCATTCTCGCAAAGCTTTGCACATACACATTGATACTGGCAAAGCAGGCGAAGAATCCGATTAAACTCACTGCTATAGAAACCTGAGGACCAAAAAGTTTATTGCAAAGCCATGGTATTGATGCACTTTCAAATTCATTAGTGCCGAAGGCTCCGAATTTTAAAATAATAACGGTTGTTGCCCAATAAGTTACTCCAGCAATTAAACAGCCGATAACGATAGCTACCGGGAAATCTTGCTGAGGATTTTTAAATTCTTCTCCCATGTGAGCAAATGCTTCAATGCCGACAAAGCACCAAAACATAACACCTAATGCAGAAGATATTTGGTTAACTGATCCATTTGTCATTGATGGAATTGTTAGATTGCTTATCTCTATATTTCCTTTATACCAGAGGCTAATGACCAGACTGAAAATTCCTAAAGCTATAATTGTCTGGATTTGCCCACTTGATTTTGAACCAAGCAGATTCACCATCAGCAAGAGCAGAATGGTCAGGGAATATGAAATAACCGGGGTAGTAAATGCAGATGGTAAAAGTTGTTGCAGAAAACCTGATGCGAGTGATACTGCGGCGGGTATTCCTACGGGAATAACGCTAAGAAATAGCCAGGCAACCGATTTTTCTAATTTTGAATTAAATGCCTTACGCACAAAATAGGAAGTACCACCTGCATTAGGAAAGTGTTTGCCTAATTGAGCAAAAGTCAGAGCAATAGGACACACTGCAATAAACAGGATAAACCATGCAGTCAATGTATGTTGTCCGGCAATTCCTGCTGCAATGGCAGGGATCATAAATAGTCCGGTTCCCATCAATGTGGTCGAAAGCTGAGCCACACCGGAAGTAAGCGTGATTTCTTTTTTTAATTCAGACATATGACAGTTTAAGTGATACTTTGTGGTTAACTGTGATATTACCTTTTACCGGGTATTCGTGCATTAATCATTATGTCGTAATGGGTAGCCATTTTGCCTAACTTCATTCAAAATAGCAGTCAATATGCTTAAAGTGTGGTGTTGATAAGGAATCGCTGAAAATGAGGGATAAGTTTGACCAACAAATTATTGAATTACTAAAGGTAAATGCCCGAATTTCGGTGAGTGATTTAGCAAAAAATGTCAATTTGTCTCGAACTGCAGTAACGGCAAGAATTAAGAGGCTCGAACAGGAAGGCGTTATCAAAGGGTATCATGCGGTTATCAACGATAAAAAACATGATTCAGAAAATTCGATTTGTGCCTATTTGGCGTTAAAGTTTGATACATCGACCAGTAATGCAACATTTGAGGATTACGCAAAAAAAATCCAATTAATAAATGGTGTGTTTCATTGCTATGGAATCAGTGGTGAAACAGATCTTATGGTTTATGTCGAAGTGGAATCGATGAAACATTTGTATCTGATTCATGATCAGCTTAATCAGTTGAAACATATGCGACAAGTTATTACACATATGGTTATCAGACAATTTTTTTAGCCAGAGTGAGTTTCGGAATAGTAAGGATTAGAGAGTAAGGATAGTAGTTATGTCAATTTCAGCCTGGTTTTCATTATTTCTTGTTTGTCTTTTAGGTGCTATGTCTCCGGGGCCCAGTTTAGCTATGGTAACTAAGCATAGTCTTGCCGGAGGGCGTCTGAATGGACTTGCGACCGCATGGGCTCATGCTTTTGGTATCAGTATTTATGCATTTCTGACAGTAATTGGGTTGAGTATTGTATTACATCAGGCTGAATGGTTATTTCGTGGGATTAGCTTAGCTGGTGCCATCTATCTGGCTTATCTTGGCTGGAAATCACTTCGTTCCAAAGGTGGTGTCGCTGAACGTCTCAAAGAAGGTAAAAAGGTTTCGGTATGGCAGTCTGCTAAAGAAGGTCTGCTCATTTCATCACTAAATCCGAAGATAGCACTGTTTTTTATGGCTTTATTCAGTCAGTTTATATCATTAGGTCATGATTGGGCGAGTCGTGGAATCTTAGTGGCAACGCCCTTTGTGGTTGATGGTCTGTGGTATACAGTCATTACATTATTACTTTCTTCTGCTGTAATCACTGAGAAACTAAAGACCAAAGCGGTGTTAATCGATCGTCTCTCTGGGGTTATTTTGCTAGGACTTGCTGTCCGTGTGGTTGCAACATTATAAATTGTAACCTTCTTCTCAAAAGAGGAAAGATGCAGACAATGAATAGATATTAACGCTAGTCTGTATATCGCTATATTGTACTGCGTTAAAGTGTCCACTCATTGGCAAATTGGGACTTGTAATATGTGTCCATTC
Source organism: uncultured Vibrio sp. (assembly GCA_963676525.2). Taxonomy (GTDB): domain Bacteria; phylum Pseudomonadota; class Gammaproteobacteria; order Enterobacterales; family Vibrionaceae; genus Vibrio. The sequence goes on from CAXXNB010000009.1 coordinate 848,401, forward strand.
TAAGTTGATAAACAAAGACGGAGTAATACTTACTTTCATTCCTCCGGTAACGGAGTTGTTCTCAAACATTCTCCGCCTTTGACCATATTGAATATAAGGTTGTACATTCTGGTATTGATATGCAATACCTGTATACCAAGTGGCTAAAAGATCCTGTTCCAGTAGCCCTTCGGCTGTATAAGTAAAGTTGTCATCTACGATGTTGAATCCTGCAGAAAGGATATCAAGACTGTAGTGAGCTACTGGCATTCCAATGTTATTTTTTCTTTTTGCATCAGTATTCAAATATGCTAAATGGAATATAGAGTCTTTATAGGTATAATCAACAGAAATCCCTGCTGTATCTTTGGTTTCCAAAGAGAAATCCATTCCATACCCTTCATAATCATCATCTTGTGGTAATGCAATAAATGGTGAAATTCTTAACTGGCTTTCACCAGATACTAGTGTTGACCATTCGTAAGATGCGCCATCGTAGTGAGTAATCCCAAGAAAATTATCGTAGACATCAGCGGGAGGACGGCTCCAGAGGTAAGCAGCACTGACATAATAATACTCGGACATGATAAATAAGGGGAGTCTTAGTCGTCCCAGTTTGAAAGTAGAGTAGTCCTGAGTATATGCAATATATGCCCATTCCAGTTCCGGATCTGAGAAGGTATCCTGAGGTCTTTTTACCATTTGTAAAGATGTTCTGAAATTATTATCAATTGCCCAATCGAGTTGTAAGCCCAAGGTTGAGTCACAATCTAAACATAAATGATCATCAATATCTCGGTACACATATACCGGAATATTTGAGTCGGAAGTTGCTGCACTTACGGTTCCGAAGCCACTTAAGACGACGTCTTCATTAAGTCTTATTTGGGCGAATCCCGGAACCGCTATTAATAGTGAAGAAACTAGTAGCACAGAAACTAATGCAAGGAATTTCATTCTACTCCCTCCTCTGAATCAAACTGGTAAACCACATGCAACTTACCTATGTCCCATTCTTTTGGAATGTATAGAATTCCTTCCGGATTTTCTGTCAGCCAATTAAACATTAAATCTTTATCTGAAGAACTCAGTTCATAGGGTGGAATATTTCTACCTGAGAAATTTTGTCTTGCCCTGAGTGCTTGCATTTGCGACGGGGTTTTACCAAGTAAACCTAAGTAAAAAGATTCTCTGATTTTTGAATCCGATGGGAGATCCGCTAGAGAGATATTAAGTCCGTTGACATTTGAAATGATGCCTCGATATAACATCTTTACCTGATTAGAGGTCAGTTTCTGAATAATTTCCGAACGAGTGACTACCACAAACTCGGTAGAGTATGCAGTATTAATACATAAGAGTATCAATATCCACTGTCCAATTATTCTAATTGACTTCAAATGTTTTTAACCGCCATGACGTTTTTTATAAGAATGAAGGCATTTATAGATGCACTATTAAAATAAGATAGACTATAGTTTAGAAGAAGGAAAGATCTTGTAATAAGTTGAGCTAGGAATTATGCGTTTAAAACAATTAAAAATAAAAACTCGATTAATTATGCTCTGTATTATCCCGGCGATAGTTGTATCTGCTGGAGCTTATTTAATATTGAGTCATTTATATTTAAATTCATCTGGGTATCGGGTTGCAGAGAAAAAAATAGAATTGATCAATGGATCACTGTCGTTAAATAGTTCAATGTATCGTTTGTTTACAGATCGGGTTGAGAAGGGATACTGGCCAGAAAATGAGATTAGAAAAATTTTAGATGAAACGCAGGGCATCCTCGATAACGCATCTTTAGAGGGGTTGTTAGTTGAAGATTCGATTGATTTTAGTAGTCTGAGAGAGTTGAAATTTTTTGTTCGTCAGGTAGATGCAGTAAAAAATGAAAATATCAATAATTCTATGCAGTTATGGCTGGCATTAATGTACGATGCTTTGACGTCTATTAATAGAATCAAAATTCCAAATGGTGATGCAAAGCTTTTTTACGTGAACAAGAACTTTGAGTCGCTAAGCTGGTTTTTGTATTGGGTGCAGAAAGAATCCTGGTTAATTAATGCGATTAAATTTCAACCTTCAGTTTCTGATGAACTCAGAAATGATTATGTAGATGCAATATCAAGACAGAAAATATATTGGGATGCTTTTGTTAATTATGCTGCAAATGATCAGCAGCTTCAGGAACTGAATAGTTTATTAACAAATGGTAATTTTCAAAAAATACGTTTATTTCATACAAAAATTTTAGATGGTGAAATTGATAACGGCCTTTTAACCGAAGGGGCTATTTTATATGAAAACAAAGTTAATTCTTTAATGGATTTGTTTTCTGGCTATTCTGTGAATGAATTAAAAAATATAAGGTATCAAGTTAGATTGTCTAATTATCAGATCTGGGGGACTGGAGCTGTTGTCTTATTTATTCTTTCTATATTATTTTATATGAGTCTTAGTACATCTTATCGAATATCAGGTAAATTGACTCGTATTTTAAATACAGTGCAAAAACTTAGAAATAAGAAAGATAAAGTAGATTTAATTGAGATTGAAGGTGATGATGAAATCTGTCAATTTGCAATAGGACTGAATTCAATCATTGTTCAGTTAAGTGAACATGAAAAGAACCTGATAAATGCCAGAGAAGAAGCTATAACGGCAAACCGTGCAAAAAGTGCCTTTTTAGCCAATATATCACATGAAATCAGAACACCATTAAATGGAATAATTGGTCTTACCGAAATATTAACAATGCAGAGCTTAAATGCAGCTCAAAAAGATATTGTCGATGATATAGATGTATCCTCTCAAACATTATTAGTTCTTATTAATGATATTTTAGACCTTTCAAAAATCGAGTCAGGTAAACTGAGTATTTCTCCATCGCTATGTAATATCAGGGAAGTAATATATGACACAGTGAATCTTGTATCAACTAAGGCACTCAGTCAGTTAAATGAGCTGCATATAGATATAGATGCGGCTGTTCCTATACATGTAAATTGTGATGGCTTCAGATATAAACAAATATTAATGAATTTGCTTTCTAATGCGGTTAAGTTTTCCCATGAAGGATATGTGAATACTTCACTGAAATACGATGAATTTGATAGCATGCTGGTTTGTAGTGTTGTTGATACGGGTATTGGGATTCCTAATGACAGGATTGAAACTATATTTAAACCTTTTCATCAGGGAGACTCATCGATTACACGGCGTTTCGGTGGTACAGGGCTTGGCCTGACTATATGCAGAGAACTTGTAGAATTAATGGGAGGAAAAATCACTGTTAGCTCCCAGGAAGGTAAAGGCAGTCAGTTTACTTTTACAATCCCAGTGCCCAAACCTGAAGAAGAATCATTTGAACAATTTAATATTAAGTCGTTTTTGATAACAAATGGTTCACCATATATTGAGCAAATTGAGCATGAATGTGAATTATATGGAATAACAATAGAAAAAATGAATAGTGTTGAAGAGTTGGGTCAGCATGAATCCAATACAGCAGACTGTATTTTATATTGTACCAACGTAACCAAAAATGATATTGCTGAAATCAATAAGTTACGTATTGCAAATCCGGATAAAAAAATACTTTCTTTACAACATCATTTATTTGTCAGCCGTGATGTGGTTAATATTGCCGATGGGAATGTGATTTTACCTTTTACCGGTAATAAATTCATATCATTGTTAAAAAGTAAAATTAATTATAGAGTGGGAAAATCATTAAATAAATCCATAGAAACTGATAACCAAACTGATTATTCTCATCCGTTAAGTAAAAGAATATTAATCGTTGAAGATAACTTAATGAATCAGAAAATTGCTGGTTTCTTCCTGGATAAAGCAGACTTTGAATATACAGTAGTGAATAATGGACAAGAAGCCGTTGATGTTATTTCTCAGGGCGCTGAATATTCTGCTATTTTAATGGATTGTATGATGCCGGTAATGGACGGATTAACGGCAACGAAAAAAATCAGAGAATGGGAAAAAGCAAATAAAAAGTCGCCAGTACCTATTGTCGCTTTGACGGCAAGTGTTCTCGATGAAGATGTGGTGAAATGTTTTGATGCTGGAATGGATGCTTATTTGCCAAAACCGTATAAGTCAGAGCAGTTGTATGAAGTCTTTGATAAATTCAAAATAAGCTAACAATATTTGGTCAGGTAGGGGATATAATCCTACCTGACATTTAGATTGGTGAAATGTTTATTTAAGCTCATCAAGAGGCAACCAGTGTACATCGACATTGGCTTGTTTAAACATATCTTCACTTACTTTTACTTTTTCTCCCCATCTGGAAAGAAAGTCTTCACTTTGCTCCGGACAATATACCGCAGTAATTCCTGTCTGTATTATTTTGGCTGCGCAATTTGGACATGGGAAATGAGTTACATAAATATCACATCCATCCAAATCCCGCTTAGCAAATAAGATAGCGTTTTCTTCTGCATGTAATGTTTTTAGATATTTCATTTCGCGTTCGTCGGTATCTGCGCTGTCTGAGATTCCATGAGGATAGCCATTAAAACCAACCGAGATTATCCGATTATCTTTAGCAATCACAGCACCAACCTGAGTGGATGGGTCTTTACTCCAGGAACCAACTAATTGTGCCATTTGATAAAATCGGTATGCCCATTTCGTGATCATGTTTCTATCCTATTAAATACTATTGAAAAAATTATAGGGTCAATGTGCCAATAATAACGGATAACTGACTATCAAGGGTAGGGGTAAGGACTTTTAATCTTAAAAATGGAATTGCCGTGTAAGAGATCTCTTACAAAGGATGTAGGAAATTGATAATGATTATGTCATCTAATAGTGTGTGTTTTTATTTAACTATTTGATTATAAGGTAGTTAATATTTTTAAGTGTGTTTTATTTCAAAGTGTTTTTTAAAAAAGTGCTATAAAAAATTACCAGTTTAGGTAAATTGTACTTGTCGACAGGGAGTTGGCAGGAACAGGAAAGACCCAGGGATTGGTCATCTTCAGGAAGAAGATTTAATCATTTAGGACGAATGATTAGCTAGGAAGGTAAAGCGTACATATTTTTGTTTGGACAACATTTTTATAATACGCGCAAGGAAATGGTCTCTATCTGGATTGTTAGAGCGAAAGGACACCGCTAGGAAGGCGATGAAATGGACTATGCTGAAGGATTCAGCGGACTTATCAAGGAATAGATGCAGGGAGCACTTTAGTAGCTGGATTGCTGCAAGTAAGAATAGAACCCCCATTAAGCTTTGCTTAGTGGGGGTTTCTCTTTTTTAACGTCCTAAAAATCATTACTATATGGCCATAAATCAAATCAATACTGAATTTAAGTTCTCAGGTAGTTTATTCCATGGCTAAAAAAGATCAGCATTCTCCCAGACATTTGCATCCCAAACTTGCTATCGAGCAGGCTCCTTCTGATGTTTTTATGAATTTTGAAGAGTTTGTATCAAATACGGAGACCCGGGTTCATAGTCATCCATGGGGACAAGTTCAGTTGATCTCTGGCGGAATTTTAGAGATAGATGCTGAGGGAACGCGTTTTCTTGCTCCTCCTCATTTAGCCATATGGATCCCCGGTGAAGTTTCACATAAAAGTTATAACCGTAAACCGATAGAATACTGCTCACTTAATATTTCATCAGAATTAACCCAGTTATTTCCTAAAAAACCCAGCTTAATAAAAGTGACACCGATTATTACTGCGATTATTGAAGATTTCAGGCGTAGAAAAATCAGTGTGGCTAACTCTGAAGAAGATAAACGTTTAATCCGGGTCCTGTTAGATCAGTTATCACTACAGGAAGTGGAGCAACACTTTGTTCCTACCTCTAATCATAAGTATTTAGCTCCGATCCTGAGTGATGTAGAAGAAAATCCTGCCGATGACACCAGCTTGAAAATATGGGCGGAAAGAGTGCATACGACGGAAAGAACGTTAGCAAGGTGTTGTCAGACGGAACTGGGTATGAGTTTTACCGAGTGGCGGTTAAGGGTTAGATATTTGTTTTCAATGGAGCTGTTAAGAAGTGGCTGTTCTGTAAAAGAGGTCGCACTGACTCTGGGTTACCATCAGGCAAGCCCGTTTATTACGATGTTCAAACGTTATGCGGGAATGACGCCGGAACAATATAAAAATAAGCTGCGTTTTGACTAGTTTATGGATATTAAAAACAGGGCGAGAAAATCTCGCCCTGTTGAAATATTATTTGTGTCGTTTTTTTATTTAACTTTCCAGGTGATAATTTCACCAGCTTTAATTGGTACAACAGTTTCTTTACCGAACGGCATAGATTCGGCGATTGTCCAGTCTTCTTTAACTAATGTGACCGTATCTGTATTTCTTGGTAGTCCATAGAAATCAGGACCATTAAAGCTGGCAAAAGCTTCAAGGTTTTCCAGTTTCCCTTCTGCTTCAAAGACTTCGGCATAAAGCTCTAACGCTGCATGAGCAGTGTAAGAACCCGCACAGCCACATGAAGTTTCTTTTCTGCCTTTTGCGTGAGGGGCTGAGTCTGTTCCTAAGAAAAACTTTTTATTTCCGGATGTTGCAGCAGCGACTAATGCTTTTTGGTGGGTATTTCTTTTTAAGATCGGTAAGCAATAGAAGTGAGGCTTAATTCCGCCAACAAGCATGTCATTACGATTGAACATCAGATGATGTGCCGTGATACTGGCCGCAACATTAGGTCCTGCTTGTTCGACGAATTTTACTGCGTCTTCTGTAGAGGCATGTTCAAGCACAATTTTTAAATTTGGGAAATCATTCACGATTGGTGCGAGAACTTCAGCCAGGAATGTTTTTTCCCGGTCAAAGATATCAACATCGTGGCTGGTCACTTCACCGTGAACCAATAACAAAATACCTTCTTCTTGCATGGCGGTTAATGCCGGATAGATATTTTTAGCGGATGTTACTCCAGAATCAGAGTTGGTAGTCGCGCCTGCCGGATATAACTTTGCTGCCACAACCAGTCCAGATTGTTTTGCCTTACGAATTTCATCAGGTGTTGTGTTGTCTGTTAAATACAGCGTCATCAGTGGCGTGAATCCCGCTCGTGGTTGATGACTCATGATTCGTTCGTAATACTCTTTTGCTAATTCGGTTGTTGTTGTCGGCGGAATAGTATTTGGCATAATGATGCCACGTCCGTTATATCGACTAATATCGCGTACCGTGTCTGCTAGTACGTCACCATCACGCAGGTGAACATGCCAGTCATCCGGGCGAGTAATTGTCAAAGTTGTCATAAAAGAAAGCTCCCACCGTTAATAAACATGAATTTTTCAATAAGATGCCTTTGCAACTGGTAAAGTTTTTGAGGGGCAATCTTATGTGCTGCAAGGATGATAGAAGAAAAAGTAATGGATTTCATCCAGAATTTGGCTGTCATTTGAGTTTATGGGGTTTTATCAGCACAGATATTGCTACATTTTAAGAAAGCTAAGGCAGCTGAGTGATTCCCTTCACTGGTATAGTGCGAATTACGTCTCTGATAATAACGTATTGAATGCGTTGTTGGATCAATCCTGTTCAACCCAAATTAATTGATCTGTTTCAAAACCACGTTCTTTTGCCATTTGAATAAAAGTATCGATTATGCTCTGTTCAACGGTAGGTGTTCTAGATAAAAGCCAAAGATAGTCTGTATTGGGCCCAGAAACAAAAGCGTATTCATAGTTTTTACTGTCCAAAGCAAAAATCACATAAGAACCATAAAATGGACCAAAAAAAGACACTTTTAGGTAGCCTTCTGATGCATTATTGACAAAATATGCTTTACCTTTGGCTTCTTTCCATTTGTTTTCAGCAGCAGAAAAGCCCCGATTCAAAACAGAAATACCGCCATCATCGCGAGGCATATATTCCGCAGTTACTTTACTCAAACCTTCTTCAAATGAATGGTCGAGTCGGGCTACTTCATACCACTTCCCTAAGTAATTCTGAATTTCGAAAGAGGTTACTGGCTGTACTGATTCTGGCATACCGAGGCAACCGCTTAGGAAGAGGGTAAGTATCAACAATAGAATTTTTTTCATATTTAAACTCCATAGAGTAAACTTTATGGCCAGGCGCGTTTTTTTGTTCCGCTGTTAGCTTTAATCAGCTCAATAGCTTTTTTGGATTTATCTTCTATTGATTTGAGACCCTGGGTTACTGTATTTTGAAATTGTAACTGACTAGGATCTGGTTGATTAGTTGATGGTGAGCGTGATTGATGTACTAATTGAGCCAACTGCTTATTCTGGGTTTCAAGAGTGTCTACTTTCGCTGTGAGCTTTTTTAACGTAACACTTTGCTCCTGAAGTTTGGATTCAATACTATTAAACGCTTGTAGTATTTGTCCGATATTATTGTCTGACATTCATTAACCTATCTACTTTATTATGTACTTATAAAAATTGCGTAACAGGCTAGCTGCTTTGTCTCGTTTTTGCAACAACACTTCACTGATACATTCGAAGCAATCGCTTTCGTGATGTTAAATAAAATAAAACATAATAATTTTCTATGAAATGAAACCTAACCAGCTGGACAATTGTGATAAGTGTCACGCCACTTATACGTGGCATTGCATAAGTGTATCGTTTGTGAGTAAATGCAGCCCCTCTGAACAATATTTGAACAGGGTTGTTCTTAATAACTTTGGTTTTTATTGTTCTATATAATTAAAAAATTGAGTCGAAAGACAGGTTATGTAAGTGGAAAAATATAACATTGACAACGGGGAACAGGCTGTAAGAGAAATTTTTGCAGATTTACTCGAAGCTTTCAGTAAGCAAATAAAATCAGGGAAAGAGCCAAGAACACTTATTCAATATTTTGGAGCAACGTTTGAGATAAAACTTCACGAATTTAAAGGTATTTATGATTCTAAAGAGCAAGGAGTTAAATTAGTTTCGGGGTTTTAATCTATGGCTTTGGTAAGATTAATTATTTGAATTATTGAAAATTCAATCTGTCAGAGTTTAAGCTATTAAACAGTAAGTTCTGACAGATTACCCAAAATATCTCACGTACCTTTCTTCTACCATCCTTTGTGAATCCGGACTTTTCGGTCTGGCAGCTCGTTAATTCATTTTTATTCTGAAGGAGTTAAATAACGTCTGAAAATCTCACGATATGCGGCTTCTGAATCTGGAAACAGTTTATTGACGATAACCTGTTCCTGTTTCCCGGATTGTTTCATCTTTTTAATTTCTCTGGCTAACAGAATGTCATTAAAATGAGCTGGTGACAAAGGTGTACCTGGTGCCCATGAGGAAATTTCCTGGGACAATGTTGTCATAGACAATACTGGCGCAATATCTTTGATCGCATCTAAAAGAACATAAGATAGATGCTGATATATTGATTCTGTTGGATTGGTGCTGGAAATTTTCTGAAGTAAGAGTAGCATCCAGTCGTTTATAGCCACGTAACCGGATTCCTTGGGTACTTGCGTCGTTACCCGGGCAGATATGTCGATTTCATAATACTTTGTATCCGGGAAAATTGTCCAGGCATTCAGGCAATCAAAGGGTAGCCAAAAAGCTTGTTTTGGTTCAATTGCATATTCTAATTTACCTAAGCGGCATAATATGAGTCCGGATGTGACATAAATAAATTTATGTTTTAACGATTTTTTTCTGCCAGTAACAACTAATGAGTTGCTGTGGCATTCTTTTACTTGAGCTGAATAGTGCATTGATTTCATGATTGGTGTGTGACTGACTAAGATTATCTGCTATTCAATTAATTTTACAATAGCATTAACAATCTGGTCCGACCATTAAAATATTTTGTAATGTTAGCTGCTATAGATAACAAGTACGCGTAGAATAGGCGCGTTTTTTCTTTTGTGTAATGATTTATGACTTCGACTAACGATCCGTATAAAGAGATACGTCCATATAATGATGATGAGATTCCCGCTGCTCTGGAGCGGTTGGTGAATGATGATGAGTTTATTAATGCGATAATTGAGCACCGTTTTGAGCATAAACCAAAGTGGGTAACAACATTATTAAGCCCGTTTGTAAAATTATACCTTCGTTTTAAATGGGCAAAATTAACCTCTGTAGATGCAATTCAACAGGAAATTAAAGTTTATTTAGATAAAACGCTAGATAAAACGACTAATGGCGTGAATTATGTTGGTTTGAGTAATTTAGACAAAACTAAACCGTATCTGTTTGTGTCTAATCACCGTGATATTGCGATGGATCCCGCATTGGTCAACTATGGCTTGCATATTTCAGGGCATAAGACCGTAAGAATTGCTATTGGGGATAACTTGCTCAAGAAGCCTTGTGCAACGGAATTGATGAAACTGAATAAAAGCTTCATTGTAAAACGTTCTGCAAAAGGTCCAAGAGAGATGATGAAAACTCTTGCGACATTATCCGGATATATTAAACATTCATTAGATACGGATAATTCGATTTGGATTGCACATAAAGAAGGTCGGGCAAAAGATGGCAATGATTTTACCGATCCGGCTATTTTAAAAATGTTTTATGTGGAAGGTAAAAAACAGAAAGTTTCATTTTCTGAGTACATCAAATCATTAAGAATTGTTCCTGTATCAATCTCTTATGAAAATGATCCATGTGATACAGCAAAAGCGAAAGAACTCTACGAAAAAGATACAAACGGTAGTTATGAAAAAAGTGAGTTCGAAGATATCGAAAGTATTATTCAAGGTATCATTGGTTTTAAAGGTCGCGTAAATGTTGCATTTGGTGACGTTATTGATGGTGATTTTGATACGCCTGAATCTTTAGCTCAGGAAATCGATCGTCAAATTCACGAACTATATGAGCTTTTCCCGATCAATTTGCTGGCTGCAGGGCAGGAAAGCAATATTGTCACGAATAAGACACGGGAAACATTACAAGGTAAATTAGACTCTTTACCGGAAGGTGCAAAAGAGTATTTGCTGGCCAGTTATGCCAACCCGGTTAAAAACAAAATAAATTCATAACTTCTTCATTGTTATTGTTTTATTTGAAAAAACCAACGTAACCAGTATTGGGTCGTTGGTTTTTTTATTGCGCTACAGCACCGTTTAACGTCAGGTTTTTGGGCCATTTTGCGATCCTATTTCCTCCCAGAAAGATATTTCCTCTGACTGTCATTGTATCCGGAAAGGTCGTAATAGCAGAACCGCCGATATAAAGATTACCTTCAACAACAAGATTATTTGGTAATGTTGTTAAAGGGGTTCTGATAACACTCAGGTCTCCTTTTACATAAAGATTATCAGGAAGGCTTTCTAAAGGTGTATCGGTAAAGTTAAGATAACCGCCGGCTCTGACGCCTCTTGGCCAGAATTTTATTTGTGTACCCATGAAATTAGCTGAGCCAGTGATTTTTATATCTTTTGGGACAGAAGCGAGCGCACTATTTGCTGCATTCAGACTGCCATTTATTTCCAGTCCGGCCGGGAGAGCCTTAATAGGTGTTCTGGAAATATCCAGATCCCTTTTTATCACAAGCCCAGAAGGCAGGGAAGAAATTGGTTTCCCACTGAGATCCAAATTTCCATAGTTATCCAGATAGTTCAGTATATCGTAACTATCAAGTGGTTGGGCACTAGCAAATCTGGTGATAAGGCACAGCAACAAAATAAGATAACGCATAATTAACAGGCTGATATAACGGACGAATATTTTTGAACAGTATGGTAGAAAGAAGGGTAATTAGCAATTGGGAAGGATACCCACTGAAAATGATGGTCAGTGGGTAAAAATAAGATTAGCGAGCTAAAGAACGAGATTTTAATTCAAAAATTAATTTTTCAGCGCTTACATCAAATTTGAAACGAGCAGAAAGCTCTTTTGCATTTTCGTCTAGTGGACTTTTTTCGAACTGAACTTCAGAGTTTACTCCCTTCGCAAGTGCCAGGTACTTTTCAAATTCAGCCTCAAGTACCGCTATGCTTTCTCCCATAATAGTCACTTCTGCTACATCATCACCTTCCTTAATGATATAGCCCATTTCTCCAGCACAGCCACACGCTTCACAAACTTCATTATCTACATAGGTATTATCGTCTTTCATTGGGCAGTTCCTCTTATAAATATTATGGGTCTTCATATAGCTGAAAATCAGCCTCAAGAGTATAATTCTTTATGAATAGATCAACAAATGATATGTGACTGATATCTCATAAATGTAAACATCTTTGTCGCGTTGATAGCACAAATACACGAAAAGAATTGATGAAGCTGTTTTCAGTGTCAGTATATCCCGAGAAAATATAATTCATTGATTATCCTCATTTCCACGATAGTTCAAGAAAGTGGAGTGTCATTTCGTTGTTTTCTGTAATGATGCCTATGCTGTAAATACCTGAACTTTTGGAATGGGGTTTTATGGAAGAGCAGACATGCCTAAACGGAGTAAGGAAGATACCGAGATTACTGTAAAAGTGATTACAGAAGCCGTTCTTGAACAGATATTGACCATTGGGTATGACCGAATGTCATACACGACTTTGAGTGAACAAACGGGGATATCCCGAACCGGAATTAGTCATCATTTTCCTAAAAAAACGGATTTTGTAGATACGGTAAGTGAACAGATCATCCGTTTGCTCAAAGAATATTTAGATTTTTCCCATGGGTTAAATGGATTAAAAACAAGTTGGGAATTTGCTCTTCGGGATGAGCGTTTTGTTTCTATTATACGTCTGGTTATACAGCATATTGTTGTGGCGGAAGGATCCAAATCTTTTGCCCAAAAAATTATGAATATGTTATACATCGCTGCGGATGAACGTCTGGGCAGTGACGGGCAGAATGAGTTAGAGCGCTTACTGGGGCGTTCTATTATTGTAATGCTTGAGTAAAAAGTAACACTGGAATAAAAAAGGGAGCGGGGCCGCTCCCAAAAATAGTAAATTGTGGATAGGGTGTTATTCAACTTTAGTTAAATCAACGATTGGTTCTTCGACTTGTTTTACTGGTTTATGGTTCAGCAACTCTTCAACTTTATCTACTGCGTTGTTCACGGCAGATTTGTTAGCCAAAACGGTGTAGGTAAGGTCGAAGTGTTTAGACTCGCCAGCTTTGATTGTTGGTACTAAACCAAGTGGACGTTGATATTTTGTGTTGTATGCGTAGCTGGTGCCTGGTTCAATACCTGTCACATAGCCTTGTTGTAGTGTATCTGTGTTTTTCCAGACAGTTAAAACAGGAAGCTGTTTAACATTGTATTCCATTGATACGCCCAGGTTACCTGCTTTGTTGTGTAGAACAGCAAGCGTATTGCCTTCTTTGTCTGCAATTGGTTTTAGGTTGTAGACCATTTCATCATAGCCTTTTGTTGGGCCAAGATAAGTTTGCCAGTCTTTAAGACCTTTCTTCGCGTAGTCATTAAATGGTGAAATTTCGCTAGCTGCAGCGTAAACTTTGGCACCTTGTTCCAGAATCGGACGACCATAGTTTGAATGGTAAATAATCTGGTATTCGTCGTCGTAATCTGCTTTGTTAGTCAGCGTATCTGAAATTGAGTATGAATCACTTCCGGGAACAATTGAGAACGAAGTTAGAGTAACCAGTTCAGCTTTTTTAAAGGTTCTTTCTGAAATTTCGCCCTGAACAGTGATTTTATGCGGTGCTTTGTCGTCAATGATCACTTTAACAGTGGATGCTGGTGTGTTTTGTGCTCGACCATGCAGGCTTAGTAGCTGACCGTTATCATCAACACCTGGGTGACCAGTCCATTCATAACCACAGCGAACCATAGCTTCATTGAAGCCATCCAGCCAGCCAAGACCATTACGGCTTTCCAGATCAATATAAACAGGGTTAACAATTTCTTTTACTGGTGAATCCCAGCCAAGGACGCGTTTACCGTCTTTTTTAACATCAAAAACACCCATACCACGAGTTGGTACTAAAGTTACTTCAATTTCACCATTATTAACGATAATGACATCTACACCTTCTTGTTTACCACCGTGTAAACGTTTTTTCTCAACGGTAAATTTTGCGTTGGATTTCATGCCTAGTGAATCGCTGGATACGTTCCAGCTGTCAACGTAAGTATTCGTTGCCGCATCAGTTAAAACAAATTCTGCTGATGTTGCATATGATGCGAAAAATGGAGATACAAGAGCCAAAGCCGTTAGTAGGGGTTTCATTTTCATTTTTATGATCCTTTTAATCATTTTGATGATTCTTATAAAAACTGAATCGATTCAGCAGATAAAATACGGATATTATTTCAAGGATCAAAAGGCTGAACAGCCAGTTGTGATTCAGCTCATTTCTTTATTTCGTTTTTCGAAAAAAATTGGATGTGCAGTCACATTTTTAATTAAGGATAGAATATCAATAAGATAGACGATAAATGCAAATACGCAGGTATTAGGGAATGGGATTTAAGGAAGGGAAATTCTAATTTGCAGATTGAATAAACAAGTTTTGATGTAATCCGTTACATCTTTCATATCAAACTAAATTTGTTCAAATTACTACGTTAAGCGGCATATTTAGCAAATTTATCTTGTTCAGTTTGTTGTGGCAGTGTGTGTTCCTGTGCCTGACGAACCAATTTTTCACGCAGTGTTTCAGTGTGTTTCTTCAAAGATTCTGGTTTCTGAGCTTCTTCAATCAACTCTGGAGCTAGTGCATATATATGATTAAACATGGTTAACTTTCCTCTATAAAAAATCGCCCGAATTTGGCTGAAACGTTTCACGTCTCAAAAATTCGGACGAATTTAATCATACATTCATAGAAAAGTCGATCTTAATGATGAGATTATTATTAAAAAATGATTAAAATTCACACATCATAGGTCGTTGAAGCAGTATCGCCACCTGTACCAGTCCAGTTTGTATGGAAAAATTTACCTCGGGGACTATCAAGACGTTCATATGTATGGGCGCCAAAATAATCTCGTTGTGCCTGAAGAAGGTTGGCTGGTAAACGTTCACATGTATAGCCATCAAGGAATGTCAGAGCTGATGTTGTGCATGGCATTGGGATACCCAGCTCAATGGATTTTGCTGCTACTTTTCGCCATGAATCGAGGCAACCTGATAAGATTTCTTTGAAATAGTCGTCGGAACCAAGAAATGCCAGTGCAGGTTTTTTGTCAAAAGCATCACGAATATTGCCAAGGAATGCTGAACGGATAATACAACCACCACGCCACATTAATGCAACGTTACCGTAGTTAAGATCCCAGTTATTTTCGTTGGAAGCTTCTCGCATTAACATAAAGCCTTGTGCGTATGAGATAATTTTCGAAGCAAGAAGCGCCTGACGAAGGGCTTCCAACCACGCGGTCTTATCTCCGTCAACTTTGGTTATGGTTTTGCTAAAGAGATTAGATGCATCAACGCGCTGATCTTTTAACGCAGACAAGCAACGGGAAAATACCGATTCACTGATTAACGTTAGTGGGATACCTAAATCCAGCGCATTGATACCAGTCCATTTACCGGTACCTTTCTGTCCGGCAGTGTCTAAGATCTTTTCTACAAGTGGTTGCCCATCTTCATCTTTATAACCAAGAATATCAGCGGTTATTTCAACAAGGTAGCTGTTTAATTCAGTGCTATTCCAGGCAGTAAAGGTGTTTTGCATTTCTTCATAGCTGAGACCAAGCCCGTCTTTCATAAAGTGGTAAGCTTCTGATATTAACTGCATGTCGCCATATTCAATGCCGTTATGAACCATTTTTACAAAGTGGCCTGCACCATCGTTACCAACCCAGTCACAACACGGTTCATTAGTCTCCGTTTTCGCTGCAATTGCCTGAAATATAGGTTTTATAGATTCCCATGCTTCTGCTGCACCTCCTGGCATAATAGACGGACCAAAACGTGCACCTTCTTCACCACCAGAAACGCCGGTACCAATAAAGTAAATACCTTTTTCTCGTAGTGCTGCTACCCGACGGTTAGTGTCTGGATAATTGGTGTTGCCACCGTCGATAATAATATCGCCTTTATCTAACAGGGGAGCTAGCTGTTCTATAAATGTATCGACAACTGCGCCGGCACGAACCATCAGCATGATTTTCCGTGGTGATTCTAATTTCTCAACTAATTCTTCAAGAGAATATGCACCAACAATGTTGGTATTTTTAGCCGGACCTTCTAAAAACTCATCTACTTTTGCAGTTGTACGGTTATGAGCAACCACTTTAAAGCCATGATCGTTCATATTTAAAATGAGGTTTTGCCCCATTACCGCCAGTCCGATTACACCAATATCACCTTTCATTTGTTATTCTCCTCAAGCAATTTTTTTGGCTGCATCTTGATCCAGATACCATTCAGTGGCGCCAGTGGTTGATGTGATTTTTGCGGCTGGATATGGCAGTTGTTCAGCTGGAGTATCATTTATTTCTTTAACAATATCTTGCTTTCCTGCACCTAAAACCAGATAGCTAATACGTTTTGCTGCTTCCAGAACCTTAGCGGTTTTAGAAACCCGGAACTGACCTGATTCAGGATGGTTTGCCACAATCGCCAGATTTTTGTCTGCGTAATTGGTTTTACCGGGAAATAGTGAAGCTGTATGACCATCCGGGCCGACGCCTAAAAGAATCCAGTCAAATACAGGAGTGCCATTTTCCAGAGGAATTTCCTCAACCATTTCTTTCGCGAAGCGTTCTGCTTCTTGTTGAGGATCGTTTTCACCTAAGATGCGGTGAATATTTTCTGCTGGAATAGAAATCTTACTGAAAAGAAGAGTATTTGCTTCACCAAAATTGCTTTCCGGATCAGTAGGTGCAACACATCGCTCATCTCCCCACCAGAAATGAAGATTGTTCCAGTTTATTTCAGTGTTATATGGCGCTTGGGCCAGACGCTGAAACAACATTTTCGGAGTGCTGCCGCCTGACAGGGAAATATGTACAGGTTTATTCTGCGAGCTGTATGTTTTTAAGTCGTTTGCTAAAGATTCAACAACATCTGTTGCCGTATCAAAAATTATATGATTTATCATAGTTCACAATAATCCGTATTAGTTAAATTCTTACAAGGGAAACGCCAATTTCTACCATCCCGTTGTAATAAATCATCCGCTTCTTTGGGGCCCCATGTGCCGCAGGCATAACCAAAAAGAGATTGAGGTTCTTGTTTATAATCAAGTATCGGCTGAACAAATTGCCAGCAAGCTTCTACAGCGTCGGTTCTTGCGAATAATGTCGCATCGCCGTTGAGTGCATCAAGAAGTAGCCGCTCATATGCCGTGAGCATTTTTGTTTCTTCTAACGAAGCATAATGGAAATCCATAGAAACACTTTTGGCTTTAAAACCCGCGCCGGGTTCTTTCAATCCAAAGCTCATCAGTATTCCTTCATCCGGCTGGATGCGGATAATCAGTTTATTTTCAGGTGCGTCTTTACTAAAGACCGGATGTGGTGTTTGTTTAAAATGAATAACCACTTCTGTTACGCGAGTTGGTAGCCGCTTACCCGAACGGACATAAAAAGGAACACCGTTCCAACGCCAGTTGTTAATAAACATTTTTAAGGCAATGTAGGTTTCTGTACGTGATTCTTTAGCAACTCCGAGTTCATCACGGTAACTTTGGAGGAACTGTCCTCTTACCTGTGATTCGGTGTATTGCCCTAGGACGAGGTTGTTTTTTAAATCATCGTCGGATAAAGGTTCCAGACAATGAAGAACTTTGTTTACTTCATTACGGATAGAGTTGGCATTAATTGCTACTGGTGGCTCCATGGTAACCATGGCCAGGACCTGAAGCAGGTGATTCTGAAACATATCCCGGACAGCACCACTACCGTCATAATAGCCACCGCGTTCTTCAACACCAAGGAATTCGGCGCCTGTGATTTCAACGTAATCAATGAAATTCCGATTCCAGAGTGGTTCAAACATACCATTTGCAAAACGGAATACCAGTAAATTCTGGACGGTTTCTTTTCCCAGATAGTGGTCAATCCGGTAGATTTGATGTTCTTTGAAATGCTGATGAATTTCAATATCCAGTGATTGTGCTGATTTAAGGTCGTATCCGAATGGTTTTTCTATAACTAACCTTTTCCAGCCATTGCTTTCATCATTCAGATTATGAGCAGCTAAACATGCTGGTATCACACCATAAAGGCTTGGAGGCGTAGCCAGATAGAATAGGGTGTTTTGCTGTTCATATTGATAGTGATCTGCCAGTTCAGTTAGGCGATATTTTAATTTTTCATAATCATCAACATTAGCTGTATCAACTGATTGATAATGAAGATGTTTGCAGAATGCCTCTAGTGTCTCAGGATCTGTTTTTTCTAACTCTGTCATCGATTTTTTTAGCTTCGCTCGATAAGAATCATCACTGTATTCAGTTCGACTTACACCAAGTATTGAAAATGAGGCTGGGAGCTGGTCGCTGGCGAATAAATGATATAAAGCAGGGATGAGCTTTCGGTATGTGAGATCGCCGGAAGCACCAAAAATTACGATGCTACTATTTTCTGGTATTACCATTATCTTTCCCTTAGAAACGCGGTTGTTATCCTGTGTTAAAAGTAACAGTACGGTGTTTAAACGGAAAATCGGTCTTTTCTATTGTATTGATAGGTTGAACCGATATCCCATATCTTTAACATATTATTTTGGGTCAAATAGTTAAGTGAGATGGCTTATTCTCCATCATAAAATGATATACATCAATGTTTGATGAAATGTTTTGCTGAAATGTGCCAATGAAATAAGCGTTTATTATTAACCCTTGTCGTGTCGATGGGTTTTTTCTTTAATAAATGCTTTTGTTTTCTTAATATGCTCTGATTGTTCAATATGATCTAATTGTTCCTGAGCGAGAAACTTTTGAGCATATAAATGATAAATTTTGTTTTCTAAGAATAATAGATAGAGTTTAGGATCAAGATGACCACTTGTCGCCATGAAGGTCATAATGTCCATTGCTTCACTGAGCGATTTGGCTTTTTTATATGGTCTGTCTTGTGATGTTAGCGCTTCGAATACATCTGCAATGGCAATACTGCGCGCCTGAATGGAAAGTTCATTTTCAGAAAGCGATCTTGGATAACCTCTGCCATCCATTCTTTCGTGATGACTACCCGCGATATCCGGAATATTTTTTAAATTCTCAGGATAAGGTAGTTTTTTCAACATGGATATTGTCTGGACTATATGGTCATTGATGATATATCGCTCTTCTTTGGTCAATGTTCCGTTGGTTACTGATAAATTATACAGCTCTCCCCGGTTAAACAGCACATCGCCAGCCTGTAACGTAAACGGCTCCTGCCATAAATCCTGAGGTCTGCGGCCTTCTTCCCAACGAATGATATGTTCTGGTTTATCATCGAGTAAATATTCTTGTACAGGCAAGGGGGGATTGTTTTTATAACGTTGTTTTTCCGTCCACGAAATTCCTATCTGGTTATTAAGCGTTCTTGTCCATGTCCGTTGTGATATTTGGTGTAATCGGTCGATATCTTGATCGGATATTGGTTCATTAGCTGAGTTGCATGCCGCAATAAATTCAAATTCTTCATCCAGAATTTTCTGTTCTCTGGTCAGCTGCTCTTTTAACTTTTCAGCATCGCCACCATCATGGAGCTGTTTCCAGTAGTTTATTTCCTTATCTTGTTTTATGAGTTCAAATCGCATCCTAATTTCGTGGATGCGATCATAGATGGTTTCAAGTTTAGTAGCTTTATCGATAACGAATTCTGGTGTAGTTACCTTCCCACAGTCATGTAGCCAGGATGCTAATTTAAGTTCTTCCCACTGATCTTCGGACATAGTGAACTTAGGGTAATATTGCTCGTCGTTATCAGCAGCTTGTGTTATCCATTTCGCTAACGATGGAACTCGCTGACAATGGTTTCCTGTATAGGGTGATTTTGTGTCGATAGCAGAAGCAATCAGCTCGATAAACGCATCCATCAAATCTTTGTGTTGTTGGATTCTGTCAATATTTTCCTTAGCAAGCTGGGCGAAGCTTAATAGTTCTTTTAAAAATGCATGTTTGTCGGATTGATCGGTTGTGATTGCACGTTCATACCCCAGATTGAGGATCCCCACCAATTGATTTTGTCGGTTTAATAGTGGGAATAAATAGATATCGGAATTGTATAAATCATCTTTGAATTTGTTAATAACATTATCGTTTTTATTGATGTGAACTGTTTCACCACGTAATAGATCGGCTTTTAGCCATGGCGTATTGATAAATTCGTTGATATCTATCTTAAATGGGATGATGGCATGATTGGCTGCTGTAATAAATTCCTGAGTTTTTTCATCATAGATATAAATAATGATAGTTTCAGCTCTAGTGACTAAATAGCTCTGGTGAGTAATTGTTTTTGCTAATTTATTAAAATCTGTATTCTCAGCGGTTTCCCTTAATAAAATCAATAAGTCATGTAATGTGTGTTCCATTAACTGGAGCGAATGAGTTAAATTGGAAACTTCTTTGATAATGCTTTTCGGATAGCGGGTTTTTTTGAATTCAAAGCGGGTAATATTTTCAGATAACATGGCCAGATTTTTTAATGGCTTGGCTATTTTGTGGGCGATAGTTAACGCAATGATAAATCCGGCTAATAAGAGAATAACAGCAATGAAAATTTGTTTGTTACGCAGTTCCATTAAACTTTTTAATAAATCTTTTGTTGGGGTCGCTTCAGCAAGAATTAAGTTCATCTGATTATTTAACATCACCGGCGTTAGGGTGACAGCCCATCTTTCTCCATTGTATTTAATTGTTTCATAAATAATTTGGCTGCTGGTGCGATTTAATATGGGTTCGAACACTGATGAAGTCAGTAGATTCTGGTTTTCGGCTTTGGATAGGTCGGTAGACACTTGAGTGTTCTTTTGTCCCAGGACATGAAACTTTTGGTCGAATAAAATGACTTTAGTGTTCTCTGAATATCCCAGAGCGGACAATGATTCAGATAAAGAAGACAACGTAAAATCAGCGGCAACAACGTGTGAACTGTCAGGAGTACGTCTTGATAAAGTAACACCATCAGTTTTTAAAAAATAAAAGAAGTAAGGTTCAGTTATTCTGATCTCGCCATCGGCCTGGGTATTGATAAACCAGGGACGGGTAGTCGGGTCAAATTGATTATTGCCATTTTCGACCCGTGTGATTTCCTGGTAATCATTATCCAGAAAAATATAAGTGTCCCGGCCATCGATTCTGGTTTCATTTATCAGTAAAACGGCGTTGTCCGGCGCATTAAAATACTTTTTATTTTCGTTGTCTATCAATGGTCGGATTATGGTGAACTCACCGCTGTTACTTGCGTAGTAAAGCGCGACTAAGTGTTTATGTTTTTTGAAAATAAGGTGAGTGGATGCAAGCCATAACCTGTCTTTTTCAACAGGGACATTTTCATTAACCACACCGCTGTAGGCTAATAAATCCAGAGTGGTAAAAATAGGAGATGCAGATTGTTTAAATTGGTTTTCAATACGTCGACTATTTTCTAAGCTGAGTTCTTGGGCTGTATGAGTAAGGAGCTGGTAGGCATGATTATAGCTAATATAAATTAAGACAAAGCCAAAAATAGCTGTTAACAGCACAAATAAGGTCCCTATGTGGATACTTAGTGAATAGCGGCGTACTTTCATCATTGTCCTTGCGTCATTATTCAGTAATAAGCGTTGTCATTGGGTGTAAGTGTTTTTATAGAACGATGAATAAATGATAGTATCTAAGTCATAACGTCGTGGAACTTTTCTTAAATCAGTGACGGAGGATACATAATGAAGTTAATGGTCGACACTCATACACATACTTATGCTAGTGGCCATGCTTATAGTACGATTATTGAAAATGCAAAATCGGCTAAATTTCGCGGATTATCGATTCTTTGTACCACGGATCACGCAGGGAGTATGCCCGGAGCGCCTCATCATTGGTTTTTTATTAACCAGAGGGTAATCCCTCGATTTTTAGAAGGTGTGGGTATTATTCGCGGCTGTGAAGCAAACCTACTGAACATAAATGGTGAAATAGATTTACCTCCGGATGCGTTGAATCGCCTTGACTGGGTTATAAGCAGTTTCCATGAACCAGTATTTACCCCGGTAACCACTCAAGAACATACGGAAGCCTTACTTAATGTGATTAAAAATGGTCAGATTGATGCTTTGGGGCATTTGGGAAACCCTAATTTCGATTTTGACTTTGAATCAGTGATTAAAGCTGCAGTTGATCATAATGTTGCAATAGAAATCAATAACAGTACATTGTTGGGACATAGCCGACAGGGAAGTATTGGTCGTTGCTACGACATTATTGCTGTGGCAAAACAATTTGGTGCCTATATAACTACCGGTACGGATTCACATTTCTGTGATTCTATTGGTGAATTTGAACAGACAAGACAGTTACTTGAAAAAGTAGGTGTATCACCAGAGCTGGTGATCACTCATAGTGAAAAACAGTTTTTAGACTTCTTATCTCTGCGTGGCAGAAATAGAATCCCGGAGTTTGATGAAGCTTTTAATATAAGTTGATCAAAAAAAGCTGTGTAATAAACTATGCTATCTGAACATAATAATTTCAAAAGTCAGCAAAAGTCGTAATCAAAAGGAAGAAGGAAGCAAGATGAAAAAAGTATTGTTATTAATAGCTGCAACACTGTTATCTGCAAATATATACGCAAGTGATGGTCAAGATTTAGAGTCACTTATGAAGGGATTCAGAACGGAGTTTCGAGATGCTTCTCAGGCTAAATCTGTCGATGAAATGAAGTCTGCAATAATGAAGTTTGATAAGCTTGTCGAGCAGGCGAAAAAGCTGAAATATCCTGCTAAAGAGGCTGCAACTTTTAAAGAAGGGTTTAATAAACTTTCCATGGCTTTAGGTAAAGTTGAAATGTCTTTAGATAAAGGCGATTTAAAACAGGCGAAAGCAGATATGAAAGATGTTGATAGTGTTCGCCGTGAATTTCATAAAAAACTTCGCTAAAACAATCAGCTAACACACGAATTTATTAAGAGCGTATTATCTGGGTATATCAATATCAGGTAAAACGCTCTTTTAATTTGGCTGTCATAAAATCAATAAAGGCCCGTAACCGAATGGGCATAAATTGCGTCTGCACATATTGCATGACAATGGCTCCGTGATAATTACTTCGGATTGTCCATGGTTCCAGAATTCTCACCACGTCACCTGCTTCAATCGCATCCTGAACGACAAAATCATGAAAGATACCAATTCCAAGCCCACTTTTGACGCCATTTAATCGCATTTGGGAATGATTTAACGCATATCGACCATTTACTGCAACAGAAAAAATGGATTCATTCTGGATAAAGGTCCAAATATTATCTCTGTCAGTTTCTGCTAAATACAGACAGTCATGATCCTTTAAATCATCTGGATGTTTAGGTTCTCCCTTCTGTGACAAATAATCCGGACTGGCACAAAGCACCAGATTTGTTTTACAAATTTCCTTTAATACCAGCTTTTCATCAGGTTTATCAGTAAGACGAAAAGCAACGTCGATATTGTCTTTAATTAAATCGACTTCACCGTCAACAGCCCGTAACTTAAGCTGAATATCCGGATACTGTTGTAAAAACGGAATCACAAAAGGCTGTAATACGGAAAACAGAAACGCTTCGGGAGCGGAAACGGTCAGTGAGCCAGCCGGTTCCTGATGATCGGCAGTGGAAGCCTCTATAGCTTGCTGTGCAGCGTTTACCATAATCACACTTTGTTCGTAAACTCGTTGTCCAGCTTGGGTAATAACCAATCTGCGGGTCGTACGTTCAAACAATTTTACGGATAAAGATTTTTCCAGACGGGTAATTAATTTACTTAGTGCGGATGGTGTTATATCCAGTTTTTTCGCCGCTGCAGTAAAGCTACCTTCCTGCACAATAAGGATAAATGTTGCCAGATCAGGCAGTAAGCTGATGAGTTTTGTCTGGATCATAACGGTTTAGACCTGCTTCTTTCATAATCAGTTTTATTTGTGAATCTGAATCACTAATGATTTTCCTATTATAGGGATAATCCCTTTCTCGTCTATGGATTACACTTACTACAATGAAAAATGTTTACAGTGTAAATAACATTAAAAAATTGCTTTAAGATTTGCGTTGTAAGAACAAAAAAATAAAGGATTTATCGCTATGGCATCAGCATTTTACAAACATATCCAAAATCAGATTAAAGCTGTGAAAGAAGAAGGTCTTTATAAATCTGAACGGATTATTACTTCACCTCAGAAGGGGGAAGTTGAAGTTGCTTCTGGCAAGAAAGTTCTGAACTTCTGTGCCAATAATTATCTTGGTTTAGCTAACCATCCTGAACTAATTAAAGCCGCACAGAAAGGAATGGATGAGCATGGCTTTGGTATGGCATCAGTTCGATTTATCTGTGGTACACAAGACGCGCATAAAGAATTAGAGCAAAAACTGTCTGCTTTTTTGGGTAAAGAAGACACGATTCTTTACAGCTCCTGTTTTGATGCGAACGCGGGGTTATTTGAAACCATTTTAGATAAAGAAGACGCAATTATTTCAGACGCTTTAAACCATGCTTCAATCATTGATGGTGTTCGACTGTGTAAAGCGATGCGTTTCCGTTATTCCAATAACAACATGCAAGAATTGGAAGAACAACTTAAAGCAGCCGATGAAGCCGGAGCACGTCATAAACTGATCGTAACTGATGGTGTTTTCTCAATGGACGGTATCGTTGCGAATTTACCGGCCATTTGTGATTTGGCTGAAAAATACGATGCGCTTGTGGTTGTTGATGATTCACATGCGGTTGGTTTTATGGGGGAAAACGGTCGTGGTACTCATGAGTATCATAATGTAATCGATCGTGTTGATATCATTACCGGTACGCTAGGTAAAGCAATGGGTGGGGCTTCTGGTGGTTATACAGCCGGTAAAAAAGAAGTGATTGACTGGTTGCGTCAGCGTTCTCGTCCTTATCTGTTCTCTAACTCTGTTGCTCCTGCCATTGTTGCAGCATCTATTCGCGTGATTGATTTACTGGCTGAAAGTGGTGAATTACGGACTCATTTATGGGAAAACGCAGCTCATTTCCGTACTCGTATGAGCGAAGCCGGATTTACATTAGCAGGTGCAGATCATGCGATTATTCCAATCATGCTTCGGGATGCCAAAGTGGCCGCAGAATTTGCTGATCGTGCGCTTGAAAAAGGTGTTTACGTGGTTGGCTTCTCATACCCTGTCGTGCCAAAAGGCCAGGCACGTATTCGTACTCAAATGTCTGCTGCTCACAGTAAAGAAGAGCTTGACCGTGCTATCGACGTATTTATTGAAGTTGGCAAAGAGATGGGCATTATCGCCTGATTAAGCCGATACTTATAACAATAATAAATCATTATACTGATTGAGAACTGTATGAAAATTAAAGCATTATCGAAGCTGAAACCAGAGGAAGGTATTTGGCTCACAGATGTGGAAATGCCAAAGATTGGCCATAATGATCTTTTAATTAAGATTAAGAAAACCGCAATTTGCGGTACGGATGTACATATTTATAACTGGGATCACTGGGCGCAGAAAACCATACCTGTGCCAATGGTTGTCGGGCATGAGTATGTTGGTGAAGTTGTTGAAGTCGGCCAGGAAGTTCGTGGTTATAAGGTGGGCGATCGGGTTTCCGGTGAAGGCCATATTACCTGCGGACACTGTCGTAACTGTCGCGGTGGTCGTACTCATTTATGCCGTAACACCATTGGTGTGGGCGTAAACCGTACCGGTGCATTTGCTGAGTATCTGGTTATTCCTGCTTATAATGCGTTTAAAATCCCGGATGAAATTTCTGATGATTTAGCTTCTATTTTCGATCCGTTTGGTAATGCAGTTCATACCGCGTTGTCATTCGATCTTGTGGGTGAAGATGTGTTGATAACCGGTGCCGGTCCGATTGGCATCATGGCGGCAGCAGTTGCCAAACATGTGGGTGCTCGTCATATCGTGATCACGGATGTGAACGAATATCGTCTGGATCTTGCGAAAAAAATGGGTGTTACCCGTGCTGTGAATGTTTCGAAACAAGATCTGAAAGATGTAATGAAAGAGCTGAACATGACCGAAGGGTTCGATGTTGGCCTGGAAATGTCAGGTGTTCCTTCCGCATTTAAATCTATGTTGGATGCAATGAATCACGGTGGACGTATTGCTTTGTTGGGGATTCCACCATCTGATATGGCAATTGACTGGGATAAAGTGATATTTAAGGGATTGATTATTAAAGGAATTTATGGAAGGGAGATGTTTGAGACTTGGTACAAGATGGCAAGCCTGATTCAATCGGGTTTGGATCTGACGCCAATCATCACTCATCACTTCAAGATTGAAGATTTCCAAAAAGGCTTCGACACCATGCGTAGCGGGGCTTCCGGTAAAGTTATTCTGGATTGGGAATAGTTATCAGGTTGATCGTGAGTAACGTTTGCCTTAAGAGTAAAAAAGGTGTAATAACCTACCGCGGCACAAACATTAGGATCATCTCAGTGCGACGTTCACGAAAAGCGGAGGTAAGTCTTTATGAAAGCGCATGAATTTGATGCCAAATTTGAAAGTGACGACGATGATATTGTGATGGATTTAGATCTGTCTCAGGCAAAAAGGCCAATGCAGAAACAAAAGAGAGTAAACGTAGATTTTCCAGCTTGGATGCTAGAATCACTCGATAGAGAGGCGAGTAGGATTGGTGTTACTCGTCAGTCAATTATAAAAATTTGGTTGGCCGAAAGGTTAGAAAATGTATCTCACAATTCAAATGTGAGATAGTAAAAAAGCGCACCAATATCGGTGCGCTTTCAGGTTTCGGCAATGTTTAAAGTAAAAATGAGAGGATTTTAAACAACCGATTAGAACATAAACTGCATGATGCCAATGGCAAGAAATGCGGTAATGAAGTTAATTGCCTGCATTACCATATGATATTTACCAGGTGTACCGATAGCTGATAAGATACGGCCATGGTATTGAACGTTCGCACCAATGATATAGCAGGCTGGTGCCATTACTACAAGATCGTGACCTGTTACAGCTCCGCTTACATATAAAGCAGAAGCTACACCAATACCGCCGCCCATAGACAGCCAGTATCCGATTAACATGATTCCGGTTGCGCCCGAAAGACCGAACAGTCCCATTACTGGTGAAAATACGGCTGATACGATATCAATACCACCAGAAATTCGTAAAGCATGGATTAAGATAAATGCCATAACCACGTTAGGCATCATTGAACCAATCGCAGCATTCCAGCCCATTCTGGCTCCATCAACAAATACTTCAGTAGGTAATTTGTTTTGTGCTTTTTGTGCTGTGCTCATTATTGTGATTCCTCTGCAACGTATTGTGCTGTTGTTAACGCATTTTTCTCATAGGTCTTATCAAAAATAGCGATATAGAGTCTAAGCAGGTTTGTCGCGACAACTTTCATGATCAAAATGAACAGTAGAGTTAGCCCAATACTTGGTGGAACAACAGTACCGTCTTCACCTGCTAAAGCCAGGAGAACACCACCTGTCATTAAGAAGTTAGTTAACCAACCACCAGCACAAAATTGAAATTGAGAAAAGAGTAGAGTTTCTTTTTTGGTTAAATGACCTTTATCGACTAAGTCATTCGTCATTGCTGCGCCAACATCCACAGTCTGGAATGAACCCAGCGCGGTTAAACCAGCAATACCCGGAATAGATAGTAATTGACGGAAAAGAGGTTCCATCAGACGGCGAGCAACATCAAGAGCTCCCATCGATTCGATAACCGCAAATGCACCCATAGCAAAAATAACCATAGGAGCCAATGTCAGTGCGAAAGCAAAACCGTCTCTGGCACCTGAACCACCTTTACCTCTGAAAGAGGTTGTTTGAGCCACTACATCGGTGATCTGTCCATTTGTGGTAACGACATCGATATTATGTGCAACGTGACCAAATTGTCCGGCAAGCGTAAGAAAGTCAAACACTCCCCACCATTGATCTGATTTCATGACTCCAGAGAAGAAAATACAAGCAAAGCAAAAAGATATTACACCTTTTAGTCGCCACTTTTCGTTACTATTGCTCATCATTGCTCCAAATATGTGTTTGAATTTGTATTTAAAATAATCATGAATTAAAACTAATAATAAAAAAGAAATTATTTATTCACGCTTATTTTG
This sequence comes from uncultured Vibrio sp., assembly GCA_963676525.2. Classification (GTDB taxonomy): domain Bacteria; phylum Pseudomonadota; class Gammaproteobacteria; order Enterobacterales; family Vibrionaceae; genus Vibrio. The sequence goes on from CAXXNB010000009.1 coordinate 876,528, forward strand.
GTTTGAATTCTTTTAATATATTTATCAATAAGTGATTTAAATAAAATTAAGTATTGATGTATGTAATTCATAGTAATCAGCGTTACTCAAAAATAATTCTGTATCTTATTGATAAATAATTAAATTTATTGCATATATCATTAGTAGGGCGATTGATATTTAATACCCTATTTTTATAGGGGATAAATGTACTCGCTAGAAATATGACAAACAAGTAATAGTATCGAATTAAGAAGTTAAAAAACTAAAATAAGTATTCTGCGTTTTTTAGCTTTATTATTATAAAAATAGTTTTAACTTGTCTTATTTCTTCAATGCTTTTCTATACTTAAAGTAAGTATAAAAAAGGGTTTTGAAACTATGTGTGGTCGATTAAATGTAATGCGTGATCCTTTATGCCATGTGGTGCGTGACAAATTTGGTATTGCCTTTCGAACGGATACTAACTTGGATTTACGACCGACGCAGACTGTATCTACTGTTATGCGTAAGAATAATGAATTACAGCAGACAGACTTAATATGGGGGATTCATCCTTATTGGGCTAAGCAACTTATTATCAACGCGAAAGCAGAAACTGTGTCTGTCAAGGCAACTTTTATCGAAGGGTTTGAAAATGCCCGTGTCATTGTACCCTGTACTGGGTGGTATGAATGGGAAGAAGAACCGGAAGGAAAACATAAATATTTCTTTAGCCCGGATAAAGACAACATTTTGTATGTGGCTGGAATTGCGCTGGAACATGAGTCCAAATTAGTCATCTTAACAACCGAGTCAAATGAGTCATGTAAGCCATATCATGACCGTATGCCACTACTTATTGAACCAGATTGTGTTATGACCTGGTTGTCAGGACCCATAGAAAAAGTTTTTCCTTTGTTAATCAACAATTACAGTGGCGAGATAAAAATCAGTTAATGTATTCCACTATAGCTGAATTATGGTACTTGTTGAATAATTTCGTTTTTTATGAGTAAATATGCACTGTTTAGGTGTGTATATGATCAAGTGTTGTGAAGTCATTTGAGTATAGTTAATAACAGCGTTGTGGTCTGTTTGTTTTGTGGCCGGAAATGCTAATTTTTATAAGTCAGTAAATAGGTTATATCAATGAAGAGTTACTACATTGACAATGGGGAGCAGGCTGTCAGAGAAGTTCTTGCCGATTTATTAGAAATGTTTAGTGAGCAAATAAAAGCAGGAACAGATCCGAAAACAATTATCAAATATTTTGGCGCAACCTTCGAAGTAAAACTTCTCGATTTTGAAGGAATTGATGTTCAGAAAGAAAACAATGTTGAATGTGTTATTGGCTAAATGCCAATAACCTGTCCTGCCTGTTACCATTTATTTCCCTTCTTACTATTCATTATTTCTGTGACTTAGAAGCCAAGATTGTTAATCATCTCTCATCCTTAATAAGTCAGGATGAAAGTTAATTCAGTTATTTATATCCTTAGAGCTGTAAATAATTGGATACATTATGTTATTTTTGTTGTTCTATAATGTTTAAATGATGATCGATAGGAAGGTGTTTAGTATGAAGAAGCAGTGGTGGGTGTTTATCTCTTTACTCGGGAGCGTATTTTCAGGAGCTGGTGCTTACGCTTCGATTGAAAATGAAACATGTCAGACAGTAACAATGACAGATCCTGGCTGGACTGATATTGCAGCAACAAATGGCGTGTTGAATACTTTACTGGAAGGAATGGGCTACAAAAGTGACACAATGCTATTGAGTGTGCCCGTTGGTTTCAAAAGTCTGACCACCGGACAGATTGATGTGTTCCTTGGGAACTGGATGCCGGCACAATCACATCTGATTGATAAATATGGTAAAGATATCGATATTATTCGTACTAACCTCGAAGGTGTTAAATTTACCTTAGCTGTCCCTCATTATGTTTATGAGCAGGGTGTTACAAGCTTTGCTGATTTGAATAAATTTGCCGATAAATTTCATTCTCGTATTTATGGTATAGCAGCGGGCGCGCCAGCTAACAGTAAATTGCAGTCAATGATTGATAAAAACGATTTTCAGCTTAAAGACTGGAAATTGGTCGAATCTAGTGAACAAGGAATGTTAGCTCAGGTATCCCGTGCGATTCGCCAGAAAAAATTTATTGTTTTCCTTGGCTGGGAACCTCATCCAATGAACGTGAAGTTTGATATAGATTATCTGTCGGGCGGTGATGAGTATTTTGGTGCCAACTATGGCGCAGCAACGATTCGCACCCTAACTCGTAAGGGGTATTCACAGGAATGTCCGAATGTGGGACAACTGCTTAGTAACTTAAGCTTCGGTTTGGATATGGAAAATGAGCTGATCGATTTAGCTACCGATGATGCTGTTACTCCTGTAGATGCTGCCAAAAAATGGCTAAAAATGCATCCTGACGTGTTAGAAACGTGGCTTACTAATGTAAGTACATACTCTGGTGAACCTGCTTTACCTGCAGTGAAAGCAAATTTGGGGCTGTAAAACCGGGTCTATGATGTAGTCTGATTTCTTGCGGAAATTTGGAAACGTTGAGCGATACCTTTCAACCAGAAAGAGGAATGGAGGTATCGCTTTTATTTTTGCGCTCAGAAATGTTCTCAAAAATCTGCGTCTACACGAAAAGAAAGTCTTTCCTGGGTGTAGGGGTGATTAAACGAAAGCATCTCAGCGTGTAAGTGTAAGCGACTGTCCTTATCGCCATACAGATCATCACCTACCATTGGAGCATCGAGTCCGAGCGGATGAGCACAATGAACTCTGAGTTGATGGGTTCTGCCTGTTTTAGGCAAAAGGTAAAGCTTGGTTCTTCTGTTATTCCGGCTGATTACTTCCCAATAGGTTTCTGCTGATTTTCCGCGTTTTTCGCATACAACCTGACGAGGTTTGTCGTCTAAATCAGGAGCAAGGGGTAAACGGATGTAACCGTTATTGCTTTCAATTAGCCCTTCTACCTCTGCTATGTATCGTTTTTCTACATAGCGGGAAATAAACTGTTTCTGCAGGTGTTTATTGGCCCGTTTGGTCAGTGCAAATACGAGCAGCCCGGATGTGGACATATCCAGACGATGAACAACATAGGGGCCGTCATCCCGTTCGCCTAATAACGTCTTTAATCGATTAAAGGCTGAATCCTGAATGTGTACTCCCGGGACAGAAAGCATTTCTGCCGGTTTGTTCAATACTACAATGGCATCATCCTGATAGATGATTTCTATATCCTTTTCTAATTCAGGGGCGACTAATAACGGGTTAGGTTCGACATTTAAGCCCTGAAGCATATGTGTCAGGATCGGCAGACATTTACTCTGGCATGAGGGATAGAATTTTTTGTGCTTCCGTATGGCTGATTTAGGTGAATTACCCAACCAGAACTCTGCCATAGCAATTGGTTTTAAGTTATGTTGATAAGCGAACTGTAATAGTTTTGGTGCCGCACATTCACCAGCTCCTGCCGGGGGGATAGGGGACAATGTGTCTTTAAATAAATCAATCAGAACAGCTTCGCTACCGTTGGCATCCAGTATTTTGTAGTTTGAAAATAAGCTGTGCTGTAATTGATTGGAGCGTTCCTTACGCTCAGCTTTCAACTGTTTTATTTGCCCGAGATATTGATCTAACTTCTCTTTATAGCACTCAATCTGCTCATTCCATTTTTGTTTGGTTAAGGCTAACGCTTTTTTTTCTTCAATACTTTGTTTCGCTAATGCTGCAAAAATAGTTTCTTGCTGTCGTGGCGAAAGTTCGCAGGCTTTTTGTCTTGCTATTTTTCTCTCTTTACGGCTTGTTACCATCTCTTGTTGAAGAGCTGTAATCTCAGCTTGCGCGCATTCATGGCTCTCATCCAGTTGTTTCTGTAACTGTTGTTTCTCAGCAGAGTTCGATAGCGTGTCGATTAATGTATTTAATTGATTAATCTTGCCCGATTCTTCCAGGAAAATGTTTTCATGATCCAGAATGTCATACACAGGAGGCACAAAACCTTCATAGTGATTTGATCCAGCCAGTTTGCCTGAAAATCCGGCTAAAAATCCCAGATATCCAGCGGTGTCTTGTACAATTAATACACCAAACATTTTCCCGGCATATTCTCCCTCACTCTGAGTTTCATAGTGAGCTGCGAGTAATTCCTTTTCAGACACTTCAAGATATATCTGTTCAGCCGCCCTTATGCATAGAGGGTGAGGCTCGTAACAAAATGGATAAGTGAATAATGAAGGAAGCTCAATATCATCAACCGGAGTGATGAAATGACGGAAATAAGAAGAGATTGATAGTTGCATGCTTAAACATCTGGAATATTGAAACCCGCCTATGATAGGTGAAGAGCTAAAGTAGATCAATTTAGCTTTTATTGGGTATATCTCTTCATCATGAACGGGTTTTACGTATATATTAGATTTATTAACCAGTTGCTTATAAGGAAATTAGCATGGTAGCGAGAACAAGTCTTTCTCACCCTTTGCAGATAGCAGAAGTGAAAGCATCTTCTGAATATGGAAAGATTGGAATCACTTTTTGTCCGGGCAAGCATGACCGTCTGGCTGTGACAGGCATCTGGGCCAGAGATCTTGATTTAGATTTGGATGTCATAAAAGAATGGGGAGCAAACCTGGTTCTTACTCTTTTAGAACCGATAGAAATGATCGAACTTAAAGTACCTAACTTAGGTGAAGAAGTACAAAATCGTGGTATGAAGTGGGTTCATCTGCCGATTGCAGACTATTCCGTTCCTGATGATGTATTTGAGGAAAACTGGCTTAGCTGTGGAAAGGAAATCCGCCAGCTTTTGTGTGACGGGAAAAATGTTCTCATCCATTGCAAAGGTGGCTTAGGACGAGCTGGTACGATTGCGGCAAGATTGTTAGTAGAGTTAGGTATTGAGCCTAAAAAAGCCATAAGAATGGTAAGGAAAGTTCGAGTTGGCGCAATTGAAACCCATGCTCAGTTAGCATTAGTACAACGAACGAGTGTAATCAATGAGGAATTACAGGCATGAGCTCAGAGGTAAAGCCAATTGATATCAGTTGTATGGAGAGGGTTGGAGGGCAACTCGGGACTAACCCTGCCGGAATATACAAAGATGATTGTGGCCAGAAGTATTACGTAAAACTACTGGAATCTCCTATGCATGCCCGTAATGAATTTTTGGCTGCCAAACTGTATCAGCTGACCGGAGCTCCTGTTTTTGATTATTTCCCCAGTGTTGATTCCTGCCAGGTAGTGACTCGCTGGATTGAACTTGATAAAAAACACATTTCGCATTTTTCAGAAACGGAACACAGACAGGCTCAGCAATGGTTTGCTGTTCATGCATGGACTGCAAACTGGGATGCAGCGGGATACGATGGTGATAATCAGGGGACTGTGGACGGGAAAGTATTCACTCTTGATGTCGGCGGGGCTTTGGCGTTTCGTGCTCATGGTGACCCGAAAGGAAAAGCCTTTGGAACCAGTGTTGAAGAACTTAATGTGATGCGAAATGATCCCGATAATCCCCATGCACGTAAATTGTTTGCAGATATAACACCAGAACAGCTGTATAAATCGATTCATATAGTCACTGACATCCCCGATGAAAAGATTCGAAATGCCATTATTGGCAATGGCGGTAGTAGCAAACTTGCCGAGAAAATGATTGCACGGAAAAAAGATATGATAAGCAGGTTGGAAAAGCTGTAACTGTTAGTGGATATTTCCTGTATTCTGTAAGCTCAAAGAGCATCAAGAAAAGCTTCTTTCTCAACGGTAAAGCGGTTTGCCTGAACCTGTTTTTCTTCGAAGGTTATTTGGATCTGCTTTGGGGTAGGGGCGATCGCAAAATGCCTGGCTACATGGAGGCTCGCTGTATTTTCCGGTAATACATCAATAAATACTTTATTCAGCTTCACAATATCAAACGCAAAGATTAAAGCGAGTTTGCTGGCCTGCTTTGCCACATTTTTTCGTAACGCTCTTCTTCTTACCCAATATCCGAGAGTTGCAGTTCTGTCCAGATAGTTAATGTCGTTGATAGCAACGGAGCCAAGAAATTCTCCTGTTTCTGAATCATAGACGACAAAACGAAAGTCAGTTTCCTGTTTCCATTCGTATTTTGAACCTTCGACCCAATTATGAGCATCGACGATTGAATAGTCTTGTCTGCACCAGGGTAACCATGGAGACACATGAGAGACAGATTCACGAACCGCATCGAAGAAAGGAATGACATCGTCATCATTAAATTCGCGAATACAAATCGTCATATGAGCCTCATGCAATATTTATGTCTTTTGAATATACAGATTATAATGAATAATTAATTGATCTTGCTACTTATTATACTCAAGAAACGTCAAGATGCTTGTTTTGAGAAGATTAGTGGTTCTGAGGGAGGCATTGATTTGAGAATAAAGAGATCGGCGAAGTTAGTAACGCTTCTGACTTCGCCTGGATTCGATTTTACGCAATATCTATTTTGTTATTGTCCGTTTACAAAGGCTTTGAAACGGATTTTAGTTTCTGTATCAGCCTGGTTGTACCAATAATGAAGCATTGATTCTACCGATGGGCCACCAGCAGCATTTGCATCTGGGGTGCTGACATTTTTTGATGGAACGTATGATTGACTTGCTGTGTGTATTTGTTGGTCGGACAGAGTCATCTTAGGAGCAAATGAGTGAACGGCTGCGATTCCATTCCCCTGGTTATAAAGAGATGCTTCTGTTTTATAATTACGACCAAACTGAACACCTTTTTTGATTAATTTATCCTGAATGGTTTCAATTTGTTGACCATTGTCAGTCGTTAGTTTCCATCCAAATGAATGAATGTTTTCCTGTGCCTCTTTGAGGTCACGGAATTTAGGTAATACAAAGTTGATATTTGTATTTGCTTCCTGGAACGTAGCGACTAATACATCACTTTCTACACCAATATTATCTTTGCCTTTGGAAAAATAAGGTTCGTAGCGGAAAAATATTTGTTGTGTACCATCGGGTAAATGCAGCGTTTTTCCAGAGTCGAAAATACCACCGGTTAATTCTGGTGCCTTGCCATTAGCAACATATACGGAAACTTCACTCGGAACTTGCATAGTTACTTCGGCAAAAGCAGAGGAACTAAACAATAATACGGACAGAATTGGAACTAAAAATTTGTTATTCACGGTTCACCTATAGTTCTTATTTCATTGTATGGTGGAGCATGCCCGTTATTAAAATTAATAACAAGAGATACAAAGTTATTATTAATAAATACCTGAATTATTTATATATTAATGATATTTCTTGAGATCTTTTTATTTATTTTACATATCTAAAAACTATTTTTGAATGTCATGTGAATAAATTAACCGTGATACATATCTATTTCATATTGATATGTTGGCGTATAAAGCAAACATATATCTCACAAAATTAAAGCAAGCTAAAATTGACAAATCGTAAAAGACTGACAAGATAGAGTCCTAATCAGTCGTTTACTCGAATAAAAAAATGCAAAAAACTCGGACTATTCTATCTATTTGTGTATTTTCTGTTTTTACGGCAACACAGGCTTCTGCTGCTCCTAATCCCCAATTATTGGTTGGAAAATGGGAGTGTAATACGAAGTATGTTGAAATGTATGAGGTAAATCTGACATCTCAGCATGACTTTTCAGCAGATGGTTCTCTTACCAGTTCTGCAGATGTGATTTTAGCGATGCCTGAGTCATCTATTTCTGTTGGGTACCACTTGTTAGCTAATGGAAACTGGGGTGTAAAAGGTGATGAACTGACTGTTCAGGGGAAAGTGACATCTATCAAGAATACACTGTATCCTGAATGGGACAAGATGCTGAATCTTAAACAGTTAATTCCTGAAAATTTAAAGGGAACAGCGACGATCAAGCATCTTGATGCGACCTCTTTAGTGGTTAGTGATCGCCATACTGGCAGGGATTATACCTGTTCAAAAATTTAGTTTTGATAGACAAGATTACCGCTGACGTAAGTTTTTTTGATCACTCTTTCGTCAGCTAAAATCATCATCGCAAACAAAGTTTCTGCCAGGTTTTTTGAATGAGATATTCTCTGAGAAAGGATTGGAATAGACTGGTAATCTATTTCAATAAAGTCAGCTTCGGTTCCGGCATTCAAATTGCCAATTTTATCTTCCAGTTTTAACGCGCAAGCGGCTCCCTGAGTACACAGATATAAACATTCAAATACATTCAGATTCTGTCCCTGTAATTGCATTACTTTGTAAAGTTCAGTCAGGTTTTTAAACAGATTTAAGCTGGTACCTCCGCCGACATCACTGGCAACCGCAATAGGAATATTTTTTTCTTTTAGCTTGAAGTAGGGGAACAAACCACTACCAATAAATAAATTAGATGTCGGGCAACTAATGATACTTGAACCTGAATGTTTAACCGCATCAATTTCTCTGTCTGTCAGGTGTATGCCGTGTCCGAATAAAGCCCTTTCCCGCGTCAGTCCATACTTTTCGTAAACCGCAAAATAATCAGAGCAGTCCGGAAAGAGTTTTTTGACCCAGGCTATTTCATCCACATTTTCACTTACATGAGTCTGAATGAACACATCAGGATGTTCTATACCAAGCTGCCCAGCTTTTGCTAGTTGTAACGGGCTACTGGTGGGAGCAAAGCGAGGTGTAATCGCGTAAAGTTGGCGCTGATTTCCATGCCACTTTTCAATCAATGCTTTACTGTCGTTATAAGCTGACTGAGGATCGTCTTTCAGGTAATCGGGACAGTTCGTGTCCATCAGAACTTTGCCACAGATCATACGGGCATTGTATTTTTGACTGGCTGTGAAAAATGCTTCAACAGATTCGGGATGGACTGTCGCATAAATAGCTGCGGTTGTTGTACCGTTGGCAAATATCTGATTCAGGAACAGTTCGGACTGTTGTAAGGCATAGTTATAGTTACTGAATTTTGCCTCTGCCGGAAATGTATAATCGGTTAGCCAGTTCAGTAATTGTCGTCCGTAACTTGCAATGACTTCCATCTGAGGATAATGAACATGAGTATCGATTAAGCCGGGTAGTATTATTCCTTCGTGGGAAATAATTAATTTGTGTTCTTCGGGAGTTAAAGTCGATAGCACAGATTCAGCAGGGTATAAGCCGGTGATTACTCCGTCTTCAATGATGAGAATACCGTTTGCTATGTATTCGTAGTTTGATTCAGGATTGTTTGTCTGATGTGGAAAGTGAAGAAATTGTCCCTGATGATAGGTTTTAGCCATGAGTGCTTCCTGCTAAATTTTAAATAGAGTTCAAGTGTATTGATAGTTGTCAGATAAGCAATAAAAAAGCGTTGTGACGGAGAAACACAACGCTTTGAAGAGATTGATTTTAAAATAACTTGACCAAGTGGTTAGTTTTTAGGGGCAAAAAAGACCCACCCGCAGTGAGTGGGTCATAATCTTTAGTGAGGAATTTTTGCGTCAATTCCGTCAACGTACCAGTTCATGCTTTCTAGCTGTTGTAGAGTTGCTGCTGAACCTGCAGGTACTTGTTCGTTACCTTCATTGTCTTTAAGTGGGCCTTTGAAAGGTACGATTTCGCCAGAGATGATTTTTGCCTTAGTTGTTTTGATTGCATCCTGGATGTTTTGAGGAAGGTTTGGATTTATTGATACGATTTGTAAAGAGTCGTCTTTCAAGCCGCCCCAGAAGTCTTCTGATTTCCACGTACCATCCATTACCGCTTGGATTGATTTAATATAGTGAGGAGCCCAGTGGTCTTTAACTGAGTATATATGAGCATTTGGTCCGAATTCACTCATGTCTGATGCCTGACCAACAGCTTTAACACCACGTTTTTCAGCAGTAATTACTGGAGCTGCACTATCAGTGTGTTGAGTGATAACATCGACACCCTGATCAATAAGAGCGTTGGCTGCATCTGTTTCCTTGCCTGGATCGGACCATGTATTTACCCAGACAATTTTCATTTTAACATTAGGGTTAACACTTTTTGCGCCCAGATAAGTTGCGTTGATATCACGAATAACTTCTGCAATTGGGAAAGGTGCAATGTAGCCAATAGTGTTGGTTTTTGTTGCCAGACCTGCTGCTACGCCAGTTACATAACGACCTTCGTAAGTACTGATCGCATAAGTGCCTACGTTTTTAGCACGTTTGTAACCCGTTGCATGTTCAAATTTTACTTTAGGGAAACGTTTTGCAACTTTAAGTGTTGCATTCATGAAACCGAAAGAAGTAGTAAAGATAATATCATTACCTGCTTTCGCTAATTGAGTGATAACACGTTCAGCATCCGCACCTTCCGGAACATTCTCAACAAACGTTGTTTTAACTTTGTCACCAAAATATTTTTCTACTTCCAGACGAGCTTGATCGTGTCCGTAGTTCCAGCCGTGATCATTGGCAGGGCCAACATAGATGAAGCCTACTTTTACAGGATCTGCTGCAAGTGAACTTGCAGAAAATAGTGTTGCTACTGACAGTGCAGCGACAGACAACCACTGATTGATTTTCATGAAATACTCCGTTTTCTATTTATTTCGTATTGAAATTAAGAGCGTGCTGATAAAAATTTTCAGCTATTGCTCGTTTTGTATTACCACTATATTAAAAGTAACTACAGGCAAATAATTTGGGTAAATTTGTTACATGTTGGTGCATTAAATGCATCTTTTTGTAGCACCAACATCCGTATCTTTTAATGCACTTTTGGATCAAATGGTTTTCCGAGACTCATTGGTGTTGCTAATTTTTGTCTGGCAGTGTTTGAACTCAAGATTACCATTACAACGACAGTCGCAACATAAGGTGTCATAGCTAAGATATTCGGTGAAATATCCACGCCGGCACCCTGCATAACCAGGTGCATAATCGAAGTACATCCAAACAGGTAAGCACCTAAAATAAGGTAACCGATGCGCCAGGAAGCAAATACCACCAAAGCTAAAGCGATCCATCCACGGCCAGCGGTCATATTTTCACTCCACATTGGCGTGTAAGCTAAAGACATATATGCGCCAGCTAAGCCTGCCATCGCACCGCCAAACATGACGGTTCCATAGCGTAAGGCAATAACTCTGATGCCTAATGCATTGGCAGAATGTGGGTTTTCACCGACTGCCCGGATAATCAGCCCAAGACGGGTTTTCTGAATGACCCACCAGGTGACTAAGACAATGAAAAAGCTCAGGTAAACTAAAATGTCATGCTTAAACAGCAATACGCCAAAGAATGGAATCTTACCCAGCAGTGGTATCTGTAATTCAGAGAATCCGTGCAGAGTAGTACCAATAAAACTGGTTCCCAGAAAAGCACTCAGACCTGTACCAAAAATGGTCAACGCTAACCCGGTCGCAACTTGGTTTGTATTCAGGGTTAATGTTAAAAAGCCGAACAACAGGGACATCAGAATACCTGCTGCCATGGCACATAACACACCTAAAAACAGGCTTCCGGTAAAATGAGCACCAGCAAAACCTGCCATTGCTCCCATTAACATCATGCCTTCCTGGCCCAGATTCAGTACGCCTGACTTCTCACAGACAAGTTCACCTAACGCAATCACTAACAGAGGAGTTCCTGTTTTTACCGCGGCGATAAGTATGATTAAGATTAACTGTGTGTCCATTATTTCACCTCACCAGACTGATCTGTGGTCGTGGTGCTTATTGATTTTTTGCGTGGCGTTTTCAGTACAATTTCGTAATAGATTAAAAAGTCACATGCTAATAAGGAGAAAAGTAGAATTCCCTGGAAAAGACCTGTAATAGCAGTAGGCAGACCCAATTCAATCTGAGCCAGATCACTTCCCATGTATAAAATACCCATAAAGAAGGATGAAATAATGATCCCTACAGGGTTAAGTCGTCCCAGATAGGCAACAATAATTGCTGCATATCCATAACCGGGGGAGACCGATGGAATTAACTGGCCAATAGGGCCTGTTACTTCACAGGTTCCGGCAAACCCGGCTAAAGCTCCGGCAAACAACATAGTTCCCCAGACAATTTTCCCGCTGTTAAAGCCAGCATAACGTGCGGCTGATTCATCTTCACCAAATACACGTAATTTGAAACCTGGTAAAGTTTTATAAAGGGCAAAACCAGCGAAAAGAGCCATGATAACAGCAATAACAATACTAATAGATGCTCGTCCACTATCGACAAGAGTGGGAAGTAAGACACCGTCCGGAAACATTTTAGATTCTGGGAATCCATAACCGTCAGGGTCAGTTAATGGTCCGTGTACTGCCCATAGCAGTAGGTAAAGACCAATATAATTAAGCATAATGGTCGTCAGAATGATGTTAGTGTTAAAGCGTCGGTTCAATAAGGTAGGAATGCCAGACCACACCATGCCAGCAACAATGCCTGTTGCTAACACGAGAAGAAGCGACATTATGCCCGCATCATCCGGAACATTTACTGCAACTGCACTACTTGCCAGAGCACCAATAAGGAACTGACCTTCAGCACCAATATTCCAGATATTTGCCCGATAGCAGAGAGCAAGACCAATAGCACAAAGCATTAACGGACTCGCTTTTACCATTAGTTCACCAATGTTATAGCTATCACTAAATGGTTCAAGAATAAATACTTCAAATGCTTTTACCGGACTGACACCTAACCCTATAAACATTAAACTTGATATGAATAAAGTCAGTAGAATTGCAATAACCGGAGAAAGCCAACCCATTACTTTTGAGCTTTCAATCCTTGGCTGAACTTTAAGCATTTGATACCTCCTCATGCTTAACGAAGCCACCAGCGATCCATTGACCAACTTCTTCTATATTCGTATCTTCTGTTTTTACTGATTGTGATAACTGGCCTTCATACAGCGCAGCCAGACGATCACTTATGATAAAGAGTTCATCGATATCTTCTGAAATAACCACAATCGCGGCACCTTCATCTCTGAGAGCTATCAATTTTCGGTGGATTGAACTTGCGGCACCAATATCCACCCCCCAGGTCGGGTGTGCACAGATCAGTACCTGAGGATGCTGATGCATTTCACGGCCCATGATGAATTTTTGCAGGTTACCACCTGATAAACTTTTTGCCTGAGAGTATTCATCGCGGCATTTTACCTGATTATTTTTAATCAGAGAGACGGCAAGCTCTTTCAAACGTCTGGCGCTAATCAATCCATGTCTGGTCAGGGTGGTTGTATTGGTTAAAAGCGTGTTATCTTCCAAGCTCATTTCTGGTACTGCGCCTTGACCTAACCGATTGGTAGGGACATGAGCCATACCCAAAGCCCGACGCTTACCTGCATCCAGATGACCAATCGGTTTATCGTTAAAACGGATACTTTCTTTGCTGGTTCGGGAGTCTTCGCCACTGATTGCTTCCAGCAAATCTTCCTGACCATTACCAGCAACCCCGGCGATGCCCAGAATTTCACCCGCTCTTAGCTCTAAGTTTACATTGGTGAGTCCACAACCGAACGGATGTGCAGGGGGAAGGGTCAGGTTAACTGTAGAAAAAATGATATTGTCGGTTTCTTTCTTAGGGTAGGTTTCAGATAGTTCTGCTTCATTTCCAACCATCATGCGAGCGATTGAATTTGGTGTTTCCTGAGCCGGAATGCACTCACCACTGACTTTACCACCACGCAGAATAATTGCCCGGTCACATAATTCAGTCACCTCTTTTAATTTGTGACTGATAAACATAATCGAACAACCTTCGCTGGAAAGTTTATTCAGAACTTTAAACAGGCCTTTCACTTCCTGAGGTGTTAAGACTGAAGTTGGCTCATCCAAAATTAATAGTTTTACATCCTGGATAAGACAACGAAGAATTTCTAATCGTTGTCGCTCCCCAATACTGAGACTGTGAACGTATCGGTCAGGATCGACATGAAGATCGTACTTTTTACTCATATCGATAACCCGTTGACGTAGGTTGTCGACCTGAGCAACAAACTCTTTATCCAGACCCAGTTCAATATTTTCGATAACAGTTAATGTTTCAAACACTGAAAAGTGTTGGAAAACCATGCCAATGCCCATCGAACGAGCTTGATTAGGTGATACGATATCGATTGCGTCGCCATTCCAAAAAATATCGCCTTCGCTGGGGCGATTTACACCATAGATCATTTTGACTAAGGTGGACTTGCCTGCGCCATTCTCTCCAAGCAGTGCAAGAATTTCTCCGGAATGGAGTTTTAAGTTTACGTTATCGTTTGCTATAACCCCCGGAAAAAATTTACTTACATTCCGAAGTTCTAAAAGTGGAGCCTGCGCCATAGCAGATGATTTCCCTATGTTTACGATTATTAGCCGTGATGCAAAATTCTGACCAACTGTTCAAGTGGTCGCGATTGTATCCTTTTCTGACAAAAAATGGATCAGAAACTTTTAGTAAAAAGATTAATTTTTGTAAATTAATCTATGCACACATATTCAACAAATTACACTATATGGTCAACAAACAGTCAGAAAGCTAATATTATGACCGAAATTGCTATATCAAATATAACACTCAATTAAAGAGTTGGTTATTATTGCTTGACTTTGAGGTATGGTTATCACTTACTTAGCCCTCTTTTCAGAAGTAATAAATAGGATGATGTAACCCGCTATGGAAACAAGAAGTACCCGCAAATCGCAACAACCTGGTGCAATCCGTCAACGAAATGAAGCCAGAATCTTAAAAGCTGCAGCTGATGAATTTGTCAAATGCGGATACAAAGGTACATCTGTCCAATCTATAGCAGATCGGGTTAATTTACCTAAAGCCAACGTGCTTTATTATTTCAAGTCTAAAAAGGGTCTCTATCTTTCCGTTCTTGAGGATATTTTAAATCTCTGGAACCAGGGATTTGCTGATGATGCAGATAGTATGGAGCCAGCACAGGTTATTGCACGTTATATTCGCGGGAAAATGAAATACTCGCGTACGCATCCGAAAGAGTCGAAAATATTTGCATTAGAACTTATCAATGGCGCGCAAAATATCAGTGATGCAATGAATTTACCTATGGCTGACTGGACCGTGGGTAAAGCTAATATCATTCAAACCTGGGTTGATAATGGTCTTATTCGTCCGATTGAACCGTTATATTTGTTATTTTTGATCTGGGGTTCAACTCAGTTCTATGCAGATTGCGACGTTGAAATTTATATGATCAAAGGGCGCGCGTTGGATGATGATGAATTTGAGAGTGCCACTCAATTTATCATTGACACCGTTTTAAAAGGATTAGACTTAATCTAATCCCAAATAATATACCGATACAGATGAGGCCCTTGTTTTACGGGCCTTTTTACTTTTGGTAAATCATCAGAAAACTGTTAATAGCGGTATCAGCCACTTTTTTGATTTCATCTTCTACTGGCATATCAATGACATTCATTTCAAATGGATCGAGCAATTCTGCATTTAATAGTGCGATTAACTGAGCCGCTGCTACATTTGCATCTGCCTGACGAAGCTGCCCCTGAGTCATCTGATATTCAATATATTTGGCCATATCTTTGCGGCCTTTGCCGGGCCCATTGTTATAGAAATAACGACTGATTTCTGACTGGCCTGCTTCACTCATGGCCATTTTTCGGATTGCTCCCAGCTCCGGGGATAAAATTGATCGTAAATAGTTTGTACCAAAATTGAATAATGCTGTTTTGAGTTCTGCTTCTTTGGATAATTTTTGAAATGCAGAGGCGACATCATGAGTTACAGATGATTCCATTACGGCAGCAAAGATTTCTTCTTTCGAACTAAAATAGTTATATAAAGTGGCTTTAGAACCGCCTACTTTTTTTGCAATATAAGACATTGATGTGTGCTCAAAGCCTTGTCGTTTAAATGCTTCTTTAGCCGTTTCTATAATGGCCTGACGACGTTCTTCGGTTTTTACTCTCATGATTACCTCATTGTTATTCTGAGCTAAGTTTCGCTTGACTAAACCCGTCTGTCAATAGTATAACTGAACGGTACGGTATGGTTATGAGGTGTGGAGTGGAAACCCAAGAAAAATTTCAGAAAGTATTAAGGACGACTTCGGTAAAAGGGTGTCTTGTTGCGATTACGAGCCTGTCTCTTCTGGGAGGTTGTGTCACCCCCTCTGATTATGGTGTGCCGGAAGTTAAATCAGTGCAGTCACTGAGTTATCAGCAAAGTTTTAAAGATATTCAGTCAATCGACTGGCCAGGAGATACCTGGTGGATGCGTTATGATGATCAGCAACTAAACCGTTTAATTGAAACCGCTCTTGCTGAATCACCATCGATTAAAATTGCTGAAGCCCGCCTGAGAAATGCACAAGGTATTGCACAGAGAATTGGTGCAATTAAAAAAGTGCAGGTAGGGCTTAATGCATCTGCGTCAGAATCAAAAGTGAGTTATCAGTATCAGGCTTATATGCCTCCTGAAAACTGGAATGATTATGGTTCGGTAACGTTAAATTTCTCTTATGATTTAGATTTCTGGGGCAAGAACAAAAATGAAGTTGCAGCGGCGACCTCTGATCTTGCTGCTGCTCAGGCTGAAGAAGCTTCAGCACGATTGATGTTATCAACTTCAATAGCAAATTCTTATGCTGAGTTATCAAGATTGTATATGAACGAGGATACCGTTTCTGCAGCGGTTGACATTCGTCGCAAAACGGTTGATTTGTTAACCCGTCGTTTTAACAGTGGTCTGGAAACCAAAGGATCGGTAAGTCGGGCGAAAGCTGCTCAGGCAAGTGTTGAAGCTGAGTTACTGAGCATACAGGAAATGATTGCATTGCAGAAAAATGCAATTGCAGCATTAATCGGTGTTGGACCTGATTTTGCGAAAACAATTTCTCGTCCTCAAATCAATCTAAATCAAACATTTGGATTACCGACAGACCTTGGTATTGATTTGTTGGGTCATCGTCCTGATATCTGCGCAGCAAAATGGCGGGCACAGGCGGCCGCTCAACGAATTGGTGTTGCTGAGAAAAACTTTTATCCGGATGTGACACTTTCTGCATTTGTTGGTTATCAGGCTTTTGGTTTGGATAATCTGACCAGGACGGGAAATGATGCAGGTAGTATCGGGCCGGCTATTTACCTGCCTATTTTTTCTGGCGGGCGTTTAGAAGGTCAACTGGATTCAGCCAGAGCAGGATATGAACTTGCTGTTAGCACTTATAACCAGTCTTTAAGCGATGCTCTGCATCAGGTAGCGGATGTTGTAACCAGTACTACAGCGCTTGATGCTCAAATCCAGAAAGCACAAGAAGCTGTTGAAGCAGCAAAAGAATCCCACCAGATTGCTAGTAATCGTTATCGTGGGGGGCTGGCAACCTATCTGGATGTATTAAGTGCAGAAGATGCGTTGCTGAATAGTGAAAGAGCACTGGCAAATCTACAGGCTAAAGCATTCAGTCTGGATCTTTCGCTTATTCATGCTCTTGGTGGTGGCTATAACAATACTCAATCTGAAGTTGCAAAAGGTTAATATCAAATGACGACAGAAACGTTAAACGAAGAACAATTCGATCAGGAAAAAGCGACAAAATCACGCAAAACAGGCTTTATCATTTTAGCTGCAGTGATCGTTCTGTTAGCTGGAGGATATACAGCATACTGGCACTTTATTGGTTCACGATATGTGTCAACGGATAATGCCTATACGGCTACAGAGGTCGCTGAAATTACTCCTGCAGTGGGTGGTATCATCCGCAATGTGAATGTTGTTGATACTCAGTTTGTTAAAAAAGGCGATGTTCTGGTCATTATTGATGACACAGATGCAAAACTGGCCTTAGCTCAGGCTGAAGCAGATTACGCGTTAGCAAAACGTCATGTGCAAAGTTATGAAGCCAATGATGAAGGTTTTGATGCTTTAGTAACAGCCCGAACTGAAGATGAAACTCGCTCTCGCGCCCAGCTAAAATCAGCTCAGGCAAATTTTAAACGAGCTGAAATTGATTATAAACGTCGCCAGGACCTGATTGAATCTGGTTCTGTTTCCGGTGAAGAAGTGACAAATGCCAAAACTGCTTTTATTCAGGCTCAGGCACAATTAAATGCAGCAAAAGCGGCGGTTAATCAGGCTGTTGCCAATCGTTTATCAACGATTGGCAATCAAAAAGCGAATGCTGCTTTGATTAATAACTCAACAGTAGATACTAACCCACAGGTTCTTTTAGCTAAAGCACGCTTCGATCAGGCACAAGTAAACTTAGCAAGAACGATTATTCGCGCACCAATTAGTGGTGTGGTTGCGAAACGTCAGGTACAGGTTGGTCGTCGGGTTCAGATCGGTGCACCATTAATGACAGTCGTTCCTTTGGGTAACATGCACATTGATGCCAATTTCAAAGAAGGCGAGCTTACTCATGTAGAAATTGGTCAGCCTGTTGAAATTACTTCAGATCTTTATGGTGACGATGTGGTTTATCATGGTGTTGTGTCAGGACTTTCTGGTGGTACAGGTTCGGCGTTTTCTGTGATTCCTGCGCAAAATGCGACAGGTAACTGGATTAAAGTTGTTCAGCGTTTACCGGTACGAATTTCTATCGATAAAAAAGAACTTGCAGAACACCCTCTTCAGGTAGGGTTGTCAATGGATGTTACCGTTGATACTGAGTCAAAAGTAGATAATGACACCTTTGCAAGATTTCAGGCTGGTGAAAACCCTGCGCAGGGTTAAGGAGAAACGATGAGTTCTTCTGTTGCAGAACAAGAAATTCAACCTCTCACTGGCGGAGCCCTGTTTTTAGGGGCTCTGTGCCTGGCTCTGGCGAACTTTTTTGCAGTTCTGGATACCACAATTGCGAACGTATCTGTTGCCAATATTGCGGGGGCTTTAGGTACCTCTACCAGTCAGGGTACGTATGTCATTACATCTTACGCAGTGGCAGAAGCGATTTCAGTACCGTTAACGGGTTGGTTTGCCAGACGTTTTGGCGCCATAAAAACCTTTACAACCTGTTTTATCTTATTTGGATTATTTTCATTGTTGTGCGGATTGGCCACATCAATGACCGCTTTGGTTATTTTTAGGGTATTCCTGGGTTTTTCTGGTGGCCCGATTATGCCGCTATCTCAGACATTGATGATGCGGATTTTTCCTAAAAATAAAGCCCATGCAGCGATTGGTATCTGGAGTATGACAACTCTGGTTGCTCCGATTGCCGGGCCAATTTTAGGCGGAACACTATGCGATCAACTGAGCTGGCCATTTATCTTCTTTGTGAATGTACCTTTTGCTCTTGTCGCTGGTTATGCTGTGCGTGTGTTACTGAAAAAATTTGAAACCAAAGTAGAGAAATCACCGATTGATAAAGTGGGTCTTTTCTTGCTTGTTGTCTGGGTGGCTGCATTGCAGATTATGCTCGATGAAGGTAAAGATCATGACTGGTTTGAATCTAACCGCATTATCACTTTGGCTATCGTTGCCGCAATAGGCTTCGCATGTTTCCTGATTTGGGAATTGACAGAGAAAAATCCGGTTGTTGATTTGAAGGTGTTCAGGCACAGGGGATTTACTGCCTCTATGATGACATTATCACTTACCTTTGGTGCTTTTTTTGCGACGACAGTTGTTACACCATTATGGCTTCAGGTCTATATGGGCTATACCGCGACAATTGCGGGTTATTCGACTGCAACGATGGGGATTCTCGCGGTATTTCTAGCCCCATTAATTGCTGAAATGTCGAGTAAATTTGATCCGCGGCCATTTGTGTTTGTCGGGGTGATCTGGTTCTGTATCTGGACGTTTATTCGTAGTTACGCCAATCTTGATATGACGTTTGCTCAGGTCAGTTGGCCGATGTTCTTCCAGGGAATCGGGATGCCATTATTCTTTGTGCCACTCACGGCAATTGCTCTGGGGTGTGTTAATTTTCGGGAAATGGAATCCGCAGCAGGTTTAATGAATTTTATTCGTACATTGTCGGCTGCGTTTGCAACATCGATTATTAACACAGCCTGGGAACGGGAAACCAGATATGTTCACTCGGAATTATCAGGACTGACGGACCAGAATGGTGTAGCAACTCAGGTAATGCAGGCTTCCGGGATGGGAATGGATCAAGTGAGAAATTCGCTTGACTGGATGGTGCAAAAACAGAGTGTCATGGTGGCAACGAATCAGTTGTTTGTCATTATTGCCGTTATTTTCGCGTTTGCAGCGTTTGTTATCTGGTTTGCACCAAAACCTAAACACAGTGTTGATCCTGGCGCAGCGCATTAATTTCATTTCAAATCTAACTTTTCATATAGAGACAGGAGAAATCTTGTCTCATTTTTTTTGCTAAAACTTTCTCTTGGGCTGTCGATAACTCCATAATGAAGTGTATGAAATAGGCTGTTATGAGCTCAGAAGCACTTAAGTAGGTTGTTAATATTATTCTGGCATTAATTGTGCCTAATTTTTATGTCAATATAGAAATAGCCATATATTGATTTTTATAATCAGATGTACCATTTTTAAGAAAATTTCATTTAGGTAGGTCAGGGAGAATGCCATGCTAATTCGTAGTAAGCTGTACGCGGGTAGTGCTACGTTATTAATTGCCGCTCTTATAGTGATGTTTGCAGTTGTAAAATTTGTTGTGACGCCGGTTATTAAAACTCAGGCAATCGACAAAGCACAAATGCAGGCAAAAGTGATAGGGGAAACAATCGGTAAAGAATTAACCGAAAACGCAACGCTAACCCGGAGCCTGGCTGCTGTAGCTGAAGCTCTTCCTTTGGATAAAGAGGATTTTATTAAGCATATTGAGCCACTGGTTAAAAGTGGTGTCGGTATTGCTGGTGGTGGTATTTGGCCAGAGCCCAATAAGTTAGTATCAGGGGAACAAAAAGCGTCTTTATTCTGGGCAAAAACGGGGCCAAATACTTTTGAGCTTCTAGATGACTACAATCAGCCTGATGCTAGTCCATATCAGCAGGAAGGTTGGTACACCAGTGTCAGAGGAACAACATCAGGACAATGTGTCTGGTCAGAAGTCTATGTTGACCCTGTATCCAATGTTCCAATGGTGACGTGTTCAGTAAAAATTGAACGTGACGGAAGTTTTTGGGGAGTTGCAACCATCGATGTTGAACTCTCGAATATTGAGTCAATTCTGACTCAAGAAAATCGTTCAACAGGAACATACAGTCTGATTGTTGACCAAGTTGGCCAGCTTGTTTCCCTTCCTCAGTTAAAAGGTCAAACAATTGACTTAATTTCTCTTGATGATTTAGCGTCTAAACAGCCTTCTCTGGCTCCTTTGGCAAGCGCGCTAAAACAGGATGATTTTTCACCGGTAGAATTTTCTCGGGGTGTTGTAGATAACGACGACTCAGTACTAGTTCGCTTCCGCCTTCCGGAACAAGGCTGGCAGGCGGGTGTTATTTTGCCGGCATCAATTGCTTTACAAGAGGTAACATCTCTGACGTTTACTGTCTATTCTGCATTAATTGGTTTGATTATTGTTTTTGTGTGTGTTTTGATTTTCGCCGGACTGAAACTGGTAGGGCAAATCAACAATACGGCTGGACAGGTAAGAAATCTGATTCAGGGTAATTCATCGCATAAACTGGAAGTCAGCAATGATGATGAAATGTCACAGTTATGTATGGCTATTAATGATTATGGTGATCACCTGATTGCGATTCTGATGAAAGTCCGCTCGGAAGCTGAGGCGGTTAAGCATAATGCGGAAAGCATGGATCAACTGAGCAGTGATTCACAGGCCCGGGCATTGGAACTGATGGATGAGAACAACACTTTGGCCACGGCAATTAATGAAATGTCCGCAACAGCAGCTTCTGTATCACAGGATGTAGGTTCTGTTGCTGATGTGACAAATCAATCAGCCGAACTAGTGAATTCTGGATTTGAAGTCATTGAACAGAATGCGGAAGCCATCAGACAATTGTTTGATAAATTAACGGAATCAGCAGGCGCTATTCAGCAGCTTTCGGATGATTCACAACAGGTTGGTCAAGTCTTAGAAGTGATTATGAATATTTCTGAGCAGACTAACCTACTGGCACTGAATGCGGCTATTGAGGCTGCAAGAGCGGGTGAATCTGGTCGTGGATTTGCGGTTGTGGCGGATGAAGTGAGAAATCTGGCATCGAAAACTCAACAATCTGCCGTTGAAATTGAAAACATGATCAAAAAACTTCAGGATGCCGCTAAAAATGGTGTTGGTGTGATCGAACAATGCCGAGTGTATTCAGAAGAAGTTAATGAGCGTTCAATGACAACCCGTACTCAATATGAGCAGATTGTGGATGCATTCCAGGATATTAAGGAACGTTCTACAAATATTGCGGTTGCGACCGAAGAGCAGGCTCAGGTAACTGAAAATGTCGATCGACTTGCGGAAAGAATTCGTGAAATTTCGGATCAAAATGCACAGGATGCTGAGAAGTTCCGTACTGTGAGTGTCGATGCGACAGAACAGGCACATCGATTGTATGAGATTAGTCAGCAGTAAATTGTAATTTGTAAATGACTAAAAATGGGAGCGTTAGCTCCCATTTTTGTTCCGAAGATAATGTCAGAAGATGATATATGTTCCCATAGCAGTCTATCCGGGGGGTTCGAGTTATAACCGGGATGCCGACTAAAATGAAATTGCCCCTTTTTGTTTTTCAATCCACTATCTCCAGCATTTTCTCTGACTTCTATCGACCAAATTAAGCTAATGACGAATAAGAGGGGCAGTTACTTCACCAAACAACTCACAAAACATGACATTGGTCTTTTTAAATGGTCACTTTGGCTATACCTCCTTTTTTACCTAAAGCGATGAAAAAAATTTGTAAATGAATGGATTATGGTGGGAGGTAAATCTACAAAACATTGCATATATTCAGTATAACTAATAAAGTTATACTGAATAGTTACTAACTTGATAGGTATATTTAAGTAGTTGCTTATTTTTATTATAATTATTAATGATTTATTATGGATACATACAAATTTTCATTTGAAAAAATAGTTAATGATCTTCATGACGGTTTATATTTTGTAAACAAAGATAGAGTTATTACGTACTGGAATAAAGCTGCTGAAAGAATTTCTGGATTTTCTGCTGATGAAGTTATTGGTAGAGCTTGTTCTGATAATATACTTACCCATGTTGATTACGAAGGAACAAATCTTTGTTGCAAATTGTGTCCACTTGCAGCAACGATATCAGATGGTCAACCTCGAGAAACAAATGTTTATATGCATCATAAGGATGGCCACCGAATACCCGTTTCAGTTAGAGCCAGTACTTTAACTGATGAAGAAGGTAATATTACGGGGGGAATTGAGTTATTTACAGATATAAGTAATCAAATGGCTAACGAGTTAAGAGTTCAAGAACTTGAAAAATTGGCACTTCTTGACAAACTTACTCAATTACCAAACCGGAATTATATTGAGAACGAAGTTTATAGTATATTTGAGGAAATAAAACGTTATAAAATTCCTTTTGGAATTTTATTTATCGATATAGATAATTTTAAACAAATTAATGATACATATGGTCATGATATTGGTGATGAAGTTCTTCAATTGGTGGCAAATACTTTTACAACGAATGCCAGACCATTCGATATATATGGGCGTTGGGGGGGAGAGGAATTTATCGCCATCATTAGAAATATCAATAACCACGATCTCAAGAATCTTGGGAATAGAGTTAGATGCTTAGTAGAAAGTTCATATATTACTCATAAAAATAAAAAGCTAAATGTAACTATTTCTATCGGAGCAACACTTGTTAATGAAAGTGATTCTATGGAAAGCTGTATTAAAAGAGCCGATAAACTTCTCTATAAAAGTAAGTTAAATGGTAGAAATTGTTTAATGATTGATTGAATAATGTAGTTAAAAATATCGTAACCTTTCATTACCTAAATATTCAAAACTCATACAAAATTATGCTCTCACCTTCAATAATCAGTAGATAGGAGCGTTGTTACACAACGTAAATGACTGACAATATATGTAATTAACCTGAGAAATTAAAAAAGGCGCGTTACAACATTTGTTGGACGCGCCCGGTGTATATTAGCTGCTATTGACTGGAGCTTATACCTGAAGTTTAAACTGAGAAACCATCTGGTTAAGTTGCTCGGCCAGACGGGCAATTTCCGAGCTGGAACTACGAGTCTGATTTGATGCTACAGAGTTCTCTTCAGCAATTCTTTTCACATTCACGACATTTTCGTTAATGGATTCTGCGACAGAGCTTTGCTGTTCTGAGGCACTGGCTATCTGCATGTTCATATCATTAATCACGCTGATAGCATTAGTGATAGAGTCCAGTGCTGTTTCGGTTTCACTGGCCTGAGTGACACAATCATCGGCTAATGATTTACCCTGGTTCATCACTTCAACGGTACTCTCTGTACCAGCTTGCAATTGCTCTATTATGGTTTGAATTTCAGCAGTCGACCCCTGAGTCCGCTCTGCCAGAGAACGTACTTCGTCAGCCACGACGGCAAACCCACGGCCTTGTTCGCCTGCTCTCGCAGCTTCAATAGCGGCATTAAGTGCAAGTAGGTTCGTTTGTTCAGCGATACCTCTGATCACATCCAGAATCGAGCTGATGTTAACTACATCTTTCTGAACGCCATGCAGTTTTTCAGCAGAATGATTTACGTTCTCTGACAGAGAATTAATCGACATAATGGTTTGTGCAACGACCTTAGAACCTGAAGTCGCTTCTTTGTCGGCGTCATTTGCGGCTTCAGCCGCTTTTGCTGCATTATTGGCCACATCGTGAACAGTTGTTGCCATTTCGTTCATTGCGGTGGCAACCATTTCGGTTTCGCTTTCTTGCTGAATAATGCCTTGCGATGTCTGGTCTGTAACCACAGCCAGTTCTTCTGATGCAGAAGACAGTTCGTCACTAGCACGGTTGATGGTGCCAATCATCTCTTTGAGTTTGATTGTTGTGTTTTTAATCGCATTCAGCAGTATACCTGTTTCATCTTTGCTGCTTGATTGAATATCTATGGTCAAATCACCGTCTGCAAGTGAATTAGCTGCAGCAACTGCCTGATGAATAGGTTTGGTAATGATTTTGGTGAGTACATAAGCCGCCAAAATCCCTACAATGATTGCTATGACAGATAGAATTAATGTTACTTGAATACTTCTATCGGTTTCTGCTTCTAAAGCCGGGCCAAGAGTATCTTGCTCTTTCATTACTAACAACTTAACACTTTCGATATTTTCAGCGATTTGTGGGCCAAGTACATCGAGTGTATTTTTAATCAAATCGTTCCGTTGAGTAATCAAGTTATAAATATCATTCATTGCTGCGATGTAGTTGGTATGAGCTTTAGCAAATTTATCAAACAAATTTTTTCGTTTTGGATCCTGCAAGGTATTAGCTAATTTGCTCATCTCCACTTGCATTAATAAATCCATGTTATGAACAGCGATGTCGTAATCTTTCTTTGCATTGGTTTGTAAGAAGGTTGCGACGAACAATCTCCCCATATACATTGCTTTTTGTGTACTAGCTGCTTCAAATACAACTTCGCGATTTCCGTCTTTATTGGCAGATTTGATGATAGCTTCGATAGTTGTTTTCATCGTGTCACCATTTGGAATCAGGCGTATGTCATGAACTTCATTTCTTTGATTAACGAGGTCAATTACCTGATTAAAGGTTTGTTCATAAGTGGCTAGCGAAGCGACAATGGACTGCACAATTTTAATTCGTCCAGGATCAGTAACGCGGCCTTTGGCTAGTTCAAGTGATTCATTTACTTTGGCAACGTAGTCTTTATATTCTTGAATGTCTGAGGAGCTTTTTGTAATCAGATAGCCTTTTACATTCATCCTGACCATAAGCATGTTAGCCTGGACAGTTCCCGCTAAGTTTGTCTCTCTTGCTAAACTTCGGTACTCCATCAAACCATCATCGGTTTTGTGCAGTGTATTGATCCCTATTGCCAATACGATAGAAAGTAACAGCAATACTATGCCGAAACCGAGTCCCAGTTTTTTACCCAATTTGAGGTTTTTAAACATGCAGCAGCCTTATTATTTTTTAAAATGTAAACGAATACAGAATAACCATTATTAATATAAGGCAATACTAAAAAAGCATTAGATAAACTAATACTTTGATTAAGATCAGAATCAGCTTGCTTGGTTTTTATTACTTCAATATTATCAGTAAGTTATTGTCAGTTTTATGGCTGTTCGTGGTCAATTTTTTGGCTGTTGGTGGTAAATCTTGTGGTACAAAGCAGTTTTGTCCAGCTCCGCTTCTTGGGGCTGTCGGCTGAATAAAAAATACCCCATTTAAAGTCACACAAATAACTATCAACAGAAAATTAACTCACCATTTAACCAAATAAAAATCATGAAAAATACATAATACTTTTCAAAAAACACACTCCTTCAATAGCCAAATAACCGCCACAAATAGAACAGGTGTCAAAATATTTTACATATCTAAAACATACTTCAATCAATACTGGTAATAAATGACAGTATATATAAAAAATAAATTAGTAGGCTGCAATCAATTGAATTTCAATATAATTATTAAATTATGATAGCAATAACTTATTTATAATAAGAAGATTAGTGTTATTTATAATCTGCATTTTTAACAAAATTGGTGCCCATAAATTTTACATTCCAATGTTACTGAAACAAAACATCTTCATTAATTGCATGTTTTTTTTATATGTTTATTTTGGTGTGCACAAACATTGCTTTATAGAAAACACCATTCAATGCCAATGGTCGCTATACATGCGCATGAATAGGTAATTCACTCTTAATGGGAATTGAAGATGAAAAAATTACTAAGTGTATTGTTCTATTTCCTGTTTACAGGTGCGTTGCAAGCAACGACTATCACATACAACGGGTATACATTGGATGAGGACACCAATATTGTAACCAATGACACAACAGGTGTTGAGTGGTTACAGTGGGACGTTACAGTTGGATGGTCTATAGCGAACATATTAGCGGAATTAGCAGACGGAAACCTAACAATCGATAATGTGGATTATGGAGAAGGATGGACGCTCACGAGTACATCGACGATGGCAGCCCTATACAATGATTTTTTCGGTGCCGACGATGGCGGGGACTCGTGGTCGGACGATGAATCGATACTGCAGATGGCGAGCTTCAGTGACCCACAGGCAGTCGAAGTCGTCCGGACATTTAATATACTATTTGGGTTCACAGGTGATTGGTACTATTCCTACCCTGATCAAGACGCCAGCCGCGTGTATGGGACGGGGACGGTATACGGGCACGATGAAAATGGCAACGATAAGTATCCTGAAGCGCATTCATGGGTCACCGAGATTTACCCGGAAGGACCTGAATACGTATTGGAGGATATGATAAGCGAATCAGCGACGGTCCACCTGACGATGGACAATTGCGCAATCACGGGATGTTACGACCCTGATTATTCATACGCAGGAGTGGCATTAAACAGGTTCCCAGAGAGTAATGATATCCCAGAACCATCCCCGCTCATGATTATTATATTCGGTCTTGTACTGCTCGGGTTGATACGAATTCGACAACAGAATTAAATTTTGTACCTGCAAGAAGTCCAACTTATCCACCAAACGAGATAATTGACACAAACAGAGGCACAAATATCCGATGCCTTCTGTTTTATTTGCATAAAGCCGTCGTAATTTATCTCGTTTCAATTTTTGCTTTTCGATAATGCAATTCATTATTCTAGTTGCGGAGATAACTGATATTGACTGCTTCTCAGTTGACTAAACAAAGACATGCGGATGGTTTTCCAATGAAATCTGACATGCCAGATTTCCCTGTTAGGTGGGAAACTCTTACGTTGTTGACAAAACCAGTAATAGGCTGAATCAATTTTTATAATATTCAAGTGTAAATTGTACCACTATAACCCAAGCCTAATCTGCACCATTAATACTGGACAAACTTTTAAACGACTTTGCCATACCTAAAATAATTTCATATAAAAATGGCATCTCGCTGTCGAGATGCCATATATTTAACTGATGTATGTATCATCGGTTATTTGCTGGCTTTGCAACCAAATCAGATAACAACTAAGAATTATAAGTTTGTTGATCCAATTCGCCTTCGCTTTTCGCGATCAGGACTGACACCATGATATCGCCACATACGTTGATTGTAGTACGTGCCATATCCAGAATACGGTCAATACCGGCAACAATTGCTAACCCTTCCATTGGCAGACCAACAGTGGTTAAAACAAGAGACAACATGATCAAACCTGCGCCAGGAACACCAGCAGTACCAATAGAAGCAAGCGTTGCTGTCATGATAATCGTGATGTAATCCGACATTTCAAGGTTGATACCAAATGCCTGAGCGATGAACAAAGCACAGACACCCTGATACAGCGCGGTACCATCCATGTTAATGGTTGCACCTAATGGTAAAACAAAGCTTGATACGCCTTTTGATACCCCAAGTTCTTCCTGACTTGCTTTCAGTGTCGCAGGTAATGTACCTGAACTGCTTGATGTTGTATAAGCAACGGCTGCAGGGTTAGTAATACCACGTAGATATGGCATAGGGTTCAGACGACCAATAATGGATAAGAAACCACTATAGAAGACAATAACATGAATTAGTGCACCGATATAAACAGCAGCGATAACTTTGATCAGAGGCATCAGAACATCCATACCAAATTTACCGGCAACCCAAGCCATCAGAGCAAAAACACCGTATGGTGCAAATGACATTACGATCTCAGTCAGTTTGTACATGGCTTCTGCCAGACTCTCGAACACTTTTACGGCTGGCTGACCTTTTTCTCCGATTAGAACCAGAGATACACCAAGACCGATAGCGAAGAAGATAATCTGAAGTATGTTACCTTCAGCCAATGCACCAATTGGGTTTTTAGGAATAATGTTTAAAAGAGTCTGTACCAATGCTGGTGTATCTTTACTTAGCGTGCTGGTTTCTGTTATTGCTCGGTTTAACCCGGCTCCCGGTTCAATGATTGATGAAAGAGCAAGGCCTAACGCAATTGCAACGGCTGTTGTGCCTAAATACAGAACAATGGCTTTCACCCCAATACGGCCCATTTTCCTTGTATCTTTCATTGAAGTGATACCAACAATGAGAGAGCAGAATACAAGAGGCACAATCAACATTTTGATTGCATTAATAAAAAGAGTCCCGATTGGTTTAATTAATTCAGCACTTGGTCCCATAATTGCACCAACAACGATACCAGCGACCATACCAATCAGAATTTTTTTCCATAGTGCCAGTCGTCCCCATGGGCCTTTGCGGGAAGAAGAGTTGTCCATTATTTGTTTATTCCTGTATAGATAATTGAACTAAAAAAGAGGCGGAATTACACAATAAAATGTCGCATTAGTAAATATGCATAGAGGCTTGTGGAAATAATTTATTTAAATACTTGTTGATAATTTGTTTTAAATTAAATTTTAGGTGGGATGATTTTATTGACTAAATCAGGGCATCTGGTGCAATGATGCCCTGAATCCTGAATCCTGAATCCTGAATCCTGAATCCTGAATCCTGAATCCTGAATCCTGAATCCTGAATCCTGAATCCTGAATCCTGAATCCTGAATCCTGAATCCTGAATCCTGAATCCCTTATCCAGCAAACACTTCTGTGAATTCCCGTTTCAAAATAGGATCACGGCGAGCTTTTTTTATCTGTTTAACAATATCTTTTACGCAACTATGCAAAGCTTGATCTAACAGTTCAGCCCGGTATTCGTCTTTCGCTTCCTCGGTCATATCTTTAGGCAGGTTTAGTGTCGGAAACTCTTCCATCACGCTAACACCAGCAAATGCCTGACTGACAGAAATAAGTGCATGGAACTGTTCAAAGTTATCTAAAATATTTTGTGCACTTTTTGGCAATGAGTCCCAGGCTTCGTGAACAACTTCTTCTGACACTTCATGAATTGAAACAATCATGTTGTGCATTGCTTCTGGTATTTCTTCAAATTCAATTACCTGACGCAGCTCTTGTGAGATGTTCGATAAATCAATTTTTGTTTCTGCAGTTTGTTCTGATTCAGACATGATCTTCCCCGTATCTTATAAAAGGACGCAATGCTAACTTTCAAATATTGATTGTCAATTTTAATTTAGTCAAATATTCAATGAAAGAGATCTAGTGCTATGATATATCTTGTATATTAAAAAAATATGTTGTTGGTTTATACACATAAATAAGAGCTGTTAGATGAAAATACTACTAGTCGATGATGTACAGTTGGATAGAATGCAGCTTGCTATCCGTTTGAAACAATTGGGGCATGATGTCGAGAGTGTTTCTTCTGGTAAAGAAGCACTGGATTTATATGAACCTTTTGAACCTGAACTGGTGGTATTAGATATAACGATGCCGGAAATGTCCGGCTATGAAGTTGCTAAACAGATTCGCGCAAAATATCAGGATTGGGTACCCATTATATTTTTAAGTGGCCATGATGAACCAGAAATGATAGCTCAGGCAATCGAAGCAGGAGGTGATGATTATTTAATAAAACCCGTAGAGAAGTTGGTGTTAATGTCAAAGCTATTAGCGATGCAGCGTATCGCTGATATGAGAAATGAGCTAAAAGCTGCAACAGCTAAACTGGAACAATTTAACCGGCTTCTTAAGCAACAGGCTCGTGAAGATGCTCTCACGCAAGTTCACAACAGGCGCTATATGGATGAAAAACTGAGTGAACTGATTTCTGTGCATGGGCGTCATAACAATCCTTTAACGGTTATCATGTTTGATGTGGACCTGTTCAAGCCTTTTAATGATAACTATGGTCATACCGAAGGTGATAAATGCCTATGGACTATCGCTCAAGCCATAAATAAATTGTTTTCAAGAGCTGGAGAATATGTTGGCCGTTATGGCGGTGAAGAGTTTGTTGTTTTTCTTTCTCATTGTGATGAAAAAATGGCACAGGAAGAAGCAGTCAGAATTCAACTCGCTATCGAATCATTAAAGTATCGTCATGAATTTAGCCCGGTAGCCGATCATGTTACTGTTTCTCAGGGCGGGGTCACGTTTATTCCAACAGGAAAAGAAACGTTGAATCGGGTTTACGATATGGCAGATGATGCTTTATATCAGTCTAAAGAAAATGGCCGTAACCGTTTTACCTTCTGGGATGGTCAAAAAAGATGCAGAGCTCAGACGCATCGCTGAGCTCTGCAATGTTCCAACTTGAAAAAAGCAATGTTATTTGAATCCCAGTTTTCTTAATATGGCCAGTGCAGGACAAAATCCGGTGAAGGCACTCTGAATCAGGTTTAATCCGATAAATACAGTGAACCAGACAAAGTACGGATGAACAAAGTATGTCAGTACTACAGAGATCAGTACCATAGTCCCGGCAAAAACTCTTAACGCATTTTCAATATTCATTAGTTGAGCCTCCCTTACTGAAGTTATTTTAATAGTATCATTTAATTTAGAAAAATCTAATTTTATTTTTGCTAAATTAGAATTGACTAAATTATAATATTAAATATTATGTTAATTGTAATTGTTGAGAGGACTTTGTATGGCTAAGCATGCTGTTGATATACAAAAAATGAAAGGGAGTGCTCAGGAAGTGTCTGAGTTACTCAAAATACTCTCTCATCCAGAGCGTTTGATGGTGCTCTGTCAGTTAACTCAGGGCGAAATGGGTGCCGGATTACTTCAGGAACGTTCAGCATTGAGTCCTTCTGCGTTCTCTCAGCATTTATCTGTTTTACGTAAACATAATTTGGTTGTTGTCAGGAAAGAAGCTCAGCAGGTCTTTTACTCATTGGCTGGTAACAAGGCTTCTCAACTTATTGCGAGCTTACAAGACGTATTTTGTAAGTAATTGATTGGAGAGATAAAGTGCATGATATTTGGTTAGCATTAGGAGGAGGGGCACTGCTCGGTGTTTCTGCCAGTCTTCTGATGCTGTTTAACGGGAAAGTGGCAGGAATTAGTGGAATTTTAACCTCATCAATGAGACCTAAGAATAACGCATTTAGCTGGAGTCTGTTATTCAGTGTTGGTGTGGTATTGGGTGGTTATATGGCTGCGGTTTATTTCCCCAAACTGAATATTGGAACCGTGAAAACATCACTATCACAATTGATCATAGCTGGATTGTGTGTGGGTATAGGAACCCGTTTAGCTAATGGATGTACCAGTGGGCACGGTATCTGTGGTATTGGCCGTCTTTCCATTCGTTCTATTGTTGCAACGATGATTTTCATGTTTGTCGCGGGTGTCACTGTATATGTCAACTTGCATATGCTATAAGGATTAGGGTTGTGAAAAACTTTTTATTTCATGGTGTTGCATTGTTAACCGGGCTGTTATTTGGCGCGGGGATGATTATTTCACAAATGGTTAATCCGGAAAAAGTAACAGGTTTTCTGGATGTCAGTGGACATTGGGATATTAGTCTGATGTTTGTTATGTCAGGGGCTTTAGCGATTTTTGCGCCTATGTATTGGTTGGTTATTCGCCGTAGAAATAGTCCGTTACTGATTGAAAATTTTTCATTCAGTTCATTGAAAACAATTGATCACAGGCTGGTGGTTGGAGCTGCTCTTTTTGGTATAGGGTGGGGACTTTCTGGTATTTGTCCTGGTCCGGCACTGGCAAGAATGGGTTTTGCTGATGTTAATGTCTGGGTGTTTTTTGCATCCATGCTATTGGGGTTAGCGGTAACTCAATATCTGGTACAGAAAGTTAATGACAGAAAAGAACAACTTAAGTTATCTATACTAGAAAAATAGACTAGGGTTAAAAAGGGTTTAATTACTAAATCACTGCCATCAGAGGCTGAGGAGCTGAATATGGATTCATCAAGTAAGAAATTGCTACCGTTGTTTTTTATTTATTGTTTATTCGCTCCTTTTGTATCTGTTGCTGCAGATAATGTTTCATCTTATACGGTTGAAAAACAGACTGTCCCAAGTTTGTTGACTCTCGACGGTATTGTGGAAGCTGTGAATCAGGGTACGGTGGCCGCACAGACTTCCGGTCGGGTCATTGGTCTTAACGTTGATGTGAATGATCGGGTTAAAAAAGGCGATGTTCTGCTGGAAATTAGCCGGACTGAACAAACGGCAGCTCTGGATGGTGCCAATGCCAATCTTAGTTCTGCAATAGCTCGTAATGATGACGCTCAGAGTCAGTTAAAAAGATTCAGACAATTATTTCCCAAAGGGGCAATTTCACGCCAACAAATGGATTCAGCGATTGCTAATGCGAAAAGTGCTTCTGCTGCAGTTACCGCCGCCAGAGCAGCAGTAAAACGAGCCAAAGAATCGTTGGGTTACACGAATATTCTTGCACCTTATGAAGGTATTGTTACGCAGCACCATGTTGAAATGGGTGAAACGGTTTCTGTCGGTATGCCGTTACTCAGTGGTTATGGTACTCATCCACTTCGGATGACTCTGGATATTCCACAGCAGTATCGTGATCGCGTTAACTCAGTCGAACAGTTTTCAATCGTGTTACCGGATGGACAGAAAGTTATACCTGAGTCTTTTCAGATTTTTCCATATGCAAATCTCAACACCCATGCATTTACTATTCGTCTGACTCTACCTGACACAGCCACTGATTCAGCAAAACTTGTTCCTGGAATTTGGTTGAAGTCACAGGTGAATATTGGTGAACGTTCATTAATCCTGATACCTAAGTCTTCGGTTATTGTTCGAGGCGAGTTATGTACTGTGTATCGATTATCAGAAGGTAAACAGATTCTGAATCCTATCCGCACAGGTCAGGCGTTCGGAGAAGAGGTTGAAGTTCTTTCTGGTTTGGAAATTGGTGATCAAATCGTTAAAGACGCTTACCAGTTATAGAGGTGCATTATGGATAAGAAATTAGGAATATCGGGTCGCATTGCCGGCGCGTTTCAAGGTTCAGCCATTACGCCTCTGTTAGCTCTTGTTGGTCTTCTTATGGGGCTGTTCGCAATATGGGTAACGCCTAAAGAAGAAGAGCCTCAAATTGACGTTACGTTTGCGGATGTGTTTATTCCGTTTCCCGGAGCAACACCGTCTGAAGTTGAGAGTCTGGTGACGAATCCTGCTGAACAGGTCATTTCAGAAATTCAGGGTATTGATACGATTTATTCATTTTCCCGCGCGGATGGTGCTGTTGTCGTTGCGGTATTTAAAGTTGGTGTAGCGAGAAATGAGGCAGTAGTAAAAATTTATAACAAGCTCTATTCCAACAAAGACTGGCTGCCAAGTGGTGTTGGAGTCGGTGAGCCAATTATAAAACCGAAAGGCATTGAAGATGTTCCAATTGTTGGCATCACACTGAGTGATCCTACAGGTAAATTGGGTACTGTTGAATTAACCAAAATTGCACACGGTCTTGAAACTAAGCTTAAGCGGGTTCCGGGTACCAGAGACATTTATACCGTAGGTGGTCATAATGAAATCGTTGATGTGCGAATTGACCCTACTAAATTAAACAGCTTCGGGCTGACATTATCACAAGTAATGAATGTGCTTAAGTCAGCGAATTCCAGCTCTCAACAGCTTTCAGTGACTCAGGATAATATTCAGGTCCCGGTACAAGCCGGAGAGTACTTGAGTCAAGTCAGTGATGTCAGACATTTATTACTTTCAGTCATCAATGGTTCTCCTGTTTATTTAAGCGATATTGCTACGGTTAACATGAGAGCAAATGTACCTACTGAAAATGTCTGGACCAGTGATAAGAATAAAGTGGATCCTGCGGTGACAATCGCTGTTGCCAAAAAAGCCGGAGAGAACGCAGTTGTTGTTGCTGCTGCGGTTGAAAAACGTCTTGAAAGTTTACGTAATACATTAATCCCGGATAGCATTAAAATCGATATTACCCGTGATTACGGAAAAACAGCATTAAGTAAAAGTAATACTCTGATTGGTAAATTAGTGTTTGCTACTGGTGCGGTTGTTATTTTGGTTCTGTTAGCGATGGGCTGGAGAGAAGCCATTGTTGTCGGTATGGCAATTATCGTTACTTTGATGGCAACATTGTTTGCTTCCTGGGCCTGGGGATTTACTCTCAACCGGGTTTCTTTGTTTGCCCTAATTTTCTCTATTGGTATTTTGGTGGATGATGCGATCGTTGTGGTTGAAAATATTCACCGGCATATGCAAATGAAGACGGGACTCAAACTGTCGCAATTAATCCCTGCTGCTGTGGATGAAGTCGGTGGACCAACTATTCTTGCGACTTTAACTGTTATTGCTGCCTTGCTTCCTATGGCATTTGTGACCGGTTTAATGGGGCCATATATGAGTCCTATCCCTATTAATGCGTCAATGGGGATGATGATTTCACTTGCGGTAGCCTTCATTTTTTCACCCTGGATATCAGGAAAGTTACTGAAAGTAACGTCTAAACATTCGTCTGATGAAACAAAATCGGTTTCTTTCTTTGCCAAAATAATGGGGCCATTTGTTTCTGCCCCACAACAAAGACGAAATCGCTGGTTCCTCGGGCTGGGTGTAATTGCATTAATGTTATCTACATTCATTCTGCCTTTGACTGAACTGGTAGTAATGAAAATGCTGCCATTTGATAATAAATCTGAGTTTCAGGTGGTATTAGATATGCCTGATGATGCTTCTTTAGAAAAAACACAGCGGGTTCTGTTTGAAATGGGACAGGTACTTGATAAAGAAGAAACCGTTAGAGATTATCAGATTTACGCGGGTACGGCAGCGCCAATTAACTTTAATGGCTTGGTCAGACACTACTTTATACGCGATGCTTCTAATCAGGGAGACATTCAGGTTAACCTGTTTGATAAAGCGCATCGAGATGAAAGCAGCCATGAAATAGCGACTAATATTCGTCCTAAATTAGTTGAAGTCGCGAAACGGTTTGGCGGAAAGGTGAAAGTTGTTGAAGTTCCTCCTGGCCCACCGGTCTGGTCACCTATTGTAGCTGAAGTTTATGGCCCGACTCATGAGTTACGTAAACAGGCCGCAACTGCGATTAAATCAGTGTTTGAACAAAGCAATGATATTGTCGATATTGATATTTATTTGCCAACTCCAACCGAGAAATGGCAGGTTAAAATCGACAGAACTAAAGCCTCTCATTTCGGTGTGAATTATCAGGATGCGGTGAATACAATCGCTGTCGCGCTTGGTGGATCACCTGTCTCCTACCTTCATAGTGCACACAGTAAATACCCTGTGCCAATTCAAGTACAGGCTACTGAGCAGGCTAAGGTGGGGGTTGAGTCATTACTCTTGCTGAAAGTATCAGGTCTGAATGGTCAGACATACCCACTATCAGAGTTTGCAACCATAGTTAAGGTTCCGACACCCGATTATATTGTTCATAAGAACCTTGTTCCTATGATTATGGTGGTTGGGGATATGTCAGGAAGTATCGATAGTCCTTTGTACGGCATGTTTGAAATCGGGCAGAATATCGATAAGTTACCGTTCCCGGTTGAACAGAACTATGTTGAGCAGCCATCCGGGCTAAGTGGTATAGGACTTCTTTGGGATGGCGAATGGAAGATTACTTATGAAACATTCCGGGACATGGGTATTGCTTATGCTGTTGGAATGATCCTCATTTATCTGCTGGTTGTTGCTCATTTTAAATCTTACATAGTGCCACTTATTATTATGTCTCCAATACCACTTACTATTCTTGGGGTGTTGCCTGGGCATGCGCTTTTACATGCACAGTTTACCGCGACTTCTATGATAGGGATGATTGCACTGGCTGGTATTATTGTCCGTAACTCTATTCTGTTGGTAGACTTTATTAATTATCAGCTTAAAGACGGTATAGCACTCTCTGAGGCGGTTATTCATTCTGCTGCAGTCAGGGCAAAACCAATTATTTTAACGGCATTAGCTGCCATGATAGGGGCCTTGTTTATCCTTGATGACCCAATCTTTAACGGATTGGCGATCAGTTTGGTCTTTGGTATCTTTGTGTCTACGATGCTGACATTGGTGATCATTCCAATTCTTTATTATGCCTATATGAGAAAAAGAGTAAGCATTGATGTAATGGCATAATCAGAAAGACTAAAAGAGAGGAAGTACTATCACAGCGACTTCCTCTCACTATTTTGGTCATGCGATATTATGGTCAGGGTCGAGAATATTTAATTCTTCAAATGTATAGGCATGAAAGCCGGTGTCGCTATAAAGAAGAATATCTCGCTCCTCATCAAATTCAAACGTGATGGGTTTATTAATTTTGTCCCATTTCGCTTTTTGTGTATTAAAGAGTGCTAGTCCACTATCTGTAGATGCAAACGACTTGAAATCCAGTTTATCGCCGGTTTTGTGTTTCACTAACTGCAAAAAATCAAAACTGCTTCTGTCCCCAAAATAATTACATTCTTCCAGATGTTTAAGTGGGGTTGATTCTCTGGATTCATGGCGTAATAAAGTGACCTCATCGTGTTCAATGGTGTAATAGACTTCCTGAATCAAATCATCTTTTTTATATATATGCACCATGGTCTTCGAGCCGGGATTGTTACGTACATAGCCATAAAGAAGAGTGCCTTCCTTGCATTCACTTTCATGAATTTCACGAGGGAACTTTTCTTTGTGTGAATGTAGAAAAGATTCGTACTGTTTGGGGGTCATAATAGTACTCCAATACTTACTTTTTCGTTTTTGGGCTACCCGGAAAAGGTAGCAATACTTTGTAAGTATAGAAGAGCTGAATACGCATCTTGAAATTACTTGGGTATAAGCTCTGATATTAAATATTTTAATTGTCTATGTTAATGTATATACATATTAAGATCGGATTGGCTTAACATTGTTATTTAGTGAGTTATCAGGGAGAGTTACGGACAATGGCACAAGTGAAACTTATACCTCATACGGATTTTGTTAAAGTACCCTGGAAAAATGGGCTGGGTTATACGCAAGAAATAGATAAACTAAACCTTGATGGTACAGAGAGGTTTGTCTGGCGTCTTTCTATTGCTGCAGTTGAGAACGACGGTGCATTTTCTTCTTTTGATGGATATCAGCGAAATATTACCGTTTTGACGGGTAGTGGCATGGAGCTTGATGTCAACGGGAAGTCTTCCGGGCTGATTAAAGCATTTAATGCTTTTCCCTTTAGTGGCGATGCTGATACAAACTGTACACTGATAGATGGGAAAATATCTGATTTTAATGTGATTTATGATCCCAGCAGAGTTTCAGCGCAGGTTTGTTGGCACGATGTATGTAACAGTCAGATTTTTGAGCTCGAGGCGAAAGCGACCATATTTATTATTGCAGGGACAGATACAGCTGAAGTACGGATTGATGATTCGGAATTTTGTCTGAATAAATGGGATGTACTTCAGATCAAAACTGATGAAAATCCAGCGACGGTTACTATTGTGTCTCAGTATGATATTAAAATTGGTATTGTTACCATTACTTCATAATTAGGGACTGTTGTTTGCAAAATACGATGAAGAACTTATTTTCCGATATTCCCGAGGAAATACCTGAAGAGCTATTTGAATCTATTCTTTCAACTCAAAATATCAAAATTGAGCGGATTATTTCCTATGACCATAGCTCCCCAGAATCCGGTTGGTATGATCAGGACGAAAATGAATGGGTATTAGTTCTCAGTGGTTACGGCGTGATTGAATTCGATGATGGCCGGGAAATAACTCTCAAAGCAGGAGATTATTACAATATATCTGCTCATGAGAAGCACAGAGTTAAGTCAACGGCACCTGAAGAGAAAACAGTTTGGTTAGCTGTATTCTATCAATAACAGTACTATACCCATATATGGGTATAAGATAATCATAAATACTTAGTGCAATTGTCCCTGTAGCAGGCAATGATCACTCAATGTGTATCGTTTCAGAGATTCATCAGAGTATACCGTTTGGTGAGTGTCAGAGACTGATATATCTTTTGACGTAATCATATGATCGATGATGTAACGGTAACGGAATAGTTTTCCATTTCTGCCGGGTACTTTACAGTCCGATGTAGTTTTTTGGGTTGCAAGAACAGGCTTACTGCTCAGATTATTTGTCATTGATGTCCAGAGCCAGTCTTTTGGATAGGAAAGGTTATGGTTGAAATCGCCAAGTATGACAAACGAATCCTTGTTCTTGATTCGGTTCTTTATCCACTTCCTTAGTTCCAGCCCCTGTTGTTTTAGTGTCGTACAAGCATTCTTATCGGCTTTCCATTTGCCAAAACAACCGCTTTTCAGGTGAACAGATAACAGATGTATATCAGATTGTTGCTCTCTTTGTAGTCGGATATGGGTAGCAAAGCGTAATTTGCTTTTGGGGGTTAACTGGATATCTGCCGGGTCATCTACAGTTACATTTTTACGAACGGCAAATCCAGTATATTGATTGATATCGTTAAACTGAAGTTTATGCCATTTTTCTTCTGAACGATCTGAAAGATAAATCCGGTAATTTTCGCCGACAACTTTTTTGATAGCACTTAAATCATTCACTTCCTGAAATGCCAGTACATCAATATTCTCATCACGAAACAAATTATGCATTTGTTGAAAGTCCGCCAAGGATCTTTTAGGGATCTTTAGCGTATGGCTCGTCATTTGATTTGATGACAACCATTCTAAATTCCATGTTGCAATCGAAAGTGCATAGGTTGGTAAGGCACTAGCACATAAGATAAGAAAAATAAAAGCTGAAA
Source organism: uncultured Vibrio sp. (assembly GCA_963676525.2). Lineage (GTDB taxonomy): Bacteria > Pseudomonadota > Gammaproteobacteria > Enterobacterales > Vibrionaceae > Vibrio. Next base: position 916,136 of record CAXXNB010000009.1, read on the forward strand.
ATAATGTTTTTTGCATGAAAAAGGTTAAGAAATTTTAGGCGAAATGATAGTACCACTAAATCTCTTTAATGCGAACGATAGACAAAAATTTTCGATTGCGCTAATTATTTTTTGTAAATGAGAACTATGGGTAAACTTTGGTCAGTTATTCGTTTTCTGCTCTTTTTTTTTGATCTAAATCAATACTGTTATAGTGGCATCTCATTACATTACACCCCAATATATAGTGACTAAAAAATAAAAAATCGCCCATATAGTGTGGTACATGCTCTATACCACACGGACTAAGGAGAAACAAGGTGAAACCTATTGTTATCAAACGTGACGGCTCAATGGCGGCATTTAATAGGGACAGAATTCAAGCTGCTGTAGAATCTGCAGCAAAGCACCCAGACAAAGAAACAGCAATTTATGCGCTAAATGTAGCGTTAGCCGTTGAGTTACAACTAGAAGATAAGAAACAGGTAAATATCGCCGAGATTCAAACTTTAGTTGAAAATGAATTGATGCAGGGTCCTTATAAAGAACTTGCCCGTTCATACATTGAATATCGTCACGATAGAGACATCGCTCGTGAAAAACAAAGTGCATTAACACAAGAGATCGAAGGCTTGATCAATGAGAGCAATGCGGATCTTTTGAATGAAAATGCGAACAAAGACGGCAAAGTGATCCCTACTCAGCGAGATCTGTTAGCTGGTATTGTTGCTAAGCATTATGCGAAAACCCGTATTCTGCCACGCGATATCGTTCAGGCTCACGAACGTGGTGAAATCCACTACCATGATCTGGACTATGCACCATTTTTCCCCATGTTTAACTGCATGCTGATTGATCTGCGTGGAATGTTAACTGGTGGTTTTAAAATGGGTAATGCAGAAATTGATACGCCAAAATCAATTTCAACTGCTACTGCGGTTACAGCGCAGATTATTGCTCAGGTAGCGAGCCATATTTATGGCGGTACCACAATAAATGGTATCGACCAGATTCTGGAACCTTATGTTAAAGCCAGCTATAAAAAACATTTAGCAGTAGCAGAAGAATGGGAAGTAAAAGATCCTGAAGCATTTGCTCATGTTCGTACAGAAAAAGAATGTTATGACGCATTTCAGTCTCTGGAATATGAAGTGAATACTCTTCATACCGCTAATGGGCAAACTCCATTCGTTACATTTGGTTTCGGTTTGGGTACCAGCTGGGAATCTAAACTGATTCAAAAATCTATTTTGAAAAACCGCATCGCTGGTTTAGGCAAAAACCACAAGACTGCAGTATTTCCAAAATTGGTTTTTGCAATCAAAGATGGTGTGAATCGTAATCCAGAAGATCCTAATTACGATGTTAAGCAGTTAGCGCTTGATTGTGCAACTAAACGTATGTACCCGGATATTCTTAACTACGATAAAGTGGTTGAAGTTACGGGTTCGTTTAAAACTCCTATGGGTTGCCGTAGTTTCCTTGGCGCATATGAAGAACATGGTGAGCTTGTTCACGATGGTCGTAACAACTTAGGTGTGGTTAGCCTTAACCTGCCAAGAATTGCTATTGAAGCTCAAGGTGATCGCGATAAATTCTATTCACTATTAGACAGTCGTCTGGAACTGGCTAAAAGAGCACTTGAAACCAGAATTAGTCGTTTAGAAAAAGTAAAAGCTCGTGTTGCACCTATCCTATATATGGAAGGGGCTTGTGGTGTAAGGCTGAAAGCAGACGAATCTGTTTCTCACATCTTTAAAAATGGTCGAGCGTCTATTTCTCTTGGTTATATCGGCGTTCACGAAACTGTTAATGCTTTGTATCGCAACAGTGGTCATATTTATGACAACTCAACCTTGCGCGAAGAAGGTGTTGAAATCATCCGTCGTCTGAAAGACGCAACTGCGCGTTGGGCGAAAGAAACTGGTTATGCCTTTAGTTTGTATGGCACACCAAGTGAAAACTTGTGTAACCGTTTCTGCAATCTCGATGCGAAAGAGTTTGGTGTGATTGATGGCGTAACTGACAAAGGTTACTACACCAATAGTTTCCACCTTGATGTTGAAAAAGCAGTGAACCCTTACGATAAGATTGATTTTGAAATGCCTTATCCTCCATTATCGAATGGTGGCTTCATCTGTTATGGTGAGTTCCCGAATATGCAGCGTAATGTGGAAGCATTAGAAGATGTCTGGAACTACAGTTATGACCGGGTTCCATATTACGGTACTAACACACCAATTGATGAATGTTACGAATGTGGCTATACCGGTGAATTTTCTTGTACCAGTAAAGGGTTTGTGTGTCCTAAATGTGGCAACCACGATACAGAAAAAGTATCTGTAATTCGTCGTGTATGCGGATATTTAGGTAGTCCGGATGCAAGACCGTTTAATACAGGTAAACAGGAAGAAGTGAAACGTCGTGTGAAACACCTCGGTAATTAATTGCTGGACCAGACATGAATTATCATAAATATTATCCTGTTGATGTCATCAATGGTCCGGGTACAAGATGCTCATTGTTTGTTTCAGGCTGTGAGCATCAGTGTCGCGGTTGTTACAACCAAACAACCTGGCCATTGAATTCTGGATTTCCTTTCGAACAAGATATGGAAGATCAGATCATCAATGACTTAAACGATCCCCGAATTAAACGTCGTGGTTTGTCTTTGTCGGGTGGGGATCCGCTTCATCCTGCCAATATTGAATCTGTATTGAAGCTGGTTAAACGGGTTCATGCTGAATGTGATGATAAAGATATCTGGGTTTGGACTGGTTACAAACTGGATGAATTATCTGAGCATCAGAAACAGGTGCTGCCGTGGATAGATGTTTTGATTGACGGCAAATTTGAACAGGAACTCGCCGACCCATCTTTGTTATGGCGGGGTAGCTCAAACCAGGTTGTTCACCATCTGAAATAGTTATATCTAAACCGTCCTCGAGGGCGGTTTTTTTATCCAGGTATTCTACGAAATCTTCATAATTAATCTAAAATCAATCGATAATACCATTAGAAATAACATTTTCTTGATGGTAATTGATATTTCTATTAGTACTATGTTGCCATAATAAGAAAATAAAAAGTAGATAGATGAAAAATGAGGATTGGATGAATAAACACTATAAGGCAGCGATGCTGCTGATGATAACCATGATTTGTGGTTCGATTCAGGCGAATGAATTAACAAACTCTTCTCAACACACCGATATTTCAAACTCAGATACTCCTGCTGTAAAAAAAGAAGCTAACTGTTTAGCTGACATAGAACAGCTTAAACAGATTCAGGGTAAATTAATTTTAGGTCAGAAAGAGTGGATCCACTTCCCGGATGTAAATCAATCTTTCATGGCTCGGGTTGATACCGGTGCTGCAACATCTTCTCTTGATGCTGATGGACTTAAAATTTTTAGTAAAAATGGTAAAAAATGGGTTCGTTTCAGAATTGTCGATAAATATAAATCGAGCGAAGAAATTGTCTTACCTGTCAAACGCTGGGTCCGGATCAAACAAGCAAGTAATGAAGAGGGCTCTCGGCGTCCGGTGATTGAAACCTGGGTGAAAATAGGGGAAAGAGTTGATAAAACTGAATTTACATTAGCCGATCGCAGCCATCTTTCATTTCCTGTTTTACTGGGAAGAAGCTATATTAAAACTAATGCCTTAGTTGATGTCAGCAGACATTATGTACAGGGACATTCTCATCACTAATTTGCCAAAAGTGCTACTGCAATACTCAAAGCAAGTAGCACTTTTATCTGTTTTCTTAAAAAGTCATAATTTGATCATCTCATTACAAACTGCTCATAATGAAAATTCTGCTCTGGCAAACCTAATTCAGGAAGTTCATCAGACAGTTGTTGAGCAAAATGTACCGGACCGCAGAAACTGACTGCTACTGATTCTGACAGAGGGACTGTGTCGGCAATTTCTTGCGAGGTTAATCTATGTCCGGTTGTACTGGTAATAATATGCAAAGAAATATTGGTAAAAGGTTGTGCTAGTTTATGCAGAATATGCTCAAAATAGGTTTCTTTGTCACTATGTCGACAATAGTATAAATGTACCTGCTGATTTTCATTTAGATGATTTGAGTGCTTGGTGAGCCAGTTTAACCATCCAATAAAAGGCACAATGCCGATACCCGAGCCAATCCATATTTGAGTATTATGTTTTGGTATATGAAAACGACCATAGCTCCCTTCAACCGTCACATTTTTCAGCACATCAATTGTTTCAATTAATTGAGATGTATAATCACCTAATTCTTTAATTGCAAATTCAACAACTTGAGTCTGCTCGTCGTAATTAAGAATACTGAATGGGTGGGGGGCTTCACCATCATGAAAATCAAGGTAGGCAAATTGCCCTTCCCGATACTGAAGCGATTTTTTGAGCTGAATTGATAAGTGGAGTACTCGTTGCGGCATATCCGGTGTTGTTAACACCTTATATGACACAATCTGTCCCTGAGTTTTGTTTTTCTGACCAATTCTTCCCGTTAGTGAAATGATTGAGCCGATAACGCCGATGATACTCATTAGAACAATTAATGTATCTATGCCGAAAGCAGACCAGTTCAGATCCATAATGGTTACGCTATGAAAAGCTCCGGCGATAAAAATAGCTCCCGCGATATTATGAATAAATTTGAATTTCCGATAGCTTATTAGTTGTATCAGGCTGATTACTGCAAAGATAACAAAGACATAAAAGCAGTATTCACCGACAACTTTTGAAAGGTGGGTCCAGTTAATTCCATCGATTACCCCACCGGCTCGGTGCCTTCTTTGAGGGCGAATAAGTAAATCCAAAGAAATTAACCATTTAGGGGACTCAATAATAATCCAGTGCAAAGCCAAAGCAACAAGAGCCCCGATTCCCATATGCTTATGTAAAGCATAGCCTTTATCCAGACCTCCGAGTTTGTCTTCAACCCATTTCCAACGGAGAGATAAAACAACAGCCACTGTCATACAGGCCAGCCCTATTATTCCGGTCAGGATAGTCAGGTGGTGTCGCCAATAGAAAAAATCCGGATTTTCAGGATAACTAAAGATAATGGTTGGTAGCCAAAGTATCAGACTGACGTAGATTATTTTTTTCATCTTATGTATTGGTAATCGAGTTAATCATACAGTTAAGATTAAATGCTGCGGCTCATTATGAGAAGCGGTACTTCAGTCATTTACCAATCTTTGCGTTAATTTACAAACGATAAATGGCAGGAATGGTTTGAGTTAGTAAAAATGAACTTGATAATAATTATCAATTACCTTATTGTTATGTTATAACGTTTCTTAAAGAGGTAATTATGAAAGTACTAAGTTCATTAAAATCAGCAAAAAACCGCCATCGTGATTGTCAGATAGTTAAGAGACGTGGGCGTGTGTATGTGATTTGTAAAAGTAATCCACGTTTTAAAGCTGTACAGGGAAAAAAGAAAAAATAGACAAATAAAAAAAGCCAGCGAAGGGCATTCGCTGGCAAAGTCACATTGACTACATGGGGGAGCTTGATGAACTTAACTCCAATATCGGGATTTACAAATTGTTATTAAGCTTTGGCACCTTGTTTAACCATGGCATAACCGAAGCCAGTCACTGCTGTACCTACAGCAATTGCTACGACATACATTAGTACAGGAGTAATTGCACCAGGGATAGCCAGTACGAACAGACCACCGTGTGGAGCCATCAGTTTACAACCGAACAGCATTGAAAGAGCACCAGTTACAGCACCACCAACCATACAAGATGGAATTACACGGATAGGATCTTTCGCTGCAAATGGAATTGCCCCTTCAGAGATAAAGCACAGACCCAGTACGAAAGCTGCAATACCACCTTCACGTTCGTCTTCGCTGAATTTACCGCGAGCAAGGAATGTTGCCAGACCCATACCTAGTGCTGGAACCATACCTGCAGCCATGATTGCAGCCATTGGTAGATACTGGTTAGAAGCTAACAGACCAACACCGAAAGTATAAGCGGCTTTGTTTACCGGACCGCCAAGGTCGAAACACATCATTGCACCAACGATAATACCTAGCAGAACCGCGTTTGCAGAGCCCATGTTAGTCAGGAAGTCAGTCATTGCTTTCATGATTGCAGCAACAGGGTCGCCAACTACGTAAATCATTACCAGACCAGTGAACAGAGTAGCAACCAGAGGAATGATCAGAATTGGTTTAAGTGCTTCCATTGTTTGTGGTAATGATACTTTGTCAGCTACGAATTTGGCTGCATAACCTGCAATGAAACCTGCTGCGATACCACCAAGGAAACCTGCGCCAAGTGATGCTGCCAGAGAACCACCAACCAGACCAGGTGCAAGTCCAGGACGGTCTGCAATAGAGAAGGAAATGTAACCAGCCAGAACCGGAATCATCAGAGCGAATGCTGAACCGCCACCGATTTTCATCAGTGCAGCTGCAAGCGTACCTTCTTCTTTAAACGCTTCGATACCGAATACGAAAGAAAGAGCGATAATCAAACCACCAGCAACCACAACAGGAAGCATGTGCGATACACCAGTCATTAGGTGTTTGTACACGCCTTTTTTCTCTTCTGTTTCTTCGCTTGATTTACTTGAACCGCCAGAGAAAACCGTTGCCTGAGCAAATGCTTTTTCAAATTCCTGTTCAGTTTTCTTCAGTGCAAGACCTGTGCTTGTGCGGTACATTTTCTTGCCGTTGAAACGATCCAGAGGAACTTCGATATCTGCTGCGATGATAACCAAATCAGCAGCTTCAATTTCTTCTGCAGTAAGCTGATTTTTAGCACCAACAGAACCACGACGTTCAACTTTTACTTCATAGCCAAGTTCTGCACCTTTATTTTCAAGTGCTTCTGCTGCCATGAATGTGTGTGCAACACCAGTTGGACATGCTGTGATCGCAACAATTTTCTTAGCGCTACCGCTTGCGGCAGGAGCTGCAGAAACAGTTTCACCCGTTGCCAGTACTTGTGCTTTTTCAGATGCCGATTTTAGGAAAGCAACAGGATCTGAAGTACATTCTGAAATATCTGCCTGATACACTTTTTTACCAACAAAGCGGGTGGTATCAACAGGAGTGCTTGCTGCAATAACAACAAGTTCAGCGTCAGCGATTTGTGCATCAGTCAGAGTTTTTTGTGCGATCACAGATGACTGACATTCAACACTTGCTGACCAGTTTAAAGATTTAGATGCTTGCTCTAATAAGCCAGCTGCTAATACGCTGTTTGCAACGCCGCTTGGGCATGCTGTAATAATGGCAATTTTCATAATTACGACCTTTTGTTCTAGTTACTAGCTTTAGAGCTATGTAATTGGACTTGTTGTTGTAGGGTTGCTAATTCATTAGCGTCAGACATACCTACGCCTACCTGCGTTACAGCTAGCGCTGATAATGCTGTTGCAAAAGTAAGTAGTTCTGATTTTGGCATTTCCTGCATGTGTCCCCAGCATAGACCTGCCACTAAAGTGTCACCTGCACCCACGGTACTTACTACCTGCATCCGTGGTGGTTGTGCACGTAACCACTCATTGTCGTTTAGCCACATCACGCCATTAGCTCCCATAGAAACAACGATATTATCGATTTCTTTAGTCGCTAGAGTTGATGCTGCAGCCTGACATTCTTCGATTGTGTTTAGCTCTTTACCAACAAAGATTGAAAGTTCTTCATCGTTAGGTTTGATCAGCCATGGTTTAGCATCCAAACCTGCTTCAAGAGCATCACGGCTGCTATCGAACAAGACTTTTTTACCCATATCGTGAAGCTTTTCGATCCATGCTGCACAAAGTTGTGGAGAGACACCTTTAGGAAGGCTACCCGCCATAACAAAGTAGTCATGGTCTTGAGCTAAACGAACCAGAGTTTCTTCAAACTGTTCAATTTCAGCTTCTGATACGTTAACGCCAGGGAAGTTGATATCACTTACTTCACCATTCGCTTCAACAAGTTTTACGTTGATACGAGTAGCGCCACTAACACGAATAAATTCGTCTTTTGCACCCATTTCGTCGAAAAGCTGACAAAATGGTTCCTGATTGTCGGTACCTAAAAAACCAGTCACAGTAACTTCTGCGCCTAGGTCACTTAGTACTTTTGCTACGTTTACACCTTTACCGGCTGCATGTAAGTCAGATTCTTTGACTAAACTGACTGATCCTACGTTGAGCGTATCGATGCTACCTGTAAGATCTAATGCAGGATTTAAAGTGATGGTTACAACTTTTTTAGTCATATTATTCACCTAAACCTGAATCGATAGCTGCACCAATTGCTGCTAATGCTTCTGCTGCATCTGCACCGTCTGCTGTGAACTGAAGTTTGTGACCACATTTCACGCCTAGAGCAATAACTTTCATTAAGCTTTTCGCATTGACAGTTTTTCCGTCACCATCAAGGTTGGCAACTTTAAGCGTACATTCAAATTTCTTCGCTTCAGCAACCAGCATTGCACCCGGACGAGCGTGAAGGCCATGAGGGTTTTTGATTGTAAAGATAACAGTGTTTGCGTCACCTTCTGCCGCTGTATCTTCAGCAAGGCCAAATTTAACCAGAACCTGTTTGGCATCTGCATTTGCCAGAGTGTCCTGTTCTTGTTTGAATACAATTTCTGTTAATTTTTCAAGAAGTGGCTGGTGTGCAGCATTACAAGCAGCTACAGCAAGTAATGCTTTAACTGGCTGGCCATCAACTTCAAAAGCATCTGTAGCAGAGACAAAAGACAAACCAGTACGTTTTACTGCTTTATTGCTGCTGACAAGCCATAAACCTTTACCTAAATTGGTAGGTTGTTTTGCAATAATGTCAGAAATGAAATCAGTATCAGTACAGCCTTTATTTTTCAACAGACCGCCGGCAACAGCAGATAACTGAACAAAATCTGTAGCAGGGAATTGAGTCTGAATGGTTGATTCATCGAAATCTGCGTCAAACTGAACATCGCCATTAAGAAGGGCAATAATATCGTTTTCTGATGTTGCTGCTTTAAGTTTTTCTTCAACGCCATCTGCAGATAGCACTTTTGTTAGTTGCTTAAGAATACCTAAGTGCTCATCAGATTTTGCTGCAATACCAATCGCAACATACACAGTGTTACCGTCACCCCAGTCAACGCCTTCAGCGAAGTGATGAACAGCAACACCCGTTTCTTTTACTAAAGAACGTGTATCTGTTGTACCGTGAGGAATTGCAATACCGTTACCCAAAAATGTTGAATTTTGGTTTTCACGGTTCAGCATTCCTTCAACGTAACCAGGGTCGACTAATCCTTTGTTAGCCAGATCTGCTGCGATAGAACGAATAGCATCCAGCTTATTCGAGTGGGCTTGGCCCAGTTGGATGTTACTTGGATTTAGTTGTAGCATTTTGTTGCCCCTTTGTGCCTTGTCAGGCGAAGTTTATAACCAGATAATTCACTACAGTTCTCTAATCATTCATTGGAACTTTTATTAGTGATGGCATCTTCACTTCTGTTGAGTTTAATTCGTGCTGAATCGGTTCAGCATTTGTTCAAAAAATTCAGCAAAACCCTAAAGTGATGCAATTTTTTTGAGTTTATTAACATCTAGTATAAAAAACTCGATATGGCTATCACTTTCCGATTTTGCTGAATCCTTTCAGCTTTAATACTGAATCGGTTCAGCGTATAATGCAATAAGTTCAAGGATCAAAATTTTAATTATTTGATCCAACGCACGTTTGAAGAGTGATGTATATGACCTTAGATGAAGTAGCTAAGCTTGCTGGTGTGTCAAAAACAACGGCTAGTTATGTGATAAATGGCAAAGCACAGAAATACAGGATCAGCCAAAAAACTCAGCAAAGAGTTATGGCGGTTGTTGAAGAATATAATTACAGCCCAGATCATGCTGCTTCAGCTCTAAGAGCCGGAAATAGTCGTTCATTCGGTCTAATTATTCCCGATCTGGAAAACACTAGTTACGCGAAACTTTCTAAACTCTTAGAACAAAACTCTCGTCAGGCCGGATATCAAATTTTAATTGCCTGTTCAGATGATGATGCGGAAACTGAAAAAACGGTAGTTAAGACACTTATTTCTCGTCGAATCGATGCTCTGTTTGTGGCCAGTTCAATTCCAAATGCAAGTGAATATTATGCTGAAATTCAAAAAGCAGGGACTCCGGTTATTGCCATCGACCGTCCTATGGATGATGAATATTTTTCTTGCGTTGTAAGTGAGGATTATGGTGCAGCGAAAGATCTCACTGAATCAGTAATCAAAGATGGCGTTGATACCATCGGGTTGATCGGGGCATTACCAAATTTAAATATTTCCAAAGATCGCCAGTTAGGATTTGAAGCTGCAGTTAAAAACGCGGACAGGAAAATGCTGGTAGGTTATGGAAGACAGTTTAACCGTGAAGAAGGAAAACTGATATTTTTAGACTGGATTCGGTTAAATTGTTTGCCTGATGCCATTGTTACTACGTCATTTACTTTATTAGAAGGCATATTGGATGTGTTGTCAGAGCAGCCGGAAATAATGAATAACATTCGTTTAGCAACATTTGGTGACAACCGCTTGTTGGATTTTCTGCCAATTAAAATTAATTCATTGCCACAACAATTTGAAATCATTGCTGACAGTGCTCTTGCTATTGCTTTGAATGCATCAGCGAAACGATATCAACCAGGAATTGAATTGGTACCGAGAAAATTAAAGGTCCGGGCCCAATAACTTAAAGCCATTGGTTTAGCTGTAAAGATTATTCCAGTATGATATGCCCTGGTTAAAATTTTCCAGGCATATCATGAAGTTTATTCATACCTCAGATTGGCATCTTGGCCGTCAGTTCCATAATGTTTCACTTATTGATGATCAGAGAACATTATTAAATCAGCTTATTGCTTACATTAAGGCCGAAAATGTTGATGCGGTCATTGTGGCCGGTGATATATATGATCGCGCCGTTCCACCGGTAGCTGCTATTGAGTTGTTGAACGATGTTGTCCAACAAATTTGTCTGGAATGTAACACGCCATTGATTATGATTCCTGGTAATCATGACAGTTCGATTCGCTTAGGGTTTGCTTCTTCTCAGATGCAATCATCCGGGCTGTATATTCTTTCTGACCCCAATGATTTTCTTCAGCCAATTATCTTAGAAGATAGTGATGGTCGAGAGACTGCCTTCTATGGTATCCCTTATCTTGATCCTGAATTAGCCAGAGAAAAATTTTCTCAGCCTTTTAAACAGCACGATGATGTCTATGCCTGTCTTTGTAAGCAAATTAAAGAAAGCATGTCATCAGATAGGACTAATGTCCTTATTGCCCACTGTTTTGTTGATGGGGCAACAGAAAGTGAATCGGAACGACCATTATCGATCGGTGGTGCTGATCGGGTTAACTATCAGCATTTTGAAGGTTTTGATTATGTCGCTTTGGGCCATCTGCATCAGCCTCAGTATCGTGGTGAAGAAACCATTCGTTATTCAGGCTCATTGATGAAATACAGTTTTTCAGAACAGCATCAGAACAAAAGTATTACTCTGATTGAGCTTGCAAAAAATTCCGCATGTACTTTAACCAAACTTCCTCTTGACGCAAAACATGATGTACGGGTCATAGAAGGTTATTTCGATGAAATATTAGAAAATGGCAAATCCGATCTAAATCCTGATGACTATATTATGGTTCGTCTGCTTGATAAGCATGCCATTTTAGAACCAATGGAACGTCTAAGGGCCGTTTATCCCAATGTTTTACACCTTGAAAAACCGGGAATGTTACGGGATTTAGATGAACCATTAAGTAAACCTAAGCTTGCTCATAACGAAATCGAAATGTTTAAGGACTTCTTCCTACAAATTCAGGGAGAAGAACTATCGGATACTCAGTTAGATGTTGTTCAGCAGGTTGTAAAAAGTTTGCGTCATGTGTCGGAGGACAAATAGTGAAACCCATTCGTTTAGAAATGCAGGCTTTTGGTCCTTTTGCCAACAAAGAAGTCATTGATTTTGCGCTATTAGGTTCTTCACCATTTTTCATGATCAACGGACCAACCGGAGCCGGAAAGAGTTCGATATTAGATGCGATTTGTTATGCACTCTTTAATGAAACTACAGGTAGTGAACGTTCCGGTGACCAGATGCGCTGTGATTTTGCCGCGCCAGATACAACCACGTATGTCACATTTGAATTCGAACTAGGCTCAAGCCAATATCTTATAACTCGCTCTCCTGAGCAATGGTTGCCAAAAAAACGCGGAACAGGTTTAACCAAGCAGGTACATAAAGCGGTTTTTTATGAAATAAAAGATACTCAAGAAACCTTAATTTCGAATCGTCCCAAAGATATTGAAAAGGAAGTTCAAAGCAGGATCGGACTGAATGTAAAACAATTCCGTCAGGTGATGGTTATTCCTCAGGGGAAATTCCGTGAATTGTTGCTGGCAAGTTCAAAAGATCGTGAGCAGATACTCGGGCAACTGTTTGAAACTCACATGTATCTGGATATAGAACAAAAGTTGGTGGATAAAGCTTCCGGGATACGTAAACAAAAGGCAGAATTCGACCAACAAATGCTAGGACAACTGGAAGTTGCCGGTGTTGCCGATGAGACTGAGCTCAAAACGAAAATAGAAGAAACGGAGCTTGTTCTGTCTGCTAAAAATGAGCTACTGACAGCCAGACAAAGTGAATATGAAAAAATCAAAGCTGATGTTTTGACTAATCAGGCGTTGCTTGAACGTTTTCAGAAACTGGAACAACTTCAACAACAATTATTGTCACTCAAATCATCTGGAGAATTTGTTGAAGCCAAAAGAAAGCAGCATTTATTGGCTATTAAAGCAAATTGGATTGCTCAGGATTATAACGATTACCTAAAATTAAAAGAACGATTTGAATCTTTAGGGAAGGAAAAACAGAAAACTCAACTGGATTTTTCTGGCGCAAAAACAAAACTTGCAGATATTCAGACAGCATTAGCCGACTTAGACATTCATCGTGAACGTCTTCCTGAGTGGCGGGATAATCTTTATCGTTTGAAAGTTCATAAAGAACAGTTGGAAAAAGTGCAGCAACTGACATTGTCGGTAAACGAACAAAAAAGGCATTTGCAGACACTCAAAACAGATAAAGAGCATTTAGAACGTAGGATCATTTGTAGTCAGGATGAAGTAAAACGTCTGGAACTCAATATTGAAGAGCAAAACAGACAGAAAGAGCAACTGTCATTATGGCATCATGAACTGAAAGAACTGCTGGAATATCAGACACTTTATGATGAACAGAAAAAAAGAGAACAATCTGTTAAGCAATTAAATCAGGAATTGGAATCGAAAAATATTCTGGCAGAACAATTAAAGTCAGATATTTGTCATGCTGAAAATCATGCCCTGAAATCAGAATTAAACTGGATAAAAAATCAGGCAGCAGAACTGGCATCTCATATCCATAAAAATGAACCCTGTCCCGTCTGTGGGAGTATCGATCATCCAGCATTAGCCGAATTTAGTGGCGATGTGGTGACTAAAGAGCAGGTTGATGCGACCCGCCAGTTGTGGATGGATAAACAGAAACAACTTTCAGATCTTGAAAACGTCAGGACGGATATTGTGCGTCGTCTGGAAAATGATATTGAAAGAGTGTCTGAGTTAAAACAGAAATTGTCTCATATCGATTCATTATCAGAGGTAAGTCATCTTACTGATTTAATTAAAGATAAACAGCAGATGATAAAACAGGCTGAGGCTTTAGACGTTACCCTATTACTGAACAAAGTAACAGAGTTAAAGACAAGGGTAGACAGTGATACTTTGCTGGGAACTGATAAGCAGATTCAGATTGATTCAGTGCAAAATCAGGTTATTACTCTGGAAGGAAAAATATCCGCTTATCAAAAAGATAGCCAGAATACAGAAACACTGGAACAGGTACACAGTCAGATTCAGGTTCAGGAACAGAAGATCAAGAACTTTGAAACTCAGTATGCTTCTGTTCAGGAGCAACGTGAACAGGCAGAGAAACAGTGTTCAGTTCTTGATTCAGCAGTAAAAAGTCAGGAAAAACAGTATCAGGAATTAGAAACAAATTGCTCTAAGGCATTAGCAGACTGGACTCAGGTGTTGGAATCCAGTGAATTTGCAACGACAGATGAATTTCTGGCCGGCAGACTAACTGAGGAGAAAGTTACTTTGCTTGAGCAGGAAATAAAACACTACGACAACCAATTGCTTTCATTAAATACCAGTATCAGTGATCTGAAACTTGAGCTGGCTGAGCAGACCATGCCAGATATGACATATTGGAAAACCCAACTGGATAGTAAGCAGAATGAGTTTAAGGCTGCAAATGATGATGTCATGCAAGTCAATGCTGAAAAAGGTCGTCTGGAAAAGGTTCAGGAAGGGATTAAGACACTGAAAACAAAAAATGCCGCCTTAGAAAAAGAATATCAGATCTTTGGTACATTAAGTGATGTTGCCAGCGGAAAAAATAGCGCTCGCGTGAGTTTGCATCGCTTTGTGTTAGGTGTATTACTCGATGATATTCTGATCCAGGCATCACATCGTTTGAATATCATGAGTCAGGGCCGATATCTGCTTTATCGCAAAACTGACAGAAACAAAGGTAACGCCAGTTCAGGTCTGGAGCTGATAGTTGAAGACAGCTATACCGGTAAAAGCCGGGATGTGGCTACTTTGTCCGGCGGCGAATCATTTATGGCGGCACTGGCACTTGCATTAGGTTTGTCAGATGTTGTGCAGTCTTACAGTGGCGGTATCCGCCTTGATACCCTTTTTGTTGATGAAGGGTTTGGCAGTTTAGATACAGAAGCTTTGGATCTCGCTATTCAGGTTTTACTTGAATTACAACGTAGCGGCAGGACGATCGGTATCATTTCACATGTTAATGAACTGAAAGAACAGATTTCTTGTCGGATTGATGTGGTACCGTCGACAGTTGGTAGTCAGATAAAGATTATTCACTGACATATTTATCACCTATCAAGTATGAACGTCCTTTCTCATAAAGGTGTTGTTATTTTAAACAATACAGAGGACAATCCGACAACTCTTATTTTCTAATGATAATAGACACTAAAATAATCTTATGTTTTTAAAGATAACGCTACTGACTTTGGTCGCATTTGGAACAGCTTTTCTGGTCAGAAGCCTTATTCCGGCTAAAAAAATATGTCGACTGGATCAATCTGCCGGGTGGCGGATTCTTGTCGCCCTGATTTCGTTATTTATCGCTGGTTATGTGTTTTTATTTTATGAGATTTTTTTAGCATCGGCTATGAGCTCAGTATTTGTTGTGCTTGCCATTGTTTTGTCTGGTGGGGCAGTATTTGTAGCACTGGTGATTCCTTTTTCTCTTAAGGCGATAGAAAAACTCAACAACATTGCAGAGGAAGAAAGGAACCGGTCACTCCATGACACATTAACGGGTCTTCCTAATCGCAAAGCATTACTTCAATGTCTGGAAGAACATACAGACACTCAATTCACTCTTTTCCTTATCGATCTGAATAATTTTAAGCAAATCAATGATGGTTTAGGCCATTATATGGGCGATCTTTTTCTTATCTCAGTGGCAAAAAGAATTCAGTCGAATCTTCCTGATACCAGTAATATTTTCCGTTTAGGTGGGGATGAATTCTCCATCATTGTCGATAGCATTGATGATGAAGAAATACTCTCTGTTGTTGATCGAATCCACGAAGCACTAAGTACGCCGATTGATATCTTGAGTTATTCAATGAATACCTCCGCAAGTGTTGGTATTGCAAAATATCCACAAGATACTCAGGAAGTGATCGGATTGCTCAAGCAGTCTGATCTGGCAATGTATCATTCCAAGAAAAATGCGCAAAAATATACCTTTTATTATGAAGAGCTTTGTGTCAGTTCCTATGAAAAATTAAAATTATCCCAAAGGCTGAGTGTTGCGATAGAAGATGATGAGTTTGAGCTTTATTATCAGCCTATTATTAATGCCAGAACGGATAAGTTATGCGCATTGGAAGCTCTGATTCGGTGGCCACAAAGTGACGGTTCTATCATTATGCCGGATGAGTTTATTCCAATGGCCGAAAAAAGCGCATTAATTAATCTGATATCTGAATGGGTAATAAAAGCGGCAGCAAGAGATTTACATACTTTAAGGGCTGAAGGCTTTACTGGACGTATTCATATTAATTTATCTTCGAAAGATATTCAGAATGATACTGTGCCAGATTTATTAGATAAGTTGGTTATGGAAGGTCGCATTAATCCCGGCGATTTTTCATTTGAAATCACTGAAAGAGACATGGTGGAAGACATCGACAAAGCCAGAATGGTGATGAAAAGAATTAACGAACTGGGTTTCTCTTTTAGTGTGGATGATTTTGGTACTGGATTTTCGTCTTTAGTTCTTCTGAGAGAGTTGCCGATAGATGAAATCAAAATAGATCGATCATTTGTACAAAATTTTGATGAGAATGACACTAACCTGTCTATTATCTGCCATGTGCTGAGTCTGGCTAAAGATCTTCACTGTTCAGTTGTCGCTGAAGGAGTCGAAACGGAGACGATTAAACAACGTTTGCTTGAACTTGGCGCCGATCTACATCAGGGATACTACTATTCCTATCCAATTAATATCCAAACAGTCATTTCTACCTACAAACAATAGTGTTTGTGTGCCAATTATCTCCTGAAAAAAACCTACAATTGTTGTAAAAAAACGGACAATGAACATTTTGTCATTGTTTGTTGTATTATTGTTTGTTTTTAACCTATTGATTTTTAATTATTTTTGTTTTTATGCCAAGTTGGCCCACATTTCGCAACAGTGAAAGGGAATTGTTTTTTTAAACATCCTATGGAGGGAACCATTATGGCAATTCGTCAATGTGCAATTTACGGAAAAGGCGGTATCGGTAAATCAACTACCACTCAGAACCTTGTTGCTGCACTAGCAGAAGCTGGTAAAAAAATCATGATCATCGGTTGTGACCCTAAAGCCGACTCAACTCGTCTAATTCTACACACTAAAATGCAAAACACCATCATGGAAATGGCGGCTGAAGCAGGTACTGTAGAAGATATCGAACTAGAAGATGTACTACTAACTGGTTACAAAGATGTTAGATGTGTTGAATCAGGCGGTCCAGAGCCAGGTGTTGGTTGTGCAGGTCGTGGTGTTATCACAGCGATTAACTTCCTTGAAGAAGAAGGCGCATACGAAGACGACCTAGATTTCGTATTCTATGACGTACTTGGTGACGTTGTGTGTGGTGGTTTCGCGATGCCAATTCGTGAAAACAAAGCTCAAGAAATCTACATCGTTGTTTCTGGTGAAATGATGGCAATGTACGCAGCAAACAACATCTCTAAAGGTATCTGTAAATATGCAGCTACTGGTGGTGTACGTCTTGCTGGTCTAATCTGTAACTCTCGTAACACTGACCGTGAAGATGAGTTAATCATGGCTCTTGCTGCTAAGATCGGTACTCAAATGATTCACTTTGTACCTCGTGACAATATCGTACAACGTGCAGAAATCCGTCGTATGACTGTTATCGAGTATGACCCAACTTGTAAACAAGCTGATGAATACCGCGCTCTTGCTCAGAAAGTTATCGCGAATGAAATGTTCGTTATTCCTGAACCATGTACTATGGATGAGCTAGAAGACCTTCTAATGGAATTCGGTATCATGGAAGTTGAAGATGAATCCATCATCGGTAAAACAGCAGCTGAATTATCAGACGCTTAAGTAAGGCTTATTTCTTGTTAATAGTAAACGGACAATGAGGATTCACTTATGTCTATAAATAAAGAACAAGCACAAGCTCTGATAGATCAGGTTTTAGAAGTCTATCCAGAGAAGGCGAAAGAAGATCGTAAAAAACACATGTCTGTTGGCGACGGCAGCTGTGTAACTTCTAACCGTAAAGCTGTTCCAGGTATAATGACTGTACGTGGTTGTGCGTACGCAGGTTCTAAAGGGGTAGTTTGGGGACCAGTTAAAGATATGATTCATATCTCCCATGGTCCTGTTGGATGTGGTCAGTATTCTCGTGCTGGTCGTCGTAACTACTACTCAGGTACTACTGGTGTCGATTCATTCGGTACTATAAATGTTACAACTGACTTCCAGGAACGCGATATCGTGTTCGGTGGTGACAAAAAGCTTTCAGCTGCAATCGATGAGCTAGAACAATTGTTCCCACTATCAAAAGGCTTATCAGTTCAGTCTGAATGTCCTGTTGGTCTGATTGGTGATGACATCGAAGCAGTAGCGAAAGTAAAAGGCGCAGAAATCGGTAAAACAATCGTACCTGTACGTTGTGAAGGTTTCCGTGGTGTATCTCAGTCTCTGGGTCACCATATCGCGAACGATACTATCCGTGACTACGTACTTGATGCCTCTGAAGGTGAAGCGAAGATTGAATCAACTCCGTACGATGTTGCTATTATTGGTGACTACAATATCGGTGGTGATGCATGGTCTTCTCGTATCATCCTAGAAGATATGGGTCTGCGTGTTGTTGCTCAGTGGTCTGGTGACGGTACTTTACCAGAAATGAAAAACACACCAAAAGTAGCTTTGAACCTTGTTCACTGTTACCGTTCAATGAACTATATCGTTCGTTACATGGAAGAGAAAAACGGGATTCCATGGGTAGAATATAACCTATTCGGTCCAACTAAGATCGAAGAGTCAATGCGTAAAATTGCTGGCTTCTTTGACGAGAAAATTCAGAAACAAACTGAAGAAGTTATCGCTCGTTATAAAGAACAATGGCAAGCAGTTATCGACAAATATCGTCCACGCCTGGAAGGCAAATCAGTGATGCTTTATGTCGGTGGTCTACGTCCTCGTCACATCATCGGTGCGTATGAAGACTTAGGTATGGAAATCGTAGGTGCAGGTTATGAGTTCGCTCACAACGATGACTACGTTAAAACCACACCAGAAGTTAAAGACAGCACTATTTTGGTTGATGATGCTGGTGCTTATGAACTGGAAGAATTTGTAAAAGCTCTTAAACCAGACCTAATTGGTTCAGGTGTTAAAGAGAAATACGTATTCCAGAAAATGGGCTTCCCATTCCGTCAGATGCACAGCTGGGATTACTCAGGTCCTTACCATGGTGTTGATGGCTTTGCTATCTTCGCTCGTGACATGGATTTGACTATCAACAACCCATGCTGGAGCAGCATGAAAGCACCGTGGTTAGCAGAATCTTCTGACGAAGAACTAGCAAAAACTGCTTAATGTGAGTTGGAAAGGATTTCCAATTAATGTAACCCGAGCCGGAGTTCACAGATTAGTGGCACGGTAGGAGAATACTCATGACTCAAAAAGTTGAAGATATCAAAACTGGTTATGAATTATTTCAACAACCAGAATATCAAGAGATGTTTGCTAATAAACGCTCGTCTTTTGAACAAAGCGTTGATGCTAAGAAGGTTGCTGAAACCTTTGAATGGACAACAACGAAAGAATACCAAGACATTAACTTTGCTCGTAAACACATTACGATTGACCCAGCAAAAGCATGTCAGCCTCTAGGTGCGGTACTATGTGCTCTAGGTTTTGAGAAAACACTGCCATATGTGCATGGTTCTCAAGGCTGTGTAGCATACTTCCGTTCATACTTTAACCGTCACTTTAAAGAGCCAGTTGCTTGTGTTTCTGACTCAATGACTGAAGACTCAGCAGTATTTGGTGGTCAGGGCAACCTATTTGAAGGTTTAGAAAACGCTTATGCGCTATACAAACCAGAAGTAATTGCAATGTCTACTACTTGTATGGCTGAAGTAATCGGTGATGACTTAAGTGCATTTATCGGTAATGCAAAGAAAGCAGAACATATTCCTGCTGAATTACCTGTTCCATTTGCACATACACCTTCATTTGTTGGTAGCCATGTAACTGGTTGGGACAATATGTTTGAAGGTATGGCTAAAGCCTTTACCAATATGGAAGGTAAAGAAGTTGGCAGCAACGGAAAAATCAATATCGTTCCTGGATTTGAAACGTATCTTGGTAACTACCGTGTGATTCGTCGCATGCTAGAAGAAATGGGCGTAGATTACTCTTTCTTATGTGATCCATCTGAAGTACTGGATACTCCTGCTGACGGTGAATACCGTATGTATGCAGGTGGTACCACAATCGAAGAAATGAAAGATGCACCGAATGCTAAAACAACTTTCTTACTTCAGCCAAATCAACTTGTAAAAACTAAGAAATACGTTGAAGGTGTTTGGAAACAAGAAGTTCCAGCAACCACTATCCCTATGGGTCTTGAGTGGACTGATGAATTCTTAATGAAAGTTTCTGAAGTAACCGGAAAACCTATTCCTGCGTCGCTAGCAAAAGAACGTGGTCGTCTTGTTGACATGATGCAAGATTCTCACACTTGGCTTCACGGCGTAACAGTATCACTATACGGTGATCCTGATTACCTACTGGGTATGTGTAAGTTCCTGACCGAGCTTGGTTGTGAAATTAAACATGTTCTTTGTACTAACGGTTCTAAGAAGTGGAAAAAACAAATCGAGAAGCAACTTGCTGAAACACCTTACGGTGCAAGCGCAGAAGTTTACTTCAAACAAGATTTGTGGCACCTACGTTCACTGATGTTTACTGACAAACCTGATCTATTGATTGGTAACACTTATGGTAAATTTATCCAACGTGATACTAAAGCGAAAGGTCCAGAGTTTGAAGTACCACTAGTACGTATCGGTTTCCCTATCTTCGACCGTCACCACCTACATCGTCAGTCTACATTTGGCTACGAAGGTGCAATGACTATGTTAACTACTTTGGTTAACGCAGTATTGGAGAAAGTGGATAACGACACAAGCGCATTGGGCAAAACTGACCTTGGTTTTGATGCAGTACGCTAATAAAGTGAACAGGCTGGTAGCAGGTTGCTGCCAGCTTTTTTCAGCCTAGAGCAGAGGGATATGTTATGGCTAACGTAATGATTCAGTATAACGAAGTGGGCGAATTCGTTCTTTATTTGCCGAAAAAAGATTTAGAAACGTGTATTACGTCTTTTGAATTTGATCAAGATGACAAATGGGGTGGTGAAGTTCACTTAGCAAGTGGTGCTATTTATTATATTGAACCAATGAATGCAAAACCCAAGTTACCCATAACGGTCAGAGCGAAACGGTTACAAGCGGCGTAGCTAAACGAATTAGCTAGACTCTATCTCATGGAAGGAGGTAATGTGATGCAATCATCTCAAATTTCACAGGAAGCGGCGTTACGTATATCTATTGCGAGCCGTATGTTACCTAATATTGAACTGAGTTCATTACTAGGATTGTTAATTCAACATCTAGGTGAACCACTGTCGGAAGCAAAACTCGTAGGCATTTCTCCCAAGGCATTTAGAGTCATGGTGAGCTCTCTTGGTGAAGGACCAACCAGGAAAGATGTGTCTAATGCGTTGGCTGCTCTAACCAATCCGGAAATGAGTGATGTTGATGCTCCGGTTGTATCATCGTTACCACCACTTACAGGTCCAAAATTGAAAGTGGCTATTACTTCGAATCAAGGCGAAATGATTAATGGTCATTACGGGTCTTGTTTGAGAGTACTAATTTATGAAGTCAGTCAGGAAACGTTTCAGCTGATTGATGTACGTGAAGTTAAATCGGATCTAAAAGGTGAAGACCGTGCTATTTATATGGTCAATTTGATACGTGATTGTCAGATTTTATTCACGCTTTCTATTGGCGGTCCTGCTGCTGCCAGAGTAACCAGAGCAGGTGTACATCCGATTAAGAAAACAACACCAATGTCTGCAGAGCAGGCTCTTACTGAATTGTCTACTGTGCTTAACTATAACGCACCACCGTGGATCAGAAAATTCATGGGAATAGAGCCAATGAAGAAAGACATGGCAGCAATGGAGTATTGATATGCGGGATTTTAGTCAATTAGGTGGCGTTAAAGAAGAGCAAATAGATGAGATTGGTGCCTGGCTTGAGGCGAATCAATGTCAGTCAGACTCAGATATTAAACCCTTAAAAGAACAGTATCCAAATATCATATTTACATTGTGCTCTGAAGATGATCTAGGATTTCATGAACCATTCCGTTCCTTTTCATTTTTTGACCTTTTTCTTTCTGCGCACAGTGTTAGTGGCTGTAGTTCACTGACTCAGTATGTAGAAAGTTGCTCGGGTCTTGTTATTGCGCTTCACGAGGAGTGAAGCGCCTTTTTTCTGTTTTTTCTTTGTTTTAATTATTCCTTTCTTTGTTTGTCCCTTTTTGTCCTATTTTCTATCCAATGTTTCATCTTTGTCCGCTTTTTTGTCGTGTTTATGACAAAATGTTGTTGGCATTTGCAATTAATTCAATTCAATCTATTATTTTTCAATGAGTTATATTTGGTTCAATCTTTGCAAATCACTATTTTATGCAGAAAGGAACTGCTGAAAAGGAAGTGCTGGAGGCGCTATGAAACGATCTGATATCAAATTATTACAAGATGAACCTGCATGCGAGCATAACAAAGGAAGTAAAAGCGGTTGTAGTCGTGCGACTCCCGGAGCAACGGCAGGTGGATGTACTTTCGATGGCGCACAGATAAGCTTGCTGCCTATAGCTGATGTAGCTCATATCGTTCATGGCCCAATAGGGTGTGCCGGTAATACCTGGAATAACCGGGGAACAAGAGCATTGGGTTCAAACCTGTTTCGTTATGGTTTTACTACCGATCTGAACGAACAGGATGTCATTATGGGGCGCGCAGAGAAGCGCTTATTACATGCGATAAAACAAGTTATTCAAGAGCATCAGCCACCAGCAGTCTTTGTTTATATGACCTGTGTTCCTGCATTGGAAGGCAACGATATTGAAGCAATCTGCTCTATCGCTCAGGAAAAATGGGGTATACCCGTTATTGCCGTTGATGCAGCAGGTTTTTATGGAAATAAAAACTTAGGTAACCGTATTGCAGGAAGCGTTATGGTTGAAAAAGTTGTCGGTACTGGTGAGCCACCTGCAAAACCCAAAATGGCCCATGATCCAAGCCGCTTGGTTCACGATATTGTGTTTATTGGTGAATACAATATATGTGGGGAGTTCTGGCATGTGTCGCCACTGTTTGAAGAACTAGGTATGCGTGTTCTGTGTTGTTTGGCTGGTGATACTCAGTTCCATCAGATTCAGACAATGCACCGTGCTGATGCCGCAATGGTGGTATGTTCCAGGGCTCAGGTTAATGTTGCGAGAACATTAAAAGAAAAATGGGATGTTCCCTGGTTTGAGGGTAGCTTCTATGGCATTGAAGATACATCCAATGCCCTGAGATCGTTTGCAGAAATTATCGGTGATCCTAAATTAATTGAAGAAACCGAAGCACTTATTGTTCGTGAAGAAGCGAAAACACGTAAGTTACTGGAACCATATCGTAAACAGCTTGAAGGTAAAAAAGCCCTTCTCTATTCAGGTGGTGTTAAGTCCTGGTCAATTATCACAGCATTGGCTGAGTTGGGTATCGATGTTGTTGCAACGGGTACTAAGAAATCAACCCAGTCAGATAAAAACCGGATTAAAGAGATTATGGGTGAAGATGCCATCATGCTTGATGAAGGTGGTGCTCGATTGCTTCTCGATACCTATTACAAACACAATGCTGATATTTTTATTGCTGGTGGCCGCAATATGTACACCGCAGTGAAAGCAAAAATTCCATTTCTGGATGTAAACCAGGAGCGTCATCACCCTTATGCTGGTTACCAGGGAATGATCGTCTTTGCTGAAGAGTTGTGCAGAACCATAAATAGCCCTATCTGGGGATCAATAAGAAGCGATGCGCCATGGGAAATTGATGCTCATGATGAATTGTCAGTTGATGTTGCTGCGTCAAATGCAAAATAACAGGATAGGGAGAGTATAAAATGGTAACAGTTCATAAACAAAACAAGCCGTTAGTGACACAACCATTAAAGACCAGTCCTGCTGCTGGAGCAACAATGGCGAGTATGGGGTTTAAAGGAACGGTTCCTTTGATACATGGTGCTCAGGGTTGTGGTGCCTTTATTAAAATTTTATTGATTCAGCATTTGCGTGAAGCAATTCCGATTCAAAATACAGCGATTGATCATGTATCAGCAGTGATGGGTGGTGATGAAAACCTGGCTGATGCATTAAAACTGTTATGTGAAAAGCAGTCCCCGGAAATGATTTCTGTATTTACCTCTGGTTTAACAGAAATGCAGGGTACTGATATATATCGTGTCATTGCTGATTTTAAATTAAAGAACCCTCAGTTTGCTTCAACAAAAATTGTTTGTACCCATACACCTGATTTTATCGGTTCAATGCAGACTGGTTATGTTCGTACCGTCGATAGCATTGTTCGTCAGTTAATTGCAGAACCAACTGGTCGTGAAAAGCAAAGAAAACTGGTTAATGTTTTATGCTCTGTCGGCTGTACCACAGCAGACATCGAGACACTGCGTCGTTATATAGAAGCCTTTGATCTCGATGCGATTTTTGTCCCGGACCTATCATTGTCATTAGACGGACATCTGGATAAAAATGATTATTCAGCAACCAGTATGGGGGGGACATCAGTTCTTGAAGTTGAAATGATGTCTGAAAGCGATCTGACCATTGTTGTTGGTCCGTCTCTTGAGCCAACGGCAAAATGGCTGAATACCCGTTTCAATATTCCTTATCTGAATATTGGTATGGGAATGACTATGGAACAAACAGATACGCTGATTATGGGATTAGCGAAACTAAGTGGTAAGCCTGTTCCTGCATGGATTACTCGTTCCAGAGAACGTCTTCAGGATGCGATGGTTGATACCCACTTTCTATTATCCAATGAAAGATTCTGTATTGCTCTGGAGCCCGATCTGGCCTCGGGGTATTGTCAGTTACTTGATAGTATGGGGAGTACCGTTCCTCAGCTTGTTACTACGATTGATGCTGCGGTACTGGAAACGCTTCCTGCATTAAGTGTTGAAATTGGTGATCTTTCAACTATCGATATGAAAGATTCAGGCGCTAAATTATTAATTAGTAATACTCATGCTGCACATATTTTTGAACCCGACTATCCGGTATTACGTGCCGGTTACCCTTGTCATGATCAGTTTGGCAATATGGACTTTAAACAAATAGGTTATGAAGGATGTCGTGAGCGGCTATTTACTATGGCTAATCATTTGCTACGAAGCCATGTCGATGAAGTTGCTCCTCATGTCAGTCAGTATCGTTTTGAAGCGGATGAAGTTGTACAAAATAAGGGGGCTGCATGAAAATCAGTGAACGTAAACTGCATGTAGAACCTTCTCCTGATGAAGATTTATTTGTTCTTAAAGTCGCGTTTGCTACCTTTGATCGAAAATCAGTAGATCAGCATTTTGGTAGCAGTAAGACAATGTTGGTGTATGGCGTAAACGGCCAAGAGTGGCATTTGTTAGAAGCGATTGAGTACGCCGAATTACCAGCAAAAACTCACGATAAATTACCAACCCGGGTTGCTGACCTGGATGGATGTGATGCAGTATTTTGTAATGCATGCGGTGCTTCTGCAATTCGTCAACTGCTTGAAAAAAATATTCACCCGGTAAAAGTGGTTGAAGGCAGTGAAATTCATCACCTGTTGGTAGATGTTCAGGAAGAGCTGAATAGTGAGCCAACAGGATGGTTAGCAAGAGCAATAAAACAGAAAGAAAAAACAGAAGAGCCAGATGTGAAGAAAGCGGAAAGACTTTCTCAACTGATGGATGAAGACTGGTGATAATTGTACCAATCGTAGTTATTAACTTTGATTGGTACAACTGAAGATTATAAATAACCTAAACTACTGAAGGGAAGCAATGTTATGAGTAACATCAAAGGCCTGACCCGTGGCGGCGAAGAGTGGGAACCACAATTCATACAAGAAATTAACCAAGAAGATTGTATCGGTTGTGGAAGATGCTACAAGGTATGTTCAAGAGACGTGTTTAATCTTGTAGAGAAAGCAATGGACGATGACGATGATGATGACGATTATGATGATGATGAAGTCATGATGGTTATGACTATCGAAAATGAAAGTGACTGTATCGGTTGTATGGCGTGCAATAAAGTATGTCCTAAAGACTGTCAATCTTTCAGCCCTGCAACTGCATGATATAATTCTTAATTTAGGGATGGTGCAATGCCATCCTTTTTTGATTTCGTCAGATATCCGACAAATTGTCATGTAGTAAACCCGACAAAAAACCTGACAAATTGTCATGTTTTATTGTAGGTAAATAACGAACAAAACTTTCACAATCCCCTAAATCAATGACTTATGTCACACTTCGTACTTGGCTTAACAATTGCAACGTAACTTAACAACGTTATAACATGGTTATTTGCCGAGAGATTCATTCGGTTGACGATCCAGAAAAACCGACACGGAAGGATTCGATTCATAAGCGTCGGTCAGCACATGGTAAGGAGCACTTATGTGGGATTATTCAGAGAAAGTCAAAGAACATTTTTTTAACCCTAAAAATGCCAAAATGGTAGCAGATGCTAACGGAAAAGGTGATGTGGGCTCAATTAGTTGCGGCGATGCATTAAGTCTTACGCTAAAGATTAATCCTGACTCCGAAATTATAGAAGATGCCGGTTTTCAAACATTCGGATGTGGTAGTGCAATTGCATCTTCTTCTGCATTAACAGAAATGATTATCGGAAAGACCATTGATGATGCTTTGGCTGTGACTAACAAGGATATTGCTGATTTCTTAGATGGGTTACCACCTGAAAAAATGCACTGTTCTGTGATGGGTATGGAAGCGTTACATGCGGCAGTTGCGGATTATCGTGGAGAAACTGTTGAAGATGATCACGAAGAAGGTGAGCTGATTTGTAAGTGTTTTGCTGTTGATGATCTGATGATTAAACGTGTGGTCAGAGCAAATAACCTGACAACTCTGGAAGAAGTAATCAACTACACTAAAGCTGGTGGCGCATGTACTTCATGTCATGAAAAAATTGAATGGGTACTTGAAGATTGTCTGGCAGAAATTGCGGCAGAATCTGGTGCTTGTGAGTCTGTTAAAACAGCACAACCGAAAATTGTTGCTGAGAATATTATTGAAACTACAACAATTGAAACTACAGCAGTAGTAGACTCGAAAGTTGATGATGGTGTTTGGGCAATTGTAGAAAAAGTGATCGACGAAGTGCGCCCAGGGGTTGTTGCAGATGGTGGAGATATTAAGTTAGTTGATATCGAAGACAATATTGTATTTATTTCTCTTACTGGTACTTGTACTGGTTGCGGTCTTGCAGGACTAACACTTGCCAATGTAGAACATCAGATTTCTAAGGCACTGGGAGAAGCAATTACTGTTTTCCCTGTTCAGGAAACACCTGTGGAAAGTAAAAAGGAGGCAACTTATGATGCCTAATATCAAAACTGCAGATCCTATGGTGTATCTGGATAATAATGCAACTACACGTATTGATCCTCGTGTGTTAGAGACGATGTTACCGTTTCTTGATGAATTTTATGGTAACCCGTCATCTATTCATAAGCTGGGTGCCAGAGTTGGTCAGGCAATGGAAATTGCCCGTGAACAAGTGCAGATGCTGATTGGTGCAGAGCATTCCAGTGAAGTAATTTTTACATCGTGTGCAACAGAAGCGACAACGACAGCTATTTTATCTGCTGTTGAAGCTTTTCCACAGAAGAAAGAGATTATTACATCTCAGGTGGAGCATCCGGCTACATTACAATTGTGTCAGCATCTGGAACGTAAAGGATATAAAATCCACCTGATTGGTGTAGATAGTAAAGGTCGTTTAAATATTGATGAATATAAAGCGGCTCTGAATGAGAATACCGCAATTGTTTCGATGATGTGGGCGAATAATGAAACAGGTACGATTTTTCCAATCGAACAACTAGCCAGATTAGCAAAACAAGTTGGTGCACAATTCCATGTTGATGCCGTGCAGGTTGCTGGTAAGTATATGTTTGACATTAAAACAACGGATGTTGATATGTTGTCGATTTCCGGACATAAATTCCATGCACCTAAAGGTGTTGGTGCATTATATGTTCGTCGCGGTACCCGATTCCGTCCATTACTCAGAGGTGGTCATCAGGAACGTGGGCGCAGAGCTGGTACAGAGAATGCGGCTTCTATCATAGGATTTGGTAAAGCAGCTGAACTAGCATGTTATGCACTGGATGATGAAGTTCATCGCATTAAACTGTTGCGTGACCGATTAGAAATGGGATTACTTGCCCGCATACCTAACTCATTTATTACGGGTAACCCTGCTGATCGAGTACCAAATACAACCAATATCGCCGTGGAATACGTTGAAGGTGAAGCATTGTTATTATTGCTAAACCAGGCTGGTATTGCCGCTTCATCAGGCTCCGCATGTACTTCGGGTTCACTAGAACCGTCGCATGTGATGAAAGCAATGAAAATACCATTTACGGCAGCACATGGCACATTGCGTTTTTCACTGTCAAGATTTACGACAGATGATGATATTGACCATGTACTTGATACATTGCCAGAGATTGTTTCTCGCTTAAGAAAATTATCTCCGTATTGGGATAACGAGAAAAATCAGGGTTCTGCAGAGGTATTTACGCCAAGTTATGCGTAGGAGGAATGCGTATGGCTTATGTTACAGGTGCTTTACCAACGGTCGTATTAAACGATACGACCCTGCGTGATGGTGAACAGAGTCCCGGCGTTGGCTTTTCTCAGGATGAGAAAGTGCATATAGCTTTAATGCTCGAATCTGCTGGTGTTCCTGAATTAGAAGTTGGAATACCAGCGATGGGAGAGCGGGAACGCGCTACAATTAAAGCAATAACCAGCTCGTTAAGTTATGCAAATACCATGGCTTGGTGTCGAATGACTAAAGGTGACATTCAGTTAGCCACTGGCTTAGGGCTTGATTGGTTAGACCTTTCAATTCCGGTATCCAGTCAGCAGATTAAAAGTAAGTTAAATATTTCTCTTAAACAATTAATTGAACGTTGTGAAGAGAATATAAAACGAGCTGTCGATCAGGGATTTTCGGTATGTCTGGGAATGGAAGATGCTTCCAGAGCCGATTCTGACTTATTATATCGTATTGTCGATGTTGCTCAGTTAGCAGGAGCAAAACGGGTTCGCTTTGCAGATACACTTGGTATCCTAGATCCAATATCTACATATCTAAAAGTAGTGGATTTAAAATTACAAAGCGACCTTCAGATTGAAATGCATGCTCATAATGATCTGGGGTTAGCAACGGCAAATACTCTGGCTGCAATCGATGCTGGTGCTTATAGTGTAAACACAACTGTGACAGGCTTAGGTGAAAGGGCAGGCAATGCAGCTCTGGAAGAAGTTGCTGTTGCTTTGAACGTGTTGAAAAAATCGGAAACGAATGTTGATCTGGCTAAGATACCGGCACTTTGTCATTATCTGAACATTGTTTCCGGAAGACCTCTTTCTCCGCAGAAAGCAATTGTTGGTGATTACGCATTTACTCATGAGTCAGGTATTCATATCGACGGATTACTGAAAGATATCAATAACTATCAGAGCTTTTCTCCTTCTCTGATTGGAAGGGAACATAGTTTTGTTCTGGGTAAACATTCTGGATTACATGCAATAAATGCTGTTTACCAGAAACTGGGAATTGTTCTGACTCGTTCGCAATGTGAACATATCAGAGAGACATTAAGAGATTGGTCTGAGACCTGTAAGCGGGTTCCGAGCAATGATGATTTAATGTCGTTTGTAGACCAACAAGATGTAGTAGGTGGCTAAATGGATGTAACCTTACCTGATAATTTTATGGATGATCTTGAAGAACTATCAACAGCAGAAGAGTTTCTGGATTATTTTAACATCAAATTCGATGCCGAACTTGTTAAAACCAAGAGAATACAGATCCTGCGCATGTATCAAAAGTTACTTCCGAATCATTCGGCACTTCCAAGTTATGAAGAATATAAGCAGGCACTATGTACTGCATATAAACAGATAACTCTGGGCAGAGAGTTGGCTTTTGAAGGTGGTGGATGCCACGGTTGTACTGAATGTTCTGATTAAAGGAGTTGTACATGGAAAGTACAGATATAAATGGAATCAGGTTTGAAGCGGGTACAGAAGTTCGTCTGATTCGTAATGTCAGGAATGATGGTAGTTTTTCTGAAATGGATAAAGGCGAATTATTAGTCGAAGCCGGAAGTATTGGTGTTGTCAGAACTTATGGCTATTTTCTTCAGACACAAATTATTTATCAGGTGTTCTTTCCTGAAGTTAACCGTGTTGTGGGTATTCGAGATACAGAGTTAATCCCTTCAGATGTTCCCTGGATTCCCCTGTTGTTCAATTCGTTGGACAAAGCCAAACTGACCAGAACTCTGGCGATGGATGGTGAAATTATTGCTAAAAAAGGGGAAGTTGTTGAGATTCAACGTTCCTACAGAGATCTGGAAAGCGGTTCATTACAATACGAAGTGGAATTATGCTCTTTGCAGTTTAAATTAGATTCAAGTGTATTTGCAGAGCTGTAGTATTGGAAATATAGAAATAAAGGAGTTTAATCATGGACGATCAGAAAAAACGCTACTTAATGGCAAAGGTTTCGACTGCAACTTATCAGCTTAACCCTGAATACCTTTCTGCAATTCAAAGAGCGGATGTTGAAGAGAAAGTTCAGAATATGTCTATGATTCAGGACTTTATACTTACTTCAAGTGAAGCTGAAAGAATAACTCCGGTTCGTTCTCAAGAATTAGAAAAAGCATTTAAAGAATGTGTTGATAATTATCCTTCAAAAATTGAATTTAAAAATGCATTAGCGGCCCAGAACATCACTGTTGATGGGCTTCGTCAGTCTATTCGTGACCAGCTAATGTGCGATCGTATTTTGGATGAAGTTTCCTCTGGTGTTCCTCCTTTAGATATTGAAAAAGCGAAGCTTTATTACGAAGAACACAAGTTAGAATTTTCCCGTGCAACTACCTGGGAAATGAGTCAGATTCTGATCACGATTAATGATGAATATGAAGAAAATACCCGCGAAAATTCATTAGAAAGAATTAATGAGGCGTATAGTCAGATCAAGTCAAAGTCTTTTGAAAAGCTTGCTATGCGATATTCCGAATGTCCAAGCGCAATGAACAATGGCTATCTGGGGTGGTGTGAAGAAGGTAAGTTATATCCGGAGATAACGGATGCATTATATGGCTTAGCACCTCAGGAAGTGAGTAAACCAATCGAGACAGAAATCG
The DNA here is from genome assembly GCA_963676525.2 of uncultured Vibrio sp. Lineage (GTDB taxonomy): Bacteria > Pseudomonadota > Gammaproteobacteria > Enterobacterales > Vibrionaceae > Vibrio. Next base: position 947,373 of record CAXXNB010000009.1, read on the forward strand.
GATTTCATATTGTTCAGTATATTCAGAGAAAAGAAGCTAAAGTGGCTACTTTTGAAGAAGTCTGGCCATTTCTGCAGGAAAAACATAAAACCAGAGCCAAGAATTATCTACAGAAACAGTGGATCAACCAGTTGATTGCTCAGAATAAGGTTCGCTCAAAAGAATCAGCTTTATGCAGTTAAAATTATCATGTTATACATGGCCCAAGGATTTGGGCCATTCAACATCTATGCGTTAATCCCGTCTCTGACACGCTCCAGTTTAGCTTTTACTTCAGAGGCAAGTTCATGGATGTTCGGCTGCTGAACAAGGTCAAGCACTATCTGTGGGTCCATAAAGGCTATGGTTATTGAGTTATCTTCTTCCTCTCTGACTACCACATTACATGGGAGCAGCAATCCGATATCCGGTTCAGCACTTATAGCTTTGTTGGCTAATACCGGGTTGCAAGCACCCAGAATTATGTAAGGGCGTTTATCTACATTTAACTTTTTCTTAAGTGTCGCTTTGACATCTATCTCTGTCAGAATACCAAACCCTTCTTTTGCCAGTTCTTCAGTAACGCGGGTAATCGCCTCTTCATAGGTTCCAATAAACTTAGTTGTAAATCCGTACATAACCATTTTCCCAAAGTTAGTATTTAACTACTAACATAATATTATAGTAAGAATTCACCACTATATGAAAAATCAGCACTAACTCGTAAGAAGGTTTGGTTGTGTTAGATTGGAGAGTGATTATGGTTAGATTTGTGAGTTATTGTTTTTCGGTTATTGCATTTCTCATCTTCCTTTATTCTTTTTTCCGTGCTACCGATTCTGCTATTCAACAGCAAGCAATTTATTGGTTCTTTACATCAATTGCTACAGCTTTTATTCCTAACATAAAACAGTTCAAAATAAAGGATTTTGAAATTCAGTTTAAAGAAGAAATTAAGAAGATAGAGCAAAAAATTCATAAATTAAATGATGAATTCTTCAAAGTATTGGAGACAGTGAAGGTATCCGAAATCAACCTGTCTAAAGAGATAAAAGAACAGCGTAATGAGAATTGGCATGCGTTTAACACATATTTGGAATCTTTACCTGAGCCAGAACGATTAAAAGTACAGAAACAGATTTCTTTGAAAAACCTCTATGAATACCTTGTTACAGTTACGCAACTCAAACAACAACTTCATAAATTGGGATATTTTAATGGCAAGATCGACGATGAATTTACCAAAGAATTGGTTTCCTCATTATATAAGTTTCAAGCGAGTTATCATCTGGAATTAATCGATGGAATGTTCGGAAGAATGACATATTTAAAGCTTGCAGAATTACTCGCAGAAAACGAGAACAAATCTTCAAAAAGGTAATATGGCGGTGATGACCATCTTGTGACATGGTCGTGTATTGTCTAGAATGGCGCACTTACTTTTATTTCAGGTTATGATCATGAGCGACAATAACTCAAAACCAACTTTGCCAGACCATCTATCTGGCAACTCTCGCAGTCCACACTATGTAGCCGAGTGTTTTGAACACCAAATCGGTATTCGTCTTAATGGTAAAGAACGTACTGACGTTGAAGAATATTGCATTAGTGAAGGCTGGGTGAAAATCGCTTCACCAAAAGCAAAAGACCGTTACGGTAATCCAATGCTTGTTAAACTAAAAGGCGAAGTTGAAGCGTACTACCTATAACTAAGTCGTTTTACCTAACCAATTATCAATACATAGGGCAATTGTTGCTCTATGTATTCCTTTCCTATCTATTGTGATTTCTGTTATTACCCGCTTATCATTCTCTGTCTATGCTTAAATAAGCTGTTAACAGAGAAGGGTATCGCTTATGCATTATGTGATGATGATTAGCGAGTTACTTGGTGGGTTGGCTATTTTTCTCTATGGCATGGATAAAATGTCCCATGCACTCAAGAATGTCGCCGGAGATCGATTAAAAACCATTCTCGCCAACCTGACGACTAACCGAATGACAGGTGTCCTGACTGGTCTTGGTGTAACTGCGGTTATTCAGTCATCATCAGTAACGACCGTATTACTGATCGGTTTTATCTCTGCTGGTTTTATGTCTCTTTCTCAGGCCGTTGGTGTCATTATGGGGGCTAACATTGGCACTACTATTACAGCTCAGATTGTTGCTTTTAAAGTGACACATGCGGCACTTGCTATGGTAGCAACTGGTTTTCTGATCCAGTTTAATGCTAAGCGAGAATCTTACCGGTATTACGGTGATATATTATTTGGTTTAGGCTTGATTTTTTTGGGGATGAATTTAATGGGGGATGCCATGGCACCCTTACGGACAGAACCCGTTTTTATCAATATTATTTCTCGTACTGACAATGTGTATATCGCAATTCTGGCTGGAGCTGTTTTTACTGCTTTAATTCAATCTTCTTCTGCAACAACCAGTATTATTATTGTGTTAGCCGGACAAGGCGTTATTACTCTGGAGGCTGGTGTTGCATTAGCTATGGGGGCGAACATTGGAACGTGTGTTACTGCGTTTCTTGCTGCAATCGGAAAGCCCCGGGAAGCAATGCAGGCTGCAGCTATTCATATACTGTTTAACATAGCCGGGGTTCTTATCTGGGTTCCGTTTATTAGTGTTCTTGAACAAATGAGTATTAGTATCTCCCCCGTATATGCTCAATTTTCCGGTATGGAACGTTTATCCGCAGAGCTTCCCAGACAGATAGCGAATGCGAATACCCTGTTCAATGTTGCAAATACCGTCATTATGCTTCCGGTATCCGGCATATTTATTTTTCTTGCCAAAAAGCTTCTGCCATATCAGCCTAAGTCAACGACTCAGAAAAAGGCCCTGAGTATTCAACCTAAATACTTAGGTGATGAATTTTTACATACGCCAGATCTTGCATTAGAACAGGCTGGGTTGGAAATAGGACGGGTTGGCCGTCGGGTCTGTAATATGATCAATATGTTACCTTCTTTTTCCTTCAGACAATTAACCGGGGTAGAAAAAGAGCAGATTCGCACACAATTAAATCAGATCACACAAATAGAAGATGAAATCGACAAGTTGCATGCTGCTATTTTGCTTTATCTGGGACGGCTAAGAAAACATCCGTTATCTGATGAGCAAAGTTATCGCCAGATAAAATTAATCAGTACGACAGAGCAACTGGAGAATATTGCGGATTTAGTTGCTCAGTCGTTGGTACCGTTAACGTTTAAAGCTCTGAATAAAGGTTTGTGGGTCAGCCCTCTGATGCACCGGATTTTAGATGATGTCAAAGGGCGGGTGAATCAGGCTATGCTGGATTGTGTTAACTCAATTCGACGTGGCGATGAAGCGCTTGCCGAGCAAGTTCTGCGAGCCAAAAGAGAACTCAATTCGTTGCAGGAAGATATTCTCGCGCATCAGGCCGAAAGATTGGTTGAACAGGATGAGAACCGATTACGTGTATTTCGTTATGAAATGGAGTGGGTTGAGCAATTGAATCGCATTTATGTTTTAAGCCGGCGAATTGCCAAATTGCAGTTGCGGAAGCAAAGACCAGAGAAATAGTGTTATTGTGTTCCCCTGGACACTTAAGAATATGAAGGTTAATGTCTGATGGTTATTAGCGAAAAGGAACTTTCCAATGAGTATTAAAAAAATCGGTGAAGAGCCTCAATCTCCATGTGTTCGTAACTGTTGTTTGGATGACAATGATATTTGTGTCGGGTGTTTCAGGCATTTGGATGAAATCGTTGGCTGGAGAGATTCTTCTATCGATCAGAAAAATAAAATTCTTGCTCTCTGCCAGGAACGACGAGCTAAACACAAGAGCTTATATTGATAGAAGTAACACAGCAGTATAATGTAAACAGAGTTTTAGTGTTATTTAGAGAATAAATTGCAAGGGATGCAAAGATGACAGAAAAGGTATTCTGGGAAGATCCATATCAGACTGAACTCACATCAAAAGTTACCAGTATCAATGGTAATGAAATAGAGCTTTCTCATACTATTTTTTATGCTGAATCTGGTGGGCAGGAAAGTGATTCAGGCACTATTGGCGGGATACCTGTCATTAAAGCTGAAAAAAGTGGGCACAGCATCATATATACACTGGAATCAGTTCCTGATTTTCATGTCGGAGATGAAGTGATTACTAATATTGACTGGCCAAGGCGTTTTGCTTTGATGCGGCTTCATTTTGCTGCAGAACTGGTTCTTGAATCATTTACTCAATTTAATGCATCAATGGGTAAAATCGGAGCTCATATCTCTCAGGATAAAAGTCGTATTGATTTTGAGTGGCCGGAAAGTATCAGTCCTCTTTTGCCTGAGATACATCAAGGCGTTCAGGATATTATTGATTCCGATTGCCCGATTGAAAGCGATTTTTCTGATAAAGCGCAGGGGCGTAGATACTGGAAAATAGAAGGTTTTGCTCAAGTTCCTTGTGGAGGGACTCACCTGAAACGGACCTCTGAGGTTGGCAAAATCCGTCTGAAGAGAAAAAATATCGGCAAAGGTAAGGAGCGGGTAGAAGTCACCCTGGTGGATTAAGCAAACTGGATCTCATCATAAAGGAAATTGGATCTTATAGAGAAGGATGACTTTGCTGTAAATTTCCCTTTAGCAAAATAAAATTATTTAAGTAAAGGGAAATTATGAAACTAATTAAAATCCAACCTACAATTCATAAATTTGACAAATTCTCTGATTTTTCAGCAGAATTTAAGCTAGATGAAAATGACATCATAGTTGTAAATGATTCAATTTATAATAAATTTATCAAAGTATTAGGTTTAAACAGCATTTTTATTTCACCTAAAAAATATGGAACGGGTGAACCATCTGATGAAATCATTGATAACGTAATCAAAGAAGCAGCTCAATACGATTACAAACGCGTTGTCGCTATTGGTGGTGGTGCTGTGATGGATATCGCGAAGTTTTTAGTACTTGAAGGTTTGAATGACTGTCTTGAAGTATTTGAAAATAAAATTGAGTTCAACAAAACCAGAGAATTGGTCGCGATACCAACTACCTGTGGTACAGGTAGCGAAGTTACTGCAATATCAGTAGCTGAGATCAAATCTAAAGGTACAAAAATGGGAACGGCTATTCCTGAATTTTTACCTGATCACGCAGTATTAATTCCAGAACTTTTACAAGATATGCCTTATAAGGTGTTTGCATTCAGCACATTAGATGCATTGGTGCATGCTTCAGAATCTTTTGTTTCTCCTAATTCAAATCCATATACAGAACTGTTTGCTGAAAAAGCGATTGAATTAATTCTAAAAGGATTTGTGACATTAAAAGAAAAAGGCACAGCGTATTATTCTGAAATCATAGAAGACTTCCTGATTGGCAGTAACTATGCGGGAATTGCATTTGGTAACACTGGTGTCGGTGCAGTTCACGCGCTTGCTTACCCTCTTGGTGCTAAATATCATGTCGCACATGGCGAATGTAACTATGAATTTTTCACACCGGTATTCAAAAAATACAATGCAAAAGCACCTGAAGGTAAAATCAAAGTATTTAACCAACTGGTTGCGTCAATTTTAGATATCGAAGAAAAAAACGTATATTCAGCAATGGATGAATTATTCAACTTTATCTGGGAAAAGCAGAAGTTAACTACTTTTGGCATGCTTGAAGAAGAAATTGTTGAGTTTGCAGATAGTGTTGCTGAAAAACAACAGCGCTTATTAGCCAACAACTATGTTGCACTGTCAATTGAAGAGCTGGCAGATGTATATAGAGAAACATTTTAATTGGGTTAACAGCATCCACCAACTAATAGCTTTAAAACATAAAGCAAGTAGATAGCCTTAAAGATGTAGATGGAGTCTCTCTATACTGAGTGACTCCATTTTTCATAATTCGGTTTGAAACTAAAAATCGATATTTACACCGCCATAAAAGCCTTCCGTCTTGGTGTCGACATCGACAGTAAGATCATCAAATCCTTTCAGGTTGAAAGTCTGAATTCGATAACCTATCTGCAATTCTAAGTCAAAAAGTCCCATACCAATTGCGTACTGTATACCTGCAGAGGCATCCAACATGTCATAGTCGGAATAAGAAACGCCAGAACCTTTGCCAAAGATGAATAGCGGTGTTCCCGGGATGCCAATTTCAGTAGCTGCATACAGATGTGGAACATAGCCTTCGAATGATTGGTTATTGATTTCACCTTTTGATAAATAGGTTAACCCGGCACCAACATCAACGGAAACCAGATCATTATCTAAAAGTTCATAATACAGAGTGAAATCTTGTTTCGTGTATTTATAGCTGTCAGCATTGGCTTCTGATTGTGCATATTTAACATTGGGAATCAATGGAATAGGGTGTTCTAATGACGCTTCAATGGTATACGTAACATCGTCTCCACTTTTATTATCGTTAGATGTATAGTCCTGATTCCAGGCATTTACTTCGACGTCAGCGCCCAAAAGCACGTCAGCACTAGCAGAAAAGACAGGAAGAGCGAGCATAAGGGATAATAGTGTTTTGTTCATAATAATATTCTGATTCCGAATGAATATGACGATACATAATAAAGGTATCGGCAGCAGTTAGGGACACTTTAAGATTATTTATATATTTTGTGTGTTGATTTTTTCCTGAACGTTTATGTGTGGTTGGGGCGGTATTTACGTAAAGACATTGTAAATTCTGGCTGTTCAGATGGATCTTATATCAGAAGGTGATAACTTCTATATGGTCGCTTCCTTCTTATAAGGATAAAACAATAATTAACAATGGGTAATACAAACCCAAATTGAAAATATTCAGGAGAAAAGTGTGCGTACAAAAATTCTGTTAGTGGCTGCGTTAGGTATATTCGGTAGTGTTTCTGTTCAGGCAAAAAATAATTGTGAACCGGGACAACCATGTCAGCAGCAGATGCCTTCTAATGGACAATCTCAGTCCAAATCAATGGGGCATGTGAAACAGCAAAATCAACAACATCAGTCTCAGTCCCAGTCAACAATGGGACAGAAACAATCTTCAAACAATGGTCATCAGAATTATTCTCAGTCAAAACAAAATAATAACAAACATCAAAGTTCACAAAATGGACCTCAGGCGAAAGGTATGTATGTTGTAAAAGCGAATAGCCTGAATATCCGTAACGAACCTGGCCATAGTGGGAAAGTGCATGGTAAATTCCGGGGTGGTCAAGAAGTGCAGGTATTTGATATTATTGATGGTTGGGCGAAAATCTTGTTTAACGGTCAGTATCAATGGGTAAGTGCTCAATATCTTCAGCAGTCTAACCGCTAAGACTTTAGCACTGGTTAGATTTACTCCAGATGCCTGTTAATCCAGGCATCTGAATTAGCATTATTACAGCTTAGTTTTGAGCTCTTTTTACTCGTATTTTGTTTTTATCAACTTTCGACAGATTAAGAGCTACAATAGCTGCTTTGGCTTCGTCTTCATCTGGCATTTCTACAAAAGCAAACCCTTTGGATAATCCCGTTTCTTGATCCAGGACTAAATTACAGGTTGATACAGAGCCGTAAGCAGAAAATAAAGCACGAATTTCGTGTTCTGCTGTGGTGCGTGCTAGGTTGCGAACTAATAGTTTCATGGTGAATCGTCTTAATAAAAAATTTCGCAGAGATTGTCGCAGGTTAATTCGGTGAAACCAAGAAAAGAATTGATTTGTTACTTAAAAATACGTTCACTTTCCTGAATCCTGAATCCTGAATCCTGAATCCTGAATCCTGAATCCTGAATCCTGAATCCTGAATCCTGAATCCTGACCCATTTCAGTATATGATAAGAACCAATTATCTATTTATCTATCAAGGGAAGTGAAATAAGCAATGTTAAACAGTATTCATCATGTCGCGATTATCTGTTCAGATTATGAAGTATCAAAACATTTCTATACTTCGATTTTGGGTCTGGAAGTAGTGGCAGAAAACTACAGGGCTGAACGTGAATCATATAAACTGGATCTAAAGTTGCCGAATGGTAATCAGATAGAGTTATTTTCATTCCCTAACCGTCCGGAAAGGCCCAGTTATCCGGAGGCCAGAGGATTACGCCATTTGGCTTTTTCCGTTGAAAATATAGATAGTGTGGTCGCACATCTGCAGGCAAATGATATTTTTGTTGAGCCAATACGGACTGATGAATATACAGGTCAAAAATTTACGTTTTTTAACGATCCTGATGAATTACCGCTTGAACTGTATGAAGTGACCAATATGACGGATTAATACATATATGGGTATAATGGGGCTGTATTTGATATAAGTCATAATATTAAAAATATTATCTGAAAATCATCTAACGCCCTAAAATGGACATAAATTATCATAGAAATTTTTATGTTATAACAAATTCAAATTTTTATAAAAACAAAATACTCAATTATTCTCCCTACATTAGTGCTGTTATTGCTTTAAATTGGTTAGATGCTAAAAAGTAGCACAATATTAGTGAGTTTATATGATCTTTATCTCGCCAGTATTATTTTCTTAAATTGACATTTGTTTGTTCTCAAATTTAATCTACTTTTAAATATAAGAAATTCTTTATAACAATAAATAAAATTAGATCGAACAGATTAGTTGCTAGGTATCAGATATAAAACAGGTAGAAAAGTAAATTATTTCACCAATGATCTGATCGTTACTCTATGATGTTGTTCTGGAGTGGAATATGGATTTACTTATTTCTCAGCACCAAGAGCAGCTTATGTCAGCTATGCCTTGGGTGATCAATTATAAAAAGAAACTGGACTCATTAAATAATTGGTGGAGCAAAATAGCGCTTATTGGGAAGATCAATAGTCATGATCTCGATACTATGATTTTTTCTGATATGAATTCGACTAAGCAGAAGTTAACAGAATTACAAACAAGTCTGATTGATAGCTTGTTAGTAGAAGAAGTTAAAAAATTGGTACTGGATTCAAGTTCCAGAGCTCAGGTAGCCATTGATATTCTTATCAGAAACCTATTTGAACGAACAGCAGATGTTGGCTTCTTAGCAACCGATCCAGATATCCGAAGCTTCTTATTAAAAGATGTAAATCAAGAAGAGGAGCGGGAGGCATTAAGACTTCGGTTAGAAGAATATGAAAATAAATATTCTGTTTATTACGATATTATTGTGATGGATGTTGATGGTCGCGTACAAGTCCAACTTGATATGTCTGACCCTATTGAACGTAGTTCTGATCCTTTAATATATCAAACAGTTCACACTGAACAGGAATATGTTGAAAATTATCGATTTACAGATTTAAAACCCAACAGAAAAAATACTTTAGTTTATTCATGTAAGATTACAGAAACGAATGCTCCAGGCTCGCGTGTTATCGGCGTTTTATGTTTGTTTTTTAAAATTCAGGATGAGATGGAGGGAATATTTAATAATCTTAACGTGGCTGACAGTAATAATGTATTAATGCTGACCAATTCTGAAGGTAGAATTCTTTTCTGTAACAATAAATCTTTTCCGGATGCGTATGTCCATAAACCTTCATTACGACCTGAATTAGTTAATATTGGTGGAACTGATTATATTTCGACAACGGTGAAAACCAAAGGTTATCAGGGATTTTATGGATTGGGTTGGTATGGGCGCTCAATGTTTTCTCTAAAAAGTTCATTTTCGCCATACTCAAATACTTTGGAAAAACAACATACAGGTGAAGCTCTGTTATCAACGTCCTCTTTCTTCTCTGATTCACTGAAAGATATTAATGTTCATTCTCGGGATGTGAATGAAGATCTGAAGTTGATCGTTTTGAACGGGATTATTACTGCTGCGCGGGCACAGGCTTCAGAATTTGTTCCGGTCTTAGAAGAAATTAAAAAAATTGGTGATAATACCGCTGCAATATTTAGTGACTCTATCCAAAGGTTAAGAGATACCGTTCTGTCTTCCAGGTTAACCGGAGTACGCTTTATTGCTGAACTTGCTGTCGATATTATGGATCGTAACCTTTATGAAAGAGCGAATGATTGCCGCTGGTGGGCGTTAACGACAACCTTTAGAGAACATTTGGCTGAAGGGGAAATAACAGAAGAAACCGGTAACGAGTTATCTGCGATACTGACTTATATTAATCAGCTTTATACTGTTTATACCAATTTGTATTTATATGATCATCACGGAACCATCGTGGCAATTTCTGATCCTGGTCAGAAGTGGATGATTGGGACGAAAGTTCTTGAAGAAAGTGGTGCAGAAAAGGTTCTGAAAATTTCAGATTCTCAGAAATATATTGTCTCTGATTTTATTGAAACACCTTACTATCAGGATAAACACACCTATATCTACAATGCTTCTGTTACTGCGTTGAGCCATTCCCAGGTGGATAATGTAGTAGGGGGCATCGGAATAGTGTTCGATAGTGAACCTCAATTTTGTGACATGTTGACCGATACATTGCCAAAAACAGAGCATGGAACTGTAATGGACGGGTGTTTTGGTCTTTTTGTTGAAAGAAGTGGGCGAGTTATTTCTGCAACAGAACAGTCACCAATCAATATTGGTGAGGTTCTGTCACTTAAAGAAAAGGATATGCTGGGCGTAGAAAATGGTGAAAGTCTGGCCCGTATGATTGTGTATCAGGAAGTTCCGTATGTAGTTGGAGTTTCGGCCTCAAAAGGCTACCGTGAGTATAAAACAACGGGTGATTATACTAACGATGTCCTTTCCGTGATTTTTATACCGATCTAGAGATGTGATTAATCTTCATCAGCGAAACATTCATTAAAACTAGTGCATGTTTCGCAGCTTGGCGCTCTGCATACATAGTCGCCACCAGAAGAGCATAACTGGCGGTACAAAAATCGTTTCCAGCGCATATTTCGGTTGTTCATTGCTCTCAATTCCGGATAGAAATAACCAAATAATTGCGTCAGAAGTGGTCGTTCCGGCATGCCTAAATCTTTCCACAGATGCTGTGATCCCATACAGGCAGCACTTAAAACCACAGACATTTCTTCAGAAAAAGCATCATTTAATGGTGAGTAGTTATTTAGCAGAGATGATAAGTCCTGTTGTTCGGACAAACGTAAGTTAGCCAGTTCCAAGATAATCTGACGCTTTTCAGTATTGTGTTGATAGTTACCGGGAATACTAATCTGAAAATGAGAACAAAGTTGAGAAAACCTTTTTTCATCCAGTCCCAGATAAGGGGGCAGAGTCGATTTGCCATCGAGATAGGATTGAATGATCGGTACCCAAAACGTACCAGCTGAATGTTGGATTGGCTTTGTTCCGTTGTCGAGTTTCAATTCTTCCATAAAATCTGTGCCACTTGATGCAAATAATCAATGAACAGTATCAAAAAGCATACCAAGATTAACGAACAATATTAACCGTAAGTCAGTTGACTGCCTTTAACCACTTTGTTCTAGAACCTTCCCGGAATTAATGTATGACAATTAGCACACTCGCCATTTGCCGTTATAGACTTGTCTAATAGCTGATAACGATGTCTGTGTACGACGATATTATGGCAGTTAGGGCAATAAGTACTTTCTGAATTCTCGTTCAGAATATTACCGGTATAAACAAATTTAATCCCTGTATTTAATGCGATACTGCGTGCCAGTAACAAGCTGTTCAGAGGAGTGCTACCAATATCTTTCAGCTTAAAATCAGGATGAAAGCCACTAAAGTGAAGAGGGACGTCTGTTCCAAGGTTATCGACAATCCATCGGGACATGCGTTCTATTTCTTCTGGGCTATCATTCAGACCAGGTATAAGAAGTGTTGTGATTTCAAGCCATACATTTGTTTCATGTTTAATATATAACAATGAGTCTAAAACCGGACCTAATTTGCCTGCACATATTTTTCGATAGAAGCTGTCAGAGAACGATTTTAAATCAATATTGGTAGCATCCATATGAGCGAATAAGTCTGCTCGTGGCTGTTCATTTATATATCCTGCACTAACAGCGACCGTTTTGAGCCCCAATTTATGGCATTCTATCGCTGTATCAATTGCATATTCTAAAAAAATGACAGGATCATTGTAGGTAAAAGCGACACTTTTACACTGGTATGACAATGCGGCTCTGGCAACCTCTTCCGGGCTGGCTTCTACACTGAGAGTGGAAATGTCACGAGATTTGCTGATATGCCAGTTCTGACAGAATTTGCATCCTAAATTACAACCAGCGGTACCAAAAGAATAGACACGGCTGCCGGGATAAAAATGGTTTAATGGTTTTTTTTCAATGGGATCAATGGCGAAACCACTGGCACGTCCGTAGCTGGTCAATACAATTTCACCCTCAGAAGCTTCACGAATGAAACATGCTCCTTTTTTGCCATCTCTGAGAGCACACTTGCGGGGGCAGACATCACAGACAACTCTGCCATCATCAAGACGATGCCAGTATTTGGTCTTATGTTTTTTGCTTATTGATTCCATATTACAGCTCTTAATCGTATGGAGGCTCTATACTTAATCATAGTGCGAAAACCAAAAAAGACAGCGTTATGAATATCCGTCTTCCTGCTGTTGCAGGTCAATTTTATGAAAATGATCCGGTACGGCTTCGTGCACAGATTGAAAACTGGTTGCAAGAAGAAGCTTTGCCAGAAACCAAATCGATAAGAGCGATTATTGTTCCTCATGCCGGATATATTTATTCCGGTGAGAATGCTGCTCAGGCTTACCACTTAGTCAAAGAACAGAAAAACAAATTTAAGAAAGTGATTTTAGTTGGGCCATCACATCGTGTTTATTTTTCTGGATGTGCGGTACCGCAGTGCGAGCAGTTTAATTCCCCTCTGGGAAATGTTGTCGTTTGCCAGAGTGAAATGAAAAAGCTAAACAATAATCCTCTGGTCACCTTTTCTGATGAGTTGCACCGACTGGAACACAGCTTAGAAGTTCAGTTACCATTTTTACAGGCATGTCTGGATACATCGTTCGAATTGATACCTTTAATGACCTGTGACGTTTCAGCACAGGAAATGGCAGAGATAATTGATGTTTTGTGGGATGACGAAACCTTGCTTGTGGTCAGTAGCGATCTCAGCCATTTTCATTCCTATGCAGAAGCAAATAAGATAGATCTTAATACCTGTACTAAAATCGAAAGTCTTAACGCATCGGTAATCTCACAGGAAGCCTGTGGATGCACCGGAATCAATGCCTTGTTATTACTTGCACAAAAATATCATTTTCGTATTCATCAGCTGAAACGTAATAATTCCGGAGATACTTCCGGAGATAAATCGAGGGTTGTCGGTTATGTCAGTTACGTCATTACAGAGCTATAGTCCGGAACAAATGAAGCTATTGGTTAATATCGCCAGACAGGCTATTACTGATTATTTTAATGGTGTTAATCAGCCACCGGCATTGGACCAGTTTGATGATGAGTTGACTCAGGCCGGAGCTTGTTTCGTTACTCTGGAAGTTAACCATCAGTTACAGGGATGCTTAGGCAGTATCGTTCCTCACATGCCTTTGATTGAAGATGTGTACAGTAAAGCCCGTTCTGCTGCTTACCAGGATCATCGATTTTCTCCTTTGCAAGAGTCTCAGACTAAGCAGTTAACGTTGGAAGTCTCTGTTTTATCGCCATTGCAAAGAGTGGAGTTTAAATATGAAGAAGAGTTACAAGATTATCTGGATGATAATCGGGTAGGGGTAATTTTAAGTGACTCCGGGCACCGCGCAGTATTTCTACCTCAGGTATGGGAGCAACTTCCACATCCAAAGCAATTTCTCCGACATCTGAAAATTAAAGGAGGCTGGCCAGAAACATACTGGTCAGCCTCAATGAAGGTGGATTTATTTTCCGTAACCTGTGCTAAAGAGCCTTTTGTTCACTAGTGGAAGCTGACTCTATTTGAAGACGAATTTCCGCCGTAATTCCGGTTAAGCTTCCAATCGGATTTACTGGCTTCATGTGACTATCTACGATCGCTTCTTCAACAGGGCAAATAGTAGCGCATTGCGGAGTGTCGAACTGGTCAGCACATCCAGTACAGCGTTTACTGTGGATGTGAAACTGATTAACATCGTCAGTATCCTGATAAACTGCCTGGTTAGGACAGGCCAGCATGCATGCGTGACAGCCAACACATTTATCAGTTATGGCATATTTCATGTTGGCCTCCTTTATATGATGGATCTTTTTCTGCAACGGTCAATTTTAATTCTGGTTGTGTCTGGGCAATAACCTGTAATGCTTTATCAATAGAATGCATTGCATAATCGATACTTGGCGTGACTCCCAGTTTCTCTAATTGTCTCCATGGTGCAATCCCGATTCGGGCACATAAGACCATGTTACAGTCAGCAACTGAGCGGATAATTTGTTCTTTTTCATCCAAAGAATCGTTGCATTCATCTGATCCCTGACAATACTGAGCGATTGAACGTTTTTCCATAAACTCGAAACGTTGTTCTTTTTCAGAATATTCATAGACTTCGAACCACTGCGCATGTCCGAAATGAACCTGGATCATGTCTGAATCAGTATTATTAGCGATAGCAACTCTAAAGCGTTTTTTCTCAGGAGCAGCATCTTTGCTTTCTGAATCATGACCAGAACATCCACCCAAAGTACCTACAGCATCAGCACGACATTGTTGGCAATGTGTCATTTGTGGCATGTTGTTACCTGAGTCCAGACGTGCTTTTTCAATTTCTTCCGGTGTTGGTCCTCGTTGGTAAGTCATACCAAAATAAGTACCATGCGAAGGATCTGAAATCAGAGGCATGATGTTATGAAGGAGTGCACCATGAGCTTTTACTGCTTTTGATACTTCCTGGATATGGTGATCATTAATTCCAGGGATTAAAACAGTATTTACTTTGACCAGCATTCCTGCATCTGCTGCAGATTTAAGTCCAGCAAACTGACGGCCGATCAGAGTTTTAGCCGCTTCTATGCCTCGTAATCGTTTATTGTCAAAATAAACCCAAGGATAAATTTTTGCACCAATTTCAGGATCAGTACAATTGATGGTAATGGTTAAATGATTGACACCTACTTTTACCAGTTCATCGACGTACGGTTCAAGCATTAATCCATTAGTTGAAATACATAGTTGAACTGAAGGATCGGCTTTGCGGATTTCGCGAAGCGTTCTGAACGTGGCTTCCGGGTTTGCCAGTGCATCACCAGGTCCGGCGATACCGACAACCGTCAGATTCGGAGCACGTTTTTTAACTGCAGTAAACTGTTTGAATGCCGCATCAGGAGATGCTACGCGGGAAACAACACCCGGTCGGGATTCATTACTACAATCATATTTGCGGTTACAGTAGTTACACTGGATATTACAGGCTGGTGCAACAGGTAAATGCATACGAGCATATTGGTGGGCATCTTTTGAATAGCAAGGATGCTGTGAAATTTTATCCTGCACTTTTTTAGAGAAAAAATGATGAACCTTGGCAGGATTGTCTTGCTCCAATGCTTCATTTAGTGTGTTTTCTTCCATAAACACCTCAATAACGTTCCATGTAACAAAATACTTAAAAGATATAATGCAAACCTTATACCTAATCTTAACTGTTTGTTTTGTTTGATATTGTTTGGGAAGTGTAATGCGCGCATATCAACAATTGTTCAGAAGGTGACAATTGTGACAGCGCGCATTTGTTAGATTTGCTTCATTTCAATATTCATAATCTGAATACGGTAAGCAATTTGTCTTGGTGTCATATTTAACAGGCGTGCAGCTTTGGCTTTAACCCAACCGGAACGTTCCAGAGCGTCTATGACCATTTCCCGTTCATCATTAAACTGTTTTTCCTTGCTGACACTAGGCAATTCGCCTAATGGTGCCGGAGCGGGAACAGATGGTTGTACCGGTGCAGTTACCGGTTGCGGTTGTTGCACCGGCTTAGGATTAACTCCTCCCATAACCATATTATCAACCTGATTAAAGATGATTAACTCAGGACCAATTTCACCAGATTCACACAGAACAGAGGCACGTTCGAGGGTATTTTCCAACTCACGAACGTTACCTGGCCAGGTGTAATTCATCATCGAACGAATAGCACTGTCTGTGATAGTCAGTTTTCGTTGCTGCGCTTTACCGATTTTTTGCAACATAAATTCGGTGAGCTCAGGTATATCCTGGATCCTTTCTCTGAGTGCAGGTAAATGCATTGGCATAACGTTCAGACGATAGTAAAGGTCTTCCCTGAAATTACCGTTAGCCACTTCTTCTTCCAGATTTCGGTTTGTTGCGGCTACTATTCGAACATCTACAGAAATTGTGGATGTACCACCAACCCGCTCAAATTCTTTTTCCTGCAAAACACGTAAAAGTTTGGCCTGAAATGCCGGGCTGGTTTCACCGATTTCGTCAAGGAAAATGGTGCCACTATTCGCCATTTCAAAACGGCCTTTACGTTGTTTGACCGCGCCGGTAAATGCGCCTTTTTCATGACCAAACAATTCAGACTCTAACAGGTTGTCGGGTAATGCGGCACAGTTCAGTTTTATAAACGGGTTTGCAGCACGGGGTGAATTGTAATGGATTGCATTGGCAACCAGTTCTTTACCCGTACCGGATTCTCCCCGAACCAAAACCGTTGAATCCCAGCGGGAAACCAAACGTATCTGATCAAAGATCTGGCGCATTGATTTTGTATGGCCGACCAGATTTTTGAAACTGTAGTTATTACGGACTTTACGACGTAAACCGTCTCTTTCATCCACAAGCTGCTGCTGTTTGGTTTCAATTTGGTGTGCCAGCTGAATATTTTGCGCAATCAAATTGGCGATCATATTCAGAAACTTGGTCAATTGAGTGATTGAGCTGTCGTCCAGGTTTGGCGGCTGAGCTGAAAGTGCACCAATGACTTTAGTGTTGGCATCTTTAAGAGGTACGCAAATAAACGGTTTATCATAATCGTACAAAGCGAGTTTGTCGGCAAAACGCATATCTTGTCCAAGATTGCGGATTACCATCGAGCTGCCCTGACGTAATACTTCACCAACAATACCTTCACCGACTTTATAGTGAATTTGTTTTTGCTCAATATTGGCGTTGGGTACAGGTGAATGAACAGACTTTACTAATAAAATATCTCGGGTTTTATCTAAAATGGTTAGCATTCCACATTTGAGCTGACACTCTTCATGCAGAATTTTTAACACATTATCTGTGGTTTCGCAGTAATCTAAACTGCTGTTAAGAACGCAACTAATGTTGTACATGGCAGCAAGAAGTTGACGCTCTAAATCTATAGATGAGTAAGCGACTGTCATAACATTTACCATTCGTTCATTGGAAGTGAAATAAGAACTTTTGCACCATTTAATTTATTACTGTGAGTAATTCCAATAGTGGCTGAATGTTCATTTAATACCTGTTGAACAATGGAAAGTCCGATACCGCGACACCCAGACTGATATTTCGGTTTAGTACTGAAAAATGGTTGGAAAATTTTCAGTTGTATTGCTTCTTCCACACCCAGGCCTGAATCTTCCACTGCTAAATTAATGCAGTGTTCTTCAGCAGAAGTTGATATTTGAATAATACGGTCTTGGGATTTAGCTGCCTGAATTGCATCAATAGCATTATCGATCAGTTGTTTTAATGCTAAAACCAGGCGGTGTGGCATGCCATTAATGACAGGAAGTTGGGGATCAAGATCTAAATTTAAATCAATAGAAGCAAGCAGAAGATCATCTGTGCTGATAGATGTTGCATCTTTAACAATAAGATTCAGGTTAACTGGCTGGAAAGCTTCTGATGTTCTTTCCGGGATAGCCTGCTTAATATCATCCATTGCCTGAACCGCAGTATTCATTGCTTCATCCATAGCAAGTAAACCCGGACATGCAGCATTGGTTCGTTTTAATATATTGATTGCAGATTCAATCATATTAAAAGGGCCCTGAAGCTGATGAAGCGTTGCCATCAATGCTTCCTGCATTGCATGAACATATTTATTGTCATGAGTCATCAGTTTCACAGAGTTGATGCGTCTTTCTTCGACAAGTAGCTTTTCTCGTGTGCGTTCATTAATAGCAACGACAATATAGAATCCCTGTTCGCGGTTAAAATAAGTTTCAGCGGTTGTATCCGCAACAGGTATCTTAACTAATACAAAATCGAACCAACGTTCACGCATTGGCCCTTTATTTTCAATATGAATCCCTTTGTATTTTTGAAATTTGTTGCCCATAAATTCTTCGAGGGTGTCATATCCATAGTCCATCTGGATAGCATCTAAAAGCAACTGAATAGGCGATTCTTCCAGGCTTAAATTCATTTTTTCAAATCGATCATTTTTGAAAATAGCATTATGAAACTGATCAACTAATGCTATTGACATTGGTGCGGCATTAAGAACCGCCTGAAACATAATTGATTGATTTTGCTGATGGGTTTCCAGATGATGTTTTTCTGTTATGTCTTTATGAATTGCGTAATAACGTATCTGTCCTTCTTCATTGGCAATTCTGGAAATAGACATATCTGCGATATAGGGTTCGCCAGATTTTCTACGGTTGATTAACTGGCCCTGCCAGTGTTGTCCTGATGTGATTGCGGACCACAAGTTTTCATATACCGAGCGCGGGGTAGCTTTATAAGAAAGCATTGATGAATGCTGACCAATTAGCTCCTCTCTGGCATATCCTGTAATACTGCAAAACGTATCGTTAACAAACAGGATATTTCCTGATTCATCAGTGATGCTGATTGCAACTGGTGCGTTGGAAACAATCTGTTCAAATACCTCTGCGCCAAAAGTGGGTGAAGATGTTTTTGGAATAACGGCATCTAGTTGTCCCATATTAGCTTTCCTTAGCAAGTTTCTTGGGTAAATACTGCTATGCATTTCTCATTCCACAAAAAAGCAATGGTTTTTCTGACTGATGAGAATTGTCAGTTGTTTGATTCAAGACAAACAATTCTGACAAATTCACTTTTGTTCACTATGTGACAATAGAAAATGAAGTTGAAAAAATCCCCCAATATCCGGAACTCTTAGTGTCATTAAGCGTTTAACGACTCTTTATGGTGCATGGTTGCACATTGGCATAACTAATGCAGTGCAATCTAAAAAAGTAACATTTTAGGGACGAAGTGTATGACGGATGGATTGATTATTTTGCTAAGTGCTGCATTTGTAAATAATGTGGTGTTGGCTAAGTTTTTAGGTTTGTGCCCGTTTATGGGGGTATCAAGCAAAATTAGCAGCGCGATTGGTATGGGGATAGCGACTACCTTTGTACTTACTCTGGCCGCTGTTACTACCTGGATAATTGAGTTTTTTATTTTACAGCCTCTTGGCTTAGGATTTATGCGTATCATCACATTTATCCTCGTTATTGCTGCTGTTGTACAGTTTACCGAACTGTATGTTAAAAAATCTTTTCCTGCTTTGTATCAGGCATTAGGTGTTTATTTGCCTTTGATTACAACTAACTGTGCTGTACTTGGGGTAGCGTTACTGGCTGTACAACAAGACCTTTCTTTCTTAATGACCATAATGTTCAGCGTCGGATCTGCTTTTGGTTTCATGGTGGTAATCACACTTTTTGCCGGACTTCGTAGTCAGCTTTCACTTAGCCATGTACCGGCCGCGTTTAAAGGAACCCCAATCGCATTTATTACAGCGGGTATTTTATCGATGGCCTTTATGGGTTTTTCAGGAATGGCTTAAGGAGGAGGCTGTTATGATTTTATCATCAGTAGTATTTTTCGTTGTTATGGGTGGAGTTCTTGGGGCCGCTCTCGGATTTGCCGCCATATTTTTTAAAGTTGAAAGTAACCCACTTGTTGATCAAATAGAAGGTTTGTTACCCGGAGGTCAGTGTGGTCAATGTGGCGAAGCAGGATGTCGTCAGGCTGCAGAAAAAATGGTGACCGGAGAACTTAGCCCTGATTGCTGTCCTCCTGGTGGTTCATCTCTCGCAATGGATGTTGCAGATCTTCTTGGTGTTTCTATTGAAATGAGTGAAGAAGATAAACAGTACGTAGCGACTATTGACGAATCAGTATGTACTGGATGTGGCCGTTGTGCCAAAGCATGTCCGTTTGATGCCATTGTCGGTGCACCAAAACAGATGCATACCGTTATTAAGGATATTTGTACTGGTTGTCAGCTTTGTAGCACAACCTGTTCTCAGAAAGGGTTAACCATGCAAGAAGTCGAACCGGATTCTTCTACCTGGTATTGGCCTAAGCCAAAACAAACGGCATTAGTGTAGTAGTCAGGAGCCGATATTATGAGTTTATTTCAATTACGTAAGCCATTTTCCGGAGGGGTACACCCTACTGGCTTTAAATCAATGACAAGCGATAAGCATATCGATAAAGGATTTTGGCCAAGAAACGTATATCTTTCCCTTCAATTGAGAAATGGCGCAAAACTGACACCACTTGTTTCTGTGGGGGACAAGGTAGTCAGAGGCCAGTTGGTTGCAGCAAGTCGCTCTGAACGTGTCGCACCAGTACACAGTTCTGTTAATGGAATAGTGACAGCAATTACTGAACATATTACTTCCCACCCGGCAAGAGTTAAGAGCGAAACCATCGTTATTCGGGCTAATGATGATCGCTCTTGGGGGGAAGTAACCCCGGTTTCAAATTTAGCTAATTTAGATGAAGAAGCGATAATTGAACGGGTAAGCGAAGCTGGGATTGTAGGCTTGGGTGGGGCAGGTTTCCCTACCGGTCTTAAATTAAAATCCGCTCGTAGAAATAAAGTGGATACGGTTATTCTCAATGGTGGTGAATGTGAACCCTATCTTACCAGTGATGACCTGACCATGCAGGAATACGCGTCCGAAATTATTGTCGGTGCACGTTTAATCCTGAAAGCTTCTGGTGCTAAAAGAGTTCTTATCGGTATTGAAGATAATAAACCTTTGGCATTTGAAGAAATGTTTTACGCAGCAACTGAAGATCCAAACATTCATGTGCAGAAGGTCCCTAGTATCTATCCAATGGGGTCGGCTAAACAGATGATTAAAACATTGACCGGAAGAGAAGTTCCTAAAGGTGGTAGTTCAAACCAAATTGGCGTATTGGTGAACAACATTGCGACGGCCCGTTCGGTTTACCATGCGGTTCGTTTCCGTCGTCCGTTGGTATCAAGAGTTGTTACTGTTTCAGGTAAAGGGATCAGTGAACCACGTAATGTGGAAGTACCTGTTGGTACGCCTGTTAATGAGCTTCTTTCCTATTGTGGTGGTTTCTCGCAAAATACTGAACGTTTGATCTTTGGTGGTCCTATGATGGGACAGGTGATCTCGTCACCTATGGTGCCAATTGATAAAACAGTGGGTGGGTTACTTGCTCTTACTGAAGATGAAGTGGTTGATCGTAGTAAGCATCAGGAATGTATTCGTTGTGGACAATGTGTCCGGGCTTGTCCAATGGGGTTGATGCCATTTCAGATGGCCGCTCATTCGAGAGTTTCTAATTTTGCTCTTGCAGAAGAAATGGGTATTCGGAGCTGTTTAGAGTGTGGAGCCTGCAGTTACGTCTGTCCTTCTCACATTCCTCTGGTTCAATATTTTATGCATGCTAAAGGGGCAATATGGAATAAGAAACAGCAGGAAAGAAAATCTGCGCGGGTTAAAGAGTTAAATGAGGCAAGGAAACTGCGTCTTGAAAAAGAAGAAGTAGAAAAACAAGCAGCGAAAGCGGCTAAAGCAGCTCGTCCAGCCAGAGGTTCGCGTAAAGCTGCAAGTGCGGAAACCAGCGCAACCGCTGCACCTCAACGCCCGGGCCGACCTGCCAGACCTGGTCGTCCGGCAAGAAATGCAGGAACTGAAACAGCGCCTGCAGCAACTGACACTGCAAATACAGTAGCTGAAGCTGCAGCATCTGAAAGACCAGCAAGACCTGCACGTCCAGCGAGAAAACCAAGGGCTGGCGCTAATGCATCTGCAGAGGCTGTGTCATCAGCTGCTTCTGATGAAGTTCCAACAGTAACAGAAACTGTTGCAGCTGCATCTGAGCGACCAGCAAGACCCGCTCGCCCGGCAAGGAAGCCAAGGGTAACAGCGAATGAAACAGTAACAAGCACGGAGGCCGAGAATGATTAATTATGAATCCGCAGTAGGGCCCTTCGCCCACAACCAGAATAGCAGTGTACGAATTATGTACACTGTTATGGCAACTCTGGTACCAGCTATTTTGTTTGGTGTTTACCAGTTTGGTCTGGGCAGTTTAACCGTCATCATTTCCTGTATGGTTGCTGCAATAGTCACTGAATGGGCCTGTCTGGCAATGATGCATAAAAAGGTTATTGCCAGTATGGATGGATCTTCTGCCTTAACTGGTATGTTACTGGCAATGAGCCTGCCATCGACAATGCCTGTATGGATGTGTGTTTTCGGTAGTGCGTTTGCTGTTATTGTCGGAAAACAAATCTATGGTGGATTAGGTCAGAATCTATTTAATCCGGCAATGTTAGCCAGGGTGATGTTAATCGTTTGTTTCCCTGTAGAAATGACAAAATGGGCAACACCTACGCCAATTGATTTTAGTAATAACTTGGTCAATGTCTCTGCCGGATGGCTTCATTTTGACGGACTTACTTCTGCAACCGCTTTAAGTTCTGAACGAACCGATCCAATTATGTTTGCCAATATCTTCTTTGGACAACAAGCGGGAAGCTTGGGTGAAACCAGTAGTATTCTGATTCTATTAGGTGGTTTGTATCTGATTTATAAAGGAATTATACATTGGGCGATTCCACTGACATTTTTCGTTGGTTTGCTTGTACCTGCTGCAATCGCTCACGTCGTTAATCCTCAGGATACTCTGCCGGTTTGGGTTCATTTATTAAGTGGTGGTGCAATGTTGGGAGCTTTCTATATAGCAACCGATTTAGTCACCTCACCAACAAGTGTTAAAGGACAGATGGTTTATGGGATTGGATGTGGTTTCTTGGTTTGGTTAATAAGATCATTTGGTAGTTATCCAGAAGGGGTGGCATTTGCAGTTCTGATTATGAACTCAGCCAGTCCGTTGATAGATCATTATTTACGTCCAAGTATCTTTGGTAGTCGTTCAGTTCCGGAGAAGTAAGACATGATGGAATATGTTGAAAAGTGGAAAGATAAAATTGGGTATCAGACAGGTTTATTAGCTGCAACGTGTGGATTAGCTGCTTTATTGCTTGTTTCTACGGAGATTGCTACCCGGCCAGTTATAGAGTTGCGAGTGTCTGAAGACCAGAATGCACTGCTTGATCAGGTTCTTGGTGGAAAAATCTATGCAAATAATGTGTTCGAGGACGGACATTTAGTGTCATATAACGGACAAGAATTCAATATTTATGATGTAAAAGATGAAGCTGGGAAAGTGACCCATCATGTGATCAGAGGTCAGGAAGAAGGCTATAGTGGTCTGATTACTTATTTGATTGGTGTCGACTTAGATGGTGTTATCAAAGGCGTTCGTGTCATTAGTCATACTGAAACTCCTGGGTTAGGTGACAAGATAGAGTTAGCTAAAAGTCCCTGGGTTCTTAGTTTCAATGACCGTTCTCTTGAAAATACATCGGTATGGGCAGTGAAGAAAGATGGTGGGGACTTTGACCAGTTTAGTGGAGCAACCATTACGCCAAGGAGTGTCGTAAGAGGAATTCACAAGGCAATGTTGGCACTACAGCAAGATCAAGGAGAGAGCAATGAGTGATGAGAAGAGTAGTATTTACGGCCCGATAATTAAAAACGGCCTGTGGGACAATAACATTGTTCTTAAACAGTCATTGGCGTTGTGTCCTCTGCTTGCAGTAACTAGTAGTGCAACTAATGGTCTGGGGCTGGGTTTAGCCTCAATGGCCGTTATGATTATGGCAAACCTGCTTAGTTCTTTAGCCAGTGGAATTATCAGTAAAGCTGTGCGTATTCCGGTTAACGTAATTATTATTGCTACATTAGTAACGCTTATTGATGCAATTCTGAATGCCTGGCTTCACCCTTTACACAAAGTACTGGGTCTGTTTATTCCTCTGATTGTAACAAACTGTGCCATCTTAGGCCGTGTAGAATCATTTGCGAGCAAAAATGCAGTGGTTCCATCTATTGTTGATGGCCTCTTTATGGGAATCGGTTTTACCTGGGTGCTTACTGTTCTGGGTGGTATTCGCGAGGTTCTTGGTAGCGGTACATTGTTTTCAAACGCGAGCTTGTTATTAGGCAATACTTTTTCGTTTCTGGAAGTGACGGTAATTCCTGATTATCGTGGTTTGCTATTGGTTATCCTGCCACCTGGAGGATTTTTGATTCTGGGGGCTGTTTTGGCGATTAAACAAAAGGCCGAAGCTTTGGCAAAACAGCCAAAAGTAACCTCATTAATGAAGATGGAAGGAGAAAGTTCATGAAAGTGAGTGTGATATACGCTTTGCCGTCAGAACAAGTCTGGATTCCAGTAGACGTTGAAGATGATGCAACATTACTGTCAGCAATACACAAATCCGACATATTGAGTATGTTCCCTAATATCGAACTGGATAAACAGAAAGTTGGAGTGTTTGGTAAAGTTAAATCGTTGGATAGCTCTCTCAGTGCTGGCGATCGGGTAGAAATCTATCGTCAAACAACCTGGGTACCGGATGATGACGACGATGATGATGATGATGATGATGACGATTAATTTGTTCGTTTTGCGACAAATTGTCATATTTATAAATTGATGTAAATTAAAACACTTTATAATCATATGGTTATATAAAGGCACAGAGTTTGCTAAATAAACAATGATTATTGAATTTCAAGGAGTGAATGGTTATGGCAAAGGTTGGTATCTTTTTTGGAACAGACACTGGTAGTACTCGTAAAATTGCGAAAATGATTGCTAAATCATTAGGCGATATTGCAGATAAACCTAAAAATATAAATCGTTGTGAAGCATCAGATCTAGAAGCATATGATTATCTGATCTTAGGTACGCCAACATTAGGTGAAGGTGCCCTTCCTGGATTGTCTGTTGACTGTGCGGAAGCAAGCTGGGAAGAATTTTTGCCAAATTTTGAAGGTTTAGATCTAACTGGTAAAAAAGTGGCTCTGTTTGGTTTGGGTGATCAGGTTAACTATTCAAATGAATTTGTTGATGGTTTAGGCGAATTATATGATTATGTCGTTAACTGTGGTGCTGAAATTTATGGTTTCTGGCCAACTGAAGGTTATGAATTTAACGCTTCAAATGCAGTTGATGAAGGTGAATTTGTCGGTTTAGTTATTGATAAAGACAACCAGTCTAGCATGACAGATGAACGCATTGCTGGATGGCTTGAGCAAATCAAAGCAGAAATGGAACTATAATTTTTATTTTTGACATATAGATTAATTTTACAGCCAGTAGATTTAATTCTGCTGGCTGTTTTTTTATATTTGAAGTTACTTGGATATATATTATTCGGAACAAAACAATCAGGGTAGGAGCCATTATTTAAATGGAAAACTTAAATGGAAATTAGCAGAGCGGATATTTCAGATATTCCTGAACTGTGTCAATTGCTGTCGATCTTGTTTTCTCAGGAAAAAGAATTTACACCAGATTTCATTGCTCAGGCTAAAGGCTTAACTCAAATTATCGAAAACCCGGATATTGGTCATATTGTTATCGGCAGAGATAATAACGAAATAGTGGGTATGATTAATGTTTTGTTCACTATATCAACAGTTCTTGGCGGACGTGTTGCATTCTTCGAAGATATTGTCGTTATTCCCACTAAACGTGGTGTCGGAATTGGCTCTGAACTGCTTAAGTATGCAATAGATTCTGCTTATCAATGTGGATGCAAACGGATTACATTACTTACGGATAATGTGAATAGTGAAGCACAGATCTTCTACCTAAAAAATGGGTTTAGTCGATCATCAATGGTTCCGTTTCGTATGCTTATTGACCAGCAGAGCTGATAGTGGCTCCTGATTTTGCATTATGTAAAATCAAGAATGTATAGTCACTATCTTCTTTTAAGGTGACGCCGTAATGCATGGATGACTGCCCATTATTAAAAATGGTTTGATAAGTAAAATTACATGTGACGGGTTTCCATGGCATATAAGAATCATCACAATACTGAGAACGAATAACAATGTTGTCTACGCCGTGGTTTTTTCTTGCAAACTCTGGCCACCCGAGCTCAGTGTTAGTTGTTTTTTTATTATCCGCAATTACATTCATTGTATTTATTGAATACATCAAAGCTAACTGATGTCGCGCTATCATTCGTAAATTAGATTGGGATTTATGAGCAACGAGTGAATTTATGAATATAAATGTTCCGGCAATTAAAAGAATAGAAATAATTACTGCAATCTTCAGTTTATTCGAACCTGAGATTTGGTTATCCTGCATCAAATAATAGGTATTTGTTTCTTGTACCTTATTGATTAATTTATCTAACTGTTTTGATACATCTTTTGTCATAACATTAATCACTCATTTGAAGAGATAATATTAGCCAAAGGTATTGAAATGGATGCAGAGTAATTTTTATCAGAATATAGCTGGATATCAAAATTTACTTTTTTCTCCAATCTGGCCAGAAAATTTAATCCATTACCGTATCGACGCATACCATGTAAGTCTATTAAAGTTGATGAACGGTTAACTATTTTTTTCCCATATGTACCTACAACCGATGCCGGTACACCACTCCCACCATCTGAAATAATGATGATATAAGCAGACTTATCTTTAGTTGGTCCGCCTTTGATGTTGATTGATGCACCTCTTGGTGTTACACCAACTGCATTTGACAGAAGGATCATCAGCGCAATATTCAGAGCATCCTGATTTACTGATACAGGTGCTGTTACATTTAAATCATAATTAAGTTTTACACTGACGCTTTCTGCGTATTCTTTATATTCATCTAATGTGGATTGGATAAGATCTTTGACGTTCCAGGAAGTTTTATTTTGCCATAGGCCCTTGCTTTCAATCTGAAACAGTAAGATAGCTTCCTTGAAACGGAGAAACTGTCCATATTTGATATCATTACCACCATCATTGCGATTCGATAATGACATTAATATGTTTTGAACTTCATGTTTGAACGATGACAATTGTCTTTGTGATAAGCTAAACCGTATGGAGTTTCCTTGTAGAAAACCACCACAAATGCCACCGAATACTAATATTACAATGGCTACCCTAACCTCAAGCTGGATGTTTTCAGCTATCACAATAAAACCCAATGCGATAACGATGAGAAAATAAATAATGTAATGGAGACGTTTTAACATGAAAGCTCCATGTTAGTTTAATAGTTGTAAATACTGTTAGTTTTATCGTATTTATTTAGTGAACTATCCTGACTAACCAGTTTCTACGTTAGACATAATTGAATTATAGCAGCTTATTTTTTTTTCAACCACAGGAAACTCTGAGTGATATTAAAGTATGAGTAAGAGATCTTAGCCACTAGGAAAATCAGTGAATATCATCTGTGATAGCGTTGAAAATTTATAAAGATTATCACACTTTAAGTTGCAGAATGTCTGTCTGAATCTTCGATATTATCAGTAATCGATGCTAATCTTTATGTATTAATCAGTTATGGAAGTAATTGCTTTTTTTATGTCTTCAAAATCAAAAAAATTGATCCGACTCTACTTCTCTATCGCACTGATTGCTGGGATATTTTTTGCCGTGGCAGAACTATTCATTAGTTCAAGCCTAAACCTTAAAGAATACAATATTATTGATACTCCTGGAGTTAGTTTCACAATTTCTGAACAAGATTTTGAACATAACAAGCTGGATTCGAATGAACGTCCGGTAATACTACATTGTGATGCACAAGCTGATTATAAAACCATATGTGGTATTAAAATTGATTTTTCCCGTAATGAACAAAGTAAATTATTTGCTTCTTTCGTTCCATATGATCACATTATTTTAAGTGCTAAGGCATCATCCACCAATCAACAATATGACAATCGGATCCGAGTGACAATTCGTACATCATCGGATATGTCATCGGATGTACT
Organism: uncultured Vibrio sp.; assembly: GCA_963676525.2. Lineage (GTDB taxonomy): Bacteria > Pseudomonadota > Gammaproteobacteria > Enterobacterales > Vibrionaceae > Vibrio. The sequence goes on from CAXXNB010000009.1 coordinate 975,302, forward strand.
AAAGCAGCAACATCCTTTTAAATCACAAAGTATTCGATTAATTTCGGGGTCGAACATATCGGCTCCTCTTAGTGATTTTAAAGTTGATGTTTGGTGGCTTGATCAATTCGGAGTGTCTTTACAAGATTCAATAGTTGATTTTTCTAAAGTGGTATCAATTGAAATTTTGGTTAATGAAGTTCCGATCAGAAACTATGGTGAATATTCTATAGAGCTCAGTGAACTTAAATTGCAGGGGAAAATAATACCACAACAAATATTTTGGTATGTTCTTGTTGGTTTTTGTCCATTGTTTATCATTGGATGTGTTATTCATGCATTTTGGATCTATCCTCGTTATGCGCGACCAATCGCTCAGAAATCTTTCGCAAATGACAAACTTTTTCAGGATATAGAAACAGGTTTTTTCAATAAAAATGGATTAATTAAAGACTACGAAAACCTGGTAGAAGAGGGGAATACGAGCCACTTATATTATTTTCAATTACATAATTATGAACAACTGAAAAAAATATTAGGGCTGAGCACAGCGTTACTGGTGTTAAAAAATCACTGGTTATTTTTTGTTGAAAGGCTAGATGGAATATCTCTTACTATATACCGAATTGGTGAGTCTGAATTTGTAGTTAATTCTCCGCATAATAAGCTTTCGGATAATGAAATTAAATACGCATTAGTCAGACCTGAAAATGATTCGTTTGCTATAGATAAAACAATTGTTTTTATTCCGAAACATTATCAGTCTCCAACTATAGAACAATTTATTGAACGTTGTCAGGTTACGGCTCAATACTGTCGGGAACACGGTGAAAATTATACTGAATTTTCTTTAGGGCATTTCCATAAATACGAAGAAGATATGTATATCCGGCAGTGTCTGAGATCTGTACTGGGAACCAATGAGTTTTATTTGTTATATATGCCTTACTATAACAGTGACACAAACCAAATAGTTGGTGCAGAAGCATTATTACGTAGCTCAGCCTCTACGTTATATCGGTATTCACCTGAAGTGTATGTAAAGGTCGCAGAACAGCATGGGCTAATAAAGAATATAGATTTGTGGGTGATTAAACATACGTTTGAAACGTTAAGTCAGTATCAGGATCAGATAGACGACGATTTTGTTTTGTCAGTGAATATTTCACCAAGGCAGATGTTAGATCATACTTTTGTTGAGGAATTAAGGAAGTTACTTTCACAGTACAAAGTGAATCCAGCTCATATTTGTCTGGAATTGAAAGAGACCTTTTTTGTTAACATTGAAGAATTAGAAGCAACCAATTTAGGTGAAATTAAAAAGTTAGGTTTTTCTATTGGTCTGGATAATTTTGGTACAGGCTATACGGCATTTTCGAAGCTTGATCATATTCCTGCCGATCAAATTAAAATTGATCAGAGCTATGTGAGCAGGCTTCATGAGCCTGCTATGAGTGTAGTTGTGAACTCAATAATCAATATAGCAAAAGCATTTGATTACCAGTTATCTGCAGAAGGCATTGAAACAAAGGAACAGATGAAACAGCTTATTGATATGGGATGTGAAGTTTTTCAGGGGTTTTATATCTCAGATCCTATCAAATTCGAACAGCTATTAAATTTTGATATTAGTCAGGTGAAAGAAAAGGGCTAGTAGACCCAAGAAGGATGTTTGAACAGGTACATATGTATCACCTTTATGTATCAGTGACTTTTGTCCCGTAAAACGGAAAAAATCTGTTGAAAATCAACAGGTTAGTTCGTAGAAGTGGCGGAGAGATAGGGATTTGAACCCTAGATACGCTACAAACGTATGCCGGTTTTCAAGACCGGTGCTTTCAACCACTCAGCCATCTCTCCGTGTGGGCTGTATATTATTGATATATCCTCATATTGTAAAGGGGGAAATTAGTAGAGTTGTTCTGTTTGCTGAATTTATGCTCAATAAAGAGATATGTTTCGCGATTTTTTATAAAAAGAACCCGTTTTTTATTATGTTAGGTGGCATTTTAGCTTCTTTTACCTAAAAATATAAAATAGTGTTTTATTTTTAATTTGATGATTTGTATAAGAAATTGTTGTTTCGGTTAACGTATGTACGCTCGAAAGTTATTGCGTAAAGTTGTGAACTGTTTCAAAATTAGAACCATAACTTTTCTTATTTGTAAGAAAGAGGTCTAGATGAAAGTCGTTAAACTTTTCAAAGAACGTAGTGAGATTATAAGTAAACACCAGTCAGCATTGGTTGATCGTATGTCTCCAGTTGTACGTGAGTATTGGGAAGATTTACTAACGAAGACGATTAGCTTCCATCTGTTCTCGTGGGGAAAGGATTTCTATCAGCCTGCAGTGAATGAAGATATTCATATTGAGGAAGCGCCAGAGTTAAAACCGGCTGCTCAAGAATTATATGAAGAACTGCAGGGTAAAATCGGTGAAGTGATTCATACGGGAGAGTGGTTGAATATAAGCCAGGAACGTATCAATCAGTTTGCACAAGTAACGGAAGACACCCAATGGATACATACCGATCCGGAAAGGGCAGCAACAGAGTCTCGTTTTAAGACAACAATTGCACATGGTTTTCTGACATTAGCATTGTTGCCAAAATTGACTGATAGTGTCGATCCAGAAAATCCTTTATTTCCTACCGCTAAAATGGTAGTCAATATTGGTTTGAACCAGGTCCGTTTTCCTTATCCGATCAAGTGTAATGATAGGGTAAGGGCGAAAAGTACGTTGACCAGAGTCACTCCTGTTAACAAAGGGTTGGAAGTTGAACGCGAAATTCATGTTGAAATTGATGGGGTCAGAAGACCTGGATGCATAGCGGTTTCTGTTATCCAGTTGCACTTTTAATTCATTAAAGTTCAGATGCAAAAGGGATCAGATTGATCCCTTTTTTTATTTACTGTTGTTAGAATTTTAGCAGGCCATCGCTGACAACTTCTTTCATAACAAAAAATGTTCTGATTTGCCTTACTCCTGGTAATGACAGTAGCTGCTGTGCATGAAGCTGATTGAATGCCGCCATATCTTTTACCCTGACTCGCAGAAAATAATCAAATTCACCAGCAACAAGCTGGCAGTCAATAATTACCGATAAATTTTTTACTGATTCTTCAAAGGAAGAAAAACTGTCTGGTGTTGAACGGTCCAGTACTACCCCCACAAGCACTAATGTTCCCAACTGTATACTCTCTGGTCGTATTTTTGCTGAGACCCCGGAAATAACATCATCTCTAAACAATTTATCTACTCTGCGGTGGCAGGTTGCCGGGCTGATATTTGCTTTTTCAGCTAATTCAGCATTTGTCATACGCCCGTCCTGCTGTAACAGGCGTAGCAGCTTGATATCGATTCTGTCTAGCTCTTCCTGCATGAAATAATCTTCCGTTTTTATTTCTTAATATGCAGTAAAAGTATCATTAATGTTATTTAATTGAAATCTTTTAATAAAAATAGCATAAAAATTGAAAGCACATTTCTCTTGGTATTGGTTAGTCTAATTATATTGTTTACAGCATCGCAGATAAGCAAATTGCCTTTAAAAGTTAAAAATAATTATTACAGTATACGGAGATACCTATGAATCTTGAGAAATTTGAACGCTATCCTTTGACTTTTGGTCCGACACCAATTGAAAAGTTAAATCGCCTGTCTGAGTTCCTGGGGGGAGACGTCGATATTTATGTGAAACGTGAAGACTGTAACTGTGGTCTTGCCTTTGGTGGTAACAAAATCCGTAAACTGGAGTACATCATTCCTGATGCGATTGCAGAAGGTGCGGACACACTGGTAACTATTGGCGGAGTCCAGTCTAACCATACCAGGCTTGTTGCAGCAACTGCCGCAAAAGTCGGTATGAAATGCCGTTTAGTGCAGGAAAGCTGGGTTCCATTTCAGGATGCTGTGTATGATCGTGTTGGCAATATTCTTATGAGCCGGGTTATGGGAGCAGAAGTTGAACTAGTCGATGAGGGATTTGATATTGGGATTCGGGAAAGTTGGGAAAATGCCATAGAAGATGTGAAGGCTAAAGGTGGTGTCCCTTATGCTATTCCTGCTGGTGCTTCAGAACACAAATATGGTGGTTTGGGTTATGTTCAATTTGCGGAAGAAGTTCGTCAGCAAGAAGCTGAAATGGGCATTAAATTTGACTACATCGTTGTTTGTACTGTAACGGGATCAACTATGGCTGGTATGGTTGTTGGTTTTGCTGAGGATGGAAGGTCAAAAAATGTGATCGGTATTGATGCTTCAGGAACTCCGGAACAAAACCATGAACAGGTTTTTCGTATCGCTCAAAATACAGCAGACCTTGTAGAGCTGTCGACTCCGATAACAAAAGAGGATGTCGTTATTTTTGACGATTATGCTTATCCAGCCTATGGGGTGCCGTCGGAAGAAACCAATGATGCTATTCGAATAGCCGCAAGGACGGAAGGTATGATGACCGACCCGGTTTATGAAGGTAAATCTATGCAAGGACTGATTGATCTGACCAGGAAAGGATTTTTCCCTAAAGGTTCGAAAGTACTATATGCCCATTTAGGTGGGGTTCCTGCAATTAATGCTTATAGCTATATTTATCGTAATGGTTAATTAAGGGAAGGAAGGGAAATAAGGAAGTAAAGGAAAAGAAAGAAAAAAGTGGAGAGAAGGAAATAAAAGAATTTTTCCCCTGTATAAGCCTTTTATTTTATTGTTTCCTGAAGGCTTTCAGTTTATTCCTTTATTTCCTTTCCCTTCTCTTCCTTACTCCCTTACCTTCCTCAATTTCCTTCCCGCCTTACTGTTCTATCCGTGGAATATATCCGTATTGAACGATCAGTTGTTTAACCTCATCTGATGACAGGAATTTGATAAACGATTTTTCGGCATCGTTTAGTTTATCTTTGTAATATATAGTAAGAAATGGGCGGGATAGTTGATATTTTCCATGTGCTATATTCTCAGCATTCGCTTCTACGCCGACAAATTTAATGGATTTTACTGACTGGTCGACTGAACCAGTAGAAATAAAACCAATGGCTTGTGGATTATGATTAACTAATGTTTTAACCATACTGTTACTGTTAACAACAAGATTGTTAGGACTAATATCTGAGACAAGATGATCATGGACCACTTTGGTAAGCCCTAAAAGGCTTTCAAAGCTATAACGAGTACCGGATGAGGCTTCCCGGGTGACGACTGCAATTTTCTGGTCTTTACCGCCAAGTTCTTTCCAGTTGTTAATATTTCCTTTGTATATGTCATACAGTTGTTCGCGACTTAAATCAGATACTGGATTAGAACGGTTAGTTACCACAGCAATCCCGTCGTAAGCTAATAAATCTACTTCTAAATCATTAGTCATTTCTTGTTCAGTCAGGTAACGCGAACTCATTGCAATATTCGATATTCCTTTTTTTAAAAGGGTGATACCGGCTGTCGAACCAACTCCTTGGACAGCGACGTAGGAATCCGGGTGGGTATTGTTATATTCTTCAGCAATGACATCCATGATACGAGTAACGGATGTTGAGCCGGAAACTATAATTTGCTCTTTAGCCTGTACGGGGGCGGATACAAGGTTAAATAACAGTGTAGAACCCAGGAATAGGGAAAGTGCTGCACGAATCATTATTCGCTCCATCTGATTAGGAAAGTCGGCAGTTTATGAGATTTTGATGACATTTTTGTGAAATATTGCTGGGGTAAATGTATCTTTATTAAATTTAGCCTGATTACTTCTATGTGTTGTGGTCTCTAATGCATATGAATTATACTCGTTCTAATAGAAATCAAAGTATTGTTTTTTCTCGAATGAGAGGATACAGTCAATTTTTACATCATGGGTGATTGAGGTTCGGATGACCGTCGTTAATTTGATGCAACGCCAGATTGAACATAGAGCAGACTTACTGTGCCAAAAACGCAATAAAGGACTGCCTGTCGATATCGGGAAATGCTGTTATGAACCAATAAAAAATGGTGTTCAGTTTATAAAAAATCATTATAAATTAGATTCCAGCCATTCTGATTATTCAACTTTAATTGCACAGGTCACATGGGATGCATCCATTAACTCTTGGTGTCTTAATGTTCCTCATGGCATAGAAGGTGAGTGGATTCCTTATCCATTTTTATCTCAAAGTAATGATTTAACAGCATTGATCCGAGAAATAGAAAAAGATCCAAAATCCATGTTTTGGAATTTATAGATTAAAGCATTTCTATAAAATCAGAAAAGGGGCTATCAAAGCCCCTTTATTTTTATATATGTTTTAAAAATCAACGATTATTGTTCTGGAGCTGCTTCTGGCTCTTTCGGTGGTTCTGCGAAAACCTGCGTTGGTTTAGCAACGATATTTCTGTTTTCCAGATTGACCTCTGTCAGCACGACTTCCAATGTATCACCTAATCGATAAACGACTTCTTTATCGATAGATAACATTCCCGCGTCAGCATTACAGTCAATACGTGTTTTATTATTAACAATAAGAGGACCAGGGATGAAAGCTGTTGCTCCATTTTCTGTGAGTCTGACTCGCATACCTGCACGGTTAATATCAAAAATCTCTGCAGAAAAAACAGTGCCTTTGGCTGGCTCTTCAGCAAGAGTACGTGCGTATAACCAATCGCCAACGGTACGTTCCGCGATTTTATGATGTTTACGGTGGATTGCTAATTCTTCACCAACTTGATCGTCTGGTACCTGAATTGGCTCTTTACCCATAATTTGAGCTTTGAGCATTCTGTGGTTAATCATGTCACCATATTTACGGATTGGTGATGTCCAGGTGGCATATTCTTCCAGACCCATAGCAAAATGAGGTAAAGGCTGGTTACCCGTTTCACTATAATTTTGGAATTTACGTATGCGGTTATCAAGGTAAGTTGTTTCCTGAGAAGATAACCAACGACGTAATGAAGAGAAACCATCAACAGTAGTCAGTGTTTCTGCAGTTTGTTCAGTCATTCCGTGTTCAACCAGAAGTTCTAAAACATCGGCGATTTTGTCGGTTTTGAAACCCGCATGAGTATTAAATACACCCGTTCCAAACGCTGATTTTAGTGTTTTACCGGCACAGATATTGGCGGTGATCATCGATTCTTCAACCAAACGGTTTGCACTACGACGCATGTCAGCATGGATTGCTATAACATCATTATCTTCACTTAATTCAAAACGATAGTCAGGACGATCTGGGAAAACCACCGCGTTCTCTTCACGCCATTTTGCACGGGCAACAGCAAACTCCTGCAAGTCAGAAACAACAGAAGCAATTGTTTCATCTGGTGTCCAGCTATCGCATTTACCATTCTCAATGAAATCTGAAACCTGATCATAAACCAGGCGACCATGAGACTTGATGTTAGCAGCAAAGAAATTTATATCATCGCCAATAGTGCCATCTTGACTGATGGTTACTTTACAACACAGAGCCGGGCGAAGTTCACCTTCGATCAGTGAGCAAAGATCATCTGCAAGATCGCGAGGTAGCATAGGAATATTACGGCCAGGAAGGTAAATGGTATATCCGCGCTCGCGAGCTACCTGATCCATTTTATCTTCTGGTGTGATATAGGCCGTCGGATCGGCAATAGCAATGATGAGCTCAAAATCACCAGTTTCAGTTTTACGTGCATATAATGCATCGTCCATATCTTTGGTGGATTCACCATCAATGGTCACAAAAGGTGTGTCCGACATATCAACACGAACCAGATCCGGGTCATCTTTTTGTTCCCAGTTATCAATACCTTCTGGTTCTTTATTTGGAAGATCATTTTGAGCCAGTGTTACCCACCATGGTGCGATTTTATCGTCTGCGTCTGTGATTTTTTGTGTTACTTCTGCAAAGAAAGTGTTATCACCTTTGAGCGGGTGACGAGTTAAGTTAGCAACAACCCAATCGCCTTCTTTCAGCATTTTTTCATCCAGGCCTTTTCTTGCCCGGGCTTTAATTGGTTGTTTCTTTAATTGAGGATGATCGGGAGCAATGCTCATTTTCCCTTTATTCAGAACAATCCTGCCAATGAAACGAGTTAAAGAAGGTTCTAGAAGTTCTTCCGGTTCTGCAACTTCACGTTCTTTTTCTGTCCGGATAATAGCCATGACCTTATCGCCATGCATACATTTTTTCATATATGGTGGCGGGATAAAAAAGCTGGTTTTGTTATCTACTTCTAAAAAGCCGAAGCCTTTATCTGTTGCTTTAATAAAACCTTCTTTTTTTGGAAGACTTTCCTGAATTTGTTGCTTGAGTTGAGCAAGTAAAGGGTTATCTTGGAACATCGTTATATTTACAAACCTATGAGTTTTGATGGAATTTAGTATTCCAAATATTTTCTAAAAACCTTCCCCATGACTGATTCAATCTGTATGGAGGATAATTTATAGGGGCAATAAATTTTGGTAAAATGGTTACTGCGTCACATTGTACAAGGTAACGTAAGGAAAGTATATTGATCATCCTACCGCCATGAAAGGCAGTAGAACAAGAAAGTAGTTAAGAGACGAAATGGTTCAGGTAAATATTTTTGTTAATTAATCATATGATTAATATTCGGCTTTAATTAACTCCGGCTTTTTGCTCATGAATCCTTCAGTTATTGTTTTTAAATTTTCGAGATGCTCTCTTGTGAGCTCTTTCTTTCCTCGTATAAATTTTCTTTCTGGTGCTTGCTGGATATATTCTGAATCACCGACATATATCCAAAGCCAACCGTAGTCATCTGGCCTGAATTCTTTATGCAATCCGCATTTGGCACAAAGCTCAAAATACATATGCATACATTCGCCACCGTTTTTATTGTCATTTCTTATGAAAGAATCTCTTAGTTCGTCAGACAATAGTAATGATGAAAAAGAACGCACTTAAATTTCCTCCAGAACATAAATAGCTAGTTTTTGGAACCAGCCTATCATAAGTGAATTTTCACTACTGACAAGTGCTCACGATTCCATTACCGAAGACGGTATACAAAGGTCAATCAATACCACTGTTGATGAGATATGGCTTAATAAATCAGACTAACAAATAAAACAGTAAGAAATTTAAAGGAAATGTCAAAATTAAGACTAACTAAAAAAGCTTTGTATATCTTGCAAAAGAAAATGTTATCAATAGGGTGATGGTTTAAGTGAGGTGCCCATCATGTTTTTATTGCTATAATTACAACAAATTTGTGATGAAATTCAATTTTCTCTAGCTTTTTTGGTCTATATAAGGAATAATCCGCCACCTTTGTAAGTCCCTGGTCGCTTTGGTGCGTTGAAGAAAGTCTTCATATATCTGCATCGGAAAGGAAGCTGTAAAAATTAGATTGGAAGTGGTAAAGCGCGTGGGACCATCGTTAAACAACTATAAAATGGAAATCCCATGCAAGAAAATGTAATTCAATTTAATGAATTAGAGCTTAATGACGCAATTCTTTCTTCTCTAGATGAAATGGGTTTTGTGTCACCAACACCAATTCAGGCTGCAGCAATCCCTTTTCTGCTTGCTGGCCGTGATGCGCTTGGTAAAGCTCAGACAGGGACAGGCAAAACTGCCGCTTTTTCTTTACCACTACTTAACAAATTAAATCTGAAGCAACATAAGCCTCAGGCTATCGTAATGGCTCCGACTCGTGAGTTGGCGATTCAGGTTGCTGCAGAGATCAAAACATTAGGCCAGAATATCTATGGTCTGAAAGTTCTGGAAATCTACGGTGGTGCATCTATCGTGGATCAAATGCGCGCACTAAAATCTGGTGCTCACATCGTTGTTGGTACTCCTGGTCGTGTAAAAGATCTGATCACTCGTGATCGTTTACAACTAGACGAATGTCATACATTCATTCTTGATGAAGCCGATGAAATGTTAAAAATGGGTTTCGTTGATGACGTTACCTGGATTATGGAACAAGCGCCAGAAACTGCTCAGCGTGTTCTGTTCTCTGCAACAATGCCACCAATGGTGAAAAACATTGTTGATACCTATTTACGTGATCCTGCACGTATTGATGTTGCGGGTTCTAACCAGACAGTTGCTAAAGTTGAACAACAATTCTGGGTTGTAAAAGGTGTTGAGAAAGATGAAGCAATGATGCGTCTTCTTGAAACAGAAGAAACTGACGCATCGATTGTTTTCGTTCGTACACGTCAGGATACTGAACGCTTAGCTGACTGGTTAAGTGCTCGTGGATTTAAAGCGTCTGCGCTTCATGGTGATATTCCTCAGTCACTACGTGAAAGAACCGTTGATCACATTAAAGAAGGTGTTATCGATGTTTTAGTCGCGACTGACGTTGTTGCTCGTGGCCTGGATGTACCTCGTATCACTCACGTATTTAACTACGATATTCCATTCGATGTTGAATCTTATATTCACCGTATCGGACGTACCGGACGTGCTGGCCGTAAAGGTAAAGCGATTCTGTTAGTAAGAACTAACCAGCTTCGTATGCTACGTACTATTGAACGGGTTACTCATTCTTCTATGGAAGAAATTAAGCTTCCTGTTCGTGATAAAGTTGCTGAAGCCCGTTTGATTAAATTGGGTCAGGAGCTTGAAGCTGAAAAAGAGCATAAAGCACTGGATAAATTTGCTGAGTTAGTGGAAAAACTTCAGACGTCATTAGAAATTGATGCAACCACACTGGCTGCTATTTTACTTAAACGCCAGCAGGGTAAGCGACCATTATTCTATACTGGTGAAGATCCAATGATTGCTCAGCTTGAGCGTGATAATCAACGTCGTAGCGAACGCCGTGAAAATGGTGGTCGTCGTGAAGGTAATCGCAGTAATCAGGATTGGGAAACTTATCAGCTTCAGGTTGGCCGTGAACAGGGTGTTCAGGTTAAAGATATCGTTGGTGCATTAGCGAACGAACTGGGTCTGACTAAAGGTTCTATTGGTGCGATTAAACTGGCGCCTGAACATACATTCGTTCAGTTACCGAAATCAATGTCAAACGATGTAACACGTAAACTAAGCAAGTTACGTATTCGCCAGAAAGAAGTTGGTGCAGTTGTTTGTGATTTTGACGATTTCCGTGAACCACGTGGTCGCAGAGATGGCGGTCGTCGTGATGGTGGCCGTGGTGGTAACCGTGAAGGCGGACGCAACTTCCGTGGTGATCGTAGTGAAAGCAATGGAAACCGTCGTGGCGAACGTCGTTTTGACCGTAACCGTGGTGGTGATAATCGCGGTGCACATCGTGGTGAGCGTGGTCATGGTGGACGCTCTCACCGAGGTGCAGCAGAAGCATAAGTTTTTAGCTTGTTGATGTAATTAATAAAGGCTCGTGTACAAATCACGGGCCTTTTTGATCCATAGATAAAATAAAGACAAAAAAATAGCCCCAACCAAGATGGTGGGGCTTTGTTAATATATCGAACAATTAACATTTGAGAGGTTTCTTAAACAGCTCGATTATAAACTATGTCAAGTAGGTCAAAGAATAAAATTCTGGGCAATTGATGTATCTAACAACAATAGCTCATGAATTTTATAAAGAATAAACACAGTAACATTTATCCCTTGAAGAAACTTTATCTGTTTGAGGTAAAGGTTAGTGTGACCAGGGTCTCATAAATATTGAGGGACACTGTTTATAAAATTACAAAAGCCTTTTCAAAACTTACTTTTTTTGAAATTTAAATTTTAATAGCTTTTGCTATAAAAAAGTTTCGAGTTTGGTAGCAGTTAGCCATTGAGTGAGTTATACTGCGCGCTCGACTTAAGCAACGGATTTTGTTTTGAATAAAATATCGGGCTAAATTTGGATACATCCGTATTTGTAACAACGTTAGCTCCGTGTGGTTTATTGTTAGTTCTTTGCTTATTAATTTGTTTTTATGCATGTGTTGCTTGGTATGCAACACCACTGTAAAGGGAAAATCATGCCTATTATTACTCTTCCTGACGGTAGTCAACGTCAATTCGATAACTCTGTTTCAGTATTAGAAGTTGCTCAGTCCATTGGTCCTGGTTTAGCGAAAGCGACAATTGCTGGTCGCGTTGATGGTCAGCGTGTTGATGCGTGTGACCTTATTGAAAATGATGCTTCTTTAGAAATCATTACTAATAAAGATGAAGTTGATGGACTAGAAATCGTTCGTCACTCATGTGCCCATTTACTTGGCCATGCACTAAAACAGCTTTATCCAGATGCCAAAATGGCAATTGGCCCGACGATAGATAGTGGTTTTTATTACGATATTGATATCGAACATCCTTTATCTCAGGAAGACTTGGATAAAATCGAAACTCGCATGAAAGAGTTAGCGAAAACCAAGTACGACGTTATCAAAAAGAAAGTTAGTTGGCAGGAAGCGCGCGATGCGTTTGAGTCTCGTGGTGAAACATACAAGATAGAAATTTTGGATGAAAATGTTGCCCGTGATGATCGTCCTGGTTTATACCATCACCAGGAATATATCGATATGTGTCGTGGCCCTCATGTACCAAACATGGGATTTTGCCAAAACTTCAAATTATTGAATGTTGCTGGCGCATACTGGCGTGGTAACAGTGACAATAAAATGTTGCAACGTATCTACGGTACTGCATTTCACGATAAAAAAGCGTTAAAAGCTCATCTGACTCGTTTAGAAGAAGCGGCTAAGCGTGACCACCGTAAAATCGGTAAACAACTTGATCTGTTCCATATGCAGCAAGAAGCACCGGGAATGGTCTTCTGGCATCACAATGGCTGGACTATTTTCCGTAACCTGGAAATGTTTGTCCGTGATAAATTGACTGAGTATGATTACGAAGAAGTAAAAGGTCCTATGATGATGGACCGTGTTCTTTGGGAACGTTCTGGTCACTGGGATAAATATGCTGATGCCATGTTTACGACCAGTTCTGAAAACCGTGACTATGCAATCAAACCAATGAATTGTCCTGGTCACGTTCAGATTTTCAACCAGGGTCTGAAATCGTACCGCGATTTACCATTACGTATGGCTGAGTTTGGTTCATGTCACCGTAACGAACCATCAGGTTCTTTGCATGGTATCATGCGTGTTCGTGGTTTTACTCAGGATGATGCGCATATCTTCTGTACAGAAGACCAGATCCAGGATGAGGTCACATCCTGTATTAAAATGGTATATGATACTTACCAGACTTTTGGTTTTGATAATATTGCCGTTAAATTATCTACTCGTCCTGAAAAACGCGTAGGTAGTGATGAAATTTGGGATCAGTCAGAAGAAGCACTGAAAGTTTCCCTTCAGAATATGGGTATCGATTACGAAATCCAGGAAGGTGAAGGTGCATTCTATGGACCTAAGATTGAATTCACTCTGTATGACTGCTTAGATCGTGCATGGCAGTGTGGTACTGTACAGCTAGACTTTAATTTGCCTGGTCGTTTGGGTGCTACCTACGTTGGTGAAAATAACGAACGTCTTGTTCCTGTGATGATCCACCGTGCCATTTTAGGTTCTATTGAGCGCTTTATCGGTATTCTAATCGAAGATTATGCTGGTTTCTTCCCGACTTGGTTAGCGCCTGAACAAGCCGTAATTCTTAATATCACAGATAAACAGGCAGATTACGCTCAAGAAGTTGCAAAAAAACTACAAAAATGTGGAATTCGTGCAAAAGCGGACTTGAGAAATGAGAAGATTGGCTTTAAAATCCGCGAACACACTTTAAAACGTGTTCCGTACATGCTTGTTTGTGGTGACCAGGAAATGGAAGCCGGAGAAATTGCAGTACGTACACGAAAAGGGAAAGACCTGGGTAAATTTAAATTGGATGACTTCATTTCTTATATCCAAACCGAAGTGTCTGACCGTAAGCTCAATTTGGAGGAATAAACTATTAAAGGTGGAAGACGCGGCCAAGTACCGGCCAAACAAAACCCGCACCGTATCAATACAGAAATCCGCGGTGTACGTGAAGTTCGTTTAAGTGGCGCAGAAGGCGAAGACTCGCGTATCGTATCTTTTAACGAGGCATTAAGCGTTGCAGAAGAAGCTGGAATGGACCTTGTTGAGATTAGCCCAAACGCTGAACCACCAGTCTGTCGAGTGATGGACTACGGTAAATTCCTCTTTGAAAAGAGCAAAGCTGCTAAAGAGCAGAAGAAAAAGCAAAAACAGGTCCAGATCAAGGAAATTAAATTCCGTCCTGGAACTGATATCGGAGACTATCAGGTAAAACTACGCAACCTGACGCGTTTCCTTGAAGAAGGCAACAAAGTGAAAGTAACTATTCGCTTCCGTGGCCGAGAAATGGCACACCAAGACATCGGTGTTGATGTTCTCAATCGTTTGAAAGAGGACACTGCTGAATTAGCAGTTGTTGAGTCTTTCCCTAGTCGTATTGAAGGGCGTCAGATGATCATGGTTCTTGCCCCTAAGAAGAAGTAATTAACGGCTTGCAAGTAATAAAATCCCGCCGTTCGCGGTAGGGTTTTGTTCGCCCTAATTACATTAATTTTAACATTGATAACAATGCGGAGTTATTCATCATGCCTAAGATGAAAAACAATAAAGGTGCTGCTAAGCGTTTCAAAAAAACTGCTGGTGGTATTAAAGTTAAGCACGCGACTAAACGTCACATCCTGACTAAGCGTACTACTAAGAACAAGCGTCAGCTACGTCCAAACTCTCTACTTCCAAAATGTGAAGTAGCAGGTGTTGCACGTATGTTGCCATACGCTTAATTCTTTTTAGTTTTTAATTCGTTTAGTTTAGGAGAAGCATAATGCCTCGCGTAAAACGTGGTGTACAAGCTCGTGCACGTCATAAGAAAGTTCTAAAGCAAGCTAAAGGTTACTACGGTGCACGTTCTCGTGTTTATCGTGTAGCGTTCCAAGCTGTAACAAAAGCTGGTCAATACGCATACCGTGACCGTCGTGCGAAGAAACGTCAATTCCGTCAACTATGGATTGCACGTATCAACGCAGCATCTCGTCAAAATGGTCTATCTTACAGCCGTTTCATCAACGGTCTTAAGAAAGCATCTATCGAGATCGATCGTAAGATCCTAGCGGACATCGCTGTATTTGATAAAGCAGCATTTACTGTTCTTGTTGAAAAAGCAAAAGCAGCGCTTTAATTGCAAACTTATGCATAATTTTAAAAAGGAGAGCATAGCTCTCCTTTTTTTATTGCTATTAACTAATTGATATCTATCATTTTCCCTTATTTCCTTCCTTTCCTTTTGTTCCCTTTTTTCCTTCCCCTCCTTCTTAACATCTTTATCATTTGTGTAGCTAATATGAGACTGAACCTTAATTGACTATTAATCTCTCTTTTTCTTGATAGTTAATTTTCATAGTATTGAAAGTATTTTATAACTTATTGATACATAAGTATCATTGAGAGATCTTATGCCTGGAGCATTTACCCATATTACTGCGATTAATATAGCTCTTTCACCTGATGCGCTAGCTGCTTTGGAAGATATGCCATCAGAGGCTAAACGGATCTTGACTACGTACTTATCATATGCAGAACTTGGTTCTGTAAGTCCCGATTATCCTTTTGCATCTATTGCTGATACGGATCAGAATCATTGGGTTGATTTAATGCATTATGAGCGTGTTGGTATATTGATTCGTTCATTAATTTTTCGTGTGAAAATATTGCCCGTTGACCAGAAAGAACAATGTTTTGCCTGGTTGGCAGGATTTGTTTCTCATGTAATCATGGATATTACCGTTCATCCTGTTGTTGAGCTCCGAGTGGGTTCATATCGTAAACATAAGCTAGATAACCAACATCAAATATGTGAAATGCATCAGGATTCGTATATTTGGCAGCGGCTAGGAATTAGTCATATTTGTTTTTCTGAAAAGCTGCAACACAACATCAGATCGTGTTCCGATCAATCTAATCCTGATTTATTAGATAATTCGGTGCGAGATCTATGGTCAATTGCTCTCACTGAAGTCTATTCAGAGTATGCGAATGATTGTATGCCAAAAATAAACTTCTGGCATAAAAGATACTTATTCAATGCAGAGCATATAGAAGATGACTGTCGATTATTTCCTCTATTTCAGCATATCGATGCAGGATTAACTTATCCTTTGATTGAAGAAATTGATTATTCATATATCAATAATTTGGAAACACCAGATGGTAATATGCATTATGATATTGTGTTTGACCGTGCTGTTGAAAATATTAAGCGTTACCTGACCAAATTAGCTATTGCTGTGTTTGAAAATGGAGATGATCAGTTGTTTTGTAACTGGAATCTTGACACAGGATATGATCTGGATAATAACGAATTAACTGCATGGTTGATTTAAGTTTTTTGAGTACTTCATTTAACGTTAAATAGTGAAATGTAACCGGTTAATATTTTTATTGACTATTCATCTTATATTCGATTAACTTACCAGCATAAAAGGTAAGTCTGTTGCCACAGTATCTGCGTGCTCTTCTTAGTTTTTCTCTATTTTCATGTTCGTTTTTTAGAGTTTTGTGACTTCACAGTGAACTCTCTTAGGTGTATTTAATGAAACTATTTCCTTTTTCTTCATTATTCTCTTTTTTTAAAGGAGAATCGGGGCTTTATTTCACTGTTAATGGTCTGACAGCACTAGCATTTTCTTTTATTATCCCTGTAATGAGTTTGTTCCTAATTGAAGAATTACATATAGAGCCGGGATATATTGGTTTTTATACAGTAGGTACGGCTCTGAGTACTATGGTGGTCAGTCAATTACTGGGGAATTTGTCCGATAAAGGTGTCAGTGCAAAATATTTGTATTTAACCACTGCTGCAGCTCTAGTTCTGGGAGCTGCTTCTTTTGCCTTTTTACAGGAATTCTGGCAGGCACTGATTGTAGGTATCTGCTTTATGTCTTTTGGTGCGGCATCCATTCCAGTGCTCTTGGCGATGATCCGTCGTTACGCAGAGCGATCAGGAAAAAATATTACGAAATTAAATACGCAAATGCGTTCATCTATCTCACTTGTCTGGATTGTTGGCCCCGCTATAGCGTTTGCTTCTGTAGATCAGTTTGGGGCAAGAACCAATTTCATGATGGCAGCCGGTATTGCATTGTTTGTATTCATATTAGGTCTAATCAAACTTCCTTTGTTAGAAGGACATGAGAAACCTGCTGTTTCACAAACAAAGAAAAGCACTGCATTACCCGGGCAGGTTTGGTTTCTTGGCGTGGCTATATTTTTCGGCAATGCAGCTAATACAACCTACATTAATGCTATGCCTTTATATTTAACTAAGGAACTTGGTTTTGATCTTTCATTACCTGGTATTTTATTGGGATTAACGGCAGCTTTAGAGATTCCGGTGATGCTTATTGCTGCAAGCTGGTCACAACAGTTTGGTAAAATTCAACTGATGGTGGCAAGCTTTGTGTGCGCCATGGTGTTTTATATCGGGTTACAGTACGCACAAACACCGTTAGCGTTTATTGCACTACAGCTGTTTAATGGCTTATTTTTTGGAGTATTTATTGGCTTAGGTGTGACAGTAATGCAGGATCTTGCCCCTACTGTGATAGGGAAGGTATCTGCTTTCTACACGAATACAATGTCTGTCGGTACTATGTGCGGGACATCTCTGATGGGGATTGTCGCTCAGTATTACGACTACAAAACCGCGTTATTATCCTCATTGGTATCGATATTTATTTCGTTTTCGTTGTTCCTGGCATTTTATATTTACAATAAACGCCATCAATCCGTTGATTTACAGGAAGTTTAAGTTACTAGTTTTAAAATTATTCTTGCGGTACGGATATAAAGTGTTTCTTGAGAAAATCGACGAAAACTCTTACCCGGGGTGCTAACTCAGTATGTTTCATAAAAATTATATGAATAGGTGCTGATGATTGTGTCAACTCCGGGAGCAATTGTACCAAGCGGCCTGTTTTGAGGTCTTTAGCTACATCTGAAAAGGATTTTAATGCTATTCCCAAGCCATTAAGCGCAAGAATATGGGCGGTTTCCCCATCATTGCAACTGTATTTTCCATGAATATGCATACTTTCTTCATCAAACCGCCAGATTGCGTTCCTGCTATCACCTAATACAATACAATCGTGTTTTTCCAAATCTGCCAGTGATTTTGGCTCACTATTGTGAGCAATATATTCCGGAGATGCACATAGTACCCGTTTATTATCCATTAGCTTGCTGGCAATCAGTCGGGAGTCAGCCAGTGCACCGATTCTGATCGCGACATCAATATTGTCAGAGACAATATCCAGAACATCATCACTTAGGCGAACAACAATATTTATGTCAGGATATAACTTACTAAACTGGGGAATCAGATAGGAAAGATACCTTCTGCCGATACTATAAGACGCAGTGACTTTTAACTCACCTGAAATGATATTACTGCGTTTGGTCAGTGCTTCTTCTGCATTATCTAACTCATTAATGACTCTGCTGGCATATTCATATAGCAGCAATCCTTCATCTGTAATGGATAGCTTGCGGGTATTTCGATAGACCAACTGGACGCCGACACGTGACTCCAGATTTGCTAACCGTTTACTTGCTGCTGCCAGGGATATATCTAATGCATTAGCTGCAAGGGTCAGGCTCCCAAGAGAAACGACTCTTTCAAATACCTGAAGCCCCAGAAGATCATTTATACGCCTCATAGTTAACGAAACCGAAAATCTGACTTTTGATTCTATCTATTTAATCAATAATAGGTAACGAATACAATATGCTAATAAGTTTATAACTATAAAAGAAAGTAAGGTTCAGTCTCTAGAAAGGAAGCCAGGGTTTTCATCGGCATTTCCTAATAATAAGGATACGTAACCAATGACGTTAAGTGAACAACAGGTCAAGCGAATTGCAGCAACATTGATTGTCGCTGCTGCGCTTTTTATGGAAATGATTGATTCGACAGTAATCACAACTGCCTTACCAGCAATAGGTGAATCATTTCGAACTGCTGCGGCAAACTTATCAGTAAGTGTTTCATCATATTTAGTCGCTTTAACCATTTTTATCCCATTGAGTGGATGGTTAGCAGAGAAATATGGTGCTAAGAGACTTTTCTGTACGGCCATTATTCTTTTCTCTTTTTCTTCATTTTTGTGTTCAATCAGCATTAATGTTATGACCTTTACGCTATCGAGAATATTGCAAGGGATAGGAGGGGCTATGATGGTCCCAGTCGGTCGTTATATTGTGTTCAAAGAAACACCAAAAGAAGGCATGGTAACTGCTATAGCATTACTGACCTGGCCGGCATTATTTGCTCCGGTGTTAGGGCCCGTTACCGGTGGTTGGATTACGGAAAACTGGGGATGGACGTGGATATTTATTATTAATATTCCGTTAGGCTTTATCGTTTTCTGTGCTGCTGTCTGGATTTTGCCATCAATGCAACGAGTGCCGGAATTACCTTTTGATGTGAAAGGATTCGTTCTTACTGCTTTAGGTTTTGGTGGCATTATGGCCGGTGTGGAATTAATGGGAGGTAAATCTCAGGAATATTTAGTCTCTGGACTATTTATTTTTGCTGGTTTGGTCGTTAGCTGGATTGCTATCTCCTATCTGAAAAAGGCACAAGATCCTTTATTTTCACTCACCCCATTTAAAATACACACATTCAGGACTTCTTCTGTATCGGGATCGGTATTTGGTATTGCTCTGTCCACGGTACCATTCCTGTTTCCGCTGGAAATGCAGTTAACTATGGGCTATAGCGCTACAGAATCTGGTGCGATGCTGCTCTGGTTGTTTTTAGGTAATTTGTGTATGAAGCCGCTGACTACCAGTATCATGAATCAATTTGGATTCAGAAAAATACTGTTAGTGAATGGGTTTCTTATCGCCATGAGTTTCATCGGGTTATCGATGCTCAGCCAGTCAACACCATATATCTTCATTATCGTATTGCTGTTTGTCTCAGGGATGTGCCGTTCAATGCAATACACCGCGTTTAATACGCTTAGCATGTCGGATGTTCCAAAAGAGCAAATGAAAGATGCGTCCATGCTTTCTTCGATAGTGAGTCAAATGAATGTCGGTGTTGGTATTGCTGTTGCTTCCTTGATCCTTGGTATTGTATGTCAGCTCAGTGGTACAAGTTTTTCTGGTCTTGCAGTGGCTAATTTTTCAGTATCTTATCTGGTTGTTGCTGTGCTAACTTTGTTTGCATTACTTGATATCAGAACACTAACAGCAGAAGATGGAGCTTCAGTTCTCCACCATAGGCACAGTTAATCAATTCTCGATAAATTTCCGTTTACTTAGCCTGCCATTTGGTAGGCTTTTTGCTATTTAGTTCTATGTGCTAGTTATTTCTTAGTAATTGTTATTTTTATGCCGCAATTTTGTTCATTTACAGACAATTTTCGTTTGTGAATGGTTAAATTTGGTCGCACTTATAAAATAAATTTGAAAAAAATGTAATTAAAATGTTATTCTGTGGGGTGTTCTGTCCGTGGAATAATATTTGAGTAATAACCTAACAGGAAGTTAGAAGGGCTGTGGAATGGAAATTAGAGTAGCAGAATATAATGATTATCAACAGATATCAGAGTTACAGGCTAGTAGCTGGCGGGAACATTACAAAAGTGTCATGGATCCTATGTATCTGAAAGATGACGTTTTAGAAGACAGAAAATTAATCTGGCAAACTCGCCTGATTAATCCACCAATGAATCAGCATGTATTAATCCTTGAAGAAGGTGGCGAAATGTGTGGATTTGTTTGTGCTTTTGGTAATCATGATTTTGAAAAAGGCTCAATTATTGAATCTATGCATGTTGCTAAATCTTTTCAGGGGCAAGGCTTAGGTCGTTTATTGATCAAAGAAATGGTTAAGTGGATTGAACAGTATTTTCCTGATAGTGGCGTGTACATTGAAGTCATGGAAAAGAATAAACAGGCAATCGAGTTTTACGATGATTTAGGCGGAATGCACCAATTCGACAGAATCTGGCATTCTCCTTGTGGAATAGATATCAATGAATGGGTTTATACTTGGGATAAACCGCAAGATATTCTCAGTGCAGTTGCTGTATAAAAATGGGCTTTTAGCCCATTTTTATTGGCTGGTTAATGATAAAAAATGTAGGTGAAGGTGATATGGCAATTAATTTAGAGCCGTACAAAGGTTTAATTTTTGATATGGACGGAACATTAATTGATTCTATGCCCACCCACATAGCGTCCTGGCGTTGTGCTGCCGAGCATTTTTTGTTCCCGTTTAATGAAAACTGGCTCTATTCACGTGGGGGAAAGCCGAGTCAAAAAATCGTAGAAGAGATTAACCAGTTGTATGGGTTATCACTCATTCCTGCTGAAGTATCGGCTTACAAACAAAAGATGTTTCTCGAACTTGGATATAAAAATCCACGGATAGAAACAACCTGCGCCATTCTGGAAGATAATCAATTAGTAAAAAAAATAGCGGTTGGAACGGGGAGTAAGAAAGAGAATGCGATTCGGCTTCTTGAACAAAGTTCTCTGCTAAACAAGCTTGATGTGTTGGTTACTGCCAGCGATGTAGTGAATCACAAACCTCATCCAGACACATTTTTGAAAGCGTGCGAATTAATGAATTTACAACCACAAGAGTGTGTCGTGTTTGAAGATACCGAATTAGGTAAACAGGCAGCACACTCTGGTGGAATGGATTGTATTATGGTGACACCAACAGGATTAGAGTTTTATCCTATTTGATTTCCAGCAATTTGATTTCAAATATGAGTGTTGAACCCGGAGGAATAGGGCCTGACTGGCGTTTTCCGTAAGCCAAATGATACGGAATATAGAAACGGGTTTTTTGTCCGACAACCATAGTCTGAACACCTTCCTGCCAACCTTTTATAACTTGCTTTAGTTTGAATGAAATAGGTTGGTTTCGTTCCAGTGAATTATTGAATATTGTTCCGTTGATTAAAGCTCCCTGGTAGTGAACTTTTACCAGACTGTTTAATGTTGGATGATTGGTACCATTACCTTCTTCTAATACTTCGTATTGTAATCCTGATGGCGTAGTAATAACGCCTTCTTTCTGACCATTTTCTTTTAGAAATTGTTCCCCTTCTAAAATATGTTGCTTGGCAAGTTTTGATGCCCGGAAGTTTTTCATTAAGAAGAGGGCCGCGATCACGAAAAAGATGATAGATATTAAGTAATTATTGTCCATATTGACGTCCTGATTTTGTAATTACTCTATTTGACTAAAAACATAAGGTGAAATCAATTATTACCTAACAGTTATTTCTTGAAGTTGCCTGAAGTCACTTGGGTATAATAGGTATAGATAACTTTAAAATTAAGTAAAGAAATCCAAAAGTTGCCGATAATATTAATATACGAATGTGTGAGACGTCGATATGAGATATTTAGTTTATGCTTTAATGTTAGCCCTGTCGGGGTGCGGCACTGTCAATATGGTGAAAGATCGTTATTTTAATAACAACTTATTAGACACCGCACCCAAAGAAAGAGCTGACGTGCCGCATCCGGAATGGGGGGATGCTCCTCCGCAAGTAAAATCTGTGAGCACTACTCAACCCATTGCCCGTAACGTAAGTAGATCTCAAGCTGTTTCGTATACAGAGGATAAAGATGCAACTTCTATCAACTCTTTAACTAATTTTCTTTTAAATCAACATATTGATTACGACATTCTTTCCGGTAACTATTCAATTGTAAGAATTAAGCGTGCAATTCAGTTTAATGTTGGTTCCGATGATATTTCCTATGCCAGCCGGGCGTGGTTATTTAAGATCAGTGATTATTTATCTGGCGTAAAAAATAAAAAAATTGAAGTGGTTATAGATGGACATGCAGATAGAACGGGTGATGAAACCCGTAATGACAGTCTATCCAGACAAAGAGCCGAAGCGGTTAAGGCGTTGCTGGCTGATGCGCCAAATGTATCTGTGGATTCTATTTATGCCAGAGGGTATTCAGATGTACTGCCGGAATGTAATAGTACAAGCAGTTTTGGGCGTTCATGTAATCGCCGGGTGGAATTATTCTTTATCGTTGCCCCCTGAGAATTTAAATGAATGTAAATACAAAAAGCGCCACTTTAATCCGGTCGGTGGCGCTTTGGTCGGTATATAAGAAGGAAATCAAACTTAACCAATTAGTTTATTGGCTGTTTCCACTACATTTTCAACAGTAAATCCGTACAGTTTGAACAGTTCGCCTGCTGGTGCTGATTCACCGAAGCGAGTCATACCAATAATTTCACCATCAAGACCAACATATTTATACCAGTAATCCGCGATACCAGCTTCAATTGCAATTCTTGCTTTTACAGAAGAAGGCAATACAAATTCACGGTATGCTTCATCTTGTTGTTCAAATACATAAGTACATGGAAGAGAAACAACACGAACGTTTTTACCTGCTTTAGATAACTCTTCTGCAGCGTTAACGGCTAATTCAACTTCAGAGCCGGTTGCAATTAAAATGAGTTCAGGCGTTTGGGCACAGTCTTTAATGATGTAACCACCTTTAGCCACATCCGCTAATTGTTGAGCTGAACGAGGTTGTTGAGCCAGGTTTTGTCTGGAGAAAACCAATGCGCTTGGGCCATCTTTTCTTTCGATTGCACATTTCCACGCTACAGCAGATTCAACCTGATCACATGGACGCCACATGCTCATGTTCGGAGTAGTGCGTAATGAGGCCATTTGCTCCACAGGCTGGTGTGTCGGACCATCCTCCCCTAAACCGATGGAATCGTGAGTGTAAACCTGAATATTCTGAATTTTCATCAGGGCTGCCATTCTCATAGCATTACGAGCATATTCCATGAACATTAGGAATGTCGCACCGTATGGGATAAAACCACCGTGAAGGGCAATACCATTGATGATAGCAGTCATACCAAATTCACGAACACCGTAGTGAATATAGTTACCTGATGCATCTTCATTTGTCAGAGACTTAGAACCTGACCACATTGTTAAGTTGGAAGGTGCAAGGTCAGCTGAGCCGCCCATAAATTCAGGAAGAATTTTACCGAAAGCTTCAAGGGCATTCTGAGATGCTTTACGGGAAGCAATACTGGCAGGATTTTCCTGAAGATTTTCAATAAACTGAGTTGTTACCGTTTCCCAGTTAGCAGGTAGTTCCCCGGCAGTTCTTCGTTCATATTCTGCTGCAAGTTCCGGATAGGCTGCTTTATATTTTATAAATTTGTCATTCCAGTCTGCTTCTTTGGCTGCACCGGCTTCTTTTGCATCCCATGCCTGATAGACATCAGCAGGAACCTCAAAAGGACCATATTCCCAGCCCAGTGCTTTCTTGGTTGCTTCAATTTCATCTGCGCCAAGAGGTGCACCATGCGAGTCGTGAGAGCCTGCTTTGTTTGGTGAGCCAAAACCTATCACTGTTTTAGTACAGATAAGTGTTGGTCTGCTTGTTTCTGATTTGGCTTTATCTATAGCTGCATTAATCGCTTCAGCATCATGTCCGTCTACAGCAGGAATAACCTGCCAGCCATAAGCTTCAAAACGTTTTGGTGTATCGTCATTAAACCAGCCCTTAACATTACCATCGATCGAAATGCCATTGTCATCCCAAAAGACGATAAGTTTGCCCAGGCCAAGTGTACCGGCAAGAGAAGAGACTTCGTGAGAAATGCCTTCCATCATACAACCGTCACCCATAAAGGCATATGTGTAATGATCGACAATATCATGGCCGTCTTTGTTAAATTGAGCGGCTAATGAACGTTCAGCAATTGCCATACCAACCGCATTTGATAAGCCCTGGCCTAACGGACCTGTGGTAGTTTCAATACCTGGTGTGTAGCCGTATTCCGGGTGACCTGGTGTTTTTGAATGTAGTTGGCGGAAATTCTTCAGTTCGTCCAGAGGCAAGTCATAGCCAGTCAGGTGCAGTAATGAATAAAGCAGCATAGAACCGTGACCATTGGAAAGAACGAATCTGTCGCGGTTTGACCAGTCAGGGTTGTGAGGGTTGTGGTTTAAATGAGAACGCCATAGCACTTCGGCGATGTCAGCCATACCCATAGGAGCCCCCGGGTGGCCTGAATTGGCTTTTTGTACGCCATCCATACTTAACGCACGGATCGCGTTGGCAAGATATTTACGATTCATAATTTGTTCCGATTTAATTTCGTTTTAAAGTGTAAAAAATAATGGGAGTTTTATACTCCCATTTTTATTTTGTAGTTATAGTCGGGCTTTAACCATTTCTTCTAGTTTGCCGATGTCTGCTGCGAAGCCGCGAATACCCTCTGCCAGTTTTTCGACTGCCATTGCATCTGAGTTATGTTCCCAAAGGAATTCCTCATGAGTCATTGGTTGTGGTACTGGTTTTATTTCAGTTGCCGCAGTTAATTTTGGTTCAACAACACCGTCAGCCTCTTCCAGTGCCTGTAATAGCTGAGGGCTGATTGTCAGACGGTCACAGCCTGCAAGTTCAAGAATTTCGCCGGTATTACGGAAGCTTGCACCCATAACAACCGTTTTATAACCATGTTGTTTGTAGTAGTTGTAGATACGAGTTACAGAAATAACTCCAGGATCCTCTGTTGCAGCGAACTCTTTACCTTCTTTCGCTTTATACCAGTCCATGATTCGGCCAACGAATGGAGAAATCAGATACGCACCTGCTTCAGCACACGCACGTGCCTGAGCAAATGAGAACAGAAGAGTTAAGTTACAGTTGATACCTTCTTTTTCAAGAACTTCTGCCGCTCTGATGCCTTCCCATGTAGATGCGATTTTGATCAGAATACGACTGTTTGGAATATCTGCATCATTATAAAGTTTGATTAGCTTGCGAGCTTTCGCAATCGTTTTTTCTGTATCAAATGACAGTTTTGCATCAACTTCTGTTGAGATACGTCCAGGAACTGTTTTTAAAATTTCTTTACCAATTGTCACTGATAGCATATCGCAAGCATCTTCTAACTGCTGATCTTTGTCATCACTCTGGGTTTTTGCCCAGGTAATAGCTTCATCAATGTATTTGCTGTACTCAGGAATTTGTGCTGCTTTCAGAATCAGTGAAGGGTTTGTAGTCGCATCTTCTGGTTGGTATTTTTTGATTGCATCGATTTCGCCAGTGTCTGCAACTACAGTAGTTAGCTTACGTAGTTGATCTAATTTATTACTCATTTCCGACCATCCTATTTCGTTGGGCATTTGTTCTAAGTCTAATATATAGCTCAGGGTTTATTTGAAAATCTCCTGAACAATTGAACTTTATCTTTACACTTGTGAATTATTCCTTCTGAGCGAATGTTCACATAGTGAGTAATTGATGGTTAAATAATTAGCACTTTGAGCATTAAAGTCAATATTGAAATGGGGTTTTTGTCGTTTAATAAGCAAGTATCACGTTTTTTGGCAAAAATTGAGTTGATAAATAGTTTGAATAGGCTTTAATAAGGCTGTTAGTGATGAGTTTTATTTGAAATCAAATGTAATGTTATTGAGCAAATGTCTTGTTGTGTTGATTTGGATACATATGTTATACCAATGAGCATTAGTACAAATTGCGGTATGCTTAACTCAATGCCTTAAGAATGGTCTTTATATGAATACAATGAATCAGGATATATCCGTCGAAGAGACTAATTTACTTACAGAAATCTCTGTTGCCTATTATCAGGATGGCGCAACACAGGAAGAAATTTCGAAAAAGTTTGCTATTTCCCGTGCAAAAGTAGGTCGCCTGCTAAAACAGGCCAGAGATGAAGGCATTGTTGAAATAACAGTGAAATATCATCCGGTATTCAGTGCAAAAGTAGAGCAACGTTTAATTGAGCGCTTTAATATTAAACGGGCGTTAATTGCTCTCGATCAGCCAAATGAAGA
Organism: uncultured Vibrio sp.; assembly: GCA_963676525.2. GTDB lineage: Bacteria > Pseudomonadota > Gammaproteobacteria > Enterobacterales > Vibrionaceae > Vibrio. Next base: position 1,002,053 of record CAXXNB010000009.1, read on the forward strand.
TCTTCAGCGTCAGCAGGTTGCTAATTTAGTGGCAAACTATTTGTCTAATACATTGAAAAATGGAATGGTCGTTGCTATCGGTCAGGGGCGAAATGTTTCATCTGTTGCACATCACAGCGGAGTGATAACACAACGGGATGTAAAATTTGTCTGTAGCATTGGCGGAATTCATCCTCGTGGCGGACAATTCAATGCTGACCATATCTGTCGTCAGTTTGCAAAGAAATATGGGGGGAGTTCTGAAACACTTTATGCACCAGCTTATGCAGTAAATCGCGAACAAAAGCTCGCATTTATGCAGAATGAAACTGTAAAACAGACATTGGACCTTGCCCGTAAAGCAGATGTTGCGTTAGTTGGTATTGGCGATATGAGTGAAAATAGCTATATGGTCGATCTCGGCTGGTTTACACCTGAGGAAGTGGTGCAGTCAAGGCTACAAGACGGTGTTGTTGGTGACTTTGCCGGTTATGATTTTTTTGATATTCAGGGCGGAATAGCGAAGACAGTCATGAGTGATAGAATTATTGGCTTGGGCATTGAAGAATTTCGTCCTATTTCTGAAGTTGTTGCCATTGCTTCGGAAAGCACCAAACCATTATCCTTGCTTGGAGCTTTACGCACTGGTGCTATCGATGTACTGGCAACCAGTGTCAGTAATGCTCTGACCATTTTAAACCTTGATGAGCAAATGACATATCAGAAATCATTTGCGTAATATGTAATATAAGTACCAGTGTTGTTTTAACTGACTTATATCTCAGATCCATATCCTTCAAAGGGTATTTGCAAGTAAATAACAGAGGAATTATTACCCAATTAAAAATGTGGGTGTAATTCTGTTTAATTGCGAGTATCCTTGACTCCCCATCCGAGAGGATGTCTGGTTGAATTAAAGAGGTATAGTAAGTCATGTCAGATCTAAGCGAGTCAGCACTGTTAGTAAAAAATGCACTCGAGAGTCGTGGTTTGGAAACACCGATGAATCCAAACAAGATGAGTCGGCAGGAGAAAAAAGAACGCATTGAACATCATATGCGAGAGATTCTGAATCTTCTGGGGCTGGATTTGACTGATGATAGTCTAGAAGAAACACCATTCAGAATTGCAAAAATGTATGTGGATGAAGTGTTTTCCGGGTTGGACTATCACAATTTCCCAAAAATTACCGTTATTGAAAATAAAATGAATGTTAGTGAAATGGTAAAAGTAAAAGATATTACGGTTACCAGTACTTGTGAGCATCATTTAGTAACGATCGATGGTAAAGCAGCAGTTGCTTATATTCCTCGTGGTAAAATTATTGGCCTGTCTAAAATTAACCGCATTGTGAGATTCTTTGCTCAGCGCCCTCAGGTTCAGGAAAGAATGACACAGCAGATATTAGTCGCATTACAAACTTTATTAGAATCAGATGATGTCGCTGTCACAATCGATGCAACCCATTACTGTGTTAAATCTCGTGGTGTGATGGATGCAACCAGCGTTACTACGACCACGGCTCTGGGCGGTATTTTTAAATCTAACTCATCAACACGTTCAGAGTTTCTTCACGGTTTACGTTAAATTGTTCTTTGAATAAAAAGAATAAAGCAGAATAAAAAAAGAGGACATCAATCGATGTCCTCTTGTCGTTTTCAGTGATAATTTTAATTAAGCTGCATCACTCTGAACCTGAAGCATTTCATTACCTTCTTTTACTTCATCTGCGTTGTATGTTGATTTGAAATAGATAAAACCTAAACCAAACAGCACAACAAAGATAACTGCAATCAGGAAGTTATAGTAAACCATTGCCACAAGAGCCAATACTGCCAGTACTAACGCTAATGCTGGAGCGAATGGGTACATTGGAGCCATAAATGGACGTTCAAGGTTTGGTTCGCTACGACGGAGTTTGAACAGAGCAAGCATTGAAACGATGTACATTACAATCGCGCCAAATACAGCCATTGTTACGATATTCGCTGTTAGAGGCTGACCACCAATTACAATTAGGTTATCAGAGAAGATTGCAGCGATACCTACAACACCACCCGCAAGAATAGCCCAGTGCGGAGTTTGGTATTTGCTGTTTACCGACGCCAATGATTTCGGCAGGAACCCAGCACGAGCCAGTGCAAAAATCTGACGAGAGTAACCCATGATGATGCCGTGGAATGATGCAATCAGACCGAACAGACCAAGCCATACCAGCATGTGTAACCAACCGCTAGAGTTACCAACAATCATTTTCATTGCTTGTGGTAGTGGGTCGTTGATGTTAGCAAGAGCACGCCAGTCACCAGCACCGCCGGCGAAGAACATTACGCCAACAGCTAGAACAACAAGAGTCAGGATACCTGCGATAAATGCAACAGGGATTGTACGTTTAGGATCTTTCGCTTCTTCTGCCGCCATTGACGCACCTTCGATAGCAAGGAAGAACCAGATTGCAAATGGGATTGCAGCAAAGATGCCTGAAACTGCAGTTAGAGAGAATTCATCGCTACCAGCCCAACCATTAGCAGTAAAGTTTTCTACTGAGAATCCTGGAGCAACAACACCCATAAATACCAATAGTTCAAAGATTGCTAAAATGGTTACGAAAAGTTCAAAGGTAGCAGCAACACTTACACCAACAAGGTTCAGAGCCATAAAGATAACATAGGCACCAACAGCAACAATTTTAGGATCGATGGTAGGGAACTGAACATTAAGGTAAGCACCAATTGCCATTGCAATCGCTGGTGGAGCGAACACAAATTCTACCAGTGTTGCAAAACCGGCTATATAGCCGCCTGTAGGACCAAATGCACGATATGCGTAAGCAAACGGACCGCCTGCATGAGGGATTGATGTTGAAAGTTCAGTAAAGCTAAAAATAAAGGCTGTATACATTGCTGCAATGATGAACGTCGTAATCAAAAAGCCCAAAGTACCTGCCTGAGCCCAACCGTAACTCCAACCAAAGTATTCGCCTGAAATTACAAGTCCGACCGCTATACCCCATAAATGGAATTTACCGAGAGTCCTTTTCAGACCTGGTTTGTTTTCAGTTTCCATAGATTTACCTCTAATTAGTTCCATTAATATTAATTTGATGTTGTTAAACAAAATTGTTGTGAAGCATTATTTTCGAGTTGAACATCGTCTGAGCGATCCTTAAGACCAACACCTGTCAGTTCAATTCGATGTGATTCAGATAACAAGTAAAAGCACTTGTGTACCGCCATTGGATATTTGAGACCTTCGGGTCTTACGTTGGAAATACAGTTACGAAGGGATTCTTCATTCCCGCGAACTGCTTTCCACGTTATGTACAATCCCATGCTGTCAGGAGAGCTTAGTCCTGGACGCTCGCCAACCATTAATACAACTTCTTTTGCATTTAAGGTTTCACAAACGTCATCACCAACAGCAACACGAGCTTGTTCCACAACGAAAATAGGAGCGATATTCCAATCCCTTTTAGGATCGTCGTTGAGCGTCTTCACCATTAATTCAAGAAATGGTTTTGCATGATTACTAATCGCATAGGATGAAAGTCCATCCGCAATAACAAATGCAACGTCATATTGCGGTTTAGTGTCATCGCGAAGTTGCTGAACTTTATAAATAGATGCTTCATCCAGCTTACGACCTAAGTCAGGACGTTGCAGATATTCCATACGATCTTTTGCTTCACTGTGTAAGTGAACGGCGGGAAGCAGAGGTTGCAAAACCGGAGCTTCAGCAAACTGTTCACACAGAGCATCGACGTCTAAAGGTACGTGTACAGCATCCATAGCGCGAGCATGAGAAAGCTGGAAACGAAGTAATTCATCTGTCGGAATACTGGTACCAACACGACCAATACCAATTCTCGCATTGGTAAACTGTTTTAACTTAGCCCATGGATCTTCATGTACTAACGTTTTCTTGAGTGGAGTAACATTTGATGTGCTCATGATGCCTCCTGGATCAGTTGTAGCGGACGTGCAAATGATGAAGGCAGTTCATCGCTAAGTTGGGCTTGTCCATTTGCAGGAGAAATCTGCATGTCTTTTAACCACTGATCAAATTCAGGAGCAGGGCGGCTACCTAATACCTGGCGAGCGTATAAAGCATCGTGGAATGACGTTGTCTGATAATTCAGCATGATATCGTCAGAGCCCGGGATACCCATAATGAAAGAACATTCAGCCACACCCAGAAGAGTAAGCAGGTTATCCATATCATTCTGGTCGGCATAAGCATGGTTTGTGTAGCAGATATCACAGCCCATTGGTAAACCAAGCAGCTTGCCGCAGAAATGGTCTTCCAGTCCGGCACGAACGATTTGCTTGCCATCAAATAAATATTCAGGACCAATGAAACCAACTACTGTATTAACCAGTAATGGGTTGAAGTGGCGGGCTACAGCATAAGCACGGGTTTCACAGGTTTGCTGGTCAACGCCATGATGCCCGTTTGCTGATAACGCACTGCCTTGTCCGGTTTCGAAATACATGACGTTGTTACCAACTGTGCCGCGTTTTAATTCAAGTGCAGCCTGATAACCTTCATTCAGAATGTTAAGGTTAACGCCGAAACCGGTATTGGTTGCTTCTGTACCACCGATTGACTGGAACACAAGATCAACAGGAGCGCCTTTTTCAATGCATTCAATGGTGTTTGTTACGTGAGTTAATACACAGGATTGAGTCGGGATTTCATAATGCTGGATGACTTCATCCATCAAACGCATTAGTTTACCCGCCTGAGCAACGCTATCCGTAGCCGGGTTAATGCCGATAACCGCATCACCGTTACCGTACATCAAGCCGTCGAAAATACATGCAGCGATACCGTTAACATCGTCTGTCGGATGGTTAGGTTGAAGACGTGTTGATAAATGCCCCGGTAAACCAATAGTGTTTCTGAATTTGGTTACAACGCGACATTTTTTACCAACCAGGATTAAATCCTGATTACGCATAATTTTGCTGACTGCCGCTGCCATCTCAGGAGTAATGCCTGGGCGTATACGGGCAAGTTCTATGGAAGTTGTTGTTTCCTGTAGAAGCCAGTTTCTGAAATCACCAACGGTGAAGTGGCTGATTTCACTAAATGCTTTGAAATCGTGAGTATCAATAATCAGACGAGTGATCTCATCTTTTTCATATGGGATCAAAACATCATTCAAAAATGTTTTTAATGGCAAATCTGCCAATAGCATTTGTGCTATTACTCGTTCTTCAGCTGATGAGGCAGCAACTCCTGCAAGTTGATCACCTGAACGTAATGGTGAAGCTTTAGCCATTACTTCCGCAAGACTCTTAAAATGGTATACTTGCGAACCGAGCTGGTATTTATAATTAGATGCCATAGACACCTCTAAATCGTTGGGCTAATGTTTATTTAGTTACTGAGTAATTACAAAGCTAGTAATGTTCCAACGGGCTAACGGGATTGTGCAAAAAAGAAAATTTTTTTATAAACAGATGGTTAAATATATGTTGCACAAGCCGGGCGCATCATATGGGAGCAGAGATAAAAATGAATTTTTCGCAAGTGCATCATGAAGGAAATTCAATTGCACCTCAAAGGTGCAAATCTTTTGCTTATGATGTGAACCAGCAGGCAGAAAGCCTGGTTCGTTGGGAGCAACGATACAATCAGCACAGTCAGGGTGCGTTTTATGGCTATCTGGACGAATTAAAGCTTGGTGGTTTGCATTTATTTGAGGAATTTACCAGCCGTCGTTTGTTCCAACAGTGCTGTGTTAACGAAGACAGTGTCTGGTTGGGATTCTCACTGCAGGACCAAAGACCGCGAATTAACGGTAATGAAATAGAGCAGGGGCAGTTAATGCTGCGTCCGTCGGGTGTTGAGTTTGAATTATTAACACCACAGGACTTTCATATTTTTGGTTTGGTGTTAGAAAAAGAAACCATCTCAGCAGAACTAATAGGTTTAGATAAAGAACTTTGGTTAAGAGACTGCGATAACTGGTTAGTTACTCAGCCAGATAATTATGTCACTTTTGAACTGGCAAAAACCATTTCACTGTTTTTAAATGATCGAAGTCCGGTCATCGAAGGTCTTTCACGGCAAGAGAAAAATTTCAGGCTGGATACTCTGCGACCAATCATTGCCTCTCATATTGCGGACCTGTTAATACGTGCAGAAACAGGTATGAAAGAGGTGAATATCAGTCGCCCTGAAAAAAGGCGGGTAATTGATCGGGTAAGAAAACATATCGGTGAAACCGGTCGGTTCCCTCTGACGATTACTGAACTCTGCGATATTGCTTATGTTAGCCGCCGGACGTTGCAATACAGTTTTGAGCATGAATTAGGTGTTTCACCCATTCAGTATTTACGAGATTGTCGTTTGAATGAAATTCGCCGGTTATTGATAGAAACGAATGAACCTTTGGTGATTTCTGACCTTGCGATGGAATTTGGTTTTTATCATATCAGTACGTTCAATGAACACTATAAACAGCTATTTGGTGAGACTCCCACTCAGACCATGCTACGTGCTAATACTTATAGTCACATAGCAATGGCCAGTAAATAGCGTTAAGACAAACTACCAATCATGGTTTTAACGAGTTTATTGATCCCAGAAGCGGCTTCACTTACAGAATTTGCCAGCATATAGGCAGGGGTAGAGTAAACATTATATTCTGCATCATAAACAATATCGTTGACATCACATTCAACATGCTGACCACCCATCGCATTAAATGCAGCTGCAGTGTCTTTGTCGTGTCCAATTGTTCCTTTAACTCCATTACTGTATATCATCGGGATGATAGTTGGTGAAATACAGATATAGCCAGCGGGTTTATTGGCTTTAAAGAACGCACGGCAAGCTGTTGCTACGTGGGTGTTAATTGTGCATTCAGCCCCGTTAACAGCAAAGTCAGTCAGATTTTTAGCCACGCCAAAACCACCAGGAATAAGCAACGCATCAAAATCACCAACATTTAAATGTGCCAGATCTTCTACTTTCCCCCGGGCAATTCGTGCTGATTCAACCAACACATTTCTTGATTCATCTGCAACTTCACCTGTTTTATGGTTAATCACATGGAGTTGTTCAATATCAGGAGCAAAGCAAAACCACTGTGCACCATTTTGTTCGATAGCAAGAAGGGAGAGCACCGCTTCATGAATTTCAGTGCCATCATAAACTCCGCTACCAGCAAGAATTACAGCAATTTTTTTCATAGGTTTATCCCTATTATTGTTTTATTGATTATTACAGAACTCTATAAGCCTAGTTCACCAAGTGCTTTGAGTTAAAGAAATTTTTAAGTTTTTAAAAGAAGGGTTATCTAACGACCAGATTAGGAATTATAAGTACCCAATCGGAAAAAATAGTCACTCAGATAGCAAACTAATCCGAATATCTTAATATATAAGAATATACTTGGTAATTTAAGATTCTGGATTAATGAAAACACTGATATTAACCCGTCATGCAAAAACTGAACAGTTAAGCTTTAACAGTTCGAAATCTGACTTTGAACGTGAATTAAAACCACGAGGCTATAAAGATTCGAAGCTGGTGGTTCGTGACTTGATAAGTCGACATATTCAGCCAAGCTTAATTATTAGCAGTAATGCTGTGCGAGCAAAACAAACCACTGATATCTTTGCCGAATTTTTCGGTTTTGATAAACAGAATATTATTTTGGAACCATTTTTATATGGTGGTTACGCACCTTCTGAGTTTTTAAACTATCTTTCTCAGTTCAGGCATAAATACAAAAGCATAATGATTGTTGGTCACAATCCTGAAATCGAAAGGATTGCCATAAGTCTTACTGGCGATAGTTATCTCCATTTCCCAACAACCGGAACCATATCCATTTCATTTAACGTGGATAATTGGGAGAAGGTCAGGGCGAAAGAAGGGAAAATCGAATTTTTAATAACGCCTAAGATGTTTAAGGGCACAGACTAAGTGCCCTCGATGTTAAAATGTTTTTTGGTTGGCTATATACAATTATTCGGAGTGGCCAATTAGCGGTAATTTTTCCAGCATTTTTTTCAATGCCAGTGCATCCCATGGTAGATGTTCTGTGACACCAATCCCCACGACATCCGCAATTTGCGCAATATCACTAAGTGCGCTTATTACTTCACTCATGCTCAATTTACCTCTGGCAACACCGTCAAATATCGCTGGGTCATATTCAACATTAGCGAACAGCAAAGCATGGAATAGGTGAGGATCTAATACATCTAAATCTAGGTGAATGGCCAAGTGTTTTGCACCTGTTGATTTAAACCACTCTAAAATTGGAGTAGAACCTTCTTTTTTAAACTGCTGAGGACTAACATTTTTCAGTCCAAGTACGGCCATTTTTTGTTGTTCCCACTCAGTAGCTTCATTCACGCCTAAGTAACAAACATTTTCCGTTTTAACTGGTAGTTTCACATTTTCAAGAAGCTGCTCATCGCCCTGACCGACAAGATTTCCTAACACCTGTGCATGCGCATGTTCAAATTGCTCTGGCGTCATAATATCCGGGTGAGCATCAACCCATAAAATGGCCAGCTCGCCATTGTATTTTTCGTTTAAATAGGCAAAAGGAGCTAGGTCAACTAAACAGTCACCACCAATAACTACAATTCGTTCTGGTTTATGTTTATCGATTTTTGCCCGTGCATCTTTTTGTTGTTTTAAAAGTGCATGTCTTGCTACTAATCCGCCTTCAATTTCTAATGGGTTATCAGTAGGTTCAGCAACATCCACATGTTCAACAGGACCATTTGTTTCTGGAGCTAACCAGTTAAGGAGTTGAGCACCAAAAAAATAAGGAGGATTATTCCCACCTTGCCATTGGGGGAAAACCAGACGTAACGTCTTCTTTTCGTTACTCATTTAATTAGTCCCATGGTCTAAGTTTTATATTCTTAGAATCTATTATCTGATAATTAAAGTTAGGAAGTTATTCTGATTGAGTCAATGTGTTACTCAGAATATAAAAAAATTGTTAACCCCAACCTACTAAATATACTTTCGTTATGCATGAGAAACCGGGGATATTTTCGCCACTGTAGGGCGACGCTTTATCATTTTGACTTGTGACAGCAGCACGCCAAAAATTACCATTAACCCACCTACAACGTGGAAAAGATGAATAGTCTCTCCCAACATGATGGCAGCAAGAGTGACGGCAATCACCGGAAGAAGATTCATAAACATTGCAGAGGAATCGGCACCAAGAACATCAATCGCTTTTACCCACATCCAGGGTGCGATAACCGATGCTGCAATCCCGGCATAGGCAATAAGAGGGATTGACTGAGTTGATGGCAGAAGTTCATTACTGCTTAACCACAAAGGAGTGAGCATTAGCACTGCGCATATTCCTTGTATATAAATCAGCGTCCAGTTACCAAATGGCATTTTCCATTTTTTCAGTAATACACAGTAGAATGCATAAACCAGCGATGCCAGTAACATAAGTACATCACCCTGAGCGATTGTCTGACGCAGGAAGAACAACATGTCACCATGACCCAGCATATAGGTTAATCCAATCAGAGATATGGCTGCTCCAATAATGCTTTTAAGTGAAATCTGTTTTTTAAGCAGAGGAACACTCGCAAATACACTAAACAATGGCACTAAAGAGGAAATCAATGACATATTCGATGCCGTGGTGGTGAGTCCCGCGTAGTAACCTAATGACTGATTAAGTACCAAACCCAACAGAGCTAAAATGACGAGGTGAGTCAGGTTCTGTTTTACGACCTTCCATTGACGTATAACTTGCGGTAAACAACAAGGTGTTAAGATGACTACGGCCAATAGCCAACGGTAGAAACTCATTGCACTTGGCTCTATCGTTAGTGACGCCATTTTATTAACTATGGTATTGCCGCCCCAAATCAATATGGTGAACAGAGGAAGAAGATAAATCATAAAAGTACCTGGGATAAATATGGGATGGTTAAAGTGTGTCACGTCTTAATAAATTCATATATCTTTAAAAAGACACAAAGAATAGCAAAGAAGACAATATGTGATGTGTTTATTCTTCTTCTTTATAACTGCTAACCAGATTAGTCAGGGTTCAATCTGTCAATTACGTTATTTTTGATTACGCAATGACTTCTTCCTTGAAATTTTCTTCGGCAGGAATCGATACACTCTCTTGATGAGAATTATCTTGAGCATCCACTAGATTCTGGATTAACACCGGAAGATCATTACGATAAAAACTGGCATTGTAACCAGTTGCCTGCTTTGGCAGAGCTCGTAAAAAATGGTTAAGTTGCTCTTGAACAAAAGTAGGAGAGTTTGAAGTAGCAATCATCTTATCATCAATAGCTTTAAGCAGACTCTTCAGTAATCGTTCACACTGCTCTACATTTTCAACAGTAATTGGTTGAAAAACAAAGTAATAATTGACAATTCGATAGGCGACTTCTAACCCTTGATAGGGCAGTACTCTGAGTGTCACTAACTGTTGGAGAGATGCTTTAAAGTTCGTTTTTATCCTTTCGATGCGGGTAATTAGTTTTTCCCTTAAAGCTTGAGCGATTTTCTTTTGTTGTGCTTCCCGAAAATTGTAATACGCAAATAGAGCAGCTAACGCAAGGATTAGCACAGAGATAGTAACGTACAACATTAAAAGATATCCAAAAAAGTAGAGGCAGTGATTGTCGGCTGGCTAGTATACGTCTATTGAGTAAAAAGCAAAATGCCTTTGTTAGTTATTTATTGTCGCTAGAGTTTCTTCGACTAAACAAAAATTTCCCCAAAACTTCTTCGCCTTAGTATTATTGATAAATTTGTTACCTTGCTTCAAACCTAAATTTGACTAATAACTACCTTTAAGTGGTCAGACGGGTCATCAATGTGATATTTCGGTTTTAGTCATCCAGTTTGTTGGTCTGAAAGCCGTGGCGATACATATACATATAGAGCTGCACTTTCATTTCTGCTCCCGAGACATATTAAGTTACCCGTTTTTCTCTGGATTCTTCATGAATCTCTACTACAGAAGGAGAGTAACTATGGCGAAGTTCGCAGAGTTTAATCCACGAAATCTGGGCGCTAAGATTTCTGCCTATGCCCTTGATCCAGCAAAAACACGACGTTTTCTCGATGCTGTTGCTATTGTCGACCCAAACAAACCACACATTGCTGATTTTCAACCTACCCAAGGTCATGGTGGTACCGCTATGGTGATTCTTGGTAGTGGGTTTGCGGACGAACGTGAATCCAACCGAGTCATTATTGGTGGTAAGAAGGCACTGGTTGTTGAAGCATCGCCCGAACGGCTATTTGTTATAACAAGCCCTTTCACCGTCAGTGGTGATGTCGAGGTAACCGTAGACGGTAAAACGGCAGTGGGGGATCAACCATTCGTAAAACTTCCTTGGCCCAAGCCCGACAGTGGAGAAGATGGTGCTCCATATGCCTATGCAGGCCGGGGGCCCGGCGATGTACCGGCTGCGGGAACTCTGCCTTCCACAGGAACTGCCCGCATACTAGTGGTGGCATGTAATCCTACAGACTTAGTTCCGCCAAATGCGACTACAGCCAGGCAAGATATCGTCGATCGTTTCGACGATGTTGAAACGTTTTATGATCAGGCCAGCTACGGCGCATTGAGTGTTCAGGCAGATGTAACAACATTTGTTTCTCTTCTGCAGGATTCCAATTACTATCACCGCACCAATGGTGCTAATGGTTATCCCAATATCGATGCTAGTGTTCTTGGTCAGTTGATGGCGGAATGCGCACAGGGTGCAGTCGATCAGGGGTTCGATCTTGACGATTATGCTTTGATGGTGGCATCCGTCTACTTGCCGGGTCTTACTGTCCGTGCATGGGGTGGTTGGAGTAGTTCGAATTTCGCCTACGACGATGGAGCAGGGACGACAATCAATCTCACTACCGCTAATCCTGTCAGTCTGGTTGCACAGCGGCACGATGCTAACTGGGGGCGTTCAGCACATGAGATCGGTCATGCATTGCTGGATCCCGGATTGGTTCTCGGGGAAGATGTTTACCGTTCTGATTTAGTGGATCCAGATGCCGCGACCGCAACTCGTTTTGCCATGATGGGGAGTCATGATACCCATCCGTTGTTCTCTGCTTACAATATGAAATCGCTGGGGTGGTATAGCAGCGCCAATATGGCATTGCGGAACTGGGATCGTAACCCATACTCTGAAGAGTTCGACATCGTCGCACATGATCTGACCGAGAACACGAACTCGACTCGTATTCACCTGCTGGAGATACGTATTTCTTCTGGATTGTCATACTTTGTGGAAGTACGCCAGCGTCCCGATGCCTCAAGTGCTACACCAGCGGTATTCGATGAAAGCATTCCATTGTCCACTAGTAGTACTGTTGATGGTGGTGTGGTGGTGACCAAAGTGATAAGCGGTGAACTGAATGTGAATCAGCAGACCCGCCTGATCACTCTATTGCATGAACAGGAGCGTATCCTGGTCACAGGCGAAAGCGCAGAAGATCCACTTAGGACAATTAGATTCTCTGTGGTAAACGACAACATTCAGGCTCGTCCTCGTGTCTGCCGGGTGAGAGTCGAATGGGCTCAGGAAATTTCGGATACTCCTGATGCAGACTTTGATCTGCGTATCGATCCATGGGGGCCTGGATGGGAAACCGAAGACATTTGGGTCGACCGAATGCCCTATGGAAATTACGATTTTACCGACAGTTCAGGTAATCCTACGGGCAATGGTGATGAACCTCGCCCAATGGAGATCAACCGTTTTTACGCTCGCATTCACAATGATGGCACGGTGACTGCCAATAGCGTGAAGGTGACACATTATGTGGTTACACCTCCAGGTGTGGGTGACAATGGTAATTGGGCTCCTCTGGCTACCCGTACCATTGCTTCCATTGCACCGAATAGTTTTGATGAAAACTATGTTAACTGGGTTCCTATTGTGGGTGAGCATACTTGTTTGAAAGTAGCGATCCATCAACAACTAGGGGAAGAGCTGGGAGGTAACAACCAGGCCCAGGAAAACATATTCAATTTTCAACCGCCGGCTTCTTCGATAGCAGAACCGATACAGCTCACAGTAGCGGTTCGTAATCCACTGGATGAACGTGCTCAGGTCTTTGTTTCATTGGAGAATGTTCCAGTGGGCTATTTTGTCTATTTCCCACATCGCTGGGTCTGGCTAGAACCTAAAGGTGAGAAAAAACTCGATTTGCTGGTGGTTCCATTGTTCAATCCGGAACAGGCCGGTAACTCAGAATGGGTGGCGGCATATGCAGAAAATACGCGTTATAAAATATCGCCACGGGCTGCGATCCGGTTGTATGGTAGGATTCCACATGTCTACCGCAAGGAACTGGAAATTACCGGAGCTCCCGCCTCTTGGTTATCGCCGATCGGAGGAGTGCTTGCCCTAGTTGAGCCAAAACGCCGTGGCAAGATACAAGTCGATGACAAAATTGAAGCGAACGAGGATGGAATTTTCACTGTACGTGGCTGCGTCGAGCCCAGGATTCGTTGTCAGACCCTGCGGGTTGATATGACTCGGCCAGATGGCAGTGTCAGTTCTGTTATCACTGATACGGACGAATCCGGTTGCTTTTTGGCGCGTTTTGAATATGACAACAGAGCTGATTGCCCATCAGTTGTGTTAAAGCATAAAAAGGTTGAGATGTCCGTGAAGAAACCTACCGTAGAGATCAGTGTTGATCAGCGCGTCAACTGTCCATCGAACGATAACTCTCCGGTGGAAACACCTGATAAGGAGAATGGTATTTGTGTCTATTCTTTCCAGGCTCACATATTCAATGCTAGTCAGGTTGCACCGACAGATTCAAATATTGTTCGTTTCATAGTAAGTTGATGTTTCAAAACACTTAATAATGCCTAACCCTCCGTCTAAAAAGCTATTGCGTTTTGGACGGTGGGGTAGCTTGACTCAATTGAAGGGAGCTTGTAATGATTGTAGCGAGTATCTATATATCTGATTTATCGAGCAATATATTGACGAATTGCCTGAATATCATCTTTATCTAACTCCAAGCCTAGCTTGGTTCTTCTCCAGATAATATCGTCAACGGAAAATGCATATTCCTCCTTTAATAAATAGTCGATTTCTTTACTGTAGACACCCGCGGCCAGCTTTTCTCCCATATCTTGCTCAGAAACAACACCAGATAATAATTTGTGAACATCGGAACCGAATTGTTTTATGTAACGTGAAACGGTAAAGGTATCCAGCCACGGATAAGTCTTGGTTAATTCGTTATAAAGCTGAGCTTCATTGAAATTTTCCGCTCCTGGTAACAAACTATTTTTAGTCCATGCTGATCCCATTTCCGGAAAATAAACACCGAGTTTCTCCAGAGCTGCTTCAGCTAACTTGCGATACGTTGTGATTTTGCCGCCAAAAACAGACAGAATGGGGGAGTTTGCATCTTTAATTTCCAGCTCCATCGTATAATCACGCGTCACTGCCTGAGGAGAGCTGGACTCATCATTACATAATGGGCGTACGCCGCTGAATGACCACACAATATCGTTCTGACTAAGAGTATGTACGAAATGTTGGTTTACCACGTCGAGCAGATATTCTGTTTCATCTTGACTGATGCTGACATTTCTTGGATCACCCTGATACTCAACGTCAGTAGTACCAATCATTGAGTATTTATCGAGATAAGGGATAACAAACACAATTCGTTGATCCTGGTTTTGCAGAATATATGCTTCTTCAGTGTCGATGAATCGTTTGACAACAATATGAGAACCTTTTACCAGACGGACAGATCGGGGAGATTCGGTCCCTAGTTGTTTTTGAAGAAACGACTCTACCCACGGGCCGGTGGCATTCACTAATGCGCGACTTGTTTTTACAAAATCAGAACCTGTACGCTTGTCATGAATTTTGACTTGCCAGCCACCCTCAATAGCTTTTACCTCTGTAACCTGACAATAGTTAGCGACACTGGCCCCTTTTGTAGCGGCATCTTTAATATTGAGTAAAACCAGGCGTGCATCATCAACCCAGCAGTCAGAATATTCAAATCCGGTAGTAAATTCAGGCTTAAATAACCCTGTTTGTTTGAGATCAACAGATTTGCTCCCGGAAAGTCGATCGCGAGTTGCCAAAAAGTCATACAAAAACAAGCCGATTCGAATCATCCACGCTGGCCGCAGAAATGGTCTGTGCGGTAACCTGAAGCGCATAGGTTTAATGATATGCGGTGCTTTGTTAAGGAGAACTTCGCGTTCGGCTAATGCCTTTGACACCAGTTTGAACTCATACTGTTCCAGATAGCGCAGACCTCCGTGAATAAGTTTTGAACTGGCAGAGGAAGTTGCGCACGCAAAATCCCCAGCTTCAAAGAGAGCCGTCTTTATGCCACGACCAGCAGCATCAGCCGCGATACCCGCTCCATTGATGCCGCCGCCAATGATGATAAGGTCAAAATCAAATTTATCTGTATACATGTCTATTACTCTAAATGGTAATCAAGTAATAAGGGTTATTGATCTGTACCATTAATACTGGACAAGCCATTAAGTGACTTTGCCATACCAAAAGTAATTTGTGGATGGCTGATTTTGTAAAATCAATAGATTACTCTTTCTTTATGAATTTTAAAATATAGTGATCAGGACATCCCGTTGTATCAAAGTCAGAGACTTCAAATCCTGCTCTTGTTACTTCTTCAATTGCCTGGGCTGGCGATACTCGTGCATTGCTTCCTTTAAAATCGACGATGACGTATTGAGCATCTTGTTGGGTTTGCTCATACACGTTCTGCAAAAACTGTTCTCTATTGGTGATAAAGCGATAGGCATTTGCCAGGAATACGATAGTACAGTCATTGGGGATACAGGGATCGTCAGGCAGCGATTGAATGGTTGCTATGTTATCGACCTTTTCTTTTGCAAAACGCTGATCCATAAAATCGACCATATTGGGTTCACAATCAATCGCGTACACTTTGCCTTGTTTAACATAGTCTGAAAACAGCTTGGAAAAATACCCTGTTCCAGCGCCAACATCGGCAATAATATCATTTTCTTTTAGCGCCATGCTATGCAAGATATAGCTTGTTCGTTGCCACTCTTCGCGGTTTTCACCATCAAAAATAAGTGTTAATCGTTCAGGTTCGGAAAAACTAATGCCCATAAAATAATTCCTTTGGTTGCGCAGTGTTTATCGTGATCGCGCAGCGGCGAGGCGATGAACTTTCTGCTTATAATTTAATTGAGTTCAACGGAGAGTGAGTCATCAAGCGTCGAGGAACAGGCGAGGGTATAACCCTGAGCTAACTCATCAGGGGTTAAAACGGAATTTGCAGTAACAGTGACACTGCCCTCTGTCACCTTACATTTGCATGAACCACAGACTCCACTGCGACAAGCAATGATGATCGGCAGTCCTTCTCGCTCTAAGACATCAGCCAGGACTTCCCCTTGTTTTGCTTCAATTTGTTTACCAAAAGCCGGCACCGACACGTTAACGTTCTTGTTACTGGATGACGTTATTTCGGGTTCACTTGGGGTAAAGCTTTCCTGATAAAATCGTGACATATCAAAATTAAGTTCTGCAAGATAGGTTTCGACATCCTTCATAAACTGAGTGGGACCACAGAGATAAACAGTTTGTTCAGACAGGTCAGGCACAAGACGCAATAGCCATTCTTTATCAAGCCGACCTTCATGGTACTGAGTATGTTCCTGGCGTTTTAGTAATATCCGGAGATGAAAATTCTCGTAAGCAGCGTCCATGGTTTCAAGTAAATCCAGATAGATAGTCTCTGCCGGAGAGCGGGCAATATGCAAGAAGGTTACGTCGACTCTGGGTTCACCATCTAAAAGGTGTCTCGCCATCGCCATCACAGGGGATATGCCACATCCAGCACTAATCAGAAGCGCTTTCGTTTGATTCTGAAACCTGACCGGTGGGTGGTCTATGCAGTTGAAATCTCCTATAGGAGCATAGGAATATAGCGTATCACCGGGTAAGATGTGGTCAATAAGGTAATTCGACACTTTACCTCCATCAACACGCTTCACTGTAATTTGTAGGTAGTCATCTCCCGAAATACCACTGAGTGAATAAGCGCGAAACTCCAGTTTGCCATCAATCTCCACGCCCACATTGATAAATTGACCTGGTTTGAACTCAAACAGTGTTGACTCATCAATATCGGTGAGTCTTAGCGTCACTGTGTCGCTCGTTTCAAAATATTTATCGGTAATGACTAGTGTGCTGTAGTCTTTCTCGTGCCAATTAAAAAACATATCGAACTCTGCTTACTATCTGGAATGAGTTAGGTCACCGACAGCATCGGTGACCGGGAGGTGCTTATGCAGCCAGGATGGTTCTCAGGTCGGTCTGAACATCGCCGATACTGCGCATATCGAATTTTTCCTGAATGATGGCAATTAAATTCGGCGTTAAGAACGCCGGTGCGGATGGGCCGGTGTAAATACCTTTCACGCCAAGGGCAAAGAGTGTAAGCAATATGACGATTGCTTTTTGCTCGAACCATGAAAGAACTAAGGTCAACGGTAGTTCGTTGATATCACAGTCGAACTCTTTTGATAGAGCTATCGCCAACTGGATAGCTGAATAAGCGTCATTACATTGGCCAACATCCAGAAGGCGAGGAATACCATTGATGTTACCGAATTGGTTTTTGTTGAAGCGATATTTACCACACGCCAGAGTCAGGATAACGGTATCCTCCGGTGCTTGTTCGGTAAATTCAGTGTAGTAATTGCGTTCGGCTTTATCGCCATCGCAGCCGCCGACTAAGAAGAAGTGTTTAATATTGCCTTGTTTAACCTGATCAATGACTGCTGGTGCAGCGGCCATCAAAGCGTTGCGGCCAAATCCGATGGTAATGTAATGTTCAATTTCATCGTGAGCAAAACCTGGATTTTCCAGTGCACAGTCAATAACGGCTCTAAAGTCATCACCTTCGATATGACTTACGCCAGGCCAGCCGACAATGCTTCTGGTAAAGATGCGATCTGCATATTGACCGACGTTAGGATTAATAAGACAGTTTGAGGTCATGACAATTGGCCCAGGGAAATTAGCAAACTCTTTCTGCTGGTTTTGCCATGCGCTACCGTAATTACCTACCAGATGAGGGTACTTTTTAAGCTCTGGATAACTGTGTGCTGGCAGCATTTCACCATTGGTATAAACATTGATACCCATCCCTTCCGTCTGTTGCAATATTTTTTCAAGATCGTGCAGATCATGACCGGATACGAGAATGCATTTACCCTTAACCGGTTTTACATTGACGGTTGTTGGTTCCGGATGGCCAAAGGTTTCTGTTTCACCGCGATCAAGCATCTCCATGACTTTATAATTCATCAAACCGATTTGCATTGAGCAGTCAAGTAATTCTCCTAAATCGGTTGGATCGGTTCCGAGCCATGCCATGATCTCATGATATTCCGCGTAGATATCGTCATCCGTCTGTTCGAGAACCCGGGCATGCTCCATGTAGGCTGCTGCGCCTTTCAAGCCGTACAAACACAACAGGCGTAATCCAATAACATCTTCATTGGTTTGTTCTTTACCCCGATTCACGGCAACCAGTGGTGCCAATTGAATAATTTCTTCGACTGTGGCAGGAAGCTGGAATAGCGCTACTGGTGGTAAATCACCCAGAGCTTGATCGGTTAAGGTTACGCCAGCACGTACCTGTTCCTCTAATTGGTTTTTGTATTGTTGAGCCTGTCTGGTGAACTCGATAATGCGTTCGGGGTCAAAAT
Source organism: uncultured Vibrio sp. (assembly GCA_963676525.2). Lineage (GTDB taxonomy): Bacteria > Pseudomonadota > Gammaproteobacteria > Enterobacterales > Vibrionaceae > Vibrio. The sequence goes on from CAXXNB010000009.1 coordinate 1,020,789, forward strand.
TCACGTTTGTTAACGTTGAGAAGAAGGCTTTTGGGGACCACTCGTTAATCTCCTGGTCGACGATATTAAATGCTTTGGCCTTCGTCGCCCAAAAAGAAACGCTTTGCAGTGTATAAACCAGAATGTCTTGAAGATCTGATACTTCTGATGTTTTTCCACACATCCCTTGTGCAAAAGAACAGCCTTTAACGGTTGGTGTTTGAATTGTCTGTTCGCATTGAATACAGAACATAATAGATTCTCCAGTGATTATTTGTTTTTTTGGTTAATCACTAGATAGCAGTTTACGTGCCAATTTTAACTTGTTGAAATCTAAAATATTTTAAATTAATGAATAGGGATTCGATGTATAAATGACATCACATAAGATGTCATTTATACATCGATATTTACTTAAGAGTTAAGCCAAGCTTTTTCCCCATGCGATATAAATTACCTCTGTCAACCTGCAGAAATTCTGCGGCTTTAGCCCAAACGCCGTTGGACTGGTGTAGTGCATGTTGGATCAAATCCTTCTGAAATTGTTCAACCAGTTCTCTCATCGGTTGACTTTCAGTGGGTAAATAGTTTTTCTCTGAGTGATTAGTGGGAAGAACATTTGAATTATCCAGATGTGAAAGGGTAATTCTGTTACTACTTTGCTGAATGGAGTGTAGTGCAGCACGAGTTAACGTATGCTCGAGTTCACGCACATTCCCGTACCAGGATTGTGATTCGAGAAAGGCCAGTACTTTTGCGTCGGCATGAAGGTTTGGTGCATGAAACTGGTGACGGACTTTATCGAGCAGGTAACCCGCTAGCAAGGGGATATCCTCACGGCGTTCTCTGAGTGGCGGGACATGAATAGGGAAGACATTTAAGCGATGGTAAAGATCGGCTCTGAAATGCCCATCAGCCACTTCCTGCGCCAGATTGCGATTGGTCGCAGCGATGATTCGTACATTAACCACAATGTGCTGATCGCTTCCCACTCGCTGTACTTCGCCTTGTTGTATGACCCTCAGTAGTTTTGCCTGCAGTAATAGCGGCAATTCACCGACTTCATCGAGAAAAATTGTACCACCGTCAGCCAGTTCGAATTTCCCTGCACGATTAGTTAACGCACCGGTAAACGCCCCTTTGATATGGCCGAACAGTTCGCTTTCTGCCAAACCTTCCGGTAATGCGGCGCAGTTCACGTATATCATGGGCTTGTCACTGCGTTGTGACTGGGCATGAACCGCATGAGCAACCAACTCTTTCCCGGTTCCGGTTTCTCCCATAATGAGCACTGAATAATCGGATTGTGCCACCATCGCAATATTGCGCTTCAAATTTTCTAACTTTGAACTATTGCCCACCATTTCACCATGTTTGGAGCGAGCTTGTTGAATCAGCGTTTGTGTAACGTCCTTCTGCTTTTGGTTCTGGGCTTTTAATGCGGTCATCTGAGCAATATTTCTCAGCGTGGCAGCAGTTAATGCAGCGAAGGTTTGCATGGATAACGGATCAATATCATCAAATGCACCAACCAGCAGTGCATCCATGGTTAACGCACCAACTAATTGTCCTTCCACATACAGGCTGCAGCCCATACAGTCGTGAACTTCAATCGATTGGCTCTCTGTCAGAAGAGTGCCATCAAAAGGGTCGGGCAGCTCACAATACGCATCAAAACGTACGGGATCTTTTGACTGGATGATAGCGTCCAGTCTGGGGTGTGATTCAGGGAGATAGCGCCGTCCTAGCACAGTTTTGGAAACGCCTTTGACTGCGACTGGTGTCAGGAATCCTTTTTGATCGAAAATAAACAGGCATGCTGCATCACATGGAAAGGCCGTTGTCACGCCTTCGATAATTTCCTGATACTGGTGTTCAGATGAACGGTTTGTGCTCAGATTGAGGACGATATTAAGTAATATCTGGTCAACGCTTAGACTCATTTCTTTGTGCTCGCAATGTCGAATAGCACTATGTTAACACGATGATGTAATTTTGACATCATCATGTCTGGCTTATTCCTCAGTTTGTCCTAACTTATATCAAACCTCATTTTAAAACTTTATAAACGGCGGCAATGTCTTCATCTGCATAGCCAGCTTTGCGTGCTTGTTTAAAAGCTTAGCTCTGATGGGGTGGTATAAAAAACTGCCCCATTTTTCTTTGGGTAAGTAGAATACGGAAGGATATGTTCCCACGCTTAGCATGGGAACGTAAAAATAGCTACGGTTATGTGACAACACCGGACAATTACGGTTCTTTGTGAGTATAAATAACAAAGCCAGCGACAGGAACGGTCAGTTGAATAGTGCTTATGAGATTCTGTTTGTGTACGGTTAATGATGAATCAATTTCATTATCATCAGTGCTAAATAAACAGGTCATTTGGTCACCAGCCTGATGCAAGTCATAGTCGATAACGGACCAGGCTGTCGTTCTCTCATGTAAGTCCGTGTTTATTGCACACAAGTATTCTTCATTATTGAAAATCCGAGACCACACGATAATAGACTTCATATCGTCCACTGAGACTTTTTGCGGAAATCCGAAATGAATACCGTCGCCTGATATTTGTCTTAGATACTGCCTGCCACGTCGCAGTGCTTTGTGTTTACTACGAACTTTTAGAATATCCGCGATTGCTTTGTAATAAAAATTTTCCTCATTGAAGCAATGTCTGTTTTTGCTTCTGAATGCACCAAATTTACCGCCAAACATACACTCTCGCAAATAACGGTCGTTCCCACCTTCACCGTCCAGAGCTTGTTCTGTTCCGTAGTAAATACATGGAATACCAAGCGTCAATAATTGCATTCCCATCGCCGGAATTAAAGCCTCTTTCTTTTGGGCCGCAAAGCGAGCCTTACTTGTTCCTTTTCTTACCTGATCATGGTCATCCATTATAGTCACAACATGGTTTCTAAACCATGTATGGGATTCTTGCCCAACCAATGTTGAATTTCTGAATAGGTCAAAATAATTTTTTGGTTCTTCATAGCCTTTAGGGATAGCTTCAAGTTTACCCGGTATATCTGAAATCCCTAATGCAGCACCAATCCCTGTTCGCTTCATTGTTTCAAAAGCAAATTGTCTGCCTCCGGTGATTTCACCTATCAGATAAAAATTTTCTTTTCCAATACTTTGTGTAAATTCATTAATAGCAGATGCAAAGAAACGCGTTGCGCCTTGGTCCATGTGTTTTACTGTATCGACTCGAAAGCCGTCGATATCAGCATAAGCAATCCAATATTTATATATATAACATAAGGTAAGTAGTGCTTCTGAAGGCTGGTAGTAATTTAGTTCTCCGCTGCCAAGATGAATATCTTTTAGGTTTTCAAAGTCACCTTGAATATATTCGGGGAAATAATCCCAGTTATTAATTTTACCTTTTTGTGTAAAAGTTTCAGGGGCAGACATTTCTACAGGGAAAATAGCGTCATTATCAGCATAATCACCCGGATTACTTTTTTCGAATGAAATATCTGGGTTGCCAAACGCATTTTTAAAACCTTTAACAGGATATTTTTCTTGAGTAATACGCCAGGGAGGTGTTGCGTTTAAAGTATTATAGGTAAAGACGTCACCACTATGATTAAGAATGATATCTAATACTATGTAAATACCAACGGAATGGGCTGTATCTACAAGTGACTTTAAGTCTTCTTTTGTTCCAAAGTGTTTATCAATTTCCAGAAAATTCTGGATACCATATCCATGGTAGGTCTCATGGAACTCAACTTGCTTGAAGATAGGACTTACCCAAATTGCAGTTATGCCAAGTCTTTTTAAATAGCCAAGTTTACTTTCTAAACCTTTGAGTGTACCGCCACACCATTTGTTACCGGCTTCTCGCCATTGCTTTGCTGATAGATTATCGCCTATGGCATTTCCATTATCACTGGTGTTGAACAATTCCGTTGTTCCTGCAGTGACATCTATTCCGTTCAGATCTTTGTAGCCCTTTTCATTGTTATCAGAAAAACGATCTAACATTAGAAAATACAGAACTTGATCTTCCCAGGCTACCGGAGATGGCGTATAGGTCCGTGAGGTTAATGTTTTGAAATCAATATCGGATACTGTCGTGATCATAACACTGTTCCTAGTTAACTAAGTATGTGAGTAGTTCCTGTTAATTGAAGTCGTTTTTAGGTAAATGATACGTTTGAAATAGCGACGTATTCTGAAGCTGAATTTTCAATTGAGTATGATGTGATTTCTCAAGTCAGGTTTTGAGCTTTTCTTGATTGGTCATAGGAATCTGCTTCATGTCTAAAGACTTATATAGCTCCCCAGTTCACAGAGGCTTGGCAATTGTGACTAACGCATGAATGACACTCTGACACTACTTCTCGTATTCGATATGTTATGAGGAACGGTTTTACCTAAGTATAGAAGAGAATAAGCATGGTGATGCATTGTACTTGCAATTTAGCAAACTTTTGCCCAGAGGTGTGCTGCTTGATGAAGTCATAGCGTTCGACTGATACTTTGCATTTGTCTTGCACGGTTGTACTACACTGTAATATGTATTCCCGATTTCCTTCAAGACCTCGGAGTGACTCCATGCAAAAGAAATGCCTACCCCTGATGGAAGAGCAGCTTTATCATGCCAGCGATCTCAATCTGCTGCATTTTGAGACTACCGATGAATTGGATTCGCTTGTTGAACCGCTGGGACAGGAGCGGGCGATGGAAGCCCTGAATTTCGGGCTCGACATGCCTCATGAAGGATACAATATTTATGTCACCGGCTCTACTGGCTTAGGCAAACATACCCTTATCGACCGGTTGCTGCGGGATCGCTCCCGGGATTATCCACCGGCTGATGACTGGTGTTATGTCAATAACTTCGATCATCCGCAGCAACCGGTGGCATTACAACTCCGAGCTGGGGACGGACGACGGCTGAGACAGAACGTGCAACAATTGGTGGAATATCTGGTTCAGGCGATCCCGGAAACGCTGCAGAGTGATGAGCTTCAGGCTCGCATACAAGCGCTCCAGGCGGATTACACTGAGCGGCGTCACCGGGCCATTGCAACGGCTGAATCCCATGCGCAAGAGCATCATATTATCTTGAAGAAAACCCCGACCGGTTACACTCTTCTGCCCGAACTTGACGGGGAAATCTTAAGTCAGGAGGCGTTCAGTAAACTTACGGAGGTACAGCGGGATCAGATTGACGCAGATCTCAGAGAATTGCGTCAGGAATTGAATCAGATATCCCGTGACATGCCGGTTTGGCATCGTCAAACTCAGCAGGCCATCAAAGAATTACAGCGAGATACCGTTGCCATCACCATCAGCCAGTTGTTTCTTGAGTTGGAACAAAAGTTCGGTGCATACCAGTCGGTGATTGATTATCTACAGAGTTTCAAACAAGACCTCATCGACAATATTGATCGTTTTCAACAAATCCTGAGCAGCCTGGCAGAAGAGAATAAAAGTGAGAAAGTGGCGGAGTATTTCACAGAATATCAAGTGAATTTGTTGGTCGATAACAGTGGAGTCGAAGGACTGCCTGTTATTTACGAGGATAATCCGACCGTATCGAATCTGGTGGGACGGGTGGAGCACCTCAGCCATGCCGGTACTTTGTTTACCAATTTTATGTTGATTAAACCCGGTGCGCTGCATCGTGCTAATGGTGGCTATCTGGTGCTGGATGCGGCCCGATTGGTTGACCGTCCCTTGTTGTGGGATTCGCTTAAGCGCGCACTGCGCTCCAGTCAAATCCGGATCCAGTCTCTGGAACAAATGATGAGTCTGGCCACCACCACCACGATTGAACCACAGGTGGTACCGCTTGACCTGAAAGTGGTGCTTTGTGGTAACCGGAAGCTGTACTATTTGCTCAAATATTATGATCCGGAATTTAGCTTATTATTTAAAGTTCAGGCTGATTTTTCAGAGGAAATGCCCTGGGATAAAGCCTCGATGAAGCTTTATGCCCGACTGATTAAGACGGTGCAGAGCCGGGAAAAGTTGCTTCCTTTGTCTAGGGAGGCGGTTGCCCTGGTGATTGAATACAGCAGTCGGATGATGGCCGATCGGGAAAAGCTGTCTTTGCATATGAATTGGCTGCTGGATTTATTGCGCGATGCGGATTATTGGTCAAGACAGCGTGAAGAAAAAGTGATCACCGCTGAGGCAGTCGAAGAAGCGGTTGCGGTGCGACGGCGTCGAGTGAGTTATCTCAAGGAACGTAGCCAGGAAAGTGTGCTGCGGGGAATCCGCACGATTGATACCGAGGGCTTCGCTGTGGGCCAGATCAATGCGCTGTCGGTTGTGGCGGTTGGCGACCATCCCTTTGGGCTGCCTTCACGGATTACAGCGACTATTCGTCTGGGTAATGGGCAGATACTCGATATTGAGCGAGCAGTGGATCTGGGTGGCTCGATTCACTCCAAAGGCGTGATGATTCTGAGCGGGTTTATTGGGGAGAGATATGGCCAGAGTCAGCCGTTGTCACTGAGTGCCTCGCTGGCCTTTGAGCAATCCTACGGCGGCGTGGAAGGAGATAGTGCTTCCGCCGCGGAATTGTGTACTTTATTATCGGCAATTGGGCAGATCCCGCTTAAACAATCGGTGGCCATCACCGGGGCGGTCAATCAGCATGGCTTGATTGAGGCGGTAGGCGGTATCAACGAGAAAATTGAGGGCTTTTTCGAGATATGTCAGGCGCGTGAGCTCAAGGGAGAGCATGGGGTGATCATTCCCGCGGCGAATATTCCCCACCTGATGTTGCGGGAAGAAGTCCGCGCTGCAGTCCGGGAACACCAGTTCCATATTTGGGCGATTGAGCATGTCGATCAGGCCATGATGCTGCTTACTAATTTCCCCATTGGGGAACAGGTCAACGGAAAGTATCCGGAGATGAGCGTCAACGGCAAAGTGAGCGAACGTTTGTGCGAATTGAACCGGCTGCGCCAACAGTTTGGCGGACAAGCAACAAATCATCATACCGGAGATTCTTCTGACGATAGTAAACCGTGAGAAGGGCGACACCTAGCACGAACACCAAGTAGTCCAATGTGACCTCACCAAATTGCGTAAAGAAGTCAAAGAATTGCGTATATAGAGAGAAATATTAAAAAAAACAACGGCCTTCTTCGCAAAAGAATCGAGTTAAGGTTCGATTTCATTCGGCAGGAAATGAAGGTGTATCCCAGTGCCTGTTAAAACATTTGCCAGACAATCTGAATGTTTGAATTTAGGAGGAAATTGTTTTGAAAATTGCAGTAACTAACCGAAGATTGAAAGGTTTTGTATCTCCGGATACATTATCTCAATTTGAAGGATATGTTGATCCTGGCCGATATGAAGTTCTGGAACTGAAAGAAAGTTTTCCAAACGCTGATACAGATTATGTTCGCATATCTGCTCCTTTTCTTAGTGCCAATGACACATGGTTGTGTATACGTTGGAAGCAACAGACCTATGGAACAATTTCGAATTTGCATTTCCCGCTACAGCATAGTGTGATAGAAGACGATGATTTTCTGCCGGAAAGTGTTCTAGTCGATGAATTACAGACATTTATCGACTTTACCTACGATCTGGATAACGCTCGTTATCCCGTTCCATTAAAAAATGTGCAGATACCCTTAGCTCCCCCTTACACAAACAATTGTTGCACGTTTGTAGAGGCATTAATCGTTCAGGCTTGGCAGAAAAACAGACCTGGTTTCAGTTGGAATGCAGAACATCATCGACAAATGATGATAATGTCTGATGAGGACTTTTTCTCTCCGATCACAGCTTTGGTCGAAGCGGATATTGGAATTTTTGTTCCTGATCCTGAAACCAAACCTTCACCTTGGACCGTGATTCAAGGTTGGAGAAACAAATGGCGTGGTGGTCATACTTTTATCATTGTTGATTACGACCCCGAGACAGACAACGTACTCACACTCGAAAGCAACAGTGCATATAAACTGAATGGTGTTGGTTTTAGATGTATAGGAAACCTTCGGGACATTGGTGTTAGACCACCAAGTAACTGGGCGAATACTCCGGGCCTTTGGACATGGAATAAAATCATGTCTACATACCGTTATCGTGAACAAGCCATTCTCAAAGTAAAAGATTACCAGTGGAGTAAAGGGTGAAAGCCCCTCCATTATAATTGAGTCATTTTTTATTGATAAGAACAATGAATTAGAATTGGCTCATGAAAATTACTTAAATTAATTGAAGCAAATAAAATTAATATAAATTTGTTACATTGCTTCCAACCAAATTTTAACCAATGAATAATTATTAGATATGTTTCGTATTAATTAATGGTATAGCTACAGGATACCAATTGGCACATTCAACAATTTCACAAGCCATTCTTTGATTTATACCTAGTATGAAATAAAGTGTTTATCAAGTCTAAGTCGGTGCCTATTCACCCAGAAAAGGAGGCCAACAAGATGTCAAACAAGCTAATCGGAAGCGTACAAATCACCCTCTCCAATCTTTGCCCAGTGGAGCCATTCTGAGTCAACGTGAATACCCTGCTATATCAAGGTCAGTAATACCCAGAACAATAATTAAACATAACGCCAGTTCACTGATAATGAGAGGTGCTGAAAATGCATATGAAAGAAAATGGTTTATTTTCTGTATTGGGTGCTGTTGTCAATGAAGATAGCCTCAGTGGTATCGGATGCCTTAGAGTAGAGGCCTGGGACAAAGACCTGATTTGTGATGACTTGCTTGGTAGTGCTGTTACAAATGAAGACGGCACGTTTAAGATCCGATTTAATGAAAAATATTTTCAAGAGTTATTTGTGGACCGGCGACCAGATGTTTTTTTTAAGGTCTTTAATGGTGATGAGCTGATAAAGAGCACGGAAAAGAATGTGTTGTGGAATATGAGGGGGGGTGATCGCAATGTGGTGATCAAGGTCGGTTTTGCCGCTGGCGCTGATTTAGGTGTGGCGGGGCGTATTGCTATTTCTGGATTATTGCTGAATAAAAATAACGGTTACCCGTTAGCGGGTTTGACGGTTCAGGCATTCTCGATAGGATCTCTAGAGGACAGCGAAACGATTGAGTTGGACAACAACTCGCCCTTGGCGGAAAGTATTTCGGGCCCGAGTGGGCGTTTCTCTCTGTCGGTGGATGACCTGGAATCTTCTGAGATAGGGCTTGTTCTTGTATGTAATGATTTAAACGGAGCAGCGATGTTCACGTCCGATAGATATCCTCTATCGAAACGGATGGAAAATCTGATTTTACATGTTCCGATGGAGGTGCCTACCGTCGACCTTGAGCTATGGAAGGTCTTGGCCAAGAGTGTGGAACAGACACGAGTCATGCAACTGCATGAATTAGTGCGCCAGCTGTATAGAGTAAGTTCAGGGAATCCGGTGTTTTCAAGCCTGAGCGTAGGAGAACGCTTGGCGATCATATCAGAACTGGAGCATGCATTTCTCGACCCTGATGGAGTCCTTCGTTCCCACGCCGAAGCTCCGTCTTTCAAAGCTTTAAATTCGGATGCTTTATTGAACGACTATTTGCAACACTTCGCCCCCTATTTAGTTGAGCCGGGTGTTAAAAAAGCGCTTGATGGATTAGTCGGTAAACTCAATGTGTTCAGCAGCTTACTGGAAGTGGACTGGGTGATGGATATCGATGCCTTGAAAGAAGGCAATACGAATTTGGCTGTGAATAAGTTCAGCGATTTGTACATGGTCTCTACCGCCGATGAGCTGTCGGTTGGATTCGAACCCAAGCCCGATTTTTATTTATCGGTGCCAACGGAGTTGAGTCGCTATCGGGATTACCTACGGACCATCTTTACCGGGCCCGAGGGTTCGGAAAAGTATTTACACAATAAGGATAACTTGAGGAAGCGCTTTCATCAAAATTTCGAAACTCTTGATACGCAGTCTCGCCCAGCGAACGCCATTTTGATCGAAATCCTCAAGGTCATTCTGGCATCGCTGCCGGACGAAAACTACGGTTTCGGTTTCCTGCCTGGATCAATAGAAGCACAAGGGCAGAGGAGTAACAGGGAGTATCTGGATTACCTAATTAGTATGACCAATTTGTCGGCAACGGAACTCGGGCTGCGCTACCGACTCGATTTTGAACGCCCCGATTCAGAAATGTCTAATGAAGTACAAGAAAATATCTCCACTCTTCAGAGCTTCTACAGCGACGGATTTCAGAGCGTGAAGGATCCTTTTCCTATTATTCCCGAGCAGTTACTGGGAAAGGCACCATTCTTCCTCTATTACAAAGAATGGATTCAACAGAATAAGCCTTTTCATCCGGAAAATTATGTAGACTACAGGCGACTATTTATTCAGTTCCCAGATGATTCGGCGAAAGAGAAAGCCCGTGGACGGGCTGAAGCTAACGCAAATAGTGATCCAAATTTTTATACTAAAAATTATCATAAAGGATGGAAATGGTTTGGTTTGCTAATGTTATTACAAGACAAAATACAAGCTGCCCATAAAAGCTATGAACAGGCAGAATATATTATTGCCCAGAATAGTTATGAGGAAGCTAATAATCTGGCAAAAGAAGTTGTTTTCTTAAATGGTATGCCTACTGACTCTAGTCACTGGAATGAAGATGTTAATTATGATGACTTTTACAATAACTACTTTTCATCTATTGAATACTATAAAAATTACTCCATAGAAGACATAGAGGATATTGATTATTTCACTAATCGCCCCGCAATCGTTTCAGTTGAAGAAGCAATGGAATGGTTCAATGATTCCAGAAACTTTGACAACTGGCTAACTGGTATATGGACACATCTTTATTATAGTGCGTTTAAATGTTACCTGTATGATCTGCCTTTGTGCATGGGAGATACGGCGTTAGCATTAGGTAACTATTCGGAAGCGAGTAAACATTATTCATCGGTTAGCTTATTTGAATTAGCAAGGGCAAAGGAAAATGACAGTGGATATTTAGGTCGTGGTGACTACTCTTGGGATGAGTATCGCAATGTCGAAATTAACAACGATTTCGATTCGGTAGAAATGTTTACAGACGGGCGAATTCCGTATTCGGTTTACAAAGGAGAAATATCCAAAACAGGCAGGATCGCTTCTATTGTTGAGTTGGGGGTCGCGAATCTTAATCCGGCTATTGTCAGATCTTCTCGACTAAATCATGGTGCTGTACTTCTTGAATGGGCCGACGCTTTGTATCGCAGTGATGAGGAGCCCAGTATTCAGCGGGCGAGAGAGTTATATAAGGCTGTTCTGTTTCTCCACAACAGAAAACCACCGATTGATCCTGCCTGGCCTCACAAAATGGGAGTTCCTCATTTAGGTCAACACTCCGAAAACCCTGTTTTAACCTTACAGAGGACTCATGCACTCCGGGGGTACTATCAGATCGAAGCAGGACTTAATTATTTTGGCGCCAACGAAGATATGGTGCCTATGCTCCATTATAAGACGCTGAAGACCACTGCGGATCGCTTTGCCGAAAGCGCAAAGGCCGCACAGCAGGATTTCCTGTTTTATACCGCCAATCTCGAAAAGTTGCTGGAAGAGGCTATGAGAGAGCGGCTCGTAACCGCCAACGCTTTGAAGAAGGCCGATTTACTGGGGCAAATTGCTAGTGAGCAGATTTCCATTGCCAAGCAAGGTGTCAAACAAGCCGAACAACAGGTCGCGGATGTTCTATCGGCTATTCAGGCTAAACAGGATGAGATCGATGATTCGGAGAATTTTTTAAACCAAGTTGTAGATTTTGGAAAAGGTTTTAAAGATACGCTTGAAGGGATCGGCAAAGATCCCAAGAAAACTTATGGTGCCTTTATGGCGGGAAGTGCAGGCGGAGTCATGGCAGGATATGGACTCTTTATCTACTGCAGCTATACCAGCATGTCCAGTATGGCAGATGTCTATAATAGCCGGAAGGATGAATTAAACGCCTTGAAGTACCGGGCTCTACCTACTGCGCGTGAGCAGGTCAAGGTCAGGGAAAGGGAAGTCAAGATCGCCCAGTTGCAGCAGAAAATCGCCCAGTCTGACGCCGAATTTGCCATGGCACTTTCTGAAGCGATTCGAGATTTCCAGCAAAACCGTTTTCTTAGTACTGAACTCTGGGCAAAACTTGCCGCCGTCATGAAGCGGATAATGCGCCGTTATATTGAACTTGGTGTCCGCTACGCCTGGCTGGCCGAACGGGCTTTGTCCTATGAACAGGATCGCATAGTGAATATCATCCGTTTTGACTATTTTCCACTTTCCTTACAAGGTGTGACTGGGGCGGATCTGCTAAAGCTCGATTTGGCGGAACTGGAAGCCTCACGCTTGGAAAACATCAAACTTACCCTACCTGTGAAAAAGACCTACTCGCTTGCATTTGACTATCCCCTGCAATTCGCACAACTCAAAAAAACTGGACGATGCAGTTTCAGCACGGAAGAGCTCCTATTCCGGCAGATGTACCCTGGGTTTTATGGTTACCGGATTCACACTATCGAGTTATCGGTGCAAAAGATGGGGGCCATGCCGCAAGCTGCCGGTTTTTTGAAGAATGATGGTATTTCGACAGTGTCCCGTATAGATGGAGACCAGTATGTTTTGCGGCGCGAGCAGGAATCTTTCCCCATATCGGAATTCCGACTTAACGATGACCGAGAACTTTATGGCCTTCCTGACGAGGCTCTGTTTGCTTTCGAAGGTAGTGGGATCGAAACTGCCTGGACACTGGAGTTGCCCGAAGATGCAAATTCCAAGGGCTTGAAAGATGTCAGTGATATCTTGTTCACTATCAATATGCGTGCCCATTACTCATCGGATGTGTATCTACGACATATTACAGAAAAACCAACATCGGTCCAACGCCTAATACTCCTTTCTGCCCGTAACCTTCATCCTGAATCACTGGAAGAGCTCCAGCAAGGGACGGCAACTGTAACATTTAATTTCGATTTACGAGCAGTCGGGCTGCCCAAAAACGAGATTCAACGGGAAATAAAGAACCTGATGATTTTCCTAGTATCTAAAGACGGAGCAGAAACCCGAGCTATCATCAAATCCACAATGCTACAAAGCGGGGAGAGCTTCAGTTTTAACCAGGGTTTAGCGATGTCCAACACCGGTCCTTTGTACAGTAGCTCGGTGACATCAGAACTTGACGAGTTTATAGATCAAGACGCCATGCAAGGTTTTGAAATCACTATCAACGCAGCGGACAACCCTGGCGTAGACTTCACAGGAGTAAGAGATATGGTTTTTGGTGTTGAATATTTAGCCAAATACTGAAGGCTTCGGTGAAGCAATCCCTGGCTGAGTCGGGCACCGTTACCCAAATAAATTAGGCCTGACGGTGCTCATCAGGAATCAATTAGCCAGTTCCCTCTTGATTCTCTTAGAATTAAGAAATATGGAGTTCAGCCTGAACTAAATGGCATCACTTCTTCGGTGTACATTCAACTTCTTGTGAATCTTGAACCAATCTCACTCAAAGAACGAACCCTGCTGCCTAAACTTGCTAATACATATGATATGCCTCCAATCTGGTAACTGAAAATCATAGAATTATAAAAGGTGTTATTCATGACTAGATTATATATTTTTAATTTTGACGGAACCTGTAATTCCCCTGATGATGCAGTTCAGGATGTAAGTCAAAGCGGACAGGTTGAAGACGATAATATTACTAATATTCTCAAGCTTCATCTTTTGTGTGGAGGCTCTTTGGCAGAGCAAAGTAAGGGGTGGAATGATTATCAGCATTGTTACTATTATGCTGGTATTGGGACGTATGGTAGCCGTCTTCAGAAAGCACTCAATACTATTTTCTCACCGGAAGGTAGCGATGTTCGACATATTTTACGTAGGGCAATACAAGATTTTAATTCACTTAATTTCAATGTAGATACAGATCTTATCTTAATCACTGGTTTCAGTCGGGGTGCTGCACTTGCAAGGCGATTTGCCAAACTGGTAGGGGATAAGGTATCAAAACCTTGTATATATGAGGCTGTGTTTGATACTGTCGCATCTATTAATGCGCCTAATCTTAGTAAGTTAGATCGACCTGATTCTGAGGTTGTCTTTGAAAACCACTCTTTACCAAATAATGTGATCAAAGCTCTTCATCTGGTATCTTTAGATGATAAACGCAGGGCGTTTCAACCAACTCTTATGAATAAAGAAGATAAAGTCACAGAAATCTGGTTTCCTGGTGCACATGCTGATGTTGGTGGTGGTTATAACAAAGATGGGCTATCTGATTCTGCAATGCGCTACTATATGAACTGGCTGCATGATTTGGACATTGGAATTGAGACCAGACAAGCAAATGAAGTTGATTATTCCTCGATACTTCCCTCTGGAATTTCTTACGAAATCAGCAAAGATGATATGACTATCAACCCAAATTCGCTTGGAGTGAGTCATGAACAGCATCGATGGTTTCCCATCAGTTTAGTAACTCTATATCATCGAGTTTGTTGTGTGATAGAAGATGATAATATTTCAACTCGGTTACCACTTGTTCATTGGTCAGTGGCTAACCGTATTTATTACGATCAAGACTATCGCCCTCAATCGCTTAAAAAAGTAAAACACCAAATAGTATATCCGGATGATGAACGAGTTACATGCATAGGAGTTAGTTCTCACATTGAATTTCCTCAGCAAAATCTGAAAATTCTGGAGAAAGGTGAAAGTAAATTGATAACAGTATTTGCTTCAGAAAAATATAACCGAACTGGTCTCTACCTTCAATCAGGAAGAACCTATACTTTCCATGTTGAAAATAGCGAAAAATGGAAAGATGCAAATATTGAGTGTGATGCTAGCGGTTGGGATAGGGCAGATGTGGAGCTGGGTCTAAAAGAAATTCCCATCGCAGCTATGGAACCATTTAGACGGGTTGCAGATGCTGATTGGTTTGAATTGTGCTCATCTATTGGCTGTGAAGATAAAGAAGTTTTTCGGATAGGCATAGAGGCAGCCTACTCTCCTAAAACATCTGGAGAACTATGTCCGTTTGCTAATGATTTTGAGCGTTTCTATGGAAACAATCAGGGCAAGATTCATTGTTTGGTTAAATGTATTGAATAACGCAAAAAACGGCCTGTTTAAGATGGTTATGCTAATTTTATCATCAAGTTGATGATGTGACCCTCGGTGGTTTTTTCAGAAATTAGTCTCGCTTTGTTAAATCTAGTGAGATATTTTTCTGGCTATCGGGGGGCATCTCACATATGCCCATAAAGGGCTGTTGATTAAATTGAAGCTGTCCCTTTCTGTTTGCCTATCGAATTTTAATATTTTACTTTGTATTTATTAACCACATTTAGGTAGTGGTGGATCTCGATTTGAAACTAAAATTTAGGCCACGTTTGATTGATCCTGAAATTTTAGTCCATTTTTATCAATTTTTAGCCAAACTGCGTCGTTAACTGAAGTTCTCAATTCATCACTAGGTTGGCAAAGTATGACCACAGTTCCACCAGCTTCAACCAGTCGGTTTATTGCAGTTATGCTATTTACGTTAATGTTGTTAACATCGTCAATCACATAAGTACAAATTGTGTCAGTTATCTGATCTGAAATATCTATGGGTTCCGGATTGGTACTGTCAACCATTTGGGAGGTATTAATAACCACAACATTTATACCGTCAGCCTCTAATACGGCAGCCAACCCCGATTTGCCAGTTCCGGTTTCCCCTTCGATTGCAATCAGCTTAGGTTTGCGGTTGTAAATCATATCCCCCAGAATATGGCTTAATACATTTACGTGAGCGGTAAAATCAATAATTTCTTCCGTTGGGTTTAATGGACATGTATGGTAAATAGCACTGGTGCCACTGGCTGTTATCTTTCTTTCTGACATCTGATTACCTCTATTGATCTGCTCCAGCTAAACTGGATACCGAACGAAGTGGTTTTACAATACTAAGTGTAATTCATGAATCGTTTTCTTGAGTAGAAGTTCTTAGCAGTTTTTGTCTAAATGTACGATAGAGGAGGGTTTTCAGATATAGCAGATCGTAACTTTCTGTTTTAGCTTATTCGAATTACGTAACAAAACCGATTACGTTATAATCCAACCGTTTTTTATTTTTAGATGCTCGCTTCTGAGTGTTTCTTTTTGATTGAGTTTATAATGCACACACTTGAACAATTACGTTCTGGATCGCTACAAGGCCTCCGTCGGTTAAAATTATCCTGTGGTTTAACTGAGTTTCCTCGAGAGATATTTTCGTTATCTGATACATTGGAAATTCTTGACCTGACAGGAAATCATCTCTCATCACTTCCGGATGACCTCGAACAACTCACCAAGCTGAAAGTCATTTTTTGTTCACAAAACCAATTTAAACAATTACCGACCGTGTTAGGACGATGTAATTCTCTGAGCATGGTAGGTTTTAAATCTAATCAGATCGCAGATGTGCCTGCAGAATCATTACCTTCTCGCTTGCGTTGGCTTATTTTGACAGATAACCGTATTCAAGGGTTACCTGAAAACATTGGTCATTGTTCACAATTGCAAAAGCTGATGTTGGCCGGGAACCGGCTTTCCAGCTTGCCTGCTTCATTAGCACTCTGTCATCGTTTGGAGTTGATTCGTATTTCAGCAAATCGGCTTAAAGTCCTACCTGAATGGTTATTTTCTTTGCCGCGGTTAACTTGGTTAGCTTATGCTGGAAATCCGTTTGTAGAACAATTAGAGAAGCAAGCTTTAGAAACCTCGATTTTGGGTATTAATTGGCATCATCTAGAAGTTAACGAATTACTCGGTGAAGGTGCATCAGGTTTGATATATCGCGCTAGCTTGTCTCAAGGAGAAACAATCCATCCAGTTGCCGTGAAATTATTTAAAGGTTCAATGACGAGTGATGGTTTGCCATTGTGCGAGATGGCTTCCACCATAATGGCAGGTCAACATCCTGCTTTAACACAGACACTTGGACGTATTCAGCAGCATCCTTCAAGTGTTGATGGACTGGTCATGAAACTCATTCCTGACGAATTTAGTAATTTAGCTGGTCCACCAAGTCTTGAGTCTTGTACGCGGGATGTTTATTCACCAGAAAAGCAGATTTCTTCTTCGGCGCTATTTCAACTCGCTCGCGCAATTGCAGATGCGGTACATCATCTTCATCAGAGAGGTGTGATTCATGGTGATTTGTACGCACATAATATACTTACTACGCCATCAGGAGATGCGCTGCTAAGTGATTTTGGTGCAGCATCCTTTTTTGATGTAACCGATCCTTATCAATCAGTGAGATTGCAACGTTTGGAAGTAAGAGCGTTCGGATATTTATTGGAAGAATTGACAGAACGTTGTGATGATTTAAATGAAGAAGTCCGAAGTAGATTAGAGGCATTGGTTTTTGATTGTCTGCATTCTGAAATTATGGTTCGACCTACATTTGAGAATGTCTGTTATATTTTGACTAAAATTCAATCGCTTAATTAAGAGATAGCAAAAAAATAGTGCTGACGAATCTTAACCGATATTCGAATGAGAACTGGTATTTCTTACCGCCTATCATCGTATGGTGCAATGGGTGGCGAAACTGAACGTATGATCAGATGCAGCAAACCGATGAATACAACGAAACATTCCAATTTTGTAGACCGTTTTCTTTAGCCATGATTAAAACGACTGTTATCGATCTGCATCAGTAAAGTATCTAGGGCTGCCTGGATTTCTTTATTAAATGCATAGCCAATATTAATTCTCAAGCAATCCTGATAACGCTGAGATTCTGTAAAGAGGTTGCCGGTCCGGATATCGAGATTGATCATTCTGGTCGCTTTACTTAATTTGCTCGTATTTAAGCCTGGTACTTGAATCCACAATACCAGACCTCCATCGGGTTGAGTGATGCGGCTACCCTCGGGTAATCGTTCGGACAGGTAGTGAATGTAATTTTGTTTATTCTTCGCCAACTGGTATCTGACTCTTTTTAGGTGCCGGTTATAAGCCCCTGATTGGATAAAGTCTGCAATAGTAAATTGGATGAGCGTTGGTACTCCATGATATTGCTGTTGATATTGAGATAAAAAACGACCGGGTCGGCACCAGCCAAGACGATAACTGGGTGATAAGGTTTTAGAAACGGAACCACACCAAATGACATAACCGCTTTCATCGTAATAAGCCGTGGGTAGATGGTAGGTATCAGAATGATTAAGTTCAAAATACACATCATCTTCTACCACAGGTATCTGATACTCAGTTGCGAGTCGGCTGAGACGCTGTTTTTGCTCTGCTGACATGGTAATGCCCTGAGGATTCATATGTGTGGAACAAAATAGGCCTGCCTGAACTTGTCCTGTACTAAAAAGTCGTTCTAACTCGTCTAAATCAATCCCATTATGTAGAGACGGAATCTCAATTAACTTCAAACCAAGTAGAGATAATTGGTCAAGCAAACCGTTATAACAGGGAGAACTCACTGCAACGGTATCGCCTAGGTGAGTGCAAACTGATAACGCTGTTTTTACTGCATCCATACAGCCGTGAGTAATGACAAGTTCGTTTTTGTTGAGAGCAAATCCGGTTTGACTGAAGTGAGTGACCAAAGCATGTCTTAATACTCTTTCTCCCTGATGGTTCGGATATCTAAGAAGACAAGAATCGGCTTGGTTTATTACTTTTCGCAAGCTCTTGTCCAAAGCTCTCTTTGTTGTGATATCTAACTCAAGACAGGCCATGCCTAATGGGCCCGCAGTAACCCCAGAATTGACAAACGATCTCTTGGGTGTTGCGATTTCGGTTGTAAAAGGTTGCCATGAGGGGGGAGAAAGTAACGATGGTTGCGCAGTAACGAAAAAACCAGATTGAGGACGAGCCATAATCCATCCCTGCTTTTCCAATTCCTCGTAACAACTCACCGCAGTGGAAATACTGATATGATGCTGCCGAGCAAACTGGCGTAACGAAATCATCCTGTCTCCAGGCTTAAGTCTGTTAATCTGAATGTCCGAGATGATTTTTGCTGTTAACTGTTTGTATTTGGGCATGACAAAAACTGTACTGGTTATTTTTTCAATAATTGTATCTGTACTGATTTCCGGGCTCAAGTAATACTGTGATCCTATTGCAGTCATTAAGGAGCCTACTGTGCAGGGAAAACATCTGTTACTTATTATTGGTGTTATGGTTATATGGGGAGTGAATTTTTCTGCCATTAAACTTGGTGTGAGCCAACTCGATCCACTGTTAGTTGCTGCCGCACGATTCTTTTTTGCGACCTTTCCTATTATCTTTTTTGTGCGAAAGCCGAGTGTACCACTACGTTATTTTGTCGCTTATGGTGTGGTATTTGGTACCGGCGTTTGGGGGATGGCATCTTGTGCGATAACGTTCGGGTTATCTTCCGGTATGGCGTCGGTGTTACTTCAAACTGATGTATTAACCAGTGTTTTAATTGGCGCATTGTTCTATAAGGAAATCATTACGAAACGGATGTGGTATGGCATTATGACTGCCGTAGTTGGTCTCATGCTCTCTATTATTTATACCAATGGCAACATTACGTTTTCGGGAATTATTTTCATTCTTATATCTGCCATATGTTGGCCAGTTGCGGGAGTCATTATCCGGCAGTCTGGCACAAAACATCCTTTCGCCTTTAATATATGGGGAATGCTATTTGCACCTATTCCTCTGGTATTACTTAGCATCTCCTTGAATGGTATGTCTGGGTTCATCTTGACCTATGAGCGATGGAATAATGACGCCTGGTTTTCAGTACTTTTCCAGGCTTATCCCACAACCTTATTTGGCTACTGGGTATGGAATAACATGATATTAAAGTACCCAATGGCTCAATTAGCACCGATGACACTGCTTACAAGCGTATTCGCGTTACTCAGTGGCTATGTGATTTTTGGTGAAATGCTTTCAATGGTCCAGTGGGTATCCTGCGCATTGTTTTTAGCTGGAATTGTCCTTGTGTTGTATCCAAACCGTAGAGGTAAAGAACGGCAACAGAAACAAAATAATCCGGCTTTTTCACTCAGTGACTAAAAATGAAGGAAGCTGGGGCATTGTTTTAGACAACAAATGTGGTCAAGAAAAATAGCCCCCAGTTTTAGACGTTATGCATACATTTCTCATCCGAAGCAAGCCACTTCTGATTTTATTTCTAGCTAATTTCTGTCCATCAATGTGTCAGCGAGATCTCGGCTGACACAGTTATGCCCCATTTCAAGCTGGCAATGTAACTCTGAGCATGATTTGATAGAGGTGTATTAGATTAATTTTTGTAATGCTAAAAGTGACTACCATGCTGGCAAGTATTCATGTGCACTACTCAGTAGTGAATCACTATACTGAGTAGTATTACAGGCAAAACTATCCACTATTACTTGCGGTCAGTAAATTTGAGAAATTCCTTTGTATAACGTTCGCCAGCAACTCCAATATCCGAAGTAAGGTTACTCAAAGTTGTCAACTGCTCATCAGATAGTGTCAAACTGACTGATTCAAGATTATCCTCTATGTGGTGTACTTTACGACTTCCAGGAATAGGAACTATGTCATCGCCTTGATGTAATAGCCAAGCTAACGCAATTTGTGCAGGGGTAGCATCAAGCTCAAAGGCAATGGATTTTATAACGTTCAGTAACTGTAAGTTTTTATCATAGTTATCTTCTTGTAGGCGAGGATCTCCCCATGATCGGAAATCGCTTTTAGTGTATTGAGCTGAACTTTTTGCCTCTGTGGTGAAAAATCCTCTCCCCAGGGGGCTAAAGGGAACTAAACCAATCTTGAGCTTGCGAAGTAGAGGTAATATTTCTGTTTCAATATTTCTCTCCCATAACGAGTATTCACTTTGTAAGACTGAAACAGGAAACTCTCGATGAGCTTTTTCTATAGTAGTGCAGCTAGCCTCTGACATACCGAAATATTTAACTTTTCCTTCTTTGACTAATTTTCCTACTGTTCCAGCAACGTCCTCGATAGGAATATCAGGATCAACTCGGTGTTGATAAAGGATGTCTACATAATCAGTTTTCAATCTTTGTAACGAAGCATCAACAACATGACGTATATGTTCTGGTCTGCTGTCTAGACCTGAAGCTCTCGTTTTAGTGATATCGAAACCAAATTTGGTTGCCAATACAATTTGTTCTCGTTTCATGGGAGCATCTGCAAGCCAATTCCCAATTAGCGTTTCATTTGTATGGGGACCATACATTTCTGCTGTATCGAGCATAGTAATGCCATGATTCACTGCATAATCCAGAGCCATTTTCGACTCCTTTTCATTAGACTCGCCGTAAGCATGACTCATTCCCATGCAGCCTAAACCTAGTCTAGATGTTTTTAATCCCTGAGTTCCTAGAATCCGATACTTATTCATAACTGATTTTCCTATTACTTTATTTTTGATGGAAATTAGTTTGTCATATTTAAATTCTCTGTTTAATACTGCATTATGTTAATGAATTAATTAGTTTAAGATGGATAATAGTGAAAAGTAGCGAATACTCTGATTTAAAAACATTCAAAACGGTCGCTGAGTTGGGGAGCTTCGCAGGGGCTGCTAGAAAATTAAGAATGACACCATCAGCAGTTAGTCAGATCATACGTCGTTTAGAAAAGCACCTAAATGTGCGACTACTGAATCGTACGACTCGCAGTGTTTCATTAACAACAGAAGGTATGGCATTGTTTGAACGTATCGAACCTGCATTAGTTGAAATTGAGTCTGTATTAACGGAACTAAAATCTAATGCATCTACCCCGATAGGATGCGTGAAGATACACTCAAATAGCATGGCTGCTAAAGAATTGTTAACTCCATACATTGGAGAGTTTAATCTTCGATTTCCAGATATTATGTTGGATATCATCGTCGAAGATAATGTTATTGATATCATTTCTCAAGGGTTTGATGTCGGCCTTAGTTTAGGTGAGTACGTTCAAAAAGATATGATTGCGTATCCATTGGCACCATCAACAAAACTCGTTGCAGCCGCTAGTCCTGAATATCTGGAAAGGTATGATATACCACAGACACCAAATGATCTTCGGTACCATCGATGCTTAAATTGGAGATTCCTGAGCGATAAGAGCATTTACCGTTGGGAGTTTTATGTCGATGGGCATTGGCTATCTTACGGAGTGGATGGGCCGCTTGTTTCGACATCGCGAGATTTATTGTTATCGTCAGCGCTAAAAGGCGCAGGAATCATTTTATGGGAGGAGCATATATTACAACCGTGGTTTCATAGTGGTGAACTGATACCGTTGCTGAGAGATTATTGTCGTCCATATTTAAGCTGGCATTTGTACTATCCGCGCCAGAAACATACGTCTAAGCCAGTAAGAGCTTTTATCGATTTTATGAAAGAAAAATATCCCGCAAGTTGAAGTATATTTGAACTCATCAGTGTGAGCATCTCATGTAAAATCAATTCTATGTTGAAACATTGCCCCGAAAGTTAGAATTGTTGTTCATGACATTTTTTGAAATTGGATCATGTACTATTTTATGTCCAATGTTGTGTTCCACTCCTAAAGGTTAGATATGGGGTATCCCAAATATAGAGTAGTGTTAAGCGACTTAGGAATGTCTTATGCTCAGCTTAATCACCTTGTTTCCTGTTTTCGTCCCAGTACGTTAGATAAAGATCAAACTATATTGAATATTGGAGACCAATTTGACGAAGTGTTGATTATTAAGCAAGGGGCAATTCGTTGCTATTATTTAACGCCAGAAGGTGAAGAAAGTAATAAGTTGTTCTTTTTCGAAGATAACATCGTATTTCCTGTTGCTCCGATTGCACGAAATCAGCCGAGTCTGTTTGGGATTGTTACTTGCGAGCCGTCATTGGTATTGCGTATGCCTTTTGCTGAATTTAAACAATATTTGGTGGCTATGAATATTTGGCAACCTTTTTATTTAACTTACCTTGAATGGTTGGTCGATAGCAAAGTTCAGCGGGAATATAGACTCCTTACTCTTAATAAAAATCAGTTGATCCATAACATTATTGAAAATGAATCACAGGTAATAAACAGGATTAATGATTACCATATAGCCAGTTATTTGGGTATGAGTCCGGTAACCTATTCTCGTCTGAAACCCCGTTCTTAACATTTGATAAGGCATTACATTTAGCGCAGTCTTACTCTCTTCCTCAAAATAATTGAGTAAGGAGTGAAGATATGGATGAATTCAACTTATTTCCGGAAAAGACAGCCTTGATGTTGATTGAATACCAAAACGAATGGGTGAGTAAACAGGGATATTTACGTAATCGTGTGGTCGAGGACCTGGCACAGTTTGAAGACGCTATTGAGCATTCAAAAACTGTACTCTCATTAGCCAGAGAAAAAGGATTTTCCATTATTCATGTGACGTTACAACCAGATGAGTATTATCTCGCTTTTGGTAAAGCTAAGTATGGAATGCGGCGTGTCATTCCGGAAAAGAAAACGTGGTTAGGATTTCAGGGAGAAATACATCCGGATTTTGTACCGCTTGCTCACGAACATGTGATCACCGAAAGAGTGGGTGCTAGTGCATTTTCGGGGAGTAATCTAGATATTTATCTACGAAATAATGGGATAGTTAATGTCGTACTAATAGGCTTTGCTACCCATGTTTGTGTTGAGTCTACACTTCGACAAGCTCACGATTTAGGTTATAACGCCTATGTTGTTACTGAAGCCACAGGATCCTTCACTATTGAACAGAAGCAATATTTTAGTCGGAATGTGATTCAACATTTTGGAAAAGAGATATTAGTTTGTGATTTAGCTTGATGATAACTAACAATGGTAAGAAGTTGCAGGGGCTGCCAGTTAACACAGGTATGCCCCATTTCAATTCAGCCCCCTCACTCACGACGTTCCTGAGTATCGACGTTTGCCCTAATTTACCTAACGAATTAATACCAGTTTAGTTGTATCTGACTGGCTAAATGTCTAAAGGACTATTCAGTTAGAGAAACAGAGATTATCTTTCTTCTGGAGAATTCTGGATAAGTTCGTTACATTATTTTTTCATTCGGTATAAGGATTTACTCGAGTAATTATGAAGTTTTGTGACGAAACGTTGGTCCCTCCAATACTGGCATATGCACACAATTATTCTCATGGGGATGTAGAACCCTCTCATACTCATCAGTGCGCTCAGTTTTTACATGCTTTAAACGGCGTCATTCGAGTGGATACACAATCAGAGTCGTGGGTTGTGACAACGAATCAAGGGCTATGGGTCCCTGCTGGTATATCGCACAGCCTTAGAATTACGGGGGACGTTCGAGTTCGTACGCTTTTTGTTGATCCTATGGCCAGGGCAGACCTTCCCAATACCTGTGTGCTATCGAAAGTTTCGTCGTTGCTGACCAGTTTAATTGTTGAGGCTGTATCTCTACCTGATATTCGGATAGCGGGAACGCGAGAAGAACGAATATTTGAACTGATACTTGATGAATTACGTTTACTAAACCCCATTGATTTTTATCTCCCAAATCCAAGAACCGAAGCATTGGTCATGCTCTGCAAAAACGTATCTGAGCGTCTTTCACACCCATGGACATCTTCAGATGCTGCCAAGTATCTGAGCCAAAGTGAAAGAACTGTTTCTCGACGGTTTCAGCAAGAGCTAGGTCTAACGTTCACAGAATGGCTGCGTCAGAAGCGAGTACTACATGCGTCTGAACTTTTAGCCAGCGGGTGCAGTGTGTTAGATACTGCATTAGCGATTGGATATGACAGCCCTAGCGCATTTAGCGCGATGTTTAAAAGTCGAATTGGGCTGTCTCCGAGGGAATATTGTCCGATGGTTAATCCATTAGAGCAGAATTAAAGCGCTAAGTTAGTCTGTAGTAAATTAGAGTAAGCATTCAACAATGCTTGTAGAGACGCTTTTGTTGCATCTTCTTCAATGGCGACGCCAAAAAATCTCACGTGAGAAATCGCAGACTGTAGCTGCACATAACAGGCCGCTTTGCTCTGGGTTCGCGAACCGAGAGTATGCTCGTGATAGTCAACGATATTCACCTGAAAACCATATTGTTCCATTAACCCTTTTAGCAACGCAGACATTAGACCATTCCCAGAACCAACACATTCTATCATTTTGTTGTTGTGATTAATTTTGGCTTCAATTTTTTGGCCAAGCTCTGTTGTTTGGCTGTGATAGCTCTGCAAGCTTATGGTCGGGTTACTCACTAGGCCATAAGACTGTCTGAATAGCTGCCATAATTCCGAAAGGTTAATTTCACATCCCGATCTATCGGTATGACTTTTCACTTTTTTACTCAAATCGGCTTGGAGCATTTTAGGCAGTAACAACCCGTGGTTTTCTTGTAGTAACCATGCGGCACCACTCTTACCTGATTGACTATTTACACGAATCACTTCTTCATAGTTACACCCCAAATCCATAGGGTCTATCGGTAAATAAGGGATATCCCAGAAGGTCTTCAACTTAGAGCTATACGAAGAGAATCCTTTTTTAATGGCATCTTGATGAGATCCCGAAAAGGCGGTGAAAACGAACCTTCCAGCATATGGATGACGTGGGTGAACTGGGATTTCGTTACACTGCTCGACGAGTTCAACCGTATGACGAATGTCAGGAAAGCGCAATTTAGGATCAATGCCTTGTGAATAAAGGTTTAGCGCGAGTGTGACCAAGTCAACATTGCCTGTACGTTCACCGTTCCCGAATAAACAACCTTCGACCCGAGTCGCTCCTGCTAGCATGGCGAGTTCGGCACTAGCAACACCTGTACCGCGATCATTATGAGGATGAACACTGATTGTCACGTGCTCTAATGAACCAAATGTATTTATGAAGTGTTCAATCTGGTCTGCAAAAACGTTAGGAGTGTTATATTCAACAGTTGTTGGCAGGTTAATAATAAGTTGCCGTGTCTTACTTGGCTGCCACACGGACGCTACTGCTTCACAGATTTCAAGTGCAAACTCGGGTTCCGTAAAATTGAATGTCTCTGGTGAATACTCAAGAGTCCATTCAGTTTCAGGACGTTTTTCACACAAGGCTTTAATCTGTTTAGCCCCATTTACAGCAAGTTCTAGAGTAGACTTTTTATCCTGTGAAAAAACAATATCTCTAAAAGACGGGGCCGTAGCATTGTACAAATGGACTATGGCCTTAGACGCCCCTGTTAGAGAGTCAATTGTTCGCTCAATCAAGTCCGACCTGGATTGTGTAATCACCTGAATAGTAACATCACCTGGAATTAACTCGTTCTCGATCAGACATCGAACAAAGTCAAAATCCGTTTGCGATGCTGATGGGAATGCAACCTCAATCTCCTTGAATCCGCATTCAACTAAGTGGTGAAAGAACTTCAGTTTTTTATCAATATTCATTGGGTTAGATAAAGACTGATTACCATCTCGTAAATCGGTTGAGCACCAGCGAGGGGCTTTGTCTAATATCTTCGAAGGCCATGTTCTTTGTGGAAAGCTGATAACAGGAGCTGCTCGGTACTTTTCTGATGGCATTTCTAACATTATTAATTTGTCCTTTCTTTATTGAGAAAAGTTCATGCTAGAGGACTATGTGAATGATATCTGAATAGAAGTTGACGAAGATCGTCGCATTTTGGACAGAGGGGGGGACATCATCAGTATGAGAAGAGGCACTTACCTGCTTATTTGCTAATAGTTTTTTGTTCACGGTGAGCACAATCTGTTCCCGGTCAGAGCTGACTATCTTAGGCAAGCTCACAATTGCCCCTTTTCAATTTATCGCAATGATTCAATGGCAGATCACACCACTCTATCACAATACATTTCCTTATAATTCATTGTAATGGAGTGGTGTTTGAAAACTCATCAATTCTTTTTCGTTTCTTTTTCAGCATGGCGCGGAAACTTGGTTTTACTAGCTTGTTTAGTTCGTGAAGGCTAAAGTTGCCCCAAATGCTACAAGTCCGACACCGCAGGTTTGGTTAATCCTGTTTCCAACTCTTTGAAAAACAGATAGTACTTTTGGCGAAGTGACAAGAAATGCGACCAAACAGAACCACAAAATATGTAACACAGAAATGTATAGCCCATAAATCAACGCAAAGGATGAACTATTATCATTGTCCGGGGTGATAAGTTGGCTAAATATACTTAGAAAAAACAACATCGTTTTAGGATTTAGCATGTTACAAAGAAAGCCCTGTATAAAATATCTTTGTGAGTTGTCATTCGACTTCGATATAGATACAGTTTTGCGATCAAATTTAAGCTTTGAACAGAAGATGCCAGTAATCCCTAAGTAAATTAAGTAGGCTGAACCCACGTATTTAATTATGCTAAACAATATTATGTTCTGTGATAATAAGTGACCAATTCCCAATATTGAATAAGTAATATGAATACAGACACCAATACCGATGCCAAGTCCGGTCAATAATCCTGATTTCCTGCCATTGTTAAGACTGTTCTTTAACACTAAAACAAAGTCTGCACCGGGACTTACGACAATTAATAGTCCCAAAATTATATAGCTTGTTATCTCCACATCTATTCACTCATATTGTTTATTTAAGATTATTGTAAGTATTTTTTATCCAGATATAATCGAAAAGAATGCATAGTTTATGTGAGAAAAAGTCACAAATGAGACACCTTAAAGCCTTTCATGTTTTTCATATAGCGGCAGAGTCTTCCAGTTATAGTCTGGCGGCAGATAAGCTTCATATAACTCATGGCGCAGTGAGTAAGCAGATCAAATTATTAGAAACGTACCTTTCTCACTCACTGTTTTATAAAAAAGGTCGGGGAATGAGGCTTACCCCTGAGGGGGAGTTACTTAAGCAATACACCAATATCGCTTTTGATGCGTTAGATACCGGTATTAATAAGTTAAAAAACACTAAGAGTAATTATCTTGAAGTCTCATGCGAGCCTACATTAACCATGCGTTGGCTTATGCCTAGACTTTCAGACTATTACAAAATGTCTGGAGTAGACGTAAGGCTATCTACTGCGGGAGGCCCGGTTATTTTAGGAGAGGCTGGCTTGTCGATGGCAATTCGCCGAGATGACTTTGATATACCCTCAGACTATGGAGTACATATGCTAGTTGAAGAGTGGGTCGGTCCTGTCTTTTCTCCTGAGTATTGGGATAAGGTTCAAAATGACCATTCGAATATAACCTTACTTCATAGTAAGACACGCCCTAACGCATGGAAAGAGTGGTCAATCAAAGCAAACCATGGAATTTATCTAAATACGTCCAATCAATTATTTGATCATTTCTACTTCTGTATACAGGCAGCCACAGATGGACTTGGTGCTGCGATAGGTTCATATCCACTGATTGCTGATGATTTGGCTAATGGAAGATTGGTTGCACCTTTTGGCTTTATTTTGTCAGGGTACAATTATGTATTACTGCGACAATCAAAAGAATTAGAGATGAAAGAGGAACAGTTTCAACAATGGCTTGAAAGCAAACTCTCCAACTGTGTCCCAGACAATTAGGATCGTTTCAGCTAGTTCTAGCTGAAACATTCTTACATCAAAACGGTTTAGCTCAATAAGTTTTACTCGTTTCTTTAGTTATTAATTGGCCTACTATTACAAATACTGATAAGTCGACCATTCAGAAAAGGGCAGCGAGTGTATCATCATTAGGTACAATTCAAGTTCTTCTAGCTCAAAGGGACTAAAATGTAATTTATTCCTAGTTGGTAGAGTTATACAGGAGCCATCACCAAATCCTATCTTTTATCGTTTTCTTCATAAACCAATACTTTACGTAGTAAGCCGGCTAGCTGATTTTGCTCTTTTTTAGTTAATACATTCAGCATGTTATCCATATTTTCAACATGGGAGTCTAATGCAGTATCAACCAGCCCAACACCTTTTGGGGTCAAAGTAACTTTGCAGCTTCGTCGGTCCTGTTCGCTAGAAATGCGCTTTACCAACCCTTCTTTTACCAACTGCTCCAAACGTGTACTGACCGCGCCTGAAGAAAGCATTAGTGTCTTATATAACTCTGTTGGTGTGATACCAGAGGGATCGCTGCGACGCATCGTCGCTAAGATGTCGAACTCGATGCTGCTCAATCCATGCTCTTTGAATACTTTATCCATCTTAGCTTTCCAAGAGTTACTGGTTCGGCGCAAACGTCCAATTACCCCCATAGAAGAGCAGTCCAGATCTGGTCTGACACTTTTCCACTGAGCCAAAATGGAATCGACACTATCTAATGGCATTTTTATCTCCTGTGTAAATATCTTTTTAAAAAGATACTTGATCGTAAATTAACTATCCATTACTTTATAAAAAGTATCTTTTATGAAAGATACTTTTTATAAAGAATTTTGGAGGCGTCACTATGCAAGGATTACATCAGATAAAGACAATCGGTTTGACGGCGATAGCACCGATCGTCTGGGGAAGTACTTATATTGTTACAACGGAGTTATTGCCACCGGAAAGCCCATTGCTTGCATCGACTATTCGAGCATTGCCGGCCGGTTTGTTTTTAGTCTTAATTAGCAATACGTTACCTGATCGCAAATGGCTGCTGCGTCTTGCGATACTTGGCTTTTTAAATATCGGTTTGTTTTTCTACTGTCTATTCTTCGCTGCAACTTATTTACCGGGCGGGATGGCGGCAATAGTGATGTCTATCCAGCCTATGGTTGTGATCCTGCTTAGCTGGAAGTGGCTCAAATCAGATCTATCATTGCGTCAAATTTTGGCTAGTGCGGTCGGAATCTTGGGCATCGTCTTATTAGTCATCAACAGTGCTGTACAGATAAATTTGACGGGGGTGGTGGTGGCTTCTGTCGGTACATTAAGTATGGCGACTGGTGTTGTATTAACGAAAAAGTGGCAAAGACCCCAAGGTATGACCTTATTGGGCTTCACGGGCTGGCAACTGCTTTTTGGTGGATTTATGTTGCTGCCTGTGGCCTTATGGATTGAAGGGCTGCCTGCATATTTAAGTTTGCCAAATTATATTGGGTACTTGTATCTGAGTGTGATAGGCGCGATTTTAGGCTACTCACTATGGTTTCAAGGAATCGAAAAGCTGCCACCGATTACGGTTTCTTTTCTTGGTTTTCTCAGCAGCGTATCTGCATGTGTATTGGGCTATCTCGTGCTCGATCAAACACTCACTTGGCTTCAGCTGTTAGGGGCGATGTTTGTCCTAATTGCTATCGTTCTGGCGGCTCCTCGCGTAGCTGTGTCATCTAATGAATCTAATGACTTACTTTCTCCAAGCTTTAAAAAGGAAATAATATGAAGATTACAATTGTGTCTGGTAGTCACCACATTTTCAGCCGAATCTATGGTTTTCCCATACCTGACATAATCCGTATTTTCCTAAATTAAGTAGAAACTCTAAGTAACTTCTGTCCACTTTTAATTTCCAAATAGCTTGCCACCTCTTTCTGACCCAAAGCAATAGCAAGCTGACCTAAAGCCAAGCCACCATCTCCGCACGAATATTGTTGATGTTCCAGTACCTGAATATCGTCAGGTAGCATTTCTTTGAGCAGTTTGGTTAGCAATCGATTGTGGAATACACCACCAGTCAGAACCAGATGATCTGTGTGATATTGACTATGGGCTTTAACTACCAGTTGAACTAAGGCTTGCGCTAAAGCCTGATGGAATAGATAAGCTTTTTCTATTGGTTTTCCATTTAAAAGAAGCCAGGATTGCCAAAATGAGGCTAAATCCAGAGAAAAATTATGTACAGGAATCGTTAGTATCTGTTCAAAATTACCTGAATACTTCCAGGCTAGCGCTTCAAGCTGACAGGCTGCCTGACCTTCATATTCGGCGGTGTCCTCTACAATACCTAATGATGCAGCTACTGCATCAAACAGCCTACCTGCTGAACAAATTCTATGAGTGTTAAGTTGATTACTTATCGCGTGATTCAATATCTGAACGGGTTTATTGGGAAATAGTGAGATCATATCCTGTTCAGTTAATGAAGGGACAAAGGTTTTGAGATGAGCAAAGTAAGAACGCCAAGGCTGTCTGGCAGCCAGTTCACCACCAGTCTGAGTGATAGCCGGAATTCCGCCAATTCTCTGATATCCATGATAGTCAGCCATTATTAACTCTCCTCCCCAAAACTCTGGCTGGTTATCTGCGGTATATTCTCCGAACCCAATGCCATCCAGTGTCAGTGCCAGCACTTTTCCCTGATTAAGAGGCCAGCCATTTTCTATTAAACAACTGGCAATGTGAGCATGGTGATGTTGTATCTCGGTTATTGAACTTTCGGGAGATGCCTGATGGTTTGCATGTGCCAATTGATGAGTGAAATATCCGGGGTGTTTGTCTGCAACGTGATGGTGAATTGCGAGCTGATAGAGCGATTTGTAATGCTCAATTGTCTGCTGGTATTGCTGCTGAGTTTCTATATTGGAGAGATCACCAAGATACTGACTGACAATGATCTGTCTTCCTTTACCAATGGCAAAGGCATTTTTCAGATCACCTCCGTAGGCAAGAAAACCATCTGCATCAGGGAAATCATCAGGAAGATCCAAAGCATCGGGAACCAATCCCCGGGAGCGGCGCAGAACTTCGAACTGACCGTTCTCATCTATCCTGGCTAATGAATCATCACAACGCTGCACAATGTCCCGGTTATGCATAATAAACAGATCCGCAATATTTGTAAGCTCGTTAAAGGCAAATTGATTACTGGTGGCTGGTGGTAAACCGCTGCCATTTGCAGACGTCATAACCAAAGGTTTGGGGAAAGCTCTGGAAAGCAGATGTTGTAGCGGATTTGAGGGAAGTATTAATCCGATTTCTGCCAGCTTTGGAGCAATGTTATCAGA
The DNA here is from genome assembly GCA_963676525.2 of uncultured Vibrio sp. Taxonomy (GTDB): domain Bacteria; phylum Pseudomonadota; class Gammaproteobacteria; order Enterobacterales; family Vibrionaceae; genus Vibrio. Next base: position 1,052,542 of record CAXXNB010000009.1, read on the forward strand.
GAGAATGTCATTCGTTTTTTTCTCTAACAAGACAATAGGAGCAATACGACTTAAAAGTAATTCCTCTTGATATTGGTTAATCAAAGCAATCTCTTTTGCAACTTTGATATCTGAAACCATGACCGCAAATGGTTTGAATTGACGGCGTTTCCGGTTTCTTAATGTTTGTACGACTTCTTCATTACTGGCATCACAGGCTAAATGAAATCCGCCAACAGACTTTATTGCAATAATTTGTCCCTGTTCGAGGGCTGTTACGGCATGTGCTAACCAGTCACCGTTAAGAGTCTCACCTTGTGAATTAACAACATAAACTTGAGGACCACAGGTATCGCAGGCGATAGGCTGGGCATGATATCGTCTGTCGGAGGGATCCTGATACTCAGTCAGACACTCAGGGCAGAGCGGAAAACTATGCATGACAGTTTTTGGTCTGTCATAGGGAAGGGCATTGATAATAGTAAATCGTGGCCCACAATGAGTGCAGTTAATGAAGGGGTATTGGTATCTTCGATTGTGCTGATCATACAGTTCAGCCAGACAGTCAGGACAGGTTGCAGCATCCGGGACGACCTGAGTATCCATGTCGGTGGATTCAGACGCTTTTATCGAAAAATCATCGGGCAGGTTATCCCATAAGAAAGATTCTGAAGAAAGAGAATCAATTCTGGCCAGAGGTGGTTGTTCTGCTAAAAGCCGGTTTTGAAACAGAGTAATATCATCGTTTTCCTGCAGGCGGATTAAAACACCTTCACCATCATTCAGAACATCTCCGGTCAGATTTAGCTCATGAGCCAGTTGCCAGACAAAAGGACGGAACCCAACTCCCTGAACTTTACCTTTTACTCTGATCGCTACCCCTTGTTTTTGCAATTAGGCATTCCTCTTGATTATTATCAGATATGCGATTAACAGATACGGGGCATAGGTTCACCAGATGGTAAATCCAGCCAGCGACTACCACCAAACATATTCCGGATAGAAACCTGATTGCTATCGTTTACCTCGCCGATAATGGCTGCAGAAGCGCCACCCTGAGTTTGCTTAAGGGCTGTAAGTGCGGCTTGTGAGTTCTGTTCACTGACAATCGCTATCAGTTTACCTTCGTTAGCAAAGTTAACGGCTTCCAGTCCGAGGATTTCACAAATTCCCCGCACTTCTTGTCGAATTGGTAGGGCATCTTCATTTAGCTGAAAACCGCAACCGGAACTGGTAGCAAATTCATGAAGTACGGCATTTACGCCTCCCCGAGTGGCATCACGTAAAGTTTTAACTCCTGGAATGGGGAGTAAGACTTCAACTAAAGGATAAAGGTTCTGGCAATCACTTTTAAGGTTTCCTTCTAAGCCTAAATTTTCCCGAAGATTAAGAATGGTTGCGCCATGATCGCCAATGGTTCCGGACACAATGATTTTGTCTCTGGGCTGAATCTGGTTCGCTCCCCAGTGGATATGTTCAGGAATGACACCGATTCCGCTGGTATTGATAAAAATTTTGTCAGCAGCCCCTTTGGGAACAACTTTTGTATCACCGGTAACAATCTGCACACCTGCTTCTTTGGCTGCTTTTGCCATCGATATGACAATTTTTTTTAGTTCAGGAATGGGGAATCCTTCTTCCAGAATAAATGCACAAGAAAGAAATAACGGTTTGGCACCACACATACACACATCATTCACTGTGCCAAAGACGGCTAATTTACCGATATCACCACCAGGGAAGAATAGAGGGTCGATAACAAAGGAATCCGTAGAGTAGGACAGATGACTATTGGAAATTGCCAGAGGAGCGATAGGTATTCTGGCCTGATCTTCTTGTTGGCTCAGAGTAGAGTTTTCAAAATGTTGCATAAACAGTGTATTGATTAACTGCTGCATGGCTTTGCCGCCACTACCGTGGGCGAGGGTGATCTGCTCTGACATACTTCTCTTCCTGTTATTATTATTTGCCTATTTTTACTTAGCTATTTTTACCTGGCTATTTTTATCTGAAAACGGATTTGTATTGGTAATAAGCTGCACATGCACCTTCAGAAGAAACCATTAAGGCACCAATAGCATTGTCCGGAGTGCAGTGAGTGCCAAACAGGGGACAATCGGTTGGTTTACAACGTCCGGTTAAGATATCGCCACAGCGACTACCTTCTGGATCACCAATGGTCACTGGTTGAACGAGGAGATTTCGCTCTGCATCAAATTCCTGATAGGCATCCGATAACTGAATACCTGAGCCTTCTATTGTTCCCAGACCACGCCATTCGCTTTCATTTTTTGTGGTGAATACTTCTGACATTGCAAGCAATGCCTGGGGATTTCCATCCGTTGCCACAACGCGGGAATATTGGTTTTCCAGCTCGCAGCGCTGTTCTTTTATCTGGCTAACCAGCATGAGTAATGCCTGAAGCATATCTAAGGGTTCAAAACCTGTAATGACACATGGCTTATGGAAGTGTTCCACCAGAGGCTGATAAGGTTTTGTGCCGATGATCATTGAAAGGTGACCGGGGAGCAGGAACGCGTCAACACGAACATCATTTTGATTTAACAAAGCGGTTAATGTCGGCATGATAGTAATGTGCTGGCAAAACAGTTTGAAATTATTGATGTTTTTCTTTTTCGCCAGTTTCACTGTCATTGCCGTTGCCGGCATGGTGGTTTCAAATCCAAGAGCAAAAAAGACGACTTGCTTGTCCGGGGTTTGCTCTGCTATTTGCAGGGCATCCAGAGGAGAATAAACCATTTTTATATCACAGCCTCTGGCCCGAGCGTCCAGCAGGGAACCATGAGAACCGGGAACACGCATGGCATCCCCGAATGTACATAGAATGGTGTTGGGCTGTTCAGCAATAGCGATACATTGGTCTAGTCGGGATTTGGGCAGGACACAGACCGGACAACCGGGACCATGAACAAATTCGATATCGTCTGGTAATAACTGCAGGATGCCATATTTAAATAAAGTGTGCGTATGACCGCCACAGACTTCCATAATCTGTAACGGCTTTAAATTATCAGGGACCTCTGCGACGACCTGCTTAATCTTGGCAACAACCGCTTTAGCTAAATCCGGATTACGAAACTCGTCAACATACTCCATCTTATTCGGTCTCTTCAAACAGTTGTTGCAGAGTTTCCATTGCGGCCAGACTTTCTTTTGCCTGAGTTTCATCAATAATACACATGGCGAACCCCACATGTATCAGCACCCAGCAACCAAGTAAATTAGCGGGTTCACCCTGAACGATACAGGCTAGATTGACTTCCCGGCGAATTCCGCTTATTTCTACAATGCCAGATAAGGTTTCAGTATCGGTGATTTCGACAATTTTTCCCGGTATTCCAAGACACATAAATCAGCAATTCCCCAACCATTCTAACCATGCCTGAATGCCTTCCCCTGTAATGGCGGAAAGCACGATACATTCAATGTCCGGATTAATTTTTCTGGCGTTGGTCACACAAGCTTCTAAATCGAAATCCAGATATGGAAGTAAATCGGCCTTGTTGATAATCATCAGGTCAGCTCTGGAAAAGATATCCGGATATTTAAGCGGTTTATCTTCACCTTCTGTTACTGAAAGAATGGCGACTTTATGTGACTCACCCAAATCAAACGCGGCCGGACAGACAAGATTTCCTACATTTTCAATAAACAGCAGACTGTCTCTTTCTGGCGATAGTCTGGCAATGGCTTTTGAAACCATTTGTGCATCCAGATGGCAGCCTTTACCTGTATTCACCTGTATGGCGTTGGCTCCTGTGGTACGAATCAGGTCAGCGTCATTTGTAGTTTGCTGATCGCCTTCAATCACATAGCACTTTTGTGGATCAAGGTAATTGAGCGTGGCGATAAGGAGTGTCGTTTTACCTGAACCCGGGCTGGACATTAAATTCAGTGTTGTAATGTTTCGGTGGGTAAGAAAGTATCGGTTCTTCTCTGCAATCTCGTTATTTTTGGCGAGAATATCCTGTTCTATCTTAACCATCCGGCTTTGAGTAGCTTCGGGGGGGTCTTCGTATGGAGTGGCATGTTCAAACTCAGGTTCTTGCGTTTTTACTTCTTCTGTGACCTCTGAATGAGAGTGTTCGTGTTCAGAATGGTGGTCATCAGAAGTTTCTTGTTCATCCTGATGTTGGTGAGGCGCTTCATGAAGATGAGTATGTGGCTCAGAGTTTGTTCCATCGATATGATAGTGAATATTCACAGGGCCATAATAGTGATGATGGTGTATAACGACTGACTCACAGCAATGGTGCCCATCGTGCGAGTGATGTTCGTGGGAATGAGAATGCTGATGAGAATTTTCAGGTGTGTTTGTCTCTTCAGTGTTTATTTTTTCAATCGAGACATTACCGGTTCCGCAGCCACATGTTGTACACATTAGTACACCTCCAACTCCGTAATACGCATTTCGTCGCCTCCCAGGTAGTGCAAATTATAGCTTTTGCAGTAAGGGCAGGGAGACAATCTGTCATAGATAAGACTTTCTTTCTGGCAGTCATTGCACACAGTTTTTGCCGGTAGTTCAGTGATAATAAGTTTTGCCGAATCTGCAATGGTGTCGCGACAAATAACATCAAAGCAAAAACGTAAAGATTCTATTTCAACTCCTGCGAACACACCGATTTCAAGGTATACAGCCTTTACTTTGCTGAACTTATTTATTTCCGCTTGCTCTTCAATGGATTTTATTAAGCTTTCACATAAAGACATTTCGTGCATGAAATAACTGTCCTGACAGCAATTTGTAAAGAGAACGTTCTTATCACTCTTTAAAGATAGTTGATATTTAACAGGGTCTCACTAATGGTTCGGATCTTTTGTCCTATACTGAGGAAGAATCACGGAGGTTTAGCGTATGAAAACAGGCTCAAAGCTTCATAAAGACAACAATTTTCATAAGCAATCTCTGAGCAGAAGTAAGCTTCAGACATTGTTTGATGTTTTACATCGCCAAAAATATAAGGTTATCGGGCCTGTCGTCCGGGATGGAGCAATTGTCTTTGAGCATATTACCCATGCTTCACAGCTAGCTACCGGAATTATAGATGAACAAAGTCCCGGTCAGTACAAACTTATAGATAGTGGTACAAAACGTAATTTTGAATGGAATTGTGGACCACAGGCATTAAAACCCTTTTTATTTAAACCTCAGCAAACACTCTGGACCTGTCAGGCCAATGATCATCAACTTTCTTTTCAGTCACATCCGCCAGAAGCAGAACCGCTTGCTGTTATCGGCATCAGGGCCTGTGATTTAGCCGCTTTAGCGCTTCAGGATAAACATTTTCTTCATGGTAATTATCAGGATGCTTTTTATAAGGCTCAGCGTGAAAATATGCTGTTGATTGCGGTTAACTGCAGTCGTAGTAACGAACAATGTTTTTGTGTCTCGACCAGTGATGGCCCGGAAGCGACGTTTTATTATGACGTGTTGCTGGATGAACTGGATGACGAATTTCTGCTGGAAAGTGGCAGTGAAAAAGGTCTTAAAGTTATCGAACAATTAGCGATGACACCCGCCACAGCAGAACAGATCAAGCAAGCGCGAAAACAAATTCAGTTTGCCGCTAAAACTCAGCAAAAGACATTACCGGGATATGCTCAGCTTGTGGATCTGGTGAGTCTGAACAGCGATAGCTGGAAACGTATTGCAGAAAAATGTCTGGGGTGTGGTAACTGTACTTTAGTTTGTCCGACCTGTTTTTGTAGTAAGCAGGAAACAGTCAGTGATCTCAGCCTTAAAAATTCCACTCAAATCAGAGTCTGGGATTCCTGCTTTAGTGAAGAGCACGGTCATATTGTCGGGAAAAATTACCGTCCTGACATTGCTGCCCGTTATCGCCAGTGGATGTTACACAAACTGGTTGTATGGCGGGAACAATATGGTCGGTCAGGGTGTGTGGGATGTGGGCGGTGTATTGCGTGGTGTCCTGCAGCGATTGATTTAGTCGAGGAAGCGAAGAATATGCTGACTCTTCTTCCATCAGAATCATCAGAAAACAAGAATAACGATGGAGAGCAACATGGATAATAAAATGACTCCCATTGCTGCCACCCTTATTGGAAAGACAGAAGAAGTGTTAGATATAGTGACGTTGTCACTTAAAATGGAAGAGGATGTTCCGTTTGAGTTTGAATTTGGCCAATTCAATATGCTGTCTCTTTTAGGGGTTGGAGAAGTCGCAATTTCTATCATGGGTTGGAAAGATGGCCTGTTGCAGCACACTGTCCGTTCTGTCGGGCGCGTAACTCATGCTTTAGCTGCAATTGAACCCGGACAACAAATTGGTATTCGCGGGCCTTTTGGTAAAGGCTGGCCTTTAAAAGAGGCAGTAGGGAAAGATGTAGTATTTATTACTGCCGGATTAGGCTGTGCTCCTGTAGTGGCTGCGATTAATTATGCTGTTCAGCACCGACAGGATTATCGCAGAATTGTCATTCTGCAGGGAGTCAAACATCATCAGGATATGTTGTGGTTACCTCAGTATGAAGTCTGGAGGGATCAGCATAATTGTCAGGTGCTTCTGGCGGCCAGTGAAGAAGAGAAAACAAAAAGACACTGGAAGTTGGGGGTGGTGACTGAGCTATTGGAAAACGCCGATTTTTCAACTGAAAATTGCATCGTTATGATGTGTGGGCCGGAAATTATGATGAGGGCTGCCATTCAGAACCTTGGGGAAATGGGTGTTGCTGATGATGCCTATTACCTGAGTATGGAACGCAATTTCCAGTGTGGGCAGGGATTTTGTGGTCACTGCCAGATTGGTCCTTATTTTGTGTGTAAAGACGGGCCCGTTTTCCATTATCCGCAGATAAAATCCTGGTTTGAACGGGGAGGCTTCTGATGGCAAAAGTGACGGTTGCAATTCATAAGCTCACGTCGTGTTCCGGTTGTCAGCTTGCGTTTCTCAATCAGGGGACTGGATTGCTCGATATACTGGAGCATGTTGAAATTAAGCATTTTATAGAAGGAGGAATTTATAACCCCGACTGTGAGGTAGATGTTGCTTTTGTCGAAGGGAGTATTTCCACACCTCATGATTTGCAACGGGCAAAATCGTTAAGAGAAAAAAGTAAGTTAGTTGTCACCATCGGCGCCTGTGCAACTTCTGGTGGCGTGCAGGCACTGCGCAATATTACTCAGCTTAATGGTGGCATAGACACCATGATGGCTGGCGTATACGCAAAAGCAGATTTTATTGCGACTCTGGATAATTCAGAGCCGGTGGCCAGTGTTATCAAAGTGGATTATGAGCTTTGGGGATGTCCGGTATCCACCGAGCAAATGACGAAATTCTTATCTCAGCTTTTATTAGGTGCCGAACCTAAAATCGATAAAGAAAAACTCTGCATGCAATGTAAACGACAGCAAACCGTTTGTGTGTTGATAACCAGACAGGCACCATGCCTCGGACCAGTAACAAGAACCGGTTGTGGAGCCATGTGTCCTTCCTATGGTAAGGCTTGCTATAACTGTTATGGTCCCTCAGAGCAGCCGAATACGCACGGGATGGCAAACCGTTTACAAGGGCTTGGATTTGTGAATTCTGAAATCGCTAATCGCTTTGCACTTTTTCACAGTAATGTTCCGGAGTTCAGAAAGGAAATATTACGCTGGAGGGATCAGGCGGATTCAACGGATAAAGGGGACGATCAATGAGCACCAGAAAAATAAAACTCAAAGTGCCTTTTATTACTCGTGTCGAAGGTGAAGCGTCATTAGAACTGAGTGCCAAAGACAATCGGATTGAAAACCTGCATATGCGGATATTTGAACCGCCAAGATTGTTTGAGCAGTTTCTGCAGGGAAAACCTTACAGTGACGTACCTGAATTAACTGCCCGCATCTGTGGCATTTGTCCCATGGCGTATCAGCTCACATCGATTCTGGCACTGGAAAAACTGTTTGACGTACAGGTTTCAGAACCGGTAACGCAATTGCGCAGAGTGATGAATCTGGGTGAGTGGATTCAAAGTCATGCTCTGCATATTCATTTTCTTGCATTACCTGATTTCCTGGGATTTGCGAATGCAATTGAAATGGCAAAAGTGCATCCGGATATATTTCAACGCGGCGTAAAAATTCAGGGCTTTGGTAATCAAATTATGAGTCTGTTAGGCGGACGGAGTGTTCATCCGATTGGGTTGAAAGTCGGCGGATTTGAGGGACTGCCTAAGCTGGATGAGCTTAAAGAATTACGCAAAACAGCAGAAGAAATGCATTATCTTACTGAGTCGTTAGTCAAGTTCTGTGCTTCTCTTAAACGTCCGGATTTTTCTCATGATTTTGATTACGTCAGCCTGAAATCTGATCAGTTTTATCCGATTAATTTTGGTCAGATTGTCAGTGCGTCTGGGGTGAATGCACCACCTGAACAATACCGTGATCATTTTAAGGAGCATCAGGAACCACACTCAACCGCATTGTATTCATTAGTTGATGGACATAATTATCTGGTGGGACCTTTGGCAAGGTTTAATAATAATTTTGACGTTCTGGATACGGAGACACAACAGCTGGCAAAAAGTGTTGGTCAGAACGGGAAGACTCAGAATATGTTCGATAGCATAGTGATACGGGCACTTGAGACCTTCTACGCCTGTCGGGAGGTGTATCGGATTCTGGAAGAACTAACTCCTCCTGACGAGCCTTATGTTTCTGTCGTACCGAAGGCGGGTGTTGCCAGTCATGCAACAGAAGCTCCCAGAGGTCTTATTTATCATCGTTACGAGATTGATGATAAAGGATGTGTTAAAAACTGTACGATTATTCCACCAACCAGTCAGAATCAGGCCCGCATCGAGCAGGACTTAAAAGATTCGGTACAGACGTATGGGTTAGAGCGTAGTGATGAAGAGCTGAAATTCTTTTGTGAGCAGGTGATTCGTAACTATGATCCCTGTATTTCGTGTTCGACACATTTTCTGAAATTCAGAATAGACAGATAGTATGGCGATGATTCATATTATTTGTTTTGGTAACCCTTTGTATGCCGACGATGGTACAGGACAATTGGTATTTTCTTTATTGGATTCGGAATTAGAAAAAAAGCCTGAGTGGAATGATTCTGTCGAGATTTTTTATGCGGGAAACTCCGGACAGCGGGCTTTCCCTTATTTTATGAATTGTTCTTACCTGATTATTGTTGATGCGATGCAGGGAAAGAAACCATCTCAGCCCGGATATATTTATCGTTTAACTGCAAAAGAGTTATCAGAGCTTGAGAGTAATGAATCACACAATGAGATTAGTAGCCATCGGTTGGAGGTAACACAAAGCTGGCAATTACTTAAACTGTGTTGTGGAACCCTTCCAGAACTGGCTATTTTTGCAATAGAGTTGGCTCGTGTAACTCCTTATTCAACAGAAATAAGTGCTGAAGTCAAGTTAGCGTCAAATCAGGTGGTAATGGAAATTATGCAGTTATGTCATTCTTATTTATCACAAAATATCGATATAAATTAAGTACTGCTTTGTATTTCGGTTGGTTTTAGGTAAAGTTGCTGCTCTGGTTAAGAATGGATGATGAGCCTTTATGCAGTACATAGAAATCAAAGAAAGTATTGTTGAACAGATAGAATCTGGCGTACTTCAGGCCGGGCAAAAATTGCCATCAGAGAGACAACTGGCAGAATCATTTAATACGACCAGAGTGACCTTGCGTGAAGCGTTATCCATCCTTGAAACAAACGGGCTGATATACAGGGAAGATCGAAGAGGCTGGTTTATTGCGTTTCCCCGTATTCAGATCCCCGTGAATTGTTTTAGTGAAATTGATGGGTTTGTATCTTCAGATTTCAATTATCAAAGAGAATTACTGTCTGCGGGGACGTTAATGGCAAGTAAAACGGTTAACGCTGTGATGGACTTGCCGCCATTTAGTAAAATCCATTCGGTTGAAGTCGTACATAAGTTGAATGACAGACCTGTAGCCGTCACCAGTTACTGGATAAAAGAAGCGCTTTGTAGTGATTTTATGGCGCGGTTAAGTGATCGTTCTGATGTGCTGACTATTTTAAACAGTGTGATTGAACTGTTGTCCTTTAACAAACGGATCTCCGTAACCGTCAAAGGACTGGAAGGCGATATTGCGGCTAAATTGCGTGCAACTGCAGGAACGCCATGTTTATTTGCACAGCGAATGCTTACTGAAAACGATCAGATCGTTTTTGTGGAATCAACTCACTGGCGTCATGACTGTGTCGAGTTAGTTTGAACTGATTCGACATTGGAGAAATACTAAAATCTATCTTCGCTCGTGACGATATTCCTTACATAAATTGATCCATGCTTCAGCGGTTTTAGAAATATATCTTTCCGAATGCCAGATCACTCCCAGTTTCCAGTCTATGGATGGTTCGATGGGTTTAACCAGAACTCCTTCACCATGAATTCGCTGACAAAGCGGTTCTGGCAGAAACGCTGCACCGACGCCACTTTTTACCAGAGCAATTAAAAAATCCCACTGGCTGCTACGTGCGGAAACCTGGGGTTTGAAACCTGCTTGCTGGCAGTGATACCGAATATAATCACTAAGCGTAAATTCTTCGGTGTACGTATAAAAAGGTTCATCTTTTAGATCTGTCCATGAAATGGATTTTTTCTGTTGCCATTTGTCGTTGTCTGGCAGAATCGCATGTACCGGGTAGGCATCCAGAGGAAGGTTTGCCAGGCTATGCGCATTGCTGGTTGTCAGCATTGTAATGGCAACATCCAAATCACCATTAATGAGTGCCTGTTCAATCTTGCGGCCACCATATTCGACTATCGTTAGTTCGATATCGGGGTAGAGCTGTTTATAACGCCGAATTAACCCAGCATAAAGATGACCAACCATTGGAGGGATCCCGAGACGAAGGTGACCGCGTTTAAGTTCACCTAAATCGACCATTTCAGCTTTTAACTGTCCCATAACTTCGAGCATTTGTTGAGCTCGTAGATAAACAATCTCCCCCGCATCTGTTAGCCAGAAACGCCTTCCTTCACGATGAATGAGTGGTTGGTTAAGTGATTGCTCCAGATTCCTAATCATCTTACTGATGGTAGGTTGGGTAACAAATAATTTTTCTGAAGCACGTGTAAAACTCTGCTGATCGACCAGTTCGACGAAATATCGCAGCGCTTTTATATCCATTTTGTAGCCCGTAAAAGCAGTAAATTCTAGTATTCCATTTTGGCATAATTTGAATAAAAAAAATTCATTTCATGATGGTTATAACTCTACCTATACTGTGATTAGCCTCACAAAAGGAAATAAATAATAATGAAAAAAATGGAAAATGGATTCTTTACCTTGTTTCAGGTAGGGATGTTATCAGTGATTTGGATTGCCGCTGATTACTTAGTCAAACTATTTCATTTGCCGATACCAGCAAATCTGACCGGTATGTTGATCCTGTTAGCTCTGGTATTTAGCAAAGTGATTAATGTTAACTGGTTACGTCGGGGAGCAACCTGGTTGCTGGCGGAAATGTTGCTGTTCTTTATTCCGGCCGTTGTTGCTGTTGTAAATCACAAAGCTTTGATGGAACAGGAGGGACTTAAAATCCTGACTGTATTGGTTGTTAGTACCATTATGGTTATTGCGATTACCAGTCTGGTTGTTGATCGGGTCTATATGCTTGAACTCAAATTAGCACGCAGGAAAAGTAATCGTCACAGTCACTTACTGGCTAAGAATATGGAACAATAAATGATATTCTGGTCTCATTATGGATTAAGCTTGTCCTGTTTGTTTATGACCCTGGCGTTTTATTATGCCAGTAAATTTCTATACCGACGCAAGAAAAGTATTTTGTTAATGCCTCTGCTTTTAGCTCCATTACTTTTGGTATTGATTGTCATATATTTTCAAATACCTTATCAGTCTTACATGGCGGATTCGCACTGGTTAATGTGGATGTTAGGTCCTGCGACTGTTGCATTTGCAATTCCTGTGTATGACAACCGTCATCTGATTGTGCGTCATTGGTTATCGCTATCTGTTGGGGTGTCAGTTTCAGTTGTTGTTGCGGTTGGAAGTACGGTTTTGCTGGCAAGACTATTCCATTTACCAGAACTGCTACAACGCAGTCTGGCAATGCGTTCCATTACCACTCCATTTGCAGTTGAAGCAACGAAATCAGTCGGTGGTGAAGCGGATCTTACGGCATTGTTTGTTGTCATGACTGGTGTGATTGGTATGGCAGTCGGAGAGGTTATTCTTACGGTATTATCCATTCGTTCCCGTCTGGGAAAAGGGGCAAGTCTGGGGGCTTCAGCTCATGGGGCCGGGACTGCAAAAGCCTATCAGCTTGGTGCTTCGGAAGGTGTTGTATCGAGTGCGGTAATGATGATTGCCGGTATGGTTACTGTTCTGGTTGCACCGTTTATCGGGAAGATTTTGTGGTAACGAGATTGGTTATAAAACCACTTGTTTAAAACCGAGAGCACAAAGAGATCCTGATGATAAATAGGATCTCTTTATACGTTAGCTGAGTAATTAACTGTCGCTTTCGGCATCCTGTCGTTTAATGACTTTATGACCATCTTCAGAAACGCCATTTTTCCAGTAGCTGCTGATGTAGATATGGTCTTTTTCTACATTTTTTTCATTTCTGAAATACTGTCGCAGTGATTTCATTTTATCGAATTCACAGGCGCACCATACATCAACAGAGCCATCTGGCCAGGGTAATTGTTTAACGGTTTCGACGAGAGATTGGCCGTTTTCAGTTGCCACCCACGTGATATCCACACCTTCAGGCGAATTCAGTTGCTGAACATCTTCCTGTTTAGCCACTTCAATAATTGCATGTCCGACGGCGGTAGAAGGAATGTTACTGATTGCGACGGATAATGCCGGCAGCGATGTCATATCACCAACAAAAACAACCGCATCGCGATCAAAGGCTGGGTACGGACTTTTTCCCGGACCAACCAGAGAAATGGTATCACCAACACTAACGGTTTCCACCCAGCGGGATGCGAATCCACAGCTTAAGTCAGAGGTGACATGGCGAACCAAATCAACAGTGATTTCACCCGTCGAATCATTGTATTCCCGAATGGTATAGGTACGGAGTAATGGATTTTGATCTTCACTTAGTGAAGAGATATCTGTATCGCCATTTTCGGTGAACAGAAATTTAAAATAGCCTCCGACAGACTCAGCGGAGAATTGCGACTGATTATCGCTCTTTAGAGTTAATCTGCGAATGGATGGTGAAACATCAGTGATGCTGGTTACTGTCGCGAGGTAAGGAATCCTTTTAGGCTTTGGCATACTTTTCTTTATCTTTTTTTATTGGTTGTTATTTATGCTAATCATAAGTTTCAATAAAATCAATGCGAAAAGCTCTCATTTACATTTATTTAATAAGTCAGAAATACACATACCTGACTCAATTAGGGTTTATGACAACTTTATTGTGTATGGGATGTGTTAGAATTATGAGCCAAGTAATTGATATATTGAAAATTGATGAGACATTTAAAAACCGCTATCCATCCTGATCTGCATGCACTAAGTGAAATGAAGTCTGTATCCCGCAAAGCATCACGGGCAATAGTCGTCGACGGGGGGCAAATCTTACTTATTTATACTGAACGATATGATGACTATACTTTGCCTGGAGGGGGATTAAATGAAGGTGAAGATCCGATTGCGGGCATGATGCGTGAACTACAGGAAGAGACCGGTGCTCAGAATATTCGTAATATTGAAAGTTTTGGCATTTATGAAGAATTCCGTCCCTGGTATAAATCCGATGCAGAAGTAATGCATATGATATCCTATTGTTATATCTGTCAGGTCGACAAAGATTTAGGAATACCGGATATGGAAAATCATGAAGTACAAAATGGTTCGCGTCCGGTTTGGGTCAATATTTATGATGCAATAGACCATAATGAAAAGACGATGCTAAAAAGTCATCAGCAAGGATTAAGTATTGAACGTGAGACTTTTTTACTTCGACTGGTTGCAAATGAACTGATTGATGGTGAATAAATCAAAACAGTATAAAGGATTTTTTATGTTCAGATTTCGGACTCTTATTGCTGGCATGATGCTTCTTCTGTTCAGTTCATTGTGTCTGGCGAAAGTGATCGAAACAACCCGACTCGTCGGGTATGGTCAAGCAAAATACCCGGTAGGCTTTCAGCATTTTGACTATGTAAACCCTGATGCCCCTAAATATGGCAAAGTGACCTATGCTCAGGTCGGGACATTTGACAACTTTAACCGCTATGCATCGAGAGGGGTTGCCGCCGCAGCAACTGGTGAGCTTTATGATGCTCTTATGTTTTCCCCCAGTGATGAAATCGACTCCTATTACCCTCTGATCGCAGAAAAAGTCCGTTACTCCGACGACTATTCCTGGTTAGAACTGGATATTAATCCAAAGGCCCGTTTTCAGGACGGAGTCCCAATTACCGCGCACGATGTTGAATTCAGTTTTCACAAGTTTATGACTGAAGGTGTTCCTCAGTATCGGGTTTATTACAAAGACGTAAAGTTTGTTAAGGCATTGAACGATAGAACTGTCCGAATTGAAATGACGGTGCCTACTCGGGATAAGCTATTCAGCCTTGCTGAAAGTACCAAAGTGTTGCCTGAACATTTCTGGAAAGACAAAAAATTAAACGAACCTTTGATGACACCTCCAGTTGGAAGTGGCCCTTACAAAATTCTGAACTACAAAATGGGGCAGAGTATTACTTATGAGTTGCTGAAAGATTACTGGGCAAAAGAGTTGCCGGTGAATGTAGGGCGCAATAATTTTGCTCAGATTCAATATGATTACTATCGTGATGACACGGTTATGCTCGAAGCGTTTAAAGCAGGTGAATACGATTTGCGTCAGGAAGGAAATGCAAAGCTCTGGGCGAATTCTTATAACGGGATTAACTTTGATAACGGCTATATTGTAAAAGAAGAAATTTCGCATAAAAATCCGGCTGCTGCAACGGGGTTTGTTTTTAATACCAAAGCAGCGATATTCAGCGATGTAAAGGTTAGGGAAGCACTAACTTATGCGCTTGATTTTGCATGGATGAATAAGACGTTATTCTACGGGCAGTACTCTCGGGTGCGCAGTTATTTTCAGAATACCGATTTTGAAGCCAGAGGATTACCCTCTGAACAGGAAAAGCAAATATTAACTCCGTTTAAAGATAAGATTCCGGCAAGAATATTTACGACTGAATACGATCCTCCCGTCAGTGATGGTAGTGGTCATATTCGTCCTCAGTTACGACAGGCGTTTAAACTATTAAAAGAAGCCGGCTGGGAAGTCAGAAATCAGGTAATGACGAATGTAAAAACCGGTCAGCCTTTTGTCTTTGAATTATTGGCTAATAGCCCTGTCACAGAACGCATAGCGATTCCCTTACAACGTAATTTTAAGCGCCTTGGTATTACAATGAAAATTCGGATGGTAGATACAACCCAATATATAAAAAGATTGCGGGATCGAGACTTTGATATGGTCTCTTCGCGGTTTTTTGCCAATGCCTATCCAAGTCCGGATTTGATGATTGTTTGGAACTCGAATTACATCAATTCGACCTATAATACAGCAGGAGTGACAGATCCTGTAGTTGATTACCTGACAGAGCAAATAGTTAAAAACCAACAGAATAGCGATAAACTTCTTTCTCTTGGGCGGGCGTTGGATCGTGTTTTACAGTGGAACTTTTATATGATTCCCCAGTGGTTTATCAGTGAATATCGAGTGGCAGTATGGGATAAATTTGAACGATCTGAGACGATACCAAAATACGATTTAGGCCTAGATACCTGGTGGATTTCTAAAGAGAAAGCGTCAAAGTTACCAGAGAGAAGGCAATAGCGGGGGATCATTATGGCAGCGTATATATTTCGACGATTATTGCTGGTTATTCCCACCTTGTGGGCAATTATAACTATTAACTTCTTCGTTATTCAGATTGCTCCCGGGGGGCCGGTAGAACAGGCAATTGCTCAAATAGAAGGACATACCAGCGGAATTATGGATCGCTTTTCCGGTGGTGGCACAGAAATAAAAACAGAATCCATATCAGCAGAGAAATCCGGGTACAAAGGTTCAAGAGGTCTTGATCCTGAAGTCGTTGCAGCAATAAAAAAACAGTTTGGTTTTGATAAACCTATTTCTGAACGTTACTTTGATATGCTCAAAAATTACATCACGTTTAACTTTGGGCAAAGTCTGTTTAAAGGCGGTAACGTGATTGATTTAATTAAGGATCGATTACCCGTTTCTATTTCTCTGGGGTTATGGAGCACATTAATCATCTATTTTGTTTCTATACCGATGGGGATTACTAAAGCAATACATCATGGTTCAAGGTTTGATATCTGGACCAGTGCATTTGTCATTGTCGGTTATGCTATACCTGGGTTCTTGTTCGCCATTATTTTGATTATCGTGTTTGCCAGTGGCAATTACTTTAGCTGGTTTCCGTTAAGAGGCTTAGTGTCTGATAATTTTGAGCAACTTACCTGGTATCAGCAGATCATTGATTACTTCTGGCATATAACGTTACCAGTTTTTGCCATGGTTATTGGTGGGTTCGCAACGCTCAGTATGCTGACCAAAAATTCGTTTCTGGATGAAATTAATAAGCAGTATGTTGTGACTGCCAGAGCCAAAGGATTGGATGAAAAACGGATTCTTTATAAGCATGTTTTTCGCAATGCAATGTTAATTATCATTGCGGGATTCCCCAGTGCATTTATTAGTATTTTCTTTACCGGTTCTATGCTGATTGAAGTGATGTTTTCGTTAAATGGTATCGGACTGCTCGGTTTTGAATCCACAATTCAAAGAGACTACCCGGTTGTTTTCAGTACATTATATATCATGACCCTTCTTGGATTATTGTTAGGTATTATTTCTGATTTGACCTATACGTGGGTGGATCCTCGTATCGATTTTGAGGCGAGGTAAGTGATGCATTTTACGAATCCTATTCATCAGGAAAGATGGAGTCGCTTTAAAGCAAACCGAAGAGGCTTCTGGTCTTTATGGATCTTTCTGGTGCTGTTTACCATCAGTTTATTTGCTGAGTTTATTGCTAATGATGAACCTCTGTTGGTTTCTTATAATAATGAATGGTATTTCCCTATTTTTACCTCTTATCCGGAAACTCAGTTTGGCGGAGAGTTTTTAACCGAAGCTGATTACACCGATCCCTATGTTGAAAAACTGATTGACGATCATGGCTATATAATCTGGCCGTTAATTCGCTTTCACTACGATACCATTAACTTAGATATTCCCGGTGGGGCCGTTCCGTCAGCTCCTGATTCCATTAACTGGCTTGGTACCGATGACAAGGGCAGGGATGTGTTGTCCCGTATTATTTATGGTTTTCGGATATCGGTTTTATTTGGGTTTGTGTTGACTGTTATTTCCTCTGTCGTTGGTGTTTTTGTCGGAGCAACACAAGGCTATTACGGAGGCTGGTTAGACTTAATAGGACAACGGTTTATTGAAGTTTGGTCTGGTATGCCGACTCTGTTTCTGCTTATTATTCTGTCTAGTTTCGTTGAACCTAATTTTTGGTGGCTGCTTGGTATTATGGTGCTGTTCAGCTGGATGAGTCTGGTTGGGGTTGTCCGTGCTGAATTTTTGCGTTGTCGTAATTTTGATTATGTCAAAGCGGCGCATGCGATGGGTGTCTCTGATTCCCGCATCATGTTGCGTCATATGTTGCCTAATGCGATGGTAGCTTCGTTAACCATGATGCCTTTTATTCTATCAGGTTCAGTTACAACTCTTACTTCTCTTGATTTTCTTGGTTTTGGCTTGCCGGTCGGTTCTCCGTCTTTAGGTGAATTACTTGCTCAGGGCAAATCAAATTTACAGGCCCCATGGCTGGGGTTGTCTGCATTTGTTGTTTTATCATTAATGCTGACGTTGCTTGTTTTTGTTGGCGAAGCGGTACGCGATGCCTTTGACCCTCACCAACACAGGAGATAATTGATGACCGAAGTACTAAAAGTCAGTAACTTATCTGTTGGTTTTGAACGTGATAAAGGTGTACTGCCGGTCACTGAGAATATTTCCTTTTCTATTGCGAAGGGTGAAACACTAGCCCTAGTTGGTGAAAGTGGCTCAGGAAAATCCGTTACTGCGAATTCGATTATGAAGTTACTCCCTAAGGGGACGGCTCATTATCTTTCAGGCGAAATTAAGTTTGACGGAGTGGATACGTTAACCTGCTCCGAACGACGTCTGCGTGGTATTCGCGGCGGCAAAATCGGTATGATCTTTCAGGAACCGATGGTTTCTCTGAATCCTTTGCATCGTATTGGTAAGCAATTAGTGGAAACACTCTCCATTCACCGTGGAGTACGGAATCGTCAGGCAGAAAAGATTGCCATTGAATGGCTCAACAAAGTCGGTATCAGAAATCCTGAGCAGAAAATAACGTCATATCCGCATGAACTATCCGGTGGTGAACGTCAGAGAGTCATGATTGCAATGGCACTTATCAATGAACCTGAACTGCTTATTGCAGACGAACCAACAACAGCACTCGATGTATCCGTTCAGGCGCAAATTCTGAAGTTACTCAAACATCTGCAATCAGAATTGGGTATGGCAATGCTGTTTATTACTCATGATCTGAGTATCGTAAAACGCATTGCTGATAGAGTTGCAGTGATGAAAGATGGCCAACTGGTGGAAGAGAACATTACCCAAAATTTATTTTCTGCGCCGCAACATCCTTATACCAAGCAATTGATTGATTCCGATCCTAAAGGCCAACCGATCCCTGTTGATCCCTTATCTGCCCCACTGATTGAAGTTAATAAACTGAGAGTATGGTTTCCTATTACCGGTGGATTATTTAAACGGACCATTGATCACGTAAAAGCTGTAACGGATATGCAGTTTGTGCTGAGAAAGGGACATACTATTGGTGTTGTTGGTGAGAGTGGTTCTGGCAAATCGACAACAGGCATGGCTATTTTACGTTTGCTTAAGTCGGAAGGAAGTATTCGTTACGAAAATAATGAGTTACAGGGATTGAAACGTAAAGAAATGCTGCCTTACCGCAATAAAATGCAGGTGGTTTTTCAGGATCCCTTTTCTGCATTAAATCCCCGTATGTCAGTGGCGCAGGTGATAGGGGAAGGACTAAGAGTTCATGCTGAATTAACGGATTCAGAAGTCGATGCCCGAATCTGTAATGTGATGAAAGAGGTAGAACTGGATCCTGACACCCGTTTCCGTTATCCCAATGAATTTTCCGGAGGACAACGTCAACGTATTGCGATTGCGCGGGCGCTGATTCTGGAACCGGAATTTATTTTACTGGATGAGCCGACTTCATCACTCGACAGAACCATTCAGGCACAGGTACTGGAATTACTCAAATCTCTTCAACAAAAACGGGGACTGACTTACTTATTTATCAGTCATGATTTAAATGTCGTCAAATCTCTTTGTCATTACACGATTGTTATGCGCAATGGTAAAATTGTGGAACAGGGAAAAACTGAAACTATGTTTGCTAATCCACGGGAAGAATATACCCGTCAGTTAATGGCGTTTTTACCTCATTAATAGATGCTTTTTGAGCATGCAACTAAATCTTAGACGTCGCTCAATATTTCTATTCAAAATTATTAACTTAGAGTAAACGTGAACTATAGTGATTAAGACTCTACATATAAAACAAAAGGTAAAGATGATGAATAAGTTATTAGTGCCGTTATTACTTGGATTTGTAACCACATGCACATATTCTGCTTTTGCAGCAAACCAGAAGAGTGACACAGCAGTGCAGCAGGAGATGATGCAACAGCAAAAAGCTGAACAGCGTGAAATGAAACAAGACATGAAGCGCGAGCAAATGCAGATGAAGCAGGATTGTATGAAGTCGGGAAAATCAGAAGATGAATGTGCTCAGATGTGGAAAAAAGTGAAGGAACAAAAACAAAACATGAAGCAGGGTATGTCTGAAAGCAAATCTCAAAAGGGAAAAAATAAATAATAATTATCCCTATATCCCCATATCTGGTGATATGGCATAGTAACAGAATGGATTGAGGTTATTTGAATATAACTATGTTGCTATGCCATTGAACACAAGGAAAAGTGAATGAAACAAACGGAAATTGCTCAACTCGTTAATCGTTATCCCCTCGTAAAACCGATGATAGATCTGCAGGAAGTGTGTTGGTTCAATCCTAAAGCAACTGACCTGGCGACTGCATTACCTTATGTCGGACTCAACCAAAGTGATGTTCAGGATGCTAGTGAGCGTCTGACCCGCTTTGCTCCTTATATCAAACAAGCCTTTCCTGAAACTAAGAAAAGTAACGGAATTATTGAATCCTCTCTGGTTGAAGTGAGTAATTTGGCTGAAATACTGTCATCTCATATCAGTGCAAAATCGTTGGGTAAGGTCTACATCAAACTAGATAGTCATCTGCCAATTTCAGGTTCAATCAAAGCACGTGGTGGCATTTATGAAGTGTTAACCCATGCAGAAAAATTGGCTCTGGAAGCAGGATTAATCACTGTTAAGGACGATTACAGTCAGTTACTAAGCGAAGAGTGTAAAGCGTTTTTCTCACAGCATAGTATTGCGGTGGGCTCAACAGGCAATCTTGGTTTGTCTATCGGCATTATGAGTGCACAACTTGGTTTCAAAGTATCAGTGCATATGTCCGCGGATGCGAGAGAGTGGAAAAAAAATAAACTCCGTGAACATGGAGTCAATGTGGTCGAATATGAACAGGACTATGGTGTTGCTGTTGCTCAGGGACGTAAAGAAGCCGAAAACGATCCTAACTGTTTTTTTATTGATGACGAAAATTCTAAAACGCTATTCCTTGGTTATTCTGTTGCCGGTGAACGGTTAAAAGCTCAGTTCGAGCAGCAGGGAATTGTGGTCGATAAAGAGCATCCTTTATTTGTTTATTTACCGTGTGGCGTTGGTGGTGGTCCCGGTGGTGTGGCGTTCGGTCTGAAACTGGCGTTTGGTGATCACGTTCATTGTATCTTTGCCGAACCAACGCACTCTCCATGTATGCTGTTGGGTGTTTATACCGGTTTGCATGATGGTATCAGTGTTCAGGATATTGGTATTGATAATAAAACTGCGGCTGATGGTTTGGCGGTAGGTCGTCCTTCCGGTTTTGTCGGAAGGGCAATGGAGCGGATGATCGATGGCTTTTATACTATTACGGATGAACACATGTTTGAATGGCTAAAAGCGTTAGACAGAAGTGAAAACATCCGGATTGAACCATCGTCAGCATCTGCAATTTATGGTCCTCTTATGGTTGCCGGTAATCCGGAATATTTGCAGCAGATGGGCATCACATCTGAATCAGTGGCGAATAGTACTCATGTTATCTGGGCAACGGGTGGCGGTATGGTGCCAAAAGAAGAAATGGATAAATATCTGATGTGATATTTTTCAGTAAGCGGTAAACTCCCCATAAATTGTTTTTCGAGATAATAATCTAATGCAAGACCAGACCTATGATGAATCAATGGATGAAATTGAAATCGAAGCCATTGGTATTGAAGTCGATTCTCAGCCCATTGAACTTTATAAAGTTTTGAAGTTAGCCAATGTCGTGAGTGGTGGTGGCGAAGCTAAATATGCAATTTCTGAAGGTTATGTGGCGGTTAATGGTGAAATTGAACTGAGAAAACGCTGTAAGATCTACGATGGTGATCTTATCGAGTTTAATCAGGAATTTTATGTTCTGATCTGTCCTAATCCTGTTGTTGAGGAATTGAAGGAAAATAAGGAAGGAAAGGAACAAAAGGAAGGAAAGGAACAAAAGGAACAAAAAGAAAGGAAGGAAAAAACGGGAAGAAATGAACCGAAGGGAAGGAAAGAAGGGAAGGGAACTGCTCAAGATAAACGCCATGAGAAAAAAACTGATAAAAATAAGAGTGATAAATCGGGTCGTTCTCAAATTAAGTTTTTCTAATCTGCTGGTATTTTCCAGGTATTTTTAAGTTCAAAGGTGCTGTTTTTATAGCCTGTAGAAACAGCATTTCTTATGTGCAATCAGTTGATTTTATCCGATCAAGATCTCATTTTAAATAATGTTATATTTATTGCTAAAGAGAGTTTAAATTATTAACTAACTGAATAGTAAGGTATTTAAATTCTCTATCAACCCCCTATACGTTATATGTATAACGTCTGTCATTATTTCGATTGGTCATTTTTCTTCTCTTCGCTACTCTTCAATAAGTGATTTTACAATTGTCATTGACGACTTTTGCTTTCACATAAGGTGCTCATGGATGAGTAAATGATATTTCTAGCCATATCTTTAGCAATAGGCTAGCAATAGAAATGTCATCTTCAGGTTGTTTATACCCTACGGATAAAAAACCCTTCTACTGTTCAGCGATCACCTGTCTCACTCTTTCACTGTTTGTTACAACAGCTTCAATCTCAATTATGGAGAATTAGAATGAAAAACAGGCTAGTAGCGTTACCTTTAGCCATTATGGCTGCAGGCGCATTTGCGGCTTCAGCACAAGCGGCCACTACTTTTGTTTACTGTTCAGAAGGAAGCCCGGAAGGATTTAACCCGGCGTTTTATACATCAGGCACCACTTTTGATGCTTCATCAAATACCATTTTTAACCGCCTGTTAGAATTTGATTTGGGTACGACCAACGCGAAACCTGCACTGGCAGAAAGTTATGATGTGTCTGATGATGGTCTGGAATACACCTTCCATTTGCGTAAAGGGGTTAAATTCCAGTCAACTAAAGACTTCAAACCAACCCGTGATTTCAATGCTGATGACGTAATTTTTTCCTTTGAACGTCAGTTAGACAAAAATCATCCTTATCATAATGTATCCGGTGGTTCTTATGAGTACTTTACTGGTATGGGTATGGACTCACTGATCAAAGATATTGTGAGAGTGGATGACTACACGGTTAAATTTGTTCTTAACCATCCTGAAGCGCCATTCTTGGCTAACATGGCAATGGACTTTGCTTCGATCTTCTCTGCCGAACAAGCTGACTATTTAATGAAAAAAGGCACTCCGGAAGAGCTGGATATTAATCCAGTGGGTACCGGTCCGTTCCAAAAAGTGCAGTACCAGAAAGACTCTTTGATTCGTTATGTAGCCTTTAAAGATTACTGGCGTGGTAAAGCTAAAATTGACCGATTGGTATTTTCAATTACTCCTGATGCTTCTGTTCGTTACGCCAAACTGAAAGCTGGTGAATGTCATATGATGCCATATCCTAACCCTGCTGATATCGAGCAGATGAAACAGGATAAAGACATCAATGTAATGACTCAGGAAGGTCTTAACGTTGGTTATCTTGGCTTCAACACACAGAAAAAACCGTTCACAGACGTACGTGTACGCCAGGCTCTGAGTTTAGCAACCAATAAACAGGCGATCATCGATGCTGTTTTCCAAAGTTCAGGCAAAGTAGCCAAAAACCCAATTCCACCAACAATGTGGTCATACAATGATGCAGTTGTTGATTACAATTACGATCCGGTAAAAGCGAAAAAATTATTGGCTGAAGCTGGTTACCCTGATGGCTTTAAAACCAATATCTGGGCTATGCCGGTATCACGTCCTTATAACCCGAATGCGCGCCGTATGGCTGAAGTCATTCAGGAAGACTGGAAAAAAGTTGGTGTTGATGCAGATATCGTTTCTTACGAATGGGGTGAATACCTGAACCGTACCAAGAAAGGTGAACATGACACATTCTTGATGGGTTGGACGGGTGATAATGGTGATCCGGATAACTTCTTGTATGTCCTGTTAAGCTGTGATGCTGTTGGTGGTTCTAACCGTTCTCAGTGGTGTAACAAAGACTTTGATGACTTACTGATCAAAGCAAAAAGAACTACGGACATTGAAAAACGTACCGAACTTTATAAACAGGCACAGGTACTGTTCAAAGAACAGGCTCCATGGATCACTATTGCTCACTCGGTTGTATACGAGCCGGTTCGCAAAGAAGTAAAAGGTTATAAAATTGACCCGCTTGGTGAGCACTACTTCTACAACGTAAGTTTAGAAAAGTAATTTAGTAAGTATCTAGATAGAAAGAAAACCACGGCACTTTAATTGAGTGGATGTCATTAAAGTGTCGTTCTTCCCGTGATGACTGGCGATGGAAGCTGCCTTGGTAACTGTTGTAAATGTTAACCGTTTCATCACGATCTGAAACAGAGAGCTTGTCTTTTTATGTTCCAATTTATTTTACGTCGACTAGGGTTGGTCGTTCCGACCTTTATCGGCATCACGTTGCTGACGTTTTCACTTATTCGCATGATTCCCGGTGACCCGATCGAGGTTATGGCTGGTGAACGTGGCGTTTCTGCTGCCCGTCATGCTGAACTCAGTGCTCAGCTAGGTTTTGACCAGCCTTTATACATCCAGTATTTCCACTATGTTGGTGGTGTATTACAGGGTGATCTTGGTAATTCATTAGTAACTAAAGAACCTGTAATGCGTGAATTCTTAACGCTGTTCCCGGCAACAGTTGAATTGGCGTTATGTGCAGTGATTTTTGCAATTTTAGTGGGACTGCCTGCAGGGATAATTGCGGCGGTCAAACGAGGGACCATTTTTGATCACTCAGTTATGACGTTTTCGCTTACGGGCTATTCAATGCCCATTTTCTGGTGGGCTCTGTTACTGATGTTGATATTTTCCGTGACTTTAGGCTGGACGCCGGTGTCTGGTCGGATAGATGTGGTGTATTGGATAGATAATGTCACCGGCTTTATGTTAGTGGATTCATATTTATCCGGAGAAGAGGGGGCATTTGCGTCAGCCGCTTCTCATCTTATTTTGCCGAGTATTGTTCTGGGGACCATCCCAATGGCTGTGATTGCCCGAATGACCCGTTCATCCATGCTGGAAGTTCTCGGTGAAGACTATATTCGCACTGCTCGTTCAAAAGGGATCGCTCCGTGGCGTGTGATTGTTATTCATGCACTGCGTAATGCTTTAATTCCGGTTATTACTGTCATTGGTTTGCAGGTGGGGATTCTGCTTTCTGGTGCGATTTTAACGGAAACCGTATTTGCCTGGCCGGGGATCGGGAAATGGCTGATTGAGTCAATTAGTCGCCGTGATTATCCGGTTGTTCAGGGTGGTATTTTAATTGTTGCTACCATCATTATCGTTGTAAACCTGCTGGTTGACATTGCTTACGGCATTGTTAATCCACGAATCAGACATAGCCGTTAGGAGAGGCGCAATGACGACTGAATTATTAAAAGCGCCTGAACCAAGAACACCATTACAAGAGTTCTGGCATTATTTTAGTAGCAATAAAGGCGCTGTTGTCGGCTTAGCTTTTATTGTATTGATTTGTTTAATGGCTATTTTTGCCGATGTGGTTGCACCGCATTCCCCGTCAGCTCAGGTGCGTGATGCACTGCTGTTACCACCGGCATGGTTGGATGGTGGAAACTGGTCATATGTTTTGGGCACCGATGATGTTGGCCGGGATATCCTGTCGCGTTTGATCCATGGTTCTCGCTTATCTCTTTCTGTAGGGATGGTTGCTGTTACCGTTTCCTTAATGCTGGGTATTCTATTGGGATTGCTGGCCGGTTTTTATAGAGGCGTAGTCGATGTGATTATCATGCGTCTCGTTGACATCATGTTAGCGATGCCAAGTTTGTTACTCGCCATTGCCATCGTTGCAGTATTAGGTCCTAGTATCGTCAATGCGGCTTTAGCGATTTCGATTGTGTCGTTGCCTCACTATGTGCGTCTGACCAGAGCTGCTGCTATTGCAGAAATGTCACGTGATTATGTCACCTCATCAAGAGTGATTGGTGCCAGTTCACTACGACTGATGTTTATCTGTATTTTACCAAATTGCCTGGCTCCTTTAATCGTGCAGGCTACGCTTGGTTTCTCTTCTGCCATTTTAGATATGGCTGCGCTTGGCTTCCTTGGACTTGGTGCTCAGCCGCCGACGCCGGAATGGGGAAGCATGTTAGCTGATGCACTGCAGTTTGTTCAACGCGCCTGGTGGGTGGTTACCTTCCCGGGGCTGGTTATCTTACTGACTGTATTAGCGTTTAACTTAATGGGCGATGGATTGCGCGATGCGCTTGATCCTAAGTTGAAGCAGTAGGAGAGCAGCATGGCATTATTAACATTAAAAAATCTGTCCGTGACTTTCGGGCAGTTTAAAGCAGTCGATAACATTAGTTATCAGGTCGAAGAAGGTGAGGTTCTCGGTATTGTAGGAGAATCCGGATCGGGTAAAAGTGTCAGCTCATTGTCTGTGATGGGTCTGATCGATTATCCGGGAAAAGTGAAAGCGGAAGAGCTGACCTTTCAGGGGCAGGATTTACTAGCTATGTCAGAGAAGCGTCGTCGTAAACTGACAGGTTCAGATATTGCGATGATTTTCCAGGATCCGATGACCAGTCTGAATCCATGTTTTACTGTGGGCTATCAGATCATTGAGGCATTAAAAAATCATCAGGGTGGCAGTAAGAAAGAGCTGAAAAACCGGGCGATTGAATTGCTGACGTTAGTCGGTATTCCTGCTCCTGAATCACGTTTAAATTCTTATCCTCACCAGTTATCTGGCGGGATGAGTCAGCGTGTAATGATTGCCATGGCGATTGCGTGTAATCCACGTTTATTGATTGCCGATGAACCGACTACAGCTCTGGATGTTACCATTCAGGCGCAAATTATCGATTTGCTGATTGATTTGCAACGCAGAGAAAACATGGGGCTGGTTCTGATTACTCACGATCTGGCTTTGGTGGCGGAAGTTGCACATCGTGTGATTGTGATGTATGCCGGACAGGTGGTTGAATCAGGCCCTGCCGATGAAGTATTCAGTCAGCCAAAGCATCCTTACACTCAGGCATTGTTAGCGTCATTACCTGAATCTTCATCCGGTAAAGCCAGATTAGATGCATTGCCAGGGGTGGTTCCGGGACAATATGACCGTCCGAACGGCTGTCTGTTAAGCCCTCGTTGCCCGTATGCAACAGAACGTTGTCGTCAGGAAGCGCCAGTCAGTCATGGTCCAATTGATCGTCAGGTAAAATGTCATACTCCATTAGATAGTCAGGGGAGACCTGCAGCATGAGTCAGGAAAAACTTATTCTAAAAGCCGCTAACCTTAAGCAGCATTATCATGTTAAGCAGGGTATGTTTAAGCCTGAAGCCGTAGTGCGAGCTGTTGATGGTATTAGTTTTGAACTGGAAAAAGGGAAAACATTAGCGGTAGTTGGTGAATCAGGGTGTGGTAAATCAACCTTAGGCCGGATGCTCACCATGATTGAAACACCGACTTCAGGTAGTCTGAAGTTTCATGACGACGATTTGCTTGCTCTTTCTCATGAGAAACAGAAACTGTTACGCCAAAAGATTCAGATTATTTTCCAGAACCCGTATGGTTCATTGAATCCGCGTAAAAAGATTGGCGCTATTTTAGAAGAACCTTTAGTGATCAATACTCAGATGAGTAAAGCCGAACGTAAAGAAAAAGCGTTGGCGATGATGGCTAAAGTTGGGCTTAAACCAGAACATTATGATCGCTACCCGCATATGTTTTCTGGTGGTCAGCGTCAGCGAATTGCTATCGCGCGAGGGCTTATGTTGGATCCGGAAATCATTGTCGCTGATGAGCCGGTTTCTGCTCTGGATGTATCGGTTCAGGCTCAGGTGCTGAACCTGATGATGGATCTTCAGGAAGAGTTTGGCCTGAGTTATGTGTTTATCTCGCATGACTTGTCAGTCGTTGAGCATATTGCTGATGATGTGATGGTTATGTATCTGGGGAAAGTGGTCGAACAGGGAAGCTGTGAACAGCTTTTTTCTTCACCAAAACATCCTTACACTCAGGCTCTGTTATCCAGTACGCCACAGTTGTCACCGGAAAAACGCCGTACCCGGATTAAATTACAGGGTGAGTTACCATCACCACTGAATCCGCCATCAGGCTGTGCCTTTCATGGACGTTGTCAGTATGCGAATAACCGTTGCCGCAATGAAACCCCGTCACTGACTATGGCAAGTGACGGACATTTAATTGCCTGCCATGCGGTAGAAGAAGGCCGTTTAGATAGTGCAGTTAATGATGTTGCTTAACTGATATTTAAATATAGTGGGCCTCAGATTGTATTCTGAGGCTTACTCCTGATATCCTGAGTGGAAAAATCGGCAGGGATGATTATGAAACTTCTACAACCATTAGTTGTTGTGGCATTGGCGGTACTCACAATGTTGTTAACGTTTGGAGTTCCCGGTTATGCACATGCTGTTGAAGTGAAGATTGCCCTTGATGCCGATCCTATTTCTTTAGACCCGCATGAACAACTTTCTGAAGGGGCGTTACAGTTCTCTAATACTGTGTTTGATCCCTTAGTGCGTTGGCGTCAGGATGGTACTTTTGAGCCCCGTTTAGCCACCTCATGGCGTATGATCAATGATACGACGATTCGTTTTTCTTTGCGCAAAGGTGTCGTATTTCATTCCGGTAATCCTTTTACTGCCAGTGATGTAGCATTTACTTTACGTCGCTTAAAACGTTCCACCGATTTTAAAGGTTTATTTGACGTTATTTCTGATAGTGAAGTGATCGACCCCTACACAATCGATATTCATACCCGTCATCCGTTTCCTCTGTTACTGAACATATTAACTTATGTGTTTGCTATTGATGAAAAATACTATCAGTCGCGGGATGAAATCATAAAGTTTGGTCATTCTTTTGCCTCAACTCATGAATCCGGAACCGGCCCATTTATGGTGTCCGAACATATTCCCGGTGAAAAAATGCTGTTTAAACGCAATCCTGATTATTGGGATCATGAGTCAAAAGGTAATGTGCAAACAATATCAATGTTAACCATTCGCTCTGATTCAACTCGTTTGGCTGCTTTATTAACGGGGGATGTCGATATTATTTCTCCGGTTGCTTCAATGGACATTACCCGGGTCAAGCGATTACCTGAGGTAGAACTGGTAAGTTTTCCCGGAACCAGGATTATTATGTTGCAGCTTAATCAGACGCGCCGACCGGAATTGCGGGATGTGCGGGTCAGAAAGGCTATGAGTCTGGCCATTAATCAGTCCTTGATAGTCGATAAAGTCCTGCGGGGCTATGGACTGGAGGCCGGCCAGTTAAGTGCAGAACCATTTCTGGGACATGTTGAAAAATTGCACGCAGAATACGACTTAACTCGTGCTAAGCAACTAATGAAAGAAGCTGGTTATGAGCAAGGTTTTTCACTTACTCTAATGGCACCTAATAACCGCTACATGAGTGACGAGCAGATTGCACAGGCCGTTGCTGCTATGTGGGGAAAAATAAATATTCGGGTTGATTTTAAGACTCTGCCTAAAGCTCAGTATTTTCAGCTTTATGATCAACGTGCGGCCGATGTCATGATGTTGGGATGGCAGTCAGATACACTTGATTCGAATAATATTTTTGAATTCACCATAGCCTGTCGTAACTTCAATACAGGGCTTGGGACATATAATGCGAGTGGATATTGTAATCCTGACGTAGATAAAAAGATCGAGCAAGCGAATGAAACCTTGCATATAGAAAAACGTCAGGCTTTAATGCAGGCTATCGAAGAACAGATTGCGAATGACGTTGCCATCATTCCATTGCACTGGCAGTCAACGATTTGGGCAACGAAAAAAGGCATGAATCTTTCTGAGATACTAAATTTTCAAAATTATCCTTATCTTGGCGATTTGGTAGTGAATGCGCCGTAAGCCAGTTGTTTTATTCATTGAACGTATGAGTTGTTAATGCTTTCTTTTATCTTGCGTCGAATACTACAAGCCAGTTTTGTATTGCTGGTGATCAGTTTTGTCAGCTTTATGGTTCAGGCTCATCTTGGTGATCCTGTGCAGCAGATGGTGGGTCAGGGGACATCATTACTGGAGCGAGCGCAAATCAGGGAAGCGCTTGGTCTGGATCAGCCATTATTAGTTCAGTACGGCCATTTTTTGTTAAATGCGCTGCATGGCGATTTAGGAATATCCTATTACTATAAGCAACCAACTCTGTCGGTGATTTTAAGTAAGCTCCCTGCCACGTTGGAATTAAGCCTGTGTGGTATGTTACTTGTGTGTCTTATTTCTGTTCCCTGTGGTGTCCTGTCTGCAATTCATCCTCAGCATTTCTTGTCCAGAATTATTATGTTTGCCAGTACACTGGGACTTTCTATCCCGATATTTATTTTCAGTATTCTTCTGGTGTACTTCTTTTCTGTTGAATGGCGGTTGTTACCCAGTTTTGGGCGAGGTGAAACCGTTCTGGTATTAGGTTTCTGGCGAACTGGTTTTTTGACGGAAGATGGTTTACGTCATTTAATTATGCCGAGTATTTCTCTGGCTTTTGTCCTGACTCCGGTTTTCGTTCGTTTGATTCGCGCTGAAATGCTTGATGTTTTGCAGAGTGATTACGTGAAATTTGCCTGGGCGAAGGGAATCTCTGTTTCAAGAATTTATTTTATTCATGCACTTAAGAACACTATGTTACCTGTGATTACCATCGGCGGTATTCAACTGGGAACTATGGTGGCTTACACTTTGTTGACGGAAACTATCTTCCAGTGGCCGGGTATGGGGCGTTTATTTATGGAAGCAATTACCCGGGTGGACACTCCGTTAATTTCAGCTTATCTGATTGTCGTTGGCTGTGGTTTTGTTATCACCAACACTCTGGTTGATTTAGTTTATGGTATGGTGAATCCGAGAGTGCGGATTCCGGGGTATGGCTTATGAATATTATTCACACACCTCATATTGAACCGAATCGCTTTCACCATATATGGTATGCCTTACGTAGCGATAAGTTTGCTCTTTTTGCCTTAGTCATTTTCTTTTTTTATTGTCTGGTGGCATTACTGGCACCGTTACTCTCTCCGTATGATGTCAATTCCAGTGACTTTATGGACCTGATGAATGCTGAAATCGCGCCGTCATGGATCAGTGGGGACTCCCGTTTTCTGTTAGGAACGGATACCCAGGGGCGTGATTTGCTGACCATGATGCTATACGGGACTCGTTTGTCTCTGACCATCGGGATCAGTGCTGTTCTTATCCAGGTCGTACTTGGTGTATGTATCGGTCTGCTATCGGGGTATATTGGCGGCAAATTGGATGCGTTTTTAATGCGCTGTGCTGATATACAGCTTTCGTTTTCGACCCTGATGGTTGCAATAGTGGTATCTGCGCTCTTTCAGGCCATGTTCGGGAGTGCGGCATACCAACAGTTGGCCATGTTAATGTTAATTGTGGTCATTGGTGTAGCGGAATGGCCTATTTTTGCCCGAACCATTCGTGCCTGTGTACTGGCTGAAAAAGAGAAAGAATATGTTGATGCTGTTCGTATTCTCGGAGTCAGTAAGTTTCGGATTATGTTCCACCATATTCTACCGAACTCAATTTCGTCACTGTTTGTTATTGTGACGATTCAGCTTGCTAATGCGATCATCGCAGAAGCGGCCTTATCTTTTCTGGGGTTGGGGATGCCACCCACTGAACCATCATTAGGCGCACTAATTTCCTCCGGTTTTACGTATCTGTTTTCAGGTGTCTGGTGGATCTGTGCGTTTCCCTGTTTGAATTTAATTGTGTTGATTTTTGTTATGAACCTTTTGGGAGACTGGTTCCGTGAGCACCTTAATCCGCAACAGATAGAGAGAACCTGAAGTGAGTTTATTACGGGTAGATAACCTGAATGTGAAATTCAAGCATCGTGGCGGTGATCTTCATGCGCTTCACAACATCTGTTTTTCTGTTTCTGCTGGAGAGAAAGTTGCGATTGTTGGCGAATCGGGTGCCGGAAAATCATTATTGGGTTATTCAATCGTGAATTTGTTGACCAGAACGGGTTATATTTCATCGGGTTCGATTAAATTAGATCAGCAAGAACTGGTTGGGTTATCACTTAAACAGTGGCAGCAGATCCGTGGTAAACGGATTGCGATGATTTTTCAGGATATGATGATGGCCCTGAATCCGGTATTGACGATTGGTGAGCAGATGGTGGAAGCGTTTCGCAATCATCAACGGATTTCTCTGCGTGAAGCAAAACAGCAGGCGATTGCTGCTCTGGAAAATGTGCAGATTTCAGCACCGGAACAACGTTTCGAACAGT
This sequence comes from uncultured Vibrio sp., assembly GCA_963676525.2. Taxonomy (GTDB): domain Bacteria; phylum Pseudomonadota; class Gammaproteobacteria; order Enterobacterales; family Vibrionaceae; genus Vibrio. The sequence goes on from CAXXNB010000009.1 coordinate 1,084,681, forward strand.
ATCCTCATCAGTTATCAGGCGGCATGCGCCAACGGGTTATTATTGCCATTGTTCTACTGCTTAAACCGGAAATCATTATTGCTGATGAACCAACAACCGCATTGGATGTGACGATTCAGGCAGAAATCCTTCATTTGCTTAAAACGGTTTGTGAACGCGATAAAGTCGCATTAATTATTATCAGTCATGATTTTGGTGTTGTATCCAGAATCAGTGATCGTACCTTAGTTATGTATGCCGGGAAAATTGTTGAACAGGGACCAACTCTGGAAATTATTAACGACCCTCAGCATCCGTATACGCAAGGGTTACTTAATGCTTTGCCACAAATGGCTTTGCCTGGACAACGACTGAATCAGATAGAAGGTAATATGCCTTCTCTGAATGAATGTCTCACAGGCTGTGCTTTTCATCCTCGTTGTCGTTATGCAATGGAAAAGTGTCGTAAGGTTGAACCTTCTTTTATTTATACTGGGGTTTCCAGTTGTGCCTGCTTTTTATTGGAAGAGTTGTTAAACGAAGAGAATGATGATCAGGAGGCTGATGTTGGCTAAGGAGCTTATTCGTATCCTGAATCTTGAAAAATCATTTCTGTCTCGTACCAGTTGGGCTGATCTGCTGAATACGAAACGAGTTGGTTTTGTCCGCAAAGAGCAGATCTATGCATTAAATGGCGTCAATCTCACCATCTACAAAGGTGAGTGTCTTTGTGTAGTGGGAGAAACTGGTTGTGGAAAAACGACATTAGCACGTGTTCTGATGGGATTGGATGCACCAACTTCTGGTGAAGTGTTATATCAGGGTGAACGAATTGATGTTTTAAGTGATCGGCAACGGATGAAGTATCGTAAAAAGATGCAAATGGTTTTTCAGAGTCCTCATGCCTCACTGAATCCAAGAATGACCGTTTACCAAATGCTTCATGAAGCTGTTTCATTACATCATCCGCATTTCTCTGAACAAGAAAAAGAACATTTTATTTCTGGATTGCTTGCGTCTGTCGGCTTGACCCGTGATGCAGAAGATAAATACCCACATCAATTTTCTGGTGGGCAGAGACAACGAATTTCTCTTGCCCGGGCATTGTCTGTCGAACCGGAATTTATTGTTGCTGATGAACCCCTTGCTGCTCTGGATGTGTCAGTGCAGGCGCAGGTGCTGAATCTTATGAGAGATATGAAAGAGCAATTGGGGCTGACTTATCTGTTTATCACTCATGATTTGGCGGTAGTGGAGCATTTTGCGAACCGTGTAGCGGTGATGTATCTCGGTACGATTTGTGAAATTGCACCTCGTGACGTGTTATTTCAGTCTCCTAAGCATCCTTATACGCAGGCCTTATTGTCGTCCATTCCGAGACTGGATAACCTGCATCTTAAATCAGTAGGGTTGAAAGGTGAAGTGCCGACACCGACAGAGAAACCGCAAGGTTGTGCATTTGCCGGGCGCTGTCCATATGCCAATCAACGTTGTTATGAACAGATACCGGAAAGTCAGACTTATTCTGATGGAAGTGCTGTTGCCTGTCATGCGATTGAAGAGGGACGAATCGCATGGAAATAAGGTGGCTCGAAGATTTTATCGCGCTAGCGAAAACAAGGCATTTTTCACGGGCTGCTGATGAGCAGAACGTCACTCAGCCAACATTTAGCCGTCGGATTAAATTGTTGGAAGAAGAAATGAAAGTGACTTTGGTAGATCGTAATACACTGCCTCTATCGCTGACTCCGGCCGGAGAAATCTTTTTGCAAAGCGCAGAAATGATTACCCGTGAGTTAAGAGAAACAAAGTCCCGTTGTTTATCTATCAAAGATCATACTCAGTCGCAGATCCAGCTAATTTCTACTCAGGAACTCTTTTTGAGTTTTTATCGGCAGAAAGTGCAGCCGCTGTGTCAGGAGTTAGCGATTGAAATTGACGTGAACATGAAATCAAGTTCCTGGGCTCAGAACGATTTCATCAGTTCTATGTTGCGCAAGGAAAGTGATTTACTGCTTTGTTACTGGCATCAGGGAATAAGTTCTTTAAATGAACTGGATACAGAACAGTTTGAGTACCTTGTCTTAGGTCTGGAATATCTCATTCCTTGTGCGTTAGCCGATGAAAAGGGGCAGTCTGTCTTTAGATTACCTGGGACACATAAAAACCCGATCCCATACATCAGTTTCGATGACACGACATTTTTATCAGGGGCGATAGCTCATCACCTTCAACGTCAGCCTGAGATTGCGCAGTTGGAATTTCTGACTTCGGATGTCAATGCAGTCGGGGTCGCAGCAATGGTGAAAGAAGGGTACGGTTTAGGTTGGTTGCCTGAACAAATGGTATCCAAATCACTGGAACAGGAAAGATTGGCCCTGGCCGGTGATACTCATTGGAATATCCCTTTACAGATCCGGTTATATAAAGCCCGGGAGAATCAAAATTCGAATTTATTGGCTTTGTGGCAACAGTTTTCTCAGCTTAATCGTTGATGGTTTGAATGGATAAATTCAGTAGTACGCCATGTGGTTAGCGTACTACATAACAGACAGCTCTTCTATTCCGATTTCAGTTCCCATTCTGGTGTACCGCATTTAGGGCAACCCTGATAAAAACCATCACCATCTACTCGTTCATATTCACTCAGTTCTTCATGAATACCTTTCCAGTTACATTCGGGACAAATATACGGGTGCACTATTTTTAATTGTTCTGAGTCACATTCGATGTGATCAATTTTAACCGTGCCGGATTCATCACAATATGGTGTTACGACAGTACCATCAGTGAATTCGATGGAACTTATTTTAATTAAGCCAAGTTCCGTTTCATAACGGATGTTTTTAACCGTTTTAGACTGGAGAAGTGCAATTGCATTTTTGGTTGTAATTGTGTTCATAAGCCCCCCTTTTTTATAAAGGTAGGATTATGTGGTTACATTATCAATTTGCTTTGTTTTATTATTGTGATTGATGTCTATATCAAAGGTATATGCTGACATTTTTGCCTGATAATAGGGTGTTTCGATAGAATGTGTTATCCTGAATTTTTATTAATAACAGCCTGAGTTTCCATGGAAAAAATTGTTATTTTAGTTGATGTGCAAAATGTGTATTACACATCAAGAGAAGCTTATCAGCGTAATTTTGATTACAACGCATTTTGGCGGCTGGTTACTGAGAATCGAGAAGTCGTTAAAGCCATTGCTTACGCGATAGATCGTGGCGATGAGAAACAGCGTCAGTTCCAAAATATTCTTCGGGCGATTGGATTTGAAGTGAAGCTAAAACCGTTTATTCAGCGTTCTGATGGTACGGCGAAAGGTGACTGGGATGTCGGTATTACTATAGATGCTCTGGAGTATTCCAAAGAAGCTGATACGGTAATTTTAGTTTCTGGTGATGGCGATTTCAGTTTACTTCTGGATACCTTATCCAATAAGTATGGTGTGAATACCGAAGTGTTTGGTGTTCCTCAGTTAACGGCTGCATCCTTAATTAATTCTGCTGGTGAATTCTTCCCGATTGACCGTGATTTGCTTCTCTAGTTAACATGTTGAAAATAGCGAACAACGGAATTTGTGATAGATTTTAGTCATAGGATGTTCTGAAATAATCATAATGTCGAAGGATGATATTCTTGTTTAGCAAATTGAAAATTATTCCACTTTTAGCCACTGTGTTTGCATTTCCATCGATGGCTAACGATGAGCATGTGATCATAGAGGAAAACTCTCCGGTGACTCAGGGGGAGGCTTTATCGGAAGATGTCGGTATTGAAATGTGGGGTGGAACGTTAAATCCTATTATTTTTATGGGATGTGAGCTGCCTTGTGAACAAAATCAGGTTTTCGCTACTGCCGATGAGTCACAAATTGATATGTCGATTAAATTGGTTCGCGGCAAATCTAAAAATGCCCAAGAGGGTACTTACCTGGGCACATATCGAATTTCCGGATTAGTTCCTGCAGATAATGGCAGAACTACGCTCGATGTGATTTTTGGAGCCTCAAAAGGGAATTTATGGTTCTCGGCAAAAGATATTAATGGCTTATCAAATATCAAAATAACCAAGATAACGCAGTAGATATTCCAAATAGCATATTGTTTATTATGTCTACAGGTTCATTTAATTTTCATTTTTTCTATTTTAAAGTGATTGATTAGTATCATAATAAAATCGAGGAGATGGAAATGACTCAGTTAAACGTAGGCATTATTGGTATTGGTGATATTAGTGATGTCTATATAAACAATTTAAAACAGTACAAGGATGTTGTTACTGTATTAGGGTGTGCCAGCCGTGGGTTTGAAAAGGCGCAGAAAAAAGCAGAACAGCACGGTATACCTCGTTCTTATGCTTCAGGTATGGATTTAATTGAAGATCCTGATATCGATATTGTTTTAAATCTCACCATTCCTGCTGTTCATAGTGAATATAATATCGCTGTACTGACCGCAGGTAAGCATCTGTATTCAGAAAAACCTCTGGGTTCCGATTTAGAGGGAGCTAAAACGATTATGCGTTTAGCTCAGGAAAAAAAACTTTTTGTCGGATGTGCGCCAGATACTTTTATGGGGGCAAGACTGCAGACATGTCGGGAACTGATCGAACAGGATGTTCTTGGTGAAATTATAGGTGCAAGTGCTTTCTGTATGTATCATGGAACTGAAACATTTCATCCTAATCCAGATTTTTTCTATAAGCCAGGAGCAGGTCCTTTATTAGATATTGGTCCTTATTATATGACGGCACTTCTTTCTCTCATGGGACCGGTAAAACGTTGTAGTGCTATGGCGAAAAAATCGTTCGCTCGAAGAGAAATTTTATCAGAGCCAAGAAAAGGGCAGTATTTGGACGTTGAAGTTGATACTCATATCCTCGGTCATCTGGAATTTGAAAGCGGAGCAATAGCGACACTGAACACAAGTTTTGATGTGTGGGACTCTGAATTACCCCGTATTGAAATATATGGTACGAAAGGGACTATATGCATCAACGACATTGATCCTTTAGATGGACCTAATTTGTTTGGCGGTGAGGTCTTACTAAAAACAAAAGAAAATTATCGTTGGTATGGTTTCCCTCGTGACAAACATCCTAAAAATTGGGTTAGTGTGGATATTACTCGTCCATATCAGTCTGTTTCACAGGAAGAAAACAGTCGTGGTATTGGTTTAATCGATATGGTGTATGCATTAAAAAATGGCAGAAAACCAAGAGCGAGCGGTGAAATGGCGTTTCATTCACTAGAGGTGATGACAAAAATGCTGTTATCCGCAAAAGAGCATCAGTTCTATGACATAGAGAGCCGTTTTGAGCTTCCTGAAATACTGGATATTAACAAAGGCTTTGATGATTAGGTTCGATAATATTCCGTTTATTTTCATGACTGAAAACATTAGGTATGTTTTTAGTCATGATATTCATAAACCTCAAGATTGGCATGGAATTATTCAACTCTTGAATGTAAGTCACACTTTTATTCAGCCTGTATCATACGCTTAAAAAGAACACTTTGCTTGCGCGGAGGGTAAGGCCATGACAGAAACCAAACGACACATTGCTTCCATTGGTATGGAACGTTTCGATGATAAGTTAGTCATGTTATTAACTTTGAAAGGTACACTGACTCACGAAGATTATGAACACATTTCTCCTTTATTCGACAACGCTGTCGCGAAATTTGAAGGTAAAGGCATTCGCATGTTAGTTGATTTAGAAGATTTCGATGGATGGGAAGTGAGGGCTGCCTGGGACGATTTTAAACTTGGTATTAAGTACGATACTCAGTTTGATAAAATTGCTTTATTTGGCCATAAAGACTGGCAGGAAGGCGCCATCACAGTTATGGATTGGTTTATGACCGGTGAAGTTAAATCATTCCATAATTATCAGTCAGCTATTGTATGGTTATCTGAGTGAATAATATGCTCGCTTGTATGGCGAGCATTTTTCATTTTAGAACTTAAGTCCGTTATTTTACAGACCAGATTGCTGTTTCATTTCCTTCTTGAGGTTTGAATGGAATATTCATTGAAAGAAGGAGTGAAATCACAGCGATACCTGCGCCAAGGAAAAATACGGTTGATGGTGAATGCATCCAGATTAGTCCGAAAGTAACCGGAATAATAATGGCGGCAATGTGATTTATTGTAAAAGAGACACCGGCAGTAGATGCCATATCTGCAGGATCAGCAATTTTCTGGAAATACGTTTTGATTGCCAAAGCTAAGGCAAAAAACAGATGATCAACAACATAAAGGCCTGCTGCGACATGGGCATTAGTGACAAAACCATAGCTGATAAAAATAATGGTTAAGCCGGTATATTCAAAGATCAGTGCTTTTCGTTCACCGACCGAACCAATTAATTTGCCGATTTTTTTAGCGAAAAGAAAATTAAAGGCATAGTTGATAAGAAATAGCAGGGTGATATCCGAAGCGGAATACCCGAATTTCTCTACCATCAGGAACCCGGCAAAAACTGTAAAAATTTGTCTGCGTGCTCCGCTCAGAAAAGTTAATGCGTAATAAAGCCAGTATCGTTTGCGTAAGATCAGTTTCTTATTTTGTGGCGTTTTAGCGGAATATTCCGGGAAAATAAAAGCGATAATAATAACAATGAAGAAACCAAGCCCGCCTGTAATCAGGTAAATCCATTTATAGTCTAATTTTAGTAAATCGAGCATTATCCACAGAGCACCGTAGGTGATCAGAGAAGCAAATGCGCCGATGGATATCATTTTGCCAAGCATTTCCGGTGCTTCATCTTTATTTAGCCATTGTAATGATAACGATTGTTTTAATGTTTCAAAATAATGGAAACCGGAAGACATAAGAAGTGTTGTGAACAACAGCCCAAATAATGAAGGGAAATAGCCGGAAATAGCTGTTCCTAAACATAGCATTGCCAGAGAAAGTAATAAAAATCTCTGTTCTCTTATAAACATCAATAAAAATACGGCGGTGAATGCCAGAAACCCCGGAACTTCACGAATACTCTGCAGCAACCCCATATCCGCACCTGTAAACTGTGCTTTTTCAATTGCGAAGTTGTTTAAAAGAGCAGACCAACTCGAAAAGGCAATCGGTACAACAATAGAAACAAGTATGAGAAAAGTTGTGGGATTCTTCCATGACGGGGCTGCTGATTGTTCTAACATATGTTATCTCCATTAATGTGACAGGTATCATACGCTGTAATGGTTGGTTTTGTCATTGAAAGACAATGTAATTTCTTTATAACCCACAAGCCTTCAACAGGCAGTAATAAAAAACTCAACTAAACTAATTGTATTGTACTTAAGAGTTATTCCTCAGACATAACCAGTACTTTTTAAGTTTTGTGGAGTGTTTATGGCTTTGTATGAAATGAGAAAGTTTGTTGCGCCTGAATTTATTTTTGGTGTAGGTGCAAGACATAAAGTTGGACATTATGCCAGAAATATGGCTGCAAGACGGGTTCTTATCGTTAGCGATTCCGGTGTTAAAAATGCTGGTTGGGTTGAGGATGCAATAAATGATCTTACGGAAATGGGAATTGATTCTGTCGTTTTTACTGAGTTAACTCCAAACCCTAAAGATTATGAGGTCATGGCGGGTGCTCAGTTTTATATGGACCATCAATGTGATGTCATTGTTGCTGTTGGTGGCGGTAGTGTTATTGATTGTGCAAAAGCAATTGGTATAGTCATTACTAATGGACGGCATATCCTCGATTTTGAGGGAATTGACGCAGTTACTGTCCCCGGGCCTCCTTTGATATGTGTACCAACAACGGCTGGTTCAGCTGCGGATATCTCTCAATTTTGCATTATCTTAAATAGCGAAGAACGCTATAAAGCTGCAATTATTAGTAAAACAATGGTTCCGGATGTAGCGTTAATCGATCCTGAAACGACACTAACATTAGGTTCCGCACTGACAGCATGTACCGGGATTGATTCACTTACTCATGCAATCGAGGCTTATGTTTCTACAGCCAGCTCTCCAATTGTTGATATTCATGCTCTGACTGCAATAAAACTGATATGGGAAAATATTGAAACGGCAGTAACTGAACCTAACAAAATTGAAGCCCGGGAAAATATGGTGCTGGGGACGCTACAGGCTGGACTTGCATTCTCGAATGCGAGTTTGGGAGCGGTTCATGCAATGGCACATTCACTAGGTGGATATCTGGATTTACCCCATGGTGAATGTAATGCGTTACTGCTGGATCATATTATTCGTTTTAATACGGCAGAATCAGGTGAACGGTATTGCCAGATTGCAGAAGCGATTGGACTGGATACCAGAGGGATGTCCATTATTGAGTGTTCTAACCGTATATCGACAATGATAAGCGATCTTAGAACCAGAGTGGGAATCGCTAATCGACTTTCCATGATTGGTGTTAATTCATCAGATATACCATTTCTGGCATCACATGCATTTAAAGATGCTTGTCTTGTAACTAATCCACGTTATGCATCATTAGGTGATATAAAGGCTTTATATGGTGAAGCAATGTGACGACGAAAAATGGAATCGTCAGCGTCAGAAAATCATTGGACTTGGTGAGCGTTCAGTTCGCAAAAATTACTATCCACAACTAAGAAAAAATGTTGAGCGAATTGAACGATTCAGAGCTTTATTGGATCGTACTTCAGATTTCGTTTTATTGATTAATCTGTCGAATCAGGAAGTATGTGATGTTAATAAGTCCACACTAGAATTATTCGGTCTTGATGAAACAGAATTGGTTGGTAAGACTCTTGATGATTTCATGGATGAAAAGCCTGACAAAGGTGCATTGAATATCCTGTTTTTAAAGTTAGTGGCAATTATTAAAGACATTGAACATGATGATGCGACGTTTGAAATTGATCATGACGTCGAGGAAAAGAAAGAGTGGATAGAGCTGTCTTGTCGTAAAGCTCATTTAGAGAGTGAAACTTTCATGATTGTTGTTGGAAGAAATATTACCGAACGTAAACATCATGAAAGTGCTTTAAAGAATTTACTGAACGAAAAAGAAGCCATATTAGATAATGCTCTTATAGGTCTAGCCTGGATAAAAGACAGAACCATTATTGCCTGCAATAAAAAGTTGGAGGAAATGCTGGGCTATAAGGTAGGAAGCGTTGTTGGAAATTCAACCAGAATTCTTTATGGTAGCGATCAAATATTCACAGATTTTGGTTCAGAAGCATACAATGCATTAACCAATGGCAAAACATTTACCGGTACTATTAAACTTGCGAGACAAAATGGAGAGCCTATCTGGTGCCAGTTAACCGGGAATGCTATTGATCCATCAGATCCCCAGAGTGGCAGTGTCTGGATATTTAATGATATTAATGAACACATGCTAGTTCAGGAAAAAGCACTGTTTTTATCTCAGCATGATACGTTGACCGGATTGCCTAATCATCGATTGTTAGAAGAAAAACTCAGTAAAATAATAAATAGCTGCAAACGAGAACATGGTGTGGTTGCTCTGATAAATCTTGATTTAGACAGATTTAAAAATGTTATAGATGTAATCGGTTATAGCTGTGGTAATGATTTACTAAAGCTGGTCGCCAAACGTTTGCAAGGTTGTATTGGTGAGCGGGGAATTGTCAGCCGTCAGGGGGGAGATGAATTTGTTATTGTCCTGAATTGCTTACATGATAAAGAAAGTTGCCTTCCATTAATTGGTCAGATTTTTTCTACATTTAGTGACAGTTTTAATATTGAAGGACAGGATATATCGCTGTCTTCTTCTCTGGGAATTTCATTTTTTCCGGAAGATGGCGAAGATTTTGAGACACTGCTTAATAAATCCAGTATGGCTATGTATGAGGCGAAAGAATCTGGCAGGAACACGTATTGCGTTTTTAGTTCCGAGATGAATAAGGTTTCGGAAGAAACGCTGACAATCGCTTTTGGCTTACACAAAGCTTTAGAACTGAATCAGTTCCAGTTGTATTATCAGCCTCAGGTAAATATTAGTACCGGAAATCTCATCGGTGGTGAAGCACTACTTCGTTGGAATCATCCTGAACTCGGGATGATTCCTCCCAATAAATTTATTCCGGTTGCAGAAGATACAGGAATGATTGTTTCCATTGGCGAATGGGTGCTTCAGGAAGCTTGTCGGGAAGTAAAAAAATGGCTTGCCAGTGGGTTGGATTGTCCTATCGTTGCAGTGAATTTATCGGCGATTCAATTTACCAACGGAGATATAGAAAAAACGGTATATCAGGCTATCGAACAGGCAGATATAAACCCTGAAATGCTGGAGTTGGAATTAACCGAATCGATTATTATCCGGGATGCCGACAATGTGCTGGAAAAAGTGAAACGCTTACAGGTTATGGGATGTAAATTATCGATTGATGATTTCGGTACTGGCTATTCGAGCCTTGCGTATTTAAAACGATTTGCTGTCGATAAATTAAAAATAGATCAGGCATTTGTTCGGGATCTGGATGAGAATCAGGATGATGCAGTGATTGTGCGAACCATTATTCAGATGGCAAACAACTTAGGCTTAAGGACAATTGCCGAAGGGATTGAACGTCAGGAAGTGTTGGAACTCCTCAAGTTATACCGCTGTGATGAAGCGCAGGGATACTATATTGCTAAGCCGATGCCTGCGGACGATTTTCTCAAATTTATCCAATCATATTAATGCTTAAAAGATTAACGAATATTTAGCCACTGGAGTAATTGATACGCTGGTGGCTTTTTTCCGTAATTTAGTATTCAATGAAGCAAATAATTTATAAAGAAGTCAGTCTCAAAGGAAAAGTTGTATATGAATGATTCACAAAAAGTGGCAAGTCGGGTTTTAGAATCGGTTGAAACAATCGGTCTGTTGGTGATAGCTGTGTTAACCGTTATTGCTATGGTTAGTGAAGTCTGGCTCGTTATACAAAATATGTCAGTGTCTTTAGCTGATTTATTGCTGCTTTTTATATACTTAGAGGTTTTAGGTATGGTCGCACTTTATTTAAAATCCGGCCGTTTACCGGTACGAATGCCTTTGTATATCGTTATCGTTGCATTAGCCCGATATATGGCTTTGGATATGAAAAATTTGGATACATTAAGAATGCTGGGAATTTCCGGGGCTATTCTTGTGGTTGCTTTGTCAATTCTGGTGATTCGTTACGGGCATATAAAATTGTCCTATGGAGAGCTGGATAAGAAAGATACTAAATAGACCAAACGGATAGAAAATTCAGATTATTAAACCAAAATTCAAAGAGCATAATGGTAAAAAATCCCAAGATCATACGTTTAACTCAACGTATTATTTTGCATAATCATTGATTCTTTAGTGAAAACAGCCTTAAATTAATATAACGCTACACAATGCTTAGTTTCGATATGAGAGGTACAAAATATGTTAATTGGTGTGCCAAAAGAGATCAAAAACCATGAATACCGTGTAGGAATGATCCCGGCAAGTGTAAAGGAACTGACAAGCCGTGGGCATAAAGTTATGGTTGAAAGTAATGCGGGTAGTGGAATTGGATTTGCTGACCAGGATTATATTGATGCGGGTGCGAATATAGCTCCGAATGCTAGCGTGGTATTTGCAGAATGCGACATGATCGTCAAAGTAAAAGAACCTCAGCCATCTGAACGTGCAATGCTACGCGAAGACCAAATTCTTTTTACTTATCTACATTTAGCTCCGGATGCTGCTCAGACTAAAGATCTAATTAAAAGTAAAGCCGTATGTATTGCCTATGAAACGGTGACAAGTGATAAGAAGACCCTCCCTCTGTTAGCTCCCATGTCAGAAGTTGCTGGTCGAATGGCGATTCAGGCCGCAATGACATCATTAGAAAAAACTCACGGTGGTTGCGGTATGCTGCTTGGAGGGGTTTCAGGAGTTGAACCGGCAAAAGTGACAATTTTAGGGGCCGGTGTTGTAGGAAGAAATGCGGCACAAATGGCGGCAGGTTTAGGCGCAGAAGTTGTTATTTTGGATAAAAATATCGATGCCTTGCGTGCAGTTGATGCTATTTATCACGGGCGGGTTAAAACGGTTTACTCGACGGCTGATGCAATTGAAAAACACGTTACTTCTTCTGAAGTTGTTATCGGATCTGTACTTCTTCCGGGGGCTTCAGCACCAAAACTAATAACAAAAGAACTCGTAAAAAGAATGCAAGCAGGTTCTGTTATTGTGGATGTAGCGATTGACCAGGGGGGATGTTCAGAGACATCTAAAGCTACTACGCATCAGGAGCCTACTTATATTGTTGATGATGTTGTTCACTATTGTGTTGCTAATATGCCTGGAGGGGTCGCCCGGACATCAACATTTGCTCTAAACAACGCAACTCTTCCTTATATTATTTCTCTTGCCGATAAGGGATATGCTAAAGCACTATCAGAGGATAAACATCTTCTTAACGGACTTAATGTATATCATGGTCTGATTACTAACCTGTCGGTAGCAGAAAGTCTGGGATTGGTGTATGTCGATCCTAAAACTGTTTTATCAGAGCACTAATACAATCAAAAATGATTATCTGTAAAAAAGCTGTCAGCGAGTTCGACAGCTTTTTTTGAATAAAGCAGGCCGAAATGATTGGTATTAATGATGGCTTCATCTGTTACCCAGTTAGCATGTACATCTTGGTAAGATACGGTTCCATCACCTTCTGTGATACCAAATAGGCGGCCTATACCGAAGTTTTTAGTTCCGATAATACTTCCGGTAGGAAATAGTAAATTGTCAGGGACTCCCTCCAGTAAAACTTTTTTGGTTGACTCTTTACCAAACAACCAGGATGAAAGGTTCTTTTCATTTAAATGCTGAGCCAGAACACTACCATTATATGGTGTCCCCAGAGTGACTACTTTCAAAGTTGATGCTTGTACAGGATATGCGCTGAGATACTGGTGAATCACCAGACCACCCATTGAATGCCCGAGAAATAGCAGTTCATCTTCTTTTATCTGGCTGCAGAATTGGTGGAGTTTATTAAGAGTTAATGGTGAGTACTGGCGGGTTACATAATTAAAATTATATGTGTTGTAACCAAGTAGACGAAAGTGTTTTTCTAACCACTTCATCATAAAAGCGTTCATATATAAACCGTGAACGATTACAACCGCCTTTGCCATTATTTACCCTCAGTGTACTATAAGCTTTAATGCTATCACTTTGAGAATAAAAGAAAAGCCAACGATGGCATGTTGGCTTTATAAATTTAAGTATTTGCTAAAATAATACTATTTTAGGCAGCTGTTTCTTCTTTATTTGGAACGTATTTGTAGTACTCAGCATCGCGTGCCGGTTCCATATAATTACCCAGAATTATGTCAGCTGCTTTTTCTGCAACCATAATGGTTGGTGCGTATAAGTTACCGTTAGTAATGGATGGGAAGATAGACGCGTCAACCACACGCAGATTCTTTACCCCATGAACTTTCAGTTCTGCATCAACTACCGCCATATCATCATAACCCATTTTACAGGTACAACTTGGGTGGTAAGCACTTTCACCTTCACGCGCAACAAAGTCGATGATTTCTTCATCAGTTTGTGCTGCTGTACCTGGTGATAATTCTTTACCACGTAGATGATCAAAAGCCGGTTGCTCGATGATTCTGCGAGAAACTTTGATTGCTTCAACCCATTCACGGCGTTCTTGTTCAGTTGACAGATAATTGAACAAGATTTCTGGTTTTTCATCCGGGTTATCAGAGCGAACTTTAACATGACCACGCACGTCAGTGTTCATCGGACCAACGTGTAGCTGGAAACCATGACCATCGTGTGGTGAAGAACCATCATAACGGATCGCTAATGGTAAGAAGTGGAACTGCAGGTTAGGGTATTTCACCTCGTCATTACTACGTGCAAAACCGCCTGCTTCGAAATGGTTAGTTGCCGCTTCACCTTTGCGCTGGAATAACCATTCAAGACCAATCTTAGGTTGGTTATACCATTTAAGAGCAGGGTATTTACTTACCGGCTCTTTACATTCGTATTGCACGTAAAGTTCTAAGTGATCCTGTAGGTTTTCGCCAACGCCAGGAAGATTATGGACTGGTTTAATTCCAGCCGCTTTAAGTTCTTCTTCGTTACCGATACCTGAGTGTTGAAGTAATTTAGGTGAGTTAATTGCACCACCACAAGAAATAATTTCTTTAGCATAAGCATTAACTACTTTACCGCGTTTTTTGTATTCAACACCGATAGCGTTTTTGCCTTCAAATAAAACTTTTTGTGTTGTCGCACCAGTAAGAACAGTTAAATTTTTACGATGCATCACAGGGTGAAGCCACGCGCGGGCTGCACTCATACGACGGCCACGGTAAATATTTTGGTCAAAGATACCAAAACCTTCTTGCTGATAACCGTTTACGTCATCTGTTAATGGGTAGCCAGCTTCCTGTGCTGCGTCAAAAAATGCCTGGAACAGAGGATTGTCACATTTAGCTGTAGTTACTTTCAGAGGCCCATTAGAACCATGGTATTTATCCGCACCGATCAAACGGGTTTCACATTTTCTGAAGTACGGTAGACAGTGAGCATAATCCCAGTCTTCTAAGCCTTCACTGCTTGCCCATTTTTCGTAGTCCATCGCATTACCACGGATATAGATCATACCGTTGATACTACTACTACCACCAAGCACTTTACCGCGTGGATGAGCAATTTTACGATTGTGCATGAACGGTTCTGGCTCAGATTCATATAGCCAGTTATAGGTACCGTCAGTTAACAAATAAGTAAGTGCCGCAGGCATGTGGATACGAAAATCAAAACGATAATCAGGTTTACCAGCTTCTAATACTAATACTTTGTTTTCTGGGTTCGCGCTTAACCGGTTTGCAAGTACACATCCAGCAGCACCAGCACCGACAATAATATAGTCGTAAGTTTGAGTTCCCATTGTTGCCTCCGTTGATTAGGATTGATTTTGGTGGGCTTTGATAGCCAACCGAAAGTTTTTATACAGACGAATTTAATCGACTGTATCTAAATTAATATTTTGTTTACTTATGCACTGAGCTAAAAGTTGATAGTGATAGTTGATAGATGCCTGTACCTTAAACGGTTCCGCATTTTTCAAATGGTTCACTGTGACTTTCCAGTTCTCTACTGTCTGATGGCAAAAGTCATCATTCTCATATAAGGCATAGTCATGAGAACTAAAGCCTTGCTGCAGTGCATTCATCACCCATTCAAAAATTGGGTTATTGGCCATTTGAGCAATATGAATGTTTAAAGCCCGGTCAATTTCGCCTAAAACATTAAGATCGCGGTTATCTTCTGATGCTTCTTTTTCCAGTTTGTTTACCAGTTCAGATAGCTTGTCTTTTTGGGCATCTGTTGCCCGGGTCATTGCTAACAGTGCAATTTGGTGATCCACTGATTCTCTGAATTCTGCGACTTTCTCCGGGCTGACGTGGCTTTGCTTTAAAAACAGAGCAAGAGACTCACTGATGTTTTTAACTTCAATTTGTTTTACAAATGCGCCGCCTTTCTGACCTTTACGTATTTCGATCAGACCTTTTTGCTTTAGTGCTTGTATTGCTTCTCGAATCACACCTCGTCCGGTACCAAACTGATTTTGTAATTCACGTTCGCTGGGTAGTCCGTCACCTGGCTTTAATGTCTCAGACATGATGGCTGATTCAATTTGTAACGCGATGTCTTCACTGGCACGGCCAACTTGTGCTGGTTTGAATATCGTTTTTAGTTGTGATTCGTTCATAAATTCAGTGTTATGACTAAATGGTAATACCAAAATAGCATTAATTTAGTGTTAAATGCAAATTTAACTGAATTAACAGTGTAAATCATCTCATTTGGTACTACCAAATCGTTAATGGTACGACCAAATGATTTGAATGAATTTTGGGATAAGAAAAGGGAGTTTATAAATAAGAGATTTAGTAAATATCTCGGAGAATAAATAACATAGACCGACATATGTCGGTCTAATGATTAGATAGGATAGGAAGGAATTTTAAAGAAAACGTTTAGCAGTATATTTTGGACGCATGAAGTTCTCTACATTTAAGATCTCGGACAGTTGATCTTCAGAGAGAAGGCCTCTTTCTAATACGACTTCTTTAACGCTTTTACCAGTTTCGGCACAAATTTTACCAACAATATCACCCTGATGATGGCCAATATATGGGTTTAAATAAGTAACGATACCAATAGAGTTAAAAACGTAGTTTTCACAGATTTCTTTGTTAACAGTAATGCCGTTAACACACTTGTCTCTTAACGTTGTACATGCATTAGCAAGTATAGAAATAGACTCAAACATGCATTGTGCAATAACAGGTTCCATTACATTAAGCTGTAACTGGCCACCTTCTGCGGCAAAAGAAACAGTCGTGTCATTACCGACAACTTTAAAGCATACCTGGTTCACAACTTCTGGTAATACCGGATTCACTTTTGCTGGCATAATGGACGATCCAGCTTGTAATTCAGGTAGATTGATTTCATTTATTCCTGTGCGGGGACCAGATGAAAGCAGACGTAAGTCATTGCAGATTTTGGACAATTTCACCGCAAGACGTTTCAAAGCTCCGTGAGCCATAACATAGGCACCACAGTCAGATGTTGCTTCAATCAAATCTTCAGCCGGAACCACTTCAAGACCGGTGACTTCTGCAAGATATTCCACAGCAAGTTTTTGATAGCCTGGAGCAGTGTTTAAGCCTGTACCAATTGCTGTTGCGCCTAAGTTAACTTCCAGCAGTAATTTGGAAATATATTCCAGATTTTTGATCTCTTCTTTTAGTGTGATATCCCAGGCATGAAACTCCTGGCCCACTGTCATTGGAACTGCATCTTGTAGCTGAGTTCGGCCCATTTTCAGAATGTCGACGAATTCATCTGCTTTATTGGCGAAACCTTCACGAAGGTACTGAATAGTAGTGACTAACTGTTGAATGCTGTTATAAACGGCGATACGAAAACCAGTAGGGTATGCACAGTTAGTTGACTGGCTTTTATTCACATGGTCGTTCGGGTTTATTACATCGTATTCGCCTTTTGGTTTACCCATCAGTTCTAAAGCCAGGTTTGCGATTACCTCATTGGTGTTCATATTTACAGAAGTACCGGCACCGCCCTGATAGGCATCGATAGGGAATTGGTCCATACATTTGCCGGTCTTTAACATCAAATCACACGCCTGAATGATAAGGTCGGCTATTTTGCTGGGGATTACACCCAATTCTCTGTTGGCAAGGGCTGCTGCTTTTTTTGTCATAACCATGCCACGAACCATTTCAGGATTATCAGAAATTTTCTGATTTGAAATAGAAAAGTTCTCAATTGCTCTTAGCGTATGGATTCCATAATACGCACTATTCGGTACAAGTCGTTCGCCTAATAGATCCTCCTCTAATCGGGTTAAGGCGGTTTCTTCATCTGTAGTTGTTGACGTTGATACGTTAGATAGCTCTGCCATCATTTTGTAGGTTCCTTGCATATATTGAGAATAACAATGTCTTTTAGTAATGGTTATTGACGTATTTATGTTTAAAAGAAACCCGTTCTCTAGGCATATCATCGGAAATAGGTCCGACTGAAAGTCATATACTAACGCAAAAAATCACACAGATCTTCATGTTTATACAAATATTTTAGGGAAAAAATATACCACATTCTTGTTAATCGTTTGCTTATTAAATTTTGTTTAATAAATGTCGTATTTTTACTATAGATATTTAAAAAAACACAAAATAGGGAAATATCCTTAAAAAATATCTATTTGTTAATAGAAAATTTTGAATGAAAGAAATTTTGATGAAGTGAGCTTTGAGCAGAAAAAAGGGGGAGCTAAATGCTCCCCAGTGATGCTTATATGAATTTATTTAGTGCCAGTCATCGTCAACATCGGTAAAAGGGTTTCCCTCTGGGGCATATGGATCGTTTTCACGAGGATATCCTAGTTGTTCCCGTATATGATCCAACTGTTTTTCTAACCGATTTGCACGGTGGTAGTCACCTTCTGAGCAAGCGATGTATATTTGTCGTTCGAGTGAATCAATACGATCTTTAATGGTCATCATACCGAGTCTCCTTTTCACTGCGTAAAACAAAACCGTTGTGCTACATTCTTAGTGTAGACAAAATGACGGCTTATTCCATTACTCCACCGGAAATCATTTTTACCTGGCGTTGAGTATTGTAGGTTTCGAGCACTTTTTTTCTTTTTAGGTCAGATACAAGTCGTTCGATATCGTGTCGGGATTCATCATACAGAAGCCCGATAATACTGCCGCTGTGAGCAATACACAGACCATATACATCATGATGTTCAACACTGTTTAGTATTTGTGAAAAATAAGGTATTTCAATGGATTTATGATGTTCGGTTGCGCTGATAGTAGATGCTTTTCCTATTAATTGAGTGTCGCAGGCAGAGATTCCTTGTTCGAAAAGTGTAAGTGCGGAATTTAAATTATGTTCAGATTCCAGAAGCGTTTTTTTTCGTTCTAATTCATGAAAATCACGAGTCAATACAGTGTTTGTCGGCTCTAGGATCAGGACAGAAGGAGAGCAGGATAAGGGATACGATTTTGCGATATCACCTGTGTTATGGTCGATCAGAGCCAGCCCCTGCAGCATAACACTGTCACTGGGTTCTAATGACGATGCAAGTTTAGCAACGAACTCCTGGGTGACCGCCATGTTTAAATGTCGGCTCAGTGCGACAATCGTGGCACTAATATCGGCGGTACTGCTTGCGTAGCCTTTGCCAATCGGTAGATCGGATGAATGTTCAATATTTAGTGCACGGCGATAATCTTTATCGATTCCCAAATAACTTAGTGTCAGAGATGTTGCCTGTTCAATAAGCGGCATAACAGGTTTTTGCTGTATTCCCTCTTCAATTGAAATACGACTGTACATATTGATCGGACAGGAAATGAGTTTTTCGCTTCCTGAAATCCATCCCTGCAGTAATTCACCACAGGTTCCCGGACATTTTGCTTCTGCCATAAGTTAACCGAGTATCTGCTCTAATGCTGTCACTAAGCGTTGGTTATTATCTGATGATTTTATCGCAACACGATAAAATTGGTCACTTAAACCAATATAGTTTGCGCAGCTGCGGATCAGAATATTATGTTTAAGAAGTTCTGCCTGTAGATTGATATCTGAATCGACGAGTTTAAAGAACAGATAATTAGCTTTTGAACGCCAGACTTCTAATTTAGGCATTTTGTTCAGGTTTTCGAATAGGAAAGTATGCTCTCTCTTAAGCCAGTTTTTGGTCTGTTCCTGATAGCTAGTATCCGAAAACAAATTTTCGCCCGCTAATGCTGCAAATGTATTAATTGTCCAGGGGCGCTGCATGGTTCGCATTGACTTGATTAATTGAGTATTACCAGAGATAAGATATCCAAGACGTAGTCCCGGAATGGCAAAAAATTTGGTTAACGATCTCAGGATACTGATGCAAGGATGTGATTTCAGAAAACTATCAATGGATACCGGGTTGAAGACAAATTCCATAAAGGATTCATCAATCATTAAATGAATTTTTTTCTCTTCACAGGTATCAATAACCTCCGTCATCAATTCTTTTTCAATCAGCTGTCCTGTCGGGTTATTCGGAGTGCAAAGAAACAGGCAATCCAGATCATCAGTTAACGACTTGAGCAATGTCGGGTCAACTTTAAAGTCGTTTTCTTCTTTTAATATATGGGTAGCAATATCACATTGCGTTTGTGCCAGTGCACGGCGATATTCACCAAAACTCGGTTCGACCAGCAAGGCATTTTTAGGATTGATTGCTTGCACCCATTCATAAATTAATTCTGTAGCGCCATTACCAACAATGATGTTTTCTTGTGGTTGATGACTGTGTAATGAGATGGATTGATATAATCGGCTGTAATCAATATCCGGATAGTGTTCTGCTGAGGTGAGATTATCAATAATTACTTGCTTAACATTCTGTGGGATACCAAGGGGGTTAATATTGGCACTGAAATCGATAATGTCTTTTTCATCTTTACCGTATTGTTCAGCAATCTGGCGGGTATTTCCCCCATGTTGTCCACTTTTGAACATAAAAGCATCCTTTTGAAATAATACTCAATTAAGATATTTATCAGGCGTTAAGCCTATGTTATTGTCCGGTGCAGAACAACTAATTTATGTTGATGATACGGTAATCCCGTACGGAAGAGAGGTTAGAATCCTCCGCAGCCCCCGCTGCTGTATTGCTGACGAACCTGCAAAGCCACTGTTATTAGCTGAAATACTAACTTAAATAGTAACGGGAAGGTGCAGGTAAGGTTGACGCTAAGCCAGAAGACGCATCACATATAATAACCAGCTATTTCGGAGGGAAATTGTTGGGAAGCTTTACTTTCCGACTCCATCGGCGGGTAAGTTGTGCTTTCCATTCATTTTTCTCGAATAATTCAAACAAAGAGAAAGTAAATCAGTATGAAAGCATTGTTAATTGGCGGAACAAACAGCGGTAGTGGCAAAACCACAATGACGCTTGGTATTCTGAAAGCCCTGAGTAGAAAAGGCTTACGTGTTCAGCCATTTAAAGTCGGTCCTGACTATATCGATACCTCCTGGCATACTCATGTATGCGGAGTAAAATCCCGCAACTTAGATGCTTTCATGGTTCCTGAAAAACAACTCTTTGATTCCTTTTATCATCATGCTTCGAATGCTGATATCTGTGTGATAGAAGGCGTAATGGGGCTGTATGATGGCTACGGAACGGATCCTTTTTACTGCAGTAGTGCCGGTATGGCGAAGGCGTTGGAGTGTCCGGTCATTCTGACATTAGACGGTCGAGCTGTTTCCACTTCTGCAGCGGCTACCGTTTTGGGCTTTCAGGCTATGGATCCTGAGCTCAATATTGCTGGTGTGTTGCTTAATAATGTGACGACTGACGGGCATTTTGAACTAATCAAAAATGCCATTGAAAAATACTGCCAAATTCCAGTTCTCGGACGATTGCCTAAACTTCCTGATATAGAACTACCATCCCGCCACCTAGGTCTGGTTACTGCTCAGGAGCAGGACCAATTTAGTGAAAAGTGGGAGCTGCTGGCTGATGCTGTAGAAAAGTATATTGATATCGATAAGTTGCTGGATATTGCTACCTTAAAATCTTCCGATTCCAACAGGCAACATGTTCCACACATTCTTGAAGGACAGGGGAAAGGCTTAAAGCTTGCTTTAGCTCAGGACGAAGCCTTTAACTTTTATTACGAAGATAATCTTGAATTTCTACAAGCGACCGGTGTTGAAATTATCCCTTTCAGTCCGTTAAAAGATAAACATCTACCTGAAGCTGACCTGATTTATCTTGGCGGTGGGTATCCTGAACTTTACGCTGCCGAGTTAGCCCAAAATAAGGGTTTATTGGCAGAAATAAAAGATGCTCATGAAAACGGCACGGCGATTTTTGCCGAGTGTGGTGGTTTGATGTATCTGGGCGAATCGATAAAAGATCAGCAGGATAGTATTCATGAAATGACAGGTATCTTCCCCGGCCATAGTCATATGACCAAGTCTCTTAAGCGGTTTGGTTATTGCTCCGCGCAGGCCAGAACAGATACCTTGCTGGCGAAACAGGGAAGCTCAATTCGTGGACACGAATTCCATTACTCTGATTTTGAAACAACACTTGAGCCCGTTTTAACTTTTACCAAAGAAAGAGATGGAAAAGAACTAAGCCGCTGGGATGGTGGTTATCAGTTAAAAAATACCTTTGCCAGTTACCTGCATATCCATTTTGCACAAAATCCTGAATTGATTCTGAACTGGTTCGAAGCAGCAAGGCTGAATAGTAAATGAGTATTGTCGTTATCGTACTGGCATTTATTGTCGATCTTCTTTTAGGTGATCCGCAGAACTGGCCACATCCAATCCGTTGGATTGGTAATTCCATCAGTTTTATGGAGAAGCATTTGCGGGAATGGTTCTCGAAGGCCAAAGATTTATATCTCGCGGGTTTGATTTTATGGCTGACCATTGTTGTTGGTAGTTACAGTGTCACTTTTTTGGTTATCAAATTTGCCTTTAGTTTGCACTTTGGCTTTGGAATGGTTCTGGAGTTATGGCTGGCTTATACGGTGCTGGCGACGCGTTGTCTGAGTGATTGTGCAAAACAGGTTTATAAGGCTTTATGTTCTGGTAGCTTAACCGAAAGCCGAAAACAGCTCTCTTATATCGTTGGCAGAGACACATCACAGTTGAGTGAAAAACAGATCACTAAAGCTGTGATTGAAACCGTGGCTGAAAATACCGTGGATGGTGTTATTGCTCCTTTATTCTATCTGTTTATTGGCGGTGTGCCTCTGGCTATGGCATATAAGGCGATTAATACTCTCGATTCCATGGTTGGATACAAAAATAAACAATATGCTGAACTGGGCTATTTTTCTGCCAGACTGGATGATGCTGCCAATTATATTCCCGCCAGATTAAGCTGGTTGTTATTTACTGTTGCAGCAAAGTTAATCCGCTGTGATGCTAAGAATGCACTACGAATTGGCTGGCGGGACAGAAATAATCACAAAAGCCCCAACTGTGCTTGGTCAGAAGGAGC
>CAXXNB010000010.1:0-249786 GCA_963676525.2 uncultured Vibrio sp.
GGATAATGCCCAAAGTACGGCTTTTGATACCGTAGCAGTTATTGCTGATAATGCAGGTGTTCCACCATCAACACTGATTCGTTTTGCTAATGCGTTTGGTTATAGTGGTTTTAATGAAATGAAGCAATTGTTTCGTAAAAACCTACTTGAAGAAACAACCAGTTATACTGATAGGGTCAGATTGCTTAAAGAGCTGGATGATGATATTGAGCCCGCTGATCAGCCAAGTAGCATTTTAAATGAATTCTCCCGAGCAAATTCTCAGGCAATGTTTAACTTGGCTACACAGGTTCTTCCCGAAGATTTAGCTAAATCTGTTGATTTACTTGCCAATGCCAGAGCGATTCATATTGTTGGTTTGGGGCGTTCTTTTAGTGTGGCATCCTATTTAGCTTATGCTTTACGACATCTGAATAATCGAGTTTTTCTTGTTGATGGCATGGGGGGGATGTTTAAAGAACAGGTTAATATGATTGATTCTGATGATGTTCTGGTTGCGATTAGTTTTACCCCATATACAAAAGAAGCCATTATGGCGACCGAAGCTGCTTCACGTGTTGGTGCGAAACAGTTGATTATCACTGACAGCCAAATTAGTCCATTGGCTTCAATGAGTGATGTTTGTTTTTATGTCAAAGAAGCTGAAGTGGATGGTTTTCGATCTCAGGCTGCTTCAATGTGTTTAGTTCAGACTCTTGCCGTATCACTTGCATTTAAAGTGAATGATTCGAAAAGCGCTCTATAATTACTTATGACAGAAGGGAAAATTTTATTATTCAGCCCTTCTGTCTGCTTTACCTGACAATACTTTTTTGTGCCGTGACTACCTTCCACAGCGCTTTGACTATGGGGCCTTCCAACTGAGAGCGCTTACAACAAATTCCCAGTTTAAATGGTTTCATCAGTTCACTTTCAGGCAGTCGTTGGATTTTTTCTCTGACCGGACTGTTGTTGATAACAACATCCGGAGCAACACCAATTCCATATCCTAGTGCTACCATGCTGACAATGGCTTCATGTCCGGAAATTTGCGCATAGATATTCGGTTTAAACTTCATCTTTTTAAACCAGGCATTGGCTCTTTCACGAGCGGTACCGGATTCCGGAATAATAAATGGAATGTGAGACCAGTCTGGCTCTTCTTTTCTGAGTTCTTCACTAAAGCTTGCAATGCCAACCGGGGCGATGACTGACAAAGGTAGTTCACTGATGGTCTGGAAGACTACTCGTGATGGGAGAGATTCTGGTAGTGCTGAAATAGCAATGTCAGCTTCGTTATTCAGAACTTTATTAATCGCCAGGGCTGGATCGCCGGTTAAGAGCTTAAATTCGATAAATGGATAGTGAGAGCGAAACGTTGATAACAGTTCTGGTAAGTGACTATAACTGGCTGTGACCGAACAAAATAACCTTATTTCCCCACGTAGCATACTGCCTTCATCTTGTATGTCCGATAGGTAGTGATCCCACTCACTTATCATCTTCATGGCAACCGGAATCAGTTTTGTTCCTGAGGCTGTAAGCTCTACACGACGGTTATCCCGAATAAATAACTGCTGACCAACTTCCTCTTCTAACTTTTGAATTTGACGGCTTAATGCTGACGGGCTCATATGCATGGCTGTGGCCGTTTTACTGAAATTTTTGCTATTACTCAGATGTTCAAATAGCTGGAGAGTTTTAATATTCATTGCCGGACTCTTTATGTTGCAAAAAACGCAATACTTAGTTGTGAATATATCACTTTCCGCAACTAAATGTCTGGTTTAGTATGAGCTCATTCGATGTGAACAGCATCGGCATGACGGATAAATAATTTAAAGGAGCATCTCCTCATGGGCAATTACTTCAATACACTAAACCTACGTCAACAAATTGGTCAGTTACGCCAGTGTCGTTTTATGGATCCTTCTGAATTTGCTAACGAAGCAGAATATCTGAAAGGTAAAAAAATTGTCATCGTTGGTTGTGGTGCTCAAGGTTTAAACCAAGGTCTGAATATGCGTGATTCAGGCTTAGATATCTCTTATGCTCTTCGTCAGTCTGCAATTGATGAACAGCGTAAATCATTTAAAAATGCAAAAGACAACGGTTTTGTTGTTGGTAGTTATGAAGATTTAATTCCACAGGCGGATTTGGTTGTTAACCTTACTCCAGACAAACAACACTCAAACGTTGTTGAAACTGTAATGCCTCTAATGAAAAAAGATGCGGCACTTGGTTACTCTCACGCTTTCAACATCGTTGAAGTGGGTATGCAGATCCGTAAAGACATCACAGTTGTAATGGTTGCTCCAAAATGTCCGGGAACAGAAGTTCGTGAAGAATACAAACGTGGCTTTGGTGTTCCTACTTTGGTTGCTGTACACCCGGAAAATGATCCAAATGGTGATGGTCTTGAAATCGCTAAAGCATGGGCTGCTGCAACAGGTGGTCACCGTGCAGGGTGTCTACAGTCATCTTTCGTAGCAGAAGTTAAATCTGACCTTATGGGCGAACAAACTATCCTTTGTGGTATGTTACAAGCTGGCTCTATCGTATGTTACGAAAAAATGATTGCTGAAGGTGTTGACGCAGGTTATGCCGGTAAACTTCTTCAATACGGTTGGGAAACTATCACTGAAGCTCTGAAATTTGGCGGTATCACTCATATGATGGACCGTCTGTCTAACCCTGCAAAAGTTAAAGCTTTCGAACTAGCTGAAGAGCTAAAAGAACTGATGGCTCCTCTTTACTACAAACACATGGATGACATCATTTCTGGTGAGTTCTCAAGCACTATGATGGCTGACTGGGATAACGACGATGTTAACCTGCTAAAATGGCGTAAAGAAACTGGCGAAACTGCATTTGAAAACTACCCAGAAACAGACGTTAAAATTTCTGAACAAGAATATTTTGATAACGGTATTCTGATGATCGCTATGGTTCGTGCCGGGATTGAACTTGCATTCGAAGCTATGACTGAATCTGGTATCATCGATGAGTCTGCTTACTACGAATCACTACACGAATTACCACTAATTGCTAATACAATTGCTCGTAAGCGTCTGTACGAAATGAACATCGTAATTTCTGATACTGCTGAATATGGTAACTACCTGTTCGCGAATGTTGCAGTGCCTCTACTTCGTGAAAAATTCATGGATAAAGTTGGCGCAGATGTTATCGGTAAAGGTTTAGGTGAAACATCTAATCAGGTTGATAACTCTCGTCTGATTGAAATTAACCACGTTCTACGTACTCACCCGGTTGAATTAATCGGTGAAGAACTTCGTGGCTATATGAAAGACATGAAACGTATCGCTGTTGGTGACTAATTTTATCTAGTTGTCTCAGGGTAAGAAATAATAAAGGCTTGGTTTACCAAGCCTTTATTTATTCATCTGTTTTAATTATTTACTCGTCTGATTTATTTTCCAGCTTACTTTCTATTTCGGCCAGTTTTTGTTCCATCTGAGTGAGTTTTTCGCGTGTTCTTAGTAGCACTTGTGTCTGAACGTCAAATTCTTCACGGCTCACAACATCTAGTTTATTTAATTGTCCCTGAATAACCTGACGAACTTTCTGTTCAACGTCACTACTTAAATCTTTTACAGGTTGTGGCATTGATTCATGAATCTGTTTGGCAATCTGCTCTATTTTCTTTGGATCAAACATAGTAACTATTACTCCCGGTATCTTTACGCTTATTTTATACCGAAATTATGTCAATGAGCGAGCCTGATAAATACTAATGGTGTTGTTTGTTCTCGTTTTCTATAAAGACTGGTAGAGGTTTATGTTTCTCTGCCAGGTAAGTATAGATGATAGGTAGAACAAACAAAGTAAACAGCGTACCAATGGCTAACCCGGCAACAATAACTATACCGATACTAAAGCGCTGTTCCGCACCAGCCCCTGTGGCATACATCAGAGGAATGAGACCTGCTATTGTTGAGGCTGTGGTCATCAATATTGGGCGAAGACGAATTTTAGTTGCTTCCATTACTGCGTCAATTCGGTTGAGTTGATGATTTAATTGTTGCTCTTTAGCCACTTCACATATCAGTATGCCGTGTTTTGTTATCAGACCGATAAGAGTAATCAGGCCTACTTGTGAGTAGATGTTCATCGAGGCGGCCCCCCAGGCGAGAACAATCAGTGCACCACAGATAGCAAGCGGAACAGATAGCATAATCACCACGGAATCTCGCAATGACTCAAACTGAATCGCTAATACCAGAAAGATAATTGCCAATGCGAGAGCAAAAGTACTGTATAAGGCATGTCCTTCGGAGACAAACTGACGGGACTCTCCCATATAGTCGTGCTGATAGCCTGTCGGTAATATTTTGTTGGTTATAGTGTTCAGCCAGTTTATTGCCTCTCCCATAGCGGTTCCCGGTGCAGGAACAGCGCCAATTGTTGCTGAATTCAGTTGGTTGAAATGGGGCAGAGAACGTGGTTCGGCACTAACTTTTATCTGGATAAGTGAACCCAGTGGAATGGTGTTACCATCAGCCGCTCTTACATAATATTGATTGAGCGATTCTGGATTGAGTCGGTATTTTCGCTCAACCTGAGGAATAACTTCATAAGAGCGACCGCCTAAATCAATTCGGTTTACGTATCCATCAGCAAGCATAGTGGACAATGTCAGGCCAATATCTTGCATCGATACTCCGTATGCACCGGCTTTATCTTTGTCGATATTAATGTGCATGGTTGCTGAATCAAAATTTAAATCCAGCGTTGAGTAAGAAAATATTGGATTATTTTTAATTTTTTCCAGAATTTCAGATGATAAAGAAAACAAATTTTCGAAGCTGTTTGGTGTAGTGATAACCATCTGAATTGGTAACCCGGATCCCGCCCCTGGTAGCTCTGGTAGTTCAAAGGCAGAAATAGACATTGTGGGTATATCTTTAACCAGCTTTTGGACTCGTTTAGTTATCTCTTTCTGGCTTGATTCCCGTTGGCTCCAGGGAGCCAGAACTGAAATTCCCAGTGCCTGATTAGATTTAGGTACACCGGTAAAAACCAGAGACATCTGTACTTCTGGTTGATCGGACAGAACCTGATTCACTTCATCCATCGACTTTTGCAGATAATCTAAGTTGGCATTAGAAGGTCCGTTAGCCATCAGCATGACAACCCCTTTATCCTCAGCCGGTGCCAGTTCACTGGGAATAAACCGGAAAAGTATGGGCAGACTGGCAAAGACAATAATTGCAAAAGCTAAAATAACCGGACGCCTATGCATGAACATTCCTAAGATTGTCTGGTAGTGATTGGTTATTTTATCGAGGACACGATGTACGACTAATTCGAATTGTGTTGGGTTGGTCTGCTCTTTTAAAATTTTTGAGCACATCATTGGAGAAAGAGTCAGAGCCACAATACTGGAAACAACCACAGACCCTGCCAGAGTCAGAGCAAATTCTTTGAATAAAGATCCGGTAATACCGGTGGTTAATGCCATCGGAGAATATACGGCGATCAAAGTAAGAGTAGTGGCTATGACCGGACTGGCGATTTCTCTCGTTCCAATGATTGCTGCCCGAAATGGGCTTTCTCCCTGTTTCAGGTGCCGGTCTGCATTTTCCAGTACAATGATGGCGTCATCAACAACCAGACCGATAGCAAGCACCATTGATAGCAGAGTCATTAAATTCCACGAAAATCCGAATGCCTGCATGATTAAAGCGACCCCGATAAGGGATAACGGAATGGTGATGATCGGGATGAGCACAGCACGGATAGAGCCGACGAATAAAGTTATAACCACAAGTACGATTAATGCTGCTTCACCAATAGTTTTTATGACCTCGTGGATTGATTCATTTATGGCAATGGTTGAATCGTACAGCATCTGCATCTTGATATTGGCAGGTAAATTCACACTTAATCTCGGAAGTAACTTACGTACATTTTTCGCAATATCAATGGGATTTGCACTAGGTGCAGCATTGATTGCCACCACAACAGCTTCCTTACCATTTGCTGAAGCCCGGAAGGCATCATGACTTTTAGCTAACGTGATTTTTGCAATATTTTCCAGACGAACAATTTGTCCATCTTTCTGAGTAACCACCAGTTTTTTCAGGTCATCAACCGAGTTTACCTGCGTTTGAGCATTGCCGTTATACAGAACAAGTTCTCCGGTAGCCTGTCCTGTTGCAGACTGATAGTTATTGGCGCTAAGTATATTCATGACATCTGTTGCGGTCAGGTTGAGTGACGCCATTTGGTATGGGTTTAACCATACCCGAAGTGCATATTTGACACCGCCATACAAATTTACTTTTGATACTCCGGAAACGGTAAATAATTGAGGGTTGATGACGCGTTGCAGATAGTCGGTAATCTGACTGGAATTCAATTCATCACTGGTAAAGCCAAGATATAAAACAGCGGTAGTTGCACCTGTTGACATCGAAACACTGGGGTCATCGGCTTCTTTAGGCAGTTGAGAACGAACTGAATTCGTTTTTGCCAGAATATCCGCCAATGCTGCGTTGGAATCGGTATTGAGCTTCATTTTGATTGTGATAGTGGAGCTGCCTAATACCGATTCTGAGGTCATGAAATCAATATTATCTGCCTGGGCTATCGCCTGTTCGAGAGGTTGTGTGATAAACCCTTCGATAAGATCAGCACTGGCACCATAATAATTGGTGGTTACTCTGACTTCCGTGTTGGTCATCTCCGGATATTCACGAACTGCAAGTTTAAAGACGGCCTGAAACCCTAATAAAGCTATCAAAAAGCTAATCGAAGCAGCGAGGACAGGTCTTTTAATGAAAATATCAGTGAAGCGCATAGGTCCTCCCGATCACAGCATAGGAATTTCAGTTAGTGGTTCTGGGGCATCACTTTGAACTATATGTACTTTAGCGTTGTTACTTAATCTCACTTGTCCCGAGGTAACAATGACATCATTCGCTTTAAGCCCGTCTAAAATTTGAACCGTATTGTTTTTCCGTTCACCCACTTTAATCAAAACCTGTTTGACACGTTTTTCATTTTCAGTTCCGGTGAGTACATAAACACTGTCACCGTACAAAGTATATGTAATGGCTGTTTGAGAAATGATAATTTGATCTGGTTGGGTGGGGAGTAATAGACTGGCTTTGGCAAACATACCGCTGCGCAGCAAACCGTCGGAATTGGGTATGTCGGCTTCTACCTGAACTAAACCACTCTGAGTACTGACTACTGGTTCAATCGCAGTTACCGAACCTGAAAAAACTTTCTCAGGATAGGCATCTACATTAATTTCAATTTTTTGTGTTAAAAAAAGCTTTGATATATTGGTTTGAGGAACGGTAAATTTAAGACGCATGACATTAGTATCTTCAATTCGGACAATGTCATTACCCGACTTCAGATATTGTCCCAGGTAAACATTTCTAATACCAACGGTACCGGAAAAAGGTGCTTTAATGACTCTTCTGTCGATTTGTGCCTTTAGACTGTCTATATCCGCAGCAAGAGAAAAGTAAGCGGCTTCAGCTTCATCATAGGCCTCTTTTGACAGAGAACGCCTTGCATAGAGATCTTTATAACGTTGGTATTTAGCTTTTGCTGCTGGGAGGCGTACTTCGGCACTTCTTAAATTGGCTTTCTCAACTTCGGAGTCTAACGTGAGTAGTACCTGACCTTTGTTCGCTTCAATGCCGGATTTAAAGTCGATACTTTTTATGACACCATTGGTCTCTGTGGTTAACATGACCCCTTGATATGGTTCAATAAAACCAATAGCCTGAATGGTTGGTGTCCAGTTTTGCAGGAGCACAGTCTCTACAGTGATTGGATATGAAGGCTCTGGCTGATTTGCTAAATACTGAGCAATCATTTTTTGCTTAAACAGATTATAGCCAATGACACTTCCGAATAATGCTATAGAGATGAGCAGCATAACCGCAATCCACTTTTTCATAACCACAATACTCCAGATCTATTTCCAGGTCGTTTTTTGTTTCAGGCTTTTGTTTATCATCTAGTTGTCATGATTTTGATGAATGGTCGATGATGGCATCCCAGCATGCCTCAATGGCTGCATTTATTTCCTGCTCTGTTAAGGTGTGGATTCCTAAAGCCTGTTTACGGGCTAAGCTGATAACCGTTTCAAAACTTAACGCGACCAGTATTTTGTTATCCAGTTGCTTAAATAATTGTTCTTGTTTTCCCTGTTCAAACAGAGTTTCTACTTTAGTAAAAAGTTTTCTTTCGTCGTCCCATTCCCATACCCGTTTACCTGCTTTGGTTGGTAGAGCATCGTACTGAACCTGATTAGCTAACTGCACTGTGTTCGTATTGGCTAACGTCCATATATTGAGCCACATCGTGGTGAATCTTTTTTTAAGGGACATATCATCATGAACATTGGCTTGAACTGCATCAGCTATTCCCTGTACGACCCGGTGACGAAGCTTTTCCAGTAAATCTTCTTTATCGGAAAAATATCGGTAAATGGTTCCGGCAGCGACTCCGGCTTCTTTTGCCAGCTTTTGCATTGAAAGCCCCTGAAAACCCGTTTCAGCAAGCATTTTTTCTGCAGCACTTAAAATCTGGTCATATTTATCTGTTTTTGTATTATCCATAGCTCAACAAAAATGAATGAACGTTCATTCATTTTTGTTCAACATCGAATAAATTACAATGAGAAGGAACAATTAATGGGGAGTGGATCAGAGTTTCATGGCAATCTCCTAGCCCAGGTATTATTATGTGCAGGTTTTGGCCAATGTATGTAAAAGTTAATAAATACGATGAGATTGAACCCTAGACAGAATGAAGCAGTAAAGTATGTTTCTGGACCTTGCCTGGTATTAGCTGGTGCCGGTTCGGGAAAAACGCGGGTAATTACCAATAAAATTGCTTATTTAGTTCAGGTATGTGGCTATAAAGCACACAATATTGCTGCGGTTACGTTTACCAATAAAGCTGCCAGAGAAATGAAAGAACGAGTTTCCCAGACTTTGGGTAAAAGTGAAACCAGAGGATTAATCGTTTCTACCTTTCATACCTTGGGCCTGAATATCATTCGTCGCGAGTATAAGTCACTCAATTTAAAGGCTGGCTTTTCTTTATTCGATGATCAGGACCAGATGGCATTACTGAAAGAGTTAACTGAAAAGCAATTGGATGGTGACAAAGAATTGCTGAGTCAGCTGTTACATACGATTTCTAACTGGAAAAATGACCTGTTGTCACCCGATCAGGCGAAAGCTATGGCAAAAGGTGAACAACAACTGCTGTTTGCTTTCTGTTATGAACTTTATCAGAATCAGATGCGCGCTTATAACGCTCTGGATTTTGATGACTTAATTCTGATGCCGGTCTTTTTGTTTAAGCAGTATCCGGACATACTTCAGCGTTGGCAAAACAAAATTCGTTATTTATTAGTCGATGAATATCAGGATACCAATACCAGTCAGTATGAACTGGTTAAGTTACTGGTCGGCGAACGAGCCCGCTTTACTGTGGTTGGTGATGATGACCAGTCTATCTATTCGTGGCGTGGTGCTAACCCTCAGAATCTGGTTTTACTTGGGAAAGACTTCCCTAATTTAAAAGTAATAAAACTGGAGCAGAATTACCGTTCAACCAGTCGTATTCTTCGTGCGGCCAATATCCTTATTGCCAATAATCCGCATATTTATGAAAAAGCACTGCATTCGGAATTGCCGGAAGGTGAAAAGCTCAAAGTTATTCTGGCAAATAATGAAGATCATGAAGCTGAACGGGTTGCCGGGGAAATAATAGCTCATAAATTCTTAAACCGTACCGATTATAAAGATTATGCCGTGTTGTATCGGGGCAACCATCAGTCGCGGTTAATTGAAAAATTGCTGATGCAGAACCGTATTCCCTACAAACTTTCTGGGGGAACTTCGTTTTTTGCCCGGGCAGAAATCAAAGATGTTATGGCCTATCTTCGGGTACTGGTTAACCCTGATGATGACAATGCGTTTTTAAGAATTGTGAATACACCTCGTCGTGAGATCGGGCCTGCAACATTAGAAAAACTGGGCAACTACGCCAATATGCGGGGTAAAAGTCTGTTTGAAGCCAGTTTTGAAATGGGCTTGGAACAGCATTTATCCGGGCGGGGTCTGGATAACTTACGTCGCTTTACTCAATGGATAGTTAAGATTTCTGATAACTCAGAAAGAGGTGATACCGTTGAAGCGGTCCGTTCTCTGGTGCGCGATATTCATTATGAAGACTGGCTGTATGAAACATCTTCCAGTCCTAAAGCCGCAGAGATGCGCATGAAAAACGTCTCTGATCTGTATTCATGGATTGTCGCTGATTTGGAAGGCGATAATTACGATCAGGAAGAAAAGACGCTTAAAGAAGTTGTTCAGCGTCTGACATTGCGCGATATGATGGAACGGGGTGAAGACGAAGATACTGATGCCGTTCAGTTAATGACATTGCATGCAGCAAAAGGTCTGGAATTCCCTTATGTGTATTTAGTCGGTACCGAAGAAGGTATTCTGCCGCATCAAACGAGTGTTGATGAAGACAATGTCGAAGAAGAGCGACGGCTGATGTACGTTGGTATCACCCGGGCGCAACGTGAACTGACGTTTACCATGTGCAAAGAGCGGCGCCAATACGGTGAATTGATAAAACCGGAACAAAGTCGTTTTCTCGATGAACTTCCCTATGATGATGTTGAATGGGAACAAAGGAAAAAAGTGGTTTCGCAGGAAGAGAGAATGGCGAAAGGACAGGCTCATATTGCAAATATTAGAGCAATGTTTAAGAAATAACGTATCATTCAAAACATTACATGTTAGTACTTGTAATACCGAAACGACACGTTACTATGTGTGTTCCGGATAAAAAGTACGATTTTTAGTGTTGTGTATAGAAAAAGTTGCAAGGAAATCTGTATAGATAATATACACAGTTTCTCTTTTTAGTGTTTAACTGATGAAAAACGCACCAAACGATAAAAAAAGTGTAAAAAGTACTAGACGGAATCGGGTGATATACGTATCATTCCCCTCCGCCGATAGGGTATGAAGCGCCCGTAGCTCAGTTGGATAGAGCGTTGGCCTCCGGAGCCAAAGGTCGAAGGTTCAAATCCTTTCGGGCGTGCCATTTACCGGAGGTAAATGGTCGGTAAAGCAGTGGTGACTATAGCTCAGTTGGTAGAGTCCCGGATTGTGATTCCGGTTGTCGCGGGTTCGAACCCCGTTAGTCACCCCATTCTTTCTTTGAGAATGTAAAAACCAAAGACATCTCGGTGAATAGCGTAATTTGGTAGCGCATCGCATGTTTTGAGAATAGCGGGACCAGAGGGTGACCCTCTGAGAGCGTAACATACCAAAAAATATATCTCGGTGAATAGCGCAGTTTGGTAGCGCATCTGGTTTGGGACCAGAGGGTCGGGGGTTCGAATCCCTCTTCACCGACCACATTCTGGTTGCCTGATAGTTTCGGGTAACGTTAAAAATTTAGTGGTGACTATAGCTCAGTTGGTAGAGTCCCGGATTGTGATTCCGGTTGTCGCGGGTTCGAACCCCGTTAGTCACCCCATTATTCAGTGACTAGTGTTGTTCGATAGCACATCACATCAAAATTCGGTGAATAGCGCAGTTTGGTAGCGCATCTGGTTTGGGACCAGAGGGTCGGGGGTTCGAATCCCTCTTCACCGACCACATTGTAAGCCCCGGTTATGTAACCGGGGCTTTTTTCTTATCTATTGTCTGAAGCCACACGATTTTTTGTCTCTTTTCCTATCTTATACTATTCGTATCAATAACCACCTAATTTTTCTAACTTGACCATCGATAGTCCTTTGTCAGGTTTATTTTTTATTAAATTTAAGTTAAAAAAGAATTATCGGTAATTACGGATCTATTTTTGCATCTAAACAGTTTGCACTGTCAAAAAGTTGTTATTTTGTGATTGAATGCTTAAAGGATATTAATAGTGACTTCAATTCTTCAAATCACTTTTAGGATGTGGGGCTTAATTGCATCGCTTATCTTTATTTTCACAGCATCATCAGTGAATGCTGCGCCTTTTATTTGTGATGCAACTCAGTCATCGACAAATTCATTACCCGTTTTATCTGAAAATTGCCCGATAGGTAAAGGTCTGTGGGGAAAACAGTTGCCGCCTAAAAATAGTAACTCTTTCTGGATCCAGTGTGGGGTGCTCCGCAATCCTCTTTCTTTAGTTAAAGCAAAAGTCATTTATAATGTAATTACTACCGATGTGTGGATGAAACCGGAAAACAATGTTTATCGTTGTCTGATCGGTCCTTATGATAATTATATGACAGTAAAGTCTGAACTTAAGGAAGTCCATAAGATTCCGGAATATAAGCAGGCTTTCATTCGGGCTTTCGGTCATCAGAATCCTGAGCAGCAGGCTGCGCCTGTTGCAAAAGCTAATAAACCACAACAGCCCCCACAATCCTCTGGAATCACTCATCAAAAACAACCCGTTCCAGTGCAAAAGACTGTGGACTCAGAAACTAAATCTCCAATCTCACATAACGTTCCTACTACGCCAACATTGAACAATAATATCGTAATTCGTAAGAAGATTTCATTAGATGGAATCGAGTACGTGATTCCTTTTATAGAGCATGATTCTGTCCAGTTTTACATGGAATATGATAAGCCCTGGAATCGGATGAGTTACGTTGCTGCGACAAAAACATGTGCGTCAATAGGTATGAAACTGACGACTGTGCCACAATGGCGAAAATTATTACATTCCGGCCTAATGAAAAAAGAACAATGGCCGATGTATTTACCATATTGGGGTAAAGATAGTGTTGGTTTGTTCACCAGTGGAAAAACGAGTCAGCTCAAAGGAACCTCATTACTGAATGTGTTGTGTGTGCGACTGTAAATTGTTTTTTTGAAGTGGTTAATTATTTGATATGCAACAAATAAAAGCAGTATAAATGTCTCTTATTGAGATAATTAATATTGTATTTGCCTATTCTTTCACAAAATTATTGATTTCTTCAACATAACAGCATCCAGTCGTCTATATTATAGTCACATAATAATAATTAACGTCCCTCGTTTTATTAATCCATTGTTGGAGCAGATGTTATGTCTAGCAAACTTTGTTTTCGAAACCTACTTGTAGGCTTACCCGCAGTACTACTCTTAAGTGCGGTCTCTTTTCATGTATGTGCCAAGTTTATCGCTGTATCTGTCAGTGAAGAAGATAACTTTCGTAATCTAATTGCTAAAAGTGTTGAAACTGCAGTAGATCGGCATGGTGATGATGTTTATATCGATTCTGCTGGTGGTGATGAGGATTATCAGTACGAACAGATCCAAAAATTTATCGCAGCTGGTGCCGATGCCATTTTAGTTCTTACTACAGGTAATTATGAAAAGAACAAGCGTATTGTTCAACTGGCCGAAAAAACGCCAATGATTTTCCTTAATGTTCCACCGGTAGAAGATTTAAGTAAGCTCCCGGCAAAAGCCGTTTATGTTGGTTCAAACGAACAAGATTCTGGCACCATGCAGATGGAGGAACTGGCTCGCTTAGCTAATTATGAAGGTAATGTTGCATTGTTAATGGGGGAGAAAAATCACCCAGCAGCTAAGTTGCGTACTGAGTATGAAAAAAAGATCATGGATAAGTATCCGAAAATGAAGTTAGTGAAAATTGAATCAGGCAACTGGGCTCGCAATCAGGGCTATAGCATTGTTCAAAAATGGCTAAAAGAAAATGTTGATTTTAAAATACTGGTTGCGAATAACGATGAGATGGCAATTGGTGGAATTATGGCAATAAAAGATTCCGGCAAGGATGTTAAAAGCTATCTGATTGGCGGTATTGATGCGACCAAAGATGCATTAAATGAAATGGAGAAAGGAAATCTGGATGTTACTGTGTTGCAAGATGCTGTTTCTCAGGGACTAACCGCAGTTGATATCGCTTATAAGATGATAGATAACATCCCTGTTGAATCAACAGCCTGGGTGCCTTTCCGTTTGGTTACCCGGGAAAATCTCGAACAATTTACGAATAAAAATAATTAAAAGCGACTTGCAGCGATTAAGCAAAATTTGAGGATAGAACATATGTCTTTAGTTCAAAGAATTATCGGAGGCTTTGTCATCATATTGCTAGCGTTGTTAACGTTAGTCATTGTGAGTTATGTCTCCATATCACGAGTGCAGGAAGACCTGAATCAGGTTAACTCTGAGGTCCTGCCTATTTCGACCAAAGCCAGTGACATTAAGGTTGATATTTTGCAGCAGTCTCGTAGTGTGGTCTCGGTTTTCAGTACCTCCAGTGTTAGTGGTGTTGATTCTCTCCGAGCTGAATTTGATAAATTTGGCAGCATGGCGGATCAAACTCTGGCGTCGATACCAGCAGACATAATCAATAATAATGCAGTATTAGCTCAGGAACTGCAGACCATTAGGCAGCTTCGAAATAGCTATGTATCTCAAGCAAGAGAATTGATTCAGCTACGCAGAGATAACATTCAGATTGCAGAAAAAATTAGCCTGGAAGCCCGGACTTTAAACAATGTCCAAAGACGATTGACTTACTATCTTAATCGTTATTCCTCTCGTACCTATTTGGGGAAAAATTTCTCATTAACCATGACGGGGTTGGATCGTGAGGTGAAACAAGTGTTGACCGCTTTTAATAACTACACGGTTAGTGGCGATATTAAAAAGTTAAAAACTGGTTTAGATGGCATGGATAAGGTTATTGCCAACCGTTATAACGAAATTAAGGCAATGGATGCTGATAAAGGTAAATTGTTTAGTCTGATGCTGCTTCCTTTACTGAAAGAAGTCAGAGATCCGGATGGCCTTTATTCCCTTTATCTGAAACGCTATGAAAACAACAATAGAACCGATGCAATTCTTTCAGAAGCTAGGGGGACTATTGTGGGGTTACTTAAATCAGTGAACTCATTTGTGGAGCAATCTCAGAACATTGTTAATCAAGCTCAGAATGATACCAATGATACCTTTGGTCTGATTAAAAATACGATGTTTATGGTGAGTGCAGTAGCGTTGGCTATTGCGGTTATTTTACCTCTATGGATCGCATCCTGGATTCGTAAGACATTAAGAAAATTCCGTGATGCGTTACTGAAAGTGACTCAGGGCGATCTTGCGGTTCAGTTTGAACAGACCAAAGATGAATTTGGTGAACTGGGTGGCTACCTAAATGGTCTTGTCGAGAACTTAAGAGACGTATTTAAATCGCTCAACATTTCTGCTGATGAACTGACTAACGTTGCTGATAGAAATGCCCAAATAAGTGATACCACCACTCAGGCGGTTGGTCAGCAACGGCGTTTGCTTGAATCTACAGCATCGGCAATGACAGAAATGGAAAGCTCTGTTGCAGAAGTGGCGCAACGTGCCCATGACACTATGATGGCGGCGGAACAGGCCAATGAAAAAGTGAATCATGTTGGTGTGAGTATCAAACAAGCCATTGATAACATTCGTGATCAGGCTGTTCAGATTGAAGAAACGTCAAAAACAGCCCTTGAGCTGGATGAATATGGTCGTAAGATTGATAGTATTATTGAAACAATTCAGAACATTGCAGAGCAAACCAACTTGTTAGCCTTGAATGCGGCGATTGAGGCGGCTCGTGCTGGTGAACAAGGTCGCGGTTTTGCTGTTGTGGCTGATGAAGTTCGTAATCTGGCCAGCAGAACGAAGAACTCAACTGAAGAAATTCAGAACATGATTGAAATCATGCAGAAATTAATTCAGGCTGTTGTTGAAACGATCAGTATTAACGTAAGTCAGAACGAAACCAATATTGAAGTTGCCGAACAGGCTGATGTTGGTTTGACTGAAATGCGTGAAGTGATAGGTCAGATTGTTGAGATGAACATGCAGATTGCAACGGCAACGGAAGAGCAGAGCACAACGGCTAAAGATATTAGTGCGAGTGTGGTTCATATCAGTGATTCTGCTGATGAAACTGCAAGAGGCGCAGAAGAGAACGCTGAATCCAGTCAAAGCTTGCAATCACAGGCACTTGAACAGCGTAAGCTTATCGAGAAGTTTAACGTTTAAACTGTCTGGGTGTGTAAATTACACAATGAAAAGGTCGAGATGGATATCTCGACCTTTTAGTTTTTATGGATAAGTAATAAGATAAAAAAGTTCTTATTTTATATGCGATTACCTCATGGTCACCCATTCCTCTGAGCCTGTAGGGTGAATGGCTACTACAGAATCAAAGTCAGCTTTCGTTGCGCCCATCTTCATTGCAACGCCAAAGCCCTGAATCATTTCATCAACAGTGAAGCCAATACCATGCAGACCAACTACTTTTTCGTCAGGTCCTGCACATACTAGTTTCATGCGGCATGGCTGACGATGGGCTGTGACTGCGGTATACATGGCAGTAAAGCCTGATTTATATACTTTCACGTTTTCTGCGCCATATTGCTTAACGGCTTCCGGTTCAGTCAGACCAATCGTGCCAATTGGTGGGTGACTGAATACAACCGTCGGAACTAAGGTGTAATCCATTTTTGCATCGGTTTTATTATTAAACAGACGTTCAGAAAGCTGGCGACCCGCTTTTACTGCAACAGGCGTCAATTCAATACCACCTTCCATGATGTCACCAACACAGTAGATGCCTTTTACGCTAGTTTCCTGATACTCATCGACCTTAATGTAACCACGCTCATTGGTTTCTACCCCTGCAGCCTGAAGGTTAATCGCTTCAGTGGATGGGTGACGACCGATGGCCCAGATTAACGTGTCAACATTTTGACTTTGACCGTTTTCAAGGTGAAGAGTCAGACTCCCGTCAGTTTCTTTAACCACTTCTTTTGGAATTGAATTGGTATGAAGTGTCGGACCTTCTGCTGCCATCACTTCAGTTAGTGTTTCAATGATCATTGGATCGAAGGTACGTAAAGGGGATTCTTTACGCACAAATAAATGAGTTTCTGAACCCAGTGCATTGAGGACACCGGCGATTTCAACCGCAATATAACCGGCACCAACAACCGCAACACGTTTTGGTTGTTCGTTGAGGTCAAAGAAGCCATTGGATTCGATACCATATTCAGCGCCAGGGACATTAGGAATACTTGGCTGGCCACCTACCGCAATAAGGATATGATCAGCCGTATAGTGCTCACCATTTACTTCTACTGTTTTTGCATCAATAAATTTTGCAAAGCCTTTGATTACCTCAATTTTATTGTTGCCGAGAACCCGATCATAAGACTCGTGAATACGACCAATATAGGCCTGGCGACTTTCAACCAGTTTCGCCCAGTCAAAGTTTTTGACATCAACGTCAAATCCGTAGTCTTTGGCATACAGGTGTATTGCTTCCGCAATCTGTGCGCCATGCCACATGACTTTTTTCGGTACACAACCAACGTTAACGCAAGTACCCCCCAACTCTTTTGCTTCAATCAAGCCAACTTTCGCGCCATACATTGCTGCACGGTTTGCTGACGCGATACCACCACTACCGCCGCCGATGCAGAGATAATCAAAATGTGTTGCCATTATTTTCTCCAATATATTATGTAGTGACTTTTTATTACTTATTTTTAGGTTACACCTACTACTATACTTGGGGCATTTTATTCAGGAACAACCCATTCCACTTTATGATGCCCTGTGACTGGTGCGATTACCTGTTGTAAAAAAGGTAATAAATCCGTCATCTGAGATTCTAGCTTCCATGGAGGATTGATGACGATCATGCCGGATGCCGTCATTCCTCTTTCATTGGTATCTGGAGAAACGCTCAGTTCTATCTGTAGAATTTTCCGGATACCTAAACCTTTTAGTCCGTCTAGCATATCATCAATATCGAAACGATTAACTACCGGATACCAGATAGCGTAAATACCGGTTGCCCATCTTTTGTAACTTTGTGCAATGGACCGGACCACATCATTATATTCGTGTGCTAATTCATAAGGAGGATCGATCAGTACCAGCCCGCGGCGTTCTTTTGGTGGTAGACTCGCCTTGAGACGCTGAAAGCCGTCTTCTTTAAAGATCTGAACTTGTCGGTCACGCTGAAATTCCTGCTCGAGTAATGGATAATCGGAAGGATGCAGTTCAGTCAGAACCATACGGTCTTGTGGACGCAGATGGGCTCTTGCAACCCTTGGTGAACCAGGATAGTAGCGCAGTTCATCACCTTGATTGAGTTGCTTAATGGCGTTGATATAGCTTGCTATATCTTTGGGCAGTTGTTTTTGTTCCCACAGTTTTGCTATACCCTGCTTGAATTCTCCGGTTTTCTCCGACCATTCGTGAGTTAAATCATAGCGACCCACCCCGGAATGGGTGTCGTGATATACAAATGGTTTGTCTTTTTGTTGCAGGGCAGACAAAATCAAACTTTGAACAATGTGTTTAAGAACGTCAGCATGGTTGCCAGCGTGAAAACTATGACGATAACTCAGCAAATTACACTCTCTTACCCAAAAAATTAGGGTAACCTGTCAGAAAAATAGAATTTTCTAATTATACGCGACTATTGAAAATTGGCGAAGCAACCTATATTTAATGTTTAAGTCCTTCGAAAACTTATCGAAGCAACATATTCAAATAAAAAGGAATATTTTATGTCGAATCCACTTCTCACTTTTACGGATTTACCTCCGTTTAAAAGTATCAAGCCTGAGCATGTTAAACCAGCAGTAGAGGAAGCGATTAATAACTGTCGAACTACTATCGAAGATGTTTTAAACGGAAATGCTTCACCAACATGGGAAAATCTGGTTGCTCCAATTGAAGAAGTGGATGACCGTTTAGGTCGCATCTGGTCACCGGTAAGCCATTTGAATTCGGTTATGAATAGTGAAGAGTTGCGTGAAGCCTATGAAAGTTGCCTGCCATTGCTTTCTGAATACGGCACCTGGGTCGGTCAGCACAAAGGGCTGTTCGAAGCGTATAAAGCGATTAAAGCCAGTGATGAATTTGCCAAACTGACCCAAGCACAAAAGAAAACCATTACCGATGCGCTAAGAGATTTTGAACTGTCTGGTATCGGTTTACCACTGGCTGAGCAGAAACGTTATGGCGAAATCAGTAAACGTATGTCTGAGCTGGGTTCTAAATTCTCTAATAATGTCTTAGATGCCACTATGGGCTGGACTAAACATGTTACTGATGTCAATGAACTGTCTGGTATGCCGGAAAGTGCTAT
The DNA here is from genome assembly GCA_963676525.2 of uncultured Vibrio sp. GTDB lineage: Bacteria > Pseudomonadota > Gammaproteobacteria > Enterobacterales > Vibrionaceae > Vibrio. The sequence goes on from CAXXNB010000010.1 coordinate 19,174, forward strand.
TGCTGCTGCGAAAGCAACCGCTGAATCTAAAAGTTTAGCAGGTTATTTACTGACCTTAGAAATGCCGTCTTACTTACCGGTTATGACTTACTGTGATAATCAGGAACTGCGTAAGGAAATGTACGAAGCGTACGTAACCCGTGCCTCTGATCGTGGTCCGAATGCTGGAAAGTGGGATAACACCGATATCATTAACGAAGTGTTGAAACTGCGCCATGAAATCGCAAAAATGCTTGGTTTCAATAGCTACAGTGAAAAATCCTTAGCAACTAAAATGGCAGAAACACCGGATCAGGTTCTGACCTTTCTGAATGATTTAGCGAAGAAAGCTAAGCCTCAGGGGGAGCGGGAAGTTCAGGAATTACAGGATTTTGTTTCTGCGACTTATGGTGTATCAGAACTGAATTTATGGGATATCGCTTATTACAGCGAGAAGCAGAAACAGCATCTGTTCCAGATTTCTGATGAAGAATTACGTCCTTACTTCCCGGAAGAAAAAGTGGTTTCAGGACTGTTTGAAGTCCTTAATCGTGTTTTCGGCATGAAGGTGAAAGAACGTAAGGGTGTTGAAACCTGGCATGAATCAGTGCGCTTCTTTGATATCTTCGATAGTAACGAACAGCTGCGTGGTAGTTTCTATCTCGATTTATATGCCCGCGAACACAAACGTGGCGGTGCATGGATGGATGACTGCCGTGGCCGACGGGTTACTGATACAGGCGAATTACAAACTCCTGTGGCGTATCTGACCTGTAACTTCAATAAACCTGTTGGTGATAAACCCGCGTTATTTACTCATAATGAAGTCGTGACGTTATTCCACGAAACCGGTCATGGTATTCACCATATGCTGACTCAGGTTGATGTCGGTGCTGTTTCAGGTATTAATGGTGTGCCTTGGGATGCCGTTGAATTACCAAGTCAGTTCTTAGAAAACTGGTGTTGGGAAGAAGAAGCTCTGGCATTCATTTCGGGTCACTATGAAACAGGTGAAGCGTTGCCAAAAGAAATGCTGGATAAAATGCTGGCTGCGAAAAACTTCCAGTCAGCTATGTTTATTTTGCGTCAGTTAGAATTTGGTTTGTTCGATTTTACTCTGCATACCACTTACGATCCTGAAGAAGGGCCAAAAGTACTGGAAACTCTGGCGGAAGTGAAATCCAAAGTAGCCGTGTTACCAAGCCTTGAATGGAACCGTTTCTCGCATAGCTTCAGTCATATTTTTGCTGGTGGCTATAGCGCAGGATATTACAGCTATTTATGGGCAGAGGTTCTTTCTTCAGACGCTTTCTCTCGTTTCGAAGAAGAAGGTATTTTTAATACCAAAACCGGTCAAAGCTTCCTGAATAACATTCTGGAAATGGGTGGCAGTGAAGAACCAATGGAATTGTTTAAACGTTTCCGTGGTCGTGAGCCTGAAATCGATGCTCTGCTAAGACATTCCGGTATTATTGTTGCCTAAGAGGCAAAAAGTCTTTTAACAAAAAAACAAAGGGGCATTCAAAGCCCCTTTGTTGTATCTGAATTATACTGAATGTGATGAGGTACCCATAGTTCGGAGGCTGCAGTGAATTCAATCGACATTCAAGGTCATTTGCAGGTTTTGGTGTGGAATTTACATAAACAAAGTTCCCGCAACTGGCGTACAGAACTTACCCAGCATAGTCAGTATTCTCAAATAGTCTTGTTGCAGGAAATTAAACTCACAACCCTGTTTAAGCGATATATCAAAGACTTTCACTGGCTCGCAAATCATGCTGACGCTTTTACAATTTTTAATAACAGTGCCGGTGTGTTATCGGCTGCGAAAGTGCCGGTTGAAGAGATTGTGTGTTATCTGGCTCCTGAGCCGGTGTTCCGGTTACCAAAATCTTCGAATATCTCCCGTTACAAATTGAGTAATGGTCAGATATTGACCGCAGTGAATGTGCATCTGATCAATTTTACCTTTGGTTTAAAAGCATATCGTCAGCAGATGGAGGCTCTTATCGAGGATGTAAAATACGTGGATGGGCCGATGATTTTTGCCGGAGATTTTAATACCTGGAGTAAAGCCCGTCAGGATATGATCGATACTATGATGGCCGGACTCGGACTGGCAGAAGTCTCTTATTTGCATGATATCCGTCGCCGTTTTCTGGCCCGCTTACCGTTAGATCATATCTACTACCGGGGATTAAATCTGAAAAAGGCTGAAGTGTTAGACACATCGGCTTCGGATCATAATCCACTGCTTGTCGACTTTTCTCTTTCATCAGCTATAAGCCCTGCCATAAATAACTAGTTCGTAGTAAAAAGAAATTCTCTGAAATGCGAGCATCTGCCACCCATTTATGGTTATAATTCCTGCTATATGTATAAATAACCAGTAAGCGATATAGCAATGATGGATCCTTCTCTACTCCTCGATGGTCTTAATGATAAACAACGTGAAGCTGTGGCGGCACCGTTACAGAACCTGCTTGTGCTGGCGGGAGCCGGGAGTGGTAAGACTAGAGTACTGGTTCATCGTATTGCCTGGTTAATGTCAGTAGAAGATGCTTCTCCGTTCTCCATTATGTCGGTGACGTTTACCAATAAAGCTGCAGCAGAAATGCGCGGGCGAATTGAAGAGTTAATGATGGGCAGCGCTTCCGGTATGTGGAACGGCACATTCCATGGGATTTGTCACCGGATCCTGCGTGCTCATTATCTGGATGCGAGACTGCCGGAAGATTTTCAGATTTTAGATTCCGAAGATCAGCAGCGCTTACTTAAGCGTCTGATTAAAGCCCAGAATCTGGATGAAAAGCAGTGGCCGGCGCGTCAGGTCGCCTGGTGGATTAATGGGAAAAAAGACGAAGGCTTACGTCCGCAGCATATTGATTCTTTTCAGGACCCGATCACCAGTACATATATTCAGATTTATAAAGCCTATCAGGAAACCTGTGATCGGGCTGGCTTAGTCGATTTTGCTGAGATCTTACTGCGTGTTCAGGAACTGCTACGGGAAAACAAATTTATCCGCGAGCATTACCAGTCCCGTTTCAAGCATATTCTGGTGGATGAATTTCAGGATACCAACAACATTCAGTATGCCTGGCTGCGGTTGATGTGTGGGCCAGAAACCAATGTCATGATTGTTGGTGATGATGACCAGTCTATTTATGGCTGGCGTGGTGCAAAGGTCGAAAATATTGAAAAATTTACTCAGGAGTTTCCGGGAGTAAACACCATCCGTCTTGAGCAAAACTACCGTTCAACGAAAACTATCTTAGAAGCATCGAATACGCTGATTGCCAACAACACCGAACGTATGGGAAAAAGCCTGTGGACGGATGGCCAGGAAGGCGAACTTATTTCGGTTTATTCTGCCTATAACGAGCTGGATGAAGCGCGCTTTGTCGTGAACAAAATTAAAGAGTGGCAGGATAAAGGCGGAGCTTTGAGTGATACGGCTTTGTTGTATCGTAATAACGCCCAGTCTCGTGTTCTGGAAGAAGCGTTGCTGCAGTCTGGTTTACCTTACCGAATTTATGGTGGGATGCGCTTCTTCGAGCGGAAAGAAGTAAAAGACTCTCTTGGTTATTTACGTTTGATTGCCAACCGTAATGATGATGCTGCTTTTGAACGCATCGTTAATACGCCAACCAGAAGTATTGGTGATAAAACACTGGAAACGGTGCGTTTTGCTGCGCGTGATCGGGGATGTACTCTGTGGCAGGCTGGTAAGGCCTTGATTGACGAAAAAGTCTTGGTCGGGCGTGCCGGTAATGCCCTGGGGCGTTTTATTGAACTGATTAATGCCTTGGAAGATGATACCTGTGAAATGACATTAAACGGCCAGACCGATCATGTTATTAAAGCCTCTGGCTTGTATGCAATGTACGAGCAGGAGAAAGGTGAAAAGTCTAAGGCTCGCGTAGAAAACCTGGAAGAATTGGTGACGGCAACCCGTCAGTTTGAAAAGCCGGAAGAAGCCGAAGAAATGTCGATGCTGACGGCATTTCTGACCCATGCGGCTTTAGAATCAGGTGAAGGTCAGGCTGATGAATTTGAAGATGCGGTCCAGCTTATGACACTGCATAGCGCGAAAGGGTTAGAGTTTCCGATGGTCTTTATGGTCGGGGTCGAAGAAGGCATGTTCCCGAGTCAGATGTCGGTTGAAGAAGCCGGTCGTTTGGAAGAAGAACGCCGTTTGTGCTATGTCGGTATGACCCGGGCAATGCAGAAGCTGTATATCACGTATGCGGAAATGCGTCGTTTATACGGTCAGGACAAATATCATAAACCTTCCCGATTCATTAAAGAATTACCTGAATCCTGTCTGGATGAAGTTCGGATGAAAGCGAAAGTTAGCCGCCCTTCTAATACCGGACGTTTTAGCCAGAAAGTGGTTAAAGAGAATTTTAATGAAACCGGGTTTAGTCTGGGTTCCAGAGTGAAGCATCCTAAGTTTGGTGAAGGGACTATCATTAATTTTGAAGGTACCGGGCCACAAAGTCGGGTACAGGTTGCTTTCAATGGCGAAGGGATTAAGTGGCTGGTGACGGCTTATGCAAAATTAGAAAAGATGTAGCTGTAAATTATAGTTATCACATAAAAGAAAAACCCCGAGAGCAAAGCTCATCGGGGTTATGATCTCACTCGCAGCAATCCGGCTACTAGAGGTGCTCCCTGCATCTAATCCATGATAGTCCGCTGAAATCCGTCAGCTTAATCCTTACATCGCCATCCTAGCGGTGTCCTTGACCTTATCCTGGTCTGCTAACGTTCCTCGTTAACATGCATCACTAATCCTTAGTGGTGTCCTGACATCATCCTGATGTTTGTTCCATGCCCTGTCCAGAGGGTTGTCCATTTCCGTCCTTAGTCGCAACCATCCTAGCTACGATAAGCTTCCCTTCCATGTCCGTTTCAGCGTCCTGCCGATGAGTTCATATTATCGAATCTGCCCTTTTACGCAATCAAAAGAAAACGATTACAACACAATTATAAATTAGTAATTTTATTAGTTTTTATTAAAATCAATAAGTTAGTGTTTTTAAGGTATGTTTGTCTGAAAAATATATGGTAATTTCCTTACTCCTTTGTGAGAGATCTCTTACAAAACGATCGGATAAATAGATATATCTGTTTATAAGTTAAAGAGGATTTGAGAGGTATGACCGAAGAAAATAATCGTTATGTGAGCTGGTTTGCATAGTAACTCACATAACGACAGATGAAATTATTCGCTGACTGCTTTGACGATGGTTTTGGATCTGCTGTGTTTCAGACCATCCAGACTGAAAATGATTAGTGCACTCCAGATAAACGCAAATGTGATGGCTTTATCGATACTGAATGCTTCCCCATACAGGGTGGTTGCCAGTAAAAACATGATACTAGGCCCTATGTACTGAAAGAAGCCCAAAGTGGACAAGCGGAGTCTTTTTGCCGCACCAGCAAAGCAGAGTAGAGGAACCGTGGTAACAATTCCTGCCGAAAACAGCAGAAAGTCAAGCCATAAGCTATTGTCTGTCATATGGCTGGTTGGTGAATCGGCAAACCACAACAGATATATCGCTGCAACAGGAAACAGAACTAAGGTTTCAATAAATAATCCGGTCTGGGCATCAACCATGATTTTTTTACGCAACAGGCCATAAAAACCAAATGTCGATGCAAGGGATATGGCAACAATAGGTATTGAGCCGAATAAGACCAACTGAACACTGACTCCCAGAACCGCCAATGTCACCGCAAACCACTGCATTTTCCGGAGCCTTTCCTGCAGAAAAACTAACCCCAGAACCACATTAATAATTGGATTAATGTAATAACCTAAACTTGCATCCAGTAAGTGGTTCTCGCTTATGGCCCAAATATAAAGTAACCAGTTAGAACCAACTAGTAGTGATGTCACCACTAACAATGCCGTTGTTTTGCCGGAACGTAAAATTTGTCTGACAGCACTCCAGCGATGGTTTACGTGAAGTAACAGGGCAAGCAGTAAAAATGACCAGACGATTCTATGGGCAAGGATTTCAAACGGAGCAACTAAAGTCAGTTGCTTGAAATAGATTGGAGCAAAGCCCCATAAGAGATAAGCACTAAAGGCAAATATAACGCCTTTTTTTACCTGCAGTTGGTCATCTTGAGTCATTAGGTTCCTGAGAGTACAAAAATATGGGATCGGTTTAACAGTATAACGTGAGTCGATGACATAATGCTCGTATTAATCAGTGTTAATCCGAGTGCTTATTTTTGGTTTCAATCCATATATTGACCGACTACAATACTCAGCCTGTTATATAATTTTCATCCACCAGAATTGACGAATTTATTTTTATGACCAGCACTTCTACAGCCGAACAAATGATTGAACCGACTCCTGATGCGCAGGAGATACTGCGTTCTGTGTTTGGCTACCAGCAGTTTCGTGTTGGTCAGCAAGAAGTGATTGATGCTGTACTTTCTAATCAGGATTGTGTGGTTATCATGCCAACTGGTGGTGGCAAATCTCTGTGTTATCAGATCCCTGCACTGGTACGTTCTGGTCTGACGCTCGTTATTTCTCCTCTTATTTCTCTGATGAAAGATCAGGTCGATCAACTCAAGGCCAATGGGGTTGCTGCAGAATGTATTAATTCGTCGATGCCCCGGGAAGATCTGATTAATGTTTATCAGCGGATTAACGCAGGGCAGTTAAAACTGTTGTATGTCTCTCCTGAGCGGGTATTAATGGATAACTTTATCGATCGGTTATCTGAGCTGCAACTGTCGATGATTGCGGTCGATGAAGCGCATTGTATTTCGCAGTGGGGACACGATTTTCGCCCGGAATATGCCGCATTAGGCAAGTTGAAACAGTGTTTTAGTCATGTTCCGGTGATGGCGCTTACCGCAACAGCGGATGAAGCAACGCGGGAAGATATTAAACATCGCCTCCACCTGCATGAGCCGCATGTTTATATGGGAAGTTTTGACCGACCGAATATTCGTTACACACTGGTTGAAAAACATAAGCCCATTTCTCAGGTGATTCGTTTTGTTGAAACGCAGAAAGGCCACTGTGGCATCATCTATTGCGGCAGCCGGAAAAAAGTTGAAATGGTGACCGAAAAGCTATGTAACAACCACATTCGGGCCGCATCGTATCATGCCGGAATGGACGCAGATGAAAGAGCCTATGTTCAGGATGCTTTTCAGAAAGACGATATCCATATCGTTGTGGCAACGGTTGCTTTTGGTATGGGAATCAATAAGCCCAATGTCCGGTTTGTCGTGCACTTTGATATTCCGAGAAATATTGAATCCTATTATCAGGAAACCGGGAGAGCAGGACGTGATGGTTTACCGGCTGAAGCAATGATGCTGTACGATCCTACTGATATTGGCTGGTTGAGACGACTGCTGGATGAAAAAGAAGACGGACCACAAAAGCAGGTGGAAACCCATAAGTTAAATGCCATGAGTGCTTTTGCGGAAGCACAGACCTGCCGTCGTCAGGTGTTATTAAATTATTTTGGTGAGTATCGAAAAGAGCCTTGCGGCAACTGCGATATTTGCCTTGATCCGCCGAAGCGATTTGATGCCACAGAGCAGGCACAAAAAGCGCTGTCCTGTGTTTATCGGGTCAACCAAAGTTTCGGTATTGGTTATGTGGTGGAAGTTTTGCGTGGTATGCAAAATATCCGGATTCGCGAAAATGGACATGACAAGCTTTCGACTTATGGAATTGGCAAAGATTTTAGTCATGATTACTGGGTTAGTATTTTTCGTCAGTTAGTTCATAAAGGACTGTTACAGCAGAATATTACCCGCAATTCGACATTGCAGCTAACCGAAGAAGCCAGACCATTACTGCGTGGTGAAATGCAACTGGAACTGGCGGTTCCTCGTCTGGATACTGCGGCACGAACGGCTAAGTCTGATAAATTATCCAGCAAACATTACGACAAAAAACTGTTCGCAAAACTGCGCAAACTGAGAAAGTCGATTGCCGATGAAGAAAACATTCCGCCTTATGTTGTCTTCAATGATGCGACGTTGATTGATATGGCTGAAATTCTGCCAACTTCCTATGGGGAAATGCTGGCGGTGAATGGTGTTGGGCAAAGAAAACTGGATAAGTATGCCGATCCGTTCCTTGATTTAATTCAGGACCACCTGACTTATCATGGCTGATTTTTCTGTTGTCGAATATCTGCGTGAAGAAGGCCGGGTAATACTGACTTATCCCGGCTTTGATTTTGATAAGTTTGCTGATATTGCTGAAAGTCTGGTTATGTTCTTATCTGCTCAGGTTATAGAAAAGCAAGATGATGCCGATTTAAGTTCCTGGCTAATCCGGTTTGAAGACACACTGTTTTTGTTACGTTCTGAATTTTATAGTCAGTCATTATGGATAGAAGCCCTGTCTGTTGAACACTCTCTGGAACAACTGGATTGTTTAGTTCAGCAGCTAGAGTCTGATTAAGTTTCTTCCCTGAAATGGCATGGAACTGTGGCAATTCTTCTTTAATTTCCTGTTATCTGCTTATTATCTGTGATCTCTCCTGATTCTTCACATAGTATAAAACGTTAGTATGAGCGTAAATTTTTATACCCAATTGTTCGGTATATTTTCTTCATTTTTTACGCCAAAACCAGATTTGAAAGGAGTCGTTATGGCAGTTTATACAGTGGAACGTGATTACCATCTTGATGGCAGGATGAGTAAAACCATTATTGATGATCATATTCGGACCGTCGTCAGTGAAAGTGGTATTCGTGAAGGTTATGTGATGGTTTTTGTTGCAGGATGTGTGGCCGGATTAGCTATTACTGAAGCCGAACCAGGTATTATGGAACATGATATGGACCATATGTTTGCCAAAGCAATTGGAGTTCCTTATGGTGATAATTTTGCGGATGGGACTCCTTATCGTCACCATGAAATCTGGAATGATGATAATGGTGCCAGTCATTTGCGAGCACTCATGCTACATCATTCTTTCTCAATTCCTGTCGTAGATGGTCGGGTTATGTTGGGACCCTGGCAGAATGTGTTATTGATTGAATGTGATACCGGCCCGAGAACTCGTACCATTTGGTATCAGGTTCAGGGCGAACGTTAGGATTAAACATGTCTTTATCATATCTAACCATGACAGATACACCGATTGGCCGACTTTTACTGGTGGCAAATTCTGAGGCTTTGGTTGAAATTGTATTTTTAGATGCACAATCGTCAGAAGAAAGAGAGTACTCAGACTGTTTATATACTCATCCTGTCCTAACCCAGACGGTTAATGAGTTAAACGAGTATTTTTCTGGTCAAAGAAAGCAGTTTACTGTTCCTGTCCACTTAGAAGGCACCTCCTTTCAGAGTCAGGTATGGCGGGCGCTACAGGAAATTCCTTATGGTGAAGTGGTTAGCTATGGTGAGATAGCACATAGAGTTGGAAATCCGAAAGCATCCAGAGCGGTTGGTATGGCAAATAATCGTAACCGCATTCCGATTATCGTTCCCTGTCATCGAGTTGTCGGCAATAAAGGTGACATGACCGGTTATGCTGGAGGTATCGATATCAAGCAATGGCTTCTACAATTAGAAGGATACGCGATTAAGTAGCAATGATTAATTCTGTAAGGAGCATGCGTAAATGTCTCAAGATCATGAGTTACCAATAGAAAAAAACGATATGGTAAGAGATATTATCGATAAAGTTGTTTATCCGATCAGAAGAGATCGTTATGTTTATATTCTGGCTGTGTTAATCTGTGCTGTGACTTATATTATTGCTCGGATTTTTCAGGTTCCACAAGAATTTAAGTTTGTTGCGTATAATTCTTCTTTTTCTTTTGCATTAGCCACGACAGCAGTGCTCTACACGATAGGCTTTTATTTTTATTTATTGTTTCAGTGGCATCCCAGCCCTTTAAAGCAATTTGTAATCAAATTTATATCGCTACTGAAAAGCTGGCCGGAGATTATAAATTTTGTTTTATTATCTCAAAGCTTAGCAATTGTATTGTCTTGTTTTACTTCCCTGAAAACAGCAATTCCAGCAGTTATTCCTTACTATTTAGACCCTTATTTTGCTCAGATAGATAGTTGGTTGAATCTGGGATTTGTACCATGGCAACTGACCCACGATATTTTTTCTTCACCGTGGGCTACCGCTGTGATTAATTTCCTTTATAACTTTTGGTTTTTTGTTGTCTGGCTTTTTCTTATTTATTCAATGTGCGCAATAAAAAATGTGAAGCTCAGACAAAAAATGCTGCTAAGTAATTGTCTTACCTGGTTTGTAAATGGTGGGATCCTGGCCATTTTGTTCTCTTCAGCTGGACCTGCATACGCGGAGAAATTATTTCCGTTTATGCATGACTATCGAGAACTTTTCCACCTGTTATCCGGGCAAAATGATTTTTTAATTCAGCATGATAGTTTTGTTAATGTGTGGGCATTAGCCACGCAAAATGAACTTTGGGATGCATACAGTAATAATCATTTTATGATTGGGGCTGGTATTTCTGCATTTCCCAGTGTGCATGTGTCAACCATCACACTGATTGCTTTATCCATGTATTCCCTTAATAAAAAACTTGGCTTGGTTACATGGCTTTATGTTGCCGTGATTGTAATTGGTTCTGTTCATTTGGGGTGGCACTATGCTGTAGATGGATATTTTGGCATTTTATTTACCATTGCAATTTGGAAAATAGTTGGGAAATGGCAAGAGCGTTTTTCTGATATTGAATGTTATTCCAGTCGCTTATGAAAACGCAGTGAAGCCACACAAATCCCTACAATGGTAAAAACACTCAGCCAGATAACATCCTTTTGCAGCATAAGCAGCGAAGCGCCTTTGAGCACAATCGCGCGTACCATGCGCATAAAGTGTGTTGCGGGGAGAGCTTCTGCAATCCACTGCGCCGCTTCGGGCATGGCATCATAGGGAAACATAAATCCGGACAGCAGGATGGAGGGTAACAGAATAAATACGGTTAACTGCATTGCCTGTAGCTGAGTTTTAGCGATAGTACTGATCACCAACCCTAATGTCAGACTGGCAAAAATAAACAGTAACGCAGCAGCAAATAAGGTAAACAGCCCACCTCTTACCGGTACACCAAACAGAAAATGGCCGACAATTAAAATAATCGTCACCTGAATCAGTCCAACCAGCACAAAAGGAATGATTTTCCCTATCATGAGTTCCATTGGTTTGATTGGTGTGGTGATCAGTAATTCCATATTGCCATGTTCTCTTTCCCGGACAATTGCCGCAGACGTAAACATAATCATGGTCATGGTCAGGATCACGGCCAACAAACCCGGCACAATATTGATGACGGTTCGTTGCTCGGTATTGAAATACTGTACTACTTCAAAACTGGGTACTGACGTTGATACTGCTTTTCCGGCTAATTCACTGAGAGGCATGGCGCGCAAACTGCGTACGGTAGAGGCAACCAGTGTGTCCGAACCATCGACAATCCATTGCGCTATTGGTCGGGTCAGTGGTGTGTTTTTATTGTTGGTGTTAAATGCAGGATGTCTTATTAACCGCTGATACATATCTGATGGTATATAAAAAATCGCTTTTATTTCTCCGGCAACGAGAGCTGACTCTGCCTGAGATAATGAGGAATATGCCTGTCGGATATCAACTGCCTGAGAAGCATTAACAGACTGAATCAGGGTGCGGCTGATCTGACTGGAAGACAGGTCGACGACTCCCGCCGGAACATGGCGGACATCCGTGTTGATCGCATAACCAAACAGTAGTAACTGAACCAGAGGGATCATCACTATCATGGCAAAGGTCATTCGATCGCGAGCCAGTTGGCGGAATTCTTTAAACAATACAGCGTTAATTCTGGCCCACATGACGACCTCCGGTACAGGCAACAAACACATCTTCCAGACTAGGTCTGACGATTTGCAGCGAACTTGTTGGTGCATATGGCTGTAACGAAGCAATCGGATCCCGAGTCGACTTTGTGATTAAAACCCGTAACCGGCTACCGATCTGTGAGGCAGAAATAACCTCAGGAAGTTGGATTAAACTTTGTTTTAATGCCCGCAGTCCGTGGCCTTCAATTTCTACTATAGTGGATTCTAAATTGGACATTAATTCAAATGGTGAGCCATCTGCTCGCTTGATGCCGTTATCGAGGATGCCAATTTGATGACATCGTTCAGCTTCATCCATATAGTGCGTTGAGACCAGAATCGTGGTTCCCGCATCGCATAAATCAAAGAGTCGTTCCCAGAATTCACGGCGATTTTCCGGGTCGACCGCTGATGTGGGTTCATCCAGAAATAAAAGCTCAGGAGAATGCAATGTGGCACAAGCCAGCGCCAGCCTCTGTTTCTGACCACCACTCATGGAGCCAGCCAGTTGGGATTCCCGTCCTGTTAATTCATATAATTTCAGCAGTTCATTGATGCGCTGTTTTCTGTGTGTACCACTGAGACCATATATCGTGGCAATAAAACGCAGATTTTCCAGCACCGTCAGGTTTTCATATAAAGAAAATTTTTGAGTCATATAGCCCATGCGGGTTTTTAATTGTTCTTCATTGCCTTTTAGTGGTTCACCAAAAACCTGCACGCTGCCCTGGGTGGGAGTCAACAGTCCTGTTAGCAGGCGAATGGTGGTGGACTTACCACAGCCATTGGGGCCAAGAAAACCATAAATGATGCCCTTAGGGATGTTTAATTCTAACTGGTTAACCGCAGTATTTTCCCCGAAACAACGGGTTAGATTCTCGGTCTGAATAACAGAGTCTGTGGTATGTGTCATGGAAGATGAACCTCCAGTGTCATACCGGTAGGTAGCGATTCGGCCTGTTGAATGTCGATTTTGGTCAGATACATTAACCGGGAACGGTCGCGTTCGTTTAATGCATAATAAGGAGTAAAAGCTGGTTGGCGACGAATATAGCGAACGACACCTGAATATTGTTTGCTGCTACCATCAATGCTGACATTGACTTCTTGCCCTTCATGGAGCGTATTCAATGCGGTTTGTGGAACGTAAACCTGAGCATAAGCCTGACTATTGGTTTCGAGTCGAATCAGTGGTTCGTTGGCATTGATTCGGTTACCGGTTATCCAGGGAAGCTGTACCACTGTTCCTGCTGAAGGTGCTGTTATGGTCAGATCGCTAAGTGATTTCTGAGTCTGTTTTAGAGCACTTTCCGCTGCAGTGACCTGAGCTTTAAGTTGTTCCAGTAGTTCTATGCGGGTGCCATTCTGTAGTACTTGCCATAGAGCTAAACTTTGTTTGGTTAACTGGCGTTTTTGCTGGTAGTCAGTCTGGGTATTATCGAGTTCTGCCTGGCCGACAGTTTTGGTTTTAAACAGTTTTTGCGTTCTCAGATAAGCCAGTCGGGCTTTTTCTTCGGCTGCTTTTGCTGCTTCATACTGGGCTTGTGCGGCCTGTCGGTCTTCCAAACGGGCACCATTTTCTTTTTCTTCCAGAGCAAATTTGGCTGCATCTAAATTGGCCTGGGCCTGTTGGACTTTGAGCCTGGCATCATCTGAATTTATCTGTATTAAAGGCTGATTGGCTTTTACCTGCTCACCTTCAGTTACATAGATGGTCTGGATTTGTTCACTGATTGGTGATGACAGGGTAATAACATCCCGTTCCAGAGTACCCATCGCGATATGTTCATCAGTTTTTTGGCAGCCAACTTGTAGTAGTAAAGATAGAAGGATACATACCCTAACTAGAGTCATCATTTTTTCTCTCTTCTTGAACCTTTTTTGTATTTATTTTCTGAATAATCATTATTAATGATTGGTAAAACGTTCTGAATCGTGGGATCACATTTGGTGAATTTTTATCAATATAATTAAATTTATTACCTTATATAAACAATTTAGCTTATTTTTTTAGCTTATATATAATTTTGATGATTAATGTTGTTGTAAATTTTATAAAAAACTCTAAATATCTTAAATTTGCTTCTAATTGTTGGGAAAATACTTGATTTTGTTTTTTTGACATATGTCAAATTTGTTTATTTTTTCTTTGTTTTGTCAAAAAAATAACTAGATCCTGACATTGTGTTTGTTCAAGAATGATTTTACTCAGCTCATTTATTTGATTTATGAATACGTCAACATCATCCGATTTGTTATTAATGTTATTTGTTGGATGTGAATGGATAAATGAACTGTTTAAATTTACGAACAAAAAATATTCAGGAGAAATTCATTCTTATGAAAACTATAAAATATATTTCCGGTACGGCAATGTCATTATTGGCATTATCGATTGCCGGATGCGGCGGTGGTGATGGTAGCAGCAGTAGTAGTAGTCTTAGTACAGGGGTTTACAAAGATGATACAGTCGATGGGGTGAATTATACCTGTGGTTCCACAACTGGTATCACACAAGAAGGTGGTAAATTCCATTATGAAGCGGGAGACACTTGTACCTTCTATATTACTTATACTGATAGTGATAATGCCACTAAGACCATTACATTAAGTGAAGTTGATACTAGTACACTTACTAGTGAAACGTATTTCGAAAAAAACGAAGATGCACAAACAGTTCTTCAGACCATTGGTACTATTGAGACTAATTCAAATGGTCTGAATGTCATTACAATTACTCCGGAACAAGTTCAAAATGTTATAGATATAGTAGGTGATGACCTTGCTGGTGATGCGGCAGAGTCACTGGTTTCGGCTATGCAAAGTCATACTGATGAGATTGACGTTGTAACTGATGAAGAAAGAGCTGCGCACATATTAAATACACTTTTACTCGATTCGTCATTCCTTGATGTCGGTGATGATGATGGCACCATATACGCTTCTTTCACTTTTTCTGATGAAGAAGGGGATGACGGGCTTGTTGACACCGTTACTTATGTGGATCAATTGGGTAGCGAAGACGGTACTGCTTCAATATCTCTTAATGATAGTGAGGGTACCGCGACTTTAACTACTGATGATAATACTGTATATACACTTACTTATGTTAGAGACGAAGACAATGATCTTTATTATGTAGAGATGACAACTTCATCAGCAACCGAGCGTCTTTATCCGGTAACAGAAAAAGGTGCGGCTGAAAGTTATTTATTAAGTACTATATTACCTAATAGTTCAACAATGTACCTGGTTGAAGACGGTATGTCATCTCCTGAAACATGGCAGTATTCTGATGCAACAACTGTTACCTATGATGTGTCAACTCCGACAGTCACACTTACCTATTATGACTCTACAACAACAGTGACTTTCACTGGCTTCTATGAAGATTATCTGACTTACACTTATACAGATGTAGAAGGTGAGACGACAACAACAGGTAGTGGGCGTATGTATTATGATGCAGATACCGCTCAAAATTATCTTGATGAGTTAAATTCAGATGATTCATCAGATTCTACTACAACAGCATTCTCTTTAGATATGGTAAGTGGGAAAACACTATATACCAGTGATTTCTACAAACTTGTATTTGAAGACTCTAATACTCCTACTGTGCAAATTTTTAATATGCTGAATTCTGAAGAGGATGATGGTGAAACTGAATCTTATTCCGTGAACAATGATGGTCAATTAGTTATTGAAGGTAGTGATGATATCGAAACGCTGACTTTAACTGGTATTGGTGACAATTATTACTCAATAGAACTAATGGAAGGTATTGAGTTAGAAGAATTGACAGTATATAGCAGTCTGGATGCTTTAGAAGATGCAATGGTTGATGATGCACTTCCAACTAGTGTAACGGATGCGTCTAATGATTCAACTAATGATACTTATGCAGGCTTCGAACTTCTTACCTTGACTGCAGAAGAATCATCAGATGCTGAGCAAATTCAAATCACAGTGACCGCTAATGGTAGTATTCCAGATGCATTGGCAGCAGCTGCTTTGGATCCAGATGGGAATGTATCTTCAAATTATACTAACTATCTGTGGATTGAAGTAAACAATAGCATTGAATTTGGTATGTCTTCATCTGGCGATAAATATTGTGTCACTGATTATTGGCAAGATGGTGAATATGTTGATGGTACTTCAATAGATAGTTACTGTACGGCAGAAGTAAGTACTGATGGAAAAACGGTTACTTTAACTATTGATGCAGAACAAATTCCGGATAATGATTATGGCTATTTGACTGTGTCTGCTGAAATGGGGGCAGACTACGATGATTTGGACGGAAGTGACGAATATGATGATTATGGCTATGATAGAATCGTTCTTGCAGCAAGTTGGTCCTATAACACATCATTTAGCTTTACGGCTGACTGGTTGGCAGGAAAAACTCTATACGACGTATTTTCAATGGCCCAGTATGGTGGTGAAAATCCAATTGAGGTAGATAGTGGCTGGGAATTTGACCAATTAACGTTTTCCGCTGATGGAAGTAGCCTCACTCTAACAAATATAGACACAGGAGGTAGTCTTGGTTCTTCAGAGTATGGCTCATATATTGTTACCAGTGAAGGTTATATTGAAGTAACTTTATTCGGTGACGATGGAGTTGCTGATACAGAAGACGATGAAGTCTATTATGTAAAAGCGTTTTCTAAGAATGCCAGCTATGTAACCACAATGTCTGCTGAGACTGAAGATGAGTTAACTGCTACTACGGAGCATGATGGTTACGAATACTTCTTCTTGGATTACGACTCTGCGATTCAGTTTGCTGAGGAAAACCCAATCGAATAAGTAACTAAAACTTTCACAAATGTATGAACAGGATATGGCTTATGTCATATCCTGTTTTTTTCTATTATTCACATCATCCATAATTTTCGAACACTTCAAATTTATTTCCCCATCATCGTCTATAGTTTTAAGTATGTTTCTATCATTTGCTAATAATCTCAGCAATAAGTCAGTTACCTATTAAGTAATAAGTGGTTGAAGGCTTATCTGACAAATAAGGTGATCAACATGCGCATGCCACCCAGAGATATGACACCACCGCCGGATTTAACTCTCAAAAAAGGCACGGGTCCGGTTCTGACCCATTTCCCGGTTTATTCCAATTCAGTGCCTCCCTGTAATTATGCCTGTCCTACCGGAAGTAATATTCAGAAATGGTTGTCACTTGCTCAGGAAAAACGTTACGAAGAAGCCTTTCAGGAACTGGTGCTGAATAATCCGTTACCTGCGGTCCATGGCCGGGTGTGTTATCACCCTTGTGAGCATGCCTGTAACCGAACCAATGTTGATCAGGCTGTGAGTATTCATGCCGTGGAACGTTTTCTTGGTGATATTGCATTAGAAAAAAACTGGCCGGTTCGTTATGAAGCCAAACCAACAGGGAAACGGGTGCTGATTGTTGGTGCCGGACCAAGCGGATTAGCGACTGCTTATCATCTAAAGCGCAAAGGGCATGATGTCGAAATACATGAATCTGCTTCTATGGCCGGGGGAATGATGCTATTCGGCATTCCTGCCTATCGCTTGCCCAGAGATATTCTGAAACAGGAAATCCAGCGTCTGGAAAATATGGGTATCCGGATCGTGCTCAATCATTTGGTAAAAAATCTCCTGGCTGAGAAAGTATCTGGTCAGTTTGATGCGGTATTTATTGCTATTGGTGCTCATGTCGGGCGGGGAGTCAGTCTTTCTCATGAGGATCATGATAGTACTTATGATGCCATATCCTATTTACGCAGTAATGAAATGGGGGATGCGCCAGATCTGGGTAAACGGGTGATTGTTTATGGCGGCGGTAATACTGCGATGGATGCAGCCCGAACTGCGAGAAGAAAAGGTGCTGAAGTGACCGTTATTTATCGGCGCGACCGCGAACATATGCCGGCTCATGATTTTGAATGTCAGGAAGCTCTGGAAGAAGGAGTTATCTTTAACTGGTTGAAAACCATTAATCAGGTTGAAGAAATCACCTTTACTCTGGAAAGAATGGAACTGAATGATGATGGCTATCCAATGCCGACCGGAGAGTTGGAAACCATCGAGGCGGATTCACTGATTTTAGCCCTCGGGCAGAATATCGACTCTAAACTGACACAAAACCTGCCAGGGGTTGAACATGATAAAGGCGGTGTCGTTACGGTTAATGAGCAAATGATGACTGGATATCCTGGTGTGTTTGCTGGTGGTGATATGGTCCCTAGTGAAAGAACGGTCACTATCGCTGTCGGGCATGGCAAAAAAGCGGCGGCTCATATTGATGCTTATCTGCATGGCAGAACCTATCACAAAGAGAATAAAAAACCGTTAGTCAGTTATGACCAGTTACACCTTTGGTATAAGACTGATGCTGATCAGAAAGCTCAACCGGCGATTGCACCGGAAATACGGGCAGAAAGTTTTGATGAAGTGGTTGGTGGATTAACCGAAGAAGAAGCCTATTACGAAGCGCAGCGCTGTTACTCCTGTGGTAACTGTTTTGAGTGTGATGGTTGCTACGGTGCCTGTCCCAACGGAGCAATCATTAAGCTGGGTAAAGGGAACGGATATCAGATTGATTACGATAAGTGTACCGGCTGTGGTGCCTGTTATGCTCAGTGTCCCTGCCATGCCATAGAAATGGTACAAGCTGAAGTTAATCCGCAATAAGGAGTGGAATGATGAATCTAGATAAACAGACCGTCATGCACACCTGTGACGGAAACGAAGCAACTGCTTATATTGCCTATCGGGTCAGTGAAGTATGCGGAATCTTTCCGATAACCCCGTCATCGGCGATGGCTGAATTTGCCGATCAATGGGCATCAGAAGGGAAACCTAATCTGTGGGGCAATATTCCTTTAATTGCTGAAATGCAAAGTGAAGGTGGGGCTGCCGGTACGGTTCATGGGGCATTGCAAAGTGGCGCATTAACCACGACATTTACGGCATCGCAAGGGCTGATGCTAATGTTGCCTAATATGTATAAGATTGCCGGAGAACTGACTTCCACTGTGTTTCACGTGGCTGCTCGCTCTCTGGCGGCTCAGGCATTATCGATCTTTGGTGATCATCAGGATGTCATGGCCGTTCGCGGAACCGGGTTTGCCTTGCTGGCCTCTTCTTCGGTGCAGGAAGCACATGATTTGGCTTTAATTGCGCATGCTTCTACGCTTTTGTCCCGTATTCCATTTGTGCATTTCTTTGATGGATTCCGAACCTCTCACGAAGTAAATAAAATCAGTTTAATCCCTGATTCTGTTATTAGGGAAATGATCTCAGATCGCTTAGTCAGAGAGCACCGGGAACGGGGGTTGAGGCCGGACAATCCATTTATCCGAGGTACCGCGCAAAATCCTGATGTCTATTTTCAGGCCCGGGAAACCGTCAATCCGTTTTATGAAGCAACACCAGATATTGTTCAGGCATGCATGGATCAGCTTGCTGACCTGACCGGAAGACAATACCAACTGATGGAATACTCTGGTGCTACAGATGCTGAGCATATTGTGGTTGCTATGGGCTCTGGTGTAGAGACCATCAAAGAAACCGTAGACTACCTGACAGCACTGGGTGAAAAAGTTGGTGTCATTAAGGTGCGTTTATATCGGCCTTTATCGGCCAGTCATTTGTTGGATGCAATTCCTGATACAGTGAAAACCATAACGGTACTGGACAGAACCAAAGAGACCGGTGCCAATGGCGATCCGTTATATCAGGATGTTATGACTGCTGTGGTGGAAAATAGCGAAAGGTTCACCATGATCCCTAAGCTAATTGCCGGGCGTTATGGTTTGTCCAGTAAAGAATTTACACCGGCAATGGTGAAAGCTGTTTTCGATAATATGAAGTCGGACAACATCAAGCAGCATTTTACGGTTGGTATTATTGATGATGTTACCCATTCAAATCTAAATGTTGATGACAGCTTTGATATTGAATCCAATGAAATTGTCCGGGCTCTGTTCTTTGGATTAGGGGCAGACGGAACGGTCGGAGCCAATAAAAATACCATTAAAATTATTGGAGCAGATCCTGATTATTTCGCTCAGGCGTATTTTGTCTATGACTCTAAGAAATCAGGTTCGAAAACCGAATCTCACCTGCGTTTTGGGCATCATCCGATTAACAGCCCGTATCTGATCCAGTCGGCGAATTTTATTGCCTGTCATCAGGCGACCTTTGTCGAAACGGTCAATATGCTCGATAAAGCCGCTGTTGGAGCCACATTCCTGCTCAATAGTTCTGTTCCAAAAGATAAAGTCTGGCGTTCTCTGCCAGAACACATGCAGCAAACCTTAATTGATAAGCAGATGAAGCTGTTTGTTATTGATGCGTGTAAAGTGGCGCGTGAAACAGAAATGGGTAGCCGTATCAATACCATAATGCAGACATGTTTTTTTGCGTTGTCTGGTGTGATGGATAAAGATACGGCGATAGGAAAAATTAAAAAAGCGATCGAAAAAACCTATTCCCGCAAAGGAGCTGAATTAGTACAGAAAAACTTTGCTGCGGTCGATCAGGCCTTGGCAAATCTTTATCAGGTTGATATTCCGGAATCTGTTTCTTCCGATGTAATAAATAAACCTACTGTAGAAGAACAAGCGCCTGAATTTGTCCAAACTGTCACGGCAGAAATGATTCGCGGTAAAGGTGATTTAATTCCGGTCTCTATGTTGCCTATTGACGGTACATATCCATCAGGAACCAGTCGGTGGGAGAAACGTAATATAGCTCAGCGAATTCCAATCTGGGAATCCGAAGACTGTATTCAGTGTGGAAACTGCAGCATGATTTGTCCACATGCGGCAATTCGGGCCAAATTCTATGATAAGTCACTGTTAGAAAGAGCACCGGAAGGGTTCAAATCAGCAGGAATTACAGCCAGAGGTTTTCCTGATGCTCGTTATACCCTTCAGGTTTATCCGGAAGACTGTACCGGATGCGGACTTTGTGTAGATGCCTGTCCGGTACAGAACCCCATTGATGTCGGCCAGTTGCCACGAAAAGCGATCAATATGGAACTGAAAGCGCCTTATCTGGAAACAGAAAAAGAAAGCCTCAAGTTCTTTGAAACCATTCCATATAACGATCGCTCCAGAGTGGATTTCTCTCACGTTCGAGGGGTGCAGTTCCTCGAACCTTTGTTTGAGTTTTCCGGTGCCTGCTCAGGTTGTGGCGAAACGCCGTATCTGAAATTAATATCTCAGTTATTTGGCGACCGGATGATGGTGGCTAATGCGACCGGGTGTTCATCTATCTATGGTGGTAACTTACCAACGACGCCATGGTCAAAAAACAGCGCAGAACGGGGCCCTGCCTGGTCGAACTCTCTGTTTGAAGACAATGCGGAGTTTGGTTTTGGTTTCCGGCTAGCCGCAACCAAACAACATGAACTGGCAAAACAGTTATTGATAGAACATAAAGATGTGCTTGCTCCTTTGCTGGTTGACTTGTTATTAAATGCGAAACAAATAACAGAGTCGGATATTCAGGCTCAGATCGAGCGGGTAGAAGAGCTAAAACAGTGCTTAGAAAAAATAGGTACCAATGAAGCGCTTAATTTGATTTCTGTCGCTGATCAGTTAATCAGGCGTTCCATCTGGATTGTTGGTGGTGATGGCTGGGCATATGACATCGGTTATGGCGGTCTTGACCATGTACTGGCAAGCGGAGCAGATGTGAATGTATTGGTGATGGATACAGAGGTGTACTCAAACACTGGCGGGCAGATGTCAAAATCAACGCCATTAGGTGCTGCTGCTAAGTTTGCTGCCGGTGGCAAACATGCCAGCAAAAAAGACATCGCCCTTCAGGCCATTGCTTATAAAAATGTCTATGTCGCCAGAATTGCTATTGGTGCGGATCCGCAACAGGCACTTTTGGCGATGCGTGAAGCTGAGGCTTATCATGGTCCATCAATGATTATTGCGTATAGCCATTGTATTGCTCATGGCATCAATATGAATGATGGTCGCCGTCAGCAGCTTCTTGCGGTGAAATCCGGGCACTGGCCATTATTCCGCTATAATCCGGAACTAATTGGTTCAGGAATCAACCCATTTTCTCTGGATACGCTACGTCCGAGCATTCCATTAAAAGAATATCGATTGAATGAAGCAAGATATAAAGTGCTCTATGATGCAGACCCTGATTATTATGAACAGGTATTGGCCCAGGCTCAGGAAGTTGCTGAAAATAAATGGCAGTTCTATGAAGAGCTTGCCACTCGTCCAGATGCTGCAGTTCTTCCTCATTTTGGGCATGAAATCCGGCATTGAATAAAAAACCGCCCGTTGAGATGCGGGCGGCTTGCTGAGCTTTGTCCATAACAAGGTTGTTTAAGAAAATTGTCTTACCTCCCCACATACGCTATATTCATTTTTATTAAATATGAATATTTGAGGTGTTTCATGGCCACTACTAGCTTAAGCTTGGGAGAACATTGGGAAGTGTTCATAAAAAATGAAATATCCAGCGGTCGTTATGGTTCCGCAAGTGAAGTTGTGCGTGATGCCTTACGTGCGATGGAAGAACGAAAAAGTAAGTTAGAAGCTTTACGTGCTCACCTGTCCGAAGGTGCCACCCAGGCTAATAATGGCGATTTTGTTGATGATTTTTCTATGGATTCACTTATCAATGACCTGGATGCAGAGTCCTGATGACGCACAATCCTAAGATAAAGGTCAGAGTCACCCCTCGTGCTCAGGATGATTTAAAAAATATCGGCCGTTATACGGAGCAGATATGGGGAAAAGCGCAACGAAACCGCTACTTGAAGAACATTGAAGTACGCTTTCAATGGCTTGCTGAAAATCCTTTACTTGGTAAACATCGAACGGATATCTGTGAAGGCTACTACAGTTTTCCTGAGGGGCAGCATGTGGTGTTCTACCTAATTGGCAGTCATTCCATTGATATCATCGGTATTCCCCATAAAGAAATGGACACGATTCATTATTTCTTGGAAAGCTAGGCTGGGGATGGAAAAGCCCTTTAAAGTCAAAGGGCTTTAGCGTGTTTAAGGAATGTTTGGGGAATTATTCAATATTCTGGATCTGAATGAACTATTTTATATTAAGCTATTGATTATATTATATTATATTATTTTTGTTTTATTATTTGTCACCAGCATGTCACCAATTGAATTAAACTCTTCAATAAAGTACACATACAATTTCCCCAACCATCGTTATCGTCTGCATAAAAAGGTTATATACCTAAACCTAGTAATTATCAGGTGTAACTTATTGCTATTTCACAAAGATGCAATTTTTTCCCCCTGGTACTTTGCCAGAATTTCATTAGAATAATACTATATGTACCTAATTAAGTTTTAAGAGTATTTTCTAAATGTCACCCAAACCTAACGCTTTCAAAAGTGGCACCTATATCGATCTTTTCTCTGGTTGTGGAGGACTATCACTAGGTTTAGGTAATGCTGGTTGGAAGGGGCTTTTCGCTGTAGAAAAAGATTCAATGGCATTTTCTACTTTTAAGCACAACTTAATTGATGGAAAGCATGCACACTTTGATTGGCCTGAGTGGTTGCCCAAGCAATCCACAACAATTCAAAAACTTCTAGAAGAGTATCCGCAACAGTTATCTGATTTAAAAGGTAACGTTGATCTAATTGCGGGAGGACCACCTTGTCAGGGATTCTCGATTGCGGGACTAAGAAATGCGAAAGATCCAAGAAATAAACTATCAGACGAATATATAAAAATGGTAGAGATAGTCTCTCCTAAGTTTCTCCTATTAGAAAATGTACGCGGATTTAATACTTCTTTTAAAGCTCCTGAGGGTAAGAAAGCAAGAAAGCCTTATTCAATGATCGTAAAGGCGAAGCTTGAAAGTCTTGGTTATAAAGTGTTCACCGACTTTCTATGTAGCGCAGACTTTGGAGTTCCCCAAAAGCGCACTAGGTTCATAATGATAGGAATCAAAAATGAATTAGTAGGTCAAGACTTCCAGAATCCTTTTGAAACTATTAAAAAAAATAGAAGGGATTTCTTGATTAGTAAGAAGCTACCTCTACGTCAAGTTAAAGTAAAGGACGCTATTGGTGATCTATTAGTGAAAACGAATGGATTGATATACCACTCAGGAACTGAGAAAAGTGGTTTTAAACAGGTTGACTATAAAGTTCCTTCAAAACCTTCGAAGTACCTCCGAGTTATAAGGAAGGGGGCTGGAAACTCTAAGCCCAATAGTCTTCGATTGGCTAGACATAAAGAGAGCACTATAGAGAAATTCACGAAGATTCAGAAAATCTGTAAGCCTGGTGTTAGTTTGAGTGAGCAGATGCGTTTGGAAATAGGAACTAAGAAGCAAGCGATAACCGTTTTAAATCCCAATGAACCATCAACAACGCTAACTACCTTACCGGATGATTTACTTCACTATAGTGAGCCAAGAATTCTTACGGTAAGAGAAATGGCACGTATCCAATCATTTCCAGATAGTTTTGATATTTTAGGGAAGTATACCACCGGTGGTGATAGACGGACTCAAGAATGCCCTAGATATACTCAAATAGGAAATGCAGTTCCTCCTCTTCTTGGTGAGGCATTGGGTGCAACAATTAGGAATATAAGGACTAAGTTAGACAATGGATAAGTTACAATTCGAGGTTAGCTCAGGGTTAAAATCTATTATAGGTAAAGATCTAATAACAAATGATATTGTAGCTATCTTTGAATTAGTAAAAAATTCCTACGATGCAAACTCTAAAAGAGTAGATATCATTTTTACTACTAAGTTTGAGAAAATAAAGGTAGATAATGAGCATATAGAAGTTGCTTATAAAGATAAGATTTTTATCATTGATAGTGGCAAGGGGATGTCTTATCAAGATATTAAAAATAAGTGGTTAAAAGTTGCATATTCAGCAAAAAAAGATGGAACGGAAGACCATTTACATAAAACCTATGCAGGGAATAAAGGTGTAGGTAGATTCTCCTGCGACAGGTTAGGTGCTAAATTAAGAATTCAATCAAAAACAGAAGATTGTGATGAAATCTCAAATTTATATATAGATTGGGGGGATTTTGATAAGGACTTTAAAAGGGAGTTTTCGAGTGTAGATATTCTTTATGAAAAAAAAGAAAGCTTTGATTTCCCCAAAGAGTTTAATGAAAAAATAAAATCTGGAGTTATAATTGAAATTTCTAGTTTAAGAGAAAAATATTCTTGGACAACAAATAAATTACTAGATTTAAAAAGAAATTTAATTAAGCTTGTAGACCCTTTTGGTGATTCTAGATTTGTATTTGATATATATATAAATGATAGTTATTCAAAAGAACGTGATGACAATATTATAAATAGTGCCCAACCAGAAGACGAATTTCAAACCAATATAATAAACGGGAAAATAAGTAATACAATAATAGATGTATTAAAATCCAAAACAACGTATCTTGAAGTTGAGTTGAAAGACAAACATTATTATTCAACTCTTAAAGATAGAGGAGAGTTGGTTTATAAAATTAAAGAGCCAATTAATAAAAACAGTTTCTTAGTTGATAGTTCTTTTAAATGCGAATTGTTTTTTCTTAATAGATCAGCCAAATCTACTTTTACTCGGAGGATGGGAACACAATCAGTGAGTTATGGTTCGTTGTTCTTATTTAGGAATGGCTTTAGAGTTTATCCCGTAGGTGAAGAAGATAATGATTTTTGGGGATTAAATAGAAGAAAACAACAAGGTCATTCTAGATATCTCGGTAGTCGAGATATTTTAGGTAAAGTTGAAGTATGGGGAAATGAAGATGAATTTAAAGAAGCATCTAGCCGAGATATGGGATTAATTAAAACTGATGCTTCTGAGGAATTAAAAAAAGTAATTTTAGATAGAGTTGTAAAAAAATTGGAAGCATATGTTGTAGGTATACAATGGAAAGATGCTTTTGATAAAGATTTTGATACACCAGAAAGAATGTTTAGGGATGAAAATAAAGTAAGAATATTAGATTTAGTTTCAAAGCTTTCTGGGACGGACTCTATAGAGCTTATTGATTATAACAATGATCTTGTTGCGATTTATGACGAAAAATCTAAACACTTTGAGTCTACAATAGACAAAATAGTTGGGCTTGCTGGGGAAACTAATAATACTAAGCTTTTAAAATTAGTAAAAGAAGCAACATCTAGATTTGAATTAGAGAAGAAAAGGGCTGAAGAAGCTAAGAAGCAGGCTGATTTAGAACAGAAATTACGTCGTGAAGCTGAGCTTAAGGCCAGAGAAGAATCAATACGACGGGCTGAGGAAGAGACTAAAAGGCGTCAAGCAGAAGCACAAGCCGAAAAATTTAAAGTAGAATCTGAACATGAAAAGTCACGAAATCTCTTTTTATCTTCAATGGCAAAAGATAGAGATAAAGAAAAGTTAGAAAGTTTTATTCATCAATTAATAATTTATTCTGCTGCGACAAAAGACTTAATTAACAATGCAATTTATAAAGTTAATAAGAATAAAGGAAATCTAGATAAGTTAGAGATATTAGATGTATTTTCAGAGATATTAAATAATAATGAAAAAATAATAACGACATCAAGATTTGCTGTAATGGCTGATTTTATGCTTGATTCAGCTTGCATAGAAGAAAATTTAACTGATTATATAGCTCAATATATGAGTGATATTATAACTGCATATAATCAAAAAATTAAAATAGAAAATAACATTCCTAATGATATTGATTTTGTTATCCGTTTTTCTCCAATCGAAATAGGGTTAATATTTGATAATTTGATTTCTAATGCGCAAAAGGCAAGAGCTTCAAAAGTTATTGTAGATGCTAAGGTTGATAAAAATAATTACCTTATTATTACAGTCACTGATAATGGTAAAGGTATTAGCTCACAAATAGATGCAACACGAATATTTGAGAAAGGGTACACTTCAACGAATGGATCCGGTCTCGGTTTATATCATGCGAAAACTCAAGTAGAAAAAATTGGTGGTGAGATATTACTCGATGAAACACAACCATTACGAGGCGCAAGATTTACTATAAGGATAAAGAAATGAAGTTAACTTATAATATTTTATGGTTTGAAGATCAATTTGATGCAATCACGCCATCAGTCGATAGGTTGGAAGGTTTTATTCGAGATGAAGGGCTAATACCTGTTTTAGAAAAGCGAAATGGCATCACGGAGGAAGAAATTTATAAAATATCAGATAAACTTGAAAGAAATAATCCGTATGATTTGGTTATTTTTGATTTTGATATGGGAGAGGGTTCTCTTGATGGTATTGAAATAGCTAAAATTCTTAGAACAAACATATATACAGATATGGTGTTTTATTCAGGAAAAAAACCAGATGAAATAAGTGAGCTTGTTTATAAAAATGGAGTTCAAGGAGTATATATTGCTCATAAATTGAATTTGATCGATGAAGTAGAGCCTTTAATTCAAGACCAAATAAAAAAAATATCAAGCTTAAATGGTGCTAGAGGGCTTGTGATGTCTGAGTCTAGTCAGATAGATATTGATCTTAGAAATAAGGTTATTAATGTTGTAAAAGGTTTTTCTAGAGAAGAGCTTGATACGATTACCAAGAAAATAAAAGAAAGGTTAAGTAGTAAACTGAATGAAAGAGGGAAAAAGCTAGAAGAACTAGAAGTGTACGATATTATTTTTAGTACTATGCTAATGGATAACGATACACTCAGGAAAACATGTAAGGATATTTATACATCCTCTACAATTTTTAATGAAGGTGGTAAATATCAAGTAACACAGCAAGAACGGAATTTTTTAGCTCATAATCCTCATGAATTACTTGATAATGGAGATATATTGGTTAAAGGTTTAAATAAAAATAGGACATATAACCATAGTGAATTTAGTCGAGTAAGGAAAGAACTCATTGAGCTTAAGAGTTTAATAAATGAAATTGATACACAATAAAACAGTCATCGTTGATCTTGATGGAACTTTAGCTTTAAACAAGCACCGAAGTCACTTTATTGATAAGTCCGATGGCAAGAAAGCTGACTGGGTCTCGTACTTTGAGGCTTGTGATCAAGACTTACCTCATAAACCAGTTATTGAGTCAGTAAATGCTCTAAAGAGGCAAGGGTATCGAATACATATTTTTTCTGCCAGAGGTGATTTAGTCAGAGATAAAACCGTTAATTGGCTTTCCCGATATGGTGTTATGTATGATGAACTTACAATGAGGGAAATGGATACATTTACAGCAGATGAAATACTGAAACGTTTTTGGTTGGTAGATCTTTATCCAAACTACAAAGATGACATTCTGTGTGTGTTCGATGACAGAGATAAAGTTGTCAAAATGTGGCGCGATTTGGGCCTCATATGCTTTCAAGTAGCAGAAGGAAACTTTTGATTTGCTCCCTTCGATAGGCTCTAACTATTAGAGATAATTATGACAAACTGGAAGATATATGAAAGGTTCGTTGCTGAGTTGTGTTCTGATGACTATCAGTCTTCTAGTGTTACAGTTATTCCGAATGCCAAAATTAAAGGCTGTCTAAGTCAAACACTTAGGCAAGTGGATGTACTCATTGATTCTCGTTTTGGTGACGATAGAAATCGTAGAATTATTGTCGACTCAAAGAAGTATAACCGTCCGTTAAACGTTAAAGATGTAGAAAGCTTTCATGGAATGATGCTCGATTGTTCATCTAAAGCAGGTATTTTAGTTTGTCCCAACGGTTATAGTGAAGCCGCGAAGAAAAGAGCACAGGATTTCATTAATCTCAAAGTGGTATCCCTTGCTGAGCTAGAAAATATTGATCTTTCATTATGGGATGATTGTTTCAGTGAGAATTGTAACGATAAAGCTGAACGAGGGTTAGTATTGTGGGACAGCCCCATGGGCATAGGTTCTACTATGTCCCCCGTATCAATTTCCTGCATCGGGAAGTGTGATGTCTGCGGTGACTTCCATATTTGGTGTTGGGACTGCGGTACTAAGTTTTCTGTAAGCAATGAAAGTGAAGCTCAATGTGCCTGTGGTTATCCCTGGTTTTGGCTTACAACTATTGAAGAAGATGACATTAGTTCAAATGAGTACGAAATATCAAAATCCGTATATTTGCTTTTAGTTACTCTAAAAGATGTTTTTATTGCGGATCGAAAGCCATTGAATTAAAAATCAACAGGGAACTTTAGTTAGGATGTTCCCCGTTATATATATATAAAATCAAATAAAAAATGTGCTAATTCAGAGTGTTTTTTTTGAGAACAGTTGTCTTCATCCCCGCATCGGCCGTTTGTTGCAGTCCATAACTAAAGTCTACATCGCCCAACGGTTTTCTTCGTTACACTAGACTGTCGATTTAGTCCTTCTGGATATGAGAATTCGTGTAAGATACTTTTGTCTAATTGATACTCGACAGCCAAAGAAGCATGACGATCTTGCTTCATCAACTCTGCTAGAGCTGCCTGTCTTAAGGAGTCTGTAGGCTCAACACCATCTTCAAACACTCGTACCCGCTCATTAATTTCGGCCTTATTGACATAAATGTGCGACTCGTCTTTATGACGGCTTAGAGCGACATACGTTTCTCGTTGGCCCATCCGTCCAGAGTAGAGAGTGAACGTATTGCCATTTATGGTTGTACCTTGTGAACTAAAAATAGTTAAAGCGTATGCATGGCATAAATTGACTCCTATCTCGTCGGTGTATTCTGAAGCTAGAAATGAAATAGTCCGGTTATTATCAAGAGTCACTGTGAGCTGAACATCATCATCTAATGATGTAATAGCTCGGATAGTTCCCAAGGTGCCATTCGTCACTTGTAAGTATCTATATTCATTACGACAGAATTTAACGCGATCTCCTATAGAATAATCATATTCAAATTTTTTATCTGCGACACTGCATGTTAGCTTGATGTTCTCTGTACCAACTTTGCCTTCATTGATATAAATTTTCCGAATTGCCTTGCTGAGTTCTTTTACATATTTCCATTCGCGTGCAATCACTAATGATTGTTTCTCAGGGTGGGACTTTTGATAGTTATGCCAATCACTGATCAGAGCTTGTATGGCTTCTTCATTGTTATTGGCCCAGTGTAAACAGTCATGCTTTTGAAGAGACTCTAAAGCTTGTTCTGAGCGTTTATCTCGGAGATCGACGACGACTTGCTTTGCCCAAGTTTTTCTTTGGCGACGGATTGTTTCAATCCGTTGTGTTCCCAGAATTTCCGGTTTGGATAGAAAGCGTAGGGCACCACCTCGAGAGATTGCGTCAAGTTGCTTATCTTCTCCGGTGAGAATGACCTTGCAGTTTGATTCTTTTGCTTCGTGCAGAAGTAATTGCAAGTCAGTACTGGGAAGTAATCCCGCTTCATCCACAATCAAAACATCAACATTAATCAAAGGATGTCTATTATCTTGAATAGTTGTTACTAATGAAGCCACTGTATGAGATTGAATTCCTGTTTCTTGCGTGAGATTATCGGCTGCTTTTTTCGCAATACAGGCTCCTTTGACAGTTAACTCTTGTTTCTCATAAGCAAGCTTTGCCGCAAGCATTAATGTCGTTTTACCTGCGCCAGCGCTACCTTGAGTGATAGATAGGTTACCGGAACATAATGTGTATTGAATTGCTTCTTTTTGTTCCTCACCGAAAGAGAACCTCAGTAGTTTTTCAGCAGTGATAACAGCATCATTAACTTGTTTTACTGTGATATTTGTTGTGTTCCGTTTCGCTAGAATTTTGGCGTCGTTGATCATCAGGCGTTCACATAACAGAACATCTTCAGTGGTAAACTGACGAGAAAAAGCATTCTTAGGCTGTAATGAAAATATCTCTTCACTTTCAAGAATGAAGCGCGATAGTGTTTCGGCTTTCGTAGCATTTATGCCTTGATGTGAGGCTTGTACTGCGATAGTTCGAAATAGCTCTTGTTCAGTGAAAACCGCTTTTTTATCAGTGATCTCTGATAAAATTTTGTATTCATCAATTTCTGTGGGTGTCAGATTTTTCTCTTTCCGAGTTAAAGATTCAATATAAGTTTCTGACAAACCATAGGTTGCTAGTTCACTTTTCCATCTTTGAAATAGCTTATCTCGAGTTATTTTCTTTTTGTTTTTTCTATTTAGAGTCTTAAATCGAGCTCCTTCTTTGCTTGAGCTGCTTTTTATTCCCGACTTTTTGAGCTCTCTTTCAATTTCTTTGGCTCGACTAGAAAAGATATCACATGCCTCTTTTGAGACCCCCGCTACTTGGAAAGAATCATTGTCAGGATCAACTTCGAATCCTAACTCTCTCATTTGATAAGCTAGCTCTGCACGGTAAATAGCGCCTGAAGCCATTTTCCAAAAATAAAGACTGTCTGACGTAATAGAACCCCATGAATCGTCAATACGTGGAGCAATATTCAGAACGAGTACATGAGTATGTAGATGTGGATCTTCATTTCTATTTGTACAATGTTCAAAAGTGGCTAAAACTAATCCAGCTGTTTTTTCGTAGTTTGAAGAGCGTGCACAGCGGCGTGTCATTGCAGCGTGTCGTTCTATAAATTTGATAACTTTATCCACTGCTTTCTGTTGTGCTTTTTCAATTTTGTTCTGTAATTCAGGAGAAGCTACTGCCCATGCTAAGGTGACACTTTTTGGTGCATTAAGAGTGCAATCCCATCCTGCGCGACGATTTTCCTTTCCAGCGTTTTGGACAAGTGCTTTACCGGATGGAGAATATCCATTCATCAATTTTAGATAATCGTCGTCATTGATAGTTTGCCCATGCAGTTGAAGAACTTTTGCACCTAATCCGAGCCAAGAACCTTTCGGCTCTCCATGACCAGAGTAATAATCTTCCTGCGCTAAATCAGCGTAGTAAGCAATGTTGTTTATCGGGTGAATAGACATCATAGGGTTACTTCCTTTTGTTTAAGCGATTGGTTTGTGGCTGCGTTTTTTGTGTTACTGGCTTTTTTGAATAAGGGGTAGTTACCCATTTTGCTGGCACTTTCCTTTTGGCTTTTTGAATGCTTTGAAATAACGGCCATCTCAGTTTGTATACAGCATTCCAGCCTGGAATCTGTATATATCCTTCGACACCTTTCCGTGTTGGTTGCCCCAGCTGGACTAAATCTGATGCCTTTACAACTGGTGTTTCTTCTCTTTTCCCAATTCTATCTGGATGGTCATAATCAGGAGTTTCTGCTGTGTACTCACCAAAAATATTTGCACTGTATTTTGCATCATCGCCTGCTGCGCCCATCCTAAAAGTGATGACATTGGATAGTAAGTTGATTATTGAGTCTGTTTCTTCTTTACCGTAAACAGAATGAAGTTGAGAGATTGACTGAGTACAAAGTACTGACCGAGCACCATTTTCTCTAGCTAATTCAAGCCATTTCTTTATATTTGGGTTGCGTGGAAGGTTGGCAAATTCGTCAATGAACAACCATGTTTTCCTTTTAGAAGAAAAAGTTCCAGCTAGATAATGCTTTGTCATTAGAGAAAGAATGGCATTACATAGCGGTTCTCCAAGGCTAGGAAATTGACTGTGTGCTTGAATCATAATGACATGTTTTGCTTGGCTATCTTTAAGCCAACTTTTCAGACTAAATGTTGATCTAGATTGTTCCGGCCACGCTTTTGCCAAATCTTCAATCCAACTCAATTTGCTCATAATATGAACATAAAAACCTTGGGTTGTTTTTGATTCGGACTCAATGAAACTTGTCACTATTGGATGATGAACAACAAATTCTGAGCGAGCTTTGTCAGGGCTAAACATAAATTGTTTATAAAGGTCATTCCAGCCCCATGCATTTCCTTGTACATGGATTAATTTCATCAACATGCTGACAAAAATAACTCTGGCACCTTGATCCCAGATTGGATCAGGAGTTTTAGAGTCGGGGATTAAACACAGCGCCAAAAGTTCTGCATCTTGCTTGGTTGTAATATCTTCACAAATATTCCAGCAAATGCTGCGTTTGTCCCATGGTGCAAGTAAGATAGTGTTATTTGGGCTATAAAAGCTCTCTGTATATTCCCCTTTCTCATCATAGATCACAGCATAGTCGCCTCGATTGAGTGCCAATTGAACAAGTAGCTTGAATGCTGTCGATTTACCTGCTCCTGTGGTTCCGTTAATTAGAAAGTTGTTTTGCTCCCTTGCTTCTGTGATTTTGATGTTTGGATGGACTTTTATACCAGTGCGGGTGAATGGGTTGCCTCGTAAATCTTTTCTGTGCTGAGCTTTGGCATGTCGAATTGCTTTTCGTCCTGAGTACAGCTTGGGGCCAGCAATGTATTTCAGCTCATATGATTTGTGTCTTGATTTGAAGATAAATGTAATAAAAGAAACAGATAATGCGAGAGCTACAGATAAAGTGATAGCATTGTTTTCACTGTGGACTACTGATTGCCAGTCACCATCTCGTCCATAATTTTGAAGCACTTCCCTTAGCCACATCTTATTGCTATGAGGTGATTTAATCCAAGAAAACCCCTTCAAAGCCATTGTCACTGGAATAGCCAGCAGAATGCTGGCCAAAATAAAAATAATGGTCTGGTAGATACGAGAAATTAGAATCATGACTTACTCTCTGGCTGTAGGTTTGAACGATATTTTTTTCTAGCTTGCAGCCGTTGTTGATCATCAATATCGGCTATCGCAGCAACCATCTCGAATATCCGTCTCTCTAGTCGTTTTTCGAGCTGTTCAATTTTAAAATTCATATTCTTTAGATTTATATAGTCATCAATTAGCAAGCGTCCTAGCTCGGAATTGCTCATGTTTTTTTCTTCCGCTGCTCGCGCAAAAAGGTTATATTGATGGGTAGTAACTCGGAAAGTGATGCTTCTTCCGGTATCTGGGCTGCGTTTTGAACGAGTCATATTTCTTTCTCTTAATGTATACAGTGTAAGCACTTTGATTTTGTTTGATTTTTTTGACGAAAAATCTGACATTTGTATTCAGAGTAAATACACGCTAACCTCTTGAATATGTTGGATTTAGCGTGTATTTATGACCTAACTAAAGCTTACTTAGAAGCGTTCAGGTCTGAGTCCTTAAAGAACGTTGTAGGAAAAGTCAGGCGCTCTTTTTGAATAGATGGAAAGGGCTAAAGCCATAACTCTTAAAGTATCGATATCGATTAAGAGACAATTTTCTTGTTTGGCCTGTCTTATCTCTGGACTGCTTACTACTTCAAGCAGGCTTGAGCACTCCACAGGGTCAAGTTCTATGCCTAATGTGTGTTCCGCCTCTTCTATGGATTGTGCAAGTAATTCATAAACACCACGAGCCATAGAGTGGTGACATCTGCCGATTTCCATAGCAATCGATAAATTTTGATCTTTTGCTTGGAGCCGAGAGATTATTTTCTTTTGGCGTGGTGATTCATCTAAATAGCTCATAATTTTCTCCATTTTTATTGGTTATCTAACCAGTTAGTTATATCTTTCAATTTCCAGCCTAATATTTTATTCCCGGTGTAAACTCCGGATGGAAAGTTCGCTTCAGTATTTCGACGTAATCTATCTAAAGTCGCTGTACTGATATTTAATATTTGGCAGACTTGCCGTTTTCGTAAGAGTAGTGGTGTTAGTTGCTGGTACTTCATCTTTTTTCCTCTTTAGTAATCACCTTGTATGCTCTTATGGTATTGTTTGAAGGCATCTGTGTATTGGTCGTGATAGATTAGCTTCACGGCATTGATTTTTTTATGGTAATGTGATATGGGAATTCCAATCGATAAGCTAAGAACGATTTTTTGGGCTCATAGAGTCCTAGAAATTGATGGCCTTGATGGGCTATTGAAAAAAGGTAAGTCCGATAAAAATAAAATCGTTAAGTTGATTGAGGAGAGGTATGAAAAAGTAGAACCTTTATTTAAAGACGATGATATTTTTGATGTTGCAATGGAATTATTTTTTGATAAAGCCTCGTGGAAAAGATATTTGTCTGGGGAAACGCCACCAAGCTATAGTAAAGAAGGAAATTTTTTTACAAATGGAATAAACAGGCACTCTTACAAGGTTAATATTGTTGAAACTTTGTTTCCTGAAGTAAAAGGTTATTACCTCAATGGCCCATATGGATTAATTGATGTGATGTCTTGTGATAACTTAGATGACGCTTTACATACTTTCGAAAACAATTTGAAATCTTTTGTGAATATTCATGAGGCTAATCATGTGCGTCATGAGCAAGCTGATATTCAACCTTTTACGTTCTCAGACACTTGGGAAGCGATTAAAAACCGAATGAAACATGTTCCTGAGAATAATTTCGACATTATGAAATGCTCATTACCGAGTTTGTATGAACTTCCATCGAAGTGGTCTCCTGTGTCTGAAGCTCCATTATTCCTGCTTATGGCTATAGGATATATTGAAGCTCGTTTTATGCAGCGCTTTCCGTCTTACCAGTCTGTGCTTGATGGAACACAACTAGCTGAGATTGCTATCTTTGATGACGAAAAGCGCATTGAATCTGGGATTTTGTATTTAGAAAAAAAATATCAGATAAATCGAAAGATTTGGTTTGAGGATGATGTTTTTAATATGGCAAGAAAGAATATCCTCGATAGAGGACGTGAAGCATTTCCTGAACTTGCCGAATTTGATTTTGATAATGGCTAGTATTTATTCTCCTAATATATAAGGAGTAAGCTTCAAGCTAAGTATTTCATATGCTTCTCTTCGTTGTTCTAAGTAATCATGTATATCGTAAGTCCCTGCTATTTTGGGGAGCTTATGATTTAAGCATCTTTCAGCTATATGCGGAAGGATATGGCAACCTGACAGTAAGGTTCTGAAAGTCCGTCGTAGGTCATGCACAGTGAAGTGTGCAATATCGACATCATCCTGAGATAGTAATTTATTCAGAGCTGCGTTTAGTGTGTCGGGTGATACATGTCCAAACCTTTTAGATGATCGTCGCTTGGGAAATACATAAATACTGTCTGCTGCCCTGATTTTTAATTCAGCAAAAATATCCCAGATTTTTGATGGGAGAGGAATTGAAATTGCCAAGGAATTTTTTGTTCTTTCTTCCGGGATATGCCAAAGCTTTTCTTCAAAGTCGAATTCGTCCCATTTGGCTGCTATCAATTCTCCTTTCCTAACACCGAGTAGTAAAAGTAAGCAGCAGGCCAAGTAGTTTTCACGAACAAAAATATCGTTGTGTGATTTTATTGCTTTGAACAGCGACTCGATTTCATCGATTGATAAGACTCGTTTTCGTGGCTTTTCTTCACCGCCAGCATCATGAATATCAAATGCATATGCTGGGTTATATTTTATTAACCCCATCTTGATAGCATGGTTGAAAAGTTGTTTAAGATAGCTTAGAGCATCATTTGAGATAGAAGGGCGATTATCGTCGTTAATAGCTCTTATTATTTGAGCAATATCCCGAGGTTCCACCTTGCTTACTTCCATCTTGCCAATGAGTGGAGATATATCTTTCCGGTAGACGCGTTCCGGAATTTGAGGGTTTTTGATTCTTTTGCTTTTTACTGATAACCAATCATCGGCTAGGTGATCAACAGTATCAAATTCTAGCCTTTCAGTGCGTTTTTTCTCGATCTGTGGGTCGTTCCCGTTTTTCAATTCATATTTTAATAGAATCGCACGTTCTTTTGCTTCAGCACCTTTAATGCCCGCCGGTGGCACTCCATACTTAGCTATTGTATGTTCCTTTCTTTGCCCTTTATATGTATATCGAAAAGTCCAGAATGCGGACATTGGGCTTACTACTCGAAAATAAAGCCCTGTAGATATGCGATGACGCCTAGGCTCGCCCTCTTTCATTAAGGCTATGAGATCATTATCTTTCATGATGGGTGCTCAAATTGGTGACAATGAGACAAAAGTATCATGTTGTCTCAATTTTTGTCACCACTTTGTCACCAATTTTTTGAGGTTAAGAGATTAGGTTTGAATCTGTTTGATTATATATAATTCATTTAACCTATTGTTTTTACGGTGATTTGGTTTTATATGATTCTATATGACTTTCTACTCAATATTCTGGATCTGCTCACGCATCTGCTCAATTAACACTTTAAGTTCTACCCCTGTAGCAGTGACTTCGGTGTTAATAGACTTCGATGCCAGAGTGTTAGATTCGCGGTTGAATTCCTGCATCATAAAATCTAAGCGGCGGCCGACAGCGCCACCTTTTTTCAGGATGTTTTTGGTTTCTTTTACGTGAGAATCTAAGCGATCCAGTTCTTCTGCAACATCAGATTTCTGAGCCAGAAGAATTAACTCTTGTTCAACCCGGGTCGAATCCAGCTCCACTTTTGCTTCTTCAAATTTAGAAAATAAGCGGTTGCGCTGCCATTCGATGATTTCAGGCATCATGGTACGAACTTTAGTAACTTCTTCTGTAATGGCATCTAAACGCTGTTCAATAAGCGCTTTCATGTTGTCGCCTTCACGGCCACGAGCTGCAAGGAAATCTTCAATTGCTTCATCAAACGCACCCAGCAACTCTTTGGTGATTGAATCGATATCCTGCTCTGGTGTTTCCATGACACCTGGCCACTGCATTACCTGAAATGGATTAATCCGGCTGAGTTCACCAGTCATATGCATAACCTGATTCGCTGCCTTAATGACCTGTTCAGCTAATCTTTCATTGATCGTTAGTTCGTCTTTTGCTGCAGGGTTTGCTTCATAACGAAGGTGGCATTCCACTTTACCGCGAGCCAGTTTCTGACGGAATCGATCGCGAAGAACCGGCTCGAGTCCACGGAACTGCTCTGGTAAGCGGAAGTAGGTCTCGAGGTAGCGTTGATTTACGGAGCGGATTTCCCATACCGCTGTTCCCCAATCAGCTTTGACTTCTTTGCGTGCGTACGCCGTCATACTGTAAATCATTTAAAAATCCTTGGTTAAAATATCAATATCTTACTTCTTGAGATAGTAGCATAAATACTAATTTAAACGTTATTATTCCGGCACGTTTGTGACAAAGAGATATCAGGAATGATAAGCTTGTGACCCAAACTATGAACAAGCGTCGATTTCTTATATAATCGGCGCCCAATCCATTCGTTCACCCAATTAAAGGTAGAAGCGTCATGCGTCCAAATAACCGTGCTGCCGATCAGGTTCGACCTATAAAAATTACTCGTAATTATACTGCTTATGCTGAAGGTTCAGTATTAGTGGAATTCGGCAATACAAAAGTATTGTGTAACGCAAGTGTAGAAGACACTGTTCCACGTTGGTTAAAAGGCCAGGGTAAAGGTTGGGTGACTGCAGAATACGGTATGTTACCAAGAGCGACCCATTCCCGTACCCGCCGTGAAGCGGCCAGTGGTAAACAGGGTGGGCGTACGATGGAAATTCAGCGTTTGATCGCCCGTAGCCTTCGTGCTGTGGTTGATTTAAAAGCCATGGCTGACATGATGATCACTGTTGACTGTGATGTTATTCAGGCTGACGGTGGTACTCGTACAGCTTCTATCACTGGGGCTTGTGTTGCTTTGTCTGATGCTTTCGACAAACTGGTTGTTGAAGGCAAGCTTAAAGCGAATCCGATGAAAGGCTTAGTTGCTGCTGTCTCTGTTGGTATTCTTGGCGAAAATGTTTTGTGTGACCTTGAATACGTTGAAGACTCTTCAGCGGATACTGACATGAATGTAGTGATGACTGAAGATGGTCGCCTGATTGAAGTTCAGGGGACGGCTGAAGGTGAACCGTTTACTCATGAAGAGTTGATGACACTTCTGGAATCGGCCAAGAAAGGCATCGCCGATATTGTCGCTGCACAGAAAGAGGCTCTGGAAAGTTAATGATTTATTGGATAGCTCCTTTTTAAGGGGCTATTTTTTTGTAAGTAGGTTTTATTGTTGCAAGCGAAGCTTGAGTTAGGAAAGAGAGAAAATAGATGAAAGCATACCAGCGTGAATTTATTGAATTTGCTTTAGAGAAACAGGTTCTTAAGTTTGGGGAGTTTACTTTAAAGTCCGGCCGTAAGAGCCCGTATTTTTTTAATGCTGGTTTGTTCAACACTGGTCGTGATTTGGCTCGTTTAGGCCGTTTCTATGCAGCTGCGCTAGTTGATTCAGGTATTAGCTATGATGTGTTGTTTGGTCCTGCATACAAAGGCATTCCAATTGCAACCACAACCGCAGTTGCTCTGGCAGATCACCACAATGTAGACACGCCATACTGCTTTAACCGTAAAGAAGCAAAAGACCATGGTGAAGGTGGTAACTTAGTCGGTAGTCCACTGGAAGGTCGTATTATGCTGGTGGATGATGTGATTACTGCCGGTACGGCAATTCGTGAATCGATGGAAATCATTAAAGCGAATGGTGCTGACTTAGCGGGCGTTCTGGTTGCGATTGATCGTCAGGAAAAAGGTAAAGGTGAACTTTCTGCGATTCAGGAAGTGGAACGTGATTTCGGCTGTTCAATCATTTCAATTGTTGGTTTGACTGATCTGATTACTTACCTTGAAGAGAAAGGTGATGAAGCTGAGCATCTGGAAGCAGTAAAAGCA
This sequence comes from uncultured Vibrio sp., assembly GCA_963676525.2. Classification (GTDB taxonomy): domain Bacteria; phylum Pseudomonadota; class Gammaproteobacteria; order Enterobacterales; family Vibrionaceae; genus Vibrio. Next base: position 58,518 of record CAXXNB010000010.1, read on the forward strand.
TATAGAGCGCAGTACGGGGTTTAAGGAACTAAAGGGTTTTAGGAAGTAAAGGTATTTAAGGGAATAAAAGAAGAGAAGGTTTTTAAGGAAGGGAAGGAAATAAAGGAAAACAGGGGGTGAGGAAAATAAAAGGTTTGAGGAAAAAAGGTTGCAGGTTGTTAGGAATGAGGAAAAAATCTTGCTGAAACCCTGAAACCCTGAAACCCTGAAACCCTGAAACCCTGAAACCCTGAAACCCTGAAACCCTGAAACCCTGAAACCCTGAAACCCTGAAACCCTGAAACCCTGAAACCCTGAAACCCTGAAACCCTGAAACCCTGAAACCCTGAAACCCTGAAACCCTGAAACCCTGAAACCCTGAAACCCTGAAACCCTGAAACCCTGAAACCCTGAAACCCTGAAACCCTGAAACCCTGAAACCCTGAAACCCTGAAACCCTGAAACCCTGAAACCTTAACTATATATTTTCTTCCCATCTCTCTGCGTCTGCAGTAGAAACAGGTTCCACATATATTGCTCCGGTCTTGGGGTGAGCAGATCTTCAATGGCTTTGTTCATCGCTCTGGCATCCTGTTCTTCATCTCCGGTTGGGAAGTTTTCCAGTGCCGGTAAAATATGAACTTCATACTTGGATGTTTTGTCATTGTAGGCTGGCAGAATCGGGATAACTTTTGCTTTTGATAAACGCGCCATTTTTCCAAAGCCTTTCAGAGTGGCTTTCTCTGTAGCGAAGAAAGGCACAAAGACGGAGTTTTGCGGGCCATGGTCTTCGTCAGGCAGCCAGTAACCGATATAGCCATCCTTGATAGAGCGAACGAAAGGTTTTACTCCCGCATCACGAGCAAAAATTCGGCCGCCATACTGCATGCGCTGAACATGCATCAGCCAGTCACCTATCTTATTCCGCTGAGGTTTCATGATTGTGGTAACTTTATAGCCTCGGGCAGCAAGCATAACTGCCGGATAGTCTACCGCCCAGGCATGAGGCGCCAGAATAATCACTTTTTCTCCGGCATCGAGCAAGGGAATAATATTTTCTTCCCCAATCATAACGCCACGGTTCTGATTGTGTTTGGTTGAACGCACAATAAATTCTGAATAGCCAAGGAAATACTGCGCCGCTTTCACAAAGGTTTCCCTGACGATTTCTTCCCGTTCCTGCGCTGATTTTTCAGGGAAACAGTATTCAAGGTTTGTTCTGGCCCGGCGTACAACCCGACCATTTTTATTTACAACGAATGTAGATAATTTCCGTGCTAATCCGTCCCGCCATTTCGGTGGTATGAATGCTAAAAGTACAGCAAAAAGAATACCGATCCACATCCCCCAGTGGCGCGGGTGCAAAAACGACCACTGAAATGTCGGGTTATGCAAATAGGCGTCAATACTATTCTTTTTAGGAGCGTCTTGGTCTGAACTCATTCAACAAAAGCCTTTTTAATTTTATTGGTAGCGGGTGCTGGACTGGGTGCCATCTGGCAGTGATTTAAATCGCTTATGCAGCCACATCCACTGTTCAGGAGCGCGCAGTATAACGGCTTCGATATATTTATTCATGTAAGCAGCTGCAGCCGTCTTATCTTTTTGTGGATAGTTATCCTCAATAGATTCATCAGCCATGATTTCATATTTACCGTCTGGATTGCGAAATCCTGAAACCGGCATGATGGCACACTTACTTGAATACGCGAGAATACTGGTACCAGTTGTTGTGCAGGCTTCTTCAACCGCAAAGAAAGGCACAAATACCGATTGGTTATGACCATAATCCTGATCTGGCAAATAAAACAGACGCTCACCTTGTCTTAATACCCGAATCATTTTTTTCAGATCCCGGCGATAAACCAGTTTGTTGCCATCCCGGGTTCGGCCCCGATACTGAATAAACTCGTATGCAGCATTGCTATGAGGGCGGTAAACACCATAGCCCGGCATTCCCAGAGCGGCAAAACCACGGGCACAGATTTCCAAATTAAAGGCATGCACGGCACACAGCAGTACCCCTTTATTATTTTTTTCGTGCTCAAGCAGCTTCTTAGTGTCTTTATTGATAAGCAGACGACGAAAACGCCAGGTTGGCCAGAACCAGGCAATTGCCGATTCAATTAATGCTGCACCGGTATTTTTAAAGTTTTCGACTAATAGCTCATCGACTTCATCACTTGGTTTGTCTGGGAAAGCAAGTTCAAGATTTCGTCTTGCAATATGCAAACGTTTCTTGCCAAACCTCATGGCAAACTTACCTAATGACTGTCCCAGTTTTAAAGACAGTGAATAAGGCAACATATTCACGGTTAGCGAAAGCAAACCGAATCCGAACCAGACACCCCAATATTTTGGATGTAACAGCGATAATGAAAACTCAGGTTTTCCGACGTTATAATCACTCATAAACTTACTTTATTTGTGCACTTAAAAGAGCCCAGTACTCTTCAAAGTTTTCTGTTGGTTGATATTTAAAATCAGAGCGAACAAAGCGATTAAGGCTTCCTTCGACCTGACCGAGTAGTTGTGAGGCTAGAATTCCTTCTTCCACTGGGAATGATTTTCCTTCTCGGATTTTACGCTCACGCAGAATTTGTCGTAAAGATGTTTCAATACGTTCGAACAGCTGGTTGATCCGTTCACGCAGACGTTCATTTTCAAACATTAAAGCATGGCCAGATAAGATTCGTGTCAGGCCCGGGTTACGTTCAGAGAAGGTCAGAATCAGTTGCATGACCATTTTTAAACGGTTCAATGTGTCTTTTTCTTCATTCAGAATATAGTTAATACGGGACATCAGGGTTTCTTCAATAAATTCAATCAGTCCCTCGAACATACGAGCTTTACTTGGAAAATGGCGATATAAAGCAGCTTCAGAAACACCAACCTGCTTGGCTAATTTAGCTGTTGTAATTCGCGATGCTCCATCATGAGATTCAAGCATTTCAGCCAGTGCCTGGAGAATTTCTTCCCTACGGTTACTTTTTTTTGTACCACTCATTCTTTTGCCCTTATTCACTCTAATGTTAACTACGTACTTAACCTGACTCTTTTTATTGTATTTTTTTACTAATGAATGACATTAATTCTGTTGCCAGCTGGTTTTTTGATGTGAGAGGAAAGACGTGCTCTCCATCCTTCCAGTAAACTGTCAACGCATTCGCATCACTGTTAAATCCTTGTCCAGCGACTGAAACATCATTAGCGCAGATCAGGTCGAGATTTTTCCGTTCTAATTTACTTCTGGCATATTGCTCAAGATTCTCTGTTTCAGCTGCAAAACCAACAGTATAGGGTCTTCCAGAGGTTAATGATGCTACCGAAGCAACGATATCCGGATTTTTTACCATTGTTATGGTCATTTCATCGTTATCGGCCGTTTTCTTGATTTTTTGATCCGCAATGGCATCAGGACGATAATCGGCAACTGCAGCACAACTGATGAAAATATCGTGTTGTGGAGCCTGTTCCATTACCTGTTCGTACATATCCATGGCACTGGTTACATTGATTCTGGTAACGCCTGTTGGAGTTGTCAGATGTACCGGGCCACTAACCAAAGTCACCGATGCTCCTAATTTTGCGGCAGCATCCGCGAGCTGAAAGCCCATTTTCCCTGAGCTGTGATTCGAGATATAACGTACCGGGTCGATGGCTTCCTGAGTCGGACCGGCTGTAATTAAGATCGATTTACCATCTAATAGTTTAGGCTGAAAAAACTCTTCACAATGATGGACAAGTTCCATTGGCTCTAACATGCGTCCAGGGCCAACATCGCCACAGGCCTGTTCTCCTGAACCTGGTCCCCAGATCGGAAATTGGCGGCGTTGTAACGTGGCTAAGTTTTCCTGAGTAGCAATATTGCGGTACATGTTCTGGTTCATTGCCGGAGCGACAGCGACTGGCGCATCTGTGGCCAGTACTAGCGTGGACAGCAAATCGTTTCCCAGTCCGCCGGCTACGCGGGCAATTAAATCAGCGGTTGCCGGTGCTAATAGTACTAAATCCGCCCATTTCGCCAGTTCAATATGATTCATTGAACGGTCTGCTTCAGGATCAAGCAGACTTGAAGCCACCTGATGGCCAGATACGGCCTGCATGGTTAATGGGGTGATAAACTCTTTTGCAGCTTCAGTCATAACAACGCGAATTTCTGCTCCGCGTTCAATAAGGCGGCGTGTGAGCTCTGCACACTTATACGCTGCGATACCACCACTCATGCCGAGAAGAATTTTTTTACCAGATAATGTTTGCATTATTTATCCCCACTATTTTTATATCAGTTCCCTGAACCCTGAACCCTGAACCCTGAACCCTGACCCCTGAACCCTGAACCCTGAACCCTGATATTACCATAATTTTCCAATCATACAGCAATCAGGTGATAACGGCGAAGTGAGTACTTAGTCGCAAAGAATGTGCAAAAAATAATGGTTCAGTATTATTTTGAGTGAAATATCATCCGTATTGCCAGAAACTTTTTGTATTACAAAATTTAATACGTCTTGATCTCCTGATAACCGGGGGAGATAACCATGTTACCAACTGAATTAATGCCAAGAGAAAAACTATTAAGTCGCGGATCTCAGTCATTATCCGATGCTGAACTGCTGGCGATTTTTCTTCGCACCGGAACCAAAGAGATGAATGTGTTGTATTTGGCCGACCATTTATTAAAAGAATTCGGTTCTCTGCGAAAATTATTTGCCGCTAGTAAAGACGAATTTTGCCAAATTAAAGGGTTGGGGGAAGCAAAATATGTCCAGCTGCAAGCCATTTTGGAGATGACACAACGCTACCTGCTGGAAACCTTAGAACGCGGTGATGCGTTAACCAGTCCGACCCAGACGCGACTTTATCTTTCCAGTTTACTGAGAGACAAACCGAGAGAAGCATTTTATGTACTGTATCTGGATAATCAGAATCGCGTCATTCAGGGTGACACTCTGTTTGAAGGAACGATTGATTCAGCATCAGTTTATCCGAGAGAAATAGTGAAGCAGGCGCTGCATCATAACGCAGCGGCATTAATCCTGGCCCATAACCATCCATCAGGTGTTGCTGAGCCCAGTCAGGCCGACAGACGGATTACAACCCGAATCAGAGATGCACTTGCTCTTGTCGATATTAGAGTGCTCGATCACTTTGTGATTGGGGATGGTGAAATTGTGTCATTTTGCGAAAGAGGGATTTTGTAGGGAGGGAAGGAAGATAAGGGGTTGAGGAAGAAAAGGAAAGAAGGAAAAGAGGGGAGAGAAGGAAAAGAAAGGGTAAAAGGAAAGAAGGAAAAGAGGGAGCAGGAAGGGAAGGTTTTTAGGAAGAAAAGCAAAAGAAGGGGGTGAGGATTTTAAGGGTTGAGGAAGGAAAGGAAGAAGGAAAAGAAAGGGGGTGGTCAGGAATCCGGAAAAGAAGGGGGGCAATAAATTTATTTGGGAGGTGGTTTTTGGAATCGTTTGAACAGTTAAAAGTGTGGCAATCTGGGATGAGTATTGCGATACAAGTGAATAAAAAATTTGAGTTTTTTAAAGCTAATTCAGGCTTTAAAGATCAAATTACCCGATCTGCAATTTCAGTACCGTCAAATATAGCGGAAGGAGATCAGAGAGGCAGCATTAAGGATTCCATTCGTTTTTTGTATATAGCTAAAGGGTCTGCCGCTGAATTGTTAACACAAATAATTTTAGCAAAGGAGCTGGGCTATATGAGCGTTAATGATAACGTTGCGTTAGAGAATCAGACCAGGGAGGTTATAAAAATGCTTGCTAGTTTAATCTGGAGCCGTAAACAAAGACTAGAATAAGATGTACAACTGTACAACTTATTTGTACAACTTATTCACACCTGATTCCTTTATTCCTCCCTCCTCAAAACCTTACCCTCCCTCTTTTCCTTAATTTCCTAACCTCCTTGTTTTCCTGATTCCTTTATTCCTCCCTCCTCAAAACCTTACCCTCCCTCTTTTCCTTAATTTCCTAACCTCCTTGTTTTCCTGAATCCTTCTTTCCTTCAAAACCTTTCTCTCCTTCGCTTCCTTCTTTTCCTAAAAACCTTCTTTTCCTGAAAACTAATACTTGTCCCGCCCATTATTTCTGCTATTATTCGGCCACTAAATTTTTAACCTAAATCAGCTCGGCGATAAAAAAGATCAAAAGATCTGCAAAAAGGATCTGTTCGGGTCTTGAGCAATGCTCGTCAAGTTAGTATAATGCGCGACCTTTGATAGCCTTGTATGGGTTTTCCATAACGGTTTTTAACCTCTACTTTTAGTATTAAGTAATGAGGTTCGGCCACCAAGGTTGATATCGAGCTGAAACGATTTGGAGAAGACATTCATGTCCCGAGTATGCCAAGTAACTGGTAAGCGTCCAGTAACGGGTAACAACCGTTCACACGCAAAAAATGCTACTAAGCGTCGTTTTCTGCCGAACCTACAAACTCATCGTTTCTGGGTAGAGAGCGAAAAACGTTTTGTTAAACTACGTCTAACTGCAAAAGGCATGCGTATCATCGATAAGAAAGGTATCGATGCTGTAATTGCTGATATTCGTGCACGTGGCGAAAACGTTTAAGAGGAATTGAGCAATGGCTAAAGGCATTCGTGAGAAAATCCGTCTGGTTTCTACTGCTGAAACTGGTCACTTCTACACTACTGACAAAAACAAACGTAATATGCCGGGTAAATTTGAGATCAAGAAATATGATCCAGTTGCTCGTAAACACGTTTTATACAAAGAAGCAAAAATCAAGTAATTGGTTTTCTTTGTATCAGTTTAAAACCCAGCTTAGGCTGGGTTTTTTATTGTCTGAAATTTGCTAATTAGTCTATTTCAAAGATAATAGAATCCATATCTATTGAGTCTGAGGAATGGTGATGCGATACAGAGGTCGTAAGTGGAATAATATTCTTATCTTTTCCGTTATTGCATTTATTGTAATTTTAAACCTGCCAACTCTGATCAAAACCTATTTGATTCCTCCTGAGCAGCAACATCCTATTTCTACAGTACTTTTTAATCCGGAATATACGGTTAAGGCTGTGTATAGCTCTGACTGGTCATTGGAGAAAAAAGACGGGCAGTGGAATTTATTTCCAGTGCTGACTCTGTCTGGCTCAACTTTATTCGAACATTGGCAAAGTCTTGAGGGAACTCCCGTTAATCAGGACACTTATCAATCTTTATCTGCTAATTTACCCGCACCTCAAACGCTGGAAGTCTGGTATAAAGAGCAGGAAGAGCCGCAGCGAATCACCTTTTATCAGACGCCTAAATTTTGGTTATTCAAAAACTGGCAGGATCGCTGGATTGCTGTGTCAGTCGAAAAAAAATATCTGTTTCCTGAGCAAACAAAGTCACAAAATGCAGAGTAGAGATTAAAACATGCCTGAATTACCGGAAGTTGAAGTCAGCCGAATGGGGATCAGCCCTTTTCTTGTCGGTGAAAAAGTAAAATCAATAGCGGTGAGAACGCCTAAGTTGCGTTGGGATATTCCGCATGAGTTACATAAACTTGAAGGGCAGGTGATTCGTCGTATTCAACGTCGGGCAAAATATCTGTTGTTGGAAACAGATCTAGGCACTGCAATAGTTCATCTGGGGATGTCTGGTTCTCTTAGGGTAATTGATGCACCGCTTGAGCCACAAAAACACGACCATGTAGACTTGTTTATGTGTAACGGTAAAGTCCTTCGTTATAACGACCCCAGACGTTTTGGTGCCTGGCTTTGGTGCGATAAGGGTGAAACTCCTAAGGTATTAGAAAATTTAGGGCCAGAGCCGTTAAGTGATGAATTTACGGCGGATTATATGCAGGAGAAAGCTCAGGGGAAACGAGTCGCAATCAAGCAGTTTATTATGGATAATAAATATGTGGTTGGAGTAGGAAATATTTACGCCAATGAATCTTTGTTTTCCTCGCATATTAATCCGACCCGAACTGCGGGTAGTATTAAATCTGAAGAGTGGCAGCAATTAGTTGCTGAGATTAAGTCAGTACTTGCTCACTCTATAAAACAGGGCGGAACGACGCTGAAAGATTTTGCTCAGGCAGATGGTAAACCGGGCTATTTTGCTCAGGAATTACGAGTCTATGGTAAAGCCGGAGAGCCTTGCCCTGAATGTGGTGCATTGCTTCAGGAGCAGAAAATCGGACAAAGAAATACATTTTTTTGCCCGGTCTGTCAGATCTAAATTTTTTTCTTCTTATTTAACGCATTAGCCACTATTTCCGGGACAAAAGCATTTACATCGCCACCATGAATGGCCACTTCTCTGACAATAGTTGAAGAGAGAAAAGCAAATTCATTGGAAGGGGTGAGAAAGACACTTTCCAGATTTGGCATGAGTTTGCGATACATAGCAGTCAGGCCAAATTCATACTCGAAATCCATAGTCGTTCTCAAACCACGAATTAAAACGTTGGCTTCCACCTGCTTGGCAAAGTCGACCAGTAACCCAGAGAAACCTTGTACAGAAACGTTTGTTAAGTGCTTAGTGACTTCTTCGGCAAAGTGAACCCGTTCTGCCAGAGTAAACATAGTATTTTTACTGGGACTGGCCGCTACTGCGATAATGACTTCATCAAACATGGCTGCAGCACGTTCGACAATATCGATATGGCCGTTGGTCATAGGATCAAATGTGCCGGGATAAATGACTCTGGAATATTGTCTCTGACTCACAATATGGTCTCTTTAAATATGGAAAAACTCTCATAATAATAACAAAAAGGGTCAAAATTACCTATTGATACGGGTATGATACTCATTCCGGAAATTGCTGTGATTAATTAAGAGATTGAAATGAAAAAGTTACTTGTCATCAGAAACGATAAAATTGGTGACTTTATGCTAGCATGGCCGAGTTTCGCCATGCTCAAAGCTTCTATTCCTGATTGCCATATAACAGCATTAGTACCTAAGTATACGGTGGCTTTGGCGCAGTTATGTCCCTGGATTGATGATGTAATCGAAGATCCAACCAAAAAAGCGTCCAAAGAATCACAGCAAGCCGTTATTGAAGAGATTCGTCAGTGTCAGTTTGATGCCTCAATCAATCTGTTTTCGACTACTTATAATGCTCTGCTGGTGTGGAAAGCGAAAATTCCTTATCGACTGGCACCAGCTACTAAGGTGGCACAGCTTTTTTATAATCGACGAATCAAACAAAAACGCTCACAGTCCCAAAAACCGGAATTTGAATATAATTTAGATCTGATCCGGGCATTTTTACGAGATAACCAGATTCCCGTGATTGAACCCTCCGCGCCATATTTATCTTTTAACGAATCTGAATTAGCTAAACAAAAAAGCAAGTTAGCTGCTCAGTTAAGTATTAGTCCGAATAAACCGTGGATTTATCTGCATGCCGGAAGTGGTGGTTCGGCCAATAATTTATCTTTAGAGCAGTACTGTCAGCTGGTTGATGGTATTGAAGGTTATTTTGAAGTGGTACTTACGGCTGGTCCGGGTGAAGAAGAAAAAGCATATCAATTACAGTCTCTGATTAATAAACACGGTGAGAAAGCTGTGGTGTATGATAAAAATGATGGCTTGGTGGATTTTGCCAAATCTATTGCGTGCGCAGATGTGTTTATTGCTGGCTCGACTGGACCGCTGCATATAGCTGCCGCTATTGATGTTCCAACGATAGGTTTTTTCCCAGCCAAACGCTCTGCAACACCTTTGCGCTGGCGACCAATAAACTCTAAAGGTCGCCATATCGCATTTTGTCCGCCAAAAGCGGGCAATAAACAGCAACAGGAAAACATGGCCAATATCAATATCAGCCATGTATTAGTAGATGTTAATCCTTGGGTGAAGACGTACTTGTTCTGACCCACAAATCCGCATATTTTACAAAGGTGGAATGTGCGGATAAGAATGACAGTAAGAATCCCTGTTTACCATCAAGAAAACCGGCTTTGATAATATACATTTTTACAAAGCAGCCTATAGCATGGATTAGTCCCTGGCTGATACTGCTTTTTTTACCTCGTTTTTCACGCTGTTCCGCCCAGGCTTTGGCATATCCAGCGGATTTTACTAAGTAATGGTGAATATCGTCATAGGTGTAGTGAATCGCATCCCCGGAAAGATTGGCAACTTTCATCGCAGCGGTTACTTCAACTTTTTCATGCACCAGAGCATCGTTGTATTGAGTCAGTTTTGTTGGATAGAGGCGCAGTACCAGATCCGGATACCAGCCACAATGGCGAATAAAACGCCCGAATACCCAGCTTAAACGGGAAATTTGATAAACCGTATCTGGCTTATTTTCTTGTACTGCCTTCTGAATGCTTACTTTAAGCTCCGGTGTAACCCGTTCATCAGCATCGAGCCAGAGAACATAATCCGATTCAACATAGGATTGCGCTAAGCGGCGTTGCGGACCAAATCCAGGCCATTCTTTATTGGTATAAAATTTATCGGTAAATTGTCTGGCGATCTCTTCTGTGTTATCTGTACTTCCGGAATCAAGAATGACTATTTCATCCACCCAGTCATGTACGGTTTCTAAACAGGCTTTGAGATGTTTGGCTTCGTTTCTGACGATAAGTGCAACAGCTAAAGTTGATTGAGTCACTATTGAGTTTCTCCGGTTTTAATCGTTTCGATTTTGTAATCACAGACAATTTTATCAAACATAGCAATCACCTGCTCACTTTGGATGCGATTCATTGCTGATTTATCTTTCACTCTGGTGCGCCAACTGAGTTCCGATATCTCTTTCCCTGTTTCCTCTTTGATGGCTTCTTCGTAGGCTGAAACCACATACTCCTGATAACAGTATGGTCCGGTTCGTTTTGGGTTGTGATGTGCATAAAGCCCGATAACCGGAGTGCTCATCGCATTTGCCATATGGGCCGGACCAGTATCTGGAGCAATCACCAAGTCGCATTTATCCAGTAATGCCAACATCTGTTTTAGTGAGCTTGAACCCACTAAATTTGTCACGGGGTGGGCTAGTTTACTTTCGATTTCATTCGCAAGATCAACTTCGACCTTAGCTGGTGAGCCCGCAAGAATGACATTCCACCCAAGATTCTGAGCATGATGAATAACATCTGCATAACCGTCTGCATGCCAGTTTTTGTAAGCTTTACTTGCACCGGGAACAATAACCAAATTATGTTGATTGGGAGAAAGATGTGACTGAGCCCATTGCAAATCTTCACTGGAATAAGTAAGTGACCACTTTGGATCTATATCATTGATACCCAGATATTGGGCAAAAGCTAGCATGCCATCTAAAACATGGAATCCGGTTGGAGAGGGTACTTTTTTATTGGTAAACCAGGTCTGAAAATCCTGACTGCGCTGAGCGTCAAAACCAAGTTTATATTTTGCTCTTATCCCCAGAGTTGCAATACTTGCCCGAAATGCATACTGCATATGTAACAAAGCATCAAATTTATGTCCTTTCAGCTCGGCCCAAAGCTGTTTATAAGCTGCCCAGCCCTGCTTTTTATCAAAGATAATGGCTTTGATACCAGGAAGGTCGCCAATGAGTTGAGCTTCTAATTTCCCCGTTATCCAGGTTATTTGGGTTTCTGGCCATTGTCTTTGTATGGATTGTACAACAGCAACTGCATTGCAAACATCACCAATAGCGGATAGACGTAGTACGCAAATGGATTTAGGAGCAGACTCAAATAACGCCATGGGGTTCTCGTTCTAAAAAGAAAGTGACAAGAATTATGCAGATAGCGAAGGAAAATGTAAAATAGTTGATAGGAAGATAGGGAAGATAGGGAAGATAGGGAAGATAGGGAAGATAAGGAAGGTAGGAAATAAAGGAAATAAAGGAAATAAAGGAAATAAAGGAAATAAAGGAAGGCAAGGAAATGAGGGAAGGTAAGGAAATGAGGGAAGGTAAGGAAATAAAGGAACAAAGGGATCTGGGATATTAGTGAGTATTTGTGAAAACAGTTGAAAATAAAAAACTAAAAGTCTGGTTTGATGAAGCGTTGTTGAACGTTGCACCTGAAAATTGTTTTGATCCTGAGTTCTGGCAACAACAAGGCAAAGTTATCGGTAGCGCTCAGGGACGTGGTACTACCTGGTTTATTCAGTTGGATGGTATTCAGGGCGCATTACGTCATTATCGTCGTGGCGGACTTTTTGGTAAGTTGGTAAGTGATCACTATATTTTTACTGGTTGGGAAAACACTCGTAGCTATCAGGAATTTATGATTCTGAATCATTTAATCCGGGCTGGTGTGAATGTCCCTCGGGCAGTGGCTGCCCGAGCGATAAAAAAACATGTTTGTTATCAGGCTGATTTAATAACCGAAAAGATTCCTAATGCCCGTGATCTTGTCTCTATTTTACAGGAACAGCCACTTAGTGATGCGATGTATCAGAAAATAGGCAAAGAAATTCGTAAAATGCACGATGCTCAGGTAAATCATACCGATCTCAATATTCATAATATTCTGATTGATGATCAGGAAAATGTCTGGATTATTGATTTTGATAAGTGTGTGAATCAGCCTGGTGACTCATGGAAATCTCAAAACCTTGATAGACTTAAGCGTTCATTTTTAAAAGAACAACAGAAAAGAAATATTCTGTGGCAACCTGCCTTATTTGATTTATTACACCGGGCTTACAGTGAATCATTCTAATGAAAAAAAATATTATTATTATCAAGCTACAGCTGTACAGAGATATCATTCGTAGACAATTAGGTTTACTTATATTTGATCGGGAAAAAAAGTCTGATTTTGATCTGACCCAGACAAAGAGTCTTTTGTTTATTCGTAACGATGCCAAACTTGGTGATGCAATTGTTTCATCCTGTGTGATCAAAAAAATTCGCAAGTATCGCCCTGATATTAAAATTATGGTGATGACGACTCCAAATATGACCGAGCTTTTTAAAGAAGGATTTGGCATTGATGAAGTTATTCATTTGAAAAAACGCCCATCATATTCTGAAATTAAACTGGTTTGTGAAAGTTTAGGTCCGATAGATGTCGCAGTGTCATTAAATCCAGATATGAAAATGAAAGATATCTATTTGCATCGATGTCTTCAGTCCAAAGTGAATATCGGTTTGGATAAGCGAGTGAAACTGGTCAATAAAAATATTGCCGACCAAATATCACATGTTCACTATGCGATGAAGTTTGATTATATTGCAAAAGAACTCGGTATTGATGAAGAGCAGGAAAAATATATAGTTCCTTTGAAACAAGGGTCATTAGATAAAGTGGATGCTTTTTTGCAGGATAATGCTATTAAAAATTATATCCTGTTTAATCCGTTTGGAAGTGGCAGTACCAGAAAGCTCAATAAAGCCAATATTCAAAAAATTATAAAGTGTATCCACAATAAAGAACCATCACGTCAGGTGGTATTATTGTCTTCACCAGATACTCGAACTGAACTCAATAAAATGAATATTTGCGATAATAAGCTTGTGTTCCATTTTGACCAAAGTGATTCGATTTATGATGCGATTGCTATCGTAGAACGAGCTGATAGTGTTATTACTGTCGATACATCAATCGTACATATTGCGACTGGTTTAGGTAAAAGACAGATTGCAATCTATAAAGATGAACTAGAGAATTTCCAAAATTGGGGGCCAAATTCAGATCTGGCAACTCCTGTTTTTTCAGCAATTGACAATATTAATGATATCAATACCACAGAAATTGAGAGTACTTGGCAATAATGAGTGAATTAAGAAGCTAGCAACATTATTGAAAATATTGCTAGCATTTTGATTTTATAGAATATAATAAATGGTTTTTGAAATAGGAACTATATATTTTTAATATAATCAACTAAATCCATGAAATTTTTTGAAACTTTATTCCTATATTCAAATACGTCCAACTTATTTACAGTGAAATATTCATTTGGCTTTATCTTTTTATGAAAAACATCATTAACTAAGCCTTCAAACTTTCCGGAATATATATTCCTTTTTTTATCGAATTGTTCGCCATAAGAAACTTTTTCAGCAGAACATAATGAACATAAGAAAGTATGCAATCTATTGCTATGAACATATCGGTAGCTTTGAATATCTTGAATATATAAATCTAAAGCATTTCTGATGAAAGGTTCTTTATGAGATATATATAAAGTTTCATCCTTATTCCATGATGTTAGTGGAAATAGCATGATAAGCCAATCACCTAAGTGGACAACATTATCGGTTGAAATATTTAATTTATTTAAAAATTTTATATCTTTCTCGTATCTTATAAAGATTTTATCAAATTGGTTGATGCATTTTTCAAATAGCACTTTGTCCTTTTCTAACATTTCATAATATTGAAATCCACATATTCCAATTACATGTTTAGCTTTAGACAGATATTCATAAAAATCATCACTAATCATATTGTGATATATGCTATTCCCTGTTCCTATTATTACCAGGTCATAATCTTCAGGGTTTTTAGCTAAAACTTCAGGATCATCAAAATCAATGCTAGCTATGTTTGGAATAAGAGAGGTAAGCATAGAGATATTATGGTAGCCGAGTCTGTCACCAAAATTCCGCATAAAAATTTTAGAAGATATTAAAACTTTCATACCTCCATTTGCAAAATCAGAATTAATATTTCTTTTCTTTGTTCCGACTTCCACATGTTTTTTAAAAAGTAACTCTTCTTTATATAAATACGGAATGTTTTTAATGAATTTACGCAATAATTTGAAATAATTCATGATTTTAATTTTTACCTAAAGGACCATGTATGGTTAGTTAATCATATTTAATAATGTTTTTGCGATTGCACCCTTATTTTCCTCAACAAAGGCGATAGCATTGGATGATGCTGTCTGACTTGATTTTTTATCAGTAAGCAATTTTACCACATTAGGTGCGATTTCATTATTGATATTTATGATGATTAATGCCCCATGTTTTTCTAATTCTAACGTGATATCTTTGAAATTAAAGTAGCTTGGCCCAATTATTGTTGGGATTCCCATCGATGCCGGCTCAAGAACATTATGGCCACCAACCTTATCTCCAAGCAAACTCCCCCCCATAAAACAGACATCTGAAGAACCAAGCAACAGTAACATCTCTCCCATAGTATCAGCCAGATAAACCTGCTCATTCGTTATAGTCTGATTTGATGAACGTCTAACGACGCTAAAACCATTTTTTTTAATCAGATTATAAACATCTTGGAAACGTTCAGGATGTCTGGGTACTATAATTAGAAGTACATCAGGGAACGTGTCTAAAACCTTTTTATGGGCATCTAATAAGATCTGGTCTTCTCCTTCATGAGTACTGGCCGCAATCCATATAGGTCGTTGTGAGCCGAGTTCTTGTCTTAGAGCTTTGGAGTTAGTATAGATTGTTTCTGATATATCAACGTCGTACTTGATTGAACCAGTGACAGTTAAACAATTTGCAGACATACCTAATTGTTCAAAGCGTTGTTTATCTGATTCGGTTTGGCAAAAAATATGATCTAGTGAGGTCAAGCAAGGCTTGATCAGCCAGGATAATCTAGTGTAATTGCGATATGACTTCTCAGATAAGCGAGCGTTAACAACAGATGTTTTTATGCCATATTTACGAGCAATAGTTAATGTATTTGGCCAAAGTTCCGTTTCCATTATCACTAAATGAGTTGGCCTGATATTCTTTATAAAACGCTTTACTGCAAAAGGAAAATCCAGAGGCATATACCTATGTTCCGCAATACCAGCTAACTTTTGTGCCTGTTCTGCTCCGGTTGGTGTTGTAGTCGTCAGAACTATTGTAGCTTCTGGATATTTTTGGTGTAGACGTTTAACTAGTGGCGTGACGGCAATCGTTTCTCCTACTGATACCGCATGCACCCAAATGGTTTGCTTGTCATTTGCTTGTTTTATGGCAGGCGTTATACCAAAAAGTTCTGGCCAGCGAGATCCTATACTTGGTCTGTTGGTTTTTTTTTTCAAAAGCCCCCAGAGAAATAGGGGGGCTACTATGTATAAAACAACGGTATACAGTAATCTGATAATCATAGTTTATTTTTTGATTAAATCTTTTGGGTCTTTATGAGTCCATTTACCTTTGGGTTTATCCAGATATTGGAAGTACTCATTTGTGAATGTTCCCTGGATACAAATATGACGTCTTCTGCCTGAGTTTACCTGTTTTCCTTGTAAAACTCGATTGAGGACATCTGGTCCTGTCACACCATAGACACCTTTCTTTCCATCATGATTATTTATATTGTTGACTATCATTTCTATGGCTGCAGTGTAATGTTCATTATTCGGTGCTGTTGCCAAAAAAAAGTTTGTAAATTCAGTATCATTTTTGATTTTAATGTACAGAGCATCTTTTACATTTTGTAATGTTTTTCTTAAGGGCCAGACAAAAGTAGCATCAATGTCCATATAGATACCACCTTGTTGGTTAAGAACTACCAGACGCCACAAATCAGCTTGGGCAGCACCATCATTTAATTTCATAAATGCATTATAAACGTGAGCAGGAGCATGCTCTTTCATGAACTCTTCGCGCGCTTCAGTACTCACATAGTGATATTCATAATCCAATGACATTAATCGGTTAAGCAGGTAGTTTAGATACACTGGTAATGTACAGCGATTTGAATAATTTGTTTGCCATATGCAACGAGGAATATTACTCGTGTTGCTCCAGTTGACTTTTGCTCCAGAATTCTCAGGAATAGTAAACCTATACTTAGGTAATATAAAATGAAAAGGATAAGATAATATTTTAAAAATATTACCTGTTAACCTGATTAACCTATTTGTTATTATCATTGGTTTCATTTTTAACACCATTTTGAGCTAAATTATAAGTTGAACACCACAAAGTGAATAATATTACTGTTTGAAAGCTTAATTCGTTACTGTAGAGCGTGCCTACTATTAAATAACAGATTATAAGGCAAAATGATGACATCCCCCAAACATTATCTTTACTTATCTTAATTGATTTTATGATTAAGCTGATTATCAACATATAGAAGGCTATGCTATATAGTAAACCATGTTTACTAATATTGTTCATATAAGCACTATGATGGTCATTCAGTGAAAATGCTTTAGGGCGGTCATTTATATCTGGGAAAATATTTTCTGTTAAAAATATAGTGTATTTATTTTTAAAATTAGATTCTTGTGTGCCAAATAACAAATCTCGCGGTTCATTCTTTGCTTTGTCTATTATATATAAAATCCCATTACGATACATCTCTAGTCTTGCAGTGTTTGATTCGTTTGTTGATGTGTTACTAATGGTTTTTATAGTATGATTTATATTTTTTGAGATAGGGTTGTTTGTTGCTAATACAATGGCAGATAAGAACGTAAGGATAACAATTGATTTTATTAATAAATTTCTTTTATAAAAGATTAAAAATACCCCTAGTGTTAAAAATATGGCAATATAAACAATTCGACCTCCAGTAAATATTGCTGATGGAAGTAGTAGTATGAAAAATAAAATAAAAATAATTCTTTTATTTGTGTTTTTATGAAAGCATAGAGGAAAAATAAGCACTATAGAATAACATAATAACTCTCTCCATCGACCTTTATCCCAGAAACTTCTGGATTCTATTGTAAAGAATGGGTGACTACTTATATACATGAGATAATATGAGTAAACACATGCCAATATTAACCCAATAAAAAACCCCATTATTAATAATTTGTTAGCGTTGAAATTTTCTTTTGTCTGAGATATTCCTATATTTATTAAAGATGGAATTAATAATAAGAAAAATGCTTTTCTAAAAAAATACACTGAATCTGAAATGTTAAAATTTGATAAATATGCTCCGACAGTACCAATACTACATGCCAAAATGCTTAATATTAACAAATTTTTATTTTTATTATGTTTTTTTTCAAAAAAAATATAATACATTAAAATTAATGCTGGAAAAATATATACGCCACCTTTAAATGTAGATAAAGATAATCCAGTCAAAAAGAAAATTATTAAAATAAAGGTGTTATTCTTTATCATATGCTTCATTGTATCCATTTTTTGCTATAAACTCTTTATTTGATATTGTTTCTTCAAATATTTTGACAGCTTCAGGTAAACGAGGTAACTCTGGATGCTGAATATGAAGCATATTAGCCTGAAAGAAAAGATTCTTAACTTTCTTTCCTGAGTTTACTAATCTGTATTCAATATCGGTATCTTCACCAATACTTGCTACTTCATAATTATTGTTAAACCCATTAATTGATATTATATCTTCTTTATATAAAGAGATATTACATCCAACTATACCTTTATTTTTCCTATTCAACCAATCAGATAATGTTTTGTTTGTAAAACGCAATCCTTTTTCTATATTTTTCCCTTTACCAAAAATATAATTTATAAATATGGAGGCAATGTTTGATGAAAAAAATATTTGTGGTTGATGTGAATTTAGTAACTGATCCTTATATATATTTGGTAAATCTACTCGCCGACCATTTAATATAAAGTTTTTTTCTTTATTATTCATATGATCTTCTATGAAATGCTCTTGAGGAATACAATCACCATCTATGAATATAAGATAATCAGAACGAGCTATATGGATAGCTTTATTGAGAATTCTATTTTTCCTAAAATTAAGATCTTTTTGCCATACATGCTGTATATCTATGGAGGAAGATGAAATGATACTAGCTACAATAGCTGTAGATTCTTCATTTGAACCATCGTCAGCAATAATAACTTCAAAATTATCTTTTTGGTTTTCAAGAGAACGAATGATTGTTTTTAGTGCGGCAGTATTATTATAAAATGAAATAATTACAGATGCTGAAAACATATTTAACCTTTTGCAAAATTATAAATTGTTATAGCTCTCTATAACTTTATCTACTGATAAATCATTCAAACATTTCATGTGTCCCAAAGGACACTCTCTTTTAAAGCAGGGTCTACAGCTAATATCTGTGCTTACAATAGCCACTTTACTGGATAACGGTGGCGTATATTGTGGTGATGTTGAACCATAGATAGCCACAATTTGACATCCTACAGCTGCAGCAACATGCATTAACCCAGAATCATTGCAGAATACCGTTTTACACATGGCCAGCAGATCAACCGCTTCGATCAATGACGTTAATCCTGCCAAATTATAGCAATGAGGTTGTTGTTCTTCAGGTAACGAATTGAGAATTTTGTTGGTTACTTCCTGATCTTTTGTTGAACCAAACATCCATACTTGTTTCCCCTGTGTGATTAGATAAGAGGTTAGTTCAGCATAATATTCATCGGGCCATCTTTTGGCTGGTCCGAACTCGGCACCAGGACAAGTCCCAATAATTTCTCTGTCAGAAGTGAGTCTTAGTTTTTCTTTTAGGTGCTGTTGATTTACTGCAGAAACCGTCAGCAATGGTTGTGGACAAAGAGCTAACGATATCTCATCTTTCATTGTCGATTTTTCAGACGCTAAAGCAACATAGCGTTCTACCATATACTGAAAAACGGTTTTATCTGGTCGCAGATCGTTCAGAAGCCCATAACGCACTTCACCCTTCCATCCGATACGTTTGGGAATTCTGGCAAAAAATGGAATTAAAGCGGATTTGGCTGAATTAGGTAAAACAAAGGCGTGTGTATAATGATTTTTTGCTAACTGACGGCCTAAGTTCCAACGACCTTTTAGATTGAAAGCGCCATGACCAATAGGCATTTCGAATGTATTATCAATCTGTGGCATTCTTTCTAAAATAGGCTTGCACCATTGAGGTGCCAAGACATCAATGGTTGCATCGGGGTGGCGATTTTTCAGTTCGATATACAGGCTTTGTGACATAACCATGTCGCCAACCCACGAAGGTCCTACAACAAGAATTTTCATTGGTATTTATGATAACTCTAAATTTACATTTCACTGACTGAATGGTAGCACTAGATACTAGGTTAAGTACAATATATAACTGTTTTATATTTATTATTTGTAATAATTCAACAATGCTTGGATATGTTTTTCGATAGAAAAGACATTTTCTGCTCTGTTTCTTGCTTTTTGGGCTCTCTGCAGAGCTTCTTTTTGATCACTGAATATGGCTAATAACTGGTTAGCAATATCATCAGCATCGTTTGGATTACAATAGTAGCCGACTGCGCCTAAAATTTCCGGTAAGGCTCCGGTACTGGACGCTAATATCGGTCTGGCGGCTGACATCGCTTCAATTGCGGTTAGCCCAAATGCTTCGTTTGCATAAGGCAGGCATACCACATCCATGATTGAATATAATTCATGAATATTTCGGCAGAAACCAGTGAAGAGAACATCGTCCAGCAGATCTTCTTCTTTAATTAGTCGTTGTAATTGAGCAAGGTATTCAATATCAGCACCTTCTTCTTCTTTCAAACCACCAACAATCACTAAAACAGAGTCAGGATAACTTTGTTTTATCTTCGAGTAAGCTCTAATTAAATTTATGTGTCCTTTTCCAGGAGATAGACGTCCAACAGTGCCAATTATGATTTTGTTTTCAGGAATTAAATGAACATCTTTGATGTGCTGTAATCTTTCTGGTGATGTGATTAATTCAGGAATATCCGTCCCTAACCACAGGCGTTCAATCTTCTCTTCTGGTACAGGTAAAGCCACAATGTTTCTTTTATAGGTTTCATCGCTGATGGAAAGAACCTGATCCACATGTTTGTATACCCATTTATGGAACAAATCCTTTTTTGGTCTTTTAACACCCATATGTTCTGTGAACACGATTTTTATATCTAAAAAACTTTTTATCAAAGCTGCAACTAAAAGGTCACCAGACTTATGGCAATGAACAACGGTTATGTGATTTTTCTTTATCCAGCGTATCAGAGAGAATAATTCTTTGGTTAAAAGAGATGCTTTACTTTTTGCCGGAAACACATTCAGGCCTTCTGTTTTCATTCCGGAATAGGTTTGTGTTCCTTCAATTGCAAGTCCAAATACACGATAACCTTTATCTGATAAGAGTTTTCCTGTGCGGATAGGGTACATTTCCAGTCCTCCCCACCCACGAGACAGACAGATATGTAATATTGCAATATCAGACATTTAGATAACCTATTAGAGAAAGCATATACGGTAATGTTACCTTTCCTTAAGGTAAATAAAAAGAAAAAGGCACTCAAAGCATGAGTGCCATAATAGAATCAAAATATGCAGAACTATTAGCTGTTTATGATCTGTAAGTATTCAGCAACACCTTGGGCAACCGTTTTAAACTCAACATCGCAGCCAGTCGCTCTTAGTTTGGTTAAATCAGCCTGAGTATATTCCTGATAAGCACCTTTTAAGTGTTCAGGGAATGGAATTGTTTCAATTTGCCCTTTGCCATGATGTTTAATAACGGCTTTAGCTACTTCCTGGAATGATTCCGCATTACCTGTACCACAGTTGAAAATTCCAGAAACACCATGCTGCATAAACCATAAGTTAACTTTGCATACATCACCAACGTACACAAAGTCGCGAATAAAATGTTCACTACCTTCAAAGAGTTTTGGATTTTCACCGGCATTCATTTGGTTGTTTAAATGGAATGCAACGGATGCCATTGAACCTTTGTGATTTTCACGTGGGCCATATACGTTGAAGTAACGGAAACCGGTAATTTGAGAAAGAGTTTCCCCATGTTCTTCTGCGTCTTTCCAAAGACGGCGAACATAGTTATCAAATTGTTGTTTTGAATAACCATAGACGTTTAGCGCACCTTCAAACTGAGGTTCTTCAACAAATGTTTTAGTATCACCATAAGTTGCTGCTGAAGAGGCATACAGGAATGGAATTTCGCGATCCAAGCAGTAATGCAGTAACTCTTTAGAATATTCATAGTTATTCAGCATTATATATTTGCCATCCCACTCTGTAGTAGCAGAACAGGCACCTTCATGAAAAACTGCTTCAATCGGGCCAAAATCATCGCCAGCCATAATCTGGGTTAGGAAGTCATCGCGATCCATGTAATCCGCGATTTTTAAATCAACCAGGTTTTTAAACTTTCGGCCATTCTTCAGGTGGTCGACGACCAGAATGTCATCAATTCCGCTTTCATTTAGTGCTTTTACTATGTTGCTGCCAATCATGCCAGCGCCGCCAGTTACGATGATCATAGTGAGTATTCCGTAATCGTTTTTTAATAATGGACTATATTATAGTCAGTTAGTGTGAATCTGTAATCACAAAATATTATGTAAAATGTTACCCAGGTACATTGGATTAAAGATTTAAAGAGGGACTCCAATCGAGGATATTTTGAAAAGCCATAAAATCTGGCTTTTCATGATTGTTTTTTTAGCTAATATAACTTAATTCTGGTCAATGAATATTTTTTGTTTTGGAGTATCCCACAAACTAATACGTTCTAATTCTTTTATAAATAGTTCATCACTGTTGCCATGACCAAATTCTTTTTCCTCTTCAAAAGTACTATTTGATGCCAATTCGATGGTTTGCAATATGTCATCTTTTAGTTCATCAACATTAAATATAGATAGAGCTTTCGAACGATTATTTTGCCGAGAACCTAAATTAATGGAAGATTTTCCATAAAAAGGCATTTCCCTTACTCCGGCACTAGAGTTACCAATCATAAAATCAGCATTCTTTAATAGAGTCAAAAAATATTCGAATCTTATACTAGGGAATATTTTGAAATTCGGATTGTGATTTAATCTTTTTAATTCATTGATGATTATTTCTGACCCATGATCATTGTTTGGGTAAATGACAATAAATTGTTTATCACTTTCTATTAAAGCATCTATTGTTTCTTTAATTTTATTTGGTAGAGATTCTACTTCTGTTGTCACTGGATGATACATAAAAACACTATATTTAGAAAATGTGATGCCATAGTGTTCTTTTGTATTTTCTAATGATGGAAGAGCTGGTGACGTCATAATATCAAGATCAGGAGAACCAAAAATATAAATACTTGACTCTGACTCACCTAACTGAATCAGACGATCTTTTGCTGATTGGTTAGACACAAAGTGTAAATGGGATAGTTTAGTTACAGAGTGCCTTATTAGTTCATCTATAGTCCCAGATACTTCACCACCTTCTATATGGGACACCAGAATATTATTTAATGCACCCACAATGGCTCCGGCCATTGCTTCAACTCTATCACCATGAACGACAATCATGTCGGGCTTTATTTCTTTTACATAATCAGATACCCCTTGAATAGTTTTGGCAAGGATTATATCCATGGAGTCATATTCATTTTGATTTATGTATTTATAGATAGAACTAAAGCCAGATTTTTCAACTTCATTTGCTGTCATTCCATACTTGGCAAGCATGTGCATTCCAGTTACAAATATGTGAGCATCTAATGCCGTAGAGCCTTCCACTTTTTTAATAAGGCTCTTCAACTTTCCAAAATCGGCTCTGGTTCCTGTTAAAAAAAGTATTTTTTTATTCATGTCATTCCAAATGATCTTTGCTTAACTGAATATCGGAAGGGATATCAACTTTAGCTGTTTTTCCAATTAAATTTTCATAGTCTTCAGCAAGGAAATCTCCTGTTCCAGGACGTTTTACCCATAAATTATCATGAGTTAATTGTTCCCCTTTCTTTATTGGCTTAATTGTTACAACACTAGCATATGCAAAGTCGATGGTTACTTGTTCTTCTTTTACCGCACATTTCTTCCCGCCTCGCATTTTTGCCATTCTGGCAGATTGCTTAATTAATTCTGAACATTCAGCTGCATCCATTGAACAACATATATCTGGTCCGGGTCTACTTTTACTATCGGTGAAGTGGCGCTCTAGCACTGAAGCTCCACATGCAACGGCACCTAAACATGCCAAGTTATCAATACTATGGTCAGATAAGCCAACAACGGCATCTGGAAACGCTTTTTGTAATTCTTCCATAGCGCCAATTCGGATTAAATTATCTGGTGTTGGATAAAGATTTGTCGTATGCAATAAACAAAATGGCGTTTTATATTTTCGGAATATTTCAACTGTTTTGGATACTGATTTTATATCATTCATCCCAGTGCTGATAATGGTAGGTTTGCCAAAACTGGCTATAAGGTTCATTAAGGGGTAATTGTTACATTCACCGGAACCTATTTTGTAGGCTGAAACATTCATCCGTTCTAGCCTTAATGCGGCTGCCCTTGAAAAGGGAGTGCTAATAAATATAGCACCTTTAGATTCAACGTATTCTTTTAGCTTAATCTCGTCTTGTTCATTTAATGCGCAACGTTTCATTATTTCATAGATAGAAACATCGGCGTTCCCAGGAATAACACTTTTAGCTTCACCACTCATTTCATCTTCGACAACGTGAGTTTGATGTTTGATTACTTCAGCACCACCTTCAATTGCAGCATCAACCATGGCAAATGCTGTTTTCAGAGAACCTTCATGGTTTATGCCTATTTCAGCAATCACAAGAGGGTCATAATCCAGACCGACTTTTCTACCTGAAATATTGATAATAGGATTCATTAATAATTTCCTTTGAGAATAGCTTCTATCTTATGTAGATCATCAATTGTGTCTACGTCTATTGAATTAATTTCCGACATAACATAAGGATAAACATTTTGTCTGGGAATATATTGATTCTTACTAAATTGATTGACATCGAAAGCATATATAGCGCCATTCGGCTGATAAGCTTTAGGTAAGTCCTGTCTACGAGTATATGGTGCTTCAGGAGAGAAAAGACCAGTTAGGGAACCGTCATTGTTTTCTATATAAGCCTTAATAGGTGTATGTGAGGGCTCAAAAACGCTAATGACACAGTCAGCATGTTTATCGACAAAAATACTCAGAGCATTTGTAATATCGTCACTTGTCCTTAATGGAGATGTTGGTTGTAAAAGCACCATTGTAGACGGGTAAATTTTTTTATTATTCAGATTCTCTATCGCATGGGTGATTACGGAATGACTACTCGCATCATCTGATGCTAAGTCTAAAGGTCTTATGATAGTTTCTGCACCGAAATCTTTACTTATATTTAGTATTTCTTCATCTTCACTTGATACATAAACCTGATCAATTTTTTCACACTGAAGGGCAGCCTCAATTGTCCAGGCTATCATTGGCTTTCCATTTAATGGCAAAATGTTTTTTCGTGGCAATCCTTTGGATCCTCCGCGCGCCGTGATTAGTGCTATTGTAGGGATGATGTGAATCATAACTGTGAAACCTGAATGATAAATATATAAAATATATACGTTCATATGTGATATAAACAGCAAAAATTCATTTTTACCAAGAATTACTGTAAAGAACATGCTTTTCAATTTAAGTCTGAACACACTGATAGCTGTATGATTTTACTTTTACCGATTATTAATATCAGTCGTACAAATTATGTATATCTTAGGTTTTAGGGGCATTCTTTAGGCGGTAGCTGTAAAAAAATGTGACCTCTGCATGAGATCGCATTAACATCCTGGATTTTTGATGGGAGCTCTATGAACAGAACTCATAATTAAACTCAGGGAGAGCGGATAGCGGTTGATGGAAAGGCGGTCAGGGAGGGCTATAATAAAGCCAAAGGTCAGCAAGCTATTTATATGGTCATAATCGTTGACTAATGCAATGTGCGTACTAATCGGCTACTAAAGTTATCTGGTTTTTCAGTAAGTAATTGTACATTGATTAAGCAATTAGAGTGCTTAGAGCTAGAGCCTAAAGTGTTGATAAGATAGTATACTAAGCTTATGGGGATTCAGTGCTAAAAGATGGCTTTCTAGTATTTTGAACTCGCGAGTTTTCATGATTTTTCCATTCTATTGGAATTGATAGCATCCACATACAATAATAATTAAGGAATAGTTGAAAAGGTTTTTAAAATGAAAATACTGGTAACGGGTACGGCAGGTTTTATTGGGAGTTTCCTTGCACTTAAGTTATTGGCACGTGGTGATGAGATTGTTGGATTAGACAATATCAATGATTATTACGATGTCAGCGTGAAATATGGAAGATTACAGCGTAGTGGAATAATTAATGATATAAAAGAAGGTAAAGATATTCCATATGGGGAAAAAATCACTTCTGTAACCAACAAAAATTACCAGTTTATAAAGTTAAATCTTGAAGATAAAGATGCACTAATGGCTCTTTTTGAAAAAGAGAGTTTTGATGCTGTTTGTAACTTAGCTGCTCAAGCTGGTGTACGGTATAGCCTTACTAATCCTGATGCGTATATTGATAGTAATATTATCGGTTTTTTGAATATACTTGAATGTTGCCGTCACTATGGAGTTAAAAATCTAAGTTATGCAAGTTCATCATCTGTATATGGACTAAATGAAGAATTACCGTTCAGTACAAATCATAATGTAGATCACCCAATTTCTTTATATGCAGCCAGTAAAAAATCAAATGAACTGATGGCTCATACTTATTCTCATTTGTTTGGAATTTCGACTACCGGGTTACGTTTCTTTACTGTATACGGACCATGGGGAAGACCTGATATGGCATTGTTTCTTTTCACAAAGGCGGCACTTGAAGGGAAACCCATTGATGTCTTTAATTATGGTGAAATGAGTCGTGATTTCACTTATATCGATGATATTGTCGAAGGTATCACCAGAGTTATTGATAATCCAGCCAAGCCTAATTCGAATTGGGATAAGAAAGAACCATCAACATCAAGTTCGCCATATCAGGTTTATAATATTGGCAATAATGCTCCGGTAAAATTAATGGATTTTATAGAGGCAATTGAAGATAAGCTTGGTAAAAAAATTGAAAAGAACATGCTTCCTCTTCAGGCTGGAGATGTACCATCAACCTATGCTGATGTAAATGATTTAGTAGAGGATTTAGGTTATAAACCTGCTACTTCAATACAAGAAGGTATTAGCAATTTTATAGATTGGTATTTGGATTTTTTTAATATAGATTTGGAATGTAAGTAGATGCAAAAAGATAAAATATGCGTCATCGGTCTTGGTTATGTAGGTCTACCTTTAGCTCATGCATTTAGTTTTAAATATGATGTGGTTGGTTTTGATATCAACGAAGACAGAATTAATGAATTAAATATGGGCAACGATAAAACGTTAGAGCTAAGTGATAAACAGGTAAAAGAAGCTATTGAAAATAAAATGGTTTTTACTAATAGTTTAGATTGTATTAAAGACTCTAATATTTATATTGTAACTGTTCCTACACCAGTAGATAAAAATAAAAACCCAGATTTAACCCCATTATTAAAAGCTAGTAAAGCTGTTGGTGAAGTATTAAAAAAAGATGACATTGTTATCTATGAATCAACAGTCTATCCTGGGGCAACAGAAGAAGAATGTGTACCAATACTAGAACAATTTTCTAATTTAAAATTTAACGAAGATTTTTTCTGTGGCTATTCACCGGAAAGAATCAATCCTGGAGATAAAGAACATACAGTTACAAAAATAAAAAAAATCACAAGTGGAAGTTTACCTGAAATAGGGGAAAGAGTTGATGCACTATATTCCAGCATTATTACTGCTGGTACACATTTGGCTCCTACTATTAAAGTAGCAGAAGCAGCTAAGGTAATTGAAAATTCGCAAAGAGACATCAATATAGCATTTGTAAACGAGTTGGCAATTATTTTTAATAAACTTGGAATTAATACAAATGATGTCTTAGCTGCAGCAGAAACGAAATGGAATTTCCTACCTTTTAAGCCAGGATTAGTTGGTGGGCATTGTATTGGTGTTGATCTGTATTATTTAACACATAAAGCACAAAGTATAGGGTATACCCCAGAGATCATATTAGCAGGTAGAAGATTAAATGATAACATGGGCGTGTATGTTGTTAATCAAGTCATAAAACTAATGATAAAAAAAGGACTCAAGATAGAAGGGTCAAAAGTATTAGTACTTGGAATGACATTTAAAGAAAATTGTCCGGATGTAAGGAATACAAAAGTTATCGATGTGATCCATGAGCTTCAAGAATTTGGATGTAATGTCGATATATATGATCCTTGGGTCGATGAGAATGAAGTAAGACATGAATACAATCTAGAACTAACAAAAGAATTAAAAATCAATAGTTATGAAGCGATTGTATTAGCTGTTGCTCATAATGAATTCAAATGTTTGAAACTAAAAACAGATTCTAATGTAGTATTTGATATAAAATCAAATATAGAAAATGCAGATGGATCTTTATAAATAAATTATTTTGTATAAGTCGATGAATAATTAAATTAAAGTTTGGGAAAATGATAAATCTGTATAAAAAAATATTTTCATTATTTAGTGAAAAAGAGAAAAAGAAGTTCATTTTACTTTTGATTTTAATGGTTTTAATGTCATTACTGGAAGTGATAGGTGTTGGTTCTATTATGCCATTTTTATCAGTTCTTGGTAATCCTGAAGTAGTAGAAACAAATAAATACTTACACGCTGTATATTTATATTTTGATTTTGAAAGGAAAAATTCATTTTTAATTTTTTTGGGGATATTTGCCTTAAGTATGCTTTTAGTTGGAGCAATAGTTAAGAGTATTACTAGCTATGCAAAGTTTCGTTTCGCAAATATTAGAAGACATAGTTTAGGGAAAAAATTATTAAGGAGATATTTAAATCAGCCATATGATTTCTTCCTTTCCAGGAATAGTAGTGATATAAGCAAAGTGATCCTTTCTGAAACTGACCTCACTATTCAGCAAGCTATTTTACCTGTATTAAATTTTCTAACATATTTTATATTAACCGTATTTCTTATTGGCTTTTTGATTGTTATAGATCCTATTTTAGCTCTTATTTTAGGGGGGATATTCGGTGGCTTTTATATTCTTATGTATATGACAATTAGAAAATATTTATCTAAAATTGGAGAGAAAAGAAATAGGGCAAATACTCAACGTTTTAAAATTACATCGGAAACAATTGGTGGTATTAAAGATTTGAAGGTTCTTGGTAGAGAAAAGATTTACTTGGAAAGTTTTGATAAACCATCATATGAATTTTCTCATTATACTAGTATTAACCAAACTCTTGCGGAAATCCCATTATTTTTAGTTGAAGTTGTCGCTTTTGGTTCATTACTTGCTATGGCTATGTATATATTAACAACGGATGGGGAGAATATTGGAAGCTTATTACCTGTTCTTGGGCTTTATGCATTAGGGGCTGTAAAATTAAAACCTGCTGTGAATTATATTTACAAGTCTCTTGCAACTATGAAGTTTGGAGTTTCAGCGGTAAATAATATTTTTAACGATCTGAAAATGCCATATAAAAATATATATTTAAAAAATAATGATGAAAGATTAATTTTTAAATCTAATCTAAGATTAGATGATATAACATTTACTTATCCTAATGTGTCAAAACCAGCATTAAAAAATATAAATATACATATAAAAGCTAATACAACAGTGGGTATTATTGGAACAACTGGTTCTGGTAAGAGTACATTAGTAGATATTATTCTTGGTCTTCTTTACCCATCTAACGGGAAAATTAAGATAGATGAACAATTTCTGAATAAGGATAATATACGTTCTTGGCAGAATGTAATTGGTTATGTACCTCAGAATATCTTTCTTTCAGATGATAGTATTGCTAATAATATTGCGTTTGGCATAGAAAAGAAAAATATAGATATGGATCAGGTACATAAAGTCGCTAAAATGGCACAAGCTGATAGTTTCATATTAAGTTTAGAGCAAGGATTTGACACCATTATTGGAGAAAGAGGAATACGGCTTTCTGGTGGGCAAAGACAAAGACTTGGTATAGCGAGAGCTCTTTATCATAATCCAGATTTGTTGGTATTAGATGAAGCAACAAGTGCTCTTGACAATAATACTGAAAAAGAAGTGATGGAAGCAATTAATAGTATGAATGGAGAGAAGACTATTATAATGATTGCTCATCGGCTAAGTACTATAGAAAAATGCGATCAAATAATAAAATTAGAAAATGGAGAAATTATCTAAATTTTGGTAATTTGATTTATATTATCAAGTGTTGAAATTATATTTGTTTTGCTCTTGATTTTTTAAATTATCATCAATGTTTTATAATTATCTATTAATAAAATAAACCAGTTAAAAGGCATCTTAGTTAATGATTAAAATATTACATATAGCATCATTTTTAGGTAATATTGGTGATAATGCAAGTCATATAGGGCTTTATAATATTTTTGATAAACTTCTTGACGACTATGTTGTAACAAAAATTGAAATAAGAAAGTTTTATAAAAATTATCAAAAAGATGACAAGCAATATTTTAATCAAGAATTTGTTGATTTAATTAATGATTTTGATTTATGTATCATAGGTGGTGGTGGTTTTCTTGATTACTGGATACCAAATAGTAAAACAGGTACCACTATAGATATAGATCCTAAATTAATTAAAGATATAAAGACACCAACTCTCTTCACCAGTATTGGATGTAATCCCCACAAAGAAATACCTGAAGGAAATATTGAAAAATTCAGAGTTTTTTTAGATGAAGCCATAAAAAATAAAAATATTAAAATTGCTGTTAGAAATGATGGGTCAGTCAATTCAATTAAAAGAGATATTGGTGAAAAATATTTAAATTTCATTGATGAGATTTTAGATCATGGATTTTTCTATACTATAGATAGTCCCATGGGAAGAATTATTGATAAAAAATATATAGCTATAAATATAACAAATGATCAAGTTTTAATGAAAAGTGAATTAAGATCAAAAATTGATATGGATATATATCATCAAGAATTGAAGGCAACAATTAAATATATTGTTAACGAACTTAAATTACATATAGTATTTGTCCCTCATATTTATAGTGATTTAAAAGCTATTTCTAATTTATTAGATGTTATTGATGATGATATTATAAGAAACCATATAACTATAGCTCCATCTATTCAAGGTGATCATGGGGCTAATTATCTATTTTCTATCTATAAAAATAGTGAAATTATTTTAGCAACAAGGTTTCATGCTAATGTATGTAATATCGCTATGGGAAAAAAAGTTATAGGATTAATTGCATTAGATAGAGTGGAATATTTATATCAATCTATTGGGATAAAAAATAGAACAGTTCTTTTGGATGCTAGATTTAGTGAGGAAATTAAAAATATATTAGATTGTTCAAGAAATATAAATAATCAAGGAAATAAAGATCTCTATATTAAAACTATTGATTTTTATAAGAGTGTTTTTGGAGAAATGATTTGAAAAAGTTTTTATATTTACCAATAGAGTCAAAAGTTCGTGAGCTTGATGCAAAGATATTAATTGCATTAGAAGCTTTAAATAGAGATTATGTGGTCATCTTAGGTTCTAAAAGCATGATGAGATATCTTAAGTATTTACCAAAAGGTATTTTATTTTATAAAGATGCATCATCAGTTATGGAAGATAAATTCAAAAAAATTAAATCCTATGGCCATAAGATAGTTGTTCATGACGAAGAAGGCTTTGTCCAATTAAACTGGAGTGACTATTTAAGACGAAGAATTATGTTTAATACAATCAACTTTGTTGATTTGTTTTTTTGTTGGGGTGGAAAACAAAAAAAGGTATTAAATGATTATAAAGAAAAATGCAATTTAGACGTTGATTGCATTTCCGTTGGTCATCCAAGAATTGATTTACTTAGGCGTCCAATAAGAGACTATAATAAATCTATTACAACGCATAAGAAAAAAACAATATTAATTAACACCAAAGTTTCAGAAGCTAATCATAGGAATGGTGAATATGGATGGCTCGATATATTAAAAGCGCATAATATGATTGGCTCTGAAGAAGAATTATTGTTTAGAAAAGAACAAATCCGCTATAAAAAACAATTAATGGGTAAGTATATTGATTTAGTCAAGATGCTTCATGTTACATTTTCTGATGTGGAAATTATTCTTAGACCTCACCCAACAGAGAATGTTAGTAATTGGAAAAATATTTTCAAAGATTTGACTAATGTAGTTGTGACAAATGAACTACCTATTGGCTACTGGATTCAAAAAGCAGATATTGTAATACATACAGGTTGTTCTACAGCATTAGAAGCATTTATTATGGATAAGCCGGTTATAACGTTTAAACCACTTGATGATAAACGTTTTGATGTTCCTTTACCTGATAGTATAAGCTTAAAAACTACAAATGAAAGTGAGTGTTTAACTGTAATCGATAATGTATTAAAAAATAAATTTGATTTTAATGCATATAAAATAACGGGTAACCAAATACTTTCTGATAATATAGATTCATTAGAAGATGAATTCTCATATATTAAAATAGCTAATGAATTAGATAAACTTGAATTAAATGAGAATAAATTTAATTCTTATCAAAATTTCAAGATTAAAATTATATTTATGATTCATAGTATTATTTCAACGGTACTTAAAAAATATATTAAGCGTAATGTATCTATTAATTCTAATCAAAATTTTTCTGAAAATGATATAAAAACAACGGTTAGTGATTTGAGTGCAGTTATTAATTTAAAAGAGGATGATATATCTATTGGTCAGTTGTCTGAAAATTTATATTTACTTAATAAAAGTTAGATATGATGGTTTTTATAAAAAGAGTGTTTCAATCAATTAAACGTAAATTTCTTCAAAAAAAGATGTTTCGGCATTATGGTGTAAAAATTGAAAAAAATGTTTGTATAAACACTAATTGTATAAATTCCATAGGTAAATTTACTTTTATTGGAAAAAATACCACTATAGGTCCTGCTGTTGGAGCAATTGGTTCATTTTGTTCTATTGCTCCAGATGTAATACTCGGTCCAAATAGTCATGATATAAATAAAGTAAGTAGCTCGACATTTATTCAATGCTATGATTCTCATTCGAATTTTGGATTGCAAAAAATAAGCAGAGATTATAGGTATTATAAAAAATCATTAAATACAAAAAAAGTAATAGTCGGTAATGATGTATGGATTGGCTATAGGGCTATTATTTTGCCAGGAGTCACAATAGGTGATGGGGCTGTGATTGGGGCTGGTTCTATTGTTACAAAAGATGTTGAACCATATTCTATTGTTGGTGGTAGTCCGGCGAAATTGATCAAATATAGATTTAATTCAGTAACGAGAGAAAAAATTTTAAAGGCGGATATATATTCACTTGATGTAAATAAGTTGTTCAATTTGTTTGTATTATATAAATCAAATGATTTAGAAAATTGTGTCGATGAGTTTTTGATAGAGGTTTTAAAACTGAAATGAATATAAAAAATTTGAACAGTTTTCTAAAGTTAGGTTACTTTCTTGATTATGATTCTAATAGATCTTATATCAATGTCTCACAGATAAATAAGGATAAATATAAGGATGCTACTGAAAGAGAGTTAGTTAAAATCGGTTCTGATTTATGGCGACAGTCTATAACCCATAATTTTAAATCGAACCAGAAGCATTTAGTACCGATCAGCGGTGGGCTGGATAGTCGAGCAATTTTAGCTGGTTTATTAGAGCATACAGAAGCTAATAATATATATACCTATACATTTGGTAGCCCGAAAACATTAGATTATGAAATTGGCAATTATATAGCAAAAGTTTTAGGAACAAATCATACTAGTTTTAGTTTAACTGATTATAATTATAAACAAGATGAACTTAACGATATTTCATCACGAGTTGATTATCAAACTATGCTATTTCATCATGCACCAGTATTTGAAGTTGATAGGCAATTTCAGGATTGCGCTAACTGGAGTGGATTTATGGGAGATCCTATAGCTGGTAGTAAGTTATTAAGGAATCCCTCTCAAACTTTAACTGATGCTAAAAAAGCATTTATTAAAAAAAATACTTATGTCCGTTCTGTTAACCTAAGTAGTAATGATGATTTCGATGATTTAATTGTATGTGATGCAATAAATAATGATAAGCTAACAATTGATGAGCAGCTAGATTTTCAAAATCGACAACTTAAATATATTGCTCCTCATGTATTAATGAAAGGGTTTAATTATAAATTGCCATTTTTATATCAGCCATGGGTGGATTTTATGTTAAGTATTCCCAATGAATTTAGGACAGAACAACGCTTATATAAGCAAGTTTTGTCACATACTTTCCCTAAAGAATTTGGCTATAAAACAAAAACAAACTCAGGGCATTCTTTAAATACACCTAAGTGGATTGTTTTATTATCCAAGATAAATAATAAGATTCTATCTACACTTAAGTTAAAGCAAAATATTAATATTAATTATTTGGATTTTAATAAGGAAATAAGAAAAAATTTCTCTTTGCAAAATATTATAAAATCTAATATATCGGACTTGAAGGATAAAAAAATTATAGATTGGATTGATGTTGATAAAATATTGAACAATCATCTTTCTAATAAAGGTGACTTTTCAGATGCATTGATAATTTTGACAAGTTTAGAAATTCATTTGAAAAATGGGAAGAAACTGTGAAAGAGATTATTGCATTTTTAGATAAGGAATATCCACCAAGTCATTCATTTGTCGATGGGATGTTAGCAACAGAGTTACCTAAAGAGAAAGATATTAAAGTTAACTTATTAGTTTCAGGAAAGCATGATGATAAAATATGTAAATATAAAAGGACTATATGTTTGCCATTGCTTTATCCACGGACAGGTATTTATAGGTTTTTAAACTTTTTTAAAGGTCTTTATTTATTGAAAAAGGTTCTTCATAAGAAAAACAAGAATGAAATAATTCTTTTTGTTAGAAATGAACCTATCTATTTGTTGGTTTGTTCAGTTCTTAAACAAAAAAATATGAAGTTGATTTTTCAGAGTTCGTTTCCTCATGAAAGAGTATCAGGTGGTTTTATTAAAAGGAATATTGCTACGTTTTTATATAAACTTGTATCTAACAAGGTTGATAGTATTTTGGCCGTAAGCCCTAAAGGATTGGATAGAATAAAACAAATATTACCAGAAGTTAGTTGTGGAACTTATATACCTCTCCTTTCTGATGTTGTGTTTTTTAGGGATAAATTCGATTTAAATAACTCTGAAGGAATGGTTAAATTTATTTATATTGGTGATCATAGCAAGCCTAGAAAACTTGATGTTGTCATGAATGCAATTGTTAAAGCATATCAATGTGGTTTAAAGGCCGAGTTTAAATTTATTGGGGGAAAAACTCATGAAATTCAAGAGCTTTGCTCTATAGATGGTGTTGCAGAGCTTGAAAAGAAGGGCTTATTGGTTTTTTCTGAAAAAATTCCAAGAGAAAAAATATGGGATGAACTTACAAATGCTGATGTTGGTCTAAGTCTTATTCCTCCTGATGAACATTATATTGAAGCATCACCAACCAAATTAACGGAATATATGGGAATGGGATTGGCAGTTTTAGGAAGCTACGGTATTTCTTTACAAGAAATTTTTATCAATGAGTCTGAGGGTGGTGTTTTGTGTGAGTGGAATGAAGATGATATATGTTCTTCATTTCTCAATATTTCATCTCATATAGATGGACTTATTTCTATGAAAGAAAATTCTTACATGTATGCAATAAATCATTTAAGTTATAAAAATTACATTGATGATTTTAAACAGCTGATGTAATTCTCTTATTAAATTAGAACTATTGCTAAGGTTTCTATTACTAATGAAAAAAATTCTATTCGTCGTGAATGTTGATTGGTTTTTTGTTTCCCATCGTCTTCCGATTGCAATTGAAGCAATCCGACAAGGTTATGAAGTTCATTTAGCATGTTCTGTTACTGATAAAAAACAAGAATTAGAAAGTTATGGAATAGTCGTACATGAGGTACACTTTTCCAGAAGTGGTAACGGATTACTTAACGAATTATCAACGTTAAAGTCCCTTCGAAAAATTATATGTTCTGTTAGACCAGAAATTCTACATGCGGTAACAATTAAGCCTGTGATTTATTCGGGAATTTTGCTGCGTACGCTCAAGAAGGTACCTGCATTTGTAGCTGCTATTTCTGGTCTGGGATACGTATTTTCTGCCCAGAACCTCAAAGCAAAAATTATTAGATTTATTGTTAGCATCATGTATCGTTTTGCTCTTAGCAGTAAACGCAAAATGGTGATATTTCAAAATACATCCGATGAAAAGATTTTATCCGAAATTGTTGGGCTGAAGCAGAATGAAAAAGTACTGATTAAAGGCTCGGGTGCGGATCTAAATGAATATGATTACAAGCCTGAAAACTTAACTGGGATAAAAAAGGTAGCTATGGCATCGCGTCTGCTCAGGGAAAAAGGGGTATATGAGTTTGTCGAAGCTGCTCGATTAGTAAAGGCTCAAGTTCCTGATGTTGAATTTTTACTTGTTGGTAGTGTTGATGAAGGAAACCCTAACTCAGTCAAACAAGATGAAGTTGATAATTGGCACCGTTCGAAAATTATTAAGGCACTAGGTCATAGAACGGATGTTGCAACCATTTTTAGTGATTCTAACATCGTTGTTTTACCTTCTTTTTACGGAGAAGGTGTCCCCAAGGTTCTTATTGAGGCCGCGGCATGTGGCAGAGCTATTATAACGACAGATAAGCCTGGTTGTCGTGATGCAGTGATCGATGGGACAACAGGAATGACCGTTCCAGCACAAAACGCACGAGTATTGTCTGAGGCGATAATCAAGCTACTAAATGATGATAGTTGTCGTCTAAGTATGGGAACTGAAGGGAGAAAATATGCTGAGCATGAATTTGATGTAAATCGGGTCGTTACTAAGCATATTTCTATCTATAGATCTATTTAGTCTTTTCTTAGTATTATTTTTATTGTTCATTGTTCATTGATAATGATAAATTTGTTTAAAAATATTCAATGATTTTACATGAAAGGAACTATTTTGATTTTACCGACTATTATTGCGGGTGGTAACGGCACTCGGTTATGGCCAATGTCTCGAGCCATGTATCCAAAACAATTTTTATCATTGACCTCTGATAAACTTTCCATGCTCCAACAAACGTTAATACGCATAAATGGTCTTGAGTGCATGCGACCACTAACAATATGTAGCGAAGAACACCGTTTTATTGTCGCTGAGCAGCTAAATCAAATAAATCAGTTAGGGACTATTATATTAGAGCCAGCCGGACGTAATACCGCACCGGCAATAGCATTAGCCGCGCATTCTGTTGAAAATGATGACCCTTTACTTTTAGTTCTTCCTGCCGATCACCTTATCCAGGAACCAGAAAAATTCATTGATGCTGTAAAAAAAGCAGTGCCATTAGCCAATAATGGCAAAATGGTGACTTTTGGTATCGTTCCTCACCATGCTCATACGGGGTATGGCTACATTAAACGAGGCGAATCTATTGATTCAGGATTCAGTGTTGATCAATTTGTTGAAAAGCCAGACGAAGAAACGGCTCAAACGTATGTAAATAGTGGTGAATACTATTGGAATAGCGGCATCTTTCTGTTTAAGGCGTCAAAATATATTGCTGAATTAACAAAATACCGACCAGATATTGATAGTGCATGTAGCCAGGCATTGGCGAATACCTCTACAGATAAAGACTTTGTCCGAGTCGATAAACAAGCTTTTACTGATTGCCCGTCAGAGTCCATTGACTATGCGGTAATGGAAAAAACTGCAGATGCGGTTGTGGTGCCTCTTGATGCGGGATGGAGTGATGTTGGTTCCTGGAGTGCCCTTTGGGAAGTCAGTGAAAAAGATGCGCAGGGAAATGCCACTTATGGTGACACGATAGTGACCGATTCGACAGACTGTTTTATCCATGGTGAATCTCGCTTAATAGCGGCTGTCGGTTTAGAAAATATTGCCGTGATTGAAACCAAAGATGCGGTATTAGTTGCACATAAAGACAAAGTTCAAGATGTAAAAAATATTGTAGCTAAACTAAAAGAAGATGAACGTCCTGAGTACAAGTTACATCGCGAAGTTTATCGTCCCTGGGGTAATTATGACTCTCTTGATAACGGTACCCG
This sequence comes from uncultured Vibrio sp., assembly GCA_963676525.2. Lineage (GTDB taxonomy): Bacteria > Pseudomonadota > Gammaproteobacteria > Enterobacterales > Vibrionaceae > Vibrio. Next base: position 96,373 of record CAXXNB010000010.1, read on the forward strand.
CTATCAGGTGAAACATATCATGGTTAAACCTGGCGAGAAACTATCTATACAAATGCATCATCACCGAGCTGAACACTGGATAGTGGTGAGTGGCACCGCAAAAGTCACTAATGGTGATAATACTTTCCTTGTTACTGAAAACGAATCTACTTATATTCCGGTTGGAACTGTCCATGCGTTAGAAAACCCGGGCAAAGTACCACTGGAGATGATTGAAGTGCAATCTGGCTCTTATTTGGGTGAAGATGATATTGTACGTTTTGAAGATCGTTATGGCCGAATTTAAGGTGAAGTAGTTACAATGACAGTGAATGAATCCAAAATGCTAGCTTCAGACGTTATTGCCAACAGTGGGGTTAACTTCGGTACCAGTGGTGCCAGAGGGTTAGTGACTCAATTTAGTTCTGATGTTTGTGCTGCATTTACCCATGCATTTATCAGTAGTATTGCTGATACATTCAATTTTAATCTGATCGCCATCGCAATTGATAACCGCCCGAGCAGTCCGGCAATGGCTCAGGCTTGTATTCAGGCGATTAAGGATTGTGGATTTGAGCCGATTTATTATGGTGTGATTCCAACACCTGCCCTGGCTTATTCTGCGATGCAGGATAACATCCCTTGCATTATGGTTACGGGGAGTCATATTCCCTTTGATCGCAATGGACTTAAGTTTTATCGTCCTGATGGTGAAATAACCAAAGATGATGAACAGGCCATTTTAAATACCAACGTTTCATTTAAATCAGTCACTACTCTGCCAGTTTTAGCAACAGATCCTAAAGCGGCTCAGCAGTATGTAGAGCGTTATACCAGTTTATTTGATAATCATCTATTAGCTGGCAAACGTATTGGTATTTATGAACATTCCAGTGCTGGTCGAGATCTCTATCCAGAGATATTTGGCTCATTGGGTGCTGAAGTGATATCTCTTGAACGCAGTGATGAATTTGTCCCGATAGATACCGAAGCGGTTTCTGACCAGGACAAAGAAAAAGCCAAAGTCTGGTCGAAAGAGTATGACCTCGATTTTATTTTTTCTACCGATGGCGATGGTGACAGACCATTGGTCGCCGATCAAAATGGTGAATGGTTACGCGGAGATATCCTCGGTCTATTGTGCTCTATAGAAATGGGCATTGATGCATTAGCTATCCCAGTCAGTTGCAATACAGCCATAAGTTCATCAGATGCTTTTTCTAAGGTATCCTTAACAAAAATTGGATCTCCTTATGTGATTGCTGAATTTGATTCTTTAATCCAACAATATCCTACAGTTGCTGGTTTTGAAGCGAACGGTGGTTTTTTATTAGGCAGTGATATCACAATTAATGGTAAGCTTTTAAAAGCCCTACCAACTCGAGATGCTGTATTACCCGCATTGATGGTTTTAGCTGCGGGTTTAAAAGAGGACATTGCTTCTCTTGTTAAAGCTGTTTCTACTCGCTTTACCGATAGTGATCGTATCCAGAACTTTGCAACAGAAAAAAGCCGTGAAATTTTAGCCAAAGCTCAGGGCAAAGAAAGTCAGCTTCTGGAGCTTCTGGGCTATGAAATTGATGTTACCTCTGTCGATACAACGGATGGGCTTCGAATGGCGTTAGCCAATAACGATATTATCCATTTAAGGCCATCTGGGAATGCGCCTGAGTTAAGATGTTATGCAGAATCAGACAATGTAGAGAAAGCGAGTGCTTTGGTTCGTAATGTCTTGACCAACATTCAACAGATAGACCTTTCGTTACTTTGAATTTATCTATGCAGCATAATTTATGGTTATTGCCATGGGGGCGGAATCGCCCCCTTTAATTGACTGTGATTAGAAACAACTGCATTCCATTAGGTTAAATCGTCTAAAGTTATTTAGAAGGGTGGTATCCTGTCGGAGCTTCTAATAAAATATTTTTAATGCAATCAAGATTAAAGTTATGACAGCAAGTATCGAGCTGTTCTAATAATTTCTGCATTTCTTCCCACGACAATTTATCTTCGCAAGCTGTCATTATTTTCTGATGGCTTGTTCCTTCCACGTTGTCACCAATCAGTAATTCTTCGTAGAGCTTTTCTCCGGGTCTCAGGCCCGTATATTTGATTTCAATATCACCATTGTCAGAGTGGTCTTCAATGTATTCTTTCATCCCCATTAAATGAATCATACGCTTGGCAAGATCCAATATTTTTACCGGCTCACCCATATCCAAAACAAAAACCTGACCATTATTCCCCATTGCGCCAGCCTGAATCACCAACTGTGCGGCTTCTGGTATTAACATAAAATAACGGATGATATCAGGATGAGTGACAGTAACCGGACCACCTTTGCGAATTTGCTTTTTAAATAAAGGAACGACAGAACCGGAAGAGCCAAGGACATTACCAAAACGCACCATGGTAAAGGTAGTATTAGTTTGCTTGTCGGCTAGTGACTGCAGAACGAGTTCTGCCATCCGTTTGCTGGCTCCCATCACATTGGTTGGTCGTACCGCTTTATCGGTTGAAACAAGGGTGAAATTTTTTACGTTTGCTTCGATAGCGGCATTGGCACAGGCAAGGGTTCCAAATACATTGTTGCGGATGCCCTCGACAATATTATCTTCCACAATCGGAACATGCTTGTAAGCTGCGGCATGATAGACAGTGTCAATGGCATTCATGGTCATCAGATTGTGCATCCGGTTTCCATTCTGCACAGATCCCAGCGCTGTCACAATTTTTGTTGTAAGCTCTTTTCTTTTTTTTGTGGCTTGTAATTCCTGATCGATTTGATACAGATTGAATTCGTTGAGTTCTACTAATACAAGACAACTTGGCTTTTGCTGTAATATCTGGCGGCACAGTTCTGAACCAATCGAACCACCGGCTCCCGTAACCATTACATGTTTATCGGTAATATTTTTTGCAAGCAGTTCTGGAATGGGGTCAACAGCAACTCTGCCAAGCAGATCTGCAACATCAAGATCTTTGACATCCGTAGCTCTTCCTTTTCCTGCAGCAATATCTTCCACACTGGGAACTGATTGTACTTCTATTGGCCAGTCAGACAGTTTTTCTAACAGGCGCAGGCGCTCACCTTTACTGATATTATTAATCGCAAGCAGGAGTTTGACTGGTTGATAGAGTGATTGCAGCGTTTCAAATTCACTGCTGTGATGAACTTTAACACCGAACATAATTTGTCTGGTTTTACTGCGATCATCATCAAGAAGGGCTACCGGATGATACTCATCCCCCTGAATTAACGCATAAGCTAAATCTCGCCCGGTTGCCCCTGCGCCATAAATAAACACGTTCGGTTTGTGTTTTTTAATATGATAGTAGTACACGGTGCGGATCAAAATACGTGGTCCGCCGAGAGTTAAAATGGCTAACCCCGCATAAATAAAAGGGACACTACGGGGCATAAAAGCACGAAAGAAAAAGCTGCTTAATGCGAGTGCAAGTGATGAGAGAAAAACAGCAAAGAAAATATGTCCAATTGCCGGCATCATCATATAGCGCAATACAGCCCGGTACATACCAAACCGGACAAAAGTAAGCAGTGTTACTCCTACCGTTACCAGTACACATAAGATTTCGCGGATCCCAACAGTAAAATGAAACCCATCTAATCGGAGTACCATAGCGGCACTAAGGGAAAATAATATCGCACAGATATCATAGAAAATACTAATAAGCCGTTTATTACGACGCTGGGCCTGTAATAATAACTGAATTGGAGTGAACATTGTTTTTTCTTGCCTGTTGCAATGATTTATGGCGATACTGATTTTATCGGCATCTATTTATTATTCTTAACTGATTATTAGTGTATGTCTTACACATTAGGCAAATCAATTGTAAACTCATGGAATTGAGATGAAATTATGCCTGTTAGGTGTTTTTTTGAACGATAGAAAGTAGAGTGGGCATGAATAGAATATTAGTGACAGGAAGTAGTGGGTTTGTCGGAGAGAGTCTGGTACGTCAACTCCTTAAGCAAAAGAACACAGTCATCGCTCATTCCCGTTCGGCACAGTTACCCGAATGCGAGAATGTTCACTCGCAAATTTCATCAACGACAGATTGGTCAGACGTTCTCGCTGATGTGGATGTGATTGTGCATTGCGCTGCCAGAGTTCATCAAATGTCTGAATCAGCTCAAGATGCACAGAAGGCTTATGATGCAGTTAATGTCTCAGGAACATTAAACTTAGCTCGTCAGGCTGTTGCGGGCGGAGTAAAACGGTTTATATTCATTAGTTCAATAAAAGTGAATGGTGAATATACTGAAATAGGGAAGCCATTTACCTCAGAAGTGGTGTCTGAACCTGAAGACCCATATGGGAAAAGTAAATATCAAGCGGAGCAGGGGTTAATCCAATTGGCACAAGATACCGGGTTAGAGCTGGTAATTATTCGACCGCCTCTTATTTACGGTCCCGGAGTGAAAGCCAATTTTCTCAGTATGATGAATCTGGTGAAAAAGAAACTGCCGTTACCATTGGGTGCAATAAAGAGCCAGCGTAGTCTGGTTTTTCTTGATAATTTAGTTGATTTAATTGGTGTATGCTGTACCCATTCCAATGCTCCTGGCCATACTTTCTTGGTTTCGGATGATTATGATGTATCGGTTACTCATCTACTCAACAGTATTGCAAAAGCAATGGATGTGAGGTCATGTCTTATGCCCATCCCTCAGTCTATGCTTGCTTCAGGTCTGACTTTGATTGGAAAAAAACAGGTTGCACAACGTTTATGTAGCTCATTGCAACTTGAAATTAGTGAAACGAAGAAAATTTTAAACTGGACGCCGCCATACTCTTTTGATGCTGGAATTCAGAAAACGGTTCAAGCTTACCTGAAAGAAAATAACCTATGATAATTCGAATTTTTGATTTTATATTTGCTTTGTTTGGGCTGCTTTTATTGTGGCCTGTGATGTTAGTTATTTGTCTGCTGGGCTATTTTGATACCGGAAGCCCCGTTTTTACGCAAACCCGGGTAGGTAAGAATAAAAAGCCATTTACACTGATTAAGTTCAGAACCATGCCACCTCAAACCGCATCAGTAGCAACGCATTTGGTTGGTGCTAGTTCAGTGACTAAGTTTGGCGGTTTTCTGCGCAAAACTAAATTAGATGAGTTGCCTCAGCTTATTAATGTCGTAAAAGGTGAAATGAGTTTAGTCGGTCCTCGTCCTTGCTTGTTTAATCAGCAGGAATTAATTGAAGCAAGAGAAAGTCGCGGTGTATTTAATGTGCTTCCTGGTGTGACTGGACTTGCACAGGTGAATGAAATTGATATGTCAACGCCAGAGTTACTCGCTGAGTGGGATCAGAAAATGATAAAGACCATGTCGGTTAAGAACTACTTTACTTATATTATTCAGACTGCGACCGGCAAAGGGGCAGGGGACAGAGTTAAATAAATTGTGTAACTAATAAAACCTCACCCGATTATGGTGAGGTTTTATTAGAATAGATGATTATTTGCTTAGCTCTACATATGTAGACGAATTAATTTCATATTGATGCTCAATTTCATCGGCAGGTGTAATGACGAAAGAAACAGAGTCATCATCTTCATACTGGCTAATCAGTGCCTGAGAGCTACTATCATCAACGTCACTTACTTCAAATACAGAGACGGGATCTAAATCCGCATCCGATGATGTAGGAAGTAATTCGTCACTCCAGGACAAACCTGAAACCGTGGCTAAATCCGGAATCGTTAAATACCCATCAGTTGCAACACCAATTACCACATGCTCAAGGGATTCTTCATCGGTTGTTACGCTGTTTGAAATCGTGTACTTGGCTCTGACTATCAGGCTGTGATCTGAATTGCTGGTAACACCTGTATCAACCTGATAAACACCACTATTTTCTTCTATTGATGGTGAGGTGCTGGAAATAGTCAACCGACTGGGTAGCATTACATCAAGATCTGACTCATTTACATCCAGAGTGTCATTGATACGATAGTCCCAGCCACTGCTTAATTCCCCGGTTGCATTGTAATACCAGGATTCTCCTGTGTTTATCTTAAAGCTGGCTTCACTAGAAACATCGGGACTAATCCAATCGTAAGTGTAACCACCATTACCAAGAAGAATATTCAATTCATCAATTCCAGAGGTGGTCTGATCATTCCATGAATAAATTAAGTCTAATGTTTCTAGGTAAGTATATGTGGCGCTCAAATTACTTTGGAGCGCATAAGTATTGATTGTATCTTCAGTTGTTCCACTAAATCCTTTCACTAAAACAGATTCCCCCCTTATCGCTTCTACTGATTGTTGGGTATCTGAAGTCAGTGTGCTGTCGGTCATTTGTGATGACAAATATTGGAAATTATTGACACTTTCACCGGTTGTATTGGTGATGGTAATGGTACCTGTGTTCGTTGTTGGCGCTATATTACCTGTGTAGCAAGAAGAGTTAACTCCCTGATTACGAGTAATCTGTATTAAGCTGGTTTTTAATACTTCTTTTTGAACGGATAAAACGTAATAGTAGTCCAGAGAAACACTTGTAGAGTCTAAGACATTCAGATAAGTCTCATCTTCCATTGCATTTTTATTTATTGTCAGGACACCTTTACTATTGGGTTCAACAGAGACTATTTCTCCTGTTTTATTGGTATATGTAACTGTTACATCAGGTGCTAACCTAGCATAGGTGTAAGTCCCTGCGTCGTCATCTTCGTCAAACACGGTACACCCAGACGGTACAGTGCTAACACCATCCACCATCTGAACGAAGGTCAAAGTGACGTTATTACTGGTCGATGAACTGCTACTACCACTATCGCCACCGCCACCACAGCCAAATAAAGCGCCTGATATTATTGCAATTAAAGGTAAGACTTTGTTTGTCATCTCTGAAAATCCTTTTGTTATTTATTCGATGTAGCCAACTGCTGGTGACATTAATTTGACACTGCGAGTAGATAAATATCTTGCATTATTTATACCAATAATTACATATGTGAATATTTTAGACCAAAATAAATACTATATTTGAATAGCAAACAGAACGATCTAAAGAACGCTGCAATTCTTTAGGTTTTGCTTTCTGATTCAGTCTTAAAAATTAGATTGTTGAAATTGAATTCTGAATTATTGATTAAATGAATGAATTTTTAATGAACATCGGGATAGTATCTACTTTCATTTTTTATTGGGGTGATATTTCGTCAATGTTTAAGGTTATACACCATGGAGCCCAAACTACGGTCACCGGCTCCTGTCACGAACTCCTGCTTGGTAAGTCCAGTCTGCTGATTGACTGTGGACTGTTTCAGGGGGATGAGCCACACAGTCCTCAGATTGATTTTCCCATCCAATCTGTTGAAGCGGTTATTCTGACTCACGCACATACCGATCATGTGGGCCGTTTGCCCTGGTTGCTGGCGGCAGGGTTCAAGGGAAAAATTTATTGCACCCCGGCAACAGCAGCTTTGTTACCTTTGTTGCTACAGGACAGCTTGAAGATTCATCTCGGACTGGCTAAAGCCCAAATTCAACATGTGCTGAATAGGTTAGCTAAGCAGATTGAAACCTTAGATTATGGCCTGTGGTTACGGATCCGGTTAACCAGAGAGCAGAGTTATTGCTATATTCGCTTTGCTCCTGCAGGTCATATTCTTGGCTCTGCGATTACTGAAATTAAACTGGCTAATGACGAAATTGTGGTTTTCTCCGGGGATATCGGCCCTACCAATACGCCATTACTCCCTGACCCTCAATCGCCACCAAGGGCTGATTACTTAGTTTTAGAATCCACCTATGGCGACAAAATCCATGAAAATGTCGCAACCCGTTCTGCCCGATTAGAAGAAATTATTCAACGTTCACTCCACGATGGTGGCGCCATTATTGTTCCGGCATTTAGTGTCGGAAGAACTCAGGAGCTGCTGTTTGATATAGAAAATCTGATCCACCAGCATGCGGTATCCGATCGCCTGCCGATACTCCTTGATTCACCAATGGCGGTTGAAGTCACCCGCGCTTACCGTCAGTTTCGTAAATTATGGGGTAAAGAAGCAAAACTTCGGGACGAACTGCATCGTCACCCATTAGCCTTTGACCAATGCATAACCATTGATGGTTATCGGGAACATAAACGTATCGTCAATCGGTTAGCTTCTTCCGGTGAGCCTGCCATTGTGATTGCAGCCTCGGGTATGTGTCAGGGCGGAAGAGTGATGGATTACTTATCTCAGTTACTTCCAGACAAACGAACCGATGTGATATTTGCCGGTTATCAGGCGGAAGGGACGTTAGGCCGAAAATTACAGGAAGGTGAGCAAGGTGTTTATATCGATGGGCAATGGATTAATGTTGCAGCGCATATTCATAGCATGTCAGGCTACTCAGCCCATGCTGATCAGGCAGATTTAATCCGCTTTGTGCAAAACATCGGGCAAGGGCCAAAAGAAATTCGTCTGGTGCATGGTGAAGAAGAGTCGCAAAGAGAACTGAGGAAACGATTAAAAGCTGAAGGTTATCAACTCGTTTAGTTTGGATGTTTTTCTTTTATGTTCTTTGTCAATAATATGATGGCCTTCGAGGTAAGTGTATATAAAAAACACTATATAAGCGTTGATTGCTATTGGTGGCTACAAAAGTGGTGAAAAGTATATTCACTGGTTGCTTAAACTACCTTTATTATTGTATTTTAGTCATTCTCAGAATTTATATGCATCACGAAAAGCTTTTTGTTGATGCTTTGTCGTTAGAAATGGAACCTCCCGCGTGTTATGGATAACGCCTAAACCGTAGGGCGGTAGCGTATCAAAATGAACAGAAAAAAGTATTTAAAAGCCGTATTTTTCTCCCTCATTTCAACCATCGCCCTTTCTGGGTGTATGTCCCCACCTCGTCAAGTTCAGGCGACGGTTCCTCTTGTTGAAAAAGACTCTCGGCAACAACCTCTTGGTCAAGAACTCCCGTTGATTTTCTGGAAAAATTTAAGCAATCCAAGTGCTATCCAGTTTAATGATAAGCAGTATGTTATTTCAGCCGATAATTCATACTTATCTGCTTTGGGGTATTTGTGCCGAAATCTTGTAATTACAGATGTGCAAAATAAAAACTCATCAGAACGTGTTGCATGCAGTTATGCCCAAAAAGATGAGCTAGATGAGTTATCTCCATGGTATTTAATGCGTGACATAAAAAATGCAGAGCCAATTCCAGCACTATAAGAGAAATTATGATTCGTAAAACTATTATTGGAATATTGTTTTCTTCACTAATTGTGGGGGCTGTAAACGCCGAGGACAGCAGTTTTTTACTTTTAAACCAATCTTCTTCTGCTGCACCTTCACAGATCGATGCATCATCTGTTGCCCCTAACCAATCTTTAGAAAATGGTAGTTATGAGAAGCAGTCTCGTAAAGGAATTCTACTACCTGGTGAAGCGAATATCCGTGATTTGTTGCCGTCTTCCGGCGAGGCTCTTCCTCCGCCTTATGGTGCGAATTTGTTTGCCGGTGGTTATGAAACCGAAAGAACGGATGGTTTGAGTGATAATTATCCGATAGCGGCCGGGGATAAACTGAATATCTGGATTTGGGGAGCAACAAACTACGCAAGTGTTGTGACGGTCGATAATCAGGGCAATATTTTCATTCCTGATATCGGGCCTATTTATGTCAAAGATGTTATGGCTAGTGACATAAACACTTTTGTTTCTCAAAAGGTCAAGCAGGTTTATACCCGCAATGTTAATGTCTACGTTAATTTACTGACGGCCACTCCGGTCAGTGTTTATTTATCTGGTGCTGTAATTCGTCCCGGACAATATGCCGGCATGGCATCTGACAGCATCCTGTATTATTTACAGCGAGCTGGTGGTGTTGATTCTGAACGTGGCAGCTATCGAGATATTCAGATAATTCGTCAGGGTGAAGTTATAGCTCATGCTGATCTTTATGACTTTATTCGTTTGGGGACACTGCCGCAGGCTAGTTTTAAAGATGGCGATGTTATTTTAGTCACGCCACAACGAGCAGCCATTACGGTAAATGGGAGTGCTCGAAATCCATTTCGTTTTGAGTTAAATCAGGACCATACTAATGGTGAACAACTTATTAAGTATGCCCGCCCGTTAGCAAAAGTAAGTCATGTCGGTATTGTTGGTAACCGCAGTTCTGGCCCTATCAGTGTCTATATGACTTATGATGAATTTAAAAAATTTAATTTAGAAGATGGCGATAAAGTTATTTTTAACGATGACCTTCGTTCTAAAGTATTAGATATTCAGGTTTCAGGCAGTTATCAGGGACCATCTTATTTTGCTGTTGATCAGTCCACTCACCTGCATGATATTCTTAATTATATTCCTGTCGATCCTAAGTTAGCAGACATAAAGTCCATTTATATTCTGAGAAAAAGTGTTGCTGAACGTCAGAAAAAAATGATTAATGATTCGCTGGATCGTTTGGAGCGCAGTGTACTTACCGCGCCGGCTTCATCTGATGGTGAGGCAAATATTCGAGCTGCGGAAGCTAAAATGGTTATGGAGTTTACCGAACGGGCGCGGCAGGTTAAACCCCTAGGTAAGGTTGTTGTTTCGGATAATGGTTTGGTAGCCGATATTCAGTTAGAAGAGGGAGATCAGGTTGTGATCCCTTATAAATCTGATCTTATTCAGATTGGTGGTGAAGTGCTTATGCCTCAGGCTGTCGTTTATAACTCAAAGGCAACACTGGATGATTATATTGCCTGGGCTGGTGGTTTTTCTGATCGTGCGGATGATCAGCATATAGCCATTGTACGGGCGAACGGCTTGGTTGAATTTGATCCGGAAGCCACAATCCATAAAGGTGACCAAATTCTGGTAATGCCAAGAATGGAAACAAAAGGTATGCAGGCAGTTAAAGATATTACGCAAATTCTTTATCAAATCGCTGTTGCAACAAACCTGGCTCTGAAGTGGTAAGTCATTATGGCTGAGGTAAAAAAACGTTCAACTCTCCAGGTTTGGGGGGATGTTATTTTTGCTATATTTTTGCGTGAGATAAAGAGCAAGTTTAATGATAAAGTGGGGATCTCATGGGCAGTAATATCCCCTGTTTCATTTATTTTTGCGCTTTCCTTTATGAGAAATACCATTAGCGGTGGTCGGGACGTTCATGGCATGTCGACCTTTTTGTTTATGATGATCGGAATGGCATTGATCCAGTTTTTTCTGGGTACTATGAGCTCTACTTCTAGTGCGCTCAAAAAGAGTCGGCCTTTGTTCTCATTTCGTCAGGTACAGCCAATTAGCGCTATTTTAGCTATATCCGGTTTTGAGTTTTTAAATAAATTATTTATCGTTGCTGTACTCGGAGTTATCTCTTTTCTCTTCAAATTCGATATAGTTATTTACGATCTTTTAGAACTGCTGTTTAACTTAGTGAAACTGTGGTTGATTGCAATAAGTTTGGGGACCATATTTTCTCTGTCTTACTGTTTTATTCCTGAATTACAAAAAGTCGTTGAAATTATGACGCGCCCTTTATTTTTTATTTCGGGAACATTTATGAGTCTGCAAGATTTTCCTCAGGAATATTGGCACTATTTAACCTGGAATCCGATTTTACATATTATTGAGCTCTCCCGATATGCTGCAACGCCACAGTATGGCAATTTAGGGGTAAGTGACTTTTATGTCGATATCGTTACTTTGGTGTGTGTTTTTTTTGCGATGGCTTGCTATCACATTAGCTGGAAACAGGCAATAAGTCGTTAATATAACAGTGAATTTAATTGTAATAACATGATTAATAAAAAATTTAACAAGTTCCGCGAAAGTGTAACACCGCAGCAATTTAATGATATTCATTTTTTAACGCAAAAGGCGGAAGAGTTGCGGAAAAATGATCCAATGTTTGCGCAAAGGATACTCGTTCGAGTCGAAAACTTAAAAAAAAGAGAAGAAAAATTTAACCAGTGTAAGCAACAGTGGTCAGAACAACAGTGGAATGATATTGGGTTTTTGCAACAACAGATTAATCAGACAGATCCAAATGATGCGCACTTCATTACAAAATTGCAGGAAAGAATAAATGTGCTGGAGGCTCTTAAATTACCTGAGGAAGTTTTAAAAATGGATGAGGCTGTTAATGGTTCGGCAACACAGGTATCTATATGGAATCGAGTAAAAAGTAATTTACGTTACCCTTTTGTTGTACTGGTTGTGATTCCAACGATTCTATTTTCTATCTATCAGGTATTCATTGCATCAGAACGATTTGAAAGCCAGGCAAAAGTGATGGTACAACAGCCAGATGCTAGTACTACATTAGATGCATCAATGGCTATTCTTAGTGGTCTTGGTGTGGGAACGTCTTCCGGTTCTGATCCTGAAATACTTAAAACCTATATTTACTCAATGGATATGTTGAATTATCTTGAAGAGATAATTCATTTAAAAGAACATTATAACAGTGAAAAGATAGATATATTTAGTCGTCTTTTTGATGAGGATAAAGAGTCTTTTCTTAAATATTATCAGGATCATATTGATGTTGAAATCGATAGTAAATCGGGCATTTTAAGTATTTATGCTCAAGGTTTTAATCCTGAGTTTGCCAGTAAATTAGTGCAAACTATAGTTAAGCGTTCTGAGTGGTATATTAACTCTATTGGTCATCAGCTTGCTAAAGCTCAGTTAGATTTTGTCAAAAAAGAACATGCGAATATAGAACATCGTCTGAAAGTTGCTCAGGGTGATTTATTAAAATATCAACAGAAATATAATTTACTCGACCCTACTGCTGATGGGGCTGCAATTCAGCAAATCGCTTATACTCTTGAAGGTCAAATTACCGCGAAAGAAGCCGAATTAAAAACAGCCCGGCATATTATGTCTGAAACAGCACCACGAGTGATCAGTTTGAAACAAGAGATTGCTGGCTTACGTATGCAGTTGAAAAATGAACGAGCTAAGTTGGTAACCAAAGATGAAACGGGTAATATGTCAGTCGGTGATATTCTGGCAAAATTTGCAGATCTAAAAGTCGATAATGAACTAGCGCTACAGGCATATACTGCATCACAAGTATCATTGGAAAAATCACGTATTGAAACTTATCGTCAGTTGAAATATCTGATTGTGGTGGAGAATCCTACAATTTCAGATAAAAACAAATATCCTGATGTTCCCTATAATATTACTTTGTTCTTTATGGTATTCGCTATGGGGTATGGGGTCGGACGCATTATTTATTTAACGATACAAGAATTGAAATAATAGGACTAAATTGTGAATCCTCAAAATAGAAAAGGAATTATCCTGGCTGGCGGCTCTGGTACTCGCCTATACCCATTAACCAAAGTTGTTAGTAAGCAGTTAATGGCAGTCTATGATAAACCGATGATCTATTACCCTGTTTCCAGTTTAATGATGGCAGGAATTAAAGATATTTTGATTATATCAACACCTGAAGAAATTCACCGCTTTGAACGTTTGCTTGGCGATGGTTCTCAGTGGGGCGTAAAATTTGAGTATGTAGTACAACCGTCACCTGATGGTTTAGCTCAGGCTTTTATTTTAGCTGAAGATTTTTTGGATGGAAGTCCTGCAGCTCTTGTATTAGGTGATAACCTTTTTTATGGTCATGACCTTGCTGTTTCTTTACGCAAAGCCAATGCTCAAGAGTCTGGTGCAACGATTTTTGGTTATCATGTTTCGAATCCAACATCGTATGGTGTTGTTGAGTTTGATCAAACAGGTATGGTGCTATCTATTGAAGAGAAGCCGCAGCAGCCTAAGTCAAATTATGCGGTTCCTGGTCTTTATTTCTTTGATAACCAGGTGGTTCAGTTCGCCAAAAATGTTCAGCCTTCTGAACGAGGAGAGCTGGAGATTACCGATGTTATTGAACAGTATCTGAAAAAAGAGCAATTACATGTAGAGCTAATGGGACGAGGAACAGCCTGGTTAGATACCGGTACTCTTGATGATTTACTAGATGCGGCACTCTTTATTCGGGCTTTAGAAAAACGTCAGGGTCTGAAAGCCAATTGTCCGGAAGAAGTGGCGTATCGGATGGGGTATATCGATGAAGATCAGTTACGAAAAATTGCTCAGCCATTAGTTAAATCTGGTTACGGTACCTATTTACTTAACTTGCTTGATCGCACTGTCTTTTCTTCCAAATAGTTACAAGGCCAAATAATATGAAATTTATTGAAACTGAAATCCCTGATGTAAAAATTATAGAGCCTACCGTGTTCGGTGATGAACGTGGTTTCTTTATGGAAACCTTCCGCACTGAAATATTTAACCAACATTGTGGTACTACAGAATTTGTTCAGGAAAATCACAGCAAATCAAAACATGGCGTACTGCGAGGACTGCATTTCCAGACAGAAAATACTCAGGGTAAACTAGTTAGGGTTACTCAGGGGGAAGTGTTTGATGTTGCTGTCGATATGCGTCAATCATCTCCAACGTTTGGCAAATGGGTTGGTGTTATTCTTTCGGCAGAAAATAAGCGCCAGTTCTGGGTGCCTGAAGGATTTGCTCATGGTTTCTATGTGATTAGTGATTCGGCGGAATTTGTTTATAAATGTACCGATTATTATAACCCCAAAGCGGAAGTATCCATTAAGTGGAATGATCCTCAAATCAATATTATCTGGCCTATCGTTGAGGGGGAAACTCCAAGTCTGTCAGTAAAAGATGAAGCAGGTTTGTCATTTGCTGATGCACCAACATTTTAAATTCCAATATATTAAAAAAGGCAAAGCGTGAAGCTGTATTTTTCGGTTATTTCACATAGACATGATGAGCTTATCTTTAAGCTAAATACGCTTGAGCGCTTGTCGAAATATGATGATGTCGTCGTTATTTTTCGGGATAACCATACATCATTAGCAGTGAAAGGTTACTGTCAGCGATTGGGAATTGATTACACCACAAATGGTTATTCCAGAGGCTTTTCTGAAAATAATAATCTGAATTTTTTACGCGCCCGAGAGTTGGGGATGACGGATTCAGATTGCTTTATCTTGCTTAATCCGGATATTTTAATGTTACACCAGGACATTAAGCAATTAATCGAAGCATTACAGCAAACTCAGCTAACACTTGCTGCACCAAATTTATACTTAAATAAACAAAAAACGTTATTTGATGATAATTTAAGAACCTACCCGAATTTGTTTAACTTTGTAAAAAATTATCTGGTAGGTAATCGTAGTACTGTTATTGATAAAGCTCATCCAGAACAAATTTCGCAAGATTTTTGGGCTAGTGGTGCCTTTTTGATTATTAGTCCTGCTTTATATCAAAAGATAAATGGCTTTGATGAGCGGTATTATCTTTATTGTGAAGACATTGATTTTTGCTATCGTGCATTACAAATTGGGGAAAAAGTCACTTTTTTATCTGACAATATCGCTATTCACTACCGTAGATGTGCCAGCCGGAAGTTTTTTTCCCCGGCCTTTTTTCGCCATGTGAACAGCGTGCTAAAATATACGGCAATGGTACGAGGATGGAGTACGATGCGTAGTTGTATTAAAAATGGTATTAATGAAAGTGCTAAAGACAAGATAGATGCGGCAGATAGTGCCTGATATTAAGCCAAGCTGGATTATTGTTGTTCTTTATAATCCTGATGATAAAACTTCAGCATTTTGGCTGTCTATTGCAGACATGCACAATCTTGTGGTTATTGATAATAGTCCGCATCCAGTCCCCTCATTACTTGAACAAACTGCAAAATACGTATTTTACAACCATAATCTGGGTGGCATTGCCGGAGCGTTAAATCAAGGACTACGATGGGTAAGCCTACAGAATTATTCTGAGTGGTGCTTCTTATTTGATCAAGATAGCAGGCCATCAGCTCAGTTTTTTACTCAAATGGAAGATCAAATTCGGGAAAATGCAGTAGGAAATCTGGCTCTTTGCGCACCTGTTTATTTCGAAACAAATTTAGGAAGAATTGCGGATACTATTGAAATTCGTGGGCCTAATGTACTACGTCACCAATACAATTCAATTCAGGAAAAACACAGTGTCCGTGCTAGTTATACGATAACCTCTGGCAGTGCTATAAACCTTTCATCCTGGAGGAACGTTGGTGGTTATGATGAAAACCTTTTCCTTGACTTCGTTGACATTGAGTGGGGGCTGAGAGCTGCTTCTTTGGGATATACCATTAGAGTTTTTCCTCAAATACAGTTAACCCATACGCTTGGAGACATTCCGGTCAATGTTGGCCCATGGTATTTCCCTGCTCATTCACCAGAACGGCACTATCTCTATTTTCGCAATGTCTGCTTAATGTTAAAACGCACCTATGTTCCATGGGCCTGGAAAAAAATGGAGCTGCTAAAATTACTTCCTCGTTTTTTGGTTTACTCTCTGGCAACCAAAAACAAACTTAATCATATTGAGGCTATGCTTCTTGGACTTTGGCATGGTTGTTTTTATTCTAAAAAAAATAAATTGGCAAAATGATGAAAAAAATTCTTATTACTGGCGATGGTGGTCAACTAGCTTGGGAACTGTGCCAAACTCAACCACAGAATCTTGAATGCTTGTTTCTTGGCGTTGCAGAACTAGATATAACCAATGAAATGGCTGTAAAAAAAGCGATTGAAGGCTATCAGCCCGATATTGTGATTAATGCTGCGGCTTACACGGCTGTAGATAAAGCGGAAACCGATCAAGAAACAGCCTATGCGGTTAATGATTTGGGTAGTGAATATTTAGCGAAAGCTTGTAAAGTTATTGGTGCAAAATTAGTTCATATATCCACAGATTTTGTCTTTGATGGAACCCAAACAACTCCGTATAAGGGCAACGAAATACCGAACCCAATTAATGTTTATGGTGCATCTAAGCTGGCAGGTGAACGCAAAGTTCAAGATATCTTAGCCGGAAATGCCATCATTATCCGTACTGCATGGGTTTACTCCTGCAATGGAAATAACTTTGTAAAAACCATGCTACGTCTAATGAATGAAAAAGAACAATTAGGTATTGTTTATGATCAGGTTGGCACACCAACGTGGGCAAACGGTTTGGCAAAAGTAATCTGGGCGTTAATTGAAAGACCGGAAGTGTTTACAGAGAAAGAAACGCCAATTATTAACTGGACTGATGCTGGAGTTGCTTCCTGGTATGATTTTGCTGTAGCAATCCAGGAACTGGCTTTGGAAAAAGGTATGCTAAACAAAGAAATTCCTATCTCAGCCATTCCAGCCAGTAATTACCCGACTCCAGCGAAACGCCCTAGCTTTAGCGTTATCGATAAATCCTCTGCTGAGACTCTAAGTGGAGTAAACACGATCCACTGGCGTAAACAATTAGACGCAATGCTTAACCAATTAAAAGAACTAGGATAATTAATTAGATGAAACAAAGAAATTTACTCGTAACTGGTGGTGCTGGCTTTATTGGTGGCAATTTCACTCTTTATTGGTTGGCTAACCATTCTGATGACAAAGTAATTGTTCTGGATGCTCTTACCTATGCAGGAAATCGAGCAAACCTTGCTAGTGTTGAAGATAATACCAATTTTACTTTTGTACATGGAGATATCTGCAATACTGAGCTAGTTGAATCTTTGCTTAAAGAGCATGAAATCAATACTATTGTACATTTTGCTGCAGAATCTCACGTAGACCGTTCGATTACCGGTCCGGATGCGTTTATTGAAACTAATATTCTTGGTACTTATAGCCTATTAAAAGCAGCCAAAAAAGTATGGATTGATGAGCCAAAATCAGAGGGTAAAGCACCGTTAGAACATCGTTTTCACCATGTTTCGACCGATGAAGTGTATGGCACATTGAGCCCAACCGATCCGGCTTTTACTGAAGAAACCGCTTATGCACCAAACTCACCGTATTCAGCCTCTAAAGCAGCATCCGATCATTTAGTCCGAGCTTATCACCATACCTATGGTTTAGAGGTAACGACCTCAAACTGTTCAAACAACTATGGCCCCTACCATTTCCCGGAAAAATTAATTCCTTTAATTATCACTAACATTCTGCACGATAAGCCACTGCCTGTTTATGGCGATGGTCAGCAAATCCGTGACTGGCTCTATGTGGAAGATCATGCCCGAGGTATCGAATTGGTACTCGAGAAAGGTCGCATTGGCGAAAACTACAATATTGGTGGCCATAATGAATGGGCGAATATTGATATTGTTAATCTCGTTTGTAAATTAATGAACGAATATTTTGCTGCTAATCCTGATCTAAAATCTCAATATCCTCAAGCAGGCTCGGCTATTGCCAGCCATGCAGAATCATTAATCACCTACGTAACAGACCGTGCAGGCCATGACCGCCGCTACGCGATTGATGCAACCAAAACCAATAATGAACTGGGATATACACCAGTTGAATCATTTGAAACCGGAATCCGCAAAACGGTAGAATGGTATTTAAATAATACAGCCTGGTGGTCTGAGTTGCTCAAAGGTAACCAATAATGTTCAAGCGAAAAAAAAATAAAAAAGGAACATTTAAAGCCAATTTGCCAACAGTTTATTTAGATGGCTTAGTTGAAGGAAAAATACAAGGTTGGGCACAACAAGCAGATAGTGTTGTGCTTTACTTAGCTGGTAGCAAAATTACCGAAGTTGATTGTAACGTGTATCGCGAGGATCTAGTCGATGTCCTTGCCGATGCCAATTCGAGTTTTTGTTATGCCTTGTCTGCAGATAAAATCAGTGATGAATGGTTAGATCAACCATCAGTGGCGATTAAAGCTGAGTTTATGGTGAATGGTCATGTGGATGATATTGCTGAAGCTCTGATTTCAACTGAACAGCTTGTTGCTCAACTCAATCTGCCACCTAGACAACCAGCCATTACCTTCTGTTTTGACGGCCTTATCAATAACACCTTAAATGGCTGGTGTGCCGGTGCCGATGAAGTAGACATTTTGATCGAACATGACTTAATCACAACCTTGCCAACCGATGTGCCATGGGAAGATGTGGCTGAACTTGTTGAAGATATTAATTGCGGATTTTCTTATGCATTTGATGGTAAACAATTAAAAGCACACTGGTTACTCAAGGACAACCTTAATATTCAGGTTATTTTTAAATCACATAACCAACCAGAACCGATTGCTCAGCACAGCTTACCAATTAACTGTCTCGATTTTTTACAGTCAATTCAAGTTGTTAATCAAATACCACTTGAGCACATCGCGGATGTGATTGAAAATTCAATGTTATGGGATGAAGGATTCTATAACAACCAACTTGATCTCAATGAAGTTTGCCATTCCAATAAAATTTATGATTTTATTCTTAAAGGTTCGATCACTGGCCGCAACCCAAATGCGCACTTTAACACCTATTATTATTTAGCCAATAATCCCGACATCGCCGAAGACGGAATTAACCCGTTTTATCATTATCTGATCGCCGGTGAAGAAGAAGGTCGCCGTCCGGGGCCATTTTTTAACCCAGAGCTTTACCGTTCACTCAATCCGGATCTAGAAAATTGGGAAGGCCCATTACTGTCTCATTTATTACAAGCGGGATTAAAAGAAGGTCGGATCTACAACGAATTTCCGATTCCTAATAGCAATCAGCCCAAAGCAGACCCCTACCAAACTTGGCGACTGAGCAACGAAAAAGAAAAATTTAATGAGATCATTAATGATCTTCAAGAATTTAAATACCAGCCAACGATCTCTATCGTAGTCCCAGTTTACAATACAGATAAAGAATTACTTGAGGCTTGTATCGAGTCAGTTCGAGCACAATCCTATACCCATTGGCAATTATGTTTAGCCGATGATTGTTCACCGAAAAAACATGTACGTAAAGTATTGCAACGCTATCAGGCACTAGATTCGCGTATTCAAGTGGTATTTCGTGAAAAGAACGGTCATATTTCTGCGGCCAGTAACAGTGCGTTAGAAGTTGCACAAGGTGAATGGACAGCCTTGCTCGATCATGATGATGAACTCCATCAGCACGCTTTGTATCACGTAGTAAAAACCATTAATCAACAACCTGATGTCGCGTTAATCTACAGTGATGAAGATAAAATTGACGAGCAAGGTCAACGCCAGGACCCACATTTTAAATCCGATTGGAACTTAGATTTATTATACAGCCAAAACTACGTATCGCATTTAGGCGTATACAAAACCGCCATCATCAAAAAGATTGGCGGATTCCGTTTAGGTTATGAAGGCAGTCAAGATTACGACTTGCTACTGCGTTACTCCCGGGAAATCGAGCATGCCAATATCGCCCACATACCGAAAGTGCTTTATCACTGGCGTGCCGTTGAAGGTTCAACCGCGATGGGGGCGGGCGAAAAATCTTATACTACAGATGCGGGCATTAAAGCGTTACAAGATCATTTCAAGGCTCTGAACCAAAACGTCACTGTAGAAAAAGGAAAGCACGATAATATCTATAAAGTGAATTGGCCAATTAAAGATAGTCCTTTAATTTCATTGATTATCCCAACCTACAATGGTCATGTAATCACTAAGCAAGCGATTGATTCTATATTAGAAAAATCAACCTATCGTAATTTTGAAGTTATTTTGGTGGATAACAATTCCAATGATCCAGAATCACTGGCTTACTTCGATGAGATTGCACAACACGAGCAAGTGACTTTATTGCGCTACCCTTATCCGTTTAACTATTCAGCCATCAACAACTTTGCTGCACAACACGCAAAAGGTGAAGTATTGGGTTTGATTAATAACGATATCGAAGTGATCACACCCGAATGGCTTGAAGAGATGGCTTCTCACGCATTACGCCCAGATATCGGTTGTGTAGGTGCGATGCTCTACTATCCCAATAACACTATTCAGCATGCGGGTGTAATTATCGGATTAGGTGGAGTGGCTGGCCATTCCCATAAGCACTTCCCTAAAGAACATCCAGGCTACTTCCATCGCTTGCAAAATGTACAGAATTTATCAGCAGTAACCGCAGCATGCTTATTAATTAGAAAGTCGGTATTTGAAGAAGTTAATGGCTTAAATGAAAAAGATTTGACGATTGCTTTCAATGATGTGGATTTCTGCTTGAAAGTACAAAGTGCAGGATACCGTAATTTATGGACTCCGCATGCAGAACTTTATCATCATGAATCCATATCTCGTGGAGCAGAAGATAATCCAGAAAAGATAAAACGCTTTAATAGTGAAATGGATTATATGAAAAAGACTTGGCGTACAATAGAAAAGCCAGATTGTTGTTACAGTGTTAATTTAACGTTGGCTAGAGAAGATTTTTCTATAGGGTAAGTGAATGAAACAATGTATTTTACATGTCGGATTTCATAAAACAGCGACAACCTCCATTCAGTTGACCCTTGCAAATAATAGCGAGGTTCTACGCGAGCAAGGATACATATATCCTTGCTTTAATCGAAAAGGAAGAAAAATTATAAATCATTCATCTCCTTTTTATTCTGTTTTTTGTGAACACCCAGAAAGATATCACATAAACATAAGAGTTGGAGACAATGAAAATATAGAAGAAGCAAATCAAGATTATTTGAATCAGATAAAAAACATCCTAAATCTAGATAGTAATATTATTATATCAGGAGAAGATATCTCTATTCTAAGTAAAAAAGGATTATGTAAAATTAGGGATTTAATTCTCCAGAATGGCTTTAATTTAAAGGTGTTTTGTTCTGTCCGAAGACCTTACTCTTTTACTTGTTCTGAAATTCAAGAAAGAATCAAATCCGGAACAGGAATACTTAGTTCCATTTTTGTTCCAAGCAAAACAGAGAACATAAAAAAACTGAAACAAGTTTTTGCAGATGAAATTTATTTTTTTAATTTTGAAAATGATTGTATCAATAGTCTTGGCCCCGTCAAATCTTTCATCAAAAGGATTGGTATTGATAGTGCTAACATGGATATGATTTCATCAAATGAAGGGTTAGGTAATATATCAACCAGGGTTCTTTCTCATTTAAATATCCATTATCCATATATCATTGATGGAAAAATAAACCCACAAGGAAGGAGTATATTTACATCCTCAATTGATAAAAATAAATTTCTATTATCAGAACAAGAGATTGAATCCATATCGAAAGACTTGGATATTGAAAATAAAAAGATGAAGAATCTTCTTGGTATTGAATTTTGTGATAAAGATTACCCTGTTTACAATAATAATTTAATTGATTTAGATACAGCATTAAATATAATCAGCCATTATTCTCAGCCTCATACTTATCTAGAGGTAATTAAGTTTATAATTTACCATAAAAATTTTAATATAGATGAATTTATATCAAGGTTAGATGATGATGCCAATGTATTTAGAGATTTGGCTATTTTTTTTAAAAATAAGAATATATATATATCATTCAGTTTTATTTCTGCAGCAAAAAGAATAAGACCTAATGGGCCACTCATTTCTAAGATCTATAATGAAGTTAAATGTGTTATTGAGTAATAATGTATCTTTATTATCCTCACAACTCAGGAAATAACAATGAGCTTAAGTAAATTAGAGAATAAAGGTTGTGTTTTAATTAACAAAAATTCTCATACAAAAGAAGACCAACAAATTATCGTTATCGGTACTGCTCGTGGGGGAACATCTCTTGTTGCAGGAGCTTTAGCTAATTTGGGTATTTTTACTGGTGACAGAAGCGTGTCTCCAGTTTTTGAAGATACGAAACTAAGTGAAGCTTTTGAAAATAAAGATGTGGCTAGTGTAAGATCAATTATTCTAGAGTACACGAATAAGCATAAAATATGGGCTTGGAAAAGACCTTCATCATTGAATTATCTTGATGAAGTTGATAAACAAGTGCCCAACCCATTTTATATTATCATTTTTAAAGATATTTTTAGCATTGCAAATAGAAATTCAATATCAATGAAGTCAGATATTAGTAAAGGCCTGATGAATGCTTTAGATGATTATAAAAAAATTGTTAGCTTCATAGAAAAAACAGACAAACCTTTATTATTAGTTTCCGCAGAAAAGGCAATAAATTATAAAGAAGAATTGATTGATATCATCATAGAACAATGTAAGTCATTTGGTAATTTCAGTGAAAATAGAGAAAAAGCACTAAACTTTATAACACCTAACCCTCAAGATTATCTCGATGCAACACGAATAACTAAAGGTAAAGGGTGTGTTGACCATTATAATGACCAGTTTATATCTGGCTGGGCTTTTCTTGTTAATAATCCAGAAAATCCAGCCATCATTGAAATATTAAAAGATGATAAAGTCATTGCTTCAGCTACGGCTAATAATTTTCGTCAAGATTTAAAAAGACTAAATATGCACAAAACTGGAAATTGTGGTTTCAAGATGGATATCAGTCATTTAAAACTGAATGGAAAGTATTTAATAAAAGTAAAGGATGATGTTGTTCCTCTCCTTCATGGAGACATAGAAATAAACTCTCCTAATACAAAATATTAAATTAAATCTATAAAAAATAAATGGTTACAATAATCAATTAGCGTCAATTTATTTAGGTACTACATATAATGACTACTCGATCTAGCCAACAAAAATTAACAGATACAGAATCTGTAACAGAAATCTTATATACAGAAACTATTAATAAAGATGAAACAACACCTAGCATTAGAAATCTCGTTGGTAGTATTGATAAAATTGATGCATCGACTATTTCCGGCTGGGCTTGTGATAAAAAATCTGATGACGCCCTTGAAATTCAGGTTATGGCAGAAGGACGTGTGCTTGGCAGTGGCATTGCCGATATTTTTCGCCAAGATTTACTGAATGCAGAAATCGGTAATGGCAAACATGCATTTAAGTTTGACTTAGAAGAGTTACCTGTCAACGATGGCCGCCAGGTAACCTACACCTTGGCTGATGCAAAGACACTGCAACCAATCGCTAACGCAACCTATACTCAAACGCTACCCAGCCAAGTCTGGAACGCAGCAATCAAAGGTGAAGAACATCGCCACGTATTAATTCACGTTGACTCAGATAAACCTATCCATAATAAAACCTTTGTTTTATATGACGAGACAGACAAATCTGTATCTACTCTCAACGTTGAAACTCAAGAAAAACAAATTGAATTACGTTTCCCGTTACCAATGTCATATGTGGATGGGAAATCACACCTCTATAAAGTCGGTATTATTGGCTTACCTAGCATATTAGTCAGCGGCTTTGTCTCTGCACAGCCCATTTCTACTCCTTGGCAATATTTAAAAGAAAGCTTTAAATCACCCGGTATATTTTCATTATCTCCACAATCCGATAAACGTTATGAGTCGCTGAGCTTTCATTTAAACGCTTATGCGAATGGCGATAAATCCATCGCTATTGACAATTTACAAAAAGTGCATCAAATCGTAGTCGAGGGATATGAAAACCGGGCTAAATTCCCGGCGTTTGCACTGCCAAAATTTGCGAAACCAGAAGTGTCGATTATTGTTCCGGCTTATAACAAATTTGAACTCACCTATCACTGTATTGCTTCCATCGCCCTAGCCTACAACAAAACCTCATATGAAGTGATTTTGGCGGATGACTGCTCAACCGATGAAACCGCAGAAGCGGAATCACTAATTGAAAATCTGGTTGTTTCACGTAATGAAGATAACCTTCGCTTCCTACGTAGCTGTAATGCCGCCAGCAAGTTAGCGAAAGGCGATTATATCATTTTCCTTAATAACGATACCGAAGTGACCTCTTACTGGCTGGATGAGTTAATTAATAAGCATAAAGAAGACTGCACCATCGGCATGACAGGCTCAAAACTTCTCAATCTGGATGGTACCATGCAGGAAGCTGGCGGTATTGTTTGGGAGAATGGTCAACCTTGGAATGTGGGACGCAATCTTAATCCACTCTCTCCCGAGTATAACTACGCCCGTGAAGTCGATTACCTTACCGGTGCAGCGATGTGTGTGCGCAAAGATGTATGGCAAGAAGTCGGTTTATTTAGTGAAGAACTGGTCCCTTGCTACTACGAAGATACCGATCTGGCGTTTAAAGTACGCGCTGCCGGCTATAAAACTGTTTATGTTCCCCATTCTGAAGTGGTGCACTTTGAAGGGCAAAGTCATGGTACTGATGTCACCAAAGGCTTAAAACGTTATCAGGTGGTCAATGAGTCCACTTTCCGCCAAAAATGGTTTAAGGAATTCCGTCACAACGGTACACCGAGTTTCGCTAATTTGCGTTTTGAGAAAGATCGCAATATCGACCAACGAATTTTAGTGATTGATTACGCATCTCCGATGCCAAACAAAGATGCCGGAAGCTACGCTGCGATTCAGGAAATGAAACTAATTCAATCCCTGGGTTTTAAAGTAACATTTGTTCCTGCGAACTTAGCGCACTTTGGTAAATACACCATTGAATTGCAACGCATGGGTATCGAAGTTCTGTATGCGCCATTCTATCATAGTATTAATCAGGTATTGGAAACGCGCTTGGATGAGTTCGATGCTGTGTATATTACCCGTTATCATATTGCAAAAGATTATATTGATTATATTCACCAGCATTCCAATGCGAAGGTTGTATTCAATAATGCGGATTTGCATTTCTTACGTGAGCTGAGAACTGCACTGAAACAAGGAGCTGATAAAGCCTTGCTTGATCAGGCGTTACAAACTCGCAACGAAGAGTTACTGGTGTGCCAAAAAGCCGATGCGATCCTTTGCTATAACTCAACCGAACATGCGGTGATCACCAGCCATATTCTGGAAGCAGAAAAATTGTTTATTACCCCTTGGGTACTGGAGAAAAAAACCGCAGGTCCATCTTTTGCAAAACGTTCAGGTATTGCATTCCTTGGCGGCTTTAACCACACCCCTAACCGTGAATCAGTGGAATATTTGGCTAAAGAAATCATGCCATTATTGGAAAAACAGCGTCCGGATATTACTCTTTACGTTTATGGCAGCAATATGCCGGATGAATATAAAGAACTGGAAACCAGCAATATCAAGATGATTGGCTTTGCTGAAACCTTGGATGGCGTGTTCCATGATCACCGTGTCTTTGTTGCTCCGCTACTTTCTGGTGCTGGTATCAAAGGTAAGGTATTAGAATCGATGGCCTATAATATGCCATCGGTGTTAACTGAAGTTGCGGCAGAAGGCACGGGATTGACCCATGGTATTAGTACCCTGATAGCACAAAAACCACAAGAGTGGGTTGATGCAATCATTCAACTGTATGATGATAAAGACTTGTGGCAGAAATTCGCAGAGAATAGCCAAGTGTTAGTGGAAGCAAAATATTCCTTTGAGCATGGACATCAAGCCTTTAAAGAGATTTTTGCTAGTGTTGGTGTTTACTCAAGTAAAAGATAGGAGATCTAAATATGAAAAAGTTTTTATTCGTTGCTGGTTGTGCTCGTTCAGGAACTAGCGCTCTAGTACAGCTATTGGCAGGTTCACCTAAAGTAGTATTAGGTATGGAACGATTTGGACACTTAGTAAGTCCAGATAATTTTAGTTTGACACCAGAACACTTTACTAAAGAACGTTTTTTAAGACTTGAAAAAGAAGATACTTTTTATGAGGATCTTTACGAATTCCATAAGTTTGATGCTGATTTAAATGACAAATTAGATACCTGTGAATGGATTGGTGATAAAAGGCCAGATTTATATGAGTCTTATGATCAATTATTTGATACCTTCCCAAATGCAAAATTAATTTTTATATATAGAGATATAATTGATGTAGCATCCTCTTATCATGGACGAATTAAAGAAGGTAAAAATTGGCCAGCATCAAAAAATTTTCAAAGCGCCGTAAAGGAATGGAATAGATCTCTATTTTTAACACGTGAAGCAATAAATAAAGGGTATGATATACATGTTGTCGACTATAATACTATATTTTGTAGCAACACCGATTTATCACCTTTATTTAAAATTTTAGACATAGATATTGACAATGAGTTATCCGAACATATAAAAAATATAAGAGATCGTTCAAATACATTAGCCACTAAAAGAAAAATACTGATTAGTGATGATGAAATCGAATATATAAACGCCAATGCAAAGTCCTTTTTAATTAACGACCTAAAAAATAAAGTCTTCAAATAATGAAAATCGAGTATAATAATATCGTTAGCTTAGGGAAAGATTGTATGAGTAGGACAATTCCTACTCGTTTTCTATTAAAGAAAAAAAAAGAAGATGGAGAATTAACTTTACCATTTGATCTTGCAATCCATCGGTATGATGCTGTATGTCAATTGATAGAAAGTGATTTTCAAGGATACACAAACCCTAGTAATTTAATGGTTGAAAATGGAGTTATAATTCACAAAAAATACTTTGTTAGGTATACACATGAAAAAAGTAAATTATTTTTTGATAATAACTTTAAACTATTAATAGATAAATATAAAAACAGAGTTGAAAATTTTCATAAATATATAAATAACAATAATGTACTATTTGTAAGCACTTTCCCCTTATATCCTATTGAACTAAGAAATGTAATTAAAAATAAATTCCCAAATTTAGCTTTTAAGATTATCAACTTTGATGTTAGACCCTTTAACGAGACAGAAAATATCTACCGAAGTGATGCTTATAAATTAAATGAAGAAGATATAATATATATTAGAGCACCTGTCCCACATAAAGACTATATATGGTGGAAAGAAGAACATAACATATCTACTAGAGGATATGAGTTTGAAAGCTATCTTGCATATTGGATCAAAAAAACACTAGATGAAGGGTTACATGAGAATTAGCAATATTTTATTTACTGGTCTAGTTAGAAATGAAAATCTATTCATCAATAAACTAGAAAAAGCGCTAGAATTAAGAAAATCAGGATTAATAAAGAAAGTTGTTTTCTCTACTTGGATAGGTGAAGCCTCTAAATACCCTATTGTATATGATTACATAAAAAAGAATGATATTGTTCTTATTGAGTCAACTGAGCCAAATGTAAAATCACCTGGATACATTTTACATCAGATGAAAACTCTATACCATGGGCTTTCATTTTTTAACAACAATGAATTTGTTTACAAAATGCGTCCAGATTTAGGTCCGTTTAATATAGAAAATGTAAAAGAAGTCATTACAAATATAAATCTAGATATTGAAGATAAAATAAAAGATAAAGTTTTGATTAATAAAATTGTTGTCGATGGCGGATTTATTATGCATCCATTTTATATAAACGACATACAATTTTATGGCCTAAATGAGGATTTAAAAAAACTTATAAACTTTGATTTAAAGTATGAGGTTATTTATAACGACATATCTCCAGAGCAATATTTTTACATATCTCCGTTTATTGATTATTTCCCTAAATTGAAAATGTTCTTTTCAATTAACCAAGGACTAATGCACGGTAATGAAGATCTAGCAAGAAAATATTTTTATTATTTTCTTGAATCCAACCATCATTTAGAAGCTCTATCAAATTATATTTATATATTAGACAAATATTTTTATATTAATGGAGTAAAAAAAGAAAAATATAATGAATCAACAACGTTGTTAGATATTTTTAGTGGTAATGTTAACGATGTTTTCATCTATCCAGCCCTTCCTTATGCTCCAGCCTTTAAAGGAGATAATTGGATCTGTTTTATAAAACATTATAAAGGTGAGGATCTGGGGATTAAAAAAATACAAGATTTTCTCATCAACGTATCTCCCTATAAAAGCAACAACTCCAATAATATATTTTCTGTTGATAATGAGATATTTGATGTAGTACAAAAATTAGATATCTGCTTTAACAATAGAAGAGGGAAACTTGCAAAAAAAATTTCTGACTATCATTATAGATTTTTAGGTGGAGCTATAAGGCTAAATAGTACATCTCCAGATAGCCAACTTGTTACTCATCTTGAAAATCAATTGAATGACGCAAAAAGAAAATATGACATAGCATGCCAAAAGCTCGAAGAAGAAATAAACAAAAACAAAAAATTAATAAATAACTAATAATAAAAAGGCAGATAACCATGAAAAAAATTGGAATCATAGGCAGCTGCCTATCTAATTTAACCGCTATACAATTATGTAAAAATTATAATTATGAAAGAGTATTTAATATAGCACATAATAGAAGCGATGCTTTTATTGGAAATTTCATAAAAAAAAACAGAAAACAATTACCCATTCAAGAATTAATAGAAAAGTTAGATGTTAAGCCTGAACACTACCATCAAACTAAACAAATATTAATGAATCAATACATAAACAGTACCGGAAAGCATGAACTTCCTGATGTAACACCTGCATTTAATTTAGATAAAAATGATTTAGATATAATCATACTTGATAACTTTATGGATATCGCCTCGTTGTTAGTTTATTTCTCAGGATGTGAAAATGTCTGTAGCCCATTTTTTATCAATAGAAATTTCATTAACAACACATCTTTACATTATAATGAGTTTTTAACTGCTGAAGAATCTTGCCGCAATTGGTTAGATATTATTGATTATTTGAGGATACGATTCCCAAATTCAAAAATAGTATTTATGTCTTTTCATTACTCTACATTAATAGACAAACCAATGCATTTACAACGTGCCAGAGATTTTAATATTTTAATGTCTTCGAAAATTAAAGAAAAAGATTGCTTATTCATTCCTTCCATATCTGTTACTCCAGGTCTAACAAAAGGAATACAAGATTGGGCTCATTATGATGATTCTATTTATTCAGGCTTGGCAGGAATGATTTATTTATCAACCAATTCGACAATATCGTCCAACCCAAGTAATGCATTTATAATTAAAGAACCTGATGAAGAATATAATAAACAACTTAAACTAATTAACTAAAATAAGTATTCATAAAAATTAGGCCCAAGAATAATTACTTAATATATCAGAACTCTTAACCACATTATCACAAAAGAATAGGCATTAGATTTAATTTCTATTTTTTATTTATTATTTATTATTATTTAATTTTTAGGTACATTAAATGAAAAAGCTTATCGTTGATTTGGATGGAACAATAACACTAGGGAATAATAAAAATTATAGTGAAGTAGATCCAAATATTGAAGTCATAAATTTATTAAAAATATATAAAAAAAATGGATTCCAAATTATTGTATCAACAGCAAGAAATATGAGAACCTATGATAGAAATATTGGAAAGATTAATATTCATACACTTCCTGTTATTACCGAGTGGCTTGAAAAGCATAATGTTCCATATGATGAAATTTTAGTCGGCAAACCATGGTGTGGAACAGAAGGATTTTACATTGATGATAAAGCGATCAGACCATCTGAATTCACATCCATGAGTTATGAAGAAATCATGCAATTACTTGAAAAAGAAAACGCGCACAAAGACAGCGGTAACGAAAAATAATTAAAGCAAGGTATTATTTTTATGTTTTTAATAATGTCAGGAGCTTACATTGGTCAAGAGCTTCAATCAGAATTTGGCCGTATACCACCCAGCTTTTTACCTTTGGGTAATCGACGTTTATTCCAGCATCAAGTGAAATTAGCGCCAGAGGATAGTCAAGTTTACCTAACCGTTCCTCAAAGTTACGTCATATCAAAAACCGATCAGAAATTACTTTCTGATAGCAACATTCAAATATTGGCTTTACCTGAGCAGTTAAAACTTGGGGAATCACTGATTGCGGCATTAAACTTGTCTGAGCACAACTTTAGTAAGCCTCTGCATGTTTTATTTGGCGATACCTTATTTACCCGGTTACCCAAAGGTGAAAACTTCGCCTCTCTTTCGACCGTTGAAGAAAACTACCACTGGGCCATAGCTACAGAAAACCAAAGTGACTGGTTACAACAAGCAGAAGGAGAATTGGACATTAATGGCAGCCAAATTATTAATGGCTATTTCAAATTTTCACAACCTCGTGAGCTGCTCCGTGCCCTAACCCAATCTAATTGGGATTTTCTCAAAGGATTAAATCACTACCGTGAGCTGACTGACTTTACTAGCGTGTTAAGCCACGACTGGTTGGATTTTGGTCATGTCAATACTTACTACGCCTCAAAAGCCAACTTTACCACTCAGCGTGCTTTTAACGATTTAAAGATAACCTCTTCTTGGATTGAGAAATCAAGCAGTAAAGATATAAAAATTGCAGCCGAATCAAACTGGTTTGCAACCTTACCATACACACTACGTAATTATATTCCGCAGTATTTAGGAGAAAAAAACCAACAAGGCAAAGTAAGTTATCGACTGGAATACCTACACAATACTGCATTAAATGAATTGTATGTATTTTCAGAACTACCACATAAAGTGTGGAAGCGCATCTTGACTGAATGCGTACACTTTTTAAAAGCATGCCGCCAAGAAAGTGCACCAGCGAACGCATCAGTAAATGCATTAAGTGAGCTTTTTGGTAAAAAAACTAACCAACGCTTAGATGAGTTTTGCCAATCAAGAGAGCTCGACCTTAATCAGCCATGGTTCTATCAAGATCAAATAATAACCCTGTCTGAAATTATCAGTTTATCCGATCAGTATCTTCCTAATGATGATTACTCTTTTTCCGTGTTACATGGTGATTTTTGTTTCAGTAATATCCTTTACGATTTTAGAGCCAATCGTATCAAAACAATTGATCCTAGAGGGTTAACACCTGACGGTGAGTTATCCATTCATGGTCACGTTTATTACGATATTGCCAAGCTTTCTCACTCCATCATTGGTTTGTATGATTGGATTATTGCCGGTTACTACCAAGTAAACCTTAGCGATAACAAAATTGAACTTGCGATTGATACCAATGATAAACAAAAATCCGTCCAACAGTATTTTATTGAATTAGTAGAAAGAGAGTTCAATCTAAGAGAACCTCAAGTTATCGCCATGCAAATTCAGCTGTTCTTGTCGATGCTGCCGTTACATAACGATGATCGCCAACGTCAAGATGCCCTGTTTGCCAATGCATTCCGTTTGTATGTACAACTAAACAAATTAACTCAAGGTCAATAATATGATTGTCATTCCAATGGCTGGCCTCAGCTCACGTTTTTTTAAAGATGGCTACACCAAACCCAAATACATGCTTGAAGCACATGGAAGGAGCCTATTTGACCACTCAGTTGAAAGCTTTAAACGTTACTTTGATAGCGAAAAATTTATTTTTATTGTGCGCGATGTCTATGAAACACCACAATATGTAAAGGCAAGAGCAAAAGCTCTCAATATTAAAGATTGTGATGTTGTGGTGTTAAATAAAGAAACACGAGGCCAAGCTGAAACCGTTGCTTTAGGTCTTAAGGCCTACCAAAATAGCCACGAACACATCACGATTTTTAACATTGATACCTTCAGGCCTGACTTTGTTTATCCTGACTTAAATAAATTAGGTGATGGCTATTTAGAAGTTTTTAAAGGCGAAGGAGCAAATTGGTCTTATGTTCGACCGATTAATACAACCAGCACAGAGATAGATCTAACCACAGAAAAGAATCCTGTTTCTGATCTTTGCTGTACTGGATTATATCACTTTACCAGTACACAAGATTACTTCAACGCTTACAACTACTACTTAAGCTTACCTGAAGAACAATGGGAAAAAGGTGAGTTGTATGTAGCACCACTTTATAATTATTTACTTAATCATGGAAAAAAAATTTATTACAATCTGATTGATAGTGACGATGTGATATTTTGTGGGACACCCACTGAATATAAAACATTCTTAATTTAAATATTACAACAATGAACATTTGGTATAGGTTACAGGGAAATCGCATGAGTCTGCCCAATTTTTAAGGGGTTGGTACCAGGGCAGGGAAAATTCATGATGGATATTGATTTATAAGAAATTTTACTTCTATGTTTTATCACTATGAAAAAATTTAATTTGACGTAAATTAACTCTCTTTCAATTGTCTAAGGATCGATTTGACGATCATTCCCACTGTTTTCTAATACCTCCATAGACAATTTGGAGGTCAACTGATGAGCGAAGCACACCCATTAATGCACTTTAATGTGATTAGAGATTACCGACCAAAAGGCAAAGTCGAGCACAAGTTAATGGATATCATTTTATTAACAATTTGTGCTGTTTTGTCCGGCCAGGATGGCTGGAAATGTATCTATCACTTCGGAGAAAGCCGTATCGATTTCCTTAAACGATTTGGTGATTTTTCTGGTGGCTTACCTTCACCTTCTACTATCGCTCGTGTGATGGGAATGATTAATCCAGCACAGTGGCAGAACTGCTTTATCGAATGGTAAACACATATAAAGCTCTGGAATTACTTATCCAAAAATGCAAAAATATTGGCTCATGAAGAGTACTCATTTCAAAGTGGCCGGCAAAAAATGGAAAAAGTTTTTAGTTTTTTGAATATAAAAACGCAGTAAGGATTTTTTAACATTTATGAATATTAAAATTATTAGAGCAGCACTCAAAATTTTGCCCGATACTCTTCAGAGAAAAGCAATTGCACAGGCTCTCAACCACCTTTTCGTGGATAAAACCTCTCTATTTGGTGATAAAAAAACCTTAACATTATCCATATCAGATTTAAATAAACAGTGGTTAGTTTCACTATCCGATTCAACATTTTCACCACTGGAAAAGTCAGCCTCAGACAGCTCAGA
Organism: uncultured Vibrio sp.; assembly: GCA_963676525.2. GTDB lineage: Bacteria > Pseudomonadota > Gammaproteobacteria > Enterobacterales > Vibrionaceae > Vibrio. The sequence goes on from CAXXNB010000010.1 coordinate 129,922, forward strand.
TATATGCTTAGAGACGACTTATAATACTATCCTCAATGCTCAACAAAAAAGCTATATTATACAGTCACTTAAATCCGGTGACATTGCTATCAGAGCTAATCAGGAAGATAGCAAAAGGATGTATAGCGCTATATCTGCTATTCCACAGCATCAAATTGATAGCCTGGTTAAAGGTTGTTACACTTTTTTACGGATGAATCCCCACGCACACATCAATCTGAAAACAGTTACGATACAAGACATTAAAAAGTCTACAGATATTGACTATATTCGAGATGAAGCCATTAAACTGGAATCTAAAGATTTAAAAATGGCTTTACGGCTGATGGAAACAGCCCACCAAGCCCGACCTGACGGGCCATTTATCAAACAAAAAGTTCAAGAATATCGAGCCCGTTTAAATGTTTCTCTTTAGAAATAAAGTAGCCAGACTAACAGCGTTTAACTTAGACACTATAAAATATAATCTAACAATAAAAGAGCATTATCGACCATGCCTATTCAATCTCTAAATCATACTGGCTCAGTCATGCTTGCCCCCCTCTTCGTGCATTTTAATCAAAACCTGTTTCAACATTCATCCGAGGGAGAGTTGGTTTTTTTTCTAGCCCGTGAAGGTTATTGGCTGCAGCAAGCATTTGATAGTTACAACAATCAACAATCAGAAAAAAGACATTCGGCTTATTTACTCACTTCTCGTGCTTTCTTATTTAAGATTGGCTTACTTGAACCTCAAACCTATCAATATTCCCTGAATTTTAAATATGAAGGGTCTGTTTACAACCTGATGCGGACTCGCTTTATGTTAAGTGATGTGAGTATAAGTCAGTCTTTTTCTAAAAAAGAGCAGGAACGAGTGGTTTCACTGCCAAGGGAACTGGATAAAGTTGCTGCATTAATTCAAAGTCGAATTGAACCATTAACGCCAATTATTGGTGAAATTAAAAATGCTTATCATGAATACCTCTCTGAATTAGGGTATTTTGAACAACCGGTCAGTCATATTGTCGATATCGGCTATTCCGGTACAATTCAAACCCTACTGACTCTCATCTTTGATCACCCGACCCAGGGACATTATCTGATTGCGTCAAAGCCCGGAAAGCACAAAGTAGGGCATCATACGATAGAAATGAAAGGGTATCTCAAGGAAGGGGTTAAGTTAGGTGATGGTTATGCTCCTTTAGACCGTTCCATGTTTCTTGAATCATTGTTAACATCACCACAAGGTCAGTTTCAGGATATCCGTTACAGCCCTTTACCAGATAAAAAATATGAGTTTTTCTATGGACGAAAGATTTCAACCCAGCATAACTTTCATGTTCTGGAACCGATTTGTAATGGGGCTATAGAGCGTATGGTTGAGTATGTCAGAAATGATGTTTCCTTTACCCAAAGTGAAATTGAACAAATCTATACCACGTTTGTTACAAAACGCGGTCTCTTCCCTAAAGCAAGCTGGCCCGTTTTTTCTTTAGATGACGATATTGCCAATGAAGGCACTATCAGTCCATTAGACTTTTTTGGATTACGCGCATGAATTACCGAGCATTAGTAAAAAATAAACTGCCAGCCGTTGAGCGTTTATTACGTCGCAATCCAAGATTAATGCAAACCGCAGTTAAGGTTGAAGGTCGCCTGTTACGTCGAAAATTGCGTAGGCAGACAAAACATCTACAATCGCATTATCCTTCGATAACCACAGATCATATGTCTTTGCTTGGTTTGGCTAAGCAGCATGGTTTGTTTGATCTTCAATGGTATAGTGATGTTCAGCAGCATGTATTTCCTGATGAATTGACGGCGTTTGCTGATTATTTGCATAAAAGTCGTTTTGCACCAGTAAGTCCTGGTCCTGCTTTTGATAGCCTGAGTTATCAAAAGAGAAATCTGGATATTTATCATTCTAACATCAGCCCTCTTGAGCATTATTTGCTTTATGGAGCGAACGAAGGTCGGGGGATAACTCCTTTTTCACCAAAGTGGTATCCGGTTGATAAACTGAATCCTACTGTTGATGAAAAGATGATTAAAAAACAGAGGGTTGCATTATGTCTGCATGTTTTTTACGCAGACTTTATCGACTACTATGCTGAATGCCTATTGGATTTTCCGGTTAAAGTCGATCTGTTTATCACTCTTTCTGATCTGAAACATCAGCAAAAAATTGATGAAAAATTGGCAACCTTAAATCAAGTAGGTAAGGTCACGGTACGTAAAGTGCCAAACCGTGGCCGAAACTTCGGACCGATGCTGGTTGAATTTGCAAAAGAATTGCAAGAATACGATCTCTTTTGTCATCTGCATTCAAAGAAATCACTCTATTCCGGACGAGAACAAACCCAATGGGCGGATTATCTGGGTGAGTATTTGCTACATGATCATGCTGTGGTTTCAAAAGCCATTTCTTACATGGCTGAAAATGCAGAGTGTGGGATATATTACCCAACCTTCTTCCCGATTATGCCGGACTGGGTAAATCATTGGTTGAAAAACAAACCTAACCGCAATAAATTTTTTACCGAATGGCAACTGGAAGACGATGGCTTTGAATTTTTGGCTTATCCGGTTGGTGGGATGTTCTGGGCTAAACCCCAAGCGCTAAAACAACTGCTTGATAAGTCCTATCAATATGAAGATTTCCCTGAAGAACCATTACCAAACGATGGATCGGAACTGCACGCATTAGAACGCTGCCTTGGCTTACTGGCCGAAAAAAATGGTTTCAATCAACTATTTTACTACCCCGAACTGGGAAGCTTCACTCATGATAAAAGCCATATCTTCTCTAACTACGTCTGTAACCGGGATCAACTGTTCGATAAACTGAATCCATTTGACATTATCTCCTTTGATGTATTTGATACCTTGGTCAGACGAAGCCACTTTGTTCCCGATTACGCCAAACTCAAATTGGGTAATCAGCTTAGTCAAGAAGGACTATTTAAAAATGGTGAGCAATTTATCGCCGCACGTAATAAGGCGGAATTCGAAGTAAGAAAAAATAAGCAATTTCAAGCTGATGTGACCATATGCGAAGTCTATCAACAACTAGCCGATACTTATCAGTGGAATTCCGAACAAGCGGCTAAATATGCTGATCTCGAATTTGCTTATGACCTTGATATGATTGAAAGCAAAGACGAAATCGTCGATATTCTCAACACCTTTATTGGTCATGGCAAACCAGTGTATATTATTTCCGATACCTATTACACTGAGCACCAAATTGTTCTTATGCTAAGAAAAGCTGGTGTCACCAATGGTTATAAACTTTTGGTCTCTTCAGCACAAGGGAAGCGGAAAGATAATGGCACCATGTGGGCTTACTTGAAAGAGACGTTGCCCAAAGGCAAATCGTTTGTGCATGTCGGTGATAATGCCATGGCTGATGCTCAGATCCCCGGTGATTTTGGCTTGACCAATCTACATATTTTGAACCCAATGGACAAATGGCAAGCCGCAGGTTTTGAAAATCCATTTATCGGGGAAAATAAACTCAATCAACAACAAATATTGAAATGGGGTCCAATGATTAGTGATTTTGGCCGATTTCCGTTTATAGGCGAATAATTAATGTCTCAACAAGAAAAAACTCTATATTTACATATCGGCTGGTCTAAAACTGGAACTTCGGCGGTTCAAGAACAATTGAACCTTCAATTTGACACGCTTAAAGAGAAAGGCATTCTTTATTCAAAAACCATGCAAATGAATGATAAAGCACATCATCATTTTGCGTTGGCATTTGGTGGAATTGTTGGCTATCAATCTAAGTACTCGGTTCCACAAGCTATTGAAACTGTAGATAAAGAAATGGTAGACAATAATTGTTCAAGTCTGATTCTTTCATCTGAGCTATCTCCATTTTATTTTAATAATCCACGATTTAAAGAGTGGATAAAGAAATTTGATTGTATAAACGTTATTGCAACTGTAAGAAGACAATCTGACTTATTAATATCTTTGTTTAACCAATTAATCAAAGATCCCCATGTAAGATACAATGGAACATTTTTTCAGATGTGTGTATCTAATTTCCCCAAAATGAATTATTTACAGCATATTTCACGCTGGGCTGAATTTGTCGGTGATGAAAATATTGTAATAGTTAATTATGAAGATGGTGTTGTGAAAACATTTTTAAATTACTTTTCATTAGAAGTACAAGAAAGTAATGCTAAAGAAATAATAAATCCATCACTTCCTAATTATGCATTAAAATTAATACAAGAAAAATGCTCCGGAGTTAATGATCCAAATGAGTATAGAAAAATTAGAGATGCTATTCTTGTTGAATTAGAAAGTTCAGAAAAAAAACCAGATAGGATTTTAGTAACTAAAGGTGAGTTACAGACTCTTGATAATTATTTTTTCCATTCTAATAATATACTTGCACAAAAATATTTACATAAAGAAAAGTTATTTGACAAAAAAACATATAATGCTATCTATGGGTATTAATAAATGAGTATTCCTAAAAATTTATTTTTATTTTGTCATAGTTGGGATTCTCTCCCGCCTGAGTTTAATAATTCAATAAAAAATATAGAAGAAAAAAACCCAAATTGGAATATAGAGAAACATGATGATAAAACTATTATAAAAATCATAAATGATACTAATATATTCCCAATCCATCTATATGAGAATAATTCAATCCCTGCATCTAGATGTGATATTGCAAGATTAATATTGTTATATCTTTATGGTGGTATTTATAGTGATCTTTCTTACGATTATATAAAGCCTCTTGATGATATTTTTGATTTAAATAAGGATATAGTTCTTCTCCAACGAGATGATTTCAAAGAGTATATAGGTAAGGAAGGCAAAGCACATTTTACTAATGGTGTATTGGGAACATATAAAAACTCCGCATATTTTTTAGAATTAATTGAATCTGTGATTAAAAATTTAAAAAAACCAGAAATGAACTGTGATGTGATAAATGCTACCGGACCAGGAATAATCAATAAGAGTATTAATAACTCTCCAAATAATAAGCAGATTATCAGTTTTAAGAAATCTTATAGAGATGTTTTTAACTTGGTTAGAAAAGCAAATTTTTCTAATTCATGGAAAATAAAACAAAAGTTAGGAATATATAGAAAATTCAATGGACAGCGAAGAATTATACTACATGTAGGCGCCCATAAAACGGGAACGACAACGATACAACGAGATCTTTACCTAAATAGAGATAAATTAAAGACTAAAGGAATATTGTACCCTAAATTTCCAGATTGTTTTGCAAATCATTCTGTACCAATTTATAGTTTATTTACTGACTCACCGGAAAAATTTCATGCAAACGTCTTGATGGGAAGAACAGATAAAATAGCCTTAGATAATTTTCATAGAAAGTTATATGAACGATTTGTTGACCTATCTTTAGATGAAACATGGCATACTTTGATATTATCTGGAGAGAATATTAGTGTTTTAGATAAAAATCAATTAGATCACTTAAATAAATTTATATTGGATATTTTTGGTAATAATACTGATATTGATGTCTATTATTGCATCAGATCGCCAATCTCCTATCATATTAGTGCAATTCAAGAAAGAGCTAAGGGATCAACACTAAACTCGATATTTAAAGACATGAATTCATTTTCAAACTTTTTTTCTAATAATATAACCAAGCTGAATGCCATTTTTGGTAAAAATAACATTCACATTATTAATTTTGATGAAATAATAAAAGAAAACAATATAACCCTTAACTTCATTAGAGAATGTAAATTAGAAAAAGTATCCATAAATAAAATAGAAAAATCAGCAAATTCATCAATGAGTTATGAATCTGTTATATTAATGGATTGTATCAACAAAAATTTCCCTGTTATCGTAAATGGTATATTAAATAAAAAAAGAAACTCTTTGAATTTAGATATGTTGCAAAAAATCAATGGGATGAAATATATCCCCACAAAAGAGATCATTGATAAAATCTTGCAAAAAATTGAAAGTGATTCAATCCTTTTTAAGGAGATGTTCGGCTATAATGCACCAACACCATCATTTGAAATTAAAAATACATGGTCAAACGAATCTTTAATTGATATATCAGAATACTTAAAAACTCAATCTATAGAATCTATTGAAGTTATAATTAATGGTCTGAGAGATGAAGCTATAAAAATTGAAAAAGTTGAGCCTAGAATATCCCTAAGATTATTTTTATTTTGTAAAAAATACAGACCAAATGGGCCGTTAATCAATAATAAAATAAAATTATTATCATGCTTAAATTAGAGTCCTTAACAAAATACTATCCATCCAACCTCGGGAATCAGTATATTTTTAAAAATGTAAGCTTCACTTTCCCAAAGGAAGGAAACATCGCTCTATTAGGTTCTAACGGAGCTGGTAAATCTACGTTATTTCGTATTATTGCCGGAAGCGAATACCCAAATTCAGGTAAAGTTCTTACCGACAAGTCCATTTCTTGGCCTGTCGCACTAGCAACGGGTATTCATCCTGAAATGACAGGTCGTGAAAACACCCGCTTTATTGGCCGGGTAAACGGTGTAGCCAACTTAGATGAATATGAAGAAAAAGTAAAAGCATTTGCGGAATTAGGTATTAAGTATGATCTTCCTGTAAAAAGCTATTCAAGCGGGATGCGATCCAGGTTAACCTTCGCCTGTTGCATTTCTATCGATTTCGATATTTATCTGATCGATGAAGCAACCTCCGTTGGTGACCCGAAATTTAAAAAGAAAGCCAAGCAAGCCCTAATGGATAAAAAACACACGTCCAATATGATTATGGTCAGTCACGATATTGAAGAAATAAAGCAATTCTGTGACAGTGCTGTTATCCTGCATCAGGGACAGCTTACTTATTTTCCTGACCTTGAAAAAGGGCTCAATATCTATAAGCAGCTTTAAGGAAGTTAAAGACTCAAATGGAATGGTTTCTCTCGCCGTCTGTGTTAGTACTGGTGCTATTCTTTGCCACAATCGTGGCATTAGTCCGTTATCAAAGTCATCCGGAACGTGTTTTCGGCGTCTTACTGATGGCGCTTGTTGTCACAGGTCTGTTAAATAGCCAGCAGATAATAAAAAGCTTTGCCAATCAGGGCGTGTTAACTTTGATGCTGCTGATGGTGTGCTCACTGGCACTGGAAAAAACCAAACTGCTGCGGATAGCGGCGACGTTTATTGTCCGGCCGAGCTATATGAGCAGTTGGTTACGCTTATTCACCTTCAGTGCATTATCCTCTTCTATTTTAAACAACACGGCGGTTGTATCGACACTCTTAGCTCCAATCCGAAATAACCCCTATCACTCTGGAAGTCGGTTACTGCTGCCTCTGTCTTATGCGGCGATATTTGGTGGCACTCTTACGTTAGTGGGAACCTCGACTAACCTGATTGTTAACAGTATGGCGATCAATGCCCATATCCAGGCGCTATCATTTTTTGATTTCACGCCTATTGGTGCTGTTATCGTAATAGCTTGTGGTGCCGTATTACTGTTTTTATCCCGTATGCTGCCTGAGCAACCAAAACAAAAGGTTACCGCCTCTGAATATTTTATTGATGCAAAAGTGTCAGCACAGTCAGCATTGATTGGTAAAACCATTGAAGCGAACGGACTACGTAATCTGGAATCTCTGTTTCTGGTTGAAATTCTGCGGGAAGGGCGGTTAATCTCGCCGGTTACCCCTTTTGAAATGATAGAAGCAAAAGACCGTTTGATTTTTAGTGGCGATGTAAAAAAGGTGACATTATTAAATCAGTTTGATGGCTTGCTCTGTTTTGCTAATGAAAACGGCTTACCGCTGACGAACTTAAAAGAAGTCATTGTCAGACCAGACAGTATCTTAATCGGAAAATCGTTAAAACGTGCCGGCTTTCGGGCCTTGTTTGATGCGGCTGTGGTCGGTGCCCGACGAGATGGGGAAAAACTCTCCGGTAAATTGGGTGATATATCATTGCAGGCTGGTGACTACCTTATCCTGGCGGTTGGTGACGATTTTAAATCCCGCCGTAATATCAGTAAAAACTTTTACCTGGTCAGTGATGTCGAACCTGAGCTGTGTCTGAACGGGTGGCGAGAAGGTATTTCTGTGTATGGCTTCTTTGTTGCGATTATTTTTGCTGCTATCGGCTGGGTACCATTATTTACCTCTTTGCTGGTATTACTGGGCGTATTGCTATTCTCCGGATGCCTTTCAGCCAATGAAATTATGCAGCGACTACCTAAGAATATTTGGCTTATTATCTCTTCTGCTTTAATGTTATCTCAGGCATTAACCAATACCGGAGCGTTAGATGGACTTAAAAGCTGGATAGGTACCCATCAGGCTGATTTCTCTCCATTGTTAGGTGTTCTGATTATCTATCTGCTGACCTGGGTTTTGACCGAGTTAGTGACCAATAATGCGGCTGCGGCATTAATGTTTCCGCTGAGTATTGGTATGTCAGAAAGTCTGCAGATGGAGCCCAAAGCGTTTTTGTTGGCCGTTGCGTTTGGTGCCAGTGCCAGTTTTATCAGCCCTTACGGATATCAAACCAATTTAATGGTGTATAGTGCTGGTAACTATCGTCTGACAGATTTTATCAGGATTGGTTTCCCAATCTGTATTGTTTATGGAATTGTTGTGGTTACAATGTTGCATTTACTGTATTTGTAATCACTAACGGAAAAGAAAGTTTAGCTAGGAAAGTGAAATGACATTAACTCCTGCGCGTATGACGCACTTAAAACAACTAGAAGCAGAATCTATTCACATTATGCGTGAAGTGGCTGCGGAATTTGATAACCCGGTGATGCTGTATTCTGTCGGTAAAGATTCATCAGTGATGCTTCATCTTGCTCAAAAAGCCTTTGCTCCTGGTATTCCTCCATTTCCTTTAATGCATGTGGATACCACATGGAAATTTAAAGAAATGATCCAGTTCCGTGATTATATGGCGGAAAAATTGGGAATGAAGCTGATTGTTCATCAGAATCCGGAAGGATTAGCGATGAATATTAACCCTTTTGTTCATGGTAGCTCGAAACATACCGATATCATGAAAACTCAGGGACTAAAACAGGCACTGGATAAATATCAGTTTGATGCGGCATTTGGTGGTGCGCGTCGTGATGAAGAAAAGTCACGGGCGAAAGAACGGGTTTATTCTTTCCGTGATGAACACCATCGCTGGGATCCGAAAAACCAGCGTCCGGAGTTGTGGAATATTTACAACGGCCGGGTAAACAAAGGCGAAAGTATTCGTGTCTTCCCATTATCAAACTGGACTGAGCTGGATATCTGGCAATACATCTATCTGGAAAATATTGAAATCCCAAGTTTGTATTTTGCGAAGAAACGTCCAGTCGTTGAGCGCGATGGCATGCTGATTATGGTTGATGATGACCGTATGGAACTCAAAGAAGGCGAAGTCATCGAAGAAAAAATGGTGCGTTTCCGTACTCTCGGTTGTTATCCGTTAACTGGTGCGATTGAGTCTCAGGCAACAACACTTCCTGAAATTATTCAGGAAATGCTGCTGACAACTACGTCGGAACGTCAGGGACGTGCCATTGACCACGATAGCTCTGGTTCTATGGAGAAGAAAAAACGTGAAGGGTACTTCTGATGAGCACGCCATACGAGCGAAAGCAACACGATAGTGCCGGAGGTGATGTTGTCTGGCACCATTCAACTGTTACGCATCAGGATCGCATCCGTCAAAAAGGACAGACTCCGGTCGTACTGTGGTTTACTGGTCTCAGCGGTTCAGGTAAATCTACCATTGCCAATGCGGTTGAAAGCCAGTTAATGCACCTTGGTAAACACAGCTATTTACTCGATGGTGATAATGTCCGTCATGGTTTAAATAAAGATTTGGGTTTTAGCGATACTGACCGGGTGGAAAATATCCGTCGTATCGGGGAAGTGGCCAAGCTGTTTGTCGATTCCGGCTCCATTGTTTTAACTGCCTTTATTTCTCCGTTTATTGCGGATCGGGAACAGGTCAGAGACATTCTTGAACCAGGACAGTTTTTGGAAGTGTTTATTGATACTCCTCTGGAGGTCTGCGAATCACGCGATCCCAAAGGGCTGTATAAAAAAGCCCGGGCCGGAGAAATCAAACACTTTACCGGAATTGATTCTGAATATCAGGCCCCGCTTAACCCTGAGATCCATGTTAAAACGGCAGAATATTCGGTTGAAGAATGTGCCGCTCAGGTGGTCGCTAAACTTGAAGAGCTGGGTTATCTGAAGGGAGCACAATAATCATGCATTACGATGTATTTAATGGCGATGCAGATGGGATTATTGCTCTGTTGCAATTACGTTTAGCTGAACCCAAAGAAAGCGTACTGATTACCGGCGTAAAGCGCGATATTAAATTGCTTAGTCAGGTTGAAAAAGCAGGAGATGCTTCTTCTGTCACTTGTCTTGATGTGTCGATGGAAAAAAACCAGGATCCGTTACAGGCACTGCTTAAAAAACAGATCCCAGTATTCTATTGTGACCATCATAGAACTGGTGATATTCCCGACTCATCCAGTCTGGATGTGTTAGTGAATCTGGATGCGGAAGTGTGCACCAGCCTGTTAATTAATCAGAAACTTCAGGGCCAGTATGTTAACTGGGCAATCGCAGCCGCATTTGGGGATAACCTGCATAAGTGCGCTCAGGCTCTGGCGGAAAAAGAAGGACTGGCTCAGTCAGACATCGATTTCCTGTGTGAACTTGGTACGCTGATTAACTACAACGGCTATGGGGCTTCACTTGACGACCTGCATATTCCACCAGCGGAACTGTTTAAACAGCTTTTAGCCTATCCTGATCCATTTGCATTGAGAGAGGATAAGAATTCTCCTTTCTATATCCTAAAGCAAGGGTATGCACAGGATTATGCCTATGTGGCTAATTTAGTCCCTGTCGAAGACAGTGACATCTGCCGTGTTTATGAATTGCCGTGTGAATCCTGGGCAAGACGTATTAGTGGCGTATTTGGTAATGAACTCGCTAACCAATCACCGGATTTAGCACATGCAGTACTGACTCTTAATGCTAATGGTAGTGATTATACAGTCAGTGTTCGGGCTCCTCTGAATAACAGAATTGGAGCGGATGAAGTTTGTACTCAGTTTGCAACTGGTGGTGGTCGCAAAGCTGCGGCAGGAATAAACGCTCTGTCTAAAGAAGAAAAATCGCGTTTTATTCAGGTTTTGACTGAATTTTATCGTTAATTATCGATTATTAGTAACCAGGCTATTCACTGAGTAGCGTGGTGATAAAGCAAGGAATATATTATGTCGCATTCATCTGAATTGATTGCAGAAGATATTGAAGCTTATCTTAAGGTTCACGAAAATAAAGATTTACTCCGTTTCTTAACATGCGGAAACGTAGATGATGGGAAGTCTACCTTAATTGGACGTCTGCTTTATGATAGTAAGTTGATTTATGAAGATCAAATGGCCGCTATCGAAAAAGACTCACAAAAATTTAATACTACGGATCAGGAATTCGATTTAGCATTATTAGTCGACGGACTTCAGTCCGAACGTGAACAGGGTATTACTATTGATGTCGCTTACCGCTATTTCTCAACCGATAAGCGTAAGTTTATTATTGCTGACACTCCGGGACACGAACAGTACACCCGTAATATGGCGACAGGTGCTTCAACGTGCGAATTAGCTATTGTAATGGTTGATGCACGGCACGGTATTCAAACCCAGACTCGCCGTCATAGCTATATCTGTAGCCTGCTTGGCATTAAGCACGTTATTGTCGCTATTAATAAAATGGATCTGATGGATTATAGTCAGGAAGTCTATCAAAAAATTAAAGCCGACTATCGTGAAATGGCAACACATTTAAATATCGATGATATTCGTTTTGTGCCTATTTCTGCTTTACTGGGTGATAACGTGGTAACCCCAAGTGAAAAAATGGACTGGTATCCTGGTGCGACATTAATGAAACTACTGGAAACTGTTAAGGTCGACAAAGATAAGAACCTGGAACAGATGCGTTTCCCTGTTCAGTATGTTAATCGTCCTAACCTTAATTTCAGAGGATTCTGTGGAACGCTAGCATCAGGTTTAGTTCAGGTTGGTGATGACATCACGGTTCTGCCTTCTGGAAAAACGTCACGGATTAAATCCATTTATACCTATGATGGTGAACTGGAACAGGCACAGCCAGGTCAGGCGATTACATTAACACTCGAAGATGAAATTGATGTTTCTCGCGGAGACATGTTAGTTCATACCGGACATGAGCCTTATGTTACCAAGCAATTCGACGCGCATGTGGTTTGGATGAGTGAAGCACCTCTTCGAACTCATAAAGAGTATCTGTTCAAATTTGCGACTAAATCTTGTGCAGGACGTTTCACTGCGCTTCCGCATAAAATTGATGTCAATACACTTGAGCAGCATGACGAACATAGTGAGTCTCTGGACTTAAATGAAATTTCTTTAGCCAGTGTTTCTTTAACAGATAATGTTGCTATTGATGCTTATCAGTCTCTACCAAAAACCGGAGCATTTATCATTATCGACCGACATACTAATGTCACTGTTGGTGCTGGTATGGTCGATAATGTTACCCACGCAGATGCGACAGATTCTCGTCAGTATTCTGACGCGGAAAAAGAACTAAATGCTTATGTGCGTAAGCATTTTCCTGAGTGGGGTTGTGCGAAAATCTAGTTATTATTGAACTGAGATATATAAACGAAGGCGTTGTAGAGTGCTCTATAGGCAAGTTGTTTGTTATTTGTGCTTTACAATGCCTTAGATATGAATTCTAATTAAATTATTATAACTAAGAATATGGATGTTCAGTGGTGATAGGTCTATTATCAGCAACATTGTTAATGTCAGTAGTCAGCTTGTTTTCATTCAGACAAATCGCTTTTCGTTATGGGTTGGTCGATAAGCCCACGATCAGAAAACAGCATCAGGGTGATATCCCTTTTATTGGCGGAATTGCTCTGTTTGTCACTATTTTCCTGATGCAACTGATATCATCAGATGTCATTTCTAATCAATCCACATTCGTATTCTGCAGCTTCATTATTGTTCTGATGGGAACATGGGACGATAAGTTTGAGCTATCTCCTTCTATCCGGCTTTTCATTCTCACTGCAATTTCATTGTATTTAGTCTTTGAAGTTAATATTTCTATGAGCTATCTGGGTAATCTGCTGGGAACCGGAGAGGTTTGGATTCACCATGGAAACAGCCTGTTAACGATTCTGGCGATCATTGGTTGTGTCACTGCATTCAATATGATTGATGGTATTGATGGGCTGTTTGGTATTGTGTCATGTATCGCTTTTGCCAGTATGGGGTGGCTGTTTTATGACGCTGGCAATGTTCGCCTTGCTTGTATTTGCCTGTTTTTTATTGTCGCTCTTATTCCCTATATGCTGTGTAATTTAGGTTTGTTACCCAATCATTCCTGTAAAGTATTTATGGGGGATGGCGGAACCTTATTTATCGGCTTCAGTATTATTTGGTTATTAATTGAAGGGTCCCAGAGTTTGTCTTTAATGTCTGGAGATGACGAAATCGACTTAAAAAATGACAATATTATTATTCGTGCATCGACGGCGTTGTGGATAATTGCGATTCCTTTGATGGACATGGTGATGGTAATGGTTCGTCGTATGCGAAAGAGACAGTCCCCATTTAAAGCAGACAGATTACATATTCATTATATATGTCAAAGACTCGGACTTTCTTCTCGTACAACCTTGTTAGTGATTAGCTTATTGTCATTATTATGTGCTTGTATTGGTATTGTGGCCCAAATAATGCTTGTACCTAACTACGTCATGTTTTACTTATTTTTAACCACGTTTGCTGGCTATATGTATGTGATGAAGCATATTTGGCGTATTTCGGTTTGGATTCGCAGTCAATATTCTGACCATACCCGTATTCGTTCGGTTTATATGAAGTAAACCATATTATTTATAACCTACTGTTTATGAAAATATTAACAAGAAGTATGTATTTACAACAGCGTTATTTTTTTTCTAGAATGGTGGTGAAAGTATAACCAGCTTTCAACATCGATGTTTAAACTTGGTATATCAAGAAGGGTTCAGTTATGAAAACAATCGCTTTAGCGTTAATTATTGCATTAGGAGCAGTTGCGCCTACGTTTGCTGCTGAAGAAGCGGGTGCTGCTACTACTACTGGTGGCGGTGCTGGTACAGGCGCAGCTGGTGGTGCTACTACTGCTACTACTGCTAGTGCTGGCGCAGCAGGTGGAGCTGCAGCAGGTGGAGCTGCTGTTGGTGGTATATCAGCAGGTGTTGCAGCAGGCGTAGCAGGTGCTATTGCTGTTGGTGTTGCTGTTGCTGCTGCAAATGATGATAATACAACTTCTGCATCTGTGACTTCTTTAGCTCAATAAATGAGCAGTAAATAAAAAGCAACCGTATTATTACGGTTGCTTTTTTGTGTATAAAATTTATTTCAAGTTGATCTTATGTTGAAATCATTTTTTTATTCTTTTGGGTATGTCGTCTTCTTTTTTTTAGTTGGGTGTTCTCAAGATTCGCAAGATCTATCCGCTACTTTTCACTCTGCATTCCTCGGAGCAGAAGAAACCAATATTACGCCTGAGACCGTTAGTAAAATACCCTATGCAAGTATGTATGCTCGTTTGGGCGAAAACTCTCAAGCTTTGCTTATTTTAGGATGGGTTGAACAAAGTACTCTTAGTTCTGGAGCAGTGCGTCTTAAATGGGTGTCTGCTGAAAAAGAAATGATAGCAACCGAAGCGGGAAGAATAGTCAAAACGTCAGGTTTAAAAGAGGGAAATCTAGTTCGGTTACAGGCATCTGCTCCCGATCCTTTGTCGTTAGGAATCCTTAAAAATACCACTCCTAAAGTATGGCATTACACATTGAGCTGGCAACCCGGCTATCATATTGGCTACGCTGCAATCTCCCATTTTACTATTGGACAGGTAGAAGAGGTAGAGCTACCAAATGGTCACCATTCACTACAACAGATTAAAGAAACCGTTGAAATCCCCGTTTTAGATAAAAAATACACCAACTCTTACTGGCTCGATCCCGTTAAAGGGCAAGTTGTTGCCTCTGAACAATATATTTTCCCTGGCTCTGAACGGTTTCACTTGTCAGTAGGTAAAGTATTTAATGGAGAATCGTCTGATGAATAATAAACGACTGATTAAACGTTTCTTATTGTGCTTTGCCTTAATTGAAAGTGTGTCTGTTTTGGCTGCACCTTCTGAGTTTATTATCAAGTTAGATGGTTCTGAGCCCCAATACCTCGAGTTTAACGGTGTGCCTCGTCTTGATACTGCGGTAGTGACAGCATTATCTCACCAACATACTGCTTCTGCTGATATTGATTGGTTGAATTCTGCCTTTTATGATCTTTCTGCTCAGGATACTTTATTTAATACGGTAAGTGCGGTTATTGCCGATCAAATGAATCTTGCAGATCAAGAGAACCAGGAGTTGTGGCTAGCGCTACAAAAAGATGTTGGTGAATGGCGGTATGCTCAACGTGTTTTTGCGCCGTTAGATCCTGATATCACTCGTTTAGATTCGACTAAAAACCCTCGTTTGAAAGGGAAATGGTTACTGGCTTTCCACACGAAAGTGAACTCTGTCTGGGTCTTGGGTAATATCGCAGATTCAGGAAAATATCCGTGGCAAACCAGACAAAGCGCTGAAGACTACATCACTCAGGCTGGAGGCAGTGATTTTGATATCTCTCATGTGTTTGTCATTCAACCGAATGGTTTGGTGGAAAAACACTCTGTAGCTAACTGGGATCCATCATTTAAAGAGGTGGCACCAGGCGCCATTGTTTATATTCCATTACCGACTAAAACTCCCCGCCTTCATCCTGAATATACGATGGATGATCCTAATAAAATGATTATTGAGCTACTAAGAAATCGAATTCAATGACAAAAATAACAGACTTTTTGCAAACTCCTATTGGATTGTGTGCCGTAATTTCGACTTCCTTGTTTTTAGGGACTTGTTCATCGTTTGCTGATGAGTACACCGGCCCCGCTCTCGAGCATTCTCAGTCCGATTTTGGTGGTGTCGGGTTAATGCAAATGCCGACTGCACGAATGATGGATGAAGGGGAATTTACCTTAAATCTTACCAATAATGATGAATACATTAATTATGCGGTATCGATGCAGATCTTTCCCTGGTTAGAATCGACAATTCGTTACACTCAGGTTCACGATTTATTGTATAGCGATGATGCTAATTTTAGTGGTTCGACTAAATATACCGATAAATCTATTGATGCAAAGCTACATTTAGTTGATGAAAGTTTTTGGCTTCCTGAAGTGTCGGTGGGCTTAAGAGATATTGGCGGCACTGGATTATTCGATGGTGAATATATTGCCGGTAGTAAGCAAATTGGTCCATTGGATTTCACTCTTGGTATTGGTTGGGGCTACCTGGGTAATAGGGGTAACTTAAGTAATAAAACATCAGCATCAATTGATTGTGGAAGAGATACCTCTTTTACTTCAACAGGGGGAAGTGTTGAGTTTGGACGTTTCTTTACTGGTTGTCGTTCTGTTTATGGGGGCGTCGAGTATCAGACTCCTTTTGAGCCTTTAGTATTAAAAGTTGAATATGATGGCAATGACTACCAAAGTGACTTCCCGGTGACTAGCGGTAATGTTGCTATGCCGGTTGATTCACCATGGAACGTTGGCATGGTATATACCTTAGCCGACTGGGCCAAACTACGTTTAAGTTATGAAAGAGGTAACACCTTTACGGCCGGTATTTCTGTTGGTACCAATTTGGCAAAACTTCGCCCTGGATGGGTAGATGACGAGAAGCCTGATTATAAACCTAACACGCCGACCTCTGAATTGACTCAGGAACAGTGGGAACAGTTGACAGAAGATCTGCGGACTATTGCCGGATACCAGCAAGTATCTGTATATCAGGATGGTTCAACCCTTACTGTTGAAGGTGAGCAAAAGAAATATCGGGATCGTAAAATTGGGGAAGAACGTGCGGCTCTGCTATTAGCAAATAGTGGACTAAAAGCGAGAACCTATAAAATCGTTGCAACATCTTATGATCAACCGGTTACACAAACGGAAATAAATGCGCATGCTTATCGGCGCGTGGCAGAAAATGATTACCCTAATGCCAAATTTGATGATGCCAGAAAACCGCAGGAAACCTCACCAGTTGCAGGTGACTTAAAAGCACAGTCACGTGATACCTGGTCATTTGGGTTATCTCCATCACTGAAACAGTCTTTCGGTGGTTCAGAGAGCTTTTATATGTACTCTGTTGGCGTTAATGCCGATTCAAGTTTAAGAATGGGACGTCATTTCATTCTTTCTGGCGGGCTTTATGGTGACATAGCCAATAACTATGACCGCTTTAAATACACAGTCCCACCTGATGGTACCGATTTAAAAAGGGTCAGAACCCTGGCTCGTCAGTACCTGGATCAGAATATCTTAGTAAGTAACCTGCAACTGACTTATTTAGATCGCTGGAGTGACAGCCTTTACGTTCAGGGTTATGGTGGGTACTTAGAATCTATGTTTGCAGGTGTCGGTTCTGAAGTTCTTTATCGTCCGATGGATTCTAACTGGGCGTTTGGTATGGATGGTAACTATGTCAAACAGCGTGATCCGAACAGTGTATTAGGACTCTATTCAGAAGAAGTGCATTATGATCCACAAACATCGCGTAATTATCGGGTTCAGACCGGAGCGATGACCGGACATGCGACAGTATACTGGCAGCCTCAGTTTTGGTCTTTACTGGATAATACCTTGCTAAAAGTAAGTGCTGGCCAATATCTGACGGAAGATAAAGGGGTCACCGTTGACTTTTCCAAGCAGTTTGACAGCGGTGTTATCGTTGGCGTATATGCGGCGAAAACCAATTTATCGGCATCTGAATACGGGGAAGGAAGCTTCACCAAAGGCTTCTATATTTCATTGCCACTCGATGTTATGACGGTGAAACCAAGTGTGAGTAGAGCAAATATCTCATGGCAGCCACTTACCCGTGATGGCGGTCAGATGCTGAATCGTAAATATCATCTGTTTAACTTAACCGATGCTCGTTCTCCGTGGTTTACGAGAGAAATTCAGGAGTAATAGCGGTTTATTATTGATTGTTGGTAATCAATGGTATTTATGTACTAATACTAAGAAGAAGGGTACAGAGTTTTCTGTACCCTTTGTTTAGGCTAATCTGTACGACTATCATCCAATATGTTAGCTTACCGACCTAAAGAGCCCTTCTTCAGTGATTGGAATCGGTACATATGACATCAAATCCGGAACGTTGGAAACAGCGTTTACAGAACTTGCAGAAAGCAGAAAAAAGGTTGGCGAGAGCCTGTGCGCAAGAAAGTTACAACGAACTTGAACTGGCGGGTCTTGTTCAGACCTTTGAATTTTCTTTTGAGCTGACATGGAAAACGCTGAAAGATTTATTGGAATTTGAAGGCTTTGATGTTGCCTCGCCCCGGAACGTTATGCGCACTGCACTGGAAGCCAGACACATTACTTCCCAACAATGTGAGACATTACTTACCGCATTGATTAAGCGTAATTTATTGATTCATACCTATGATGAAGAGAATGTTATAGAAGCTCAGGCTCTTATCGTGAATGAATTTGCGCCAGCTATTTCATCTATTACTGATTATTTAACAGATAAATGCAATGAGTGATAAGATTCAGCCAGACAGATTGGGTTTAAAACCCCATCAGTATGCATTAATTGCTAATGCGATTTATCGTGATGGTAGCGTTGAAAGTGCGGCTTTTTTTGGCTCCAGAGCTATGGGTAATTTCAAAGATAGCTCTGATGTTGATATTGTTCTTACTGGTGAAAAGGTGACGCTTGATACGGTTGCCCATATACTTGAGGAACTTGAAAATTCAATCTTACCTTATACTGTTGATCTGGTGATTAAACATAAGATCAGTTCTGAAGAGTTACTCGCGCATATAAAGCAATATGGCATCGAGATTGCGAAGGTTACATTACAGTAAGAAAGGATGGTGACGTGATCCACTCAGGTAGCAAACAAAAAGATATTCTGTCAGCGATACAGTCATTTTCTTCTCAGAATCCTGATATTGAAGTTGTTTGGTTATATGGATCCCGGGCACAGGGTAATGCTCATTCAGAAAGTGATTATGATATTGCGATCGCGTTTAAAAACTTTCAGTTATCGGATTTTGATAAATATACCCGACCGAATGAACTGGCGTTAGAGTGGAGTGAACAGCTTAATCTGGATTCAGACAAACTCAGCATTGTGGATATCAATCGGGTGCCTGTTTATCTTGCCTATAATATTGTGGATGATGGAACTATCCTTTTTCAGCAAGCTAGCTCCCGAGCATTTCATGAAGCGGATAGAATATATTCTATGTACGAATATCAAAAGAGAGAAGCAATGAATGGATAATGAAGGATTGCAGCTTTACTTGTTAGAAGCAAAAAATCATCAGTCTCGTTATTTCCATGAACTTGAAGAGTTAAGAGCAGATCTGCTTGCCGACAATTTTAAATCCCGTGACTATCGGGCGGCAGAACGTTTACTTCAGGTATTTACAGAGCTTTGTATCGGTCTTTCAAAACACTGGGTGAAGCAGCTTCAGGGACATAGTACCAGTGATGCTTACCAATCTTTTCGTTTATTAAAAGAACAAGGCAAGATTTCCAGTCAGGAACTTACGACCTGGAAGAAAATCATTGGTATGCGTAATGGGCTTGTTCATGACTATCTCAATGTTGACCCGATGATTGTCGAGAATATTATCAGGGAACAATACTATGCTGAGTTGGGATGTTTTGTGGATAAAGTGATAGAAGCATTAACTGCTTAGGTTTTCAGGAATACAGGAATACAGGTTGACAGGTTTATAGGAATCAGAAAAATCTTGTCTGAACCCCTGAACCCCTGAACCCCTGAACCCCTGAACCCCTGAACCCCTGAACCCCTGAACCCCTGAACCCCTGAACCCCTGAACCCCTGAACCCCTGAACCCCTGAACCCCTGAACCCCTGAACCCCTGAACCCCTGAACCCCTGAACCTCTGAACCTCTGAACCTCTGAACCCCTCATCAATAACCTTTCTGAAAATCGACTAAGAAATTAAGTGGCTTACCTTGTTTCCATAATTCTAAGTTATTGAGAAATACTTTTGCTACCTGTTCTGGGAAACTAACCGCAGCGATATGCGGGGTGACAGTGATTTTTTCATTGCGCCAAAAAGGGTGTTCTGTTGGCAGAGGCTCTTGTTCAAACACATCTAAAAATGCGTGTGCTATTTGGTTGGAATCCAAAGCATTGAGTAGATCCGGTTCAGCAACAGCACTTCCCCTGCCAACATTAAATAGCAGGGCATTGTGACAGGCAGAGAAGGCATCAGTATTGAGAATGTGTATCGTCTGTTTGGTATGAGGCAGAGTATTGACAATAATATCGGCCATGTTTAATGCAGTTTTCAGTTCGCTAATATGAAATACCTGCTCGAACGGTGAATCTTTGGGTGAAATACCCGAGGTATTTACACCGATCATTGTTAATCCAAGGGCAAAGAGCTTATGAGCGACGTCTCTGGCAATGGTTCCGGTTCCTAGTAACACAACCTTCTTATTTTGCAGATTTTGATAAGCATGAGGTTGCCACTGCTGGTGGTTCTGTTGAGCCCGGTACTGATTAAAATGGCGGGTATAAGTCAGGGTATAACCCAGAACGTATTCACTGATTAGCTGGCCAAACGGGCCTTTGACATTGGTGAGCTGATAGTCCTGACGTAATTCCGGTCGAACTAAGGAATCAACTCCGGCAAAGCTCGACTGGAGCCATTCCAGTTGGGTAAACTCAGCCAGATGAGCGGCTGCCATTGGTGGATCGGCCAGTACAATAGCCGCTTCTGATTTATTCTCGGTAAATGAAAAGTGTTTTTGGTTTACCTGTTCTGCCAGAAGTTGAGTATATAAGGCGTTATTTGCCGTCATTAAATAAATGAGATTATTTCGATTGTTCATTGTTTATTCTTTTTTCCTTGTCAGTTACTTGAGGATCCAAGTACACTTCCGGTGTGTTTTTTCATTGATTTTAATATTATGCTGCAGAATCCGATTCAACTTCGTTTAGAAAAGTTTCAACCCTGGCAACAAATGACGTTCATGGCTTGTTTATGTGAACGAATGTACCCTAATTATGCGGCCTTTTGCCAGCATACACAGTTTGGTTCTGAGCGTATTTATCGCGATATTCTCGATGCTGTGTGGGAAACCTTGACGGTGAAAACGGCAAAAGTCAACTTTGAGCGTCAGTTGGAAAAACTGGAAGAGCTCATTCCTGTGGCAGATGAGTATGACTTTTATGGTGTCTATCCTGCTATTGATGCCTGTGAAGCGCTTGCTGATTTATTGCATGGTTTGCTTGATCGGGAAGATATGTTGGATGCGGTTCTGAAAGTCAGTTCTGTGTCGGTGAATACTGTTGCTCAGCTTGAAGAAGCGCAAGGGGCTGACGAAGTGACGAATGAAAATCAAAAAGAAAATGAAGCCGTGTGTGCCGAATGGGACGTACAGTGGGCTATCTTCCGTCCTCTCAAAGATGCCAAAGAACGTGATATTGAGCTGATAAAAGATTTAAAAGACGAACTGAGACAAGAAAACCTGTCGAACATTGGTTTGAGTGCATAAGTGGAAAGGGAATGATCTCAGTGGCTCATTCCCTGTTCTCTTCTTCATCGTGACTCACTATAACACTGTGCTTATTTTTCCAGTCTTCCCATTTTTTAAAAGCTAATTCCTGCATGTCTGTGGTTTTGTCTGCTTCATCGACAATTTCTGCTCCGAGTAAATATTCGAAAATATCTTCTAACGTTACAATTCCCTGAACAGAACCATATTCATCTACAATCACGGATAACTGCAGGTCTTCTTTGAGCATTTGATTGAAGGCATCCAGTAATGACATTGTGTCCAGTATGACGTAAATGGGGCGCATAATGGCACCTAACTGTTTATCACCCAATCCTTTCTGCTGCAGTTTGAAAAGCTCTAACCGGTGAGTAAATCCGAGAATGTTATCTTTGGTCTGGCTATAAATTAAAGGGCGGGAAAATGGAGTATCGGTATAGTGTTGTAGAAATTCATTAATTGTCATTTCAGCATCGATTCGAAATAACACTGTTCGTGGGGTCATCACTTCGGTCACTGGTACTGTTCTCAAGGTAAAGAAGTTGGTCAGAAGCTTGGTTTCGCCTTCATCAAACTCTTCTGAATCATGCGCCAGTAAACTCATGGCATAAATTTCATCACGGATATTGAGTGGCATCTTGCCGCGAGAAAAAGGGCGGGTAACCAGTTCACACAACCAGACCAGAGGAAACAAGACTGTTACCATGATATTCAGAGCATAGACGGTAACAGGCGTGAGGCTGCGCCAGTACGTTGCACCTATGGTTTTGGGAATGATTTCGGACAGCAGTAAAATTGCCAGAGTCAGAACAGCGGAAAATACACCTAACCATTGGCTACCAAAAACTATTGCTGCCTGGGCACCGGCTCCTGCAGCACCGATAGTGTGGGCAATCGTATTTAGAGTGAGTATTGAGGCTAGCGGACGGTCGATATCTTGTTTCAGACATATCAGTTTATCGGCAAATGGACTACCGATGTTTTTTTGCTGAGCAATATAGCTGGGCGTAATGCTGAGCAGGACAGCTTCCAGAATAGAGCATAAAAAAGAGACTAAAACAGCTAACAAAACATAGATGGTCAGCAACAGCATAGTACTACCTTATAAAAGTTTTTAGTTTACAGTTTTGAGTTTAACAGCTTTACTGAATCCCTGAATCCCTGAATCCCTGAATCCCTGAATCCCTGAATCCCTGAATCCCTGAATCCCTGAATCCCTGAATCCCTGAATCCCTTAAACCCTATAAATTGTGAAGCATAACTCACTTTATGGCTAAATATTGAACGTAAGAGCGCATGAACAGCGACAAACCTTTGCCATCAAGGGGGTTTTTGCTTTAGAGTTGAATGAGTTCGATAACATATTAGAAGGGAAACCTAATGAACAAGACCCAATTAATCGACTTTATTGCAGAAAAAGCAGACCTTTCAAAAGTACAGGCTAAAGCAGCTCTTGAAGCAACTCTTGGTGCAGTAGAAGGTGCTCTAAAAGAAGGTGACCAAGTTCAACTAATTGGTTTTGGTACGTTTAAAGTAAATCATCGTGCAGCTCGCACTGGTCGCAATCCTAAGACTGGTGAAGAAATTCAAATCGCTGCAGCAAATGTTCCTGCATTTGTGGCTGGTAAAGCACTGAAAGACTCAGTGAACTAATCTATACTACGCCAAGATAGTCTTTTATTCTTGGCGTAGTTTTTTCTCATGAAACATATTTTTCCTCTTGTGACGTTTAGCTGTCTCCTGGCTGCATGTTCTTCTTCTCCTATTATCGATACAACGACAACGAAGCATTATAGTGGCGGCCAACGCGCCGGTGATTCGGTTTCATTCTTCTGGTATACCGAACAAAATAGTAATCCTGATGTGGCTTCCGATGCGGTCTTTTCCGGGAACGATGGTGAATATAAAACTTCCTATTACTGGAGTCAGGGTAAATTACAGGAAATAATCCGTAAAGGTGAACAGCGTAATCAACTGGATCAGTTAGTTCCTTTTTCTGTCCAGTTGCGATTTTCTCAGAGTGGTGAAGCGGTGTATCAGTTATATCGTATTGATGGCAGAGTCCTGCCTATTCTTCAGGAACAGATTCAGCACTACGAAGATCAGGCTGAAAATATTGTTCATGCAACGAAAAGTAAAGGTTCTCAAACTTCCTGGACGCATCTTATTCAGGGATATTGGGATGGAAAGACATTTGAAAGTTGTGACAATAAGGAATATTCAGCGATCGAATTTAATCAGACGTTGCCCATTTTCGTGATTAACCGATTAGCTTCCTTAGATAATTATTTGGCCGTTGTTGGTTCCGTCAAAGGGGAGACGCTACAGGTGGATGAATTACTGATCCTTGGCGGTGACGGTCATGAGTGTATGGAACCAGCTGATTTCCGGAACTAAATAAGTGCCAGGCCGGAAAAGTAAAAAGGGAAGTAAAAACTTCCCTTTTTGAGATAATCCAAGAATAGATATCTGTTATTTGTTTTGTTCGCGGGCTATGGCACGGTAACCAATATCACTACGACAGAACACTCCATCCCAGGTTACTTTCTTCGCCAGTTCATAAGCACGTTGCTGAGCTTCTGATACTGAATTACCCAGAGCGGTTGCGCACAGCACACGGCCGCCGTTAGTTACAACATTGCCATCTTTTTCTGTGGTACCTGCATGGAAGATTTTTTCACCTTCCACATCAGTAGTTGGTAAGCCAGAAATGACATTGCCTTTGTTGTAGCTTCCTGGATAACCACCAGCAGCCAGAACAATACCGATAGAGGCGCGAGGATCCCATTTAGATTCTACCTGATCAAGCTTGCCTTCCAGAGCGGCCTGACAAAGTTCAACCATGTCCGATTGCATACGCATCATGATTGGCTGAGTTTCAGGATCGCCGAAACGGCAGTTATATTCGATAACTTTTGGATTGCCTTCGCCATCGATCATCAGACCTGCGTATAAGAAGCCAGTGTAAGGATGGCCTTCTTTCGCCATGCCTTCAACAGTAGGGTAGATAACCTGTTCCATAATGCGGTCGTTGACTTCTTGAGTAACAACCGGAGCCGGAGAGTAAGCACCCATACCGCCAGTATTAGGACCGGTATCTTTATCGCCAACACGTTTGTGATCCTGACTGGTTGCCATTGGCAGAACATTTTTACCGTCAACCATTACGATAAAACTGGCTTCTTCACCTTCAAGGAATTCTTCAATAACCACGCGGTGACCAGCATCGCCGAAAGCATTACCTGCCAGCATGTCATTTACAGCAGCTTCTGCTTCTTCTAATGTCATCGCTACGATAACGCCTTTACCTGCCGCAAGACCATCCGCTTTAACCACAATAGGTGCACCTTTCTCGCGCAGGTAAGCTAATGCAGGCTCAACTTCAGTAAAGTTCGCGTAATCGGCAGTAGGGATTTTATGGCGAGCAAGAAAATCCTTAGTAAAGGCTTTAGACCCTTCTAACTGAGCAGCACCTTGAGTCGGACCAAAAATAGGTAAGCCAGCTTCCTGGAACGCATCAACTACACCAATGACAAGAGGTGCTTCAGGACCAACAATAGTCAGTTCAATGGCTTTCTCTTTGGCAAAAGCAACCAGACCTGCGATATCTTCTACATCGATATTCACATTCTGAACTTTTGCTTCTAAAGCGCTGCCCGCATTACCAGGAGCAACAAAAATAGTGTCGACTTGAGGATTTTGAGCGACTTTCCAGGCCAGAGCGTGTTCGCGACCGCCAGAACCAATTACAAGTACGTTCATAGGATGAGTTCCTTAAATAGTATTCAGGTTTTTAGGGTTCAGGTTTTAGGAAAACAGGGTTTTAGGGGGACAGGATTCAGGTTGTTTTTTCCTGATTCCTGCTCCCTGAAACCCTGTATCCTTCTCTTAGTGTCTAAAGTGACGCATACCAGTGAAGACCATAGCGATACCATGTTCATCAGCCGCTTCAATTACTTCTGAGTCACGCATTGAACCGCCTGGTTGGATAACACAGGTAACACCAGCTTCTGCTGCTGCATCGATACCATCACGGAATGGGAAGAATGCGTCAGACGCCATAACCGTGCCTTCAACTTCCAGACCTTCGTCTGCGGCTTTGATACCTGCAATTTTAGCAGAATATACGCGGCTCATCTGACCGGCACCCACACCGATAGTCATATCACCTTTTGCATAAACAATCGCATTCGATTTAACGTATTTTGCCACTGTCCAGCAGAATAGTGCATCTTTAAGCTCTGTTTCAGAAGGCTGACGTTTGGTTACGACTTTAAGGTCATCTAAACCAACTGTGCCATGGTCACGATCCTGAACCAGTAGACCACCGTTAACGCGTTTCACGTCAAAGCCAGTTGACTGAGCTGTCCATTCACCACATTCAAGCAGACGCAGGTTTTTCTTAGTTGCGATAACTTCAACTGCTTCTGCTGTTACTTTTGGTGCAATGATTACTTCTGCAAACTGACGATCAATAATCGCCTGAGCGGTTGCTGCATCAAGTTCACGGTTGAAAGCAATGATGCCACCGAAAGCAGATGTTGGGTCAGTTTTGAATGCGCGGTTATATGCTTCAAGAATATCTGAACCTAAAGCCACACCACATGGGTTGGCGTGTTTTACGATAACACATGCAGGTTCGGCAAATTCTTTAACGCATTCAAGAGCTGAGTCAGTGTCTGCGATGTTGTTGTAAGACAGTGCTTTACCCTGAAGCTGTTTAGCAGAAGAAACTGAACCATTCTGAGCATCGCTTTCTACATAGAATGCTGCTGCCTGGTGGCTGTTTTCGCCGTAACGCATGTCTTGTTTTTTCTCGAACTGCATGTTGAAAGTACGAGGGAATTTGCTTTCTTCGTCACCTTCT
The DNA here is from genome assembly GCA_963676525.2 of uncultured Vibrio sp. GTDB lineage: Bacteria > Pseudomonadota > Gammaproteobacteria > Enterobacterales > Vibrionaceae > Vibrio. The sequence continues at coordinate 156,505 of CAXXNB010000010.1, forward strand.
TTGTTCTCGCCATAAGACGGAACCATAGTGCCGAAGTAGTTAGCAATCATGCCATCGTAAGCTGCAGTGTGCTCGAATGCTGCAATCGCTAAATCAAAACGCGTTTCCAGAGTCAGCGATTTTTCGTTCGCGTCCATTTCTGCAATAACACGATCATAGTCTGAAGCATTTACTACGATAGTCACGTCTTTGTGGTTTTTGGCTGCAGAGCGAACCATTGTCGGACCGCCGATATCGATGTTTTCAACTGCATCTGCCAAGGTGCAGTCTGCTTTTGCTACGGTTGCAGCAAATGGATACAGGTTAACAACCACCATATCGATTGGCTGGATACCATGTTGAGCCATGACATCATCATCCTGGCCACGGCGTCCTAGTACACCACCATGCACTTTCGGGTGAAGTGTTTTTACGCGGCCATCCATCATTTCAGGGAAGCCTGTATAATCAGATACTTCAGTTACAGCGATACCTTGCTCTGCAAGCAGGCGAGCAGTACCACCAGTTGACAGAATATCGACACCACGTTGAGTTAGTGCTTGGGCGAATTCTACAATTCCGGTTTTGTCTGATACGCTAATCAGCGCACGGCGAATAGGACGAGCGTTATTCATGCTACGATGTTCCTCACATTCACGGAGTTAGTGTTAAAAAAACTGAGCTAAAATTAATGGCGCGTATTCTAACGAATTAATCACAAAAAAGCTCGCGCAATCGTTTGGCATGGGCAAAATAATTAGTAATTAGCGAATTTTTAGTCATTGTTGTTAATAAAATGTATGGAATTTCAGATGTTTCAGATAGGTGAATTAGCTAAACGGTGCGGGGTTTCCACCGAAGCACTGCGTTTTTACGAAAAAAATGGTCTGATTAAACCGGCAACCAGAAATGAATCGGGTTACCGTTTGTATTCGGACGAAAGTGAAAAACAGATTCAATTTGTCTTAAAGGCTAAGTCTCTGGGACTCTCTCTTGATGAGATAAAAGAGCTTCTGAGTATTCGTTTAGAAGCATCAGAACATAGCTGTGCTGAAGTCAAAGCCATTACGACAGCAAAGCTGGGCATCATTGATAAAAAGATTAAGGAATTACAGCAGATCCGCAAAGCATTAAAAAAAATCAATGATGCCTGCTGTGGTCATGTAGACGACAATGCGAGTCATTGTTCGATACTGGAAGCGTTAGACACACAATAGAAAAGCTGGTGGTCGTCTTTCTGAGCAATATGAAAATTATGTCTTACACTTATTCTACAAAGCTTAAATATGCATAAAGTGTAGTAGGTGGCAAGATGAATAAAGTAATAGGGTATATTTTTTTAGCACTAGGTTTGTTTTCATGCCTGGTATTTTTACTGGCTGGTTTGGGCAACATTAATATTCCGTATTTAAATACTATTTTCATGTACCTGTTCAGCGGAAAAATGGGCGATGGTTCAGTAATCTTTGTTGCAGCAATGTCGGCTGTCGGAGCCTATCTGGTGAAAGGATAATATGGATTAAATCTCCATGTGATAGGTGTGTAAAAAATTGGATTGATGATATTTCAAGTCAAACAGCTGCTTGATGTGCTGGAAGGCGAAATGTTACGTGAAGATCTTCATTCCTCAGAATACCTTTCCACATGGCGATTCAGAAAATGCATCCCGGCCGAGCTCAGCACATAATGCTTATCACCGCACGGATAAAGAAAGTTACGATCAGTCAGATAGGTTATTGCTTTATCCCAGCCATCAATACCAACTGCCTGACGAATATCATTATAAATATCCTGCTCGGCGATCTCATCCAGAGCTGTACGGCCTAAACCGATAACCGGCGTTGCCAGGTCATCCAGATCAAAACCTTTATCTACCCAATAGCGGGCAATAATCAGTAACATGGCCTGAATTTTAGTTGCATTAGTGTCGGCGTCTTCTTCATCTTCACTTCGGCTGATATAGAAGAACTCACCTTCGACATTAAAATTGAGGTAATAACCGATATGCAGGTAGAGCTGAGTAAAATGCTCCAGATTGCTATACAGCTCAGTGTAAAGCGGGCTATCAATAAACGCATGTTGATAGATATCGTAAACCTGTTTGGTGATCACTCTGCCGTTGACAAAAGTGGCGTAGATTTGCTGGCTTTTCGCCATATTGATTTGTGCAAAGGCCGTTGTCATTACTTCACTCTCTCTGTACGGATTTTACGATATAAATAAACAATGTCATTTTGTGCCAGTCGGTTGCGGAAGTTTGTTACTTTCACTGCGTGACCATCCAATATCACCTGACAGCGCAGGATAAAATTCAGCCCTTCCAGCAGATCAACAAAGTGATAGTCAGGCAAATGCGGTTTTAACCGGCGGTGCAGGGCTAAGGTCAGATCCTGATATTCTGTCATTTGCATCTGTTTGACCAAATTGAAAATCAGCTCTGCCCGTGCGAGCCGGGTCTCAGTCGAATTATCTTTTGAACTGATTAATTGCACATAGTGGCTGTGTTTCATCAGATTCTGGTCGGTCACTCTGGCTTCAATATCACTGACGACATTATTGAGATAAGCTTCTGAACTGCTGATGCGCAATACCTTGGGCCGCGCCTGTTGCATCAACCCCATAAATGAACCGTTAGTACGGGCAAATTCTCCGTCAATCAGGCTGCGTTTAAGGTTATGTTGTGTGCCTTCCAGTGCGATGGTTAACTCGCCAAATGCGGCTTCAATGGCGTTAAATTGTTTGAGGCGTTTTTTAGAACGGGCGAGAAACTGATCAACAGAGTGAGATACTTTACTGATTTGGTTATGAAAACTGTTAAAACTAATTTCGTATCTCAGCATGGCGGTCTCGCGCTGATGATCCTGATGCAGTTCAAACTGGCGACGCAATTTTTGCAGACATTCAAACAGGTTCGGGCCATCTTGCAGGCGACTTTTTTCATCCAAAAACTGCCGGGTTGGCAAAATATGCCGCGACAACAAGTGAGAAATCTTACCAATAGATTCACGCTGCAGTAGATTAAATGCCTGCGGGTTTTCCGTTTTGGCTGCTTGTTCACTGGCCTCACTCAGCTCCTGATTTATGGTCTGCATTTTTACCAGATTAAGCCTAATACTGTTGAGCAGTTCACTCAAGCGGTGAAACAGTTCGTCCATCAGCTCTTTATAATCCAGATCCGCATCGTTAAACAGCAGAGATCCTGATTCGAGCTGGCTAAGTAGCAGGCGTATTCCTCCCAGTTGGGTTTTCAGGGCTACATCGGTTAAATCCTGAAACAGGCTGCGGTCAAACAGGCGGAATACACCAATCACCGAGCGGTCAAAGATAAGTCGGCTTTCACCGCCAAATTCATCTTTATCCACTAAAATATGCGCCGCCAACAGATTGTCAGTGGAAAATGCCGTGCGCAGCTGGTTACGTTTGTCGCGACTTTTACCCTGCATATATCGGTGTACCCGGGCAATAAATGTGGCTTCGCGCACATAGGGCTCGCCAGCTTTATCCATTTCACGGATCACGTCGCGCATAATGGTGTGATGTTCAAGCATGATGGTGAAAGTTGGGATCGTCAGCAGCCGTTGTTCACTCATCTGCTTCCCCAAACATATCTAATTGTTCACGATCCAGCGCGCTTCCTTTGGTAACAAAACTATCCGGCATACCGGTAAAAGCGATGGTCCGGGCCGGATGATACGGCGTGCCGGTGCGCATTGCATCTAACCGGAAATGCTGACCAAATTTGAAAATAATTTCACTCGATGCCGAGTTGGTTGAAGCGCTCAGCACCCTGAATCCGGCCTGTTTTAAATTTGGCAGTAACCAGTCAAACTGCGAGCTGTCGACCGAAGCGCCTTCATCGATAATCAGCGGGAAATGTGTGGTACAGGCTTTATTTCTCAGCCGTCCCAGTAGAATTTCTACCAGCTTGAGGTTAATCAGCATAATGGTTGAGGTCGATTGTGACTTACTCTCCCAGCCATTCTGGCCCTGCTTTTTGACCCGATAAGCAATACCTGCGACGATCTGCTCCATGGTCAGCAGCGCGGCTTTACCATCCGGGAAAAATTTCTGACTAAAGGCTTTCAGGCGGTCAATAAACTGATCGGAGGCTTTTTGATCAGAATGGGTATCCAGATGTTCAATTTCACCAACCAGATCGCTAAATCTGGCTTCAACTTTGATTTCCGCTTCGACTTGCTTGAGATCGTTAATGGTTACGCCGGCAAAGGCCCGGTTAATACTTTGCTCAAACTGACGCACCATCTCGCGGTTATTTTTCAGTTCATTGATAATGCTGTGAATCGAGTGCTTATGTTCCACAAAGTTTTTACGCAGAATATCAAATTCTTCTTCCAGCCCCTGATAGCGCGAGCGAAGCTGCTCAAAGGCGTGCTCCAGCACGTCATCATCAATATGCGGCCGCATCAATTGGTCGTCATTTTCCAGCACTTGGTTAACCACAAAATCACGGATTCCTTCGGCTATCTGGGATCTGGCTTCGCGTTTGTGCTGCAGGTTATCGATACGCGTTTGTAACGTATCACCAGTCAATTCCAGTGACATATCCGGCAGAACCGGAAACTCACGGGTTGGTAAGCCATAGGCATCAAGCTGAGTTTTAGCTTTGAGCTGATATCGGGTAAGTTTTTCCAGTGTGGATTTAAGCTCCGCCACTTTGACCTCTTGAGCGGTGTGAGTCTGCTGCTCTTGTCTCAAAACGTCGTGCTGACTTTCAAGCAGTTTGACTAATTCCTGCTGTTGACTGGCAACAACGTCTAATTCTTCGTTAAGCGTTTGCAACTGTTGGGTATTGCTATTGCAGGCCAGCAGCAGCTCAATTTCCGCTTTGGTGCTGCTAATCTCTTTATTCAATGCCGCGGTAGATTTGATCTGCTCAAAGCGGCTTTCTTTATCCATGGCAATAAGTTTGGCGGCACTTTTGCGTTTTCTTTCCAGAATGTCCCGGACTTTATCTAATTTGTTTTGGTCTGATTCGCGTGTATCTATTGAGACCGCATCAAGTCTGACGCCCAGTAACTGATAATCTGACTCCGCTGGCTGGATGAGATCGGTAAAGGCCTCAATGGCCTGAGTTTCTGCCGCTGACAGTTCACGCCCGGGGTTCGCCTCTGCCACGTCAAAATTCAACGCTGCCAGTTTCAGCCAGATCGGCTCAGCTAACTGATTGAACAGTTTGAATTCCTTATTTTCAACCGACGTCTGATAGCGCAGCTCTAACGCTTCGAGTTCGCTGATCTCCTGATTGAGTTCCTGTAACTCTTGTCTGCGTTTTTCGCCATCCTGTTTGAGTTCGAGTTCGCGCTCGTAATAAGCTAAATGTTCACGATGACCCACAATGATTATTTCTAACGTGTCGCTTTCATCATACCGACTCACCACCAGTTGGGTTTTACGTACAATGTCCTCAAGCCTGTTCTGCTGGCGCACCAGGGTGTCGTGCGAACCTTGCAAAGTTTTCTGTCTGCTTTCTGTCTCCCTGCACTCTTTACCCGCTGCCCGGACTCGGTTTTCCATCAGCTTAAGCTGACTCTCTTCCAGTCCGACTTCATTACTGGCTTGATCAATTTTGCTTTGTGCCATCATGGCGAATTGCATCAATTCATCTTCGGCATTTTTATTGCGCATTAATTGTTGGTGACTGAGCGCCAGTTTTTCAAATTCCGGGCGTAAGCTGTCGATATTCTTCAGCAACCGCTCGCGGCGGGCCAGCGCATCATTGTGTTCAATAAACGCATCGATATCGAAGTTGAGTTCATCTTTGCGCTCTTTTTTCTGTGACTCGATAATATTGGCAACTGCCAGGCGCACTGTATCCGACCCGGTCTTCATATCAAACAGTAGCCGAACTAACGCGCGGAACGCATCGACATTGGCATCCTCGGTGGTGCTGAGCGGGAACAGACAAAACCGCATCGCGTCAACATCAAGTAGCTGATTGGCGTAAATCACCTCTTTGATCGCCGCCGAGCGCATTAAGGTTTTAAAATACTTATCTTCACGTTTGAGGAAAGTTTGCACTTTGGTCGGGCTGAGTCCTTCTGCCCGGCCGCCGATACCATCATCTCCGGCGTTGGCATCCCAGAACAGGTGGCGGATCTGATCATAACGCAATGCGGTAAACATGCGGCGGTAATCGAGCTTATCGGTACTGCCCCGATATAGAATCTGGCAATGTGGCAGGTGACCGCCCAGATAGTTGTCGCACTCAAGAATTAAAAAACTGCTGTTGCTGGGGAAGTAGTGTTCGAAGCTTTCGTCGTCGGAGAAAAATTTGCCTTCTTTATCTGAAAAACCGAATTTTTTAGCGGAGTTTTTGAAGTTCTCTTCCGGCAGTAAAAACAAGCGGATCGCATTAAGAATTGATGTTTTACCAATATTACCGCCGCCTATCAGTATGCCGCCTTCACGAAGGTCGATTTCGGCGATCGCCACACCCGCCGAATCCACTGCGACCAAGCGTGAAATGCTGATCAGCAGATTGTCGATAGCGTCATTATGCATAACTTAATCCTGTGATAATGCAGGCAGCAACGCTTCCTGTTCTAAAAATGCGCGGGTTTGATTCATCAAATCCGCTTCTTGAGTTAGGCCTAGCTTACGCGCAAGGGCGATAGCTTTGGTCAATTGAGTGGCATTTTTGGGAGCGAACCTGAATTTATTTCTGTATAGCTCCCAGTCAGCGGGTGCCAACCAATGGCATTGAGGAAGTGATTTTTGAAGTGTCTGAAAGATCGTTAGGCCTCCTAAATCCAGATCCTGAGCGCAGTAGATAGCCTCATATTGAGCAAGAAACGAATGATTTAAGCGGTCACAAATCTGATTCCCGGCCCCCAACAAAATATCGCAATTCTCGATTAAGTCTGAGCGCTGCAGAACGGATAGAAATGCCCGAAAATGATAGAAGTTCTCGACGTTTTCAATAATCACAGCGTGTTTTCCAACCAGTTTACCTTCGGTTTTAAATCCATTGGCATCCGATAGCACCACAAAAGGAATCTCGGATTGACACAGTCGGTTTAGCACCAGGATATGCGCATAACTACAGGCAATATCGTGAGAACGGCCATTGTTGGCGGCATCCACCCGGTCCTGAGCATCGGGTAAATACAATGCCTGATGTTTGTTCTGGTCGATAATTGTTAACTGATATCCATCACGCACTCGTGTTGCCTGGTAGACACTTCGCCATTCGAAAGCATCGGTGAACGGGAGGCTTTCTATAAAACGGTCAAGATTTATCGCCTTGCCTTGTTCGATTTTTTCCAAATATTGATTGAGGTTCATGGGGATAATACGGTTATCTGATTGTTGTTGAATACCTTAGCATAAAAGACTTGGTTGTTTCTGATTTACTGATTAAATTTGGTGAAAGTAAAGGGATGGACTTTTGTGGGGTATTATGTGGGGTTAAAAACAAAAAAAGACCTAACCAATAAAAGTTAAGTCTTTTTAATCAATAAGTTATAAGCTTATATTTAGTTCATGCCGTATTTTTTAAGTTTCTTACGAAGAGTACCACGGTTGATACCCATCATATTCGCTGCGCGAGTTTGGTTGCCGCGAGTGTATTGCATGATGGTATCTAGCAGAGGTTGCTCTACTTCAGCTAGAACTAATTCGTATAGTTCTGTTACTTCCTGGCCATTTAACTGAGCAAGGTAGTTTTTAAGAGAGGCTTTAACGGAGTCACGTAAAGGCTTTTGCGTGATTTGATCTTGTGAAGTTACTGTTGTTACTGTTAAAGCTTCTGAAGTCAGATTTTGTTCGAACATATTCGGTCTAGCTCTTCTGTTAATTATATGATGCAACTTTATCAAAATAACCTTCAAGTGCTTCCATCTGTAGCTCGGCTACTTCTATGGCATTGAAGGTACGGCGAAACTCACTTGCCTGCTCGTGTTCTTTTAAGTACCAACCAACGTGCTTACGCGCGATTCGAGGGCCTAAGTACTCACCATAAAATTCATGGAGAGCAAGAACATGACCAAGCAATATTTCCTTCACTTCCTTAATCGGAAGTGCTGGCATCGTGATGCCGTTTTCCAAAAAATAGCGGATTTCGTTAAAAATCCATGGTCGTCCCTGTGCGGGGCGTCCAATCATTAAAGCGTCGGCACCGGTGTAATCCAGCACATACTTCGCTTTCTCCGGACTGTCGATATCACCATTAGCGATGACAGGGATAGAGATAGCTTGTTTAACCGCTTTAATGCTGTCGTATTCGGCCTCTCCTTTGTACATGCAGGTGCGGGTTCTACCATGTAGAGCTAACGCCTGTATGCCACAATCTTCGGCTAACTTTGCTATCTGGACACAGTTTTTATTGTCTGGGTCCCATCCTGTACGGGTTTTTAATGTCACAGGTACATCAACTGCATTCACAACAGCTTTCAGAATATCTTCTATCAGCTCGGGATGACGTAGTAATGCAGAACCCGCTAGCTTTTTGTTTACTTTTTTTGCCGGGCACCCCATGTTGATATCGATAATTTGTGCACCGTTCTCAACACTGAATTGTGCGGCCTCCGCCATAAGCTGAGGATCGCTCCCTGCAATTTGTACCGAACGAACTCCCGATTCAGCTTCGTGTACCATGCGCTGTTTAGATTTAGACGTTTTCCAGAGAGCAGGATTGGATGACATCATTTCGCTGATAGCCATTCCCGCTCCATATCGGAGACACAACTCTCGGAAAGGTCGATCTGTTACGCCCGCCATTGGGGCCAGAATGAGCTTGTTCTTTAGTTGGTAGTTTCCGATCTTCAAAACGTCTTCATAGTTCTTTAACAGCAAGGGCGCGCATTTTACGCATTTTTTTTCGCCCTGAAAAGACTATTATTTGAGCATTTACAATTTGTTTTTGTAAATAGTCTATTTTTCAATCAATTAGAAACTAAATTGATCACACTTTATTCTTGCAGCCTGAGATTCTGCACCATTCACTCTGCTCAATAATAGGGTCCAGAGTCAGTTCATCGCTGTAATAAGTCGCTACATCTTCGGCCTGAGTGTCTAAAACACCAGACATAGCCAGAACACCTGAAGGTTTAATCAGGCTTTTTATCACCGGAGAAAGTTCTCTTAACGGACCGGCAAGAATATTGGCAACCACGACATCAGCCTGAAGGTTTTCTGGCTGATCTTTCGGCAGGTAGACTTCCAGTTGGTCTTCAACGCCATTACGCTGTGCGTTATCTCTGGAAGCCAAAAGGGCTTGTGGATCGATATCGATACCAATCACTTTTGCTGCACCGAGTTTAATTGCAGCGATCGCCAGGATGCCTGAACCACAGCCAAAATCGATAACTGTCTTACCGCTTAAATCAAGCCCATCGAGCCACTCAAGGCAAAGAGCCGTTGTTGGGTGTGTGCCTGTACCGAAAGCTAAACCCGGGTCGAGCATGACGTTGACAGCGTCTGGTTCGGGAATTTCCCGCCAGCTAGGGCATACCCATAGACGCTGACCGAATTTCATTGGGTGGAAGTTATCCATCCATTCGCGTTCCCAGTCTTTATCTTCGATTTGCTCCACCTTGTGGGCAAAATTGTCAGGAAGGAGATTAAACGCTTTGATTTGATCCAGGATCAGGCTGGTATCAGCTTCGGCATCGTATAGCGCAAGAATGTCTGTATCACCCCACAGGCGGGTTTCGCCTGGTAAAGGTTCAAATACCGGCGTGTCTTTGGCATCAAGGAAAGTGACTGAAAGAGCCCCTGTTTCTTCCATTAACATATCACCGATAGTTTCGGCATTCTCATTGGTAGCATTGAGCTTAATCTGAATCCAAGGCATAGCTGTAACCTGTTAGTTCATTATTGAGTACGTAGTTGGCGCTGAGTTTAGCAGAAGTTATCCTTCTTGTCTGAATACAAAAAAGCCCGTTCAATGTTGAAACGGGCTTTCTGAGTCAGATGAAATCTGCTTATTGAAGACCGAGTTTCTTCTCCAGATAGTGGATATTGGCTCCACCATGCTGGAAGTTTTCGTCCATCATAATTGATTGCTGTAGAGGAACATTGGTTTTAATTCCCTCTAAAATGATTTCATTTAATGCATTCTTCATACGAGCAATGGCAACGTCACGGTTTTCACCATAGGCAATCAGTTTTCCTACCATTGAATCGTAGTGAGGAGGAACTGTATAGCCAGTGTAAATGTGAGACTCCCAGCGGATCCCCATACCACCTGGTGAGTGGAACTGAGTGATTTTACCCGGAGATGGTAAGAATTTTTCCGGATCTTCCGCATTGATACGACATTCAATTGCGTGGCCGTGGATCTTAATATCATTCTGAGTAAATGACAGAGGCTGACCAGCAGCAATGCGCAGCTGTTCTTTAATGATATCAACACCGGTAACCATTTCTGTTACTGGGTGTTCAACCTGAACACGGGTGTTCATTTCGATGAAGTAGAATTCGCCGTTTTCATATAAGAATTCAAACGTACCTGCACCGCGATAGCCGATTTCAATACATGCACGAGTACAACGTTCACCGATGTACTTACGCATTTCTTCGGTAATACCCGGAGCTGGAGCTTCTTCTACCACTTTCTGGTGGCGACGTTGCATTGAGCAGTCACGTTCACCTAAGTGAATTGCATTACCCTGACCATCGGCTAAAACCTGTACTTCAACGTGACGAGGGTTTTCCAGGTATTTCTCCATATAAACCATGTCGTTGTTGAAAGCCGCTTTTGCTTCTGCACGAGTCATTGCAATAGATTGAACCAGGTCTGCTTCAGAACGAACCACACGCATACCACGACCGCCACCACCACCAGATGCTTTGATGATAACAGGGTAGCCGATACGTTTAGCAAATGATTTGTTCTTCGCTTCGTCGTCGTCAAGCGGGCCGTCAGAGCCTGGTACACATGGCACACCGGCTTTTTTCATTGCAGAAATAGCAGCAACTTTATCACCCATCATGCGGATGGTTTCGGCTTTCGGACCAACGAAAATGAAACCTGATTTTTCTACCTGTTCGGCAAAATCAGCATTTTCAGATAAGAAACCATACCCAGGGTGAATCGCAATTGCACCGGTTACTTCTGCAGCAGAAATAATTCGGGGAATATTTAAGTAGCTATCAATACTACGAGCAGGACCAATACAGACTGTTTCATCAGCTAACAGAACATGTTTTAAATCACGGTCTGCCGTCGAATGGACAGCAACAGTTTTGATGCCTAATTCTTTACATGCGCGAAGAATACGAAGTGCAATCTCACCTCGGTTCGCGATGACAATTTTATCTAACATGGTTAATAGCCCCGTTTATTCGATAACAACTAGTGGTTGGTCGAACTCAACAGGTTGGCCATCTTCAACAAGAATTGCCGCAACGACACCAGCTTTATCTGCTTCGATTTGGTTCATCATTTTCATTGCTTCAACGATGCATAGGGTGTCACCCACGTTGACACTTTGACCCACTTTAACAAATGGTTTTGCATCCGGGCTAGGAGAGCCATAAAAAGTACCAACCATTGGCGAAAGTACCTGGTGGCCTGCCGGTGCTGCAGGAGCTGATTCTGCCGGAGTTGCTACAGGTGCTGGAGCCGCCGCAGGAGCAGCTACTGGAGCAGGTGCTGCTGCATATTGAATAGGTGCAGGTGCTGCTGAAACAGGACTGTTACGGCTAATGCGTACAGATTCTTCGCCTTCAGAAATTTCCAGTTCAGCAATTCCTGATTCTTCAACTAATTCAATAAGCTTTTTAATTTTACGAATATCCATTGTGCTCATTTCTCTTTATCTCGTGAATAGACAGCCCCGGATTAGCGGTTGCTGCTTTAAGTTCATTGTTAATTGCTCTTCAGTGTTTGGATGGCTGAAGAAAGCGCAAATTCGTACCCTTGTGCACCTAAGCCACAGATGACCCCCTTCGCTTTATCAGACAGATATGAATGATGGCGAAAACTTTCTCTGGCGTGGATATTTGACAGGTGCACTTCGATAAATGGGATGTCGACCCCCAATAATGCGTCTCTGATTGCTACACTTGTATGAGTGAAAGCAGCGGGATTAATAATAATAAAATCCACTTTTTGATAAGCATTGTGTATGGCGTCGATAATTTCGTACTCACGGTTTGACTGGAGATGGTCTAATTCGACGTTGGCTGCTTTTGCCTGTTCCTGTAGTGTTGAGATGATGCTTTCCAGGTTCTGTGAACCATAGTGAGCGGGTTCTCGTAGTCCCAGTAAGTTTAAATTAGGACCGTTTAGAACAAGAATGCGAAATTTTGCTGCCATTTTGTCGTTATCTTCCTATATTGTGGTACTTTGGCATCATAATCCCATATTTATAAAAATAGATATAGATTTTTAATAAATATTTTGAGGAAAATAATGAAGTCATAGAGATTATAGCTAATTCAATACAAATAGCAGCAAATTACTGGTCTTATCACCGAAAAAACTTATATTTTTTGTGTGATGAATACTAAAGATATCTGAAACGTGCCATTTTCTGAGTTTGATGTACTAAGGTAAAATGACAACATATTTTGAGGATTGTTCCATAATTTTTTTCTAAATGTGATATGAAATCAGTATCTTTGGTTAAATCGTCCTGAGAATTATCACTTCCCCCAGAAAATAGGGAAATGAGTTCAGAACAACTAGCCCTTTTTCCATTGGGTGAAGAAGCGCATAATAGTCGCGTTTTTTTATATTATCCCTTGCTGAGATTTTTATGTTGTATACCACTCCTTTTCGTTGGGCATCGCAATTCTTTTTTGGTTTCTTTTTTGTTTATGGTGTCTATTTGCCTTTTTGGGCTTTGTGGCTGAAACATGAAGGGATGAATCCCGGTCAAATAGGGATATTAGTCGGAGTGGCATTTGCTACGCGCTGTGCTGCCAATTTGATTCTGACACCAAGGATTCGCCAGGCTAACAAATTAGTGCCAATCCTGCGTTGGTTAAGTCTGATTAGTATTATCAGCCTTGGTCTTTTTTCATTAAGTCATCATTTTTACTGGCTGTTATTGATCACTGTTCTGTTTAATCTTTGTCTTGGGCCAACAATGCCGTTGTCTGATGCTGTAGCCAACTATTATGCAAAACTGAATTTATTAGATTATGGTCGTTCGCGTTTGTGGGGATCGTTTGCTTTTATTGTCGGTTCAACGCTTGTTGGCTGGTTAGCAGTCCATTTTGGGGCTCAGGTTATTCTGTATACCGCTTTGGCTGGTGCCTGTATTTTGCTCTTGCTGGCATCAAGGACTCCAAAACCTTACCCGGTGGATCAGAACACCAATCAGAACAAGCGGGCAGAATCACTTTTTCGGTTGTTTAAGAATAAATCTGTTGTTCTGTTTCTGCTGTTAACTGCATGTATTCAGGGTAGTCATGCTGCTTATTATGGTTTCAGTTCTATTTACTGGAAATCCGTTGGCTATAGTGAAGAAACTATCGGTTATTTGTGGAGTTTGGGGGTTGTTGCTGAAATCGTTGTTTTTGCGGTAAGTAAAACAGTGTTTGCTGGCTGGACTATTCGGGGGCTATTCTTGCTTTCCTCCTGTGCAGTAGCTCTTCGTTGGGGGGTGACCGCATTAAGTTATGAACTTGTGGCTTTAGTGTTTGTGCAGCTTTTTCATTGTCTGACTTTTGCTTCTGCTCATATTGCTGCTATTCGTTATATTCAGCAGGTTCCTGCTCATCTTATGGTTCCAATACAGGCATTATATAATGCCATTCCTCTTGGATTAGTTGTTGCGGTATTAACTCCGGTTTCCGGTTGGGGGTTTGAGCACTGGGGCGGTAAAGTGTTTTTTGGTATGGCTGCGATGGGCGTCCTTGCTTTATTTATTCCGGTGCGTTTGCCGGAAGAAAAGGAGGATGAGGTTTCAGGATTACAAGATTACAGGAATTAGGTTTACAGGGTTACAGAACTTAGGATTACAGGATTACAGGAATCAGAAAAAATTTTGCCTGAACCCTGAACCCTGAACCCTGAACCCTGAACCCTGAACCCTGAACCCTGAACCCTGAACCCTGAACCCTGAACCCTGAACCCTGAACCCTGAACCCTAAATTACTAATAACTTAAATTAAGTGGCCAACCGTTATCTGTCTGGCGATGAGCTTCAATTTCCAGTTCTGCTTTTGTTAAAGGGTTTTTCTTTAACCAGTTGTTATCTATCTTGAGGGTTAAACTGTCGTCATCCGCTTTTAGTGTAAAACCTGGTTGCAGTTCAACGCTGCGGCGGTGGGTTAACAGAATCGCCAGACGTAGCAGACGTAACACTCGTTTACCACTGACACTGGACAGTGCATATTGTTCTGGCAGTGTGGTTAACGTTTCACGATAGCGTCGGGTTAACTCACCAAGATAATGTTTCTGTGCTCTGGTATATCCGGGTAAATCCAGGTTTTGTAGTAAGTATGCACCGTGCTCTCCACCTTTTTTAAAATCGATAGATAAGCCAATTTCGTGGAGTTGTGCTGCTGTTCTCAAGAGCATTTCCCCCTGAGGTTCCGGTATCCATTTTAAGCCACCACATTGTTGCAGAAGTGAGCTGGCAACATCGGCTACCTGCTTGGCATAGGGCTTATCAATCTGATAACGAGTCTGAACACTGTTAATGGTTCTGGTGCGAATATCAGTTTGACGCAGCTCATCTACCATTTCATAGACTAGCCCTTCCCGAAGCGCTCCTCCGGCCAGAGTCATTGAATCAATTCCCAGTGACTCAAAAATAGCAATAAGAATAGACAGTCCACTTGGAAATACCAGAGCTCGTTCCAGAGTTAATCCAACGATTTCCAGTTCTTCAAGGTGGTCTGCCATCATCGCCTGTTGTTGAAGACGTTTTAATTTAGCCAGAGTAATGACTTCATCCATTCCCTGAGCCAGCATAATTTCCTGTAACGCCTGAACGGTTCCGCTGGCACCAACACATACGTTCCAACCTAGTCCCTGATATTTCTCTAATATCGGAAGTATGGTTTGTTTGGCTGCATCAATGGCGTGGTTAAAGTTACTTGCGGTTAGTTGCCTATCCTTAAAGTATTTTTCCAGCCAGGTAACACAGCCCATTTTCAGACTGGTTAAAGCCTTTGCATCGAATCCTTCACCAATAATAAGTTCAGTACTGGCACCACCGATATCCACCACAAGTCGACGTCCCATACCTCCTGAAGTATGAGCGACACCTTTGTAGATAATCGCAGCCTCTTCTTCTCCCGGAATTACGTTGATATCGTAGCCCAGAATCTGATTTGCTTTTTGCAGGAAAACATCAACGTTGATGGCTGTTCTTAAAGTAGCCGTACCAACAATACGGATGTTTTCAGCAGGGATGTCTTGTAAGCGTTCTGCGAATAGAGCAAGACAATCCCATCCTCGTTGCATTGCTTCAGTACTTAGCTCATTATTTTCATCTAATCCTGCGGCTAAACGGACTTTACGTTTTATTTTAGCCATAGTTTGAACGCTGCCGTCGATATGCCTGACAACAAGCATATGGAAACTGTTTGATCCTAAATCAATTGCAGCGTATAGCGGTGAAGGTTCGTTAGAGCTCATATAAGAATCGGGCTTCCTTAGTTACTTTGTGTTATGTTTTGGTTCTTAGAATATGGTTTTTTATTTCTATTTGAACGACGGTTTGAATGCGAACCACCTGTATTGGTCCTACGGGACTGCTGGCGTGGTTGGCGCATTCTTATCGGCGCAGGCAAATCCTGAAGCAAAGCCGATGCATCATATTCTGATACTGGAATCGAATGTTCAATATATTCTTCAATTGCCGGCAAATTAATTGCATAGTCTTCACAGGCAAAGCTGATAGAGCTACCGCTTGCTCCTGCGCGTCCTGTTCGACCAATCCGGTGCACATAGTCTTCACAATCATCCGGTAAATCATAGTTAAATACATGCGTTACTTCAGGAATATGCAAACCTCGTGCTGCTACGTCTGTTGCAACTAAGATGTCTAATTGACCGTGGGTGAATTCTTCTAAGATGCGTTCACGTTTTTTCTGAGGTACATCACCGGTAAGAAGACCGACACGATGACCATCTGCAGCTAAGTGGCCCCAGATAAGCTCACATTTATGCTTGGTATTGGCAAATATAATGGCACGATCTGGCCATTCTTCTTCAATCAATGTCTGAAGAAGTGCCATTTTGTGTTCATTGGACGGATAGAATAATTCCTCTTTAATCCTATGACCTGTTTTTTGCTCTGGCTCGACAACAATATGTTCTGGTGATGTCATATGCTCAAAAGCCAGTTCCTGAACACGATAAGACAGTGTTGCTGAAAATAGCATATTTAGACGTTCAGCAGGTGCTGGCATGCGGCGGAAAAGAAAACGTATATCCTTGATGAAGCCTAAATCGAACATTCTGTCCGCTTCATCGAGTACGACAACTTGAATATCATTCAAGTTAAATACCCGTTGTTTATAAAAATCGATGATCCTTCCTGTTGTACCAATCAGAATGTCGACACCATTTTCCAGATTTTTTAATTGCTTATCGTAGCTTTCACCACCATAGGCAAGGCATGCTTTGATTCCTGTGGACTGAACCAAAGATTCCGCATCGTGAAAAATTTGTATCGCTAACTCACGAGTTGGTGCCATAATAATAGCGCGAGGCTGGACTGAACTTCTTCCTTCTCGTGCAGGCGTTGTTAATAAATGGTTAAAGGTAGCAGTGAGAAACGCGAGCGTTTTACCAGTCCCTGTTTGGGCCTGGCCTGCGATGTCTTGGCCGGAGAGCAGTACCGGCAACGCCATAGCTTGAATTGGGGTGCAGAATTCGAACCCTTTTTGCTTCAAACCATCAGTGATTTGAGGCTCTAACCCCAAATCGGCGAACTTTTGCTCTGTGATATGTGTCTTCTTCATTGCTATAGAATATCAGTTTAGGCTTGCAATACGAAAGTAAATACATTCCAATAGAGCATCTATTTACTAATTGTTATGCAATTAGTTCAGGAAAAAACATTGGAGTCGAAGATGAGTGATAAATTTTTGCAGCTAACTGATGATAGTTTTGAAAATGATGTGATCAAAGCTGCAGGCCCTGTTCTTGTTGATTTTTGGGCAGAATGGTGCGGTCCATGTAAAATGATTGCTCCTATTCTGGATGAAATCGCTGATGAGTACGAAGGTAAACTCACTATCGGTAAGCTGAACATTGACCACAATGCAGGAACACCACCTAAATTTGGTATTCGTGGTATCCCTACGTTGTTATTGTTTAAAGATGGTAACGTGGCAGCGACTAAAGTTGGTGCGCTGTCTAAAACTCAGTTAAAAGAGTTTTTGGACGCGAATCTTTAAGTAAAAATAAAGCCGTACATTGATCAATGTACGGTTTTGTTTTTAGAATTAAAACAAACGCTAGACTATACTCAATTTTAGTGATAGCTTAGCGCACGTTAATTAAACAAGTGTTCACTTCTTGGTCAATCCTGAGACCAAAATCTTTCTTACAATTTACTAGCAAACAGATCCTATTTTGACTAAACAAGTATCCACCACAATGAACCTAACAGAATTAAAAAACAGAGCAGTTTCAGATCTCATCAAACTGGGAGAATCCCTGGGGCTTGAGAATTTGGCTCGTCTACGGAAACAGGACATCATCTTCTCGATACTGAAAGCGCATGCTAAAAGTGGAGAGGATATTTTTGGAAATGGTGTGTTAGAAATCCTTCAAGACGGTTTTGGTTTCTTACGTAGCGCAGATAGTTCTTATTTGGCCGGACCCGATGATATTTATGTATCACCAAGTCAGATTCGTCGCTTTAACCTGCGTACCGGTGATTCTATCGCTGGCAAAATTCGCCCGCCGAAAGAAGGCGAGAGATATTTTGCGCTGCTAAAAGTTAATACCGTTAATGATGATAAGCCAGATAATGCGCGTAATAAGATTCTTTTTGAAAACTTAACGCCTCTTCATGCCAATGAACGCATGAAAATGGAACGTGGTAATGGTTCTACAGAAGATATTACAGCCCGCGTTTTAGACTTGGCTTCTCCAATTGGTAAAGGGCAGCGTGGTCTGATTGTTGCTCCGCCGAAAGCGGGTAAGACCATGTTACTGCAGAACATTGCTCAGAGCATTGCTCACAATCACCCTGAATGTGAATTGATGGTTCTTCTTATCGATGAACGTCCGGAAGAAGTAACAGAAATGCAGCGTCTTGTTAAAGGTGAAGTGATTGCTTCTACCTTTGATGAACCAGCATCTCGCCACGTTCAGGTTGCTGAAATGGTTATCGAAAAAGCGAAGCGTCTGGTTGAGCACAAAAAAGACGTTGTGATTCTGCTGGACTCTATCACTCGTTTGGCTCGTGCTTATAACACAGTCGTACCTTCATCAGGTAAAGTGTTAACTGGTGGTGTGGATGCGAACGCATTGCATCGTCCAAAACGCTTCTTTGGTGCTGCACGTAATGTTGAAGAAGGTGGTAGCCTGACTATCATTGCAACAGCGCTTGTCGATACCGGCTCTAAAATGGACGAAGTTATCTACGAAGAATTTAAAGGTACAGGTAACATGGAACTGCACCTTAATCGTAAGATTGCTGAAAAACGTGTATTCCCTGCGATTGATTTCAACCGTTCTGGTACTCGTCGTGAAGAGTTGCTTACCAAAGCTGATGAACTACAGAAAATGTGGATCCTACGTAAAATTGTTCATCCAATGGGTGAAACCGATGCAATGGAATTCCTCATTGATAAATTAGCAATGACAAAAACGAATGATGAATTCTTTGACGCAATGAGACGTCAATAAATAGTATTATTTCTATCATTAAAACTAACGCCATCGATGTAGTTGTCGGTGGCGTTTTTATTTCGTTCTTTTCCTGCTTTTTTCCCACGCAATTTCTGATCATCTGATTACTGTGATTGATATTATTCTGGTTTTAGCGAATTAACCGATTTTTCGTTATACTGGTTTAAAGTTCAGCACAGACAGTACCCATATGAAATTTAAGGATTTGCGTGAGTTTATTGACTATTTAGAAGAACATGGTCAGTTAAAGCGCATTAAGCATCCTATCGATCCTCAGTATGAAATGACTGAAATCAGCGATAGAACACTAAGAGCCAATGGTCCCGCATTATTATTCGAAAACCCGATTGGTTTTGATATTCCCGTATTAACCAATTTATTTGGTACTCCTGAACGGGTTGCGATGGGCATGGGGAGAGAACATGTACAGGAACTGAGGGAAGTTGGAGAACTATTGGCTTATCTAAAAGAACCTGAACCACCCAAAGGTTTTCGTGATGCTATAGATAAGTTACCGGTCTTTAAACAAGTTCTCAATATGTCAACAAAGCGACTGCGTAAAGCTCCATGTCAGGAAATTATCTGGCAGGGAGACGATGTCGATCTGGATAAAATTCCTGTTATGAGTTGTTGGCCTGGTGATGTGGCTCCATTGTTGACTTGGGGGCTTACCGTTACCAAGGGGCCAACCAAAAATCGTCAGAATATTGGTATTTATCGTCAACAAAAACTTTCTAAAAACAAAATTATCATGCGCTGGCTTGCTCATCGAGGCGGGGCGTTAGATCTTAAAGATTGGATGGAAGCTCATCCGGGAGAGCCTTTCCCTGTTTCGGTTGCATTTGGTGCAGATCCGGCAACAATTTTAGGTGCTGTTACACCTGTCCCCGATACATTATCAGAATATGCTTTTGCTGGTTTGCTGCGTGGTAGTAAAACGGAAGTCGTAAAATCAATCAGCAATGATTTAGAAATTCCAGCCGGGGCTGAAATCGTTCTGGAAGGTTATATCGATCCTAATGAGTATGCTGATGAGGGACCTTATGGCGATCATACAGGGTACTTCAATGAAGTTGAAAAACATCATGTGTTTACTATCACTCATATTACGATGCGTAAAAATGCGATTTATCACAGTACGTATACTGGTCGTCCGCCGGATGAACCTGCAGTGCTTGGTGTTGCTCTGAATGAAGTTTTCGTGCCTATCTTGCAGAAGCAGTTTCCTGAAATCGTTGATTTTTACCTACCACCGGAAGGATGCTCTTATCGGATGGCGGTGGTCACAATGAAAAAACAATATCCGGGTCATGCTAAAAGGGTAATGATGGGGGTATGGTCTTTCTTACGGCAGTTTATGTACACAAAGTTTGTTATTGTGTGTGATGAAGATGTGAATGCCCGCGATTGGAAAGACGTTATCTGGGCGATCACAACCCGGATGGATCCTGCCCGAGATACAGTCATGATTGATAACACTCCGATAGATTCCTTAGACTTTGCTTCTCCTGTTATAGGATTAGGTTCTAAAATGGGGTTAGATGCAACCAATAAATGGCCTGGTGAGACGCAAAGGGATTGGGGTACTCCAATTAAAAAAGATCCTAATGTGATAAATCGGATTGATGAAATTTGGGATGAGTTAAATATACTGTAGGTTTCAGGTTTCAGTACAAATATTAATAATAAATAATTATTGGGTGGAACTACTCAACATCTGCCCATTTCCTTATGCGTAATAAATAAAAATAAGAGACATAAATAAATGACGATAAAATGTAAAGTAAAGTCTATTGCACCACTTGCCAGCAATACATACAAAATATTGCTTTGCCCCGAAGATAAGGTTCAATTTAAGGCTGGACAATATTTAATGGTAGTTATGGGGGAAAAAGATAAACGCCCATTTTCTATCGCCAACAGCCCTTGTCGTAACGAGAATGAATTAGAACTTCATATCGGAGCTGCTGAACATAATGCTTATGCAATTGAAGTGGTTGAGGCAATGAAAAATGCGCTTAGCAATAACGGCGATATTATTATAGATGCACCACATGGTGACGCATGGTTCAGAAATGATAGTGACAGGCCTATTCTGTTAATCGCTGGTGGCACTGGATTCAGCTATGTTCGGTCTATTCTGGATCATTGCATTACGCAAAATATTACCCGACCAATCTATTTATATTGGGGAGCGAAGGACTCTGCTCAGCTATATGCCCAAGATGAAATGAATGAAATTGATCAGCAACATTCTAATATTGCATTCATTCCAGTTATTGAGCAGTCAGCAGAAAACTGGGAAGGAAAGTTTGGTAATGTATTAGAAGCTGTGGAAACTGATTTTTCTTCATTAGATAAGTTTGATATTTATCTGGCGGGCCGTTTTGAAATGGCTGGTGCTGCACGAGAACGCTTTACTCAATTAAAATCAGCAAAAAGTGACAGAATGTTTGCTGATGCTTATTCATTTATTTAAACCATCTAAAATAAGCCAATAAAGTGTGAATAAATGTCATTTATATTGGCTTTCGCCTGTTTTTTCACCATAAAAACGAAATATTACAGTTTTATGAAAAAAGAGCTTGCACATCTTAATTGAGTCCCTATAATGCCGCCTCACTGACACGGCAGCAGAGAAACAACTAGTTACCAAAGTCAGTCAGGACGGGCAGAGAGAGAAAAAATTAAAAAGTGTTTGACACTAAAATTTATCTCTATAGAATGCACCTCCACCTCACGGATAAGTCGTGAGGGAAAGCTCTTTAACAATATAAACCTATCAATCTGTGTGGGCACTCGTCGGATAAACATCCAAAAGATTTTATCAATGATACGAGTGACCAATCGAACAGGATTTCTTTTTAGAATGAATGTTTGGCACAGTCAATTCAAGTGACTGGTTTCTGTACACTATGTACTGAACACTGGAAACTTAAATCAGTATTCATTGAGCCGATGCTTAGGCATCAAAAAACTTTAATTGAAGAGTTTGATCATGGCTCAGATTGAACGCTGGCGGCAGGCCTAACACATGCAAGTCGAGCGGTAACAGAAAGAAGCTTGCTTCTTTGCTGACGAGCGGCGGACGGGTGAGTAATGCTTAGGAAGTTGCCCGGTAGAGGGGGATAACCATTGGAAACGATGGCTAATACCGCATATTCTCTATGGAGCAAAGCAGGGGACCTTAGGGCCTTGCGCTATCGGATACGCCTAAGTGAGATTAGCTAGTTGGTGAGGTAAGAGCTCACCAAGGCGACGATCTCTAGCTGGTCTGAGAGGATGATCAGCCACACTGGAACTGAGACACGGTCCAGACTCCTACGGGAGGCAGCAGTGGGGAATATTGCACAATGGGGGAAACCCTGATGCAGCCATGCCGCGTGTATGAAGAAGGCCTTCGGGTTGTAAAGTACTTTCAGCAGTGAGGAAGGGTGATAAATTAATACTTTATCATTTTGACGTTAGCTGCAGAAGAAGCACCGGCTAACTCCGTGCCAGCAGCCGCGGTAATACGGAGGGTGCGAGCGTTAATCGGAATTACTGGGCGTAAAGCGCATGCAGGTGGTCTGTTAAGTCAGATGTGAAAGCCCGGGGCTTAACCTCGGAATCGCATTTGAAACTGGGAGGCTAGAGTACTGTAGAGGGGGGTAGAATTTCAGGTGTAGCGGTGAAATGCGTAGAGATCTGAAGGAATACCGGTGGCGAAGGCGGCCCCCTGGACAGATACTGACACTCAGATGCGAAAGCGTGGGGAGCAAACAGGATTAGATACC
This sequence comes from uncultured Vibrio sp., assembly GCA_963676525.2. GTDB lineage: Bacteria > Pseudomonadota > Gammaproteobacteria > Enterobacterales > Vibrionaceae > Vibrio. The sequence goes on from CAXXNB010000010.1 coordinate 179,056, forward strand.
CTGGTAGTCCACGCTGTAAACGATGTCTACTTGGAGGTTGTTCCCTTGAGGAGTGGCTTTCGGAGCTAACGCGTTAAGTAGACCGCCTGGGGAGTACGGTCGCAAGATTAAAACTCAAATGAATTGACGGGGGCCCGCACAAGCGGTGGAGCATGTGGTTTAATTCGATGCAACGCGAAGAACCTTACCTACTCTTGACATCCAGAGAAGCCAGCGGAGACGCAGGTGTGCCTTCGGGAGCTCTGAGACAGGTGCTGCATGGCTGTCGTCAGCTCGTGTTGTGAAATGTTGGGTTAAGTCCCGCAACGAGCGCAACCCTTATCCTTGTTTGCCAGCGAGTAATGTCGGGAACTCCAGGGAGACTGCCGGTGATAAACCGGAGGAAGGTGGGGACGACGTCAAGTCATCATGGCCCTTACGAGTAGGGCTACACACGTGCTACAATGGCGTATACAGAGGGCGGCCAACTTGCGAAAGTGAGCGAATCCCAAAAAGTACGTCGTAGTCCGGATCGGAGTCTGCAACTCGACTCCGTGAAGTCGGAATCGCTAGTAATCGTGGATCAGAATGCCACGGTGAATACGTTCCCGGGCCTTGTACACACCGCCCGTCACACCATGGGAGTGGGCTGCAAAAGAAGCAGGTAGTTTAACCTTCGGGAGGACGCTTGCCACTTTGTGGTTCATGACTGGGGTGAAGTCGTAACAAGGTAGCGCTAGGGGAACCTGGCGCTGGATCACCTCCTTACACGATGATGATTATTGTCGAGTGTTCACACAGATTGATGGTTTATGTAGTTTAAGAGTATGTGGGTCTGTAGCTCAGGTGGTTAGAGCGTTCGCCTGATAAGCGAGAGGTCGGTGGTTCGAGTCCACTCAGACCCACCACGATTTGGGGTTATAGCTCAGCTGGGAGAGCGCCTGCCTTGCACGCAGGAGGTCTGCGGTTCGATCCCGCATAGCTCCACCATCTTTAAGTGCATTAGTCATAGTGCTTTTAAACATGGTTACTTTCTTTAAAAGAAAGCAAATCAAGCTCTTTAACAATTTGGAAAGCTGACAAAGTAATGTTTTATTTTTGTAAATAGAAGATTACTTGTAAAAGTTCTCAATACTTTTTTTTTAAAAGAAAGACCAACACAATCAAGTGTTCTTGGGATCATACTGTATTGTATGTATTCAAAATTGAGTCCGGCAAATATCAAGTCTGCATCATGTTTAAATAATTGCAGACACCTTGGTGACTAAACTGCAATTCGAAACTTTTTCGGGTTGTATGGTTAAGTGACTAAGCGTACACGGTGGATGCCTTGGCAGTCAGAGGCGATGAAGGACGTATTAACTTGCGATAAGCCCAGATGAGGTAGTAAAAACCACTTGAGTCTGGGATGTCCGAATGGGGAAACCCACATGCATAAGCATGTATCCTTAACTGAATACATAGGTTAAGGAGGCGAACCGGGAGAACTGAAACATCTAAGTACCCCGAGGAAAAGAAATCAACCGAGATTCCGAAAGTAGCGGCGAGCGAAATCGGACTAGCCCTTAAGCTTTTACAGTGTTAGGTGAAGTGTCTGGGAAGGCACGCGATACAGGGTGACAGCCCCGTAACCGACAGCACTGTTTAGGTGAAAACGAGTAAGGCGGGACACGTGATATCCTGTTTGAAGATGGGGGGACCATCCTCCAAGGCTAAATACTCCTGACTGACCGATAGTGAACCAGTACCGTGAGGGAAAGGCGAAAAGAACCCCTGTGAGGGGAGTGAAATAGAACCTGAAACCGTGTACGTACAAGCAGTAGGAGCCTCCATTGTGGGGTGACTGCGTACCTTTTGTATAATGGGTCAGCGACTTATATTCAGTGGCAAGGTTAACCGATTAGGGGAGCCGTAGCGAAAGCGAGTGTTAACTGCGCGTTGAGTCTCTGGATATAGACCCGAAACCGAGTGATCTAGCCATGGGCAGGTTGAAGGTTGAGTAACATCAACTGGAGGACCGAACCGACTAATGTTGAAAAATTAGCGGATGACCTGTGGCTAGGGGTGAAAGGCCAATCAAACTCGGAGATAGCTGGTTCTCCCCGAAAGCTATTTAGGTAGCGCCTCGGACGAATACTACTGGGGGTAGAGCACTGTTAAGGCTAGGGGGTCATCCCGACTTACCAACCCTTTGCAAACTCCGAATACCAGTAAGTACTATCCGGGAGACACACGGCGGGTGCTAACGTCCGTCGTGGAGAGGGAAACAACCCAGACCGCCAGCTAAGGTCCCAAATTACAGCTAAGTGGGAAACGATGTGGGAAGGCTTAGACAGCTAGGATGTTGGCTTAGAAGCAGCCATCATTTAAAGAAAGCGTAATAGCTCACTAGTCGAGTCGGCCTGCGCGGAAGATGTAACGGGGCTAAGTTGTAAACCGAAGCTGCGGCAATGCGATTTATCGTATTGGGTAGGGGAGCGTTCTGTAAGCGGAAGAAGGTGTGTGGTAACGCATGCTGGACGTATCAGAAGTGCGAATGCTGACATGAGTAACGATAATGGGGGTGAAAAACCTCCACGCCGGAAGACCAAGGGTTCCTGTCCAACGTTAATCGGGGCAGGGTGAGTCGACCCCTAAGGCGAGGCAGAAATGCGTAGTCGATGGGAAACGGGTTAATATTCCCGTACTTGTTACTATTGCGATGGGGGGACGGAGAAGGCTAGGTGAGCCAGGCGACGGTTGTCCTGGTTCAAGTGAGTAGGCTGGAGACTTAGGTAAATCCGGGTTTCTAAGGCTGAGACACGACGTCGAGCCACTAAGGTGGTGAAGTCATTGATGCCCTGCTTCCAGGAAAAGCCTCTAAGCTTCAGATAGTAAGAAATCGTACCCCAAACCGACACAGGTGGTCGGGTAGAGAATACCAAGGCGCTTGAGAGAACTCGGGTGAAGGAACTAGGCAAAATGGTACCGTAACTTCGGGAGAAGGTACGCTCCTGATGGTGAAGTCCCTAGCGGATGGAGCTGACAGGAGTCGCAGATACCAGGTGGCTGCAACTGTTTATTAAAAACACAGCACTGTGCAAAATCGAAAGATGACGTATACGGTGTGACGCCTGCCCGGTGCCGGAAGGTTAATTGATGCTGTTAGAGGTAACTCGAAGCGGTTGATCGAAGCCCCGGTAAACGGCGGCCGTAACTATAACGGTCCTAAGGTAGCGAAATTCCTTGTCGGGTAAGTTCCGACCTGCACGAATGGCGTAATGATGGCCACGCTGTCTCCACCCGAGACTCAGTGAAATTGAAATCGCTGTGAAGATGCAGTGTACCCGCGGCTAGACGGAAAGACCCCGTGAACCTTTACTACAGCTTGGCACTGAACATTGAGCCTACATGTGTAGGATAGGTGGGAGGCTATGAAGCGTCGTCGCTAGATGATGTGGAGCCATCCTTGAAATACCACCCTTGTATGTTTGATGTTCTAACTTAGCCCCATAATCTGGGGTGAGGACAGTGCCTGGTGGGTAGTTTGACTGGGGCGGTCTCCTCCCAAAGAGTAACGGAGGAGCACGAAGGTGGGCTAATCACGGTTGGACATCGTGAGGTTAGTGTAATGGCACAAGCCCGCTTGACTGCGAGAGTGACGGCTCGAGCAGGTGCGAAAGCAGGTCATAGTGATCCGGTGGCTCTGAATGGAAGGGCCATCGCTCAACGGATAAAAGGTACTCCGGGGATAACAGGCTGATACCGCCCAAGAGTTCATATCGACGGCGGTGTTTGGCACCTCGATGTCGGCTCATCACATCCTGGGGCTGAAGTCGGTCCCAAGGGTATGGCTGTTCGCCATTTAAAGTGGTACGCGAGCTGGGTTTAGAACGTCGTGAGACAGTTCGGTCCCTATCTGCCGTGGGCGTTGGAGAATTGAAGGGGGCTGCTCCTAGTACGAGAGGACCGGAGTGGACGAACCACTGGTGTTCGGGTTGTCATGCCAATGGCATTGCCCGGTAGCTAAGTTCGGAATCGATAACCGCTGAAAGCATCTAAGCGGGAAGCGAGCCCTGAGATGAGTTCTCCCTGGCACTTTAAGTGTCCTAAAGGGTTGTTCGAGACTAGAACGTTGATAGGCAGGGTGTGTAAGCGTTGTGAGGCGTTGAGCTAACCTGTACTAATAGCCCGTGAGGCTTAACCATACAACACCGAAAGGGTTTTGCGGACTCAGAACCGAAGACTTGATTGTGAATTGAGAATACAAAGAAACAGCTTTCCAGATTTTTGGCTTTTAGCTTTTGTATAAAGCTGAAGACCAATAGCAGAATTTGTCTGGCGACAATAGCATTTTGGCTCCACCTGAATCCATGCCGAACTCAGAAGTGAAACGAAATAGCGCCGATGGTAGTGTGGGGTCTCCCCATGTGAGAGTAGGACATCGCCAGACTCCAATTTAGACTTAACAGTCTGACCAGTGCGGAGCGGTAGTTCAGCTGGTTAGAATACCGGCCTGTCACGCCGGGGGTCGCGGGTTCGAGTCCCGTCCGCTCCGCCATTTATTTTAAGCCCCAGCAGCAATGTTGGGGCTTTTTCATTTGACATTAATAAACGCCATTTTATCCTTCCCTGAAACCCTGAAACCCTGAAACCCTGAAACCCTGAAACCCTGAAACCCTGAAACCCTGAAACCAGGACACCTACTTAAATAGCTGCCCATTGTTGTCTACTATAAAATTTGCTTAAGGATCCGATCAGCTTTAATTCGTAATACTTTTTTTATCAGTTTTTGTACTGCCAGAGGGTAGTCTTCTAACTGTTCTATCTGCTTATAAGTACAAATTAGCTGTGTATGTTGAAGTATGTAACTGAACTCTTGTTCAAATTTCTCTTTTAAATATTGATGCTGATCCTGAATGAGCAAGCCATTTTCTAAATCTAACTTCCATGCTCTGGGGTTTATATTATTACCTGTTAGCATCATATAGCGTTTATCGACCCAGATACCTTTTAGGTGAAAACTATTATCATCATGTTTCCATAGATGAATTGAAAGTTGTCTGCTGGCAATTCTTGCTTCGTTTAGTTTTGCAAAACGACGAAGATTTAATTCATATAGATAAGGAAGTCCACCAATAGTTTTAAATGGCTGAGATGGTGGAATATAAAAATCGTTTGCGGTTTTATCACCAACAATAATATGTATTTTTACCCCCCTTTTCAGAGCTTTTTTGACTTGGGAAGAAACACTTTTGGGAAAGTTAAAATAAGGAGTACAGATAAAAATTTCTTCTTTTGCCTGAGCTATCATATTGACTATCTGTCTATTCAGATTATTGCGTCTTTTCCCTAAGCCAACTAATGGTGTGACCGCAACTGTATTGTCTGTTATTTCTTGTGAATTAAAACAATATGCTGACTGAGCCAGACTGTTTCTGAATTGACGAATGACCGGTTTTAACTCTTTAGTCGTTGGCCTTAATTCATCTGTAAGAGAATGTACCGCAGAGTGAGAAATAATGGCTTCCTGTACATAGGATACCATTGAATCAGCAAGGGTTTTATTGGTTAATGCATGATATCGATCGTAACGATATCGACCATTATATCCCAGATAAACATTGTTCAGGCTCGCTCCACTATATATAACTGTGTCATCGATGATGAATCCTTTTAAATGGAGAACACCAAAAACTTCTCGCCCTCTAACAGGAATTCCATGAACTAATATTTTGTGATCATATTTATTTGCAAATTCCTGATACATGGAGGCGTTGCCCTGCGATTTGGCAGCACCTATCAGACCACGTTGAGCTCTGTGCCAGTCTACACATACTTGAATATCTAATCCTGGATTACGTTGCTTCGCTTCGTATAGCTCCGTTAAGATCTCCCTTCCCGCTTCATCAGCTTCCAAATATAAAGCAACGATATAAATTCTTTTACTCGCTGTACGAATTGATTCAATAAGATAAATTCTAAACTGTTCAGCGGAGTATAGTGCTTCAAAGTCATCTGGATTGAGCGCAACAGTAGGCAGCTGTTCGAGAAGATTTCTACGAGCGATCATGTTAAATGTAATACCTTAGTTTCTTGCAAATTTGCGAATGCCTGATACTACCAAAATCAGGATTATAAAAGCTACACAAGCTATGGAAATATGTTGAATTTCTACAAATATTGCATAGGAACCAGAGATTTTCCACTATTTGTATAACGCTGATATAAGACTCTTAGTGATGGTGGTAGTTCATCGCGGGTACATGTTTTGAATCCTCCATGCTGATAAAACTCTTCCAGGTGAGTATAGGAAAAACAATAAACCTGAGAATTTAAATCGTGTAATTTGCAGTAAGCCATAAGGGATTGCCCGATGCCCTGTGCGCGTAATTCAGTTGAGACAGCCATACCGATAAGAAGCTGAAATTGTTCTATTTGCCGAAATCTAACACAGGCTACTATATTATGCGAAATAGTAGAACGGGCTATGATTGTTTTTTCATTTCGCTTAGGTTTCGATATTGGGTAGTGCTGTTTGTAAAAGCGTTGAATTAAAGGAAACTTAACGGGGTCTAGCTGTTGAAACTCTAATTTTTCCATTTCCAGCACTTTATAGGGATTAACTGTTGTAGAATGATAACAGTGTATTTGAATTGATGAACTTTATGCAAATTTACCATAATGCAAGTTTAAAACCTTATCATACATTTGCCATTGACCAGACGGCAGACGTGATTGTTGAAGTTTCCAGTATCGATGAAATTAAAAAAATTTTTCAAAACAAAGACTGGCAAGATACTCCTAAACTGGTATTGGGTAAGGGGAGCAATGTACTATTTACTAAACACTTTAAAGGAATTGTTCTGATAAACCGAATTATGGGGGTGGAAACTCATGAGGATGAATCATTTTTCTACCTGCATGTATCCGGTGGAGAAGACTGGCCGTTATTAGTAGAACATACCGTGAATCAGGGGATTGCTGGATTAGAAAACCTGGCGATGATCCCGGGGTGTGTAGGAAGTGCTCCGGTTCAGAATATTGGTGCCTATGGTTTGGAGTTTAAAGATGTTTGTGATTATGTGGAATATATAAATATCGATACTCTTGAGACTGTTCGTCTCACGACCCGGGAATGTCAATTTGGTTACCGTGATTCAGTATTTAAGCATACTCTGAAAGGGAAGGTGTTCGTTACTGCGGTTGGGGTTAAGTTACCTAAGAATAATGCTCCTTTGTTAGATTATGGCCCTTTACAATCTCTAGCTACTGATTGCTCTTGCAAAGAAATTTTTGATGTTATTAGTCATGTAAGAAAAGATAAGCTTCCTGATCCAACGATAATTGGTAATGCAGGAAGTTTCTTTAAAAACCCAGTCATTTCATCAGAACAGTTCAACATTTTAATAAAACAATATCCAGACATGGTTCACTATCCAACTGAAAATGGTATTAAACTTGCCGCAGGGTGGATGATTGATCAGTGTGGTTTAAAAGGTTTTAGTATCGGTGGCGCAAAAGTTCATCCAAAACAAGCTCTGGTATTAGTGAATGAATATCATGCGTCTTCCTCCGATGTTATTCAGTTAGCTATGCATATAAGAAAAAATGTTTACGAACGTTATGGTGTGTATCTGGAACCTGAAGTACGTTTTATGGGAGAAACCGGAGAAGTATTTTTAGATAAGTGTATTGGTGAATAATTTGAAAGATCATAGTGTTAAGATTTCATTGTTAAAAACCTTGTCAGATGGTTCATCATATTCAGGTGAAGCTCTTGGCGCGTCATTAGGTATGTCGAGAGCTGCAATAAGTAAACATATTAAAGGAATACAGCAATGGGGAGTTGATATTTTCCGAATTCAAGGGAAAGGCTATCAGTTAGCCAGACCAATGAATTTGTTGGATGAAAGTTACTTGAAACAACACGTTAAAAATCCTTTTCACCTTTATCCGGTTATCGATTCAACAAACCAGTATTTAATGGACAGAACTGAGCAACTCGAATCAGGGACGGTTTGCCTTGCTGAATATCAGGAAAAAGGCAGAGGAAGAAGAGGGCGACAGTGGTATTCTCCTTTTGGTACGAATCTGTATTTATCTATGTACTGGAATTTGGAAGCGGGTATTGCCGGATCAATGGGCTTGAGTCTGGTTGTTGGTATTGCGGTTATTGATGCTTTGGAATCATTGGGTATATCCGGAGTAAAACTGAAATGGCCGAATGATTTGTATTTTAAAGATAAAAAACTGGCAGGAATTTTAGTTGAAATGTCCGGACAAGCCGGTGGTGCAGCCAATCTTGTTATTGGTATGGGAATGAATTTGTCCATGCAGAGTAATGATTCTGAGTTGATAGATCAGCCCTGGAGTGCCTTATCTGAGGTAATCGAAGGAAAATTGATTGATAGGAATCAGCTTGCCGTCGAGATCATCGACCATTGGAATTGGGTATTGGCAGAGTATGAATCCAAAGGAATGTCAGGATTCGTAGCTCGCTGGAACAAATTAGATAATTTTATTGATCGTCCGGTCAAACTTCTTATGGGGAATAAAGAAGTACACGGAATTGATAAAGGTATTGATTCCCGTGGTGCTATTATCATCGAAACAGAGCGGGGAATAGAATCCTACATCGGTGGAGAAATTTCACTACGTAAAAACGACTAGGATTTTTTGTTATTTTCTCAATAAAATTTCTTCAACAGTATGGTTAGCGCCTTTGGTTAAAATTAAGTGGGCGCGACCCTTTGTCGGCAAAATATTTTGTCGCAGATTTTTACCATTAATGGCATTCCAAATGTTTTTCGCTTTTGTAATCGCCTGCTCTTCGGTTAGTTGAGTATAATGGCTGAAATAAGACCCTGGCTGTTTGAACGCGCTGTGTCTGAATTTCATAAAACGTTCTATATACCATTTTTCAATGAGTTCAGGTTGAGCATCGACGAAAATAGAAAAATCGAGAAAATCAGAAATAAAAACCCGATGTGGGGCATGAGGGTAGTCCATACCACTTTGCAGTACATTTAATCCTTCAATAATAAGAATATCAGGTACATTAACCACTTTGAGTTCATCGGTAATGTTATAAGTAATGTGTGAGTAAATTGGTGCATCTACGTGTGGTTTACATGCTTTAACATCAGAAACAAACTCTACCAGTCGTTTAATATCATAAGATTCCGGAAAGCCTTTTTTATGCATGATTCCTTTTTCTATTAATACTTCGTTTGGATAGAGGAATCCATCTGTTGTAATTAGCTCTACATTAGTATGATTACCCCAACGGGCAAGCAATGCACGTAAAATACGGGCGGTGGTACTTTTTCCGACCGCAACACTTCCTGCTATTCCAATGATAAATGGGGGAGATATTTCATCATTTCCAAGAAATTCATGTAGAACAGAATTACGACTTTGTCTTGCGGCAACGTAGAGATTCAGAAGACGAGCCAGAGGCAGATAAATTTCTACCGCTTCTTTCATCGTTAAGTTTTCATTGATCCCCTGTAATTCTTGCAGATCTTCTTCTGACAAAGTCATAGGGACGCTATCCCTTAAATGGGACCATTGTTCTCTTGAGAAAGAAAGAAAAGGAGTCATCTTCGAGCTTCTAAGTTAATAAGATAGCAAGCAAAATACCTCAAGGAGCAGATAAAGCAACCCAGAAGTGATTTTTCGTATGCTTTTGCATCAGAAATTGCCGTAAAAAGAGACGATCTAACAAAAATATGAATATTTTACTATTTTTTTTCAGGAAAGGGTTGCAAGGTAATAAATCATTCAATAGAATGCGCCCCACTTGTGCCGACTTAGCTCAGTAGGTAGAGCAACTGACTTGTAATCAGTAGGTCGCCAGTTCGATTCCGGCAGTCGGCACCACAAGTTTTAAAAAGGTTTTTTGGAGGGGTTCCCGAGTGGCCAAAGGGAGCAGACTGTAAATCTGCCGGCTCCGCCTTCGATGGTTCGAATCCGTCCCCCTCCACCATATTCAAAAGGAAATAGCTCTCAGAGTTACGTGTGCGGGCATCGTATAATGGCTATTACCTCAGCCTTCCAAGCTGATGATGCGGGTTCGATTCCCGCTGCCCGCTCCAATCTTTTGAGTGCTGATATAGCTCAGTCGGTAGAGCGCATCCTTGGTAAGGATGAGGTCCCCAGTTCGATTCTGGGTATCAGCACCACTCTAAGCAAAATTCTCCTTTTGATATATACTTTATTACCAATAAACTTTGGTTGCGTGGTCATTGAAGCCACCTTAATCCGTACCTAGAGGGACAAGTCATGTCTAAAGAAAAATTTGAACGTACGAAACCGCACGTAAACGTTGGTACTATCGGCCACGTTGACCACGGTAAAACAACTCTAACTGCAGCTATCTGTACTGTACTGTCTAAAACTTACGGCGGTGCAGCTCGTGACTTCGCGTCAATCGATAACGCTCCAGAAGAACGTGAACGCGGTATCACAATCGCAACTTCACACGTTGAATACGATACTCCAACTCGTCACTACGCTCACGTAGACTGTCCGGGACACGCTGACTATGTTAAAAACATGATCACTGGTGCTGCACAGATGGACGGTGGTATCCTGGTAGTAGCTGCGACTGATGGCCCAATGCCTCAAACTCGTGAGCACATCCTTCTAGGCCGTCAGGTTGGTATCCCATATATCATCGTATTCATGAACAAATGTGACATGGTTGATGATGAAGAGCTACTAGAACTAGTAGAAATGGAAGTTCGTGAGCTTCTATCTGAATACGACTTCCCAGGTGATGACCTACCAGTTATCCAAGGTTCTGCACTAGGCGCACTTAACGGTGAAGCTCAGTGGGAAGAAAAAATCATCGAACTAGCAGAAGCTCTGGATAGCTACATCCCAGAACCAGAACGTGCAATCGATCAGCCATTCCTAATGCCTATCGAAGACGTATTCTCAATCCAGGGTCGTGGTACAGTAGTAACTGGCCGTATCGAACGTGGTATCCTGAGAGTAGGTGATGAAGTAGCAATCGTTGGTATCCACGACACTACAACTACTACTTGTACTGGTGTTGAAATGTTCCGTAAACTTCTAGACGAAGGTCGTGCGGGTGAAAACGTTGGTGCCCTTCTACGTGGTACTAAACGTGATGAAGTTGAACGTGGTCAGGTTCTTGCTAAACCAGGTTCAATCACTCCACACTGCAAGTTCGAATCAGAAGTATACGTATTGTCTAAAGATGAAGGTGGTCGTCATACTCCATTCTTCAAAGGCTACCGTCCACAGTTCTACTTCCGTACAACTGACATCACTGGTAACATCGAGCTACCAGAAGGTGTAGAAATGGTAATGCCTGGTGATAACGTTCAGATGATTGTGACACTAATTCACCCAATCGCGATGGACGATGGTCTACGTTTCGCGATCCGTGAAGGTGGTCGTACAGTTGGTGCTGGTGTTGTTGCTAAAATCATTGAATAATGATTTGACTAATCACTAGTAAAAAGGGCATCATTTGATGCCCTTTTTCTGCGCTAAACTTAAATGGCGGTGATTTAGTAGTCAAAAAGTGTTATTTTTGAACGAATATCCTGATTGAAAATTAAAATTAGTTTAGAAAAAGTGCTTTTTGGATAGATATTGACTTGGTTTTAATCAATATCAGTGGATTTGCCCTGCAACAGCGGGGTTATTGTCGTCTATAGTAAGACTTGTGCAGGTTGGTTTATGAAAGCAAATCATGCTGAAACTCCTGATAGCTCAAATGCAGCAGATAAGTTTAAATGGTTAGTAACCATCCTTTTGTTAGCTGCCGCTGTTGTGGGTAACTCATTTTATAGTGAGACGTTCAATGTAGTGATTCGCACTGCAGGTGTTGTTGTGTTAATTGCGGCTGCGTTAGGTGTGGCTGCCACAACAATTAAAGGTAAAGCTGCGATTAGTTTTGCTCGTGAAGCTCGTTTAGAGATTCGTAAGGTTGTCTGGCCTACTCGTCAGGAAACGATGCAAACTACATTAATCGTGTTAGCTGTTAGTATTGTAATGGCTCTGGCACTATGGGGCATTGACGGCATTATGGTTCGTCTTGTTGCCTTAGCGACTGGAGCGTAGAGGGTTTATACATGAGTGAAGCTCCAAAAAAACGCTGGTATGTAGTTCAAGCCTTCTCTGGATTTGAAGGTCGTGTAGCTCAATCGCTACGTGAACATATCAAAATGCATGGTATGGAAGACTTATTCGGTGAAGTTCTTGTCCCTACGGAAGAAGTTGTGGAAATGCGCGCTGGTCAGCGTCGTAAAAGTGAACGTAAATTCTTCCCTGGATATGTACTTGTTCAGATGATCATGAATGACGAATCATGGCATTTGGTACGTAGCGTTCCTCGTGTTATGGGCTTCATTGGTGGTACCTCAGATCGCCCGGCTCCGATTTCTGATAAAGAGGCGGATGCTATTTTAAATCGTCTGGAAAAAGCGAGCGAAGCTCCTAGACCTAAGACGATGTTTGAAGCTGGTGAAGTGGTTCGTGTGAACGATGGTCCATTTGCTGACTTCAATGGTACTGTTGAAGAAGTTGATTACGAGAAGAGCCGTTTGAAAGTGTCTGTATCGATCTTTGGTCGTGCGACACCTGTAGAACTTGAATTTGGTCAGGTTGAAAAACTTGACTAAATAATCATCATATTTTTCTTGTTAAAGGCGCGAATTATGTTTATAATTTCGCGCCTTTTTACAGGTATTAATGTAAAGCTCACGGGGAGCTGATCGGTTGATTAGCGTCTGAACCCATAATTTAGGAAATATCATGGCTAAGAAAGTTGAAGCTTATATCAAGTTGCAGGTTGCAGCTGGTATGGCAAACCCAAGTCCACCAGTAGGTCCTGCTCTAGGTCAACGTGGTGTTAACATCATGGAATTCTGTAAAGCATTCAATGCAAAAACAGAATCTATTGAGAAAGGTCTACCAATCCCAACAGTTATTACTGTTTACAATGACCGTTCTTTCACGTTCATTACTAAGACTCCTCCAGCAGCAGTTCTTCTTAAGAAAGCAGCAGGTATCAAGTCTGGTTCTGGCCGTCCTAACACTGAAAAAGTGGGCACAATCACTGACGCTCAAATCCAGGAAATCGCAGAAACTAAAGCAGCTGACATGAGCGGCGCTGATATTGAAGCGATGAAGCGTTCTATTGCTGGTACTGCTCGTTCAATGGGCCTAGTGGTTGAGGGTTAATAAAATGGCAAAACTAACTAAGCGCATGCGCACTATCCGCGAAAAAGTGGATGTAACTAAAGAATACGATATCAATGAAGCAGTTGCTCTTCTTAAAGAACTAGCAACAGCTAAATTCGTAGAATCTGTTGACGTTGCTGTTAACCTAGGTATCGATGCACGTAAATCAGACCAAAACGTACGTGGTGCAACTGTACTACCTCACGGTACTGGTCGTGAAGTTCGTGTTGCTGTATTTACTCAAGGTGCAAACGCTGAAGCTGCTAAAGAAGCTGGCGCTGATCTGGTAGGTATGGAAGATCTTGCTGAGCAAGTTAAGAAAGGCGAAATGAACTTTGACGTAGTTGTTGCTTCTCCGGATGCAATGCGCGTTGTAGGTCAGCTTGGTACTATCTTAGGTCCTCGCGGTCTTATGCCAAACCCTAAAGTTGGTACTGTAACTCCTAACGTTGCTGAAGCAGTTAAAAATGCTAAAGCGGGTCAGGTTCGTTACCGTAACGACAAGAACGGTATCGTTCACTCTACAATTGGTAAAGTTTCTTTTGAAGCTGACCAAATTAAAGAGAACCTAGAAGCTCTTCTAGTTGCTCTTAAAAAAGCAAAACCATCAAGTGCAAAAGGTGTTTACGTGAAAAAAGTAAGCCTTTCTACTACGATGGGTGCTGGCGTTTCTGTTGACCAAACAACTTTAAGCGCTCAAGCATAATTCTATTTGCTAAGGCGCATGATTGATGTATAATTCTGCGCCTAATATTTGTGGTTGGGGCTGAACTTTGGTTCTTTTTAGAATGATAACCCAGTCTCCGTCCAAGACCGTAGGCGTCATTAATTTATCTTAATGACTTAATCGAACCTACGTAGATGGTGCCCGAACTGACGAAAGCTCTATTTATATATCTTTCTTCTGGGAATGCACCTAACAAGCTCTCATGGTTATTTAATGACTGTGAGTGGTGTAACGACAACCAGGAGTAAATCCAAGATGGCTTTAAATCTTCAAGACAAAAAAGCAATTGTTGCTGAAGTCAACGAAGCAGCCAGTGGTGCTCTTTCTGCAGTTGTAGCTGACTCTCGTGGCGTTGAAGTTGCTGCGATGACTTCTCTGCGTAAACAAGCTCGTGAAGCTGGTGTTTACCTGAAAGTTGTTCGTAATACTTTGGCTCGTCGCGCAGTAGAAGGCACTGACTACGAATGTCTTAAAGACGTATTCGTAGGTCCTACTTTGATTGGTTTCTCTAACGAGCACCCAGGTGCTGCTGCGCGTATCTTTAAAGATTTCGCGAAAGAGAACAAAAAATTTGAAATCAAAGCTGCTGCATTTGAAGGCGCTATCGCTGACGTAGAAGTACTAGCAACACTACCAACATACGACGAAGCTATTGCACGACTAATGATGTGCATGAAAGAAGCTTCTGCTGGTAAGCTTGCACGCACTATTGCTGCTATCCGCGACCAAAAACAAGAAGCTGCATAAAGCTTGCTTTTTACTGGTTGCATATTAAACTAATTGTTGACTTAGAAGAGAATTGTTATGTCTATTACTAACGAGCAAATCCTAGACGCTATTGCAGAAATGTCTGTAATGCAAGTTGTTGAACTAATCGAAGCGATGGAAGAAAAATTCGGCGTTTCAGCTGCTGCTGCTGTTGTAGCTGGCGGTGCTGCTGCTGGTGGCGATGCTGCTGCAGAACAAACTGAATTCGACGTAATCCTAACTTCTGCTGGCGGTAACAAAGTTGCTGTAATCAAAGCAGTACGTGGTGCTACTGGCCTAGGTCTTAAAGAAGCTAAAGGTCTTGTTGACGGCGCACCTGCTGCTGTTAAAGAAGGCATCGATAAAGCTGAAGCTGAAGCTCTTAAAGCACAACTTGAAGAAGCTGGTGCTTCTGTTGAACTTAAATAATTTAAGTTTAGCTGCTTAGCCGAAAGGCTAATGGCTGGTGGTTTATTGACCACCGGCCTTTTTGCGCTGTAGGGTGTCGGCGAATTTTCCCGCTGTTTAAGCGCTTGATATCCGTGCAAAAAACGTATGATTTAGATGTTTTAATGAATACGTCACTACAGTAAACAGCTAGTTAGTTACTGTCCTAAACCTTTCAGGTGGACAGTTTGGGTCACTTATCAGCGAGCTGAGGAACCCCATGGTTTACTCTTATACCGAGAAAAAGCGCATCCGTAAGGACTTTGGTACTCGTCCACAAGTTTTGGACATTCCATACCTGCTATCGATCCAGCTCGATTCATTCGATAAATTTATCGAACAGGATCCTGAAGGTCAATATGGTCTAGAGGCTGCTTTTCGTTCTGTATTTCCTATTCAGAGCTACAATGGTAACTCTGAGCTGCAATACGTTAGCTACCGTCTTGGTGAGCCAGTATTTGATGTTAAAGAATGTCAGATACGTGGTGTAACTTATTCGAAACCACTACGCGTAAAACTACGCCTGGTGATTTATGATAAAGATGCGCCGGCGGGTACTGTAAAAGATATTAAAGAACAAGAAGTCTACATGGGTGAAATTCCACTCATGACAGATAATGGTACCTTCGTAATTAATGGTACCGAGAGGGTTATCGTATCCCAGCTGCACCGAAGCCCAGGCGTGTTCTTCGACAGCGATAAGGGTAAGACCCACTCATCAGGCAAAGTACTTTATAACGCACGCGTTATTCCTTACCGTGGCTCATGGTTGGATTTCGAATTTGATCCAAAAGATCATTTATACGTGCGTATAGACCGCCGTCGTAAATTACCAGCTTCAATTATCCTTCGTGCTTTAGGTAAGTCGACGGAAGAAATCCTTGATCTATTCTTCGATAAAGTAAACTTCGAAGTGAAAGATCAAACTCTGATGATGGAGTTGGTCCCTGATCGTTTACGTGGTGAAACCGCTAGTTTCGATATCGAAGCAAATGGCAAAGTGTATGTTGAGCAAGGTCGTCGTGTAACCGCTCGTCATATTCGCCAGCTTGAAAAAGACAGCGTTGATTTTATTGAAGTTCCTGTTGAATATATTGTGGGCAAAATCGCATCTAAAGATTATGTCGATGAATCAACAGGTGAACTTATTGTTGCTGCAAACCAGGAAATCAGTCTTGAAGCACTGGCTAACCTTTCACAGGCAGGCTATAAAAAAATCGAAGTGCTTTATACGAACGACCTTGATAATGGTCCGTTCATGGCTGACACCCTTCGTGTTGATAGCACGACCGATCGTATTTCTGCGTTAGTTGAAATCTATCGCATGATGCGCCCTGGTGAGCCACCAACAAAAGAAGCTGCAGAAGCATTATTTGAAAGCTTGTTCTTCTCTGAAGATCGTTACGACTTATCAACTGTTGGCCGTATGAAGTTCAACAGCTCTATCAGTCGTGAAGATGCAGGGGAACAGGGCACACTTGATGAAACAGATATCATCGAGGTAATGAAAAAGCTAATCGCTATCCGTAACGGTAAAGGCGAAGTGGACGATATCGACCATTTAGGCAACCGTCGTATTCGTAGCGTTGGCGAAATGGCAGAAAACCAATTCCGTGTTGGTCTTGTACGTGTAGAGCGCGCTGTAAAAGAACGCCTGAGTTTAGGTGATCTTGACGCTATCATGCCGCAAGATTTGATCAATGCGAAACCAATTTCTGCTGCTGTTAAAGAATTCTTTGGTTCTTCTCAGCTTTCACAATTTATGGACCAGAACAACCCATTGTCAGAAGTAACGCATAAACGTCGTATTTCTGCATTAGGTCCTGGTGGTCTGACTCGTGAACGTGCTGGCTTCGAAGTACGTGACGTACACGTAACTCACTACGGTCGTCTATGTCCTATCGAAACGCCTGAAGGTCCAAACATCGGTTTGATTAACTCTCTATCGGCATTTGCTCGTTGTAACGAATATGGTTTCTTAGAAACTCCATATCGTCGAGTTGTTGATGGCGTTGTTACTGATGAAGTTGATTATCTTTCAGCTATCGAAGAAGGTCAGTTTGTTATCGCTCAGGCGAACGCAAGATTGACTGAAGAAGGTACATTCGCAGATGAACTAATCACTGCTCGTGAGAAAGGTGAGTCAGGTCTTCACCCTCGCGAACACGTTAATTATATGGATGTTGCAACTAACCAGGTTGTATCTATCGCTGCATCGCTTATCCCGTTCCTTGAACATGATGATGCGAACCGTGCATTGATGGGTGCGAACATGCAACGTCAGGCAGTTCCGACTCTGAAAGCTGATAAGCCTCTTGTTGGTACTGGTATTGAACGTAACGTAGCGGTTGACTCTGGTGTTACTGCAGTTGCTAAACGTGGTGGTCACGTTCAGTCTGTTGATGCTTCTCGTATCGTAGTTAAAGTTAATGAAGATGAATTGGTTCCTGGTGAAGCAGGTATCGATATCTACAACTTAACTAAATACACTCGTTCTAACCAGAACACATGTATTAACCAACGTCCTTGCGTAATGCCAGGCGAACCAGTGGCTCGCGGCGATGTATTGGCTGATGGTCCTTCTACCGATTTAGGTGAGTTGGCTCTTGGTCAGAACATGCGTATCGCATTCATGCCTTGGAATGGTTATAACTTTGAAGACTCGATTCTTGTTTCTGAACGTGTTGTACAGGAAGACCGCTTTACTACTATCCACATTCAAGAACTTTCTTGTGTGGCTCGTGATACTAAGCTTGGTGCTGAAGAAATCACAGCAGATATTCCAAACGTAGGTGAAGCAGCGCTATCTAAACTTGATGAATCCGGTATCGTTTATATCGGTGCGGAAGTGAAAGGTGGTGATATTCTGGTTGGTAAAGTGACACCTAAAGGTGAAACACAGCTAACTCCGGAAGAAAAACTTCTTCGTGCGATCTTTGGTGAAAAAGCATCTGACGTTAAAGATACCTCTTTACGTGTACCTGGTTCTGTAACTGGTACTGTAATTGATGTTCAAGTCTTCACTCGTGATGGTGTTGAAAAAGACAAGCGTGCTCTTGAAATTGAGCAAATGCAGCTTAAAGAAGCGAAAAAAGACCTTACTGAAGAATTCCAGATCTTCGAAGGTGGTTTGTTAGCGCGTGTTAAAGCTGTATTGATGGCTGGTGGTTACTCTGAAGCAAGACTGGATGGTATCGAGCGTAAGAAATGGCTTGATCAAACTCTTGAAGATGATGAACTACAAAACCAGCTTGAGCAGCTTGCTGAACAGTGGGATGAACTGAAAGCTGACTTCGATAAGAAATTCGAAGCTAAGCGTCGTAAGATCACTCAGGGTGATGATTTAGCACCGGGTGTTCTGAAAATTGTTAAAGTTTATCTTGCTGTTAAACGCCGTATCCAGCCTGGTGATAAAATGGCGGGTCGTCACGGTAACAAAGGTGTAATTTCTAAGATTAACCCTGTAGAAGATATGCCATACGACGAAAAAGGTAACCCGGTTGACATCGTGCTTAACCCACTAGGTGTACCTTCTCGTATGAACATCGGTCAGATCCTGGAAGTTCACTTAGGTGCTGCAGCGAAAGGCATCGGTGACAAGATCAACCAAATGGTGAAAGAGCAGCAGGAAATTGCGAAGTTCCGCGGCTTCTTACAAGAGGTTTATGATCTTGGTGATGATGTTCGTCAGAAAATAAACATCGATGAGATGTCTGATGACGAAGTTCTGACGCTGGTAAGTAACCTACGTAAAGGTTTACCAATTGCGACTCCAGTATTTGATGGTGCTTCTGAGACAAACATCAAAGCGCTACTGAAACTGGCTGACTTGCCAGAATCTGGCCAGTTAACTCTGTTTGACGGTCGTACTGGTGACGCATTTGAACGTCAGGTAACTGTTGGTTACATGTACATGCTGAAACTGAACCACTTGGTTGACGACAAAATGCATGCTCGTTCAACTGGTTCTTACAGCCTTGTTACTCAGCAGCCACTTGGTGGTAAAGCTCAGTTCGGTGGTCAGCGTTTCGGTGAGATGGAAGTGTGGGCACTTGAAGCTTATGGTGCTGCATATACTCTACAGGAAATGCTAACAGTTAAGTCGGATGACGTTAACGGCCGTACGAAGATGTATAAGAACATCGTCGACGGTAGCCACAGTATGGAACCTGGTATGCCAGAATCGTTCAACGTATTGTTGAAAGAGATTCGCTCACTAGGTATCAATATTGAGCTAGAAGACGAAGAGTAATTCGATTTTTCATTACGAAAAGTAGGATTATCTGGTAGAAAGGTGCTCGCTGCTGGCGAGCCCCTTTTAACTCCTCACAGGAGCTGATTGTGAAAGACTTATTAAACTTTCTTAAAGCGCAGCATAAGACTGAAGAATTTGATGCAATCAAAATCGGTCTAGCTTCACCAGACATGATTCGTTCATGGTCATTTGGTGAAGTGAAAAAACCTGAAACGATCAACTATCGTACGTTCAAACCTGAACGTGATGGTCTGTTCTGTGCGCGTATTTTTGGTCCAGTTAAAGACTATGAATGTCTTTGTGGTAAATACAAGCGCTTGAAACACCGTGGTGTGATCTGTGAAAAATGTGGCGTTGAAGTAACTCAAACTAAAGTTCGTCGTGATCGTATGGGTCACATTGAACTGGCTTCACCTGTTGCTCACATCTGGTTCTTAAAATCGCTACCATCTCGTATCGGTCTTCTTATGGATATGCCGCTACGTGATATTGAGCGTGTTCTTTACTTCGAAATGTACGTTGTAACTGAACCTGGTATGACTGACTTAGAAAAAGCTCAGCTACTAACGGAAGAAGAATATTTAGATCGCTTAGAAGAATGGGGTGATGAATTCGTTGCTAAGATGGGCGCGGAAGCTATCAAAGACCTTCTTTCTACAATGGATCTTGCGGCAGAAGCTGAACTTATGCGTGAAGAGTTAGATACCACTAACTCAGAAACTAAGCGTAAGAAATTAACTAAGCGTCTGAAATTGGTTGAAGCTTTCATTCTATCTGGTAACAACCCAGAGTGGATGATTCTGACAGTGTTACCTGTGCTTCCACCAGATCTACGTCCACTTGTTCCTCTGGATGGTGGTCGTTTTGCAACATCGGATCTGAACGATTTATACCGTCGTGTGATCAACCGTAACAACCGTCTGAAACGCCTGTTAGAGCTTGCTGCTCCGGACATTATCGTACGTAACGAAAAACGTATGCTACAAGAGTCTGTTGATGCGTTATTAGATAACGGTCGTCGTGGTCGTGCGATCACTGGTTCTAACAAACGTCCTCTGAAATCTCTTGCTGATATGATCAAGGGTAAACAGGGTCGTTTCCGTCAGAACCTTTTAGGTAAACGTGTAGACTACTCAGGCCGTTCTGTAATCACAGTAGGTCCTTATTTACGTCTGCATCAGTGTGGTCTTCCTAAGAAGATGGCACTTGAGCTATTCAAACCATTTATCTATAGCAAGTTAGAAACTCGTGGCATGGCTACGACTATTAAAGCTGCGAAGAAGATGGTAGAGCGTGAAGAAGCAATAGTATGGGATATCCTGGATGAAGTTATCCGTGAACACCCGGTAATGCTTAACCGTGCACCTACACTTCACCGTCTTGGTATTCAGGCATTCGAACCTGTACTAATCGAAGGTAAAGCGATTCAGCTACACCCACTTGTGTGTGCGGCGTATAACGCGGACTTCGATGGTGACCAGATGGCGGTACACGTACCATTGACTCTGGAAGCTCAGCTTGAAGCTCGTACACTGATGATGTCGACCAACAACATTCTGTCGCCAGCGTCAGGTGATCCTATCATCGTACCTTCTCAGGACGTTGTATTGGGTCTGTACTATATGACTCGTTCAAAAATTAACGACAAAGGCGAAGGTATGTACCTTGCTGGCCCTAAAGAGGCTGAGAAAGCATACCGTACTAAAACTGCGACGTTGCATGCACGAGTAAAAGTACGTATTACCGAAACTGTTATTGATGATGATGGCAACAGCACAACAGAAACTAAGATGGTAGATACTACCGTTGGTCGTGCAATGTTGTGGCAAATTGTGCCAAAAGGCCTGCCTTTTGAAGTCATCAACCAGAAACTTGGTAAGAAACAAATTTCTAACCTGTTGAACGTGGCTTACCGTAAGCTGGGTCTGAAAGATACTGTTATCTTTGCTGACCAAATCATGTATACAGGTTTTGCTTACGCGGCACTTTCTGGTGTATCTGTTGGTATCGACGATATGGTTGTACCACCAGCTAAATACACAGAAATTTCTGCAGCAGAAGAAGAAGTTCGTGAAATCCAGGAACAGTTCCAGTCTGGTCTGGTAACAGCGGGTGAACGTTATAACAAAGTGATCGATATCTGGGCTTCTACCAACGATCGTGTTGCTAAAGCGATGATGGCAAACCTGTCATCTGAAACTGTTGTCAACCGCGATGGTGAAGAAGAACAACAGGAATCGTTCAACAGCATCTATATGATGGCCGACTCAGGTGCTCGTGGTTCTGCAGCTCAGATTCGTCAGCTTGCTGGTATGCGTGGTCTGATGGCTCGTCCTGATGGTTCAATCATCGAAACGCCAATCACTGCGAACTTTAAAGAAGGTCTGAACGTACTTCAGTACTTTATCTCAACGCACGGTGCTCGTAAGGGTCTTGCAGATACAGCATTGAAAACAGCGAACTCAGGTTACCTGACTCGCCGTCTGGTAGACGTAGCACAAGACGTTGTTGTTACTGAACACGACTGTGGTACGCATGAAGGTGTCTTGATGACTCCTCATATCGAAGGTGGTGATGTTAAAGTTGCATTGACTGAACTAGCACTTGGTCGTGTTATTGCAGAAGATGTGATGAAACCTGGTACGGAAGAAATTCTTATCCCTCGTAATACGTTGATTGATGAGAAATGGTGTCAGGTTATCGACGAAAACTCTGTTGACCAGATGAAAGTTCGTTCTGTTGTAACTTGTGATTCCGACTTCGGTTGTTGTGCACAATGTTATGGTCGTGACCTGGCTCGTGGTCACTTGGTTAACCAGGGTGAAGCAGTAGGTGTTATTGCTGCTCAGTCCATCGGTGAACCGGGTACACAGCTAACCATGCGTACGTTCCACATCGGTGGTGCGGCATCGACAGCAGCAGCAGAAAACAGCATTCAGGCGAAGAACAAAGGTTCTGTTAAGCTTCATAATGCTAAGTTTGTAACGAATAAAGAAGGTAAGTTAGTTGTTACCTCTCGTGCAACTGAATTGACCATCATTGATGAATTTGGTCGTACTAAAGAGAAACACAAACTGCCTTATGGTTCACACCTAAGTAAAGCTGATGGTGATGCAGTTGATTCTGGTGAATTAGTTGCGAACTGGGAAGCTCACACAATGCCAATCATCACTGAAGTGGCCGGTCGTGTTCAGTTTGTTGATATGATTGATGGTGTGACTGTTTCTCGTCAGACTGATGATCTGACAGGTCTGTCTTCAAGTGAAGTAACTGATCCTGCTGCTCGTCCTTCTGCAGGTAAAGACATGCGTCCAGCTGTTAAACTTGTTGATGAGAAAGGTAATGATGTAATGATTCCTGGTACAGATATGCCAGCTCAATACTTCCTGCCTGGTAAAGCGATCGTGAACCTGGATGATGGTGCAGAAGTTGGTGTGGGTGATACGTTAGCTCGTATTCCTCAGAAATCTGGCGGAAACAAAGATATCACCGGTGGTTTACCTCGAGTTGCTGACCTGTTTGAAGCTCGTAAACCTAAAGAGCCAGCTATCCTTGCTGAGCACACTGGTACTGTTTCATTCGGTAAAGAAACGAAAGGTAAACGTCGTCTGGTTATCACTCGTGAGGGTGGTGATGCATACGAAGAGATGATTCCTAAGCATCGTCAGTTGAACGTGTTTGAAGGTGAAAAAGTGGAACGTGGTGATGTTATCGCTGACGGTCCAGAGTCTCCACATGACATCCTACGCTTACGTGGTATTCATGCTGTTACTCAGTACATCGCAAATGAAGTTCAGGAAGTTTACCGTCTACAAGGCGTTAAGATTAACGATAAACACATTGAAACTATCGTTCGTCAGATGCTACGTAAATGTACAATCACTTTTGCTGGTGATTCTGACTTCCTACCTGGTGAGCAGGTTGAATACTCACAAGTTAAGGTTGCTAATCGTCAACTAGAAGCAGAAGGCAAAGAGCCTGCACGTTTTGAACGTGAACTTCTGGGTATTACGAAAGCATCTCTTGCAACTGAGTCATTTATTTCAGCTGCATCGTTCCAGGAAACAACTCGAGTTCTGACTGAAGCTGCTGTTTCTGGTAAACGTGATGAATTACGTGGTCTGAAAGAAAACGTTATTGTAGGTCGCTTGATTCCTGCTGGTACTGGTTTCGCATATCACCAAGAGCGTCATGCTCAGCGTGAAGCGGAAAAAGAAGGACCATCTGCAGAACAGGCAACTGATAACCTGGCTGCATTGTTAAATGCAGGTTTCTCTTCAGATGAGTAATCTCTGGTTGAGACTAAGATAGTTAAAAGGCGCCGAATGGCGCCTTTTTCATTTTTTGGATGTAAACTTAAAAAAAAATGATTTATATAAGTTATGGTGAAGCTATTTATGCTCCTGGTGGAACAGCTAAACTGTCAGCAATTAACTGAATAAGATAATCTTCTACTTCAAACCGTTCTTCTAATACTTCACCCAGATGAGAAAGATCACGATCGAAATTTTCCAACTGATCGCCTTCTTTTATGTCGAGGTATTTATCGGCAAAATTCAGCAGCGGGTCAGTGGTTGCTACGATTTTAAAATAAGTGTCATTAATTTCATCGGTAGCCTTAAAGCCAGTCGCTTCCCATTTGTCTTTCACCATATCATAAATTTTGAAATGGCCTGTTGAAATGTACTCAACGAGGTTCTGGCAAAAATCTTCGATTTCACTATAAGATGGTAAATTGGAAAGGCCTGGACTTTTGATACTATCAGGCTGATTTGTGGCGAGCTTCCAGTAGGTCACTAGCATACGTTGACGATCATCTAACCATTGATCGATAACTTCACTTGAGCCACCCCATTGTTCTTGTACGCTTTTAAATTTATTTAGCATGGCTTTCCCCCATGATCAGATCATCTAATAAGAGATCAAAATGAGCTGAGATATTGATACATATCTTTCAGTCATACCGGAGCTTATCATTTTTTAATTGGTTACATTTAACTCTGGTATGAAACTAGATTGCCAGTAAAATAGTTGGACTGCAAGGAAATGGGGGAGTTATGTTAAGAAATAGTGACATAAATGACGCTTATTGGTGCGTCGTTTCAGGAAGTGAACTATGGACTGTTGATGGACAAATACCTTTTGGTTCTGCCCAACAGTTTTCTTTACCAATTGAAGATGCGATTGAGGTAACCCAGTATGACGGACATCCGGTTTACTGGTTGAATGAAGCAGAGCTTGAGCAGACGTATGATCTGACTTCTCTTCGTGAGCTACTTGCTATTGATGAGCCGTTATTTTTGGCTGTCAGCAAAGCTATTCAGTATGGTCATATGACGCAAACATTGCGCTTTTGCCCTAAATGTGGCGGGCGTAACCATCTGAATCATCAGGAATTAGCGATGCAGTGTAATGACTGCCGTTCAATTCATTATCCAAGAATTTTCCCGTGTATTATCGTTGCCATCCGTCGGGATAAGCAAATATTGTTAGCGAATCATTCTCGTCATACTAATGACTTATATACTGTTATCGCCGGTTTTGTCGAAGTCGGCGAAACTCTGGAAGAGTGTGTTCGCCGAGAAATATTCGAAGAAACAGGGATTAAAGTAACAAATATTCGTTATTTCGGCAGCCAGCCATGGGCATTTCCTACGAGCATGATGGTTGGATTTATGGCGGATTATGAATCCGGAGCAATAAAACCGGACTATAGCGAATTGAGCGATGCACAGTGGTTTGACATAACCGATATGCCGAATTTAGCGCCGGTCGGGACGATTGCCCGAGCTTTAATAGAGGAAACTGTTGCCAATATTAAGCGCGATTCTTCATCTTCAATGTTAAAATACAACAATAAATAATAAATAAAATAAGTCAGCCCAACTGGAAGAATTATGACCGAGTTAAAGAACGATAATTATCTGCGTGCTTTGTTAAAAGAGCCGGTAGATTACACGCCTGTCTGGATGATGCGCCAGGCGGGACGTTATTTACCTGAATATAGGAAGACGCGCTCTCAGGCTGGGGATTTTATGTCGTTATGCCGAAATCCCGAGCTTGCTTCAGAAGTCACACTTCAACCCTTAAGACGTTTTAATCTTGATGCAGCAATATTGTTTTCTGATATTTTGACTATTCCGGATGCCATGGGATTAGGATTATATTTTGAAGCTGGAGAAGGGCCTAAATTTACTCATTCGGTTCGATCATCTGCTGATGTAAAAAAAATAGGTGTTCCGGATCCGGAAGGTGAATTACGCTATGTGATGGATGCTGTACGTCAAATCCGAAAGGATCTTAATGGTGAGGTTCCTCTGATTGGCTTTTCAGGTAGTCCATGGACGTTAGCCACCTATATGGTGGAAGGTGGAAGTTCGAAAGCTTTCACAAAAATTAAGCAGATGATGTATGCCGAACCAACACTTCTTCATACATTATTGGATAAACTGGCAGACAGTGTCATTGTTTATTTAAATGGTCAGATTAAAGCCGGTGCTCAGTCCATTATGCTGTTTGATACCTGGGGCGGGGTACTGACTCCACGCGATTATAACGATTTTTCATTGCAGTATATGCATAAAATCGTTGCTGGTCTGATCCGAGAAAGTGAAGGCAGAAAAGTACCTGTAACCCTGTTTACTAAAAATGGTGGTATGTGGCTGGAAAGTATTGCCAATACTGGTTGTGATGCGGTTGGCCTTGACTGGACGATTGATATTGAAGATGCAAAAGCACGGGTTGGTGATAAGGTTGCCCTGCAGGGAAATATGGATCCATCAATATTGTACGCAGCACCCGAACGGATACGCGAAGAAGTCGGACGTATTTTGGCTGGTTTTGGTCATACAAAATCAGGGCATGTATTTAATCTTGGGCATGGAATTCATCTTGATGTTCCACCTGAAAATGCTGGGGTGTTTGTTGATGCGGTGCATGACCTTTCACGGGCATACCATCATTCCTGAAACCTGAAACCTGTATAACTGGCTAGTTAATTTAGCCAGTTTAACGGATTTTCTGCACGGCTGTTACGTCTGACCTCAAAGTAAAGAGATGGTTCAGATTGTCCTCCGGTGTCTCCTGCCAGCGCTATGGTTTCTCCTGCCAGAACTTTATCCCCTTCTTTTTTCAGTAGTGACTGATTAAAGCCGTAAAGTGTCATATCGCCTTTGCCGTGATCCAGTAAAATTACTAAACCATATCCTCTTAAATATTCTGAAAAAACAACACGCCCAGAATAAACAGCTTTAACAGTTTGACCATAATTTGCATCGATGACAATGCCCTTCCAGCTGATTTGTCCGGTCTGGTGGCTGCCAAACCGATGCAGTATTCTTCCTTTCAGTGGCCACGGAAGTTTATGCCGTTGTTGAGCAATCCCATCCATTGAAACAGTATTTCGCTTCACGGCTTTTGCTATTTCTGCTTTAAGGCGGGATTCATTTCTCTGCAGTTCAGTCAGGTATACTTTATCACTTGAAATATCAGAACGGATTTTCTTCACTGTTGTCTGGCGTCGGTTTTGAACCGTTTGCAGATTGTCTCTTTTGTCCGTTTGATCTTTAAGTAATGATTGTATTTGTTGTTTCTCCTGGTTCATTTTTTCTTCATGTTCTTTTAATTGTTCAGTTGTGTTTTCCAACTGAGCAATCATGTCCGATCTGGCTTGCGCTAAATGCTGAAAATATTGGCTGATTCGGTCTTCATTATTGTTATCTTTTAATAAGTTATCGGCTGAGTGACTATGTTGAGTAATATAGTAAGTATGAAGAAGCTGTTTTAATTTATCGGACTGCTGGCTCTTTTGTCGCTCCAGAGCAGAAATCTTTAATTCTAAGTTTTTGATGTTGGCATTAGCCGTTGCCAGTTTACGCTTCGTTTGTGTAATTTCTTTTTCCAAGGAAGAAATATTTAACTCTTGCTGTTTTAATTCGTTTTGCAGTTTATCCAGCTTATTACTTTGTTGTGCCAGAGTGTTTTTTTGACGGGAAATTTCCGTTGAAACTCCTTTTAATTCCTGCTGACTTGATGCAAATGCAGACGAAATTGCCATACAGCTAAGAATAAAAGGAACAAACACAAAAAGAATCGTTGATAGAGTTAATTTGCTTTTCATTATTAAAGGCTTATGTTTGTGGAGTTCAACTTTTTATCAGAGTGATAACCAGTATACAGAAACCGAGTATAACAATGATATTGAAATAGCAAAAATCGCGATTTTCTAACTTTTCTAACAAATAATTATAAAAAAGCTCCGAATTAACGGAGCTTTTCACAATCAGATTATGGTTTGTCTTTTTAGAAAAGAACGTTACCAGACATTTCAGCAGGGATTTCCTGATCAGTTAGCGCTAGCATTGTTGGCGCTAGATCAGATAGTTTGCCACCATCTTTAAGAGTGATGTCTTTGTTACCAACATAAATTAGAGGCACTGGTAAGTTAGTATGAGCTGTATGGATACCGCCAGTTTCTGGGTTAACCATCATTTCAGCATTACCGTGGTCTGCTGTGATCAGTAGTTGACCATCAACTTTCTTAATTGCTTCAACGATGCGACCAACACAAGTATCTACGGCTTCACATGCTTTAACTGCTGCATCATAAACACCCGTGTGACCAACCATATCGCCATTTGGGTAGTTACAGATAATAGCGTCGTATTTACCAGATTCGATAGCTGCAACCAGTTTATCAGTCAGTTCTGTAGAACTCATTTCAGGTTGTAGATCGTAAGTTGCAACTTTTGGCGAAGCAACGATTTGACGATCTTCGCCTTCAAATTCAGTTTCTATACCGCCGTTAAAGAAGAAAGTAACGTGTGCGTATTTTTCTGTTTCTGAAATACGAAGCTGGGTTTTACCTGCTTTTGCTAACCATTCACCGTAAGTGTTGTCCAGAGATGCTGGTGGGAATGCACAAAGCAGAGGAATATCTGCCGCATACTGAGTCAGCATAACGAAGTCAATTGCAGGGAATGTTTCACGGGTGAAACCGTCAAATGAAGGAACGAAAGTACGGGTAATTTCACGAGCACGGTCAGCACGGTAGTTCATGAAAATCAATGCATCGCCATCTTCCATTGCTGAAGATACTTCACCTTCTGCCTGGATGATAGTTGCTTTTACGAATTCATCATTTTCATCACGAGCATAGGCTGCTTCAAGACCTGCTACCGCAGAATCGTAAGTATGTGCACCTTTCGCCTCAGTGATCAGGTCATAAGCTTCCTGAACGCGATCCCAGTTGTTATCACGGTCCATTGCGTAGTAACGACCAACTAAAGATGCAATACGACCTTTACCCAGTTTTGCAAATAGGTCTGAAAAACGTTTTAGAGAGCCTTCAGCACTGCGTGGCGGAGTATCACGTCCGTCTAAGAAGCAGTGTAGGAAGATTTTTTCAGCACCGCGTGCAGCAGCCATTTCAACAGCCGCATAGATGTGATCTTCGTGAGAGTGAACGCCACCTGGAGACATTAAGCCCATGATGTGAACAGCTTTTCCCGCTTTGATTGCTTTATCCATTGCATTGGCAATCGTTGGATTAGTCTGGAATTCACCATCAGCAATTGCTTTGGTTATGCGAGTTAAGTCCTGATAAACCACTCGACCTGCACCAATATTGGTGTGACCTACTTCTGAGTTACCCATTTGACCATCAGGTAAACCTACATCAAGACCAGAAGCTGAAATAAGCGTATTTGGGTTGTTCGCGACTAATCCGTCTAATACTGGAGTATTTGCATTGTTAATTGCGTTATCGTTGTCGTCCGTACGGTAACCCCACCCGTCCAGGATCACTAAAGCCATTGGCTTCTTCGCTGACATAGTTAGACCTCGTCAAATGTTAAGTAACTAAATAATCGAATTAGAGTAATTTTACTACACATTGCATTGTGTCTAGAAGATTAAGATCAATGATTCTTCCTATCAATAAAGATAAGTAAAACCTATCATTATTGTCTTTATAATAGTATTAATGTGCTTAGTATACTAAAACGCCTGTGCCCATGACTGCAACTATTGCTCCAGCCCAGGCATATCTGTTCGGTTTTTGCCCACTGTAGATCCAAAGTATCGGCAGGAGCATTATCGGTGTCGTAGAAGAGAGCAAAGCAACCATACCGACATTACCATCATGTAAAGCATAAAGAATAAAGGTCATACCCATGACCATTGCTAAGAAGGCATTGATAAATGTGAGAGAGAATATTCTCAGATTTATCGATTTACTGCTTTTAGCAATGCGAGTCCGACTGACAAATAACAACATATGCGCCAGAAAAGCAGCAATCATTCTAAGCGCGGATGCTGCAATTGGATCGGCACTGGTTATCATAACCGGTTTGGCGATAATGCCGCCTAATGCCTGACATAATGCGGCAATCAGCCCGAGTGAAATACCGACCCATAAACTTCCTGATAACGCATCAAGTTGATGTTCCGTTCCTTTTTTACGAAAAAATATGGCGGTAACGACACCAGAAAAAACTAAAGTAGCACCCAGCAGTTCATTCGTTGTCATCGTTTCATTAAACAGAAAATATCCGAGAATGGCGGAAAAAACCGCATGACAGGAAAATAACAGGCCAGCCTGTCTTGGCCCCATACGGTTGAAGCAGGCAAACAAAGCAGTATCGCCGATGAAAATTCCGACGAAACCAGAAAGCATCATAGGGAAAACATGCTCACTGTTGATGGTATTCCAACCTCCAGTGAATAAAGCGATTAATGCTAAAGTTGTGGATGTGCATCCCATTCGCCAGCGGCTGTAAGAAAATGTGCCTAAGTACTTAGCTGGTTCAACAGACAAAATACTACCAATAGCCCATAAAAAGGCCGCAGCCAAAGCCAGCCATTCGTAGCCCACGCACATCTCCTTATGTGGATTGAAAACTCTGGAGAAAACTATGCACTAAAGGGCGGTGAAAACAAAGTTTTTTGTGTTTTTATAGAACTTTAAAAAATCAGCCAGGATGCTAAGTAAACAATAAACAGCCCGATAACTCCCATAATCACTCCCATTTTAGCCATATCTTTACTATCGATAAGTCCGGTTGAATAGGCCAGTGAATTGGGCGGGGTGGATACGGGCAAAATCATACCCAGAGAAGCTGAAAATGCGACAACAACTAACAGTCCCTGTAATCCGCCAACCTGACTCAAACTTGTCATAGAGGTACCAATTGCCGCAGCGATTGGCATCAGTAAGTTTGCTGTTGCAGTATTGGACATAAAGTTAGCCATAAGCCAGCAGACCAAAGACAGTGTTATCACAATAAGGATAGGAGAAAGAGATTCATAGTTGATAGCGTGAGCCATTGCTGAAGCGAGTCCGGTTTTTTCCAACCCGATACCGATCGCAATACCGCCGGCAACCAGCCAGAGCACATCCCAGTTAATTTGTTTGAGTTCTTCTTTCCCCATGATTCCCGTCAAAGTAAACACAGCCAGTGGAATGATGGAAACTACATAGGTATTCATACCATGCAGGGATGTGGTCATCCAGAGAACGATAGTTAATGCAAACGTAATATAAACAGTGATAGCTCGCCAGCTTTTACCAAAACCACCAGTAAGATTTAAGGTGATACTTTTTTCGCGTGAGGGAAACAGTTTTTGCAGCAGGAACCAGGCAATGGTTAACTGAATTAACACGAAAGGTAACCCCATCATCATCCATTTCAAGAAGCTGATACTGTTTTCACCGGTCAGATATTGGAGTGCAATGGCATTGGGGGGCGTACCGATTGGCGTTGCAATACCACCAGTATTTGCAGCAATCGGAATACAGAGAACTAATGCTTTAATTCCTTTATCTTCTCTGCTTGTAGACGCAATGATAGGACCGAGCAGGGCAAGCATCATTACTGTGGTTGCTGTGTTTGACATAAACATTGAAAAACAAGCAGTAATAACCATCAGGCCAAGCATAATAAATTTAGGTTGGTGACCAAAAGGTTTTAGTAATACGCGTGCCAGGTTGTTATCGAGTTCATATTTTGTTGCGGCAATGGCAAGGGCGAATCCGCCCATAAACAAGATAATAATCGGTGAAGAAAACGCGCCAAAGATATCGGTATATTTGATCAGCTCGCCAAATCTATGTCCTTCTGGCGGATTTCTAAACCAGTGTAGGCCTTTGTTGGAAATCATAATTACTTCTAAAGCAATAATGAGTATCGATGTTGCAAATACCGGCACGGGTTCCAATACCCAAAGTAGTGCCGCTAACAAGAAAATCGCGAGTAGTCGGTGCTGTATCAGGGTGAGATCCGGAATAGGAATACTATCAATGGGCATGGATAAAAGAATAAGGGGAGGGAGAAAACAAAGTACAAGCTTGATAAGTTGATTTACTGATAGTTTGGGCATTGCCTACGCTCTCATTTTAGGATCCTTACCCTTAAATCTAACTTGAGTCAGTGTATTTGTAATGGATAACTGTGCGATTTTGAGAGTCCGTCAGCGGTTTTTGTCGATTATTTGTTCAGAAAAGAGTGAGAATTATTAAGGTATTGGATAGAGAAAGAAATAAGTGGCCAGTGTTGAAAAGGCCACTATACAGAAAGAGATGATCAGGCTTTGTGAGCGTAGGGGGTTCCCATGACCGTCAGACGTTCAACATTCATGGTGTCGTCAAAGCGAATTTGCTCTTTGGCGAATAAATTAATCACGGTTGACCCAAGTTTAAAGCGGCCCATTTCTTCGCCTTTCTGCAGATGAATCGCCTTGTGGCCTGCCTGATGGTAGTTCCAGCGATGGATAACGTTTCCTGTCGGCGGAGTAATAGTTCCTGCCCAGACAACGTCAATACTGCCTACTATGGTTGCTCCGACAAGAACCTGAGCCATAGGTCCAAAAGCAGTATCAAAGATGCAGACCACACGCTCATTACGTGCAAATAAGTTGGGAACATTACGCGCGGTTAGCGGATTGACAGAAAATAAGTCGCCGGGAATATAGATCATTTCACGCAGTGTGCCGTCACATGGCATATGAACCCGGTGATAATCTTTTGGTGAAAGATAAATTGTTGCAAATCCACCATCGGTGAATTGCTTTGCTAGAGTTTCATCACCTCCCAATAATTCCAGTGCTGTATAGGTATGTCCTTTTGCCTGGATCAGGGAGCCATCAATAATCGGACCAAACTGACTGACTGCTCCATCAGCAGGATGTACCAGAGTGTGTTCACCCTCAGCAATAGGTCTGGCACCAATTTTAAGCTCGCGAGTGAAAAAGTCATTAAATGTCGAATATGATGCCGGATCCGGGTTAAGAGCCTCATTCATATTAACTTTATATTGTTTAATGAACAGTTTGATAACAGCAGTGGTCAGTTTGCCCGCTTTTGCTGCTGCTAACTTTCCAACCAATCTGGTTAGGGCATGCTTCGGCAGCCAGTATTGCAGGCCAATTTTTAATTTATCCATAGTCATTAAGTCCAAATCGTCATTAATGTTGGTGTCAGGCGCAAAATGGGAAGCGCTTGAAAAGTTCGGCAGAATTTACTTGTTTAAAGCAATAATTACAAATCTTGTTTCTTATTCTTTGAATATTGCCGATTCGCTTTATTTTCGGTCATACTTTCTAGAATTCGATGGTAATTTTCAAAACGAATCTTGCTGATTTCACCATTTTCAACCGCTTCTCGGATGATACAGCCTGGATCGTCTAAGTGCTTGCAATCTCTGAATTTACATCCGTTTAAGTAAGGTCTGAATTCAATATATGAGTTGGTGATTTCTTCCGGAGTTAAATGCCAGAGGCCAAATTCACGTACTCCCGGAGAATCAATTAAATCGCCGCCAGTGGGTAAATGATATAGCTTAGCTGCTGTTGTCGTATGTTGACCAAGCCCTGATGTACGGGACACTTCACCTTCTTCAATTTCTTCTTCTAAATCAGGCAAAATAGCATTAACCAGGCTTGATTTGCCAACACCTGACTGACCGACAAAAACGTTCACTTTGTCTTTCAAAAGAGATTCCAGCTCTTCAATACCTTCTTTGGTTTCCCGACTGACAAAAAGCACCGGATAGCCGAGTCGGGTGTAAATTTCAAACCATTCCTGATACTGAGCTCTTAATTCATCATCAAGCAAATCGACTTTATTCAGTAACAAGAGAGGCTTAATATCCAGAAGTTCAGAAACAATTAGATATCGATCGATAATATTGAGTGACAACTCAGGAACAACTGATGACACAATGATCATTTGGTCAACGTTAGCCGCAACCGGTTTTAAACCGTCGTAATAATCGGGACGGGTTAAGACAGAGCTTCTTGGTTCAACGGCCTCGACGACGCCAGAAATTCCGGCCATTGCTTCTATACCTGCACGCCAGACGACTTTGTCACCAGAGACTAACGTTTCAATACTGCGTCGTAAATTACAACGATGAATCGTTCCTGTTTCTGAATCTTCAATGTCAGCATGCTGTCCAAAACGGGTAATCACTAGTCCGCTTTGGGTATTTCCGAGCATGGAATCATCCCACTCAGGAAGTTGTTCCTGTTTCAGGCGTTTACTTTGGTTATGCCTGACACGGCGAACCTGACCTTTTGTCAGTTTTTTTTTCTTTGCCACAATAAAATTCTTTTAAAATGAATTATCGAAAATAAACGATACATCACTGTTGTGCATTTGATGCGCCAGTGTACCAGAGGTATCTTGTTTATAGAAATTTGCGGTATAGTACCGTGTTTATTTTTAAAGTATAGGTAAGCTCATGTCTTCTAACGATCAAAATCTTATCTGGATTGATTTAGAAATGACGGGATTAGACCCTGAAATTCATAAAATCATTGAGATAGCCACCATTGTCACTGATAGCGAACTTAACATTCTTGCTGAAGGACCAGTACTCGCTGTTTATCAGCCTGAAGATGAGCTGCAGAAAATGGATGAGTGGTGCACAAATACTCATACCAATAGCGGGCTGGTTAAGCGAGTGAAAGAAAGTCAGATTGATGAAAATGAAGCAGTCAGACAAACGCTGGAGTTTTTGAGTCATTGGGTTCCTAAAGGTAAATCTCCTATTTGTGGTAACAGTATTGGTCAGGATCGCCGTTTTCTGGTGAAGTACATGCCAGAGCTTGAAGATTATTTCCACTATCGCTATTTAGACGTGAGTACCCTGAAAGAGCTGACTCGTCGCTGGAGTCCAAAAATATTGGATGGATTTTCTAAACAGGGAAGCCATTTAGCTTTGGATGACATTCGTGAATCGATAGCGGAATTACGTTATTACCGGGACACAATTTTCAAGATTTAGCTAAAAAACTGTACATTATTTATTCTATTTGATTTTTTTTGGTTGTTTTTTATTCGAATAAATAAAAAAATGCATTTTTTTTAAAGAAAGACTTGCATCACACAAAAATGCTCTTATAATTCGCAGCCCTAAACGGTGCAAAGCAAATTGCAGAGCATTGATGCGACACTAGCTCAGTTGGTAGAGCGCAACCTTGCCAAGGTTGAGGTCACGAGTTCGAACCTCGTGTGTCGCTCCAGTTTTAAAAGATAAGGTTTATATAAAACCGTATCTTACATGGACGCGGGGTGGAGCAGCTTGGTAGCTCGTCGGGCTCATAACCCGAAGGTCGTTGGTTCAAATCCGGCCCCCGCAACCAATTTATTTAGGCAGCATGATAAATTCATGTTCGTCCGCAATGCGACACTAGCTCAGTTGGTAGAGCGCAACCTTGCCAAGGTTGAGGTCACGAGTTCGAACCTCGTGTGTCGCTCCAGTTTAAAAAGTAAGATTTATAGAAATCATACTTACATGGACGCGGGGTGGAGCAGCTTGGTAGCTCGTCGGGCTCATAACCCGAAGGTCGTTGGTTCAAATCCGGCCCCCGCAACCAATTTATTTTGACAACATGAGATTTCATGTTCGTCCGCAAATGCGACACTAGCTCAGTTGGTAGAGCGCAACCTTGCCAAGGTTGAGGTCACGAGTTCGAACCTCGTGTGTCGCTCCAGTTTAAAAAGTAAGATTTATAGAAATCATACTTACATGGACGCGGGGTGGAGCAGCTTGGTAGCTCGTCGGGCTCATAACCCGAAGGTCGTTGGTTCAAATCCGGCCCCCGCAACCAATTTCATCGCTCTTTCTGTAATGCTGAGAAGCATCATTTCATTATTTAGTAACGCAATCTCCGTTACGATTCTTAAAAAATACCAGATAGCATTTGGTATTAATATATTCACAACGTAGACGTTGATTCTTCAGCCTTCCAGCTATGTTTAAATTATTCATTAACAGACTTATCCACAGTCATATTGTTGTGGATAAGTCTGTTATTAATCTGTAATTTTGAATAAGAATATGCGATAAAGTAAAAGATCTTGTGAAATCAAGCCTTTGCAGCTAGATATATTTAATGGTTTTAACTTATTGTTTATAAAGGTGATTTAGTCAAAACTTGTATGATCTGTTTAGCACTATTTTGATCTTGACTTCGTAATAAATTGATCGTAATCATGGCGAGTAGATGTGATTAACTTTTCTTTTTATTATCTAATATGGAATATGCAAAAAGTTTTTCCACATATGATTTATTTTGATTTAAAAATCAAATTGCAAACTAAAATCTCACTATTAAGCGTCTCTTGGAATCCCTTTTTCTATAATCCTTATAAGGCGTGCATGTTGTCTTGATGATGCATGGATTTTGTTCTTTTGCTGTTCTAACGCCCAATCAATATGGACATCCAGCAGAGGTGAAAAATCCTTTCTCATTTCCAATGCTGTAATAATACTAGTCGAATATGGGGCATTTCCCATGGCAATACTAATATTTCTTAACCATTGTTCATGACCAATTCGTCTGATAGGGGAACCTTCTAAATTTTTCTGAAAGGTTTTTTCATCCCAGGAAAATAGTGTGGTTAGTTCAGAATTATTAAAAATCGGACGACGTTCAAAATCACGTTGTTCAGTCAGAGGAGCATTTCTGTTCCACGGACAGACTAGCTGACAGTCATCACAGCCATAAATTCGATTGCCTATCGCTTTCCTGTATTCCTCAGGAATAATGCCGGAATATTCTATAGTGAGGTAGGAAATGCATTTTCGGGCATCAATGACACCATCGGCAAGAATGGCGTTTGTTGGGCATGAGGTGATGCAGGCTTTACAGTTGCCACATTGATTAGTGCTTGGATTATCTATTGGTAACGGTATATCAACCAGAAGTTCACCCAGAAAGAACCAGGAACCGACCTCCTGATCCAGAATAAGGGAGTGCTTGCCTGTCCAGCCTAATCCAGCATTTTGTGCCAGAGGTCTTTCCAGAATGGGGGCAGAGTCAACAAATGGCCTGAACTGCAGTCCTTCTACTTCAGACTGTATTTTTTCTCCCAGTTTTTTTAACTGGTTTCTGACGACTTTATGATAGTCACGTCCCATTGCATAACGACTGATATAACCCAGATTAGGATTATTCAGTGTCGAAGCAAATTGGGCATGTTCAGGTAAATAATGCATACGAGCACTAATGATCCTGACGGTTCCGGGAAGTAATTCGTTTGGACGAGCTCTCATCATGCCATGACGGGCCATCCAGTCCATATCGCCATGATATCCGGCATCGAGCCATCTTTGGAGTTCATGTTCGTGTTCACTAAGATCCACATCTGCAATTCCAACTTTATCGAAACCAAGCTCATGTGCCCAAATTTTGATTTTGTTTGCGAGTTCTTGATAATCCATGTGGAATCTTAGGTAATATACGGGGGCGAGATTTTAACGGATCTTAAGTGTAGGATCTACGCCGGAAAAGGTAAAATGATCTTAGATGCTAATTGATCTAATGAATACATTTGTAGGATCACTTACACTACAGTACTTGTGTCTCAAATCAATCACAGTTTACTATTTGATTTTCAAGTTTACATATATCGTTATCTGCAAGAGAAATAGTTCGTTATGAAAAAATCATTTCGTTTAAAAAATGAAGCCGAAACAGTCAAATTAGGTCAGGTTTTATCCGGACTTTGTTCTGAGCAGACAACTATTTATCTTCATGGAGATCTTGGTGCGGGAAAAACAACATTTAGTCGTGGTTTCATCCGCTCGTTAGGTCATGAAGGTAATGTGAAAAGTCCAACTTATACGTTGGTGGAACCATATGATTTAAAAGACTGGCATGTTTATCATTTTGATCTGTATCGGCTGGCTGATCCTGAGGAGTTAGAGTTCATGGGGATCAGAGATTATTTTACACCCGATGCTATTTGTTTAGTCGAGTGGCCTGAAAAAGGTATAGGGTTACTGCCTGAATGTGACGTTAACATCAATATCCGTTACGATGGGGAGCAACGAATCGTTGAGTTATCTGGAAACTCGGAATATGGGAATCAATTATTGAGTCAGTTGGAGTTATGAGTTTTTTTAAATGCCTTGGATTTAAATGTCGTATTGTCTGTTGGGTATTATTGTCAGGACTTGTGACGTGTTCTGCAGCATACGCTAATGCATTAAAAAGTTTCAGAGTATGGCCATCACCAGATGAAACCCGGGTCGTGATGGATCTGTCTTCAGAAGCTCATTTTACCTATTTTACCTTGTCTAATCCGGAGCGTTTAGTTGTTGATTTAAAAGATACAACACTAAGCGCTAAGCTACCTGTATCGGTTCATAAGAGTCCTGTTTTAAATAAAATCAGAAAAAGTTCTGCTCCGGAAAAAGGAACCTATAGATTAGTCTTTGAATTAAAAAAGAAATCTACGCCAGAACTTTTTACGTTAGCGCCCACTCCAAAGGGGGAATATGGAAATCGTTTAGTTGTCGATTTACCTCATGATGGTTCAGTTCATACTCAGGACACATCCGCAGCTAAGTCTGCTCAGAATAAGACCATTCCTCCCAAATCTATCGCGAGGGATGCTTCTCAGTTTTATGGTAATAGTGACATTGTAGTTGCAATTGATGCGGGGCATGGTGGTGAAGATCCCGGTTCAATTGGACCCGATGGACTTTACGAAAAGAATGTAACTATCAGTATTGCTAAAAAACTAGAAGCGCAAATTGATGCTATTCCTGGTATGAAAGCAGTACTGACCCGCCGGGGCGATTATTTTGTCAATTTAAACAAGCGTTCTGAAATTGCACGTAAAAACAAAGCTCATTTACTGGTGTCTATCCACGCTGATGCTTTTAAGACTCCACAGCCCAGAGGCGCCTCTATTTTTGTTTTAAATACCCGCCGGGCCAATACGGAAATTGCTAAGTGGGTTGAAGATAGTGAACGTCAGTCGGAGTTACTGGGCGGTGCCGGTCAGGTGCTGGCGAAGAATAATGACGATAAAAATATCAGTCAGACATTATTGGATTTGCAGTTTAGTCATTCGCAAAAGGAAGGCTACAAAGTGGCAACTGATATGATCGGGGAGTTGAGAAAAGTTGCGCGTATGCATAAAACGAAACCGGTCAATGCAAGCCTTGCTGTTTTAAAATCACCGGATATCCCATCTGTACTGGTGGAAACTGGGTTTATTTCGAATCCTTATGAAGAGAAGTTATTATTCCAGAGAACCCATCAGGATAAAATCGCTCGCGCATTATCCAAAGCGATTGCTGAATATTTCAATGATAATCCACCTGAAGGAACCTTGATTGCGAGTCGGAAAAAAGCCAAAAAGCATAAAGTTCATTCCGGAGAATATCTTTCTTTAATCGCCAATAAATATGGTGTGACAGTTAATTCATTGATGTCGGCAAATAGCCTCAAATCGACCAGTTTGCGTGTTGGGCAAATATTGATTATTCCTGGTAATCAGTCCGCAGTTAGTATGCCAATCATTAAGAACCCTGTCGAAACCGAGACTATCTCGCATCAAGTGGCGAGAGGGGAATATTTAGGTTTAATTGCCAGTAAATACAAAGTCTCTGTCGATTCGATTAAACGAGAAAACCACTTGTCTTCAAATACATTAAGAGTGGGGCAGACATTAAAGATTACGGTGACGTTAAAGGATAAGCCAGTACGAAAACATACTGTTACCCGTGGTGAGTACTTAGGCAAGATCGCTAGTCAATATCAGGTTAGCGTCGATAATTTACGTAATGTTAATCAATTAAAATCTGATTCTCTTCGGGTTGGACAAGTGTTGATGATTCCGAATAGGTAAACCGATGACAATACAGATACTTCCGGCGCGATTAGCAAACCAGATTGCGGCTGGTGAAGTGGTCGAAAGGCCCGCATCAGTGGTGAAAGAGCTGGTGGAAAACAGCCTTGATTCTGGAGCTACCCGGATTGAAATTGATATTGAAAAAGGTGGCGCCAAACTGATTCGGGTCAGAGACAATGGTCAGGGCATCCCCAAAGATGAACTTACCTTAGCATTGAGTCGTCATGCGACATCCAAAATACATACACTCGATGATCTGGAAGCCATCATTAGTCTGGGGTTTCGTGGTGAAGCATTAGCCAGTATCAGTTCTGTATCACGACTTTCTTTGACTTCCCGCCCAGCAACACAGGAAGAGGCCTGGCTGGCTCATAGCGAAGGCAGAGATATGGAAGTTAAGCTCCAACCTGCGGCTCATCCTATCGGAACCACGGTTGAGGTGCTTGATCTGTTTTTTAATACGCCAGCACGAAGAAAGTTTCTACGAACTGAAAAAACAGAATTTACCCATATTGATGAATTACTGAAACGTATTGCTTTAAGTCGTTTCGATGTTTTTATTATTTTGAAACACAATGGAAAAGTGATTCGTCAGTATCGCCCCGGCGAGTCTGCTACCCAAAAAGAAAAACGTTTATCAGCTGTATGTGGTTCTGCTTTTGTCAAACATATGTTGCAGATAGAGCTTGAGAATAATGGCTTGAAATTATTTGGCTGGATAACGTCTCCTGAAGGCGCACGTTCACAGAATGATCTTCAGTATTGTTATGTGAATGGCCGCATGATGAAAGATAAACTTATTAATCACGCGATTCGGCAGAGTTATGAAGGAAGTCTGGCTCCAGAGCAATACGCTGCTTATGTGCTGTTTATTGAATTAGATCCTCATCAAGTGGATGTAAATGTTCATCCGGCAAAACATGAGGTGCGTTTCCATCAGGCAAGACTGGTACATGATTTTATCTATCAGGCTATTGCCAGTGCTTTAGCGGAAAGTCACTATGTTGATGCACCTATGATCAGTGAATCTGCTTTCCATTATGAAAATCAGGAGAGTGATGTTGATTCAACTGTGATGAGTGTTAATGAGCAGCCAAAATCATTTGATAATACACCGTCCTATCCGGGAAAAACTGATTACGATTCCATACATAGAAATACACAAAATAAATGGCAACAAACTGAGCCACAGCGTTCTTCGGCGGGGACAAAACATCGAGAGGAAAGAAAAGGTTCTGGTTCACCATCAAGAAAAGAAGTCGCTGCGTATTCTCAGTTGATGGAAACTGTACCTAGTCCTGAATCTGTTCCTGTATGTAACAGCATTTATTCTGATGAGAAAATTGAAATTTCGGAAAACAGCAATCAGCAAATTCCAACTCAATTAGGCAAAGCGGCTGCTATTGTGCAAAACCAATATGTGTTAATGGTAGAAAGTGGTAATAGTTATCTGTTATCGCTGGAAAAAGCACAGTTATTGAAATTAAGAAAACAACTGGATCCCAGTCGCCAGAGCCTGAAAAGTCAGCCGTTACTTGTACCTCTATGCATTAAACTTGATAAAGAATGGCTGAGTTCTGTAGATAGTTGGGTACAGGTTCTCTCTTCATTAGGTATTCAGTTAACTATCAGAAAACCAGATAATATTGTTGTTATGGGCGTACCTCAGCCCTTACGGCAACAAAATTTGCAAAAAATAATTTCAGATCTGTTATCTTATGCGGCTAAATATCTCTCGCCTGAAAGTTCGGAAGGTCGGGTAACTCTGGCTAACTGGCTGGCAGATTATATTCATTACTCGGAACAAGAGAGTAAACGTAGCTATACTTTATCAGAAGCAATTCAACTTATTTCTGAACTGGAAAATTTGTGGCAAAACGAATTGCCTTTAGATGATAAAAGTCTGGTTCTTCCAGTTGATTTTTCTCCAACAATTAAAGCCTTACATTCATGAAAAAAGAACTCCCTTTAGCGTTATTTTTAATGGGACCGACAGCCTCGGGTAAAACAGATCTCGCTATTAGATTAAGACAGAAATTTCCGGTAGAAATTATTAGTGTGGATTCTGCTCTAATATATAAAGGGATGAATATTGGCACCGCAAAGCCAACAGCAGAAGAATTAAATCTGGCTCCGCATCGTCTGATTGATATTCTTGATCCGAGTGAATCTTATTCTGCTGCAGATTTCAGACGTGATGCATTAAATGAAATGGATGCTATTGTGAAAGAAGGCAAGATCCCGCTGCTTGTGGGGGGGACAATGCTGTATTTCAAAGCATTATTGGAAGGTCTTTCTCCATTACCTGCGGCAGATCCCACAATTAGGCAACAAATTGAACAAGAAGCATTGACTCTTGGATGGGATTT
Organism: uncultured Vibrio sp.; assembly: GCA_963676525.2. GTDB lineage: Bacteria > Pseudomonadota > Gammaproteobacteria > Enterobacterales > Vibrionaceae > Vibrio. The sequence continues at coordinate 220,932 of CAXXNB010000010.1, forward strand.
CTTGCACGATAAACTAAAGGAGATTGATCCTGTTTCGGCACAACGAATTCACCCTAATGATCCACAAAGATTATCTAGGGCATTGGAAATTTTTCGAATTTCAGGTAAAACTTTAACAGAGCTAACTGAAATTAAAGGTGAACCTCTTCCATTTAATGTGAAGCAGTTTGCTATAGCTCCCAGGGAAAGGGCAGAACTACATCGCCGGATTGAACTCAGGTTCTCTAAAATGATGGATGCCGGATTTGAAGATGAAGTGAGGCAGTTGTACTCAAGGGGAGATCTTCATAAGGATTTACCATCGATACGCTGTGTTGGATATCGGCAGATGTGGGACTATTTTGAGGGGAATGGAACACTCGACGAAGCGGTTTTCCGTGGAGTTTGTGCCACCCGTCAATTGGCCAAGAGACAAATCACTTGGTTACGAAGTTGGAGTGATTTGACTTGGTTGGATAGTGAAAACATTGAACAAGCATTTGAGATAGTTGCAAATACCATAGCATCTTAACTCATTCGCTGTGTATAATGTGATCGCTTTTGCGTGAAATACTCTGTGATGGATCTGTCACTTGAATTTTGGTTATTTAACCGCCATAACAGATTTAATCAGGTATATTTTTTAGATTTAGCTCAGATGCAAAAGTCGCACATGCTAGTGCACCAATAGCTAAATAATTATACAAATACAAAATAAGGAAAATAAAAATGGCTAAGGGGCAATCTCTACAAGATCCATTCTTAAATGCACTACGTCGCGAGCGTATTCCGGTTTCTATTTATCTTGTTAACGGTATTAAGTTACAAGGTCAGATTGAATCTTTTGATCAGTTTGTGATCCTACTGAAAAACACTGTAAACCAAATGGTTTATAAGCATGCGATTTCGACTGTTGTTCCTGCAAGAGCAGTGAGCCATCACAGTGCTGAAAAACCATCTTCAGAACGTTCTTCAGATAAAGAAGAGTAATTCTGTATTATAAATAAACGAAAAGTAAGGAGTTGATTGCTTGTTTGACCGTTACGAAGCCGGCGAGCGAGCCGTTCTTGTTCATATCAACTTCACGCAAGAGGGGGAGTGGGAAGATCTGCGCGAATGCGAGATGTTAGTGTCTTCCGCCGGGGTTGAGGCTTTACAGGTAATTACTGGTAGTCGCCAATCCCCTCATCCCAAATATTATGTCGGTGAGGGTAAAGCTCAGGAGATTGCACGGGCAGTTCAGTATGAAGATGCTGATGTCGTGATCTTTAACCATGCCCTTTCTCCAGCCCAGGAACGCAACTTAGAAATGTTGTGTCAGTGTCGGGTGATTGATCGTACCGGATTGATCCTGGACATCTTTGCTCAGCGAGCGAGAACTCACGAAGGTAAGTTACAGGTAGAGTTGGCGCAGTTGCGTCATTTATCTACTCGTCTTGTTCGTGGTTGGACGCACCTTGAACGACAAAAAGGTGGGATTGGCCTGAGGGGACCTGGGGAAACTCAGTTGGAAACTGACCGACGGTTATTGCGTGAAAGAATTAAAACGATTTTACGTCGTTTAGAAAAAGTATCTAAACAGCGCGAGCAGGGACGAAGAGCAAGAAATCGAGCTGAAATACCAACTGTGTCTTTAGTCGGATACACCAACGCAGGTAAATCGACGTTATTTAACCGGATTACTGAAGCGGGGGTTTATGCAGCAGACCAGTTATTTGCAACCTTAGATCCAACATTAAGAAAAATCGATCTTGATGAAGTGGGGCCAGCAATCTTAGCTGATACTGTTGGATTCATTCGTCATTTACCTCATGATCTTGTTGCTGCTTTTAAAGCAACGTTACAAGAAACAAAAGATGCTGACATTTTGTTACATGTTGTTGATGCCAGTGATGAGCGTTTTCGTGAGAATATTGATGCTGTTCAGGAAGTGTTGATTGAAATTGATGCTGATGAAGTGCCTTCATTAGTTATTATGAATAAAATCGACAGTATGGAGAACAGGGCTCCTGGAATTGAAAGAGATGATGAGGGAGTTCCTCAGCGAGTTTGGGTTTCCGCAATGGAAGGGCAGGGTATCGATCTGCTTTTTCAGGCATTAACTGAACGTTTAGCCAGTAATATTGTTGAGTATACTTTAAGTTTACCTCCCGAGTTTCAAGGGAAGTTGCGCAGCTTATTTTATGAAATGCGCGTAATTCAACGGGAAGAGTATGATCAACAAGGCAATTTATTAATAAATGTTCGTATGCAGCATGCGGATTGGTCTAGACTTGAAAAAAGAGTCGTAGCAGATTTACGTGACTTTATAGTTACTTAAAGGACTGTTACAGTATATCGTCATATCAAATGATGGAGATTACTAATGGCGTGGAATGAGCCTGGTAATAACGGTAATAATGATAATAATGGCCGCGACAAAGACCCGTGGGGTAATGGTAAGCGTGGAGGCCAAGATCAGGGACCACCAGATTTAGACGAGGTTTTTAATAAGCTCAGTCAAAAGCTTAGTGGTAAATTCGGCAAAAAAGGTGGGAAAATCCCTTCTTTTTCTGGAGGTAGCACTATTGGCTTTGGTGTCATAGTTGTTATCGCTGTGGCCATATGGTTTTTCTCTGGCTTCTATACCATTGGCGAAGCTGAACGCGGTGTTGTATTACGTTTAGGTAAATATGACCGAATTGTAGACCCGGGTTTGAACTGGCGTCCAAGATTCGTTGATGATGTTACCACTGTGAACGTGCAGGCGATTCGCTCATTAAGAGCGACAGGTCTGATGCTGACTAAAGATGAAAATGTGGTTACTGTTGCTATGGATGTTCAGTATCGTGTAGCAGATCCGTATAAGTATCTTTATCGGGTCACGAATGCAGATGATAGCCTGCGTCAGGCAACCGATTCTGCACTACGTGCGGTAATCGGAGATTCTCTGATGGACAGCATTCTGACCAGCGGTCGTCAACAAATTCGTCAAAGTACACAGGAAACTTTGAATGAAATTATTGATAAATACGACATGGGATTAATGGTTGTTGATGTTAACTTCCAGTCTGCGCGTCCGCCAGAACAGGTAAAAGATGCATTTGATGATGCTATCGCAGCCCGAGAAGATGAAGAGCGTTTCATCCGGGAAGCTGAAGCATACAAAAACGAAATTCTACCAAAAGCGACTGGCCGTGCAGAACGCCTGAAAAAAGAAGCTCTTGGTTATAGTGAAAGAACTGTTAATGAAGCCCTTGGTCAGGTTGCTCAGTTTGAAAAACTATTACCTGAGTATAAAGCTGCACCTAAAGTAACTCGTGAACGTCTCTACTTAGATACCATGGAGCAGGTATACGCAAGTACGCCTAAAGTTCTGATTGATTCTAAATCGAGTGGTAATCTTCTTTACCTGCCGATTGATAAGTTGGTTAAAGATGGCAAGCTTCCTACTAAACAGGATTTGAAATCATCACCGCTTTATGATCATATCACCCTGGAATCTGACAAGAAAACCAATGGTAGTTCTTCAACAGATTCAACTAGTTCACGTCAAGGGAGATACTAATAATGCGTAAATTAATTATCCCTGTCATTGTATTGGCTTTGATCGTTGTACTGATGTCTCTCTTTGTTATCCCTGAAGGTGAGCGCGGTATAGTGGTTCGTTTTGGCCGTATTTTAAAAGATGGAGAAGTGGCAAAAATTTATGAGCCAGGTCTGCATTTTAAAATGCCAATATTCGACCGTGTGAAAACATTAGAAGCTCGTATTCAGACAATGGATGGCCGTTCAGACCGTTTCGTAACATCTGAGAAAAAAGACGTTATCATTGACTCATATGTGAAATGGCGTGTAGAGAACTTTGACAGATATTATCTGGCTACTGGTGGTGGTAATGCATTAACCGCTCAGGCTCTTTTAGAACGTAAGGTGACTGACGTACTGAGATCAGAAATTGGTTCCCGTGAAATTAAACAAATTGTTTCCGGACCAAGAAATGATGATGTACTACCTGACACTAATTCTGATGTGGTTACAACTGAAGCGGCTAAAGAAGCATTGAAAATAGATGGTCAGCGTGACCAGATTATGGAAAATGTGTTAATCAATACCAGACAGAGTGCAATGAAAGATTTGGGTGTTTATGTTGTTGATTTTAGAATGAAAAAAATTAACCTGCCTGATGAAATCAGTGAGTCTATCTACCGCAGAATGAGAGCAGAACGTGATTCTGTTGCTCGTAAACACCGCTCTCAAGGTCGTGAAAAAGCGGAAGTGATTAAAGCTGGCGCAGAGCTCGAAGTGGCAACAATTCTGGCTGAGGCAGATAAAACTGCCCGGGTTACCCGAGGTGATGCTGATGCTGAGGCTGCTAAGATTTATTCACAAGCTTACAATAAAGATCCTGAGTTTTTCTCATTCTTACGTTCTCTTAAAGCGTATGAAAAGTCTTTCAATGGTCAGGGCGATGTCCTTGTATTGGATCCGAATAGTGAGTTCTTCCAGTATATGAAAGGAATGAAAGGCGCTGCTGGGAAATAATGCAACTCTCGTTTATCATATAAGGCTCCGTAAGGGGCCTTTTTTTATGTTCAGGGGTGAACAAATTATTCAGGATTAGAGGTGAAACATGGCTCATTCAATTTGGCTGGCAATCGGTTTGGTATTAATTGTGGAAGGGTTTGGTCCTTTTGTTGCACCAGATAAATGGCGGGCAACCGTATCTCAACTCGTTAGTCAACCTAATAATCAGTTAAGACGAATTGGCGGCTGCTTAGTGGTTGCCGGTGTTATTATCAGCTTCTTTTATCTTCGTTAATTGACCAGAAAGATTGCAGTTTAGTAGTGTGGCGGCGGTGTTTCCTCTGATGGATCAGCAAGGTTTGAACTTGTCATCGATTTTAGTTTTCCAACCATAAAGCGCATTTGTTCCTGCATTTTACTGAGCTGAAGTTGTTGCTGGGTTAGTGCATCATTTAATGAATCGATGGTCTGTTCCTGGTAGGCTACTTTATATTCCAAATCATCGATTTTAGATTCTAATTTTTCAATTAATGAATTCATGCTTATTACTCTTCTAAAGGCCATGCCTCTGCAATGCCGGATGATGAGGCTGATATAACTCTGTCTTTGCCATCAAAAGCAGCATCATACACGACAGCTCTCGGAGGTCGAGTGTCTTTTTTCGGTTGGACCTCAAATGAATTTATTTTATTGCCAGACAGCGTATTCCAGATAACCAATTTACTTGAAGGGGTTCCTGTCGCAAGTTGTAATCCATTATCAGAAAAACGAGCAGAAGAGAATATTAACTGACGAGCGAAGCTATGAAGTTGTGTAATCTCTTTGCCTGTCTTCAAATCCCAAATGGTTCCTGAATTGCCTCCATCAGAAGTAAATGCATATTTACCTTCGCGTTGTAAAGCTACTTTGACAATCCGTTGCTTATGAGAAAATGTTCTGAGGATCTGCCCAGATTTTGTATCCCATAAATATGCGTTGTAATCATTGCCCCCTGTCAGAGCAAAATGGCCATTTGGTGATAATGCTACAGAATTCACTTTTTCTCTGTGTGCAAGGAACTCAAGGCGCCGGCCAGTGACTAAGTCTAAGTATATTGCTTTTCGGTTGGACAGACCTAATAGGACTTGTTCTCCGTCACTGGATATATCGATGTCCCTGATGATGCCATCGGATATGGACCATAAGCCTTTAGATTGTGACCACGCGAGATCCCAAACGGCAAAGTTGGTTTGGCTGGCTGTAATGGCATAGCGAACGTTGTCTGACATTTTGATCAGTGATACGGTCGATTGCTGTTTATCTAAAGAGCCTAAATGTGCGAGCAGTTTATTTTCTTTAAGGTCCCACAGGACAAGCTGGTTTTTTTCTGAGAAAGTCAGGGCAAATCGAGAATCACGGCTCAGACCAAATGCGGTGGCGCCATTCGGCTCGATAAGCCATTTTTTTGTTGGGCTGGTGGATAAAAAACACCCATTTAACAGCATGCTGACAAAAAATATAACGGTATAAAGAGAAAATGGTCGCATCTGCAGTGATATCCATTTAGAGTGAGCTAACACTCTTAGTTTATAACACATTCGAGACAAGGATGTTTTGCACACTGAAAGTTCTATCTAAAATGATAACTAGTGTGTGAAACGTGCAAGTTTGTCTAATTTATTGGAGTATTTAATGAAATCATTGTTTAAAGTGTCTTTACTCGCAGCAACGGTAATGCTGGCGGCTGGCTGTCAGAAAGATGATACTGCTACAGCAAAAACGGACACCCCTGCGGCAGAAACTCAAGTCGCAAAAACAATTGAGTTTAAATCAGATGACGAAAAAGTCGCTTATGCAATTGGTGTTTCATTTGCAAACTATCTAAGTACTAGTCTGGAAAAACCAAAAGAATTGGGCATTGAGCTTGATAAAGATATGGTTTTAAAAGGTATTGAACACGCGTTTGCTGGCAAGCCTGAGTTATCAGAAGAAGATTCCCATACAGCACTTGAAGGTTTTGATAAACGTTTGACTGCACTTGCTCAGGAAAAAGCAAAAGCAAAATCTGATGCTGATAAAAAAGCCGGTGACGAATTCCGTGCTAATTATGAAAAACAGGAAGGCGTGAAAAAAACTGAATCAGGTCTGTTGTATAAAGAGTTGACTCCTGGAACTGGCAAAGCGCCTAAAGCTACTGATACGGTTGAAGTTCAGTATAAAGGAACTTTAATCGACGGAACTAAATTTGACAGTTCTTACGACCGTGGTAAACCAGCTACTTTCCCATTGAACCGTGTGATTCCTGGTTGGACTGAAGGTGTTCAGTTGATGAAAGAAGGTGCGAAATACGAATTTGTTATTCCACCAGAACTGGCTTATGGCGAACAGAATACTCCGACAATTCCTGCAAATTCTACGTTGGTGTTCGAGGTTGAACTTGTAAAAGTTCATGATGCTAAAGCTCCTGAATCAGAAGCAAAAAAAGCTGAAAAATAACCACTAACTCAATTGTTAGTATTATGTTATTAATGAAAAAGACTTGAGTGTTCTCAGGTCTTTTTTGATTTTTAAAACGGAGATTATTTGTCCTAAATCACTAGATAACGAGATAGCGTGCTCTTTGGTTAAAATTTTCTGATAAACTTACATCAATTATTTGATTTTTTAAGGTTGGATAACTGTGACAACAACAGAAGCATTAAATGCAGAAGAAATGTTGCTTGAAATGGAATCCGTACATGTGAAGCCATTTACCGAGCACGATAAAATCATATTGAAGTCTTATGAAGCAGTAGTTGATGGAATCGCGAGCCTGATAGGACCTTTTTGTGAAATTGTTCTTCATTCATTAGAAGATCTTAATACCTCCGCGATTAAGATTGCGAATGGAGAAAATACCGGCAGACAAGTCGGTTCTCCGATTACTGATCTGGCATTAAAAATGTTGCGAGATATAGAAGGATCTGAGAGAAACTTTTCCCGCTCTTATTTCACTCGAGCGAAGGGTGGGGTGTTGATGAAGTCAATCACTGTCGCTATTCGTAATGGTGAAAACCGAGTGATTGGTCTTCTTTGTATTAATGTTAATTTAGATGCACCATTTGCACAGGTTCTGCAGTCATTTTTACCGACTCAGGATGCAGGAGATGCTGCTTCTTCTGTTAACTTCGCCAGTGATGTAGAAGAGCTGGTGGATAAGACGGTTGAAAGAACAATCGAAGAAATCAATGCTGACAAAACAGTGTCGAATAATACCAAGAATCGTCAGATCGTTATGGCTCTGTTTGATAAAGGTATTTTTGATATCAAAGATGCAATCAATAGTGTTGCTGACCGACTGAATATCTCGAAACATACTGTTTATCTTTATATCCGTCAGCGTAAAACTGAAGACGAAGAAAAGTAATGTCGCTGTCTTACACTTTGTTGGTTAATGGCGCTGTGTATGGTTCTCAATCATCATTTAGCGCACTTAACTTTGCAAAAGCACTAATAGAAGAAGGTCATACATTAAAAAAGGTCTTCTTCTATCAGGATGGTGTTTCCAATGGCAATCGTCTGGTTGTGCCTGCAAACGATGAATTGAATTTATCTGATGCCTGGCAGAAACTGGCGAAAGAGAATCATATCGCTTTGGAAACATGTGTGGCTGCTTCATTGAGAAGAGGTGTGATTGGGGCGGAAGAAGCCAAATTGCATGAGCTTGACGGCGAAAATTTAGCTGACGGATTTGTTCAATCTGGCTTAGGAAGCCTGGCTGAAGCATTATTAGTTGATAACAGGGTGGTGCAGTTTTGAGTCAGATTACGTTTGTTTTTAGTTCTGCTCCTCATGCTACTTCACGTGGGCGGGAAGGTATCGACGCAGTCCTTGCTACATCCGCCCTGTGTGAAGATATTTCGGTAATCTTTTTGGGCGAAGGGGTTGCTCACCTGATAAAGGGGCAAAATACCAAAAATATCGGCACGAAAGACTATGCACCAATGCTAAAGTTATTTGAGCTTTATGATATCGAGAATGTGTATGCCTGCCAACGGTCGCTACAGAATATGGGATTAATCGGCGCTGAACGATATATTGATGTCGCATTATGCTCTCAGGGTGAAATTACTGAGATAATTCGAACCAGCCAGAAAGTAGTACAGTTTTAGTTATTATGTTGCATATTGTTAAATCACAAAAGTCGGTACCTATGGTCAGTTTTTACTGTCACAATGATGATGTTGTATTACTGATTGAAGATGCCGTTTACTGTGCGAATTCAATGCACAAAGATTATAAACATCTTGAAAATAAAAATGTTTTTTGCCTTTCTGAAGACATTAATGCAAGAGGTTTAATGCCACTTATCACTGATTCTGTTCAGACAGTGGACTACAAAGGATTTGTTAGTTTGACGGTCCTCCATGCCCCATCCATGACCTGGGATTGATGGTTTTTATCAGTCTGACTTCATTGCCTTTCGGTGTATGTTTACAAAATCAACAAAAAAGATCTGTATATTTCTTGACACCAATAACGTTGGTGCATAAAATTTTGCGTCCTTAATTGCATCAATGCATTTAGGGATAGATTTTTCACAAAAGCTTACTTTCAGTAAATCAGGAGCTAGTTAATGGCAACTATTAACCAGTTGGTACGTAAACCTCGTGTTAAGCAAGTTGAGAAAAGCAACGTGCCTGCACTAGAAGCGTGCCCACAAAAACGTGGTGTATGTACTCGTGTATATACTACTACACCTAAAAAACCTAACTCAGCACTTCGTAAAGTATGTCGTGTTCGTTTGACTAACGGTTTCGAAGTAACTTCATACATCGGCGGTGAAGGTCACAACCTTCAAGAGCACAGTGTTGTTCTGATCCGTGGTGGTCGTGTTAAAGACCTTCCAGGTGTGCGTTACCACACTGTTCGTGGTGCACTTGACTGTGCAGGCGTTAATGACCGTAAACAAGGTCGTTCTAAGTACGGTGTGAAACGTCCTAAATCTTAATATTTCTCTGTAAAGAAAGCGTTAAGTAAGGCCAAACACTAAATTATTTGTATTTTTTGATAAAACTGAAAAGTTTTGGATAAAACCTGAAGAAGACAACGGAGAATATTCCATGCCACGTCGTCGCGTTATTGGTCAGCGTAAGATCCTTCCAGATCCTAAGTTCAAATCTGAACTGCTGGCAAAATTCGTTAACATCCTTATGGTTGACGGAAAAAAATCTACTGCAGAAAAAATTGTTTACACTGCACTAGACACTATGGCTGAGAAATCTAATAAAGATCACTTAGCTGTTTTTGAAGAAGCTCTTGAAAATGTTCGCCCAGCGGTCGAAGTTAAATCTCGCCGTGTAGGTGGTTCAACATACCAGGTTCCTGTAGAAGTTCGTCCGGTTCGCCGTAACGCACTTGCTATGCGCTGGATTGTTGAAGCTGCGCGTAAGCGTGGTGAAAAATCTATGGCTGCTCGCCTAGCTGCTGAAATGCTAGACGCGTCAGAAAATAAAGGTTCTGCTGTTAAGAAACGTGAAGACGTTCACCGTATGGCAGATGCAAACAAAGCGTTTGCTCATTACCGCTGGTAATACCTTTCGTGCTGCGAGCGTTATGCTCGCGGCACATTGCTATTTTTTTCTAAGGTTAACCTTAGTAAGAGGATACAATCGTGGCTCGTAAAACTCCTATTGAGCTTTACCGAAATATCGGTATCTGTGCTCACGTAGATGCAGGAAAAACTACTACTACCGAGCGTATTCTGTTCTACACAGGCCTTTCTCATAAAATTGGCGAAGTTCACGATGGTGCTGCTACCATGGACTGGATGGAGCAGGAGCAGGAACGTGGTATTACTATCACATCCGCTGCGACTACAACCTTCTGGCGCGGTATGGACGCCCAATTTGAACCTCACCGTATCAACATTATTGACACTCCCGGACACGTTGACTTTACTATCGAAGTAGAGCGTTCTTTGCGCGTACTTGATGGTGCTGTTGTTGTTTTTTGTGGTGCGTCAGGTGTTGAACCTCAGTCAGAGACTGTGTGGCGTCAGGCAGATAAGTATCACGTACCTCGCATGGTATTCGTTAATAAAATGGACCGTGCAGGCGCAGATTTCTTACGTGTAGTAGATCAAATTAAACATCGTCTTGGTGCAACTCCGGTTCCAATCCAATTGAATATTGGTGCTGAAGATGAGTTTAAAGGTGTAATTGACCTAATCAAGATGAAAACCATCAACTGGAATGACGAAGATCAGGGTATGACTTATACTCATGAAGACATTCCGGCAGATTTGCTTGAACTTGCCGAAGAGTGGCGTACCCATATGGTAGAAGCTGCTGCAGAAGCAAACGAAGAGTTGATGGACAAATATTTAGAAGAGGGCGAGCTGACTGAAGAAGAAATTAAATTCGGTTTGCGTACTCGTACTCTTAACAATGAAATTGTTGTCGCAACCTGTGGTAGTGCTTTCAAAAACAAAGGTGTTCAGGCTGTTCTTGACGCGGTAATTGACTTTTTGCCTGCGCCAACAGAAGTGCCTTCTATCAAAGGCATTGATGAAAGTGAGAAAGACGTTGAACGTCATGCTGACGACAGCGAACCATTTTCAGCATTAGCATTTAAAATTGCAACCGACCCATTTGTTGGCACACTGACATTTGTACGCGTTTATTCTGGCGTACTGAACTCTGGTGATGCGGTATACAATTCTGTTAAGCAGAAAAAAGAGCGTGTCGGACGTATTGTTCAGATGCACTCTAACAAGCGTGAAGAAATTAAAGAAGTTCGCGCAGGTGACATCGCAGCCCTTATCGGGATGAAAGATGTGACCACCGGGGATACCTTATGTGATCAAAACCATAAAGTGGTTCTTGAACGTATGGAATTCCCTGATCCGGTTATTCAGATTGCAGTTGAGCCTCGCTCACAGGCAGACCAGGAAAAAATGGGTATTGCCTTAGGTAAGCTTGCAGCTGAAGACCCGTCATTCCGTGTCGATACGGATGATGAAACTGGCCAGACTTTGATCTCCGGTATGGGTGAACTTCACCTGGATATTATCGTTGATCGTATGAAACGTGAGTTCAGCGTTGATTGCAACGTGGGTAAACCTCAGGTTGCTTACCGAGAAACCATTCGTGGTAAGACGGAAGTTGAAGGCAAGTTTATTCGCCAGTCAGGCGGTCGTGGTCAATATGGTCATGTATGGCTGAAAATTGAACCGGCTGAAACTGGTGAAGGTTTTGTTTTTGTTGACGAAATTGTGGGTGGTGCTGTTCCTAAGGAATACATCAGTTCGGTAGCGAAAGGTATCGAAGAACAAATGAACAACGGTGTGTTAGCTGGATATCCGGTACTGGATGTAAAAGCAACTCTGTTTGATGGTTCATACCATGATGTTGACTCTAGTGAGATGGCGTTTAAAATCGCTGGCTCAATGGCATTCAAGAAAGGTGCGCTTGAAGCTCAACCTGTTATTCTTGAGCCACTTATGAAAGTAGAAGTAACCACTCCGGAAGACTGGATGGGTGATGTGGTCGGTGACCTAAACCGTCGTCGAGGCATTATTGAAGGAATGGACGAAGGCCCTGCTGGTCTTAAAATTGTTCACTCTAAAGTTCCACTGTCTCAAATGTTTGGTTATGCAACTGATTTGCGTTCTGCAACTCAGGGTCGTGCGTCTTATTCAATGGAATTTTCAGAATATGCTGAAGTACCGAAGAATATTGCAGACTCAATTATCGCAGAACGTGGTTAGATCTTACTGGATTTGTAACGAATCTATTGCGCTGACGAACGTTGGCGCATAAAATAGCAATTTCTGGCGCGCCTTGGGAATTACGTAGCTCAGGGCGAATCATAACTAGGAAGGAACACGATCGTGTCTAAAGAAAAATTTGAACGTACGAAACCGCACGTAAACGTTGGTACTATCGGCCACGTTGACCACGGTAAAACAACTCTAACTGCAGCTATCTGTACTGTACTGTCTAAAACTTACGGCGGTGCAGCTCGTGACTTCGCGTCAATCGATAACGCTCCAGAAGAACGTGAACGCGGTATCACAATCGCAACTTCACACGTAGAATACGATACTCCAGCTCGTCACTACGCACACGTAGACTGTCCAGGACACGCTGACTATGTTAAAAACATGATCACTGGTGCTGCACAGATGGACGGTGGTATCCTAGTAGTAGCTGCGACAGATGGCCCAATGCCACAAACTCGTGAGCACATCCTTCTAGGCCGTCAGGTTGGTATTCCATACATCATCGTATTCATGAACAAATGTGACATGGTTGATGATGAAGAGCTACTAGAACTAGTAGAAATGGAAGTACGTGAACTTCTATCTGAATACGATTTCCCTGGAGATGACCTACCAGTTATCCAAGGTTCTGCACTAGGCGCACTAAACGGTGAAGCTCAGTGGGAAGAAAAAATCATTGAACTAGCAGAAGCACTAGATACATACATCCCAGAACCAGAACGTGCAATCGATCAGCCATTCCTGATGCCTATCGAAGACGTATTCTCAATCCAGGGTCGTGGTACAGTAGTAACTGGCCGTATCGAACGTGGTATTCTGAAAGTTGGTGATGAAGTAGCAATCGTTGGTATTCACGACACTATTACAACAACATGTACTGGTGTTGAAATGTTCCGTAAACTTCTAGACGAAGGTCGTGCGGGTGAAAACGTTGGTGCCCTTCTACGTGGTACTAAACGTGATGAAGTTGAACGTGGTCAGGTTCTTGCTAAACCAGGTTCAATCACTCCACACACTACTTTTGAATCAGAAGTATACGTACTGTCTAAAGATGAAGGTGGTCGTCACACTCCATTCTTCAAAGGCTACCGTCCACAGTTCTACTTCCGTACAACTGACATCACAGGTAACATCCAACTACCTGATGGCGTAGAAATGGTAATGCCTGGTGATAACGTACAGATGACTGTTGAACTAATTCACCCAATCGCGATGGACGAAGGTCTACGTTTCGCGATCCGTGAAGGTGGTCGTACAGTTGGTGCTGGTGTTGTTGCTAAAATCGTTGCTTAATAGCAAAGGTTATAGACCAAACCACAAAAAAGGAGGCTTATGCCTCCTTTTTTATTTTCTAATTCTGGCAGATAGAGATAAAAATCGGACATTTTATGGATTGTATATAACAAATCGATCTTAATTTCTCACTTCTTTATTATGGAAATGGTAATAATTATCATTTATATTGCTAATTATAATGAAGGGGAAGTAGTTATGATAGTTTGTGTTTGTCAGTCAGTTTCCGATAAAACTATTAAGAAACTAGTTTTGGAAAAGAATATTACGAATTTTCGTGAAATAAAGCGCTGTACGGCTCTGGGAAGCCAGTGTGGTAAGTGTGTAAAGCTTGCTAAAGATGTTGTAGATGAAATACTTTCAGAACAATACCTTGAGGCTTGCTGAGTTTATTTTATCTACATTACTTCAATTTTATTGTCTTCAAAGTGCATTTTTTCTGTGCTCAAAATTTGACTTACAACTTTTAATAAGTTTAAGTTAATTGAGCAAAAGAGGAGATTTTGTCATGAAAGGCGATCCAATCATAATTCAACATCTGAACAAAATTTTGGCAAATGAGCTAATAGCTATCAATCAATATTTTTTGCATGCTCGTATGTATAAAGACTGGGGGCTAAAACATCTTGCGGATAAGGAATATCATGAGTCAATTGATGAAATGAAACATGCAGATAAGCTCATTGAGCGTGTTTTATTTTTAGAAGGTCTCCCAAATTTACAGGATCTGGGGAAACTTTTAATAGGGGAAGATGTTAAAGAAATGCTTGAATGTGACTTGAAAGTTGAAATGAAAGCAATTCCAGATCTTCGTGATGCGATTGCTTATGCGGAAACGATTCGGGATTATGTTTCTCGTGATATATTTCAAGACATACTTGAAGATGAAGAAGAGCACGTTGACTGGCTAGAAACGCAATTAGGTCTAATTGATATGACTGGTCTGGAAAATTATCTCCAGGCACAGTTTGTGGATGAAGACGATTAACTAAACTTTAGGGTGAGTTAGCTGTCCACCCCTATCGAACACTATTATTTCCTTTCCCTCATCAATCAATATTTCTCTTGCTTAAACTGCTCCATTTCTGTACTATTCGTGACCTTGATTTCTCGGTCAAATTCTATCGTTCCTTGCTTCCTCTGGATGACCGGGCCAATTGTGGAAGCTGAAATAATCCGTAAGGAGCAAACATGCGTCATTACGAAATCGTATTCATGGTGCACCCAGATCAAAGCGAGCAAGTTGCTGGCATGATCGAACGTTACACTGGTTCTATCACTGAAGCTGGCGGTACTATCCACCGTCTAGAAGATTGGGGCCGTCGTCAACTAGCTTACCCAATTAACAAACTGCACAAAGCTCACTACGTTCTAATGAACGTTGAAGCTGACCAGTCTGTAATTGATGAGCTAGAAACTGCATTCCGTTATAACGATGCAGTTCTACGTAACATGATCATGCGCACTAAGGCTGCTATCACTGAACCATCTGTAATGCTTAAAGCGAAAGAAGAACGTTCTAAGCGTGAAGAAGTTAGAGCTGAAGCAGACGCTGAGTAATTAAATCAATGACCAATCGAATGGAGTTGAGCGGTGTTATCGCAAAGCCTCCGATTCGAAGTCAGAGTCCATCAGGAATTGAGCATTGTCGGTTTTGGCTGGAACATCGCTCAGTTGTAATGGAAGCTGATTTGCCCAGACAAGTGTATTGTCGAATGCCAGTAGTGGTAAGTGGGCAAAAGTCAGAAAAATTAACTCAAGACTTAGTTCAAGGCAGTAATATCAAGGTAAGTGGTTTTGTCACTTATCAAACCGGCCGAAATGGTGTGGGAAAATTGGTATTGCATGCTGACAACATTACTCAAATTTAAGATCAGGAGATAGCCCATGGCTCGTTTCTTCCGTCGTCGTAAATTCTGTCGTTTCACTGCAGAAGGCGTACAAGAGATTGATTACAAAGATGTAGCAACTCTTAAAAACTACATTACTGAAGCTGGTAAAATCGTACCTAGCCGTATCACTGGTACAAGTGCTAAATATCAGCGTCAGCTAGCTCGTGCAATCAAACGTTCACGCTACCTAGCTCTATTGCCATACACTGACAAACATCAGTAATTGGCACCGTTTATTAAGAAAGAGGATTAAACAATGCAAGTTATTCTACTTGATAAAATCGGTAACCTAGGTGGTCTTGGCGATTCAGTAAACGTTAAATCTGGTTACGCTCGTAACTTCCTTATCCCTCAAGGTAAGGCTGTAATGGCAACTAAAGCTAACGTTGAAATGTTTGAAAGCCGCCGTGCTGAATTAGAAGCAAAAGTTGCTGAAGAACTATCTGCTGCACAAGCACGCGCAGATAAAGTAAGTGCTCTAGAAGCTGTTGTTATCGCATCTAAAGCGGGTGACGAAGGTAAACTATTCGGTTCTATCGGTACTCGTGATATCGCTGATGCAATCACTGCTGCTGGCGTTGAAGTTAAGAAAAGTGAAGTTCGTCTTCCAGAAGGTGCTCTACGTACTACTGGCGAATTTGATATTTCTGTTCAGCTTCACTCTGAAGTATTTGCTGAAGTTAAAGTACAAGTTGTTGCTGAATAATTCAGTTTTCAATCTTCAAAAACACCAGCCATTGGCTGGTGTTTTTTTATCTCTGAAATTTGGGAATCAGAACGAAAACATTAAATTAAATTCAGTAATGGAATCTGTTTTGCTCAGCCCTTCCGGTACTCTTGAGTGATACTGGCGGTTGTAATTTATCTTTACGGCAATACCTTGAGTGACATTGGTTATCAGACCTAAGTCTGTGGTCACTAACGTGTTGCTTTCGCCTGACACTGTCGTGATATTGCTATCAAAAGAGAGGTTATCAAATATTTCCCAGTAACTCTTCAGACTACCTCTGACGATAGGTTCTTTAACTTTGTCTTCAAACACAATATCTGTGCTGTCAATTTCATCTAAATTTGGTTTCTGATAGCGATAGCCCGGGCCGAATTCTCCCTCTAATGTCAGTTTCTCCGTAAAGATAAACTGATAACCTAAGCCGGATGAAAATGTATGGTCTTCATAATAAGCGGTATATTTTGTCTCCATCCCTTTGTAACTACTATAAAAATAAGTTTTTGGACTTAATTTAATGTCATTCTGTAATCCATAGGTAGAACGTTTTTTCTTTTCTATATCATCCTTTTTATAACGATAATATTTATATTCACTGTTAGTACGGTAACGCCCTCTGGTGTATTCACCGTGTATAGATGTATTCAGTGTTTCAGAATCTGTATTTCCTGTTAGTTTTTGAAATCCTAACTCGACTTGGACTTTCCATGGGGAGGGGACATCTAAATCTTCGCTGGTATCGTCTTTTGCTTGAACTGCGACAGGAATGAGTAAGCAGAATATCGATAACCAATATTTTGTCACTTTTTACCCTTATCTATAAACTTTTTAGCATTGATTAACATACTAGCCTTGAAGCAGAGAGTAAACGTCAGTACCTAGTTAATTCTCTGCACCTGCGACAAACAAAGTTGAGATTAGTGATTACAAATATATTTGGTTCGCTATAATTAGCGATCCAAGATGGTACAACTGAGTAATATTATGGCTGATCCCAAATCTGATAACCGTTATCGAAATAAACAGGACTCTCAAGTCGAAGCAATTAAGACTCCTCCTCATTCACTGGAAGCAGAACAATCTGTTTTAGGTGGACTGTTATTAGATAACGAGCGTTGGGATACAGTGGCTGAACGGGTTGTCAGTGCCGATTTTTACAGTCGTCCACATCGTTTGATTTTTGAAGGTATTAAAACTGTATTAGAAGCGAGCAAGCCTTTAG
The DNA here is from genome assembly GCA_963676525.2 of uncultured Vibrio sp. GTDB lineage: Bacteria > Pseudomonadota > Gammaproteobacteria > Enterobacterales > Vibrionaceae > Vibrio. The sequence goes on from CAXXNB010000010.1 coordinate 238,295, forward strand.
ATTTAATTACGTTATCAGAGCATTTAGAGCAGAGAGAACAATTAGATGATATTGGTGGGTTTGCCTATTTAGCCGATTTAGCTAAAAACACCCCAAGTGCCGCTAATATTAATGCTTATGCCGATATAGTCGCTGAAAGAGCATTAGTGCGTGGTCTTATTGGTGTCGCAAATGAAATTGCTGATGCTGGTTATGATCCACAAGGGCGAAGCTCGGAAGACCTTCTGGATTTAGCAGAAAGTAAGGTATTTGCGATTGCAGAGGCCCGGACGAATGAAAATGAAGGGCCCAAAAATGTGGATTCTATTCTGGAAAAAACATTAGAGCGAATCGAGCTTCTTTATAAAAGTCCTCAGGATGGTGTGACTGGTGTGAATACCGGTTTTACCGATCTTAATAAGAAAACGGCAGGTCTTCAGCCTTCGGATTTAATTATTGTTGCTGCGCGTCCTTCCATGGGTAAAACTACCTTTGCCATGAACCTTTGTGAAAATGCAGCAATGGAACAAGATAAGCCGGTATTAATCTTTTCTTTAGAGATGCCTTCGGAACAGATCATGATGCGTATTCTGGCTTCTTTGTCGCGTGTTGATCAGACAAAAATCCGAACTGGTCAGCTAGATGATGAGGATTGGGCTCGTATTTCTTCTACCATGGGCATTCTTATGGAGAAGAAAAATATGTTTATTGATGACAGTTCTGGTCTGACACCGACAGAACTGCGATCCAGAGCCCGCCGCCTTGCCAGAGAACATGGTGGATTATCTATGATTATGGTCGACTACTTGCAGTTAATGAGAGTACCTTCCATAAAAGATAACCGAACCTTAGAAATCGCGGAAATTTCCCGCTCGCTTAAAGCGCTGGCTAAAGAATTAAATGTTCCGGTGGTTGCTTTGTCCCAGTTAAACCGTTCATTAGAGCAAAGGGCTGATAAACGCCCGGTTAACTCGGATTTGCGTGAATCTGGCTCTATCGAACAGGATGCGGATTTAATTATGTTTATTTATCGTGATGAAGTGTATCACCCAGACAGTCCAATGAAGGGAACCGCTGAAATTATTCTTGGTAAGCAACGTAATGGTCCTATTGGTTCGGTTCGTCTTACATTCCAGGGCCATTATTCCCGTTTTGACAATTATGCTGGTCCTTCATTTGATGATGAGTAGCATTTATAGTCATTATTTTTGATGAAAAATAAGTGATTATTCTCCCTGTATAGTGGCAATTATTACTCTGTTGCCACTGAAATCCCGGTGCTCTCCCTGGTAAATACCCTGCCATGTACCTAAAGCTAACTGTCCGTTTCTTATTGGTATTAGTACGTCAGGCCCGATAATGGATGCTTTGATGTGGGCGGGCATATCATCGCTGCCTTCATATGTGTGCTTATAATATTGTGCATTTTCTGGAACAAAGTGGTTAAAGTGCTGTTCCATGTCTGAGCGAACTGATGGATCGGCATTTTCATTAATCGTTAAGCTTGCTGATGTATGCTGAATAAACAAATGAAGCATTCCGGTGGAAATAGAAGAAACCTCTGCGATTTGATCAATAATTTCCTGAGTAATCAGGTGAAATCCTCTTTTTCTTGCTGGTAACGTGATTGTTTTTTGTATCCACATGGTATTGCCTATTAGAATAATGGTAAATTCAGACACTATCTTTATAGTGACTTTAAGTATATTGCAATACAATAGAAACAGAAGTTGTAGATTCTTGATGATGATTAAGTCGTTTTGAGCTAAAACATAATTTCGCTTCGAAAATTAAGTATAATCTCTGCGTTAATCAGATCATTTAAAAATGCATAGGGGGCCTGTTACTACTATGTTTAGTAACAGAGTTAAGCTAATTAATATCGGGTATTTACCATGCTAAAAAATATCAACCCAACAGAAACGACAGCTTGGGCAGCTCTATCTGAGCACTTTGAACAAACAAAAGAAGCCACGCTAAAAGATTTATTTACTCAGGAACCGAATCGATTTGAAGCATATTCAAAACGCTTTGGTGATGACATCCTGGTTGATTATTCAAAAAACCTGATCACGAAAGAAACATTGAAGCTTCTTTTGGAGCTTGCCGATCAAACCGATCTTAAGTCTGCAATCCAGGCTATGTTCAGTGGTGAGAAAATCAATAAAACAGAAGGTCGTTCTGTTCTTCACGTGGCTCTGCGTAACCGTAGTAATACTCCTATCTATTCAGATGGCGAAGATGTTATGCCAGGTGTAAATGCCGTTTTAGACCAAATGAAATCTTTTTCTGAAAAAGTGATCTCTGGTGAGTGGAAAGGTTATACAGGTAAAGCGATTACCGATATTGTAAATATTGGTATTGGTGGTTCTGACCTTGGTCCATACATGGTAACAGAAGCTCTAAAACCATATAAAAACCATCTGAATCTACATTTTGTTTCTAACGTTGATGGAACTCATATTGTAGAAGTCCTGAAAAAAGTGAATCCAGAAACAACAATGTTCCTGGTTGCATCTAAGACATTCACAACTCAGGAAACAATGACTAATGCTCATACTGCTCGTGACTGGTTCTTAGCTGCTGCTAAATCTGAGTCAGAAGTAGCTAAACATTTTGCTGCACTATCAACCAATGCTGAAGCAGTTTCTGCTTTTGGTATCGATACTGCGAATATGTTCGAATTCTGGAGCTGGGTTGGTGGTCGTTACTCTCTATGGTCAGCGATTGGTTTGTCTATCATTCTTGGTATCGGTTTCAATAACTTTGTTGAGCTATTAACCGGTGCTCACGAAGTGGATAAATATTTTGCTGAAACGCCATTTGAAGATAACATTCCAGTTCTTATGGCTCTTATTGGTATCTGGTATAACAACTTCTACGGTGCTGAATCTGAAGCTATCTTACCTTATGACCAGTATATGCATCGTTTTGCGGCATATTTCCAACAAGGTAACATGGAATCTAATGGTAAATATGTAGACCGTAATGGTAATCCGGTTGATTATCAGACTGGTCCTATCATCTGGGGTGAACCTGGCACAAATGGTCAGCATGCGTTCTATCAGTTGATCCACCAGGGTACCAAAATGATCCCATGTGATTTCATTGCGCCAGCAGTTTCTCACAATCCAACATCGGATCATCATGCAAAACTACTTTCTAACTTCTTTGCTCAAACTGAAGCACTAGCTTTTGGTAAAACTAAAGAGCAGGTTGAAGCTGAATTTGTTAGTGCTGGTAAAGCTGCAGAAGAATTTGCAGATCTTGTTCCTTTCAAAGTTTTTGAAGGTAACCGCCCAACTAACTCTATTCTTGTGAAAGAAATTACACCTCGTTCATTAGGTAACCTGATCGCGATGTATGAGCACAAGATCTTCACTCAGGGTGTTATCTGGAACATCTTTACTTTTGATCAATGGGGGGTTGAACTAGGTAAACAGCTTGCTAATGCTATTTTACCTGAGCTTCAAACCAGTGATGAAGTATCAAGCCACGATAGTTCAACGAATGGTTTGATCAATGCTTATAAAGCAATGAGATAAGCTTGTTGTAACAGGTAATAAAAAAGCTTGGCAAATGCCGAGCTTTTTTGTTTTCGGAATCTAAAGAAAGTTGAAATTTCTAATTATTCAAAACAGATTTCGATAAAGGCATTACCCCATTGTGAAGAGAACGGCATAATGATTATCGAACCTTCACATTTGTGTCGGATGGTATGTCCTCTACCTGATACAACAACAGGTGTTGCCATATCAAAATCGAATCCACTTTCTGCAAGGATTCTTTTTGCCCCACCAGTTACCATATTGGTGATTTCACCAACCATGTCAGTGACTTCTTCGTTTAGTCCATGAGGTCTTTCACCGAGCATATTTTGCATTATTTCTAATGCCAGGCTTTCATCAAATGTGATAGACATAGAGCCGCGAGTTTTATCACCCACCATACCAATTAAGCCTGATATATCACCACGAGCGATTTCATCTTTTTTGATACGGGGTTTTTGAGGTTTTAGCTCTAATGAAGCCATGGTTTTTAGGACATTCATCAATGAAGCTAAAAATGGATTTACAAATTCTGCTCGCATAATACTCTTCTATCTTCTAGCTTTTTACTTTAGAGGAACACGCTTTACAAACACCATGAGATTCAATTACATGGTTTGTTACCTTAAACTCGTGTTTCTCCGCATTTCGTTCTAAAGAAGCTACCAGCGCTTCATCTTGTAGCTCGATTACATCATTACATTTATCACATATCAATAAATGAAAAAAATGTTTATGTGCATTGCATGTACAGCAAGAAATAAAACTGTTGGAGGATTCTACTCTGTGTATAAATCCTTGTTCCATCAGAAAATCCAGTGCTCGATACACAGTTGGAGGCTTTGCTTGTGGCTCGCTCATTTTTAGTTCTTCGAGAAGCTCATAAGCACTGCTTGCTTTTTTGCTCGAGCATATTAACTCAAATACTCTTTTTCTCTGAGCAGTTAAGCGAACGCCTCTGGCCGCACATATATTTTCGATTTTTTTGGTTAATTCCGGGTCCAAACTTATCACCATTGCTATTGGACATTAATTATAATATATCATTTTATACACAACACGGTTATCTTTAGCCATGATTGTGCCACTTATGATGTTATTTTTATCTATTTCATCAGAAATAGCATAAATAAGTTACCCTATCTTTATTAGAAACGGTAGTTTTTAGATTTTGTTAAATAGAAAAATTCTGTTTGCAGAATGAACGGTTGAGCACCAGTGGACTATTTATTGGTGAATTTCTCTTTGTTGTTATGCGGATAGTGAATAGATATGTATAATCCTGCGCTGATATTTTAAGACCAACTGGAATCCCGATGACTCAAACAACTACAGAATATCCATCACTGCGTTTCTCCGTTGCGCCGATGCTCGATTGGACAGATCGTCACTGTCGTTATTTTCATCGTCTGCTGACATCTCAAGCATTACTTTATACTGAGATGATCACGACTGGTGCCATTATTCATGGCAAGGGAGATTTTCTTAAATATCATGAGAAAGAACATCCGGTAGCACTTCAGCTTGGTGGTTCGAACCCTAAGGATCTGGCTCAATGTGCAAAGCTGGCTGAAGAACGCGGATATGATGAAATTAACCTGAATGTGGGTTGTCCTTCAGACCGGGTTCAGAATGGCATGTTCGGTGCCTGTCTGATGGGCGAAGCTGAGCTGGTTGCAGAATGTGTTGCTGCGATGAATGATGTGGTTGATGTTCCTGTGACAGTCAAAACTCGTATAGGTATTGATGATCAGGATAGCTATGAATTCTTAGTCGATTTTATTGGTACTGTTGCTGAAAAAGGCCATTGTAAGCAATTTACTGTTCATGCCCGTAAGGCATGGTTAAATGGTTTAAGCCCAAAAGAAAACCGCGAAATTCCGCCACTTGATTACCCAAGGGTATATCAGCTAAAAAAAGATTTTCCTCATTTAATTATGGCAATCAATGGTGGCATAAAGTCTTTAGATGAAGCTAAAGAACATCTTCAATATCTTGATGGTGTAATGATGGGACGTGAAGCTTATCAGAATCCTTATATTTTAGCTGAAGTGGATCAGCAGATATTTGGCTTAGATACCCCAGTAAAAAAACGTTCGGATGTTGTCAAAGCAATGCTCCCGTACATTGAAGAACAATTAAGTAACGGAGCAAATCTTGGACATATCTCACGTCATATGATTGGCTTATTCCAGAATATGCCAGGAGCTCGTCAGTGGCGGCGTTATATTAGTGAAAATGCACACAAACCGGGGGCTGGGATCGAAGTTCTTGAGGCTGCATTAGCGAAAATTCCAGCTGAGCTAGGTGTGTAATATTCACTAACCATTAGTTAATTTGACGATTTTTTAGCAAGAGCATCTGTACCATAAACTGGTTAGATGCTTTTTTTGTTATTAAGCAAGCGGTTATTTATGAATACTAACTGGTATATGTTTTGCCTATGTTTATAAAGACAAATCATCAGGAGACGACGGTGTTTGAATTATTGGTGTTTTTAATTTTTGCTGCATCACTTTTTATCTTTGGTATATCTGTATTGGGGATGAGTATTGCTTTTGCAATCTCTATTCTCTTAATGATGCTGTTTGGGATGTTGGCGTTTATGTTTAAATTAGCTCCTTGGCTTATTGTCCTGGCCATAGTCATCTGGTGGTTCAGAAAAGAAAAAGTTTAGAATTTATTGACTCTGGCCGTATTTTCCAAAATTAGCATCAATGGCTTTAGTTAACATGATAATTGTCATCTATCATTAATAGTATCAGTAGTTCTATGTTTCAGGGTGGGAGTACATAAGATGACTATCGATGAATTACAAAGTTTGTATAAGGGAAAGATGTTATTGGAGGCGATTGTCGAACCTTTTTCTGAGGAAGGTAAGTGGATTGTTGAATTTCGACATGCTGATGGCGGTATAGTTGTTATCACGGATCCCAATGGCGGAGAATGCCACTATAGTAATATTGACCTGGCATCCCGCTCGGCAATGGAAGTTGGATTTAAACAGGTCAGGATAGAATCGTCCAAATAAAACACTTTATCCCAAAAAGTTATAAAGCATACTCATATATTCTTTCTTGTTATTAGAGGGAGTGGTTAATCTATCGTCACGCAATGAAAAAGGAAGTCGTGACGATGTCTTCAGCAAATAATAATCCAAATGAGCTAGCTGCATTCGCTAGTCCTTTAAATGATTCTCAGGCAAACCTGCTTCAGCAGGCCGCTTCTCAGTTATCTCCTGCTCAGCTTGCATGGGTTAGTGGATATTTCTGGGGGGTAAGTCAGTCTCAGTCTGCTGCAACTGGTGTACCTCAAACATTTCAGTCGGGAGGTCAATCTCAGCCTGCTGGAAAACTTACTATTATCTATGCATCTCAAACTGGTAATGCTAAAGGTTTAGCCGAAGCATTAGAGCAAGAAGCGGAAACTATGAGCATTCCTGTGCAGCTTTTTGATGCGAGTGATTACAAAGGTAAAGATCTCGCTAAAGAGACTCACGTTATCTTTGTTTCTTCAACCAATGGTGAAGGTGAAGCCCCGGATAATGCTCTGGAACTCCACGAATTTCTGCAATCTAAAAAAGCGCCTAAACTGACAAACCTTAAATACGGTGTACTCGGTTTAGGTGATTCAAGTTATGAGTTTTTCTGCCAGACAGGTAAAGACTTTGATGCATTCCTATCTAAATTAGGTGCAACATCATTTATTGACCGAGCGGATTGTGATGTTGATTATGAAGATCAAGCCACTGAGTGGCGCAAAAATGCACTGAATCTGGTTAAAGAATCTCTTGGTGAAGTACAGTCAGCGACTGCGCCACTGTTTAGCGCGAACGCAGCTCCTGCGACGTCGCAATACAACAAACAAAATCCATTTGCAGCAACATTATTAACCAGTCAGAAAATTACTGGTCGCGATTCCGGAAAAGATGTTCGCCACATTGAAATTGATTTAGACGGATCTGGTTTAACCTACCAACCGGGAGATGCTCTAGGTGTTTGGTATGAAAACAGTAGCGACCTTGTAGATGCAGTGCTTAGTGAAGTAGGTCTGTCGGGGGATGAGAATGTTGAAGTAGATGGAGAAAGTCTTCCAATCCATTCTGCTCTGGTAAGTAAATTCGAAATAACGGCATCTAATCCTCAATTAATTACTAAGCTGGTTGAGCTATCAGGAGCTAAGGCATTAGTTGACTTAGTAGAGAATAAAGATGAATTAAGAAATTTCTCTGCTAATCATCAGATTCTGGACGTATTAAAACTTGCAGACACAGAGTTAACCGCTGAGCAGCTGGTGGGGATTTTACGTCGTATTACTCCTCGTCTGTATTCAATTGCTTCAAGTCAGAGTGAAGTGGATCAGGAAGTTCATCTTACAGTGGGTGTTGTTGAATATGAGCAAGATGGTGAAACTCGTCTGGGTGGAGCTTCGGGTTTTCTTGGGCGTCAGCTAGAGGAAGGTGAAAACGTTAAGGTCTTTGTTGAGAACAATAATAACTTCAAACTTCCACAGGATCCGAATACACCGGTCATCATGGTAGGGCCTGGTACTGGTATTGCTCCATTCCGTAGTTTTATTCAGGAAAGAGATAACTTTGGTGCTGAAGGTAAAAACTGGTTGTTCTTTGGTGACAGAACGTTTACTCAGGATTTCCTGTATCAGGTTGAATGGCAGAAATACCTTAAGTCAGGTGTGCTCAGTCGTTTAGATGTGGCTTTCAGTCGTGACCAACATGAAAAAGTCTATGTGCAACACCGGATCTTAGAAAATGCAGATCAGGTGTGGGAGTGGATTCAGGAAGGCGCATATATCTATGTGTGTGGTGATGCTACCCGAATGGCTAAAGACGTTAATGATGCTCTTGTTACTGTAGCAGAACAGCAGGGCAATATGAGTCACGATAAAGCCGAAGAATTCATCAATGATTTAAGAAAAGCAAAACGTTATCAGAGGGATGTGTACTAATGAGCACTAAAATTGAAAATAATGTCCAGGAAGTTTTAGGCGAGGTGCTTGGTCCTCTTTCAGATAACGAGCGCTTAAAAAGAGAAAGTAATTTCCTACGCGGCACGATCGAACAAGATCTCCAGGATCGTATTACTGGTGGATTTACAGCAGATAACTTTCAGCTAATCCGTTTCCACGGTATGTACCAGCAAGACGATCGTGATATTCGAGCTGAGCGTGCTAAGCAGAAACTGGAGCCTCTGCATAATGTAATGCTTCGTGCTCGTATGCCTGGTGGAATAATTAAACCAGAGCAATGGCTGGCGATCGATAAGTTTGCTTCTGAACATACTATGTATGGAAGTATTCGACTAACTACGCGTCAGACATTTCAGTTTCATGGTGTGCTAAAACCAGATGTGAAATCTATGCATCAGATGCTGAATAAAATCGGCATTGATTCAATTGCGACGGCTGGAGATGTAAACCGTAACGTTCTTTGTACTTCTAACCCAGTTGAATCAGAGCTTCATCAGGAAGCATATGAGTGGGCGAAGAAGATCAGTGAGCACCTATTGCCGAAAACTCGTGCATACGCAGAAATCTGGCTTGATGGTGAGAAAGTAGAAACAACGGATGAAGAACCGATTCTGGGAAGTACTTATCTGCCACGTAAGTTTAAAACGACAGTTGTTATTCCACCGCATAATGATATCGATGTGCATGCCAATGACCTTAACTTTGTTGCTATTGCAGAAAATGGCAAGTTAATTGGCTTTAACGTTCTTGTTGGTGGTGGCCTGGCAATGACACATGGTGACAAATCCACATATCCACGTCGTGCGGATAACTTTGGCTTTATTCCAGTAGAGAAGACTCTTGATATTGCTGCTGCAGTTGTTACTACTCAGCGTGACTGGGGTAACCGTTCAAACCGTAAGAATGCGAAGACTAAATACACATTAGATCGTGTTGGTATTGATGTATTTAAAGCTGAAGTAGAAAAGCGTGCCGGTATCACGTTTGCTGAAAGTAAGCCATTTGAGTTTACGAGTCGTGGTGATCGTATTGGTTGGGTTGAAGGTATTGATGGAAAATACCATCTGGCCTTATTCATCGAAAATGGTCGTCTGCTGGATTATCCTGGAAAGCCATTAAAAACCGGTGTTGCTGAAATTGCCAAAATTCATAAAGGTGATTTCAGAATGACAGCTAATCAGAACTTGATTGTTGCTGGTGTTCCTGCAGATCAAAAAGAGTTAATAGAAAAAATTGCCCGTGAACATGGCTTAATTGATGACTCTGTTTCTCCACAGAGAATCAATTCAATGGCGTGTGTTGCATTTCCTACTTGTCCATTAGCAATGGCTGAAGCAGAACGTTTCCTTCCAGAGTTTGTTACTAAGGTTGAAGGGCTGCTTGAGAAAAATGGTCTGGCAAAAGAAGACAACATTATCTTGCGTGTTACTGGTTGTCCTAATGGATGTGGCCGTGCGATGTTGGCTGAAATTGGATTAGTCGGTAAAGCTCCTGGTCGTTATAACCTTCACCTCGGTGGTAACCGTGCAGGTACTCGTGTACCGAAAATGTACAAAGAGAATATTACTGAAGCTCAGATATTAGACGAAATCGACCAGCTTGTTGGCCGTTGGGCTTCAGAGCGTAATGATAGCGAATGCTTCGGCGATTTTGTTATTCGCGCAGGAATCATTAAAGAAGTTGTCGTTTCAAAGAGGGATTTTCATGACTGAAAGTGTGCTTTATAAGCCAGAGCTTTCAGAATTACTTTCAATGACCAAGGGGCAGCAATCGCTGCGCCTTGCTGAATTGAATGCATATCTGGAAACATTGACGGCGCAGGAACGGGTTAAATGGGCATTAGATAATCTACAGGGAACTCATGCAGTGTCATCCAGTTTTGGTATTCAGGCTGCATTGATGCTTCATCTTGTTACACAGGTAAGAAAAGATATACCAGTTGTTTTAACTGATACGGGGTATTTGTTTCCAGAAACATATCAGTTTATTGATCATCTAACCGATAAACTCGATCTTAATCTAAAAGTGTACCGAGCTGACATGACACCTGCATGGCAGGAAGCTCGTCATGGGAAATTATGGGAACAAGGTTTAGACGGTTTAAAAAAATACAACCATATAAACAAAGTTGAACCGATGAAAAAAGCTCTGCATGATCTTAATGTGGGGACCTGGTTTTCTGGATTACGTCGAGAGCAATCAGAATCACGGGCTCATTTATCAATATTATCTGTTCAAAACGGTGTATTTAAATTCTTGCCAGTAATAGATTGGACAAACAAAGATGTTCACTATTATTTAAAAGAATATGATTTGCCATACCATCCATTATGGGAAGAAGGGTATCTATCTGTTGGAGATACCCATACCACCCGTAAATGGGAACCAGGAATGAAAGAAGAAGAGACAAGATTCTTTGGTTTAAAAAGAGAATGCGGCCTTCATGAAGATGAAGGTGAAGTGGATGGTTCCGGGATTTAGTTATGCTTAATTCCCTGATATTAAAGAGGAGTGATAAGTGCTCCTCTTTCTTTTTGTGGATAACTCGGTGAGTAAGTTGTTTTTAATTGGTGATTAAAGTTGAATAAATAGAACTTTGGATGAAGATTCTTCACTTAAGCGTTATTTTTGCATTTTTTCTAAAAAAAGACTTGCCAATGTGAGAGTGATCTCTATAATGCGCAACCACTGAGACGGCAGACGGTTCGAAAGAGCGGAAGCCTAGTAACAGCAAGGTCTTCAAGTAAGACGAAATGATTTGAAAAAGTGTTTGACACTGAAAATTATCTCGCTAGAATGACTGCCTCTTTTGTGAATAATCACGAAAGAGTAGCTCTTTAACAATATAAACCTATCAATCTGTGTGGGCACTCGTCGGATAAACATCCAAAAGATTTTATCAATGATACGAGTGACCAATCGAACAGGATTTCTTTTTAGAATGAATGTTTGGCACAGTCAATTCAAGTGACTGGTTTC
>CAXXNB010000011.1:0-990703 GCA_963676525.2 uncultured Vibrio sp.
AATGGCGTATACAGAGGGCGGCCAACTTGCGAAAGTGAGCGAATCCCAAAAAGTACGTCGGTAGTCCGGATCGGAGTCCTGCAACTCGACTCCGTGAAGTCGGAATCGCTAGTAATCGTGGATCAGAATGCCACGGTGAATACGTTCCCGGGCCTTGTACACACCGCCCGTCACACCATGGGAGTGGGCTGCAAAAGAAGCAGGTAGTTTAACCTTCGGGAGGACGCTTGCCACTTTGTGGTTCATGACTGGGGTGAAGTCGTAACAAGGTAGCGCTAGGGGAACCTGGCGCTGGATCACCTCCTTACACGATGATGATTATTGTCGAGTGTTCACACAGATTGATGGTTTATGTAGTTTTAAGAGTATCTTAGTGTCCCGTTCGTCTAGAGGCCTAGGACACCGCCCTTTCACGGCGGTAACAGGGGTTCGACTCCCCTACGGGATACCATGGGTCGTTAGCTCAGTTGGTAGAGCAGTTGACTTTTAATCAATTGGTCGCAGGTTCAAATCCTGCACGACCCACCATTTCCTTCCACAGGGAAACTATGTTTTGCTTCTGCTTTTTAAAAAGCAGAGACAAATATGCTGTGGGCGATTAGCTCAGTTGGGAGAGCACCTGCCTTACAAGCAGGGGGTCACTGGTTCGAACCCGGTATCGCCCACCACTCTTTAAATATTTTTGGAAACGGATTCCAAACCACTTCAGTAAGACGTACGTGGTTGGAATAAGTGACGCTGAGAATCTTTAAAAAGTGGTTTTCTTTAAGTAGAAAATTGCGTAGCTCTTTAACAATTTGGAAAGCTGACAAAGTAATGTTTTATTTTTGTAAATAGAAGATTACTTGTAAAAGTTCTCAATACTTTCTTTTTTAAAAGAAAGACCAACACAATCAAGTGTTCTTGGAATCATACTGTATTGTATGTATTCAAAATTGAGTCCGGCAAATATCAAGTCTGTCACATGTATAAAAATGACAGACACCTTGGTGACTAAACTGCAATTCGAAACTTTTTCGGGTTGTATGGTTAAGTGACTAAGCGTACACGGTGGATGCCTTGGCAGTCAGAGGCGATGAAGGACGTATTAACTTGCGATAAGCCCAGATGAGGTAGTAAAAACCACTTGAGTCTGGGATGTCCGAATGGGGAAACCCACTTACATAAGTAAGTATCCTTAACTGAATACATAGGTTAAGGAGGCGAACCGGGAGAACTGAAACATCTAAGTACCCCGAGGAAAAGAAATCAACCGAGATTCCGAAAGTAGCGGCGAGCGAAATCGGACTAGCCCTTAAGCTTTTACAGTGTTAGGTGAAGTGTCTGGGAAGGCACGCGATACAGGGTGACAGCCCCGTAACCGACAGCACTGTTTAGGTGAAAACGAGTAAGGCGGGACACGTGATATCCTGTTTGAAGATGGGGGGGACCATCCTCCAAGGCTAAATACTCCTGACTGACCGATAGTGAACCAGTACCGTGAGGGAAAGGCGAAAAGAACCCCTGTGAGGGGAGTGAAATAGAACCTGAAACCGTGTACGTACAAGCAGTAGGAGCCTCCTTTGTGGGGTGACTGCGTACCTTTTGTATAATGGGTCAGCGACTTATATTCAGTGGCAAGGTTAACCGATTAGGGGAGCCGTAGCGAAAGCGAGTGTTAACTGCGCGTTGAGTCTCTGGATATAGACCCGAAACCGAGTGATCTAGCCATGGGCAGGTTGAAGGTTGAGTAACATCAACTGGAGGACCGAACCGACTAATGTTGAAAAATTAGCGGATGACCTGTGGCTAGGGGTGAAAGGCCAATCAAACTCGGAGATAGCTGGTTCTCCCCGAAAGCTATTTAGGTAGCGCCTCGGACGAATACTACTGGGGGTAGAGCACTGTTAAGGCTAGGGGGTCATCCCGACTTACCAACCCTTTGCAAACTCCGAATACCAGTAAGTACTATCCGGGAGACACACGGCGGGTGCTAACGTCCGTCGTGGAGAGGGAAACAACCCAGACCGCCAGCTAAGGTCCCAAATTACAGCTAAGTGGGAAACGATGTGGGAAGGCTTAGACAGCTAGGATGTTGGCTTAGAAGCAGCCATCATTTAAAGAAAGCGTAATAGCTCACTAGTCGAGTCGGCCTGCGCGGAAGATGTAACGGGGCTAAGTTGTAAACCGAAGCTGCGGCAATGCGATTTATCGTATTGGGTAGGGGAGCGTTCTGTAAGCGGAAGAAGGTGTGTGGTAACGCATGCTGGACGTATCAGAAGTGCGAATGCTGACATGAGTAACGATAATGGGGGTGAAAAACCTCCACGCCGGAAGACCAAGGGTTCCTGTCCAACGTTAATCGGGGCAGGGTGAGTCGACCCCTAAGGCGAGGCAGAAATGCGTAGTCGATGGGAAACGGGTTAATATTCCCGTACTTGTTACTATTGCGATGGGGGGACGGAGAAGGCTAGGTGAGCCAGGCGACGGTTGTCCTGGTTCAAGTGAGTAGGCTGGAGACTTAGGTAAATCCGGGTTTCTAAGGCTGAGACACGACGTCGAGCCACTAAGGTGGTGAAGTCATTGATGCCCTGCTTCCAGGAAAAGCCTCTAAGCTTCAGATAGTAAGAAATCGTACCCCAAACCGACACAGGTGGTCGGGTAGAGAATACCAAGGCGCTTGAGAGAACTCGGGTGAAGGAACTAGGCAAAATGGTACCGTAACTTCGGGAGAAGGTACGCTCCTGATGGTGAAGTCCCTAGCGGATGGAGCTGACAGGAGTCGCAGATACCAGGTGGCTGCAACTGTTTATTAAAAACACAGCACTGTGCAAAATCGAAAGATGACGTATACGGTGTGACGCCTGCCCGGTGCCGGAAGGTTAATTGATGCTGTTAGAGGTAACTCGAAGCGGTTGATCGAAGCCCCGGTAAACGGCGGCCGTAACTATAACGGTCCTAAGGTAGCGAAATTCCTTGTCGGGTAAGTTCCGACCTGCACGAATGGCGTAATGATGGCCACGCTGTCTCCACCCGAGACTCAGTGAAATTGAAATCGCTGTGAAGATGCAGTGTACCCGCGGCTAGACGGAAAGACCCCGTGAACCTTTACTACAGCTTGGCACTGAACATTGAGCCTACATGTGTAGGATAGGTGGGAGGCTATGAAGCGTCGTCGCTAGATGATGTGGAGCCGACCTTGAAATACCACCCTTGTATGTTTGATGTTCTAACTTAGCCCCATTATCTGGGGTGAGGACAGTGCCTGGTGGGTAGTTTGACTGGGGCGGTCTCCTCCCAAAGAGTAACGGAGGAGCACGAAGGTGGGCTAATCACGGTTGGACATCGTGAGGTTAGTGTAATGGCACAAGCCCGCTTGACTGCGAGAGTGACGGCTCGAGCAGGTGCGAAAGCAGGTCATAGTGATCCGGTGGCTCTGAATGGAAGGGCCATCGCTCAACGGATAAAAGGTACTCCGGGGATAACAGGCTGATACCGCCCAAGAGTTCATATCGACGGCGGTGTTTGGCACCTCGATGTCGGCTCATCACATCCTGGGGCTGAAGTCGGTCCCAAGGGTATGGCTGTTCGCCATTTAAAGTGGTACGCGAGCTGGGTTTAGAACGTCGTGAGACAGTTCGGTCCCTATCTGCCGTGGGCGTTGGAGAATTGAAGGGGGCTGCTCCTAGTACGAGAGGACCGGAGTGGACGAACCACTGGTGTTCGGGTTGTCATGCCAATGGCATTGCCCGGTAGCTAAGTTCGGAATCGATAACCGCTGAAAGCATCTAAGCGGGAAGCGAGCCCTGAGATGAGTTCTCCCTGGCACTTTAAGTGTCCTAAAGGGTTGTTCGAGACTAGAACGTTGATAGGCAGGGTGTGTAAGCGTTGTGAGGCGTTGAGCTAACCTGTACTAATAGCCCGTGAGGCTTAACCATACAACACCGAAAGGGTTTTGCGGACTCAGAACCGAAGACTTGATTGTGAATTGAGAATACAAAGAAACAGCTTTCCAGATTTTTGGCTTTTAGCTTTTGTATAAAGCTGAAGACCAATAGCAGAATTTGTCTGGCGACAATAGCATTTTGGCTCCACCTGAATCCATGCCGAACTCAGAAGTGAAACGAAATAGCGCCGATGGTAGTGTGGGGTCTCCCCATGTGAGAGTAGGACATCGCCAGACTCCAATTTAGACTTAACAGTCTGACCAGTGCGGAGCGGTAGTTCAGCTGGTTAGAATACCGGCCTGTCACGCCGGGGGTCGCGGGTTCGAGTCCCGTCCGCTCCGCCATTTATTTTAAGCCCCAGCAGCAATGTTGGGGCTTTTTTCGTTTGCCCGGAAAAACTACTCTAATTCTTTTCTCTGACATCCTGATATTCCATTCTGTAATTAACTTACACAGTCAGAGCCAAAATCAAGCACTTACTCCAATATAAGTGAAATAATAATTTTAAAGTGAAAATAAAACAAAATAAATGTTGCGTCAAATGTGAGATGCGTCTATTATTCATTCAGCAGATGAAAGAAACTTACAAAAAACCACTAAGGAGAAACACTATGTTCGCAACATTCGCTTATAACGTTTACTACATGACAAAAGACGCAGCTGAAACCAAAACAGCTGAAGTCAAGAAAGCTTAATTAAGACAGACAAAAGACCACAAACTAAGAGGAAAGAGACTATGTTCGCAACATTCGCATATAACGTGTACTACATGACCAAAGACGCTGCTGAAACCAAAACAGCTGAAGTCAAGAAAGCTTAATTAAGACAGACAAAAGACCACAAACTAAGAGGAAAGAGACTATGTTCGCAACATTTGCTTATAATGTTTACTACATGACCAAAGATGCCGCGGAAACCAAAGCAGCAGACGTCACAAAAGACTGATTAACGGAACTAATAAGAGGAGAAAGAGTATGTGGGGAGCCTTTGCATACGGTATTTTTTACCTGAAAAGCGATTATGCTATGACTGCTAAAGAAGCTGCAGAGAAACAAGCACAGAATAAGAAGTAACGAACTAAGAAAAAAAATAATTCGTCCCTTGAGTCGGGGACAAGATAACGTGAGTGTCAGCACTCAATCATCAGACTCACCTGTCAGTAACAGTAGAGTATCGGACAACTCCAGAGCAGTACCACAGAATCGTCCGGTATTATTTTTCTTCAAAAAACTATCTTTATTTATTCTTTTTCGGCCTTTTTCGCTCTTTCGATCATTGGTGTAATGGTTGAACCTTGAACCAAGATTGAGAAAACAACAACTGCATAAGTCATTACCAGGATAAGTTCTTTTACATCAATCAGTTTATCTGGGATAACTAAAACTCCAGATGGTATAGATAGTGCCATTGCTAAAGCAAGACCACCACGTAAACCACCCCAGGTTAAAATTCTTATCGACCATGGATTATAGGTACGATAACGATTAAATCCTAGATAAGCAGTGAAAACACTTAGATAACGACCTAACAATACAAGCGGAACTGCTATGGCCATTAATATCCAGTCTTCTTCATGAAATTTGAATAAAAGCATGGACATACCAATAAGTAGGAAAAGCACACCATTTAAAAATTCATCAACCAATTCCCAGAACCTATCTAAGTGCTCTTCACTCTCTTTGGAAAATCCGATAAAGCGAGTCCAGTTACCGATCATTATTCCAGAAACTACCATTGCTAATGGTCCAGATACATGAATAATTTCTGCAAAAGCATATCCTGCAGTAGGTATACCAATAGTCAGCAGTAATTCCATGGAGTGATCATTGGTAGAGCTAATCAGATAGTGGAAAATAAGTCCGAGAACAAATCCATAACAAATACCACCAATAGCTTCTCGTAAGAAAAGTTCTGAAACACTGCTGAGTGTTGGAGTTTCTGAACCAAAAGCGATTGTAAATAGAGTAACAAATATGACTAAACCAAAACCGTCATTAAATAACGATTCGCCTTCTATTTGAGTGGAAACTCTTCTTGGAGCATTTAACTTTTTCACAATCGCTAACACTGCAATTGGGTCTGTTGGCGAAATAAGAGCACCAAATAACAAGCAATAAACCAGATTGAACTGTATTCCAATTAACTGGCATATGAAATATAGAGCTCCACCAATAAAAAATGTTGAAAACAGTGTCGCACCTAAAGCAAGCACTGTTATTTCCCATTTTTGGTCGGTTAAATTTGGAAGTTTTATACCTAATCCACCGGCAAATAACAGAAAACCTAGAATTCCTTTTAGCAGAAAACTTTCAAAGTTTATACTTGTCATGGTTTCGGTTGCGATTTGTGTTAGATGAAACCAGTCATTTTGACCTGCTATTAAAATAAACAGAGAAAGAATCATCGCTCCTGCAGTGATTGCTATAGTCGTTTGCATTCGACTTATCTTGCTGTTTATAAAAGCAATTCCCATTGCAGCGGCGGAAAGAAAGCATAAAGTGTAGTAGACCGACATTGTTTTCTCATATTGTTACAATTTGTGTCGCAAATTTTCCTTTGATGTTGGATAAATAGCAAACACTTTTTTGATAATCTACGTGTTAACTCTATCAGAAAAATAGTTAGATCGATCAACGTTTAGACGTCTAGATTTCTAATGAGACTGTGTTAGGATGTGGATCGTAAATATCAGTACGGAATGAGGCTGCAACGTGGGAAGCAACATCAGACATCAAATAGAACAACAGCTAAAAGAAAGAATATTACTAATCGATGGTGGTATGGGCACCATGATTCAAAGCTATAAGCTTGAGGAAGACGATTACCGTGGAGACCGGTTTTCCGATTGGGATTGTGATTTAAAAGGAAATAATGATCTTTTAGTATTGACTCAGCCTGCGTTGATAAAAGAAATCCATTCAGCGTATCTAGCGGCGGGTGCTGATATTCTGGAAACAAATACATTTAACTCAACAACAATTGCGATGGCAGATTATGATATGCAATCGCTGAGTGCGGAAATCAATTTTGAAGCAGCAAAATTAGCAAGAGAAGCCGCTGATGAATGGACAAAAAAAACGCCTCATAAACCGAGATATGTTGCTGGTGTATTAGGTCCTACTAACCGTACGTGTTCAATTTCTCCGGATGTTAACGATCCTGGTTTCCGTAATATTTCTTTTGATGACCTCGTAACGGCCTACAAAGAATCAGTAAAGGCCCTTATTCAAGGGGGGGCTGATTTAATTCTTATTGAAACTATTTTTGATACTTTGAATGCTAAAGCATGTGCTTTCGCGGTTGAAAGTGTTTTTGATGAGTTGGGATTTGAGCTGCCTGTAATGATATCAGGGACTATTACTGATGCTTCTGGCCGTACTTTATCTGGACAGACAACAGAAGCTTTCTATAACTCACTTCGACATGTAAAACCATTATCTTTTGGGCTTAACTGTGCTTTAGGACCTGATGAGCTTCGTCAGTATGTTGAAGAGCTATCGAGAATATCTGAGTGTTTTGTTTCAACGCATCCTAATGCAGGATTACCGAATGCGTTTGGTGAATATGACTTGTCCCCAGAAGATATGGCGGTTCACATAAAAGAATGGGCCGAATCAGGTTTTATCAACTTTGTTGGTGGGTGCTGTGGTACCACTCCTGAACATATTGCTGCAATGGCGAGAGCTGTAGATGGCGTTCAGCCGCGGAAGCTTCCTGATTTACCTGTTGAATGTCGTTTGGCTGGCTTAGAACCACTCAACATTTCTAAAGATTCTTTATTCATTAACGTTGGTGAGCGAACTAACGTTACTGGTTCTGCTCGTTTTAAACGGTTAATAAAAGAAGAGTTATATGATGAAGCTCTCGATGTCGCCCGACAGCAGGTAGAAAATGGCGCTCAAATAATTGATATTAATATGGATGAAGGCATGCTGGAATCAGAAGCCTGCATGGTTCGTTTTCTCAATTTGTGTGCCTCTGAACCAGAAATTTCAAAAGTTCCTATTATGGTTGACTCATCCAAGTGGGAAGTTATTGAAGCTGGCCTTAAGTGTATTCAGGGTAAAGCTATTGTTAACTCTATTTCTCTGAAAGAAGGAAAAGACAAATTTGTAAGTCAGGCTAAACTACTGCGTCTTTACGGAGCTGCTGTTGTAGTAATGGCTTTTGATGAAAAAGGACAGGCAGATACCAGAGAAAGAAAGATCGAGATCTGTACCAATGCATATCATATTTTAGTTGATGAAGTTGGTTTCCCTCCTGAAGATATTATTTTTGACCCGAATATTTTTGCTGTAGCGACTGGTATTGATGAGCACAATAATTATGCACTCGACTTTATCAACGCTGTTGGGGATATTAAAAATAATCTACCGCATGCAATGGTATCTGGAGGCGTATCTAACGTTTCATTTTCATTCCGCGGTAATAATTACGTTCGTGAAGCCATCCATGCGGTATTCCTGTATCACTGTTTTAAAAACGGTATGGATATGGGGATCGTTAATGCCGGACAGCTAGAAGTTTATGACAATGTGCCGGAAAAACTTCGGGATGCTGTTGAAGATGTTATTCTGAACCGAAGTAATGATGCGACGGAGGCATTGTTAGAAATTGCTGAACAATATCGTGCTAATGCGGTAGGTAAGGAAGATGATCATTCAATTCATGAATGGCGTTCATGGCCGGTAAGCAAAAGATTAGAACATGCTTTAGTTAAAGGTATTACAGAGTTTATTACTGAAGATACTGAAGAGGCGAGAGCTAATGCATCCAAACCGATAGAGGTAATTGAAGGACCTCTAATGGATGGTATGAACGTCGTTGGTGATTTGTTTGGGGAAGGGAAAATGTTCCTTCCTCAGGTTGTTAAATCCGCTCGTGTTATGAAACAGGCTGTTGCTTACCTTGAACCGTTTATAAATGCAGAAAAACAAGCGGGTACATCTAACGGAAAAATTTTACTGGCGACAGTTAAAGGTGATGTTCACGATATTGGTAAGAATATTGTTGGTGTTGTTCTGCAGTGTAATAACTATGAAATTATTGATCTTGGGGTCATGGTACCTTGCGACAAAATTTTAAAAGTAGCTAAAGAAGAAAATGTCGATATTATTGGTCTTTCCGGATTGATCACTCCTTCATTAGATGAAATGGTGCATGTGGCTAAAGAAATGGAACGCCAGGGATTCGATATTCCATTGATGATCGGTGGAGCAACAACATCGAAAGCTCATACAGCCGTTAAAATTGAACAAAACTATAGTCATCCTGTGGTGTATGTGAATAACGCATCACGAGCTGTAGGTGTTTGTACTTCTCTTATTTCAGATGAATTACGTCCGGCTTTTGTTGAGAAACTCAATCTGGATTATGAAAGAACGCGTGAACAGTTTGCCCGTAAGAAGCCTAAAACGAAGCCGGTAACATTAGCCGAGGCACGCGCAAATAAAGTTGATATCGATTGGCTGTCCTATACACCGCCAGTACCTGCTAAGCCAGGAATTCACGTCTTTGATGATATGGATATTGCTACATTAAGAGCGTATATCGACTGGACACCATTCTTCATGACTTGGTCTTTATCGGGTAAATACCCAACAATATTCGATCATGAAGAAGTGGGTGAAGAAGCTAAGCGATTATATAAGGATGCCAATGATTTATTAGATCGTATCGAAGGTGAAGGATTACTTAAAGTAAAAGGTATCTGTGGCATTTTCCCTGCGGCGAGTACCGGGGATGACATCGAAGTGTACACTGATGAATCTCGTAGTGAAGTTTTGAATCGCTTACATCACTTGCGTCAACAGACTCAGAAACCGAAAGGTTTCAACTATTGTTTATCTGACTATATTGCGCCTAAGCAATCACAGAGAAATGACTGGATTGGCGCTTTCGCTGTCACTGGTGGTATTGGTGAACGCGAATTGGCTGATGCGTATAAAGCTAAAGGTGATGATTATAATGCAATTATGATTCAGGCCGTTGCAGATCGTTTAGCTGAAGCTTTTGCTGAATTTCTTCATGAAAAAGTGCGTAAAGAAATCTGGGGTTATGCTGCAGATGAAAATTTAACGAATGAAGAATTAGTGCGTGAACGTTATCAGGGTATTCGTCCTGCTCCTGGTTATCCGGCATGTCCAGAACACACTGAAAAAGAAGCCATCTGGCAGTTGCTAAATGTAGAAGAATCTATTGGTATGTCTTTAACATCCAGCTACGCCATGTGGCCAGGGGCGTCAGTGTCTGGATGGTATTTCTCTTATCCAGACACGCGGTATTTTGCTATCGCAGGAATTCAACAAGATCAGTTGGAAGATTATGCGAAGAGAAAAGGTTGGACGCTAGAAGAAGCTGAAAAGTGGCTAGCTCCGAACTTGAGCTGATGGTTTCATTTACCTAAAAAATAGGGTTGGCATACGCCAACCCTTTGATACATATTTCGTTCTTTGATTTATATATTATTCTGAATCTTGTTCAAAAAGATCCTGATGTAATTTTTGTACAACTGCTTTTGCTTCTTCTGCATCAACTAAGAAACATAGGTTATGATCGCTTGCTCCGTAGCAAATCATTCGTAAGTGGTAATCACCAAGAGTGCTAAACACTTCTTTTGCATAACCTTTAGTTTCCATCTGGTTACCAATAAGAGCCACTAAGCTTAGGTTTCTTTCAACATCAACACTGGCTAGTTCTTCAAGTTCAGAACGAACCGCTGGTGGTAATTCTGGGGCACCACCGGATGTATCTGTTTTATCAAGAGTTAGTGATACGCTGATTTCTGAAGTGGTAATCAAATCAACAGAAACTTTGTGTTTTGCTAAAATTTCGAATACTTTTGCTAAGAAGCCGTATGCGTGGAACATTTTCGCACTGCGAATTGTTACCATTGTCTGGTTTGCTCTTAATGCTACTGCTCGGTATAAAGGTGAATTTTCAACACGTTTGCGAATCCAGGTGCCGCCTAATTCTGGTTCTTTTGATGAGCCGACAAAAACAGGAATACCGTGACGAAGTGCTGGCATTAGAGTTGAAGGGTGAAGAATTTTTGCACCGAAGTTAGCCATTTCAGATGCTTCACTAAAACTGATTTCTGGAATCGCTTTAGCTTTTGGCGCTATCCGCGGATCAGTAGTGTAGATTCCAGGGACATCCGTCCAAATTTCAAGACCAGCAGCCTGAACACCTTCAGCAATCAATGCTGCTGAATAATCACTACCACCTCGGCCTAATGTGGTTGTATTACCTTGCCCATCAGAACCAATAAAACCTTGAGTTACAACAATATATTTATTGCACAAAGGTTCTAATTTTTCTTTCGCCAAAGCAGAAATTTCTTCAATCTGAGGTTCTGCACGACCAAAGTTATCATCTGTTCTTAACACTTCACGGATGTCAAAGCGAATAGCGTTCATGCCGCTGTCACGCATTAGTTGTGCGAAGATATGCGTTGACATTAACTCACCACAAGCAACTAAGTGATCAGTCAGTTTGTTACTTGACTGGAATGATGCTGCTTCGGCTAAACTGGCCACTGTGTCTAGAATCGCCTGAACTTCTTTTGATACTTCTTCTTGTTCTTTTAACTCAGCAATAATAGCGAAATGGATATCTGCTAACTGTTTTAGGATTTCCTGACGGTGTTCAACATCCTTTATTCCATTAGCTAGTTCCACAAGAAAGTTTGTGACACCAGCACAAGCACTACTAACGACCAGTTTAGTTTCTGGATTACTCTCGACCACAGAAGCACTGCGGCTCATTGCTTCAAAGTTAGCAACACTTGTTCCGCCAAACTTAGCGACATTGAATGCACTCACGGCATTTCTCCTACGACTTCAAAAATGAAAAAATGTAGTTGGTTCTCCAACGATTCATGTTTGTGAAGAGAGTATTTCTAGAGCAATATTAGAGGTGAGAAAAATGATAACCTCAGAAGCTCTTCATCAGCGGAGAACTGATGACAGTTGATGGGATTCAGCCCAATCACCCGACAAGTCAAATCCACAACTTAGACTCATCTCGGCACTGCTCCCCATTAATATTTTGTATCGGAGTTGAGGCTCCACAAAATATCTACCTGGGCAGTGCTCCTCTTCTGCTTGATAGCCTATGTATTGAACGTTTTCACAGCGCTGTTGTCAATGACTAAATTGAAATTTATTCAAATAATTTTTTTACATCGCTTTTCGTCGATAAATTAAAATTTTGAACAGTGATGCAATGAATATTTTTGAGGTTAATTTTAGTAATTAGGGAATAAATATTGAGATTCTAGCTGGGTTTGCAGAGCTTTATTCTCTTGGCCTAGCTTTGTATAACACTGAATAAGAAGTGAGTAATAAGAAAGAGTTGGCTCTTGTTTTATAATTTTTAATAGTTCTGGAATGTTATTTTCCAATGAACTTGTCTGAGTTGTTTTTGAAAGCTGTTGTTGTACCTCAGCTATGATGCTTTTCTCTTTGTAAACTGTTGGCATTATCATTTTGGATAAATTGCTATAGATACTAGTCTGAATATATTTTTCATAATAAAAATGATTATGTCCTACAATGATTAAATAAACGCCTAAAAATAGGATTAAAGGTATTCCTATCATATTTACACTTCTAATTTTCCATATCTGTACTGAAATTTTACGGTATCGAGTAACACGTTGGTCTAACCAATATAACAGTATGATCAATGTAATCCAGTGAAGGTGTGTCTGATACATAATATCTGAACTTAAACAACCGAGTACAATAGGAAGTAATAACGAGAATGTGGCTAATCGGGTTCCTTTCTTTGCAAAATACCCCCTAAAAATAACAAATGATGCAGAAAGTAAAATAGCTAAAAAGGGGACTAATCCTCCTTCTATCGCCCAACTTAATATTTCACTATGGGGTGATGCCAATCCTTCAATCGCTGGTGGAAAGTTTGCGTTCAGAGAATGTTGGTGGGCGGTATAAAGTACATATTCTTCACCAAAACGGCCATATCCATATCCGGTAAATGGACGCTCGATTAACATATCTGTAGTTTGAGAGACACTATTTAGAAGTTGACTATTGTCTACTGTTGGCATTTGGTTATTGGTAGATGCCAGAGCAAAATATAATGCTAATACACCCAATATTGTTCCAAGCAATATCGAGAGAGACCATCCAACTAATCTTTGTGTGGTGGCATGTCTAATTACATATGTTAATAATGCCCCTAGGCTGATCAGTAATATAGTCCAGATTATTGGTGAATATATTTGTAGAATAAGGGGTAAAGTATATACAGGAGTAATGTACAGTAAAAGGATCGGACTGAACTCCAGTTGATATTTCTTTACTTGTCGTGAGAGTAAATATCCAGAACAAACAATACCAGTAATAAAAAATATAGCAGCGGATTGGTAGCTACTATATTCTCCCCATAGTTGTCGTGCATAAAATAGATGTGAGCCGAGAATATGGGTTATTAATGTGACATAGCTTATTGTTGCACCAATTAAACTGGATAAAACAATAAACCACAGTA
The DNA here is from genome assembly GCA_963676525.2 of uncultured Vibrio sp. GTDB lineage: Bacteria > Pseudomonadota > Gammaproteobacteria > Enterobacterales > Vibrionaceae > Vibrio. The sequence goes on from CAXXNB010000011.1 coordinate 13,443, forward strand.
ATTTTTGTTTATGCTTATTAGTGAATGAAATCTGTTGCAATACAAGGAAAAATAACCAACCTAGCCAAACCGCACTTAATTTAGGAAATATGCGGGTAATGTTTGCATCAGATTCAAAGACTGGTAGTGTCAGTAATATACAACAAATAGATAATCCACAAGTTAATTTCGAATAACGGAGTGTTTTTTCTCGAGTAAGTTGAGCTATACCTACTAAAATAAGGGATAACGTGACGAGCCATGTTATCTGGTTGGAATAGCGTTCAATCCCTTGGCCGTTATCTACCCAGGCTGGAATGTGGAAAAATAGCAAATAGAGGCTGCCTACTAATATGAGAAACAGCGTATTAAGAGGCCGTTTTCGAGCTGGTGTCTCTAAATCGGTTCCTTTTAGGAGCAAAATTGCCATATAGATATCTTAATAAAATAGAAACTGTGAATGTGTATCACAGTTTCTTCGTTCTACTATTTCTTCAGTTTAACATAGGTTTAAGAAAATGTGCGGTGTGGGAGCGAGTTTCCTTCACTATCTGTTCCGGTGTTCCTTCCGCGATAATTTCGCCACCACCTTGCCCACCTTCCGGACCCAAATCGACTATCCAGTCTGCTGTTTTGATAACATCAAGGTTATGCTCTATCACGACGACCGTATTTCCTCTGTCTCTGAGCTGATGCAGAACCGTTAATAGTTGTTGGATATCGTGAAAATGAAGCCCTGTCGTTGGTTCATCTAAAATATACAGCGTTTTTCCTGTATCTCTTTTGGACAGTTCTTTGGCTAGTTTGACTCGTTGTGCTTCTCCTCCTGATAAGGTCGTCGCTGCTTGTCCCAGCCGGATATATGACAGACCTACATCTATGAGTGTTTGTAATTTCCGGGCTATTACTGGTACTGGCTCAAAGAATTCACGGGCGTCTTCAACCGTCATTTCTAATACTTCATCAATTGTTTTACCTTTGTAGCGAACTTCGAGTGTTTCCCGGTTATAGCGTTTTCCTTTACAAACATCGCATGGAACATAGACATCGGGAAGGAAATGCATTTCTACTTTGATGACACCATCACCCTGACATGCTTCACATCGTCCACCTCTGACGTTAAAACTAAAACGGCCAGGTTTATAGCCTCGAGAACGTGCTTCTTGGGTACCAGCAAATAATTCTCTGATAGGGGTAAAAATACCGGTATAGGTTGCCGGATTTGAACGTGGTGTTCTACCAATAGGACTTTGGTTGATATCAATTACTTTATCTAGGTATTCAAGTCCGGTTATTTTTTTATAAGGGGCCGGTGTTACTGATGTTGCTCCATTTAGAGCGGTGTGGGCTATCTTGAAAAACGTATCATTGATTAGCGTTGATTTTCCTGAACCTGAAACGCCTGTAATACATGTGAATAAACCAACTGGAATCGATAAGTTAACATTTTTTAGGTTATTACCACTTGCTCCGATTAAATCTATTGTTCTTTTTTTATCAATAGGTGTTCGGGTTGCTGGTACTTCTATCGCTTTTGTGCCACTTAAATACTGACCGGTTAAAGACGCAGGTTCTTTGATTATATCTGCGGGCGTTCCCTGGGCGACGATTTGACCACCGTGGACACCGGCTCCCGGACCGATATCTACCACATAGTCCGCCATTCTGATCGCATCTTCATCATGCTCAACAACAATAACTGTGTTACCTAAATCTCTCAAATGGGTCAGGGTATTCAGTAGCCGTTCATTGTCTCTCTGATGCAAACCAATTGACGGTTCATCCAGTACATACATAACGCCAACCAATCCTGCACCAATTTGACTAGCGAGTCTGATTCGTTGAGCTTCACCGCCTGATAAGGTTTCTGCACTTCGGGATAGATTGAGATAATTCAGACCGACATTCACTAAAAAATGCAGCCGATCATTAATCTCTTTCATTACTTTTTCGGCAATTTGCCCCTTCTGTCCTTCAAGACGTAGTTCCTTAAAGAAAGCCAGAGCATCAGCAATACTTAATTCAACCACTTGTGGCAGTGTCGTATTATCGATGTATACGTGTCTGGCTTCTTCTTTTAAACGTGTTCCGTGACAACTTGAACATGGTTTATTAGAAATGTATTTGGCTAATTCTTCCCTTACTGAATTTGATTCTGTTTCTCTGTAACGGCGTTCCAGATTAGTAAGAATACCTTCAAACGGATGATGCTTAACCCGTATATCACCCCGGTCATTGACATACTTAAACTCAACAAACTCCGTTCCTGAGCCATTTAATATAATATTTTGTATTTTCTTGGATAACTTATTAAATGGTGTGTCTAAAGCAAAACTATAATGTTCGGCTAATGCGTTCAACATCTGAAAATAATAGAAGTTTTTCTTATCCCAGCCTCTGATCGCTCCATCGGCAAGGCTAAGTGTTTCATCTTGGATTACTCTGTCCGGGTCAAAGTATTGTTGCACTCCTAAGCCATCACAGGTAGGGCATGCCCCCGCGGGGTTATTAAATGAGAACAGTCTCGGTTCTAATTCCCGCATGCTATAACCACAATGAGGACAGGCAAAATTAGATGAGAAAACAATTTCTTCTCCGTCTGAATCCATTGGAGCAATCGTGACGACGCCACCCGACAGTTCGAGAGCAGTCTCAAACGATTCTGCCAGTCGTTGTTGTAGATTGGCTCTGACTTTAAAACGATCAACGACGACTTCAATAGTATGTTTTTTATGTAGTTCTAGTGTCGGTGGATCACTAAGATCACAGGTTTCGCCATCGATTCTGGCTCGGATAAAACCTTGTGCCGCCAGATTAGCCAGAGTTTTTACGTGTTCACCTTTTCTCTCTTTGATGATAGGGGCAAGCATCATCAGCTTACTTCCTTCCTGTAATGAGAGAACCTGGTCAACCATCTGACTTACTGTTTGTGCTGCCAGAGGAACATCATGTGTCGGACATCGAGGTTCACCTACTCTTGCATAGAGCAGACGTAAATAATCGTATATTTCAGTGATTGTTCCTACGGTTGATCGTGGGTTATGGGATGTGGATTTTTGTTCAATAGAAATTGCCGGAGATAAACCTTCGATATGATCAACATCGGGTTTTTCCATCAGAGATAAAAACTGTCGGGCATAAGAAGAAAGAGATTCAACGTATCTTCTCTGTCCTTCTGCATACAAGGTATCAAATGCCAAAGAGGATTTTCCTGAACCGGATAACCCTGTTATTACAATTAGTTGATCCCTTGGAAGTGTTAGATTGACGTTTTTTAAGTTGTGGGTTCTTGCTCCACGAATTTCTATCTTGTCCATCTCATTTGCAGTGGTTATTTGAAGATAGAATCAGTATTACATAGAGGAAGTGAACTGAAAAGAAATACTGGATAAAAAAACAGTGAGTAAAATCGCTCACTGTTTTTATAAAAATGTCAGTTTTTTAAAGCCAGAGCTTATTTATCTTTACGAGTTGCGTGTTTGTTTAGCTCTACTTTATCTGAATTTGCTTTGTACATATGTTCATAGCAATAGTTGGTCGCTTCTATATAGCCTTCAACGCTACCACAGTCAAAACGTTTGCCTTTGAATTTGTACGCCAGAACACATCCGGATTTAGCTTGTTTTAATAATGCGTCAGTGATTTGGATTTCACCACCTAAACCAGGCTCTGTTTGTTCAATCAGATCAAAGATATCTGGCGTTAAAATATAACGGCCAATGATTGCTAAATTACTTGGTTCAGTACCCGGAGCTGGTTTTTCAACCATGTCATCAACGCGGTAAAGATCGTCTTTGATCATTTCACCTGAAATAACACCATATTTATGAATTTCTTCTTTAGGCACTTCCTGTACCGCGACGATTGTACAGCGGAACTGTTTAAATAATTTAACCATTTGAGACAGAACCCCTTCTTCAGGGTTAACACAAAGGTCATCTGCAAGAACAACAGCAAAAGGTTCATCACCAACAAGTTCTTTACCAGTCAGGATTGCATGGCCTAAGCCTTTCATTTCTCTTTGACGAATGAAAGTAAAATTAGTTGAGCTCATGATGTGGCGAATATCACCAAGTAATGCTTCTTTGTTAGAACCCTGGATCTGGTGTTCTAATTCATAGTTAATATCAAAGTGATCCATTATAGAATGTTTACCACGACCGGTTACGATACACATTCCATCCATGCCCGCTTGAATTGCTTCTTCGACGCCATATTCAATAAGTGGTTTATTGACGACAGGCATCATTTCTTTTGGCATTGATTTTGTTGCAGGTAAGAAGCGAGTACCATAGCCTGCTGCAGGGAAGAGACACTTTTTAATCATATTATAAAAGCCTTGTTACCTAGTTGTTGTTTAGTAAATAAAATATAAAAATTTTATTACAATAATAATTACTCTATCACGCTTTCCGTCGCAATAGTGACGATACATTATTAATTTAATTAAAAACAGCTCACGTATCAAATATGAGACTAAAAATTGCAATTGTTTCTTGCCCAGCTAATAGCCTGTGTTCTGTTTTTAACACATAATTTTTTATAGATTTGATATAAATGAGATTTTACCGTTGGTTCACTAATAAACAGGCTGTCCGCAATTTCCTGGTTACTGCCACCAGATTCTAAACATTTTAAAATTTCAATTTCTCTGGAGGTTAAATTGAGAGCAGCATTTATATTCAAATGTTCAAAATGGTATCGATAAAAATGAAGTAGCTGGCTGACTACTTGCCTTGGTAACCATTGTTGTCCATCAAGGATTTCTTCAAGTCCTTTATTAATCTCCTGATATTGTGATGAAGAGTAAAATAGTCCTTTCAGATTACCGAATGAAATAAGTGTATCTGTTGTTAACCGGGTTGGCACATTGATGATGATTGTCTCCCCTCTGTTTTTGTGTAAAAGCTGTTTTTTTATAATGGGTAAAACGAAATTTATAGAATTAAAGTCAATGACATAAATTTTATGTGGGTGATCTGTAAAATTTGGAGTTGTCAGTTCATCCAGAGTATCTATTCGTTGGGAAGAATATGAAAACTGAGAATACAAATATTCTAAGTGTATTGAGCGATAGCCTTTTTCTTTAGATAGAGCCAGGAAGTACAGAGTGCGTTGATAGTTGGTTCTTTTCATAACATAGTCATTTTTGTAGAGGATTTGCGGTGGGAATTTATACAATTGAGTGCCATGTTCAATATAAGAATTACTAAAGAGAGCGAGGTTCAAAAAAATAGAAGTAAGAGAGCAGACATTGTTTCAGTTATGAGGTTCTTTCTTAAAAATGGGTCATCAGTTTTAGGATTAGGAATACTTTGTGATGGGTGATAAATAGAAAATTTGTCGCGTGGTGAAACCATGTTATCCTATGCTAAATTTTACACGTAAGAAATCGGACGGAGCATAGTATGGCAAGCCGTGGAGTAAACAAAGTCATCTTAGTGGGTAACTTAGGTAATGACCCTGAAATTCGTTACATGCCTAGTGGTGGCGCTGTAGCGAATATAACTGTTGCGACGTCAGAGACTTGGCGTGATAAAGCAACAGGAGAACAACGTGAAAAGACCGAATGGCACCGAGTAGCTCTGTTTGGCAAATTAGCTGAAGTTGCTGGTGAATATTTGAGAAAAGGTTCTCAGGTTTATATTGAAGGTCAGCTTCAAACCCGCAAATGGCAGGATCAGAGTGGCCAGGACCGTTATACAACAGAAGTTGTTGTTCAGGGGTTTAATGGCACAATGCAAATGTTGGGCGGGCGTCAGCAAGGCGGACAGCCTCAGAACACTGGTGCGCCGCAACAAGGTGGCTGGGGGCAACCACAGCAACCACAATATCAGCAGCCATCGGCTCCGAAACCACAAAGTCAGCCATCTCAGTCTCAACCTCAGTATAATGAGCCTCCGATGGATTTTGATGACGACATTCCGTTTTAGATCACGCATTTTAAACATTTATAGCTTTAAGCCGCGGATAAGCGCGGCTTTTTTATATGTTAATTTTAGTAAAAGAGTTAACATTACCACCTGTTCATTTCTTATCTATGAATCTAAAAGGATTTGGCATTCATGAGATACACCCCAACCTTAAAATTAAGTACCAGATTAGTTGCTTTCGTGACAGTCATTGTTACGAGTGCAATGTTTATCTTATTTATTGGTGGGACCTTATCTTTTCAAAAATTAGGACAAGAATATTTAAACCACTATCTGAATGGTATTGTCGAAGTGGTTGATAAAGAACTTGAAGAGCCTGATTCGGCCTATTCAATGCAGCGTTGGATGCCTAAGCTGTTACAGGCCAGTAATATTGTTGAAATGACATTAAACTCTCCAGCCGGTGTTGTGTATCATTTTAACGATACATCGTCAAAAGTAGACCCGCATCGGTTATTTGTTATCGATATCCCATTAAAAAGAAATGAAGGATATGAACTTCATTTCAAAGCAGTTCCACCTTATATCGGTTATACCTACTCTCTTGGTGCTATGTGGTCAATTACACTGGCGGTTGCTTTTATTATTTTCTGCTTGGTTAGAGGAGTTAAGTGGTTAAAAAAACAGTTGATAGGTTCTGAACTCCTTGAAGAAAGGGGAAGAATGATTCTGGCCGGGCGTGTTGAGCAATATGCTCATGGTGATGAAAGAGAATGGCCGTATACAGCCAGTGAAGCGCTCGACAAATTAATAGAAGAATTACAGGACGCCCGTCAGGAACGAAGCCGCTTTGATACATTTATACGTTCGCAAACGTTTCTTGACCAACTAACTGGTGCCGCAAATCGTATTCTTTTTGACAATAAGCTTGAATCTACTCTGTTAGAAAATGGTTCTCAGGGGGGCGTTTTACTGATTGGGATTAGTGATGAACATCAGAGTGATAGTGAGCACTCACATGTTGTGGATGAACTTATTATTTCAATTGGAGAGTGTGTTTCTAATATTATTCAGCGTTATCCGGAAGGGATGATATCCAGATATTATGAAACTGTATTTGCGGTACTGATTCCTCACCAAAGCTCAAGAGAAGTTGCTAATGCAACGGTACAGTTACTTAAAGCCATTGAACGGATAGATCCTCCAAGACCTCTTGATAAAGAAAACTGGTGCCATATTGGTATTAGTATGTATCAGGAGGGAGAAAGTCGTGCCAGGGTTATTGATGAAGCGGAAACCGCTCTGAAAAGCGCACAGTTGCAAAATATTAATACCTGGAGCCGATTTAATAAAGTTCGCCGTTCTGATGATGAAAGAGGCAATGTACGATGGAGGAGCTTATTTGATCAGGTCATTCAGAGAGATAGGGTCCTTCTTTTTGCCCAGCAATGTTATTTAATTCATGAACCAGAGCGTCTTGAAGCCATTCATCAGGAACTTTTTGTTAAATTATCAGAGCCTAAGAAAGGGATAATCAAAGCCTCACATTTTACCTCAGCGATAGAAACCGTTGGTTACCAGACCGTATTGGATAAAGTTGTAATTGAATGTGTTGTTCGGCATATTTGTCTGATTCAGGATGAACAAGCGTATTCTGTTAATTTATTTGTTACTCCATTTGAAGATCGTTTATATCTGAAATGGTTTCGAGACATACTGATTCAGGTTCCCCTAAAATTAAGAAAAAACTTATCCTTTGAATTTATGGAAGGACAGCTGGTGCAGCATTTAGATTATATGCGCCCGGTTATTAAATTGATTAAAGCATTTGGATGTCAGGTTGTCGTAGGTCAGGCTGGCAGAACAATAGTAAGTACTCACTACATAAAAGATTTAAATATTGATTATGTTAAGCTGCATCGTAGTTTGATTAAGCGAATAAATCAGCGTCAGGAGAACCAGCTATTCATTCGTAGTATGGTCGGAGCCTGTGGCGGTTCAGCAGCAAAAGTGATTGCCGTCGGGGTTGAGTTTGAACATGAATGGAATGTTCTTAAGTTATTAGGAACCTCTGGTGTCCAGGGACGTCTGTTCGATCAGGAAAAACAAGTGATACCTATACCTCAAAAACCGTCTATTGTTTCATTAGGGAAAAGAAATCGTTGGAAAAAAAGGTAGTTTTAGGCAACTATATTAATCATCTAAGGTCGTAATGTGTGTCTTTTGTGGTTTTATTGGCCGCTTTTCAACCTTTCAGTAAGAAATATGTTAGAAATTGCGGGATTATATCGATGTTTGTGTCTCAATGCCTTGCTGAGTCAGCTAGGCATTGGTACATTTAGTGCAATTTTTATTTCTATAAATTTATATCTCTTTCAGGACGAGCGAAGAATATGTTTAAAAAACTTCGTGGCATGTTTTCAAATGATTTATCGATTGATTTAGGCACTGCCAATACTCTTATTTACGTTAAAGGACAAGGTATTGTTCTTGACGAGCCTTCCGTTGTTGCCATTCGCCAGGATAAAGGTCGTGGTGGTAGAAGTGTAGCTGCTGTTGGGCAAGCGGCGAAACAAATGCTAGGTCGCACACCGGGTAATATTTCAGCAATTCGTCCAATGAAAGATGGCGTGATTGCAGACTTTTATGTTACCGAAAAAATGTTACAAACATTTATCAAGCAGGTTCATGACAATAGCTTCCTAAAACCAAGCCCAAGAGTTTTAGTCTGTGTTCCATGTGGCTCAACACAAGTTGAACGACGTGCTATTCGTGAATCGGCGTTGGGTGCCGGAGCTCGTGAAGTGTATTTGATTGATGAACCTATGGCTGCTGCTATTGGTGCGGGTCTTCGGGTATCTGAGCCAACCGGTTCGATGGTTGTTGATATCGGTGGTGGTACAACTGAAGTTGCAGTTATTTCATTAAATGGCGTGGTGTATTCGTCATCTGTTCGTATCGGTGGCGATCGATTTGATGAAGCCATTATTAACTATGTAAGACGTAATTATGGAAGTCTTATTGGTGAAGCGACTGCAGAAAAAATCAAACATGAAATTGGTTCTGCTTATCCTGGTGATGAAGTTCGTGAAATTGAAGTTCGTGGCCGTAATTTAGCTGAAGGCGTGCCAAGAAGCTTCACGCTGAATTCAAATGAAATTTTAGAAGCACTGCAAGAGCCCCTGACCGGTATTGTTTCTGCTGTCATGATCGCATTAGAGCAGTGTCCTCCAGAGCTAGCTGCAGATATCTCTGAAAATGGTATGGTGTTAACGGGTGGTGGCGCATTATTAAAAGATTTAGATCGTCTGCTAACTGAAGAAACCGGTATTCCAGTTGTTGTCGCTGATGACCCACTGACCTGTGTTGCCAGAGGTGGCGGTAAAGCTCTTGAAATGATTGATATGCATGGTGGTGATTTATTCAGCGAAGAATAGCAGTCGACATACATCTACAAAAAAACTCCGCTTCAAACAAATACTGGGGTTAATGAATAATGAAGCCAATTTTTGGGCGGGGCCCCTCGCTCCCGTTGCGCTTATTTTTTTCTGTTGTTATATCAGCCAGCTTAATGCTGGCTGATAGCCGTTTAAATGCATTTTCCGACATTCGCTACTTATTAAATAGCTTGATTGCACCGATTCAGTATGCTGCTGATTTACCCAGAAGTATGTTTGATGGTTTTTATGAACGCTTTCAAACTCATAAAACATTATTGCTAGCGAATCAGCAGCTAAAAAATGAGGTTTTGACTCTTAAAAGTGATTTAATCTTACTTAGGCAGTACGAAGAAGAAAATGAACGCTTACGTAAATTGTTAGGATCTTCATTTGTAAGAGATGAACGAAAAATGGTAACAGAGGTGATGGCAGTAGACACCTCTCCATACACTCATCAGGTTGTGATTGATAAAGGCCATATCGATGGTGTTTATGAGGGGCAGCCGGTGATCAATGAAAATGGTATCGTTGGACAGGTAACTTTTGTTGCAGCTCATAATAGCCGGGTTTTGCTGCTGATAGATTCTAATAGTGCGATACCTGTGCAAAACATACGAAATGATATTCGGGTTATTGCTTCCGGAAATGGCCAGATGGATAAAATTCAACTGGATCATATTCCGAGTAGTATTGATGTGCAGGTTGGTGATTTTCTGGTTTCCTCTGGGCTGGGGGGTGTTTATCCCGAAGGTTATCCCGTGGGAACCGTTTCTAAAGTAGACAAAGATACTCGCAGAGAGTTTGCCGTTATATATGCCGATCCCGCTGTTGATTTTGATCGATTAAGATACTTGTTACTTGTGTGGCCAAATCAGGATCGACAACAAAAAGCATTACACTCAACAATGCATTCGGAAACAGAGGATAACAATGGGCGCTAGAGGAATTGTAAAAGGTCATTGTGTCATTTGGATCTCTTTTATTTGTGCGTTGATCCTACAAACAATACCATGGCCGGGCGTTTTGGATCTTTTTCGGCCGCCATGGATATTTCTGATCACCTGCTATTGGGTTTTAGCTCTTCCTCATCGAGTTAATGTTGGAACGGCTTTGGTTCTTGGCTTGTTGTGGGATCTACTCTTAGGATCGACTCTGGGGATCCGGGGTATGATGATGTCTATTGTTATTTACCTGGTTGCAATGAATTTCCTGGTGTTACGTAATATGGCTCTCTGGCAACAGGCTTTGATCATTGGGTTTTTATCAATGATGCTCGATATATTCATATTTGGTGGTGAGTATTTAATAACGGAAGTTGATTTTAACCCTCTTTCACTATGGTCTGGTGTTATCAGTTGTATTTTGTGGCCGTGGTTATTTTTCTTGTTAAGACGGGTTCGACGTTATTGGGTTGTAAAATGACCAGGCAACTTATTTTGGCTTCTGGTTCGCCCAGAAGAAGAGAACTTTTATCTCTGCTTGGTTACACCTTTTCTGTTGATGTGCCTGGAATAGAAGAGATTCAGAATAAAGGCGAAACCCCAGAAGAGTACGTAAAAAGGTTAGCAGAGAGCAAGGCGCTTGCCATATTAAAAGGTAAGTCTAAAGAATATGTTGTATTAGGGGCAGATACGATAGTGGTATTTGCTCATCACGTATTAGAAAAACCGTATGACCTTATGGATGCCAAACGAATGTTGACATTGCTATCCGGGCAATGTCATCAGGTTATGACCGCAGTTTCGGTGGCATCCTGTGATAAGGTTAAAACAATAATGGTTTCTACAGATATTTGTTTTAAACAGATAACAGAACAAGAAATTGAATCATATTGGAATTCTGGTGAACCACAAGACAAGGCTGGCAGTTATGGCATCCAGGGCATTGGTGGAAAATTTGTTACTAGGATAGAAGGTAGTTATCACGCAGTCGTTGGATTACCTCTTTTGGAAACTGATCAGCTCTTGCACGAATTTTTATAGTTTTTAACGTTAAGGTGTACTCATGAGTGCAGAGTTATTATTGAACGTGACTCCCACAGAAACACGTGTTGCGATGATCGAGGGAGGTATCCTTCAGGAAATTCATATCGAACGTGATGCAAAACGCGGTATTGTAGGCAATATTTATAAAGGGAAAGTAAGTCGGGTTTTGCCTGGTATGCAGGCGGCTTTTGTCGATATTGGTCTTGATAAAGCCGCCTTTCTTCATGCATCTGATATTGTTCCTCATACAGAATGTGTTGCGGAGAATGAAAAGCAGCAATTTCAGGTAAGAGATATTTCTGAGTTGGTCCGGCAAGGACAGGATATCGTAGTTCAGGTCGTAAAAGATCCTTTAGGCACGAAAGGGGCAAGGTTGACGACAGATATTACCTTACCATCCCGCTACCTTGTTTTTATGCCAGGGGCTAGTCACGTAGGTGTTTCACAACGAATTGAAAGTGAAGAAGAAAGAAATCGCCTGAAGGCTTGTGTTGCTGAATATTGTGATGATTTGGGTGGTTTTATTATTCGTACTGCGGCAGAAGGTGCTGATGAGCGTGAAATTTCTCAGGATGCTGCTTTTCTGAAACGGTTATGGTCCAAAGTCTTAGAACGACGTTCAAAATATAAAACACGTACCCAGTTATACGGAGAGTTAGGACTTTTTCAACGTATATTAAGAGATTTTGTCGGTACAGAAGATTTAAATAAAATTCTGGTGGATTCCCGGTTAGAATTCGAAAATCTAATCGAATTTACAACGGAATATGTTCCTGAACTGACCGATAAGCTGGTGTTGTATGAAGGTGAGAAGCCTATCTTCGATATGTACGATACTGAAAACGAAATTCAGCGCTCTCTGGAACGAAAAGTGGAACTTAAGTCTGGCGGTTATCTAATCATTGATCAGACAGAAGCCATGACGACTATCGATATTAATACTGGTGCTTTTGTCGGACGCAGAAATCTGGAAGAAACGATCTTCAATACCAATGTCGAAGCAACGCAAGCGATCGCCCGCCAGTTAAGGTTACGTAACCTTGGCGGTATTATTATTATTGATTTTATCGATATGAACTCCGATGAGCACAGAAGACGAGTATTGCTGTCTTTAGAAGCCGCACTAAGTAAAGATCGGGTAAAAACCAACATTAATGGGTTTACTCATCTTGGGCTTGTCGAAATGACTCGTAAAAGAACACGAGAAAGTATTGAACATATTCTATGCACCACTTGTCCAACTTGTGAAGGGCGTGGAAGTGTGAAAACGGTTGCGACTGTTTGTTTTGAAATTCTGCGTGAAATTACTCGTGTGAATCGTGCTTATGATGCCGATCAGTTTGTTGTATACGCGTCTCCTGCTGTTGCTGAAGCTTTGCAGGGGGATGAGTCTCATGCGTTAGCGGAACTGGAAGTATTTATTGGTAAGCAGGTACGAATTCAGGCAGAACCACTCTACATTCAAGAACAATTTGATGTCGTGATGATGTAATGGAAAATGTGTGCAATTGCTTATTTCTCGCTTGAGTAGGTGGGCTTCGTGGAGTTTGGTAACGTTGTTAGTATTATCTGCAATTGTTATCACTTCTTTACGCATAGCCTTACCTCATCTTAGTCATTTTCAGAAAGAAATAACTCAGTGGGTCAGTCAGCAGACTGACCTAAATATTTCTGTGTCTGGTGTTTCTGGGTATTGGCATAATGCCCATCCTTATATTTCTCTGCAGCATTTGAACGTTGATTTGCCTGATGGATCTAAAGCTTCATTCAGCGTTGATAATGTCGATCTTGAGCTTGATATATTTCATTCGTTAGTTCAGAGACAGTGGGTTGTCTCTAAGCTTAATATTAGTAATTTAGATTTAGATATCAGCTCGTTAAATTTACTTTCGGCCTTTCAGAATGAAGATAAAATTCAGGAAGATGAAGGCAATAGTGATACGGATGAGTTTGTTCGAACTCTGGACAATATTTTTCTTCACCAACTGGATCGTGTGGTTATTTCAGGATCCAGTATCCATTATCGTTCTTTTCTCGATGAAAAAAGAACGCTCCTTATTAATCAATTAAAATGGGTGAACACCGGGCATAATCATCGGGCTGAAGGTAATGTCAGTATTGCGGAAACAGGGCTGAATTCATTAGACGTCAACGCTGAGTTTGCAGATAACGGTTCGTTCAAAGATATTAATGGCGAGTTTTATGTCAATGCCAACCATGTGGCAGTTGCCCCTTGGTTAACTCACTATTTGAAAAAACAAGTCGGTATATCTGAAGGGGAAGTTAACTTTGATGGCTGGGTAACACTTAGAAATAGTCAGCCAGTTAAGGGGCTTGTGGCGTTAAAGCCATCCTCTTTTAAATGGGGGAAAAATAACGCGCATGAGCTATATATAAACCAGGGGTTAATAGAACTTTTCCCAACAGCAAATGGTGTTCGAGCTACTGGACGTGAGTTTGATATTCGTACGGATAAAACGCTTTGGCCAGAACTTCATATAAATTTAGACTGGCAAAAAAACAAGCAGGTTGATTTGAATATCAATCAGGTTGAAATTGCTTCCTTGTTACCTTTTGCTGAGCTTGTGCCTGATTTAAATACCAATAAGAATAACGGGTTATTTTCACTAAATCCTTCCGGGTTGTTGACTGATTTACGAATGAGTTATTCTCCATCCGGGCAATATAAATATTCAGCCAGTCTGACCAATGGCAGTATGCATCAGTGGGAGCTTTTACCTGAAGTTCACAAGTTTAACGCTGATATTTATGGTGCTCCGGATAAAGTGATTATCCAGGCCAATTTAAAAGATGATGTTTTGCCATATGGAGATGTATTTCAGGCACCGTTAAACATCAAGGATGGCTATACTAATTTTGTCTGGCAAAAACAAAATATTGGTTGGTCTCTGTGGTCAGATAAAGTTTCTGTGATTACCCCTGATTTACAGGCTATTGGTGCATTTAGGTTAGACTTTCCTAGCGGAGAAAGTCCGTTTTTATCTTTTTATACCGAAGTTGATGTGTCTCATGCCGGTGAAACGTGGCGCTATCTGCCCACGAGAGCGTTAGGTTCGCAATTAACAGATTATTTATCTGCAGCCATACAGGATGGTCATACAAAAACAGCAAAGCTAATTTGGTATGGCCCTCTTAAATCGTTCCCTTATGAGCATCATAATGGTGTCTTTCAGGTCTGGGTTCCGCTTAAAAATGGCAAATTTAAGTTTGATCCTCACTGGCCTGCAGTCGATGAGCTCAATATTAATTTACTCTTTGAGAATGACGCGCTTAATTTTGAGGCTGATTCGGCAAAATTACAAAATGCTAATGTATCTTATATTAAGGGGAGTATTGCCCATCTGAATGCGGATGGTGTTTTAAGCATAGATGCAAAAGTTGCTGGTAGTGGTCCTGATGTGCATCGTTATATGCTGGAGACCCCATTAGCTGATAGCGTTGGTGCCGCTTTGACAACATTGAAGGTTACTGGCAATGTTAACTCTCAGCTCAAACTCGCTATACCTCTGACATCGAAAAAGCAACCCAGAGCCTGGGGATGGGCAACACTTAAAAATAATAGTGTTTCCATGCCATCGCTGTCTCTGAATTTAAGTCATGTATCCGGAAAAATTCAATTTGATAATGATGTGATTAATGCAACAGGGATTAATGCACGTTTATTGGATCAAAAGATATCTCTTGATTTTCACGGTAAAAACAATCGCTCTGGTTATGGTGTTCGAATTGATTCGATAGGAGACTGGCAAATACAGCCATTGGGAAATTATATTGATAGGAAATGGATTGATCCGTTAAAAGGAAAAGCTCCCTGGCAATTAGGTGTTGATATTCAGCTTACTGATACAGGATTTAATTATCAGGCAAAACTCGACGCTCAATTACGTGATGTTGCCAGTAAGTATCCTTTCCCATTGAATAAAACGGCCGGTCAGCCAGTTAACCTCAACTTACAGGTATCTGGTAATAAAGAATCGGTTAATGCAAGGGTGGAAGTTCCTGATGTTAAGTATCAGACAGTTATTGATATTTCTTCAAAATATCCGGTTATCAGAGCAAGTAATTTAGTCTTTGGTAAAGGGAGTTATAAAGTGACGCCATTTGCCGGTCATTATGCATCGATTCGATTAGATGAATTTAATCTTGATGATTGGCTACCTTTCTTTGCTCAAGGGGCTGGACAGCAGTCTTCATCAAAGCATCTGGCCAAGAGTTCTTTTCCTGAAATACCGACACCAGAAGTCGTTAACCTTGATGTTAAAACGTTAAAGTTGGCTACAATGGAGTGGCATGATGTCGCTTTAAATGTGAAAAAGAAAAATTTAGCTTGGTTATTTGAGTTAAATAGCCAGGAATCCAAAGGTGATGCTACCTACATCGAGCCTTATGATTTATCGGTTTCTCTGGATCGAATGCATCTCTATATTCCGGCATTGGAACAATTAGACGAAGACAATCCTCTGGTTGTCAATTCTGATGAAAACCACGTTGGTATTACTGATTTTGAACGTGACTTTTATCGTCTTATGCCTAATCTAAGATTAGTAATTAATGATTTTTGGTTGCAGGGCTATAAAGTCGGTAAGGTGGATATGGATCTTCAGCGGCAGGAAAATCAGTTACGCTGGAAGAATGTAGATATCGTCAGTGGATCAAATGAAGTTCATGCCAAGGGGCTTTGGACGCTAAAAAATGACATTAGCAAAACTCATATAGATCTGACAGTTAAAGGTGAAAATAATAGTGAGATACTGGAACGTTTTGGTATTTCTTCAGGTATTCAAAAAGCACCATTTTCAATTACCAGTTCACTAAACTGGACTGGTTCTCCCTGGTCTACTCAGATGAAAACGTTAAATGGGAAGGTGAGTACTGAATTTGGTCAGGGAAGTGTTTCTGATGTCAGTGGTGCTGCGAAATTGCTTGGGCTTTTTAGTCTTGATTCAATTATTCGTAAAATGAAATTAGATTTTAGTGATATATTTGATAAAGGATTAGCTTTTGATTCTATTACGGGTGATGGTGAGATTTCGCATGGTGTCTTTGTCACCAATAATCTGACTATGGATACAGTTGCCGGAGATATGGATCTTAAAGGGTTAGTTGATCTTGATAAAAGAACAATCGATGCTCAAGTGAAGTTTATTCCTGATGTCACTTCCGGGCTTCCTGTATTAAGTGCATTTGCAGTATCACCACCGACAGCACTTTATGTGTTGGCTGTTGCTACTGTTATTTCACCGGTTGTTGAAGTTTTCACAGAAGTGAATTATCAGGTAAAAGGTGCTATAGACTCTCCTGAAGTAAAAGAAATCTCACGTACAAAAGGTGAATACAAGTTACCCGGGTATTTTACTGATGAAATAAAAAAGCAGGAAAAGTAGCGGATTAACATTATTATGATAGTGTAACTATCTGTAAAGATTTAAATAAAGTCAAAGCTGCTATGCCTTTCAGGTGGCATAAGAGATTTGGCAATGTAATTAAGGCAAAGAGCGATATATGACCATTGACAGTATAGAACAAGTACTTTTATCTCCAACTGGCTTAACAGCTCAGGATGTGCAGGATACTCTTGTCGCCATGACATCAAGACAGGTCGATTATGCTGATATTTATTTTCAGTCTAGCTGGCATGAGTCGATAGTGCTGGAAGATAGCATTATTAAAGATGGCTCATTTAATATCGATAAAGGCGTTGGTGTTCGGGCTGTTTCTGGTGAAAAAACCGGATTTGCTTATTCAGATCAGTTAGATATAGGTGCGTTGCAGCAAAGTGCTAAGGCCGCTCGAGGCATTGCCCATAAAGGCGGAAATGCAACAGTTAAAACACCAGTACGTTTTGCCCAGCCATGCCACTATGGCTGGGTTGACCCTCTGAATAGTTGGGAAAAGCAACAAAAAGCGGACTTATTAAAAGAATTAGATGTCTATATCCGGACGAAAGAGCCGTTAGTTAAAGAAGTCAGTATCAGCTTATCTGGTGTTAATGAGCATATACTCGTTGCTGCTATTGATGGAACTTACGCAGGAGATATTCGTCCTTTAGTCAGACTGTCAATTAGTGTTCTGGCGCAAAAAGGCGATCGAAGAGAACGAGGTAGTGCTGGTGGCGGTGGCCGCTTTGACTACGCTTATTTTCTGAGTGAAATCGATGGTAAAAGTATTGCTCACCAATATGCTGACGAAGCTATCAGACAGGCTTTGGTCAATCTGGAAGCTGTTGCCGCTCCGGCAGGAACTATGCCGGTAGTATTAGGGGCTGGATGGCCTGGCGTTTTACTACATGAAGCTGTTGGTCATGGATTGGAAGGTGATTTTAACCGTAAAGGGTCTTCAGTTTTTTCCGGAAAAGTAGGAGAAAAGGTAACATCGGATATTTGTACTATTGTTGATGATGGGACTCTGAAAGATTTGCGCGGTTCGATCAATATTGACGATGAAGGTGTTAAAGGCCAGTACAATGTTCTGGTTGAAAATGGTGTACTGAAAGGCTACATGCAGGACAAGTTAAACGCGCGTCTGATGGGCGTTGCCCCTACAGGAAATGGGCGACGAGAATCTTATGCGCATTTGCCTATGCCTCGCATGACCAATACCTACATGTTGCCAGGTGAACACTCTCCTGAGGAAATTATTTCGACGGTAGAAAAGGGTATTTATGCACCTAATTTCGGTGGTGGTCAGGTTGATATTACTTCCGGTAAGTTTGTCTTTTCAGCATCAGAAGCTTATCTGATTGAAAATGGGAAAATTACCCATCCGGTAAAAGGAGCAACTTTGATTGGCTCGGGTATTGAAGCGATGCAACAGGTCTCAATGGTTGGTAATGATCTGAAAATTGATCGTGGCGTCGGCGTTTGTGGTAAAGCCGGTCAGAGCGTACCTGTTGGCGTTGGTCAGCCTACCTTAAAATTAGATGCACTTACTGTGGGTGGAACTGAATAATATATTTCGTCACTGGTGGATTGTTTAAGTGGAATTTTTCATTTAAGCATGACATAGTGACGCCCCTTTATTTTTAGGTCATAAGAGAACTCTGGAGCACATTATGTCTCATGAAGATGATTATCTATCGGTTGATGAATTGATCGAAATTCAAAAAGAAGAAACGCGAGATATTATTCAGGAACTACTTGACGATGGCAGTGATCCAGATGCTTTGTATGAGATCGAACATCACCTTTTTTCAGAAGATTTTGCCAGTTTAGAAAAAGCGGTTATTGAAGCATTTAAAATGGGTTTTGATGTTCAGGATGCAGAAGAAGTGGAAGATGAAGATGGAAATACTCTTCTTTGCTGTGACGCCATCATGCAAAGTGCATTAAATGCAGAACAAATTGATGAACAGGTAGTGAAATTGGTTTATCTTGCTGAAAAATATGACATTATTTACGATAGCTGGGGAACGTATTACGAGGGAGAAGATGCGTTGTATCCCGATGAAGAAGACGATGAAATTTAATTGATTAGTAACCTGCGTTTTTAGTCAGTTTTCAAATAATAAATCCTCTGAATATATTGTTCTATATTAAGAGGATTTTTTATAGGCACTGGTTTTCTTATCAGTCATTGTTATAATGCTATAAAATTGATCTAGAGCAAATAATAATGAGATTTTCGTTATCAGGCCTTTGGCAATTGTCACCCTTAACAGACCTATCTATTCCTCAGAATGATCTCAGTTTCCCTGGCTCTTTGAGTCAGTGCCTACCCGATGATTTGTCAGAAGAAGCTATTGCCGGACAAGAATGGCATTTAATGCATGATATTGAAGTTGATGAAAGCTTTCTGTCCTATTCTGCGATTGATTTAGTTATTGAAGGGGTAGATTTTAATGCGGAAGTAAGGCTTAACGGATTTGCATTATTTGACTGTAATCAGCAACAGTCAGTGTATCGAAAAGATATATTGTCTTTATTACAGATGGGTAGAAACCGGTTTGAAATTCTCTTTTTGGACTCCGAAGATGATCTTCTATTACCAGAAGACAATGATCTGAATGATGAACAGTGTCTGCTGGGTGCATTACCATATCAACCCTATGATAAAAGAATCGGAATATGGAAAGAGCCTTATTTACAGTGTTTAAATCATGTCAGACTGACCCATATTACCACTGAGCAGATATGGCATTATGGCGGTGGGTGTGAAGTTCTGGTGAACTTGCATTTTGACTTACTTAAACCCGGACTCATATCAGCCCGAATAAAATTTGATGGACGTGTGTATTCTGTGCCGATTGATATGATGAAGCGGGAAGCCAGTGCTCTCTTTCAGGTTGATGCCCCGATTCTATGCGACTGCTGTGAAAATTGTGCTGATTGTATCTATACAATAGATGTTGAACTGGATGATATCCATCATCGGATCGATTTACCCTTATCCCTGAATAACCAGGTTGGCCATTTTCCGGTTTAGTGTTTGTTTCTGTGATTCATTCCGTAATCAAAAGATAAAAGAAAAGGCGCTTCAAATGCGCCTTTTCAAAACATGAGGATTAACCCTGAGGTTTAATAACCATAACGTTGATTGGTGAGTTATCAACAACTTTACTCGCAACCGATCCTAACATCACCTTGTCAATTTTTGAGCGCTTGTGACTTGGCAGAATGATCAAATCGGCACCCAGTTTCTCGGCATAATCGAGTATGGTTGAATAAGGTTTCCCTTCTGCTACATACACCTTATAGACAATGTCTTCATCAATATTTTGTTTAGCAAATTCCTTTAATTGAGCTTTTACATCCTGTTTCATCTTTGCTGCCGCATCTTTAGGGAAATAGGTCGATACCATCGACATGTGTATTCCCGGCAGGACGTTCAGCAGATGTAGCTCTGCATTTGAATGCTTAGCGTGCCATACCGCTATTTGGACAGCTTTATCGGCAAATCCTTTTTCATTTAAGTCCACAGGAACTAAGATATGTTTATACATGCCGTAACCTCAATTTAAGAGTCTCATTGTTTAAAGTGAACTTTATTGGTCTGTTCATCTTAGATAATTATATGCCTGGTATAAACCAGGCATATTGATCGAGATGTTATTATTTTGATTTCGGTCTACGTCTTTGATTCCACGCCAGTAATAATGTGATTAATATTGCCGGAACAAATACCCATTCTTTCATTGGGCGATCATTTTCGACAATAATTGAATCGATCTTCCAGTCGAAATCGATACCAGCACGTTCTGCCGGACTACCAAATTCAACCATATCGACGATCATATTGTTCTCATCTTGTCTGAGCATTAATCCCATAGACTGAATTCTATCTTCTGCTGTTTTGGCTCTGTCATCAAATTCAAGTTGTACTGTTTTGGTCACTGAATCCCCATCAAGAGTTTCTCCTGACACAACTAAGCTAAGTAATTCGCCTGATTTTAATTGACTGACTTCTTCCGCAATTTGTGTGCCCGGGTACAATTCATTTTCTGGGTAAATCATATCCCACCAGAATCCCGGACGGAAAAAGCTAAATGTTAGAACCAGTAACAGAATGGTTTCCCACCATTTATTTTTGACAAACCACCATCCCTGAGTTGCCGCTGAAAATAATAACATCGCAGTAATAGCCGAGAAGATTGTCAGCCCCAGATGCCACCATGAATCAATTCCCATCAGAAGTAACTGGGTATTGAATACGAACATGAAAGGCAGAATCGCCGTTCTGATATCGTAGGTAAACCCCTGAATACCTGTTCTGATTGGATCGGATTTAGCAATAGCTGCTGCGGCAAATGCAGCCAGACCAACTGGTGGTGTATCATCAGCCAGAATGCCAAAGTAGAACACGAATAAGTGGACCGCTATTAACGGGATAATCAGTCCATGTTGGGCACCCAGAGTAACGATTACCGGAGCCATTAAAGTCGACACCACAATATAGTTTGCGGTTGTTGGTAGCCCCATGCCCAGCACAAGACTGATGACTGCGGTAAATATCAGCATCATAATGACGCTGCCACCGGAGATGAACTCAACAAAATCGGTCATGACCAGTCCGACACCTGTCAGTGTTACAACACCAACAACGGTACCCGCTGCTGCCGTTGCGACACCAATACCAATCATGTTACGGGCACCTGATGCCCAGCTTTCTGCCAGATCAACACCCCCGGCTTTGAACTGTTCTTTTATATCATTAGTCCGGTTAAATAGTGCGATTAATGGACGTTGCGTGATGAGAATAAACATCATAAACACGGTTGCCCAGAATGCAGACAAACCAGGAGAGAAACGTTCAACAGTTAAGCACCAAACCAGAACTACAATTGGCAACAGGTAATGAACGCCTGATTTAACCGTTGGTCCAGCTTCCGGAACTTCGTCAATTACGTCATCCATACCTGTATTGTGTTCTGCATATTTTGAAGACACTTTTACCAGTAATAAATAAACGATAAGAAGAGCAATAGTCACGATAGGTGTTGCTGCTTCGCCGAAGATATCTTTTGTCCAGCCGACCCCATAGTAGACAACTGCACTTAATACACATAAGCCTAAAATGGTTCCTACGAATGACAGAAGACTATGTAAAAGTGTCGTTGTTTTTCTTCTTGGTAGTCCAGTCATCCCTGCTTTACAAGCTTCGAGGTGCACAATGTATAGAAGTGCAATGTAGGAAATCAGTGCAGGCAGTAGTGCGGCTTTAATCACTTCTACATAGGAAATACCCACATATTCAACCATCAGGAAAGCTGCTGCACCCATAATTGGTGGTGTTAACTGACCATTTGTTGAGGCGGCAACTTCAACGGCACCGGCTTTGGTTCCCGGGAAGCCAACGCGTTTCATGAGTGGTATGGTGAATGTGCCGGTTGTGACTACGTTCGCAATCGATGAACCTGACACTAATCCGGATAAACCGGAAGCAACAACAGCTGCTTTTGCCGGGCCACCTCGCATATGACCTAAAAGAGAAAAAGCGACTTTAATAAAGTAAGCTCCGGCTCCGGCGCGTTCCAGCATGGCGCCGAACAAAACAAACAGGAATACAAATGAGGTTGATACGCCAAGAGCAACACCAAACACACCTTCGGTAGTCAGCCATAAATGAGACATTGCTTTGTTAAGGCTGGCCCCTTTATGGGCGATAACATCCGGCATATACGGGCCACCGAAGGTATACAGCAAAAAGACCGCAGCAACGATCATTAGTGGGGGGCCCAGAGCGCGACGAGTCGCTTCCAGAAGCAGAATCATTCCGGATACTGCAACGACAACATCAAGAGTAGTTGGAGCGCCTGAGCGACCAGCTAATTCAGCATAAAAGATATAAATATAAGCTGCTGAAAAACTGCCGAATAAAGCTAAAATCCAATCTACTAGCGGGATGTGATCCCGTGAAGAATTTTTAAATGCGGGATAAGCCGTAAAAGCCAGAAAAATTGCAAATGCTAAATGGATTGATCTTGCCTCGGTATCATTAAGGACACCAAAATCAAAAATAAAAGGTAATGGGGAGGCATACCAGAGCTGGAATAGGGACCAACAAACAGGAACAACCCAAAGAATACGACCTGCCAGCCCATTAGGGCTTCTGGCGCCGGTATCTGATTGGGCTACCATGTCCTGAACGTCTTGAGCGGGAGAATTAGCCTGCGTCATGTACGTTTTCCTCATGTAAATGGTCTATGAATAATAAAGGAAAAATTTTCTTAAAATGAAAATTAAAGTGGTACAAATACAGTGTTGTACCTAAAGGAAATAAGGAGGCTTATGCCTCCTTATTGTTATTTTTTCAAAATTGGTTTTTTGAGGCTATTTCAGTAAACCAACTTCTTTGTAGTATTTGACTGCACCTGGGTGAAGAGGAATGGAAAGACCTGCTTTCACCATGTCTTCTTTTTTCAAATGAGCAAATGCTGGGTGTAAGCGCTTGAAGGTATCGAAGTTTTCAAATACTGCTTTGGTAACGTTATAGACAACATCGTCTGAAACATCAGACGTTGAAACTAACGTCGCTGCCACACCGAAACTTTTCACGTCAGTGTCGGTTCCACGATACATACCAGCTGGAACGTTGGTATAGGTATAGTAAGGATTATTGGCAACGATTTTGTCGATTTCAGGTCCGGTCACAGGAACTAACTTCGCATCGCAAGATGTCGTTGCTTCTTTAATTGAACCGTTTGGATGGCCAACCATATAGATGAATGCGTCGATTTTATTATCGCACAATGCCTGAGAGCGTTCGGAACCTTTTAACTCAGAAGCAAGCTTAAATGTATCGAGATTCCAGCCTTCTGCATCCATAACAACTTGCATTGTTGCACGGTCACCTGAGCCTGGGTTACCAATATTTACACGTTTACCAGCAAGATCTTTAACATTGTTAATACCTGAATCGGCACGTGCGATGACATTAAATGGTTCTGTATGAAGAGAGAGTACCGCGCGTAATTTTTTGTAAGGACCTTGCTCTGCAAATGCACTTGTACCGTTATAGCCATGATATTGCCAGTCGGACTGAACAATACCAAAATCAAGTTCTCCTGAACGGATGGTATTGACGTTGTAGATAGAACCGCCAGTAGATTCTACTGAACAACGGATATCGTGTGTTTTGCGCTCTTTATTGACTAATTTACAGATTGCACCACCTGTTGGGTAATAAACACCTGTAACAGAGCCAGTACCGATAGTAATAAAATCTTGAGCGTTAACTGCGCTCACACCACAAAGAGTTGCAGCAATTGCACTTACTTTTAGTAATTTACTTAGTGCCATATCATTCCCTTCCTTATGTTTGTCGTACTCTCGTGAGTAATTGAAAAAATTACAGTTGAGGATTCCTATTATAGAAACGGCAAGTATTCACGATATGTTGTGAAAACGGCGGCATCATACCAGAAAAAACGGGGATAATTGCAATATTGTTTTAAATTCTAGCGAAATTCTCTAATAATGAGAAAAATGATAAGTGATGGTTTGGTGGGGTAATATATTTAATATCAATAAGTTATTTAAATGTTATTAGCTACACTATGAAAGTTAATAATGTGACAAAAATCATGCTTAACAGCATAAAGATATTGTTTATTTTCTTTAGTGTAGCTATTTGATCTATTTAACCTGCGTATTCGAAAAGCTCGCAAACAGAGTTGAAAAGTTGCTCGGTTGTGACTTCCATTGTTGGGGTTATAAAAATAGTGTCATCACCAGCAACAACACCAAGAATACCTTCAGATTTTCCTAAAGAGTCCAAAAGACGGGCAATGAGTTGCGCAGCTCCCGGGCCGGTATGAATGACAACAAGAGCATTGTTGTAATCAATATCAAGTACTAATTCTCTTAATGAGCTGGAGACTGTCGGTACACCTAGTTCAGCCGGCAAGCAGTACACCATTTCCATCTTGGCATTACGGGTTCTTACTGCACCAAATTTAGTTAACATCCTTGAGACTTTCGACTGGTTGATATTTTCAAAGCCTTCATTTTTTAGAGCGTCAACAATATCACTTTGGGAACCAAATCGTTCTTCTTTTAGTAACGCCTTAAATGCTCTTACCAGATTATCTTGTTTATCAATATTTCTCATAGATGTGCCAAGGTTTATTTATACACTATAAATGAATATTTTCGCATAGTTATGCAGGCATTGCCAATGTAAGAGAACAAAGTATTGATAAGATGATTAAATCTATCATTCATTTTTGATATTAATTTATGATGGTAACGCTTTGTTAAACTAAGGAAATTGCAATATAACATTTAGCTAATGATAGGCCGTATCATATTATTACTTCTGAGTTATGAGATACATCTCAAAGCTTGCGTGATTTTATTGTAATCAACATTCAATTCCGATAACTTAATCGAAATATTTACCCTACGACAAATATCTAAGAAGACTCTTAAGGAGATTACCATGAAAGTTGCTGTTATTGGTGCCGCAGGTGGCATCGGTCAGGCGTTAGCGTTGCTTTTGAAAAATAATTTACCAGCAGGTTGCGAGCTTGCTCTTTATGATATCGCACCTGTAACTCCTGGTGTTGCTGCTGACTTAAGTCACATCCCAACTCCTGTTTCTGTAAAAGGTTTTTGTGGTGAAGATCCAACTCCAGCTCTGGAAGGTGCAAATGTTGTACTGATTTCCGCTGGTGTGGCTCGTAAACCAGGCATGGATCGTTCTGATCTATTTAATATCAACGCTGGTATTATTAAAGGATTAGCTGAAAAAATCGCAGTTTCTTGTCCAAAAGCTTGTGTTGGTATTATTACTAACCCAGTTAATACAACCGTTGCTATTGCTGCAGAAGTATTGAAAAAAGCGGGTGTATATGACAAAAACCGTCTATTCGGTGTAACTACACTAGATGTAATCCGTTCAGAAACATTTGTTGCTGCACTGAAAGGCTTGAGCCCAACAGAAGTTAAAGTTCCTGTAATCGGCGGTCACTCTGGTGTGACTATCCTACCTTTACTATCTCAGGTTAAAGGTGTTCAGTTTACTGATGACGAAATTTTATCATTAACCAGCCGTATCCAAAACGCGGGTACAGAAGTTGTTGAAGCAAAAGCTGGTGGCGGTAGTGCAACTCTGTCTATGGGTCAGGCAGCTGCTCGTTTCGGTATTGCTCTTGTTAAAGCATTACAAGGTGAAGCTGGTATCGTTGAATATGCATATATTAACGGTAACACTGGTTACGCTCCATTGTTTGCACAGCCAATTAAACTTGGCAAAAATGGTGTTGAAGAAGCTCTAGACCTTGGTGAACTGAGCAAATTTGAACAAAATGCTCTGGAAAGCATGCTAGAAACACTGCAAGAAGATATTCAAACTGGTGTAGACTTTATTGTTAAATAAGCCTTAGCTATAAGAATATTATGCAAACAAAAAAGGTAGGCATTAGCCTACCTTTTGTGTTTTTTAGTCATCCTAAAATCCTAAAATCCTAAAATCCTAAAATCCTAAAATCCTAAAATCCTTATACCTTCAGCTTATTTATTTCTGTCCACTGCAAGGTGTGCGAGTGTTATTAACGCTTCTTTATAATCACTGTCAGGAACAACAGAAAGCTCTTTTATTGCCTTATCAGCTTCTTCATTCGCTTTGGCTCTGGTGTATTCTAAAGACCCCGTTTGCTGCATGATAGAAAGAATCTCATCCAGATGATCCATACCGTTTGCTTTCTCAATAGCCTCCCGGATTAACGCTGTTTGTTCAGGGGTTCCTTTTTGCATAGCGTAAAGAAGAGGGAGTGTTGGTTTGCCTTCGGCAAGATCATCACCCACATTTTTACCCATTTCTTTTCCGTCAGACGTATAGTCCATCACATCATCGATTAACTGAAAAGCAGTGCCTAAATAACAGCCGTAATTTTTAAATGCTTCTTCAATTTCCGGAGATGCTGCAGCTAAAATTGCTCCAACCTGAGTGGCCGATTCGAACAGTCTTGCTGTTTTGGAATAAATGACCTGCATATAATTTTCTTCGGTGGTATCCGGGTCATTACAATTCATCAATTGTTGAACTTCGCCCTCTGCTATGACGTTTACAGCTTCGCTCATTAAATCCAATATGCGCAGAGAGCCAAGCTGAGTCATCATCTGGAAAGAACGAGTGTATATATAGTCACCAACTAATACACTGGCAGCATTACCAAACGCAGCATTTGCTGTCGCTTTACCCCTGCGTAAGTCTGATTCGTCAACCACATCATCATGTAATAATGTTGCTGTGTGAATGAACTCAATAAATGCAGCTGCTTTGGTATGTTTATCTCCTTCATATCCCAAAGCTCGTGCAGATAATACTGCTAATAATGGTCTTAATCGTTTGCCGCCACCACTAACGATATAAAACCCGAGCTGATTTATAAGAGAAACGTCGGAATTGAGTTGGGCAAGAATTGTTTCATTCACTTTTGCCATATCATTGGCAGTAAGCGCTTGGATAGCTTTAAAATCCATTGTAAATCCGGCTAAAGTTAGTTCTGATAAGGATCACATGACCTCATTATATTGTGAGTAATATACTAAAAAATATTGATTAATGCATAACTTAAAGGCATGATCTGGGCACTTTTAGTTGGTGATTAGCTTTTCGCCAATTTTTTCAAAATATGGCTTGTCATAGGCGCGTTGTTCGAGTAGAATCTGCGCCCTATTGATGATTAGTTTAGCGCACACCCTATATGCTCATATTATAGCTGATGGCTGTGCGGAAAGAGCGGAGTAAAATATGTACGCTGTTTTCCAATCTGGTGGTAAACAACACCGTGTAAGCGAAGGTCAAACTCTTCGTTTAGAAAAATTAGACGTTGAAACTGGTGCAACTGTTGAATTTGATAAAGTTCTTCTTGTTGCTAACGGTGAAGACATTAAAGTTGGCGCACCTTTAGTTGAAGGTGGTAAAGTGACAGCTGAAGTGGTTCAGCACGGTCGTGGCGATAAAGTTAAAATCGTTAAGTTCCGTCGTCGTAAGCACTCTCGTAAGCAGCAAGGTCACCGTCAGTGGTTCACTGAAGTGAAAATCACTGGCATCAACGCTTAATTTTAGTAGGAGAGTTTAACAATGGCACACAAAAAAGCTGGTGGTTCTACTCGTAACGGCCGCGATTCAGAAAGTAAACGCCTGGGTGTTAAGCGTTTTGGTGGTGAATCTGTTCTTGCAGGTAACATCATCGTACGTCAACGTGGTACTAAGTTCCACGCTGGTAACAACGTAGGTATCGGTAAAGACCATACTCTATTTGCTTTATCTGACGGTAAAGTTAAATTTGAAATTAAAGGTCCTAAAAACCGTAAGTTTGTGAGCATCGAAGCTGAATAAGTTTCTTTCTCATACTGAATTCAAAAGCCCTGCCTTACGGTGGGGTTTTTTATTTATCTGTAAGAATAAAAAAGCAGTTATTGGTCGTAGTAACTTCTTTTTTGTTCTTGATATCAAAAAAAACAGTTTCGGATTGGATTCTGCTAAAATTGGTATCATTAGTTATTGAATATAAAATGCAACGCGTTTTGCGGAGTAGATATGAAGTTCGTTGATGAAGCGGTAGTTAAAATTGAAGCTGGAGATGGCGGTAATGGTGTCGTTAGTTTCTGGCGTGAAAAATTTGTTACCAAAGGTGGGCCTGATGGTGGTGATGGTGGCGATGGTGGTGATGTCTATATCGAGGCAGATGAAAACCTAAATACACTGATAGACTATCGATTTCAGCGTTTCTATGCTGCAGGGCGCGGTGAGAATGGTGGCGGTGGCAACTGTACTGGTAAACGTGGTAAAGATATCACACTGAAAGTGCCGGTAGGTACTCGAGCTGTCGATATTCACACTAACGAAATCATTGGCGAAGTTGCGGAACATGGTAAGAAAGTGATGGTGGCCAAAGGTGGCTGGCATGGTTTAGGTAATACCCGATTTAAGTCATCGGTAAACCGGGCTCCTCGTCAGAAAACCATGGGTACTAAAGGTGAAGTTCGTGAATTACGCCTGGAGCTTCTTCTTCTTGCTGATGTTGGTATGTTAGGTTTGCCTAATGCGGGTAAATCAACATTTATTCGAGCAGTATCTGCGGCAAAACCGAAAGTAGCTGATTATCCGTTTACAACCTTGATCCCAAGCTTAGGGGTTGTGAGTGTTCTCCCTGAGAAAAGTTTTGTTGTTGCAGACATTCCCGGACTGATTGAGGGCGCTGCTGATGGAGCTGGTCTGGGTATTCGCTTCTTAAAACACCTGGAACGTTGTCGCGTATTGCTGCATATGATCGATATTTTGCCGGTTGATCAATCCGATCCGGCAGAAAATGCCAAAATCATTATTGAAGAGCTCGATCAATATAGCGATAAACTGGCTAAGAAACCACGCTGGTTAGTCTTTAACAAAGTGGATCTTATGCCTGAAGAAGAGGCTGAGAAGATCATTGCTAATGTTCTGGATGCTTTAAACTGGGAAGACGAATATTTCAAAATCTCAGCCATCAATAAGCAAGGAACGAAAGAACTGTGTCTTAAACTAGCTCTGTTTATGGAAACATTGCCTGCTGAAGCTGAAGAA
This sequence comes from uncultured Vibrio sp., assembly GCA_963676525.2. Lineage (GTDB taxonomy): Bacteria > Pseudomonadota > Gammaproteobacteria > Enterobacterales > Vibrionaceae > Vibrio. Next base: position 42,747 of record CAXXNB010000011.1, read on the forward strand.
ATATTAGAAGAAGATAAAGTTGACTTTATGTGGGATGATTACCATAAAGATGCCATGAGCGGTGATAATGTGATCACTGAAGACTGGGATGATGAGTGGGAACTGGATGATGACGATGAAGATGACGGACACGTTATTTACGTTCGTGAATAATTCATTCTGTAATTGATTGTAAGCCGCAGCAAAAGTTGCGGCTTTTTTTGTCTAAATCATTTTTTATCTCTATGTTTTAATGCAATATTAGTAGGTTGACGTATTTTAGGACGAAATCATGGCTGAGGGTGAACAAAGGACAGTTTCTCGATTAATAGCTCAGGCTGGGCAAATGTTATTAGCACATGGAGCTGAAAGCACTCTTGTTGCAGATATCATGCGCAGAATGGGGCTGGCAGGTGGCATGGATGAAGTAGAAGTTGCTTTGATGGCAAACTCTATTGTTGTCACAACTGTTTGCAATGAACATTGCATTACAACCGCACGTCGATGCCAGGATCGGGGAATTAATATGAAAGCAGTGATACAAATTCAGCGTATTTGTATCCTGATGGAAAAACAGATTATTAATCATGCTGAAGCGCAAACAAAACTAAACAATATTAGTCCGGAAAGATATAACCGCTGGATTGTGATGTTTATGATCGGACTTTCATGCGCAGCATTTAGCCGACTTGCAGGAGGAGACTGGACCGTTTTTCTTGCTACTTTTATTTCTTCTTATGTCGGCATGGCGGTTCGTTTAGAAATAGGGCACAGACATTTTAATCCTTTGCTTAATTTTGCTGTGACTGCTTTTGTTACTACAGTGATATCCGCTCAGGCTGTTATCTATCAGTTGGGGAATAAACCCACTTTGGCTATGGCGTGCTCAGTATTAATGCTGGTCCCTGGTTTTCCATTAATTAATTCCGTAGCGGATATGATTAAAGGTTATATTAATACGGGAATAGCCCGTTTTGTTATGGCATCTCTACTTACGCTTGCAACCTGCCTTGGAATCATTGCTGCTATGTTTATCACTGATGTATGGGGGTGGTCATGAGCGTTGTCGATTTTGTACTGGCTTTAGCCAATGATATGTTTTTTGCATCGATTCCTGCTGTCGGGTTTGCGTTAGTCTTTAATGTGCCCACACATGCTCTAAAATACTGTGCTGTTGGTGGTGCTCTCGGGCATGGTTCTCGATTTATCTTTATGCAATATGGTATTCCAATTGAATGGGCAACATTTTTTGCCGCCACTATTGTGGGTATGATTGGTGTACACTGGTCGCATAAAGTGTTGGCTCACCCGAAAGTATTTACTGTTGCTGCACTTATTCCTATGGTCCCTGGAGTGTTTACCTACCGTGCTATGATAGCCATGGTAGAAATTAATCATTTGGGCTTCACACCAGATTTGTTTTCTGCCTTAATGGAAAACTTCTTAAAAGCCATGTTCATTATTGCCGGATTATCTTTAGGATTAGCGGTTCCGGGGTTATTCTTCTATCGTAGAAAACCAATTGTTTAATAAAGCACAGATAAAGGTAAGAAGATAATGATCGTAAGTATGATTGCAGCAATGGCCAAAAATGGCGTGATAGGGAAAGATAATCAAATGCCCTGGCATTTACCTGCTGATTTTGCCTGGTTTAAACGTTGCACTATGGGCAAGCCGATCATTATGGGACGCAAAACTTTTGAGTCCATTGGGCGTCCTTTACCTGGCCGATTAAATGTGGTTATTACCCGCCAAAATTTTGTTTTTGATGGTATTGAAGTTGTATCTTCTATTGATGAGGCTATTTCACTGGCATCCTCAAAGCATGAGGAAGTAATGATTATTGGTGGAGGCAGTATTTATGAATCCTGCCTTCCATTAGCTAATCGATTGTATGTAACCATGATTGATGAAAATATCGAAGGTGATACCTGTTTCCCCGATATTGGACAAGGATGGGATGAAGTTTATCGGGAACGTTATAATATGGATGAGAAAAATGCTTATGATATGGATTTTGTTATTTTAGAACGTAAGTAATCATTCATTATTCTTTTTCAAGCCTGTGGTGAATACAGGCTTGAGTTATCTTTGTGCCATTAGTAATTTAACGCCTGTTGAGTAAAATACGTTTTGTTTTCCCAGCACAGCATGGTAAGGCATCCTCCCCAGACACAACCAGTATCCAAACCAATAACATCCTCATTTTCTACACCATTTAGTGCAGCCCAGTGGCCAAAAAGTATTTTCTTATCTATTGTTTGTCGTTTTGAGTGCTTGAACCAGGGGAGTAAAGTATTGTCAGTTACTTCATCTGGTGGAAGTTTGCATGCCATATCTAATGAACCATCCAGATTCACAAATCTCATTCGGGTATAGGCATTGATAGCATACCTGAGGCGATCTAATCCTGATAATCCTGTATTCCAGTAATCAGGGGTATTTGAATACATGTTTTCAATTAACCACATCCAATTATCACTTTGCAGGAGTTGTTCTATATTGCGGGCTTCTTTTCTGGCTGTATCTAATGTCCATTGAGGAGAAATACCAGCATGGCATACGACAAATTCATCATGTTCTGCCAGCAGTGGCTGATATCTTAGCCATTCTAACAATTCTGTTTTGTCCGGAGCTGAAAATATTGGCTGTGTTTTATCTTTATTTTTTGCCGGATGTAATCTGAGACTCACGGCGAGTAAATGTAGATCGTGATTGCCCAGAACAACTCTGGCACTATCTCCTAATGATTTAACAAATCTTAATGTTTCGAGGGACTTCGGTCCTCTGGCAACCAGATCACCAGCAATCCATAGAGTATCTTTCTCTGCAGTAAAATTTGCTTTATCTAAAATGAGCTTTAACTCATCAAAGCAGCCTTGTATGTCGCCAACAATATAATTTGCCACAATAGTCCTTCGTTCAATATGTTGGGAATAGATAACCAGAAAGGATCGATATCTATGATTGGTCCTTTATCACAGAAGAGAGGGAACCATGTTATTCCCTCTTTATCATGCACTATTGGTTGTTTTTATCCAGCCAGTTTGCCAGAGAAACAAATTGTTCTAGTGTCAGATTTTCCGGACGAAGTGATGGATTTATGCCCAGCTCTTCCAGATTGTCAGTATCGATAAGTGCTTTAAAACAATTTCTTACCGTTTTGCGTCGTTGGTTAAAACCATCCCGGCAGACTCTGTCCAGCCATTTCAAACTGGTTGCCGGGTGAGGTAACGTTTCATACGGAACCAACCTTACAACGGCTGAATCCACTTTTGGTGGTGGTACGAAAGCTGTTGGTGGCACTTCCAAAACAGGAATAACTTTACAGTAGTATTGGGCCATAACGGTTAAACGGCCATAGGCTTTTGTTCCTGGTCCTGCAGCAAGACGATTTACCACTTCTTTTTGTAGCATGAAATGCATGTCTTCAATTTGTTGGTGAAACTCAAACAAATGAAACATAAGAGGTGTTGAAATGTTATATGGCAGGTTACCAAAAATACGCAGCTTATTATTTGGCTTCACTAGTTGTGTGAAGTCAAAGCGCATGGCATCACCTTCGTGAATTGTTAATTTATCTTTCAATTCCGGGTGTTGTCTTAATCGCTCAGCAAGGTCCCGGTCGAGTTCGATAACAGTAAGTTTGTCAACTTCTGCTCCAACCGGTTCTGTTAATGCGCCCAGTCCGGGACCAATCTCAACGAGATTCTGTCCAGGTCGCGGATTAATTGCAGAAACAATACCATCAATGATGTATGGATCGTTCAGAAAGTTTTGTCCAAAGCGTTTACGTGCTTTATGTCCTAAGTGGACATCATTTCTCATCATATTCTCTAACTTTAATGTGTTTTCGAATTAACTAGCTCAATGGCTTGTTGTAGTGCCGTTTTGAAACTTCCTGTATCAACATCTCCAGTTCCTGCGAGATCGAGAGCTGTCCCATGGTCGACCGATGTACGTATAAATGGCAGACCTAATGTAATATTGACCGAATGACCAAATCCTTTGTATTTTAGTACAGGAAGAACCTGATCATGATACATACCTAGTATTGTATCAGCCTTTGCTAAATATTTTTCATTAAAAATGGTATCGGCAGGCAATGGCCCCGTTAACTGATAATGAAAGTCTGTTCTTAATTTATCTAAAGTGGGAATAATAGTATCTATTTCTTCCATTCCCAGACAACCATCTTCCCCCGCGTGTGGATTTAAACCACAGACATAAATATTTGGAGATGGTATCCCGAATTTATTGACCAAATCTTTGTGCAGAATATGAATGATTTTTTCCAGACGTTCTTCTGTTATTGCAGCAGAGACTGATGCTAAAGGAAGATGAGTGGTTACCAGAGCAACTCGAAGTCCCTCTGTTGCTAACATCATTACGACTAAAGGCGTATTTGACTTTTCAGCAAAAAACTCTGTATGACCACTAAAAGGAACCCCCGCTTTATTAATAATTCCTTTATGTACAGGGCCAGTAACAACTGCATCAAATTCGTTGTGCATACATCCAGAAGCTGCTCGCTCAAGGGTCTGCAGAACATAATGACTGTTACGCTCATCTAACTGACCTGCTGTAACCGGAACCGCTGTTGATATATGGTCAACAAGTAATGAGCCTGCTTGGTGAGGACTGGTTGGTTCATCTGAATTGTAGTCTTTCAGATCTACATTAATACCAAGCAGTTTGGCTCTTTCTTCCAGCATGGTTTTATCTGCTAAGACGATCACCTGATGAACCCAGTCATGTTGTGATAACGCCAAAACTAAATCAGGACCAACCCCAGACGGCTCTCCTGCAGTGATTACAATCCTTTTTATATTATCCATTATTCTTTATCCAGATTTTCAATGTAGGCGCTGGCACGCAGTTCTTGTAACCAGGTTGAAGATTCTTCATTGAATTTACGGTTAAATATAATGCGGTATGCTTTGTTCTTCATCGCAGCATCTGTGCGGTCAACTTGTCTGCGGCCCAATACTTCTACAACATGCCAGCCATGCACCGTTTTAAATGGCTGACTGATTTGACCTACTGGTAATGTTTCAATCTGGTGTTTAAACTCAGGAACATAAGCGTCTGGTGTCTGGTAACCCAGTTCGCCTTTTCTGGATGCTGAGCCAGGATCCTGACTGTATTGTTCTGCAATTTCACCAAATCGAGCTTTGCCAGATTTGATTTGTTGAATGAAATCATTAAGTTCTTTTTTAGCTCCGTCATCACTCAGGATAATGGACGGCTTTATCAGAATATGACGAGCATTGACTTCGGTGACTGATACGCTGTCTAAGCCTTTTGTATCTTCGATTTTTAAGATGTGATAACCAAGGCCGCTTCTGAATGGACCAATTATGCTGTCTTTGTTTTCCAAAGAGATATGGTCTGCAAAAATAGTTGGCATCTCTTCTTTTCTCATCCAGCCCCAGTTACCGCCTTGTAATGCTTTTGGACCTTTGGAATAGGTTAGGGCAAGCGTAGTAAAATCAGCACCATTTTTCAGCTTTTGTACAATATTGTCCGCAAGCGTTTCCATTTTATCTTTATTGTCATCATCCACTTTTAACTGGATGTGACTAATTTTGTACTCCACAGACTGGCTTGTTTTTTGTGCCATCAGACTGGCTAGAGAATCAACTTCGTTAGGTAATATATTGATTCTGCGACGAACCAATACATTTCTGGCTTCAGATGTCGCTAGTTCCTGGCGAATCTTGTCACGAAACTCTGCATAGGTAACGCCTGAGTCTTCGATTGATTGACGTAACTCTTGCAGGGACTGATTATTACTGGTGGCTATTTCCTGAAGCGCCTGATTTAACTTTGTGTCATCAACTTTTACACCGATTCTATCGGCTTCCTGTTCCTGCAATTTATCCGAAATTAGCTGATCAATAATTTGCTCTTTCAGAATATTGGCTGGAGGGAGTTGACTACCTTTCTTGTTAGCACTGGCTGCCAGTAGTTTGGTCGCGATAGATACATCACTTTGTAATATTGCACCGTCATTCACAATGACGACAACTTTATCAAGTTCTACTGGCTTGGACTGAACCACAAAGCTACTAACTAGTAGCAATAAGCCAGTCAGTACGTATTTCCATAAATTCATTTAAATTCCTATTAGACGTCTAATTTATGTTATTAATTGTTTAAGAAAAATGGACTTCCGTAATCCAGAGATCCTGAGTTATTGCTAGTGCTTCCTGCGCCCATATTGGTGCCCAAACCTACGATACCAAAGTTGATACCAAAGTTATTTTCGTATTCAGGATCCGAATCAGGATACTGGTTGAATCCATTGGTCCAGCCGTTAAGTTCTTTAGAATATGTGAAACCAACATACCAGCAGTCTGAAAGGTAAGTGATGCCTGCCTGCCACTCAATGGGTTGATCGATAGTCAGGTCGTAATAATAGTCGCCATTGACTTTCCAGTTTCTGTTTATGGCATACTGGCCTACGGCACCGACCTGGGAAATACCATCATCGGTGAGGTCATCTATATCTAGACTGGAATTATCACCAAGCGTATTGGTTATATATTGTTTTGATACATAGCGATAGTTGGTCTGGATAAAGTTGTCGTCCTGTCTGAGTTCCAGAGAACTATTGGCCACTTGTACCTCATCGGCATCAATATCGTATTGAATACCACCATGGTAGAAGAGGTAGTCATTAAAGTTGAAGTCACTTTCAACTGCCCAGGCAGAATAATCGGAAGTATCATCACTGTTGTTAGAGTCTGATGACCCCACTGTTTTTAATGCGCTATCAATATAAAATATCTGGCCGAAAGACAAGTTAAACCGTTCTTTATAATCACTATCGAAGAATCGGGTTGTTGCCCCATAGCTGATCTGGTTTGCCGGTGCTATATAGTCGACGCTACTGTATTTTCTATTCCGGAATAGGCCATAATAGTCGGTCTGTAACAGAGTCGTGTCATACCAAGCGATATCGGACTGATCTTTTTTCGGCACATATAAATACTGAATTTGTGGTTCCAGAGTCTGGGTATAGCCCAACAGATAAGGCTCATCATTTTCTAAGACTAAGCCCATATGTGAGCGGAACTCAGGAATGGTTCTGGAAACATCTTCTTTATAGTCACTATCCGTTATATCTTTAAGATCCTGCTTATAGTAAGTAGATAGTAATCTTGCTTCTGTTGTCCAGCTTCCCCAACTGGCTCCCAGAGGGATGGTTAATCCGGGTTCAATATGCATACGAGTTGCATCAGGAAGGTCTTCGTCATCTGTTTCCAGACGTGAAATCTGACTTTTTACATCAATATTCAGATAATCAGTAAAATTTGGTGCGTAATAATTAAATGCCACTTGAGGGAGCAATTTATAGGGTCGTGTTCCAGTTTCTGTCAGAATTTGGAAATCTCTGGTTAACAATGTTACGTCCCAGTTAGTTGTCCGGTAAGCGATTTGAGCTTCTTTGACTAGCTGACCATCTTGTTTTTTACCAATGCTGGAGTCAATATCAGTAAAATAATCTATATCACTGACTTTTGAGTAATCAATATTAAGCTTCCAAGCCTCGTCATAGATGCCGGAATGTGTGTACTGGAGTCCCCAGCGAGAGTCTTTGTCCTGATATTTTTTATCATCAGGTAAGTATTCATAATTAATGGTACCCGAACCGATGGCGGTTAAATAACGGAACTTACTGTTTAATTGTGTGCCCCGATTTTCCATATAGTGAACATCGGTTTGTAAGTCATAATTTGGCGCTAAGTTCCAGTAGACAGGAATATTGGTTTCGAAACCATTATTTGAATCAAATGAAAATGTCGGGTATAGCATCCCGGTTTTTCTGGTATCGCCGATAGGAACGGTCAGCATCGGTAAATAGGCAACCGGGACCCCGAGAACTTCCATTCTTGGATTGTAAAAGGTCGCTTCTTCTTCATTTTTATCAATTTTGATCGTTGATGCTTTCAAACGCCAGGAATTATCACCTTCCGGGCAGGAAGTTATGGAACCATCTTCAATCTGATAAATCGCTTTGCCCGTTTTAGATACATAGACAGCATCCCCCCGGCCTGGTTCGCACAAGAACTGGTACTGAGTGTTTTCTAAGGTGATTTTGTCATCATTCAGTCGGTTTGTTGCTTTGTCTGATACAGCTTTGACTTCACCATCGTTGAAGGTTACGTTACCTTCAGCTACGACGACATTCTCTTTTTGATGCAGAGTAACTTTTTCTGCAGAGATTCTTTTGTTACCTTGAACAACGATAACATTACCTGAGTAAGTTGCTTTATCGCCACTAACGGCTTCTAACTTATCTGCTTCAACATTAATCGGTTGTTCAGTGTTTTTATCAGACGATTGATTATCAATGCGACACTGTTCGTTTAATGATGTAAACGAATCTTTATTGTTATCATCAGCTACCGTGTTTGCTTGAAGTTGTGGTGCAAACAGAGCAGCACTGATAGAAGCAGCAAGCAATGAACGAGGAAATTGTAACATCGAGTTGTATTATCCTGTGAATCGTGACTAAATCGAGGTTATACGCTTCAGTTCAAACGTGAAATATCCTTAATCATAAAGGAAAAATCAGTATACAGCATTACTAGACTTCGTAATTGCTAAAAAATTCAAAGATTGAGAGAACATAATGCACATTTTCGGCAAAATTTTGGGGGCTATTTTTGGTTGGTTAATTTTAGGACCATTTGGCTTACTCGTTGGTTTATTCATCGGTCATCAATTTGACAAGGCTCGTCGGTATCAAAACTTTTCATTTTCAACCTCTGGATTAGGTGGAAACTCAGAAAAGCAAACAGAGAAACAAAATGCATTTTTCTATTCAGCTTTTGCTGTAATGGGGCATGTTTCAAAAGCCAAAGGGCAGGTTAAAGAAGAAGATATTCGTTTAGCGATGATTATGATGGATCGCATGCAGCTGAACGAACAGCAAAGAGCTTCTGCTCAGGAAGCCTTCCGGGCGGGGAAAGCCAGCGATTTTCCGTTGGAGCATGAACTGACTAAAGTGATGGAATCTACCGGAGGTCGTTTTGACCTGCTGCAATTCTTCTTAGAACTGCAGATTTCTGCTGCCTTTGCAGATGGTGATCTTCATCCGAATGAACGTGAAATTTTACACAAAATAGCCGCAGTGCTTGGTTTCTCTGCTGCACAATTAGAACGTCGCTTAAAAATGCAGGAAGCGGCATTTCGTTTCCAGCAGGGCGGTGGATTCCATGGTGGTCAGCAAAGCTATTCGTCCGGACAGCAATATACTCAGCAACCGAGCCGAAACCAGTTAGCCGATGCGTATAAGCTTCTGGATGTATCCGAAGATGCGGATGGTCGACAAATCAAGCGAGCTTATCGTAAGTTAATGAATGAACACCATCCGGATAAGCTAATGGCGAAAGGGTTGCCTCCTGAAATGATGAACATGGCCAAAGAAAAATCACAGGAAATACAACAAGCCTATGAGCTGATAAAAAGAGAAAAGGGATTTAAATAAGAGTAGGGGAGTTACCTGATAATTATTAAAACCACAACCATTGAAGTTGTGGTTTTTTTTCAAAAATAATTTCCTGAATCCTGAAACGAAAAAAGCTCAGTCTTACGACTGAGCTTCTTGAAAGTGGCTCCCCCTGCAAGACTTGAACTTGCGACATACGGATTAACAGTCCGCCGTTCTACCGACTGAACTAAGGGGGAACAAATAAATGGTGCCGACTATCGGAATCGAACTGATGACCTACTGATTACAAGTCAGTTGCTCTACCTACTGAGCTAAGTCGGCACACTAAATTAGTTTACCTAATTGTTTGTAAAAGTGGCTCCCCCTGCAAGACTTGAACTTGCGACATACGGATTAACAGTCCGCCGTTCTACCGACTGAACTAAGGGGGAACAAATAAATGGTGCCGACTATCGGAATCGAACTGATGACCTACTGATTACAAGTCAGTTGCTCTACCTACTGAGCTAAGTCGGCACACTTTATCTCTAAAGTGTACGATTGTTTCGAACACCAAAATTTGTGGTGCCCGGAGGCGGAATCGAACCACCGACACGGGGATTTTCAATCCCCTGCTCTACCGACTGAGCTATCCGGGCAACGGGGGGTATTAAAAGGTTTTTCTTGTATTTCGTCAACAGTAAATTGCAAAAAAATTATCGTTTGTTGCTTTTCTGTACTTAGTGAGTTGTTTTTGGGCTTTTATATGGGGTTTTAATTGGAAATAAAGGAGATAAAGGGAAAAAAGGAGATAAAGGAAGTGAAGGAAACGAAGGAGAAAAAGGAAATTAAGGGGAAAAAGAAAAACAGGGGGGAAGGAAGTAAAGGTTTGGGGAAAATATTTGAGGAAAATAAAGGTTGTAGGTTGTGAGGGATCAGGAAAAAATTAATCCTAAAATCCTAAAATCCTAAAATCCTAAAACAAAAAAAAGCTCAGTCTTGCGACTGAGCTTTGAAAAGTGGCTCCCCCTGCAAGACTTGAACTTGCGACATACGGATTAACAGTCCGCCGTTCTACCGACTGAACTAAGGGGGAACAAATTGTGGTGCCCGGAGGCGGAATCGAACCACCGACACGGGGATTTTCAATCCCCTGCTCTACCGACTGAGCTATCCGGGCAAATAAATGGTGCCGACTATCGGAATCGAACTGATGACCTACTGATTACAAGTCAGTTGCTCTACCTACTGAGCTAAGTCGGCACACTTTATTCTGTGTGTGCACGTCGTAACGAACACCAAAATTTGTGGTGCCCGGAGGCGGAATCGAACCACCGACACGGGGATTTTCAATCCCCTGCTCTACCGACTGAGCTATCCGGGCAACGGAGCGCTATTAAACGGATTTTTGTCCCTGACGTCAACTTGTTTTTGAAAAAAAACGTAAAAACCCGTTTGTTTGGTGACTTTTTCAGCAAATATTGAGATGTGGTTAACTAATGCTTATTAATATTGATTGTTATTAAAGTCATTTTTATATTTTGTCACTTTTTGCAAGTAGCGGCGTGACTCCGCACTTTTATGTTTATGGGTTAATGCCCAATACACCTGATTCGGTTGTAATGAATTTATATCGCGAAATGCACGCTTCTTATCACGACTAAAGGTGTAAAGCACGCCGCCAGCACCACCGTTATACGCTGAAATCATGCTGTATTCCAGCGATTGGGAACTGTGAATATTGTTCAGATATCTATTTTTCAGAAGATAGAAATAGGCAGTTCCAGTATCAATATTATTTTCCGGATTAAACAGATATTCAGGTGATGGTTGTCCGGAACGATTTTTTACTAAGCGAAAAACATCCTTTCCAGCTGTTTTAGGGACGACCTGCATCAATCCATAAGCATTTGCCCAGCTTACAGCATAAGGGTTGAAGCTACTTTCAGTCTTGATTATTGCGTAAATCAGATCCTCCGGGATACCGTAGCGCTGTGAGGCTTTTCTGATGATATTCGCATATTGATAACTACGGATCTGGATTTGATCTTCTACCATAGGGATCTGAACGTAGTAGGATTTTTTAAAGTCAATCTGTTTAACTTTTAGCTGATTCTGAATCAGATAATCCGCATACCGATTGGCTCTCCATGACCATTGAATTGGTTTATGATCCTGATCGACAACTTGTTGATATAAAAAAGGTTGTCCTTTTAGTTCTATATTTTGCGAGGAAAAAAGATCAACATGTTTCGGATCGTCTGGAGTGAGCAGGGTAGTTATAATTGCTTTTTTTAGGTGAGATAAGGGTTCTGTTGTGGCAACAGTTTCAACCAAGATAGTTCCTTTGGAAAAATCAACTTCTGTTCTGCTGGTGTAATCATCGATGTACTTTACGTAGTTACTTTTTCCGGCAATTTTTATTTCGTTTTGTCCCCATTTATTTTCTATTTTACCGGTAAAACTATTGATTAAAGCATCGAATGCTGCGGTGTCTTTTTGAAATTGACCGGGAAGAGAAGCTAAATTTTTGGCAAAGCGGTTGGTGGGCTCATAATCAACATCATATAGCCCTTCGATAAACTCTCTGCTGCATCCAGCTAAAAGAAACAATAGTACGAATAAACTGATCTTTTTTCTGCGCATAAAACCTCAATAAAAACAAACGCCTGGTTTAGATACCAGGCGTTTAAAGGATTTATTCACTTTTCGGTGGAGTATAACCTTCGATCTGAACCTCTTTACCTTCAAACAGAAAATTAATCATTTCCTGTTCGATCAGTTTGCGATGCTCAGGATCCATCATATTTAGTTTTTTCTCATTGATAAGCATGGTTTGTTTTTGTTGCCATTGAGCCCATGCTTCTTTTGAAATGCTATCAAAAATACGTTTACCTAATTCACCAGGATACAATTGAAAATCTAAGCCTTCAGCTTCTTTATTTAAACGAGCGCAAAATACTGTACGGCTCATAGCGACCTCTTTAGTGATGGAGTTCAAAATGAAGGTTATCCAGCAATTTCTTTACAGGAGCTGCCAGACCAACCTGTTCTGGTTGAGATAAGTTATACCAAAGACCGACATTGTCTTCCATGATGGAATGTGGAATTTGCCTTAATTCAACTAATATTGGCGTAATGTCGAGATGATAATGACTAAAAGTATGGCGAAATGCGATTAGCGTCTGTGACGACTTTATATTGCTTTTCGCTATTTTTAAGTCATCAAAAGTATTATTCAGCTGTGTTTCATCTTCTATCTGAGGAAAACAGTGTAAACCTCCCCATATTCCTTGCGAAGGGCGTTGTTCAAGCCAGACCTGATTTTCTGCAACCAAAATAATAAAAAAAGTCGATTTTTCCGGCTTGTTTTTTTTCGGTTTTTTCCCCGGATAATCTTCAGGGTTGCCTTGTTTTAAACTAATACATATTTCAGATACAGGACATAACGAACATTTGGGTTTGCTTCTGGTACAAACCATGGCGCCCATATCCATCATGGCCTGATTATATTTATCGACATCAATGTCCGGGGTGTGTTCTTCAGCAATAGACCATAAACGATTTTCTACGGTTTTTTGCCCTGGCCAGCCATCAATTGCGAAACAGCGGGACAGCGTTCGTTTTACATTTCCATCCAGGATACTGTGGGGCTGGAGGTAAACGGAAGAGAGTATGGCGCCTGCCGTTGAACGCCCGATACCTGGTAGAGCATTAACGTCTTCGAGTATTGTTGGAAATTCACCATGGTATGTTTCAGCAATTATCTGCGCAGTTTTATGCAGGTTACGAGCTCTTGCGTAATAACCAAGACCAGTCCAGTAATGTAATACTTCATCCTGACTCGCTTGCGCTAAATCAGCAATGGTCGGAAATCGTTCGGTGAATCGCTCAAAATAAGGGATAACCGTTGCGACCTGAGTCTGCTGCAGCATGATCTCCGACAGCCAAACCCGATAAGCTGTTTTATTTTGTTGCCATGGCAGATTTTTACGGCCATAGGCTTCGTACCATTCAAGGACTTTACTTGCAAAAGGTGTCACGAATTGCTCTTTATTATCTATTCTTTATTAGAAATAAAATTCCATCATAGATTTGAGAACTTGTAAAACCTATCTTTTGTGTGGATATTGAGCAAAATATTTACTATTGAACGATGATTTAGACTTGCACACAGAGCAATTCTTTGGATAATCACAATCCCTTTGTGTCAGACGAGAAATTAGACAGGCAGATAAATGACTGAAGTGACCACGAATGAATATACCGATGACGGAAAAGTTGTACGCAAAATTCGCAGCTTTGTGCGTCGTGAAGGCCGTTTGACCAAAGGTCAGGAAGCGGCAATCAATGAATGCTGGGAATCGATGGGGATTGATTATCAGGATCACGAGCTTGATTGGAATTCCGTTTTTGGTAACGACAATCCGGTGGTGCTTGAAATTGGCTTTGGTATGGGCGCTTCACTTGTCGAAATGGCAAAAAATGCACCAGAGAAGAATTTTATTGGCATTGAAGTTCATTCACCTGGTGTTGGTGCCTGTCTGGCTGCCGCAAAAGAAGAAGGACTGACTAATTTACGGGTAATGTGTCATGATGCCGTTGAAGTGTTTGAACATATGATTCCTGATGGTAGCTTGTCTGCACTGCAGCTTTTCTTCCCGGATCCATGGCATAAAAAACGTCACCATAAACGCCGTATTGTGCAGCTTGAGTTTGCTGAAATGGTGAGACAGAAGTTAATTCCTGAACAGGGTATTTTCCATATGGCAACAGATTGGGAAAACTATGCTGAACATATGATTGAAGTGATGGAACAGGCTCCCGGATTTAAAAATATTGCTGAGAATATTGCTGAGAATGGCCCATATATTCCTCGGCCTGATGAAAGACCGTTGACTAAATTTGAGCAGCGCGGTCACCGCCTTGGTCATGGTGTTTGGGATATTAAATATCGCAGAACCAAGTAAATTGAAATCGAATAAATAAAAACAGGAGGCTCGATAAGCCTCCTGTTTGCTATTCGGAATTATCTGTTTTTAGTCTTCACTGTCATCCATAAAGGCTTCCAGAAGATCATTCAGGAATAGCTTTCCTTTATGTGTGATCTGCCAGCTATCAGTAGTTTCTACCAGGTATTCCTGCTGGATTGCCCAATCAATGATTGGTTGCACATCTTCCAGTGACATACCGGTCGTATCGATAAATTCCTGCTTCGGACAAGGTTCAATCAGTCTGAAGCGATTCATAAAGAACTCAAAAGGGCGATCTTTTACTTCCACTTCCTGTTCGGTATCTAAATAGGGTTTAAGCATATTCAGATAACCTTTCGGGTGTTTCACTTTTGTCGTTCTGATGATACGACCATCAGCAAAGCTGAGTTTTCCATGTGCGCCACAGCCAATTCCTAAGTAATCGCCAAAACGCCAGTAATTAAGGTTATGTTGACATTGAAAACCGGGTTTACTGTAGCCTGATATTTCATACTGAACATATCCGGCTGCGGTGAGTTTCTGATGGCCTAATTCAAAAATATCCCATAACTCATCATCATCAGGTAGGCGAGGTGGTTTGGAATAGAACAGCGTGTTTGGTTCAATAGTAAGTTGATACCAGGAAAAATGTGGTGGAGCTAATTCAATCGCTTTATCCAAATCAGCAAGCGCTTCTTCAACGGTTTGATCGGGTAAACCATGCATTAAATCGAGGTTAAAACTGTTTAAGCCTATCTCATGTGCCAGTTTAGCTGCATTAATCGCTTCTTCCGGGCCATGGATCCGCCCCAGTTTTTTTAATTTCTCAGCATCAAAGCTTTGTACACCGATCGAAATGCGGTTTACACCTGCAGCCCGATATTGAGCAAATCGTTCTGCCTCAATCGTGCCTGGATTGGCTTCCATGGTGATTTCGATATCTGATTCAAAATCCAGTCTTTCATTAATACCAGCAATGAGTCTGCCGATACTTTGCGCCGAAAAAAGACTCGGTGTTCCGCCACCAATAAAAATACTGTGTAGAGGACGTGGATTATTCTGCAGCTGATAGCGTGTCAGATCGTTATCCAAGTCTTTCAGTAAAGCATCGATATAGGTTTGCTCTGGAATTTCTGTTTTCAAAGCATGAGAATTAAAGTCGCAGTACGGACATTTTTGTACACACCAGGGGATGTGTACATATAGGCTTAGCTTTGGTGGTATTAACATTGTGCCTGTTCTTCTAAAGCCGCAAACAGGGCTTTCAGAGCCTTGCCCCGGTGTGAAAGTACTTTTTTGCGAGCAGAGTCCAGTTGTGCGGATGCGCAGTTTTCTTCCGGAACAAAGAACACAGGATCATAACCAAAGCCGTTTTCACCTTTTTGTTCGGTAAGAATTTTTCCTTCCCATTTGCCATGACAAACCAGAGGGGTTGGATCATTTTCATGTTTCATCAGTACCAGAACGCAGTGAAAACGCGCCGTTCTTTGTTGTTCCGGAACGTCTTTCATTGCTTCCAGCAGTTTATCTATATTTTTTTGATCGGTTGCGTCAGAGCCTGAATAACGTGCCGAATAGATTCCCGGCTGACCATTTAACGCATCAACTTCAAGACCTGAGTCATCGGCAATGGCTGGTAAGCCGGTTTCTTTGGCGGCATGTCTTGCTTTGATGATGGCATTTTCGATAAAGGTCGTACCTGTTTCAGCTACATCGGAAACATTGAATTCACTTTGTGCTTTAACATCAAAACCAAATGCAGACAGAAGATCTGCCATTTCTTTTACTTTTCCCTGGTTGCCGGTGGCAAGTACGAGTTGCTTCATAGTCATATTGAGTGCTATTTAATTACATTTATTGATAGTGATAAGTATATCTTGTTAGCCATGTTAACTAAAAGAGGATAAAGAAAAAGCCATTACAAAATGGCTTTTATTTCATTGGGTATCTGGGATGGGCTGATAACCTGAATTTGTTTGTGGCGGCCTAACTCACCTTTTTCTATCACGATATTGCTTTTAGCTACTTTGAACTGTTTTGATAAAAACTTTGTTAAGTGGCTATTCGCTTTGCCGTCCACTGGTGGTGCGGTAATGGCGATTTTTAATTCATCGCCATGAATACCGACGATACTGTCTCTGCTGGCTTTTGGTTGTATATAGAGTCTGAGATGTAAATCAGACTCTTCAAACCATGCGACTTTCATGATTAGAGACCGTACCACATTGGACCGACCAAATCGCCCATAAGCATATTAGCAAACTGCAGTAGTATAAATACCACCAAAACGCTGAGATCAAGTCCGCCCATATTAGGTAGTATTCTTCTTACTGGTGCCAGTAAAGGTTCTGAGATTTGGAAAAATACATACTCAATCGCACTGCGACCCTGGCTAATCCAGCTTAAGATTGCTCTGATCAGCAGAACCCAGAAGATCATTCCGCCTGCTTGTTTTATCAAAGTAAGCAGACCAAGCAGTAAATAGAACACACTAAAGCCCATGGTACCACCAGAGGCGGTCAGCACCAGAATCATAAATTTAAGTACGCACAGTACGTAGGCAAACAGTATTGTGGCTAAATCAATACTGCCAACAGATGGAATAACGCGACGTAAAGGACCCACAACAGGTTGAGTAGCCTTAACTATAAATTGTGAAAATGGGTTATAAAAATCAGCACGGGCTGCCTGAAGCCAGACTCTCATTAAAACGACCATGATATAAAGGTCAAACAGAGTGGTGATTAAAAAACTCACTGAGTTCATATTGGATCCTTTTTGATCTGTTAGATCATTGTATTAAAATAATTTTTCCATCTCTTCTGCTCTGGAAACGGCAGATTGAATTGCTTTTGAGACAATTTCACTGAGAGAATGTTCATTAAATGTAGCCAGAGCTGCAGCCGTAGTACCGCCTTTTGACGTTACTCTTTCTCTTAAGGTTGCTATATCCAGGTCTGGGTTGTTTACGACCATTTCTGCTGCTCCCAGTGCTGTTTGCTGTACCAGTATTCTGGCTGTCGCACTATCAAAACCTTGCTTAATAGCTTCTTGTTGCATCGCTTCCATAAACAGGAAGAAATAAGCAGGACCACTACCGGAAATACCGGTAACACTGTTGATGCCAGCTTCTTCGTTAGTCCAGCAAACTTCTCCAACAGATTTTAGCAGTTGCTCTGCATAGGTTTTGTCTTGTTCTGATACGCTTTCATTAGCAAACAGCCCGCTCATGCCTTTATTAAGTAAAGACGGGGTATTGGGCATAACCCGAACCAGATTTAATTCAGAGTTGAGTAAGGTAGCAATACGCTGACATGTTACGCCAGCTGCAATTGAAATCACTAATTTGGCAGAAAAGTCGATATCAGAAAGTGCTTCACAAACTTCTGCCATCATTTGTGGTTTTACTGATAACACGACAACATCTGCTTTTTCTGCTGCGTCGTGATTATTTTGTGTGATTTGAATATCGTACTTATCTTGCAGGTATTCGAGTCGCTCTGGTCCCCGGTTGGCTGCGATGATCTGAGAGTTATCATAGCCACTCACTAACATGCCAGAAATAATGGCTTCAGCCATATTACCTGAACCAATAAAAGCGATCGTTCTGTGTTCCATTCTCGTTTTTCCTTTCAATTTTGTACGATAATCTCTATCAATCTAATCTATTACAGACGCTTGCTGTAATCACGGGCGCCAAATATTGCTGTTCCAATTCTGACAATAGTACTTCCGGCTGCAATGGCGGCTTCCATATCCCCAGTCATCCCCATTGAAAGGGTATCGACATCAGGGTATTTCGCTGCAAGTTTGTCTTTTAAAGCCGCTAATGTCGCAAATGCTTTAAACTGAGAATCATAGTCACTAACGTTAGCCGGAATTGACATCAGTCCTCTTAAAGTGAGGTTGGGAAGTGAAGAAATCAACTCAGCCAGTTCAAATATTTGTGATTCATCAATACCGGATTTTGACTCTTCTCCACTGGTATTAACCTGAATTAATACCTGAAGAGGGGCTTTTTCAGCAGGACGTTGCTCACTCAGGCGTCTGGCAATTTTTTCCCGGTCAACTGTGTGTACCCAATCAAAACTCTCCGCTACCGGGCGAGACTTATTCGACTGAATAGGACCGATGAAATGCCATTCTAACTTATGCTCCGGGTAATTTGTGTTGAAATAGTCAACTTTATCTACACCTTCCTGAACATAGTTTTCACCAAAAGAGCGTTGACCCGCAGAAATGGCTTCAACAATGGCTTCAACCGGTTTGGTTTTACTTACCGCTAGTAAATTAACGGAATTACGAGGACGTCGACATTTTTCTTCCGTTGTTCTGATAGAAGAAATGATATCTTGAATATTCTGTTTAACTGTCATGGCAATGGCTTAATCATTCAATAAATTATGGATATCTCTATTTCTACTCTGTTGGCTTTAGCTGTAGAGCTTAAGGCTTCCGATCTGCATCTTTCGGCCAATTGTCCTCCTATGGTACGGATAGATGGGCAACTTAGGAAGCTTGAATTTGATGAAATAAGCGCGGAAAAAATAAAAAGCTTAGTATTTTCGATAATGACATCTGATCAGCAAGAAAAGTTTATTACTCATAAAGATATCGATTTTGGCTATACCGACCATGGGTTAGGAAGATTTCGGGTGAACTGCTTTATTCAGCTGCGTGGTTGTTCTGCGGTATTTAGGGTGATTGCTGATACCGTGCCGGACATTGATCAACTGAATTTGCTTGACATTATCTACTCTGATTTTATTTATAGAGAACAAGGTCTTATTTTGGTTACGGGCCCAACTGGAAGCGGTAAATCAACAACATTGTCGGCGATGATTAATCATATTAATCAGACGACAGAAAAACATATTATTACTATTGAAGACCCGGTTGAATTTATTCATCATCCAAAGCAAAGCCTGATTCAGCAAAGAGAAGTTGGCAGTAATACTCTGACTTTTCATTCAGCTTTGAAAGCGGCGTTAAGGGAGGATCCGGATATTATTCTGATTGGAGAATTAAGGGATCTTGAGTCAATGAGACTAGCGTTAACAGCAGCAGAAACCGGGCATCTGGTTTTAGCCTCTTTGCATACTCAGAGTGCCCCTAAAACTGTCGATCGAATTGTGGATGTATTTCCTGCTGAAGAACAAACGAGAGCAAGGGTTCAGCTCGCGGAATCGTTAACCGGAGTTATTTCTCAGCGATTGTATCCTCTTGAAACTGGTGGTCGGGTGGGTTGTTATGAAGTGATGGTGAATACCCCGGCTATCAGTAATCTAATCCGGGAAGGAAAGACGTCACAGATTGAATCGGCAATACAATCCGGACGTCAGTTTGGTATGCAAACCTTGCATCAGGCTAAACAGTTGTTAATTGAGCAGGGAATACAGTTCAGCTCCACTGAGATTCAAACCAGCTTTCTAAAATAATCACAGCGGACTGGCAGTCTATATTGCCTTTCTTTAACGCTTTGTAGCCACCATGGAAGAAAAGTTCAGAGCGAGCTTCTGTGGTTGATAAGCGCTCATCGTGCAGTTCAACCTGACAACCAAAGCGACCGTGCAGGCGGTTAGCAAATTTTTTGGCTTTTGGCGTAATGGTTTCAAGATCTCTGCCATGAAGATCAGTAGGAAGACCGACGACGATTAAGTCTGGTTTCCATTCTTCAATCTGTTTGGCTATATCATCCCAGTTAGGAATACCATCTGTCGCTTTAAAAGCTTTCAGTGGCGATGCTGTTCCGGTAATTTCCTGACCGATAGCACTGCCAATACTTTTGGTTCCGAAATCAAAAGCCATAATCGTTCGTGACATAGGATTCTCTTTAAATTATCCGTGCCCGGCAAGGGCAGAAAGTTGCGCAGGATCGATGCCAAGTTTTTTGATCGACTGACTCCATTTTTCATGCACTGGCGTATCAAAAATAATGGCAGGATCGGCTTCAGTGGTTAACCAGGAATTGTCTGCAATTTCATCTTCAAGCTGTCCTTCAGACCATCCTGCATAGCCCAAAGCGACAATATAATCATCAGGTTCCGCAGCGGTGCCAAGTACAGCAAGAATATCTTTGGATGTGGTGACGGCCAGATCATCGGTTATGTTCACACTGGATTCATAATGATCATTTGGGCGATGTAAAACAAAGCCACGATCTTCTGAAACCGGACCACCATTGAATACAGGTTTTTCCAGACTCTCTTCCCGTTGCTGGGGGTAAAGAGGCTCAATTTCTACCTGCTTGAGCATGCCGCTAATGGTGATATCAAGAGGCGCATTAATCATGATCCCCATTGCACCTTCTTCATTGTGTTCACATATATAGATCACACCATTCTTGAAGTAAGATTCAGCCATTCCAGGCATAGCAATAAGGAAATGGTTAGTCAGATTCATAATGCCCTCTTTTACCGAACAATTTTATTATAAAGATAATGCTTTAACGTGACGCTCAATGGCATCCATTAATTTACCTGTAATTGAAATATCAAATGTGGCTTCAATTTCTCTTACACACGTTGGGCTGGTGACATTAATTTCGGTCAGCTTATCGCCGATAACATCGAGGCCGACAAAAATTAATCCTTTTTCTTTTAATATCGGTGCAACAGTTTCAGCGATTTGTCTGTCTGTGTCGCTTAACGGACGAGCTTCACCGCGGCCACCTGCTGCCAGGTTACCTCGGGTTTCACCTTTCGCGGGAATTCGGGCAAGGCAATATGGCATTGGAACACCATCAACAACCAGAATTCGTTTATCACCATTAGTAATATCTGGTACGAATGTCTGAGCCATGCAGTAATTCTGACCATGGTTGGTTAAGGTTTCTATGATAACCGACACATTTGGATCGTTTTCTTTGACCCGGAAGATGGACGCTCCACCCATACCGTCTAACGGTTTTAGAATTACGTCCCCATGTTCTTCTCTGAACGCTTTGATTTTTTCTGCTTTGCGGGTAACGATAGTTTTTGGAGTCAGATCCGCAAACCAGGCTGTGAAAAGTTTTTCGTTACAGTCTCTCAGGCTCTGAGGTTTGTTAACAATTAATGCGCCTTCGTCTTCAGCTCGTTCCAGAATATAAGTGGCATAGATATATTCAGTATCAAACGGAGGATCTTTACGCATTAAAATAGCATCCAGATCGCCCAGTTTTACTGATTGTTCAGACTTGATATCAAACCAGTGTTCTGGGTTTTCCTCAAGAGATACAATTTTTGTATCAGCGTATGCAACACCCTGATCTAAATGGAGATCCTGCATTTGCATGTAGTGAATTTCATAACCACGGCGCTGAGCTTCTAACATCATTGCGAATGTGGTGTCTTTTTTGATTTTAATGGACTCAATCGGGTCCATTACAAAACCTATTTTTAACATATCCTCTCCCTTTAGCCTAAGTCGCCAAAACGCACCTGCAATGCTGTAATTGCAGTCAAAGCAGCTGTTTCAGTTCTCAGGACTCTTGGACCCAATAGTATCTCTTCAAACTGATACTTTTCAGTCATTGTAATTTCTTCTTCAGATAATCCGCCTTCCGGCCCAATCAGCAGTCTTACATCCTGAACAGGCTCGGGAAGGGTATTAATCGAATATTTTGCTCTTGGATGCAGATTTAATTTAAGCGCATCTGTTTCTTCCGAACACCACTGTTCTAATTGAATTACCGGGCGAATTTCGGGAACAACATTGCGTCCGCATTGTTCACAGGCAGCGATCGCAATTTTTTGCCACTGGCCGAGTTTTTTCTCGAAGCGTTTTTCGTCCAGTTTTACGCCGCAGCGTTCAGATAACAGTGGGGTAATGGTATTGACGCCAAGTTCTACCGATTTCTGGATAGTGAATTCCATTTTATCGCCCCGGGAAATAACCTGTCCCAGATGAAGATTTAATGGCGATTCAATATCTTTAAATTGGGCTTCATCAATCTTAACCGCAACTTTTTTCTTGGTTAGTTCGGTAATCGTGGCTGTATATTCGTATCCGGTTCCATCAAACAGTATTACAGATTGTCCTTCCTGCATACGCAGAACACGGGCTATATGACCGACTGCATCATCGCATAATTCGATTTGCTGCAAATCTCCAATAGCTGATGGATGGAATAGACGTGGAATACGCATGTTAATCCTCTGATTGGCGCTAAATTTTTAACTAGCCTTAAGATGGGCATTTAAAGATGAAATTGCAAGCGCAGGTATAAATTAGTTATCGATTAATTATTCTTTTATGAATATAAGTGGTGTCTGGCAACGGCGGCAACGGTACTCTGCCTGGCCTCTTTGGATCTTATTGTGCCTGCGGATGCTTAATTGATGAGTATCGCAGTTACAACGGTAATGAAATACTTTTCCGGCAACAGAGGTGATATCAAATTGATGAGTTGCTTTTGCTGCAAGACCGAAGATTTCCGTCATGACAAATTGCCATTCATGACCATGAGGTTTCACTCTGCCTGCATGTTGAAACGTAATCAGGTGAGCGAGTTCATGAGGAATGACCTCATTAATAAAGGCATGGTAGTTTTCTCTGAACAATACCAGGTTTAAACGAATTTCATTAAGTTGCAGGTAGGCTTTCCCTGCGCTTTTTCCCCGTAAACGAAAATTGACTTCAGGTTTAGGATGAACGATAGAAAAATAGTTGTTGGCCATGGTGAGCCATTGTTGCAAAGAATCATGTGCGGCATCTAATAATTGTTCGTCATTCATAATATTTGCCTGAAGGGGACAGTAACAAAAAACGTATCTTAGCAGAAAAGGAAAGCCCTCACTGGTGAGGGCTTTGAATTGGAATTTTTACATATGTAATTTCTATGCAGAAATTATTTTAATCCGGCAAAATCTCTCAAAAAGTCTGCTTTATCTGTTGCTTCCCATGGGAAACCATCACGACCAAAGTGGCCATAAGCAGCAGTTTGTTTGTAGATTGGACGCAGCAGATTCAGCATTTCCTGAATGCCGTAAGGGCGAAGATCAAAATTCTGTCTTACCGCTTCAATAATAATGCTGTGAGGCACTTTTTCAGTACCAAATGTTTCCACCATGATTGACGTTGGATCTGCAACACCAATCGCATAAGAAAGCTGGATTTCACAACGATCCGCCAGACCAGCAGCAACAATGTTTTTCGCAACATAACGAGCTGCATAAGCTGCAGAGCGGTCTACTTTTGATGGATCTTTACCAGAGAATGCGCCACCACCGTGACGAGCTGCGCCGCCGTAGGTATCAACAATAATCTTACGACCAGTCAGACCACAGTCTCCCATTGGTCCGCCGATAACAAAACGACCGGTTGGGTTGATAAAGTATTTCGTTTCTTTGTTCAGCCATTCTGCCGGTAATACTGGTTTGATGATTTCTTCCATTACTGCTTCGCGCAGATCCGGTGTTGAAATTGACTCAGCATGCTGGGTTGACAATACAACAGCATCGATACCAACAATTTTACCTTTATTGTACTGGAAGGTAACCTGAGATTTTGCATCCGGACGTAACCAAGGTAATATGCCATTTTTACGAACTTCTGCTTGTCTCTGTACCAGACGGTGAGAATAAGTAATCGGAGCAGGCATGAAAACTTCAGTTTCATTGGTTGCATATCCAAACATGATACCCTGGTCACCGGCACCCTGATCTTTAGGATCGGCTTTATCTACACCCTGATTGATGTCAGGAGATTGTTTACCGATAGTATTTAATACTGCACAAGAATCAGCATCAAAGCCCATTTCAGAACCAGTGTAACCAATTTCACGAACGGTATCACGAGTCAGCTGTTCAATATCAACCCAAGCAGAGGTTGTTACCTCACCACCGACCATAACCATACCCGTTTTAACATAGGTTTCGCACGCAACACGTGCTTTCGGGTCTTGTTCTAGGATCGCGTCTAAAACCGCATCAGAAATCTGGTCTGCAATTTTATCTGGGTGTCCTTCAGACACCGATTCGGAGGTAAACAGATGCTTAGCCATAATTGCTCCACTTTAGTTATAAGCAAGAATGTTACTGTCTTGCTATTCATAAATCAGTTATACACACAATAGATAGTAGGTGTATTTACATCTAGACGTCTATTCTAGTTTTTGGACATCTAATTACAAGTTTTTTTTGATGTAAATTAAATTTTGAACATTTAATTGCATTTATTTATGACATCACATTAACAATTTTAATAATTTTTCCTCATAAAAAGGTATGAATTGCAGTTTAGAGTAGTAATCGTTTGCACTGATTGGTGGGCTTTGCGACAATAGCGCCAATTTTTCCGACCATACTCTGATTTGACTTTAGGAGCTCAAATGTCATCTGACAAACGTCTAGCGAATGCTGTCCGTGCACTTAGCATGGATGGTGTACAAAAAGCTAACTCTGGCCACCCAGGCGCACCAATGGGAATGGCCGATATTGCTGAAGTTCTTTGGCGTTCTCATTTAAATCATAACCCAGCTAATCCTAAGTGGGCTGATCGTGACCGTTTCATTTTATCTAATGGCCATGGTTCGATGTTGCTTTATTCTTTACTTCATCTTACCGGTTACGATCTTTCAATCGATGATCTTAAAAATTTCCGTCAGCTGCATTCTAAAACCCCAGGTCACCCTGAATATGGTTATACAGCGGGCGTAGAAACAACAACAGGTCCTTTAGGTCAGGGTCTTACCAATGCGGTTGGTATGGCGATTGCTGAAAAAACAATGGCTGCTCAGTTTAACCGCGATGGCCATGATGTTGTCGATCACTTTACTTATGTTTTCATGGGTGATGGTTGTCTGATGGAAGGTATTTCTCACGAAGCATCGTCACTGGCAGGCACATTGGGCCTTGGTAAGCTGATTGCTTTCTGGGATGACAACGGTATTTCTATCGATGGTAACGTTGAAGGCTGGTTTACTGATGATACGCCAAAACGCTTTGAAGCTTATGGCTGGCAAGTTATTCCTGCTGTTGACGGACATGATTCAGAAGCGATCAATAAAGCAATTGAACTGGCTAAATCTGATCTGACGCGTCCGACGCTTATCTGTACTAAAACTATTATTGGTTTTGGTTCTCCAAACAAAGCGGGTTCTCACGAAAGTCATGGTGCACCACTTGGTGATGCTGAAATCAAAGCAGCAAAAGAATACCTTGGCTGGGAATATGGTCCTTTTGAAGTTCCTGAAGATGTATATTCTGCATGGGATGCAAAAGCTGCCGGTGCAGAAAAAGAAACGGCATGGAATGAAAAATTCTCTGCATATAAAGCGGCATACCCTGAATTAGCGGCTGAATTTGAGCGGCGTATTGCAGGTGAACTTCCAGCTGTATGGGAAGAAGAAGCATCTAAAGTCATTGCTGGTCTTCAGGCTAACCCTGCTAATATCGCCTCTCGTAAGGCGTCTCAGAACGCACTGGAAGCATTCGGTAAACTTCTGCCTGAATTCCTTGGTGGTTCTGCTGACCTAGCTCCGTCTAACCTTACTATGTGGTCTGGTTCTAAGTCACTAACCAGTGAAGATTTCTCTGGTAACTATATTCACTACGGTGTGCGTGAATTTGCGATGACTGCAATCATCAATGGTATTGCATTGCATGGTGGTTTTGTCCCTTACGGTGCAACCTTCCTGATGTTTATGGAATACGCGCGTAATGCAATGCGTATGGCTGCTCTGATGAAAATTCAGAACATCCAGGTGTATACGCACGACTCAATTGGTCTTGGTGAAGACGGTCCGACGCACCAGCCGGTTGAACAAATGGCATCACTTCGTGTGACTCCAAACATGAGCACATGGCGCCCTTGTGACCAGGTTGAATCTGCTGCTGCATGGAAATTTGCGATTGAACGCAAAGATGGTCCTACAGCGATGATCTTCTCTCGTCAGAACTTAGCACAGCAGGATCGTACTGCAGAGCAGCTAGCCAATATTGCTAAAGGTGCTTACGTTCTTAAAGATTGTGCGGGTACTCCTGAATTAATCTTCATTGCAACCGGCTCAGAAGTTGAACTGGCTGTTAATGCTGCGGCTGAACTGGAAAAAGAAGGCAAACAGGTACGTGTAGTATCTATGCCATCAACAGATGTTTTTGACAAGCAGGATGCTGTTTATCGTGAATCTGTACTTCCTGCTGGTGTAACCGCTCGTGTTGCTATTGAAGCTGGTATTGCCGATGTTTGGTATAAATACGTAGGCTTTGGCGGCAAGGTTATCGGTATGACTACCTTTGGTGAATCTGCTCCTGCCGGTGAACTGTTCAAACAGTTTGGTTTCACAGTTGAAAATGCAGTTAAAGTAGCTAAAGAAGTATTAGCGTAATAACGCTCTGTTATTTGCTTAAATAATTTGAGACTCTACCTTACTTGATTTGAGGCAGAGTCTTTTTTATTACAGTAAATTTTTATTTGAGATCGTCAGCTGCAAGCCGAATGTTACCCCTGAACCCTGAACCCTGAACCCTGAACCCTGAACCCTGAACCCCTTATCTATACCCCTTATAATTTAATATTTTTGCTTCCATCCTTCCTCTGCTCACATTATCTAATATTAATCCGGTAAATAGCGATAACACTGCTATAACGCCAATACTACTGGCCAGGATTGCGGTAGGAAAACGGGCGACTAAACCTGTTTCCATAAATTCAAAAATAACCGGCAGGCCAAGAGATAACGACATAATAAGCAATATTAACGAAGCCAGAGAAAAAAACAGTAAGGGTTTGATATCCCGCATGAGAAAGAAGATAAAACTAAGAATTTTAAAACCATCGGAAAAAGTATGCAGTTTACTGGCTGTTCCTGCTGGTCTGGCATGATAAGACGTCGGGACTTCGTGCATTGGAAATTTATGATGAAGGGCATGAACGGTTAATTCAGTTTCAATCTGGAACCCACTGCTGAGGACCGGAATCGTTTTGACAAAGCGCCGACTCATTATCCGGTATCCAGAGAAAACATCCGTGAGTGAAGCATTAAAAAATTTGTTAATTAAATTAGAAAAAACCTTATTTCCCAGAATATGTCCGGTGGGGTAGGCTTCCTGTTTGACAGAGCGGGTTCCGACGACCATATCCAGTTGGTTATCAATTAATGTGTCTATTAAGAGAGGAGCAACTGTTGGGTCATAAGTTGCGTCTCCGTCGGCCATAACATAAATATCTGCTTCTATATCTGTAAACATTCGGCGTACAACTTCGCCTTTTCCCTGTCGAGGTTCTTTTCTTACTACTGCGCCAGCTTTCTCGGCTTCTAGCAAGGTATTATCCGTGGAGTTATTGTCATATACGTAAATAGTGCTGTTGGGAACAGCTTTCTGGAATCCGATGACAGTCTCTCCAATAGCGCCTTCCTCGTTATAACAAGGCAATAAAATCGCAATCTTTGGCATGTTTGTGATACTTGCTGTCATTGTGCATTTACCTTAAACAGAAAGAAACCCTGGTCATTATGTTCTATTAGTTTTAACCAGCCTGGATATTTTTCGTTATATAACTGATTGATAAAGGAACTCTTATCAGAATAGATGCTAAACAGACGGCTGGTGGAATGAATACCGAACATAATGTAATTAATGTGATTCGTTTGTAATTTTTGATAAACGTTTTCCAGATCTATTGCGGTAAAAATGTCGATGGACAGTTTGTTGCCCTTGATGTTTCTGTGATAAGGCGCAGAAATAATTTGATTGTTGGTTAATGCGATTATTTTTGCGCCATAGTCAATTGGAGCCAGAATTTTACTGTTAGATATATGATGTTTGTTGATGAGTGTAATCACATCCGATGATTGCAGCCTTTCTGTATTGTTAGTTTGCGGCTCAGCAATGTAGTCACCTAAATAGCTAAATAGTATCGCCAGGCACAGCGGTGCAAAGAATAACGTGGTGATTATCTGTAAAAAAGTCGATTGGAAGTTCTTACAAAATTGAACCGCAAAATAGGCCTGTAAAGGTACAGCAACTAAAAGGGTAATGTTACTGGTTCTTACCTGCCAGAATATAAATGGCAGTGCTAAAAAAACAAACAGAATATAGATTGATAATAATACGGATTTTTTACGGATGTAGATAATGGATAAAAAAGCAGGAAGTAACGGGAGAATATAATTCTTAGGGCTAAAAAAACCATCTAGCTGAATATAATCAAGAGTAGATTTAGCTTCAATTACATGAGATAGCCAAAATTTATAAAGTTCAGGAGGGTAGTTGTAATAGACACCTAATATCAACTCAGGATAGAAAATAATAATTGGACTTAAAGATAAAACGCCAAGAAAAATATAGGTAATGTATTTGTTTATATTTTGCTTTTTTAATGCAATTAAGGAAAACCAGCAAAACAGGTAACCACAGCACAGAGCAAACAGATAAGAGATGGATAATGCATCCACTCTGGAGCTAAAAAATTCACTTACAGGACGATTTAAAGGAATAAATAGAGAGCAGGAAATAATGGCACTGCAACATATGAGTTTGGCGTAATAAAGGAACCGCACAGAATAAATATAACCAAACAAAGTCAGCATGATTAATATCGAAACAAAGAATATCAGGTTTTCAATACCCACCCAGAATGACAATCCGAGAACACCCCCCTGTACTATGGCATGTATTTTCGATTTACATTCATAGCGCTTAAAAGGGGTTAAGGTGAGAAATAAAGCAGCAAGCATTAGCTGGATATTATGGTGATCAATCGATCCCGGATAAAATTTACCGATAACCATCGAAGCCAAAATAAATACAACTGCTATAAATGTATATTGACGACCAAGAATCCGGTAAGTGAAGGTTCCGATGGCAATAAGAAAGACAAGAAAGTACAGTGATGGCGTTACTGACATAGCAATTGTTTCTGCCATATGTTCTGTCAGAAATAAGCCGCCCAGAATCGTGATTCCTGCCAGTAAAAAGTCCGGGACTCTGGACCAGTGAATAAGTACGCCATCCTGAGGATTAAACTGCGGGAGGGGGGTGAGATACCAGTTGCCATTTTTTATCCAGCCAGTAAATTGCAGATAACGCATATAATCATCATTATCTTTTAAATCCATGGCGTAAACATCAGGAAAATTTTTATAAATGAGGGCGCAGATTAATATCAGCCAGATGACTGCGGTGGCTCTTGCCAGTTCTTTATAAGAGGTAAATTTTATCCTGGTTATTATTTCGAAGAGTCCTTTATTCATCGGCAGTATATAGTTGTAATTATTGATTATGTTACATTAAATATAGTCAACGAAATATCTGGCGACAATGTCTCATTTGCGGTTTATTGATGGTAAGATAGAGCAGTAGTTAGGGACAATGGAATAAATGAGAACAAAAAGATGTTAAGAGTCGCAATTAATGGTTTTGGACGCATAGGACGCAATGTATTGCGCGCAGTTTATGAAAGTGGCAAAAACCAGCAAATAAAAGTCGTTGCAGTAAACGAGCTGGCAAAGGCTGAAGCAATGGCCCACTTGTTACAGTATGACTCAACACATGGACGTTTCTTTAAGAAAGTCAGCCATAATCAGGAACATCTTTATATTCATCATGAAGACGGGGAATTTGATTCGGTCCGTATACTTCATCTGCCAGAAATAAAATTGTTACCCTGGGAAGATTTGGGGGTTGATATCGTACTTGATTGTACCGGGGTTTATGGATGCAGAGACGATGGTCTGGAGCATATTGCTGCCGGAGCGAAGAAAGTGTTGTTTTCACATCCCGGGAGCCGTGATTTAGACAATACCATCATCTATGGTGTTAACCATGCAACAATTTTGCCCGAGCATAGAATCGTTTCTAATGGCTCATGCACCACCAACTGTATTGTGCCTATCATTAAAGTTCTGGATGAAGCGTTCGGCATAGATTCCGGCACCATTACCAGTATTCACTCATCTATGAACGATCAGCAGGTAATCGATGCTTACCATAACGACTTACGGAGAACTCGTTCCGCCGGTCAGTCTATTATCCCGGTTGACACGAAATTACATAAAGGAATTGAAAGAATCTTTCCTAAATTCTCTAATAAATTTGAAGCAATCTCGGTTCGGGTACCGACAATAAACGTCACTGCCATGGACTTAAGTGTCACGATCAAGTCAAATGTGAAAGTTTCTGACGTAAATCAAACCATAGTAGAGGCTTCTCAGTGTACATTACGTGGCATTGTTGATTACACCGAAGAACCATTGGTTTCCATCGATTTTAATCATGATTCTCACAGTGCCATTGTGGATGGAAGCCAGACGCGGGTAAGTAACGGGCATTTGGTAAAAATGCTGGTTTGGTGTGATAATGAATGGGGATTTGCAAACCGAATGTTAGACACTGCTATTGCGATGAATTTAAGTTCAGCTGCAGCAGAGTAAAAGAGTAGGTCGGGTGAGTTTATTTATTTTTAGTATTGAAATAAATAGATTTGCCCCAAATTATAACCACAGTGTTGTAAATTTTGTAGGCTCGGCAGGGTAGCCGGGTTTCTGATAACTTTAATAACTATTTGAGAGGACTAAACATGTCTGTGATCAAGATGACTGACCTAGATTTGGCCGGTAAACGCGTATTTATCCGTGCTGACCTAAACGTGCCAGTAAAAGAAGGTAAAGTAACTTCGGATGCTCGTATCCTTGCATCTCTACCAACTATCAAGCACTGCCTTGCTGCTGGTGCAAAAGTAATGGTAACTTCACATTTAGGTCGCCCAACTGAAGGTGAGTACGCAGAAGAGTTCTCTCTACAACCTGTTGTTGATTACTTAAATAACGTTTTAGACTGCGAAGTAAAACTAGCAAAAGATTACTTAGATGGTCTTGAACTAAACGCTGGTGAAGTTGTTGTTCTTGAAAACGTTCGTTTCAACAAAGGCGAAAAGAAAAACGACGAAGAGCTATCTAAAAAATATGCAGCACTATGTGACGTATTCGTAATGGATGCATTCGGTACAGCTCACCGTGCTCAAGCTTCAACTCACGGTGTCGGTATGAACGCACCTGTAGCTTGTGCTGGTCCTCTTCTTGCTAATGAACTTGAAGCTCTTGGCAAAGCAATGGACAAACCTGCTCGTCCAATGGTTGCAATCGTTGGTGGTTCTAAAGTGTCTACTAAACTGACAGTTCTTGAATCTCTGTCTAAAATTGCTGACCAACTTGTTGTTGGTGGCGGTATTGCTAACACATTCATCGCAGCAGCTGGTCACAACGTAGGTAAATCTCTATACGAAGCAGACCTTGTTGATACGGCCAAAAAACTAATGAAAGACTGTGCAATTCCAGTTGCGACTGATGTTGCATGTGCAAAAGCATTTGATGAAAATGCAGAAGCTGAAATCAAAAAAGTTGAAGACGTTCAGGATGACGACATGATCTTCGACTTAGGTCCTGATTCAACTAAAGTTCTTGCTGACATTCTTAAAGACGCAAAAACTATTCTTTGGAATGGTCCTGTTGGCGTATTCGAATTCAAAAACTTCGAAGCGGGTACTAAAGGTATTTCTGAAGCTATCGCAGCATCTGAAGGTTTCTCTGTTGCTGGTGGTGGTGATACTCTGGCTGCTATCGATAAATTCGGTATCAAAGCCGATGTTTCTTATATCTCTACTGGTGGTGGTGCTTTCCTTGAGTTTGTTGAAGGTAAAGTTCTTCCTGCAGTTGAAATGCTAGAAGCACGCGCAAAAGCTTAATTATTTACAGCGGGAGTTTTTTAACTCCCGCTCGCCTATCATGCTTGCTGCACTTTGATTGTTTATTTGCTAAACTCTCAGCATTGCAAGCAGGGGTGTTTGCATATTTTAATTTAACGAGTTTTATTTATAAAACGACAGAAAATAGGATCAATCCATGTCTAAGGTATTTGATTTCGTAAAACCAGGCGTTATCTCTGGCGATGACGTACAGAAAGTATTTGCAGTAGCAAAAGAAAATAACTTTGCTCTTCCTGCTGTAAACTGTGTTAACACTGATTCAGTAAACGGTGTACTAGAAGCAGCTGCAAAAGTTAAAGCTCCTGTTATCATCCAGTTCTCTAATGGCGGCGCAGGTTTCTTCTGTGGTAAAGGCGTTAAACTAGAAGGTCAGGGTGCACAAATCCTTGGCGCAGTAGCTGGTGCGAAATACGTTCACGCTGTTGCTGAAACTTACGGTGTTCCAGTTATCCTTCATACTGACCACGCTGCTAAGAAATTACTTCCATGGATCGATGGACTACTAGACGCTGGTGAAGAATTTTTCGCTCAAACTGGTAAACCTCTATTCTCTTCTCACATGTTGGATCTTTCTGAAGAATCTCTAGAAGAAAACGTAGAAACTTGTGCTAAATACCTGGCTCGCATGGCTAAAATGAACATGACTCTTGAGCTTGAACTAGGTTGTACTGGTGGTGAAGAAGATGGCGTAGATAATTCAGATATGGATTCTTCTGAGCTTTACACTTCTCCAGAAGACGTTGCATACGCATACGAAAAACTAATCGCTGTAAGCCCACGATTCACTATCGCGGCTTCTTTTGGTAACGTACACGGTGTTTACCAAGCTGGTAACGTTGTACTTACTCCTACAATCCTACGTGATTCACAAGCTTTCGTTTCTGAGAAATTTGGCCTTCCAGCTAACTCTCTAAACTTCGTATTCCACGGTGGTTCTGGTTCTTCTGAAGCAGAAATCAAAGAGTCTATCTCTTACGGTGTTATCAAAATGAACATCGATACTGATACTCAGTGGGCTACTTGGGATGGTATCCGTAAGTACGAAGCAGAAAACCACGATTACCTACAAGGTCAAATCGGTAACCCAACAGGTGAATCTGCACCTAACAAGAAATTCTATGATCCACGAGTATGGCTACGTGCTGGTCAGGCTTCAATGGTTGCGCGTCTTGAGAAAGCATTTGCTGACTTAAACGCAATCGACGTTCTTTAATCTTAGATTAATAGAATAATAACAAACCGCGCACTTATTCAGTGCGCGGTTTTTTTTGATCTAAATATTAATACTATATGACTAGTCATAATCAATTTATTTGCTTAATCTATTGTTCTAAATTAGATCCAATATTCTGGAACTAGTAACAAAGGAGATACATATGGCTGGAGAATCGGCATCTGGTGTTGATACTCAGATTGTGAGTAGTTTGGCTGGAGTGAATGAATGGCTTACGGCTAATTCGGACATTCTTATTCAGTATGGTGTAAATATAATTTCAGCCATACTGATTCTGTTTATTGGTAATATTATTGTCAAAGTAGTAGCTGGTAGTGTTGCTAAGGTCTTGAGCAAAAAATCGATGGATAAGGCGGTTGTCGATTTTATCCATGGCTTAGTTAGATACCTGCTATTTGTAATTGTTCTGATTGCCGCATTAAGTCGGGTTGGAGTGCAGACGGCCTCTGTTGTTGCAGTTATCGGTGCTGCTGGCTTAGCAGTCGGTTTGGCATTACAGGGCTCTTTGTCTAACTTTGCTGCTGGTATTTTAATTGTTGCATTCCGTCCGTTTAAATCGGGTGATTACGTTGAAATCGGTGGTGTTGCTGGCTCTGTGGATTCAATTCAGATCTTCCAGACAATATTAACAACACCAGATAATAAAATGGTGGTAGTACCAAACTCATCAGTGATTGGTGGTGCCATTGTTAACTATTCTCGCCATCCCGAGCGTCGTATTGATTTGGTGATTGGTGTTTCGTACAAGGCTGATTTGCAGAAAACCAAGGACGTATTGCGCAGTGTGGTAGAAAAAGATGAACGTATTCTGAAAACCAAAGATGCAACGATTGGGGTTCATGCATTAGCAGATTCTTCCGTTAATTTTGTGGTTCGCCCATGGGTGAAAACAGAAAATTACTGGCCGGTTTACTGGGATTTGATGCAAAACATCAAAGAAGCATTAGATGAAAATGGTATCGAAATTCCATTCCCTCAAATGGATGTTCATTTAAACAAAGTCGATTGATTGTTTAGATGGTGATATAGGAATAAGCGGCGTCTGCCGCTTATTTTGTATGGAGCGTTGGAAATATAGTTTAGGGTCTTTATGTTAGAAAATTACCTCATAGTGAGCATCAGGTAAAAGTTTTGTGATTTTGCAGTTTACGTGCTTCTCGTCTTTTCTTTTTCACCTATTATGAAATGAAGGATTAAAACAGGAGCTGGAAATGAAATTGTTGTTTAAGGTAGTTTCACTGATATGCGTATTTTATACCGGGAGTGTGTTTTCTGAGGAGATTTCGTTTCCGCACATAGTAACGACAGGTTATGGAGAAGTCAGTGTTGTTCCCGATAGTGCTATATTTTCTGCTGAAATAGAGAAAACAACGATGAATGCTGATCAGGCCAAAGACAGCGTTGATGACATTGTAGAGAATTTTTTAAGTCGGCTTTATAAAATGGGTGTGAATAAAGAAGATATAAGTAGTTCCAATTTATATCTGGCACCTCAGTATTATTATCCGAAAGATAGTCAGGCGCAGTTAATGGGGTATAAAGCTCGTCGAACAATCACAGTCAATGTAAATAACCTTACTCAGTTAAACGATTATATCGATACGGCTATCGATGCCGGAATTAATCGCATCCAAAATATCCAGC
Source organism: uncultured Vibrio sp. (assembly GCA_963676525.2). Lineage (GTDB taxonomy): Bacteria > Pseudomonadota > Gammaproteobacteria > Enterobacterales > Vibrionaceae > Vibrio. Next base: position 77,707 of record CAXXNB010000011.1, read on the forward strand.
TAAAAGTAAAAGACGATCAGAAATATATTGAGCAAGCCAGGTTACATGCAATTCAGGATGCTAATCAGAAAGCTCAGTCATTAGCCAAAGGCTTTAAACGCTCATTAGGTGCAGTCTGGCAGATAACGTATCGTAACCGCAGTTCATCGCCGATGCTGATGAAAGCATTATCGACACAGAATCAGGCAGAGAATAGTTCCTATCAGGATGCCACTATTGAGATCAAAGACAGTGTTGATGTGATTTACAAATTAAATTAAGCGAAAAAGTAACTAAAAAATAGGGGCTGAATAGCCCCTATTTTCATTAAATTGTATCTTAATTACAGTACGTGTACTGATGTGGTGTTTGTTGTACCAGAGGCAACTAATGCTCCAGATACCATCACAACGATATCGCCTTTCTTACCCAATTTAGCTTCAAGAGCAATTTCTTTACCTAAGTGGTAGAAAGAATCGGTACTTTCGATTGAATCTACAATGATAGGTCTAACACCCTTAGTTAACACAAGTTGAGCTGCTGTCTTCTTGTTAGTTGTTAAAGCAAGGATATTCGCTGTTGGGAAGTACTTACGAACTGAACGTGCTGATTTACCAGCTTCTGTTGCCACAATAATAAGTGGTGCAGCCAGTTTCTCAGCTGTATCAACAGCGCCTTTACATACTGCTTCTGTAATACGCAGGCGTGGGCTGTCAAGACGATCGCTAAGTTCAGCTTTCAGTGAGCTATCAGTACGGTTTGCAATTTGCGCCATGATAGTTACAGCTTCAACAGGGTATTTACCTTTTGCTGTTTCACCAGAAAGCATGACAGCATCTGTACCATCCATGATCGCGTTAGCAACGTCACCCGCTTCTGCTCGAGTTGGGCGAGGGTTTTTGATCATTGAGTCCAGCATCTGAGTTGCTGTGATAACCATCTTACGAGCACGGTTACATTTCTCAATCATCATTTTCTGAGCAAAGATAACTTCTTCTGGTGGAATTTCAACACCAAGGTCACCACGAGCAACCATGATTCCGTCAGAAAGTTCTAAGATTTCATCGAAGTTATCAACACCTTCTTGGTTTTCAATCTTAGAGATAATGTGAATATTCTGGCCGCCATTAGCATTCAGAACTTCACGAATTTCTTTAACGTCAGAAGCTTTACGAATAAAAGAAGCCGCAACAAAGTCAACATCTTGCTCACAACCGAATTTAAGGTCGTTTTTATCTTTTTCAGATAGTGCTGGCAGGCTGACTTTAACACCAGGAAGGTTAACACCTTTGTTTTCACCCAATGCACCGTTATTAAGAACGGTACATTTTACTTCGCTGTCTGTTTTGCTGATAACGGTCATTTCGATAAGACCATCATCAACAAGAATAGTGTTACCAACAGTAAGGTCAGTAGCAAAACCAGGGTAAGTTACCGCTACTTTATCTTTGTTGCCGATAACAGTAGCATCAGTCGTGAAAGTGAACTCTTGTCCAGCAACAAGATCTACATCATTTCCGTCTTCAAGTTTGATTGTACGGATTTCAGGACCTTTAGTATCAAGAAGAACAGCTAGTGTTTTACCAGTGTTTGCCATTACCTGGCGGAAGTTTTTAATGCGGTTTCCATGCTCTTCATAATCTCCGTGAGAGAAGTTAAGACGCATAACATTCATGCCTGCGTTTACAAGTTCAGTTAGCTTCTCTAGTGATTCAGTTTTAGGGCCAATCGTACAAACGATTTTGGTCTTTTTCATGGAAGATGTTCTCCGATTATAAAATCATCAATTTGAAATTGGTTATATATAAATGGTCTTTATTTAAAGGTTTAAAGTGTCTTCAACTAGCAGCTTTTATCTCTACCTAAAAGCCTAGTATCAATCTTGTTAATATGACACTTTAAATATGAAAGTCTTTCAGGATTTCAGTCATTTTTTAACTAAGATTTATGACTATTATAGGCAAAATAATCCAAAATTAATCCAAATCCTCCGGTTTTTGTCATTTTATCCGGTAAGTTAACTGTCAATTTTGTAATTTTTTTTCTTTTGCGACGCGAATTCTAGCACTTTACGAAAGGAATATCACTTCTTATTAATTGTCTTAGGACAAGGTTTTAGTCCTAATTATTAATTTTTACCATCAAAATAAATAGACAAAAATGTTTCGTTTCGATTATTATAAGTTTTATTTCGTAACTTAAATTTTGTTTAAAAATGTCAAAACGAAACACAAAACAGAGAAGACACCTTATTGTAACTTTAGTACATGAAAAAGGTGAGGTAAGCGTCGAAGATCTGGCCCGTCGTTTTGAAACATCAGAAGTTACAATAAGAAAAGATTTGTCAGCTCTGGAAAATAATGGATTACTTCTTCGTCGTTATGGTGGTGCGATGTCCCTCCCAAAAGAAGTGATTTCTGAAGAATTAATTCAAAATGTTTCGAATCGAAAGATTTCTATTGCGAAAGAAGCTGCTACTCTCATTAAAGACCATCATAGAATTGTGATCGATAGTGGCAGTACGACAACAGCTGTTATTCCTTACCTGAATGAAAAACAGGGGTTAGTTGTGATGACTAATTCGCTGAATGTTGCTAATGCATTACGTGAGCTGGAAAACGAGCCGACATTATTAATGACGGGAGGAACATGGGATCCTCATTCCGAATCATTTCAGGGGCAGGTTGCAGAATCTGTGTTGCGAGCTTATGACTTTGACCAGTTATTTATTGGTTGTGATGGTATTGATTTAAATCGTGGTACCGCCACGTTTAACGAATTATTTGGCTTAAGCAAGGTTATGGCTGATGTGTCCAGAGAAGTCATTGTAATGGCTGAATCAGATAAACTCGGACGAAAAATACCAAATCTTGAACTAAGCTGGGACATTATTGACGTATTGATTACAGATAGCGGACTAACGGATGAACAAATGAAGGTCATAGAGTCTCATAATGTTCGGGTTATCCGGGCTCAATAATTATCCAAAATAAAATCGAATTAAAAGATTAGGAGAATATTAGATATGTGTGGAATAGTTGGTGCAGTAGCGCAACGTGACGTTGCTGAAATTTTGGTAGAAGGTTTGCGTCGATTAGAATATCGCGGTTATGATTCTGCTGGGGTCGCCATTGTTGACGCAGATAAAAATCTAACAAGAATTCGTCGGTTGGGCAAAGTTCAGGAACTGTCGGATGCAGTAGAAGTTGCAAAAGTTTCTGGCGGTACCGGGATTGCTCATACTCGTTGGGCGACTCATGGTGAACCTTCTGAAGCAAATGCTCATCCACATATGTCTGGCGATATTGCTGTTGTGCACAATGGTATTATCGAAAACTACGAAGCGCTACGAGAAACCTTGAAAGAACGTGGTTATGTTTTTTCATCAGAAACAGACACAGAAGTTATTGCGCATTTGGTTGAATGGGAACGCCGCACTTCTGAAACCTTAGTCGAAGCTCTGCATAAGGCTGCGGCCCAGTTAGAAGGGGCTTACGGTACAGTAGTGCTTGATCGTAAAGACCCTAGTCGTATAGTCGTGGCTCGTTCTGGTAGCCCAATTGTTATTGGTTATGGTATTGGTGAAAACTTCTTGGCGTCTGATCAGTTGGCTTTACTGAGTGTTACGCGCCGCTTCTCTTATCTTGAAGAAGGCGATGTTGCCGAAATTACCCGTCAAAGCGTAAAAATCCTCGATGTTAATGGTAAAGAAGTAAAACGTGACATTATTGAATCTACTGTTGAACATGATGCCGGAACTAAAGCGGGTTATCGCCACTTTATGCAGAAAGAGATTTTCGAACAGCCTACTGCAATGAAAAATGTGATGGAAGGTCGCGTTACTAAAGATTCTGTTATTACCGAGAGTATCGGTGTTAATGCTGTTGAAATTCTTAGTAAAGTAGAACATGTGCAGATTATCGCTTGTGGTACTTCTTATAATTCAGGCATGGCTGCTCGCTACTGGTTCGAAGGTATCGCTGGTGTTAGCTGCGATGTAGAGATCGCTTCGGAATTTCGTTATCGTAAGTTTGTTACACGTCCGAATAGCTTGCTGATCACTCTTTCTCAGTCAGGAGAAACAGCAGATACATTGGCAGCTTTACGTATTGCTAAAGAACGTGGTTACATGGCTGCGATGACTATTTGTAATGTTTCTGGTTCTTCTTTAGTTCGTGAATCTGATATTGCATTTATGACCCGCGCCGGAACTGAAATCGGTGTTGCGTCAACTAAAGCCTTTACGACTCAATTAGCGGCAATGTTGATGTTGGTGACTGCTATTGGTAAAGAGCAGGGACGTATTGATACAGAGAAAGAGGCTGAAATCGTTAAAGAAATTCATGCTCTTCCGGTGCATATAGAAAGTGCATTGGCATACGATAAAGAAATTGAAGCTCTGGCAGAAGATTTTGCCGATAAACAGCATACTCTCTTCCTTGGCCGCGGTGAATACTACCCAATCGGCATGGAAGCAGCACTTAAACTGAAAGAGATTTCTTACATTCACGCAGAAGCTTATGCCGCTGGTGAGCTAAAGCATGGTCCTTTGGCGCTTATTGATGCGGATATGCCGGTTGTTGTCATCGCCCCAAACAATGATTTACTTGAAAAATTAAAATCGAATGTGGAAGAAGTTCGCGCGCGTGGTGGCTTGCTGTACGTCTTTGCTGACGAAAAAGCGGGTTTTGAAGGAGATGAAAATATGAAGATCATTTCTATGCCGCACGTTAGTGAAATCACGGCCCCAATTTTCTACACAGTACCGATGCAGCTACTTGCTTATCATGTTGCCTTAATCAAAGGTACGGATGTGGACCAGCCCCGTAACCTTGCAAAAGCTGTTACTGTTGAGTAAGTTATTGTATAATAAGGTTATTTTATATGGCGGTGGCATTGGTGTTACCGCCATTTTTATTTATTATTAAAATTTTGATTACAGGCCTATGCTTAAAATATCAAACAACGTTGAATTAGCTGACTGGGAAATTGAACTTTCTGCTATACGCTCTATGGGGAGTGGCGGGCAGAATGTCAACAAAGTATCGAGTGCGATTCATTTGCGCTTTGATATCCGGCATTCGACTTTACCAGAAATATATAAGCAGAGATTGCTCTCCCTGTCAGACTCCAGAATCACCAAAGAAGGTGTGATTGTTATCAAAGCGCAATCATTTCGTACGCAGGAAAAAAACAAAGAGGATGCTTTGAATCGCCTGAAAGAGTTAATTCTTTCAGCAATGGTTGTGATGAAAAAGCGTAAACCAACCAAGCCAACTAAGAGTTCTCAACGTCGTCGTGTGGATGCGAAAAAGAAAAATGGTGCAACTAAGTCACTAAGAAAGAAAGTCTTTATGTAATTAGTACATAGCTGCAATAAAGTGGTCTCTATGTTTGGTAGTGTATGCTATCAGATTATCTATCTCTGACACTTAAAATCAAAAATGAAAGATTTATTTCATTCAAAATGCAATAAAGAAGCAAAAAAGTGATCTAGTCAATGTTATTGACTCATGAATCGAAACAACTCTTCTTTTTCCTTAGTGATAGGAATAAAATGAATCAATCAAAATGATAGTGGTTTTGGAATGATTATTTCAAGATGCTGAAGTGATGAGTATGACTCATACCCAGTTGCCCTACAGCTTTCAGCATTGTCTTGATGTAGAACCAAAACGGTAGATGTACACGAATTTATTAGCCTGAAAGGCCAATAGCTAAAGATACTATTTCTGGAGGAATTCATGAAGATTGCATTTGATGTGGATGTGCTTGCAAAACAGATGGGCATTACCGATATGGTTCACCAAGTTGCAGATTGGGGTTATAAATATATCGAACAATCTCCACATCCACGTATCAACCCTTTCTATAAACACCCTCTATTTTCAAGAGAGTGTGAAGCAGAATACAAAAAAGCGTTAAGACAGGCTGGTGTTGATATTTCTTCTTTCATCGTTGTATACCGTTGGTCTGGTCCAACTGAAGAACAACGTAAACACGCTGTTGAAAACTGGAAGAAAATTGTACAAATCGCTGTTGATATGGATGTTCAGGTTATCAATACAGAACTTTCTGGTGATCCAAACCAACAAGAAATCTGTAACGGTATGTGGTTCCGTTCTATGGATGAACTTCTACCTTTATTTGAAAAAGAAGGCATTCGTGTAGAAATCCAATCTCACCCATTCGATTTCTGTGAATTGAACAATGAAACATGTGATATGGTTAAATCATATCGTTCAGATAACTTAACTTATGTATATTCATCTCCACACGGTTTCTTCTATGACCAGGGTAAAGGTGATGTTCGCAGCATGCTAGAATACGCTGGTGATGAGTTATCTCACGTATTGTTTGCTGATACATTTAATCAAACACTGGATTGCCGTTATATCGCTAACCCACCATGGTTGAATGCTCGTGGTTCTGCTGATGTAGCTATTCACCAACACCTTGCTATGGGTGAAGGCGATGTAGATTTCGATGAAATCTTCGCAACTCTACGCGATATGAACTTTGCTAACAGAGAGTACAAAGTAGGTGGTGAAGCTATTTCTTGTGTATCTTACTTCGGCTTCCCTGAAAAAATGGCTGTACAAGCTGTAGAAGCTCGTGAACGTATCGAACGTGAACTTCTAGGTTAATCTGCACAGTTAACTTAATAATAAAAAAGGTACTTTGATTGTTTCAAAGTACCTTTTTTGTATTCTCATTTCCTGAATCCTGAATCCTGAATCCTGAATCCTGAATCCTGAATCCTGAATCCTGAATCCTGAATCCTGAATCCTGAATCCTGAATCCTGAATCCTGAATCCTGAATCCTGAATCCCTTACCCGTGATATTTTAAATAATGACTTGCTGTTTCTCTCCCCATATATCGGGCCAGTGTTTTTTCTTCCACTTTTCTTAAATCAACAACGATCAAACCATCAAGAGCATCATTAAAGTCGGCATCAACATTAAAGCAAACAAATTTTCCATTCAGCCCTAAATATTGTCTCAGTAATACTGGAACGCCTTTGCCTTCATCCATTCTGGAAATGACTTTGGATAATAACTGCATATCAGCCAGAGCACTTAAAAGACTCTGATTCCAGTCATGCGGACCTTTGGTTTTTAGCGGGTTAGTGGCTGCAACAAGTTTGGCCTGATCATAATCGTAATAATGTAAAGCCATTGTCTGAGCAAGCAGTTGCCTTGCTTCATCACTGTAGTCATTGCTGATACTTACAGGACCAAATAAATGGGTATAGTCTGGATTTCTGCTGATAAAAGATCCGATACCTTTCCAAAGTAAAAGTAACGGCGCCATACTTTTTTGATATTCCTGAGCGACCACAGAACGGCCCATTTCAATGGATTTACCCATTTTATTTATAAATTGAGTTTGATAATTAAATAGTGTGCTGGAATATAATCCTTTAATTCCAAACCGGGGCTGAATCTGATCGACTAACCCTAAGCGATAAGCTCCGACAAGTTTGTTATTTTCTCTGTCCCAGATAAAAAGATGGAGATATTCCTGATCGAACTTGTCAACATCAAGAGTCAGTCCGGTTCCTTCTCCCACTTGTCTGAACGTTATTTCCCGAATGCGTCCGATTTCATGCAGGATACATGGAATATCTTCAGCTTTTGCGCAGTAGACATCAAACTCGTTGTGAGACAATAAACGTTTCTCTGGTGGAAGACTGTCTAAATCGGCGGTTAATTCGGATATTGGTAGTTGAGAGCACACGGGGGGAAGTGGCTGATCACGTTCATTTTTATTCCGGCTTTGCTTGGTCGCGGGGTTAAGCAAATAAGTGTTAAATCTTAAATAGCTGACTAATTGGCTATGGCTGAGGGTGTTGATTTCTTTATATTTAATCGATTGTCCAATATAGATCTTAATTGGTTTGTTTTTTTTGTTCAGAAGTTCTCTGCCTAGCATCAGGGTTCTTAACAATGGATGGATTTTCCCAGCCATATAAAAACGTTTAGAGTTGTGTCCATCAATGAAAATAGGAACAGATGTTGCCTGATGCTTTCTTATTAATCGGCTGACAGACTCACTCCATTCTTTGTCTTCCAGCTTTTGTTTTTTTCTGTCAACTAAATGTGAAACTTCACCTGCTGGAAAAATAAGTAGCAGGCCACCATTTTCAAGATGTCTGTGTGCGTTTCTCATTGCTATCAAATTGGATTTCTGAGCTTTTTCTTCATTTAGCACATCAACCCCAATAAATAACTCGTCGAGTTCAGGGACTGTTTTTAGGTAATGATTTGCAAGAATCTGAATATCTGAGCGCACAGAAAGTAGTAGTTCAGCCAGAATAACACCTTCAACACATCCGAGAGGGTGGTTAGCTACGACCACAGTTGGTCCTGTCGATGGGATATTTTCCAAAGAACCTTTGGCAACGTTGTAATCTATCCCCAGAACTTCCAGAGTAAATCTCAAAAATTGTTGGGTTCCACATCCTGCCGGACGTTGATGATAGAACCTGTCTAATTGGCTGAGACCAGTAGCCCATTCCGCGAAATTTTCACCCATTCCGAAAGGTGTTTTTCTTGGTAGTCTAAAAGGACTGTTTGACAGCATATTAAAACCTCATATCCATGTTTTAGCTTTTTATGCTAGGAAGGAAATATGTCATTAAGACGTCACTTTAATGAGGCTTTTATTGCAGTTAAGTCACGAATCATAACTGGTATGTACAGCTTAAATAGTATTTGGTCTATGATGATCTAAATACTGCTATTGTTTTTATCTTATTGTTATATATTGGTATTTTTGTTTGGTTTTGGCTTTTCTATCTTTAGGAACATAATGATCTAATTACTCTGTACGGAAAATAAACAAGTTGTGGTGGCCTGTCTGATGGGACTTATTCTTGCGGTTATTGGAATTCAGATGTTGATTGCTGGTATTGGCGGGGCAATAACTCAATTTTACTAAGATTATTCGTCATTTATGGCAGATTCAGTGCAAGTCAGCTAATCTGAAAATTGGGGACATAGCGTTTATTATCTGCGGAGGTCGAGTATATGGCTATTTTTGAGGCAAGCTCAAGAAAAACCTCTTGGTTGCTCGGTCTTCTCATTTCCCTTTTCCTTGCTCTCGATTTGTTTCTTCTTGGTCTGAACTTTCATATTACAAAACAGGTATCCGAGGATGCATTGGTGATTAACCTAGCCAGTAGACAAAGTACGCTGATACAGCAAATGTCTAATGCTGTTTCTCAAATCGATACCAACAAACTATCTGCTTCTGAGTCTCAAATTCTTACGGATCAATTCAGCTCGGCATATCTTTTATTCAGCCAAACATTAAATGCCTTTATTACGGTGGACTGGTTACAGATGCAGGACTTCATTCTGTCTCTATTAGTCGAGTCAATATTCCGGAAGGCCGAGATATTTTATTTCAGGCTCGGGAATTAAATAAGGCTATTACTAGTATTGAGAAAATCATTGCGGAAAGAGGGATAACCAGTGACAACTTTGCTCGAGCCAGGCATGTATTAGCAGAGGTCAATGATGAACTGCTGGGTATGATGAGTCGCCTCACGGTCATCATAGAAAATAGCCTAAATAAGAAAATGGCCAACTTAAGAACTATCCAGATAGTTTCGTTTTGTTTTGCTCTTTTAAACTTTGCCGCCATTATTTTTCTATTCAGGCTCTCTCATAAGTATTCCAGAGATTTGGTCAGTATTCTCAGTGAACTCTTTCAGTCAACCAATGTTGCTTTGCTGGTATTTTCATCCGATCAGAGGGTATTAATGAGTAATTCGTTTGCCAGTCATTTCTTAGGCTATTCACCCCGGGAATTGAAGCATCTGACAAGGAGTTCGCTCATACTTGAAAGCCCATATGGGGACAATGCAAAATGTTTGGCCCGAGATGGGAAAAAAGTAGATGTTAAGCTAACCGAACGGACTGTTACTCATAAAGGAAACCGATTGAGTGTATTAACGATTATGGATGTCTCCGGTCATTTAAATAAAGAACATCAGGATCTACTGACAGGTATACAGAATAGACATGCCTTATCTATGGCTCTGGAGGTTAAGTCGGAACAGGTGCGTTCTATTGGTGGACGGTTTGCTTGTTTTTTTCTGGATTTGAACAGGTTTAAAGAGATAAATGAGCGTTATGGCTATGAAGCTGGGGATTATGTTCTAAAATGTTTCGCATATCGCCTGAAGCAGACGTTAAGGGAAAATGATCTTGTTTTTCGTTTTGGGGGAGATGAATTTATCATATTAGTTGAATTGACTTCGGATACCAAATCGATTGATCCAATAGCTAAAAAATTACATGCGATGATGCAAAAGCCGATTAATATTTCCAATCAGGAAGCTATTCACTTATCTTTTAGTGCTGGTGTTTCTATCTACCCGGATGACACAACGGATCCGGATGAGTTGTTAAGTTTTGCTGATAAAGCACTCTATCGGGCAAAAATAGATCTGAATACCGAAATTATCCGCCATCAGTCATAGTGCTAATTGATTGTTTACGCGCATTTCTTTCTGGTTAGCAGGCTCTTTCGAGCCTGCATGTCATACCATTAAGCAATTGACATGTTGAGTATGCTTTCTGCTTCTTTTAGTGTGATAGCCTGGTTTTCGCCTAGTGCTTTCATTCCGTGTTGATCTAATTTGGAGATGACAAGGGCAACGGCATTTTCTTTCGTGTCTGCATAATCACTGAATTGAGTAGCAACATCTAGTTGATGGTAGAATGACTCAATAGCTTCAATCGTCTCTTCGGCAGAACAGGTATCTGATAATCCAAAGACATTTTTACCCATCTGTTCCAGTTTAGCTCGTTTAGCTTCGATTTGATTGCGTAATAACGATGGCTGAATGATCGCCAGAGATCTCGCATGATCCACTCCCCACAACGCAGTAAATTCATGGCCCATCATATGAGTGGCCCAATCTTGAGGAACCCCCAGACCAATTAATCCGTTTAGGGCCTGATTTGCAGACCACATTAGATTTGCACGCCACTGATCGTTATTTCGTTCGGCAAACTGTTCTCCCAGAATTTTCAGGCTTCGTAACAGTCCTTCAGCATAAGCATCCTGAACATAAGCATTAACAGGAAATGTAATGTACTGCTCGCAGACGTGTACCCATGCATCTACTAATCCATTCAATAACTGACGTTCAGGTAGAGTTTTCATAACGTCAGGATCCATGACAGCAAACTTTGGTTGTACGTAGACAGACATAAAGCTTAATTTATCGTGTGTTTCTGATTTGGTGATAACAGCACCTTTGTTTGACTCAGAACCCGTTGCGGGTAGTGTCAGAATTGCGCCGATGGGTGTAGCATCTTCTACTGTGTGTACTTTGGTCATTATGTCCCAGCCATCACCGTCGTATTTGGATGCAGCTGCTACATATTTAGAACCATCGATGACTGAGCCACCACCAACGGCCAGGATAAAACCAACGTTTTCTGTTTTAACAATTTCTACTGCCTTATCCAGAGTTTCTTTTGTCGGGTTTGGCTCTACACCAGAAAACTCCAGCCATTCATGACCGTCCAAAGCTGATTTAACCTGGTCATAAACACCATTCTTTTTGATGGAGCCTCCACCATAAATGACGAGTACTTTTTTATTGTTAGGGATTGTACTTTTGATGGCTGCTATCTGTCCCTGACCAAAGAAAATTTCTGTAGGGTTTGAGTAAGTAAATTTCATTACATGTCCTCTTGTAGAAATGGTGTTAGTACGATTGCTAGAGTATCTTTATTCTATATGCATATTAATCCTAATATGGTTAGTGTTATAGGCGAAATTCTCTATAATTAATGCCTAATTCTCTATTGGTTGAGTTCGCGATGTCATTGGTTGAATGGTTAGAACATTATGTTGATATACATGGGTTACAGAATTTTGAAGGAATCCATGAAACTGCTATTCCGGGAGTATGGTTTTACCGAAGTATAGAAGGCAATGCCAGGAAGCCTTTATTGTATCAATCAGGAATATTGATTCTTGCTCAGGGTTATAAACATATCTATTTGGATCAGCACCATGTGACTTATGGGCCCAACGATTATCTGGTCGTAGGTGTGCCGTTACCGCTGGAGTGTGAGGCGGTCACTCAACATGGCAAACCTTTATTAGGGATCTCTATCCGACTTACGCCTCATTTGCTGCAAAAAATGGTGACCAAAATAGAAGGTTCTGATTATTTTAAGCAGACCAATATTAGAAAAGAATCATGCGGTCTTAAATCTGTCACTATGAGTGGAGATATGCAGGGAGCATGTATACGTATTGTTAAAGCGCTTTGCGATCCGCTGGAATCTCATGTCATTGGTGAGTCATTATTAGAGGAATTGATTTATCGGGTTCTGACAAGTCAGGCGGGTTATGTCCTGTTTGATTTGGCACATCAGGAAGGTTATTACTCCAGAATTGCAAATACCTTAACGAAAGTGCATCAGGAGTACAGTCATAACCTGACGGTGAATGAATTAGCAAAAGAGGCCAGTATGAGCGTTTCTGCATTTCACCAGGCATTTCGTAGTGTCACGATGGAATCGCCGCTACAATATATAAAAAAGGTCAGACTCAATCGTGCACGAGAGCTCATACAACTTGAAGGAAAAAAAGTGACTGAAGCAGCACGAATGGTGGGTTATATCAGCCCATCTCAGTTTCACCGTGAATATAAACGATTATTTAAAGAGACTCCCAGAGAAGACAAGCTTGTAATTTAAGGAGAATAATCAATGAAAGCAGTGACATTGATACCGGGTATCGTTTTGTTATTTTCTTCTTTTTGTTCTTTCGCTGCCAATGTGGATAAGGCTATGGTCAATTCAGTTCAGGAACAGCTCGCTCAGATGCAAAAGATGTGGACAGAGGTTCCTCAACATATTGAATTAATAGCTGGCGGAATTCAGTCACAACTAAAAGATTGTACCCAGTATGACAGTGATAAAGCGTCGTCACTTTGTTTAAATGCTAATTCTTATTACCGTGAATATGTACAAGCAATAAGCCAGAATGCCTCTCAGGATGTCATAGAAGAGGCATACAGTAATTATATGGAAGCAACCCAGGAAGCTATCTCGGTTATCAATAATCTGAATACTTTAAATTATAAGTAACAGAGAATTATCAACTATATTGTGCTCATTTATCTATTTATAAAAGACGATAATGCACCAGACATTACAGTATAAATAAAAGTGTTGTCGTGAACGCCTTTAAACATACTACTATTCGGGCCTTGTGCTGAAATTGGTACATTTACATCTGTATGGGAACCTGTAGACCAATTCACATAAAATGAATCACCATTGGGCATAACAAATGGGCCATCTTCACCAGAAGCCCCTGTTGGCGTTGTACTGAGAGACATGCCTCCCGTTTCATGATCCGCAACCACAATAATTAATGTATCTTTAGAATTTTTGGCAAATTGTTGTGCAACCTTAACTGCATCATTAAGACCAATAGTATCTGATATAGCATTTGCAGCATCATTTTTGTGGCTAGCCCAATCAATTTGTCCTGCTTCTACCATTAAAAAAAAGCCTTTATCATTATGTGAAAGGGTATTGATGGCTGTTTGGGTCATCGCCTTTAATGATGGGGAAAATGGACGAATCATCTCCTCATCTGCAAATAGTCCAATTAATGGGGCTGATGAATAAGAATCAATGACTGAAAATGAAACCGGGGTGCAGAGATATTCGTACCCATCAGCCATGAGTTTGTCTAACAGATTTGTACCATCATGTCTTTCACCAGCTTTGGGATAGCAGCCTGTTTTTGAACTTGGCAGGAATCTATTTTCTCCCCCACCTAATAACACATTTATTTTTGACTCGGATAATTGTTTGGCTATTTCATTTTCTTGGTTTCGTTTTTTGACATGAGTAGCAAATGTTGCCGGGGTTGCATTCGTAATCGGTGTCGTTGTTACAAGTCCGGTATGCATACCTAAATTTTGAGCTTCTTCTAGTATGGTCGTTAAGGTATTAAAGTCCGGATCTAATCCGATCACTCCATCGTTTGTCTTAACCCCGGTTGCCATTGCTGTTCCTGCTGCTGCTGAATCAGTAAGAGCACCGTTGGCGGCTTGAGTTTCTATAAATCCGGATACTGCCATATCCATCATTGCTAATTTTTTATCTTGACCGACGCTAGACCATTGAGCAGCTTTTTGATGTTGAACTCCCATACCATCACCAATAAATAGAATAATATTTTTTGTTGGTTGATAGGGGGATACTTTCGTCGTTGTTACTGTTGTTGTTGAATCATCACAGCCGGTAACTAGAAATATTAATATTGTGAATACCAAGCAGCGGCTGATATTAATAGTTTTTCTTTTGATATCCATGGATTCATATCCCTGATAATCATAATTTTGTAAGTAATGGATAAGTCAGATCTATACATTATAGATATATTTTCTCTTTTTAGCTCTTTAATTAAGTTTGTTTGGAATTATGAAATAACAGGAATGAACAAGAAAAATGAGTTTTTGGACACTTCAGATTAAGGTTATTAGAAATAATAAGGGAGTAACCAATAATAGAGTTACACCCATTTATATAGATAGATGTGATAATTAGAAGTTATAAACAATGTTTATGTTTATACCGGTAATTTCAAGTCCATCATCATCATACAGCTTCATCCATTCAATTTGAGTCTCTAATGGTGTTCCATTGGTTACTGACATTCCAACGCCATATTGAAAATCTTCATCACTATCGGAAAGAGATATACCACCAGCACTTGCTGTTGCTTTTGTGTCACCAGCCCCAACCATGCCATAAAAATAAACATTATCGTTAACTGGTAGAATGCCTTTTGCTAGGACACTATACATCCGATCAATTTCAACATTAACCCCGTATATATCATCATCGGAAGTGTTTCCATAACCTCTAAAGTCTAGAGCAAAATTTTTATGGAAACGATACCCAAATATAGCTCCTAATAATCCATTATCAGCTGAAGGTGTTCCTAGCCCATAACCACTTAAATCAAGTTCAATATCTGCAAAAGTATAACCAAGACCAAAATAGGGATGAGGTTCAAACTCTCCGTGACCATAATCATATTCAGCAAAAGCTGTACTGCTTAAAAATATTGATGTTATTAACAATAGAGAATTTTTTATTTTCATGACAAACCCTAGTTAATTATTTACCCACTGTATATTTACAGTAGCAATGATGTCTTTGATTGCATGTGATATTGATCTCATATGTGATTTTATTAATGAGTGAAGGTTGTCATTAGGTTTTATAACGTATGATGTGAACTAAATTTCGAGTGGGTGTTTTTTGAGTCCATAAAAAGAACGTGGTTACAAGATTGCGTAGGTTTTTTGGGTAATTCTATTATGTTCAAAGAAACCAATATCTGTGGTCACTTGATTTTTTCTAATGCGAAAAGCTAGTTAAGCAATTTACTAACTACACCCGTAACTACACCTTAAAACGACAGGCATAAAAAAGGTTAGTAACCACTATCGGTACTAACCTTCTAGAATATGGTGGGCCTTCCGGGACTTGAACCCAGGACCTGCCGATTATGAGTCGTGATAAGACTCTTTCCTCTAATATCTCACACATTCTCACATTGGTTTATTTTTCATGTAATTCATTGGGTTATTGGTTGGTGTGAGGTTTGTCTATTCTCAACTGTTCCTATTCAGGTACACTCTAACTTGACTAATTACTTGACTAAAAATTTATTTAGTCAAGTTACGCAACAGACTGGAGTTAGGGGATAGCATGTTTACAGTAAGCAGCATAAAAGGACTAAAACCCAAAGATAAACCCTACTATGAATGGGATACAAATAGTCAACGTGGGCGTGGCAAGTTGGGTGTACAGGTTACACCAAAAGGCAGTAAGCGTTTTGTATTCCGTTATTTTGTTCAAAACAAAACGAGGTTTATACCGTTGGGACAATTCCCCGAACTATCTCTTAATGATGCGAGAAACAAACAAAAAGAGTTAGGTGAACTGTTAATACAGGGTATAGATCCTAAAGAATTCATAGAAAGCGGTAGACAAGCTCAGGAACAGGCTAAGCGTGAAGAATCTCGCAAAGGTACGATTAAACAGCTATTTGAAGCATATGTGGCTCAGATGGAAAAAGACGGTAAGAGAACACATAAAGCTGTTATTAGCTCACTGGAAAAAGAAGTTTATCCGATTATTCCACCAGCAACAAAAGCTAAAGATGTTACCACTCACGAATTAGTGTTAGTTCTCGCTGCTATGATAAAGCGAGGTGCTAAAACTCAATCCAACCGTGTGCGTAGTTATTTAATGGCTGCTTTTAACTATGGCTTAAAGCATGATAACGACCCTGCAAATTTTATCGATGAAGCTAAATTTGGTTTGGTGATAAACCCAGTATCAGCAATTCCAAAGCAAAAAGACGCAGAACGGGTAGGTGAGCACTATTTAAAAATGGATGAAGTTATCACGTTGATTGATGACCTTAACAATGAGTATCAGCGTTTTAAAATGGGTGAGTCTATTCGTAACCTGATTTTGTTATGTCTTTTTACTGGTGGTCAGCGTCCTTATGAGTTGGCAGCATCAAAGTGGGAATCTGTAGACTGGCACCAAAAAACGTTACTGATCTCTCCTGATATATCTAAAAATAAACGTCCTCACCTTATACCCTTAACTGATAGTGCTCTGGTGGTATTGGAAAAACAGAAACTCGATAATGAAAGTGAATTTATCTTTCCGCAT
Source organism: uncultured Vibrio sp. (assembly GCA_963676525.2). Taxonomy (GTDB): domain Bacteria; phylum Pseudomonadota; class Gammaproteobacteria; order Enterobacterales; family Vibrionaceae; genus Vibrio. Next base: position 94,442 of record CAXXNB010000011.1, read on the forward strand.
CGCCTTAATCTTGGCGAACATATCCGCCTAGATTCATTGTCACAAGGTATTAGCCGTTATCGTGATGTAACTGAAAGTGTTCGGTCATTCACGCCCAGAGACCTACGCAGGACGTGTAAAACATTAATGGGTGAAATAGGGATCTCTAAGTCGTTACGTGACCGCTTACAGAACCATGCTTTAAATGATGTTTCTAGCAAGCATTATGATCGTTACGAGTATTTGCCTGAAAAGCGCAGAGCATTAGAAGCGTGGGAGCAGAAATTGAATTTACAGACAGTTGATAATGTTTTGGTGTTTGGTGAGGTGATCAGATGAATGAAGTTAATAAAGTCATTGAAATAGCAAAGCAAGAAAGAGAAAAGCTTGCTGAAAGGATAATCAACCTTAACCCAGAATACGCAAAGCTAAATGACGATGAAAGAGAAGCAAAAAAACAGGTTTTATTGGGTGTAATTGAAGATACGCAGAGTAAATACAGGCTCGTTAAGTCAGGCAAAGTCTCAGAGGAACAGTTGTTTGACTATTTGGAACTTTTGGGTGAAAAAGGTTCGAGTTCGTATGAACTAAGCAAGGAAATACTTAAATTAGCTGATGAGGAAGATGAAAATTTAAGTTTGGTAGATCAAATTAAGGCAGTGGAAGAAGATATTTCAAGGTCTAAAGAAAAAATTTACGAAAGTACAAAGTACATAGCCAAGGCACTACTTTCTCAAAAAAAATATGAGTTCAAGCCTGAATATTGTGATGTTTTATTAAGCTGGTTTTTGGCTGTAGAAAGTAAGGATGAGCAGAAGGTTTATGAAGCCTCACATGTCCTTTTGCCTGTTTTGTCCAAGTTAATTAGTGAGCAATATAGTTTCAATGTAAAGCGTGGGCGCGGAAAAAGAATTTTAAAGCCAAAACATATGAAAATGTATGCTTATTCTGATAAGCATGGAGATAATGTTGCAGCAGATAAATTTAGTGTTAGTGTTGAGGCTATAAGGCAAGCTAGGTTTAAAGTGAAAAATAAATATAAAGAAAACGAGTTAGAAATAGAGAAATGTTTCGCTCTATACAATATTTATATGGATGACTTAAAATCTAACAGCGAGAGTATGACTAACCAACAAATTAATGTTCTGCTCAATGAACTTAAACTCCTAGAGGAACAAATTAATACTTTCATTTCTTAGCTCATCCGTTACGGAAATACACCTATTTAAGTAACGTGCTCATTTCTAGTTATCTTGCTGTAATGCTCTCAAGCAATCACAACGGAGCTTAAAAGATGACAAATCCAAATCAATTCCAACAATTTGACCGAGTAATTCCAATGGCTGAGGTCGCAAAAATTCTTAATAGAAGCCTCAAGACGCTCTGGAGATGGCAAGCCAAAGAAAAAATCATCCCAGAGCCTTTAAAAGTTAATGGGCGAGCTATCGGCTACCGTCAGAGCACAGTAGAAGCAATCCTGAACAGTCTACAAGGGGGCAAATAATATGAATTATTATTACAAAGAAATTCCGCAAAATGCTATCCCTGAAATAGGAACCGTAGAGCGAGCTATGCTTGATTTATATATGAGTGGTGAACATGTTCCTGAGCAAACTCTATGTGATGAATTTGGGCGTAATTATCGAAGTGTTCAGCAAAAACTTAGAGGAGACCGTTATTGTCACTGGTTATTTATTGAAGTGAAAGAAAAAGGGGTTATTGAAGCCAGATATCTTGATCCTAGACATTTGTCGCAAGATAGGGAACAAGACGCTTTAGCTAGGGCGGAGAGAAGGCAAGAACTAAGACGGGAAAGCCTTTTAGACGCAATTAATGGAGCAAGTCGTGTTCAAACTGCTTTTGATGAGTTAGAAGTAGCTAACCAAGAGTTGTTTGAGCTTCAGAAAAAGACGAGTCCAGAAAGATAACTTACTGGACACATATCTATTGATGTTGGTGGTGTAGTTGTGGCGACCGCTCCACCAACAGTCTAAGGATAAGGTAATAATCCCGATAAAGCCATCATTATCACGGTGGCTTTTTTTGTGTCATAAGTTGAGAACTTATTTCTAGGTTTTTACTGTGCGATTTTTTAATAAAGTTGAATAGAAAAAATTATTAGGCTTTGTATCTCATAGGCTATGTGAAGTAAGCTACTACTAACTTATGACCTACATGTTTTGGGGGTTATTTATATTATCCTATAAGAGTTAATACCTATCTTATGAGATATTTATCAAATAGTCCTTATATCAATGTTGATGGTGAAATCTGGGCTGTAAATGTTGGAAGCAAGAGACAATATAAAATTTGTCCAAAGCATATGAAGCGAATTATCCGGCAACTGAATATTATGTGTGAGCGATACAGACGTGTTTTTTGTGTTGTGTTTGATTTACACATGGATGTTTATACCAATGATAATTTGGTTATATCGCAATTCGAGAAGAAATTATTTCCGTTGATAAAAAGCCGATACAAGGTTTTGGATATTGGTTTTGCGTGGGTGCGTGAAATGGAGAAAGCTAAACATCAGCATTATCATATGGCATTAATGCTTGATGGTAAGCGAATTAGACATTCGAGTAAAATACTTGAACTAATAGAACAAAAATGGATGCTGTCCGGTGGTGGTCATGCTCATATTATTGAAAACTGCTATTACAACATATGTAACTCTGAGTTTAGCGTTAAACAAGATTTGATATATCGTTTGTCGTATCAGGCAAAGGAACGTGGTAAGGGGTATAGAGATATACAGACCAAAGATTATGGTGTAAGTCGTTTAAAGCCGAAAAGTTAGCCACCTTTATTATGGTATAAATGTTCGTAACTATCGTTATCGTGACATCGAAGATTAATATATTGAATTGACCGTAAATACGGTTGATATACGGTCAATTTCCCTTTTTTTATGGCTCCGAATAACTCTAGCAATAAACTGATTAATTCTTCATTTTTTAGAGTCCATAAAAAGGCATGATAAACATGATATTACTTATATCTGTTTTCCGTAATTAACGGAGAAGTGACGGAGATACTGCAAGTATGAGCCTAGGTCTAGGTGATAGATAATGTTACATATAAACTCATTATTTCTTTGATTGTTATGCAATACATAACTTGTCAAAATTTGACATGAAATGTGTAGAAATTGAGTTAATAGCTTTATTTGTATTGGTTCAGTTCAAAGCATTTATGATTTTTTTTGCACTTACTTTTCCGATACCGTTGATTTTAAGCAAATCGTTTTCAGTAAGGTTAGATAGTTCTTTTATCGTGTGAATACCTGAATTCTCTAGTGCTGATTCTATTTTGGCATTGACGCCATTTACCAAGATAAGTTTATTGGGTTTATCAAAGTAAAACTCTAGTCTTTCAGTATCAGAGATAAAACGAGCCATGACATCCGCAATATTATTTTCCCGATAGCAACGTAAAAGACCTTGTTCGATTCGGTTAAGTCTTTCATCATTTCCCGAATAAGCTAGTGCTTCACTCATTTTATTGTTAATAGTATTGTCTGACTCGAAGATACTTAATAGTCCAATTGCATAATTGATATATTCTTTTTCGTTAACAGAACCGGCATCGGAAGCCGCATTTTTTTCTTCACTAGGAATATCATAAATGCTTTCAAGTTTAGGTATCCAGACACCATCACGTGGTTCACCATAAGTCGGTGGTTCTCCATCACCTATGAATATTTCACCATGTCTTTTTAATACAGCTAGTGGGGTTCGGAGTTGGCATGTAGCATGAAATTCCATACCAACACATATATCAGAGTTTTGTGATATTTCTCTATATTGGTCAGGGGCTTGTTTTATATTGTTTTGATGGTTCACATACTCATCTTGACTTGTTTGTTCGATAGGTTTCTTTTTACCAAAGATAAAATCAAAAATACCCATGTTCTAACCTCGTTCTAGGTTTTAGACAAAATACCATATCTTTGTTTTATGAAATTTAGATTTAGTTCAGATTCTGGGTTCTTCATGTATCTTTTTTGTTATTGCTTTAGTCCATAAAAGAACGTAATTCGAACCCGTATCAACGGGCTATCTTTGTATGCTTTATGTTTTCGTACACTATAAAAAAGAATTTATTAGAGATGATTTTTTCTAATGTGATTTTGGGATGGTAGTTTGTTCTTACTTGACTAACTACTTGACTAAATTTAGACAGGCATAAAAAAAGGTTAGTAACCACTATCGGTACTAACCTTTCTAGAATATGGTGGGCCTTCCGGGACTTGAACCCAGGACCTGCCGATTATGAGTCGGATGCTCTAACCAACTGAGCTAAAGGCCCCATGTAGGACGACGATTATAGGGGAACAGAGCTGTGCTGTCTAGCCTCAATAACCGCAATAGTGGCGTATTTCCGCTTATAATTTATTCACTTAAACTAAGAGAAACAAAAAAGGTGAGCGTCTGCTCACCTTTTGTTCAACTAGCTAAGTAATTACTCATCCAGGAAGCTGCGCAGAGTTTCTGAGCGGCTAGGGTGACGTAATTTACGCAGAGCTTTTGCTTCGATCTGACGAATACGTTCACGGGTAACGTCGAACTGTTTACCAACTTCTTCAAGAGTATGGTCAGTGTTCATATCAATACCAAAACGCATACGCAGTACTTTCGCTTCACGAGGGGTTAATCCACCCAATACATCTCTGGTTGCTGCTTTAAGACTTGTAGATGTCGCAGAATCCAGAGGTAACTCAAGAGTAGTATCCTCGATAAAATCACCAAGATGCGAATCTTCATCATCACCGATAGGCGTTTCCATCGAAATCGGCTCTTTCGCAATTTTCAGTACCTTACGGATTTTATCTTCTGGCATAGCCATACGTTCTGCCAATTCTTCCGGTAATGGTTCACGACCCATTTCCTGAAGCATTTGACGAGAAATACGGTTCAGCTTGTTGATCGTTTCGATCATATGTACCGGAATACGAATTGTACGAGCCTGGTCTGCGATCGAGCGAGTGATAGCCTGACGGATCCACCATGTTGCATAAGTTGAGAACTTATAACCACGACGGTATTCAAACTTATCTACTGCTTTCATCAGACCGATGTTACCTTCCTGAATCAGATCCAGGAATTGTAAGCCACGGTTGGTGTATTTCTTAGCGATAGAGATAACCAAACGTAAGTTCGCTTCAACCATTTCTTTTTTCGCACGACGAGCTTTCGCTTCACCGATAGACATACGACGGCTGATATCTTTAATGCGATTTACCGTTAGTTTGGTCTCTTCTTCAATTACCTGAAGTTTCTGAACTGCACGGCGAATTTCTTCTTCATTGGCACGAATTTTTTCTGCGTATGGTTTATCAGACGCTAATATGGTATCTAACCATGCTTCATTGGATTCGTTGTTGGTGAATACGGCAATGAAGGATTTCTTCGGCATTTTTCCGTATTCAACCACGCGGCGCATAATCAGACGTTCCTGAGTACGAACACGGTCCATTGATTCACGAAGAGAGTTAACCAGGTGATCGAATTGTTTCGGAGTTAAACGGAACTCACGGAAAATATCCAGAACATGATCAGTCGCTGCATTTGCTTCTGTTGATAGATCACCATGTTCCTGAAGAGCAACTTGATAACTTTGGAATCGATTTCTTAATTCGTTGAATTTTTCAAGAGCAAGTTCAGGATCGATACCTACATCTTCTTCTTCGTCTTCTGAATCGTCATCATTATCTTCGTCGTCTTCATCCTCATCTTCATTGCTATCATCCTTACCGCCTTTGATGGATAATTCTTCATCTTCAAGGTCGGAGCCTGTGAGCTCAGAACCGATGTGAGTAGCAGTTGGTGCAGTTGTTTCATCTGCATCAGGATCGACAAATCCAGAAATAATGTCGGTTAAACGAAGTTCTTCAGCCTGAACTTTATCAAATTGTTCAAGGATGTAAGGAATAGTTCCCGGATATTCAGCAACAGAACTTTGAACCTGGTTAATACCATCTTCAATACGTTTTGCTATATCGATTTCACCTTCACGGGTCAGTAGTTCAACTGTACCCATTTCACGCATATACATACGAACAGGATCGGTAGTACGACCAATTTCACTTTCAACACTCGATAGAGCAGCAGCTGCAGCTTCAGCTACTTCTTCGTCAGTGACGTTTGTATCGTCGTTCAGAGCAAGATCATCAGCATCAGGGGCAGTCTCTACTACCTTGATACCCATGTCATTAATCATCTGAATAATGTCTTCTACCTGCTCAGAATCGACGATTTCTGCAGGTAGGTGGTCGTTTACTTCGGCGTAGGTCAGATAGCCTTGTTCTTTGCCCTTTAGGACAAGTGTTTTTAGCTGTGACTGCGGATTTTGATCCATAGACGGTATCCAACTTAAATTCTGGTGACGGAAATGGTTGCTTTATGCAAACCACGTATTATAACAAATGTATCATTTGCTGACTATAGAATTAGGGTTACGCTTTCAAGTCGAGCATTAACGCAAGAAGCTCCCTTTTTTCATCGGCTGATAAACCGACACTTCGTTCTTTTGCCTGCATATTTTCAATTTGTTTTTCAACGCACTGGGCTAAAATTTTGTCCAATGAGTCTATAAATATGTCTTTCTGATTATCATCGACAATGGGAATCTCCCAACTTGCCAATCGAGAAAGAAGTGCTTCATTTTGGCTGCTTCGCCAATGTTCAAGTAACTGGCCTGTTGTGACATGGGGATAATTTCGACACTTTTCAAGTACCTCTATTAATAAATTCAGCCCAGGTATGGCTAGTGTGCTGACACTAGAAAGATCGGGTACCATATGAGCATAGCTCGGATTTTGCAAAAGCAAAGCGATTACTGCTCTCATTGGCGTCCGTTTAATATCTCGGTGAGGCTGATGTCTTGGTTTATCTTCTTGTCTTATGTTTGGTTTTTTATATACACCAGTTTTATTTTCTAGTAAGTGTAGTAACTGATCCTGAAGAGATTCATCTGGAACTTTATAAATGAGAGGTAAAGCTAAAGCTTCTAAAGCTGCTTTACCCTCGGTGTTACCCACATCAACCTGTTGTAGAAGGTGGCTAAATAAATATTTCGACATTGGTTCGGCATCCTGAACTTGTTGCTCAAATGCTTCTTTGCCAAATTTTCGAATATAGCTATCCGGATCTTCACCATCGGGAAGAAACAAAAACTTCAGAACATGGCCACTTTTCAGGTAACCGAGTGCATTTTCCAGAGCTCTCCAGGCTGCTTCTCGACCCGCTCTGTCTCCGTCATAACAACAGACAACAGTGGAGGTTTGACGGAAAAGCAGTTGTAAATGGTCACCGGTGGTTGAGGTACCTAGTGAGGCAACCGAGTAGTCCACGCCATATTGAGCCAGGGCCACGACATCCATATAACCTTCAACCACAAGAATCTGCTTGGGTTCCCGATGTGCTTTCAGGACCTCATAAAGACCATAAAGCTCTTTGCCTTTGTGGAATATTGGTGTTTCCGGAGAGTTTAGGTATTTTGGTGTACCATCGCCAATGACCCGGCCACCAAAGCCAATAACTCTGCCCCTTCTGTCCCGGATAGGGAACATGACCCGACCACGGAAACGGTCATAGCGTCGACCCTGATCATTTTCAATCAGTAAACCGCCACTTAACAGCATATCCTGCGTTGGTTTTTGTTTGCCAAATTCTTTGAGAATAATATCCCACTCATCCGGGATGTAACCGATGCCAAACTGTTGTGCTATCTCTCCGGACAGGCCGCGTTCGCGCAGGTAATCAACAGCAATTTTTGCGGATGGTTTTTTTAACTGTTGAGCATAAAAACGTGCCACACTTTCCATTAAATCGTAAAGCGAGCGTTTTTGCTCTTGGTTGGCCTGCGGTCTGTTAGTGTTAAATCCAGAAGATGAACGTTGTTCTCTGGGAACATCTAAACCTAAGTGAGAAGCGAGTTCTTCAATGGCTTCGACAAAGTCCAGACGTTCATACTCCATCATGAAGTCGATGGCATTACCATGCGCACCACAGCCGAAACAGTGATAAAACTGTTTTTCCTGACTTACGCTGAAAGAAGGTGTTTTTTCATTATGGAAAGGACAACAGGCAGAGTAGTTTTTCCCTTTCTTTTTAAGTTTTACACGAGCATCTATGATGTCGACGATATCAAGTCGAGCTAATAAGTCATCGATAAATGTTCTGGGGATGTGTCCAGCCATAAAACCTAAAAGAAAAATAAAAACAGTGATAAGTGATATTAGATACAAACAAGCCGTGCACACTTAAAGATAGCACGGCTTGCTGCAAATTGGAGTGGGAAGTTAACCGAGTTTAGCTTTCACTAAACCACTAACTTTTCCCATATCCGCACGCCCTTGGATTTGCGGCTTAAGCAATCCCATTACTTTTCCCATATCCTGCATGCTTTGAGCATTAGAATCAGCGATAGCTTTGTCCAGCAAAGCAGCGACTTCTTCATCAGAAAGTGGTTGAGGCATAAATTCCTCAAGAACTGTGATTTCAGCGTTTTCCGCGTCAGCTAAATCTTGACGACCAGCAGACTCGTATTGGGCTACGGAGTCGCGACGTTGTTTAACCATTTTAGTCAGAATTGCAACGATATCTTCGTCAGTAAGAGTGATTCTCTCATCAACTTCACGCTGTTTAATTGCTGACATAGCTAAACGAATAGTGCCAAGGCGTGGTTTATCCTTGGCTTTCATCGCTAATTTCTGCTCTTCTTTGAGTTTATCAATCAGAGCCATAACTGAGTTCCTGTCTGGAAATTAGTTATTAATATAGGCGAACGCGACGAGCGTTTTCGCGAGCTAGCTTCTTAGCGTGACGCTTTTGAGCTGCTGCTTTAGCGCGTTTGCGAACTGTAGTAGGTTTTTCATAGTGCTCACGACGACGCACTTCAGAAAGGATACCTGCTTTTTCGCAAGAGCGTTTGAAACGACGTAGAGCTACGTCGAACGGTTCGTTTTCACGTACTTTAACTACTGGCATATGCCTTTCACCTCAGGGGTTATTCATTAATGCTGGATTTTCATACTCCAAGGAAGCTAAATTATGCTTGCTTGGTTTTTCGCCAGCGAGATCAAAAATGGTGCGGAATTTTAATCCGAACCAATAGTCTTTGTAAAGACTTTTGTCGATTATATCGTGTTCAAAATTTGTTTGTCGACGTAAGGCGAGGTAACATGACGCCCAATTCTAGCCATGTTTGAAGTGTTCTGAAAAAAATATGCGTATTTTAGGTATCGAAACTTCCTGTGATGAAACAGGAGCTGCAATTTACGATGATGAACAAGGTCTCCTTTCACATCAATTATATAGCCAGATAAAATTACATGCGGACTATGGTGGTGTGGTACCAGAGCTTGCGTCTCGCGATCATGTCAAAAAAGCTATTCCTCTGATTAAAGCTGCCATGAAGGATGCTAACTGTACACCGCAGGACATTGATGGTGTGGCTTATACCGCAGGCCCCGGGTTAATTGGCGCTCTTTTAGTGGGATCAACTATTGGCCGCAGTTTGGCGTATGCCTGGAATGTACCTGCGGTACCTGTTCACCATATGGAAGGACATTTGTTAGCTCCGATGCTGGAAGATAATCCGCCGGAATTTCCTTTTGTGGCTGTGCTTGTCTCTGGTGGACATAGCATGATGGTCGAGGTAAGAGGCATTGGTGATTACAAAATTCTTGGTGAATCTATCGACGATGCGGCTGGGGAAGCGTTTGATAAGACAGCCAAACTGATGGGTTTAGATTACCCGGGCGGCCCTCTGCTTGCCAAACTGGCTGAAAAAGGCACTCCGGGCCGTTTTAAGTTCCCTCGTCCTATGACAGACCGACCTGGGCTGGACATGAGTTTTTCGGGCTTAAAAACGTTTACGGCTAATACTATTGCCGCTAATGGTGATGATGAACAAACTCGTGCCGATATTGCTTATGCTTTTCAGGAAGCTGTCTGCGATACCCTGGTAATTAAATGTAAGCGGGCTTTGCAGCAAACGGGTCTGAAGCGCATTGTGATTGCCGGTGGTGTCAGTGCCAATAAACAATTACGAGCAGATTTAGGCGCACTGGCTAAAAAAGTGGGTGGTGATGTGTATTATCCTCGTACTGAATTCTGTACTGATAATGGTGCCATGATCGCATACGCGGGAATGCAACGTCTGAAAAGTGGCGAAACTGCTGAGTTATCGATTCAGGCAGTACCTCGCTGGCCAATTGATCAATTGCAGCCGGTAAAATAAGTATTTGTTAGTTTCATAATAGCGGCTAAGAATTAGTCGCTTTATTCTCATTATCTTTGTTTTCTCCGACTTTAGGTTCGCTGCCGTCTAAAAGTCGTTTAATGTTGGTGTGATGACGAAAGATGATCAAACAACATAGCATTGCTACAGGGACTGTGTAGTGAGGTTTGATCATCCAGGTATAGAAAGGGGCCAGTATGACCGAAACCAGTGCCGCTAGTGAAGAATAACGGGTAATCCCCAATGCCGTTAGCCAGGTCGCAATAATTAATCCGGTCAGATCAAGTCCGATTGGTGCCATTGCCCCTAATGCCGTTGCCACTCCTTTTCCTCCTTTAAAATGAAAGAAAATGGGATAAATGTGGCCAAGACAGGCAGCAATCGCAATGATCCCCAGCATAATCGATTCAACGCCCAGAAAATAACTTCCCCAGACAGGGATAGTTCCCTTAAGCATGTCACATAACAGAACCAGAATCGCCGCTTTTTTTCCACCGATTCTGAGGACATTTGTTGCTCCGGGATTATTGGAACCTACTTGTCTGGGATCGGGTAACTTCAGGATCCGGCAGATCAGTACCGCACTGGAAATCGACCCCAGTAAATAAGCTCCGATAATCAGAAGTAGTATCATTGGCGACATAGACACCTTAATCTTTTACAAAAGCGCAAAAATGCAGATACCATATTAACTTAGAAAAATATGGCATCTTTTTCCATATTTGATCGGTTTGAGTATATGATATCGCGATGTGTATACCCAAGTTACTTGGATATAATATGGTACTGTGTTTTTAATGACATAGGTATCCGACCTGTATAAGAGTTAGAAGTTAGTTAAAGTAAAGTCATGGATAAAGTATTTATTGAACAGTTAACTGTGATCACTACGATCGGAGTTTATGATTGGGAACAGCAAATTAAACAGAAATTAGTTCTCGATATTGAAATGGCTCACGATAACCGTCCTGCGGGGAAAAGTGACGATGTGAATGATGCGCTGGATTATTCTCAGGTCAGCGAAGCTATTATCAAGCATATTGAAAATGGAACATTTTTACTGGTAGAGCGTGTCGCTGAAGAAGTTGCGGAACTGGTTATGTCTCAATTTTCAGTGCCTTGGATCAAAATTCGTTTAGCCAAACCCGGAGCCGTTGCTCAAGCCATTAGTGTTGGTGTTGAGATTGAGAGAGGATCATTATGACGCTTGTTTATGTTGGGATTGGCTCAAATATAGACAAACACAAACATGTAGAAGAAGGGATTAAATCCCTGTCTTTGTTAGGAAGAATTACTGCGATCTCAACGATCTATGAATCCCCTGCGATGGGGTTTGATGGGAAAACTTTTTTTAATCTCATTGTTGAGATGACAACCTCGCTTAAACTGTATGAGTTTTCGAATCAGCTCAAAGATATTGAAGCAAAATGGGGACGAGCTCCTGATGCGCAAAAATTCCAGGATAGAACGCTAGATTTAGATATTGTGCTTTTTGGTGAGAGTGTTAGTAAGGAAAAGCCGCAGGTCCCCAGGGATGACATCTATAAATATCCGTTTGTTATTCAACCTCTTTTTGAACTGAGTCCGGAACTTATTGTTCCTAATGATGGTCGATCAATCGACCAGATTTGGTCACAAGCAAAAAATTTAGATGTGCTCAGGGTAGTTACACCCTGGTTTGATACAACAATTACAGAGTAAGTGCATGGATATTTTTCAAAGTATTATTCTCGGTTTAATCGAAGGAATTACCGAGTTTCTTCCTATTTCATCAACGGGGCATTTAATCATTGCCAGTGAATGGCTGGGTTTACCTCAAAGTGAAAGCAACAAAGCATTTGAAGTTATCATTCAGTTAGCAGCTATTCTTGCGGTTCTGACGACTTACAAAGAACGCTTCCACCCTAAATATCTCCCGCTATGGATCAAAGTTTTTATCGCTTTCTTGCCTATAGCTGCAATTGGCTTCTTATTGAAAGATCAGGTCAAAGAGCTATTTACAATAACCGTGGTACCAATCATGTTTATTGTTGGCGGTGTTATCTTCTTATTTGTAGAACGTCACCTGAAAGATCATAATCCTAGTTCTAAAACGTTAGATGATATCACTTACTATCAGGCTGGCATTATTGGTATCGCCCAGGTGTTTGCTTTGATTCCAGGGACTAGTCGTGCTGGTTCAACAATCGTTGGTGCTCTTTTGGTCGGTGTGAGCCGCACAGCCAGTGCCGAGTTTTCATTTCTTCTGGCGCTTCCGGTTATGTTAGCGGCTAGTGGCTTAGATTTACTGGAGCATTACAAAGATTTTACTGGTGAAATGGCTTTGCCTTTAATCGCTGGTTTCATTACAGCGTATGTTTCTGCATGGATTGTAATGAAAATTTTTATCGCATTTCTAAGTCGCTTTACGTTTAACGCCTTTGGTATCTATCGCATAGTGTTTGGTGCAGCGCTGTTGTACTGGCTATACGCATAATTACATATAAACTATTTAGGTATTGCAAAGCCACTTTACTCGCCCCCAGAAGGTGCTTGTGATATAAGTGGCTTTTTATTTTTGTGTCTTGATACATTCTTGATATGTCGTGTTTAAGATAACGTTCATGTTCGAATAACAGTGAAGATTATGCGGATTTTTGCATTAACATTAGTCCTCTTATTAGGATGGCTCCAATATACTTTGTGGGTAGGAAAAAATGGTATTTCCGACTACGAGTCAGTTTCCGAGGAAATAAAAACTCAAGAACAGGTTAATACGAACTTACGCGCCAGAAATAAAGAAATGTACGCTGAAATTGATGACTTGAAACAGGGGTTGGATGCGATCGAAGAACGAGCCCGGCATGAGCTTGGGATGATCAAAGACGGAGAAACTTTTTATCGAATTACGGGTAGAGAGGAAAAGAGTAAATGACGGAGTTACGTTTTACCGCCATTGTTCCTGCTGCAGGTGTTGGTGCCCGAATGCGAGCGGACAAGCCTAAGCAATATTTAAAAATTCAGGATAAAACTATCCTTGAGCACACATTAGAAAAATTACTTTCCCATCCTCTGATTGACCAAATTGTTGTGGCTGTTAGCGGTGATGATCCTTACTTTGAACAACTAGAATTGGCCAAATCACCTCAGATTATACGAGTTGATGGTGGAACAGAGCGTTCTGATTCGGTTTTAAATGCAGTGAACTATGTGGTTGAACATCAATTATCAACATGGGTTTTAGTCCATGATGCCGCGAGACCATGTGTTCTGTTATCCGATATTTCAAAATTAATTGAAGAAGCGATTGTCCATCCTGTCGGTGCAATTCTGGCTGCTCCGGTGCGGGATACGATGAAGCGCTCGGATGAAAATAATGATATTGGATCAACAATTGACAGAACCTCACTCTGGCATGCTTTAACTCCGCAAATGTTTCGTTCCGAACAACTGAAAGATGCTTTATCTCATGCATTAGATAATAACGTATCTATCACGGATGAAGCCTCTGCAATGGAAGGACTGGGCCTGCGACCGAGACTTGTTGCGGGACGAATGGACAATTTGAAAATAACTCAGCCGGAAGATTTTGCTTTGGCGGAGTTTTACTTAGCACGAGATAAAGGTTAAGCAATGTTTAAGATTGGTCACGGTTTTGATGTACATAAATTTGGTGGTGAAGGGCCTGTAATTATCGGAGGTGTATCGGTTCCTTATGAACAGGGGCTCATTGCTCACTCTGATGGTGATGTTGCGTTACATGCTTTATGTGATGCTTTACTCGGTGCCATAGCTGCGGGAGATATTGGCCGACACTTTCCTGATACTGATGATAAATGGAAGGGAGCCAATAGCAGAGAGTTACTCAAGGATGTATACAGAAGAGTTAAAGAATCTGGTTACCGACTGGGAAATGCTGATGTAACTATTATTGCACAAGCCCCTAAAATGGCACCTTATATTGCTGCAATGTGTCAGGCGATTGCCGATGATCTTGAAACAGATCTTAATTCTATTAATGTGAAAGCAACAACTTCAGAAAGATTAGGTTTTACAGGTAGGAAAGAAGGTATTGCCTGTGAAGCGGTTGTGTTGCTGATGAAAGTTTAGCTCGTGTGGATATTGGAATAATTATGAGTGATATACTGTCGGATCTGGCATTTCTTTGTGGTAAGCCATTAGCTAAAGCAAAAATTAAAGCAAAGCCGGAAGATTTTACTGTTTTAGAAGATCTCGGATTTGAGTTTTCCGGATCAGGTGAACATTTATTGGTTAAAATTCGTAAAACCGGTGAAAACACAGCATTTGTTGCGAATGAACTGGCAAAAGCGTGTGGTGTTAAATCGAAAGATGTCAGCTGGGCAGGATTAAAAGATCGTCACGCGATTACTGAACAGTGGTTGAGTGTTTATCTTCCTGATGGTAATACGCCTGATTTTTCAGAATTTTTATCGACTCACCGTCAGGTAGATATTTTAGAAATTACCCGACATCATAAAAAATTACGTCCGGGTGATCTTCAGGGTAATAAGTTTAAGATTGTATTAACTGAAGTCTCAGATGTTGATGATGTTGTCCGACGACTTGAAAAGGTAAAAACTCTCGGTGTTCCTAATTATTTTGGCCAGCAACGTTTTGGCAACAATGGCAATAACCTGACTGAAGCTCGGCGCTGGGGACGGGATAATGTCCGTACTCGTAATCAGAATCAACGCAGTATGTATCTTTCTACTGCCCGTTCGTGGATTTTCAACCATATCGTGTCTAAACGAATTGAGACCGGTTGCTTTAACTCTTTTATATCCGGAGATATCGCATTAGCTGCAAGGGAACAAACGTTAATTCAGTCAGATATGATTGAGTTGTGGAATGAAAAACTGGCTCAGGGAAAAGCTGACATTACCGCAGCTATGGCTGGCGATAATGCTCTGCCTACAGAAGCAGATGCACTTGAACTGGAGCAACCGGTTCTGGATTCTGAGCCTGATTTAATGAAATTAATTCGTGGAAACCGAATGCGCCATGATAGAAGAAAAATTGCCTTATATCCCAAAGAGTTGGGTTGGCAGACTGATGGTAATCGGGTTATAGTGAATCTGTCATTGGATGCCGGAAGTTTTGCTACATCGATCTTACGTGAATTAGTGGAAGAGATTCCGGTAGAAAGAGAATATAAATAATGAAAGTTTTGCTGAGTAATGACGATGGCGTTTATGCTGAAGGCATAAATACATTGGCTGAAATCATCTCTGATTTTGCTGATGTAGTTATTGTTGCTCCGGATAGAAATCGTTCTGGTGCTTCAAATTCGTTAACCCTTGAGCAGCCTCTGAGAATATCGGGTATTGCGGATAATATCTATTCAGTACAAGGGACTCCGACAGATTGCGTACATTTTGCCTTAAATGAATTAATGAAAGGCGATCTTCCTGATTTAGTGTTAAGTGGAATTAATCACGGTGCTAATTTAGGTGATGATGTTCTTTATTCTGGAACAGTTGCAGCGGCAATGGAAGGACACTTTTTAGGTGTTCAGTCGATTGCGTTTTCATTGGTTGGAGAAAAGTATTTCGATACAGCCGCGTTTGTGGCAAAAAATATTGTTCAACACCATTGTCGTTTGCCTATCCCAACGAACCGATTATTAAATGTTAATATTCCGGATGTGCCATTTGATGAGTTGAATGGTACAGTTGTTACCCGGCTTGGTGCCCGTCATCATGCTGAGAGTATGATTAAACAGAAAGATCCCCGGGGTCATGATATTTTTTGGTTAGGTCCTCCGGGAAAAGAGCAGGATTCTGGTCTGGGAACAGATTTTTATGCGATAGAGCAACGCTCTGTTTCTGTTACCCCTATGCAGGTCGATCTTACTGCTCATGAATCAATGGAAACAATGAATAGCTGGCTAAAAGGATAGGATTCTATGCAAAACCCACACGCTGATAAATTGATCGAACTTCTGAAAAAGAATGGGGTCGATGATCAAAGTGTGCTAAATGCGATTAACACTCTGCCAAGAGAACATTTTGTTTCCCAGGCTATGATGCATCAGGCTTATGATAATAATGCTTTACCAATAGGTCATGGGCAAACCATCTCTCAGCCTTATATCGTAGCCAAAATGACCCAATTACTTCATCTGAATCGCAGCAGCCGTGTATTAGAAATTGGTACTGGTTCTGGTTATCAAACTGCGGTGTTAGCTCAATTGGTTGAACATGTTTATTCCGTTGAGAGAATTAAAACGTTGCAGTGGGATGCGAAGAGAAGGCTCAGGCAACTTGATATCTACAACTTTTCGTTAAAGCATGGCGATGGCTGGCAGGGCTGGGCTGCGAAAGCGCCGTTTGATGCTATCATTGTTACAGCGGCTGCATCTGAAGTCCCTAACGCACTATTAGAACAACTTGCTGATGGTGGTCGTTTGGTAATTCCTGTCGGCGATGAAAATCAACAGTTACTATGTGTGAAACGGAACGGAGACGAATTCGATTCACAATTCATTGAATATGTGAAGTTTGTTCCTTTAGTTGCCGGTGATCTAGCGTAGTTATTATGAAATTTGGCGGTCAGCTCGCAATTACAATTTGTTCTGTATTGTTCTTCGCTGGGTGTTCAGTGACTGGGCCTGCTCCGGTCACTGATCTGACCAAAAATTATAATGCATTGGAAAGAGGAAGTTACAAAGGCAGCTATTATGTCGTTAATAAGGGTGACACACTTTATTACATTTCTTATATAACAGACAAAAACGTCAACGATCTCGTTCGTTATAACCATCTTAAATCACCTTATATCATTCATCCCGGTCAAAAGATCCAACTATGGCGACCTACTTATATTGCCCCCAGATATGGGAAATCGTCAGCCGGATCAACATCACCATCGCAATTGAGTAATTACTCATTAGCGAAATCTAAATCTGAGCCTCACTCAACTAATTCAGCGAATAAATATGACGAGGTTAAAAAATCCGCAGTTAAAGGTGTTGAATCTTCAAAATCAAAAAGGTATGGTGAATCCATAAGTAAAAAAAATGTTAATAAAAATGTAACAAAGATAGGTAATGATAAAATTGAACGCTGGCTATGGCCAACTAAAGGGAGGTTAATTAAGAAGTTTTCGTCGGGTGATCAAGGTAATAAAGGAATCGATATCGCAGGTCAACGTGGTCAGGGGATTGTTTCTGCAACCGCTGGTACTGTTGTCTACTCGGGAAATGCGCTAAGAGGATACGGTAACCTAATTATTATCAAGCACAACGACAACTACTTAAGCGCTTACGCGCACAATGATCGGTTGCTAGTAAAAGAAGGTCAAAGTGTTAAAGCAGGACAAAAAATAGCTACGATGGGTAGTTCTGGTACGAACAGTGTCCGTCTACACTTTGAAATCCGTTATCAAGGTAAATCTGTGAATCCTATTCACTATTTGCCCTAACTAACTCTTAAATAATTAGAGTCATGTAGCGACATTCGAAGTAGTAATGTCTTACTAAACTCGCCGGGGGAGGCGTTATGAGTAAGAGTAATTCAGCAATTAAAAAAACCGAACAATTCAATTATAGCAATGATTCTGACAATTTTGATTTTAATGCGTCAGATGAAGCAAATTCTACGGAATCCACCACTGAAGTCGAAGCTCGGGAAGAGTTTGATGCTTCCACTAAGACTCTTGATGCGACTCAACTTTATTTGGGAGAAATTGGCTTTTCTCCACTTCTAACTGCCGAAGAAGAAATTCTTTATGCGCGGCGTGCTCTTCGCGGTGATGAAGCGGCCCGTAAAAGAATGATTGAAAGTAACCTTCGTTTGGTAGTGAAAATTTCTCGTCGCTATTCAAACAGAGGTCTTGCTCTACTGGATTTAATTGAAGAAGGTAACCTTGGATTGATCCGTGCAGTTGAAAAATTTGATCCTGAAAGAGGTTTCCGTTTTTCAACTTACGCAACATGGTGGATCAGACAAACGATCGAACGAGCTTTGATGAATCAGACCAGAACGATCCGTTTACCTATTCACGTGGTGAAAGAGTTAAATATTTATCTGCGTACTGCGCGTGAGTTGTCTCAGAAACTCGATCACGAACCAACTGCTGAAGAAATTGCCTTTGAATTAGATAAACCTGTCGACGATGTCAGTAAGATGCTACGTCTTAATGAACGTATCAGTTCAGTGGACACTCCAATTGGTGGTGATGGCGATAAAGCATTATTAGATATTATCCCTGATTCGATTCAATACGATCCTGAGTATTCTTCTGAAGATTCAGATATTAAAAACTCACTTATCGACTGGCTTGATGAGCTGAATCCAAAACAAAAAGAAGTGTTGGCAAGACGTTTTGGTCTGCTGGGATACGAACCATCAACACTGGAAGAAGTGGGTCATGAGATTGGACTTACCCGTGAAAGAGTAAGACAGATTCAGGTTGAAGGGTTACGCCGTCTGAGAGAGATCTTACTGAAACAGGGTTTGAATATGGAATCACTGTTTGATTTTGAAATTGAAGCTTAGATTTTAAGATACGATCTTTCTCTAAATAAACAGAAAAATGAAAGGCACGATGAAGATCGTGCCTTTTTGGTGTGTAATCTAAGATGTTTTCAGTAAATGTTTGAGGCGATATAATTCATCTAATGCCTGACGAGGAGTCAGATCATCGGGATCGATTTGATCTAAGGCTAATTCCACTTCGCTTTGTTCCGGAATCAGACTCAGTTGCTGCTCTGTTTTTGTGGCTTTTTTCGTTGTGACTACTTCCTGATTGGAGTGTTGTTCAAGCTGAGAAAGTTTTTTTCTGGCATTATTTATCACGGTCTTAGGAACACCAGCCAGTCCAGCGACTGCTAGACCATAAGACTTGTTAGCAGCACCTTCCTGAACGGCATGCATAAAGGCGATATCTTCCCCATGTTCTATTGCATCAAGGTGAACATTTGCTAAGTTTGGTAATAAGCTCGGCAGTTCAGTCAGTTCAAAATAATGGGTAGCAAATAAGGTTAATGCCCCAATTTTTGAGGCGAGCCATTCTGCACTGGCCCAGGCAAGAGACAGACCATCATAGGTACTGGTTCCGCGACCAATTTCATCCATCAGAACCAGACTTTTCTCTGTTGCGTTGTGCAAAATATTGGCTGTTTCTGTCATTTCAACCATAAATGTAGAACGGCCGGAGGCGAGATCATCGGATGCGCCGATACGGGTAAAGATCCGATCGACCGAACCAATTCGGGCAAAATCCGCCGGAACATAACTACCAATATGAGATAGAAGAGTGATTAACGCAGTTTGACGCATATAAGTAGATTTACCACCCATATTCGGACCGGTAATAATCAGCATGCGTCGCTTTGGATTAAGAGATACTGGATTGGAAATAAATGGCTCATCCAGAACCTGTTCGACAACCGGGTGGCGTCCGGCATTAATTTCAATTCCTGGTTCTTCGGTCAGCATAGGACGACAGTATTGCAGCGCATCAGCACGTTCAGCTAAATTTTGTAAAACATCAAGCTGAGATAATGCTTCGGCCAGTTTCTGTAATTGTTCCAGATGGGGCAACAGAAGATCAAATAACTGATCCCATAATTGTTTTTCTAATGCCAGCGCTTTGGATTTTGAATTAAGAACTTTATCTTCGTGTTCTTTTAATTCCGGAATGATATAGCGTTCGGCATTTTTTAATGTCTGACGACGGATATAGTGAGGCGGCACCAGATGACTTTGGCCTCGGCTCACCTGAATGTAGAAACCATGGACATTGTTATAGCCGACTTTAAGAGTATCAATGCCGTGACGTTCTCTTTCATCGGCTTCGAGTTTTTCTAAGTATTCAGTCGCTCCATTGGCAAGATCCCGCCATTCATCCAGTTCAGGATTGTATCCGGGAGCGATAACGCCACCGTCACGAATAACTACAGGAGGGTTCTCGATAATGGCTTGCTCAAGTAATTCACAGACGTCATTTATTGGCAGACAATTCTTAGCAAGTTCTTGTAGTCGACCTTGCTTAAGGTTGTTCATTGCAACGGATAAATCGGGTAGTTGCTGTAGTGCAAATCTGAGTCGGGCTAAATCTCTCGGACGAGCAGATCGTAAAGCGAGTCTTGCCAGGATCCTTTCTATATCACCAACCTGTTTTAAGATTGGTTGCAGATCGGCAAATGCTCCGAGTTCGATAATTTCTGCAATTGAATCCAGACGCTGGTTTAACTCTGAGCGTGAGCGCATTGGCTGATGTAGCCAGCGTTTTAGCATGCGGCTACCCATAGGCGTTGCGCAGTAATCCAATATGGATGCCAGAGTATTTTCACTGCCGCCAGCCAGGTTTTGGGTGATCTCCAGATTACGGCGGGTAGCGGCATCAAGGATAACGGAATCATCCTGGCGATCGTAAGTCAGAGAACGTATATGCGGTAGAGCAGTGCGTTGGGTGTCTTTTACATACTGGATCAGACAGCCGGCAGCACAAAGTCCACGCTGGGCATTTTCCACACCGAAACCAACCAGATCTTTGGTGCCAAATTGTTGGTTAAGCTGTTGGCGTGCTGTATCGATTTCAAATTCCCAAACCGGACGGCGACGATTTCCTTTACGGCTAGCCATGAGCTGTACAGATACAAAATCTTCAGGGAAAAGCAGCTCTTTTGGTGAGGTTCGTTGTAACTCGGCGGCCATTGCCTCTTCTGTTTCTGGTTCAGATAGCTGGAACCGTCCGGAAGTGACATCTAGTGTTGCGTAACCAAATTTACCGTCATGTTCGTAAATAGCAGCAATTAAATTATCGATTCTTTCAGGAAGCAGAGCTTCATCCGTAACAGTGCCTGGTGTGACAATTCGGACTACTTTACGTTCAACCGGACCTTTACTCGCTGCCGGATCGCCAATTTGTTCACAAATAGCAACGGATTCACCCAGATGAACCAGTTTTGCAAGATAGCCTTCGACAGCGTGGAATGGCACACCCGCCATCGGGATGGGTTCTCCGGCGGACTGTCCCCGTTTAGTCAGTGATATGTCGAGCAGTTGAGATGCTTTTTTGGCATCGTCATAAAAGAGTTCATAGAAATCGCCCATCCGATAAAATAATAAGATGTCAGGATTCTCAGCTTTTAGCTTGAGATATTGCTGCATCATTGGGGTATGTTTTGCATCCTGAGCGGATGCTTTTAAAGTGCTGTTTGTCATGAGACTCTTTTAATTCAATACGTTGTTCTATGATTTACCCGGTAAAAGACAATCAGAAGAAGCAGATGAAGTAACAAATTGACGAAAAATAATCGGGCTAGGATAGCAAACCCTACTTATATGGGAATAGTGTTTAGATGAAAAAAAGCCAGTAGGTTGTTACACCCACTGGCAAACTGGAGTCATGGAAGTCGGTTTTGATTTACTTATGAATACAAAACAGCGTCTTGAGCTGAATTTTCTGATTGCTTACCAGACTGACTTTGGATTTTATGTAACACATGGTTTTCCATTTCTTCTAATGCCACACCTTTTGTTTCTGGTAAGTAGCGTTTGATGAAAAATATGGAACCAATCATGATGATTGCAAAAATCCACATAGAGTGAGCACCGTTAAATTTATGCATCAGATAGGCATTTGAATTGAGCATCGGAAATACCAGCCCGATGATAAAATTACTGATCCACATGGCACCGACACCGACAGACATTCCCAGTGAGCGCATTCGGTTCGGGAATATTTCGGAGACAATGATCCATGAACCGATTGACCAGGAAAAGCCAAAAGAGAACATGAAGATCAGCATTCCAGCCAATGTTCCGTAGCCCATTAAGATGGCATCAGCCGAGCCATTGGCCAGATACATAAATACAGAACAGATCAGTAGCCCAAGAGCCGCTCCTACAGAACCGTATATCAGTAATGTTACTCTGCCGATTTTATCCATCAGGCTGGCACCAAAAAGATTTCCGAACAGTTGAACCACTCCAATCCAAATTGTCATAAACATTGCCAGCTCCACACTGCCGGTAATGTTTTCCAGTACCGTTGGTGCAAAATACATCATGACATTGACGCCGCTAAGCTGGGAAAGAACACAAATAGTGCTGGCAATAAAAGCAATTAGCCAAAAAGCAGCTTCACGATGTACTTTTTGCTGTTTAAATTTCTGTGCCTGGGTGAATGATTCTTTTAGTGATTGTTCAATCTGACTCACAACAGTCGGTGCATATTCCGGCGTGTATATCTTACTCAGAATGGCCTGAGCTTGTTGGTTGCGCTGCTTCATAACCAGCCAGCGAGGTGACTCCGGAAGGTAAACTGACATAACACAGAACAATAAACATGGTATTGCTTCAGAGCCAAGCATGATTCGCCAGCCAACAACATCTAACCACGCCTGAGTTGCACCTTTAGCTATTAGGTAGTTAATGATAAAAATTAATACTTGTCCGCCGACAATCGCAAGGTTTTGCATGCTGATCGCCCGGCCTCGAATTGCTTTGGGAGAAACTTCAGAGATGTACATCGGTGATACGGATGATGCGAGTCCGACAGCAACTCCGCCAATCATTCTGAACGCAATAAATAGGGCGAAATCACTGACTAATGCAGCCCCGATAGCTGAGACAGTAAACATAATTGCGGCAAGTATCAGCGCTTTTTTCCGCCCGAGTTTCCCGGCAATATAACCAGAAAAAATCGCCCCGACGATACAGCCAATAGCAACATTTGATACTGCCCAGCCTACCTCAAGAGGTGTTAGCCGGAAAAATCGGGTAATCGGATTTATTGCTCCGGAAATGACGGCGGTATCATAACCAAAGAGTAAACCGCCAAGAGCGGCACTTAGACAAATGAGCAAAATATATTTTAAATTGAACTGGTTTTCGTTGTTATCCATAACCTTGCCTGATTGTTTTTATTTTATGAAAAATACATTTCATGGGGTTTTGTTGTGAAATTGTTGTTTTAATTATTTTGTGGTTCAAAATTAATTATCAATAGACAGGAAATGTTATGTATAGGTCTATCGTATAACGGTATTTTTGTGCGTTCGGTTGCATTTTATTTTTGATTTTGTGCGCAAGTTAACGATTAAAATTTATGGGTGAATAACATTGTTTCCTGTTTTGTGATGGAGTAGGTTATTTGGAAATATAACTCTGTTAGAGAGAATGGTTAGGAAGATGGATAGTTCTACTTTAGCGTTAAGTGCTCAGGTTGGTGATATTTTAAAACAAACCGGCAATGTACTTTGCACAGCGGAGTCTTGTACCGGAGGTGGTATTTCGGCTGCGATTACCGATATTTCAGGAAGCTCTGCCTGGTTTGATCGTGCCTTTATTACTTACAGTAATGAGGCAAAAAATGAAATGCTGGGGGTGAGTCAAAATACGCTCGATACCTACGGCGCGGTGAGTGAACAGACCGTCGGAGAGATGACGGATGGTGCATTAAAAAACTCCAATGCAACGGTTGCGGTGGCTGTCAGCGGTATCGCCGGACCTGATGGCGGAACAGAGGATAAGCCAGTCGGTACGGTGTGGTTCTCCTGGCAGGATACGCATGGCTGGAAAAAATCTGAAAGGTTGGTTTTTCAGGGAGACAGGACACAAGTTCGGCTGCAAACTATTTCCCACGCCCTGAAAATTTTGCATGCTCACTATTTGGAAAGAGATTAAAGAAATTTTCATACAGGTCTAGACACTGTATGAATCTACAGTATAATTACACTTAGTTAACCAATTAGTTTAAATAAATTCAAACGCTCACATTAAAGAGTTAGTGACAGTCTGGAGAAGGTAATGGACGAGAACAAACAAAAAGCACTGGCTGCGGCCCTGGGACAGATAGAAAAGCAATTTGGTAAAGGCTCTATCATGCGCCTTGGTGATAACCGTGCAATGGATGTAGAAACTATTTCTACCGGTTCTTTGTCTTTAGATATTGCCTTAGGTGCTGGTGGTTTACCTATGGGACGTATTGTTGAAGTCTACGGTCCGGAATCTTCAGGTAAAACAACGCTAACTCTTGAATTAATTGCAGCAGCACAGAGAGAAGGTAAAACCTGTGCCTTTATCGATGCAGAGCACGCTCTTGATCCTGTTTATGCTAAAAAACTGGGTGTTAACATTGATGAATTGCTTGTATCTCAGCCTGATACAGGTGAACAGGCGCTTGAAATCTGTGATGCTTTAGCTCGCTCCGGGGCTGTTGATGTTATGGTTGTTGACTCAGTTGCTGCATTAACACCAAAAGCAGAGATCGAAGGTGAAATGGGTGACAGTCATATGGGTCTGCAGGCTCGTATGTTATCGCAGGCAATGCGTAAGTTAACCGGTAACCTGAAAGCTTCTAATTGTATGTGTATCTTTATCAACCAGATTCGTATGAAAATTGGTGTGATGTTTGGTAACCCAGAAACAACTACTGGTGGTAATGCACTT
Organism: uncultured Vibrio sp.; assembly: GCA_963676525.2. GTDB lineage: Bacteria > Pseudomonadota > Gammaproteobacteria > Enterobacterales > Vibrionaceae > Vibrio. The sequence continues at coordinate 119,074 of CAXXNB010000011.1, forward strand.
AAATTCTACGCGTCTGTTCGTCTTGATATTCGCCGTACCGGTGCGATTAAAGACGGTGATGAAGTTGTTGGTAACGAAACTCGTATCAAAGTGGTTAAAAACAAAATTGCAGCTCCATTTAAAGAAGCAAATACTCAGATTATGTATGGTCAGGGCTTTAACCGTGAAGGTGAACTGGTTGATCTTGGTGTGAAACATAAACTGGTTGAAAAAGCGGGGGCCTGGTATAGCTACAATGGCGATAAGATTGGTCAGGGTAAAGCTAACGCATGTAAGTATCTGAAAGAAAATCCTGAAGTGGCAAAAACGATTGATACTAAGCTGCGCGAAATGTTACTTTCTCCAGCTGAAATTCCTGCGGAAGAACCTGAATTTGGCGTTGTTCCTGAGCAGTCTGAAGAGCTTTAATTGAATTAAGAGTCCCTTTATTGTAAGGGACTCTTAATATTCATAACAGGACGTTAGAAACGTTTATTTGACTTCAACTCTTGGATGTCTCTTTTGTAAGATAAAATTTCAGCACTAGAAGTGAATTTATCTATTTGTTTCATTGATGCTTGGAAAAACGTAGTCATAGCTTTTGCGTACGCATCATCATAGTTGATTGTTAATGTTTTTGGTGCTGATACACTTTTCATTGCACTTGTTACAGCCATAGAAAGTAAATCTGATTTACCTTTACTTTCTACTTGTATGACATATGGTTCACTAATGTTTAATTTAGATAGATCTATTCGTCTTTGTGCAATGACCTGTTGAGTTAAAGGTTCAATCATCTTAACTACAAGAGAGCCGTCTATATTAATTGAGCCAGCTTCTTCATTATAAGACGAATTGTTAGTCCTATGTATGTCAGATTCAAACACATTAAGCTTAAAAATTGGCATAATTTCTATGTAGCTGTTTTTTTTATCACCATAAGTGATTTCATCAACGCTACTGTATGGGCCCGAATACGTGAATCCACGGACAGTGATTACTTTTTCAAAATTAGATTCAAAAGCGTCAAATACTTCTTTAGCATATTTTTGATGTACATCTAATTTGTTAGAGGGGGTTTTATTTTGGTTTGATTGACTCATTAGTGCTGCAACTAATGGATTGCTACTTGTTACTTTCTCAGTAGCACGATCAATACCTTCATAAGGAACAACAATTGCGACTCTTAAATTTTTAGAATTTTCTGGTTTTCCAAAGTCATAGTTGGTATCAAGTTTGCCAACTTTGTTATCAGTTGGAATGGATGAACAGGCACACAATAAAACAGAAAGTCCAACTGCTATATATTTTTTCATGTTACTTCTCTTTTTTATTTTGAAAGATGAGATTGTCCAATATGGTAAAGACAATATATGTATTCTCTGACATATGATTAGCCAAAAAATCACCTAAAATTAACACTAAAAAATATGAAGAGTCAAATACGGTTTGATGTTTAATTTTATGATTAATAAAGATAAATAAAATATTGATAAAATTATTTACATAAGAAAGTGCTAATATTTTGGATGGCTATGTTTATTTCTAATAAGAGACTTAATTGCAAAGATGCTGCTATACAACTCTTAAGCAGACGAGACCATGGCGAAAATGAGCTTTACCAGAAATTGCTGGGGAAGGGCTTTTCTGAAGGTGAAATAGAAGAGTGTATTGCTTATTGCCATAATCTTGGTTATATCGATGATGTAAAATACGCCCAGAGTCAAATCAGGCAACATATCGCAAAAGGGCATGGTGAAATCCGAATCCGGCAGGAATTAAAACAAAAACGAGTTTCTGGTGATGATATTGACGCAGCGTTCAACAGTTTTGATGTCGATTGGTTTGAACTGGCCAGGGCATCGGCGCAGAAAAAGTACCGGAATCTGGAACAAGTTGAGCCGAAAGAATACGGTAAAAGAGTTCGTTTTCTGCAGTATCGCGGGTTTGATTTTGAGCAAATTCAGTATGCCCTGAATCCGGGGTAAGACGAGTAAAAACAGTTCATTTTTAATTTTCTCTCTTTATTCACTTCTTAATCACGTCTTTTCTGTAAGAAAACTAGGCGAATAGTTTTCCTTGCTTTACAATATGGCAAAAATTTCACTTGAGTATTCTAGGAAGAGCTGCATGTATATGAGCACTGATGAGGTTCGTCGCGCGTTCCTCTCGTTCTTTGAATCAAAAGGACATCAAATTGTAGACAGTTCATCGTTAGTACCTCATAACGATCCGACACTGTTATTTACAAATGCGGGAATGAACCAATTTAAAGATTGTTTCCTAGGCATCGAAAAACGTTCATACAAACGTGCTACAACTGCACAGCGTTGTGTGAGAGCGGGTGGTAAACATAACGATTTAGAAAACGTTGGTTTTACTGCACGTCACCATACCTTTTTTGAAATGCTGGGAAACTTCAGTTTTGGCGATTACTTTAAAGAAGATGCCATTAAGTTTGCCTGGGAATTTCTGACCGAAGTATTAAAACTTCCTAAAGATCGTCTGCTTGTTACTGTGTATAAAACAGATGATGAAGCGTTTGATATCTGGCACAAACAAATGGGCTTGCCTGAAGATCGCATCATTCGTATTGGCGATAAAGAAGGTGGTAAAGCTTACGAGTCAGATAACTTCTGGCAGATGGGCGATACCGGTCCTTGTGGTCCATGCTCAGAGATCTTCTATGATCATGGTGAGCATATCTGGGGCGGTCCTCCGGGATCACCTGAAGAAGATGGCGATCGCTTTATCGAAATCTGGAATAACGTATTTATGCAGTTTAACCGTCATGCTGATGGTCGCATGGATCCGTTACCTAAGCCGTCAGTGGATACAGGTATGGGTATTGAACGTATTTCTGCGATTATGCAAAACGTTCACTCAAACTATGAAATTGATGTGTTCCAATTTTTGATCAAAGAAGCAGCAAAAGTTACTGGTGCAGATGATCTTTCTAATCAGTCGCTACGTGTTATTGCGGATCACATTCGTTCTTGTGCGTACCTGATTGTTGATGGCGTGATGCCTTCCAATGAAGGTCGTGGTTATGTACTGCGTCGTATTATTCGCCGTGCTGTACGCCATGGTAACAAGCTCGGTGCTAAAGGCGCATTCTTCCATAAATTGGTTGGTCCATTGGCTGAAATTATGGGCAGTGCCGGTGAAGAGCTTAAGAAACAACAGGCTGTAGTTGAAAAAGTACTTCGTATTGAAGAAGAAAACTTCGGACGCACACTTGAGCGTGGTATGGCCATTCTTAACGAAGCGCTTGATAACCTGTCAGGTAAAGTACTTGATGGTGAAACCGTATTTAAACTCTACGATACTTACGGGTTCCCTGCTGATTTAACTAACGATGTTGCTCGTGAACGTGAATTCAGTATTGATGAAAAAGGCTTTGAAGCCGCGATGGAAGAACAACGTCAGCGTGCTCGTGAAGCCGGTCATTTTGGTACTGACTATAATGCTCAGATCAAAGTAGACGCTAAAACTGAATTCTGTGGTTATTCTTCTATTGAAGGTGAAAGTGTTGTTGTTGCAATGTTTGTTGATGGTTCGGAAGTGGAATCATTATCAGCAGGTGACCACGCAATCATCATTCTTAGTGAAACGCCATTTTATGCAGAATCTGGTGGTCAGTGCGGTGACACAGGCTTGATTCGTACTGAATCCGGTCTGTTTAAAGTGCATGATACGCAAAAAATCGGTAATGCGATTGCTCACCATGGTGAATTAACTGAAGGCGTGTTAGCTAAAGGTGATGAAGTTCAAGCCAGCGTTGATGCGTCTCGTCGTCAGGCAATCAGACTAAACCACTCTGCAACTCACTTGCTTCATGCTGCATTGCGTCAGGTTTTGGGTGAACACGTTGCTCAGAAAGGTTCTCTTGTGAAAGCTGACGGTTTACGTTTTGATTTCTCTCATCTGGAAGCGATGACTGCTGATGAGGTGAAAGAAGTGGAACGTATTGTCAATACGCAAATTCGTAAGAACCATATTGTTGAAACCAACATTATGGATCTGGATGAAGCGAAAGAAAAAGGTGCGATGGCACTGTTTGGTGAGAAATACGATAGCAAAGTTCGTGTACTTTCTATGGGCGACTTCTCTACTGAACTTTGTGGTGGTACGCATGCTAAAAATACTGGTGATATCGGTCTGTTCAAGATTGTATCTGAAAGCGGTATTGCTGCTGGTATCCGTCGTATCGAAGGCGTTACCGGTGAATTTGCGTTAGATGAGTTAGATGCTCAGCAAACCAGCTACGAAGCGAAACTAGCCGATGCAGCTCAAAAAGCAAAACATCTGGAAAAAGAAATTCAGCAGTTGAAAGATAAATTAGCTTCTCAGGCGAGTGCTAATTTAACTCAGCAAGTGAAAGAAATTTCTGGTGTGAAAGTGCTGATTGCAAAACTTGATGGTGCTGATAATAAAGCGCTGCGTAGCATGGTTGATGAGCTTAAAAACCAGCTGGGTAGCGGTATTATCATGTTAGGTAATGTTGCAGGTGATAAAGTTGGTTTAATTGCCGGCGTAACTAAAGATTTGACGGGCAAAGTGAAAGCCGGCGAATTGGTTAACATGGTTGCTCAGCAGGTTGGTGGTAAAGGTGGTGGCCGTCCAGATATGGCTCAGGCCGGCGGTACCGATGTTGCTTCTTTACCAGCAGCACTTGATAGTGTTGAAGCATGGATTGAAGCTAAGCTTTAATTCTATGTATATCTGATGGAAATGCTCCTAATGAGTATTTCCATTTTTCATTTAATTTGACCAAGTAGTGAGTTTTAGAACATCATTGCTTGGTTTTGTTTTTGCGTTAGACCACTGTATATTTTTAAACAATTAATAGAATGTGTTGTTGTGTGAAAAGGATCTAACAAATTTTGACGTTATGGCGAAAAATTTGTGTTACAACAGAATAATTTACTCAAGTTTAGGAATGTTGGTGCCGATAATTGTTTTTCTTACACTCTATGACTAACTTTAGACGTAGATAGAGAAAATAAACGGCACATGACGTATGCTGTGCGTAATACATCGATATTATGAAGTTTTATTATCGAATATGAGCCCAAACAAGCATTTATGGGTGAATAAGTCATAAGAAAGTTTACCTGGTCGTAACTTTTGTTAGATAATAATGTGGAAATAAGGCAAAACAGAGATTACTCAAGGAGCCAAGAATGCTAATTTTGACTCGCCGAGTTGGCGAAACGCTAATGATTGGTGATGAAGTCACCGTAACTGTGTTAGGTGTAAAAGGAAATCAGGTTCGTATCGGTGTGAATGCACCAAAAGAAGTTTCTGTTCACCGTGAAGAAATCTATATGCGGATTCAGGCAGAAAAAGGAACTGGTAATACAGGATCCGGTAATTACTAATTTGAAAAAAGCTAACTCTAAAGGTTAGCTTTTTTTTGCGAATAACATGCGGATAACATATAAATACAATTATTTGCGTTAATTTTGCTGCCTTTGGTTAAATACCCAACGGTTGACGCGTTTTTTATTAATTTTACCAAGAAAACGTTTGACATATTTTTGGTAAATCGTAATATGTGCCTCCGCAAGACGGTGAGGTGGCCGAGAGGCTGAAGGCGCTCCCCTGCTAAGGGAGTATACGGTTTGTAGCCGTATCGAGGGTTCGAATCCCTCCCTCACCGCCATTGTTATTGCTGTAATGCAAGATAGCGCGCTCGTAGCTCAGCTGGATAGAGTACCTGGCTACGAACCAGGCGGTCGAAGGTTCGAATCCTTCCGAGCGCGCCATAATTCGGTGAGGTGGCCGAGAGGCTGAAGGCGCTCCCCTGCTAAGGGAGTATACGGTTTGTAGCCGTATCGAGGGTTCGAATCCCTCCCTCACCGCCATTGTTATTGCTGTAATGCAAGATAGCGCGCTCGTAGCTCAGCTGGATAGAGTACCTGGCTACGAACCAGGCGGTCGAAGGTTCGAATCCTTCCGAGCGCGCCATATTATCGATGCGTCCTTAGCTCAGCTGGATAGAGTACCTGGCTACGAACCAGGCGGTCGGAGGTTCGAATCCTCCAGGACGCGCCATTTTTTCGGTAATATACCGATGTCTGAGACATCAACAGTTTCAATTGCGCGCTCGTAGCTCAGCTGGATAGAGTACCTGGCTACGAACCAGGCGGTCGAAGGTTCGAATCCTTCCGAGCGCGCCATATTTCGATGCGTCCTTAGCTCAGCTGGATAGAGTACCTGGCTACGAACCAGGCGGTCGGAGGTTCGAATCCTCCAGGACGCGCCACTTTCTATGCTGAAAGTTTTACAGCTAAACCTTCTTGGTATAATGCAGGAACTTTCAACGCTATCATATTGCAATTGCGCGCTCGTAGCTCAGCTGGATAGAGTACCTGGCTACGAACCAGGCGGTCGAAGGTTCGAATCCTTCCGAGCGCGCCATTTCTTTTTTATTCCACTTTTTTATTCTGTTTTTCTTCCAATATTTTTACTTATCTTCTTTTTTCTTCCTGTTTTATTTCCATTTCGTGTTTTATGTAAAAGTTTTCATATACTAATTCTAGGATTAGATGATTTTTATCTATTTTGGGCTTATGTTAAAAAAACAAGTCTTTAAATAACTAATCTGAAATTTTCTATATTTACTATTCTGTTAGTCAAAGATGTTGAACTTTTTTTAAAAGGACATTGCGTGCATGGATAATTCTATTGGAAGTTTACTTTGGCAAGCGGCCACTATCATGGTTACAGGGATGGGCGTTGTCTTTCTGTTTCTGACTATTACGGTGTATCTGGTCACTTTGATGTCGAAATTAGTGCCGAAGGAATCGTTACCTGAAATTGTTCCTCGTACTCAAGCCAATGTCTCTAAGTCACAGGGCGTTGAACCTCAAGTCATTGCTGCTATTAGTGCTGCAATTCACCAATATCGAAATAATAAAGCTAAAAAATAAAATGTAAGTAAAAGGAGCTAACTGACATGGCAAAACCATTAGCTATTACTGATGTTGTTTTGAGAGATGCACATCAGTCTTTGTTTGCAACTCGAATGCGCATTGACGATATGTTGCCAATTGCGGCTGAATTAGACAATGTAGGATACTGGTCGCTGGAAACCTGGGGGGGCGCGACCTTTGATTCCTGTATCCGTTTTTTAGGCGAAGATCCCTGGGAAAGATTACGTCTGCTCAAAAAGGCAATGCCAAAAACACCAATGCAGATGTTATTGAGAGGACAAAACTTACTGGGGTATCGTCACTATGCTGATGATGTGGTAGAAAAATTTGTTGAACGTGCGCGAACAAATGGTATGGATGTGTTCCGTATCTTCGATGCAATGAATGACGTACGAAATTTTCAGACTGCAGTTAAAGCGGCAATTGCTGTTGAAGGTCATGCTCAGGGGGCAATGTCTTATACAACCAGTCCTGCGCATAACTCTCAAACCTGGGTTGATTTAGCCAAAAGATTAGAAGATCTCGGATGTCATTCGCTTTGCCTGAAAGATATGTCCGGGCTGCTAAAACCCTATGAAGCGGAAGAATTAATCAGCAGAATCAAAGAGTCCTGTGATATTCCTCTTGCTCTTCACTGTCATGCGACTACTGGTCTGTCTATTGCCACTGCAATTAAGGCGGTCGAAGCCGGAGTAGACATGCTGGATACTGCCATTTCCTCAATGAGTCAGACATACGGGCATTCACCAACAGAAACTGTTGTTGCTATGTTGCAGGGGACTGAACGTGATACCGGTCTGTCTTTATCATCACTGGAATCTATCGCAGCCTACTTCAGAGAAGTCCGGAAAAAATATACGCACTTTGAAGGACAGCTTAAAGGTATTGATTCCCGTATTTTAATTGCTCAGGTTCCTGGTGGTATGTTGACCAATATGGAAAGTCAGCTCAGGGATCAGGGCGCTGCAGATCGGATTGATGAAGTATTGGAAGAAATTCCAAGAGTCAGAAAAGATCTTGGCTATATTCCTTTGGTCACGCCAACTTCGCAAATTGTTGGAACACAGGCTGTTCTTAACGTTTTGACCGGAGAACGTTACAAATCAATCACCAAAGAAACTGCCGGCTTGCTGAAAGGGGAATATGGTGCGGCTCCGGCAGAAATTAATGCTGAGCTTCAGGCTAAAGTGTTAGATGGTGCAGAACCTATTACCTGTCGTCCGGCTGATTTGCTCAAACCTGAGTTATCTGAATTAACTCAGGAACTCTCTGATCTTGCTAAGAAAGATAACTTTGAGTTGAGCAAAGAGGTTGTGGATGATGTGCTTATCTATGCTCTTTTCCCTCAGGTTGGTCTGAAATTCTTAAAAAATCGCCATAATCCTGATGCTTTTGAACCGATTCCGACTCTGGAACCTAAAGCTGAAACAAAAGCAGCCGCTCCGGCTGCGGCCACTGCTTCAGGAATTGAATCTTACAGTGTCAAAGTTGATGGTAAAGTCTATAACGTTGAAGTCGGTCCTAAGGGTCAGTTAACCTCGGTAGAATCGGCAGAACAAACCACACAAACGACAGCACCTGCTACGCCAGCAGGAGATGTGGAAGATATTCCTGCGCCTCTGGCCGGAACGATTTTTAAAGTGTGTGTTCATGACGGAGAAGCTGTTGCAGAAGGGGATGTGCTCTTTGTTCTGGAAGCGATGAAAATGGAAACCGAAGTTCGGGCTCATAAAGCAGGTCTTATTGAAGTGATTTATGTGAAAGAAGGGGATTCCGTTGCTGTAGGAACACCATTATTAGGGCTTGCTTAAGGGGCATCGTATGGATGGATTACTTACACTTTGGTCCGAAACTGGATTAGCAAGTTTCCAGTTCGGTCAAATTTGTATGATATTAGTCGGTGGTTTGTTACTTTTTCTTGCGATATCCAAAGGTTTTGAACCACTACTTTTATTACCTATTGGCTTTGGTGCAATTTTAGCGAATATTCCTAACGCAGGGTTTACAGAGCCTGGCGGAATTCTTTACTACATCTATCATGTTGGTATTGAATCTGGTGTATTCCCACTGCTTATTTTTATGGGGGTGGGGGCGATGACAGACTTCGGTGCGTTAATCGCGAACCCGAAAACATTATGGTTAGGTGGAGCGGCTCAGGTCGGAATTTTTGCTACATTGTTCGGTGCGATATTATTAAATTTCATTCCGGGAATAGAATTTAGTCTCGCAGATGCTTCTTCTATAGCGATTATTGGTGGTGCGGATGGGCCGACGGCTATTTTCCTTGCCAGTCGGCTGTCACCTGATTTGTTAGGTGCCATTGCCGTTGCGGCATACAGCTATATGGCATTGGTTCCTATCATTCAGCCTCCGATAATGAAAGCGTTAACGACCGTTGAAGAGCGGAAGATCCAAATGGCGCAGCTTAGATACGTCAGCAAAAAGGAAAAGATCTTTTTTCCTTTACTGGTATTAGGGTTAACCATCTTATTGCTTCCTTCGGCAACGCCGCTTGTGGGCATGTTTTGCTTAGGTAATTTAATGCGTGAGGCCGGTGTCGTTGAGCGCCTATCAAAAACGGCTCAGAACGAGTTAATTAACATCGTTACTATTTTTCTCGGTCTTGGCGTGGGTTCAAAATTACAGGCAGATAAATTTTTAAATATAGAAACTTTGGGTATTCTGGCTCTTGGTGCGGCAGCATTTAGTATCGGTACCGCTGGTGGTATCTTGATGGCTAAGTTGATGAATAAATTATCCAAAGAAGATATCAACCCGTTAATTGGTGCTGCTGGAGTATCTGCCGTACCAATGGCTGCCCGTGTTGTTAATAAAGTGGGGTTACAGGAAAATCCTCAGAACTTTTTATTGATGCATGCTATGGGACCGAATGTTGCTGGTGTTTTGGGATCTGCGGTTGGTGCCGGGATTTTGCTGGCTCTGGTTGGATAAATAGTCGGATAAAATTACATCATTTTTACCTAGAGGTTACCGAAATCTGGAAAAATGATATATATTCAAAGGGATGCTTTGCATCCTTTTTTTTCATTCACATCGAAAGGATTGTTAACATGGAAAACAAACAAATTGCGATTACTCAATTTGGTAGTACCGATGTATTAGCCATTCAATCAGGCGAAGTACCGGAACCTAAAGAAGGAGAAGTTCTGGTTGAAGTTAATTTTGCTGGTGTGAATCCAATTGATGTGAAAACACGAGCCGGACTCGGCTGGGCAGCAGAGCAAAACAAAGATAACTTACCCTGGGTTCCTGGTTACGATATATCGGGCCATGTGGTGAAATGTGGTGCGGCTGCTGAGCGTTTTCAGGTATCCGATTGTGTTGCCGGTTTTATTGGTTTTCCTGTTTTGGGGGGAGGCTATAGCCAGTATGTATGTGTCCCTGAAAAGCAATTAAGTTATGTTCCACCAGCAGTTACTTTAGAAGCGGCTGCAGCGATTCCTGTTGCGGGGCAAACGGCTGCTCAGGTTATCAACAAAGCTCAGATTCAGGAAGGTGAAAGCGTTTTGATTCTGGCCGGAGCCGGTGGCGTCGGGCATTTGGCGGTACAGTTTGCTCTGGCAGCTAAAGCTGAAGTGTACACGACTTGCAGTGAGAAAAACCTTGATTACATGGCAACTCTTGGGGCTCACGCCATTAATTATGAATTTGCACCAGCATCTGAGCGTCTGGAAAATATCGATGTGTTGATCGATCTGGTTGGTGGCGATGTGGCTCTCGATGCCTTGAAATGTTTAAGGGATAACGCCCGGGTTGTGACGGTTCCTACCATTACTGCAGAGATGATTTGTGAAAAAGCGAAATTACTTGGTTTTGATGCAACGGGAATTTTAGTGGATCCGGATCCTGAGCAGATGGATACCATGCTGTATATGATCAGCGTTGGCTTGTTAAAAGTCGACATCCAGAAAATCTATCCGTTTACTGAAGTAGCCGATGCTCATAAACATATAGAGTCAGGTCATACCCGTGGAAAAATCTTACTTAATATGAAATGTTAAACTGGTTAATATCCGTTGTGGCAGATTTCGGTAGTCAATGGGCCGATTCTGCTCTGTCTATGTTGTTTTTAACTGGCTTTCTGAGTGCGACCTTGTTGCCTGGTGGCTCTGAAGCCGTATTGTTTGCCACATTAGATCTCCATAAATATTCCCCTGTATTAGCTATATCCATTGCTACATTAGGCAACACCCTGGGGGGGGCAACAAATTTTGCAATCGGATTATGGATCCCAAATCGAACTCAAAATAAAAAACGCAGTCTTAGATCTTTGCTATGGCTGAAAAAGTATGGTTACTGGGCTTTATTGTTTAGTTGGTTACCTGTTATTGGTGATGCCATGTGTGTAGCAGCCGGGTGGCTACGAATGAAATTTTTACCTTCATTTGTTCTTATTCTGATTGGTAAAGCGATTCGATATGCTGTTCTTGCCGCTCTTTTCTATGGTTTTTTTTAAGGAGCATTAATGTCTCTGCCTCTGCGTTGGTATTTTGTTAGTGTATTAACACTGATGGTTGTGGGGTGTTCTACATCTGAAAAAACATCACAACAATCTTTAACTCCGTCAGGGATTACTTTTATTGAAGAACATCAGCCTGAACATGGGGCTGTTGGTATTCCTTATTCCAAATACCAATTAGCGAATGGATTGACTGTCATTCTTTCACCTGATCATTCCGATCCGCTGGTTAAGGTAGATGTGACCTACCATGTTGGTTCGGCGCGTGAACAAACCGGACATACGGGGTTTGCTCATTTTTTTGAACATATGATGTTTCAGGGTTCAAAACATGTTGGAGATCAGCAGCATTTCCGAATGGTTACTGAAGCGGGTGGTACACTCAATGGTTCAACAACCAGGGATCGCACTAATTATTATGAAACGGTTCCTGCTAATCAGCTAGAAAAGGTGTTGTGGCTGGAATCGGATCGGATGGGCTTTTTACTGGATGCTGTTTCAAAGCACAAATTTGAGATTCAGCGGGAAACCGTCAAGAACGAGCGAGTTCAAAATTATGTTGAGCGTCCATATGGCCAGATTTGGCAAAAAATGGATGAAGCGATGTATCCGCCAACTCATCCTTATTCCTGGCAACCGATTGGTTATGTTGATGATCTGGAGAGAGCCAATGTCAATGATTTGAAATCATTCTTTTTACGTTGGTATGGGCCGAACAATGCAGTTTTAACGATTGGTGGAGATATCGATACTGAACAGACTCTTAAATGGGTGAAAAAGTACTTTGGCTCGATTCCCAAAGGTCCTGACGTAACGAAAATGGCACAACAGCCAGTTTCGTTACCTGCCGATCGTTTTATTACCGTAGAAGATCATATCAGGCAACCAATGGTGGTGATTGGCTGGCCGACAGAATATTTAGGTGCCCCTTCCGAAGTGAATTTAGATGCTCTTGCTCAGATTCTGGGTGGCGGAGAGAACAGTCTTTTTTATCAGAAGCTGGTTAAAACGCAGCAAGCATTAGACGCCGGTGCATTTCAAAAATGTGGGGAGCTGTCATGCAGCTTTTATCTTTATGCAATGACATCTTCTCAAAGCCCGGGAAAACTCAAGCAGTTATCCGATGAAATGTTATCCATTGTTAGTGAGCTGAATAAACAGGGCATAGAGAGTTCCCGTTTAAAAGAAATTACCGGAATGGCTCAGGCAAATGCGGTATTTGCTCTCGAAAGTGTATCAGGAAAAGTGGCCCAGCTGGCCAGTAATCAAATCTATTTTAATCAGCCGGATCGGCTTAATCAGGAGCTTGGTGATGTAGCGAACGTGACTGAGCAATCCGTAAAAAATGTATCAGAGCGTTTTTTATTAAATCAGCATAAAGTGATCATGAGTGTTGTGCCCGAAAATCATCCAGATATTGCTGTGGCTCCGCAAAATTATACTTTTCAGCGTTCGCCTTTTTCTGATGAAGAACAGAACAGTTCAGACTCATTAGAACACAGAGAACCTACAGACGAGTTTGATCGTTCAATCGTTCCTGCTGTCTCAGGTGCTGTACAGCCGACCATTCCAGTGCTGTATAGTAATTATCTGGATAACGGGATTGAAATAATGGGCACTGAGTCAACGGAAACTCCGACGGTATTGGTTCAGTTATCGGTTCCTGCCGGGGATAGGTATGTTCCAGAAGGAAAAGAAGGTTTGGCTCAATTAACTGCAAGTTTACTTAAGGAAGGCACCAAGCTGCACAGTTCAGAAGAAATTGAATCCAAACTTGATCAATTAGGATCGGTTATTTCTGTCAGTTCGGGGACCTATACCTCGAGAATCGTCATTTCTTCATTAAAAAATCATTTAGATGAAACTCTGAATATCTTAAATGAAATGCTGAAAAATCCACAATTTAGTGCAGATGATTTAGCAAGAAATAAGCAGCAGATGATTCAGGAAGTCTTATATCAACACCAGAAAGCAACTTGGCTGGTATCTCAGGCATCAAGGCAAATCCTCTATAAAGATACTATTTTTTCCCGGGATTCAGACGGAACGCCTGAGTCGATTGAAAATATAACCTTAGATGATGTGAAGCAATTTTTTGCACAGCATTATACGCCCGATGGAGCTAAAGTTTCTGTCGTTGGTGATATATCGGAAAGAGATGTATTGCGCAAACTGCAGTTTCTAAATAACTGGAAAGGGTCTCCGGCTCCATTATTAATCCCTCAATCTCTTACAGCATTAAAACAACAGTCTATATATTTAGTGGATAAACCTAATAGTTCACAAAGTATTGTCAGGTTTGTTCGACAGGGAATGCGGTTTGATGCCACTGGTGAGATGTTTATGACTAAGCTGGCTAATTTTAATTTGGCAGGTAATTTTAATAGCCGTATGAATCAAAACTTGCGGGAAGATAAAGGTATTACTTATGGCATGAGTGGATATGTTGCAAGTAACCGGGAAGTTGGAGCAATTATTTTTAATGCATCAGTAAAACAGGATGCAACGCTTGAAGCCATCCGTGAAATGACCAAAGAAATGCATCTCTATTCTCTGAATGGTATTACGGATAACGAACTGCAGTTTATGCGGTTATCTGTCGGGCAACAGGAAGCGCTAGCCTACGAAACACCAGCACAAAAAGCACGGTTAATCAGTGGTATTATGACTTACAGTCTGGATGAAGATTACTTAGCTGAGCGAAATGAAATAGTGGCTGATATTTCCAAAGGAAACATTAATCAACTTGCAAGGAAATGGTTTAATCCAAAAGATTATCAGATTATAGTGGTCGGAGATGCTCAAAAGCTGAAGCCGCAACTGGAACAGCTAAATCTTCCGGTTGTAGCGCTTGAATTATAGCCTTGAAGGACACATAACTAGTCTCATATACGTTCACCCGGTGGTAATGATAATTAAAAATAGAGAATATTCTTTATCACCCTTGAATAAGCGAAGCTCATTTTGACAAATTTTTCCTTACGCCTTGAAAAAATAGCTCAAGATCCAGAGATACTTAAATCTTTAGGACGAGGTATTGAAAGAGAAACTTTGCGTTTTAACCTCGATGGTCATCTGGCCCACACACCACACCCGAAAGAATTAGGCTCGGCACTAACAAACAGTCTGATTACTACTGATTTTTCCGAGTCGTTACTGGAGTTTATTACGCCGGTAAATACCGAAGTGGAAACGCTGTTGAATCAATTAACGGATGTTCATTATTTTGCTAATTCTAAACTTGGTGATGAACATTTGTGGCCGATGTCGATGCCATGTTTTGTTGGTAATGAAGACGATATTCAGTTAGCTCAGTATGGAACATCGAATTCAGGACGAATGAAAACCCTTTATAGAGAAGGATTAAAGCGTCGTTATGGCGGCCTAATGCAGATTATTTCTGGTGTGCATTTTAATTTCTCATTTCCTGAATCATTCTGGGATGCATTATATGGCAAACAGAGTGAACTGGACCGACAACATAGTAGGTCTGCCGGCTATTTTGGTTTAATCCGTAACTACTACCGTTTTGGCTGGTTAATTCCTTATTTATTTGGTGCATCTCCTGCGATTTGTTCTTCATTCTTACAGGGGAAAAAATCTCATTTGCCTTTTGAAAAGGTAGGGAATACTTTATTTCTCGAACATGCAACTTCTTTGCGTCTGAGCGACTTAGGTTATACTAATAATGCTCAGAGCTCCTTGAAAATTGGCTTTAATAGTTTAGATCAGTATCTCTCCGGTTTATCAAAAGCGATTCGTACTCCGTCGAATGAGTTTGCCCAAATAGGGGTTAAAGTTGATGGTGAATATCGACAGCTTAATACGAATATTCTGCAGATTGAAAATGAACTTTATGCGCCGATTCGTCCGAAAAGAGTGGCAAAAAGTGGTGAAAAACCATCTGAAGCCCTGGCTCGGGGCGGGGTGGAGTACGTTGAAGTGCGTTCTTTGGATGTGAATCCGTTCAGTCCCGTTGGTATTAATGATACTCAGGTCAGATTTTTGGATGTATTCCTGGTTTGGGCTGCTCTCAGTGATTCAGAACCTATGGGCGGTTGTGAGCTGGAATGCTGGCGAGCTAACTGGAGAAAAGTGATTGCTGAAGGTCGTAAGCCGGGGTTAGATCTGCAGATCGGTTGCAATGGCGAAGAGCTGGCTATGACTGAGTGGGCAAACCGGGTATTTGCTGAATTTGCCGAAGTGGCTAAAGTGATGGATTTGGCTAACGGTAACAACACATATTCAGACGTTATTGCTGAACTGGCTGAATGGATTACGCATCCGGAAAAAACATTTTCAGCACAAATGCTTGAACAGATAAAAGAGAAAGGAGGTATTGGATCTGTTGGTCGCTATCTCAACCAGCATCATGATGATTTTTATAAACAGTATCAGCTGCGTTATTTTTCAAAAGAAGTATTAGAGCAGGAAGTGATAGATTCAGTTAAAAGACAGGAAGAATTAGAAGCGTCCGACTCGGTTGATTTTGATACGTTCTTATCTGACTATTTTGCTTGTTTACGTACTGATGCAGTTGTTTAATCCTTGCTCTATTCTGCTTTTAACCGGCACACTTCTGATATCAGGGTGTGCTACTTCTCCTCCTTCTCATCCTGAGAATTTATGTTCTGTTTTCCGTGAAAATCCAGACTGGTATGAAGATGCGTTAGAAATGAATGAAGAATGGGGAACTCCCATTCAGATAGCGATGGCATTTGTGAGGCAAGAAAGCTCGTTTCGACACGATGCCCTTCCTCCCAAAGATTATTTACTTGGTTTTATTCCTTTTGGTCGGGTTAGTAGTGCATATGGGTATGCGCAGGCACAGGATCCGGCCTGGGAAGATTTTCAGAAAGCGACAGACTATGGTGGAAGCCGGGATGATTTTTCTGATTCCCTGATGTTTATAGGCTGGTATACTAGGGAGACTAACAAAGCTTTAGGCATCTCTATGTGGGATACCTATAATCAGTATTTAGCTTATCATGAAGGGAAAGGTGGATATCGTAACAAAACCTATCTTTCCAAGCGTTCTGTGATGACTGTGGCCCGTCGGGTTGAACAGCAGGCTAAAGATTATGGGTGGCAATTAAAACAATGCCGCCAGGAGCTTGATGATAATCGTAGCTGGTTTTTCTAACCGGCTGAAATGGAGAAAAGTATGCCATTACTAGATAGTTTTACTGTTGATCATACTCGTATGAACGCACCAGCAGTACGTGTTGCTAAAAAAATGACAACACCTAAAGGTGACACTATTACTGTTTTTGATTTGCGTTTTACTGTGCCGAATAAAGATATCCTTTCTGAAAAAGGTATTCATACTTTAGAGCATTTATACGCTGGTTTTATGCGTGCACATCTGAATGGTAGTGATGTGGAAATCATTGATATTTCACCGATGGGATGTCGTACTGGTTTTTACATGAGCCTGATTGGTACACCGAGCGAACAGCAAGTTGCTGATGCCTGGTTAGCATCTATGAATGATGTATTAACCGTTGAAAGCCAGGATAAAATTCCTGAATTAAATATTTATCAGTGTGGAACAGCCACCATGCATTCGCTTGAAGAAGCAAAAGAGATTGCTAAGAAAGTGATTGCAGCTGGTATCGCTGTTAATAAAAACGATGAATTGGCTCTTCCTGAATCAATGCTGAATGAATTAAAAGTTCACTAATTTTGGATTAGTTTTTGTTTTCAATAAAAAAAGCTTGGTGTTCAACCAAGCTTTTAATTTTCATAGTTCCTGAATCCTGAATCCTGAATCCTGAATCCTGAATCCTGAATCCTGAATCCTGAATCCTGAATCCTGAATCCTGAATCCCTCACATCACCCCTTTTTCTTTCCCGGATACACTTTTACCTGAGAAATCCGATTTTCTTCAATTCCCATGATTTCCATAGCATGACCCGAAATTCTGACACTCAGTTTTGTTTCTGGTATATCTTCCAGATGTTCTAATATCAAACCATTCAGGGTTCTTGGACCATTTGTGGGAAGTTTCCAACGCAGACTTTTATTGATATCGCGGATATTGGCACTGCCTTCAATGATAAAGCTACCATCTACTTGTGGAGTAATCTCTTCTGCCAGGCTTGGCTGCATTGAGGTGGTGAATTCACCAACAATTTCTTCCAGAATATCTTCAAGGGTGATTAATCCATTGATATCACCGTACTCATCAACAATAAGGCCGATACGTTCTTTATTACGTTGGAATTTTAACAACTGAACATTGAGTGGTGTAGATTCCGGAATGAAATAGACTTCGTCAGCGGCACGAAGCAGGGTTTCTTTATTCACTTCATTCTTTTCCAGCATGATGCGAAAAGCATCCCGTAGTTTCAGGATACCAACAACTTCATCGATGTTATCCCGGTACAGGACTAAACGTCCATGGGCCGAATGGGTTATCTGACGGACAATCGATTTCCAGTCATCATTGATATTGATTCCGGTAATTTCGTTGCGGGGAATCATAATATCGTTAACGGTTACGTGTTCTAAATCCAGAATAGATAGCAGCATATCCTGGTGACGTTTTGGTATCAGGCCGCCTGCTTCATTAACCACTGTGCGAAGCTCTTCTGAGCTAAGACTGTCCTCAACTGAGTGGTGTACAGATAAACCCAGTAATCTAATAAAACCATTGGTTATACAGTTAACAAAGATAACCAGTGGAGACAGCAATTTCATTAATACCACCAGTATTAAACTGCTGGCGTACGATACTTTTTCTGGATAAATAGCAGCCAGAGTTTTTGGTGTTACTTCCGCAAAAACAAGGATGACCAGTGTTAATACACCTGTGGCGATAGCTACGCCATAATCACCATATAAACGCATACCAATGATGGTTGCGATTGCAGAAGCAAGAATATTAACCAGGTTATTACCAATCAGGATCAGTCCGATAAGTTTGTCCGGTCTGGAAAGCAGCTTTTCGACGCGTTTTGCTCCTTTATTCCCCGTTTTCGCCAGATGTTTTAAGCGATAACGGTTCAGAGACATCATCCCGGTTTCTGAACCAGAAAAATAACCAGAAATTACGATGAGACACGCAAGTAGAGCAAATAATATACCCGTTGATATATCGTCCAAAATTAAGTATTTCCTTATATGTTTTAACTAATGTTTACTCTTATTCTTTAATATAAACAGAGAAAACCTATTTTTATCATTAACTAAGAATAAACTCACGTACAAAACGGTTACCAAAGTAAGCAAGTGTTAATACAAATGTACCTAATATGGTTAACCACGTGATTCGACGGCCTCTCCAGCCTTTTTGATAGTGTCCCCAAAGCAGAATTGAGAAAATAATCCAGGCAATAAATGACAGGATGCCTTTATGCATATTGCCTTTTGAGAAAACTTCTTCGATATAGACAAATCCTGTTACCAGAGTCGCTGTCAGCAGCAGGTTTCCGAATAAAAGAATACGGAACAGTTGTCTTTCAACCATCATTAACGGCGGTAGATTAGGATTAATTGCTAATGCTTTTTTATTTTTTAATTTGTGATCTAACCAGGCTATTTGAATAGCGTAAAGAGCACCAATAATTAAGGTTGCATACGAGGCCAGTGCCAGTGAAATGTGTATCAGCAGTTCAGTTTTATGCTCCAGGTGAGTCATAAAGCTGCCAGGAACAAAAGCTGCGGTGGCCAGATTGATTGCAGAGAAAGCATAAACAATCGGTAACATAAACCACAAACGTATCTTTATTGTAGCGATGGTTAAGGAAAGGGTAATGATAAAACTAACCAGAGAGGCAACATTCAGAATACTCAAATTCTGCCCATTACTGTGTAGAATTAGATCACTTAATGACCAACCATGAAAAAACAGAGCTATCGTTGCACAAAGAAATACCGTTCTGGTTTTTATTCCAACCTGATTTAGTATTCCCGGGATAATTGTGGCAATAGCGATTAAATAAAAAACAGATGATGCTATTGCAATGATATCGTCCATATCTCTCATAAAAATTATTTGTACTGAATCGAATTATAACCTGCTAAGTGGTTCAGGGCTATGTTGATTATCTTTGATTTTGTTTTTGATTAAAACAGAACAAACAGGCTTATTTGATCCTTACCGTGAAGTTTTGCGATAATGAAGGACGACAACGGGTATGACTATTAACCTGGCTAAGGTATACTCGCATATATTTATCGCCGTATCGCGTAGAGAAGCAAGATGTTTGAGAATTTAACCGATCGTTTATCCCAAACGCTGAAGAATATCAGTGGTAAAGGTCGTCTGACAGCAGACAATATTAAAGAAGCCCTGCGTGAAGTCCGCATGGCGCTTTTAGAAGCCGATGTTGCTTTACCTGTTATCCGGGAATTTATCAACCGGGTAAAAGAAAAAGCTGTGGGTCTTGAGGTTTCTAAGTCTCTGACTCCTGGTCAAGAATTTATAAAACTGGTTCAGTCTGAACTGGAAACGGTAATGGGGGAATCAAATGAAGCCCTTAATTTAGCCGCGCAGCCACCGGCAGTCATTTTGATGGCTGGTTTGCAGGGGGCTGGTAAAACAACCAGTGTAGGTAAACTGGCTAAACAACTTCAGGAAGTTGAAAAGAAAAAAGTACTGGTTGTTTCTGCTGACGTTTATCGTCCTGCTGCGATCAAACAGTTGGAAACATTGGCTGCGGATGTTGGTGCGGATTTCTTCCCTTCATCTCCGGATCAAAAACCAATCGATATCGCAAATGCTGCGGTTGATCATGCAAAACGCAAATTTTATGACGTACTGATTGTCGATACTGCCGGCCGACTGGCGATTGATGAAGAGATGATGAGTGAGATTCAGTCTCTTCATTCAGCGATTGACCCTGTCGAAACATTATTTGTTGTTGATGCGATGACGGGGCAGGATGCGGCCAATACAGCCAAAGCCTTTGGTGATGCACTGCCATTAACCGGTGTAATCTTAACTAAAGTTGATGGTGATGCCCGGGGTGGTGCAGCACTGTCTGTTCGTTATATTACCGGTAAGCCGATTAAATTTTTAGGTATTGGTGAAAAAACAGATGCATTAGAACCATTCCATCCAGATCGTGTCGCGTCCCGAATATTGGGGATGGGGGATGTTCTTTCTCTTATCGAAGATATCCAGCGCAACGTTGATCAGGACAAAGCGGAAAAACTTGCGAAGAAATTCAAAGAGAAAAAAGGTTTTGATCTTGAAGATTTTCGTGAACAGCTGGGTCAGATGCAGAATATGGGTGGCATGATGGGGATGTTAGACAAACTTCCGGGAATGTCTAAATTACCTACTGACATTAAAGATAAAGTTGATGACAGAATGTTCAAACAAATGGAAGCGATGATCAGCTCCATGACCATGAAAGAACGTGAGCATCCGGAATTAATTAAAGGTTCCAGAAAAAAACGCATTGCTGCGGGTTCTGGCACTCAGGTGCAGGATGTTAACCGTTTACTTAAGCAGTTT
The DNA here is from genome assembly GCA_963676525.2 of uncultured Vibrio sp. GTDB lineage: Bacteria > Pseudomonadota > Gammaproteobacteria > Enterobacterales > Vibrionaceae > Vibrio. The sequence continues at coordinate 139,941 of CAXXNB010000011.1, forward strand.
ACCCAAATGCAGAAAATGATGAAAAAAATGCAGAAAGGTGGCATGAAAGGCATGATGCGTAATATGCAGGGTATGATGGGTGGCGGTTTTAATCCGTTTGGTCGTTAATAAGCAAATTTCAGGGTATTAGTTAGTAATTCAATAGGTTGAACGCCATCTATAAAGAATGGCGTTCTATGTATTGGTTGAAAAGTGGCTAAAAACCTTGCAATAGCCTCGGATAAGAGTAAAATTCCGGGGCTTTAAATTGGCACGAGACCCCAAACTGTTTTTTTTATAAGCGGTTATTGGGGTTAATTTTATTATTGAGAAAGCAAAAAAGAGGACGATATGGTAACCATTCGTTTGGCACGTCACGGCGCTAAAAAGCGTCCATTTTATCAAATTGTTGTAGCAGATAGCCGTAATTCAGCAACTGGCCGTTTCATCGAGAAAGTAGGTTTCTTTAACCCTACAGCTCGTGGTCAGGAAGAAGGCCTACGTCTGGACCTAGACCGTGTTAATCACTGGGTTGGTCAAGGCGCGACTGTATCTGATCGCGTAGCTAAGCTAGTTAAAGACGCTCAAGCAGCGGCTTAATTCTATTTATTGTTCTGAAATAGTGACTAGTTTATGTCGGTGAAAGGTAAAGAAACCATGAGTGAGCAAGGCGAAAAAATTGTTGTAGGTAAGTTTGGTGCTACTTATGGCATTCGTGGCTGGCTTAAAGTTTTTTCCTATACAGACAACGCTGAAAGCATTTTTAGTTATTCTCCTTGGTATGTAAAGCATAAAGGAGAATGGGTTGAATACAATATTGAAAGTTGGAAACGTCATAACAAAGGTTTAGTTGCAAAGCTGACTGGGTTAGACATTAGAGAAGATGCGAATCTTCTGACTAACATTGAAATTGCTATCGATCCAGGTTCACTTCCTGAACTGTCAGAAGATGAATTCTACTGGCGAGAGTTGTTTGGGATGCAGGTTGTTACGATGAATGGTTATAACCTCGGTGAGGTGATAGACATCATGGAAACCGGCTCAAACGATGTTTTGGTGGTGAAAGCTAACTTAAAAGATGCTTTTGGGCAGAAGGAACGATTAATTCCGTTCCTTGAAGAGCAAGTGATCAAAAATGTTGATCGCGAAGCTCAACGGATCGAAGTTGACTGGGATCCTGGATTTTAATTTATTCCCCAACAGAGCGAGTTAGACATGTGGGTTGGCGTTATTAGCCTTTTTCCTGAAATGTTCCGTTCTGTTACTGATTTTGGGGTAACAGGTCAAGCGGTAAAAAAAGGGTTACTATCAATAGATACGTGGAATCCGAGAGATTTCACTCACGATAAACATCGTACTGTTGATGATAAGCCTTACGGTGGCGGTCCTGGTATGTTGATGATGGTTCAACCTTTACGTGATGCCATTCATGCTGCCAAAAAGGCTGCTCCCGGAAAGACGAAAGTCATATACCTTTCTCCTCAGGGTCGAAAACTCGACCAGCAGGGAGTTGAAGAGCTGGCTACAAATGAAAACCTGGTTTTAATTTGTGGTCGCTATGAAGGGGTAGATGAACGCATTATAGAATCAGAAGTTGATGAAGAATGGTCAATTGGGGATTTTGTAATGACGGGTGGTGAGATACCTGCCATGACGCTCATTGATGCTGCCTCCCGGTTTATTCCTGGAGTGTTAGGTGATTTTGCGTCAGCAGAAGAAGATTCTTTTGCAAATGGCTTATTGGATTGTCCTCATTATACTCGTCCTGAAATATTGGATGGGGCTGAGGTACCAAAGGTTCTTAAATCCGGTAATCATCGTGATATTCGTCGCTGGCGATTGAAACAATCGTTAGGCCGAACTTGGCTAAGAAGACCAGAGCTCCTGGAAAACCTAGCTCTGACTGACGAACAGGAACAATTACTGGTTGAGTTTATTAAAGAAAACCAAACCAAGTAACCTATTTATTTTAGTATCAGTTTATTCTAGGAAATTTAAAAATGAGTAATATCATCAAAGCTCTTGAAGAAGAGCAAATGAAGCAAGACCTACCTACTTTTGCACCGGGTGACACTGTTGTCGTTCAGGTTAAAGTAAAAGAAGGTGAGCGTGAGCGTCTACAGGCGTTTGAAGGCGTTGTAATTGGCGTTCGTAATCGTGGTCTTCACTCTGCATTCACTGTTCGTAAAATTTCTAACGGTGAAGGTGTAGAGCGTACGTTCCAAACTCACTCTCCAGTTGTGGATAGCATTGAAGTGAAACGTCGTGGTGCAGTACGTCGTGCCAAGTTGTACTACCTACGTGAACGTTCTGGTAAAGCGGCTCGTATCAAAGAGAAGCTTGCTAAAAAGTAATGCTAACACTAGCGTTCTCATAAAAATAAACGGAGCCAGATGGCTCCGTTTATTTTTCCGATAAATCATTCTATTTCTCTTTCAGTTCATTTGAACTCTGGTACGCGTCACGATTATCTTCAGCAACGGTGACCGGAAGAGTTAATTCTTTACCATCCCGTATAACAATGACGTTTACTGTTGTGCCGGGACGTAAGTCGGTGACTATATCCATTACACTTTGACGTCCTTCCACTTTATGTCCATCAATCCGAATAATAATATCTTTGGTTTTAAATCCGGCATGTGCTGCGGGACCATTAGGATCCACGCCTAAAACTACAATGCCACCTATGTGTTCATTACCCAGTAATCTTGATGTGACGGTATTAATATCCTGTCCGTCGATTCCAATGTATCCACGGATGACTCGTCCATCAGCGATGATCTTTTGCATGATCTTATTAGCAAGTTTATAGGGGATAGCAAATGAGATCCCATAGGTTTCTAAATCAGTGGCTTGTTGAAATGACGCGGTATTAATACCGACTAATTCTCCCTGTGTATTTACTAATGCACCGCCGGAGTTACCTTTATTGATAGCCGCATCGGTCTGGATAAAAGACTGTCTGCCATCTGTACTGATAGAAGAACGACCTGTCGCGGAAATAATGCCAAAGGTCGTTGTTTGTCCCAGGTTATAGGGGTTACCGATAGCCAGAACAACATCGCCAACCTGTGGTGAGTAGTTTTGATTCAGAGGGATCACCGGCAGGTTATTACCATCAATACGCAATATGGCAATATCGCTGCGTTGATCTTTGCCAACAAGTTGAGCAGCTGCTACACGACCGTCCTGAAGGGCAACAATAATCTGATCGGCCTGAGCTATTACATGGTAGTTAGTAATTATGTAGCCTTTGGCACTGACTATCACACCCGATCCTAAGCCTTGAGTGGAGAGCTTGCGTCGGTCGTTTTCTGTGTACTTACGGCTATAAATATTGACCACGGCAGGGGCTGCTTTGCGAACCGCTTCATTAAACGTGATTTGCAGAGACTGAATATTTTCTGGTTCATGACGTTCAATTACGGAGAATACATGCTGTCTCAAAGATGGAACAGCTGCAATGACAATAATAGCTGTCACAAGCCCCAGAACGATTGAACGAATTAAATAGCGAAGCATATTCTCCCCAGTCGCAGATCTTATACGAAAGAACAATTACATAGGGAGAATAGCATTACCTTCTTTAGGAGAAAATGGGCTAGTGGAAAAGAATAGCCCAATTCAGTAGTAATTTAGGGCGATTTAACGGATGACAAGGTAAATTGTTCTGTCTCCTCGCTGAATATTAAGAGCAAGCACTCCTTGTGTTTTTTCTAACACTTTGCGCAGTTGGGCGATATTTTTAATTCTCTGACGGTTCACACCGATGATAATATCGTCTTTCTTAAGTTGATATTGTGCTGCCAGTGAGTCTTTTTTGACAGTAACAACTTTGACACCTTCAATAGGATCTGCTGGAGTAGAATTGGCTAATTCAGCACCCGCCAGACCTTCATGTAAGCTGTCTGCCTGAGTTTTGGTTTCGTTCTGCTCACCTAATGTGACGTCGAAGGTTTTCTGATCTCCATCACGCAGGATTCCCAGAGACACCTTTTTACCTGCCCCCAGTGTGGCTACTTTTGCTCTTAATTCTGCAAAGGTTTCAATATCTTTACCATTGATAGAGATAATAATATCGCCCGCTTTTAATCCGGCTTTATCGGCAGCACTATCAGGAACTACCTGGCTGATAAAGGCCCCTTTGCTGGATTTATAGCCCATAGCCTGAGCAAGTTCTGAGGTTACTTCTCCACCCTGAACGCCAAGCATGCCTCGCTTGACTTCACCATATTGCAGAATCTGTTCGGTGAGGTTTTTCATCATATTGGATGGGATAGCAAAGCCAATTCCAACGTTACCACCATTCGGGCCCAATATCGCGGTATTGATACCGATAAGCTCTCCGTTCAGATTCACCAGGGCACCACCTGAGTTACCGCTGTTAATTGCTGCATCGGTTTGAATGAAGTTTTCAAAATTTTCTATATTCAGGCCACTTCTGCCTAATGCTGAAATGATACCTGACGTCACAGTTTGTCCGAGGCCGAATGGGTTACCAATAGCAACGGAAAAATCACCAACCCGGATTGTATCTGAATCGGCAATTTTAATCTGAGTAAGATTGTTTGCGTCTTCAAGCTGGATTAGGGCGATATCGGACATCTTGTCGCCACCGACAAGTTTTGCTTTGTATTCGCGGCCATCGTGCAGTTTAACTTTGATTTGTGTTGCACTGTTGATTACGTGGTAATTGGTAACTACATAACCTTTTTTCGAGTCAATGATGACGCCGGATCCTAACGCTTTGAATGGTCTTTCCTGTAGTTGCTCTGTAGGAAAATCTGGTCCGAAAAAGAAACGGAATTGTTCCGGAATTTTCTGATGAGAAACTTGGGTTCCTTCAACGGCAATACTGACAACTGCGGGAGTGACATGCTCCAACATAGGAGCGAGACTTGGAACCTGTTCTCCATCTACAGTAAGAGGAAGGGCTGCAGATGCCGATATTGGTGTAATAATTGAACTAAGACATAATGATAAGGCGGTTAATGCAAGCAAAGGCTTTTTCATCCTAAAACTCCTCTGGTATTGGGTTGCCTGATGTTAATCCATATATGTGCGTAACTGGATAACTTCAACGGCAGAGACGAGAATTAAGACTCAAAAACCTTTGCAAAGTTCACAAAAAAATTTTAATTCGCTTGTACGTTCACCATTTCTTTTGAGTTAATTATTTGTATTTCTTCGTTTTTTAATAGGCCGGTTGCACCGTTAGCGTAATCTTTTGGTTGGTGTTCATCTTCTGAGTCGGGCTCACTAATGTCATGATTGTGCGCAATAGGTGTAACACTGGATTTATTATGTTTTGCTGCTGTTTTAACAAATGGATTGTCTTGTTCCGGAAGATTAGGAATAAGCTCTTGAGAAGTTTTGGCAAGATGTTGATAAAGCTTAGTGTAATCCTTTCCGATTGTATCGAGCATTTCTGCTGTTTGCGCAAAATGGTCAGCAAGTTCTTGTCTCTGCTGTTCCAGAGCGAATTTAGTGCTGTCTAACTCTTTTTGCAGAGTTTTCTGATTTTTGTTCTGCGGAGTTGTGATTCGGGAAACTACAACGCCGACGACACAACCTACTAAAAGACCTATAATGGCGTAAATCCAGGGCATATAAGCGCTCCTTATTATGTTTTATTTAACATGCGTATTACTTAAAAGTCATACATGCATATCAGACATATTACTATGAGTTTTGGTGCCAATAAAGTGGATAAGAGTGTCTATTATAGTGCGTATTACCTACATCCCATTTTATAAATTCTTATGTTACCTAAACGATGATATGAGTCGGGTTTTAAAAAAATAACTGTGATTAACAAAAGAAATTCAAAGAAATTATACAAAAAGAGGTGATTTTTTCCTCTCTCTTCTCTATAATCCTGCGACCCACCGTTACTGCAGGCTTTTTAGCCGAGAGTGCCAACACTCGAAGGGGTGATGTATGGGCTCTTAGACAGTGGGAGCGAAAGCTCCTTGAAGTGTAAATTTAAATTAACGGGTTATTATTAGCATGAAAACTTTCGTTGCTAAACCAGAAACTGTAAAACGTGACTGGTATGTTGTAGACGCTGAAGGTAAAACTCTTGGCCGTCTAGCAAGTGAAATTGCATCTCGCCTACGTGGCAAGCATAAAGCTGAATACACTCCTCACGTTGACACTGGCGATTATATCGTTGTTATCAACGCAGAGAAAGTTACCGTAACAGGTAACAAAGCAGCTGCTAAAACTTACTACCGTCACTCTGAATTCCCTGGCGGCATCAAATCAATCACTTTTGATAAACTGATTGATCATAAGCCAGAAATGGTAATCGAGCTAGCGGTTAAAGGTATGCTACCACGTGGTCCTCTAGGCCGTGCTATGTACCGTAAGCTAAAAGTTTACGCTGGCGCTGAGCACAACCATGCTGCTCAACAACCAAAAGTACTAGACATCTAATCGGGGATTTCGAAAATGGCAGAGAATCAATACTACGGCACAGGCCGTCGCAAAAGCTCAGCTGCACGTGTTTTCATTAAACCAGGCAGCGGCAACATCGTAATCAACAAGCGTAGCCTTGAAGAGTACTTCGGTCGTCCAACAGCTCGCATGGTTGTTCAACAACCTCTTGAGCTAGTAGAAATGACTGAGAAACTAGACCTATACATCACTGTTTCTGGTGGTGGTATCTCTGGTCAAGCTGGTGCTATCCGTCACGGTATCACTCGCGCTCTTATGGAATACGACGAATCTCTACGTCCAGCTCTACGTGCTGCGGGTTATGTTACTCGTGATGCTCGTTGTGTTGAACGTAAGAAAGTTGGTCTACGTAAAGCACGTCGTCGTCCTCAATTCTCTAAACGTTAATCTTTTCCGAAAGATTATCCGCAGAGTATTGTTCGATACGATTGGAAAGCTCGGCTTATGCCGAGCTTTTATTTTATCTATTGAATTTCATTTCTTGATTTCCATTCATTGTTCTTTTTTATCAAGTTGTTTTCCTATTCTTCTGAAAGAAAATTGGCGTGGTGTGCAGTAATTATGCTACTATACTATGCTATTTTTTTATTTCTGAATAACTACTGATACCCGTTTGAGTGTCGGTTCTATATTGTATGTGTGCTGGAGGGCTCCATGGCTGTAGCTGCCAATAAACGTTCTGTGATGACTTTATTCTCAAGTGCATCTGATTTGTATAGTCACCAGGTACGAATTGTTCTGGCTGAAAAAGGTGTTAGTGTTGAAGTTGAGTTGGTAGATGAATTAAACCTACCTACGGAACTTATTGAGCTAAATCCATATAAATCAGTTCCTACTTTAGTTGATCGTGAATTAGCGCTTTATGATTCAAAGATCATCATGGAATATCTTGATGAGCGTTTTCCACACCCACCATTAATGCCTGTTTACCCTGTTGCTCGTGGTAACAGTCGTTTAATGATCTACCGTATCGAAAGAAACTGGTATTCATTGGCTTATAAAATCATTAATGGCAGTGCTGAAGAAGCAGAAACCGCACGGAACAGACTTCGTACTGATCTACTAACTCTTGCACCTGTATTTGCTGAGTTCGAATATTTCATGAGTGAAGAGTTCAGCCTGGTGGATTGCTATTTAGCTCCGTTACTATGGCGTTTACCTGTATTGGGTATTGAACTCGTTGGTCCGGGTTCTAAAGAGCTTAAAGTTTATATGAATCGTGTCTTTGAACGTGATTCATTCTTAGCTTCATTGACTGAAGCTGAAAGAGAAATGCGTTTAGCTCGTTAGTGGGTGATAGCATGAATATTTCTCAAATGACTCCTCGACGCCCATATATGTTGAGAGCGTTTTACGATTGGTTACTAGATAATGATCTGACGCCTCATCTTGTTGTGGATGCAACACTGCCCGGAGTTCGGGTTCCAATGGAATTTGTACAAGATGGTCAGATTATTTTAAATGTGGCTCCTCGTGCGGTTGGAAACCTTGAACTGGGGAATGATGAGGTTCGTTTCAATGCTCGTTTCAGTGGCAAACCTCATACAGTCATCGTTCCTTTATATGCTGTTCAGGCAGTTTATGCCCGAGAAAATGGTGCGGGAACGATGTTTGAGCCTGAAGATGCCTATATTTCTGAGCTGGAAGTTGCAGAGCAAAACGAAACAGACAACAGCTCTGATAGTGATGAATCAGACGTGTCGTTAACGATTGCCAGTGAATCAGCGGCTGATGCATCAGATTCAGGTGATCCATCTGAACCTACTAGACCTCCGAAAGGTAAACCAAGTTTACGGGTCATTAAGTAATAAAGTGATAATAAAAAAGCAGCTGAGAAGCTGCTTTTTAGTTTCTGGGAATTAAGCCTAATTAATCATCATATTGAAATGCTCTGATAACTTTTTTCACACCAGAAACGTTACGCGCAATGTTTGTCGCTATTTCTGCATGTTTGTGGGTTACATAGCCAAGTAAAAAGACTTCTTTATCTTCAGTGATAACTTTAACTTTTACACCGCTTAACTCATTGCTGGTCAGCAGTTTGGTTTTTACTTTAGTGGTAATGACACTGTCTTCACCAATTGCCAGCGCTGGTAACGGTTCTTTGATTCGAACCTGATCATATATGTCGGTAACGCCTTTTACATCACGTACATCTTTTTCCAGAGATTCTAGCAAGGCTTCATCAGGGGACTGGCCCATTAGTATAACCGAACCACGAAATGAGCTGGCATTAATGCGGGTTTTACCTCGGTAAGGTGGTTTTTTTACAATACCAGTGATTTCGGCTTCAATATAATTATCATCCCAGATTTCTTGGGTTGTTCTGGGGTCGGTAACCAGATTAACGGTTGTTGCGGTTCCGGCGATAAATAGTCCCACACATCCGGATAGCATCAGAACTAAACTAATTGTTATTATTAGGGTTAAGTTTTTCATTTTCTATTCTTCATGGGTTGGAAATAACACTTGATCAATCAGATCACATAAACAGTGCAGAGTGACCATATGAACTTCATGGATACGAGCTGTTCGATGAGATGGAATTCGTATCTCTACATCGTTTTCACCAAGTAGTCCGGCCATTTCCCCGCCATCTTTACCGGTTAAGGCAATGATGGTCATATCCCGAGTTACTGCGGCTTCCATGGCCTTAATAATATTTTGACTATTACCACTGGTTGATATCGCTAATAGAATATCACCGGGTTGTCCAAGCGCTCTGACTTGTTTGGCAAATATTTCCTGATAGTTGTAGTCATTGGCAACCGCTGTCATGGTTATATTGTCAGATGTTAACGTAATAGCAGGAAGGCTTGGCCTTTCTGTTTCAAAACGGTTTATTAAACAAGCAGAAAATTGTTGTGCATTGGCAGCCGAACCACCATTACCACAGCATAGGATTTTACTGCCATTCAGAAGTTGAGCGACCATAGCCTGAGCGGCATGAGTGATGACATCGGGTAATGCCTCTGCAGCTGCTATCTGGATTTGAATACTTTCTGTAAAACTTGCTTTAATGCTATCCAGCATTGTTTAATCCTGAGTTATTGCGTTTTTAAACCATTCGATGTGATTACCTTCATCATGAATGGCAATCACATCAAATCTGAATTCGGTGTCATAGAACGAGTAGCCATTTTTCATTAACCAAACGGTCGAGGCTTTTATCAGTCTTCTTGTTTTTGTCGGAGTAACAGCTTCCGCTGCATGTCCATGCAACTGGTTTTTTCTGTATTTGACTTCAACAAAAACAAAAGCCTGTTTATCTCTCATTATCAGATCCAACTCTCCGCCCCGACAGTTAAAGTTTCGGGCGACAGGCTTTAACCCCTGACTTATCAGATAAGATAAAGCGGTCTGTTCATAGTTGGAGCCAATGGCCTTCGTCGAGTTAAAGAGACTCATGTTCTCCCCAACTCAGTTCTCTTTGGACAACACATTGATCATCAATACTGAGTTTTCCGGTTTCACCATCAACCTGATAACCTTCGACCACTTTCATCTGTGGAAGTTCCATAAGCAACTGATACGCATCCATTCCCATTGCTTTGAGGCGTTTTTCTGCAAATGATTCTTTTGGCCATAAAGTATTTAATTGCTGCGCAACATCTGCTTTAGGTTCAATAAGCAGCGGAATATCACTATAAGCGACACCACTTAAATCTTCATATTGTTTTTTACCACTATTGCTACGGGAGCTGGAAAACAATTTCGGTGGTGTTGTATCTGGGTTAATGGCTACTTCGATGAATGGTTTAATCAGGGTTAATTCACCACTGTTAGCAACAATATAAACCGCGTCGACATCACGGCGACTACGAGGTTGAGATTCTAGTGTTATCCCCAGTAATGATTGCATCTGAGCAATGTTTTGCTGGCTTGCTTTCAAACCAAAAACATTATTAATATCTTTCTGTAATTTGTGCTTATCATTAAAGTTTGAGACAGCTACCGAGTTTTTACTGTACTTAGACCATTCAGAATCGAAAGCGTTAGTAACCCGTTGTCCGAATGAATTGTTCGGAGCAAGAATTAGCGGGTAGCGATAGCCTTTCATAAACAGATGTTTTGCCGCCTGATTTGCTTCCTGCTCTGGTGACAAGGCAAAATAGCAGGTGTCTTCAGATGAATCGATCTTATCGGGAATGTTAAGAGCCAGCATTGAGAGTGGGTGATTTCTATTTTTCTCAATTTCTTTAAGCTTTAACACATTTTCTTTAATCAGCGGACCAACAACAAAATCAATCTTTGAGTTTTCCAGTTGGCTTTCAATTTGCTCCATTGGCTCCGAGTTGGTATCGATAATCGTTAAGGTTGCATTCGGATCTCTGGTGTGGTCATTCATTAAAGAGAACATGAATCCATCGCGGATTAATTGGGCCTGCTGTGAGAACTTACCACTAATCGGTAACAATAGTGCCGTGTGTAGTGGTACGGATACTTCTAACGACAAAATTGAAGTTATCCCTTCAGGTTGGTGAATAGCTGCCGGGTGTGTTGGATTTTCTTCCAGCCACTTAATCAGGGTATTTTTCAGTTGAGATAAACTGCGATTGAGGGTTTTAGTATAAATAGCTAGTTGGATCCATCCATCAAGTTCTTCTTCGTTGGGTTCTACGGTAAGTTCTGTAACTTCAGCCTCTGAATAGTGATCTAATGAAGCCCAGATTTGTTCTGCGAGCTGTTGTTGTTCATCTGGATCATCCGTCAAATCATAGACATGAACGAGTGATTTTGCGGCTTCAAACCAGTTTTCTAACTTCGTACTGATTTGAGCCTTTGTCTGGTAGAATGCCAGCCACTGGGAATCGGATAGTTTCCACCAGGGCTTGAACGCGAGTTGTTCTAATGCCGCTTGATCCTGTCCACGTAACATTAAAAAATGCGCATTAGCTAATTGTCGTTCTGCGCTTTGGCTATCGTTTAGTGGTGCTTTGTTTAAACGAATTAAAAGTAGGTTGGCTTCTGCATAATCACCCGTCTGGACGGCTGCCTTTAATGCCATGATTAACCAGTCATTCTGTAATGTTCCCTGACTGCTATCTGCTTTAACCAGATAAGACTGTGCACTCTGGGTTGGAGCCTGGGTAATGTCGACAGTGTTTCTCAACGGTGCGTTGGATGTACACGCTGCGATTGACATCGCAAGGGCGACAGGAGCTAATGTGCGTGTTACGCTTAGTTTGATTCGTTTTTTCATAGCACTGAGCTGATAACTTTTTCCGGTGTAATTAACTTTATAATAATCTTTGAATTGATGGTAAACAAATGACAGATAATAAAACTTTTCAGCAGGAGAGCTCGATCTTATATATTGTGCCGACTCCTATCGGTAATTTAGGTGACATCACTCAAAGAGCTTTAGATGTATTAAGCTCAGTTGACCTTGTTGCTGCTGAAGACACCCGGCATACCGGAAAATTATTATCTCACTTCAATATTCAAACCAAAACGTTTTCATTGCATGATCATAATGAACAAGAGAAAGCTGATATTCTAGTCGAACGACTACTGTCAGGGCAATCAATTGCGTTAGTATCTGATGCAGGGACCCCATTAATTAGTGATCCAGGATACCATCTTGTGAATCGGTGTCGTCAGGCGGGTGTAAAAGTTGTGCCCTTACCGGGCGCTTGCGCTGTCATTACGGCCTTGAGTGCGGCAGGTCTTCCGTCTGATCGTTTTAGTTTTGAAGGCTTTTTCCCACCAAAGACGAAAGCGCGTAAAGACAAACTCAATGAAATTATCCAGGTAGAACGAACCTGTATTTTTTACGAGTCACCTCATCGAATCATGCAGTCGCTTGAAGATATGCTCGACGTATTAGGTCCTGACAGAGATGTTGTGATTGCGAGAGAGCTGACCAAAACATTTGAAACCATTCAGGGGATGCCTCTCGGAGAATTGATCCCATGGATGGAAGAAGACGAAAATCGCCGTAGAGGTGAAATGGTAATTCTGATCCACGGTTACAGAAACTCTGAGGAAGAAGAGCTTTCTGCAGAAGCAACACGTGCATTAGGTATTCTGGTTAAATCACTGCCGCTGAAAAAAGCGGCGGCAGCGGTGGCGGAAATTTATAATCTGAAAAAAAATGCGCTCTATAAATGGGGGTTGGAGAATTTAGACTAAAAAGGATTCAGGATTCAGGATTCAGGATTCAGGATTCAGGATTCAGGATTCAGGTGGGAAGTGCTGTATTTTTGTGCGGTTGTTGATGGTGTGAATGGCTTTGCTAGACACCGGGTACTATTCCCTATACAATCCGCCCCGGAGTTGACTGGGTAGTCGCTGCCTTATTGATGTCCCTTAGTCTTGTACTGGGGAGACTGATAAGGGGGAGGAAAGTCCGGGCTCCATAGAGCAGGGTGCCAGGTAACGCCTGGGGAGCGCAAGCTTACGACAAGTGCAGCAGAGAGAAGACCGCCGATGGCCTTCGGGTACAGGTAAGGGTGAAAGGGTGCGGTAAGAGCGCACCGTGCGGCTGGCAACAGTTCGTAGCAAGGTAAACTCCACCCGGAGCAAGACCAAATAGGCTTCCGCATAGCGTTGCTCGCGTTCGAGAAGCGGGTAGGTTGCTTGAGCCAGTGAGCGATTGCTGGCCTAGAGGAATGGCTACTGCCACGCAAGTGGTACAGAACCCGGCTTATATGTCAATTCCACCTATTGTATTCACAAGGGCCTCGCAGCTAATGCGAGGCCCTTGTGAAACAATTTGTGCTACAAACTGAGAAACGTAAGCTGCCATATACCTACCAACGGAATGGTATTTACTACTTCTGTTATCGCGTTCCCAAAGTTATCCGTTATAACTCTTCATATCTCCCTGTTATTCACCAAAGTATTTCAAATGTCTTCAGCTATAGAAGTAGATCAACTATTGGTTGAGAGAATTTAGCCTGAATCCAAGTTAAAAAAATCCCCCGAAAATATCGAGGGATTTAGGAAAGCCATGTTGTAAATTAGGCTTATTGTATCTTGGCCAATAGCAGACTCCGACTAGTCGTTATTGCCTTGACCGGTCCATTCAAGACTGAATTTGATGGTTTCAATATATTGACTCATTTCGGATTTCGGGGTCGCTAAAATTGCGTAAGTTACGCCTTCTTCCAGATCAACATTTTCATTACTATCGAAATCAAAGTCGATTACCGCATATTGAGTACCATCGTCTTCAGTTTTATCAATACACCCCCCCCAAAGTTGAATAGGGTCACTGTTATTTGATGTTTTACTGATCAACGAGAATCCGTAATAGAACTCTTCAATATCGTCACAAGTGATTGAGCCGCCTTCTGCCGGATTGAAATAGATATCAGCGTCACCCACTTCTACGCCGTTTTCTGTGTCGGTAAGTGTCACATCGACAGAGCCAAGTTGGTATTCATCATCGCTTTCTGCGGGAAGCCACATAGGGAAGTGACGGTCACTTGCTTCAGCATTTGAGTCGATCTTGATACGAGCTTCTGCATCAGTTTGGGAAGCGTAGTAAGTGTAAAGTTCGTATTTATCCATACTTCCACTTTCTTCAGCAGGGTTTGTTTGAAGAACAGTTAGGGCTCCAGGTGAAATTGAATTACCTGGCATACTGTCTTCTTTAAGTGAGTAAACAATTGTTTCCTCTTCCCCATCCTCTGTAAAAGTCGCTACAAGAGTGTCGCCGTCGACAGTATAAGTACCGTTATACCATTGTGTATCCGCGGTTGCATCACAGGTGCCTAGATTATCAATGCTTCTCTCATTACCATAAACAATACCATCTTCAAAGCGAACGGTATCACACCAAATGCGGGTGTAGTTAGTGGTACTATCATCACCATCATCTGAACCATGTTCAACAACATACCAAGTGTTGTTTAATAGTTGTTGAATGCCGCTATCAGCAGTATCACTGTCATCACCCTCAATTGTTGGCAAGGTGAATTTTTCAGTTGTTTCATGGTCACCATCAGAAGCGGTCACGGACAAAGTTTGACCTGAGCCTGATTGACTTGGTGCCCCAGAAATAATAACTAATCCATTTGACACTTCGACAGTCAGTCCTGCTGTATTGCTTGCTGTATAAGTAAGCGCGTCACCATCTTCGTCGGTAAATAGGCTACCGACACTAAAGCTCTTACTGAAGGATTCGTCCAGAGTAAGTGCCCAGCTATCCATACTGTCCTGAATACTGGATTTTACGTCAGCGTCAACAACTGGTGAGTGAGTAACTGGGGTAACCGGTATGGTGAAGGCAGAAAGAACAGTACCAACAGGATTGCTGTTTGCGTCTAAATCATCCATCTTCAGAACGAAATGAATATCTTCATTGGTAAGGATTTCATTGGAGGAAATAGTTAATACGGTATCTCTACCAGTGCCGCTAATCGCAATGGTAACACCCGATTCATCTGTTCCGTCATAATCCACGGTAATGTCCTGGGTAGGAACATTACCCATATCGTTGTCGCTGAATAGCGAATAAACAAGAATAATACCGTCAGAGTCCGTTACAGAATAGTTTTGAACGTTACTATAATTCCATGAAATAGAGCCACCTTCAGTTGCACCTATCTCATTAAGTTTCGTTTGAATATCGTTCAATACTTTGGCATCAACAGATGCTTTAATGTTATCAATAGTAACTGCGGCATAACCACCACTGCCATTAGAAGAAAGGGTGAGTGACGGAACATTAACGTCATCGTCATTAGTGTCATCATCATCGTTGGCAGCTGCTTCGTCTGCCTCCACAGCTGTACCTGCTGCATCTTTTACTTCGGATAGGATTGATGAGGCACTGCTTCCTAATGCCACTTCGTAATTGCTTTGGCTGGCTTTTGCTGATGCTAATATTTGAGCTGCTTTATGGGTTTTATTTTGTTCACTAGCGATATAGTCGGTATATAGTTCTGAGGTGTCGATATCTAATCCATTTGCAATAGTCTCTTCTGCTGCCTCTTGAGTTGCTCCGTTGGCAACCAGGATTGCTACTGCGTCGGTGATAGGGTTCACAACGGCGGTCACCGTATTTGAATCAATTGACGCAGAAGTGCGAAGCACAATTTCTTCATCCAGTCCCGTATCCGGATAATCGCTGTCTATTGTGTAGGTATCATCGGTATAAGTTTCAGAATCAGAGTTGATAAGCGAATTTTGAACATCCCCACCAGCGACAAGAACCTGTAAAGCCAGATAGCCTTGAATGTTTGTGCCTGAAGGGAGAGTGATTTGCCCACTTTCGTTTGTTAAGCCATAAATAGTGTCTTCACCGATATCCAGAACACCATCTTTATCTATGTCATCAAAGACAAGGGCATTGACGTAGTAACCATCCTGACCCGTTATTGTTGTTCCTGCACTGGTACTGCTGGAATCCGACCCACCACAACCACTAAGGACAGTGGCAATTGACATTGCTAGTAAACTAACCTTTTTCATTTTATTCCTTTTGATTATCTTTGATGTTGCACATACTTAGCACTATTGTTAGTTTACTCATTAAAAGTTAAGAAACAACGGAAATTGACCAGAAATTGATTTAAGTGTTTGTTTTTTAATCATTTGTCGGTTGAGTGGTTAAACTTCTTTGTGAAACATCTTATTATCTCTTGTTTATCCAATAAAAACTTAGTCAATTCAATCTGTTCATTCATTGTATAAATCCTGTCAGACTTTTTTACATCGTCATTGTTTAGTGTGAAGTTTATATAAATCAATTACATAGATGGATAAAGTGTATTTAATTGATTTTATTCATAAAAAAACTTGTCATTTTTTTTTACAAATTTTCATTATTTTTAGTGTAACTGTTTGAATTGTTATCATAAGTGTATGATTTTTAATGGTGGAATGTTTATTGCTTAGTGCTTGCCGCTTTTGGTTAGAAATGTGCAACTTAAAATATTGGTAAGGATACTTACACCATGAAAAAAATAATTACACTAATAGCGTTATTGGCGTGCTGTTTACCTGGTTTAGCAAATGCAGGTGTCATATCTGTATCTTATGTAGTTTCTGATTCTGATAGTTGGTGGGGAAGTGGTTCTTTTACTGGAGAAGACACTAATTATGATGGTGTTTTGGAATTTAGTGAATTGCTAACTTTCGATGGCTCTAACAATACAGAGAGTGAAACGGTAGATTTAACCACGTTAGTAGATATTGGTGATTACGATATTAGTACAAACACTTGGCTAAGTGATGCTGTGAGTTGGATTGGTTATGATAACAATGCTTGGTTTACTTGGAATAGCCAAGTTAATAGTGTTAATCTTACGTGGGCTACAGTTACTACAACTACAGATGTACCTGAACCATCCTCTTTGGCAATATTTGGTATGGGATTATTGAGTTTTGGTGCCTGGCGTCGTCGCTATAGTAAAAAATAACGTCATTATGTTTATATACCAACTCTGATATTTAGTTTGGTTATTACTTCTAAATTATCACTGGAAGTTAAGCGTTTTCTTTTTTCGTTAAACTTTCAGTGATCTCAATAACATCCTTTCTTAGTAATCTCTTATATACAAAAATTATTTCCCCCAACCAACTATAATGTCTTCTATCAGCAATAAATTATGCATCTAAATGAAGATACTGATATTCATTATACTGTCTCTTATACCGGCTTTATCCTGGGGAGCCGGTGAACAATTTGATCAGGTATGGCGCAGTAAAAAAAGTGTGGATGAATTTACCCATGAGGCCATGTATATGGCTAATGGCTGGTCGCAGATTCAGTATACGTTACCAGACAGCGATAATATCAAATATGCCAATAATCAAATTGAGTATACGGTTAATCCGTTACGACAGATAGGAACCCGCTGTGATGTCTCAAAAGAAGGGGATCTTAAATTTATGGTGACCTTTCATATTGAAAAACATATTACATCTGCAGACAGACTGGTGTATTTAAAGCTAAAAGTTGATAACCACGCACCATTAGCATTTGCGGCGAAATTATTTGTTAATTCTGATAATGCCGGGTATGTCGCGTTAGATAAAAGCAATGTTGCTCAAATGAGACAGTTTATTGCTCAGTCTAAAGCGGGTCATGAAGTATTAGTCAGGGTGCATAATAAACACAAATCCGTGATTGAAGATTACTCTGTGTTATTACGGGGTTTTACTCAGCATACGGCCGATTCCCTTCGTGCCTGTGCCGTATTTATCTCACCAGCCAAAATCAGCGCTTATGACAAACGGCGAATTAAAGAAATCGACAGCCAGATTGAAAAACTGGAAGCTGAAAAAGCATCTATTTTGAAGAGATATTGATAAGGAGTTATGTCAGATGACTATGATGACGAAGACTTTTTACTTTCCATGGTATTTATTCCTGCTTGTTTTGCTTTTTGCTGACGATAAATGTGTCAAATCCTTTAAACTTGGTGAAAAATTACATCTCTGGAGCTGAATTACTGGCTCTGATGCTATCATTCTAATACCATAAGTCGCTATATGCCTTTTTAGTGCAACGAGAACAAAATGACGCAAGCTTTCAAACATATTTCTGTACTTTTGAATGAATCAATCGATGGGTTAGCAATTAAACCGGATGGTACTTATATCGATGGTACTTTCGGCCGCGGTGGTCATAGTCGGGTCATCTTATCTAAGCTTGGACCGAATGGTCGTTTGTTTAGTATCGACAGAGATCCTCAGGCTATCGAAGAAGCTAAGAAAATTGATGATCCGCGTTTTACGATCATTCATGGTCCGTTTTCCGGTATTGAACGCTATGCACAAGAGTATGATCTGATTAATCAGGTAGATGGTGTGTTGTTTGATCTGGGGGTGTCGTCGCCTCAGTTAGATGACGCTGATCGTGGCTTCAGCTTTATGAAAGACGGTCCGTTAGATATGAGAATGGATCCAACCTCTGGTATATCAGTATCAGAATGGTTACAAGAAGCTGAACTGGATGATATTACCTGGGTTATTCGTGAATTTGGTGAAGATAAACACGCCCGACGTATCGCAAAAGCGATCGTAGCTTATCGGGAAAATGAAGAAAACGAACCTTTAACTCGTACCGGGCAGTTGGCGAAGCTGATTTCTGAAGCTGCACCGAAAAGCTTTAAAGAGAAAAAACACCCGGCAACACGTACTTTCCAGGCATTTCGAATTTATATAAACAGCGAACTGGAAGAAATTGATGTTGCGTTGAAAGGTGCATTAGCAGTGCTTGCTCCGGAAGGTCGATTATCCGTTATCAGTTTCCATTCTCTGGAAGACCGGATGGTAAAACGTTTTATGCGTAAGGAAAGTAAAGGTCCGGAAATTCCTCATGGTCTTCCTTTGACGGATGAACAGATTAAAGCTTTAGGCAGCGCTAAGTTAACGCTGGTTGGTAAAGCGACTAAGCCATCTAAAGAAGAAATTGACATGAATCCTCGTTCAAGAAGTTCAGTATTACGGGTAGCGGAAAAAATTTAATGTTTCAGCAGTCTCGTTATCCCAATTTAGCTAAATTAATTGCAAAAGATCTTATCTTTGTTGGCCGGGGACCTCTGGTACTTATGATACTGCTTTTTGCGAGTGCCATGGGGGTTGTGTTTTCGACACATCAAACCCGGCAGGCTGTTTCTAAAAATGAACAGGAAATGATGGAAAGGGATCGTCTGGATAACGAGTGGCGGAATCTACTTATTGAAGAAACTGCGCTTTCTGAACATAGTCGTGTTGAAGAAATGGCGAAAAAAGAGCTGGATATGACACGACCAGATGCTGATAAAGAAGTGATAATCTCCCAACCATGAAAAATAAGTCTCATCCAAAGAAAGCAGACCCCAAACAAACTGAAGATAAAAGTATTTTTATTCGTTGGCGATTCTACGTAATTGTATTTTTTGTTTTTCTGGCTTTTGCATCGCTTGTTGGTCGTGTGGCCTATATTCAGATTATTCAGCCGGATAACCTGATTCATGAAGGTGACTTACGTTCTATCCGGGCCAAAACCCTTCCTTCTGCCCGGGGGATTATTTCAGACCGCAATGGAGAACCTCTGGCGGTCAGTGTGCCTGTTCAGGCTGTCTGGGCCGATCCTGCAACGATTGTAAAAAACGATGAATTAAAAGACGTAAAACGTTGGTATGCCCTTGCTGATGTGTTGGGATTGGATCGGAAAGAGTTAATTCAAAAGATTCAGCAAAACCAAAAGCGTCGTTTCGTTTATTTGCAACGTCAGGTTAACCCCGCCATGGCCAAATATGTCCGCGAACTTAAATTGAGCGGTATCGGACTTAAAGCAGAATCAAAACGTTATTATCCATCCGGTGAAATCAGTGCTCATTTAGTTGGTGTGACAGGTATCGATGGGCATGGTCTGGAAGGTGTAGAACGCAGTTATGACAAATGGCTGACCGGTGAACCAGGAAAGCAGGTTATTCGTAAAGATCGTTACGGTCATGTGGTTGAAAATATTTCTCTGGAAAAACGTCAGGAAGGGAAAGATATTGAGCTGACCATTGATCAGCGACTTCAGGCATTAGCATATAGAGCCGTGAAACAGGCGGCTGCGGATTTTCGTGCGACCTCCGCATCAGCCGTGATGCTCGATGTTAAAACTGGGGCGGTTTTGGCGATGGTAAATGCACCATCTTATAACCCCAATAACCGTTCTGATTTACAAAGTTTTAAAATGCGTAATCGGGTGATTACGGATGCAATCGAGCCGGGATCAACGGTGAAACCGTTCGTAGTACTTAATGCTCTGGAAGAAGGCGTTGCCAATGATAAATCAGTGATTAACACTGAGAATGGTATTTTCCGTATTGGTGGTAGTCGGGTACGAGATGACGTGCCGTTAGCCCATGCAACCTTACAACAAATCCTGCAGAAATCCAGTAATATCGGGGTGGCCAAACTGGCATTGAAAATGCAAATTGAAAGCCTGTTGAAAATGTATAATTCTGTTGGCCTTGGTGAAGTATCTGGTTTGAATCTGATCGGTGAAACGACGGGGATCTTCCCTATTCGTCGTCGTTGGTCTAAGTTTGAAATTGCCACGCTGGCATTTGGCTATGGTTTATCTATCACCCCCATTCAGTTAGTTCATGCTTATGCTACGTTGGGTAACTATGGTAAATATGAGCCGATTCATATCATAAAATCTAATAATAACGACGATTTCTCTATTCAGGTTGCCAGTAAACAGAATGTGAAACAGGTACTTGAATATCTGGAAACCGTAACTCAGAAAGGAGGAACTGCTACTCGAGCCGCGGTTCCTGGGTATCGTGTTGCGGCCAAAACCGGGACATCCCGTAAAGCGACTGCTGGTGGTTATAGTGATGAATATGTTGCGTTGACTGCAGGGGTGGCCCCTGTCAGTTCTCCTCGTGTCGCTTTGGTAGTTGTCGTGAATGAACCTCAGGGGGATCAATTCTACGGTGGTCTGGTTGCCAGTCCTGTGTTCTCGAAAATTATGAAAGGGGCGCTACAGATCTTAAATGTCACTCCGGATGAAAACAAATTCCAAAATTAGTATTGGGAAGAAAGAATGAAAGTTGGCGTATCTTTAGCGGAGCTGGTTGCTCCGTGGTTAACGATTGAAGATGATCTTCTGGCAAAATTAAATGTATCAAATCTGAAATTAGATAGCCGAACGATAGAAAATGGTGATACGTTTGTTGCTATCAATGGTCATGTTGTCGATGGTCGTCGATTTATTCAAAATGCGGTAGAACAAGGTGCCACGTTGGTTTTATCTCAGACCGATACCAAACAAGAGCATGGAACCGTTAACGTTATCTCAGGAACGCCCGTTATTGCGTTTTATCATCTGGATAAAGTGTTATCCGCATTAGCTCTGCGATTATACCCACTTGAAGATCTGAATATTATCGGGGTAACGGGAACCAATGGTAAAACAACGATTTCTCAGTTAATCGCTCAGTGGTTAGAATTACTTGGCCATAAAACATCTGTGATGGGGACGACTGGTAATGGTTTTCTGCAACAGTTATCTCCTGCGAAGAATACCACCGGAAGTCCGATTGAAATTGTTTCTACATTGGCTGCGCATAAGCAGCAGGGGGCTGAATTTGCAAGTATCGAAGTGTCGTCTCATGGACTGGCGCAGGGACGAGTAAAAGCACTGCCTTTCAAAGTCGGTATATTTACCAATCTGAGCCGGGATCATCTGGATTATCACGGTGATATGACTTCTTATGCCCTGGCAAAGAAATCACTGTTTACGGCTCATCATTGTGAGCATGCCATTATAAATGTTGATGATAAGGAAGGCTCAGCATGGATGGCAACGTTACCTAATGCCATCGCGGTTTCTTTATGTGAACCAGAACCAGGCCAGAAAAAATCCCTCTGGGCAACGAAAACACTGTATACCGAACATGGAATAGAAATTCATTTTGACGGCCAATGGGGCTTTGGTGTGTTGAAAACCCCTTTGATTGGTGAATTTAATGCGTCCAATTTGTTTTTGTGTTTTGCTACTTTGCTTGCATTAGGTATGGATATGAATTCGTTGTTGGCAGCAGCACCGAAATTAAATCCGGTAATTGGCCGTATGGAGTTATTCTCACGTCCAAATCAGGCAAAAATCGTGGTCGACTACGCACATACACCAGATGCTTTAGAAAAAGCGTTAATGGCTCTTCGTGTTCATTGTGATGGAAAACTATGGGCAATTTTTGGGTGTGGTGGCGACAGAGATACCGGTAAACGTCCAATGATGGCAGACGTTGCCGAACAACTGGCGGATAAGGTTATTCTTACGGATGATAACCCCCGAACGGAGTCTGCCGAGAAGATTGTTCAGGACATGTTAGCCGGACTGAAACATCCTGAGCTCGCGACTATTATTCATTCCCGGTTTGATGCCCTGAAAGCTGCTTTAAATCAGGCATCAGCAAATGACATTATTCTACTTGCGGGCAAAGGGCACGAAGACTATCAAATTGTTGGCGAAGACAAGGCTCACTATTCAGACCGGGAATCCGCTATGACTTTGTTGGAGATAATATCATGATTGAACTACCACTATCTCGAATTGCTCTGGTGACGAATGGGCAACTAATTGGTGAAGATAAAGTCATTACTTCTGTTTCGACAGACTCTCGTCATTTTGAAGCTAACGGGCTTTTTATTGCGTTGCGCGGCGAACGGTTTGATGGACATGATTTTCTGGCTAATGCGATTGAACATGGTGCGGTCGCTGCTTTGGTGGAAGGTAACGCCAATATTAGCAGTGTCTTGCCTCATGTTGTCGTAGAGGATACCAGGAAAGCGATGGGATTATTATCTTCCTGGGTACATGAGCAGTGTCAGACACCAACGGTTGCGATCACCGGAAGCTGCGGAAAAACAACCGTAAAGGAAATGATCGCGTCTATTTTATCCCGCAAAGGTAGTGTGTTATTTACCTCGGGTAATTTCAATAATGACATTGGTGTACCACTGACATTATTCCGATCTAAACCAAGCGATGATTTCGCAATTATTGAGTTGGGCGCTAATCATATCGGTGAAATCAAATATACAACCGCATTAGTGAAACCGGATATTGCACTGGTAAACAATGTTGCGGCCGCGCACCTGGAAGGTTTTGGCTCGATTGATGGTGTGAAACAAGCCAAGGGTGAAATTTATCAGGGACTAAAGCCACGAGCGACGGCAATTGTTAATCTGGACAGTCAGGGTGAAACGTTATGGGACTCGGTTCTGGCCAATAAAACAGTAAAAACGTTTTCGGTTGATTCGGCTAAAGCCACGGTTCATGCTGAAAATATTATTGTTGATGAACAGGCTCAGGCTCAATTTGATGTGATATTTTCTGATGAGCGTTTTCCTGTGAAACTCAATATTGTAGGTGAGCACAATGTAGGGAATGCTTTGGCAGCAGCTCTGGTTGCCAGAGAAATGGGGGCAAGCAATGAAGACATTCAGTGGGGATTATCTCATTTAGCGAATGTGAAAGGTCGTGTGGCTGTTGAGCAACTTTCCGGGAATATTAAACTGATTGATGATAGTTACAACGCCAGTGTTCCTGCCATGAAAGCGGCTGTAGAGCTTTTAGGCCGTTTTTCTGCAAAAAGATGGTTAGTTTTAGGAAATATGGCTGAGTTAGGCAAAGAAAGCCTTGAACTTCATAGACAAGTCGGTAAACATGCATCACCATTTAACTTTGAACATGTGTTGACGTATGGAGATGATGCCAAAGTGATCAGTGACGAGTGTCACGGCATTCATTTTTCATCTCATCAAGACATCCTAGAATATATTGAACAGCAACTACTGAAAGAAAAAGATCAACAACATACTCTGTTAATTAAAGGTGCTAATAGCACTGGTATGAGTAAAATTGTTGCTGCTCTAAGGGAGAAATACTCATGATTATTTGGCTTGCAGAATTCCTTCAGCCATATTTGTCATTTTTTCGCTTATTTGAATATCTGTCGTTCCGGGCCATTGCCAGTATTTTAACTGCTTTGGGGCTTTCTTTGTGGATGGGACCAATTTTAATCAAGCGGTTACAACTATTACAGATAGGGCAAGTCGTTCGTAATGATGGCCCTGAATCTCATTTTAGTAAACGAGGCACACCGACAATGGGCGGTGTGATGATCTTAGCGTCAATTTTTATTACCGTTTTACTTTGGACTGATTTAAGCAATCCTTATGTCTGGGCTGTTCTCGCTGTGTTACTGGGATACGGCATAGTCGGTTTTGTTGATGATTACCGTAAAGTGGTACGTAAAAATTCTGACGGACTGATTGCCCGCTGGAAGTATTTTTGGCAGTCCTCAATTGCTTTAGTGGTGTCATTTGCACTTTATTGGCATGGACACGATACGGCTGCAACTCAGTTAGTGGTGCCATTTTTTAAAGATGTTATGCCTCAACTGGGATTATTCTATGTTGTGTTGGCTTATTTCGTTATCGTTGGTACCAGTAATGCTGTCAATCTGACGGATGGTCTTGATGGTCTGGCTATTATGCCAACCGTATTAGTTTCCGCAGGTTTTGCTTTTATTGCCTGGGCTACGGGTAACGTAAATTTTGCTGCTTATTTACACATTCCTTATATTTCATACTCTTCTGAGCTCACTGTGGTATGTACGGCGATGGTCGGAGCAGGATTGGGCTTTCTGTGGTTCAATACCTATCCTGCCCAGGTGTTTATGGGCGATGTCGGCTCTCTTGCATTAGGTGGTGCATTAGGAACGATTGCTGTATTGGTCAGACAAGAGTTCGTATTAGTGATTATGGGGGGGGTTTTTGTTATGGAAACCTTGTCTGTTATTCTTCAGGTTGGCTCTTACAAACTTCGTGGGCAGCGTATATTCAGAATGGCTCCGATTCACCATCACTATGAACTGAAAGGATGGCCGGAACCTCGTGTCATTGTGCGTTTCTGGATTATTTCTATCGTTCTTGTATTAATTGGTTTGGCGACACTAAAAGTTCGTTAATATTTTCTCTGGTTGAGTTAAAGCAAATGGAACATTGGCAAGGTATCAATAAAGTTGTGGTAGTCGGGTTAGGTATTACTGGCCTGTCTGTGGTTAATTATCTGCAAAAATTTCATGCTGATATTGAGATAAAAGTGATTGATACCCGACCGTCGCCTCCCGGAAAGGATAATTTGCCTCAGAGCGTTGAACTGTTTACCGGTGGCTGGAACACGGATTGGCTGTTTGATGCTGATTTAGTGGTTGTAAACCCAGGAATTGCTTTGGCAACTCCTGAAATTCAAAATGTTATTCAAAAAGATATTCCAGTTGTCGGGGATATTGAGTTGTTTGCGTGGCATGTAGACAAACCCGTTATAGCCATCACAGGTTCTAATGGTAAAAGTACCGTCACGGATTTAACCGGTGTTCTTGCAAGTGCATCAGGGTTAAGTGTGGGCGTCGGAGGCAATATTGGTGTTCCGGCCTTAGAGTTGCTTAATCAGCCCCACGATTTGTATGTTCTTGAGCTTTCGAGTTTTCAACTTGAAACAACAGCAACGCTTCCGGTTAAAGCTGGCGCTTTCCTGAATCTGTCGGAAGATCATATGGATCGCTACGATTCAATGGAATCATACCGACAGGCAAAACTAAGAATTTTTCAATGTGCAGAAACGGCTGTTGTTAATCAAGATGATCAGGCAACCATGCCGGATTCATTTTTTAGGCAGGTGGTAAAATTCTCTATTGAAAAAGAGAGTGATTTCTGTCTTGCTGAAATTGATGGGGAAGAATGGGTTACTGCTCATCAAAAACCTGTGGTGAAAACAGCTCAGCTTAATTTAGTCGGTAAGCATAATGCGGCTAATGTGCTTACTGTGTTAGCGTTGTTAGAGCAAGTTAACATTGATACCTCGTCTGTTCTGGATACATTAAAGTCTTACCGCGGATTGACACATCGCTGTCAGTTAGTCGAAGACAAAAACGGTATCCTATGGATTAATGATTCGAAAGCAACCAATGTCGCGAGTACGGAAGCGGCATTGTTAGGTTTAACTTATCAGGGAACCTTATATCTGCTGGTTGGTGGTTTGGGTAAAGGTGCGGATTTTTCTCCATTAGCTTCTGTTTTGGAAAAGCATCGGGTGAAATTGTGTTGTTTTGGCCGTGATGGTCAGCAGTTCCTGAACTTACATCCTTCAGCGTGTTTTTATGAAACCATGGAAGATATCATAAAGGATATTCACACTAAGCTGGTGGAAGGCGATATTGTCCTGTTGTCACCTGCATGTGCAAGTATGGATCAGTTTAAAAACTTTATGGCCAGAGGTGATGCATTTACGCAATTGGCTCATCAATACGCTTAATTAAGGTAAAAGCATGTTGTCGATTAGCAGAGGAATATCATCATTAAAACACTGGTTTATGACACCAAGCCCAGAGGCTCTGTTTGATCGTCAACTTGTATGGATTTCATTGAGCCTGATGCTGATTGGTTTGGTGATGGTTACTTCTGCTTCTTTCCCCGTCAGTTATCGCTTAACGGATCAACCGTTTCATTTCATGTTCCGTCACGCCATATTTTTGGTTCTTGCACTGATAGTATCTTCTGCTGTCATACAGATACCATTAGAACGCTGGCTTAAAATGAGCACGCTGATGCTTGTGGTTTCCTTTGTTCTGTTAGCCATCGTATTAGTGGCCGGACGTTCTGTAAACGGTGCATCCCGTTGGATCCCTCTGGGGGTGTTCAATCTGCAACCGGCAGAAGTGGCTAAGCTTTCTCTCTTTGTTTACATGTCCGGTTATTTACTCAGAAAACAAGACGAAGTACGACAAACCTTTTTTGGTGGGTTTATTAAACCGATTGCTGTCTTTGCTTTGTTAGCTGTGCTGCTGTTATCTCAGCCTGACTTAGGTACCGTTGTTGTAATGCTGGTTACTTTGTTCGGTATGTTGTTTATCGCCGGAGCAAAGCTATCTCAGTTTATTGCCTTAATGTTGACCGGAATTGTCGCTGTTATTGGCTTGATTCTGGCTGAGCCATATAGGGTAAGACGTGTTACGTCGTTTCTCGATCCATGGGAAGATCCTTTTGGTAGTGGTTATCAGTTAACTCAGTCCTTGATGGCATTTGGTCGGGGCGAGTGGTTTGGGCAGGGGCTGGGTAATTCAATCCAAAAGCTGGAATATTTACCTGAGGCTCATACCGACTTTGTTTTTGCTGTGATTGCTGAAGAATTAGGTTTTGTCGGCGTTGTTGCCGTATTGGTTTTAATTTTTTGTTTAGTGCTTAAGGCGCTATATATTGGTAAAAAAGCATTTTCTCATGACCGGCCTTTTGGTGGTTATTTAGCTTTTGGCATCGGCATCTGGTTTGCGTTTCAGACATTGGTCAATGTGGGAGCAGCTGCAGGGATGGTTCCTACTAAAGGGTTAACGTTGCCTTTGATTAGTTATGGCGGTTCAAGTCTTATTATTATGTCTGTCGCTGTTTCTATATTGCTAAGAATTGATTTCGAGTGTCGGCTGGCTGATGCCGGCTACAAAATAGATAATGAACAAGATGAAAAGAAATAAAAGACTGTTTGTGATGGCCGGGGGAACCGGAGGCCATGTTTTTCCAGGACTCGCTGTGGCAGAACAACTTCAGCAACGTGGATGGGATATCCGCTGGCTTGGTACTGCGGATCGAATGGAAGCTGAACTGGTTCCAAAACATGGTATCGAAATTGATTTTATTCGCGTTAAAGGGATTCGTGGACAAGGTCTTACCCGCTTAATTAAAGCACCGTTTCAGATTGTTAGTGCTGTGCTTCAGGCAAGAAAGCATTTTAAGCAATGGAAGCCTGATGCCGTATTAGGAATGGGGGGCTATGTGAGCGGACCTGGGGGTATTGCAGCATGGTTAATGGGAATCCCTGTTGTTTTGCATGAGCAAAATGCGGTTGCTGGTCTTACTAACCAATGGCTGGCTAAGATTGCCCGAAAAGTATTTCAGGCCTTTCCAGGTGCCTTTCCTGATGCACAGGTTGTGGGAAATCCAGTCAGAAAAGATGTTGTAACATTACCATTGCCTGAAGACAGATTGGTTGACCGGGATGGTCCAATTCGTATTCTTGTTATGGGTGGCAGTCAGGGGGCGAGAATCTTAAATCAGACCTTACCTGAAACCATGGCGCAATTAGCTGCTGGTTATACGGTTTTTCATCAGGCAGGAAAAGGTAATGCTGCTGAGGTTGAAAAGCGTTATCAGGAGTGTAAGGTCAGTGCAGAAATTAAGGTATCAGACTTTATCGATGATGTTGCTCAGGCATATGCATGGGCTGATTTGATCGTATGCCGTTCTGGTGCATTAACTGTATCTGAAGTATCTGCAGCAGGCCTTCCCGCTATCTTTATTCCATTTATGCACAAAGACAGACAACAGGCATTGAATGCTGATCATCTGATTGAGCTTGGCGCAGCATTTATGATTGAACAACCTGAATTAACCACAGAAAAACTGGCTGGAAGTATTCAGGATCTTGATCGACAATCTCTTTTAGAAATGGCGAAGAAAGCGAAATCTGCAGCCAAAGACAATGCTGATATTATTGTTGCTGATGCAATCGAAGCAATAACAGAAAACGAGAAGTAATAATGACAATTAAACATAAGCAAGATTTAGCTCAAATTCGCGCTATGGTTCCTGAAATGCGCCGGGTAAAATGCATCCACTTTGTCGGTATTGGTGGTGCTGGGATGAGTGGTATTGCCGAAGTCTTACTTAATGAAGGGTACCAAATTACCGGTTCTGATATTGCGGTTAATGCGGTAACTGAACGTTTATCTCAGTTGGGCGCAACTATTCATATCGGCCACCAGGCTGAAAATATTGAACAGGCTAGTGCTGTTGTTGTTTCGACTGCTATTTCTCCGGATAATCCTGAATTAATTGCCGCAAAAGAAAAACGAATTCCTGTGGTGCGCCGCGCGGAAATGTTGGCTGAACTCATGCGTTTTCGTCATGGTATTGCTGTGGCCGGGACGCATGGAAAAACGACAACTACAGCGCTGGTTACGCAAATTTATAATGAAGCTGGTTTGGATCCTACCTTTGTGAATGGTGGTCTGGTCAAAAGTGCAGGAACGAATGCACGTTTAGGTTCCAGCCGCATTTTAATTGCGGAAGCCGATGAAAGTGATGCTTCGTTTTTACATCTACAACCAATGGTTAGCATCATTACGAATATCGAAGCGGATCATATGGATACCTATTCCGGTAATTTTGATACGCTAAAACAAACGTTTATCGATTTCTTACATAATTTGCCGTTCTATGGACAGGCTATTTTATGCATTGACGATCCTGTTATTCGTGAATTGATTCCTAGGGTCAGTCGTCAGGTTATCACCTATGGTTTTTCTGATGATGCCGATGTCAGAGTTGAAAATTATCAGCAGGATGGACAACGTGGACGTTTCACGATTGTACGAAAAGGGCATGCTAATCTCGATATTACGTTGAATATTCCTGGTCGACATAATGCGTTAAATGCTGCTGCGGCAATCGCTGTGGCAACAGAAGATGATATTGCTGATACCGCTATCTTGAATGCAATGGCAAATACCCAGGGGACTGGCCGTCGCTTTGATCATCTGGGTGTATTTGATACTGGAAATGGTCAGGTTATGCTGGTGGATGATTATGGTCATCACCCAACAGAAGTGGGTGTAACTATTAATGCGGCCAGAAATGGCTGGGCGGATAAACGGTTAGTTATGATTTTCCAGCCACACCGTTATAGCCGTACTCGTGATTTGTATGATGATTTTGCCAATATTCTGGAAAACGTTGATGTATTGCTAATGTTAGACGTTTACCCTGCTGGAGAAAAACCGATTGCAGGTGCGGATAGTCGATCACTATGCCGGACAATTCGCAGCAGAGGTAAGATAGACCCTATTTTTGTCCAGGATAGCAAGGCGTTACCGTCAATTTTAGCGAATGTATTACAGGATGGTGACCTTGTTCTGACGCAAGGTGCTGGTGACGTTGGCAAAGTGGCAAGACAATTAGCGGCTTTAGAACTTAATATTGAGAAAATGAAGACTGTTTAATTATTAAGCGCTATGTATCATAACTGAAGTAACTTGGTATTAAGTGAACATTTATAAATATCAATGTTTGATACTTTTTAATACCTCAGTATAATTTGTTAGTTAAAATGATTGCTTTTGCTTCTGTTGCGTTTGAATTAAGGTTACAAATTGACAATTAACAATGGGGCGGTGGGCTTTGACTAGAGCGGTAATGAATAAAAGCCTGGGTCCTGAACCCGTATTTGTCCGTCAGCATGCATGCGGTGCGGTATTTTTGCTTATTGTTGTTTTGTTAATATCTGCAATTCTTTATTCAGCAATTAGCTGGATGTGGGATGATCAGCGTTTACCTTTATCAAAATTGGTTCTGCAGGGCAATTTACAGTATGTGACAGCGAAAGATGTACAACATGCATTCAGTAATCTGGAGCATGTGGGGACATTTATGTCGCAGGATATAGATACACTGCAGAAAGTCGTGTTGACGATTCCCTGGGTGGAACATGCAGCGATACGAAAGCAGTGGCCGAATACCATCAAAGTCTTTTTAACTGAACATCAGGTTCAGGCTATCTGGAATGGTAATGCATTACTTGATGAACATGGCGTTGTATTTGATGGTGATATAGGCTTAGTAGAAGGTGAACACGTAAAACTTTATGGCCCGGAAGATTCGGCTCCAGAAGTATTAGAAGCCTGGAGGCATTATAATCCCGAGTTTTTAAAGCTGGGATTAAATATATCTTCTTTGGTTCTGAATGAACGTCGAGCCTGGCAAATTATTTTAAATAATGGAATTCGCCTAGAATTAGGAAAAGATTCATTAGACGAAAGAATCGCCCGCTTTATTTTTTTATATCGTGATTTTGGCGATAAAGTGGATAAAATCAGCTATGTCGATCTTAGATATGATACTGGTGCTGCGGTTGGTTGGTTTCAAGAGCAAGAATTAGAACAAGAGAGTACAGATGACAAAAGTGACCGATGACAACATTATTGTTGGTCTGGATGTAGGAACTGCTACCGTATCAGCTCTTGTCGGCGAATTACTTCCTGATGGCCAGATAAATATTATTGGCGCAGGAACAAGTCCATCCAGAGGGATGGATAAAGGCGGGGTTAATGATCTGGAATCTGTCGTTAAGTCAGTCCAGCGAGCAATTGATCAAGCTGAATTAATGGCAGAGTGCCAGATTACGAATGTGTTCTTATCTATTTCCGGTCGTCATATTGCAAGTCGAATCGAGAAAGGGATGGGAACCATCTCTGATGAAGAAGTTTCGCAGGAAGATATGGATCGTGCGATACATACGGCAAAATCCATAAAAATTGGTGATGAACAGCGAATTCTGCATGTTATTCCGCAGGAATTTACAATTGATTATCAGGAGGGCATTAAAAACCCTCTTGGTTTATCCGGCGTAAGAATGGAAGTTAGTGTTCATCTGATAACTTGTCATAATGATATGGCAAGAAATATCATTAAAGCTGTTGAACGTTGTGGCTTAAAAGTTGAACAGCTGGTTTACTCTGGTTTGGCTGCAAGTAATGCAGTTATTACAGAGGATGAACGTGAACTTGGTGTTTGCGTTGTGGATATTGGCGCTGGTACGATGGATATTGCTATCTGGACCGGTGGAGCATTAAGGCATACAGAAGTCTTTTCTTATGCAGGTAATGCTGTGACAAGTGATATTGCGTTTGCGTTTGGTACACCAATCAGTGATGCTGAAGAAATCAAAGTTAAATTTGGCTGTGCATTAAGTGAATTGGTGAGTAAAGATGATACCGTTAACGTTCCGAGCGTTGGTGGTCGTCCATCCAGAAGCTTACAGCGTCAGACGTTATCGGAGGTTATCGAGCCTCGTTACACAGAATTGATGGGACTGGTGAATCAGACTATCGATTCGGTACAGGAAAAATTAAGAGCTGAGGGAATTAAGCATCATCTCGCAGCTGGTGTTGTTCTCACTGGTGGGGCAGCACAAATTGAAGGTTTGGTTGAATGCGCTGAACGCGTGTTCCGCAATCAAGTTCGCGTAGGAAAACCACTAGATGTTAGTGGGTTAACTGATTATGTAAAAGAGCCGTATCAATCTACGGCGGTTGGTTTACTTCATTACGCAAGAGACAGTCAGATAAATGACGAAATTGAATATAGTGCGCCAAAACGTCAATCTTCCGTTTCAGGTTTGTTTGGTCGTTTGCGTAATTGGATACAAAAAGAGTTTTAACCTGAGTTGCAGGGAAAACGGAGAAAACACATGTTTGAACCGATGATGGAAATGTCCGATGATGCAGTAATTAAAGTCGTTGGAGTTGGCGGTGGCGGTGGTAACGCCGTAGAACACATGGTGCGTGAGTCCATCGAGGGTGTGGAATTCATTAGCGTTAACACCGATGCACAGGCGTTACGCAAAATGAGTGTCAGCACTGTTATTCAAATTGGTGGTGATATCACTAAAGGTCTTGGTGCAGGTGCTAACCCACAAGTTGGACGTGATGCAGCTCTAGAAGATAAAGATAGAATTAAAGAAGTTCTTGAAGGCGCCGATATGGTGTTTATCGCAGCTGGAATGGGGGGCGGTACTGGTACAGGTGCAGCTCCAGTAATTGCAGAAGTAGCTAAAGAACTTGGTGTTCTTACTGTTGCTGTTGTTACTAAGCCATTTAGCTTTGAAGGGAAAAAACGTTTAGCATTTGCTGAACAGGGTATTGATGAATTGTCCAAACATGTGGACTCACTGATTACCATTCCAAATGAAAAGCTATTAAAAGTATTAGGTCGTGGAATTACACTTCTTGAAGCTTTTGCCAGTGCGAATGATGTATTGAAAAATGCAGTTCAAGGTATTGCAGAACTGATTACCCGTCCGGGTATGATCAACGTCGACTTTGCTGACGTAAGAACAGTAATGTCTGAGATGGGTCATGCAATGATGGGTAGCGGTGTGGCAAACGGTGAAGACCGTGCTGAAGAAGCGGCAGAGATGGCAATTTCCAGCCCACTTCTTGAAGATATCGATCTTGCCGGTGCTCGTGGTGTTCTTGTTAACATCACCGCTGGTCTGGACATGCGTCTGGATGAGTTTGAAACAGTAGGTAATACTGTTAAAGCATTTGCTTCTGACAATGCAACTGTTGTTATCGGTACGTCTTTAGACCCTGATATGGCGGATGAAATTCGAGTAACTGTTGTTGCTACTGGTATTGGTAACGAAAGAAAACCAGACATTACTTTAGTTGCAGGCGGCAAAGCCCAAACACAGGCCGTAGCTCCTCAACCTACAGTTAGTCAACCGGCAGCAAAAGTAGAAGAAAAAGCGGCACCTAATTTGCATACATCCAAAGTAGAGTCAAAAACTCAGCCAGATGTGGTAAGTGGTTCTTCTCAAAGCGGTCAGAATACTGTGCCAAAAGAAAAAGAAAGTGGCTATTTAGATATTCCGGCTTTCTTACGTCGTCAGGCTGATTAAAAAATATTCATAAATTTGACAAGGCTCAAATTTATGATAACATTCGCGGCCCATATTATAGATATAGTATTGGACTGCGTTTGTAGCACTGATATTGAGGCAAGTAGATGATCAGACAAAGAACTCTGAAAGAAATGGTGAAAACAACTGGGGTGGGTTTACACTCTGGTCGTAAAGTCACGCTTACTCTTCGCCCTGCAGCTGCAAATACCGGAGTGATATATCGTCGTACCGATTTAAATCCGCCGGTTGATTTTCCTGTTGCTCCTGAATCAGTGCGTGACACTATGTTATGTACAGCTTTAGTTAATGACGAAGGCATTCGGATTTCAACGGTTGAGCACCTTAATGCTGCTCTTGCCGGTGTGGGTATCGATAACGTAATTATTGAAGTGGATGCGCCTGAAATTCCAATTATGGATGGCAGTGCGAGTCCATTTGTCTTCTTGCTTCAGCAGGCGGGCATAGAGGTGCAGACTGCACCGAAAAAATTCATTCGGGTTAAAAAACCAATTCGTGTCGAAGACGGCGATAAATGGGCAGAACTTGTTCCATTTAATGGTTTCCGTATGGATTTCGAAATTGAATTTAACCATCCTGCTATTGATTCAGAACAACAGCATTTGGTTTTTGATTTCTCATCAACAGCATTTGTGAAAGATATTTCACGTGCAAGAACATTTGGTTTTATGAAAGATATTGAGTATCTACAATCACAAAACTTGTGTTTAGGTGGCAGTTTTGACTGTGCCATCGTGTTAGATGAATACCGCATCCTGAATGAAGAAGGTTTACGTTTCAGAAATGAATTTGTAACGCATAAAGTTCTTGATGCGATTGGTGACCTGTATATGGATGGTCATTCTATTGTTGGGGAGTTAAGAGCGTATAAAACTGGTCATGGTCTGAATAACCAATTACTACGGGCATTATTGGCTGATCAGGAAGCTTGGGAATGGGCTACTTACGAAGAAGAGACCGGAGCACCGGTTGCGTTTGCAGACCCAACATTTGCAGACCTGAATATGGTTCTTGCGTAATTAATCATTTTTATAGAAAAACCGGAGATTCATTCTCCGGTTTTTTTGTTTTTGTCGGCCAGTTTTGCAATATTTTCCAAGCGGGCTTTTACTTTAGGGCTGGCATTGGTTGCAATCATTTTAAGCATTGCTGCTGCATTTTCTGAGACAGGAACTCTGGTATTGTTGTCTTGCTGTGTTTCATCTTTAGCTGATTTATAAATGGTAGGATCGATAGTAATATCGAGTCCCATCAGTCCTGCATACCCATTCGACCGTAGGAAATTCAAAATAGTCAGTCGTTCATAAGATACTTTCATCTTTATTGCTGCGCTGGCAGCCTGCAGATGAAGGTAATTATTACGAATGTTAGCCACTCGAATAAAATCCTCTGTTCCTTTGGGTAATATAGAACGAATGACTGTTGTGAGTTGATGAACCTGCTCAGCATGCTCCTGAATTGTTTTTAGCCTCGATTGGGATAATAAATCACCAGTAGAGGTTGGGCGATGATCTCTCATCATTCACTCCTATTGAACCGCAGAAAAGTCAGGTACAATAGGAATTTTATCACTGTTTTGCCTGCGTGATACAACAAGTAGCTTTTTCTGTAAGAAAAAATAGTTACAAAATTGGACAAAACGGAATTTAGCCTTGAAAAGACCATTAGTTGTCACAATATCCGATGTATATGATTTCACTCAGTACACTTAGTTTAAAACTGATAGAGACTGATGGCTTATGATAGATCACCGATGATCTAGAAATAGAGAGAATAATAGTAAAATGATAACTAAGCTACTGACTAAGATCGTAGGTAGCCGTAACGATCGAACGTTACGACGCCTGAGAAAAATTGTAAAACAGATCAATAATTACGAGCCCACTTTTGAAGCGTTATCTGACGAAGAATTAAAAGCGAAAACGGTTGAATTCCGTCAACGTTATGAACAAGGCGAAACGTTAGACGAGCTGTTACCAGAAGCATTTGCTACGGTAAGAGAAGCCTCTAAACGTATTTATGGCATGCGTCATTTCGATGTGCAGTTAATTGGTGGTATGGTTCTTAACTCAGCACAAATTGCTGAGATGCGTACTGGTGAAGGTAAGACTTTAACTGCAACTCTACCTGCCTATCTAAATGGTATTGCCGGCAAAGGTGTTCACGTTGTGACAGTCAATGATTATCTGGCCAAACGTGATGCTGAAACCAACCGCCCTCTTTTCGAATTTTTAGGTATGACCGTTGGCGTTAACGTTCCTGGTATGATGCCTTTTGAAAAGCAAGAAGCATATAAAGCAGATATTCTGTACGGTACCAACAATGAGTTTGGCTTTGATTATCTGAGAGATAATATGGCATTTCGTAAAGAAGACCGCGTGCAGCGTGAGCGTTTCTTTGCGGTCGTCGATGAAGTTGACTCAATCTTAATCGATGAAGCACGAACCCCATTAATTATTTCTGGTCCGGCAGAAGACAGTTCGGAACTGTACACTAAAATTAATAAGCTGATTCCTTCTCTTGAAAAACAAGATAAAGAAGATGACGAAGAATATCGCGGTACTGGTCATTATACGGTTGATGAAAAAGCGAAACAGGTTTATCTGACTGAAACAGGTCAGGAATTTGTTGAAGAGCTTTTAGTCAAAAATGGTCTGATGAATGAAGGTGATACGCTGTATTCTCCGACTAACATCGCGTTGTTGCACCACGTTAATGCGGCTTTGCGTGCTCATGTGTTGTTTGAACGAAATGTTGACTACATTGTTAGTGAAAAAGGTGAAGTCGTTATCGTTGATGAACACACTGGTCGTACAATGCCTGGACGTCGCTGGTCTGATGGCCTGCATCAGGCAGTTGAAGCGAAAGAAGGCGTTAAAATTCAAAATGAAAACCAGACGCTGGCTTCGATAACTTTCCAGAATTATTTCCGTTTGTATGAAAAACTGTCTGGTATGACAGGTACTGCCGATACTGAAGCATTTGAATTCCAGCAAATTTATGGTTTAGATACGGTTGTTATCCCAACCAATAAACCAATGATTCGTAATGATATGCCAGATGTGGTTTATCGTACTGAAGCGGAAAAATTCAACGCAATTATTGAAGATATCAAAGAAAAGGTTCAGCTAGGACAGCCTTGTCTGGTGGGTACTATTTCTATCGAAAAATCCGAGCTGTTATCCAATGCACTGAAAAAATCAGGTATCAAACATAATGTACTGAACGCTAAGTTCCACGAAAAAGAAGCGGAAATTGTAGCAGAAGCAGGTATGTCTGGTGCGGTTACCATTGCAACTAACATGGCTGGTCGTGGTACCGATATTGTGTTAGGTGGTAGCTGGCAAAGCAAAGTTGATCAGTTGGAGAATCCAACTGAAGACCAAATTGCTGAAATTAAAGCTGCATGGCAGGCTGAACACGATAAAGTGTTAGAAGCGGGCGGTTTGCATATTATCGGTACAGAACGACATGAATCTCGCCGTATTGATAACCAGTTACGTGGTCGTTCTGGTCGTCAGGGTGATGCTGGTTCAACCCGTTTTTACTTATCTATGGAAGATGCGCTATTACGTATCTTTACTTCAGATCGTATGGCTAACCTGATCAAAAGTGGTATGGATGAAGGTGAAGCTATCGAAAGTAAATTGCTTTCACGTTCTATCGAAAAAGCTCAGCGTAAAGTTGAAAGTCGTAACTTTGATATACGTAAACAACTTCTGGAATACGATGATGTCGCTAATGACCAACGTAAAGTTATTTATGAATTACGTGATGAATTGATCGAAGCTCATGACATCAGCGAAATGATTGAACAGAACCGCAGTGATGTCTACATGGCAGTTATCGATGAATATATTCCACCTCAGTCACTTGAAGAAATGTGGAATGTGAGTGGGTTGCAGGATCGTCTGAAACACGATTTCGATCTGGAACTTCCTATTCAGACCTGGCTGGATGAAGATGATAACCTGTTTGAAGAAGCACTGCGTGAGATGATTCTGGCAGAGGCAGTTGCTATCTATAAGCAAAAAGAAGAAGTGGTTACTGCCGACGTGCTGCGCAATTTTGAAAAGTCCGTCATGCTTCAGACACTGGATACCTTGTGGAAAGAACATCTTGCTGCAATGGATCACTTAAGACAGGGTATTCATCTGCGTGGTTATGCTCAGAAAAACCCGAAACAAGAGTACAAACGTGAATCGTTTGAACTGTTTGAAGAAATGCTGGAATCTCTGAAATTTGATGTTATCTCTATTCTTTCTAAAGTTCGTGTACAGCAGCAGGAAGAAGTTGAGCAGATGGAAGAGCAGCGTCGTATTCAGGCTGAAGAGGCTGCGCGTCTGGCTCAGACTCAGCATCAGCAAGAAAATGCGCTTGTTGATGAAGCAGAACATGGAGCTCATCAGCCAATCGTTCGTGGAGAACGTAAAGTTGGCCGAAACGATCCTTGTCCATGTGGTAGTGGTAAAAAATATAAACACTGCCACGGTAAGATTGCTTAAGATAAGATAAAAAACAGAGTCGCTTTTAAACAGCGGCTCTTTTTTTATCGGTTATTTGTCGTTAGACTGCTTTGATTAATAATGCTTTTGATTGATAGTAAATGCTGAGAAGTTTAATGAAACGGACTCATATTGTAGCGGCCATTATATTTAATGCCGCGAAAAGCCAGGTTTATATTACCAAACGGCCTGATCATGTTCATAAAGGTGGCCTGTGGGAGTTTCCCGGAGGAAAAGTGGAGCCCGGTGAAAGTATTGAACAGGCAATGTGCCGCGAACTGGAAGAAGAAGTAGGAATTCT
Source organism: uncultured Vibrio sp. (assembly GCA_963676525.2). GTDB lineage: Bacteria > Pseudomonadota > Gammaproteobacteria > Enterobacterales > Vibrionaceae > Vibrio. Next base: position 178,171 of record CAXXNB010000011.1, read on the forward strand.
TGTTACTGGTCAGTCTGTGTTTGAACACCTTGAGTTTGATTATTCGGATAAGGCGTTGGTTTTTGATTTTATAGTAGTTAGTGAATTTGAAAATGAGCCATATGGAAAAGAAGGTCAGCAAGGAAAATGGGTTGATGTGCAAAGATTGGCAGAACATTCTTTCCCGGAAGCAAATATGAGTATTGTTAAGCGGGTTATTACAGAATTTGCTTAATTAATTGATTTATGACTGGTGACATGACAAGAATATTGTTAGCTTAGTTGTAAGCAGTATGAGGTGTGAGAAACACACATCATTAGTTTCAAATGGAGAAATAGGCAATGGTTAAAATTGCGATTGCAGGAGCCGCCGGCCGTATGGGCCGCAATTTAGTAAAAGCTACTCATCATAATGATAATGCACAGGTTGGTGCGGGATCAGAAAGACCTGAATCTTCATTGATCGGTGTTGATGTCGGTGAGCTATGTGCTGAAGGGCATCTTGGTGTAACTTTGGTAGATTCATTAGAAAGTGCGATTGATGAATTTGATGTCATCATTGACTTCACTGCGCCAATAAGTACTTTATCAAACTTGGAACTATGTAAAAAATATAATAAGAAACTTGTTATTGGTACAACTGGTTTTAGTGATGAAGAACGCGCGTTAATCGATGCCGCAGCACAGGAAATTCCTATTGTAATGGCTCCCAACTATAGCGTTGGTGTTAATCTGGTATTCAAATTACTGGAAAAAGCAGCCAAAGTTATGGGCGATTATTGTGATATCGAGATTATTGAAGCTCACCACCGTCATAAAGTAGATGCACCATCAGGAACAGCTATCGGTATGGGGGAAGCGATTGCCGGAGCTATGGGGAATAAATTAAGTGATGTTGCTGTATATGCCCGAGAAGGTATTACAGGTGAAAGAAGTCGTGATGAAATCGGTTTTGCAACTATCCGTGCTGGCGATATTGTTGGTGAGCATACAGCGATGTTTGCCGATATAGGTGAGCGTGTTGAAATTTCTCATAAAGCAACAGATCGTATGACTTTTGCTAACGGTGCTGTAAAAGCGGCTGTTTGGTTGAATGATAAAAAACCAGGTTTTTACTCAATGACTGATGTGTTGGGTTTAAATGAACTGTAAATAAATAATTATGCGCTAACCTCTGTTGGCGCATTTGCTTTCATCACTACAACCATAATTATATTAATTCCTCTTTTTTCTCCTGATTCGCCCCACTTTTATTGTTATAAAACGCTATTGTTATAAGAAAATGAATAAAGCTTATAAAAAAGCATATAACCTGGCCTGCGATATCGATTACTTTCTTCCTGTTAATTTAAAATTCTTTCTGTATACAGGTGGAAATGTGTTTATTCACAATGTTGAGCACAAAATCGTCAAAAGTTGCAGGTAAAGATAGTCTTTTATCGAGTTTTATAGGTCATTGAGAATAAATCTCTAAAAAATACAGTTTCTTTAATAGTGAATGTTGACACGAATCACGGTAAAACCTAGAATATGCCCAATTTGTCCTAAGTACGCTATGACATCAATATTTAGCGAAAAGGAAGGCAAATTTGCAGTTTAATACACTTTTTTTGCATTTTTATTCTGGAGGTTGTCTTGAGTAAATCAGCACTGTTAGTCCTAGAAGATGGGACAGTGTTCCACGGGGTATCCATTGGCGCAGATGGGATTTCCGTTGGTGAAGTTGTTTTTAATACCTCGATGACGGGGTACCAAGAAATCCTCACTGATCCTTCCTATTCCCAACAAATCGTTACTCTTACTTATCCCCATATTGGAAACACCGGAACTAATTCTGAAGATGAAGAATCTTCAGCCATTCATGCTCAAGGCCTAATTATTCGTGATCTTCCTTTGATCGCTTCTAACTTCCGTTCTGAGCAATCTCTTTCTGAATATCTTTCATCACAAAATGTGGTTGGTATTGCAGATATCGATACAAGAAAACTGACTCGTATCTTAAGGGAGAAAGGTGCTCAAAACGGATGCATCATGGCGGGTGAGAATCTGGATGAAGCATTAGCTTTAGCTAAAGCCAAAGAGTTTCCCGGATTAAAAGGCATGGACCTTGCCAAAGTAGTAACAACCAAAGAAGCTTATGAATGGAAACAGGGCTCTTGGTCACTTGAAGGTGGTTTACCTCAAGTAAAAGAAGACAGTGAGTTACCTTTTCATGTCGTGGCTTATGATTTCGGTGCAAAACGTAACATTTTACGTATGTTGGTTGACCGTGGTTGCCGCCTGACAGTCGTTCCTGCTGAAACCTCAGCGGAAGATGTTCTGGCAATGAATCCGGATGGCGTATTCTTATCCAATGGCCCTGGTGATCCTGAACCATGTACTTACGCAATCGAGGCAACAAAAACATTCCTTGATAAAGGGTTACCAGTATTTGGTATCTGTTTGGGACACCAAATTCTGGCATTAGCTTCTGGCGCTAAAACTGTGAAAATGAAGTTTGGTCACCACGGTGCAAACCACCCGGTGAAAGATCTGAATCGTGATGTGGTTATGATTACTTCGCAAAACCATGGTTTTGCGGCGGATGAAACCTCTTTACCTGAGAATTTAAAAGCAACGCATAAATCTCTGTTTGATGGTTCTCTACAGGGAATTCATCGTACAGATAAGCCTGCATTCAGCTTCCAGGGACACCCTGAAGCAAGCCCTGGTCCACATGATGCGGCTCCGCTTTTTGATCACTTTATCGAACTTATTAAACAACACCGCGCTTAATCTGGAGTAGTAGACAATGCCAAAACGTACAGACATAAAAAGTATTCTTATTCTAGGTGCTGGTCCTATCGTTATCGGTCAGGCGTGTGAGTTTGACTATTCAGGTGCACAGGCGTGTAAAGCGCTTCGTGAAGAAGGTTATCGGGTTATTCTGGTTAACTCGAACCCAGCAACCATCATGACAGACCCTGACATGGCGGATGCCACCTATATTGAACCAATTCAATGGGAAGTTGTTCGTAAGATTATCGAAAAAGAAAGTCCAGATGCGATCTTACCAACAATGGGGGGCCAGACTGCCCTGAACTGTGCTTTGGATCTTGAAAAGTACGGTGTCCTAAAAGAGTTCGGTGTGGAAATGATCGGTGCAACTGCGGATGCTATCGATAAAGCTGAAGACCGTTCACGTTTTGATAAGGCGATGAAATCGATTGGTTTAGCATGTCCGAAAGCGGATACAGCTAAAACAATGGAAGAAGCTTACAAAGTGCTAGAAATGGTTGGCTATCCATGTATCATTCGTCCTTCTTTCACTATGGGTGGTACCGGTGGTGGTATCGCATATAACAAAGAAGAGTTCGATGAAATTTGTCACCGCGGCTTCGACCTTTCACCTACACATGAGCTGTTAATCGACGAATCTTTGATCGGTTGGAAAGAATATGAGATGGAAGTTGTACGTGATAAGAACGACAACTGTATCATCATTTGTTCAATCGAAAACTTTGACCCGATGGGTATTCATACTGGTGACTCAATCACTGTAGCACCTGCTCAGACACTGACTGATAAAGAATATCAGTTGATGCGTAATGCATCTCTCGCAGTACTGCGTGAAATCGGTGTTGAAACTGGTGGTTCCAACGTTCAATTCGGTATTAATCCTGATGATGGCCGTATGGTTATCATTGAAATGAACCCTCGTGTATCACGTTCGTCAGCACTTGCTTCTAAAGCAACAGGTTTCCCAATTGCGAAAGTTGCAGCAAAACTTGCTGTTGGTTTCACTCTTGATGAACTGATGAATGACATTACTGGTGGTGCGACTCCTGCTTCATTTGAACCAACCATTGACTACGTTGTAACTAAGATTCCTCGCTTTAACTTCGAGAAATTTGCCGGTGCAAACGATCGTCTGACTACACAGATGAAATCGGTTGGTGAGGTGATGGCAATTGGTCGTAACCAGCAGGAATCTCTACAAAAAGCATTACGTGGTTTAGAAGTGGGTTCTTACGGTTTTGATGAAGTCGTTGACCTTAATTCTCCGGATGCAATGACTACAATTCGTCACGAGCTTAAAGATGCTGGTGCAGAGCGTATCTGGTACATCGGTGATGCATTCCGTGCCGGGATGACTGTTGAAGATGTCTTTGCGCTGACCGCTATCGACCGTTGGTTCCTGGTTCAGATTGAAGAAATCATCAAGCTTGAAGCTGAATTACATGCAACAGGCTTTGCTGGCCTGACAGCTGATGTTTTACGTAAGCTAAAACGTAAAGGTTTCTCTGATGCGCGTCTGTCTAAACTGGTTGGTGTTGCAGAAAGTGAAATTCGTCGTCTGCGTGACCAAAACAATATTCACCCGGTTTACAAACGTGTGGACACTTGTGCTGCTGAGTTTTCGTCAGATACAGCATACATGTACTCATCTTATGATGAAGAGTGTGAAGCGAACCCAACAGACAAAGATAAAATCATGGTTCTGGGCGGTGGTCCAAACCGTATCGGTCAGGGTATCGAATTTGACTACTGCTGTGTGCATGCTTCTCTTGCTTTGCGTGAAGATGGCTATGAAACTATCATGGTTAACTGTAACCCTGAGACAGTTTCTACCGACTATGACACATCGGATCGTCTGTACTTCGAACCAGTAACTCTAGAAGACGTGCTGGCTATTGCTCGTGTTGAAAAACCAAAAGGCGTTATCGTCCAGTATGGTGGTCAGACTCCGCTTAAACTGGCTCGCGCACTTGAAGCGGCTGGTGTGCCAATCATTGGTACCAGTCCGGATGCTATCGACCGTGCGGAAGACCGTGAGCGTTTCCAACAAGCTGTGGACCGTTTAGGTTTACTACAGCCAGAAAACGCAACAGTAACAGCAATGGAACAGGCGATTGAAAAGTCAAAAGAAATCGGCTTCCCGTTAGTTGTTCGTCCATCCTACGTACTTGGTGGCCGTGCGATGGAAATCGTGTATGACGAAGCTGACCTGCGTCGTTACTTTAACGAAGCGGTAAGTGTGTCTAATGAATCTCCTGTCCTTCTGGATCACTTCCTTGATGATGCGGTTGAAGTTGATATCGATGCTATCTGTGATGGTGAACGTGTTGTTATCGGCGGCATCATGGAACACATCGAACAGGCTGGTGTTCACTCTGGTGACTCTGCATGTTCTCTTCCTGCTTATACCTTAAGCAAAGAAATTCAGGATGTGATGCGTGAACAGGTAGAAAAACTGGCATTTGAACTTGGCGTACGTGGTCTGATGAATACTCAGTTCGCAGTTAAGAACAATGAAGTTTATCTGATTGAAGTAAACCCTCGTGCAGCACGTACTGTTCCGTTCGTTTCTAAAGCTACCGGTGCTCAGCTGGCGAAAATTGCAGCGCGTGTGATGGTTGGTCAAACGTTAGAACAACAAGGTTTTACCAAAGAAATCATTCCACCATACTTCTCAGTTAAAGAAGTTATGTTGCCGTTCAACAAGTTCCCTGGTGTTGACCCACTGTTAGGCCCTGAAATGCGCTCTACCGGTGAAGTTATGGGTGTTGGTCATACGTTTGCTGAAGCATTTGCGAAAGCTGAACTGGCATGTGGTAATGTTTATCCGGAAGGTGGCCGTGCGCTTCTGTCTGTTCGTGAAGGTGATAAGCACCGTATCGTCGATGTAGCGAAGAAACTGCTGGATCTTGGTTATCATCTGGATGCAACACACGGTACAGCAGTTGCTCTGGGCGAAGCTGGTATCAATCCTCGCTTGGTCAACAAGGTTCATGAAGGTCGTCCTCATATCTTAGACCGTATTAAGAATAATGAGTACACTTACATCATCAACACTGCTGCGGGCCGTCAGGCTATCGAAGATTCTAAAGTTCTTCGTCGCGGTGCTCTGGTTGAAAAAGTGAACTACACCACTACTATCAATGCAGCATTAGCAACCTGTATGGGACAGAAAACCGATCCTAAAGCATCGGTTATTTCAGTTCAGGAAATGCATGCGAAGATACGTGAAGCTTAATTAATCATTTAATTGCGCTTTAGTAAAGGCCCGCTCGACTTCGAGCGGGCCTTTTTGCGTTTATGATAAATTCATGAAATCAACAGTATTCTTAGGTAAGGTTTTTGTGTGGTAAAGTGATGTTTTTTTATTATACTTATGTTTGTCATTTCATATAAATAGTTGATATTAAGAATAATAATTATGGATAATTTAACTCTTTTAGAAACACTAACTATTTTACTAGGAATTAATACGGTATTTACGTACATGATTTCTAACAATATTGACATTGATGTGGCGAAACGATGGAGAATATCTTCCATTTTTATCTTTTTAGGTATTGCCTTATTATTATCTCAAGGCTATTTCTCTTATTGGATATCTATATTTATTTCTAATCTATTTATTTTGCTCGGATACTATTATCAGATGTCTTCAGCGTTACATTTTGAAGTTAAATCTGTGTATTATGAAAAATATATAATTTTTTTAACTGTTTTATTTTTTAGTGTTGGATTTTATTATTATACATTTATTGATTTTAATACCAGTGCCAGAGTTATAATACTTTCTTTTATTATATTTTTGTTGTATTTGTTTTTTATATTTGTATTACTGATTAAAACTGGTAGGTTTTATTCTTTTGTTTCTAAAGAAGTTTGGCTGCTGTTTTATTGTTCCTGTGTCTTTTTTCTGGCAAGAAGTATTATAACGATAATTGAATATAAGTCTGAAATTAGTATCCATTCACTTATTGATAGGAATTTATTAACAAGCATTACATTTTTATATTTAATTATTCATCATAGTGTGTTTTTGAATGGAATGTTCAAGGCAACCTTGAGAGAAAAAAATGCAATTCTCAAATGTGACAAAGACAGATTTACCTATCTATTTGAATTTTTAAACGATACAGCAAAACATCTGGATTTACACAGTCTGTACAAGTCTATAGAGTCTGTGCTTCGTAAATCATTTGGTGTTCCTACCGGGGCGATCTACTTAAAAAATGAAGGCCATAGTGAATATTCTCATACAATGGCATACATATTTAATGAACTTGACGTACCAATTAATCAGGTAAAAACGTTGAAGTTTGGGGAAGGGTTATCAGGGATAGCTGTTGAACAAAAGGATGTCGTTATCGTTAATGTTGATGATTATCCAAATAAGGAAATATCAAAAGAATTTAAAGATAAAGGCGTTACTCATTTGGTTAGTATTCCTCTAATGGCATCAAATGAAATTATTGGTGCAATTACTCTTGTCTATGCTCTTGATCAAATAAAAAAAGGGCTATTTGATAAAGAGTTTCTTCAATATCTTGGTGAACAGATTTCACTCGTATTACACAATGCTATGTTATATAAAAAACTATCTGGCTTAGCTAATACCGATTTTTTGACAGGTCTTTATAATCGCAGGAAATTACAAGAGTTATTTTATTTAGAAGAAAAAAGAATAAAAAGAACATATAACAAATTAACTGTTGCATTAATTGATTTAGATTACTTTAAAAAAATAAATGATACTTATGGTCATGAGTGTGGTGATGAAGTGATAAAAACTATGGCTACTGTATTGAAAACTTCTTGCCGTGATACCGACTATATTTGTCGTTGGGGAGGCGAAGAGTTTCTTGTCCTTTTTGTCGAGACACCTCTTTCTCAAGCTTTGATCGCAGCAGAAAGGATTCGCTCTCTGTTTGCGGCTGAAACATTTAAATGTATGAAGGGCGCTTCAGTAACTGCCAGCATTGGACTTGCTGAAATGAAAAATGCCGATGAAACGTTAGATGAACTGACTATCCGATCTGACAAGGCTTTGTATGAAGCTAAAAATAATGGCCGAAATCAGGTTTGCTGTTCTGATGTAGATTAATAAAACTATATTTGCTTCCTTAAACACCTCATATATCTCTGTGATTGAATTTGTATTTTGTGTACCATCAACATCGGATCTTTTCTATTCCCTGTCGAATCAATTTTTTAAAGTATGCAGAGTGACTTAAGGAGGAGTTTATGTCAGCACAAGAGGCTTCCGCTTCTGGATTTAATGCGTTTTTAAAAAAGAAAAACGTTGAACTTTCATTAAGGCTGTATGCAATTAACGCGTTGGGAGCTATGGCTCACGGTCTGTTTGCCTCGCTGTTAATTGGCACCATTATGAAAACTATCGGGGCCAAACTCGATATCGAAATTCTGGTTACGACCGGTGGTTATGCGGCTTCTGCGACTGGAGCAGCAATGGCAATTGCTATTGGTTACGCGCTGAAATCACCGCCGTTGGTTCTGTTTTCTCTGGTTGCGGTTGGTGGTGCAGCGAATGCTCTGGGAGGCGCTGGTGGACCATTGGCCGTGCTGGTTATTACTATTTTGGCTGCTGAAGTCGGTAAGCTGATTTCGAAAGAAACCAAAGTGGATATTATCGTGACTCCTTTTGTTACCATTTTTGTCGGAACGATATTAGCTTTGTGGTTAGCTCCATCTATTGGTAAAGCAGCCAGTTCGGTTGGACAGTTAATTATGTGGGCGACCGAGTTAAGGCCAATTCTTATGGGGATCATTGTTTCTGTTGTGATTGGTATTGCTTTAACACTTCCGATTAGTAGTGCGGCTATCTGTGCTGCATTAGGGATTACCGGGCTTGCCGGTGGTGCTGCTTTAGCCGGTTGTTGTGCGCAGATGGTTGGCTTTGCTGTTATCAGCTTTAGTGAAAACCGCTGGGGCGGGCTGCTTTCTCAGGGGATCGGTACTTCCATGCTGCAGATGTCTAATATTGTCAAAAATCCGCGCATCTGGATTGCTCCTATTGTTGCATCGGCAGTTACCGGACCGATTGCGACGGCTGTTTTTCAGCTAGAAATGAATGGCCCTGCGGTTGCTTCTGGTATGGGAACCTGTGGTCTGGTTGGTCCTATCGGTGTTTATACTGGCTGGTTGGCTGATGTTGCATCTGGCAAAAAAATGGCGGTAACCGGTATGGACTGGATTGCGCTTATTCTGGTTTGTTTCGTGTTGCCAGCTATCCTTTCTTTGGCGGTGAATCGTTATCTGAAAAAAATCGGCTGGGTAAAAACCGGCGATATGAAGTTGGATTAAATCTGCTATTAAATTTATGACTCTAGTGTTACTGTGAGCTTCCTCATATCTTGTTGTAAATAGTAATAATGGAAGTTTCTATAGAGATCTTAGGGCTGCTGTTTTGTGCAGCCAGTTTAGCCGGATTTATTGATGCGATAGCCGGTGGCGGTGGTTTGATTACCGTACCGGCTTTATTAGCTGCAGGCGTTCCCCCAGCTCAAGCTCTGGCTACGAATAAATTGCAAAGTTCTTTTGGTAGTTTTTCTGCTACCGTTTATTTTGTTCGGACCGGTTTGGTTTCTCTTAAGCAGCTTAAATTCGCGATTATCTGTACTTTTTGTGGTGCGGCTACGGGGGCTGAGTTAGTACAGCGTATTGATACCACGGTTTTGACCAGTTTGATTCCGATCCTGTTAATTAGCATTTCTCTGTATTTCTTGTTATCTCCTGCGACGAAGCAGGGTAAAGCCAAATTACCTGAACATGTTTTTGCTGTTTTGGTCGGATTTTGTATTGGTTTTTATGACGGATTTTTCGGACCAGGGACTGGGTCTTTGTTTGCAGTTTGTTTTATTGTCCTAGGCGGGCTTTCTATTGTTGAAGCTACGGCAAGAACCAAAGTTCTTAATTTTACTTCAAATTTCACAGCGTTAATTTTCTTTGTTGTTGCAGGCTTGCCTGTGTGGAAAATTGGTTTGGTGATGGCTATCGGGCAGTTTCTTGGCGCCAGATTGGGGGCCAGATTTGTTATTGCAAGAGGTCAGAAATGGATTCGTCCACTGGTCATTGTCATGTCGATGGCTATGGCAATCAAATTACTTTGGGAACAACATCAGGACTGGTTTGTTGGTTTGTTTTAGTTTGTGTCAGTAATCAGCGATTTTAAGTATTAAAAAAGGGAGTTTTGGTTATCACTCCCTTTTTTGATTTAACGATTAATTGCAAACATGGGCAAAGATAAATGCCAGCGAATTGCGCCGAGGCGAATGATTAACGTCGAAACTAATCCGGCCAGAATCGCAGTAGGGTGATCATAGTTCAGGTAAAGTGCAGTGGTATGGAAGATACCGCCGGCAATACAGGCAGTAGCATAGACTTCGCTTCTTAGTACCATAGGGATTTCCCGAGCTAAAACATCACGAATAATCCCGCCACCACAGCCGGTTAATACGCCCATCAGGATTGCGATTAGATAAGAATCCTGATACATCAGGGCTTTTTCAACCCCGATCCCGACGAAAACAGATAACCCAATCGCATCACAAACAGGTAGGATCCACCAGGGTAATCGCTTCGGGCGGCGCACGAAGACCATGGTCAGTAAACAGGTGATCAGAATCACCCAAAGATAGGTGGTATCCGTGATCCAAAAGACCGGAGTTGCACCTAATGTTACATCGCGCATGGTCCCGCCACCAATGGCCGTCACGCTGGCCAGAACAACAACACCAAATGGATCCATCTTTAATCGCCCTGCTAATAACACACCTGAAATAGCAAAGACCGCTGTCCCAAACAGATCAATAAAGTAGAGCAGCATAATTTAAATCTCGTTAACGAATGATCAGGATATCAGAGGCGCGCATTGTACGAAAAATCACTGCGAACTGTTAGTCCTTTTTCGTACCTGATCAAAATGATCACAAACTTCCTGTATGGCATTCAGGGTTCTTGGAGTGGGACGGTTGATCCAGTCGGAATTCAGAGTCCAGATAAAATGATTTTTAACTGCAGGGATTTGAGTCCATGGTTGCCACATGGCAGAGTCTTTTACTGCATGGCGCGAGTTAAAAATAACGTCTGGTTTTGCCAGAATAACCTGCTCCAGCCCAACCTGAGGATAGGGGGAGGTACTGTCTTTGAAAATATTCACGCCGCCACAGAAAGCGAATACTTCAGACGGCCAGCTATCTTTTGCCATGGTAATAATTGGTTTTTCACTGAGCTGGTAAAAATAGGAAACTGGTCGGGTATGGTCATATTTTGCTTTTAAAGCCGCTAACTGAGAACGAAATTGTTGTGCGTTGCTGGTGCCGATCGAAGGATCGTCTGCATACTGGCTGAGTTCTTCTATATTGGTGGCAATATCGTCTAAAGTTCGTGTTTTAGAATCATAGATCTTGATGCCCATTTGTCTGAGTTTATTTAACTCTTTTACCGGATTACCAGCAGGCCAGGCGATAACAAGATCCGGGTGAAGGGAAAGGATTTTTTCAATATTGATCCCTTTATAGTTGGCAACTTTGGTTATTGATTTTGCTTGTAGCGGAAAATCACTTCTTGCACTGACGCCAATAATCTTATTACCAAGACCTGCCGCATAGGCAATTTCAGTGGTATGTGGGGACAGAGTGACTATTCTTTGAATATCTGATGCAGCAAATGCTAATGGTGTTAAAAATAAGCAGACAATAGTCAGAAAACGAAATGGCATTTAAAAACCTTTGTGAATAGCAAACATCATCATGCTCTGTAAAATCAGCCAGACCACAATTCTTAAAGTTATATAACGTTGTACCAGAGATACATGGTAAGAGGAAGGTGCAACCCGACCACCTAATTTGGATCTTATCGCTTTGTGGTTGCCGTAAATAGCCGGGCCGCCAAGAGATAAATTGTATTTGATCCCAGTAATTGCCAGAAGATAACCAATGTGCGGGGATGTCCAGCTTACGGATTGCTGAAGGATTAAACGTAAATGAGACAGTGTGTCTTTGCCGATAAACAGTAACAGCGCAAACAAAGTGATCGGAACAATCTCAATCAGGTTTAGCAGCTTAAATGTAAATAATCCGAATGGATGGAATTCAGCACGGGATGGGGACCAGGTGTGGTGCAATTCTGCCACAATGCGGTAAGTTAAAGCTCCAATGCCACCCAGCAAACCATACCAGAATAAAACGCAGATAATATTTCTGGCGGTGCCAATCAGCATGGTTTCTACGCCCGCTTTGCCAATGCCAATCAGAGAAAGCGTGGCTGTTTTTCGATTCAGCCATTCATCCAGTTGTTTTCGGGCCGATATTTTATCTTCTTTTGATAGATAATCGATAAGCTTGGCTGAGAGCTGTCTCAAATTTCTCAGATCCAAAGCCAGAATAAGTAATGCTAAATCAAATAACTGCGGTTGCCAGACGAGTGGTTCTAAAGCAATAAGTAAAATAACGGCAGGTACGATCATGAGCAGACTGGCGAGGGTACCGGATATCAGGCTCTGTTGGTGGCTGTCCGGTTTGTTTACTTTATCTGAAAGTATGATGCAGAACTTTTGCCAGAGAACCATGATATGCGAATGCTTAGGAATAGGAATGATCCAGTTGAGAATCAATGCCCCCCATAAAACCAGCAGAGATCCGTCTGCATAAAAATTATCCATAAATTGATTCATGATGTACCTGCGAAAGAGGGATTATTTAATCAGCGGAAGCATTTTCAGTACCATTTCTGATGAGCTTTGTGCTGCTAATGGTAAAAATTCTTCGAATGACATTGGTGATTCTTTGTCTGCAACATCAGAAATTGCGCGCACGACAACAAACGGAACATCAAACTGATGACAGGTCTGGGCAATGGCAGATGCTTCCATTTCTACAGCGACTACTGCAGGAAAGTTTTTACGAATGACCGCTTGTTGTTCTGCTGTGCAGACAAACGCATCACCAGTACAAATTAATCCGCGTACGGCATGCTTATCACCTATTTGTGCCAGAGCTTGTTCAGCATTTTGCATTAGAGCAGAGTCGGCAGTAAATGCTGCTGGTTGACCAGCCATTTGACCGATTTCATAGCCAAATGCAGTAACGTTTGCATCGTGATGACGAACTTCGGTTGAAATAACCACATCACCAACATTGAGTGAAGAATCAAAACCACCAGCTGAACCGGTATTAATCACACGATCTACCTGATATTTTTCCAACAGAATAGCAGTACCAACCGCTGCGGCAACTTTACCAATTCCTGATTGAAGTAATACCACATCAACACCATCGATTTGACCTGAATAAAAAGTGCTGCTGCCTTTTTTCTCTTCTTTCAGGTTTGTGATTTGGTTTTTTAGAATAGTAACTTCCTGTTCCATCGCACCAATGATGCCAATTTTCATAGTAAATCTCTTATTAATAACGAAATAGATGTTGCTAGTTTAGCATGTTTTTTTGTGGCGAGTCCTCAGGATAATTCTGAATATATTGAATGTAAAAAGGTTGCCCGAAAGCAACCTTAATATTGGCAGAAAAACTGAATTATCCTGATTTATACATCAAGAAAATCCAGAATACCTTCTGCGGCTTTGCGGCCTTCATCAATGGCGGTAACAACAAGATCCGAACCTCGGACAGCATCACCACCAGCAAAGATCTTTTTGTTGGTCGTCTGATATTGATAGGTTTGATCTGCCGGGGCTTTGATTCGGCCTCGATCATCCAGATCCACACCAAATGGTTCCAGCCAGGGCATTGCGTGAGGCTGGAAGCCAAACGCCATAATTACAGCATCGGCTGGCAATATATGTTCACTGCCTTTGACCGGTTCTGGACGGCGACGGCCTGCTGCATCAGGTTCACCTAATGCTGTTGTGACTACTTTGACACCAGAAACGTTACCTTTAGCATCAAGTTCTATTCCAAGCGGTTGCAGGTTAAACATAAAATGTACGCCTTCTTCTTTGGCATTTTTTACTTCTTTACGAGAACCCGGCATGTTTTCTTCATCACGGCGGTAAGCACAGATAACCTTACTTGCGCCCTGGCGAATGGATGTTCTGACACAATCCATTGCCGTATCACCACCACCTAGAACAACGACACTTTTACCATGCATATCAATAAAAGGTTTATCGCTTGGCAGGTTCATGACCCGATAAGCATTGGATATCAAAAATGGCAGGGCATCATAAACACCACTTGCTCCTTCATTTTCCAGTCCGGCACGCATATTTTTATAGGTGCCGACGCCCAGAAAGACGGCATCATGATTATCAATTAATTCCTGAAGTGGAATGTCTTTACCAACTTCAGTATTGAGCTTAAATTCGACGCCCATTTCTTCGAATACGTGGCGGCGATTGCTCATGACGCTTTTTTCCAGCTTAAATGATGGAATCCCAAACGTTAACAGGCCACCAATTTCCGGATATTTGTCATAGACAATGGGTTTTACGCCATTGCGGACCAGAATATCAGCAGCAGCCAGTCCTGCAGGACCAGCACCGATAATGGCAACTTTCTTATCCGTCCATTCAACTTTTGACATGTCGGGCTTCCAGCCCATTTTAAAGGCCGTATCAGTAATATATTTTTCTATATTACCAATAGTTACAGCGCCAAAATCTTCGTTTAATGTACAGGCGCCTTCACAGAGTCTGTCCTGAGGACACACGCGGCCACAGACTTCAGGCAAACTGTTGGTTTGATGAGATAATTCAACCGCTTCTAAAATACGGCCTTCATTAGCAAGTTCTAACCATTGTGGAATGTAGTTATGTACCGGGCACTGCCATTCACAATAGGGGTTACCGCAGTCCAGACAGCGATCGGCCTGAGCTTTTGCCTGTTGTTCAGTAAATGGTTCGTAGATTTCTACAAACTCTATTTTGCGAATTTTGAGCGGCTTTTTGGCTGGTTCAACACGATTAACATCGATAAATTGAAATACATTCTGGCTCATAAATCAGACTCCCTCCTATTAGTTTGTCTGAACACGAAGTTCAGCTGAACTACGACTTTGGTGACCCAGAAGAGTATTCAGATCAGCCGCTTTAGGTTTAATGAGATAGAACTTAGGAATCCAGTAGTCAAAGTTCGCCAGAATGTTTTCCGCATGAACTGAGCCGGTTTCTTCTAAGTGTTCGGCAATCAGGCCTCGTAAATGTTCCTGATGGATGTATAAATCTTGCAGAGAAATTGCATCAACGGATTCGTCATTGACACGTCCCTGGAAGTCTTCATTCTCATCCAGTACATAGGCAAAACCACCCGTCATACCTGCACCAAAGTTCACACCGGTTGCTCCGAGGATAGCGACAATACCACCAGTCATATATTCACAGGCGTTGTCTCCGGCACCTTCGATAACTGCAATGGTTCCTGAGTTTCGTACGCCGAAACGTTCACCGGCTTTTCCTGCTGCAAACAGCTTTCCTCCTGTTGCACCATATAAACAGGTATTACCGATAATCGTGGCCTCATTACACTGAAAGGCTGTTCCCAGATGAGGGTGGATAACGAGTTTCCCGCCAGCCATGCCTTTACCGACATAGTCATTCGCATCACCAGTCAAGTACATTTCAAGACCACCGGCGTTCCAGACACCGAAAGACTGACCTGCTGTACCTTGTAAGTGAATGCGTATCGGTGAGCCTGCAAGTCCCTGATTACCATAACGTCTGGCAATCGCACCAGACAGGCGGGCACCGACAGAACGGTCTGTATTGATAACATCGTAGTAGAGATCTAAGGATTGCTGATTTTCAACTGAATCCAGGGCATCCTCAACAATTTTTTTGTTGAGTTCGCCTTTATCAAATGGTGTATTGGGCTCAGTACAGAATAACGGCAGTCCTTTAGGTGATACAGGCTTGGCCAAGATATTAGAAAGGTTCAGTTTATGCTGTTTTGCTGTCAAACCACTAATCACTTCCAGCAGATCTGTGCGGCCAATTAAGTCAGTCAGTTTTTCCACACCCAATTGGGCTAAATAACCACGAACTTCTTCGGCTATACCCGTAAAGTAATTTACGACCATCTCCGGAACGCCTTTGAAGTACTCTTTTCTTAATGTCTCATCCTGAGTTGCAACTCCCGTAGCGCAGTTATTTAAGTGACAGATTCTCAGGAATTTACAACCCATTGACACCATTGGACCAGTACCAAAACCGAAGCTTTCAGCACCCAGTATGGCTCCCTTAATAACATCGAGACCTGTTTTTAATCCACCATCGACCTGAAGACGAATTTTGTGGCGCAGTCCGTTTGCGACCAACGCCTGTTGGGTTTCTGCCAGACCTAACTCCCACGGACAACCGGCATATTTTACGGAAGTCAGCGGGCTTGCTGCCGTACCTCCATCGTAGCCAGAGATAGTGATTAAATCGGCATAGGCTTTAGCAACACCGGTAGCAATGGTACCTACGCCGGGTTCTGATACCAGTTTGACCGAAACCAGAGCTCCCGGGTTGATTTGTTTTAGATCGAAGATCAACTGGGCTAAATCTTCAATAGAATAAATATCATGATGTGGTGGTGGCGAAATTAAAGTTACGCCTTGCACAGAGTAACGCAGTTTAGCTATTTCCGCCGTTACTTTGTGACCAGGAAGCTGACCACCTTCACCGGGTTTTGCTCCCTGAGCAACTTTGATTTGCAGCACGTCGGCATTGGTTAAGTAGTGAGGCGTTACCCCAAAACGCCCGGATGCGACCTGTTTGATACGGGAGTTTTTCTCAGTACCGAAGCGAAGTGGATCTTCACCACCTTCACCTGAATTCGAAAAACCACCTAACCTGTTCATTGCGATTGCCAGTGATTCATGTGCTTCCGGGCTTAATGCGCCAATTGACATGGCAGCAGAGTCAAAGCGTTTAAAGAGTAACGTTTTGTCTTCGACCTTATCCAGAGAAATCGGAGAACTGGACTCTTTTAACTTCATTAAATCACGAATGGTAGAAACAGGACGGGAGTTCACCTGGTTGGCAAATATTTTATAGTCTTCAGGATCACCGGTGCGAACTGCTTTTTGCAGTGTGCTTACTACATCCGGATTAAAGGTATGATATTCACCACCATGGACATATTTCAGTAGTCCGCCATGATCAATAGGCTTACGTTTTGCCCAGGCCTTACGTGACAAGTTGTAGAGATCTTGTTGGAAATCGTCAAAATTTGCCCCTTCAATACGGGTTGTTACGCCGGTAAAGCAAAGATCGACCAGTGACTGACTCAAACCAACTGCTTCAAATAATTGTGAGCAACGATAAGAGGCAACAGTCGATATGCCCATTTTGGACATAATCTTGTACAGGCCTTTGTTAATACCGTATTGATAGTTTTGCATGGCTTTACGGTAATCTTTTTCCAGTGCGCCATCATCAACCAGTTTGGCAATGGTTTCATAGGCCAGATACGGATAAACGGCGGTTGCCCCAAAGCCAATCAGAACAGCAAACTGGTGTGGGTCTCGTGCTGTTGCGGTTTCAACAATAATGTTGGCATCACAACGAAGCTGTGCATTGACCAAACGACTGTGTATTGCACCGACTACCATAGCTGCTGGTATAGGCAGTTTTCCTTTTTCGATTTTACGATCAGAAAGAACCAGTAATACAGTCCCGTCTCGGGTAAGTTCTTCTGCTTCATCACACAGATCTAAAATTGCTTGTTTAAGATCTTTTGCTTCCGGATTGTAATTGATATCCAGTGTGACATTTTTATAGTGTTCATCACTTAGTGCCAGCAGTTGCTGAAGATCCGAATACAGCAGAACCGGTGAATCAAATGTCACCCGGTGAGCAAGGCCATCCGTTTCGTTGAAAACGTTCATCTCCTGGCCAATACAGGTCGCCAGAGACATAACATGTTTTTCACGCAAAGGATCGATTGGCGGGTTGGTTACCTGAGCGAATTTCTGGCGGAAATAATCAGTGATCAGGCGTTCTTTTGAGGAAAGAATAGCCATTGGGGTATCATCCCCCATAGAGCCAACAGCTTCCTGCCCCATGTCAGCAAGTACATAAAGAACCTGAGTGATTTCTTCGTTCGTCATCGCGAACTGTTTCTGATAGGTTTTCAGTAGATCTTTATCGAGGCTGGCTTCACCGATTCGATCATCACCAAGCTCAGAGAACGGTGTTAAACGATAAACGTTATTTTTCATCCATTCAGCATATGGATGGCGGCTTTTCAGATCATTATCTATTTCGGATGACTGCCAGAGTTTCCCTTCTTTGGTATCGATAACCAGCAATTCTCCCGGACCGACTCGGCCTTTTTCTGCTACTTCATCAGGGGCGTAATCCCAGATACCGATTTCAGAAGCGAGGGTGATTAAATTATCTTTGGTAATCACATAACGAGCTGGGCGCAATCCGTTTCGATCAAGGTTACAGGCGGCATAGCGGCCATCGGACAACACAATACCTGCAGGACCATCCCATGGTTCCATATGTTTTGAGTTGAAGTCGTAGAAGGCGCGCAGATCCGGATCCATATCAGGGTGGTGTTGCCAAGCAGGCGGAACAAGCAGACGCATAGCCCGGAATAAATCCATGCCCCCAGCCAGGAATAGTTCCAGCATATTATCGAGACTCGAAGAATCTGAGCCGGTTTCATTAACGAATGGGGCAGCGGTATTTAGATCTGGAATAAGTGGTGAGGTGAATTTATATGATCTTGCTCTTGCCCATTGGCGGTTGCCCTGAATAGTGTTGATTTCACCATTATGAGCCAGATATCGGAATGGTTGGGCTAATGGCCAGCGGGGTTGGGTATTGGTAGAGAAACGCTGGTGGAACAGACAAATAGATGATTCCATTCGTAAGTCTGCCAAATCAGTATAGAAACGAGGTAAATCCGCTGGCATACACAAGCCTTTATAGACAATGACTTGTGTTGAAAGAGAACAAATGTAGAAATCGCTATCATCAGTGATGCGTTTTTCTATTCTGCGACGTGCTACGTATAAACGACGTTCAATATCTTGAGCTCTCCAGCCCGCCGGAGCTGAAACAAAGACCTGTTGAATATCGGGTAAGGATTCTTTAGCGATCGGCCCAAGAACATTGGCATTGGTCGGAACTTTTCTCCAGCCATCTATTGTCATGGTCTCTTTTGACAGTTCTTGATTAATTATTGTTATTGCTGACTGATTTTTCTCAGGATCTGGGCTGAGAAATATCATTCCCACAGCAAACTGTTTACCAAGTTTCCAGCCTTGATCTTGTGCGACAAGGCGTAGGTATCCATCTGGTTTTTGTAACAGAAGCCCACAACCATCACCCGTTTTACCATCGGCAGCAATACCACCCCGGTGGGTCATGCGATCCAGGGCTGATATAGCTGTTCTTACTAATTTGTGGCTGGTTTGACCTTTCATATGAGCAATCAAACCAAATCCGCAGTTGTCTTTTTCAAGACAAGGATCATATAGAGTCATTGCAACTCTCCCTTTGCTTTCCGTCTTAAGACAGTAAATGACTAACAATTCTTCGTTATTGTTTTAAGTGAATATTTATTCGTTAAAAAAGGATAAACACACAAGCAAACTGAATGTTTGATTGGTAAGGATCTCCCAAATTATAGCGAATATTAATAAAGATCAAGGTGTTCGTAAAAAAATGTGAAAAAAGTGTTTTATTCACTTTACAAATAACAATCGTCAAAAGCGTAAAATAATTGTTATGTTTATCACTAAAACGGAGAAAAATGTACTGATCAGTATAGGAGAGAATCGAAAAAAGGTCAGCACAGTGTACTGACCAATGAGAATTGCTCGGAAGGAGTGTTATATCTCAAAAACCCCCTGACTCGAGACCAAACGTGCCAGGGGAAATTGTCACCTATGCAGACAACATAAGTGAATCGGCTTTTGCTTCAAGGTTCGAGTTGCCCATAAGGAAGGCATCAATTGAACGAGCACATTCACGACCTTCGTTGATACAACGTACCACGAGAGACTGACCTGTGCGCATGTCACCTGCAGCAAAAATTCCTTTCTGACTGGTTTGGAAGTCTGTTGTTGCAACGTTGCCACGATCATCCAGAGCGATATTCAGCTGAGCCAGAACACCCTGAGGTTCCGGATGTAGGAAGCCCATTGCCAGAAATGCCATATCACAAGGGATAACACGTTCACTGCCTGCAACTTCTTCAAAAGTAGGGCGTTCTCCCGGTGCGGCATCATTCCATACGATATCAGCAAGACGCAGACCCGTTACTTCACCTTTATCGTTACCGATAAATTCTTTGGTCAGAATATTCCAGTGACGTTCACAACCTTCTTCATGAGATGTGGTTGTTTTCAGGATCATTGGATATTGAGGCCAAGGCATATTCGCAGGACGTTTTTCTGGTGGCATTGGCATAATTTCTACCTGAGTAATACTTTCTGCACCATGACGGTTTGAAGTACCCACACAGTCAGAGCCTGTATCACCACCACCAATAACAACCACGTGTTTACCTTTCGCATGGATTTCTTCTGTTTTCAGATCCATGTTATTGGCGCGACGGTTGTTCTGAGTTAGGAATTCAAGTGCAAAATGAACACCTTTTAACTCACGACCCGGGATCGGAAGATTACGGGGAACCGTTGAACCACCAGTTAGCAGCACAACATCATATTCCTGGCGTAGCTGCTGGGCATTAATATCAACACCAACATGGGCGTTAACCACAAATTTGATCCCAGCTTTTTCCATCAGATCAATTTTACGATCAATGATATCCATACCTAACTTAAAGTCAGGAATACCAAAACGTAACAGACCGCCTACTTTTTCATCACGTTCGTAAACCGTTACTGTATGACCAGCACTGTTTAGTTGTTCAGCCGCTGAAAGTCCTGCAGGACCAGAACCAATAATCGCGACGGTATAGCCTGAGCGGGCACGTGGCGTTTTCGGTTTAGCGTATCCTTCACGATACGCTGTTTCGACGATGTTCTTTTCGATATTACAGATGGTTACCGGGGACTGATTCACGCCAAGCACACAAGCACTTTCACATGGTGACGGACAAACACGACCTGTAAATTCAGGGAAGTTATTGGTAGAACTCAGAATGTTCCATGCCTCTTCCCAGCTGTCCCGGTACACTGCATCGTTGAATTCGGGAATGATATTCCCGATTGGACAACCGTTGTGGCAGAAAGGTACGCCACAATCCATACAACGTGATGCCTGAACATTGATCTTAGAACCAAATTCTTTGTCCAGAACAAATTCTCTGTTGTTTTGAATACGAACAGACGGATCTAATTTTTTAGGTAGTTCGCGTCCATGTTCTAAAAATCCAGTAGGCTTACCCATTATACTGCCTCCGCTTGCTGTTCTTTCGCTGCCTGAGCTTCTTCTTTGCGTTTCTGAAGGACACGTTTGTAATCACGTGGCATAACTTTCACCAATGATTTCAGGTTGTCTTCAAAGTTTGCAAGGAACGCCTTAGCTACGTCACTTCCTGTGTGCATCTGGTGTTTAGTTAGCATCTCTGAAAGAAGAGCTTTGTCTTCATTATCGATAAGATCGACATCAACAAGTTCTTTATTCAGTTTGTGGTCGAAGTCGCCGTCTTTATCCCAAACATAAGCAACACCACCGCTCATACCAGCAGCAAAGTTACGTCCGGTTGAGCCCAGAACAATAGCAACACCACCTGTCATGTATTCACAGCCGTGGTCACCAACACCTTCAACAACAACGCGTGCACCAGAGTTACGAACACAGAAACGTTCACCCGCTTTACCGCGAATATAAGATTCACCAGAAGTTGCACCGTAGAAACATACGTTACCCACAACGATGTTATCTTCAGCAACGATGGTTGAATTGGTGCTTGGGTACAGCACTAAGGTACCGCCTGACAGGCCTTTACCCCAATAATCGTTCGCATCACCCTCAACTTCAAACTTGACGCCTTTAGCAAGGAAAGCACCGAAGGACTGACCAGCAGAACCTGTGAATTTCACATTCATCGGCTGAGGTAAGCCTTTGTCTTTGTACACTTTCGAAATTTCATTCGAAAGCATGGTACCAGCACTACGGTCTGTGTTGATAATAGGGAAGTCCACTGTTACTGCTTCACCACGCTCAAGAGCAGGAGTCGCTGCGGCAATCAGTTTACGATCCAGAATATCATCCAGGCCGTGATTCTGTTTAGTCTGACAGTAGATACCATCTTCAGCACGAGCTGGTTCCATATAAAGCAGAGAAGACAGATCAAGGTTTTTATATTTCCAGTGTTCGATGTCGTCACGAACTTTTAATTTGTTCGCCTGACCAACCATTTCATCAATGGTGCGGAAACCAAGTTCTGCCATGATTTCACGTAGACCCTGAGCCATATACTGGAAGAAGGTTACTACATCTTCTACACGGCCGTCGAAACGCTCACGTAGTGTTTTGTTTTGTGTTGCAATACCAAATGGGCAGGTGTTGGAATGACATTTACGCATCATCATACAACCTTCAACAACAAGAGCTGCTGTTGCTACGCCCCATTCTTCTGCACCCAGTAAGGTTGCAATTGCGATATCGCGAGGTGTTTTCATCTGACCATCAGCCTGAACAACGATACGGTTACGTAAGCCGTTTTTCAGCAGTGTCTGGTGAGTTTCAGCCAGACCAAGTTCCCATGGAAGACCTGTATGGCGAATTGATGAAATTGGTGATGCACCTGTACCACCGTCATAACCGGCAATAAGAACAACATCTGCTTTTGCTTTTGCTACACCGGAAGCGATCGTACCAACACCTGCTTCAGATACCAGCTTAACGTTGACCCGGCCTGTGCGGTTTGCGTTTTTCAAATCAAAGATTAGCTGAGCCAAGTCTTCGATAGAGTAAATATCGTGGTGTGGTGGTGGAGAAATCAGGCCAACCCCTGGAGTTGAGTGACGAGTTGCACCGATCCAGTCATCCACTTTATTACCCGGAAGCTGACCACCTTCACCAGGTTTCGCGCCCTGAGCCATCTTGATTTGAAGTTCTTCAGAGTTAGTTAAGTAGTAAGACGTTACACCGAAACGACCGGAAGCAACCTGTTTGATTGCTGAGCGTTCCCAGTCACCGTTGTCTTTACGTGCGAAACGGATTGGGTCTTCACCACCTTCACCTGAGTTTGATTTTGCCCCCAGACGGTTCATCGCAATAGCTAAAGTAGAGTGAGCTTCATACGAGATAGAACCAAATGACATTGCACCAGTTGCAAAACGTTTCACGATAGTTTCGATTGGTTCAACCTGATCGATAGGAATAGAACCTGCCGGATTTTTCACAAAGTCCAGCTGACTACGTAACGTAACCGCTTTGTTCCCCTGAGCATTAACTGCTTCTGCGTACTGTTTAAACTGCTCATAATTTTTATTACGAGTAGATTGTTGCAGCAGTGAAATCGTTGTTGGGTTAAATAAGTGCTGCTCACCACGTTGTTTCCATTGGTACACACCGCCAACATCCAGCATTTGTAATGGGATTTCACGGAGTGGGTAACCAACACGGTGGCGGACAATCACTTCTTTCGCGATATCATCTATTGACAGCCCCTGAATACGGGTAACTGTACCGGTGAAGTATTTGTCGACAACGGATTTGCTGATACCAAGAGCTTCAAAAATTTGAGCGCCGTGGTAAGACTGAAGTGTTGAAATCCCCATTTTAGAGAAGATTTTCAATAGACCCATATTGACTCCTTTACGGAAGTTGTTGAATAGCTCTTCCGCAGGAGTTTCAGGGTTCAGTTTCTTAACTCGTTGTAATTCGATAATGGTTTCAGTAACCAGATAAGGGTTAACTGCGTTTGCACCATAACCAACTAAGGTTGCAAAATGGTGAGTTTCACGCGCATCACCGGTTTCAACCACGATACCGCATTTAGAACGCAGACCACGACGAATTAAGTGGTGGTGTACAGCACCCACAGCAAGCATTGCCGGGATAGCAGCATGGTTAGAGTTTGCTGAACGGTCACTCAGAAGGATAATTGAATATCCATCGACAACAGCATCTTCTGCATACTGGCAGATACGTTTTAGTGCACGTTCTAATTTTCCTGGTTCACCACTAGCCTGGAATACGATATCCAGTGTTTTCGCCTGTAAGTGCTCGTTATCAATTGCCCGTAATTTTTCAAGTTCTGCATTAGAGATAATCGGAGAATCGATTTCTACTTTACGACAGTGTGCTGGTGATTCAGACAGCAGGTTCTGCTCTTTACCAATATAGGTTTTTAAAGACATAACCATACGTTCACGGATCGGGTCGATCGGTGGGTTGGTTACCTGAGCGAACAGCTGTTTAAAGTAGTGAGATAAATGCTGTGACTGATGAGACAGAACCGCTAATGGCCAGTCAGCACCCATTGAACCTAATGGTTCGTACGCCGTTTCTGCCAGAACTTTGATGATATCATTTACTTCTTCTCTGGAAACACCAAAGGCCTGTTGGCGGTGAAGTAAACGTTCTGGTTTTGGTTGACTGTGACCGGTATCGGCACGAGGTAAAGATTTTAAGCTTAGCAGGTTATCTTTCACCCATTTTTCATATGGCTGAGAGTTAGCAATGCCTTCTTTAACTTCTTCATCAGAAATAATGCGACCTTCTTCAAGGTCAGCAACGAAGATACGTCCTGGTTGTAAACGACCACGGTATTCAACGTTTTCCGGTGCGATTTCGACTGCACCCGTTTCGGATGCCATGATTAAGAAATCATCTTTAGTCACAGTATAGCGAGATGGACGCAGACCATTACGGTCAAGGGTTGCACCTACAGTTACACCATCTGTGAAACAGACTGATGCCGGGCCATCCCATGGTTCCATCACGTTTGCGTGGTATTGATAGAATGCACGGCGTTTAGGATCCATATCCGGATTTTCCTGCCATGCTTCCGGAATCATCATCATTAAAGCGTGAGGCAAAGAACGACCTGAAAGAACAAGCAGTTCTAACACCATGTCGAAGTTTGCTGAGTCAGATGCACCTTCCTG
Source organism: uncultured Vibrio sp. (assembly GCA_963676525.2). Lineage (GTDB taxonomy): Bacteria > Pseudomonadota > Gammaproteobacteria > Enterobacterales > Vibrionaceae > Vibrio. The sequence goes on from CAXXNB010000011.1 coordinate 202,927, forward strand.
ACAGATAGGAAGAAGCATGTCAATTTCTGCTTTAGTGAACAGGTCTGACTGAAGAATAGCTTCACGAGCCTTCATCCAGTTTAAGTTACCACGTACAGTGTTAATTTCACCGTTGTGCGCGATATAACGGAAAGGCTGAGCCAGACGCCATCTAGGGAATGTATTGGTAGAAAAACGCGAGTGTACCAGTGCCAGAGCTGAAACCATGGTTGGGTTATGCAGATCCTGGAAGTATTGTGGTACTTGCTCAGTAGTCAGCTGACCTTTATAGATAATGGTCTTGTAAGACATTGAGTTAATATAGAACTCATCACTGATATTTGAAATGCTTTCAAGACAGACACGAACAGTATAGTTACGCAATACATACAGTTTACGTTCTAACTCTTCTGGTGTGATGCCCGGACCACCAGAAATAAATACATGTTCAAATTGAGGTTCTGTGCTTAGTGGGTCTGCACCAAGCATAGAATTGTCTGTTGGTAATACACGGTAACCTAAGATCTCGAGATCTAAGCGTTTTGCATTACGATGTAAAATATCACGACATTGTTCGCGTTTGTATTCGTCTTTAGGGAACAGTACAACACCCACACCATACTTTTCAAAAGAGGGTAATGTAATGCCTAATTTTACTGTTTCTTCAAGCAAGAATTCGTGTGGTTTCTGTATAAGAATACCAGCACCGTCACCGCTGCATGGGTCGCAACCCTGACCACCACGGTGCTCCATGCGCGCAAGCATATCCAATGCCTGAGTCACGACTTCATGAGATTTGCGGTTTTTCAGGTGGGCAACAAAACCGATACCACAAGCGTCATGCTCCAGTTCAGGAGTATATAGACCTTGTGAATTCTGTTGTCTATCTACCATAGATACATCCTTCCAGTTAGTGCGAGACGCACGTAGGCCAAGAGGCAAAAAGCCCTTAGCCAAACTATGCGACTGGTCCTTTGAAATCTAAACCGACATGTGATTGTCAGTTTGAGTCCGTTCCGTTCCTCACAGGAAAATACGTTGTGAGAAAAACAATCCATGGTGATATTCAAGTTATTAGCGCTCTTATGTTAGAGCTTTATTTTGTGGGTTATGAATATCACCGTTATTTATTCTATTATCCATCTTTCGATACTGATAATTCAGAGTCGAAAGGTTTTTTATCCTACATTTTTGTTACAGCGAATTCCAATAGAAATTGACATAAAAAAGACTTTTTTTTGAAAAAATATGCGGTTTTTTATTTACGTTTATCTAACATATCTTGCTAAATACCGAAAAATCACGTCTTTATTGATATTTCCCAGAATGAAACCTTTAATTAGCGGATAGAATCGACGTTTAAATTTTATTTTGTAAACGATATTTATTATCATTTGTGGTGTGAGAAATTGAAACAATTGCACGAATTAGTCAATACCATCGGTCAGGACTTAAAACACCGATATGGAGAAAAAGTCCATAAGCTCACTTTACATGGTGGATTTAGTTGTCCGAACAGAGATGGCACGATTGGTCGTGGTGGCTGTACATTTTGTAATGTCTCTTCTTTTGTTGATGAAACAGCAAAAGTTGTTTCAATAAAAGATCAGTTAAGGGACAGGGCAACAGAAGTAAACAGAGCAAACAAATATCTTGCTTATTTTCAGGCCTATACTAACACGTATGCAGAAGTTCAGGTGCTGGATAAAATGTATCAGGAAGCGCTGCAAAATGCCGATATTGTCGGCTTATGTGTCGGGACTCGTCCTGATTGTGTTCCTGATGAAGTATTAGCATTGTTGAGTCGTTATCGTCAGCAGGGATTTGAAGTGTGGTTGGAACTGGGTTTACAGACTGCAAATAACCGGACATTGCATAAAATTAATCGTGGCCATGATTTTCAATGTTATGCCGATATAACCCGTAAAGCACGGGCTCTCGGACTGAAAGTGTGTACTCACCTTATCGTTGGATTACCGGGAGAAGGGCGGGATGATAACGTTGCTACCATGGAGCAGGTAATCGATGTCGGTACCGATGGGATTAAGCTGCATAGTCTGCATATTGTCAAAGGCAGCGTCATGGCAAAGGCATGGGAAGTAGGAAAGTTAGAAGCGCCTTCTATGGAGTTTTATGTTGATACGGCCAGTGAGCTTATCAGGATGACGCCACCGGAAGTGGTTTATCACCGGGTTTCTTCAGCAGCAAGACGTCCGACGCTACTTTCGCCGTTATGGTGTGAAAACCGCTGGTTAGCAATGACGGAAATTGAAAAAGCGTTAAACCGGGACGGACCTCAGGGATCGTTAATCGGACGACCATTTGTTCGCTCATAGAAGAATCAATAAAGAAGTTTGATGTTACATAGACTTAGTGCTTTTAATATGTAATAAAGATTAACTGACTGTTATTAAATAAGTTACATGGTTATAACAGTCAGTTTTTTTATAATTTGTCTGTTGGAGTAGTCAATGAAACCGATGAAAAACCTGGCGCAGTATTACGTCGATTTACTGGTTAAGTTAGGTATTCTGCGTTTTTCCATTTTACTGGCACTGGCACTGGTTGCTTTGGCGGTAGTGGTTCAGGTTGGTCTTACTCTTATCTTTAATGGATTCGTTGATGATATTGATATCATCCGATCAATTTTCTTCGGTTTAATTATTACCCCCTGGGCCGTCTACTTTCTTTCTGTGGTGGTGGATCAACTCGAAGAATCTCGGCAACGCTTGTCTAAGCTGGTTTCCAAACTGAAGGATATGCGCTTTCGGGATCAGGAATTAAATTATCAGCTGCAGCAGAACATTGTGACGCTCAATCAGGAAATTGAAGAGCGGATAAAAGCTGAAGAAGCTCGGGAAGAAGCCATGGTGGACTTAGAGAATGAAGTCTTTCAGCGTGAGAAAACCCAGCTTGAGCTCGCCGAGCAAACGGCTTTGTTACGTTCTTTTATTGATGCTTCACCTGATTTAATTTATTACCGTAATGCCAACGGCATCTTCTCTGGTTGTAACCGGGCGATGGAAGAACTGACTGGCATGCGGGAAAGTGAGTTGGTCGGTCTGTCCCCTCGTGAAGTGTATAGCGAAGACGTTGCACCTCTGGTGATTGAAACAGATGAACATGTCTTTAGAAACAATTGTTCAATTACTTATGAGCAGTGGCTTGAATATCCCGATGGAAGAAAAAGTTATTTCGAAGTCCGTAAAGTCCCTTTTTACTCCAATGATGGTCATCACTTAGGTCTGGTCGGCTTTGGGCGTGATATTACCGAACGTAAACGTCACGAAGAATCATTGGAAAAAGCCAGTCGTGATAAAACGACCTTTATCTCCACCGTCAGTCATGAATTAAGAACGCCTTTAAACGGTATTGTTGGTTTAAGTCGCATGTTGCTTGATACCGCATTAGACGAAGAGCAGCGTAAGTATATGCAGACCATCAATGTCAGCGCCGTAACTCTGGGTAATATCTTTAACGATATTATCGATATGGATAAATTTGATCGCAGAAAATTAGAGCTTTTCCCTGAAGCTCTTAATTTCGAAGATTTTATTGTCGAAATAGACAGTCTGGCTGCATTGATGGCTGAGCAGAAAGGACTTCGTTTCGACCTTGATAGATTAACGGATATCCCATCAATGATTGAAGTTGATGGAACCCGATTGCGTCAGGTTATCTGGAACTTGCTCAGCAATGCGATGAAATTTACCAAGGAAGGCGGGGTGGTGATGACGGTCAGCGCCGATATTCATGACACCAACGTTGAAGTCATCATCGATATTGAAGATACCGGGATAGGGATTCCGGAAGGGGATCTCGACAAGATTTTCGCCATGTATTATCAGGTCAAATCCGATAAAGATAATTTGCATGCCGTTGGTACCGGTATTGGACTGGCGGTTTCTAAACAACTGATGAACATGATGAATGGTGACATTACTGTGTCCAGTGAAGAAGGCTTCGGCAGTACATTCTCAGTCTCATTTATTGCACCGTTAATCAGCGATGCAGCTGTAATAGTAGAAGCTGTTGGCGAACAAAAACATTTGAATATTTTCATGGTCGAAGATATTGAATTGAATGTAACCGTCGCTCGTTCATTATTAGAAAGTCTGGGGCACAGTGTTACTGTGGCGATGACAGGCCAGGAAGCCTTGGATAAGTTTACCATCAATACCTTTGATTTGGCTTTTTTAGATATTCAGTTGCCGGATATGACCGGATTTGATGTGGCTAAAACTATTAGGGAACGGTTTGATAAGACACAACTGCCGCCGTTGGTAGCATTAACGGCTAATGTCCTAAAAGATAAAAGTGAATATCTGGCTAATGGCATGGACGATGTGATTAGTAAACCGCTATCTGTTGCAGCGATAAAAGATGTGATTGTAAAACAGACTCACAATAATGAGGAACAGGTCCATAGTGTAGCCAGCCACTCTTATGAAATATTTGAGGATCATGAGGGGAAAACCGAACAGACAGAACAGGAATATAGCAAGATACTCGATATTGATATGCTGACATCTTATGTTGAAATTGTTGGCTCTAAACCCGTTCTGGATAGCATTGCAATGTTTGAAGAGATGATGCCTGGTTATTTAGAGATCCTTGATTCAAATATGATGGCTAAGGATCAGGATGCGATTGTTTCTGAGGCGCATAAAATAAAAGGTGCGGCAGGCTCAATAGGACTTGCCAGAATTCAGAAAGTAGCCCAAAAAGCCCAGACTCCAGATGCGCCTGCCTGGTGGGAAAATATTAGTGACTGGGTTGAAGAAATTAAAAATGAATATGTTAAAGATATTCAGTTGTTAAAACAGTGGCTGGAAAATCAGTAATCAGTTCAGACTATCATTTAGCTTAAATTTTTAGCTCGTTCCAATAATAAAAAACCTCAGTTTTTGACAGACTGAGGTTTTTGCTCATTGATTAACTACTTTATCTGACTTAATTATGTTTCGGTTAAGCTTCGATATCACCACAGAAACGATAACCTTCACCATGAATAGTTGCGATGATTTCAGGTGTTCCGGTTACTGATTCAAAGTGTTTACGAATACGTCTGATGGTGACATCGACAGTACGATCATGCGGTTTTAATTCACGGCCTGTCATCTTTTTCAGAAGATCGGCACGGGTCTGAATTTTTCCTGGGTTTTCACAAAAATGCAGCAGAGCTCTGAATTCTGAACGAGGCAATTTATAGGATTCACCACTTGGGTTCACCAGTGAGCGACTATTAATATCCAGTTCCCAACCGTTAAAGTGATAAGATTCTACGTTACGTTTCTCTTCATGAACTGCGTTTGATGTCATTGAGCGACTTAGCAGGTTGCGAGCACGAATAGTTAATTCTCTTGGGTTGAATGGCTTAGTGATGTAATCATCAGCACCAATTTCAAGACCAAGAATTTTATCCACTTCATTATCGCGTCCGGTTAAGAACATCAATGCAACATCAGCTTGTTCGCGTAATTCACGAGCAAGTAGTAGGCCGTTTTTCCCTGGCAAATTAATATCCATAATAACTAAGTTTATGGACTGATTAGTCAGTATTGAGTGCATATCGTCACCATTGCTGGCTTCAAATACAACATATCCTTCTGCTTCAAAAATACTTTTAAGTGTATTACGAGTGACTTGCTCATCTTCTACAATAAGAATCTGCGGGGTTTGCATCGGCGGTACCTAAAATTGTTAATAAGTTGTATTAAACGAAATAAAGTGTAGGCAAATGATAACATATTGGTAATGTTATGTTTATTTTAACCTAAAGTACCCAAAAAAATACTTTGATTCGTTTCCGCCTTCCATGGGGGTTGTGGCTGCTTGCCGTTGTTATATTGGGCTTTTAACTGATGCATTCTATATTCTTAACAGCATAGTAACAATGACTAAATGTTCATCCCACACAATTAATTGATTTATATCAAGAGCTGTTAACCTCTGGGTAACAATAGTAATATTGAAGAAAAACAGAGAGATATAAAGATCAAACCTGAACACTGAAATGCTTATCTGGATACTGTTTTTGCGGTGTCTGATGAGATTTTTTTTACACAATATGCAATTATTATTGTTTGGAACCCTTGCAGTGAATTGATGTCTTAAGAGCAGAATTGGACAAATAATGCGAGATTAGTATCTGATTTGCGCTATATTATGCGCATTCGATAAGATGAGAATTATAAAAAGCTTTAATGAGAATCATGGAGGAATAATGAAAGATATCACCCCTGTAATTTGTGATAAGTATGACGCTGATATCCAAATACTTGATTTACCACTGCATAATTTTGGTTACAGAAGTGTTTTTTGGGGGCAGGTTGTTACTGTCAGTTGTTTTAAAGACAATGCGAAAGTAATTGAGCAATTAAATCAAGATGGAAAAGGCAAAGTTCTGTTTGTAGATGGTAATGGTTCTTGTGATGTCGCTTTATTTGATGATAAAACGGCAGCTCTTGCGATTAAAAATGGTTGGGAAGGCGTTATTATTTACGGTTCTTTAAGAGATGCGGGGGCATTGGCTGACCGTGATATTGGCATTAAAGCTCTGGCGACCTGTCCTCGTAAATCTGCTAACCATGATTCCGGACATGTAAACATTACTTTAAGAATTGCTAATCAATCTATTCAGCCAGGGGATTATTTGTATTCGGACTGGAATGGTATTGTGTTATCAGCTGAATCGCTTGATTTTTGAACTCGTTCGGTGGTCTGAATATGAAATTACACGCTTTTACTGATTAATTTCCTGTTTAGCTCAAAAAATATTAAGTTTTAGTTGACTCTACCTGGCAAAATACGGTAAACGTAGGGGCAGCAAACATAAAGTGATTAGAAAGTGAATTTGTAAATGAACACATCTTGCCCATTAGTAATGATTACCACCATTATTATTACCGACATTACCAATGTTGGGGCAGGCTGCTGAGCGAAATTTTAGAAAAAAGGGCCTGTATCCAACAAGATACAGGCCCTTTTTTTATATTTATTTGAAGTATTGGAGGAAGGGATGCGTGTATTAAAGTTCGGTGGTTCGTCGTTAGCTGATGCCGATCGGTTCTTGAGAGCTGCGCAAATTGTGGCAAATAATGCCAAGCAAGAAGAGGTTGCAGTTGTTCTTTCTGCTCCAGGTAAGACAACGAATAAACTGGTTGCTGTTATTGAGTCTGCTCTCAAAAATGGTGAAGCAGAAATGCAGATCGAAGAATTGAAAACCTCTTTTGAGCAGCTTTTTTGTTCCATTCAGCAAGAATTACCGAATATTGATGGAACAGCGTTTCAGGATGTAGTGACTAAGTCTTTATCCACACTGCGTCAGTTTGTGCATGGTATCGGGTTATTGGGTATGTGCCCGGATAACGTGAACGCACGCATTATCAGTAAAGGTGAACGTGTTTCTATCCAACTGATGAAAGCGGTGTTAGAAGCGAAAGGACAACCATCTCATCTGCTTGATCCGGTAGAGTATTTTTATGCTGAAGGGAACCACCTTGAAGCAATGGTTGATGTTGATATTTCAACAGAAAACTTCAGACGCAATCCATTGCCAAGTAATCACGTTATTATTATGCCTGGTTTCACTGCCGGTAATGAAAAAGGTGAATTGGTGTGTTTGGGTCGTAATGGTTCTGACTATTCAGCCGCTGTGCTTGCTGCATGTTTACGCGCAGATTGTTGTGAAATATGGACTGACGTTGATGGTGTTTATAACTGCGATCCTAGATTAGTCAATGATGCACGGTTACTTAAATCTCTGAGCTATCAGGAAGCGATGGAATTGTCATATTTTGGTGCTTCAGTCCTTCATCCAAAAACAATCGCCCCAATTGCCCGTTTCCAGATCCCATGCTTAATCAAAAACAGTTTTAATCCTCAAGGCCCTGGTACGCTTATCGGTCAGGATACCGGGGAAGACAATTTACCAATTAAAGGCATTACAACGCTGAACAGCCTGACTATGGTTAACGTATCCGGTCCGGGTATGAAAGGCATGGTTGGTATGGCAAGCCGCGTTTTTGGTGCTATGTCATCAGCGGGCGTTTCTATTGTGCTGATCACCCAATCTTCATCTGAATATTCGATCAGTTTCTGTATTGAAACCGCGGACAAACACAAAGCTGAGCAGGCACTTGCTGAATCATTTGAACTGGAACTAAAAGATGGAATTTTAGAGCCGGTTGAATTTACCAGTGATGTTGCAATCGTCACCCTGGTTGGTGATGGAATGAGAACTGCGAGCGGTATTGCTTCGCAATTTTTCCGTTCGTTGGCGGAAGTACATGTCAATATCGTGGCTATTGCTCAGGGGTCATCTGAAAGAGCCATTTCTGCGGTTATTTCAGAAGATAAAATCTCTGAAGCGATCAAAGCATGTCACGAAAACCTGTTTAATGCCAAACACCATCTGGATGTGTTTGTGGTCGGTGTCGGCGGTGTTGGTGGTGAACTGATTGACCAGATTGCCCGTCAGCAACCAAAACTGGCAGCGAAAGGTATCATTCTGCGTGTTTGTGGTCTGGCAAACAGTAAAGGTTTACTGCTTGATGCCGATGGCTTACCTCTGGAAAACTGGCGAGACAGAATGTCTGGTGTCTCTGAAGAGTTCAGTTTAGCCAGATTGATTGCTCTTGTGCAGCGTAATCATATTATCAACCCAGTACTGGTTGACTGTACTTCCAGTGATGAAATTGCCGGTCAGTATACTGATTTTATTTCTGCAGGATTCCACGTTGTTACTCCAAACAAAAAAGCGAATACTGCCAGCATGGCTTACTACCAACAACTACGCGAAGTCGCTCGCCGCTCTCGTCGCCGTTTAATGTACGAAACAACGGTTGGTGCTGGTCTGCCAGTTATTGAAAACCTGCAAAACCTGATTGCTGCCGGTGATGAATTAGAACGATTTATTGGTATTCTTTCTGGATCACTTTCATTTATCTTCGGTAAATTAGACGAAGGGTTAACATTGAGTCAGGCAACTCAGATTGCCAAAGACAAAGGCTTTACTGAACCAGATCCTCGTGATGATCTTTCTGGTATGGATGTCGCTCGTAAACTGCTAATTCTTGCCCGTGAATCAGGTATGAAGCTTGAACTGGATGATGTGGAAGTGGAACTGGCGTTACCACCAGGTTTTGATGCCAGTGGTTCTGTTGATGACTTTATGACTCGCTTGCCGCAGGCTGATGAATACTTTAAAAACCTTCTTGCACAAGCGCAGAGTGAAGGGAAAGTCCTTCGTTATGTTGGTGAAATCGCCGATGGCAAATGCCGGGTGAGAATCGCTCAGGTTGATGAAAATGATCCAATGTTTAAGATCAAGGATGGTGAAAACGCATTAGCATTTTATAGCCGTTATTATCAGCCAATTCCTCTTGTTCTTCGTGGCTACGGTGCGGGCACAGAGGTTACGGCGGCAGGTGTCTTTGCTGATGTTATGCGTACACTAGGATGGAAATTAGGGGCATAAAATGAGTGAACAAAAAAAAGGTGTAGTGGTATACGCACCCGCTTCTATCGGTAATGTCAGTGTTGGTTTTGATGTGTTAGGGGCTGCTGTGTCCCCGATTGATGGCACCTTGTTAGGTGATCGGGTAGAAGTTAAAAGTAGTGATACTGAATATTCTTTAAATTTAGTTGGAGATTTTGTCTCAAAGCTTCCATCAGATCCTAAAGAGAATATTGTTTACGATTGCTGGCTTGTCTTTAAAAGAGAGCTTGAGAAAAAAGATCTTAAAGTCCTGCCATTACAAATGACATTAGAAAAGAACATGCCGATTGGTTCTGGTTTGGGATCAAGTGCCTGTTCGGTTGTGGCTGCGCTGGATGCCTTAAATCAATTTCATGATAATCCACTATCAGACATGGAACTGCTGGCTCTGATGGGGGAAATGGAAGGCAAAATTTCTGGTGGTATTCACTATGATAACGTTGCTCCGTGCTACCTTGGTGGCGTACAGCTTATGCTGGAAGAAATGGGGATTATCAGTCAGGAAGTGCCATGTTTTGATGAGTGGTACTGGGTTATGGCTTATCCGGGCATAAAAGTGGCAACTGCCGAAGCTCGTGCTATTCTTCCATCTCAGTATCGCCGTCAGGATGTGATTGCGCATGGCCGTCATCTGGCTGGTTTTATCCATGCCTGCCATTCGAATCAACCGGAATTAGCGGCTAAACTCATTAAAGACGTGATCGCAGAACCATATCGTGAGAAACTTTTGCCTGGTTTTGCTAAAGCACGTAGTTATGCAACTTCTGCAGGTGCATTAACAACCGGTATTTCTGGTAGTGGTCCGACACTATTCAGTATTTGCAAAGAAAAAGATGTTGCTGAGCGAGTTGCTCGGTGGTTAGAACAAAATTACGTACAAAATGAAGAAGGATTCGTCCACATTTGTCGTTTAGATAAACAGGGCTCGAAACTGACAGGAAGTGAGCTATGAAGCTTTACAATATAAAAGAGAATGATGAACAAGTATCTTTCGGCCAGGCTGTCCGTCAGGGACTAGGTCGAAATCAAGGGTTATTTTTCCCATCTGAATTGCCAACATTTGACGATATCGATGGGTTATTAGCCGAAGATTTTACCACCCGTAGTGCGAAAATTTTATCGGCACTTATCGGTGATGAATTGTCTCCGGAAAAAGTGTCTGAAATGGTCAATTCTGCGTTTCAGTTCCCTGCACCGATTAAACAAGTAAAAGATGGTGTATATGCACTGGAACTGTTCCATGGTCCGACATTGGCGTTTAAAGACTTTGGCGGTCGTTTTATGGCTCAGTCTTTGGCTGCAGTATCAGATGGCGGTAAAATCACTATCCTGACTGCAACATCTGGTGATACTGGCGCTGCCGTGGCTCATGCTTTTTATGGAATGGAAAACATTAATGTTGTTATTCTGTATCCAAAAGGCAAAATTAGCCCACTGCAGGAAAAATTGTTCTGTACTTTGGGTAAGAATATCCACACTGTTGCAATTAACAGCGATTTTGATGCTTGTCAGTCACTGGTTAAACAGGCATTTGATGATCAGGCGCTGCGTGATGAAATTGGTTTGAATTCTGCAAACTCTATCAATATCAGCCGTCTAATGGCGCAAATCTGTTACTACTTTGAAGCTGCGGCTCAAATGCGTAAAGAAGAGCGTGAGAACCTGGTTATTTCTGTACCAAGTGGTAACTTTGGAAACCTAACAGCTGGTTTATTGGCGAAAGCTCTCGGTCTGCCAATCAAACGCTTTATTGCTGCTACCAACGTTAATGATACCGTTCCTCGTTATCTTGAAACTGGTAGTTGGGATCCTAAACCAACGATTGCAACAACATCTAATGCAATGGACGTCAGTCAGCCAAACAACTGGCCACGAATTGAAGAGCTTTGTCAGCTCAAAGGCTGGGGCCTGGATACTTTGGGTAAAGGTGCTGTTACTGATCAACAAAGTGCTGAATCAGTTAAAGAGCTGAATGAGCTTGGTTACCTGTGTGAACCGCATGGTTCGATTGCTTACCGTGTTCTAACAGAACAGCTTCAGCCTGGTGAAACAGGTTTGTTCCTGTGTACGGCTCATCCGGCTAAATTTAAAGAAGTTGTGGATGATATCTTAGGTACCGATATTGAACTACCAGCACCGTTAGCAAAACATGCTGCAATGGAATTGTTATCTGAAGAACTGAATAATGATTTTAATGCACTGAAAACGGTTCTGCGCCGGGTTCAGAAATAACTCAGTAGAGTTGAGTTTACAGGTATTAAAAATGGCGCTGATAGCGCCATTTTTTGCTTCTGTTTTACTGCTTTTGTTTACTGAAGTGAGAAATTATAGAGATTCAGTAAAAGTACGTGCTACAACATCACGTTGTTGTTCTGGTGTCAGAGAGTTAAAACGAACTGCATAACCAGAAACACGGATTGTTAGCTGAGGATAGTTTTCTGGGTGATCAATAGCGTCCAGAAGAGTTTCACGTTTTAGCACATTAACGTTCAGGTGTTGGCCACCTTCGATTTTAGGTGCAGTTTCAATCGCTACTTCACGGCTTTCATATTCACCAAGATCGCTAATCGCGATAACCTGGTTTTCTTCATAAGATGAACCTGCAACACAACGGGCTTCGTTTGCTTCTGTATCAAGAAGCCAGATAGAGTTGTTTAGATTTTCGTTAGCTGCTTTAGTGATTTGAATACCTTGAATCATTGCGGACTCCTAATTTTAATAGAATTATTTGGTGTTAACTTTCAAGTTTTTGTTGAGTTGCTCATTATATAGCAAATAACCATACAATTAATATTGATTTATGTCAAAAAATAACGAAAAAGAATTTTTCGCATCACTAAAATCTTTTGACTGAAATCAATAAAGCGTTGTTATTTTGCTGTTGTACATATATTTTAAAATATAAAATATTGTTTACGAGCTATTTTGTTGTAATTTTACTACTTATTTCTCTAATAATTGCATATGAGAAATATAAAGTATTGATAAAAACTGGATACTGAAAGTCTGAAAGATCAAATGAAAAAGAGTGGTGGTGTGAAAAATATGAAATGGGTAGGAGCACATGTATCTGCTGCAGGTGGAGTCCAGAATGCCCCGTTAAGAGCGCATGAAATTGGCGCGACGGCATTTGCATTATTTACTAAAAATCAGAGACAGTGGGAAGCAAAGCCCCTTGATGAAGAAACAATAAGTGAATTTAAACAGAATTGCCGGAAGTTTGGCTTCCGCCCGGAACAAATATTACCGCATGATTCTTATTTAATTAACCTTGGTAGTCCGGACAAGGATAAGCTGGAAAAATCCCGTGATGCTTTTTTTGATGAGATGAAACGGTGTGACTTACTTGGACTAAAACTTCTTAATTTTCACCCAGGTAGCCATCTGAAAAAGATTTCAGAACAGGATTGTCTGGATAGGATTGCGGAATCCATTAATCTTTCGCATCATCAGGTCGATAACGTGATTACAGTAATTGAAAATACAGCAGGTCAGGGTAGTAATCTAGGTAATCGTTTTGAACATCTTGCTTACCTGATAGAAAACGTTGAAAACAAACAGAGAGTTGGTGTGTGCCTTGATACCTGTCATTTATTTGCCGCTGGTTATGACTTGTCTACAGAAAACGCCTGCCAAAAAACGTTTCAAGAGTTTGAAGATGTGGTTGGTTTTAAGTACTTACGAGCGATGCATTTAAATGACTCAAAGACACCATTAGGTGGCAGGGTAGATAGACATCACTCTCTTGGAAAAGGTGAAATTGGTTTAAAATGCTTTGAATTCATCGGTAAAGATAAGCGATTTAACGAGATTCCCCTGATCCTGGAAACGATCGATCCTAAATTATGGCCTGCTGAAATTGATCTACTACAATCTTTCTATTCATAGTGAATATTAATTTTCAATTGTTGATAACTTGGCATTGTTTTTTCATATCTATTTATGAGAAAACAAACTCAGTTACCAGTTAATGACAACTATGTGAAATTTTGGAGGCCTATTATGTCTTTCAGTCCTATTTTTTACGCAGCTGGTCGACCAGCACCACGTATGCCAATGCCAAACAGACATGTTACCGGTCAGGGGCATCACAGAGCACCACAACGACAGCAGCATACACCTCATTAATTGAGGGTGAAAAACATGTCATGTGATGAGGTTTGTCGTTAAAATAGTCATAAATATGACAATTTAGGAATGTTTTATGACAAACCCAATTACGTGGCACGATGTTATCGGTGTCGAAAAACAAGAACCATACTTTCAGCAAATAATGTCATTTGTTGAAGGGGAGAGGCAGAGTGGTAAAGTTATTTATCCTCCGGCTCATGATGTGTTCAATGCTTTTCGATTTACTGAATTTTCTGATGTAAATGTCGTAATTATTGGGCAAGATCCTTATCATGGTCCGAAACAGGCTCATGGTCTGTGCTTCTCTGTACTTCCTAATGTAAAAACTCCGCCTTCCCTGGTGAATATCTATAAAGAGTTAGCCAATGATATCCCGGGATTTACCATACCAAATCACGGTTATTTAAAAAGTTGGGCTGAACAAGGGGTTTTATTACTTAATACTGTTCTTACAGTTGAACAGGGAAAAGCGCACTCTCATGCTAAGTGTGGATGGGAAACGTTTACTGATAAAGTGATCGCTGCCATTAATGAGCACAGAGATAATGTTATTTTTCTTTTATGGGGCTCTCATGCTCAAAAGAAAGGGAATATTATTGATCGTAACAAACACCATATTTTAATGGCCCCTCATCCATCTCCTTTATCCGCTCACCGGGGATTCCTGGGCTGTGGACATTTTTCCAAAACAAATCATATACTCGCTGATCTTGGACGTACTCCAATAAATTGGCAGCCAGTTACTGATTAGTGATTATTGATTAAAATATAAATTTTGTTTTTTCGACTGCAATCAAATCATATTTCTTTGAAGTTATATACAATTTCTTCGGGTCTGTTGACGTTTTGTGACGGTTTTTGCAACGTTTATGGGTTCTTCGTACAGACCCCAGGCAGATGCATTGGAGAAGCATTATGATGATAGAACGGATTAGGCGTGAACATGGTTATATGACGCGCCTGTTGGCCATATTAAGAAACCAGTACCACAGATTGCAGAATGAAGAAGGTGTTGATTACAGATTAGTGAAAGAAATTGTTGATTACTTATCCTCTCATTCTGAAGCGATCCATCACCCAAAAGAAGATTTGATTTATCACTATTACGTAGAAAAATACGGTGATGATAAACATATTGCTGATTTGGCTGAAGACCATGTCGTGTTATCTGAAAAAACGCATTATTTTTTAGATATTATTGAAATGATTCTAAAAGATGCGATTGTTCCTCAAGAAGTCTTTATGGAGCAGTTAGCCGAATTTATTACTTCTCAGAAACAACACCTGGATCTGGAAGAAAAAGAAATTCTTCCGTTTGTAGCAGATGCATTTACTGATGAAGATTGGCAATATCTTGAAAGTCAGTGGATGAAAAACGAGGAAGATCCTGTCTTTGGAGACAACATCGCTGA
Organism: uncultured Vibrio sp.; assembly: GCA_963676525.2. Classification (GTDB taxonomy): domain Bacteria; phylum Pseudomonadota; class Gammaproteobacteria; order Enterobacterales; family Vibrionaceae; genus Vibrio. The sequence continues at coordinate 217,951 of CAXXNB010000011.1, forward strand.
TCAATACAAGCAATTAGCTGAGCGCGTCAGAAACTACAAACAAGAAGAAAAAGCCTAAATATTTAAACCCGACAGGTATTGGTGTATAGGCTTTTTGTTACTGAATTTGTAAAAGCTAACAACCGTATAAACTAAAAAAGGCTCATAGTGAGCCTTTTTTAAGAATTACAGTTTGATGTCATCTAGTTCCAGACATACGTCCATCTCTAGAAGTTCTTTTTCTAATCTTCGTTTGTCTCGGATTTCCTCTATTTCCCGCCACATTCTCTTGGACGGTTTTGAGCGTTGAGATCGTATTTTGTTAATTTCTTTTTCGAGAAGTTCTACCAGGATTAAATCGTCCATAATTTAGCCTCTTTCGCCATTGTCAACATATGACAGCTGAATAGATAACACACTTTCGCTTAAGTTAACTTTGAAATATTTCTCAAATATTTCTCAAATGTTTCTATTTGATGACATTTTTACCGCTTTTAATAACAAAGTCACAAAAAAATAGGTACAAAAAATCATCACATAATGTTGTATCAGTCAGAATATTGAGTGTTTAATTGTAAAATTATTTAACTTTCTCTGGCTAAGTTTTCACCAGTCAGTAGTCGGGTAATAAAGTCAAAAAAACGAATTTTTCACAAATTCAGAAAAAATATACAACCCTAACCAATAATTTCCCTTTACAATGGAAGCAGGTTGAGAATCTCCTTTTTTTTCTATTTTGTAAAGGGTAAATTCATAAAATGTATTAAAAATGTTAAAATATGTTCGTTTTTTGTTGGTTTTCCTGTGTTTGTAAAGATTTATAACTGATTTATAAATTTGATTTTTTACCTTTTAGATAGCATTATCCTCGAATAAAAATAACCTGAACTTGTTTTTATTTGTTAGAAAAAGGAAAACTTAGAGATATATTCTTATTAATTTTTTAATAAAGAATCAGAAAGGATGCAGAGAGTTTACTGACTGATATTTTTTACAATATCCACCCGAGGTTCTTGTGACAGACTTAATCAATTTAATGAATGATCTTCTCTGGGGATCGATACTGGTTTACCTTCTTGTAGGTGTCGGATTGTATTTCACTTTCCGTTTAAGTTTTATCCAGATACGCCATTTTGGACATATGTTCATGGTGTTAAAAAATTCCCGCCGTGCTGATAAATCTGGCATATCTTCTTTTCAGGCTCTCTGTACCAGTCTTGCTGCTCGTGTTGGTACTGGTAATATGGCCGGTGTTGCTGTAGCGCTGACTGCTGGTGGCCCTGGTGCTATTTTCTGGATGTGGATGACAGCCATGGTTGGTATGGCAACATCATTTGCTGAAAGTACTTTAGCTCAGTTATATAAAACAAAAGATGACGATGGCAATTATCGTGGTGGCCCCGCCTATTATATGGAAAGAGGGCTGGGTATGCGCTGGATGGGCATTATTTTCTCTGTTTTACTGATGATTGCTTTTGGTCTGGTATTTAACGCTGTGCAGGCTAACTCTATAACGAATGCTCTTAATACTGCTTTTGGTTTTCAGCCTGTTTATATTGGTATTGGGATTATGCTGTTGTCGGCGTCGGTGATTTTTGGCGGAGTAAGAAAAATTGCCCGTACCGCAGAAATCATCGTTCCTTTTATGGCGTTAATTTATTTGGCTATTGCACTGTTTGTACTCTTTGCCAATATAGACAAACTACCAGCAGTAATTACATTAATCATAAAAAGTGCTTTTGGTTTCCAAGAGGCTGCGGCCGGTGGCTTGGGCTACATGGTTGCTCAGGCTATGATTAATGGTGTGAAACGAGGCTTGTTCTCAAACGAAGCTGGTATGGGGTCTGCACCTAATGCGGCGGCTTCAGCAACACCTTATCCTCCTCATCCTGCATCTCAGGGATATGTACAGATGCTGGGTGTTTTTATGGATACGATTGTCATCTGTTCATCTACAGTGGCTATCATTCTGATGTCAGGTGAATATGTTCCTCATGGCGAAGTGACAGGAATCGAGTTAACACAGCGTGCTCTTAATGCTCAGGTCGGGGACTGGGGCGGTATTTTCATCGCTTGCGCTATTTTCTTATTTGCCTTTACCTCCATCATTGCTAACTACTCCTACGCCGAAACGAATCTGGTCTTTCTGGAACATAATCATGACAAAGGCCTTCTTATCTTCCGTATTGTGTTCCTTGGTATGGTCTTATTTGGTTCACTGGCAACACTGCCGACTGTCTGGGCGATGGCTGATGTGTCGATGGGATTGATGGCGATTGTTAACTTAGTTGCCATCCTATTGCTTTCAGGCATCGTGGTTAAACTGGCCAAAGATTATAACCAGCAGCTTAAAATGGGGAAATTACCCACATTTGACGTCAATGATTATCCTGAGCTGCAGTCTCAGCTAGAAGATGGAATCTGGGATCAGTCTAAAAAAGCAGAGTAATTGATTTCTCCAATAGCAGAGATAGGAAAAGCCATGCAGACAATGCATGGCTTTTTATTGTACTCTCTGTAATCAGATACCATTATAAAAAAGAATTAATCAGGAATTAAAGTCATGCTTATCGTCGTCTCTCCAGCGAAAACATTAGATTATGAATCTCCGTTAGTCACGCAGGAATTCACTTATCCCACACTGGTGGAACACTCAAAAGAACTGATTGATATTTGTCGCAAACTGACTCCGGCAGATATTGCTTCTCTGATGAAAGTCAGTGATAAAATTGCGAGTTTAAATGCGGTTCGTTTTGAAGAATGGAGCGAATCGTTTTCATTTGATAATGCACGACAGGCTATTTTTGCTTTTAAAGGCGATGTTTATACCGGTCTGGAAGCGGAAACTATGTCAGACGAAGATCTGAATTATGCGCAGACCCACCTTCGTATGCTGTCTGGTTTGTATGGGCTGTTAAAACCGCTGGATTTGATGCAGCCATATCGTCTGGAAATGGGAACCAAATTAGACAATGGCCGGGGCAGTAACTTATATCAGTTCTGGGGTGACATTATTACAGACAAGATTAATGAATCACTGGATGCAATTGACAGTCAGATATTGGTTAATCTTGCTTCTAATGAGTATTTTAAGTCGGTGAAGCCTAAAAAAGTCAATGGAACGATCATAACGCCGGTATTTAAAGACTGTAAAAAAGGTCAGTACAAGGTGATTAGTTTCTATGCGAAGAAAGCCCGGGGTATGATGGCTCGCTATATTATCGACAACAAAATCGAAAATATTGAACAGCTAAAATCGTTTGATACCGCTGGGTATTATTTTGTTGAATCTGAATCCTCAGATAAAGAGTTAGTTTTTTATCGTGAAGAACAATAATGCGACTTTTTCTTTGGTCGATACCCACTGTCATTTTGATTTTGATGTCTTTGCTGCAGATTTTTCGGCAGAGTTGGGGCAAGCCAGACAAAGTTATGTCGAAAAGGTGATTATCCCTTCTGTTGGTCCCCAGAACTGGGTAAAAGTTAAAGAACTTTCAATTCAGTATCCGGGGATTATTTATCATGCCTTAGGTATTCATCCTCATTTCTTATATGGGGTTGATGAGCAGACATTAACTGAGCTCAGACAAAGGGTGGAACACAGAACATCGTCGTGTGTGGCTATTGGGGAATGTGGTCTGGATGCCATGATTGATGTGCCAGTGGAAAAACAGTTGGAAGTATTGACATTTCAGCTTGAGATCGCACAAGACACCGCATTACCAGTGATTCTTCACAGTCGTAAGTTGCATTCACAAATTGCCCGGATGCTGCGCCGGTTTCCTAAATTAACCGGTGGGGTTTTGCATGCATTTTCCGGAAGTTATCAACAGGCGAAAGAACTGGTTGATTTAGGGCTGAAAATAGGGGTCGGAGGGACGATTACCTACCCAAGAGCCAATAAAACCCGTCAGACAATCAGTCGGCTTCCGTTAGATTGTCTGGTTCTTGAAACCGATGCGCCGGACATGCCTATTGCCGGAAATCAGGGAAAACCAAATCATCCTCAGTATCTTTGGCAGGTACTGTCCTCATTGGCAGAAATCAGAGAAGAGTCCGAAGATGTTTTAGCTGAACAGCTTTGGGTTAATAGTCACGAGTTGTTTCAACTGACGGCTGGATAATTAAAAAGGGTGCTAAACAATAGCACCCTTTACGATTTTCACTGATAGTTCTAAATTATTCACGTTCTTTGGTATACGGTACGCCAATAGCTTTGGGAGCAATGGCTTTACCAATAAAGCCTGCCAACAGGAATACTGTCAGAACGTATGGCAATGCTTCAATTGCCTGAACCGGAATGGCAACACCACCAATAGCAACTCCCTGTAAACGGATGGCCAGGGCATCTAAGAAGCCAAATAATAAGCAGGCTCCCATAGCGGTGACCGGGCGCCATTTACCGAAGATCAAAGCTGCCAGAGCCATATAACCTTTACCGGCACTCATGTTCGGTAAAAACTGAGCTGTCTGTCCGACAGAAAGGTACACACCACCTAATCCTACTAAAATACCGCAAATAATCATTGCTTTATATCTCATACCAACTACCGATATACCAGCAGTGTCCACCGCGGATGGTGATTCGCCTACCGCTCTTAAACGTAGTCCGAAACGAGTTTTAAACAGCACGTACCAGGAGAGTGGCACAGCAGCAAACGCAATGTATTCGATGATAGAATGGCCACTGATGAGCTCTGAATACAGAAGGCCAATCACCGGAGTATCTTTTACTGCATCAGCACCGGGTAATGTTATCGGAGCGAAACGCGCCGCTCCTGAAAGTGACGGTGTCTGACCGCCCTGATGGAACCAGTAACGACCAAGAGTCACTGTTAAACCTGCGGCCAGGATATTGATCGCCATACCACTGACCACCTGATCGCCTCTGTGGGTAATACTGGCAAATCCGTGAATTAAAGCGAGTATTATCGACACTGCCACTCCGGCAATAAGACCAAGCCAGGCCGAGCCTGTGGTATGTGCAACGGCAGCACCGGCAAAAGCGGATGCCAGAAGTTTACCTTCCAGTGCGATGTTTACTACGCCGGAACGTTCACTGAACATTCCTGCCAGTGAAGCCAGAATTAATGGAGCTGCTACCCGAATCGTAGCATCCAGCATGAGAATGATTGTTTCAAACATAGCTTATGCCTCACTTGCGGTTTTTACAGTTGCCAGACGCAGGTACATTTTTTCCAGTGACGGACGGAACATATGTTCAAGAGCTCCACAGAACAGAATAACAAGTCCCTGAAGAACCACGACGATATTTCGGTCTACACCGTATTCAAAACTTAGCTCGGCGCCGCCCTGATATAAGAAACCAAACAGGAGACTTGCCAGAAATACTCCAACAGGGTGATTTCGTCCCATCAATGCAACAGCAATACCAGTGAAACCAAATCCTTCAACGAAGTTTAATTTTATCTGGTGTAATTCTCCCTGCAGAACATTCAGACCAAAGAATCCAGATAACATACCAGAGATAAGCATGGTAATGATCAGGATTCTGACATAGTTGATACCGGCATATGCAGCGGCGGAAGGATTCGCTCCGATTGAACGGATTTCATATCCCCAGCGCGAATGCCAGATAAACAACCAGACAAAGACGCAACACAGCAAAGCAAAGAAGAAACTGATATTCAGCGGACTCGATTCCATATCAATCCCAAATACAGCGAAAACATCGTGCATTTTTGGTAGCCAACTTGCTTCAGCAAAAACCCGGCTTTCCGTCGCCATGGAATTTTCTGGTTTTAAAATATCAACCAGAAGATAGGCCATCAAAGATGCGGCAATGAAGTTAAACATGATGGTAGTGATAACAATATGAGATCCGCGCTTAGCCTGTAAGTAAGCGGGAATAAAGGCCCAACCGGCACCGAATAAACCGCCGGCGATAACAGCTACCGGAAATACCACATACCAGGGAGCTACGTCGCCAAGAGTCAGGCATACAATCCCAACCCCCAGTCCGCCGATATAAGACTGGCCTTCAACCCCGATATTAAATAATCCGGCATGGTAGGCAACGGCAACAGCAAGGCCGGTAAAAATAAAACCGGTGGTATAATAAAGTGTATAGCCCATTCCTTCTGCATATCCGAATGCACCGGTCCACATTACTTTTATTGCATCAATCGGGTTGATATCGATGTACATAAATAGCAGGGCAGACACTAAAAATGCGACAGTTACGTTCACTGCAGGCAGTAGTCCGATAGACACCCATGCAGGTACTTTTGCTTGACTCATTATGCCTCTCCTGATTTTTTAAGATGGTCCGGAACAATGTTTGCCATCATCAGACCCAATGTTTTTTCATCTGCCTGAGAAGCATCTACTTCACCGACAATATTTCCGTCAAACACAACAATGATTCGATCGGCTAAGGAAAGAATTTCATCTAATTCAACGGAAACAAGTAAAACCGCTTTTCCTGCATCACGACAGGCAATGATTTGCTGGTGGATATATTCTATTGCGCCGATATCGACGCCGCGGGTTGGCTGACCGATCAGAAGAACATCCGGATCCTCTTCCATTTCTCGTGCGATCACTAATTTTTGCTGATTACCACCGGAAAAATTAGCCGTCTTCAGATGAATATCATTAGGTCGAACATCCCATTTATCCATACTTTCCTGACAATGTTTCTCGATCGATTTTTTATCCTGTAACAGACCTTTGTTGTATTTATCTAGATGGTGGTAGCCAAGGATATAGGCTTCCTGTGCCTCAAATTTATTGATCAGACCTTGTTTATGGCGATCTTCCGGGATATGTCCCACTCCCATAGCTCTTACCTGTCGGGGATCAACCGGGTTTTGTGCTGAGACCGTATGACCGTTGAGTTCGATTGTTCCGGATGTTGGTGCGAGAATTCCTGAGAGCAGGCTCAGTATTTCAGACTGGCCATTGCCAGATACGCCGGCAATACCGACCAGTTCACCTTCCCGTACAGAAAAGCTAATATCTTTGACACGAGTTACGCCAGAACTGTCTATATAGCGTAGTTTTTCAACACGAATTCTTTCTTTTTGGGGATTTGCAGTGGTTTTTTCGACTTTTAGACGAACTTTTCGTCCTACCATTAATTCGGCCAGCGATTCTCTGTCTGTAGTAGATGTTTCTACGTGAGCGACCATTTGTCCCTGACGCATCACTGAAACGTTATCGGTAATGGCAAGAACCTCACGCAATTTGTGAGTAATGATCATAACTGTGGTGCCTTGTTCACGTAGCTTCTTCAGAATATTGAACAGGTGATCTGCTTCCTGTGGTGTTAGCACGCCGGTTGGTTCATCCAAAATTAACACCTTCGCACCACGATAAAGGGCTTTCAGAATTTCAACACGTTGTTGCAGGCCAACAGGCAGTTCTCCGACAATGGCATCAAGAGGAACTTCCAGACCATAATCTTTTTCAATTTGTTGTAATTTTTTTCGGGCGGAAGACAAACTTTCTTTAAGTTTCCAGCCTTGCTCTGCACCCAGAACGATATTTTCCAGTACAGTGAAGGCTTCAACTAACATGAAGTGCTGGTGTACCATGCCGATTCCGGCCTGAATCGCAGCCTGAGAATCTGCTGGTTGATATGACTGACCATCAACTTTCATTTCACCTGAATCTGGTTGATAGAAGCCATAAATAATGCTCATTAACGTTGATTTACCAGCTCCGTTTTCTCCGATGATTCCGTGGATTGTGCCTTTGGGGATCTGAAGATCAATTGCTCGGTTGGCATGTACAGCTCCAAATCGTTTATCGATATTTTTGAGCTCAATTGCGTAGTCTGTCGTCCGGGTCACAGTAACATCCTGAACAAAAAGTAAAAGAAAGGGTTGATTTAAAATAATAGACAAAATTGACTGTGTTTACACAAGATAACGCCGCTGGGAGCAGCGGCGTTATTTATTTTGGTCTTATTTTTTTATGATTAATACGTACAGGCGTTATCGCTCATATAATCATGTACAACAATTTTTCCTGAAACGATTTCTTGTTTCAGCTCCTCCATATAAGCTTTCATATCGTCAGTGATTAACGCTTCGTTATTTTTATCCAGTGCCCAGTTAACCGCATTTTCTTTCAGGCCAAGAATTTTAATGCCTGGTTTCCAGTCACCTTTGATTTCTTCTTTCCAGCTATCCTGGGCTGCTTTACCAACCAGTTTAACCATAGAGGTTAGCATGGTACCTGGTTGAAGGTGGTTTTGGTTTGAGTCAACGCCGATAGCATATTTGTGCTCATCAGCTGCTGCCTGATAAACGCCAAGACCTGTACCACCTGCTGCAGCATAAATTACATCAGCACCCTGAGAAAATTGTGATTTTGCCAGCTCTGAACCTTTGGCCGGATCGCCGAAAGCGGCCGGGGTTGAGCCGGTCATGTTTTCTAAAACTTTGATGCCTGGTACTGCGTATTTAGCACCTTGTTCGTAGCCACACTCAAACTTGCGAATCAATGGGATATCCATACCACCGACAAAGCCGATAGTACCGGTCTTAGAGAATTTTGCAGCCAGTGCTCCAACTAAAAATGAACCTTCATGTTCTTTGAATACAACAGACTGAACATTTGGCAAATCGACTTTATCATCAATGATGGTGAAGTGGATGTCAGGAAATTCTGTTGCTACTTTTGTTACCGCAGAACTCATATTGAAACCGACAGCAACAATTGGAGTGAATCCACGGCTCGCCAAACGTCGCAGTCCCTGTTCACGCTGAGCTTCATTTTGGGGTTCAAATTCGCGTATTTTGATGCCTTCAGCTTCCATTGGTTTAACACCATTTTGGTATACGGCTTCGTTGAATGATTTATCAAACTTACCAGCCGTGTCATAGATAACCGCTGGTTTAGCTTGCGCAAGTACCTGAAATGAAGAAATTGCTAAAGCAATAGTGGAAAGTTTCAGTATGGTTTTTTTCACAGGTTGGTTTCCTTTGTTGCACTGCTACTATTTGGTTGTCTTAAAACCGCTAAAGACGGAAAGTATTAAATTCCGGGTATTTTATCGTCGCTTCAAAAAAATAAAATCGATTAACTCACATCGAACTATTTTTATGATGAGTTTCTTATTTATCCCAAACTAGTGTTGTTAATTTTTTGTGAAAAAGAAAGCCTTTTATGTTTAAAAAGCAGACTTTTTTGCGGAGAAAAAAGATTTTTGAATGGCAATTATCTTTTCTGTACATTGGAGAATGAGATCTATATCCATTTAAAAGTGATGATGTTTCGAGTTATTACGGATAGGTTCAGGAATGAGGTGATCGTATTTGCATATTTATTTTGTGATATGTATCACAAAAACAAATGTACGAAAAGTAAACCAAACATCATTAATCCTATTTGTATCACTTTTTTGTTTCTGCCTATATAATCCACCGCCAATTTATAAAGTTGACCAAATGGTTTGAATTTATCCTGTGGAGATAATATGGGTATCATCATGAGTATCGTGGGTATGGCGGTTTTAATCGGTTTAGCCGTACTCCTTTCTGATAATCGTAAAGCGATTAAACTGCGCACTGTCGGTGGTGCATTTACAATACAGTTTTTATTGGGTGGTTTTATCCTTTATGTCCCATGGGGAAGAGATCTCCTTGCTAGTGTTTCTGCCGGTATTCAACACGTCATTGATTATGGTAAAGACGGCGTTGGCTTCTTATTCGGCAGTCTGGTCAACTTTTCAGTTGACGGGATTGGCTTTATTTTTGCGTTTCAGGTGCTACCTGCCGTTGTTTTCTTCTCTGCTTTGATTTCTGTTCTGTATTACACCGGTGTGATGCAATGGGTTATCCGCATTATCGGTGGCGGACTACAAAAAGCACTGGGAACCTCTAAGGCTGAGTCTATGTCAGCCGCCGCAAATATCTTTGTTGGTCAGACAGAAGCACCTCTTGTTGTACGTCCTTATATCGAACGTATGACTAATTCTGAACTTTTTTCAATTATGTGTGGTGGTCTTGCATCTATCGCCGGTAGTGTTCTTGCTGGTTATGCTTCGATGGGGGTTCCTTTGGAATATCTGGTAGCAGCATCATTTATGGCCGCTCCTGGTGGTTTATTATTTGCGAAGCTAATGAAGCCTGAAACATCCGATCCTCAGGATGAGTATGATGAATCAGCGAATAATGATGAAGATAAACCAGCAAACGTGATTGATGCCGCTGCAGGTGGTGCATCTGTTGGTATGCAGTTGGCATTAAACATTGGTGCAATGTTGTTAGCCTTCATTGGTTTGATTGCTTTGGTTAATGGTCTTCTGGGCGGTATTGGTGGTTGGTTCGGTCATCCGGGATTGAGTCTTGATATTATTCTTGGTTGGGTATTCTCTCCTCTGGCTTATATCATTGGTGTTCCTTGGGCTGAAGCAACGACGGCTGGTTCATTCATTGGTCAGAAGATCGTAATGAACGAATTTGTTGCTTACTCTAACTTTATTCCATTTGTGGGTGAACATGCTCAGGCTGTTGCTGCAACTGGTCATGTAATGTCTGAAAAAACTCAGGCAATTATTGCCTTTGCTTTATGTGGGTTCGCAAACATTTCTTCTCTGGCTATTTTGCTTGGCGGTCTGGGTGGCATGGCTCCATCTCGTCGTAAAGATATTGCTCGAATGGGAATTAAAGCCGTGGTTGCCGGTACATTATCTAACTTAATGGCAGCGACAATCGCAGGTCTGTTCCTGTCACTGTAATCGACGTATTACCTTAAAGAACTATTGTAATAAAAAGTATTGCCCTTCGTTTCTTGGAATGAAGGGCTTTTTATTGCTTCGGTATAAGCAATAATAAAAAGAGTGAGAAGCCAACCGATTGCGTACAGGTTCTTTTTGGAATGTGGGTTAGAACACAGTAAGCTAACTAATTAACACAATAAAGATGTGAGATTGTTATGAGTGAAATAACTCAGGTGGCCAAACAAGCGCTATCTTTAATGGACTTAACCAGTCTTAATGAAACAGATACTAATGAGACTATCCAGGCTTTATGCCAAAGCGCAAAGTCCTCTGCCGGATTGCCTGCGGCAATTTGTATTTACCCGCAGTTTATCCCTGTGGCCAGGCAATATTTATCTGAACTGGGAATTGGTGATCTGAGAGTCGCTACAGTAACTAATTTCCCTGAGGGCGAAGCTGATGTTGCCCTTGCAGTAAAAGAAACTGCGCAGGCAATTGAACTTGGTGCTGACGAAGTGGATGTGGTTTTTCCTTATCGAGCTTTAATAGCTGGTGATGAAAACATTGGTTTTGAGTTAGTTCAGCAATGTAAACAGGCCTGTGGCGATAAACGTTTGAAGGTGATTATCGAAGTTGGCGAGCTGAAAGAAGAAGCATTGATTCAAAAAGCCAGCAGTATTGCTATTGATGCCGGAGCTGATTTTATCAAAACTTCCACCGGAAAAGTTCCTGTCAATGCAACCCCTGAATATGCCCGCATGATGCTGGAAGTGATACAGCAGAAGTCTGCGCAGGATCATGTCGGTTTTAAAGCTGCTGGTGGTGTGAAAACGGCAGAAGATGCCAAAGTGTATCTGGATATGGCTAACGATCTGTTTGGTAAAGAATGGGTAACACCCGAGAATTTTCGTTTTGGTGCATCAAGTTTATTAAATAATCTGATTAATACCTTAAATGGTAAAGAGTCAGATGAAAGTACTTCATCGTATTAATTTTTTAGAAAGTAAGGATATAAAATGGCAACTCCACATATAAATGCTGAACCAGGTGATTTCGCTGATGTTGTGCTTATGCCTGGTGATCCTTTAAGAGCAAAATACATCGCAGAGACATTTTTAGATGATGCCGTTCAGGTCTGTGATGTGCGTAATATGTTCGGTTTTACCGGTACTTATAAAGGCAGAAAAGTGTCAGTGATGGGGCATGGTATGGGGATCCCGTCTTGCTCTATTTACGCAACAGAGCTGATCAAAGATTACGGTGTTAAAAAGATCATTCGTGTCGGAAGTTGTGGTGCAGTAAATAACGATATTCAGTTACGGGATGTGGTTATCGGCATGGGCGCTTGTACCGATTCTAAAGTAAACCGCGTGCGTTTTAAAAATCATGATTTTGCGGCGATCGCTGATTACCATATGGTAAAAGCAGCCGAAGAAGCAGCTCAACAGCGTGGTATTGATGTAAAAATCGGCAACCTGTTTTCTGCTGATCTTTTCTATTCACCAGAGCCTGATTTGTTTGATGTTATGGATAAATACGGAATTGTTGGTGTTGAGATGGAAGCAGCCGGAATCTATGGTGTGGCCGCTGAATACGGTGCTAAAGCATTGGCGATATGTACGGTTTCAGATCACATTAAAAAAGGTGAGCAGACAACCTCTGAAGAACGTCAGACTACCTTTAATGATATGGTGCTAATTGCTTTAGACTCAATCTTGATTGGCGATAAGCAATAGTTACAGAAACCTATATTGTTGAGCAGTAATGGTGGATAATCCCATTACTGCCTTTATTCTCTATACCTGAATCCTGAATCCTGAATCCTGAATCCTTACACCTTCTTATAATCCTTATACCAACTAACAAACTTTTCAATTCCCGTTGCAAGTGGTGTATCCGGTGTATAGTTCGTTACTTTTTCTAACTTACTGCAGTCCGCATAAGTGATTTCCACATCACCAGGCTGCATTGGCATATAGTTAAATTCAGCTTTGACGCCCAGACTGTTTTCAATACATTCAATAAAGTAACTTAGCTCAACAGGCTCACTGTTACCGATATTGTAAACACTATTATAATTCAGGCTTTCATCCGGCAGGATATCCTGAATGCGAATGACGCCCGCAACGATATCATCAACATAAGTAAAATCACGCTTCATTTTGCCATAATTGAACACATTAATTTGTCTGTTATTGCTGATGGCATCGGTAAACAGATAAGGGGCCATATCCGGTCTGCCCCATGGACCGTAGACAGTAAAGAAACGTAATCCGGTGGTTGGCAGTTTATACAAGTGGCTGTAAGTATGGGCCATTAATTCATTGGCTTTTTTGGTTGCAGCGTATAAAGATACAGGGTTATCAACCTGATCTTCCTCTGAGAACGGGATTTTTTTATTCATTCCATAAACAGAACTGGATGAAGCATAAACTAAGTGCTCAACGTTATTATGACGGCATCCTTCCAGAATAGTTGCCATACCAACCAGGTTTGAGTCTACATAGGCCATTGGATTTTCAATGGAATATCTAACGCCAGCTTGTGCCGCTAGGTGTATCACCCGATTGAATTTTTCGGTGGCAAACAGATCTGCAATGGCATCCCGGTCTGATATATCCATTTTTATAAACTGAAAATTGTTGAAATCTTTTAGTCTGTCCAGCCGTGCCAGTTTTAAATTTGGATCGTAGTAGTCATTTAAATTATCTATACCAATGACATCATGTCCTTCATTACAGAGGCGTTCAGCAACAAAGTTGCCGATAAATCCGGCCGCGCCTGTGACTAAATATTTCATTTTTTGTCCTTACACTTAATCTTTTGGCCTATTATATACATCAAGGTAATTACTAAGTTAATTTTTTCTAGGTAATTGAGAGATTGTCTTATTACTTGTGTATAAATAACTATTCTGAGGGTAGGTTTATCGGTGTCTTTGGTAATAGAAATGGGCAATAAGCCCATTTTAGAAGTAATATTCTAATGCTACCTGAATATAATCATCTTTTTTTATCGAATAGAGAGCATCTGTTGGAGTGTTATTATCACTGGCCCAACCATCGAGACTCAGGCTGAATGAATTTGTTAAACGTGTTGATGCTTCAAGCTTGTACCATCTTACATCGCTGTTATCCAGATCTTGGCTGACTCCTAGTAGAAGCTGGGTACTATCTTCATCGTTTAAAGCCAGACGAAGTCCGGCAAAAAGATCATTTTGGCCGACTGGAACAGACTTTGATTGATAAGTATACGTTCCGCGTGAATCGTATAAGTATTCAGAAAGAAGCCCGAGATCCCATACCGTATCAAAAACTCCCACCATGGTGTATTCAAAGCCGACATCTGTGGACGTTGAGTTATCCCAACTATCTTTGTACACAGCTTCCAGTTTCCATAACCAGTTCCCTACCGCGCCCTGGATATCGAGTCCGGTTTGTTTGGCTTGTGCATAGTACGGATCATATTCTAAGCCATTTGAAATAAGATAAGGGGTTCTGTCTGTTCCCTGAAAATAACTCAGACCAAGATCCCAGTCACCAAGGGTTTTAGAATAACGGGCGGCAAAATCTATATGATGCTCTTTGTCTGACGATTCATAGCTAGTATTGTCAGTATCGACTGGAATAGTTGTTCTCAGACGTCCTTTACTTCCGGCAAACGTCCTTTCGCGAAAATAAGGTAAAATGTAAAGTTCGGTCACTCCCCAGTCTTTTATGGCCGTAAACTGGGCCATCGGTTGCCCTAGCTTGTCTTCTCCATCTATCGCTTCAATAGCATCAGTTTGGTTGATAACATCGACCAGATGTTCTGCTTCAGTTACCCCCCAGAACACCTTGTTAATTCCTATCCGGAACTCATAATCATCCCAATAGGTGAGAAACTTTAATTCCCGGATATCAGCATGGGTTCGTTCTCTGTCCATGTGGTCATAACGATAAAAGGGAATAAACGTAATACTGGAGTTGTAGTCATCAAGTCCCCAATAGAGTTCGGGCTTAATGACAAATGATGGATCTTCTTTATCCTGTGAGTCTTCACCTTCAGCGAAAAACTGACGATATTCCAGATTCATTTGTCCGCTTAATTCAGGTTCTGCTACTGAAGATGCCTGAACAGGAGTTACAGCAGATATACAAGCTAGTATTAACCCGGATAAGATCGGATTGATCGAAAATAGTTTCTTTCTTTCCATGAGTATCTACCTGATCCGTTTAAGAATATTTTTATTAAAATCTCTTTCTTCTAATCCGGTGCGAAATTCAATGTCACTGGTTTTCAGAATGGTACTTTTTCCTGTCTGGTGGTTGGTCATCTCCATCGTATGGGCTCGCCAGTACTTATCCAGATACTCTTTGTAGTCAGTTAAGACTAACGTTTTTAATAAAGCTTTTTTTCGATCATAATATTCAATTTTTTCAGGGATATATTGATCTTTACTAAGCCACACGATCTGTTTTGTGTATCCAGACATTTTATCTACAGGTTTCTGTTCAACCACAAAGCAGGGAATACTATTGATATCTTCGTCACGTAAATAATCAAACTGATATTTTTCTATTTCAAATGAACTGAGATCTTCATAAGAAAATTCGCTGCCCATAAATGGGCCGGATTTATTGCGGGAAGAAATTCTCTTTACCCGTTTTAGAGCAGGAAGGTATAACCATTGATCATCGGCACCATCGATATGTGAGTAAGAAAGGAATGCAGTACCCTGAACATCTTTGGGTTCATCAAAAATTGTTAGACCTTTGTCCCCATCGTTAGCAACTTCCAGTGATTTCATTCGCATTTCTCGTTTGCTTTCATCACCTTCTGCATTTTTCAGAATCATAATTACAGAAGCGGTACTGTCCTGCCAACCTTTGTCCCGTACTTTTCTTTCTTTGGCTATTGCTAATCCTTTAGCCGGATCTGCGAATGCACTCGGAATGACAAAGAATATAAAGGTAGCACACAGCATTTCTGTAAACAGAACTTTTCGCCGGGTTGGTGTATTCCATGGAAAAGAAAATAAATTCATCGATGGCTCCTTAATATATTGAATGGTTATCTGAAAAATAATAAATAGTTTTTATATAGAGGACTCTTTCTTTTTCTCTTTATCAAATAGCATAAGCAGACAGGGCAGGAAGAAAAAGTCGATGATTAGTGCCAATAAAATAATAATACTGCTGAGTTTACCCATATCTGAATTTAGCCGGAAAGACGACAGGTCAAGTACTGAAAAACCAGCAACCAACACGACAGAAGTCACCCAAAGAGCTCGTCCTACGGTATGAAAGGCATAACGGACACTATCTTCTGATGATTTCCCTTCATTTCTGGCTATACGATATTTAGTAAGAAAATGAACACAGTCATCGACAACAATACCCAGAGTCAACGAGGCTACAACAGAAAGAGCAAGATTAATTTCTCCGGAAATTAACGCCCATATCCCAAAGCCAATAACCGCAGGTGCCATATTCGGAATAATACTGAATAATCCCATTTTAAAAGATCGCAGCGCAAAAACTAATAGTGCGGAAATCATTATAAGGCTAATGGGTAATGAAATTAGCATACTTTTCAGATTGGTAGCTCCGATATGTGCGAACATTAATGATGGACTGGATTCAGTTACTTCATGAACTAATCCATTTACATCATTATTTCTAAACCAATTTTGGATTCGGTTTTCAAAATCAATAAACTTATCACTGCCAAAATTCTCTGTTGTTATCTGTATTTTAAGAGCTGATTTATCAATGTTTATCTGATTATTTAAGTCAAGCCCATAAGGAAGTGACATTTCATACATTAATAAATATTGTGCTGCCAGTTCTCGGTTTTTTGGTAAATGGTAATAAGTATTATCATCCCCATGCATATTTTTATTAAGGCGTTTTAGTATGTCTGTTAAAGAAGCAACATGGTCAACTTCTGGTTGGGAACGTAGCCAATGAGTGAAATTTTCGATTGTTTGTAGGAAGTGAGGATCAACAATACCGTGTTCTTTTCCTGAGTTGATAGCAACACTGATAGTTCCCATACCACTAATATGTTCTTGCATATAATCAGCGGCCTGCCTGAATTCACTTCCCTTATTAAAGTATTTAACTGAGTCATCATTGATTTTATTCAGTGGTATCAGTGCTGCTGAAATCACAATAATGACAATAGATAACGGCAGCAGGATGTTTCTGTAATTAATAATAAAATCAGCAGCTTTATCTATATTATGCGTTTTACTGTTTTCTGCTAATGGTTTGAAAGTGATTGGCAGTAATTGAAGCAGAGTTGGAAGTAAGATCAGAGATAGTAAACAGGCTAGCATAACGCCCATTGCAGCCATATTACCAAATGTTCTTAATACCGGTGAATCCGACATATTCATCATAAAGAAACCGATAGCTGTTGTGACTGATGTAATAATCACCGGCATTACATCCATCTTCATACTATGTATGATAGCGTCTGATTTACTTTCACCTTTCAGCATCTGATGCCTCATCGTGGAAATAATGTGTACACAGTCAGCGACGGACAGGGTCAGGATTAATGTTGGTATATTAACTGTTGCCACATTAAGAGTGATGCCAAGCCATCCGGACAGGCCAAGAGTGGATGTTACAGCTGTTATTATAACGACTAACGTAGCTATTACGCTTAAAACAGACCGTAACATGATAGTTAAAAAGACGATGATAACTAAAAACATGGTTGGAACTAACTTTATAATGTCTTGTTCAGCAGAGGACATTAATGCGTAGTTCAAAGCGACAACGCCAGCTTTGTAAAATTTTACTTCCGGATACTGTGTTTGATAGTTATTGAGTATATTTGTTACGAAGTCATGAACTTCAGCAATTTCAGCGGTTTTATTTTTTTCAGGTAACTGAACAGTGATATTAACAACAGCCACATCTCCTTTGGTGGAGACGATAGAACTTCTGGTGACCGGTTCGGATAATGCAATGTGTTTTATTTTTTCGATTGCACTATCCGTAAAGCTGAAATCGTCTGGAACCAAATCCATAACAGAAAGATCATCTTCATCCTCTTCTTCATTTCTTATGGCTTCGGTATGTTGATAATTTGTTAGAGAATCAACCCGACTTGAATACGGTGTTTGCCATGCATCGTTTGTCAGGTTCTGAATGACTGAAAGAGTTTCTTTAGTAAAAATATTTCCATTTGAAGGGGCTACCACTATGGCTAAATTATCCGATTTAGCAAATTTTGCCTGTATTTTTTCCAATGCAAGTAATTGAGGATTACCTTCATCAAAAAATATCTTATAGTCTCCCCTAAAATTGAGATCTTTTACTCCGAGAGTAGCAAAAATGATTAGAGCCAAAATGATAAACATGACTAACGTTGGTGACTTGCTCATGTTTTCTAACCATATATCCGGCTGAAAAAGTCGGTTCCTAGCCTTTTTATTCATCGTAAACCTCAATAAGAGACTTGTTCAAAACAGTTAGAGCAACCCTCGTGTCTGTATTTCTAATAATTCCTGTAACTAGAAATCTTATACAATGCTAGTTTCGTAGTGAATATTTTTCTATCAGAGAGTAAAGAGTTGGTCGGGTAATTCCGAGTAAGTTTGCTGTATTAGACATATTCCCTTCGCTAATCGAAATAGCGCGGCTTACAGCTTGTTTCTCTGCATTTTCTCGAACTTTTTTTAAGTTTAGTTCAATGGTTGAATTACTTTCATCTGAACGTAAGTCAAGATCTTGTGCCGAAATCTGTTTTCCATCCGTCATGATACAAGCGGCTTTCACTTTATTCTGTAATTCTCTGACGTTCCCTGGCCATTGGTGATGAATAAGAGCTTTAATTGCATCATCGCTAAATCCGTTCACCTTTTTATCCATTTGCTGACTGCTGCTTTGTAGAATAGCCCGGGCAAGAAGAATAATATCTTCGCCTCGTTCTCTGAGTGGTGGAATATTAATTGTTATTTCACTGATACGATAAAATAAATCTTCTCTAAATGATTTCTCTGCCACCATTTGCTGTAGGTTCTGGTGTGTTGCACAAATGATACGAACATCGACAGGAATATCCTCACGACCACCAACCCTGGTGATTACTTTTTCCTGTAAAAAACGCAGAATTTTAGCCTGGAGAGAAAAGGGCATATCACCTATTTCATCAAGAAATAACGTACCACCTTCAGCACACTCAACTTTCCCTTTGGTCGTTTTGACTGCTCCTGTAAAAGCACCACGTTCATAGCCGAATAGTTCACTTTCAAGTAAGTTTTCTGGTATAGATGCACAGTTGATAGCAACAAAGGGTTTTTTATTTCTTTCGCTAAGGTTGTGAATTGAACGAGCAAGCACTTCTTTACCTGTACCACTTTCACCTAATAATAATGTGCTTACATCAGTAGGGGCTATTCGTTCGATTAGCCGACAAACGTGTTGGATTTGAGGGCAGTTGCCAATGAAACCATTACTATCTAAAGAATAGTTTTTTAAATTTTCATTTTCCAATTCAATATTGGCAATAAAAAATGCTCGGTTCACAATAACGGTCAGGATGTCATCATCAATAGGTTTCTGATAAAAATCATGCGCTCCCATTTCTATTGCTTTTAGCGCAATTTCTTTTTCATCATTACCAGTGATAACAATTACCTTTGACTTTGGTGCTAATGAAAGAATCTCTTTAAGTGTGGCCAAACCTTCACTGGCATTATCTGGATCGGGAGGAAGACCTAAATCAAGGGTAATCACTTTGGGTTCATAGCGGCGCAATGCATTGATAGCAGAAGTTCTGTCCAATGCCTGTACAACATTATAATCAGTGAATGTCCATTTTAGCTGTTTTTGTATCCCAAGATCGTCTTCTATTATTAGTAATGTTTCCATCACGCTTAGCCTTTTAATTACTGTTCAACCGCATTGTATACTTTTTTATTTTTATATTAGTTAATATAGGTTGGTATTTTAATATTTTGGAGAACGTTGTTATCAATAAAATAAGTTAATTAATTACACACTCAGTCAGAGGGATATGAATTGTAAATTTGGTGCCTTCCCCTGGTTGTGACTGCACATTGATATAACCATGTAACTGCTCAATGAATTTTTTTGCATCATAAGCACCAATGCCCATTCCAGAGTTACCTTTGGTTGTATCAAAAGGTTTAAATAACCGGTTTTCGATAAAATCCTCACTCATTCCAACGCCATCATCTTCAATTAATATAGTGTAATACACACCTTGTCTCGATGTTGTGACATTGACGAAACCATCGGTTGAAGTGGCATCCTGAGCGTTTTGAATAATATGTGAAATCATATTGCGAAAACGTTCTTTATCGGCTGGTATGGAAATAGCTTCATTAGCCTTGGTGTTAAATTCTGGAATAGGTTTTGTCAAAGCTCGTTCTTCACAAACTGATTTTATAATTGATTCGACGGAAAATATTTCGGTAGTATTGACGGCTAAATTCTTTTTCCTGAGGTGATCAACAACCTTGCTTAAACGTACGACAGCGGAATCGATTGTCTCAAATGCATCATCAATAAATTCAGGGTTGTCTTTATGACGCTTACCGTTTTTAGCTAATAGCTGTAATTGGGCCAGTATATTTTTTAGATCATGAGCAAGAAAAGCGGACATTCGGTTGAATGTATCAAACTGCTGGTTTTCGGTTAATAATTTATTGGTTTGGTATAGGCTTAAATACACGGCTAATTGCTTGCTGATGGCCCACATAAGATCTCTGTCTTCCCAGTTTAATGTCTGAGTTGAATTAGGTCTCGAAAGAAGGCAGACACTTTTAATGGTATTTTTATCTGCAATAGGAACGATATAACTAAACGTGTCTATTGTTGATACTTCTTTGCCATCAAACTGAAATGGTACTTTAGTATCACTATCTGATTTCAATGCTTTGATATCTATGATCCAGTGATGTCTTATTGCTTCATAAGATAATTTTTGCAGTACTTGATCAGATTCAGGATAATTATCATCAAGATTATAAAAGGCCCTTTTTTTGAATTTACCGTTTTCCAGTACCACAAACATACCTTGTTCGCAGTCAAAAGGTCTGATCATTGCGTTGAGAGCAACCTGATAGGGTGAATCACCGTTTTTTTCTAATATAGAAGTAAAGTTCATCCACTCTTCGCGGTATTCATATTTATTCGCATAAAAATGTTTGGTGATAAACACTTTGAGTTGGCGTCGTAGTGATTCTGAAATAAACAAGCTGGCCAGAATTAATCCGCTCAGAGCGAAGAAAATATTCTGAAACATGTTACCCCAGTCCTCGCCAATATATCTGATGTAATAGCCGGTAAAGGCCATGATAAGCAGGTATAAACCAGCCACAGTCAGTAACGTGCTGCTATAAACGATATCGCGTGAAACGTATATTCGGGTAGACCAGTGTTTGACTCTACGGGCTGTCATGACGATGAATGGTAAGGTGAATACAATTATCCATCCTCGTCCATAAAAGAAAAGTGTATCGATATTTTCAGTTAATACCCCATTCGCATACAAAGCAAAGTCGTAAGCAAAAGCAAGTCCCAATCCAAGACACAATGCTTTTATAGCCCATCTGTCGTGTTTATTGGTTCTTCTGTATAGCTGCTCGATTAGCCAAAGTCCGATAGAAGACTGAACTAAGTGCAAAAGTAAAATATAGCGATAAGGTAATAAAGGTATCCAAACTAAAATCAGTTCTGTGATAAAAACAATCAATAAAAATAAAAAGGTCAGCTTGGAACTCTGGTTAAATGTTATGACTGTTTTTGGACTTGAATTTCCGGCTATTGCACTGCAAAGAACTAAATACCAACTGAAGTTGCGCAGACTTTCGATAGATAAATACAATACTTGAGAATAAAAATAGTGGATATATAGTACAGAGCTTAAAGCCCAAACAGAACTGGCTGTGCAAAGCAGGAACAATATAGAAATTTGAGTTTTGTTTTTTTTGAGTGTCAGTAGTAATAACGCGAGAACCAAAAAACCGAGCAGACTTATGACGTATCCTGCTGTACCAAATATGATATCCAAAACGTATTCTCGATAACCTCAATTGGTACAATCATAACCTATGTAACGAAGTTAATATATCGCAAGAATGAGAAAAGGCTTCAACTTTGTAAAAAACAAGTCCGAAGCCTTGGGATGGTCAGTTTAGATTCCACTTACGCATTTTTACGGCGTTGTTGGAATCCGGCAAGGCCTAAGAAAGCAAGCCCCATCAGACTCAGCATTGCTGGTTCAGGAACAACTTGCAACATGCCATATTCCCCGGTATTTTGGGTAATTAAATCATAAGTTGTATCTGCTTGGTCAAAGGCTGTTAACCCTGATAGATTTGTAAAAGCTGTTTGATACGCGCCTGTAGCTGGGTCAACTAAAATAGAGTTAGTAACATCAGCATAACCAAAATAGATATCAGAGGTTAGAATAATATTGCTTAAGTCTTCATTTGCTGTAAAAATATCATCACCATTGAGATCGATAAATATATAACCAGGGTCAACAATAGTAACTTCAAACAGAATATTAACCTTACCACTATTTGAGCCTGTTCCAACTAAATCAAAGTCGACTGTACCTGTACCATTTACAATTTCTGCTGTAAGAATTGAAGAACCCAAAGCATTAATAGAATTTTCATACCATGTTACGGTACCACCTGGAGTAAAATCGAAATCGGCAGTATTCTCAATTGCCGAGAAATTAGAAAAACTACCGCTCCAATCATCAAATACGGCTGTTATCGTTGAATTTAGAATAAATTGCGAACCATCAGATATTCCTACAATTGATGATAAATAGCCTGTGTCTGTAAATGTGTCAGGATTACCACCACCATCAGTGGTGGTATCTGTGTAACTGAACCCACTGATTACTAGGGTATCAGTGCTTTGAATACTATTTCCGCCACCATTGGTATCTATCCCCCATCCATTAACATAGATATAAGCAGCATTAGCAAAGTTACTGAATAAAACAGCTAAAGTAACAGTTAAAAATTTTCCCATTATACCTTTCATTTGTTGGTCCTCATAGTTTAACTAAACTTCCATCCCACAGTGCATAGAGCAATTAAAATGCCATGTTATTTTGATCCAGAAAAAACAGTGAGTTAGTGAGCTGATTATTAGTAGAAACGAAATTTTCCCCAGTAAATTGAGTTTTGTGTAAAAAAACCTGTCATTTTTTAGCGGATTTTATAGGGGGGATTAAAATATTTAATTCATATATCAAATAGTTAAAGTGGCTTTTTGTTGGCTCTTCTACTGTTAAAAAACATAATAATATTTTTTGTAGATGTTAGGAATATCAATTACTTGTAGTGATTGATATAAGTAAATTATTTATATGTTTCTGATTAAATTAATTAAATTTTATTATGTAAAATTTAATGACACTTGTAATTGCGTATTCCGTCCCAAGCTAAACGCTCATTCCGGTTTTATGTGAACACCCATTCTCGATATCCTTACCACTACACACTATGCCTTTGATGAGGTGTCACGTACTTGATACCACTATGTTTGTGTTCTTTGTTATACCAATGGGTAAACTCTGTTACCCAGGCTCTTGCTTCATCTAAGGTGCTAAATCCTTCTACAGGCCAAGTAGGACTCCAACTTTTCACTGATATCTTCACCAATTTTATGCCGTGGATGCTGACAGAATGAGCAGACTTTTTGGTCATCGTCCAGGTCAAGAACGATACGTTCACGAGGTAAATCTTAAGGAAGGGGTTTGCGTTTACCACGAACTTTCTTCGTTGTCGTAACGACTTCTTCAGTTTTTTCTTTTGAAGCTTCGACTTGCACTTCATTAAATAAGTCACCTTGAGCGTCATATTTGTCGCAACAGGATTGATTACCTGATTTTATTTTTCTGACAGAACTCCCTTTGGGTAAGTGTGCTGCTTTCGAATTTCTTAAATATTTCCAGCCATTCCTGATCGCTGCGTAGTTTCGCCATGCTCTTATTTCCTGATTATTGAAGATAAGAGCATAAATCTGGTGTTATATTAATTGAATGTGTGGTTTATGAGGAGCTTACTATGATACGTTGCGAAGGAGTTAATCAAGTCTTTTATCACTAGTTAAATATACTAAAGACTTCAACTTTATTGAAAGTTGAAGTCTAGTAGCTAATAGGATGACTTATTTAGGATTATGAGTTTTTACGACGTTGTTGGAAACCAGCGAGACCTAGGAAAGCAAACCCCATTAAACCAAGTGTGGCTGGTTCAGGGATACGATTAATTGCTGATAGCCCAAAGGAACCTGTACTTTCTGTTGTCAGATCATTTTCCCCCTGCTCAGAACTATACGAGCCAGAAGTCAAGGCATCCAAATAGTTAGATACAGTTGATGGTACTGATGTTGTGATTGTATTTGTTACGATCGCAAAAGATACTCCAAAGGTATCATCGGTGATTAAGTCATATAAATCATACCATACATCATCGACTTCAACGAAAAAATAACCTTCAGCAACACTTGCTATATTAAATACAACATTGATGGCTGGGGTTGCATCACCATCTTCAGGATCATCCAAGTCTACCGTACCAGTACCACCTGTTACTGTTGCACTAAGGATTGATGTTAAAGTAATGGTATCATCATCTAGAGAGTCAACATAATCCGATATGGTTGCAACATAAATATCGAAAGCTCCGCTTGTAAAACTGTAAATTGTGTTACCAGTAATAGTCTCTGTACCTATATAATTACCGGAACCACTAAATATGCCTGTTAGTGTAGCACCTAAAAGATTCGTTGTACTAATACCTTCTGCGTCAGTATACGTTGCACTTGAATAATAGCCAGTATCAGTGAATGTTGAGCCAGTTGAATCAATAGCTGTAGTTCCAGAAATCGTTAATACAGAAAGCGCTGTTATAGTGCTCATATCTGATACTGTGCCAGAACCATTAACATTAATCCCCCAACTGGATACATTTATATAACCCGCATTCGCGAAAGCACTGAATACTAACATCGATATACTAGCAACTAACTTATAAAAATGACGTTTCATAATTTAATCCTTTCTTCTTTTAATCTGTCTAAATTGTCATCCCGGCCAAATTAAGCAATTTAGGTGCCATTATTTTTTTTGTTTGTTTTTCAATGTATTACATTAATTATTTTGTTACTTATTGAATAGTAAGTAAAAAGTTGTAAGAAAATCTGTCTAATTTAGCTATGGATATACAGTAATTAACTGATTTTAAAAAAATATCTCCATTTGGTTAGGAAATAATTAATAAAAAACAATATGATATATTTATAAATATATTAATTATAGTTTTGTAAAAAAATTCGACAGTTGTTATCTGTTGGAAATTGATTGTAAAATTTCTGAGACATGAACTAACTTTAAAAATTAGACTTTGCTTCATTTTTTTGAAAATTTCATATGAGCTAATCTCTTACCTATGAGAAGTATGAATATTTAATATTATGAATAAGTAAGTTTAAATCTTTTCCAATAATAAATATCAATGTAATTCAGTGTGTTGTTTGTATATGAGCTTATCATGCATTTATATGCTAGAACTATAGTAGGTTGGTTTATACATTTTGCACTAATTAAACGTCTGGCTGGAGGTGTTTTATGGAGATTAAAAGGGATAGTAAATCTGAAATGAATGGCAGGACTGTACCTGTAGAAAGACGTAAGGAAGTGCGTATAGCCAAAGATGGTACAGAAGGTCAGCAGGTTTCCCGAGCGGTTACGTATAAAATAGCAGTTGAAAAGAAAGAGTACGAAGATGCTTTTACATTAGTTTGGGATAATTATGTTGATGCTGGTTTGCAAGAAGATAATCATACCGGAATTCGTTTTACCAAATATCATTTGTTACCTGAGACAAAAGTTTTTGTCGCAAACTTTCATGAAGAATTAGCCGCTGGAAGGCCAGAATTATTTAAAGATGGTGGAAAAATAGTTGGTACAGTCAGTCTGGTTTTAGATAGTCCGATGGGATTACCGATGGAAGAATTTTGCGCAGAAGAAGTTGCTAAGATGCGATCAGAAGGAAGAAAACTGGCTGAGGTGGTTGCATTTGCTCTTAATCCTGAATATTCAAAATATAAAATATTCCTCCATATGTTTAAGTTACTTTTTCAGTTTGCAGAAATGAAAGGAGTGACAGATTTATGCTGTTCAGTCACTGAACGTCACATTCGATTTTATCGAAGAGTATGCCTGTTTGAACCTATGGGGGAATTGGTTCCATACTCCGCTGCTTATAAATTGAAGGTTCAGGGACACCGTCTAAATATTGAAGAAGCAAATAAAAAAGCTGAGCAGTTTTATGCAGGCAGAGAGTTTGATGCGGATTTACATCGTTTTTTCTTTACTGAAAGTTATAACCGAGCCAAGGGAGAAGGTAAGCCATTATCAGAAGATTTGTTGAAGTATTTTGCCTCTGAGAAGACTAATTTTGTTGGTTCTCTGGGAAAGAAAGATATATCACTGCTTAGATCTGCCT
This sequence comes from uncultured Vibrio sp., assembly GCA_963676525.2. Taxonomy (GTDB): domain Bacteria; phylum Pseudomonadota; class Gammaproteobacteria; order Enterobacterales; family Vibrionaceae; genus Vibrio. The sequence goes on from CAXXNB010000011.1 coordinate 244,125, forward strand.
ATCAGGATATAGGTGCTTCTTTCCCTTTCTGATTCATTATTTACTTTTTAATCATGGAATTAAAGCTTATATAAGAATGGAGGTGAATTCTGATGGATAACGAAGAATATTACAGGCTTGCCGTTACTCGTAATAATGGTCTGATTAATGCGGAAGAACAAAATAAATTAAAAAATTCCCGGGTTGCCGTTGCTGGTTGTGGTGGTTTAGGTGGCAGAGAATTTGTTGACCTTGTCAGAATGGGGATTGGTGCGTTTAATGTTGCCGATTTCGATGAATTTAGTATTAAGAATGTTAATCGTCAGATTGGGGCAATGTCTTCAACAGTAGATAAGCCAAAAGTTGAAGTGATGACCGAAATGGCGAGGGATATCCATCCAGGTGTAGAAATAACTCAATTTCCAAATGGTATTCAACCTGACAACGTCGACGATTTTGTAAAAAATGCAGATATCATTGTTGACGCGATAGACTTTTTTTCGATGCCAGCCCGCCTTCTGTTATATAGAACGGCCAGAAAACATGGTAAGCCAGTTGTTTTTTCTGCTCCTTTGGGTTTTTCCGGAACACTAAATGTGTTTATGCCAGATGGGATGATATTCGAAGAGTACTTTGATGTCAGAGATGATATGGATTTATTTGATCAGCTCATTGCTTTTGCTGTTGGTGTGGCTCCCTGGGGGACTCATTGGGCCTATATGGATACCAGCAAAGTTGATTCTTCTGATCATGCCGGCCCGTCTGTATCTTGTGCCTGTGATATTGCAACGGGAATGTTAACCTCAGAAGTGTTAATAATTTTACTTAATAAGCGACCTCCTATGGCTGCGCCCAACTTTATGCAGTTTGATACTTATCGTTGCTTGTATCGGAAAGGAAAATTACGTTGGGGAAATAAAGGCCCTCTGCAACGTATCAAGCGTATGCTTGCCGCCAGAAAATTCTCAGATCAAAGACAAGTTCTTCGTTCTCCTTCTTAAGGATATATCTAAAGTCTAGATGTAGTTTACATTCTGAAACAACAGATTTTAGAAGGGAGTAACGGAGGGACGGAAATGATTGATAGAGATTTATTATTAGAGTTAGTGTCGGCTGGCATCTTGGCTTCTTCACCTGATAATAGTGAGCCATGGAAGTTTAAATTGTTGGATGATGGCTTAGAACTGCGCCTTGACCAAACATATTTAGGTATGTTTTTTGATGCAAATGAATACGCCAGTTTACTGGGATGTGGTGGAGTTATAGAAATCATTCGCTTAACCGCTGCCAAAAGGGGGTATAGGGTCGATGTTACCCGGTATGATACGGTCAAACCAGATTTCAAAGTGGCAAAACTACAGTTAGTACCTGATGAACTTAGTCCTGAACCTTTGTCTGACGTTATTTCTTCACGCTGTACTTTTAGGGGCTATTTCAATAAAGATAATATTTCCCTTCAGATCATTAGTAATATTGAAAGGTCATTGGATAAAACTCCAGAAGCTCATATCCATTGGTTTTCTGGTCAGAAGAAACGTGACATTATTCGGATCCTAACGAATACCGATAGGTTGCGATATACCCATAAAGAACTGCATCATGATTTCTGTTCTAAGCTTCGGTTTGGTAAGGAAATTGAAAGACGACGTGACGGTTTAGCTGCAAATACTTTAGGGCTTGAACCGATCTTGACTTTCTTTCTTCCTATATTAAATTCATGGCTGGTTGCGAGAACTCTAAACTTTTTTGGGATGCATTATTTTATGGCATGGAGGGGAGCAACTGTTCCATTAAAAAATGCAGCAGAAATATGCGCTTTAGTTATGCCTGATAATATGGATCCTGTTGAGCAAGGTACGGTATTACATCGATTGTGGCTGGCTATTAATGCAAATAAAGAGTTGCATTGCCAGATTTTTGGGGCATTTCCATTATTTATTTATCGGATGAAGGAATGTAATGGTGATGGTTTCGATGAAAAACAAAAGAGTTTTTTACAGAAATATATTACTGAGCTAGAAGAACTTATTGGTTTGGATTCTGATTCGGAAAGAGTTATCGTTTTTTTCCGTTTAGGGTATCCTCGCCAGAATGTGGTTCGTTCGTTAAGGCGTCCGGTGGAGAGTTTTTTGATCGATTAGAGAACCACCAACTCTGTAATAGAAAAATGGATATAACACCAAGAGTATTTGCCAGAAAATCAGAAAAAGAAGCTTCTCTTAACGGCATTGTTGATTGTATTAGCTCCAGAATAAGGCTGTATAGAATAATACTGATATAAGAAATATAAATTGCCTTTCTGGAATAAAAAGTAAACAGACTCAGGCTGGCAAAGAGCAGGTACGCAAAAAAATGAAGTGCTTTGTCTAATCCACTAATATTAAAGCTATTTAAATCTGGGACATAAGTATCTTGTGTCTTTCCTCCAGCCAATGAAACATAGGCAATAAAAAGAGTGTAACAGATTAGTACAGCTATCTTGAGTTTCATCATTGTATTAACGTACTTTATTTAGTAAGTGTTTCAGGTATTTTATGGGGATAGAATAAGTGATAGCACTCGGATTGGATAAAATAGCTTCTTTCGTCGTTTTTACCAGCACCTTATTGACTATGGCAATTACTTCTCCTGTTTCTGGATCGTAAACAGGACTGCCGCTATTACCTGGGTAGGCTGTGGCATCAAGCTGATACACCATATATGGATTTCTCAACTGCTTAAGTTGTTTGATGGTTAATTCTTTGGCTGTTCGGGCTGGAATTGCAATAGGAGTTATACTGGAAACTATACCCTGATGAGTGACTGGATATAAGCCAAGAACTGCACCAATCGGATATCCGGTAAAAGCAATTTGTTCTCCTTCTCTTACTTTTTTATCTGATAGTTCCATTGGCTTGAGTGCTTTTCCTGAAACTTTCAATATTGCAATATCATAACTTTGATCTATTGCGACAACTTCTGCATTACGGATCTCTGGCCTTCTTCCTTTCCCTGCAAATACAATTAACTTTTCTTTTTTCTCACTATCTAAAATGTCTGGAATGACATGAGCGTTAGTTGCAATATAATTTCCATTTAAGACTGCAAAGCCAGTTCCTAAAAAGCGCGAATGCTGGTTAAATAGTCTGCTGTATGTTCCTATTCCAACAATAGACGGTTGGACAGATTGTATTGTTTCAGGAAGTCCAGCAAATGTATTTTTAAAAGGGAATAAAAGGACTAAGGTAATACAGATGAAAATTTTTATTGAGTTAAGCATGATTGAATCCGGCATCATAAATTATTATTTCTCTGCCTTCTAAACTGAAATAGAAGGCAAAGATATGAGTTACTATCACCTATAGCAAAGTAAAATTTAGATATTGCTTAAGTCAGATTCTAAACTATTTTTAAGGTCCATAAGTTTTGGATCTTCCGTTGTTACCTCATCAAGAATTGTTTTTGCTTGTTTTGGTTTATGATTTTTAATCAAACTTTCAGCATAATGTAAAGCAATCTCCGCATTATTGGTTACTGCTTGATGAGCTGTTTCCAATAAAGGCATTGATTCTTTTATCTCTCCAGATTTGAGTAAGCAATAGCCATGTGTATCTGCAATCGCAGGTTGTTCTCCTGCAATTTCATAGGCTTTTAATGAATATTCACAGGCTTTTGTATAATCATTCTGGCTAATGTAAATCCAAGATAAGTTATTAAGAGCAATAACATTTTTTGGCTCTTTTTCTATTATGGATGTGTATTGCTTTATTGCATCTTCAGGATGTAATCTGCTTTGAATATCAGCTAGTAACAGTTTTAATGGGCGGGTTTTTACCGGGCGTTCATCAATCACTTTAGACAGAAAATCAATAGCTTTCTGACCCTGATGATTTAATTCATACAAGGATGCTAAATCTTTTGCTGTGGCCAATCCGGGTATCTTTCCATAGATTTTTTCCTGAATAGTAATGGCTTTATTAAAATCTTTTTGGACTACGTATAACAATCCTTGCAATTTTAAAGCATAAAGGCTGTTTTGAACTTCAGATGGTAAACTATCCAGAGTATCTTGGGCAGATGCTAGATTCTTTGATTTAACTTGTAGTGCAGCTTTCATTAAAGTAAATCTAACATCATTAGGGAAGACCTCTGTAGCTTGATTAGCTAAGCTAATTCCTGCTCCTGACTTGTTCGTTTTTTCTTTGATATGAATATTACGAAGGTATGCTTTAGCATCTGTTGGTGCTAAGTCCAGCCATTTGGCATAAGCACGTTCTGCATCATACCATTGCTTTTGAATATAATAGATATCGCCGATTAAAGACCATGTTTCCGCATCTTTTTTATCATTTGGCAGTTGTTCAAGAAGTTTAAGAGCTTCTGTAGGTTTATCATTCAGAGCCAAAGCTTGTGCTTTTTGGTGTATTAAAGTTAAATCAGAAGGGGTATCACTGAGTTGGGTATTGATAAGTGAAATGACATCTGAAACTTTATTTAAGCGTTTGGCTGTAAGAAATAATAACTGTGTTGCTGCTTTATTTGTGGGAGCGATTGATTTGACATTATAAGCATGAGTGTAAGCTTCCTCGAACTTTCCTTGACTACCAAGAACCTCTGCCAGCGATAGCCCTGCCTGGAGAAATTTGGGATTCACTTTTAGCGCTTTAGTAAATTCATTTTCAGCGTTATCAAATTGTTTTTTTAATTGGTAGATTTTACCTTTCAGAGTTAGGGCATCAACATCCTCTGAATTTTGCTTTAACCATTTATCTGCAACAGTTTCTGCCTCATCAACTTTCCCTAATTTAAGATAGTAATAAGCAACCCCAATTTCTGCTTTTCTCTGATCGGGTTGTTCTGCAATAGCTGATTGTAGTTCTTTGAGCCCAGTTGAATCATTATCAGCCAGTTTTACCAGACCAAGCATTAATTCGTTAGAGCTGTTTTGGTTGCTTTCGTAAGCTTTTCCCGCGAGAGATAAGGCCTCTTCATCTCGTCCTAATTTAGACAGTTGCAGACTCATTTGTGATAGAAAACGGTTATTTTCTTCTGGTTTTACATCAAGGGTATCCAGATTCTGAATTGCTTCGTTTACTTGTCCCAGTTTCATTAAGGTCGCGATATAGAGTCTTTTCGCCATATGATTGTCAGGAACTCGGGTGATAACTTGTTTCAGCCTTCTGTTTGCCTGTTCATATTGTTTAAGTTTGTAGGCTGATACCGCTGAAATTAAAGATGTAGCTATGTTATTGGAACCATTGTTAAGAGCCTTCTCTGCATGTTCTTTGGCATCTGTATAATTTTCTTCTGAGTAAAATACAGTTGCTTTAAGTTCATTGGCCAGAGGCTGGTTTGGCGCCAATTGTAAAATTTTATCTATGTAAGGATTTGCTTGTTCAAATTGTTTTGCATAGACAAGAGAGCGAGCGATAAACAGGTTGTAGTGCAAGGCATTTGGAGAAATGCTATTGGCTTGTTTATAGCTTTCAGTTGCTTGCTCAAATTTCTGAAGAGCAAACTCCATATGACCTTTTAATACTAAAATATCACTGTTCTTCGGATCTTGTTTTAAGGCTTGATTTAAAAGATCAAGAGCGCCATTTATATCCTTCTCGGTTGCTTTGATTCTGGCTTGAGCAATCAGTGGATAAACAGTTGGTTGTTCTGAGTTAATGGAGTCTAATATCGATTTGGCATCTTCAATGTTGCCAAGGTTAATTTCGGCTATTGCTTTTAATGCTTGTAACTCGGTTCTGGATTGAGAGTCTGTTACTGAGGTTTCGTCTACGAGTTCGATGACCTCTTCATTTCTGCCAAGATTAAGCAATGTTCGGGCTAAAAAAGGAAAAACTTCCGATTTTTCAGCACCTAAATGTAAGGCTCTTGATAGTTCTTTTTCAGCAGAGGCATAATTGCCCTGTTGCAGATAAATTTCACCCAATACTAATCTTGGCTTCGCATCTTTAGGTGTACTTTGAATTGCATTTTTTAGTTCGATGATTGCTGAATTAATTTCATTGTTGTTTAGGTAATTTTCTGCACTTTGGAGATAATCATTAGCATAACTCGAGCTGCTAAAAAACATTACAGTAGAAGCTAAACTAGCAAGTGAGAGGTTTTTAATTGTTTTGGTTTTTAGCTGAGACATACTATTCCCTGATGCAGGTTGATGGTCCATAATTGTTTTATAATAGACAGTTTCTTTTATGTATATTAAGACAATAGTCAAAAATTTACTATTAGTCTCATTGTTAAGATTGGTATGTGTTTTACAATGAATGGAATACGGAAGGATGTCTTATTTATAACTAAAATCTCACTTCTATGAGAACCAACACAAATAAACCTTATGATGCCCGGTTTATTTGGTATAGGTAAACTTGAGGATATATAAATGTCTACCAGGGAAAGAAGGGGGATTCAATGTGAATTGTTTAAAAACCCAAGTAAAAAATGGCTAGAAAAAGTATGGATAGATCTTGATAGCAGATCTGATTCCAACTTTTTTTTAAGTTGGTTGTGGATTGGTTCATGGCTTGATTGTTTTGTCGATGATTTTACAGTTATTGAAGCAAAAAAATCGGGAGTAACTGTCGGGCTAGGAATTATAATTACAAAGCCCTGTTCATTTTCCTCTAAGAGGTTCAGAGCAAAACATTACTTGCATCGAACTGGTGTGCATGAAGAAGATCAAATATGGATTGAATATAACGATTTTTTGCTTTCTACAGAACAAACAGAAGAAATCCGATATGCGATGTGTGCCCGTATTTATTACTGGTTAGGTAAAATTGACGCTTTAATTATTGGAGCAAGCCAACCAGAAAAATTCACTTGTATGAATGAATTGGGCTTGTCTGAACGGAAAATATGGGAAACGAATAATTATTTTTTAGAGCTTGCTCCTTTACGCGAAAATGGGATGTCTGTTTTAGAGTCAATATCACGTAATTCTCGTTATCAGATCAACCGTAGCCTCCGTGAATACCAAAAAATTGGTGAAATAACAGTAAATAAAATGAGTACAGTTGAGGATGCATTAGATCTGCTTCAGCTGGCAAAACCTTATCACTTAGCTCGTTGGGGGGAGGGAAAAGCAGGGAGTGGTTTAGCAAATTCTAAGTTTGTTTCATTTCATAAGATGTTAATTTCACGTGGACTTCAGTCAGGATTGATTGAACTAAATCATATTAAAGCTGGTGATGAAACAATAGGTGTCGTTTATAATTTCAAATATAAAAATATTATTTATTTTTATTTTTGCTCTATGAATTATGCTCATAACAGCTCTCATTTTAAGCCAGGTTTAGTTTCACATTATTTACTCATTGAAAAGGCAATGTCTGAAGGTGCAGATATTTATGATTTTATGGGAGGCATCGCTCGTTATAAATCCACATTTGCAAATAAGCAGGGCAAGTTAGTTGTATGCCAATATGAACATCCTCGATGGTTACTTACTGCTGAAAATTATGCGCGAGTAATGAAACATAAATTATCTTAAATGAACTCCCTATTTGGAAAACTAACAATTTATGATTATGAGTATTTTTACAAGATTAAGCATGCATAAATATGGTAGATAGCTTAAATAAAAAAATTGCTATTGGGTACTGGTGGAATTTGGTCACTAAATGGATCACTCGCTCTATTGGTATCATTAGTACCCTTATTCTGATTCGCCTTTTGGAACCAGCAGACTTTGGTATAGCAGCTTTAGCCAGTATTACCATTGCTTTGTTTATGATGTTGTCACAAGTTGGTGCGGAAAAATACGTAATAAAAGCAAAAGAATGTAATGATAATTTACTTAATAGTGCATGGTCTCTGAATATAGTTTTAAAAATAGTATGTGGATTAATTATTGCGAGTTCTGCCAATGTTGTCTCTCAATATACACATGAACCAGTATTAAAAAATGTATTATTACTTTGCAGTTTAATCCCAATAATTGGTTCCTTAAAAAATATCGGTTTAATATATTACGAAAGGGAGCTAAATTATAAACCATTAACCAGGTTGGCCGTGAGCGTAAAACTATTCGTTTTTCCTATTACAATAGGTCTGGCTTTTTGGTTACACAATTACTGGGCATTAATTATTGGCTCATTGATGACAGAAATTTTGACCGTTATTGGTTCTTATCGGGTTCATCCTTATCGTCCGCATTGGTCTTCTAAACAGTGGAATACGCAATGGGATTTTTCAAAGTGGATGTTAGTTTCTACAACTACAGGTTATATACGATCCAGAATTGATGCTTTTTTGTTAGGTCGGTTTCTTCCCAGTGATTCAGTCGGGACTTTTCGGGTTAGTCAGGAATTTGCCTGGTTACCGTTTTCTGAGTTTATTGCTCCTGCAACGGCATCATTTTATGCTGGAATCTCTAAGGTTTCTCAAAATCGAGAAGAGTTATACGATAAAATTATCAAATATCAGGCGATAGCGTATTTATTCGTTATTCCTTCAACGTTGGGTATTTATGCGTTGAAAGATCAGATTGTGGCAGTGGTAATGGGGGATAAATGGATATCATCTTCTCCTATCATCGGCTTGTTAAGTATTTTAATGCTATCAATGCCTCTGAATATGGCGCTGCAAACAGTATTAATTAATTTGTCTAAAGTAAAATATCTGGTTGTTATTGATATAACTATGATTGTATCAATAACATTAAGCTTTTCATTACTTCATCAAGAGCAAATTAATAGTTTACAGATGTACACAATGGCCAGAGTAATGTTAGTAACAGTGTTCATTTTTCTGTTGTTAGCTATGTATAAATTGCTGTTAGGCATTCGTTTGGAAAGGTTACTTGCAGTGTGTCTCATGCCGATATTTCCCGCCGGTATTATGTTTGTGGTCATTGAACACCTTGAAACTATGCTTCATTACTCACAACCAGTGAACCTGATTATTTTAGTTGCTTCGGGAATGTTGGTATTCATTCCATTAATGTATTTTTTAATAGCGATAGTCAGGAGAATTATTCCTGATTATCAGGATATTTATTTACTGATAACCAATGTATTGGTGTTGATAAAGAAAAAGGTCAGCGTTAGGTAAGGTTACAGGGACTTAAAAGTGAGTAGAGGCCATCAGGAAAGCATGATAAGGCAAAATATAAACGTTTTAGTGTTAGGCGAAGATACCAGAAGTTTTCTTTCGGTCATTCGTTCACTAGGCCATACTGGTTATTCTGTTCATGTCGTTTGTTATGACAAAACAAGTCCTGCACTAGTCAGTAAATATATTAAAAGTGCAAAATTTTATAACTATCAGGCCTATAGTGCTGATGAGTGGCTGGAAAATGTTATCTCGTTAGTGGATAAATATCAGTTTGATCTGATTATTCCCTGTGATGAAAGAGCAATTTACCCGCTTTGGTCTGCAAAAGCTCGATTGCCTGAACACACAAAACTGGCGATTGCCAACCAGAAAGGATTGGATACTTTATTTGATAAATGGGAAACAAAAAAAGCCGCAATCAGCTGCCATGTTCCTGTAGCGAAAGGAAATATTGTAGATATATCAACAGTGAGTTATGCAGATCTACTTGGGCAGTTTGGTTCCCGATTTGTTGTTAAGCCATTGCAGTCTTTTGAAGAAACAAAATTATATCAGAGACAAAAAGTAGCAATCATCCGTTCTGAAGATGAATATCTGGAATATCAGAAAAGAAACAGTACTGAGCAACCCTATCTGATTGAAGAGTTCTTTGCCGGGAAGGGGGAAGGACTATCGGTTTTATCGATTGAAGGTGAAGTTTATGCTGCTTTTGCTCACGTGAGAGTTGCTGAACCTAAGAGTGGTGGTGGTAGTTCTTATCGTAAAAGTATTCCTCTCGATAATGAGTTACTAGAAGCAACAAAAGCGATTTGTAAACACTCAAAACTTACTGGTGTGGCGATGTTTGAGTTTCGTCGTAATCAGTCAACACGGGAATGGATTCTCGTTGAGGTTAATGCCAGATTTTGGGGCTCTTTGCCGCTTGCTGTGTTTGCTGGAGTTGATTTTCCTAAATTATATGCGGATTATTTGGTCTTTGGTTCGAAACCAGAGTCACCGATTGTTACTTATCGCAATGATGTTTATGCCCGCACCCTTATTGCTGACCTTTATGAAATTAAACGTGAATTTGAGATATCCAGAGAGGAAGAGGGTAAATTAAGTGCTTTCGTTAAATTGGTATTCAGGCTGCTACAAATTCTGAGAGTGGTAAGTCCTGTTGAAACTATTGATAGTTTTTCGATAAAAGATCTCCGTCCTTTTATTGCTGAAACAAGTCTGTTAGCCAAGTCTTTTTTGTTTTCGGTTTTAGGCGAAAATTCGATTTTGCTAAAAATTCGCCGTTATAAGACAAAAAAACTGTTACATCAATTGTTTAAGATAAATAAAAATCGGCGCATTATCTTCATATGTTACGGAAATATCATGCGTAGTCCATTTGCGGAAGCTTGTATGAGAGAAGTGGTAGAAATCGGACAACAAGATCAAGACATTAAGTTTGACTCATATGGTTTTCACTTAGCTGAGCACCGAAGAAGTCCTGAAAAAGCTGTCAAGGCTGCTGAAGTTATAGGCTATGCTTTATCTGAGCATGAGTCGAAATGGTTAACGCAATTGGATCTTCATGAAACGGATATTGTGATTTACTTTGATAATAACAACCAAAGTAAATTATCTGCGTATTACCATGTCAATCATGCTTTTTGTGCTGCGGATTTATTAGATAATACCTTCCCTATAGCAGCAGAAATTGAAGACCCCTATGATGGAAATGACGAAAAGGTTCTTCACTGTTATCGAATGATAAATAATTCGGTTACTGGTTTGGTGAAAATCTATAAGGAGGCTATCTAATGTCAGGGGCGAGACTTCTAGTTGTTATCCATGCAGAGGAAGAATTTGACTGGGATTCAGGTTTTTATCGCTCGAACACTGGAGTAACTCACGCAGAGAATCTTATCGCAACAATCGATCAAATAATCGAGTTAGGTGGCAAAGTTACTCTGGCGATGGATTACCCGTTTATTACCAGTGATGGTGGTAAAAAGGTTGTCGATAAATATACAAGTCAGCATGGTGACACAATTGAGTTTGCAACGCATCTTCACCCTTGGGTTAATCCTCCGTTTGAAACCGAAGATGATTGTGTTTCAAATGAGAATTCTTATCCAGGAAATCTTCCGGAAGAAATGGAATACCATAAAATAAAAGTGCTAACGGAAACTATCGAAGAAATTACAGGGTTCAGACCAAAAACCTATCTGGCTGGGCGATATGGTGTCGGGCCTAATACGCAGAATATATTGAAAAAATTGGGGTATCAGGTTGATTTGAGTATCAGTGCCTATTGTGATTTCAGGCATCAACAAGGTCCTGATTTTAGCCATTATACAAATAAAAAATTCCTTGATAACCAGATAACGTATTTACCTCATACCAGTTCTATATTGTCTGTTGTACCGTGGGTTACTAAGTACTTAAACCATCACCCAAAAATGTTTACTAAGATCCAGTCGAACAAATTAACCAGTTATGCCGGGAAGTTTTTGCGAATCAAAAGATTCAGACTCTCACCTGAAGGTTTTACATTTAAGCAAATGAAGCAGGTAACAAAAACTCAACTGAACGCCGGGCAGAAGGAATTTATTTTGTCATTTCATTCACCTAGTACCAAGTCGGGATTGACGCCTTATGTTTCAGATGAAACTGAACTAACACTGTTTAAAAAGACACTTACAGAATATATTTCGTGGTTTGATTATTTGGAAGATAGTTCTTTTTGTAGACCTCAAGAATTGTTAAAAGGTAATAAGTGATGACCAATCATGATAATAACATCTATTTTTCTATAATTATTCCTACAAGAAACAGACCGGAATTATTCAGGATTGCGTTGGATTCAGTTATATCACAAGATTTTTCTGGTTTTGAAGTTATTGTTGTAAATGATGGTTCAACACAAGAGTTTCTGGAACAATATGACACAATCAAAGCTGATTTCAGTGAAACGGATAAAGTTAAATTTTTCGATTTAGTACACCGACCTAATGGACATGGGCAAAGTTATTCGATGAACTATGGTGTAAGTAAGGCTAAAGGAAAATATATTGGCTTTCTGGATGATGATGATTATTGGATTGATGATACGCATTTAACCCGTGCATTTAGTTCACTTTCAAATAGTTTAAAAGAAGTTGATGTCTATTACACTAATCAGAAAGCCTATTTTTCAGATGGGAAAAAACAAGAAAAAAATGTTTGGATTGAAGATTTAAAAGAGATGGTTTCTGACAAGGAAGTTGATGACGAGGGAAGTTACCAGGTGGATGTACCATTTCTACTTAAAAGTGGTGGATTCGCTCATTTAAACTGTACTATTGTTAGAAAAAAATTATATGAAAGTATCGCTGGAATGGATGAGAACATCCGATATGAGTGTGACAGGGATATATATATAAGAACAATCGATGCAGCAAATGTTATTTTCTATAACCCATCAGTAATATCTAAACATAATATCCCCGATAGTAAGAAAAAAGACAATATGTCTACATTGGTAGCAACTTCTGAAAAATTAATCTATCAATTAAGAGTTTATGATAAGGGTATTGCTTTATCAAAAAATACTACATTAGTTAGTTATTGTGCTAAAGGGAAAATGTACATTTTAAAACGACTTGCAGAAGAGTTTTATAAACAAAATAAAATGGAAAGAAGTTATCTATTTGCATCCCAAGCTTTAGGTCTTAAATGTTCTGTAAAATGGTGGTTGTTTACTATGTATTTAAAATTAAGAACTAAGGTTAGTAAGTGAGGTTTTATAAATGTCTATAAAATTAAATTCATTATTAAAACCAGGACTTTTTTTTCCAAAAAAACATATATTCCTGATAAGTCATATGAGAGCTAACACCAGCTTGTTTGGACACCTTCTTGGTTCATCAGATGAAGTGTCAGGATATTATGAAATGCATATTGGCTACTATAGTTGGAAAAGTTTGATAAGACAAAAGTTATTATATCATTCAATGCATCCATCCGAGCCGGTAACTAAATATTACTTCGATAAAATTCTACATAGTGAACATCGTATTAGAGATGAAATAATAAATCATAAAAATTTCGAATTTATTTTTATGCTTCGAGAGCCTGAAAGGACAGTAAAAAGCATTTGTAAACTATATCAAGGTCTTGATCCTAAACATGAATTAGCAACAGGAACTGGTGCATCACAATATTATATGGAAAGAGTTTATGACATTGGTAAGTTGTTCGATAAAATAAATGATAAAAGAAATTGTTGTTATCTTGATGCAGAATGTTTAATCAGTAAAACTGATGAGTCACTTGCCTTTTTGACTGAGAAAATGAATTTTAATAAAAAATTATCTTCTGAATATAAAAGGTTTCAGTTAACTGGAGAAAAGAGATTTGGTGATTCATCTTCAAATATAAATAGTGGACATATAGTTAGTAGTAATAAAGATAAATACAAAGATATTAATATTGACGATAGATTACTTGAAAAGTGTGAACAAGTTTATCATGAAGTAAGAAATAATCTTGTTAATAATTGTTATTATTCGTTAGTTAAATGAATGGGGTGTAAACTCAATGATTGGGTTAGGAAGAATGTATCATATTTTGTTAACAACGGATGAAAACTTCGCCCAGCATTGTGGTGTATGTATCGTTTCAGTACTTAAGAATAACCCCGATTCCAGATTTTCTTTTGTTGTAGCAGGAATGGGACTAAGTGAAACAACGATAATTAATCTGACAAAATGTGTTGAACAATTTGAAGGTTCAAAAATCGAAATTATCGATTTTCCAAAAGAAAAATTAGATAAATTTCCTCAAATTGGAAAATATAAGAAAAACATATATTTACGTCTATGGATTGATGAGTTTTTTGATGAAGATGTTGATTTCGTTTTATATTTAGATGCCGATACTATTGTAGTTAATCCAATTGATGAATTATTTGAATCTGCAACTGATGACTTTATTCTTGGTGCCGTTGATATACCTTTCTCAGATAGTCATAATCGTTGTCACTTACCACTAGATTACGGATATTTTAATTCAGGAGTGGTTTTATTTAATGTTAAACGCTGGCGTAATGAAAATTGCCGTTCACAAGTATTAAATTTTTTAATAAAAAATAAAGAAATAGCATTAAATCCAGATCAGGATGCTCTTAATGGGGTGTTTTACAAGGAACGGTTATCTCTTGATTATACCTATAATCTTATTTCTCCATTTTTTAGAAAAAATAGGCTGAAAGATTTTGGTGAAAGTGAATTATCCAGGGTTCGTGAAAATGCTAAAATTATTCATTTTAATGGTCATGCCAGACCTTGGGCTTATACATGCAATCACCCTTATCAGAAAAAATATTTTGATTATTTAAAATTAACCCCATGGAATAAATATAAATGTGATGATAAAACATTTATAAATATGATAAAAAAACACTTAAGACGTTTTCTTGGAATTGAAAGCTTTATTGTTATCGATGATTTAAATGGAAATTAATAACTATAGTTGGTTAGGATAATTAATGAAAATTCTATTTTTGACAAATCATAAATATTTACCTGAACTCTTTGCTGGAATGGAGATTAACACCGATCTGCTTTGCCAGGAAATAATGAAATCAAATGATAACATTGAAGTTGCAGTAGCATGTGGACTATATGGTGGAAAAAATTTACTAGGTATCTCTTCTAAAATTAAAAGATACCTAAATTCAACTGATGTTACTACAGATATCTATAACAGTTATAAATGCTATCGTGCTTTTGAACTGTATAAACATATAGATAAGGTTATTTCTGAGTTTAACCCTGATGCAATTGTCGTTCAGGGGGGGGATAAATATTATGAAATTTTAAATTCACTTTGTGATTATTCTATTCCTGTGATTAGTTATCTGCACACATCCGATTCATTAGAAATGAAGAGTAGTTTTAATCTTCCTGATAATATTACATATATAGCAAATTCTGAATATACGAGAAAAAATCATAAAGATAAGACTATTTCATTTATTATGCCGCCACTGATTATTTCTGAGAAATATGAAGTCAAAACAGAAAGAAAATTTATTACATTAGTTAACCCTATTCCGCATAAAGGGCTGGAAAAGGTTGCTCTTCTTGCAAAAAACAATCCAAAGCTTAAGTTCTTATTTGTTTTGGCACATAAAAGTGACATCGTTGATTTGAACAAATATTTAAACAAAGTCGGTGGAATTAATAATGTGACTATTGAAGGTCCTTTTAAGAATATGAAGGACGTGTATAAGAAAACAAAATTAATATTAATGCCCAGCAAACAGGAAAGTTGGGGACGAGTTGCCACCGAAGCTCACTGTAGTGGTATACCTGTATTGGCTAGTGATGTTGAAGGCCTTCCCGAATCAGTAGGGAAAGGAGGAATTAATTTGCCTATAGGTTCTGATTTATCTGTGTGGCAAGATGCTTTAAACTATATGTTAACTGATGATGTTTATGCTGAATTTGTTAAGCAAACAATAAAATTTTCAAAAAGAGATGAAATTAATCCTAGTTTTTTAGTAAATAGGTTTATTCAACATATTTATAATCAAATTAACAGAGTTAAAAAATGAGTTTTACTTCTAAAGTTTTAAGTGCATCTTTTTTTCTTACGATATCGAAACTCTTTGTATCTGCAACAAGTATTATTTCAACGTTAATACTAGCTAGGATTTTGACTCCAAGTGATTTTGGTATTGTAGCAACTGCCGGTTTGGTTACAGCATTATTTGAATTGTTGTCTCGTTTAGGAACAGAAGAATATTTAATTAAATGTTCAAATCCAAATGAAGATGAAATTAATACGGCCTGGACACTTCAATTAGTTACAAAAATAATAATTTCTTTTCTGATAGCTATATTTTCACATAGCGCCTCATTATTTTTTAACGAACCAAAATTAATGGATGTGTTACTTGCTCTCTCTTTAGTTCCTTTAATTACAGGATTAAGTAATGTTGGATTAATTCTTGCTAAGAAAGAAATGCAATTCAAAGAAATTATGAAGCTGCAAATTATAGTTAAAATAGCAAGTTTTATAGTTACTGTGATATTTGCATTTGTAATGAAAAACTATTGGGCATTTGTTATCGGTAATTTAGTAAATTTTAGTTTATATACGTTATTGACATATAAGTTTTTTGAATACAGACCTAAGTTGTCATTTCGTTCATTGTCAAAACAATTTTCATTTTCACAATGGACCTTATTAAAGGGCATAGTAAACTATACTAGTAGTAAAATAGATCAAATATTAATAACCAAATTTATTGGTGGAATTGAACTTGGTGCTTATTCAGTGTCTCAAAGAATTACATCTATGCCTGTGTCATTTTTACTTTCACCTATTACAAGCGCTATATTTCCTGGTTTGGGACAATTAATTGATAATAAAGATGATTTTTTAGAAAAGGTTCAGAAAACTCTATTTATAATAGTATTCATAACATTACCTCTTTCAATATTGTTGATGCTTCTTTCTTCTGAGTTAGTTAGTTTTTTATTAGGTGATGTGGAAAAATGGAGTATCGTGTGTGATATTCTTCCTTTGGTTTCCTTATTTATCATTAGTTCTAACTTTAATGGCGTTTCATTTGGTATTTTAACTCTTTTAGGTGAGGTCAAGTTCTTGTTTAAACTTGATTTATATAGAACGTTTGTGTCAATTTTCATCTATTTTATTGCACTTGAATATGGTGGTCTAATTGGTGTCCTTATTGCTAAATTGTTTATTAGTTATACAGTAATGTTAATTATAATGATCGTTTTACGAGATAGGATAAACTTTTCAATAAGACGTCTTTGCATATCATTAATACCTGTTTTTGTTTGCAATTTAAGTTCTTTTTTTATTGTTTTTATCATCAATCAAATGTTCACTTTAAGTTCAATAGATTTAGTTAATATTTTATTTTTAGGAAGTTTGTTTGTTGTGGCACTTTTTTTTACCATAATCTTATCAATTATGATTAATCGTCATAATCGTGATTGGTTGCTCATAAAGGCATTTATAATCAATTTGTGGCGTTATATGATGAAAAAGAGAGTTATGTGTCAGTAGATAGAGATTGAAAGGGGAGTATTGGATGTCTAGTTGTTTTCTAGGTCGCGATATATAAATGTAGATAATTGAATTTTATCAGCAATTATATGTAGGTATTGGAGTGTAAATATGATTGATAATTTTGCTTTTCTTATGACACATGCAGGGTTACTTATTGTTATTTATTTTATGCTTAAATCTGAAAAAATAGATAAAGAATAATAGATATGCGTGATTTATTTGTTCTAATAGTTTTGCTGGCGTTTATTCTTCCCGGATTAACCCGGCCGTATTTGGCATTTGCTGGTTATTTGTGGGTGGATACTGTTGTTCCTCAAAGTTTGACCTTTGGTTTTTTAAGGGGGCAGCCTGTATCCATGGTTATGGCGCTAGCCTGTTTTCTAAGCTTGTTTATTGGCGCAAAAAATTTGTCATCACCCAAGTCAAAAGGTATTGCGTTTCTCTTCTTTTTTTTCATTCTCTGGATTACGCTTACAACGCTCAATGCCCAGTTCTCTATATATGCTTGGAGAAAATGGGATTTTGCGTTTAAAACCTTACTTATGGCTTTTTTATTAATGTTTACCATAACTACTCGTAAACAACTTGAATTGGTGGTTTTGACCTTACTTCTTTCTCTTATGTTTTATATGTTCTCTGCAGGACCAAAAACATTATTAGGTGGGGGGGGATATGGAGCTACTTTAGGTTTAAGTACTTCGAACTCTGGTTGGAATGAGAGCTCTACACTTTCTTGTCTTGCTGTATTAACTCTTCCACTTCTAACCTACGCAAGAAAGCATATTTCTTTGGTTCCTTTTGTAGCCAAAAGTGACAAATTAAAAAATATTATATGGTTAGGTTCTGGAGTTTTATGTATTGGTACTGTGATTGGTACAACTGCCCGTACAGGCCTAGTGGCTTTGGTTGGCTACTTTGGACTTAATGTTTTACGTTTTCGTTTCAGTAGTATAATTAAAATAATTCCTGTTGCTCTTATGATTGCCGGGGGGATCTATTTTGCTGCACCTGAGTCATGGTTTCAACGCATGACCACGGTAGAGAACCCTACGGATAATTCAGCTTCAGCAAGGGTAGCAGTTTGGAAGTGGACAATCGATTATGTAAGTCACAAACCAATCATGGGGGGAGGGTTTAATAGCTTTGTTGCCAATCGTGGACAATTAGGTATGTATAGTAACGCTTTTGATAGTGACTCGAACTCTTTAGCTTTTCATAGTATATATTTTGAAATCCTTGGTGAGCAAGGGTATGTCGGATTGTTTACTTTTCTTGGTTTAATTTTAGGTTCGGTTCGAATTAATAGATCGTTAAGGAAACGAGCAGATACAGACCAAAAAACAAAAGATTTGTCTCTTGCTCTAAATCATACAATATTTCTTTTTTGTATTGGAGGAGCATTTATTGGTATTGCATTTAAGCCTATTATTTATCATTTAATTGCAATTTCTGTTGCTCATCATACGATCATACATAAAGAACTTATAGAGCAGAATAACCATGCAAAAAAGCTTTGATACTTTGACTGGACTTAGGGGCATTCTAGCTCTATGGGTAGTTTTTCATCATGTAAAGATTCAGATCTTTTATTTAGTGGATCCATGGGCTGCTCATATTGCAGATCTAGGTTACATTTCTGTTGATTTTTTCTTTGTTCTCAGTGGATTTGTAATTGCAATGACTCATCAGAGAGAGTTTACGAAGAAATTTTCTTACCAAAATCTGAAATCATTTTATATAAAGCGTTTTGCGAGAATTTATCCGCTTCATTTTTCAGTAATGATTCTTTATCTTAGTCTTCCTTTAATATATTTGTTATCAGGGAGAAGTTTTCTTTGGATAGATCGTTTTGAACCTAGTACTTTTTTTACTAGTATTTTACTAATTAATAATTGGGGGTTTCATAACGTATTAAGCTGGAATGTACCATCGTGGTCAATTAGTACTGAATTTGCAAGTTATTTATTGTTTCCATTTATAACTTACTGTGTATATCGAATCCGTGGGCTGTTTTTACTATTTTGTTTAATAGTTTTTAATTGTGGGATTATAGGGTGTTTGTTTAAATATTCAGGAGCGACTAATATAGGCTCTTCAATACCATCATTAGGTATATGGCGTTGTTTTTTGGAATTCAATCTTGGTATGGTGGTATTTAATCTCTACTGTTATGGTTTTTTTAGTTATTTTGGGAGAAAATATTTGCTGACTGGAATGCTACTAATATTGAGTATTGGAATTTCAATGACCTTAACTGATTATTATTGGGTTCCCTTGTTTATGGTGTTTTTTGTGGGATTTTTTATCAGTCTTGAAAGTACTTGTACAATAAAAGTACCTAATCCTGTACTATGGTTGGGAAAAATTAGTTATACAGTATATCTCATACACTATTTTATCAGAGATGTTATGAAACTTTTTCTGGAAACGGAACAGGCTAGTTGGACGTGGCTTTTGACTTATTTTATTTTGTTACTATTTATTTCACATTTAGTATATAAATTTTATGAATTACCAATGAAGAGATATATTCTATCAAAATATTTACCTAAAAAAATACAAACCTAATTACTAAAACCAATATGCTTGATTATTATCTCCATATTTTTTGATTCTATACAATAAGTTTAGATTTCGATATTAGTGAATAATAATTTTAACATGAGTAGTAAAAATATAACTATTAAACAGTTCCTTATTAATCATAGTATTAATCGATGGTTCAAAAGAACTGGTGGAAAGAAAAAAGCTCAAATTTTTGTGTGCTATCCATCTGACAGAGCCATTACATAGCGGCTAAATAAGGTCACTCAGGACATCAATGAAAAGTCTGAAATAAAACTGAAAACTTTATTTATTGCTGTAATTCTTCGTAAATAAATATTATTAATATATTATTTGTGTGGATAATAAATATTAAATAAAAAGTTTAGTCGCTTTTAAGTAATGGCTATATATTTTATCCATATTAAGTTCGTTTAATAGTTCTTTTCCTTGACTATCTATTGGTGTGGATTTTAAAATCTTTCCAGACTGTATATTGATTGAGGGATCTCCAATTCCACCCCTACCTGTATCATTGTGAATTTCATAATTTTCAGAAAGAGGTTTTGATAGAGCTAAAAAGTCCGATATTTCATTTAATATATTATCTGTATTTTGTAGTAGATCTTCTGAAGATATATAAATCTTGTCTCCTTTTAAATTTTTCCAATAATCCATCATAGTATCGATACGGTTTAGATAGTAATCTTCGAGTTTATATATATTTTCTAATGAATTATTATCATCTAAATGCATTTTTATCATACTACTCATTGTTCGTTGTGGATCTCTAAGTAGGAATATATATTTTGGTGTGATGTTGAAAATATTTTCATCTATTATAAGTCTGTTGTGTAATAATTTGTCTGCTAAATATGTGGATTTTTCGAAGCTTTTATTTTCTACATACAATGCGGCTCTAGTTTTTATAATGTGTGAACGTTTAGTGTAAGAAGAATGTAGTTCTCTATGTCCACATATCTGTTCATGTGTTGAAAGTATATGGCTCAAAAGAGAGCTAGTTGAGCGCATATGGCTTAATATAAAAACATTTTTTTTAGGTGCTAATGATTTTTGATGATTAATAAAAAATTTGAAATAACGTTTAAGTTTATTCATAGATATTATCCTTTCTAGGATTATATTGAATTTAGTGTTTTATATTAAATTGAATATTTTGTCATGTTATCATTTTTCAAAGATTCAATCGTTTTTTTTGCCATTTGTTGATATTGTCCATCATCGTAACGGTTTGTTCCCATAAAGTGCACAACACAGGCACTATTTACGGGTTCATTTGATTTAGGATTAGCAAAATTTTGATATTTTGGCCATTTTAGAATGTGGGCTCCCTGGCAAGTTGAGACAAGATAGTTAGAAGCTACTTGTTCACTTCCCCATTCAGACCATTTGTCTTTGCCAATAGCATTTTCCATTTGAATAGAAAATTTTTCTAATGTTATTTTATCAACTGATCCTTTAGGAAAGCCAGAAAAACCAGCACAGCCTCTTGTAATCTGAAATCTTTTGTTAATAAACAAAGGGATTGATGGCATAGCTATTTCTGCAAAAGTTTGTACATGTGTAGATTTCCATCTTTTGGCAACAGAAGAAATATATTGTATTGAAATGGCTTCTGGCCAGCGAGGATTACCAATAGTGAATGAATGTTTATTTTCAATATATTTATGTATTTCAGTGAGTGGGCCACCTACAACAATATCTGAATCAAGTTGAATTACATAACGGTTTTGGAGTAGTTCGATCAATTTTATTAATCTTTCCCAACATCCACCTTTAGGCATCTTACTAACGTTTATATCTTCTATATGACTGATTTCGATTCCAGGTATATGTTGATTTAATATAATTAAGTCATTTTCATCTAAACTACCGTCATTTAAAATATGTACACTAACATCACTGAACCAATATAAAAATGATTTAATTGCAATCAAATATGCGGTTAAATATTTTTTTCCAATCATAGAAAACACTACCACATCATCAGATTTTTGGTAATAAATAGGTGGTGTTTCTAATATTTTGTCAATTTGTTTTTCACATCTATACTTGTTGAGTTTTTTCTTAAACGTAGTATATGTATAAAACATTTTAACCCCTATCAAAGATGAATGTTATTTAATAAACTGAATGGAATTTTTTAGTTATAAGTATGATTGTTTTGAGAGAAATAACCATTTGATATATGATAATCACTTGGTATTCCTATATCAATAAAATAACCACTAATATATGAAGCATAAAAATTACTATTATTAATATTCTTTTCTAAAAAATCAATTTCAAATGAAAATTTATTATTGGATTTTATATGATTGAATAAATTTTTTTTTATTAAGTAAACACCTGTATTTATATTGCCGTTTTTTCCTGCCACTTTTTCTTCAAAAGCAATAATTTTACCGTTTTCATTAACGGTAACTCTACCATAGCGATCAGTATTATCCAGCTGTTTAAGTGTCATTATGATATCAGAATTATTTTGCAGTTGTTGCTCAATCATATTATCTAATTGGTATTCAACAAATGTATCGCCATTTAAAACTAAAGTAAGCTCTGATTTATTATCTACATTTTGTTCAATTGCTTGTTTTATTGCACCACCTGTACCAAGAGGTTGTTCTTCAATTGAATAGGAGATATCAAGCTTATGATATTTGTTACCAAAATGGTTGATAATAATATCCTTATGGTGAGAGATTGCTAAAACAGCTTTGGTTACGCCCTGATAAATAAGATAGTCAAATAAATATTCTAAAAACGGACGTCCGGAAACATTTACCATTGGTTTAGGAATTAGGTCATTTGTGATTGAATGAAGACGAGTTCCAAGACCGCCACATAATATTATTGCAGTTATCTTATTTTTATTTTCCATGAAAGTATTCCTCTTCTACATATGCACAGATCATATGACCAATCAGAATATGAGCTTCTTGTATTCGTGGGGTATGTTCAGATGGTACAGATATACAGATATCACAAGAGTTTTGTATTATTCCTCCTGCCCCAGCTAGCCCTATAGTAGTAATGTTGTTATGCTTGGCTGTTTCAAATGCAGCGAGAATATTTTTCGAATTTCCTGACGTGCTTATACCGATAAAAATATCACCAGGTTGTCCATTGGCTTCAATTTGCCGGGCAAATAACTTTTCAAAGCCATAATCGTTACCTATAGCGGTCAGAATAGATGTGTCTGTAGTGAGAGCTAATGCGGGCAAGCCTGGACGATCAAATTCAAATCTGCTGACAAATTCAGCCGCTATATGCTGTGAATCAGCTGCGCTGCCACCATTACCTGCAAGGATTACTTTATGCCCCTTTTTATATGCATCCAGGCAAAGCTGACTGGTTTTTAAAATATTTTCTATAACTGAATCATTAGTCAAAAGAGCTTGTTTTGTCTCTATTGAGGAAGTTATATGTCTTTTGAAAAAATCTATACATTCCATGATTGAGTTCCTTGCTGAGTAAACCGGAATGGCTGAACCTGACCATCAAGTCCTGATAATATGCGTTCTACTTCCAGGCGATGGATTGGATCAACAAAAAGCATCATAAAGCCACCGCCACCAGCACCGGATATTTTTAACGATTTTGCACCTGCACTGAGTACTTTATCTTCAATTTGTTCAATATGTTTTGTTGAGATTGAACTTGAGGTCGCCTTTTTGGCTAACCAGGCATCTTTAAAAAGAGCTGACATTCCATCTATATCAGATTTGAGCAAACATTCTTTCATTGAATAAGATAAATGTTTTACTTCATGCATAGCTTCCAGCGATTTTGTATCTGCTGTCGAAGTGCTTTTTATCTGATCATCAATAATTTTTGCAGATGAACGGGACACACCAGTAAAATACAGGATGAGCTGGCTTTCTAACTCATTGATAATACTTTGCCTGACCCGTAGAGGATTTACTATAACCCGCTCATTTTCATAAAACTCCATGAAATTGAAACCACCAAAGGTTGTAGCATATTGATCTTGTCTTCCTCCGGATAATTTGCAGTCAATACGTTCAATCTCATAAGCCATTTTAGCTACATCGTATTCACTAAGAGGTAGTTTTAGTAATTGTTTATATGCACTAATAATAGTGACAACCATAGTTGATGATGAACCTAAACCACTGCCTGGAGGTGCATCTGAATAAGTGTATACTTTTACAGGAAGAGGCTTATTGTCATTATAGTCTTTAATAATCCGGTTATAGACTGCTTTGTGCAGTAATAAATCTCCGGTGAGTTCTATTCTGTTTAGCAGATGCGAATGAAATTTAACGTCAATATCTTGAGCTATAAAAGTGATACCCTCGATAGGAGTAGTTAGTTCTATCGTACAGTTAGCATACATATTGATAGTTGCATTTAATACTGAACCGCCAAAAGTATCGCAGTACGGGGAAAGATCGGTACCACCGCCAGCTAATCCGAGTCGTAAAGGAGATCGAGATCTAACAATCATGATATTGAACCTGTCTCATTTTTGTGAATGGCTTAAATTATTATAATTTACTAGGTAGTTATCTGCTTAGATTTTATAGTATAGCTGCTATTAATGACAATTAATGTAGTATCATGTTTTCAGTTAATGCTTTGTTATTCTCAAAAATGAAACTAATAATATGAATGAAAAAAAAATCCATGTGTGTCATTTAGTCCATAGTTTCGATGTAGGTGGGCTTGAAAGGATTGTTGCAAATTGTATAAATAATCTAGACGATAAAAAATTCCAACATATCATTATTTCGTTGACCTATGTTGGTGAATTTATTTCTGAGATAGCCGTTCCAATAGAGCATTATTCATTGCATAAAAAAGAAGGCAATGATATTTCAGTATATGCTCGCTTATATCGATTATTAAAAAAATTAAAACCTGATGTGTTACATACTTACAATTTGGGAACCATTGAATATCAATGGGTTGCTTTATTTGCTGGTATACCACTTCGTGTGCATGCTGAACATGGTAGAGATAGTTATGATCCCAATGGTTCGGTAAAGAAATATCAATGGATAAGACGAATAAGCAGTCTTGCTATACATCGAATTATTGCTGTTTCAGAAGATCTTAAACTATGGTTATCCAATGAAGTAAAAATACCTGAAAGAAAATTAGAACTAATAGTCAATGGTATAGATACTAACTACTACAATTCTGATAGCTGTTTATGCTCAATAGAAAGGGATTTTATACAGAATAAATTTGTTTTCGGGCATGTTGCCAGATTACATTCAATAAAAAATCAAATGTTGTTACTTGAAGCATTTAAATTGGCATGTGAGCAAAATCTTTCTTTTAAAGAAAATAGTGTATTAGTTATTGTTGGCGAGGGGCCGGACAGAGATAAACTGGAAAAATTTGTTGCAGAACATTCTGAGCTTGGAAAACGGGTATTGTTTACTGGCTCTAAAAGTAATGTCAGGGATTACTATCGATGTTTTAATATCTTTACCATGGCTTCTGTTGCCGAAGGTATTCCTATGACGTTACTTGAATCTATGTCTATGTCTGTTCCACATTTAGTTACGCGTGTAGGTGGTATAAATGAGGTTATTTCTGAGGGAGAAACAGGATTTTCAGTACAATCAAATGATCTCTCTGGTTATGTTCAGGCAATGATAAAAATTTATATCGGTAAAGAAATCAGAGATCAAATGTCAGTTAAAGCAAGAGAGCGAATAGTCGAGAAATTCAGTCAGGATACGATGATATCTATGTATCAAGACATTTATCTGGGGAAATGAATAGAATATTGTTTGCTGTATTTTAAACAGCAAACAGGTTTATCAGGTTGAATTGTTACACCATAAGTTTTATTGGACCTAATGATCTGTTAACAATTTCTTTGTTTCAACTGTGTATCCAAACAAGTCCCTTCAAAATTATAGCCGAAAATTTCTATGTCTTTTCGGTATATGGATTCGACTATTTTTCTTGTTTTATCATTGTAATACTGGCAGTAATCTTTCTTTTTATCAGATGTTTTGTTGTTAAAGGCGAGTTCTGTTCCTCCTCCAATTTTATTTTTAATGTACTCGAAATCATTATCAATGTTTTCAAAATACCCAATGAAATCAACTTCAGGTGTACCGTTTTTTGAACATACAAATTCACATTGTGGTCTGAAGTGCAGTCCCAAATGAATGTTATCTTCATTGACCCAGTTAGTTACAAAATCATCGAAACTGTCGTATTTATTTAGATATCTAAGTGCCCATTTTTTGTCTTGTTCATTTCTTCCTCCTTTTTTTAAAAATAAATAAGCGGAAAGCAGACGATCCCAGGGATTCCTGACAAAAGTAAATTTAAAATAAGAAGTAAATTGTCGTTTTGTGAAACATAGTTTGTAATCTTTAATTGTTCTGTGATCACCAGCTTTTCGACCATAAAGACTAAAGCCTACAGATATGCCAGCAGCTTTTGGAACATGGACAAAAATAGAGTGGGTATTACAGAAGGGCGTTAAAGATGGAACATTTAAATTCTCTGATGGGGAAGAGTATAGTTTATGTTGGTTGTAGCGATTGCTAGACGACAGACTTAAATAAACAAGTCTTCGTACATTATGAGGTAAGTTCCAGTAAAATAATGAATTACTTAAATAATCTGGTAACCTTCCGACTTCATAGTGTAACCCTTTGAATCTTTTTTCCAGATCGTGATTATCCATAATGGGCCTCAAATTTGTGTTTGTATTAGCCTAGCGAATGTCATGTATTATCATACATACTTGAAGAGTAAAGACTATGAAAATTATGTAAAAATAACTTTTTCGTTATATTAATCTATGTGATACTTGATTCATAAATTTTTGTAGTGTAATCTAACGTGCATTTTTTAGGTAATCCCGAATTGATATAACGTTAATTTATCTAATATTAAAAATGATATCTTTCTCCAGAAACTTATAATAAGTAAATTAATAACTGTATTTAAGTATCATATACTGAAAGATATTTTATTGATATTGCTATTCCAGAAGATTATTATTATCTCATGATCAGTTTTAGTACATAAGCTACACATACTGAGTTCAAACAGAGTTTGCATTAATTAATACAAATAATTATCAGAATTCTACCCAATCAATTGGATGCTTTATGAATATTGCAATTTTCGTTAACCGATTTCCCGTATTATCTCAAACTTTTGTAATTAATCAGATTGTTGATTTATTACAAGATCATTCTGTTGAAGTTATCTGCTTAAAGCGAAATAATGAAAATATATCACATAATATTGTAAATCAGTATAATCTGTTGGAAAAGGTTCGATTTCTTGGTATTCCTAATAATATAACGCTACTTTATAAGTTAAAGTTTGTGTTTAAATCTATTGTTTACGCTTTTTCTTCAATCACAAAATTTAAAAAACTGGTGAGTGTTCTATTTAATAAACAACTTGATAATGATCAAAAGCAAACACTAATCAACATGTGTACGAATTCTAAACAGAAATTAAATTATGATCATGTCATTGTCCATTTTGGTCATTGGGGATACTTTGTTTGTTTAATGCGAGAATTAGGGATATTTGATGGAAAGATCTCTGTTATATTTCATGGCTACGAAATTAGTCGATATGAAATGTTAGATGAGAATAAACAAGCTTATAATGAACTATTCAAAATGGCAGATCGATTATTACCAATCAGTGACCATTGGAGAGAAAAACTCATTAGTCTTGGGTGTGATAATAATAAAATTGAAGTAAGACGAATGGGAGTAAATGTTAGTGATTTTTCTCTACGAGATGTCAATAGACCATTCTCTAATCCAACTAAATTGCTTCAGGTTGGCAGGTTGACTGAAAAAAAGGCAATTCTTGATTCCATCCAAGCCGTAATTGAAGCAAGAAAGAATGTTAATCTTGAGTTTACAATTATTGGTGATGGTGAATTATTTGAAGCTGCAAAAGATTTAATTTCACAGCACAATGCTTCTGATTATATCAGATTGTTAGGTAGTCGTACTTCTGATGATGTTCTTCAGCAATTGTATAACACGGATATTTTTCTTTTGCCAAGTGTAACAGCGAAAAATGGTGATAAGGAAGGTATTCCAGTCGCTCTTATGGAAGCGATGGCAACGGGGGCAATTGTAATTTCTACATATCACTCAGGAATACCTGAACTAGTAGAGAATGAAGTATCTGGATTTCTAATCAAAGAAAGAGACATTAATGCATTGAGTAACATGATTATAAAAGTGGCTCAACTAAATATTGATAAATTAACTGAGATTAGAAATAACGCTTGTGATAAAATTAACAATGAATATAACAATAGCATATTAACAAAGGAACTTGTTTAATATACTTATTTAACTTTGTATCGCATAGGTGATTTTTGTGAACATCAAACGAAAACTAACTAACACAATTTTAAAAGTTAGAAGTAAATTAAAATTAAATAAGGTCAATGAGTCTAAGGGAATACATGATGCGGGGCTTATTGGTTTTGCTACTGTTAAAGATGAAATACATATTATTGAAAAAACACTTAACCACTATAGGAAAATAGGTTGTAACGCATTTGTAATAGTCGATAATATGTCTACAGATGGTACTTTTGAATACCTTAGCCAGCAACAAGATGTAACTTTATACACTACTAATGAGCCATTTAAATCGATAACGAGTAGCTTATCATCTAAACAAAGATGGATGACAATATTATTGAATAAATATGGAAAAGGTAAATGGTGTATAGGATTTGATGCTGATGAATTATTCATTTATCCAAAATTTGAATATCAAACATTAAAAGATACTATTAATTACCTCGAACAGAATAATTATGATTCAATAAAATGTTTGTGGATTGATATGTATTCACTACTTCCTATAAAAGAGACTACTTTTAATGCGCCTAATCTTATAGAAGATTGTAAATTCTTTGACCGTAACTGTCGTAATGCAACAGCAACAACAAGAGTGTTCGGATGGCGATCTGAGTTTGATAAAACACCATTGTTTAAGTGGAGTTCTAATATAGCTATTGAAACTGGTTGGCATAGACTAGGAGGTTCACCAAAAATAGCAGATTTTGAAGGTGCTGTTTTACATTTTCCATTTAATGAGAAATTATTAAAAAAATCCGAATTATGTGTTCGAAATGGAAACTATTTCGATGGTAGTAAAAAATATCAAGTTTTTTTAAACGCACTCAAGGAAAATAATAATTTATCTCTAATGGATAATGACAGCATTGAGTTTAAAGGCTCCAATTTTTTATATAATGAAGGCTATCTTCAATTATCCGAAGTTGCTAGACAAGTTTTATTGGATGATTAGCTAATGTTTTACATCAATTATAAAATACCTGTATCCTTTTTTTTGTTTGAATAGAATTGATACAGACGTTTTTTTATTAATTTTTTCGAGCGTTCTGCTGGTAATCCAATCAATATAATTATTGAAAAAGTTACAGAGTATACAAAAATAATATGTTGATATGATGATGTTTCACTTACGAATGGAGATGTTCCAGCTACTAATCTAACTAAAGGCAAGTGAAATAAGTAAATGGAAAAAGTTAAATTTGCCAGCCAACTAATGCCAGGTTTTATGAATATTAGAAGTTTTGATGCTTTTTTAATAACATAGGGAATTGAAACTATATGTATGAAAAATGCCATACCATCAATATAATCTGAAATTATACTTGACCTGAAAATTTTGTATGGATTGAAGTCAAGCCTAAAAAGATCTCTGTATATAGGGCTGAAAGCTAAAATAACCAAACTTAATGAAAATAAAAAGACTGCTACTATGGGGTTTAATTCAAAATTTTTAATAGAGTTAAGTCTATATGCGAAATAACCTAGTCCCCATATTGGTGCAGTTGTAATGATCGCTGGTCCTGCTATAGTTATTATACAAATTGTTATTAGAAATCTTTTTTTTCCTCTATAGAAAAATAGCGCTGCAAATAAAAGATAGTAAAAAAATTCATATGATAATGACCAGAACGCACCATTATTACGAGGAATTAGATCGATACCCCATATGTTTTGGAGCATGAAAAGTGAAGTAATGTATTTTATATAGCTCTGTGGTTGCGCTTCATTCCATGGTCCTTGGTAGTAATCCGATATTGTATATGGACCGAGAAAATTACATACAAGAGTAAGTATTATTGCAGGTATTATAATTGAGTAAAGTCGGGATAAACGACTAATTAAATAATCACTAATGTTTTTTTCTTTTGTATGAACAACAAATCCAATTACATATCCGGATAAAACAAAGAATACCATAACAGATGTTGAACCATATCCGCTGATTTGCCATAAAAATCCGCCTGTCACGCCCATGCCGGAAGTATGGTAGATTACAACCAGACAAGCTGCTATAAAACGTATCATATCCAGATATATTGATGTCTCTTTTGTCATGTCTTTAATACTCAAATTTATTTTATATATAGAGAGTTTAAACGTTTTCTTAATTTATCTTCAATCAAACTATATGTAACCCATGAAATTAGAATGGTAATTATACATAAAAATAATAAAATAAGCATTTCATTGGCTATTCCAAGTGAGTTAGGCATATTAAGCTCTTTGACTCTAATGTTTCTATATACTGCAAGTATGAATGCATGGGTAAGATAAATTGAAAAAGATATTTTACCAAGGAAATAAAAAAATTTAAGTTTTAATATATTGGCACAAAGGCCATTGTCTCTAGATATAGATAATATTAATGGTAAAAATATAATAATGATTATACTATCAGTATTGTTGAATAAAGGTAATATAAGTACCAGTAAAAATAATGATACTTGTATTATGTTATTTTCTATAAAGGAGATTTTATCATAATGTTTTAAATATATTATATATCCTAAAATCCCTAACGTGAATTCACTTAAGCATCTATAAATTGCTCCGCCATGACCAATTTCCAATGAATCTGGCTTTATTAATATTAATGCTGTTGTTAGTATGATGTAGGGTATAGCGTACTTTTTAGAAACAAGAGATACAATAAATGGGAAAGCTAAATATGCAAAAAATTCTGCACTAATTGACCAAGAAGGATAATTCCAAGTTACATCATTCCAAATCCCCCATGCATGTATAAGAAATAGATTATAAAAGAATGTTTCAATATTGTTTCTATCATTTACTTGGTAATCATTATATATGTTTGATGCAATAAAGAACCATATAACAAAGCAGAATAATGTAAAAATATGAAGTGGATATATTCTTGATATTCTTGAATATATAAATTTAAAGTATGCTTGTTTTTTTTGAGGAGGTAAGGCGTTATTTGAGAACATATCTAAATAGACATGGCTCATTATAAATCCACTCAGAATAAAAAATAAATCAACCGATAAATATGCTTTATCTAACTGAGGTATATGACATGATAAGCATGCTACGTCTCTATTTATAGGAGCTATAAAGTGATATATAGCTACCCAAATTGCTGCGATACCTCTAATAGATGTTAAACTTATGATTTCATTTCTCATTTATGCATCCCTATAAATATAATGGTTAATGCTGATAAAAAGTGAATGATAAATCGAATGTTTATATTTAAACCGGTCTTTTTCTATCTGTATTCAATAAATTAGTAATCACCATTGCATTATTAATCCAAGTCAAACTTTTGGTTTCAATTGTTTTTTGTGCATTTCTTTGAATCTTTTCGCGCAATGTATCATCAGTGATTATTTTTTTTATATTAATAATCATATTTTCGGTGTTGCTACTATCAAATAAAACGGCATTAAAGTTGTGTTGTAGCAACTCTTTTATGTTTGGAGTATCAGGAGCTACAATTGCTTTGCCTTTTGCCAGGTACTCAATGAGTTTGAGTGGCGATGCCCAGGGAGTTACCGCCGGTTGAATAGCTATATCAATTTGGTCTAACCAGTATGGCATATCTTCACGTGCAACCAATCCGGTGATGTAAAAGTTATTTTGTATGCCTAAACTTTCAGCCTGTGCTTTTAATGGTTCAGCCACTGGGCCATCACCAACAATAAGAAGCACTAAATCTGGATTTTTTTCATTTGCTATAAGGGTCATTACTTCGTCTAAACGGTGCCATTCTCTACAGAAACCGACAAAGCCAACAACCAGTTTATTTTTAAACCTTTGATCATGTTCAGCGTTTGTATTTTGAGCAAATCTCTTAGGATCAATGCCATTGGGAATGACAGTAATTTTTCTTTCGGGCACTCCTGCTTTAGTTATGTAACTGGCTAAAACATGTGTTACTGGTAATACTTGATCTGCATTACGCCATGTGTAGTATTCAGACCATTTCGCTAACCAGCTTAATGTAATACCCCCATAGTTCTTTCGCTCGTCATATAGTGGTGAGTTTACTTCAAGTAGCAGCTTTAATTTGAATATTTTTTTTGCCCATATTCCTACTGGTAGGAAAAGATTATATCTTTCATAAATACCATCTGGACGATGTTTAATAATAGCTTTGCACAATTTAAAAAAAACCAGGAAGGAGTAGCTGAATTCAAGTAACTCTGATATTGCTTTTGGAAGGTTGGCTCTTAGCTTTGACATCCAGCCCCCATCACTGCCAAATTCGGCATTTTTTGTAACCTGAGGAGCAACTACTATCACTTCATGCCCTAACGACATCAAGGCCTTAATTATTTCTTCAACATGTACGTATTGTCCGTCTTTTGAGGCAATGCGATGGTGGTAAAGAATTTTCATAAATAGACCCTATATGCTAATAAGTTTTGAGAATGAAGTTTTTATGCAGAAGTAGATACTTAAGTGTACTTGGTACTACTCTTATAGACCAAGTGACATCTAATAGCGAATGAAATAATTTTTCAGAAAATGAAAATGAATCTATTGAGTTACAATAGCCCATTGATAGTAATTGCTTTCCTGATATCCATTCAAATCTTCTTTTTTTATAATGTCCCCAATGAGAGAACCTGTTTAGGGGGTTGAATTCATCGTTCATTTTTACTGGTTTCCAGGTGACTTTATCGCTTTTATTTCTGGTTTCTGATGACCCAGATATATCAAGATTATGAATGTCATCTACAGCAACAATGTTCTTGTCTAACTTAAGAAAGTCGAAAATTCTATTCACTTCAATTTCAGTGTTTGTCAGTATATCTTCGTATTTGACAACTTTTATCTGATCTTTTTTTTCAGGGTTATTGGCAATAAAATTTTCGATATTTTTTACAGCTTTTCCCCAGTCATAGCATGCTTTTTCAAAATTCCAGTCAAAAGATTTACAGCCTGATTCAACGATAGCTCTGCCATCTCTAATGAGAATAATCACTTTTGCGGTAGGAAACAGTTTAAAAAAATTATGAATGTTTTTTACCGATGGTGTTTTGCTTAGGATGGTTTTTTTATTACCATGGGTATCCTGAATATGATTATTTTTGTCAGTGATTGGATTAGACAAAAAGTTGAGTAAACCATTTCCAATGTTTTTTAACAAAATATCTTTATCCAGATATTTATTACTCTCATCCCATTTAGGGTTCCAAAATCGGGAAACTTGTTTTGAGTACTTTAGTAATAAACCAGATTGGCTGATTAAAAAGTCTTCGTAAATCGGTGTGCACGTGACACAGTCATTATGAAGAGACAATATATTTTCAAGGTAGTTTGTACCAGACCGCGGCATTATTCCTAGTAAAAAGCAAAATTGATTCATTTCTATGCCCTAAATATTATTGCTGCAATTATTGAGGATGTCTGAGAATATCTGCTTTTTCATCTTTATGGTTGTTTCCCATGAAAAAGTTTCTGCATATTGTCGAGTTTCTTCTCTTGATAAATTTTTGCCAAGAACTGCAGATATACCTTGTGCAATGCTTGTTGCATCTCGCTGAACCAACACTCCAGCTTTGTCGTTCTGGATTACTTCTGGGGTTCCCCAGATATTTGTTGCAACAACGGGGGTGCCGCAAGCCAATGCTTCTAGAAGTACGTTTGCCCATCCTTCTCTACTTGAGGCTAGAACCAGCAAATTTGAAGCGCCGTAATAGCGGGCTAAATCAGCCTGTTGCAGGCTGCCTAAAAAGTTAACACGTTTATTGACACCGTTTTTTACAGCAATTTTTTTAAGTTTGTTTTCCTCTGGACCTTCTCCTGCAATTAAGAGATGGATATCAGGTAATTGAGTTAGTGTTTCGATAACAAAGTGATGTCCTTTTCTCTCAATAAGGTGTCCTACAGAAATAATGATCTGCTTATTTAATGGTAAATTGAGTTCTTTTCTAAGTTCTATCTGGTGTTGTGAATCTGTAAATGAAAATAATTTCAGGTCAACACCATTGCGTAGAGTCGTTACTTTGTTTGACTCTGCTCCCAGTTTTATCATTTCCTGACGTAATGCTTCACAAACCGCCATGTTGTGATTACTTTGAGTAAATACCTGTTGGATCTGTTTTCTCGGTTTGGTGAATTCAGGTATCAGATTGATATCGGTACCACGTGCTGTAACCGTAAACGGTTTATTGAGTTTTTTAGCCACTTCAGCAATTGCAACACCATCAGGGTAAAAATAGTGGCCATCGATTAAATCAAAATCATAGCCGTCATCAATTATTTTTTTTGCCTGCTTATAGATTGCATGAGCTAATGTTGTTGGCGTGAGTGTCATTCCTATTTTAGGTATCACAAGATAGCGTGGATGGTAGACTTCAATGCCATGCCGGGTTTCAGATAAAGGTGCTTTTGCATATTGAGCGTAACTGCCGAAGATTTCATTCTGCAGAGGAAAATATGGAACTGGAGCAATCACTTTAGCTTCAACATCTGGAAAATGCTGCATTAACTGACGTAAACGTGTTTCAATAAATATCCCGTGTTTAGGGTTATTTGCAAAAGGAAACAAAGTTGAAACGGTTAATATTTTCATGATTTTATAATTGGTGTAATTATTGTCGGTTAAGAAACTGAGCAAACATCAGTAAACACCATAGTGCGTCACTGTGATTGCTTCGTCCCGATGTGTGTTCACTGACTAATTTTTTTAAACTTGTGGGTTCGAAATAGCCACAATCAAACATCTTTTCTGAAAGTACATTATGTTCTAATTTTTCTTTTAAAGGTCCCCTAAACCAATCTGATAGTGGAATGCTAAAGCCCATTTTCGGACGGTAAAGAATGTTTTCATCGACATAAGGTTCTAATGCTTTTTTGAAGGCATATTTGCCTTGATTACCACGGATATTGTCCGAACTCTGAATAGAAAAAGCCCATTCGATCAATTGATGATCAAGTAGTGGTGCTCTGGTTTCCAAAGAATTTGCCATACTAGCCCGATCGATTTTGGTTAGAATATCTCCGGGTAACCACGTTTTGATATCAAGGTATTGAATCAATTTGAGTGGATCATCTGTGGGGGTATTTTTTGCATGTTGCTTGATGATTTCCAATCCCGAATAACCATTGAGCTGTTTAAGATAATCAGATTTAAAAAGTAAGTTTCTCTGATCCGCTCTCAGTCTCGACATGGTATTGGCATAGGCTTCGACCGTATTCATTGCCAATGACTGAAAAGTGGTTTTTGCACGCAGAAACTGTGGTGCCCAGTCGGCTTTAGGGTAGAGTTTACCTAAGGTGCCAAAGACAGGTTTTCGGAATGAGTAGGGCAGTTTACTGCGTAAATTTTCTTCAGCCAGTTGTAAGCGATGACGACGATAGCCGGCAAAAACTTCATCACCACCATCACCCGAAAGGGCCACTTTGACGGATTCTCTTGCTAACTGGCAAACTCTGTAAGTAGGTAGTGCAGAACTGTCGGCAAAGGGTTCATCATAGACATCGGTAAGAGAATCAATCAGATCATAGTCATCTTCTGCCGAGACAATTTTTGAAATATGGTTTGTGTTATATCGATGCGCTAATTGATTCGCGTATTCTGTTTCGTCGAAAGATTTTTCGTTAAAACCGATAGCGCAAGTATTAATAGGATCATCTTGTAACTGTGCCATCATTGCAACGATTGCACTTGAATCGACCCCCCCGGATAAAAAAGCTCCCAATGGTACATCGGCTAACATGCGGATCTGGACGGCTTCTTTCAGCTGTTCAATTAACGAATCCTGAGTTTCTTCCCATGACATGGTTGTCTGAGGAGTGGGTAAATCCCAGTATTGGATCGGATTGATATTTGAGCCAGGCGAAAGTAACAGGTAATGGGCTGGGTTGAGCTTGAAAATATTTTTATAAGCTGTATAAGGATCAGGGATATAGCCATACATCAGATATTCTTCGGCCATTTCATGGCGTAACGTCTTATCAATATCCGGATGAGCTAATAGTACCTTTAGTTCTGAACCAAAAATGAATTGTCCTTTTTGAGTTTGGGTATAATACAGTGGTTTTTTCCCCAGCCGATCTCTGGCAATAAACAGTTGTTGTTGCTGAATATCCCACAAAGCAAAGGTGAACATCCCCTGAAAACGTTCAACACAATTGACGCCCCATTCTTCCCAGGCATGAACAATCACTTCGGTATCTGACAAGGTTTTAAACTGATGCCCCAGTTCACTCAATTCAATAACCAGAGGTTTGAAGTTGTAAATTTCACCGTTAAAAACCACACATACAGATTCAGTTTCATTAAAGACTGGTTGATGGCCGCCTGATAAATCAATGATGGATAAACGTCGATGTGCTAACCCCACATGCAGATCAATAAAATAACCTTCATCATCCGGACCTCGGT
Organism: uncultured Vibrio sp.; assembly: GCA_963676525.2. Lineage (GTDB taxonomy): Bacteria > Pseudomonadota > Gammaproteobacteria > Enterobacterales > Vibrionaceae > Vibrio. The sequence continues at coordinate 280,494 of CAXXNB010000011.1, forward strand.
GGCTTTGAGTATTATTGATCGTTTGTAAGATATTTTTATCAATCGGAGATGCCTGAAGAATGTTGAAAATTCCTGATATTCCGCACATTTTAGTTCTCCTGTGTTACTGGTGTAGATTTGATTTTTTTAGTTAGAGAGAAGGGTTTCTCAACTAACAAAAATAATCCTGTTGATGTACACCAAGTTACAATAAACATTGGTATAAATAGAAAATATAGAGCCCAATCCCACTGATGATTTGCGGGTATGAAATAATTTAAAATATAAAATAGGAATTTGAGTGTCAGACCATGAATTAAGTAATATGAATAGCTCATATTTCCGTAACAACGTAATAAGGGTGATGAGCATATTTTAGCTAGTTGAGTTTTAGGGTTGAAACAAGATATACACACAAGGAAAAAACCAACAAAAAGAGTGAGTAGTTGCAATGTATAACTTAAATTATAATATTTTATTATAATTATGGCTAAAATAGTTGTAATAAATGAATAATTGAAAGCTATTTTTTTGATTTTTTCTAATTGATAAAATTCATACAATAACATTCCTGATATAAAAATAATTATTTCGCTATGTGAATCGTATTTATAGTGGACTAAAATAAATCCTATTATTGTGGCTAGTAATAGAATTAAAACTCTATATAATTTCGAGTGTTTTTTAAAATGAAAAAAATATATAACTAAAGGTATGGATATATAAAAGAAAATCTCATAACTTAAGCTCCAGCTAACCCTTACAATTGGCTCTATTGGAAGTATTCCTGGAATTAAAAATATATTAAATATGATGTATTTAATGGTTTCATAAACTGATTCTGGTAACTTGCTTTCGCTGGGGAATAAGAAAGACAAACATAAGTAAATTACCAGTACAACTAGAAATGTTGGGTAAATTCGTTTGATTCTTTTTTTTAAATAGACAAGAATAGAATCATTTTTAGTTAAAAGCATACCATAAATTAAAAATCCACTAATAACAAAAAACAATGCAACACCTTTGGAGCCAATATGTCTAAAATAAACAATACAATCCCAAGTGACTGAGTTTTGAATTATCCATGGAGTAAACTGAGCCGTATAATGAACAATGAAAACCATAAAAGCTGCAATGGCTCTTAGTCCTTCTAGTGGAACTATTGCATTATGACCTTTATGGGATACGTCATATAATGAAAATAAATATTTCATTAATTTTGAAGTATTTTGTGTGCCCATTAATTAAAATTCCCTTTTTTAGTCGAAGTTAGATCAATAAAAGTTTTCTGTAATTGTTGAAGACTCAATGAACTACTCGAAATAGCGAAAATATCTGATGTAACATCTTGTCTTTTTAATAGATAATATGTTTCTAATATTTTAATCTTTAAAGGGTTGCTTGAGCATTTTTCATTAATACAGTACCAATATATAATGTTTTTTGATGAACCGTATATATTAATAAGTGTTAGTGCTGATGCTTTAGTGTTTTCTATACTAAGGTTTATTTTATTACTTAAAGTCCACCTGTTCTTATCATATAAAGAGTTCTTACTACTGATTAATTCTCCTTGATTATTTTCGTGATAGTATCGTGCAATAAATAACTCAAAAGATGTGTCTTTATCTGATGTTGCTAAAATAGTTTGTTTCGCTTGTGGAAAAGAGATTTTCCAATCCGATGAATTAGTTATTTTTAAGTGTTTTGGTAATGTTAATGGAATTTTTGCATGTTGATGGTGACTAGGGATTAACTTATCCCATGTGATAAAAGCGAATAAAATCACAATGATGAAAAAAGAAACTTTTAGTTGGTCATGTTTCTTATTTATGATTTTTGTTATTGGGGGAGTTGTTTTTAATTTCATGGATAACTTGTCCTGAAAATACCATGCAACAAAAAACATAAAGATAATAACGATACTAAAGAATACCCAACCATATATAAGATGATCTGCTCCGGCTGCGTATTTCATGTTACTTAAGTTTCCAATCATGATGATGCCATAGGCCCGTAAGCCATTAGCTATGATTGGAAAAATGGATGTAAAAATGATGAAAAGGAAAAACTTCCACCATTTTTTGAAAAAAATGTAAGAAAATAAGGTTCCTAGCGCGATACTTGAGATCAGAAAACGGATCCCTGAACAGGCTTCTGCTACCTCAAATTGACCATTAGGAACTGTTAAGTACATCCCTTCTCTGTAGATTGGAACTCCTGAAAGTCGTACTAAGTAGACTGAGATATCAGCAGTAATTTCCTGTAAATAAGGAATAAGTTCTTCCCCAAAAGGAATACAAAATGTTAGATATAAAATAGGAAAGTAAATTTTTTTAGCAAATTTATTTCCTATCATAGCCCAAATGATTAATTGCAAGCTCGTAACTGCCGCAATATGTTCGAAAAAGGCAATGCTTGCTGTGCGACCAATAATCCATAATAAACAAGGAAATATAAGAAGAATAACTGGTAGCCAAGATATTGAAAAAGAGACGTTCTTTAATTTGTCTTTTTCCTGCCATACTAACCATAAACTGATAGGAAGTATCAGATAACAGTGTTCATAGGTTTTTGAATTGTTCCATACCCCAATCATGTTGATTAGAGAGCTGTAGTATATTAACAGCCATGCTGCTAATGGGATTCCTAATCTCAATAAGAATTTATTGATCATAGTCTTTCCTTAAATAGTCTAGTAGCGGTGAGAGTTTTGCCTCCCAACTGTATGTGTCTTTTAACCAGTTTCTTGATGCAGTAGCTTTGGTTGCTTTTTGTTGCAGTTTTTCTGCGACCCAATGAGCTGTTTTTTCTGACAAATCAGAAATATAAAGTTCATCCTCTGGGGTATTTTCAATGCCTTCTATCCCCAATTCAGTTGTAATCACAGGCTTTTCCATTGCCATAGCTTCTAAAATTTTATTTTGTATGCCCCTTGCAATCTGCATGGGTGCTACTGCTGCCTTAGCGTGTTGTAAATAAGGCCGCACATCTTCGACACGTCCGGTTACTATTACTCCTGGAATTTTTTGTAAGTTCATGACTTCTTTGGTTGGAGAAGAACCCACAATATAAAATTTGCTGTCAGGAAGCCCGTTATGTACTTTTTTCCAGACTGATTGAACAAACCAGTTTACAGCATCAGCATTGGCCCAGTAATCCATTGCCCCGGTAAAAACGACGTAATTCTCTTTTTCTAAAGGATAATTTTCCGCCAAATTTTGCTGTGCGTCTGGAGAAAAAAAGTGACAGTCAATGCCATTACTCAAGGTTTTGATTTTGTCATCCTGAGTATGGTTCAACATACCGCGGAACATTTCCGTTTCGGTATCAGAAATAAAGCAGCTGACCGCGAATTGTTTCGCAACCAGTTTTTCATATTGCTCTAAAGTTCGGTGTTCACGTTGGTAAACCCAACGCATGATGCCCGACGTTTTTTCTGCATATTGGCGCCACTTATCAGAATCGATATCCGCAAAATGCATGACTTTATGTAATGGAGGAAGGTTTTCACTTAAAACATACTGGGCCATACATCCTGAATATACCAACGATGTTTTGATGTTTTTTTCTGTAACAGTTTTTTCTACCCATTGCTGCATTTGACGACTGTAATAGTAAGGTAGCGTAATCGGGCGATTAGATAATAAGGCACTAATTCCTTTTATTTTTGCTTTTGTTGAGTTTAATTCAACAAAGAAGGCTTCTTTACAAAATTGTCGTACATCGTCCTGATAGCGATAATCAAACGGATCATCGATAAAACAGCCCAGATAAACATCATAATATTGATTGAGAAACTTAAGAATATTACATGTTGTAATCTTGTCGCCTTTGTTGGCCGGAAACGGTATACGATGGCAAAGATAAAGCAGCTTTTCTTTCATTGTCTGTATTACCCCAGATATTTGGATAGATAAGGGCCAATAATACGGCTAAGGCTTAGTGGTAATTTTTTCCACATATTAATGAATAACTTGTATTTAGGGTTATTCGGTGAAAGATTTGGCATTTCTTTACTTTTAACCAGAGCAATTTTGTAATGCAGTTCTTCTTCCTGCATTCCCCAGTTTTTTTTGTAGTTGTATGAACCTGAATTTTGCTTACTTCGGCCAAAATCAAATTTGTGTTTGCCTTTTTCTTGGGCAATACACATAAGTTGATAATACATATAATCGTTACTTTTTAATGCTCGGGCATCGAATGTCCCGCCGCCATAGTAAGGCAGAACCTCGTCTTTATAATAAAAACTAAGAACGCTGGATATTGGGTTACTATTGGTATCATTAATAACCAAAGTTTCGCACTGGTCCTTAAATGTTTTTTTCAGGCAGGAAAATAGCTGCTTGCTAAATACTGGGGTTCCCAGGTTGCGAACACTTTCTGCATATACATCATAACAAAGATCTGGATTATCATGGTTATCCCAACTCAGGTCATTTTTTAATGAGTGGCGCACAACGGCTCGTTGCTTTCTTTTTACTGAAGTCAGGATTTGTTCTGGTGTGTCCTCGATGACACAGGAAAACGTGGAGTGATGGCAATGTGGTGCCCATGGTGCGTTTGACTCGCGAAATTCTTTATCGCGCAGTTCCACATAATCAACATTGAGCGAACATCCTAAGCGATAAGCTTCTGCTTCTAATTCATGACGGATAAGATCACTGTCAGCAAGCACGCCGCCGTAGACACAAAACGGGGTCGAAATCAGCGCGTGACCAAATATAAAACTTTTTTGTTCAACAAGAGGCACCAGGCCCACAATGGTATTGTACTGGGTAGCCATTAAATAATGTTGTTTATGGTTAAACACTTCATTAATGACATGAATCCATCCGGTTAGATGGAAAAAACTGCCATCAGGATGATTGTCTACGTAATTATCCCAGGCAGAGAAATCTTGATCAGTTATTTTTCTGATCTTCAGATCTTCAGTCATCTTATCATCCATTTAGTTGGTATGCGTTACTCATTGTGTCCCAATTAAAATCGGTGAGTAAGTTGTTTAATCGTTTTTCCATTCGATTAATGTTCAGATAATGGCGGAAACGTGATTTTAGCGGTACACCTGACATACGTGGTTGTTCAGTATCTATTTCCCACGGATGAAAATAAAAACTATACGGTTGCTCCGTCTGATTCAGGAATTTATTGATCAGACCTTTACTCAAAAGATATGGATAAAGTCGGAAAAAACCACCACCACCTATAGGCACATTAAAGCCGGAAATTATATTGGTAGGGATAGGTATTTCTACAATACCTTCAGGACGTAAATATTTAAAACGAGGCCAGTTCGGGGCGCCATATAAATCATGCTGTACCGGATATGTGCTACTGCTAAATGTAAAACCAAGTTTGGCAAGTACTTCAAAAGCCCATTCATTGCTTGGATCTATCGAAAAGCTTGGTGCTCGGTAGCCATTCACTTTTACACCGGCAGTATCCTCTAAAAATGATTTAGCCCGATAAACATCTTCACGAAAAATGTCGGGGGACTGAGTATTTGCTCTTTGATGGGCATAACCATGACTTGCCAGCTCATGTCCCTGGTCGGTAATTTTTCTTACCAGCTGAGGACATGCTTCAGCAACCCAACCGAGCATAAAAAATGTTGCTTTGGTGTTATGAGTAGCGAAAATTTCTAATAATTTTTCGGTGTTCTTTTCTACTCGGATAGAGTATTTCTTTCCCCACTCTTGAAACTGTATTTTTTTTTCAAAAGCAGCGACTTGAAAATAATCTTCAACATCAACAGTCATTGCATTACTGCCTACCTGAGCCATGTTTTACTACCTTATTAATCCATTATATTTTTTACTGTGATATTGATTTTTTATTTCATATTTCTGATTTTCAGCTCATCGGCCTTTCCCAAAAATAATGATTTCCGCAGTTCTAAGTAAAATAAGCAAGTCGAAAAGAAAGCCTCGGTTTTTAATGTAATATAAATCGTATTTTAATTTTTCTATCGCATCCTGTTCATTACTGCCATATGGGTACTTAAGTTGCGCCCAGCCGGTTAACCCTGGTTTGACATTAAATCGGTGGTTATAGTAAGGAATACTAAGTTCGAACTCTTCAGTAAACTGAGGGCGTTCTGGACGGGGGCCGACAAAGCCCATATCACCTTTTATTACATTGAAAAGCTGTGGTAATTCATCAATTCTGTATTTACGAATAAAATTACCCACCTTGGTAACTCGAGGATCGCTTTTTTCAGCCCATTTAGCACCGTCTTTTTCGGCATCAGTACGCATGCTGCGGAATTTGTAAATATCAAACGCTTTACCATCAAGTCCGGTTCGTTTCTGTGAATAGAGAACAGGAGCTGTTAAGCCTTCTTCTAGTTTTATTGCAATAACGGTAAGTATCATTAATGGCCATGTAACACTGAAAATCAATAGTGCAATAACGGTGTTAAATAAACTATCTAACGTGTTGTGAAGTGGCGAATAATGGTTGTGTGAGCCATAAATAATCCACGAAGGATAAACCTGATTAACCGCAACTTGTCCGGTTTCTCTTTCAAAAAAGTCAATGATATCGATAATCTTAGTGCCATATTTTTTGCACATAAAAAGATTTTCATTGGGTAATACATTTCGTCGTTCATCACATGCTATGACGATTTCATCAACATTATTTTCCAGAACAAATTCTACTAACGGCTGATCTGGTGAAATGATGGTCTCATTTGTAATCCCATCCACGGAATCACCTTCCATTGGAACAAAACCAACAAATTCAATGCCTATGCGATCCGTTTTTCTACGCATGTACTGTTCTATTATTTTTGCTCTTTTTCCTGTGCCTAAAACTAACACTCTAATCAGGCCGATATCTTGATATGGAGTTTTACTTAAAATGTAACGAACAAATACCAGTGCTAAAAAAGTTGAGACAAAGAAAAACTCAGAAAAATGACCGGGTAACTCATTGAGAATAGTAACTAAATAGATTAGTTTTACTAATAAATAAGCAATCAGTGTACTGACAAAAAATCGGATAATAATACCATTAAATGTTTCTCTTAATCTTTCGTTATATAGACCAACAGCAAGAACACATAAAGATATAACCGACATAAACAATACAGGGTGTACAAATGTGGATGTCCATCTATATTCGAATGGTGTAATTGATGGGTAGTATTTCGATAATGTTGTCGCACAAATGAGATACGTTGCGAATGTTGCAACCAAGTCAGTGACTATTACTACAAGACTACTTGGTTTAAGTTTGTTAAAGTTCGACCGGCTCATAAATATTCCTACTATATCACTGATAGTAATGATTAAATATAAAAATAGACAGTTAGTAAAATTATTAAAGATCTTTCTTTACATTTCTTGATATTGTTTAATATATCCATTTTTATATACGACTCAACTAACGTTTGTGTAAGTTTTTATTCTATCAATTACAAAAAAATAAGTAGGTAGATCAATTATTTTTTAATAATACTTAGCAAAGACATCTATTTGTGGTTATAAATGTTACTTGATATAAAATGCTTTTATTACAGTTGGTTATCTTTAGTTGGTTAAAAATAGTTGATAACAACTGAAGATGTTAGAACACATTCAAGAAATTCTTAACCATCATTGAACTTAATTTTACTACTCATTTTTATTTTGTCGAAATCTTTTACACGAAAATTACCAATGTCTAAATTATGAGACATTGATGGGAAATATTTATAAAAGATAGAGGATATTAACCAATTGTATATTATTATAATCTTTGTAACTGGTTAACAGTTCCCTGATTCGTCTTGCAAAAATTCGATCGGACGAAAATGTCAAAAGGATAATTAAATACACGGTGGAAATTGCCATGAAAGGACTTGGTAGATTATTGTTTGGGTTTTCTCGCTTGGTTGTTATTGGTTGTTCAATGTTAGTTGTAGCATGTTCAAGCTCTCTTCCTGAGTTACCTACTGCGACAGTGCATGCTTCATTAACTAAAAATATTGATGATTATTCATACCTTATTGGGCCAGGGGATTCTTTAAATGTTTTTGTTTGGGGAAATCCTGAAGTTTCAGGTGCTTATACAGTAAGGCCTGATGGAATGATTACAACTTCTTTAGTTGAGGATATTGCTGTCTCAGGAAAAACGCCAACAGAGTTAGCTAGAGAAATTGAAGATCGCCTATCTCAATACATCAGAGAGCCAATCGTTTCTGTTATTGTTAATGGCTTTACCGGACCTTTCAGTGAGCAGGTTAGAGTTATTGGAGAAGCATCTGAACCTAAAGCTATTAGCTATACCGAAAACATGACGTTGCTGGATGTCATGATCCAGGTTGGTGGACTTACGGAGTACGCCGATGGTAATAGTGCGAGCTTAATCAGAGTTGTTAAAGGTGAACAAAAACAATTTGCATTAAAAATTGACAGCTTAATTACTGATGGAAACATAAAGGAAAATGTTGATATCCTGCCTGGTGACGTCATCATTATTCCGGAAGCTTGGTTTTAGATAAAGGTTTACAGCAAATGCAAGAAATGTTTGAAGAGATTCTCCAATATGTAAAGGGAATCTGGCTCAAAAAACGTTATATCATGGTGGTTAGTTGGTTGGTGTGTTTGTCTGGATGGGTATTTGTTACTTTATTGCCCAATCAATATACTTCCAACGCTCGTGTTTATGCTGATACCCGATCAATATTAAAGCCTTTACTCAGTGGATTAGCTATTCAGACAGATCCTTCTAGTGAGCTTCAGTTGATGGTTAAGACGCTGTTAAGTCGTCCAAATTTGGAAACTATAGCCAGAAATGTGGATGCTGATGTAAGGGCCAGAAATAGCAAAGAATATGAAGCCATAATTAAGGATTTACAATCTAATATTCGTATTCAATCTACTGGGCGCGGCAATTTGTATTCTATTAGTTACACTGGTGAGAATCCAAACTATACGAAGGATGTTGTGCAGGCAGCCCTCAATGTGTTTGTAGAAAATACGCTATCAGAAAAAAGGGTTGATACTGAGAATGCGAGTCAAATTATTTCTGGTCAAATTTCAGATTATAAAATGAGGTTGCAAACAGCAGAAGAGAAACTTGCTGATTTTAAACGTCAGTACGTAGGTTTGATGCCTGGAAGTGGCAGTGGTTACTATTCACAGCTATCCCAAAATAAAACAGCACTGGAAGATGCTCAATTAGCCTTGAGTGAAGCTGAAACACAACTAAAGTCTGCTAACACGCAAATTAAGAAGGAAGAGTCAATAGCCCGTAGGCAAGCTTCCAGAGGAAGAACTGAATATGATCAAAGAATAAATTCATTGCAGCAAAGACTGGATGAACTTTTATTTCGTTATACAGATAAACATCCGGATGTGGTTGAAACCCAACGTCAGCTCAGTGAATTACAGGATCTTAGGGAGGAGCGTATCGCTTCTTATACAGTTAACGATTTCTTAGCCAATAATCCTGTCTATCAAAATTTGAAGAAAAAGTATAGTGATGCAGAAAGTAATGTCGTTTCTCTTAAGGTCAGAGTTGAAAGATATGAACGAAAAATCGCTGAACTTCAAAAAGATTTGGACACAGTCCCAGATGTCGAAGCTAAGTTAACTAGCCTGACGAGAGATTATGAAATAACAAAAGGAAAATATGAGCAATTACTCTCACGTAAAGAAAGTGCTCTTATTTCTCAAAGTGTTGGTGATACTTCTGACAATATTAAGTTTAGGATCATAGATGCTCCTCGGGTTCCGGTTAAACCTTCAGGTCCACCTCGCATCTTATTTTTATTCGCTGTTTTGATTTGCGGTGTTGGTGGTGGTGTCGGGCTTTCATTTGTATTTAGTCAAATTTCTCCTGTCATTTCTTCAACCAATCAGATAGTAAAGTCATTCGGATACCCTGTCTATGGTGTCGTTGGTGCAACCGAATCTTCCGGTATGGTTGTTTGGGAAAAAAGAAAAACGAGATGGTTTATTATCTCTAATGTTCTGTTAATAGTACTTTTTGCTGTGTTTATAGCGATTAGTGTCATTCCTTCTTTGTAATAATATCTGATGTGTGGAGCTAGATAGTGAGTACTATTGAAAAAGCAATGGGTAAGCTAAGCCACCTTTCTTCCAAGTCAAAGGCTGTAGAAGAATCAAATTCGCTTCAGAAGCAGAATGATAAAGATGGTTTAACTCAACCCATTACAACAGAAACAAAGCCTAAACCGGTTTCTGGTAGTGATAATAAAAAGTTCATTAATATAGATAATGAGCGATTAGAAAAGTCAGGAATGATAAGCAATCGAACTGACTTAAAAGAACGATTTATAAAAGATGAATTTCGGGTAATTAAGCATAAGCTATTAAAAAATGCAGTTGCTGTCGATGAAAGTAATCGGGATGCTCATAACCAAAATTTGATTATGGTCACCAGCGCCAATGCAAGTGAAGGCAAGACGTTTATAACTATCAACTTAGCGTTAAGTATTGCTTCAGAAAGAGATAAAACAGTTTTACTTATTGATGCAGATGTTTTAAACCCGAGTGTTGCGGATAATCTTGGATTTGGTGAGAAGCCAGGGCTAAATGATTTTTTATTAGGTAATGTTGACGATATTGGCGACATCATTTATCCCACATCGATTCCTGACTTTCGTGTTATGCCTGCAGGTATTTCTCATGATATGAGTTATGAGTTGTTATCTAGTGGTCGAATGAAAGCGCTTATGGATGAACTCTCAAGTCGTTATCCAGATAGAATTATATTGCTTGATTGTCCTCCTTTAATTGGTGTTGTAGAAACAGTTACATTGTCAAATTTAGTTGGGCAGGCGGTTATTATTGCAGAACAAAATAAAACGAAACTCTCTGATGTTAAGCAAGCTGTTTCTCTCTTAAATAATGAAATAGAGATAGGGTTTGTCATTAATAAAGCAGTTCATAAAGCAGGTAGTGGGTACGGTTATGGATATGGCTATGGATACGGCTATGGTGCAAAGGATAAGAATAAATAGAATTTGTCTGTTCGTTTCAGCTCTTTTGGTTACTCATATTAGTTTGGCCGCAGATGTAAAAGTGACGCCTAGAGTTGAAACTGACTTTACTTATACGGATAACGTAGATTTAACTGCGTCGGATGAACAGAGTAGTGAAGTTACTTCGTTGATTGCCGGCATTGAAATACAAGCAGATGGTAATGATGGTAATCTATCTCTTGATTATCAGATTAAGCAACTTCTTTATTCGTACAATTCAGATAAAAATGAGTTGTACAATGAGTTAAGCCTGTCTGCTGATAAAGGGCTGTTCTCAACAACGAATATCAGAGGAAATGTATCAGCTTCCATTACCAATGTTGCAAGAAATATTCGCTCAAATGCCAGTACCGATGTTACCACTGCTGATACGGTGGAAAGTCGTAATGTAGATATTGGACTATCTTATCAGAGTAATCCGTCTGGTATTATTGATTTGTTTACCAGTCTCGACGGTTCCGTAACGAGTAATGATGATAGTGTAGGAAATAATAATACCTACAACGCGAGTGTTATTGCTAAGCAGGGCAGTGCTGTAAAAACGTATTTTTGGTCGACTAATTATAATTATGAAACTTCTGTTGGTAAGAAAGATGAAGATAGAACGGAATCAACAGAGATAAATCAGGAGTTAGGGTTACAGCAAATTCATGGGGTCAGCTCATATCTGCATCTATATTACGAAGACTATAATGGGCAGACTGGCAATGACAGTGCTGACTCATCGAGTTGGGGACCTGGGATAAAATATTATTTCAATAGACGTTCTTATGTCGATATTGGTTATGATTTTTCTCTGAGTAATGATAATTCTGATTTCTTACGAGGTGGTTTACACCTTAATCCTTCTGCCAGAACTGTTCTGGACTTTAACTATACTAAGCGTTTTTATGGTGATGCGTATTCTTTCTCTTTAACTCATGGAACTAAAAGAATAACAAATTCGATTACTTATGAAGAAGAAGTATCAAACTATAATCGAGATCTTTATATTTCAGGAAATCAGATTGAACAATTGAGTATTTCAAAAACATTGAGCTGGACTTCTTCACTGGCTCTTCGTCGTTCTACTTTTAATCTGGATCTCTCTTCTGAAAAACAGCAATCATTTAGCGGTATACTGCAAAACACGGATGTAGATACATACAGTGGTGAACTATCTATTGATCATAACCTGACAAGAAGTACTACAGTTTCGCCGGGTTTTTCTTATAAATACTATGATTTTTCTTCTATGGGACAAACAATTCAGCAGGATTATTACCGCAAGTGGAACCTTGATTTGACCCATGATTTTGCTCATGATTTATCGATGCAGTTTGGACTTTCTTACGAGGACCGTTCATCTACAGAAAGCAGTGTTGAGTATCAGGAAAGCCGAGTCAATATTAATATCAGGAAAGAACTATAATTATGTATGAGTCGTATTTCGGTCTGTCAGGTAAGCCATTTAAACTAAGTCCTGATCCGCAGTTTTTTTATGGTAGTCCTCACCATAGTAAGGCAATTTCCTATTTACGATATGGATTAGAACTTGGTGAAGGTTTTATTGTTATTACTGGTCCGATTGGAACAGGTAAGACAACAATAGCCCGTAGTCTACTAGCATCTTTAGATGATTCGATAACTGCAATACAGATTTCAACAACTCGTTTAAATCCTGAAGCACTGGTTACTATGGTTGCTGCCAATTTTGGGTTACAGGTTGAAGGATTGGGTAAAGCAGATACTCTCAGGAGATTAGAAAGTTTTTTAAATAATCTTCATCGGCAGGGAAGAAGAGCGTTACTTGTTATTGATGAAGCACAGAATCTCTCCTCTGAAACAATAGAAGAGCTGCGTATGTTGTCTAATTTTCAGGTTGATGACAAGCCTCTAATTCAAAGTTTCCTGCTTGGGCAGGAGGAGCTGAAACCCATTATTGAACTTCCTGAAATGGAGCAGTTCAGGCAGCGAGTTATTGCTTCATGTCATTTGAAACCTTTCAATGAAGAAGAAACGAAAAGTTATATTTTACATCGTCTGAAAGTGGTTAACTGGAACAATAATCCAGAACTTAATGATGATATCTTTAAGCTGATTGCTCGTTATACCCGGGGAGTACCGCGTAAAATTAATATTTTTATGGATCGGTTATTTCTCTTTGCATTTCTTGAAAATATAAACTCTCTAAATATAGAACATATTGAAAGTGTCATGCAGGAAATGGGGGCTGAATTATCTGGTGGTTTGCAGGAAAAATCTTTATCTAATTCATCATCAGTAAAAGATATGGATGTAAAACCTATTCCTCATGAAATACCTGAAATGGAAAAGGTGTATAAAACATTAGCTGAAGTGACTAAGGTTTTAGATGATGTTCTTTATCGTAAAACACTTACAATAAAGCAATTAGATAAATTAATCCGAGAAAAAAGAAAAATGCTATCTAACCCGGATGAAAGTTATAATGATAGCCGGTTAGTCAAAAAGCGTTGGTTAAGACAGTTAATCAAAGACAGAGAAGATGAGCTGTAATTTATTGAAGGGTGATGTGTGTTTAAAAGTGTTTTAGTCGTTTGTTCTGGAAATATATGTCGTTCGCCTTATGCTGAGTACACATTAAGAAAATTATTTCCTGAGTTAAATGTAGCGTCTGCCGGGCTTATTGTAACTATTAGCCGTCTTGAGGATAAATCAGCAGACCGCACAGCAATTCAGATTGCTGCTGAATCAGGCATTGATCTTAGCACGCACAAAGCCAGACAGTTAACGGAACAGCTGATTAATGAATATGATGTGATTCTGGTTATGGAACGGGAACAATTAGAAGAATTATGTGATTATTATCCCTCAGCCAGCTATAAAGCATTCCTTTTCTCTCAATGGAACGGCGCTACAGATATAGAAGATCCTTATAGAAAAAGTGATCTTACATTCCGTCTTGTTTTCAATCAAATTGATGATGCAGCACAAGAATGGGGACGTAAACTTTAGTTATTTGTAAACCAACCCTAAAAATTTCTAAAACAAGACTGCATTTATAATCCAAATGTTCACTTCTCATACTATTATTAATTAAAGGTAGGAGGAGTGATCATATGTATACCAAAGAAGCTTCGTCAGCCAACAATGACGCTCTACGTTTGTCAGAAGTTTATGATCCATTGACTGATTTATATAACAGAGCACTGTTTACCCAGGTGGCTAATTCGTTACTGCGTATCTCTATTCGTCAGAAAATGCCGGTATCTATAGCGATAATTGGTTTGGACCATTTTTCAGCATTGGAAGATAAATTTGGAACTTCAGAGGTAAATACACTGGTAAAAGAAAGTGCTGATTTACTCAAATCAATTTCAAGGGATAGTGATGTTCTCTCACATTTTGATGAGGATAAATTTGCTGTTCTTTTGTATAACTGTAATTATCAGTCTTCTCATATTGTTGCTGATCGAATTCAGACAAAAGTAAAAGGTGATCTTTTTATCCAAAATCAGCCAATCACGGTCAGTATTGGTTTAGCTGAATTTGACGGGCGGACGACAGGAAGTGGAGGAGATATTTCTGCTCAGTTAATCACTGATGGCTTAAAAGCATTAAATTAAACTGCTTTATTTTTGTGATTGTTTCTCTTCTTTAAATCAGCGAAAATACCCCGCAATAATTTAACCACTGAGATTGGATACCCAATGCGACAGTATTGGGTATCGGATCTGTATATACGAAGATTTAGTCATGCCTAATGTCACTCAAGAAGTATCCAAGCGTCGAACGTTTGCTATTATTTCGCACCCGGATGCGGGTAAAACAACTATTACAGAAAAAGTATTGTTATTCGGACGTGCTATCCAACAGGCCGGTTCGGTAAAGGGCCGCGGAGCTTCTCACCATGCAAAGTCTGACTGGATGGATATGGAAAAAGAACGTGGTATTTCGATTACTACGTCTGTGATGCAGTTTCCTTATAATGATTGTTTGGTAAACCTGCTTGATACTCCGGGACACGAAGACTTTTCGGAAGATACATACCGTACTTTAACTGCAGTCGACTCTTGCCTGATGGTAATTGATGCGGCTAAAGGTGTCGAAGATCGTACCCGTAAGTTAATGGAAGTAACTCGTTTAAGAGATACCCCCATCATTACCTTCATGAACAAACTGGACCGTGATATTCGCGATCCAATGGAATTGATGGATGAAGTTGAAAATGAATTAAACATCATGTGTGCTCCGATCACCTGGCCTATTGGTTGTGGTAAAGAATTCAAAGGTGTTTATCACATTCATCGTGATGAGACTATTTTGTATTCAACGGGTCATGGTCATACGATTCAGGATGTCAGAATTGTTAAAGGGCTGAATAATCCGGAACTTGATCAGGCTGTTGGTGACGATCTTGCTGCTCAACTTCGTGATGAGCTTGAATTAGTTCTGGGTGCATCTAATGAATTTGATGAAGAGCTTTTCCTTCAGGGTGAACTGACTCCGGTATTCTTTGGTACTGCGTTAGGTAACTTTGGCGTGGATCATATGTTAGATGGTCTTACTGAGTGGGCACCTGCGCCACAGCCAAGACATGCAAATGAGCGTGTAGTGGAAGCTGACGAAGAAAAATTCTCTGGTTTTGTCTTTAAGATCCAGGCAAATATGGATCCGAAGCATCGTGACCGAATTGCGTTTCTGCGAGTTGTATCCGGCTCTTATACTCAGGGCATGAAAATGAACCATGTCCGCACCGGTAAGCAGGTTAGTATTTCCGATGCGGTTACCTTTATGGCAGGGGATCGTGCCCGGGCGGAAGAAGCATTTGCTGGTGATATTATTGGTTTGCATAATCACGGTACGATTCAGATTGGTGATACCTTTACTCAGGGGGAAACTCTTAAGTTTGCTGGTATTCCTAACTTTGCACCTGAACTGTTCCGTCGTATCCGCCTAAAAGATCCACTCAAACAGAAACAGCTGTTAAAAGGCTTGGTTCAATTATCGGAAGAAGGTGCTGTACAGGTATTCCGTCCACTGCAAAATAATGATCTGATTGTTGGTGCAGTTGGTGTGCTTCAGTTTGATGTTGTTGTTGCCCGTTTAAAATCTGAATATAACGTGGAAGCGATTTATGAAGGGGTTAATGTAGCAACAGCTCGTTGGGTCGAATGTGAAGATGGTAAGAAACTTGATGAATTCAGGCGTAAAAATGAGTCTCATCTGGCATTAGATGGCGGTGATAATTTAGCTTATATTGCCCCAACTATGGTTAATCTGAATTTAGCTCAGGAGCGTTTCCCTGATATTGACTTCCGTGCAACGCGTGAACATTAATTAATGTAATGACCCCAATCTTAGTTTGGGGTCATTTTTTTCTCAATATTATCCTAGTATATACAAAAAGCGTGTATGTTTAATAACAGGAGTATTTGATTAAAGAAAGCCTCAACACCTGTTTAGTTAGCTTGTGTTTGGATTAAATTTTTGGATTTGAAATTGTGCATATCTCTAAAAAATATACATGTCGGATCATTAAATTAATATTACTGATTTATTTTATATACTTCATTTCCTGTTTATTTTCTCAGCAACCATCTGTTGTTAATAGAAAAGCGTCGCCAGAACAGGTAAAAAATGCTGTTCAGCAATATACTAATATCTCCCAACAGGTGTTTGGTCCTAAACAAACGGTTAAGTTAGAACTTACACAAAAAAATGTCGATGATGTATTAGTTGCAGTCTCTCATATGATTCCCCGAGTTAATTTTAATGGCCAAATGTCTTATTCTATGGCTGTCGTGAGTGGAAGTCTGGATATTGGTAACCGTTTTTTTGATGGATATATCAATGTCACTTGTATCTTGGTTTCCGGCGGGGAAAATGGCAGTATTGATAGTTGTAATATTGGGAGTATTTCTGTTCCGGGAAATTTGGTTAATGGGGTTATTGACCTGTCACTTGGTGTTTTTTTTAATGACAAAGTAAGAACTACTATAAATCAATTGGTTAATAATATAAAAATTAATAATCAGAAAGTTATACTAACAGCAACTAAAGATTATGAGTTTAAAAATGACCTTGCTGTTGGTTTAAAATCTCTTGCATCTATTGTCAAAAAACTCAAGTACACAACTAATACACAATTTCCGGAACCTTACGTTATCAATGAGTATCTCCAGTTTATTTTAGAATCCCCTTGGCCGAGCAACTCAAAAACGGTTTCCTTAGGTTTTGTTGTTAGCAGAGCAATGGAACATGCTAAAGCTCGTAGTCAATATAATGATCCCAGAGAAGAAAATGAGGCAGCTCTATGGGCTATAGCCATTGCTTTTGGAAATCATCGTTTTGCTGAAATAATCAATGCTAATACTTCTGAAATAGGAAGCACTTTGGCTAAATACCCGAAAGTAATTACTACATTAAGAGGGCGTTGGGATTTACCATTGCACTTTTTATATTCAGCAATAATGGAAAGGCTCGGAGATAGTGGTCTCAGTGTGCAAGTTGGTGAGCTCAAAGAACTCTATGATACAAATTCAGGTGGTACGGGTTTTGATTTTTCAGATTTAGCAGCAGATAAGGCTGGGGCATTTTTTTCCCATTATATTACCGATAGCGCAAGTCAGGCGTTAAAGAGTCAGAACAGATTAACCATACCATATAATGAAAGCTTGTTTTTCCCGGACATAAATGGTTTGCCGAAGCCAATTAAAGGAAAAGCTTTTGATGTTGTTCTTGGTTCAACAGAGAGTGAACGATATAAAAAACAAGTTGAAGCTATCGATCTCAGTATAGAAAACTTACCCTTGTACAGATAATCATTAGAATAAACGTAAAGTTTCAATATTATTATTGTAAATTAAAACCTGCCGAGGCAGGTTTTCTCATAACAGATGGTTATTAACTTTTTTTCTTGGTTTTCTTAACCACAGTTTTCTTTACTTTATCCTTAACTGCTTTCTTTTTCTTCTTAAACACAGGCTTTTTGTGTTTAGGCCTTAAACCATCGATAAATCTTTCTTTGATTTCTTCTTTTGTATAGCGCTGAATGCGATCCATCATTGGTTGGTCATGCGCTTCTACCAGAGAAATTGCGATACCTTTCTTACCTGCACGTGCGGTTCGGCCGATGCGGTGGACAAATACGTCAGCTGTTCTTGGTAAATCATAGTTGATGACATGACTGATATCCGGAATATCAATTCCGCGAGCAGCAACATCGGTCGCTAGCAGCACATTTACAGTGCCATCACGGAAACGGGAAATGGCGTTATTTCGTCTGTCCTGTGGCATTTCACCCTGAATCCAGGCGCAGTTGATCTGGCTTGATTCTAATTCAGAACGAAGTGTGGCTAATATTTCTCTGGTTTTAACAAAAACGATAGCCCGTTCAGATTGCTCGGTCAGAATTTTCTTCAGTAATGCGTTTTTGTGTTCCAGATTATCGGCGCGGTGATACCACTGAGTGATTTTTTTGCGTTCACGTCTTGGTGGTTCAGCTTCTACCTGTACCGGGTTTTTAAGCAGATCAGCTGTAAAACCTTCGACTCCCTTACCTTCTAGTGTGGCAGAAAATAGTAGTGTCTGTTTTCTCCAGCGACATTCTGCGGATAATCGGTCAACAACAGGACCAAAACCCATATCCAGCATGCGATCGGCTTCATCAAGAACTAACCATTCAATTGCCCGGCAATCAAAACGTTCTGCTTCGATATATTCCATAAGACGGCCAGGAGTTGCAACCACGATATCCTGTGTTTGCGCCAGAATATCAGCATGTTCCTGATACTGAACACCACCAGTGATGGTAAAAATATTAAGCTTAGTATGTTTCGCTAATAATCGGGTCTGTTCGGCGACCTGAATCGCTAATTCACGAGTTGGTGTCAGGATAAGAATTCGTGCAGGTCCCGGTTTGCGACGAGGAAAGTCCTGTAAGTACTGTAATGCCGGTAAAGCAAACGCAGCTGTTTTACCTGTGCCTGTCGGAGCAGATGCAAGAACATCTTTACCATCAAGTGCTTCTGGTATTGCTTGTGCCTGGACATGGGTAGGTCTGTCAAATCCGGCTTCTTCTATCGCTTGTAGAATATTTGGATCGAGATCTAAATCAGCAAAAGTTCGTATCACAAGCAGGTCTCCGCAGTATAAGGTCAAAAATAGGGGCGGTATTATAGTGGGATCTTTATAAAGGATCACACTTTATTTCTACATCTTAAGATAAAAATCTCTCGTTAGGGCGATAAACTCATCGCTGTACTGACCATTTTTTTGAATTGTGAGTGTCTCTTCACTGGTTTCACAGACAGTTTTTGTGCAATGTAATAAATGGCGTGTTGCTGATTTCTTTTCTGTAGGGAAAACACGACAAGAATATTTGATAAACCATCCGATGCTTTTTGCCTGTTCAATAAAGGTTTTACTTTCAGTAACAGGAAGAATGAAATTAGCGACACCATCATCGGTAGTGAGTGCAAAAGCACGTTCAAGTAGCTCCTGATGCTTCAATTGTGTAGTGTGTCGTGCTGTTGCTCTTTGGTTTATTTTTGCTGTTTCTCCTGAATTAAAATAAGGAGGGTTACAAATTATGCCTGAGAATGTTTCACTGGTTTTATAAATAGTGACGTCTTCTTTTATTACTGAAATTCTGTCAGCCCAGGGGGACATTAAACAATTTCTTTTTGCGGCCTGAATGGCATGTTCATCAATATCAAGGGCGGTTATTTTTATATTGTCATAACGCTGAGCCACCATTAACGCAAGTAATCCGGTTCCGGTGCCTATATCCAGGATATGCCCTGTATCTGGTAGCGTTGCCCAGGCACCAAGTAGAACGCCGTCCGTACTGACTGGCATTCCTGATGAACCGCCCCAAATATGAAATTGTTTAAATCGAAAATCTTTCGTTAATTTATTGTTTGTCATTTGTTGGATTATTATGCTAGTAAAAAATATTTTACGATCTATAAAAAACTAATTTTTGCCTATTTCTTGAATATTTTATTCTGTTTGTTCACTATTCGGCCCTAAATAAGTACGTTCTGTACAAAAAATAAACACAACATAAAGTAAAAAGGGTGTTCTGTGAAACAGACATTAAAATTATTCGATATTATTGCATTAGGTTTTATGCTTTTTGCGTTTTTCCTTGGTGCCGGTAATGTTATCTTCCCGCCTCTTGCAGGACAACTTGCAGGAACAAATTTATTCCCGGCCATGAGTGGTTTTTTGTTAACTGCAGTAGGTTTACCTCTTGCCGGTATTATTGCTGTCGCCTTAGTTGGTGGTAGCTGGAGTAATCTGACCCGGGATCTTCCTGCCCGAGTTTCGACTATTATGGCCACTCTGATATTTGTCATTATTGGTCCTGCATTTGCAGCCCCAAGAACAGGACTGGTTGCCTATGAAATGGCTGTTAATCCTTTGATTGGTGCAACTGATTCCACCTATCTGACTCTTTTTTCTATTTTGTTCTTTGTAGTTGCTGGTTTCTTCTCCTGGTATCAGGGTAAATTGATTGATCTTATCGGTAAGGTTCTGACTCCGGCATTATTTGTTGGTCTGGTCATTGTAGCGATCGGTGTCTTTACCAATCCTCAGGGAATCATGCAGAATCCTGTAGGTGACTACTTAGCTCAACCATTAACGAAAGGCTTCCTGGAAGGGTACAACACCATGGATACCTTTGCTTCGCTGATGTTTGGAATGCTGATGGTCGATGCTTTGAAAAACAAAGGCATAACTAAGAGCAAAGCGACCACTAAGTATCTGATAGCTGCTGCCTTTATTGCCGCTGCCGGACTGGCTTTTGTTTACACTTCACTGTTCTATTTAGGCGCAACGAGTTCTTCTATTGCTGGTGGCGTGGATAATGGCGGTACAGTTTTAAGTATTTATATTCAGGCATTATTTGGTGCTAAAGGTCAGGTTGTGCTGTCTGTTATTGTACTCCTTGCATGTCTGACAACGGCTATCGGTCTAATTTCGGCCTGTTCTGATTACTTTAGTTCATTTACCCCACTGAATTATAAAGTTTGGGTTGTTATTAACAGTATTCTTTGCGCTGTGATTGCGAACGTAGGTCTTGCTCAGTTAATTAGTTTGTCGATTCCGGTTTTGTTTGCACTGTATCCGGTAGCAATTGCCTTGGTGGCACTGACATTTATCCGCAGCTATTTTTCGAATAAGCAGGCAACGTATCGTGTTGTTCTGTTAACCGCTTTTATTTTTGCGTTAATCGATGCAGCAAAAATTTCTGGTGTTGATGTTTCTGCTTTATCAATGCTGCCGCTGTTTGATATCGGTATGGCCTGGCTTCTGCCGACATCCATTGCCATTGCAATAATGTATTTTGTTCCTAACAATAAACGGGTTACGGCTTCTGATCCTGTAAACGGTTAACATTCCGTATTCCTCTTGCCTGCTATTTGTGGCAAGAGGAATTCTCTTATCAGCAATATCCGACCAAATTCAAACTTTCCCTGTATCTTCATCACATTTTTCAGTACAATTCCGCGGTTAAATTCTACGTCAAAAAATAGAGCATACATGTTTGAAATCAATCCAATTAAAAACCGCCTTCAGGATGTGTCTGAGCGCACAGAAGTCCTAAGGGGGTATCTTTGACTACGACACTAAGAAAGAACGTTTAGAAGAAGTGAATGCTGAACTTGAGCAACCGGATGTCTGGAATGAACCAGAACGGGCTCAGGCTTTAGGTAAAGAACGATCTTCATTAGAACTTGTCGTGGAAACAATCGATCAGCTACATCAGGGTGTTGATGATGTTGAAGGTTTACTTGAATTAGCTGTTGAAGCTGAAGATCAGGAAACGTTCGACGAAATTGAACCTGAATTAGCTGACCTTGAAGCAAAACTGGAAAAACTCGAATTTCGTCGTATGTTTTCCGGCGATCATGATGCTTCTGACTGTTATTTGGATCTGCAATCTGGCTCAGGTGGTACTGAAGCGCAAGACTGGACATCGATGTTACTGCGTATGTATCTTCGCTGGGCTGAAGCTAAAGGCTTCAAAACAGAAGTGATCGAAGTATCAGAAGGTGAAGTTGCGGGCTTGAAATCAGCGACTATTAAGTTGTCTGGTGAATATGCTTATGGCTGGCTACGTACTGAAACCGGGGTGCACCGTTTAGTTCGTAAATCTCCATTCGATTCAGGTGGCCGTCGCCACACTTCTTTTGCTTCTGCGTTTGTTTATCCTGAGGTTGATGACAATATTGCGATTGATATTAATCCTTCTGATTTGAGAATTGACGTATATCGTGCATCTGGTGCTGGTGGTCAGCACGTTAACACCACTGAATCTGCGGTTCGTATTACTCACTTACCTACCAATATTGTGGTTCAGTGTCAGAATGACCGTTCTCAGCACAAAAACAAAGATCAGGCGATGAAGCAGTTACGTGCAAAATTGTTTGAATACGAGTTGCAAAAACAGAATGCTGAAAAACAGGCAAATGAAGACGCCAAATCCGATATCGGATGGGGTAGCCAGATTCGTTCGTATGTTTTAGATGATTCTCGTATCAAAGATTTACGTACTGGCGTAGAAAATCGTAATACTCAAGCTGTCCTTGATGGCGATCTAGATAAATTTATTGAAGCAAGCTTAAAATCAGGGCTTTAGCTTTTCACCGATAAACAGGGTACATCCAAAATGACTGATGCTATTCAAAACGAACAAACTCAAGAAGAAAATAGGCTCATAGCAGAGCGCCGCAGTAAATTGGAACATATCCGCAAAGACAGTAAGGCGAACGGTCACCCTAATGACTTTCGTCGCGATAGCTTAGCGGGTGACTTGCAGGCTCAGTACGGTGAAAAGACTAAGGAAGAGCTGGAAGAAATGAACCTGGTTGTCGCTGTTGCCGGTCGTATCATGGCGAAGCGTGGTCCATTTATTGTTATTCAGGAAACGACTGGCCGAATCCAGGGTTATGCTGCAAAAGATGTGCAGAAAGAACTGAAAGCAAAATATCAGGGTCTTGATATCGGTGATATTATTGGTATCAAAGGTGCTTTGCATAAATCAGGTAAAGGCGATCTTTACGTGAATATGGAAGAGTATGAATTGCTGACTAAAGCACTGCGTCCGTTACCAGAAAAATTCCACGGCTTGACTGACCAGGAAATGCGTTACCGTCAACGTTATGTTGACCTGATTGTTAATGAAGATTCTCGTAATACGTTTATGATTCGCTCTAAACTGGTTAGTGCAATTCGTCAGTTTATGACTTCAAAAGGTTATTTAGAAGTTGAAACTCCAATGATGCACGTGATCCCTGGTGGTGCAACGGCTCGTCCGTTCGTGACTCATCATAATGCGTTGGATATCGATATGTATCTTCGTGTTGCGCCTGAACTTTACCTGAAACGTTTGGTTGTGGGTGGCTTTGATCGCGTATTTGAAATCAACCGTAACTTCCGTAACGAAGGTCTATCTGTTCGCCATAACCCTGAATTCACCATGATGGAATTCTACCAGGCGTATTCAGACTTTAACGATCTGATGGATCTGACAGAAGAAATGCTAAGTACGGTAGCTATGCAGGTTCTTGGTTCTACAGCGATGCCATATGGTGACGAAACAGTAGAATTTGGTGGCAAATATGCTCGTATGAGTATGCTGGAAGCGATCAAACACTACAATCCGGATCATGCAGATATTCAGGCTCTGGATTACGAAGGTGTGAAAGATCGTGATCATATGATGGCGATTGCGAAATCTCTGCATATGGATACAGAAAGTTTCTGGACTTGTGGTCAGCTACTTGAAGAAATCTTTGGTGAAACTGCAGAACCTAAATTGATGCAACCAACTTTTATTACTGGTTATCCGGCAGATATTTCACCATTGGCTCGCCGTAATGATGAAAATCCGTTTATCACTGACCGTTTTGAATTCTTCATTGGTGGTCGTGAAGTGGCGAATGGTTTCTCCGAGCTTAATGATGCTGAAGATCAGGATTCTCGCTTTAAGGCTCAGGTTGAGGCTAAAGATGCAGGCGATGATGAAGCTATGTACTATGATGCAGATTACATTACTGCACTTGAACATGGTTTGCCACCAACTGCGGGTCAGGGGATTGGTATTGACCGTTTAGCAATGTTATTTACTAACAGCCATACTATTCGTGACGTAATATTATTCCCAGCAATGAGACCACAATCTAATTAAGAGTCTCATCAGAAAAAAGTGATTTTTCTGTAAATCTTATTGCCCTTGCTTTTATAAGTAAGGGTTTTTTTTTGTATAGACTCTATTTTTCCTTACGTTAGCCTGCACATTGTTTGATGAAGATGTCATTTTCCAGCACAGTCTCATAAATGAGATAGCATATTTCTTCAACAAGTTGTAAGGTAGCGTCTCAGAAATAAATCAATTCTAATAAGAATAATTGAAATAAATTGTTTAACAAATATAAGGAAAAGTTCATGGCTAGTCAGTTTCGAATGGACTCAGTTCCTGGTTCTTTAGTTGTCGTTGGCGGGACATATGAACCTTGGTTATCAGTGTTAGAACAAGTGGGATGGCGCTGTTCTCAAATGGCAGATTTAAGAAAAGCTGACGCACTATTTTCGGAGCTAGGTCCATCGATTGGCATCGTCGATTTAAGCAAAGACGAGTTCAGTCTGAATGGGATTGCTAATTTGGTTAGTAGTCACAGACAGGTTCGCTGGATTGCTTTTATCCGTGAGTCTCAGATCGGTTCAGATACTATCTCTCAGTTTATTGTGAACTTTTGTATCGACTTTTTTACGGCTCCAATTCCTGATGCACAGTTATTAAGTACTATTGGTCACCAGTTAGGTATGCTGAAACTTGAAAAGAAAGTTTGGCCAAACTGGGGACTGAATGGTGACTTAGGACTGATTGGTGAGTCTGTACCAATGAAGCGTCTGAGAGATCAGATCAAGCGTATTGGGCCTACAGATGTAAGTATTCTTATTCACGGCGAAAGTGGTAGTGGTAAAGAACTTGTAGCGAAAGCTGTACATCATACATCTTCGCGGGCTCAGAAACCGTTTATTCCAGTCAATTGCCGGGCAATGTCTGAACAACGATTTGAAACTGAACTGTTTGGTATTGGTCTTGATTTTAGCGACAGTGAAAATCAGTCTATGTTAGAACAGGCTGATGGTGGTACAGTTTTACTTAACGATATTCTGTCGATTACTCAATCTCAGCAGCTTAATCTATTGCGTTTTTTCCAGGAAGGAACGGTAGAAACTTCGAAGGGGTTTAAAACGGTTGATGTCAGAGTGTTAGCCGCAAATTCATCAGATATTGAAAAAGCATTAATTGATGGTGATTTTAATGAAGAACTTTATCATTACATTAATGTGTTACGGATTAACGTTCCGAGTTTGAAAGAACGAATGGCGGATGTTCCTCTGTTAGCAAATCACTATTTGCAGGTTTTTTCTAAAGAATATAATGCTCAGGCAAGAGGATTCACTGACAATTCTTTGAAAGCGTTATCACGGTATCAATGGCCAGGCAATGTACGCGAACTTATGAATCAGATTAAGCGCGTAGTACTCATGTCGGATTCTGTTATGTTGGAAGAAGATTCGTTAGATCTTCCTAAGCGTAGTGAAGGCAAAATGAGTCTTAAAAGTATTCGGGAACGTTCTGAAAAAGAGGCGTTGATGCTGGTACTTGAATCAAATGGTGGACAGGTATCTCAGGCCGCAAAAGAGTTGGGGATATCGAGAGCGACAATGTATCGTTTACTTAATAAGCATAATCTTCTTTCGGAAGACGACGTGTTTTAACCGATATTGATATTTACAGAATTAAAAGAGCTTCGTAATTGAAGCTCTTTTAATTAAAATGCTTTGCAGGCTTTTTTGTTCGCTCTGTTACCGGTCGTAAACCAGAGTTTCATACCTAAAATAATTAATGCGAGTAATAGAGTTACTCCATTAGCGACAATTACAGAAATCTGTAGTCTTATCAAACCATATAATGTCCATAGGAAAACACCTGATGTAAAAATGGTGTACATCAGAAGTGATATTCCTTCAACATTTCTTGTTTTCAGTATTTGCATGACTTGGGGAATAAATGAAATAGTTGTCATTATTCCTGCAATTATGCCAAGAATTTCGGTTGAGTCCATGGCGGGAAAGCCTCACTAATCGTAATATTAAATCCATTGAAATATGCATGAATATTACTCTGAAAATGAGTTGTTCCTATCATTATTTTTTAAAACATCTCATAGATCACATTTAAGTTTAAATTTTAATATATCTATATTTTGTGGGTTTTTCGTCCAATAGTATGAGTTGTTTTGAAATAAAATGTAATATTATTTTAATTATTAATATTTAATGAAATGATATTTTATATCATTTTATATTGCTTTTTGTATCGTATTTTTGCATTTATGGAATAAGAGAAATAATCCCCTCAGACAAGGATTATTACACTTGTCTAAGGAGAGAAAGGGGAAATTGATTTAAATAAAGGTTATGGACATGGGTTTGGATATACAGTAAAGATCTCATCGATCTTTTCTAATATTTCCTGAGATAAAATGATGTCTTTGCTGGTTACGTTTGCTTTTAGCTGTTCCATCGTAGTGGCGCCGATAATAGTCGAACCCGTGAAGGGTTGCTGGTTAACAAATGCCAAAGCCATTTGCGCTGGATCTAACCCATAATCTTTGGCTAACTGAACATATGCTTCAGTCGCTTTTATCCCTTGTGGCGTAAAATAACGTTTAAATCTCTCATACAGTGTGCATCTGGCTCCTTCAGGACGAGCGTTATTAAGATATTTCCCACTCAGAATACCAAATGCCATTGGTGAATAGGCAAGGAGTTTTACTCCTTCATGATGACAGATTTCAGATAGTCCGACTTCAAAACTACGGTTGAGTAAGTTGTATGGATTTTGAATGGTTACTGTTCGTGGAAGGTCGTGTTTTTCAGCCAGACGCAGATAAGTCATCAGTCCCCAAGGTGTTTCGTTAGAGACACCTATTTCTCTTACTTTGCCAGCACGAACTAAATCATTCAGAGCTTCAAGAGTTTCTATAATAGGAATATCGCCATTTTTCTCAGGTGCCTGATAATTTAACTTACCAAAATAGTTTGCTTGTCTTTGTGGCCAATGTATTTGATATAAATCGATATAATCTGTTTTTAATCTTTCCAGGCTGGCATCGACAGCCTGGTGAATATTGCGATGATCGAGTGACATATTTTCGCGAATATGGGGAACATTTCTCGGACCTGCTACTTTTGTTGCTAAAACAATTTTTTCTCTTTTACCTGATTTTTCCAGCCAATTGCCAATAAACTCTTCTGTTTTGCCCTGAGTGACTGCGATGGGAGGGACGGGATACATTTCGGCTGTATCAATGAAATTGATCCCATTATCTAAAGCAAAATCTAGTTGTTGATCTGCATCCTTTTGAGTATTTTGCTCTCCAAAAGTCATGGTTCCTAAGCAAAGTTTGCTGACTTCTAAACTTGAGTGGGGAAGTTTAACGTATTGCATCGCAAATCCTTTTATCGTTATTTTTCCCTATCAGTGTTAGCTATTTTAAGTTGTGTTGTCCAGCACCGGATTTAAGCTTTGCAGACTATGTTGAGCTTTTCAGTTTAAATTGTTCTTTGCTAGAGGTAGTAATTTTCCAGAATGTAGGATGTAAACTGCGTGCGTAAATAAAATCCTCTTGGCAGTGTTTTCATCGGCTTACCTGTTGAACTGTAAGCTTCGGTTTTCACTCTTCCATTGGCCGCTTTGGGTCTTAGTTGCAAGTACTGCCCGTATTTTGCGGTAATTTGTTCAACTTTTCCCAGGACAATGAATTCCATTAATTCTTCCCAGTCATCTTTCAGCCATTGATTTTCTTCTGGTGATGGACTCCAGATAAGCGGAGAGCCTACTTTTCGTTCTTTGACGGGGATCTCTCTTTCTCCTTCTACCGGTATCCAGAGAACCCGGGATAATTTATTTCTGACATGGCTGGTTTCCCATGTTAATCCCTGTACTCCTGTTAATGGCGCTACTGATACAAAGGTTGTTTCCAGTGGTTTTCCGCTATAACTGATCGGGATTGTTTTCAGCTCTATTCCCAGTTTTTCAAAATCCTGTTGTGGTCGGCTGCCAGAAGGAGCACCAAGATGCCATTCAATGAGTTGTCCTACCCAGCCTTTTTCTCTTTGCAGATTTTCAGGAACGTTAAAATTGGCTTCTTGTGCTAGTTCTGCAAGTGTAAGCCCGGCAATTGAGCGAGCTCTTAAAAGTAATTCTTCTTCTGTTTGCGGTTCTGGTTTCATATTAAATGGGAATACAAAATAAAAGGAATTCTATCAAACACTAGGTGTGAGATCTTTAATATTCCAGATCACAAGAGATCATTATTTACACACAGGTTATCAACAAGAAATAAAATCGATTAAGCAAAAAACAAGTTTCTGTATAAGTATACAGTACCAAGATGAATGTTTGTCCGCTGTAAAAATGGGAAATTTCAAGGTTATTTTAATTTTGTGTGGATAAAGCATGATTTGATGGATCTTTAACCAGGGTGATTAATTTTTAGATCATTTATGATCATTTGTGTGTTCGCTAATATGTTTTTACCCTAATGCTATGAATAAAAAGATAATTTATTTTAATTCTTTTGGGGGGGATTAAAGTGGTGTTGAAAATTTCATCATTGTCATTCCATTAATTAATGTCTTCTTAACAGGGTTATTCACAGAAAAGGTGAATAAATTGAAACTTATCACAAAATTTTGTTGATAACTTCCTGGAAAAGATTAAACCAATCATTTTTGGTTCTGGCGCATAAAAATTGTCACAATCTATCTACGAAATTTGCTCCTAATGGGGATATGTGGAAAAATCATAATAACTTAAATTTTTTTAGAGGTTTGCCAGTGATCGATGGCGATGGTTACCGACTTAATGTTGGTATCGTAATTTGTAATAACCATGGTCAGGTATTCTGGGCGAAACGATACGGACAACACTCCTGGCAATTTCCACAAGGTGGAATTGATGACGGTGAAACACCAGAACAGGCCATGTTCAGAGAGTTGTACGAAGAGGTTGGGTTAACAAAGCAAGATGTAAAAATCGTAACGACAAGCCGGCATTGGTTAAAGTATAAATTACCAAAACGATTAGTACGTTGGGATTCCCAGCCTGTCTGTATTGGACAAAAACAGAAATGGTTTCTTCTGCGCTTAGATGGTAATGAATCTAGGATTAACATGCAGCGCGGAACGACCCCTGAATTTGATGGTTGGCGTTGGGTAAGTTATTGGTACCCGGTAAGACAAGTCGTCTCTTTTAAGCGAGATGTATATCGTCGGGCGATGAAAGAATTTTCTTCTTCTGCTATGCCTTTTAAAGAACGCAAAATGAAAAGTAAACGTAGACAAAAAAGAGGTTGAGTATGCTGTCACAGCTTCGGAATATCGTTGAACAGGTTTCGAAAATAGATAATATTCAGCAGGCACTTAGGGTGCTTGTTAAAGAAACCTGTCTGGCGATGTCTACCGAATGCTGTACTATCTATCTTGCTAATGAAGAGAAGCAACAATTAGAGTTGATGGCGACTCAGGGGTTGAAATTCAAAGGAAATAAAATCCATATCGGCTATAACGAAGGTCTTGTGGGGCTAGTGAAACGTTCGGCCGAACCTTTGAACCTTGCTGAAGCATCGAAGCATCCTAATTTCAAATACTTCAAACAATTGGGCGAAGAAATTTATCATAGTTTTCTTGGTACACCGATTATTTACAGGAAACAGATATTAGGTGTTTTAGTTGTACAGCAAAGAGAACCCAGACAATTTAGTGAAATAGAAGAATCGTTTATTGTAACACTTTCTGCTCAGCTCGCCGTTATTATGGCCTCAGCTCAGACACAGGGAGTCTGGAATGTATCGAAACGACCTAAGAAACAGATTTTGTTTCCAGGTATTCCTGCATCTCCAGGTGTTGCGATTGGAAAATACTGGTGGGACAACAGTCAGCCACAGCTTGAGGATGTATTACCAGCTTCCAGTGTTAACCCTGTTCATGAACAGGAGTGGTTATCCCGTTCCATTGATAGCGCTCTTGCTGATTTTCGTAAAATGCGCAAGAAGCTTGATAGTGATATAAACAAAGATACTCTGGCTATTTTTGATTTGTTCACTCACCTGCTAAATGATCCTATGCTCAGAAATGATCTGAAAGAGCGTTTGCATGTCGGGGACAGGGCTGACTGGGCTGTCAGACAGGTGGTGGAAAGCTATTCGCAACGGTTTGCAAGTATGTCCGATCCTTACTTGCGTGAGAGGGCTCAGGATGTTAAAGAGTTAGGGCAGCGATTATTGTTCTTTTTGTATAACAGTGAAAATGAACAATATGAATTAGATGAGCCTATCATTCTGGTGGTAAGGGAACTGACAGCGTCGATTTTAGCCAGTGTCCCTAAGGATAAACTTCAGGCAGTTGTATCACTGGAAGGCGCATCAAACTCTCATGCAGCTATTCTTTCCCGGGCGATGGGAATTCCTGCGGTTATGGGAGTGACTCTTAATCTCGATAAAATCAGTGGTAAACGAGGTATTGTTGATGGGTATAGTGGGGTCGCTTATGTAGAGCCTGACCGGGCTTTAGTTAAGGAATATCAATTACTGGCAAAAGAAGAGCATGAATTAGCTGAAATGGCTGATGAAGTTCTGCCAGAACCTGCGATAACTCAGGATAATCACCGAATTCAGGTCATGCTTAATGCTGGTTTGAATGCTGATACCAGTCTTGCGGTCGATCAGGGAGTAGATGGGGTCGGTTTATACCGGACTGAGATTTCGTTTTTACTGCAGCAGAGTTTTCCGTCAGAAGAAGATCAGGCTCAACGTTATCGTAAGGTCCTGCAGAGTTATCCAGGTAAAGATGTCGTCATGCGTACTTTGGATATCGGTGGGGATAAGCCATTACCTTATTTACCAATTGAAGAAGATAATCCATTTTTAGGCTGGCGGGGGATACGCTTTTCTTTGGATCATCCTGATATCTTTTTGATTCAGCTGCGAGCCATGATCAGAGCAAGTAGCGGATTGAAAAATTTGTCGATTCTGTTACCGATGATTTCGGGGATTTCTGAGTTAGACGATTCTATCCAGTTGATCAATCAGGCATATCAGGAAGTAAAAGAATTAGATTATGACGTTGAAATGCCGAAGGTTGGCATTATGGTTGAAGTCCCTTCTATGCTGTATTTATTGCCTTTAATTGCAAAAAGAATTGATTTTGTTTCGATAGGGACTAATGATTTAACTCAGTATTTATTGGCCGTTGACCGGAACAATTCCAGAGTATCTGATGTCTATGAGTCATTGCATCCTTCGGTTCTTCAGGCAATGAAACATATTATTGATATATGTGAAGCGAAGCAATTAGATGTCTGTGTCTGCGGGGAATTGGCCGGAGATCCTATCGGTGCTTTGCTATTAATTGGAATGGGGTATAAAAAGCTAAGTATGAACACATCCAATGTGGCGAAAATAAAGTACTTACTTAGAAATACGTCTGTAAAAGATTTGAAAAAACTCGCAAACAAAGCACTGATGAAATCCTATGGTCACGATATCTATAGTATGATGTCAGAATATTTTGAAGAAAATAACTTCGCAGGTTTCATTCGTGCGGGGAAAAAGTAGTGAGTAGATTGTAACTCAATGATAACGATAGAATTAGTTGTCCAGTTGATGATATTGGGCAGTATAGTCGGCGTTTTGGCCGGATTATTAGGAATTGGTGGCGGGCTGATTGTAGTGCCCGCTTTATTGTATCTGTTACCTCAGGTTGGTATTGCTCCCGATAATGCTATGCAGTTTGCATTGGGAACGTCCCTTGCCACAATTATTCTTACATCAGGCTCCTCAGCTTTAAATCATTTAAAGCTGGGTAATGTCGAAATGTTTGCGGTGAAATACCTGCTTCCCGGAGTAGTTATCGGTGGATTTTTTGGGTCAACATTGGCTGAATGGATTCCCGGACAGTATCTTCCCCGGGTCTTTGGTGTGATTGTTTTTATTCTCTCTATTCAGATGTTCCGTTCTATCCGAATGGTTAAACAACATCCAATGCCTAATGCCATTTTTACCACAGTGTCAGGGATTTTTATCGGTACTATTGCCAGTCTGGCGGGGATCGGTGGTGGAGCGTTATCCGTTCCGTTTCTGAATCGCTATGGTGTTGAAATGCGAAAAGCGGTCGGTTCTTCATCTGTGTGTGGTTCTATCATTGCGATATCCGGAATGATTGGTTTTATATGGCACGGTTCTCATATTGATGTACTACCGAAATACAGTTTGGGTTATATTTATCTTCCGGCTTTAATCTTTGTATCCTGTACATCGGTATTGACGACTCGAATCGGTGCGAAATTAGCCATTAAGCTGCCAACGCCGATGCTGAAGAAGGTGTTTTCTGTCTTTCTGATGTTTGTCTCAATTAATATGCTTTTGCACTAATCTTTTTCGGTATATTTAAAGGTTTTTTTTATGGCTCAGGATTATCTTCATTTTCCTAATATCGATCCCGTTGTTTTTTCATTAGGTCCTATATCTGTGCGTTGGTACGGATTGATGTATTTGTTTGGTTTTTTATTTGCGACCTGGTTAGCTAATCGTCGTGCAGATAAACCCAACAGCGGCTGGACTCGTCAGCAGGTTTCAGATTTATTATTTGCCGGTTTTATTGGTGTTGTGATTGGTGGGCGTTTAGGTTACGTCTTTTTTTACGGATTTGAATATTTGCTTCAGGATCCTCTGTATATATTCAAAATATGGACTGGCGGCATGTCATTTCATGGTGGTTTGTTAGGGGTAATTACGGCTATGTTTATCTATGCAAAAAAACATGGCAGAACATTTTTTGGTGTCGCAGATTTTGTCGCGCCACTGGTTCCTTTTGGTCTGGGATTGGGACGACTTGGTAATTTTATGAATGGTGAATTGTGGGGTAGAACCACAGATGTCCCATGGGCCATGATTTTTCCCGGAGCCGGTCCTCTGCCAAGGCATCCATCACAGCTATATGAGCTTTGTTTAGAGGGTATTATTCTCTTTGCTCTGCTTAATCTGTTTATCAGAAAATCAAGACCACTTGGTTCCGTATCCGGCCTGTTTTTAATCGGTTATGGTTTGGCTCGTATCTGTGTCGAATTTTTCCGGGAGCCAGATGTTCAGTTAGGATTATTTGCCGGTGGAATTTCCATGGGACAAATTTTATCAATACCAATGATTATTGCTGGTGTGCTGCTAATGTTATGGGCATACAAAGCAAATCACAAAGCAACTCAATAAAGAAGTTAGTGAGGATTTATAGTGAAACAATATCTTGATTTATTAAAAGATGTTTATGAAAACGGAGCACAGAAAGGAGATCGAACTGGAACAGGAACACTATCAGTGTTTGGTCGTATGTATCGTGTCGATCTCGCAAAAGGCTTTCCTTTGCTTACTACTAAAAAAGTCTACTTTAAAGGCGTTGTAAATGAATTGCTTTGGTTTTTATCTGGTAGCACGAATAAAAATGAGTTAGATGCCAGGATTTGGGATGAATGGGCATTAGAAGATGGTGAACTTGGTCCTATTTATGGTAAACAATGGACTGCGTGGCCTACAAAAGATGGTAAAACGATTAATCAAATAGATTATGTCGTTGATATGCTGAAAAATAACCCAACTTCGCGCCGGATTCTGTTTCATGGTTGGAATGTTGAGTATCTACCTGATGAAAAGTTATCTCCACAGGACAATGTAAGGCAAGGTAAAATGGCTTTACCGCCGTGTCATCTTTTATATCAGTTTCAGGTTATTGATAACAAACTTAATTTGATGTGTACGATTCGTTCGAATGATTTGTTCCTGGGGCACCCTTTTAATGTAGCTCAAGCAGCTATTTGGGTTCACATCTTGGCTCAGCAGTGTGATTTGGATGTCGGTGAGTTAATTATGTCAATTGGTGATGCACATATTTATTCTAATCATATGGAGCAAGTCAAAACTCAGTTAGAGAGAACACCGACAGCTCTTCCTCAGTTGAAACTAAATCGCAAACCTGAGTCTATATATGCTTATAAGTTAGAAGATTTTGAACTTGTAGGATACGAGCCGCAAGAGGCTATTAAAGGACAAGTTGCTATCTAGATTTCGGCAGTTATAAGTACAACTTGATATGGGCAATAAAGTAACAGATGAAATTATATAAATATTATTCACCTGAATCCCTGTCGATTAAATCTGTACTTGAAAACCAAGAGATTTATTTTTCATCTCCGCTGAGTTTTAATGACCCTTTCGAGTGTAAACCATTCTATCGAATGCCAACGCGCAAAGAAGTTGAAACAGAACTTCTTGCGTATGGTTTTATGAAAAGCTCTGTAAACAGAAAAACTCGGGAAATAATGAAAGTTTGTGAAGGGTTGGTGAAAACAGGCTTTCAGCAATATGTTGAAAAATTTAGTACTCAAACAGGCATATTATGTCTCGCAGAAAATTATATGAATGAATTAATGTGGGCACATTATGCTAGAGATCATACCGGTCTCTGTTTTGAATTCAATTTAGATGAGTTCTCTGTTGAAGGTTTTTCTGGATTTGAGGATAGTGACTTCGGGGCTTACGAGGCTGTAACTTACTCTAAAGATTATCCAGCTTCTTTATGCATAAAAAAGTTAACGTTAGCTAAGTCAAAATATGCATTAATTGAATCAAAAGTTAATGTGAATTGAGTGAAAATTCTTTATTTATCGATAGTTATGATAAAGCCCGAAAATTATGTTCTCGGGCTTTATCTTTATTACTCGGAAATTTTAAACAGTCAGTGCCAAAATTGTTCCTGGAATTATCAGGAATATCAATAATAGATAACCAGCAACAATAGCTTTATTTTTTACAGCCATTTCTGAAATGGCTTCTGCACTTCTGAGAGGAATGTTTCTCAGGAACGGGATGCCGTAAATAAGAACTGTCGCCATAATATTAAACGACAAATGCACTAATGCGATTTGCAGAGCAAAGACAGCGAATTCACCAGATACGGCTGTAGCTGCAAGCAGGGCTGTTATACAGGTCCCGATATTAGCCCCTAAGGTAAATGGATAAACCTCTTTTACTTTAAGAACGCCAGTACCAACAAGCGGAACCATCAGACTGGTTGTGGTTGATGATGACTGAACCAATACAGTAACAAGTGTGCCTGATGCGATGCCGTGAATTGGGCCGCGACCTATTGCACTTTTCAATATATGTTTCGCACGACCAACCATTAAGCTCTTCATTAGCTTACCCATAACCGTAATGGCCACGAAGATGATAGCAATGCCCATCAGGATTAAAGCAATTCCGCCAACCATATCACCAAAAGTAGATAATGGTTCTTTTAGAGCGTTAATGACTGGTTTTGTTATAGGCTTTATGAAATTCAGACCTTTAATACTCATGTCACCAGTTGATAAAAACGGTGAGACTAACCAGTGAGATACTTTTTCCAGAATACCAAATGTCATTTCCAGAGGTAGGAATATAAGTACGGCCAACAGGTTAAAGAAGTCGTGAATAGTGGCACTGGCAAAAGCAAGTTTGAATTCTTCTTTGTTGCGGATATGGCCCAGACTGACCAGAGTATTCGTAACTGTTGTACCGATATTTGCTCCCATAATCATAGGGATGGCAGTTGCAACAGGAAGACCGCCGGCTACAAGTCCGACTATAATGGATGTGACGGTACTTGACGACTGAATCAGTGCAGTAGCGACTAAACCGATCATTAAACCTGCAACAGGATGTGATGCAAATTCAAATAATACTTTCGCATGATCACCTGCAGCCCATTTAAAGCCACTGCCCACCATAGCGACAGAAAGAAGTAACAGATATAGCATGAATGCCAAGTTTGCCCAGCGCAGCGTGCGTTTTGTAGTTGAGACAGACGTTGCTGCTACAGTTGCCTGGTTCATCATGTTGGCTCTCCCGAGTCAAAAACAATAATTAATTTTCGACGCGATAGTAGTGCTTGAATGTTTCAGTAATATTACAGCGGGTAATAATTAACTATTTATATGTATTTATAATTAAACCCAAATTAAGTAATTGAAAATAAATAATATTTATTAAGTTTATGGAATGGTGTTTTGGAAGGAGAGTTATCCCTGTCACATAAATATCATCTTTATGTCATATTGTTTTGCGAAAATATCGAATATTAATGCAAAATAACTCGTAATATTCGAGGTGTTAGGGAGGGTAATTGAATGTCGCACTTAAACTATAACCACCTTTATTATTTCTGGATGGTTTGTAAAAACAATTCAGTTACTAAAGCGGCTGATGCACTTTTCTTAACACCACAAACTGTTACCGGGCAAATAAAGTGTCTGGAAGAAAGACTGGGTGGAAAATTAACGAAAAGAGTAGGTCGAAGTATTGAGGCAACAGAGCTTGGACAATTGGTTTTCAAATATGCAGACAGAATGTTTGGTCTGAGCTATGAAATGCTGGATATTGTGAACTACAGCCAGCGTTCCAATTTATTATTTGATGTCGGGGTCGCTGATGCACTCTCAAAAGAGTTAGTCAGTCAAATTTTATCTTATGCAATTCCTGAAGACAGTAAGATTCATTTACGTTGTTTTGAATCTACTCATGAAATGTTACTTGAGCAATTATCACAACATAAACTGGATATGATCTTGTCTGATTGTCCTGTTGATTCGACCAGAAGTTCGGGGTTATTTAGTAAAAAGCTTGGTGAAAGTGTCATGAGTTTTTTCACTTATGGGGATTTAGATAAAGATACTGATTTGTTGCAACAACTTACTACCAAAAAAATACTCATTCCCGGTAGCAGGACGGCAATGGGGAGAAATGTTATACATTGGTTTGATCAGCAGGGTATACAGCCAGATATTTTAGGTGAATTTGATGATGTCGCTTTAATGTTGGCGTTTGCTCAGACTCATAAAGACACGATCTTTATCGCACCTTCTTCCTTTCTGTTAGAGTATTCTGCACCATCGGTAATTAATCTGGTGGGAAAAATTCCTTCAGTTACAGAAGAATATTATGTCATTTTTGCCGAGAGAATGATTCAGCACCCGTCAGTTAAAAATTTGTGTGATGCAGATTTGAGAAAATTATTTTCTTCTTGAATTAGCGTTTGGAGTGCTGAAAATGACTTTCTTGAGGAAAAGTCTAAATGAGAAGCTTTATTAATAATTTTATCTTGTTAAGATAGTCCTTTTTTGAAAGCACTGATTACTTTTAAAAAATATCACCTATTTATTTTTCCTAACTTTGAGGATTTTAAATGATTGACTTAGAAAGGATGGAGACTAACTCAGGAAGAGCAGTCGCATTATTGAAAGCGATGGCAAACGAAAGAAGATTACAGATCTTATGTCTTTTGCTCGGAACTGAGTTATCTGTCGGAGCATTAAGCTCGAAGCTATCATTGAGTCAGTCTGCATTATCTCAGCATTTAGCATGGTTAAGACGAGACGGATTAGTTAACACCAGGAAAGAAGCTCAAACGGTTTATTATTCGCTAAAAAGTGATGAAGTGAAGCGCGTCATTGAGCTGTTACACCAATTGTATTGTGCTGTGGAATAGTGAAATAAATTTTGGGTATAAAAAAACCGGCGTTAGCCGGTTTTTTTTAATCACTTAAGTGATGAATCAAAACTAAATTATAGAGCTTTGATTGCAGCAGCAAAACGAGACTTATGACGAGCTGCTTTATTCTTGTGAATAAGGCCTTTAGTTGCCATACGGTCTAGAATTGGTGTTACAGCTGCGAATTCTTTAGTTGCAGCTTCTTTATCGCCAGCTGCGATAGCTGCGATAGTTTTTTTCATATAAGTGCGCATCATAGAGCGACGGCTAGCATTGTGCTGACGACGTTTCTCAGCCTGGATAGCGCGCTTCTTAGCAGATTTACTATTTGCCAAGGGTCTTACTCCCAAAAAACATTAGTTCAATGACATTTTAAGGGCAGGGAATATCCACTATTTGCTCTTAAATGTCAAATGATTTGTGCAAAAACCCGTCGACACAAAACATTTTTTGCCGTCGATAGGTATTCACGGTTAAGATGGCGGGATTCTAACAGTATTTTTTTTTGAATGCTAATACTTATCTAGCCTAACTCGAACATTCTTAGGGTAAATTGGGTCGGTAGCATTTTTATTAGTCGAGGTATTGGTGAGTAAGCGTCTTATTAAGTCAGGCATGATAGTAAGTGCTATGACTTTGGTCTCTCGTGTTTTAGGACTGGTGAGAGATGTTGTTGTTGCTAATTTAATGGGGGCTGGGGCGAGTGCCGATGTCTTTTTCTTTGCAAACAAGATCCCTAATTTTTTAAGAAGACTTTTTGCTGAAGGCGCTTTTTCTCAGGCATTTGTTCCGGTGCTGACCGAAAGTCATGCTCAGGGCGAAATGGATAAAACCCGTGAGCTTATCGCAAAAGCATCCGGTACTCTGGGTGGCATCGTGACTCTCGTGACTTTGCTGGGGGTATTAGGATCGAGCGTGGTAACGGCTTTATTTGGCGCTGGCTGGTTTATGGACTGGCTTAATGATGGTCCGGCAGCACCTAAATTTGAACTGGCCAGTTTATTATTAAAAATTACCTTCCCTTATTTGTGGTTTATCACCTTTGTTGCTCTTTCTGGTGCCATATTGAATACGATAGGGAAGTTTGCCGTTTCATCATTTACACCTGTTTTTCTCAATATTTCTATTATCAGTTGTGCTTTATTCCTGTCTCCGAGGCTTGCTCAGCCAGAAATAGGATTAGCTATCGGTGTTTTTCTTGGCGGATTGATTCAGTTTTCTTTTCAGCTTCCCTTTCTAAAAAAAGCTGGATTTCTGGTTCGGCCTAAATGGGGCTGGAATGAGCCGGGTGTTGTTCAGATACGGACTTTGATGATACCTGCGCTGTTTGGTGTTTCGGTCAGTCAGATCAATTTGTTGTTTGATACGTTTATTGCCAGCTTTCTGCAAACCGGATCAATTAGTTGGTTGTATTACTCAGATCGCTTACTGGAATTTCCATTAGGTTTATTTGGTATAGCCATTGCGACGGTTATTTTGCCTGCTCTATCCCGAAAACATGTTGATGCGCAGCCAGTTGAATTCTCTCATACCATGGATTGGGGGGTTCGTATGGTGTGCTTATTGGGTATCCCTGCTATGTTGGGCCTGATGGTGCTTGCAAAACCCATGATTATGGTACTGTTTATGCGAGGTGAGTTTTCACCAACAGATGTTGAACAGTCATCTTTATCATTACTGGCTTATTCATCCGGATTACTTAGCTTTATGTTGATCAAGGTCTTAGCTCCGGGGTATTACTCAAGGCAAGATACCAAAACACCGGTTAAATTCGGTATTGTCGCAATGATTTCCAATATGGTTTTTAATGCAATTTTTGCCTGGATGTACGGATATATAGGATTGGCTATTGCGACGTCACTGTCTGCGTTCATTAATATGGGATTGTTATATCGGGGACTTCACCTGGCTAATGTCTATCAGATATCTAAAAATACCTTATTTTTTATTGTGCGTTTATTAATTGCCGGTATAGGCATGGTCGCTGTGATCTGGTACCTTCTTGAAGATATGGAAGCCTGGCTGAACTGGGATCTTCTTCATCGGGCATTCGCGCTGGCAATTATGATCGGTATTGGCGCCTCTGCTTATATTTTAGTCCTGTTCCTGCTGGGAATCAGACCAAAACACTTAAAAGCGGCGACAGACTAAAGCAGTTTAGTATATAATCCGTCGGTTTTTACATTGAGTTAAACGTTAGTAGGTAGTTAGCAGGCTCCATGGAATTGATCCGAGGTATACACAACATCCGTTCACAGCATCGTGGCTGTGTTATGACAATAGGCAATTTTGATGGTGTACATTTAGGGCATCAGGAAGTCTTAAGTCAGGTTTCAAAAAAAGCAAAGGAGTTGGGATTACCTTCGGTTGTCATGACATTTGAGCCACAACCAATGGAGTTGTTTGCAAAAGAACAGGCCCCTGCCCGTTTAACTCGTTTAAGAGATAAATATGTACAATTAAGCCGATTGGATATTGATCGCTTGTTGTGTGTCAATTTTAACAGCCATTTTGCAAATTTATTAGCAGAGACGTTTATTCGTGACTTGTTGGTAGCTCGCTTGGGTGTTAAGTTTCTTGTTGTTGGTGATGATTTTTGCTTTGGCAGAGCCCGTAAGGGTAATTTCAACATGCTAAAAGAAGCTGGTCAAAAATACGGTTTTGAAGTTGTCAGTACCAACAGCTTTTGTGTGCAGTCACAACGGGTAAGTAGTACTGCTATCCGTGAGGCATTAGCACACAATGAATTAGAAGCCGCTTCAGATATGCTGGGGCGCAATTACAGTATCAGTGGCCGGGTTTCTCATGGTCGTAAGTTAGGGAGAACAATAGGTTTCCCTACGGCTAATATCCCCTTGAAGCGTTGCGTTTCTCCTGTTTCCGGAGTGTATGTGGTAAAAGCGTTAGGGTTGCCGGATTCGCCTGTTGGCGGAGTGGCTAATATTGGTCAGCGTCCAACTGTAAACGGTGTTCGTCAGCAATTGGAAGTCCATCTGTTTGATTTCCATGGGGACTTATACGGTAAACAGCTTGAAGTCGTGCTCTTACATAAATTGAGAGACGAAGTGAAATTCGATACATTTGATACGCTGAAAAAACAAATAGAATTGGATGCTGAAGCAGCAAGGGTGTGGTTGCTTCAGTGTAAGGACTAATCAAGATTATTGGTTTGATTAGTATAATGTCTAACTTCGCCCAACATAACGGAATTAAGAATCGATGAGTGAGTATAAAGATACCCT
Organism: uncultured Vibrio sp.; assembly: GCA_963676525.2. Taxonomy (GTDB): domain Bacteria; phylum Pseudomonadota; class Gammaproteobacteria; order Enterobacterales; family Vibrionaceae; genus Vibrio. The sequence continues at coordinate 321,345 of CAXXNB010000011.1, forward strand.
GAACTTACCTGAAACAGGGTTTCCAATGCGCGGCGATCTGGCTAAACGTGAGCCAGGTATGCTTGAACGCTGGTATGCCGAAGATCTTTACGGTGAAATCCGCAAAGCGAAAAAAGGTAAAAAGTCATTTATTTTGCATGATGGTCCTCCATACGCCAACGGCGATATTCATATTGGCCACGCATTAAATAAGATTCTTAAAGACATTATTATTAAATCCAAAACTCTTTCAGGTTTTGATGCACCTTATGTGCCTGGCTGGGACTGTCACGGTCTTCCTATCGAACTGATGGTAGAGAAAAAAGTCGGTAAGCCTGGGAAAAAGGTTACTGCGGCAGAATTCAGAGAAAAATGTCGTGAATATGCAGCAAGCCAGGTTGAAGGTCAGAAAGAAAGCTTCAAACGCTTAGGCATCATGGGCGAATGGGATAAACCATACCGCACCATGGATTTCGCTACCGAAGCAAACATCATTCGCGCATTAGGTAAAATCGCGGATAACGGCCACCTTCTGAAAGGTTTCAAACCTGTTCACTGGTGTACAGATTGTGGTTCAGCTTTGGCGGAAGCGGAAGTTGAATATAAAGATAAAAAATCTCCATCTATCGATGTTCGCTTTAAAGCAAATGATGCAGATTCAGTGTTATCTAAGTTTAAGTTTGAAGGTGCTCAGGGCGAAGGTGAGTTATCTGTTGTTATCTGGACAACAACACCTTGGACGTTACCTGCTAACCGTGCTGTGTGTTTCCATGAAGATCTTGAATATGTTGTTGTTCAGGTTAAAGGTGACACTCCAGAGCGTTTGATTCTGGCAACTGAGCTAGCTAAATCAGTGATGGAACGTGCAGGTATCGAAGACTATGAATTCTTAGGTTATGCAAAAGGTTCTGATCTGGAACTGGAACAGTTTAATCATCCATTCTTAGATATTTCAGTACCTGCGATTCTTGGTGAACACGTAACAACAGACTCTGGTACCGGTATCGTTCATACCGCACCTGGCCATGGTCAGGAAGACTTTGTAGTTGGTCAGAAATACAACCTTGAAGTGGCTAATCCTGTTGGTTCTAACGGTGTATTCCTTCCTGATACAGAATACTTTGCCGGTCAGCATGTATTTAAAGCAAACCCGGCAGTGGTTGAGCTTCTGAAAGAAAAAGGTGCTCTGCTGCATTTTGCTGAATTTGAACACAGCTACCCACACTGCTGGCGTCATAAAACACCAATCATCTTCCGTGCAACTCCTCAATGGTTCGTATCTATGGATCAGGCTGGTCTTCGTTCAAAGGCTCTGGAAGCAATTAAAGGTGTTAAATGGATGCCTGACTGGGGTCAAAGCCGTATTGAAGGTATGGTTGAAGGTCGTCCTGAATGGTGTATCTCTCGTCAACGTACCTGGGGCGTGCCTATTGCTCTGTTCGTTCATAAAGAGACGGCTGAACTGCATCCGAATTCACTGGAACTGATCGAAAAAGTTGCCAAACTTGTCGAAGAAAAAGGCATTCAGGCATGGTGGGATCTTGAACCAGAAGCAATTCTGGGTACTGAAGACGCTCAAAATTATGAAAAAGTGCTAGATACTCTGGATGTATGGTTTGACTCTGGTGTAACTCACTACGCGGTTGTTGATAATCGTGAAGAATTTAATGGTAATGAACCAGATATGTATCTGGAAGGTTCAGACCAGCACCGTGGTTGGTTCCAGTCATCGCTTATTTCTTCAATTGCGATGAAAGGTAAAGCACCTTATAAACAAGTTCTGACTCACGGTTTCGTGGTTGATGGTCAGGGTCGTAAGATGTCTAAATCTATCGGTAACGTAGTAGCTCCGAAAGATGTGACTAAGAAATTAGGTGCTGATATTTTACGTCTTTGGGTTGCATCGACTGACTATACCGGTGAAGTGGCTGTTTCAGATGAAATCTTAAAACGTAGTGCTGATGCATATCGTCGTATCCGTAATACATCTCGTTTCTTACTGGCAAACCTTAACGGCTTCAACCCAGCAACTGATATTGTTCCTGTGGAAGAAATGGTTGCACTTGATCGCTGGGCCGTTGGTCAGGCACTTGCTGCACAAAATGAAATTATTAAAGCTTACGATGAATACAACACTCACGCGGTTGTTCAACGTCTGATGCACTTCTGTTCAATCGAGATGGGGTCGTTCTATCTTGATGTGATTAAAGACCGTCAGTACACAGCGAAACACGGTGGACATGCACAACGTAGTTGTCAGACCGCACTTTACTACATCGTTGAAGCATTAGTACGCTGGATGGCTCCTGTTCTTTCGTTTACAGCAGATGAAATCTGGAATGAAATGCCTGAAATGCAGGCAGACGGAAACAAACGCGGTAAGTTTGTCTTTACCAGTGAATGGTATGAGGGTCTGTTTGGTCTTGCTCAGGATGAAGAACTTAACAATGAATTCTGGACTGAAATTCAGGAAGTTCGTGGTTCAGTTAACAAACTGCTTGAGGCAGCGCGTGGCGATAAAACAATTGGTGGTTCATTGCAGGCCGAAGTTGTTCTGTTCGCAGATGATACTCTTGCAGCTAAGCTGAACAAACTTGAAGATGAATTGCGTTTCGTTCTGCTGACTTCAAAAGCAGAAGTGAAACCGTTAAGCGAAAAATCTGCTGCGGCTCATGAAACCGAGCTGGAAGGTTTATTCGTTGAAGTGAATGCAACTAAAGCAGAAAAATGTGAACGTTGTTGGCACCATACTCCGGACGTTGGCACAATCTCTGGACACGAACATGTTTGTGGCCGTTGTGTGACTAACGTTGAAGGTGATGGTGAAGTTCGTAAATTTGCTTAAGAGGTTGCATGACTAAGCTTTCCGTAAAGCAATCAGGATTGCGCTGGCTATGGCTGGCGCTCCTTGTTTTCATCGCTGATATTGGTATCAAATTTCTGGTGATGGACTCAATGGGATATGGCTGGGAAAACCGTATAGAAATATTGCCATTTTTTAATCTTATCTATGTGCATAATCACGGAGCTGCGTTCAGCTTTTTAAGTGAGCAGTCTGGTTGGCAGAGATGGTTGTTTACCGGAATTGCTTTCTTAGTCGTGATGATGCTAGTGGTATGGATGAGAAAGTTACCGGCACAGGAAAAGTGGAATAATAGTGCTTATGCATTAATTATTGGTGGTGCGTTAGGTAACGTATGTGATCGAATTATTCATGGCTTTGTTGTGGATTATCTCGATTTCTATTTTGGTCAGTACCATTATCCCGCGTTTAATCTTGCAGATACGGCAATCTGTATCGGTGCGATTATGCTTATATTTGATGGCTTTCGTAAAAAAGAGTCGTGATAAACAAAAGTAATAACCCTAAGCGCTGTCTGTTGATTCAGACAGCGCTTTTTGCTATTAAACCTTATAGATATTAAAAATACTCAATGAGCAATACAATGAAAATATTATTAGCAAACCCGAGAGGTTTTTGTGCTGGTGTTGATCGGGCTATTAGTATTGTAGACCGTGCCTTAGAAATGTATCAGCCACCGATTTATGTACGCCATGAAGTCGTTCATAATCGTTTTGTTGTTGAGGGATTGAAACAACGAGGGGCGATCTTTGTTGAAGAACTAAGCGAAGTACCAGACGATAATATTGTGATATTTTCAGCTCATGGTGTATCTCAGGCGGTAAGAAATGAAGCCAGCCAGCGTAAATTAACTATTTTTGATGCCACTTGTCCTCTAGTGACCAAAGTGCATATGGAAGTTGCCCGTGCAAGCCGTAGGCATATGGAAGTGGTGCTGATTGGTCATGCAGGACACCCTGAAGTTGAAGGTACTATGGGGCAGTATTCAAGCAGTGAAGGTGGTATGTACCTGGTAGAACGTGCCGATGATGTTGATGGTTTAGTTGGACTGGTAAAAGATCCGTCTAATATTCACTACGTAAGCCAGACAACACTTTCTGTGGATGAGACTGCAGATGTTATTGATCGCCTCAGAGAGGTGTTCCCTGATATTCAGGGACCAAGAAAAGATGATATCTGTTATGCGACTCAAAACAGACAGGATGCCGTCAGAGAATTAGCTCAGAAGGCGGATGTGATGATCGTTGTTGGCTCGAAAAACTCATCTAACTCAACTCGTTTAAAAGAGCTTTCTGAAAAGCTGGGGACTCCTGGTTATCTGACCGATTGTCCTGAAGATATTCATGAAAAATGGTTAACTGGTGCAAGTGTTGTGGGTGTGACCGCTGGTGCCTCTGCTCCGGAAGAATTAGTGAATCAGATTATAGAAAAACTGAAATCTTTAGGTTCTTCTGAAGTGGAAGAAGTGCAGGGCCGTGAAGAAAATATGTTTTTTGAAGTGCCTAAAGAGCTGCAGGTGAAAGTGATTCAGTGAGTGGATAAGTATATCAGTATGCAGTGTTGAGTTTGCAGGGGATAGTCTTCAGGAATCAGGAATCAGGAATCAGGAATTACAGGATTCTGGATATAGGCTGAATGACCCGCTAATAGAAAAAATCCCCGATCATTTTAATTGCAGATCGGGGATTTTTGTATTTCAGAAAAGATTAATGTTTTTCGTGTTCAACTTCTGGCAGCTCAAATTCTTCGTCTTCAGAGCCTTTAGATACTTTGATTACATATCCTAGAACGGCTACAGCAAAGATAAAGCCCAGAATGGTTGATACCTGAATAGGTAAACCAAAGCCTAGTGTACTGTTACTTAAGATAAAGCTTGCACAAACGGTAGTCATAAACAGAGCCGGAATCGAAGTAATCCAGTGCAGTTTATTATGTCTGATCAGGTAAGCAGACGCTGTCCACAACATAATTACCGCTGTACTTTGGTTAGCGAAGCCAAAGTAACGCCAGATGATTCCGAAATCGACCTGAGTTAACACACCACCAAGCACGAATAAAGGCAATGCCATCATTAGGCGGCTGCGTAGTGTTTTTTGCTCCATGTTAAAGTATTCAGCAAGGATCAGACGGCTCGAACGGAAAGCTGTATCACCAGACGTAATAGGTAGAATAACTACACCTAAGAATGCCAGAATACCACCGAATACACCAAGTAAGCCAAATGAAGAGCTATAGACTACATTACCTGGACCACCATTTTGGATTGCTTCTGACAGGCCGTCTAATGTATCGAAGAACGATAACGCGATCATGCACCAGATAAGCGCAATAATACCTTCACCTATCATTGCGCCGTAAAAAATGAAGCGACCATTTTTTTCATTTTCCATACAACGGGCCATCAACGGACTTTGAGTGGCGTGGAAGCCAGAAATAGCACCACAGGCAATAGTAATGAAAAGTGCTGGCCATAAAGGCATACCTTTAGGATTCAAGTTGGAGAACATATCGGTCACTTTAAAATCACTCATAACAGAATGTTGACCAGATAGAGCAATCGCAATAAACAATCCGACAGACATAAAGATTAGTAGTGCGCCAAAAAATGGATACAGACGACCAATAATTTTATCGACAGGTACAATGGTTGCCAGAATATAATAGGCAAAAATTGCAACAACCATCACGGTACCACTAATATGGAAACCAGTTTGATTATTGATAAGATTAGTCAGCATTCCAGCAGGAGCAGATACAAACACAACCCCAACCAGCAGTAATAAGACAATCGCAAAAATGTTCATAAAGTGTTTAGCGCCATTGCCTAAGTATTTGCCTGTTATGGTGGGAACGGATGCCCCGCCGTTGCGAACGGACAGCATTCCGGAGAAGTAGTCATGGGTTGCACCGGCAAAAATACAGCCGATAACTATCCATAACATCGCTGCCGGACCATATAGAGCCCCCATAATCGGGCCGAAAATAGGGCCAACACCAGCAATGTTAAGTAGTTGTACCAGATAAACTTTTTTGGTGGACATAGGAACATAGTCAACACCATCTTGTTGTGCATAAGCCGGAGTTTGGCGGCTTTCTTTGATGCCGAAAATTCGTTCTACGAAAGCTCCGTAAATAAAGTAGCCTCCGATGAGTGCTGCGACGCAGATTAAAAACCAAATCATGATGAGATCCTTTTGCTTTGTTAATTAATGTTATTGGTTTAAGACACGTTAAATCTTATTCGGCAGGATAGAAAAATGCATTCGGTTCTTAAGTCAGTGGTTGTATTTCTGTTTAAGTGGCTCTGTGACGGATTAAGCGGTTTTACATTACAAAATTATTTCTGCTAGCCATAATATGCAATTCAGTGGCATAGTGGTAAGTAATAGAATATTAAGAGTAATTTTATATGAAAAAATGGATCGCTCTGATGAGTGTTTTATTACTGTTTGGGTGTGCTGTGACTGATGCGGATTTAGCCGAAGAAGGGGACTGGTACCAAATTGGCTATAACGATGGTATTGCCGGGTTACTTCAGCGCTCTAACAGTTCGTTATCTGAACTTGGTGTCGTTAACCAGTCGGAATATGATCAGGGTTATATGGATGGAGTAGATAAATACTGTAATCCTAATTTCGCTTATCAGATTGGTTTAAATGGCCAGTATTATGAAGGCGTGTGTGATGGTCTGAAAGATGGCAACAAATTCCGTATGGAATGGCAGAGAGGCTGGGAACAGTACAATCGTGGTCGAATGTAATATTTGTCCAGCCAAGTCTCTACTCTAGTGCCGGAAGGAGAGTATTAGCTCTCCTTCGATTCTGCGACCGCTTTTCTGAGAAAACCATCGGACTGAGTTAAAGTTTGTGTGGCTTCCTCAAAAGAAAGACCTGCTAACTCCATTAAAATGGCCACTTTGGCATTGTTTTCACTTTGTTCTAATAAATATTCAGCTCTCGCTTTATCGCATTCTGTTGCTTGCATTACGATTCTGATCGCTCTGGCAATCAACTTTTTATTGGTGGCTTTCACATCGACCATCAGGTTTTGATAACTTTTCCCAAGTCGGATCATACTGGCGGTAGTCAGCATATTTAATATCAGTTTCTGGGCCGTCCCTGATTTTAAGCGGGTAGAGCCTGTGAGTGCCTCTGGCCCGACAATAGGAGATATGGCTATTTTTGCGGATTGGGCAATCGGTGAATCGGGATTACAACTAACTGCAACAGTTGTTGCGTTGATAGAATTAGCATAAGCAATTGCCCCAATGACATAAGGGGTTCTGCCACTGGCGGCAATGCCGACAACTACATCGTTCTGGGCAAGCTGAATTGATTGTAAGTCAGTTTTACCGAGTTCTTCAGAATCTTCAGCACCTTCCTGGGCTTTAAACATGGCTTCTTTACCACCAGCAATCAGCCCGATAACCATTTGCTCAGAAACGCCAAAAGTTGGAGGACATTCAGAAGCATCTAAAACACCTAAACGGCCACTGGTTCCCGCTCCACAATAAATTAACCGGCCTTTATTTTTAAATGCTTCGGTTATTTTTTCGACCGCTAGCGCTATCTGAGGGAGAACTTTTTCCACGGCAAATGGCACCGTTTTATCCTGTTGATTCAGGCGTTCGACTATTTCCCGGGAAGATAATAAATCAATATCCATGGTTTCCGGGTTTCTTCCTTCAGAAACCAGTCTGGATAAAGCGTTGAGTAGAGCATCGTTAGCCATAGTAATCCTTGATTAATCAGGAAGGTAAATACAACCTAGAGTAGTTTGCTTTTGAGCACCAGTTACAGCCGGAAGGTTGGCTGGTAGTTTATGTATACGACGGTAGGCAAGCCATGCAAACGCCATGGCTTCCATGTAATCTTCGTCGACACCATAAGATGCCGTTGTTGATGTTGTCCATTGTGGTAATGAATTCGTTAGACTTTCCATAATAAGCGGATTATGAGCTCCGCCGCCACAGACGATAAGTGTAGGATTCTCTCCCTGTGCTAAAGGGGTAACAGATTCAACAATAGTCTGAGTCGTAAGTTCAACTAAGGTTCTTTGCACATCTTCTGGCGAAACCAGAGGGCTACAACCCTGTAGAATATTTTCCAACCACGGTAAGTTAAAATATTCTCTTCCGGTACTTTTTGGGAAAGGTTTTGCAAAATAACTATCATGTTGCAATAAGTTAAGTAAGCACTTGTCTGTTTTTCCCTGTCGGGCAAACTCTGCATCTTTATCAAAAGGTTTATGGGTATGACATTCACACCATTCATCCAGCAGTCCGTTGCCCGGGCCGGTATCAAAACCAACAACGGTACCATTGGGTTGAATTACAGACACATTAGCAATGCCGCCGATATTTAAAATCACCAATGTGGAGTGAGACTGTGTAAAAATAGCCTGATGAAATGCAGGAACAAGAGGGGCGCCCTGGCCACCAAACGCCATATCTTTACGCCGAAAATCAGCAACGGTTGTGATACAGGTTTGTGCAGCAATGATATTGGCATCGCCAATCTGCATGGTGAATGGGAAGTTGCCTTCCGGCTGATGATAAATCGTCTGGCCATGACATCCGATAGCAACAATATCCTGAGCAGAGTACTGACTCTTATTTAATAATTTCAGGACAGAGTCTGCATAAAGGTGTCCTAACCGGTGGTCAATTTCACCTAAGTTGCTCAGGGTTGTCGTATGGTTGCTGCTTAAGGCTTTTAAGCGCGATTGTAAGCTTGCGGGCATAGGAACGAAGTGACTTGCAATTAATTCGATATGGTCATTTTCAATGGCAACCAGAGCAAGATCGACACCATCCAGACTTGTTCCGGACATAATCCCTAAATAAAGCTCACCAGTCATGATGATTTATCCTATATAATCAGCATCTAAACCGAATAATGTCACTATACCCAACTGACTGCAATATTCAAAAGGAGATAGTATGGGACCGCTTTGGCTTGATGTCGCTAGTTATGAGTTAAGTGCTGAAGAAAAAGAGATTTTAGAACACCCAACCGTTGGCGGTGTGATTCTTTTTGCCCGGAATTATCATGATAACGAACAGTTATCTGCACTGACATCATCAATTCGTAAAGCCGCGAAACGTCCTATCCTGATTGGTGTTGATCAGGAAGGTGGACGAGTACAACGTTTCCGTGACGGGTTTACAACCATTCCTGCTGCTAAACATTATGCACTTTATAGTCAGGATGAAAATATTGCTTATCAGGCTGGGTGGGTGATGGCAGCGGAGCTGATTGCTCATGATATTGATTTAAGTTTTGCTCCGGTTTTGGATCTTGGCTTTGATTGTCGGGCAATTGGTGATCGCTCGTTTGGTGAAGATATCGATACTGTTATTCGCTACAGCCAGGCATATTTACAAGGAATGAAAAAACTGGGAATGGCAACAACCGGAAAGCATTTCCCGGGACATGGTGGTGTGCTTGAAGATTCTCATAAAACACTTCCTACAGATACTCGTACGGATATCATTGAAAAAGATATGGTAATCTTCCGTTCTCATATTGAAAATCAGTTACTCGATGCAATGATGCCGGCTCATGTGGTTTACTCCCATTATGATTCTCAGCCAGCCAGTGGTTCTTCCTTTTGGCTCAAAGATATCTTAAGAAAACAACTCGGTTTTCAGGGAATCGTTTTTTCAGATGATTTGAGTATGGAAGGGGCTGCGGTAATGGGAGATGTGGTTTCCCGTTCTCATCAGGCATTAGCTGCAGGCTGTGATATGATTTTGGTTTGTAACCGCCCTGAAGCCGCCATTGAAGTATTGGATAACTTACCGGTAATGGAAGTTCCTAATGCAGTAAACTTGCTGAAACAGCAGAGTTTTTCACTGAGTGAGTTAAAAAAATCAGAAGAGTGGAAAAAGTCGACACTACAAATCAGCCGACTTCTTGATAAAATTCATTAGCCTGAAATGCCAATGGCTTCTTTGATCAATTTTAAGTAACGTCGGCTGACTGGTACGCTATGATCTGACACTGTAATTATCTCGGCAAGACCATTGTCGAGTAATTTTATTTCATTGATTGCTTTACTGTTAATCAAATATTGTCGGTGACAGCGGATCAGCGGTGTTTTCTCTTCTAGTTGCTTTAATGTTAACTGGCTGGTGGCGGTTTGAGTATCGGTTTTCACATGTACACCTGCCATATCGCTGTAGGCACATTCTATTTTAGCGACGGGAATAACCAGGATACGGTTTCGTCCGACACAAGGAATTTGTTCCAGACATTTTGGAACTATCATGCTGGTATTTTGGGAAAGAGATGTGCGCCGGATGAGCTTATCTATAGTCTTTTTTAATCGATCTTCCTGAATAGGTTTTAGCAGATAATCAAAGGCATTATCTTCAAAAGCTTTAATGGCATACTGGTCATAAGCGGTGACAAAAATAACAAATGGCATTGAATCGGGATCGAGCATGGAAAGTAATTCCATTCCTGAAATTTGCGGCATATGAATATCCAGAAAAACCACATCGGGCTTGAGTTGATTGATCTGCTTTAAACCTTCAATGGCATTCCCGGCTTCACCTACAACTTGAATGTCATCATACTCTTCTAGCTGTGAAATTAACTCTTCCCGAGCTAACATTTCATCATCAATGACTAGAGCTTTAATCATAGTGGCCTCTTAGTTTTCTCTTGGTAGCAGGAATGTCATTCTGGTATAAATTTCAGGCTGAACATCAACAAGAAGCCTGGATTTTTCACCAAAGTAGTTAATCAGGCGTTGATTGACTATATGCATACCCAAACCAGTGCTGTTGCTGTTGTCCGGTGTAATATAATTTCCTGCATTATCCTCGACGATGATTTGATATCCCAGAGCTGTTTGCTTGCTGTAAATTTTTATTTCACCATTACTGAGCAGTGTGGCTGTACCATGTTTTATTGCATTTTCAACTAAAGGTTGCAGGGTAAAGCTCGGTAGCGTTGTGTCTAATAAGTTTTCCGGAATATCGATTGAGACACTTAATCGATCACTAAAGCGAGCCTGTTCAAGTGTTAAATAAGCATTTACATGCTGTATTTCTTCTTTCAGTGAGACTGTTTCAACATTTTGTTTGAGGTTACTGCGGAAAAATTGTGACAGATGCTGAACAAGACTTCTCGCCTTGGTTGGATCTTTGCGTATAACCGCACTGATGGTATTTAAGGCGTTAAAAAGAAAATGAGGATTCACCTGTGCCTGGAGTAATTTTATTTCCGCTTTTGAGAGTAATATTTTTTTCTCCTGATATTCCCCGTAAAGGATCTGACTGGAAAGCAGCTCCGCAATACCTTCAGCCATGGCGATGTTGATTGAGGAAAACAGCTTTCGTTTTCTTTCGTAAAGTTTAATGGTTCCAATGACCCGATCTCCGGCCCGGAGAGGAATAATTAATACCGATCCCAGCTTGCAGACCGGAGAAATAGAACACTGATAGGATTTTTCTTTCCCATCCAAATAAATAATTCGATTTTCGTCCAGGGATTGTATGGTACTTGGTGATGATATGGGGCAATTAGGCTTATGGTGGTCGTCTCCGATCCCGATAAAGGCCAGTATTTTTTCTCTGTCAGTAATGGCTACGGCGCCAACGTTGGTTTCTTCATAAATAATACGGGCAACTTTGTCGGCATTTTCTGCTGTGAATGATTCAGAAAGGATACCCACCGTTCGCTCTGCAATGCGTAATGCTCGTCGTGAAAAGGTAGCTGAATACTGATCAAATATGGTTTTTCTATCCTGAAGAATACTCATAAACAGAGCTGCACCAACAGAGTTGGCGATAATCATCGGTGCAGCAATGGTTGATACCAGAGTAAAAGCTTTATCGTAAGGTTCTGCAATCAAAAGGATAATGACCATTTGGGCGATTTCTGCAATTAACGTAATAGCAAAAACAACCCATGAATTAAACAACAGAGATTTTTGTCCCCTAAGAACAAAGTAAAGATGGAACAGGCCGCCGATCACTCCTTCTGCTGTGGTTGATACTGCGCAGGCGAGATCCGTGAAGCCTCCTAGTGAGTAACGATGTAGTCCTCCGGTGAGTCCGACTGCAAAACCGACAACCGGCCCACCAAAAAGCCCTCCCATCACGGCACCAATAGCACGGGTGTTTGCAATGGCATCATCTACCTGAAGACCAAAATAGGTTCCCAGAATACAAAACAGTGAAAATAATGAATACGTTGCCAGTTTGATATCAAGTCGGGAGGATACTTTTAACAATGGTAAGAATACCGGAGTTTTACTCAACATGTATGCCAATACAAGATAAACACACATCTGTTGTAGCAGAGATAAAATGATATCCATAACTCACCATAATTATTCAATATTTTTCATACTCTAAGATAAACAGGAAGATCAATGCAAGGAAGAGAACAGACCAAATGATTTGGACGTTAAGATAATAAAAACATTTAATGTAAAATATTATTTACACTAAATGTTTTTATTTCTTTACGGTTGATTTAATCTTTATTGCTGATATTGTATATCCAACTTCTATTTGAGCTATTGTTTAACTTGGGTGTAAACAAAAATATACAGGTGCTATTATGACTAAGAATGGATTAAGTGATATTAATATTGTGGATCAACAGGTGCTGATTACACCCAATGAACTTAAAGATAAAATTCCTTTAAGTGATAAAGCTCATGATTTTATTAAGTCTGCCCGCAAAACTATTGCAGATATTATTCATAAACGTGATCACCGTTTACTAGTTGTTTGTGGTCCATGTTCCATCCATGATTTAGATGCAGCAAGAGAATACGCCAAACGGTTTAAAAAACTTGCCGATGAACTGAAAGATCAGGTTTATCTGGTTATGCGTGTGTATTTCGAAAAACCACGTACGACTGTGGGTTGGAAAGGTTTGATCAATGATCCTCACATGGATGGAACACTGGATATTGAACATGGTTTACATATTGGGCGTCAGCTTTTAGTTGAACTTGCTGAAATGGAAATACCACTGGCAACAGAGGCTTTGGATCCGATTAGTCCTCAATACCTGGCTGATACTTTTAGTTGGGCTGCGATTGGTGCTCGCACCACTGAATCACAAACTCACCGTGAGATGGCTAGTGGTCTGTCGATGCCGATTGGTTTTAAAAATGGTACTGATGGTAGTTTAGCTACGGCAATCAATGCAATGCAGGCAGCTTCTTCCAGTCACCGTTTTATGGGAATTAACACCGCAGGTCAGGTTGCACTACTGACGACTCAAGGAAATGCTAACGGTCATGTCATTCTTCGTGGTGGTAAACAAACAAATTATGATTCAGTTTCAGTTGCCGAATGCGAAGAAGAAATGCACAATGCAAACCTTGAGCCATCGTTGATGGTTGACTGTAGTCATGCGAACTCACGAAAAGATTACCGTCGTCAGCCTTTAGTCGCTGAGGATGTTCTCCATCAGATCCGTGAAGGTAATACATCAATTATCGGATTGATGATTGAAAGTAATATCAATGAAGGAAGTCAGTCTGCTGATTTACCTCTATCTGAAATGCAGTATGGTGTTTCGATCACTGATGCTTGCATCGGTTGGGAAACTACTGAAAATCTTCTTCGTCGGGTTCACAAAGAACTTATTCCGTTTTTAGAAAACCGCATTAAACAATAAAGGTATAGTTAATGTCTGTTGAACTCGATGAATTACGTGATCAAATAGATGAAGTAGACAAACTCATGGTTGAGTTGCTTTCCAGACGTCTGGCTTTAGTTGAGAAAGTTGGTGAAGTGAAAAGTAAACACGGACTACCAATTTACGCTCCGGATCGGGAAGCTGCGATGTTGGCTTCGAGAAGAGAAGAAGCAGAAAAACAAGGTGTTCCACCTCAGTTGATCGAAGATATTCTTCGCCGAACAATGCGTGAGTCATATTCCAGTGAAAAAGACGCTGGATTTAAGTGTTTAAAACCTGATTTAAGGCCTGTCGTTATTGTCGGTGGTAAAGGTCAGCTAGGCAGTTTATTTGCCCGTATGTTCAAGCTATCTGGATATCAGGTAAAAATACTGGGTAGTAAAGATTGGGATAAAGCTGATGAAATGTTAAGTGATGCGGGATTAGTTGTTGTGACGGTTCCTATTCATTTAACGCTGGGTGTGATTGATAAATTAACCAATCTACCGGAAGACTGTATTCTGTGTGATTTGACATCAATAAAGAAAAAACCACTGGAACACATGATGAAGGTACATTCTGGTCCTGTAGTTGGTTTGCATCCAATGTTTGGTCCGGATGTTCCGAGTCTGGCAAAACAGGTTATTGTTCACTGTGAAGGACGAGGGAAAGAGCAATATCAGTGGTTAATTGACCAGTGTGCTATCTGGGGCGCAAGTTTATGTGAGCTTAAAGCAGAAGAGCATGATCATTCAATGACTCTTATTCAGGCATTAAGACACTTTACTTCTTTTGTATACGGTTATCATCTTTCTAAAGAAAATCCTAATTTAGATAAGTTATTGCAGGTGAGCTCGCCTATTTATCGCTTAGAGCTAATGATGGTTGGTCGCTTATTCGGGCAGGATCCTAATTTGTATGGTGACATCATTCTTTCTTCTGAAGAAAATATCGAAATGATTCAACGTTTCCATAAACGATTTACTGAAGCGGTTGAACTGCTGAATCATAAAGATAAGCAAAAATTTGTCGACAGTTTTCAGGATGTGAGCAATTGGTTTGGTGAGTACTCTCAGCGCTTTATGAAAGAAAGCCAGAACTTACTTAAACATGCGAATGACTCAATTCATCGCTCATAAAGCGTGTGATTTTTAAATAATAGAGAAAGTCATCTGACTTTCTCTATTATTCCTCTTCATCATCGCCTAACTCTGTCAGGTGTTGTAACTCCCGATACAGTAAAGAATCATCACCAATATTCAGTTCTACCAATCGTTTTAAATGGGCAATGCTATTAATATCGATATATTCTATTTCGATACGGATAATGCTGTCATTCATACCAACGATTTTGGCCGTTAGCTGAATAACAATATCACTTTCTGGCAAGGGAAATTCAACGTGAACTAACTTGGTTGTATCCAGGTTTGGTTCATCGATGGCGGAAAGGAGTATACCATGTAGCGATAGATCCTGAATCGTTGTCGCAACATGAGCACTTTCTTGTGTGACTAAAGCGGGTGCCCGGTAGAGAATTCTCGCAAATCGGCGTCGTTCTGATTCTGACATAAATCTCTCTTTCTGTTAGCCGGGAGCTGGATCCCGAAAATAAGTTAATTTTATTTATAAAGCTAATTGTAGGCTCGAGAATAAAAAAGCCGCAATATCTGCGGCTTTTTTATTATAGATAATTAGTGATGCTTCACTAATTATTTAGCAATTTTCTTATATTTGATGCGATGAGGCTCTGCTGCCTGAGCTCCCAGAGTTTGTTTTAGCCACTCCATGTACTCAGTGTAGTTACCTTCGTAGAAGTTAACTTTACCTTCATCACGGTAATCAAGAATATGTGTTGCAATTCTGTCCAGGAACCAGCGGTCGTGAGAAATAACCATTGCACAGCCCGGGAATTCAAGAAGAGCTTCTTCTAAAGCTCGAAGAGTTTCCACATCAAGATCATTGGTTGGTTCGTCGAGTAACAGAACGTTACCACCAGCTTTTAACAGTTTTGCTAAATGGACTCGGTTACGTTCACCACCAGACAGTTCACCAATAACTTTTTGCTGATCGACGCCTTTAAAATTGAAGCGTGAACAATATGCCCGAGCCTGAATTTCGAAGTTATTAATGCGAATGATATCCGCACCTTCAGAAATCTCTTTGAACACGGTATTCTTATCATTCATGCTATCGCGGAACTGTTCTACCGACGCAATTTTAACGGTATCACCGACTTCAACAGTCCCTGAATCTGGTTGTTCAGTACCACTTAGCATTTTGAACAACGTCGATTTACCAGCGCCATTTGGACCGATAATACCGACGATAGCACCTTTAGGTATGTTAAAGGATAAGTCGTCGATTAGAACACGGTCACCAAAGGATTTGGTCAGGTTTTTAACTTCAATGACTTTATCGCCAAGACGTTCACCTGGTGGAATAAACAGCTCATTGGTTTCATTACGTTTTTGATGGTCTGTTGTATTCAGTTCTTCAAAGCGGGCCATACGAGCTTTTGATTTTGCCTGACGACCTTTAGGATTTTGTCTTACCCACTCAAGCTCTTTCTCAATTGTTTTCTGGCGAGCTTTTTCCTGAGAAGCTTCCTGTTTTAGGCGTTCATCTTTCTGTTCCAGCCAGGAAGTGTAGTTGCCTTCCCATGGGATGCCTTCACCACGGTCAAGTTCCAGAATCCAGCCTGCAGCATTATCCAGGAAGTAACGGTCGTGGGTAATCGCCACAACAGTACCGCTATAGTCAACTAAGAAGTGCTCCAGCCAGGCAACAGATTCTGCATCAAGGTGGTTAGTAGGTTCGTCCAGCAAGAGCATATCTGGTTTTTCAAGCAGTAAACGACAGATTGCCACGCGGCGACGTTCGCCACCGGAAAGATTTGCTATTATTGCATCCCATTCAGGCAAGCGGAGTGCATCAGCAGCACGCTCCAGAGCATTATCTATGTTGTGACCATCTTTTGCCTGAATTAAAGCTTCTAATTCGCCTTGTTCTTTGGCTAATTTGTCAAAATCTGCATCAGGTTCAGCGTATGCGGCATAAACTTCATCTAATCTTTTTAATGCATCAGTAACGTCTGATACGGCTTCTTCAACCACTTCACGAACCGTTTTTGTTTCGTCTAAAATAGGTTCTTGAGGCAGGTAGCCAACGTTCAGGCCTGGTTGAGGGCGAGCTTCACCATCATAATCTTTGTCGATACCAGCCATGATTCGGAGTAAGGTTGATTTACCTGAACCGTTAAGGCCAAGCACACCAATTTTTGCTCCAGGGAAAAAGCTTAATGAAATATCTTTAAGAATTTGTCTCTTAGGTGGCACAATTTTGCTCACCCTCGACATGGTATACACGTATTCAGCCATCGCCGATCGTTCCTAATTTTTGCCTGTAGATTAAAAACAATATTCTATACTAATTAGAGTGCTTTTGTACCGATTGAGAAATAAGTTTAGATTGATATCTCTGAAAAATGGCTCATTCCGGGGGAATTATAAGTTTAATTTTAGGATGGTTTGAATTTTTTGTTAATTTACACTCTAGAGACTATGCAACACGTAACCAGTCTTGAATAATAAAACAATTTATAAAAATAGTGTGTTTGGCTAAAGGATTAATAAATAATGGCTTTTTTGAGTGGTCGAATAGTTACGATGGCAGGGGTTGCTCTCGTAATGTGTCTGAATAGTTCATCAGTTTACAGCGCTTCGTTAACACTGAAAGAACAGCGGGAATTATATGATCAATCTCAGACATGGTTAGATAGCAAACAGGTATCTAAATACTACAAGGTAAAGAGAAAGCTTGCCGATTATCCCTTAACGCCTTATCTGGACTACCGGGCAATGCTCATTGGTTTGGATGAAAAACCACCTATTGTTGTACGCAGTTTTATCGACAGCCATCAGGAATTTCCATTTTCTGCTCGTATTAGTGCCCCTTACTTAAGATCTTTGGCACAAGATAAAAAGTGGGCACGTATTCTGGATTTTCAAAAAGTAGAACCGAGAGGGGAAGAATACCAGTGTTACTATTACACGGCACTTTATTCTACTGGTAAAAAAGATCTGGCTTATGCTGGAGCAAAAAAATTATGGCTTCAGGGACACAGTGTGTCTAACCAATGTGACGGCCTGTTTAATCATTGGGAAAAAGACCGTAAGATATCAGATAACTTAGTTATTGAACGTATGTTGTTATCCTTTGCAGATAAGCAATATTCGTTAATGAAATATCTATCAGGAAAAGTCAAAAATCAGCAACAGCGAGATTTTGCTCAAAAAATACTGGCAGCTTATAAGTCACCTCAAAATATTATTAGTTCCTTTGATGATACGGAAACCAATAGCTCTTATCGAAGGTTAGTTGAATTGTCTGTAACTCGACTGGCTTACCGTGATATTGAAAGTGCTTATGTAATACTTAATGATTTTTCTCACTCCTTTGATGTGTCTGTGCCTGAAAATAATGAATTTCTTCGTAGTCTCCAACAAAAAATAGCTAGCCGTTTACTTTATAAAGCGAATGATAAATCTTTTGATCATCTCAGTGTATGGCGTGATTTAGTTATTGCTCAAAGCTTTAATGATGAATTAATCGAGCGCCGTATTCGTTATGCCATTAAGCAAAGTAATTGGCAGGATATCAACGATTGGATAAGCAGATTGAGTCATGACAATAGGAACTCTTCGAGGTGGCAATTCTGGAAAGCTCAGTCAGAGATCAATCTTGGGGATGATGTTTCAGGTAAAGATCGTTTGAGCAGGCTAACGGACGAAAGAAGTTTTTACAGTGCTGCTGCTGCAACTATTTTGCATAAATTACCTCAGTTCAGTATTGATCCTCATGTGCAGACAAGCGTGAATTTAAGTCGTTTTAAAGAATCCCTGGCTCGTATCAGAGAACTTGTGCTCAGGGATAAGTCTTCAGCGGCAAAAAGC
Organism: uncultured Vibrio sp.; assembly: GCA_963676525.2. Lineage (GTDB taxonomy): Bacteria > Pseudomonadota > Gammaproteobacteria > Enterobacterales > Vibrionaceae > Vibrio. The sequence continues at coordinate 339,791 of CAXXNB010000011.1, forward strand.
GAATGGTACTGGCTTTTATCAAGATCCAATTTATCTGAAAAAAAAGCTCTGGCCTATTTTGCTAAAGATTCTCACTGGTATCACTTCAGTATCATAGCGTCGATAAAAGCGAGCATGTGGGATAACTTGGCACTTCGCTTCCCTGTTGCCTATAAAGATGATTTTGAGCGGTTTGGTGAAAAATACGATGTTGATCCAGTTACTTTGATGTCGGTTGCTCGGCAGGAAAGTGCTATGGACAGAACGGCAAGATCACCTGTTGGTGCCAGAGGTCTAATGCAATTAATGCCAGATACCGCTAAATATGCAGCAAATAAATACAGCCTGAGTTATAGACAATATTCCGATCTCTATGATCCGGAAAAGAATATTGAGATAGGGACTAAATACCTGGATGAGCTATTAAAAAAATATGATGGTAACCGTATTCTGGCCTTTGCAGCCTATAATGCAGGCCCTAAACGAGTAGATTACTGGCTGAACCAATCGTCAGGTTCGCTGGATGTTTACAGATTTATTGAAAGTATTCCATTTAAGGAAACGCGCGGATATGTACAAAATATCCTGATGTTTGAAACTTATTATCGTAGCATATTGAATTCTAAACGTTCATTTCTACGTCCGTTAGAACTAAAAGCAAAATATTGATTCCAATTAGGTTGTAATTCTCTAAAATAGAGAGGTGTATCAATCAACGAGTACAACTATGTCATCACAACTTGAATATGAAAATTGGCAGTCTTTTCTTGAGCTAGTAAAAAAATCAGCGGAATCAGAGCAACATGAAATGTTACTGACGATGCTGATGACATCGGATGAACGAGATGTATTGGTTTCCCGGGTTAATATCTTTTGTGAGCTTTTAAAGGGTGATTTATCACAGCGTCAGATTAGTCAGTTACTTGGTGTAGGTGTCGCAACCATTACCAGAGGGTCTAATGAGCTAAAAAGTATTTCAGAAGAAGAAAAAGGAGTATTGGCTGCTCTTCTTCTGAAGGATAAGTAATTTATTATTTATTGATAAAACAGCTCTTGATGGCAAAAAGGTGTCAGAGCCAGAATCAACGCCTGGTGATAGACAGAGCTTCTGGTTAAAATTCCGTTAGTAAATAAGCCTATTGCCCCACCTTTTTGTTTGATATTGGTTGTGTTAAAAAATGCATCCATGACATCTCCCAATTCTTCTCCTTTATGCAGTTTATCCTGAACCTGTAGGGGAAGAGGGAGGCTGGCTGAACGAGACTCGCCGCGTTGGGTGCTGGTTTCGATAATCATCCAGGCAAATGTTGAACTGTGCTCAAATCCAGCTTCCAGACCTACATAAAAGTCTTGATTAGGTTTTAACTGCTTAGCATTTTTGACCCGGTTTAAGGCTCCCTGATGGGTTTCTGCATCCGTCATAGGCTGATCTGCTACTTCACTTAGTACACTCACCCCCACAAAGCTGAATTGCTCATCACGGAATACAGAGGTGAAAGCGCTTTCGACAGCTTTAATTTTTGCTGGATTTAAAGATGCAACAATGACAGTTTTCATCGATTAACTACTTTGTTCCTGAAGTTGGTTAAAACAATATTGTTCTGAGAAATATTGTCCTGTGATCTGATCTAAGCTTAAAGGTTGTCCATAATAGAAGCCTTGTAAATAATCACAGTTATAATCTGTCAACCAGGTATTCATATCTTTGCTTTCAATACCTTCGGCGGTTACCTTCATATTTTGTGAATGACAAAGTTCTATCAGAGGTTTTACGACATTATGTTTGTCGCTGGCAATAAGAGTATCCAGAAATACTCTATCTAGTTTGATCTTTTGAACCGGATACTGAACCAACTGAGTTATAGATGTGTATCCTGAACCGAAATCATCAATGGTCAGTCCAAAGCCCAGTCTTGATAGTTCATGCAGCAGTGGCGTACCACGAGATTCTGCTGCAAATGTTTCGGTTATTTCAAATTCAACCAGATGTTTGGGAATATTATACTTGGTTGCATTGTGTTTAATATAATCTGCCAGTTTCATGGAATTTAACTCAGCAGATGAAAGGTTAATTGCAATTTTATAAGGTTGCTCAAGAGAGTTTTGCACATCGTGGAATTCTCTGAATGCCTGAAGAATCACCCATCTGTCTATGGTGGCAAATAATCCCGTTTGTTCTGCTATTGGGATAAATTCATCTGGAGACACTTCGCCCAGCGTTTGAGATTTCCAGCGAAGTAGTGCTTCAAATCCTGAAATCTTAGTACTTTTACAGCAGAAATAAGGTTGATAAACCAAGCTGAATTCTTCATCAAAATTTTCAGCTCTAAGAGCTCTTTCGATATTTGAACGACGTTGCACTTTTTTATCTAACTCACGCGAATAGTGCGCTATCTGGTTTTTACCCGCATTCTTCGCCTGATACATTGCTGTGTCTGCATTAGAAAGGAGTTTTTCTATGCGGTGACCATCATCCGGGTATGTGGCAATACCAATACTGGCCGTAATCGGGAAATTACCTATGGGTGAATTTTCACGGTTTTGAATGGGTTCCAGCAGAGCTGATGCAAATTCATCTGCACCGTTTGATTGTTCAAAAGGAGAGTACAGTAAAATCGCAAATTCATCTCCAGATAGCCTGGAGGCTAATCCATACACCTGATGTTCTTTTGAAAAATGAATACAAAGCTTTTTCACATGTTCAGCAAAATTGATCAGTAAAGTATCGCCGATCTGGTGGCCATATTTATCATTTACATATTTAAAGTTATCGAGGTCAATATAAAGAACCCATATATGAGTTTTTTCCTGGCTAAGAATCACTTCAGCATGACGTTGAAATTGATGGCGATTAGCTAATTTAGTCAGATGATCATTTTCAGCTAAGGCTTTTGTTCGTCTGTAAGTATCTTCTAATTCTGCATACATGGCATGAAAGCGAGAAGACAATCGACCAATTTCGTCATTTGAAGTTAATACTTCTATATTTCTTCGCTTGTTACTTTCAACTTCTCGTAATTGAGTATCCATTTTAGTAATAGGATTGATAACGTGTCGGTTCAATAACAGCAGAAGTAAGAGAACGGTCAGGAATGCTGAAACAGAAAAAGCAAATAAAAGATCTTCTTGAATTGTATGTAATTGATTTTGTAATATAAATGGTGCAGGGTCTAATGTTGCAAAAACACCGTTCTGTAACTCGACACTCTGAGTTAATCCTTTCTTTTGCAGATGTGTTTTGGAGAAGAAAATCGTACTACTATTATCAAATTCTATTTGTTTTCTTAAATTGTTAAATTCATCCAGGATTGTGTATACAATAACAAAGAAAATTTCGTTCTGATTGTAACTTAATGGTGATTCAAGTGTTTTTGTGTCAAATACATCATAACGCAGTAATATCCCTTCTCCCTGAGAATTTTCTGAATAACCAACATAAGATGTTTGATGACTAGTATCATAAATCTTTTTTATATGCTCTAGAATCAGTGGATCCATTGTTGCAAAAGGTTCATCACTTTTTTCCGCATAATAAAGAGGTTGTTTATTGCCATTTAGTATGGATAAAGCAACAAAGTTTGAATCCTTAGATTGTAATGTACCAATTGTTTCATGAAGACTATCTACTAATTCCATTTCCCTGAATGGGTTGGTTTCATGGAAAAAGTAATGACGGATAATATCGCTTTTGGACAGAGTATAGGCATAACTACTTAGCAATGAGTTCGCCTGTCGGTAATGGCCAGCCAGCTTCTCCATATTTAGCTGGAGATAGCTGTCGGTTCTTTTTATAAGAGCATCTTTTTGCGTCACATAAATAATGTAAGTTGATGCTGCTGCGCTAAATAAAATGACGGGCGCAATAAGTAATAAAATTCTATGGGTGAGCTTCATGTTGTGTAATCAGGCTATTAATTATTTTTGCTCTAATATTTAAATTTTGTGGGGACAACTCTTGGTCAATAATCGCATTTTCCATCCGTTTTGGATCTGGAAAAATAGCACGGTCGTTTCTATAGCTGTCGGGTAAAAATGGTAATGCTTTAATATTTGGCGTACCTCCACCAATATCGAGTGCATTCTGAGCTGCTACTTTGGGTTGGGTCAGATAAGTCAGAAATTCTTTTGCTTCTTTTTTATGTTCTGAATTGCTATTTATCGCCATACAATCGAACCAAAGATACGGTTCACCTTCCGGAGTGATGAAGCTCCAGTCATTGTTTTTAAAGTATTTATTGAGAGAGTTCTGGTCGCCACTGTAGGCGATTGCCATGTATAAATCGTCACTGTTATCGTGGCTACGCACATAGCTCAAAGCATATTCATAAGTGAGAATGTTTTTATTCATTTTAGACATCATTTCATAACCCGTTTTTAGTGAGGCCATATTATCTGATGCCGGGGATACTCCCAAAGAATACAAAGCAGGAAGAAGTGTTTCCACACTATCTTGGATCATTCCTATATGCCCATTTATCTTTGGATCTGGATTTAGGAAATCCTGCCAGCTTTTTGGAGGATGGTTACCAAAAATGCTTTTTCGGTACAGAATGCCAACGCTACCCCAAAAATAAGGAATTGCATGAGAGCCACAAACTTTGTTCCATCTAGGCGCTAAGTTTTCTCTGCCTTTCAAATGAGATAAATCTTCAAAGGCATTTTGCCGGGCAAAAATTTGAGCCGAAACGTTATCGAGTACAATTATGTCAAAAGGTAACTGGACACTTTTTAACATCAGAAGACTTCGTTCGTCATCATTATCAAAATGGAATTGATTGATTGGGGTATTGGTTTTTTCTTCCCAGTCATTGATGACTTTCTTTGAGAGCGTATCTTCCCAAAGATAGACGTTTAATCCCTTAGCTACACTTATTATTGGAAATAAAACAAGTACAGCTAATAGTATATTTTTTGAGTTTTTCATAAAGCCAAATGCGTCTTATACTTACAAACCCATTCATATATGAGGTTAGGTTTATTAATACAGTGTTTATATACAATGGGTTTTAGCCATATCTTTTGCCGAATTATTCATGCTTTATTATATAAACGGCAAATCAACTTCTATTGTATGGGTATTAGGCAAAAGTTGCAGTAAAAAACGCATTTTTCTTTATTCATTGAACTGAATTTGAGTTGGCTTTACATTTTCAATAGGGAAACAGCCTAACACTTTCAGATGCTTAGTAAATTTTATAAGTTCTTCTAAAGCCTGCTGCATTTGAACTGAATGTAGGTGGGCTTCTAAATCTACATAAAACATTTCTTCCCATGGATTCCCAATAATTGGACGCGAAACCAGCTTAGTTAAATTGATACCATGATGCTGAAGAACTTGTAGCGCTGATACCAGTGAACCTACTTTTTGTGGTGTGGACATAATTAATGTTGTTTTCGCTGGTATTTGTTGAGAAACCTCGACTGGTTTTCTGGCTACGAGAATAAAACGAGTAAAGTTTTCTGCCTGATTTGCTATATTCCCCTGAATAGGTTGCAGGCCATACAGCTTACCGCTTGATGCATTACCAATAGCGGCACAATGCTTTTTATCCAGCTTTTTAACTTTCTTCATCGCATCCGCTGTACTTAGTGTTGATTCGAGAGAAACATCTTTCATACCACTGATAAATTCACTGCATTGTTGGAGTGGTTGTGGATGTGAATACAGCGTTCTGATTTCTTCTAAACGAATTTCTGATGTTGCTAATAGGCAGTGTTCAATTGGAAGTGTAATTTCACCGACAATACTTAACGTTGTGTGTTGAAGCAGGTCATATACTTCATTAATGGAACCTGAACTGGTATTTTCGATTGGTAACATACCGAAATCTGCATGTCCTGATTCAACTGTTGTCGTGATATCTTTGAAACCATCACAGTTTAGTTCGATAACATCGATATTTTTTCGGTTGAAGTATTCTAATGTTGCAAGATGGGAATATGAACCTTTAGAACCTAAGTAAGCAACTCGAACGTGTGGGTTTAAATGGCTTTCCGGATTGGCCAGATTTTGCAGATAAGCTTGTTGTAGTAAGACAGAATCTTCAATAATTGTGTGAAAAATCTTGGTAATATATTGAGCGTCCAGGCTGTACTTTTCTTTACCATTAGTAATGAGTTTGACTAGAAGTTCTTGTTCGCGGGAAGCATCTCTGACGGGTTTTGATGTCTGAACTTTACTTTTGGCTACTTCAATACTCAGTTTCCGTCTTTCTGATAATAACTGTAATAGTTGATCATCTAATTCATTTAAACGTAAACGAATGTCTTTTAGAGAATAGCTTTGGGATTCCGCTGTCATAGATACTTCCTTTATAAAAAAACCTCCACTTGGGAGGCTTAATGTTCGTTATTTCTTACTCGTTCTTAATTGCCTCAATGATTAGTTTTTTTGAAACAGAATGAGAAAAAGAATATGAACATGATAAAAACTTTAAATTTATGAATTGAAGACACAATAAGCAAGGTATGCAGGAGCGTCAAGAAAAAATAGCGCCATTTGGCGCTATTGTTTTAAAAATGCAAGATGAATTAATTATCTTCTTCAGTGGTTAAGGTTTCAGCTCGTTTGGCTTCTGGTTTGTGGCGTAATTTATTTAGCTGTCTTTCAAGCTTTTGTTCAACTTCATTGATAGCCGCATAAAGGTCTTCATGGTGAGCTGATGCGATCAGCTGACCTTTAGGTATATTCACTGTAGCTTCAAATTTTTTCTGTTTGTTAGGTTCCTCGCTAAAACTACATTGACATCCGATTAAGTCAACTTGCCATTTTTCTAGTTTTTTAAATTTCCCCTCGATGTGTTCACGGATTGCAGAGGTAATGTCGATATTTTTACCAGTGATATTCATTTTCATAATGTTATCCTCTGTTGTTATCCCTGTGGCTTACTTTCAGCATACTGTTTTATGATGGAAAAAGTGTGATATAGATCACTATAAACTGGTGTTGAAAATTTGTTGATTACAAACGTGATCATTAGCAAGGAGTATAAAAATATTTAACAGAAAAACATTGAGTTATTAAAATATCAATGTATTGTGGGGTGTAAGGCAGCTAAAAAATATTACATTTTTTAGTGTTTTAGTTCGACTAAAATAATCTTTTGTATAAAAAGCAATCTGCTTGTTTTGATTGGTTATTCAAAAATAAAGCTCCTTGTAGGAGCTTTATTTGTTTTTTCTGTTGTTAGAACATCTTGATTTTAGGCTGGATTTAGTTTGATCAGAGCCTCTGTTCTTTCTACTGCATCCTGTAAGCCCAGTTCTTTATACGCTTTTAGCTGAATCTGTAATGCCTGTCTTGCTGCTTCCGTATCCGGGAATGATTTTTGTAATTCCTGACAACGGTTGATTGCTGCAATCCATGCTTCTCGTCTCAGGTAAAAATCAGCGGTTGCAAGATAATATTTAGCTAAACGGTTTTTTAGAAAAATCATGCGCTTGTGAGCATCATTTGCATAGGCACTATTTGGATATCTCTGGAGCAGCTTTTTAAAATCACTGAATGCTTCTTTTACTGGCTCAGGATCCCTGTCGGAACGATCTATACTCAGTAAGTCATGCATAAAGCTACTGTCTAATGCCATATTATTTAAACCACGCATGTATAAAACCCAGTCTGCTTTAGCATGTGATGGATTTAATCTTAAGAAACGGTCAATAGTAGCTAAACTTAATGCATACTCATCGTTTTTGTAATAAGCAAAAATAAGATCGAGTTGTACTTGATGTGAGTAGGCACCAAATGGGAAACGCGAATCTAAAGCTTCAAGTTTTTCTATAGATTTAGACCAGCTTCCACTTTGTAAAGACAGTTTGGCTTCTGAATATAATTGAGATGGAGGAAGATCTGGTACAACATTTTTGCTGCTGGAACACCCAGCGAGTAATGAGATTGCTAGTAAACCAGATAAAGCTTGGTATTTCATATCAGACGTTGATTCCTTGATAAATCGACTTAAAGTCTAAGCTGTCTTTAAAACGTTAGGTTACTTTCTTTTTGGTAACAGATACAATAGCGCATTATTTTATCCATATTAGAGACTATTAGTCTCTTAGTTTTTTAAAAAGTTCGATATGGCACAGCAGATAGAATTAAAAAATACAGTTAAAGAGGATCAACTTGGTCAACGTTTAGATCAAGCGATTGCAGAATTATTTTCTGATTATTCTCGTTCTCGACTCAAAGAATGGCTTTTAGAAGGGAAAGTATCACTTAATGGTGAAGTTGTTACTAAACCAAGAACAAAGGTCTTTGGTGGAGAAGAAATTACTCTGCTTGCAGAATTAGAAGATGAGGAGCGCTGGGAAGCACAGGATATTCCACTGGATATCGTTTATGAAGATGACGATATCATTGTTGTTAATAAACCTCGGGATTTTGTGGTTCACCCTGGAGCTGGTACTCCTGACGGGACAGTGCTTAATGCATTGCTTTTCCATTATCCGGATATAGCTGAGGTTCCTCGTGCAGGGATTGTTCATCGTCTGGATAAAGATACGACCGGACTTATGGTTGTCGCCAAGACAGTACCGGCTCAGACCAAACTTGTCCGGGAACTGCAAAAACGGAATATTACCCGTGAATATGAAGCAATAGCGATTGGTCGTATGACCGCTGGTGGCGTGGTAAATCAGCCTATTGGCAGACATTCAACCAAACGAACCTTAATGGCTGTATCTCCAATGGGAAAACCGGCTGTTACGCATTATCGTGTTGCTGAACATTTCAGAGAGCATACCCGGATTCGACTGCGTCTGGAAACTGGTCGTACTCACCAGATCCGTGTCCATATGTCCTATATTCAGCATCCTTTGCTGGGTGATGTGGCTTATGGTGGACGAGTAAGAATTCCTAAAGGTGCCAGTGAAGAGCTGACAACAATGATAAGAGCATTTGACCGTCAGGCCTTACATGCAGCGATGCTTCGGTTTGAACACCCTATTACTGGTGAGTTATTAGAGTTTCACGCGCCAATTCCTGATGATATGGTCGCGATGACGGAAGCGCTTCGTGAGGATACCAAACTAAATCCAATAGATGAGTATTAATTACTATGCTTAAGCCAGACTGGGCGTTACCTGCAAATATTTCTGCCATTACGAGTACCCGTAATGGTGGGTTTTCTGCTGGTCCATATAAAGGATTAAATTTAGGAAATCATGTTGGTGATGATCCTGAGTCTGTTGAAAAAAACAGGAAATGGCTGGTTGAACAACATTTTTTACCAGCTCAGCCTATTTGGCTTAATCAAACCCATTCAACAAAAGTCGTAACTGTCGATAAATGGACTTCTGAAACTCTCGATGCTGATGGTATTTTTACAACGACTCCCGGTATTGTTTGTACCATTATGACAGCAGATTGTTTGCCCGTATTACTTGCTAGTAAGCAAGGCACTGAAGTTGCGGCTGTACATGCCGGATGGCGGGGGCTGGCTGATGGAATTTTGAAAAATGCACTGGATTGCTTTTCCAATCCTGAGGATGTTATTGGATGGGTCGGTCCAGCTATTAGTCAGCAATTTTTTGAAGTTGGTAAAGAAGTTGTCGAGCATTTCGTTGAATTAGATTCAAACAGTATTGTGGCCTTTGAGCCCAAAGAAGATGCTTCGGGTAAATGGATGGGAAATTTACCATTAATTGCAAAACAGAAATTACTTCAGTTTGGTGTTTCTGATGTGATCCTCAGTGGTCTTTGTACTTATACAGACAAAGATCAGTTCTTTTCATATCGAAGGGATGGACAAACAGGACGTCAGGCGAGTTTTATCTGGATTAATTTCTGAGCAATATTTAAGCAATTTTCTTTCATTCCTCTTGAAAAAGACGTATTCAGCAACCATTTTGATAACAGTTAAATTTTTTGTCTGTGATTAGGAAGGTGGTTATGCGTCTTGATCGATTTACCAGTAAATTTCAGGTTGCAATTTCTGATGCTCAGTCCTTAGCGTTAGGGCGTGATCATCAATATATTGAGCCTGTCCATCTGATGGTTGCCTTAATGGACCAGGATGGTAGTCCAATTCGTCCTCTTTTAACTATGATGAATGTAGATGCAATGCAGCTACGTTCAAAATTGGGTGAGGAGCTTGATCGTTTACCCAAAGTCACTGGTATTGGTGCCGATGTTCAGTTATCCAGTGGGTTGGGTTATCTATTTAATCTTTGCGATAAAATTGCTCAGAAACGTAAAGATGCATACATTTCTTCTGAAATCTTTTTACTTGCTGCCATTGAAGATAAAGGTCCTCTGGGTCATTTGTTTAAAGAACTTGGTCTTACCGAGCAAAAGGCGACTGATGCGATTGAAAAAGTCAGAGGTGGTCAAACAGTCAAAGATCAGAATGCGGAAGATTTACGACAGGCACTGGAAAAATTTACCGTTGATCTGACTGAACGTGCAGAGCAGGGCAAATTAGACCCGGTTATTGGTCGTGATGATGAAATCCGTCGTACTATCCAGGTCTTGCAACGCCGTACTAAAAACAACCCGGTTTTGATTGGTGAACCTGGTGTTGGTAAAACAGCAATCGTTGAAGGTCTGGCTCAGCGGATTATCAATAATGAAGTACCCGAAGGATTGCGTGGTCGTCGTGTCCTTTCTTTGGATATGGGCGCATTAGTTGCCGGTGCAAAATATCGGGGTGAGTTTGAAGAGCGTCTGAAATCTGTATTGAATGAACTTTCTAAAGAAGAAGGTAATGTCATTCTTTTCATTGATGAACTCCATACTATGGTTGGTGCCGGTAAAGGTGAAGGCTCGATGGATGCGGGTAATATGTTGAAACCAGCACTGGCTCGTGGCGAACTTCATTGCGTCGGTGCAACAACTCTTGATGAATATCGACAATATGTTGAAAAAGATGCTGCATTGGAACGTCGTTTCCAAAAAGTACTGGTTGATGAGCCAAGCGTTGAAGATACTGTTGCTATTTTACGTGGTCTAAAAGAACGTTATGAACTCCATCATCATGTAGAAATTACCGATCCGGCGATTGTTGCTGCCGCGAGCCTGTCTCATCGTTATGTATCTGACCGACAGTTGCCAGATAAAGCTATCGATTTAATTGATGAAGCAGCATCAAGTATCCGTCTACAGATTGACTCAAAACCGGAAGAACTCGATCGTTTAGACCGTCGAATCATTCAATTGAAAATTGAGCAGCAGGCGTTAAGTAACGAGCATGATAATGCAAGTAGTAAACGTCTTGAAATCCTAAATGAGGAATTAGAAGAAAAAGAAAAACAATATGCCGAGCTTGATGAAGTATGGAATGCTGAAAAAGCGGCTCTTTCCGGAACTCAACATATTAAAACAGAACTTGAACATGCCCGTATGGATATGGATGTCGCCAGACGTGCCGGTGATTTGAACCGAATGTCTGAGCTGCAGTATGGCCGTATTCCTGAATTAGAAAAACAGCTGGACCTTGCTGCTCAGGCTGAAATGCAGGAAATGACTTTGTTGCGTAATAAAGTCACTGATGCCGAAATTGCCGAAGTGTTATCAAAGCAAACCGGCATTCCGGTTTCAAAAATGCTCGAAGCTGAGAAAGAAAAACTTCTTCAGATGGAAGAAGTTCTTCATCAAAGGGTTGTTGGTCAGTTAGAAGCTGTTGAAGTCGTATCTGATGCAATCAGACGTAGCCGTGCTGGTTTATCTGATCCAAATCGACCAATTGGTTCATTCTTGTTCCTGGGGCCTACAGGGGTAGGTAAAACCGAACTGTGTAAAACGTTAGCTAATTTCATGTTTGACAGCGAAGATGCGATGGTTCGTATCGATATGTCAGAGTTTATGGAGAAACATTCGGTCGCCAGGTTGGTTGGTGCGCCTCCGGGCTATGTTGGTTATGAAGAAGGTGGCTATCTGACAGAAGCTGTGCGACGTAAACCGTATTCTGTCATTCTATTGGATGAAGTAGAAAAAGCGCATCCGGACGTATTCAACATTTTGCTACAGGTGTTAGATGACGGACGTCTGACTGATGGACAAGGCAGAACCGTTGATTTCAGAAATACGGTTGTGATCATGACCTCTAATCTGGGGTCTACCCAAATTCAGGACCATTTTAAAGAAATGGACTATGAACAAATGAAAGCTCAGGTGATGGACGTGGTTGCTCACCACTTCAGACCTGAATTTTTGAATCGCGTTGATGAAAGCGTAGTATTCCATCCATTAGGTAAAGAACATATTAAATCTATCGCTTCTATCCAAATCGAACGTTTACGTAACCGTATGCATGAGCGTGAATTCGAACTTTATGTTGATGAAGCGGCTTTGGAACTTATAGCTCAGGTTGGATTTGATCCTGTTTATGGGGCGCGTCCATTAAAACGGGCTATACAGCAGGAAGTGGAAAATCCATTAGCGAAATCGATCTTGTCGGGTAATTTTGTACCAGGTAAGCCTATTAAGTTAACTGCTAAAGATGGAAAAATAGCAGCGACTCAGAACTAGAGCTGTAGACTATGCTTAACAATAAAGCTCTGTAGATAGATATCTCAGAGCTTTAATTTTTTGTGTAGATTTGGTGTGTACAGAAAATGAGTGTTTCTCTATTGAAAAATGAGATAAATGACCGCTTTTTGAACGGTTGGTAGAAAACTATTAAAAATTATTACTTTTCCTATTGCCAAGCTAAATTAACACCCTATAATGCACCCCACTGAGTCGCAATGTGGCTTGGTAAAAGCTCTTTAACAATATAAACCTATCAATCTGTGTGGGCACTCGTCGGATAAGCATCCAAAAGATTTTATCAATGATACGAGTGACCAATCGAACAGGATTTCTTTTTAGAATGAATGTTTGGCACAGTCAATTCAAGTGACTGGTTTCTGTACACTATGTACTGAACACTGGAAACTTAAATCAGTATTCATTGAGCCGATGCTTAGGCATCAAAAAACTTTAATTGAAGAGTTTGATCATGGCTCAGATTGAACGCTGGCGGCAGGCCTAACACATGCAAGTCGAGCGGTAACAGAAAGAAGCTTGCTTCTTTGCTGACGAGCGGCGGACGGGTGAGTAATGCTTAGGAAGTTGCCTGGTAGAGGGGGATAACCATTGGAAACGATGGCTAATACCGCATATTCTCTATGGAGCAAAGCAGGGGACCTTAGGGCCTTGCGCTATCGGATACGCCTAAGTGAGATTAGCTAGTTGGTGAGGTAAGAGCTCACCAAGGCGACGATCTCTAGCTGGTCTGAGAGGATGATCAGCCACACTGGAACTGAGACACGGTCCAGACTCCTACGGGAGGCAGCAGTGGGGAATATTGCACAATGGGGGAAACCCTGATGCAGCCATGCCGCGTGTATGAAGAAGGCCTTCGGGTTGTAAAGTACTTTCAGCAGTGAGGAAGGGTGATAAATTAATACTTTATCATTTTGACGTTAGCTGCAGAAGAAGCACCGGCTAACTCCGTGCCAGCAGCCGCGGTAATACGGAGGGTGCGAGCGTTAATCGGAATTACTGGGCGTAAAGCGCATGCAGGTGGTCTGTTAAGTCAGATGTGAAAGCCCGGGGCTTAACCTCGGAATCGCATTTGAAACTGGGAGGCTAGAGTACTGTAGAGGGGGGTAGAATTTCAGGTGTAGCGGTGAAATGCGTAGAGATCTGAAGGAATACCGGTGGCGAAGGCGGCCCCCTGGACAGATACTGACACTCAGATGCGAAAGCGTGGGGAGCAAACAGGATTAGATACCCTGGTAGTCCACGCTGTAAACGATGTCTACTTGGAGGTTGTTCCCTTGAGGAGTGGCTTTCGGAGCTAACGCGTTAAGTAGACCGCCTGGGGAGTACGGTCGCAAGATTAAAACTCAAATGAATTGACGGGGGCCCGCACAAGCGGTGGAGCATGTGGTTTAATTCGATGCAACGCGAAGAACCTTACCTACTCTTGACATCCAGAGAAGCCAGCGGAGACGCAGGTGTGCCTTCGGGAGCTCTGAGACAGGTGCTGCATGGCTGTCGTCAGCTCGTGTTGTGAAATGTTGGGTTAAGTCCCGCAACGAGCGCAACCCTTATCCTTGTTTGCCAGCGAGTAATGTCGGGAACTCCAGGGAGACTGCCGGTGATAAACCGGAGGAAGGTGGGGACGACGTCAAGTCATCATGGCCCTTACGAGTAGGGCTACACACGTGCTACAATGGCGTATACAGAGGGCGGCCAACTTGCGAAAGTGAGCGAATCCCAAAAAGTACGTCGTAGTCCGGATCGGAGTCTGCAACTCGACTCCGTGAAGTCGGAATCGCTAGTAATCGTGGATCAGAATGCCACGGTGAATACGTTCCCGGGCCTTGTACACACCGCCCGTCACACCATGGGAGTGGGCTGCAAAAGAAGCAGGTAGTTTAACCTTCGGGAGGACGCTTGCCACTTTGTGGTTCATGACTGGGGTGAAGTCGTAACAAGGTAGCGCTAGGGGAACCTGGCGCTGGATCACCTCCTTACACGATGATGATTATTGTCGAGTGTTCACACAGATTGATGGTTTATGTAAGTTAAGAGTGCTCAGTTTTTAGTGGTCAGTTTTCAGAGAAGAAATATTCTGGATACTGTTTACTTAACACTGAAAACTATGAATTGGGGTTATAGCTCAGCTGGGAGAGCGCCTCGCTGGCAGCGAGGAGGTCTGCGGTTCGATCCCGCATAGCTCCACCATCTTTAAGCATTCTTTTGGCAGAAAGCTGTGAGAATATTTAAAAATGGTTACTTTCTTTAAACAGAAAGCAAATCAAGCTCTTTAACAATTTGGAAAGCTGACAAAGTAATGTTTTATTTTTGTAAATAGAAGATTACTTGTAAAAGTTCTCAATACTTTCTTTTTAAAAGAAAGACCAACACAATCAAGTGTTCTTGGGATCATACTGTATTGTATGTATTCAAAATTGAGTTCGGCAAATATCAAGTCTGCATCATGTTTAAATAATTGCAGACACCTTGGTGACTAAACTGCAATTCGAAACTTTTTCGGGTTGTATGGTTAAGTGACTAAGCGTACACGGTGGATGCCTTGGCAGTCAGAGGCGATGAAGGACGTATTAACTTGCGATAAGCCCAGATGAGGTAGTAAAAACCACTTGAGTCTGGGATGTCCGAATGGGGAAACCCACTTACATAAGTAAGTATCCTTAACTGAATACATAGGTTAAGGAGGCGAACCGGGAGAACTGAAACATCTAAGTACCCCGAGGAAAAGAAATCAACCGAGATTCCGAAAGTAGCGGCGAGCGAAATCGGACTAGCCCTTAAGCTTTTACAGTGTTAGGTGAAGTGTCTGGGAAGGCACGCGATACAGGGTGACAGCCCCGTAACCGACAGCACTGTTTAGGTGAAAACGAGTAAGGCGGGACACGTGATATCCTGTTTGAAGATGGGGGGACCATCCTCCAAGGCTAAATACTCCTGACTGACCGATAGTGAACCAGTACCGTGAGGGAAAGGCGAAAAGAACCCCTGTGAGGGGAGTGAAATAGAACCTGAAACCGTGTACGTACAAGCAGTAGGAGCCTCCATTGTGGGGTGACTGCGTACCTTTTGTATAATGGGTCAGCGACTTATATTCAGTGGCAAGGTTAACCGATTAGGGGAGCCGTAGCGAAAGCGAGTGTTAACTGCGCGTTGAGTCTCTGGATATAGACCCGAAACCGAGTGATCTAGCCATGGGCAGGTTGAAGGTTGAGTAACATCAACTGGAGGACCGAACCGACTAATGTTGAAAAATTAGCGGATGACCTGTGGCTAGGGGTGAAAGGCCAATCAAACTCGGAGATAGCTGGTTCTCCCCGAAAGCTATTTAGGTAGCGCCTCGGACGAATACTACTGGGGGTAGAGCACTGTTAAGGCTAGGGGGTCATCCCGACTTACCAACCCTTTGCAAACTCCGAATACCAGTAAGTACTATCCGGGAGACACACGGCGGGTGCTAACGTCCGTCGTGGAGAGGGAAACAACCCAGACCGCCAGCTAAGGTCCTAAATTACAGCTAAGTGGGAAACGATGTGGGAAGGCTTAGACAGCTAGGATGTTGGCTTAGAAGCAGCCATCATTTAAAGAAAGCGTAATAGCTCACTAGTCGAGTCGGCCTGCGCGGAAGATGTAACGGGGCTAAGTTGTAAACCGAAGCTGCGGCAATGCGATTTATCGTATTGGGTAGGGGAGCGTTCTGTAAGCGGAAGAAGGTGTGTGGTAACGCATGCTGGACGTATCAGAAGTGCGAATGCTGACATGAGTAACGATAATGGGGGTGAAAAACCTCCACGCCGGAAGACCAAGGGTTCCTGTCCAACGTTAATCGGGGCAGGGTGAGTCGACCCCTAAGGCGAGGCAGAAATGCGTAGTCGATGGGAAACGGGTTAATATTCCCGTACTTGTTACTATTGCGATGGGGGGACGGAGAAGGCTAGGTGAGCCAGGCGACGGTTGTCCTGGTTCAAGTGAGTAGGCTGGAGACTTAGGTAAATCCGGGTTTCTAAGGCTGAGACACGACGTCGAGCCACTAAGGTGGTGAAGTCATTGATGCCCTGCTTCCAGGAAAAGCCTCTAAGCTTCAGATAGTAAGAAATCGTACCCCAAACCGACACAGGTGGTCGGGTAGAGAATACCAAGGCGCTTGAGAGAACTCGGGTGAAGGAACTAGGCAAAATGGTACCGTAACTTCGGGAGAAGGTACGCTCCTGATGGTGAAGTCCCTAGCGGATGGAGCTGACAGGAGTCGCAGATACCAGGTGGCTGCAACTGTTTATTAAAAACACAGCACTGTGCAAAATCGAAAGATGACGTATACGGTGTGACGCCTGCCCGGTGCCGGAAGGTTAATTGATGCTGTTAGAGGTAACTCGAAGCGGTTGATCGAAGCCCCGGTAAACGGCGGCCGTAACTATAACGGTCCTAAGGTAGCGAAATTCCTTGTCGGGTAAGTTCCGACCTGCACGAATGGCGTAATGATGGCCACGCTGTCTCCACCCGAGACTCAGTGAAATTGAAATCGCTGTGAAGATGCAGTGTACCCGCGGCTAGACGGAAAGACCCCGTGAACCTTTACTACAGCTTGGCACTGAACATTGAGCCTACATGTGTAGGATAGGTGGGAGGCTATGAAGCGTCGTCGCTAGATGATGTGGAGCCATCCTTGAAATACCACCCTTGTATGTTTGATGTTCTAACTTAGCCCCATTATCTGGGGTGAGGACAGTGCCTGGTGGGTAGTTTGACTGGGGCGGTCTCCTCCCAAAGAGTAACGGAGGAGCACGAAGGTGGGCTAATCACGGTTGGACATCGTGAGGTTAGTGTAATGGCACAAGCCCGCTTGACTGCGAGAGTGACGGCTCGAGCAGGTGCGAAAGCAGGTCATAGTGATCCGGTGGCTCTGAATGGAAGGGCCATCGCTCAACGGATAAAAGGTACTCCGGGGATAACAGGCTGATACCGCCCAAGAGTTCATATCGACGGCGGTGTTTGGCACCTCGATGTCGGCTCATCACATCCTGGGGCTGAAGTCGGTCCCAAGGGTATGGCTGTTCGCCATTTAAAGTGGTACGCGAGCTGGGTTTAGAACGTCGTGAGACAGTTCGGTCCCTATCTGCCGTGGGCGTTGGAGAATTGAAGGGGGCTGCTCCTAGTACGAGAGGACCGGAGTGGACGAACCACTGGTGTTCGGGTTGTCATGCCAATGGCATTGCCCGGTAGCTAAGTTCGGAATCGATAACCGCTGAAAGCATCTAAGCGGGAAGCGAGCCCTGAGATGAGTTCTCCCTGGCACTTTAAGTGTCCTAAAGGGTTGTTCGAGACTAGAACGTTGATAGGCAGGGTGTGTAAGCGTTGTGAGGCGTTGAGCTAACCTGTACTAATAGCCCGTGAGGCTTAACCATACAACACCGAAAGGGTTTTGCGGACTCAGAACCGAAGACTTGATTGTGAATTGAGAATAAAGAAGCTTTCCGAATAAATAAGGTATTTGGTGACCTGAGAACCTGTCACCGGAAACCTTAAACGAATTTGTCTGGCGACAATAGCATTTTGGCTCCACCTGAATCCATGCCGAACTCAGAAGTGAAACGAAATAGCGCCGATGGTAGTGTGGGGTCTCCCCATGTGAGAGTAGGACATCGCCAGACTCCAATTTAGACTTAACAGTCTGACCAGTGCGGAGCGGTAGTTCAGCTGGTTAGAATACCGGCCTGTCACGCCGGGGGTCGCGGGTTCGAGTCCCGTCCGCTCCGCCATTTACAAACTGATTTCTAGGGGTGTAGCTCCAATTGGCAGAGCAGCGGATTCCAAATCCGCGTGTTGGGAGTTCGAATCTCTCCACCCCTGCCATTAATATTAAGCCTCAGTCGAAAGGCTGAGGCTTTTTTGCTTTTAGGAAAAGAGCAGCGGATTCCGCCAATCCCAAAATAACGCGCGTGTTGGGAGTTCGAATCTCTCCACCCCTGCCATTAATACTAAGCCTTAGTCGAAAGACTGGGGCTTTTTACGTTTAGATTATAATTTTGGATATTTTTAAAAAGACGTAGAGTCTATATCACTCATCAGCGTTGAGTCATAAATACTGACCCGATTTCTCCCTTTTCTTTTCGAGTAATACATGGCTTTATCTGAACGACTGAATACATCTTTGTATTCATGATCGCTCTCTTGCAACTGCGAAAGCCCAATGCTGATAGTTACTGTGATGGAGGAATCGTTTAATTCATAAGGGGTATTTTGTATTCGGAGTCTCAAGCGATTTGCTATATCATAAGCTTTTTGCTCACATGTATTATTCAGGATAATAGCAAATTCTTCACCACCGATTCGTCCTATAATATCAATGTCACGAAGTTCTAACTGGCAGATATTAGTCACATGCTTGATGATATAATCACCAATTTGATGTCCGAAATGATCATTAATTTTTTTAAAATGGTCGATATCAAGCATAAGGAAGGAGGTATCTGTATTGCATTTTGGATACGATTTTATTGCCATAGAAAGGTGAGACATAAATATTCGGCGGTTAAGTATTCCGGTTAGCTCATCTATCTCTGACCATTCTTTTAATTTTACTTCCATGAAATGTTTATCCGTCACATTTCTGGCTGTCCAGATAACTACTCTGTTACCACAATCCATGATGAAAGGTTTCAGAATGCCTTCAACCCATAGTTCATTGTGAGCTTCGGATTCAAAAGGTAATACTTCTAAATGAGCATTGTTAAATGAGTATTTAACATATTGAGTTTGATTGGTTTTTAGAGTTGCCTTGATGTAATTATGGAATTTAACTGCCATATCTGATGGCATAACGTCATATAAATTTTTGCCAATATATTCTTTGCAATCGGAGCCAACATGATTATCAATCCCACCAAATACATGCAAATATTCTCCCTGTTCTGAAAAAATGAAAACATGGTCAGGAAGAGAATCGAGAATTTTAAAATATTGTTCGGATGATAAATCTGTAAGCATCAGTGTTTCTCTACAACTAAAAGTTAAGATTTAACCTGTATCGGTGCTTTGATTGTATCAGTATATACTAAGATAAGTAGGCCAATGAGTGAAATTATAAAGTTGATGTTTTATTTTTCTGAATGATTAAAATAATTGGAATAACAAAGGCAAAGACTAAAAGGAAAAGAAATGACATCAGTGATTGATACAATAATGAAGCATCGCTCTATTCGGTCTTTTACAACACAACCTATTGAACAAGAAAAGTTAGATTCTATTCTTCAGGCTGGCATTGCAGCGTCTTCTTCAAGTTTATTACAAGTTATTTCTATTATTCGGGTAACAGACAAAGAAAAACGTTCAAAACTGGCTCAGTTTGCTGGTAACCAGTCATATGTTGAATCGGCAGCTGAATTTTTAGTTTTCTGCATTGATTATCATCGTCACTTTGAACTTAATCCTGAAATTAAAAGTGATTATATGGAATTGACTTTAATCGGCGCTGTGGATGCCGGTATTATGGGACAAAACTGTCTGCTTGCTGCAGAGTCTTTGGGACTTGGTGGTGTATACATAGGTGGATTAAGAAATGGTG
Organism: uncultured Vibrio sp.; assembly: GCA_963676525.2. Classification (GTDB taxonomy): domain Bacteria; phylum Pseudomonadota; class Gammaproteobacteria; order Enterobacterales; family Vibrionaceae; genus Vibrio. Next base: position 359,812 of record CAXXNB010000011.1, read on the forward strand.
CAGCTGAAGCAGATAAATTACTGGGTTTGCCTGAGCACTGTGCGGTTCTGTTTGGCTTATGTTTAGGCTACCCAGACCAAAATCCACAACTCAAACCAAGATTACCTCTGGAAATAGTCGTGCATGAAAACAGCTATCAGCCGTTAGATAAAGAACTTATTAGTTCTTATGATAAAATCATGCAAGAGTATTATCAGTCTCGTTCAAGTAATTCCAAAGTATCTGGTTGGTCAGAAGAAGCGACAGCCAAGCTCACAAAAGAATCCCGACCACATATTTTGGGGTATTTAAATTCAAAAGGTTTGGCTAAGAGATAATTCTGCAAATTGTGTTAACAGATTTTAGCAAAACGCCCAATCAATTGATTGGGCGTTTGCTTTAAGCAAGACCTTGGATAATCACAAACTTTTCTAAAAGTTCTTCTTCAGTCTCTACGTGTTCTGGGTCTGTAATTATACAGTTTGTAATAGGGCACACTGATTGACAGGTTGGCTGATCATAGTGGCCTTTACATTCCGTACATAGAGCAGGATCTATTTCATAAATGCTTTCACCAAAAGAGATTGCATTGTTTGGGCACTCAGGCTCACACATATCGCAATTGGTACATTTACTGGTAATAAGTAAAGCCATCCTACTTACCTGTTGGGTTACGGGTATCTTGTCCGGCCTTTAAGTTACGCATTAATAATGCATAATCCAGATCTAAATCCTGAGGTACAGGAATAAAGACAAAATGTCCGTTACCTTTTGCATCATCAACAGGTTGAGATTTGCGGTTTTCCATAGCTTCAAGCGTAAATACAATGTTACCTTTAGGTGTCATTAACTCTAAGCTGTCACCAATACAGAATTTGTTTTTCACTTCTACTTCAGCGAGAGCACCGCGGCGTTTTCCGGTAAATTCACCAACAAATTGTTGTGAATCAGAGATTGAATAGCCGTAATCATAATTTTGATAAGCATCGTGAGTATGACGGCGTAGGAATCCTTCGGTATAACCACGGTGAGCAAGACTTTCCAGGGTTGTCATCAGGCTTTCATCAAATGGTTTACCAGCAACGGCATCGTCGATCGCTTTGCGATACACCTGAGCTGTACGGGCACAGTAATAGAAAGATTTAGTTCTTCCTTCTATTTTCAGGGAGTTGATACCCATCTTTGTTAATCGGTCTACATGTTGAATTGCGCGGAGATCTTTCGAGTTCATGATGTAGGTACCATGCTCATCTTCAAATGCGGCCATTTTATCTTCAGGGCGATGGCTTTCTGAAAGCAGGACAACATCATCAGATGGTTTACCCAAGCCGATAGTATTATCCGGGCGTTCTTCCTGTACTTCAATTGCTTGGGCTGCATTGGGATCAAACTGTTCGACGATTTGACCTGCATCGTCTTCTTTACCTTGTTCTACCTTATATTCCCAGCGACAGGCGTTAGTGCAGGTGCCCTGGTTTGGATCGCGTTTATTTATGTATCCGGAAAGCAGACAACGGCCAGAATAAGCCATACATAAAGCGCCGTGGACAAAAACTTCGATTTCGATGTTAGGACATTGTTGACGGATCTCTTCAATTTCTTCCAGAGATAATTCACGGGATACGATTACACGAGTAATCCCTTGTGTTTCCCAGAATTTAACGGATGCCCAGTTAACAGCATTTGCCTGTACAGATAAATGAACATCCATATCAGGAAACGCTTCACGAACCATCATGATGAGACCTGGATCTGACATGATCAGCGCATCTGGGCCCATATCAACTACTGGTTTCAGGTCCCGGATAAAGGTTTTTAATTTTGAGTTATGCGGCTGGATGTTGCATACAACGTAAAAATGTTTACCTTGAGCGTGGGCTTCATCAATCCCTATTTTTAGGTTTTCGTGGTTGAATTCATTATTACGGACGCGAAGGCTGTAACGAGGCTGGCCTGCGTATACGGCATCAGCACCATAGGCAAATGCATAGCGCATGTTTTTTAGGCTTCCGGCTGGCGATAATAGCTCCGGAACGAAAGTTTTTTCTGTAGTCATTGCTCTTTCCAAAAAATCTGATCACAAGTCAGGTCAATACCACCTAATGGTATTGAGAGGGCGCAAATTTTACGTCAAATAGGGATGAATGGCTAGAGGCTGTTGATGTTTCTTATGCAGAGAAAAGGGAGCTAAGCTGCTCCCTGAAATGTTACATGTCTATCTGAAGACTATTCCTGTCCTGGCAAACCACCTAATACTTCATATAAATTAGGCAGAAGAGCACCAAGTTCTCCGCATAACAAAGAAAAGTCGGCATCAAACCGGGCCGCATGATCTTCTCTTGGAATATCATCGTGTTGATCTTTCAGATCATCACTATAAGACAGGCGTTTTAGTGTGGCATCTTCGGCAAGGACAAATGAAATACGGTCCTGCCAGTTTAATGCCAGTTTCGTTATCACTTTATTTGACTCAATATGCTTGAGAATTTCATCACTGGTCAGATCCTGATTTTTACAGCGAATTGTTGCACCATCATCCAGTAATGATTTCAATTCTGCTTCTGCCATAATGTCAAAGCCGACAGGCATCTGCTTGGTTTGAATCCAGGAAGTTAGGGTTGTCTCTATCGCTGTTTCCGGAATGGCTGGAACAACGGGAAGGCTTCCCATTGATTTTCTTAATAGAGCGATCACATCTTCGGCTTTTTTATAACTGCTTGCATCGACAACAATAAGATTATGCGCAGGCATAATCAGTACGTAGATAAGCTGGCTTTTACAAAATGCTCTGGGTAGAAGGTCGATAATAATATCTTCCTTAATGGTATCTTTTTCTTTTTTCTTAAGTGGACGGCCTTCTTCTGCTTCAAGTATTTCAATTTTGTTACTTAAAGATTCTTTTATGACAGATGCCGGTAGCATTTTTTCTTCTTTTTTTGCGCATAAAAGAATGTTTCCGTCAGCAACATGAGTCATCATGTTACCCGCTTTTCCCATCGCATGAACCCAGCCAAACTTTTGTTTATCCTGGCTGCCACAAGGCGTAAAATGAAACTCTGATAGTTGTTTTTCTAATTGATTTTCATCGAATTTTATATCTTTATTTACCCGATAAACGATAGCGTTTTTAAACCACATAATTTTCTCTTAAGCTCCTGTGTTGGGCCGACATATTAAGCTAATAATGCGAGAAAGTCTTATCGCATTTTTTAAATAGAACAATGAATTTGTTGCTAAAATTATATGAAAATTTGTTTTCAAGGGTCACAAAAGTGTCATAATTATCTTTAATAATGCATTGCGTTGATAATAAAACGATTGATAAAAAAACTAAAGGTGAGTGCTTTATGTCTAGAAGGATTCTGGTAGTCGAGGATGAAGCTCCGATTCGGGAGATGCTCTGTTTTGTGCTCGAACAGAAAGGTTATCAGGCCGTGGAAGCTGAAGATTATGACACAGCGATAAATCGTTTAGCAGAACCCTATCCAGACCTTGTTTTGTTAGACTGGATGCTTCCTGGTGGTAGTGGTATTAACTTTATTAAACACATGAAGCGCGAAGAACTGACGCGCAATATTCCTGTTGTGATGCTCACCGCTCGTGGTGAAGAAGAAGATAAAGTTCGAGGCCTTGAAGTTGGTGCGGATGACTATATTACTAAACCATTTTCTCCGAAGGAGCTGGTTGCTCGCTTAAAAGCGGTTATTCGCAGGGTGACACCAACATCGGTTGAAGATGTTATTGATGTTCAAGGGCTGCAGTTAGATCCTGTTTCTCACCGGGTTACAGCACATGATCAGGCATTGGATATGGGACCAACGGAATTTAAGCTGCTGCATTTCTTTATGACTCATCAAGAACGAGTTTACAGTCGTGAGCAACTGTTGAATAACGTATGGGGTACTAACGTTTACGTCGAGGATCGGACTGTTGATGTTCATATTCGTCGTTTACGTAAGTGTCTGGAAGACGCCGGTCATGATAAATTAATTCAGACTGTCCGCGGCGCCGGTTATCGTTTTTCAACCAAATCATAAGTCTGGGTTCAGTTAAGGATCATAATGGTTGAACGTCTTACATGGAAAAGGCTGGCCTGGGAGCTGGCTTTTTTTTACCTTCCCTGGGTTATCATCGGATGGATCTTTGGTTACATGCCGTGGCTGTTGTTTGCAGCGACGGCTGTTCAGCTTCTGTGGCATCTGAATAATCAGGTCCGTTTATCTGTTTGGCTTTGGGATGATAAGCGACTGACTCCTCCTTCCGGTACGGGGAACTGGGAGTCTTTGTTTAACGGCATTTACCGCTTACATCAACGACACAGACGTAAGCGTAAAGAGTTAACCAGTTTAATCCGTCGGTATCGTAATGGTGCAGAATCGCTCCCGGATGCTGTAGTTGTCTTTAGAGACGAAGGGAATATAGTCTGGTGTAACAAATTAGCACAGCATTTACTTGGTTTCCGCTGGCCTGATGATGAAAACCAGCCAATTTCCAATTTACTCAGAACACCTGATTTTATTAAGTATCTGAATAAAAGAAATTTTGACGAACCTCTGGATATTCGTTCACCGATCAATGCTGAAAAAATGTTGGAATTGCGTATTGTTCCCTATACTGAGGGTGAGCATCTGCTGGTTGTACGTGATGTGACGCAGCTTAAGCAACTGGAAGGCATGCGACGTAATTTCTTTGCCAATGTATCGCATGAACTACGAACGCCAATGACTGTGCTTCAGGGATATCTGGAAATGACAGAAGATCCTGATATGCTGGTTGGTCCTATGTGGACGAAAGCTCATGGGGTGATGACTCAACAACTAAACAGAATGAATAGTCTGGTCAATCAATTACTGACACTATCAAAAATTGAAGCTGCATCAACGGATGATTTTGAAGACGTCGTGGATGTTCCGGCAATGCTTGATATTCTGGAAAAAGAAGCGAAAAGTCTCAGTGGCGATCAAGCTCATGAATTTCATTTTGAAACTGACAAATCTCTGCAGGTTTATGGTGATGAAGATCAGCTGAGAAGTGCTATCTCCAATTTAGTGTATAACGCAGTTAAATATACTTCTGCCGGATCTGAAATTCGGGTTCGTTGGTTCAAAAACACTCAGCAAGCAGCCTGCCTGGAGGTGGAAGATACTGGTGATGGAATTGAGCCTCAGCACCTGCATCGTTTAACAGAGCGTTTTTATCGGGTTGATAAGGCCAGATCAAGGGATACTGGTGGGAGTGGTCTTGGGTTAGCGATTGTTAAACATGCTCTATCACACCATGATTCTCAGCTTGAAATTCAAAGTAAAGTTGGTGTCGGCAGTAAATTTTCATTTGTATTGCCAAAAAGATTAGTTGTTAATAAATGAAACACATAAATATCGTTGTTCTGCTTTTGAATTTTTTTTCTTTTGCTGTTGCTGCGAAAGAGCCAGAATTAAAAGATTATGAAAAGGTTCCTGAAATTTCCGGAATCCTGCTAACCGTCGGCTCTGATACCTTAGCGGGTATTACAACATTATGGATCGAAGACTTTAAGTCGTATTATCCTATGGTAAATGCTCAGGTTCAGGCTTCAGGTTCATCGACTGCACCTCCTTCGCTTACAGAAGGAACTGCTCAGTTTGGGCCAATGAGTCGGCCTATGCGTGGGCGTGAAATTGAAGCATTTAAAAATGCTTATGGTTATAAGCCGACACAATTACGTGTTGCAATTGATGCCATTGGTATCTTTGTTCATAAAGATAACCCAATAAAAGGTCTGAATTATCAACAGATTGACGCAATGTTTTCTGCCACTATGCTATGTGGTGCAAAGCAGCGTATTACTAGTTGGAAGCAGCTTGGTATCCCCTATGACTGGGCTAAACGTTCAGTTCAGCTTTTTAGCCGTAATTCTGTATCCGGAACCTATGGTTACTTCAAAAAGACAGCATTATGTGGCGGTGACTTTGCAACGAATGTGAACGAACAACCGGGATCTGCTTCTGTTGTCCAATCGGTTTCCTCATCGATTAACACTATTGGTTATTCTGGAATGGGGTATATGGTTTCCGGGGTGAGACTGGTTCCTGTCGCTAAAGATGGGGATGATTATATTGCGCCAACGAAAGGTAATATAATTTCGGGGAAATATCCTTTATCTCGTTACCTATACCTGTACGTAAATAAAAGACCGAATCAACCTTTAACACCATTAGAAAGAGAATTTGTTCGCTTTATCTATTCTAAACAAGGCCAGCAGCTGGTTGCAAAAGATGGATATATTCCGGTTGCACCAGAAGTGGCCGAGGAAGAATTAAATAAAGTCGGGCTTAGTCTTCATTAGTTGCTGTTATTGGCTGGTGAGCAATATTTAATACCCAGCCAGCATTTTCCCAGTAGGCTTTTTCATTTATCAAATCTGCATCAAGGATGCGGTTGTCGATAAGCCAGTTTTCATCATCACATAATAAAGACCATTCATCATCTTTAGAGATATCAATGGTAACTTTAGGCAGCGGCGTATCACTTCGTTGTCCGTTTAGTAATACCGCAAGTCGCAATATACGGATTAACTGAATGATATGTTTTTTCTTAAACAAACTGAACTCAGTCATTTCACCAAGCTTCAGAGCCTTTCTGTGGAAACGAGCCAGAGTAGAAAGAACCAGTTGTTGTTCGCTATTAAAACCCGGCATATTGGTATAACGAAGAATGTAGGCTGAGTGTTTATGGTAGCCTTGCAGACTCATACTCAGGCCGACTTCGTGTAATAGCGCTGCCCATTTTAGCAATGAAAACAGTTCATCAAGTGCTTTTTTAGGTAAATTAAGCTGAGGACTTGCTTGTTGGAAAAGCTCACAGGCTAATTGCTTAACATTATGTGCATGAGGTAAATCGACATAGTGTTTATTTGCCAGGTTCTCAGTCGTTCTGATACGAATATCTTCATACTTGAATGCATCTTCGACTTCGTACAAAAGTCCTTCTCTTAATGCACCATCAGAAAAATGCATTTCTTTGATTTTTAATGATTTAAAAATCGCATACATGATGGCAAGACCGGCGATAAAGACCATCTTTCTTTCATCAGATACACTTTTCAGATCAATATCATCCATTGTCGGATATTTTAGCATTTTCTCTATGAGAGCATTTAAACGTTCTTCGGTGAGAATACCATCATCAAAGCCAATGCTAATTAAAGCATCCCGAATGGCTTTGGTTGTACCGGATGAACCGAAAGCTGTTTGCCATCCAAGACGACGATATAAAGCTGCCAGCGGCTCTAATTTTTGTTCTGCAGCAAGTGTTGCTTTATGAAATGCTTTTTCTGTTATCTTGCCTTTGGTAAAGAAACGATCGGTATAACTAACACATCCCATCTGAACGCTATTGACTAGTTGCGGTTCGAATCCCTGACCAATGATCATTTCGGTACTACCGCCACCAATGTCAACGACAAGCATGGCATCGGATTGAGGTTGGGTATGAGCAACACCCAGATAAATCAGACGAGCTTCTTCGATTCCGGGAATGATTTCAATCGGGTAGGGGATGACTTCTCTGGCTCTGGTTAAAAATTCATTACGGTTGTATGCCTGACGTAATGTATGTGTTGCTGCAATACGCACATCTTGATCACTAAATCCCTGTATACGTTCTGCAAACATGGCCAGACAGTCAAGGCCACGTTGTATTGCACTTTCATCGAGGATCTTGTTTTCATTCAGGCCTGAAGCAAGGTGTACACGTTGTTTATGTCTGCTTACTAATTGCAGGTCGTTGTTTACTATTTTAGCAACGACCATATGGAAACTATTCGAACCCAAATCAATGGCTGCAATGTAGCGAGAGTTATCAGTATCATTCATGTTGTACTTGTTCTTGTTCCTTTATTCTGCGTGTTTTTCTCTCGATTGATTTGATGTAATTGTAGATAGCAACCTGAGAACGTATTTTTCTCTTATTCCCACGGCTTACATAAGTATTACTCATATCTTTATCAATAACACGAGCTTTAACAGTATCGGTAAAATGGATATTTAATATGTCCATAATACGCTGTTTTAAGCGTTCGTCACGTATTGGTGTCGCAACTTCAATCCTGTGATCGATATTACGCGTCATCCAGTCTGCAGAAGATATGTAAACTTCTGGATTGCCGTCATTATGTGCGACAAAAACACGTGGGTGTTCAAGAAAACGGTCAATAATACTAATGATTTTAATATTCTCACTGAGTCCTTTTACTCCGGGAACTAAAGAACACATACCTCGGATAATCATTTTTATCTGCACGCCGGCACTACTTGCATCGTAGAGTTTACTGATAAGACCATTATCAACCAGATTATTTACTTTTACTGTCAGAGCTGCTTTTTTGCCGTCTTTAGTATTGTTAATTTCTCTATCGATCAGACGGTATAATCTGCTTCTGGAGTTGTGTGGTGAAACAATTAAATGATTGAACTGGTAGCGCCGATAAGGGTTTTGAATGTAGTTGAAAACATTTCGGACTTCGTTTGTGATTTCCGGTTCTGCAGTTAACAGCGCAAAATCGGTATATATTTTGGCTGTTTTTTCGTGGAAATTCCCTGTACCGATATGGGCATATCTTTTGACTTCATCACCTTCTTTGCGATTTATCAGCAATAGCTTCGCGTGAATTTTGAGTCCGGGTGCACCGAAAATAACCTGAACACCTGATTCAGTCAGTAATTTTGACCATTCAATATTGGCTTCTTCATCAAATCGTGCCTGCAGCTCAACCACTACTGTTACGCTTTTGCCATTATGGACTGCATCAATAAGTGAGTGCATCAAACGAGAATCTTTGGCTACACGATAAATATTAATTTTGATGCCGAGAACTTTAGGGTCAAATGAAGCCTGACGAACCAATTCAGTTATATGGTCAAAAGAGTGATATGGGTAATGAAGTAAGATATCCTGAGCTTTTATGGCATCAAATTTATTGGCAAAGCCTTCAAAATCGGCGCACTTCATTGGCGGAAGAGGTTTGTTTTCTAAATATTCCCGGCCAACGTTCGGAAATGAAGTAAAGTCTTTAAAGTTGTGATAACGACCACCGGCAACTAGGCTGTCGTAGTCGGAAATTTCTAATTTTTCGCAAAGAAGTGACAGCATTTCTTCTGGCATTTCTTTTTCATAAACAAAACGCACCGGCATTGCAGTCAGACGTTGATTCAAGCCTTCCGACATCTGTTCAAGCAAGCTGTATTCCACTTCGTTACTCAGGTCATACTCGGCATCACGAGTCATTTTCATCGCGTAGCCGTTGAGCTCATCATATTCAAAAAATCCTCGGAAAATATCATCCAGGCAGAAGCGAATTATGTTATCGAGTAAGATAATGGTTTTACGTCGCTTGCCTTTTTGTTCTGGAACCATGATGAATCTTGGCAACTGATCGGTTGGGATTTCTATAAGTGCATATTGAGAAACGTTATCTTTTTTTACATCAACTACAATGTAAGCACATTCATCTTTTATATAGTGCAGAATATCGGCACTGTCACTAATTAACCATGGAATGATGTGAGGAAGAACTTTGTCATTAAAATAATTTTTTACCCAATTTTGTTGATATTCATCGAGCTGACTTTCATTCACTAAGAAAATTTTTCGACGCGCCATGTCTTTTATTAGATCATTATAGAGTTCGTCAAAATTTTCATTGAGCTTAAGAGCTTTGTTTTGCATTTTAGTCAGTAAGTATTTGAGACTGCATGTGTTCTTTCCGCCACGCTCAGTATCAATCAAAATCCGGCGTTTGACATCAGCAAACCTTACTTTATAAAATTCGTCTAAGTTACTGTGAAATATGCCAAGAAAGCGAACTCGTTCTATCAGAGGAACGGTTTTATCAGCGGCTTCCTGCAATACGCGTTCGTTAAAAGACAGCCAACTTAGTTCTTTTTCTATATACAGCTTTTCCGAGCTCATTGGTGGTTCCTTGAATAATTCTTCGATGGTGTTCATAAGTGATAACAAACTGAGCAACGTAAAGGGAAGATTTAGATATGTTACTCAAACAGTAATAAAAAGTATGTGCAAATTGTTACACTTTTATTGCATTTTGTGCTCGAATATCATTTTTTTCTATTTCATAGAGTTAAGTCTTTTTTGTAATAAAAATGTCACCTGACTGACATAAAATCAGAAGAGCATTGTGTTGTATGGTATGACATGCCCCAAATTAAATTTTTATTAAAATCTTCAGACCGAATCCGGTTGGTTAAAGATCGACTTGCTCGATATGCGATCACTGCCGGAGGTGTAAGTGTGCTTGGCGCTTTAGTTTTAATCTTTGTTTATTTGATATGGGTTGCATTACCATTATTTTCAGATGCAACTTTTAATATAGAAAAAAGGCAGTTAGCTGTTCCTGGTAATGCTCCTATTTTTCTGACTACAGACGAATATGGTCAGTCTGCGTTTATTGTGGATGAGTCAGGTAAGACCGCATTTCTGTCTCTTTTACAGCAAAAAACGGATACTGTTTTCGGTGAATTACCGTTTAAACCAGTTAAATGGTATCGCTCAACAACTGAAAACGGGTTTCTGGTTATAGGGGAAAGCGGTCAAAGTCTTCTAATTACGCCGCATTTTTCTAATACACATTCCGTCAATGAAACCCTTTCTCGCCCTTTTGTAGAGCATATTTCATTATCTGCGCCGTTACAGGAATTAATAAAAAGTTCGGAAAAAAGCAGTTTTACTATTGGTTCAGACAAATTGACCATCGTGACTTATGATCATTTGGGAAAATTGCACTGGGCTGTTCAGCCACTTGATGATTCCGTAACACAACCAAAAATTGAGACCTTATCCGGAATATTTTCTAATATTGAAGAGCTTCGTATCACTCCAGATGGAAACACTGTGTATATCAGGGAATCTGGTAATGAGTTGATGGTTGCAAAAATAGATGGCAGCCAGCCATATATTCGTGAAGTTATCGATATATCCCAGAAAAATACCAGTGCGGTATCGATGCAATTATTACCAGGAGCAAGTTCTCTGTTGACCGTTTATGCTGACGGTAAAGTTATTCAATGGTTTGATGTTCTGAAGGATGGTCATCGTAAGCTTACCCATATCAGAGACTTTTCGTTGGGCAGCAATCTGAGTTTTATTCTGCCAAATATGTACTCAAAAGGTTTTTTTGCCTTTTATGAAAACGGAAGCGTACATAGTTATTTTACCACCAGTGAAAAACTGATTTTATTTGAAAGAGCCTATCGGAGTGTGCCTGCGTTGGCAGCATTTTCAAAAGATGAACGAAAACTGGTTACTTTCAATCAGGGGAATATTTACCTTGCTGATGTCGATCTTGGTTTTCCGGATGTTTCTTTTTCTGCTTTGTGGAATAAAGTTTGGTATGAAAACTATCCAGAGCCGGAATATATCTGGCAATCAACGTCTGCAAGTGACACATTCGAGCCTAAATTTAGTTTGGTCCCGATTGCTTTTGGTACGATAAAAGCGGCACTTTATGCCATGCTGTTTTCTGTACCGATAGCGATCTTTGCGGCTATTTATACCGCCTATTTTATGACGCCAAAAATGCGTCGGGTGGTAAAGCCGACGATTGAATTAATGGAAGCTCTGCCTACAGTTATTATCGGATTTCTGGCTGGTTTGTGGTTTGCTCCTCTTGTTGAAAGTCATTTGGTTATGACCGTCTTAATGGTGTTCGTATTGCCTGTTTCTGCCATTATTGTCGGAGCGTTATGGCGATTATTGCCTAAACGCTATAATCGCTGGACCAAACGAGGTTGGCATACTCTTGTTCTATTTCCTTCTTTAATTATCGTTATGATGATCGTTTTACCTCTTAGTTTCGATATTGAACGCTTGTTATTTGGTGGTGATATCCGGGTATTTCTTGCTGACTACGGCTTTAATTTTGATCAGCGCAATGCATTAGTGGTAGGTTTAGCGATGGGCTTTGCTGTTATTCCCACAATTTTTACTATTGCGGAAGATGCTGTGTTTTCCGTTCCTAAACATCTGTCTGATGCATCGTTGGCATTAGGTGCGACTCAATGGCAAACACTGAAACATGTTGTGTTACAGACCGCGAGTCCGGGGATTTTTTCTGGCATTATGATGGGGTTAGGTCGGGCTGTCGGTGAGACAATGATCGTACTGATGGCGACGGGTAATACCCCGATAATGGACTGGAATATATTAGAAGGTATGAGAACACTGGCTGCTACTATTGCCGTAGAATTACCTGAATCAGAAGTTGGCAGCTCTCATTATCGAATTTTATTTTTAGCGGCTTTAATCCTGTTTGTATTTACTTTTATTGTAAATTCATTAGCTGAGTGGATTCGTTTACGCTTAAGGGAGAAATATCGTGCCCTTTAAAGCGATTCAACTTCCTTTTTCTTTTGTCCGATGGTTTCGCTCCGGGGCTCCCTGGATATGGTTAACCGGAGGAGCGGTTAGTTTCTGTCTGTTAGCCATAATGGGACTGTTATTATTGATTGGCTGGAAAGGTCTTATTTATTTCTGGCCATCACCGCTTTACCAATGGGAAACAACCGCTCATCAGCTTATCATCGGTCAGCTTTATGATACAGAATCTATTCCGTTGTCCCGTATTCAGTATTTGCCTGTAGCAAAAGAAAAAATGTTACAAGGCGATGATTCCGTTAAACGATTACATATAAAAACGGCGAACAGGGAATTGTTACCGCTAGATTTTACAACCTTGTTTGATTATGAAATTGTTTCGACAACTCAACCCAGTGGTTGGGTTGTTCTGGATAGAGTGAGAAACGGACAGTTTTTTGGCAAACCCGTCAGTTATCACTCATCTGGTGGCGCTTCGTCTGAAAATATTAGTGAACAGTTAGATAAAGGAATTGAAGAAGCCAATCAGGTTAGAGAACAGATATCTTTATTAATAAAAGAGAAGGTTCATAAAATTAGTGGTGCTCTTGATTCTCTAAAGAAAGAAAGAAAAGAAAAAGAGTTACATAACAAGCTGAACGCTGCTTATCTGGCACATTATGATGTCAAAAGGAAAGCGTTAGACATTGAATTGATTCAGGTGCAGAGTGAGCTGGATAAACTTAAATCTTCATTAAAGAAACAATGGCTGACACTTGAGTATGGGAAAGGAAAGACAGTTTCTATACCTGTCAGCGAAATTTTAGATGCCTGGTTCCCAAATGATATGAGTTTATCAGCCAAATTAGTTCATTGGGGACATCAGGTTTGGTTATTTGTAAGTGGTGATCCCAGAGAAGCCAATTCAGAAGGTGGTGTCTTCCCTGCAATATTTGGCACTATTCTGTTGGTCATTCTGATGTCGATAATTGTTATGCCACTTGGTGTTGTGGGGGCGATTTATCTTCATGAATATGGCAAGGATAATATTTTCACGCGCTTTATTCGCATTGCAGTTATTAATCTGGCTGGGGTTCCGTCCATTGTTTATGGTGTTTTTGGGTTGGGGTTCTTTGTTTACACTATAGGTTCTGGTATTGATCACCTGTTTTATTCAGACTCACTCCCGGTTCCAACATTTGGAACCCCTGGGATCCTGTGGTCAGCTTTAACATTAGCCGTACTGACTTTACCTGTGGTTATTGTATCTACAGAAGAAGGGTTAAGCCGTATTCCTGTATCGGTCAGACATGGTTCATTGGCTTTAGGTGCGACACAGTTTGAAACCATTATGCGGGTGGTATTACCAATGGCATCACCGGCAATTATTACCGGCCTCATTCTGGCCATTGCCCGAGCTGCAGGTGAAGTTGCACCATTGATGTTGGTTGGGGTAGTAAAATATACGTCTGATTTACCTGTTGACGGTACGTTTCCTTATATCCATTTGGAACGTAAATTTATGCATCTGGGTTTTCATATTTATGATGTGGGGTTTCAGACGAGTAATATTGAAGTTGCAAGGCCATTAGTTTTTGCAACTGCTTTTCTGCTTGTGGTTGTTATTGTTACACTGAATTTAACTGCAATCCGGATTAGAAATAATTTGCGGGAAAAATACAGAACGTTAGGACAGGATTAGTTGTTATGCCGTTAACTTCCCCATTGGGTTTTGGAAATGTACTTGATGTAAACAATCTCAGTGAACAACATACTGCGATTGAAATTGAACATCTGAATCTTTTTTATCAGTCTGCTCAGACACTGAAAGATATTTCAATGCGCATACCTAAAGGACAGGTGACTTCATTTATAGGTCCTTCAGGCTGCGGAAAATCGACCTTACTGCGTTGTATGAATCGTATGAATGATCTGGTAGAAGGATGCCTAGTAGAAGGTCAGATAAAGTTACACGGTAAAGATATCTATTCGCATGACGTTGATGTGCCGACTTTAAGACGACGTGTCGGAATGGTTTTCCAGAGACCTAATCCGTTTCCTAAATCTATTTATGAAAATGTTGTTTACGGACTTCGGTTACAGAAAATTAAAGATACCCGGGTATTGGATGATACAGTAGAGAGAGCACTTCGTGCTGCTGCATTATGGAAAGAGGTCAAAGACAGGTTACATGAAAATGCTTTCGGCCTGTCTGGTGGGCAGCAACAGCGACTCGTCATTGCCAGAGCAATCGCTATCGAGCCGGAAATTTTGTTGTTAGATGAGCCTACATCGGCACTGGATCCTATCTCAACGTTAACTATCGAAGAGCTGATTAATGAGTTAAAAGAGAAATATACAGTTGTGATAGTAACCCATAACATGCAGCAGGCTGCCAGGGTGAGCGATCATACTGCTTTCATTCATATGGGGAAACTGATTGAATATTCAGATACAGATTCAATCTTTACATCTCCGGCAAAGAAACAGACGGAAGATTACATTACAGGCAGATATGGATAATCTATTGTCAAAGGGGTAGTTAAACAATGCAAATAGGGCGACATATATCCGGACAATTCAATGCGGAGTTAGAAGCTATCCGAAGCCATGTTCTGGCTATGGGCGGGCTGGTCGAACAGCAGCTTACATTGGCAATGAAAGCCTTGAACAAACAAGATTCAATGTTGGCAAAAAAAGTGGTTGGAGAAGATCTCAAAGTCAATACGATGGAGGTCTCTATCGATGAAGCTTGTACACGGATTATTGCCAAGCGACAGCCAACAGCAAAAGATCTGCGTTTGATTATTGCTATCATCAAAACCATTACGGATTTGGAACGAATTGGCGATGTTGCAACCAAAATGGCTCGGGTTGTGATTGAATCACCATTAAATGAAGCACGTAAATTCCATGTTTCTCTGGAGCCGCTGTGCCGTCAGGCAGTGGTTATGTTGCATGAGGTGTTAGATGCATTTGCCCGAATGGATGTTGAATCTGCAGCCCGGTTACATAAAGAGGACGATAAATTAGATCGTGAATACGAAGCGGTTATTCGTCAGCTTATGACCTATATGATGGAGGATACCAAAAATATTCCTCACATACTGCAGGTGATGTGGTCGGCCAGAGCTATTGAGCGGGTTGGTGACCGTTGTCAAAATATTTGTGAGTACATCATTTATTTTGTTAAAGGCAAAGATGTCCGACATTTAGGTGAACAGTCGATTGATGAGCTTTTGAAGTAAAATTGATTGTATTCAAAAAATAAAAAATCGAGGCATATGCCTCGATTTTAATTAGACTTTACTTGTATTTTTGGCTGATAGTTATTTTTTGCTTTTTAATTCCAACCTCAGAGTTTGTTGTTGAGTGCAAACTCTAAAGTTTTATTTTTTGTCCAGGTCAGCTGTGTGCTCAGACAGGTAAGCGGCTACACCATCCGGAGATGCTTTCATACCAGATTTACCTTTTTCCCATTGAGCAGGACATACTTCTCCGTGTTCCTGGTGGAATGCCAGTGCATCAACCATACGTAGCATTTCGTCGATGTTACGGCCAAGAGGACCATCATTGATAACCTGATGACGAACAACACCGTCTTCATCGATTAAGAAAGAACCACGCAGTGCGATTCCAGGACCATTTGGATCTACAACGTCATATGCTGCAACAACTTCGTGAGTAGTATCCGCTACTAGTGGATATTTTACTTCACCGATACCGCCTTTATCTACAGCAGTGTTACGCCATGCGTTGTGAGAGAATACAGAGTCGATAGAAACACCGATTACTTCACAACCTTTTTCCTGGAAATCAGCCAGACGTTTGTCGAATGCAATAATTTCAGATGGGCAAACGAAAGTGAAATCTAGTGGGTAGAAAAATAGAACTGCTTTTTTACCTTTGATGAATTCTTTAAGATTAAAGTTATCAACGATTTCACCATTACCTAGGACAGCTCCAGCAGTAAAATCAGGGGCTTGACGACCTACTAGTACCATTATTTTGCTCCTAATAGTATTAATTGCTTCCAAACTTTACGCGTTTAATTATGCGTTTTGTGTTTGGTCCGTGTTTGTACAAGACAAACTATAGAACAAATTGTAGTATAGAAAAAAGCGAATTAAATAGATTAACTTAATCGAAAAAAACGATGAGTTTAATTTGTGAACAAGAGTTCAGAAAATAAATAGGTTATTGAGTTTTCTATGAATAAGTGGCCCAACTTAAAACAACTTCACTATCTGGTAACGTTATATGAGACTCGTCATTTTAGTGATGCAGCCGATCGCTGTTTTGTCAGTCAGTCCACGCTAAGTAAAGGCATCCAGAATCTTGAAGACATGATTGGTTGTCCTTTATACGAAAAGAAAGACAAGAAAAGTCCGTTAGTGTTTACTTTCGCAGGTGAACAAGTTGTCAGGCAGGGTAGAGAATTATTAGCCAAAGGACAAGATCTGATTGAGTTAGGTCGGTTGGGTCAGGGGGACCTGATGGAAGGGCAGGTCAAACTTGGATGTATTCCAACGATTGCCCCGTTTTTATTAGGTGACTTGGTTCAGGAAGTGAATATCCGTTCTCCAAAACTGCATTTGCTGTTAAGAGAAGATACCACAACAAATTTATTATCAGCGCTGAAAAATGGCGAATTGGATGTTTTGGTGCTTGCTCTTCCTGTTGAAATCGGCGGAATGAAAAGTCGAATTGTCGGAAAAGACCCGTTTAAAATGATTTTAAGCCGCAATCAGGCCAATGGCATCCGGGTACCAATAAGATATGATGACCTACCTGATGAATCGGTTTTTCTGTTAGAAAATGAGCATTGTTTGACTGAGCACGCTGTTTCTGCGTGTAAGTTAACCGATAAGGAAAAAATAAATCCATTTATGGCTACCAGTCTGCATACGTTAGTTCAGATGGTGGCTAACGGTCTGGGTACCACATTTATTCCTCAAATGGCTATTGATCATGGTTTGCTTGATAACCAGAACCTGGTGATCGTTGAACCGCCTGGTCAAAGCGCATATCGGTTGATTGGACTGGTCTGGCGTCCTAGTTCGTCAAGACGAGAAGTATTCAACCACCTCTCTGATCTAGTCTCAGAACTACTTTAATAAGCAGATCACTACATGAGCCATTTTTCGGTAGCCAGATTAATTTACCGCTACCGAAAATAAGCCTGATTTAAAAGTCGTCGTCTACTTCATCAACCATTTCATCGGGTTCAACTTCTTCCTGAATTTCCAGTAAATTTATAGCAATAGTGACAAAGTCACTGTCAGTAATAATACCAACCAGTTTGCCATGATCCAGCACAGGAAGGCAGCCAACATGATGTTTTTGCATGTAAAGAGCGCTTTCTTTTAATCCTGCTTTGGGTGATACAGTCATGACATTTTTATGCATAATAGTCATAAGAGGGTTAGACATTGAATCGTCCTGAGATATAGGTTGTGCCAGGCTGGATTCCTGTGCACTTAAAATATCCCGCTGAGAGACAACTCCTAGCAACCTGTCTGCTGTATCAATAATAGGTAAATGATGAATATCCGAATTTCTCATTAACATACTGGCTTTTCTGATTGTATCTGTAGCGGAAAGTGTATGTGGATGACGAGTCATCATATCTTCGACTTTAATCATAATAAGCTCCTTCATTAGAAGTTAACGAAAGGAATATAAGCCGCAAAAAGTTACTACCTATGCTCTTTCTGTTTAAGCCACTAGGCACATAGTTAATGTAGTTGCTATTTCGATATAATGGTGAGAAGTCATTAACTTTTTTTATTAAAAGTTTTCTTGCAAAGTCGTTGAGATATTACTGATGACAATTTTATTTTTATTCGATGTGACGTTTGAACAAAAATCCGTATATACTAGCCCGCTGCTTATGATGACATCACAAAAATAGTTAGATCCGTATTATGCAAGTTTCCGATTTTCACTTCGATTTACCAGATGAGCTTATTGCTCGTTATCCAAAGGAAGAACGTACTTCCAGTCGCCTGTTAAAACTTAATGGTAATACAGGAGCTCTTACTGACGGTACATTCAAAGATGTTTTAGATTTTGTACAGCCAGGGGATCTGCTCGTATTTAATAATACCCGAGTGATACCAGCCCGTATGTTTGGTCGTAAGGCATCTGGTGGGAAAATTGAAGTACTTGTAGAGCGCATGATCGATGAACATTCAATATTGGCTCATGTCCGATCATCAAAAGCACCCAAACCTGGTGCGGATTTGTTTGTTGGTGAACAGGATCAATATTCGGCAACCATGGTTGCCCGTCATGATGCACTGTTCGAAATACGCTTTAATGATGACAAAGCAGTTCTTGAGATTTTAAATGACATCGGTCATATGCCATTGCCGCCATACATAGACCGACCAGATGAAGATGCAGATAAAGAACGCTATCAGACTGTTTATAATGAAAAGCCAGGAGCGGTTGCTGCTCCTACTGCCGGGTTACATTTTGATAATGCACTAATCGAAAGTATAGAAAAAAAAGGCGTGCAGTTAGCGTATGTAACCTTGCATGTTGGTGCTGGAACATTCCAGCCTGTCAGAGTCGATGATGTTAAAAATCATCATATGCATTCTGAATACGTGGAAGTGACTCAGGATGTCGTTGAGGCAATCAAAGCAACTAAACAGCGTGGTGGCCGGGTTATTGCTGTCGGCACAACATCCGTTCGTTCGTTAGAAAGTGCTGCGCAGGATGCACTTAAAAAAGGCGTTGAGTTTCAAGAATTCTTCGGTGACACCGAAATATTTATCTATCCTGGCTATGAATATCAGGTGATTGATTGCCTTATCACCAACTTCCACTTACCTGAATCAACTCTGATCATGTTAGTGAGTGCGTTTGCTGGTTATGAAAATACCATGGCTGCATATAAGCATGCCGTAGAACAACAATATCGTTTCTTCAGTTATGGTGATGCGATGTTTATAGAAAAGAAAGTGAAATAGCTTTCAGGTATCAGGAACGGTATTTTCTGGTACTAACAACTAATATACTGTGAACTAAAATAAAACCGTCAGATTGTTTCTCTGGCACATTGGAGGCTTTGTGAAGTTAAAGTTTGAATTAAAGAAAACGAATGGGAATGCCCGTCGCGGACAGCTTACCTTTGAACGTGGTACTGTTCAGACACCAGTATTCATGCCTGTAGGGACTTACGGCACTGTAAAAGGAATGACTCCGGAAGAGATTGAAGAAACCGGTGCGGAAATTATATTAGGTAATACCTTCCATTTATGGCTGCGTCCTGGTCAGGAAATCATGAAAATGCATGGCGATTTGCATGATTTTATGAACTGGAAAGGTCCTATTCTGACCGATTCAGGCGGCTTTCAGGTATTCAGCTTAGGTGATATCCGTAAAATTACTGAAGAAGGTGTGCACTTCCGCAACCCTGTCAGTGGTGAGAAAATCTTCATGGATGCCGAAAAATCAATGGAGATTCAGAAAGATCTTGGTTCAGACATTGTTATGATCTTTGATGAGTGCACACCATATCCTGCAACTCATGAAGAAGCCAAACAGTCTATGGAAATGTCACTGCGTTGGGCACAGCGTTCCAAAGACCATTTTGAAAAGTTGGAAAACCAGAATTCACTATTTGGTATCGTTCAGGGTGGTGTTTACGAAGATCTGCGTGATGTGTCAGTAAAAGGCCTGACTAACATTGATTTCGATGGTTATGCTGTTGGTGGATTGGCTGTCGGTGAACCTAAAGACGATATGCATCGTATCTTAGAACACACCTGTCCTCAGTTACCGGAAGATAAGCCTCGTTACCTGATGGGGGTCGGTAAACCAGAAGATTTGGTTGAAGGAGTGCGCCGTGGTATCGACATGTTTGACTGTGTGATGCCAACACGCAATGCCCGTAACGGACATTTGTTTGTTACAGGTGGTGTAGTAAAAATTCGCAACGCTAAGCACAAAACAGACACAACAGCGTTGGATCCTGAATGCGATTGCTATACATGTAAAAATTACTCAAAATCGTATCTGCATCATTTAGATCGCTGTAATGAAATCTTAGGTGCAAGATTAAATACCATCCATAATTTGCGTTATTATCAACGATTAATGGCTAGTATTCGTCGGGCGATTGAAGAAGATCGTTTTGGGCAGTTTGTAGAAGAGTTTTATGCTCGACGTGAGCAAGAAGTTCCGCCATTGCAAAAATAACCGGGTAAAGACAATGAAAATTTTGTGACATTCTTGAATTTTCGTTGTCTTAACCCAATTAATGATACAACTTAACAACAATTACTTAGAGGACGTTTCTCGATGAGTTTTATTTCAGTTGCCCATGCTGCGGGCGAAGGTGCCCCACAAGGTGGTGGTTTTGAAATGGTAATTATGCTGGCTGTATTTGCCGTCATTTTCTATTTCATGATTTACCGCCCTCAGGCGAAACGCGCAAAAGAGCATAAAAATTTGATGTCATCGATGTCAAAAGGTGATGAAGTTCTGACTAATGGCGGTATCGTTGGTAAGATTTCTAAAATCTCTGACGACAATGATTTTATTGCTATTGAACTAAATGCAAACAACGAAGTTGTGATTAAAAAAGACTTCATTACAGCTGTGCTGCCAAAGGGTACGCTTAAATCTCTATAAAACAGCCAGAGGATCCTCGCTGTGCTAAACCGCTATCCATTGTGGAAGTATCTGATGGTGGTATTTATTATCGCTGTTTGTGCATTGTATGCGCTTCCAAATATCTATGGTGAAGATCCAGCTGTTCAGGTAACAGGGGCGCGTGGCGCCTCTGTTCAGATGTCTACGCTGGATACTGTCACTGACGCTCTGAAGAAAGAGCAAATTCCATATAAATCCGCAGCCTTAGAAAACGGGTCAATTCTCGTTCGCTTTAAAGATACGGATGTTCAAATTTCGGCACGAGATGTCATTAATAATGCGCTGGATAATAATTCAGTTGTTGCATTAAACCTTGCGCCATCTACACCAAGCTGGCTTCAGGCTGTCGGCGCCTCACCAATGAAGCTGGGTCTTGACCTGCGTGGCGGTGTTCACTTCTTAATGGAAGTAGACATGGGCGCAGCAATGGAAAAACTGATTGGGCAGGAAGAAGAGTCATTCCGCAGCGAATTGCGAGAAGAAAAACTTCGTTATCGGGCAATTAAAACTGTTGAGAACAACAGTGTCGAAATTGTTTTAAGAAATGAAGAACAAGCGAATCAGGCTCTTGATATTTTAACGTCAAAACACCGTGATATGACGTTTAAAACTCAGGATAGTAATGGTCTTTACAGTCTGATTGCTAGCTTTACTGAAACCCGTTTACAGGAAATTCGTAATTACGCTGTAGAGCAGAATATTACGATCTTACGCAATCGTGTGAATGAATTGGGGGTTGCTGAACCATTAGTACAACGACAAGGTGCGAGCCGTATTGTAGTTGAACTGCCAGGGGTTCAGGATACAGCTCGCGCCAAAGAAATTCTGGGTGCGACTGCTACTCTGGAATTCCGCGAAGTAGACACCAGTGTTGATATTTCTGCTGCCGCTGCTGGTCGAATTCCTCCTGGTACAGAAGTGAAAAATGACCGTCAGGGCCGTCCTGTTGTACTGAAAAAGCGCGTCATCTTAGGTGGTTCAAGTATCACTGATGCAAGTTCCAGCGCGGATGAATATGGTCGACCTCAGGTTAATATTTCTCTGGATAGTGAAGGCGGCAGTAAGATGTCAGCATTCTCTCAGAAAAATATTGGTAAGTTGATGGCAACCGTTTTTGCTGAATACAAAGACAGTGGCCGTAAGACTCCTGATGGTAAAGTGATTCTGTCTAAACATGAAGAAGTGATTAATCAGGCAACGATTCAGTCTGCATTAGGTCGTAGTTTCCGTATTACCGGTATTGATTCTACTTCTGAAGCTCATAACTTAGCCTTGCTACTTCGTGCCGGTGCTCTTATTGCACCTATCTCTATCGTTGAAGAAAGGACCATTGGTCCGTCAATGGGTCAACAGAACATTGATATGGGTGTTCAGGCATGTGTATGGGGTCTGGTGGCTGTAATGATCTTTACTCTGCTTTACTACCGTAAATTTGGTCTGATTGCAGATATAGCATTGATTGCTAACCTAATCATGATTGTTGGTGTAATGTCTTTAATTCCCGGGGCAACAATGACCTTGCCGGGTATTGCTGGTATTGTATTGACGGTCGGTATGGCTGTGGATGCCAACGTATTGATTTTTGAACGTATTCGTGAAGAAATCCGCGATGGCCGTAATCCGCAACAGGCTATTCATCAGGGTTATGCAAACGCATTCAGCACTATTGCCGATGCGAATATCACCACACTGATCACTGCAATCATTTTGTTTGCTGTTGGTACCGGGGCGATAAAAGGGTTCGCTGTAACACTTTCTATCGGTATTTTGACTTCTATGTTTACTGCTATTGTTGGTACACGTTGTATCGTGAACCTGTTATATGGCGGCAAACGTATTAACAAACTATCGATTTAAGGAGGCTGTTGATATGTTTCAGTTATTGAAAACAGACCATGTGATTAAATTCATGCGTTGGTCAAAGTTTGCCTTCGCATTTTCAATCCTGATGATTGTTGCATCAATAGGAACTCTCGCGGTAAAAGGTCTTAACTTTGGTTTGGATTTTACCGGCGGTACTCTGATTGAAGTAGGTTTTGAACAGGCTGCCAACCTGGGTGAGGTTCGTACCGCATTAGTGGATAACGGCTTTGATGATGCGACCGTGCAAAACTTTGGCTCAACTAAAGAAGTGTTGGTACGTCTGCGTCCGCGTGAAAATGTTGCCGGTGAAGTGATTGGTAACCAGATCATTACTGCGATTAAGTCCGGTACCGGGCAAAATGTTGAAATGCGCCGTATTGAATTTGTGGGACCAAGCGTTGGTGACGAGCTGGCAGAAGCAGGTGGTATGGCGATTATTGTATCGCTAATCTGTATTTTGCTTTATGTGTCGATGCGGTTCCAATGGCGTTTGTCTGCGGGGGCGGTTCTTGCTCTTGCTCACGACGTTACTATTACACTAGGTGTCTTCTCATTCTTACAAATTGAAGTTGACCTTACCATCATCGCCGCATTGCTGACGGTGGTTGGTTACTCACTGAACGATACCATTGTGGTATTTGACCGTATCCGTGAAAACTTCCGTAAGATGCGTAAAGGTGATTCGGCTGAAGTAATGGATAGTTCAATCACACAAACACTTAGTCGTACACTGATTACGTCCGGTACAACATTGTTTGTGGTTATTGCTCTATTTGTTAACGGTGGGGCGATGATCCATGGCTTTGCGCTGGCACTGCTATTGGGTATCACCGTTGGTACTTACTCTTCAATCTATGTTGCATCGGCACTGGCATTGAAATTAGGTATCACCCGTGAGCACTTAATGCCACCAAAAGTAGAAAAAGAAGGTGCGGAATTCGATGAACTTCCATAACAGAAGTTATTGATATTCGTTAGAGATAAAAAGACCGCTAATCGATGATTAGCGGTCTTTTAGTTTTAGGGTAGTACAGGAATCAGGAATCAGGAATACAACCTGACAACCTTACTTAATAATCGCTTCATTACCGTTTTCACGGATATGTTTAAGCATTGTTTTTACAACGCGAGCGCTTGATGCCACAACGTTACCTGATTTCATGTAATCAGTACCACCGGCAAAGTCAGTCAAGATAGCACCTGCTTCACGGGCAATCAGTTCACCTGCAGCCATATCCCAAGGTTTCAGACCAAGTTCAAAGTAACCATCAACACGGCCTGCAGCAACATAACAAAGATCAAGTGCAGCAGAACCTGTGCGGCGGAAGTCAGCACAATCAGTAAACAGTGCAGATAAAATTTTCAGGTAAGATTCTGAATGCTGTTTTTGTTTGAATGGGAAACCAGTCGCAAGTACAGTGCCAGTAAGTTCTTTAGCTGGGTTAATACGAATTCTTGCGTTATTTAGCTGAGCACCAGAACCACGCTGAGCAGTAAACAGCTCATTTTGCATTGGGTCATATACACAAGCGACTTCTGTTCTGCCTTTAATGCGAACAGCGATAGATACACAGAAGTGAGGTAAACCTTTTACAAAGTTTGTTGTGCCATCCAGTGGGTCGATGATCCATTGTACTTCAGAATCTTTTCCTTCAGAAAGACCACTTTCTTCTGCGATGATAGAGTGATCTGGATAAGAAGTTTTAATCACATCAATAATGATTGATTCTGCTTCGTTATCTACATTAGTAACGAAATCGTTAGAGCCTTTTTGAGTCGATTGAATCTTTTCAGCATTTTCTAATGATTTAGCAATATGATTACCAGCTTTTCGCGCAGCGCGAATAGCAATATTAAGCATTGGATGCATACGAATTTCCCAACGGATGTTAAAGAACAAATAAAAATCGGGCGAGAGTATATCAAAGTTTTGCTAAAAAGGAAGTGGTTAAATAATGTTCTGTCAGTCGGATGTACAGAAGGCTGAAGATTATTTTATCTGTCGAGTGTGATAATATTCTGACTATTGAGATTTTTAATCGGGAACGAGATGCTCGAAAATGTAAAAGTGGTACTGGTAGGTACTTCTCACTCAGGAAATATCGGTTCGGCCGCCAGAGCGATGAAAGTGATGGGGCTAAGCCAAATGGTACTGGTCGATCCTCAATGCTCTGTTGATGGGCAGGCGATTGCCTTATCTGCCGGAGCAAGTGATATAGCTTTAAATGCAAACATTGTATCGACGCTCCAGGACGCGGTTGCTGACTGTGCCTTAGTTGTGGGGTCCAGTGCTCGCTCTCGTTCTTTAGAATGGCCAATGATGAACTCGCGGGAATGTGGTGAGAAAGTTGCACAGGAAGCCTGTCAACATATGACTGCTATGGTATTCGGACGAGAAAGAACCGGTCTGACGAATGATGAACTACAGCTTTGTCATTATCATGTAGCAATTCCCGCAAACCCGGAATACAGTTCTCTAAACCTTGCAATGGCCGTGCAAACATTATCTTATGAGGTGCGAATGGCTCATTTGCATCTACTCCAGTCTCAGTACCCGGATTCTGAACCTGAAAGTTACCCTCGGCATCAGGAACTGGAAATGTTTTATGAACACCTTGAAAAAGTACTGCTGAAGACAGAGTTTATAGAAAAGGATAAGCCAAATCAGGTTATGAACAAAATGCGTCGGTTATTTAACCGAACAAGGCCTGAATCTCAAGAGCTCAATATTTTAAGAGGGATTCTTTCATCCGTTGAGAAGAAACTGAGTCAAATTATAAAGTAACCTTATTTCTGGAAAGGTGTAATACCTGACTTATTTAGTCAAATAAATACTTGACCAAATAAGTCGGGTATGTAACACTTAATCCATAATAGAAATGTGGAAAAGGTTGTTTTATGAAGCTCACTTCTAAAGGAAGATATGCAGTCACAGCGATGTTAGATGTATCACTGCATTCGCAAAACAGTCCGGTGCCTTTAGCTGATATATCTGAGAGGCAGGGAATTTCGTTGTCATACTTAGAGCAGTTATTTTCAAAATTAAGAAAAGCTGGGCTTGTCGCGAGTATTCGCGGTCCTGGTGGCGGATATAAGTTAGGCGGTGATGCGTTTTCTATTTCGGTTGGACATATCATTGCGGCTGTCGATGAATCTGTTGACGCAACTAAGTGTAATGGCAAAGGCAATTGTCAGTGTGGCAGCCGCTGTCTGACGCATGCACTTTGGCGGGATTTGAGCTCTCGTATCAGTGATTTTTTAAATAATATTACGCTAGGCGAGTTAATGAACGATAACGAAGTTCTGGAAATTTCGGATCGTCAGAAGATAGAGCTTATGGTTGATAAGCAACCAGGCCAGAATAGTACTCAGTCGGCTCAAATTGCTATGACTAACACAGATTTGGGTGCTCGCTCTTAATAGCAAAGTTTTACATTGGAGTAAAAAATGAAACTGCCTATTTATTTAGATTATTCAGCTACATGTCCGGTAGACCCTCGTGTTGCTGAAAAGATGGCTCAGTACATGACGATGGATGGAGTATTCGGTAACCCGGCATCTCGATCGCACCGTTATGGGTGGCAGGCAGAAGAGGCTGTAGATACGGCACGTGAGCATGTTGCGAATATATTAAATGCGGACCCTCGTGAAATTGTATTTACTTCCGGTGCAACAGAGTCCGATAACTTAGCAATTAAAGGTGCTGCACATTTCTACGGTAAGAAAGGTAAGCACATAATTACTTCAAAAACTGAGCATAAAGCCGTTTTAGACACTTGTCGTCAGTTAGAGCGCGAGGGTTTTGAAGTAACATATTTAGAACCTGAAACAAATGGTCTTATTGATCTGCAAAAATTAGAAGCAGCAATGCGTGATGACACCGTGCTTGTTTCAATTATGCATGTGAACAATGAGATTGGTGTTATTCAGGATATCGCTGCAATCGGTGAATTGTGCCGTTCGAAAAAGATCATTTTTCATGTAGACGCAGCTCAGTCTGCAGGTAAATTACCAATTGATGTTCAGGAAATGAAAATCGATTTGATTTCTCTTTCTGCTCATAAAATTTATGGCCCTAAAGGTATTGGTGCATTATACGTTCGTCGTAAACCTCGTATCCGTCTGGAAGCTCAGATGCATGGTGGTGGCCATGAGCGTGGTTTCCGTTCTGGAACTTTACCTACTCACCAGATTGTTGGTATGGGCGAAGCTTTTCGTATCGCAAAAGAAGAGATGCAGCACGATTATGAGCATGCGAAAGCATTAAGAGATCGTTTGTTAGATGGCTTAAAAGATCTCGAAGCAGTAACAATTAATGGTGATTTGGAACAGCGTCTTCCACAAAACCTGAATATCAGCTTTGCTTTTGTTGAAGGTGAGTCTCTTTTGATGTCACTGAAAGATCTGGCAGTCTCTTCTGGTAGTGCTTGTACATCTGCAAGTCTGGAACCTTCATATGTGCTTCGTGCGCTGGGGCTGGATGATGAGCTGGCACACAGTTCTATTCGTTTCTCATTTGGTCGTTATACGACTGAAGAGGAAATCGACCACGTGATTGAAGAAATCCGTGTAGCGGTTAATAAACTCCGTGACATGTCTCCTCTATGGGATATGTATAAAGAAGGGATTGATTTAAGCTCGGTTGAATGGGCAAGTCATTAATCATTCCATGGAAGTAGAGGATTTGAGGTAATAAATCATGGCATATAGCGACAAAGTAATAGACCATTATGAAAATCCACGTAACGTGGGATCGTTCGATAATGAAGACCCGGCAGTGGGTAGCGGTATGGTTGGTGCACCTGCATGTGGTGACGTAATGAAACTGCAAATCAAGGTATCGGAAGAAGGTATCATTGAAGATGCAAAATTTAAAACATATGGCTGTGGTAGTGCTATTGCATCAAGTTCACTTGTAACAGAATGGGTTAAAGGTAAATCTATTGATGAAGCAGCAGCAATTAAAAATGCTGAAATTGCAGAAGAATTAGAGTTACCACCGGTAAAAATTCACTGTTCAATCCTGGCAGAAGATGCAATTAAAGCTGCTGTTGCTGATTACAAGAAAAAACATCAAGAATAATGTAGACTATCGGGGCGCATTACGTTACTCATGAGTGCGTCCCTTTAATTGAATTTTATTTTTATTATGAGTGTAAGGTTTTAAGTATGGCCATTTCTTTAAGTGAAACCGCAGCTGATCGAGTAAAAGCCTTTTTGGCTAATCGTGGTAAAGGCATTGGTTTGCGCCTTGGTGTCACAACAACAGGATGTTCTGGTATGGCTTACGTTCTTGAATTTGTTGATGAACTTAACGAAGAAGACGAAGTATTTGAGTCAAATGGCGTAAAAGTCATTGTTGACCCCAAAAGTATGGTATATCTCGATGGTACTCAGCTTGATTTTGTTAAGCAGGGTCTGAACGAAGGTTTTGAATTCATCAACCCGAATGTCAAAGGCGAATGTGGTTGTGGTGAAAGCTTCAATGTCTAATTTTTGGTAGTCGTACCATACTGATAGTCGAAATTAATATACTGCCAATATTAATTATTAATAATGAAGGCGAATCTCGACATGAATTATTTTGAATTGTTCGGGCTACCAACGCAGTATTCTGTGGATGGTAGCCTTCTTTCTTCTCAGTT
Source organism: uncultured Vibrio sp. (assembly GCA_963676525.2). Classification (GTDB taxonomy): domain Bacteria; phylum Pseudomonadota; class Gammaproteobacteria; order Enterobacterales; family Vibrionaceae; genus Vibrio. The sequence continues at coordinate 388,314 of CAXXNB010000011.1, forward strand.
TAGAGAATTACAAAAACGTTTTCATCCTGATAATTTTGCATCAGGTACTGAACGGGAACGTTTGCTGGCGGTTCAGAAAGCATCTGAAATTAATGATGCATTTCAGGTTTTGAAAAATCCTATCCCTCGTGCTGAATATTTGCTTTCGTTAAATGGATTTGAACTCCAGGGTGAACAACAAACAATACAGGATCCAGTGTTTTTGATGCAGCAAATGGAACTGCGTGAAGAACTGGAACAGATTGAATCGTCACAAGATGCTGAAAGTGAGTTGTTCGATTTCGATTCTAAAGTTTCAAAACTATACAAAGAGTTGATCTCGCAAGTAGAAACAGAGTTGAATAGTACACTTTGGGAAGCCGCTGCGGTTTCCGTTCGTAAGTTAAAATTTATCGCCAAATTAAAAAGTGAAATAGCTCGAGTTGAAGAAGCGCTATTGAGTTAATTCAGATGTAAAGGAAGTTGTAATGGCATTACTTCAAATAGCTGAGCCGGGTCAGAGCTCCGCGCCGCATGAACATAAATTAGCCGCTGGTATCGATTTAGGAACCACGAATTCATTGGTTGCTACGGTCAGAAGTGGTAAAGCAGAAACGTTGGTAGAAAATCAGCGCAGTATTGTTCCGTCTGTTGTGAATTACAATGGGGAAGATGTTCTTGTTGGGGATGAAGCTCGTCGTCAGGCCCAGTCAGATCCTGAAAATACCATTATTTCTGTTAAACGTTTGATTGGCCGCTCATTACAGGATATTGAACAGCGTTATCCAAACCTTCCATACCGATTTAAAGCCAGTGACAACGGCTTACCTATTATTCAGACCTCATCTGGTGATAAAAACCCAGTCCAGATTTCGGCGGATATTCTCAAAAGTTTAGGTAAGCGGGCGGAAGACGCGTTAGGCGGAGAACTTGCTGGTGTCGTTATTACCGTACCTGCTTATTTTGATGATGCGCAACGAGCCAGTACCAAAGATGCAGCCAGATTAGCCGGTCTTCATGTTTTACGTTTATTAAATGAGCCAACGGCGGCTGCCATCGCGTACGGACTTGATTCAGGACAGGAAGGTATTATTGCTGTTTATGATTTAGGTGGCGGTACGTTTGATATTTCGATTTTACGTTTGTCTAAAGGCGTCTTCGAAGTGCTGGCAACTGGTGGTGATTCCGCTTTGGGGGGTGATGATTTTGACCATATTATTGCTGATTACATCAAAGAACAGGCTGGTATTGAAGGCAAATTATCTGCAGAACAGTATCGTGAACTTCTTGATACCGCGACGGCTGCAAAAATTGCTTTATCGGAACAAGAAGAAACTGCCATCGATATTTTGGGCTGGCAGGGGACGTTATCAAAAGCGACATTTGATGAATTAATTCAGCCGTTGGTTAAGAAAACTCTGATGTCTTGTCGCAGAGCATTAAGAGATGCTGAAGTAGATGTTGATGATGTACTTGAAGTGGTTATGGTTGGCGGTTCAACCCGTACATTATATGTCCGTGAAATGGTCGGTGATTTCTTCGGAAAAACACCACTAACCAGTATTAATCCGGATGAAGTTGTTGCCCTTGGTGCCGCAGTTCAGGCAGATATTCTGGCCGGTAATAAGCCGGATTCCGAAATGCTGCTTCTGGACGTTATTCCATTGTCGCTTGGGATTGAAACGATGGGGGGATTGGTCGAGAAGATCATTCCGCGTAATACGACTATACCTGTTGCCCGGGCTCAGGAATTTACAACATTCAAAGATGGTCAGACAGCAATGACAGTTCATACCGTACAGGGTGAACGCGATATGGTGAAAGACTGTCGTTCATTAGCGCGTTTTGCTCTGAAAGGTATTCCGCCAATGGCGGCTGGTGCTGCTCATATTCGAGTTACTTATCAGGTCGATGCTGATGGTTTGCTTTCTGTTACTGCTATGGAAAAAAGTACCGGTGTACATGCTGAAATTCAGGTTAAGCCATCTTATGGTCTTAGCGATGATGAAGTCACTAGTATGTTAAAAGATTCCATGTCGTATGCCGAAGATGATATGAAAGCCCGTATGCTTATCGAACAAAAAGTGGAAGCTGACCGTGTTATTGAAGGTCTATTAGCTGCGATGCAGGCAGATGGTGATGAACTGTTAAATGAACAGGAACGTCAGGACTTGATAAAAGCGATTGAGTCTTTGATTGAATTGCGAAATGGTGATGATACTGATGCGATTGAAGCCGGAATAAAAAGTGTAGATAAGGCGAGTCAGGAGTTTGCTTCACGCCGAATGGATAAATCAATCAGGGCTGCGTTGTCAGGCCATTCAGTTAATGAATTATAATTAGAGATATCTAACAAGTAGAGAAAGCCAGTATGCCTAAGATTATTATTTTACCACATGATGAACTATGTCCTGATGGTGCGGTTCTCGATGCTCAAAGTGGGGAAACCATTCTGGATGTAGCATTGGAAAATGGAATAGAGATTGAACATGCTTGTGAAAAATCATGCGCATGTACAACATGTCACGTTATAGTAAGAGAAGGCTTTGATTCACTGGAAGAAAGCGATGAATTGGAAGATGACATGCTAGATAAAGCCTGGGGATTAGAACCTGAGTCGCGTTTAGGGTGTCAGGCAAAGGTCGCGGATGAAGACTTAGTCGTCGAAATTCCTAAGTACACTCTGAATCATGCTGCTGAAGATCATTAGAATAAAAGCAAAAATGAGGCAATAAAATGAAATGGACAGACTCCAGAGATATTGCGATTGAACTTAGTGAACAATATCCAGATATTGATCCTAAAAATGTACGATTCACAGATTTACATCAGTGGGTTTTAGATTTGGAAGATTTTGACGATGATCCGAATCATTCCAATGAGAAAATCCTGGAAGCAATCATTTTGTGTTGGATGGATGAGATGGATTAATCCATTCTATTTTCTGGATTTTTTATATAGTTAACATTTTTTAAAAAAGCGGGCTGTTAAAAGTTCGCTTTTTTTATTTATTTGACATCTTTGTCCAACATAATGCTAACATCAATAACGTTAACTGTTTGAATGGCAAAGATGAAGCCATAGACAAGGAGAAACCATGTCTGCAAGTATGTCAGTATTTATTAGTCAAGAACCCGCACCGGAACAATGGGGTGAAAAAGCCCTGCTATCTTATACTGAGTCCGGAGTTACCCTTCATATATCAGGCGATGATCCACTATCTTTGATTCAAAAAGGAGCCAGAAAACTTGATGGTCAAGGTATTCGAAATGCGGAGTTAAGTGGAGAAGGTTGGGATTTAGAGTCAATTTGGGCATTTTGTCAGGGATACAGAGATCCCAAAAAATTAAATAAAGTGTCATGTCCTGAATTGGAAGATGCTGATTTGGCTGAGCTGGAAGCGAGAATAAAAGTTTCTGGCTGGGCTCGTGACATTATTAATAAAAGTGCCGAAGAAGTGGCTCCAAGACAGCTGGCAACTATGGCGGCTGAATTTATCAAATCTCTCGCACCTGAACAGGTAACATATCGAATTGTTAAAGATAAAGATCTATTAGCTGAAGGCTGGGAAGGTATTTTTGCTGTTGGTCGTGGTTCTAACCGAACGTCAGCGATGTTGCAACTTGATTTTAATCCTACCGGGGATGAGAACGCGCCAGTATATGCCTGCTTAGTCGGTAAAGGTATTACCTTTGACTCCGGTGGCTATAGCTTAAAACCTGCGAACTTTATGGCTGCCATGAAATCGGATATGGGCGGCTCTGCGATGGTTACCGGTGGTCTTGGCCTGGCGATTCTGCGCGGATTGAATAAACGGGTTAAGTTGATCCTGTGCTGTGCTGAAAATATGGTCAATGGCAGAGCATTAAAAATTGGTGACATTATTACTTACAAAAATGGCAAAACAGTTGAAGTGAATAATACGGATGCAGAAGGTCGTTTAGTGCTGGCTGATGGTCTTATTTATGCTTCTGAACAAAAACCAACATTAATTATTGATTGCGCTACACTTACTGGAGCAGCAAAAAATGCATTGGGTAACGATTATCATGCTTTATTGTCTTATGATGAATCTCTTTCCTATAAAGTTTTAAGTGTTGCAAAAGAAGAGAAAGAAGGTTTGTGGCCATTACCATTAGCTGCTTTCCATCGAGATATGTTGTCATCAAGTTTTGCTGATTTATCCAATATTGCATCTGGTGATTATGTGCCTGGCGCAAGTACAGCAGCTGCTTTCTTATCTTATTTTGTCGAAGATTATCAGCATGGATGGTTGCATTTTGATTGTTCAGCGACTTATCGCAAATCTGCCAGTGATAAGTGGGCTGCAGGGGCAACAGGTACAGGTATTCGTACGCTGGCTGGGATATTAGGTGAGTCAGCATAAATAATAAATAGAAACAAAAGGAAATAATATGGCGCGAGAAAGAACATTTTCGATTATAAAACCAGACGCCGTTGAACGTAATTTAATTGGTGAAATTTATCACCGTATTGAAAATGCGGGACTACAAATCATCGCTGCAAAAATGGTGCATTTAACACCAGAGCAGGCAGGGGGATTTTATGCGGAACATATGGAGAAGCCATTTTATCGCGAATTGGTTCATTTTATGACTTCAGGGCCAATCATGGTTCAGGTGTTGGAAGGTGAAGATGCCATTGCGCGTTACCGTGAATTAATGGGGAAAACTGATCCTGAAGAGGCTACTTGTGGCTCTATCCGGGCAGATTATGCAAAAAGCAAAAGGTTTAATTCAGTTCACGGCAGTGACAGCCCTGAATCAGCTGCGAGAGAAATTGAATTCTTTTTCCCTCAATCAGAAATTTGTCCACGTTAATAAATAAGTTAACAGTTATCGGTGAATAGTAGACAGTAATCAGTATAAACTGGTTGCTGTCTATTTTTTTGTTTCCCTTGTTGCCAGTGCATAAAGACTGTACAATGCGCGCCCTGAATTTAATGTTCATTTTTTGAGAGACACCATGACCACTACCAAAATCAACTTACTCGATTTCAATCGTCAAATGATGCGAGAATTCTTCGCTGAAGAGTTAGGCGAGAAAGCATTTCGTGCCGATCAGGTAATGAAGTGGATTTATCACTTTGGTTGTGATGATTTCGATAAAATGACCAATATTAATAAAGTGTTGCGTGAAAAATTACACCAGCGCTGTGAAATTAAAGCTCCAATTGTATCTGAAGCTCAGCATTCGTCTGACGGCACTATAAAATGGGCCATGCGGGTTGGTGATCAGGATGTTGAAACGGTTTATATTCCTGAAGATGATCGTGCTACATTATGCGTGTCTTCTCAGGTAGGTTGTGCATTAGAATGTAAATTCTGTTCAACGGCTCAGCAGGGGTTTAACCGTAATTTGCGAGTATCTGAAATTATTGGCCAGGTGTGGCGTGCTGCCCGTGAAGTCGGTTTAGAAAAAGAAACCGGTCGTCGCCCTATTTCTAACGTCGTTATGATGGGTATGGGTGAGCCGTTACTGAATCTTAAAAATCTGATCCCGGCTTTGGAAATCATGCTTGATGATCTTGGCTTTGGTCTGTCTAAACGTCGCGTAACAGTCTCAACTTCTGGTGTTGTATCCGGGCTTGATCAGATGACAGGACGTATTGATGTTGCTTTGGCAATTTCCCTACATGCTCCAAATGATAAATTACGTAGTGAAATCATGCCGATTAATGATCGTTGGGATATACAGGATTTCTTAGCATCAGTACGTCGTTATATTGCATCATCAAATGCCAACCGGGGCAAAGTGACGGTTGAATATGTGTTGTTAGACCATGTAAATGATGGCACTGAACATGCCCATGAGCTGGCTAAGTTAATGAAAGACACTCCGTGTAAGATTAACCTGATCCCGTTTAACCCGTATCCCGGTTCGCCATATAAAAAGCCAAGTAATTCACGAATCGACAGATTCATGAAAACGTTAATGGAATACGAACATACAGTAACATGTCGTAAGACTCGCGGGGATGATATTGATGCGGCGTGCGGTCAGTTAGTCGGGGATGTGATTGATAAAACCAAACGAACTAAAATAAATCGGAATCTTGGGGAACCAATCCCTGTAAAAGCTGTCAACTGATAGTTAGCCAGACAAAATGTCTGGCTTTTTTGTACATGGGACGTGATTTTTGTCAAATAAAGGCAAAACCTGAGCTTTAATCGAGTAGCTATCGACGCAACTTATTGTGTAACATTTATAATAGCTTAGAATGTCTTATAAATATCGAAACTATTTGAGTTAATGATATTTTTAACGTTAGTATAAAAATACTGATTTAATTGTATGCACTTTTATGAGAACGACGATAAGAAACAAATAAAAGAGCATCATCAAAAATAAAGAGAATGAATTCGCGGATGGATAAAGAGACAGAAACAGTTAACGTAGAAGTACAAGTCACACCGGGGCAACTACTTAAGGAAAAACGTGAATCTATAGGATTATCTATCGAGCAGGTAGCAGACCGATTACGGTTAAGAGCAACGGTTGTTGAGTCATTGGAAGCTGACAACTTTGACATCGATAAAGTGGCTACATTTACGCGCGGGTATCTACGTTCATATGCAAGACTTGTGGGCGTGGATGAACAATTAATACTATCATCGTTTGACCAGTATTCAGGGCTAAATAAGCCTGAAACGGTTTCAATGAAGAGTTTTTCCAGAAAAAAATCGAAAGAACAGCATAACAGCCGTATCAACTTATTAACGTTTTGCATTATTGTTGTGGTTATCGGTATTTCGTCTATCTGGTGGTATCAGAATAAGCAGCAAGACTCATTGCTTCCTGATTCATCTGATGCTGCTATTGCAACGGATAGCGCACCCGAGTCAGAGTTAGAGTCTGTTGGAGCTGATTCAGAAATAAACGTAAATGAAGATACAGAAGCTCAAAAAAAGATTGAAGCGGAAGTAGCTCCGGAAGATCTTTCTGATACTGCGGCAGCGGAGGAAAGTGATGTTTTGGATACAACTTCTGCGGTTGAAAAATTGGGTAGTACTGAAGATTCCGTATCTGCAGTTGAACCAAATGATGACTCTTCACAAACCAGTGTATCGACAGAAAGTAGCAATATTTTATCACCTCAATTATCAATGAAGTTTGAAAAAGATTGTTGGGTAAAAGTTCAGGATGCTACAGGGAATACACTGGCCGTTGGTCTGAAAAAGGCGGGTGACAGCTTTAATCTTAAAGGTGAAACACCAATTAGTATTGTTTTGGGTGCTCCAGAAGGGGTTTCCATTACATTTGCAGGTGAACCTGTCGACCTTTCTCGGTATAATTCAGGCAAAGTAGCTCGATTCACCTTACCATAGAAACGAATATGCAACAGGAATCTCCAATTAAACGTCGTCCATCGACTCGTATATACGTGGGCGATGTTCCTATCGGTGATGGTGCCCCCATCGCTGTTCAGTCAATGACAAATACGCGTACTACTGATGTAGACGCAACCGTTCAACAGATTAGATCACTTGAAAAAGTAGGTGCCGATATCGTTCGTGTTTCTGTTCCTACTATGGATGCTGCAGAAGCATTTAAGTTGATTAAACAGCAGGTTTCAGTACCTTTAATCGCTGATATCCACTTTGATTACCGTATTGCGTTAAAAGTCGCAGAGTATGGTGTGGATTGTTTACGAATTAACCCTGGTAATATTGGCCGGGAAGATCGTATTCGCTCAGTTGTTGATTGTGCTCGTGATAAAAATATTCCTATCCGTATCGGTGTGAACGGTGGTTCGCTGGAAAAAGATATTCAGGATAAATATGGGGAACCCACCGCTGAGGCTCTGGTTGAATCGGCAATGCGTCATGTCGACATTCTCGATAAAATGAATTTTGATCAGTTCAAAGTCAGTGTTAAAGCTTCAGATGTTTTCTTAGCGGTAGGTTCTTATCGTCTTTTAGCTAAACAAATCGATCAACCTTTACATCTTGGTATTACTGAAGCGGGGGGGGCGAGAGCTGGTTCTGTTAAATCTGCCATTGGTCTGGGGATGTTGTTGGCTGAAGGCATTGGTGACACATTGCGTGTTTCGCTTGCTGCTGATCCGGTTGAAGAAATCAAGGTCGGTTTCGATATACTTAAGTCTCTGAGAATTCGTTCTCGGGGGATCAATTTTATTGCCTGTCCAACCTGTTCCCGTCAGGAATTTGATGTTATCGGCACGGTAAACGAATTAGAACAGAGGCTGGAAGACGTTTTAACGCCAATGGATGTTTCTATTATTGGCTGCGTTGTTAATGGCCCTGGAGAAGCTGAAGCTTCTCAGTTAGGTCTGGCTGGCGGTAATAAAAAAAGCGCATTTTATGAAGATGGCGTACGTCAGAAAGAACGATTTGATAATGATGATCTGGTGGACAAGTTAGAAGCAAAAATACGGGCAAAAGCATCTATGTTAGATGAAAAAAATCGTATTGATGTAACACCAGTAGACAAATAATCCAAAGAATTACGGTAAATCTTGTGGCAAAAACAATTCAAGCAATCCGAGGTATGAATGACTGCCTCCCAACTCAGTCACCACTTTGGCAAAAAGTTGAAGGTGCAGTTAAAAATGTAATCAATGCATATGGTTACAGTGAAGTTCGTATGCCAATCGTTGAGATGACTCACTTATTTAGTCGCGCGATTGGTGAAGTAACTGACGTTGTAGAAAAAGAAATGTACACCTTTGAAGACCGTAACGGTGACAGCCTGACTCTTCGTCCTGAAGGTACTGCTGGGTGCGTGCGTTCTGGTATTCAAAATGGTCTTATCTATAACCAGGAACAACGTTTGTGGTACATGGGACCAATGTTCCGTCATGAACGTCCACAGAAAGGTCGTTACAGACAGTTCCACCAATGTGGTGTCGAAGTTTTTGGTTTAGACGGTCCTGATATCGATGCTGAGCTGATTATGATGACTGCACGTATGTGGCGTGAGCTCGGTATTTCTGACTATGTGCGTCTTGAATTGAATTCTATTGGTTCTTTAGAAGCTCGTGCAGACTACAGAACTGCGCTTATTGAGTTTTTTGAACAGCATCAGGAAGTTCTTGATGAAGATGCAAAACGCCGTATGTACACCAACCCTCTGCGTGTATTAGATACTAAAAATCCGGATATCCAGGCTATTTTAGGCGATGCGCCAAAATTATCTGAATACTTAGATGAAGAGTCAAAACAGCATTTTTCAGGCTTGTGCGAATTTCTTGATGCAGCTGGTATCGAATATTCCGTCAATGAACGACTGGTTCGTGGCTTGGATTATTATAACCGCACTGTATTTGAATGGATTACTGATAGCTTAGGGGCTCAGGGAACCGTTTGTGGTGGTGGTCGTTACGATGGTCTGGTTGAACAGTTAGGTGGTAAGCCTGCTCCAGCTGTTGGTTTCGCAATGGGACTTGAGCGTTTAGTTCTGATGGTTGAAACACTTGGTTTGACTGATGTCCGTCGCAATGTCGATGCTTACGTCGTGACTGCTGGTGAAGGCACTATGATGGCAGGAATGAAGTTAGCTGAAGTATTACGCGAAGCCGTACCAGGTTTGCGAGTAATGAATCACTGTGGTGGCGGTAACTTTAAGAAACAATTTAAACGTGCTGATAAAGTTGGAGCAGCGGTTGCTTTAGTCCTTGGTGAAAATGAAGTTGCTGACAATACAGTCGTATTCAAAGATCTTGCTGGTGGTGAACAGGAAACGATCGCACAGGCAGACATCGTGGATAAAATTAAAGGATTAGTGTAATCACTAATTTTTGATTAAGTGTAAAGAGGACATAAAGTGGAACTCTACGATAGCGAAGAACAACAAGTTGAAGCGATCAAAGATTGGTGGAAACAGAATGGTAAGGCCGTAATTATAGGTACTGTGGTTGGGCTTGCTGCGATTGGTGGATGGAAATATTACGAAAACCACGTAAAAGAAACGCAGGAAGCTTCATCACATGCCTATACCACAGCTATATCTACTCTTGAGAGTAAAGGTGCTGATGCCGAGTCAAATGTGCAGGCATTTATTGATGCTCACAATGATAGCCAGTATTCCGTACTGGCTGCAATACAGTTGGCTAAGGTTGAGATCGAAGCGAATCATATGGACGAAGGTCTTGCTCAACTAGAGTGGGCTAAAGCCCATACTGAGGATGATGCGCTTTCAACACTTATCAATTTCCGTATTGCACGAGTATTCTCTGAACAGGGTGAATACGCGAAAGCAAGTGGTGCTTTAGATCTGATCACAGACGAAAACTGGCAGGGCAGAGTTCTCGAATTAAAAGGTGATATTGCATTAAGTCAGGGTGATAAAGACGCTGCGTATATTGCTTATACAGAAGCTCAGCAGGCAAAAGACTCTAGCCAGACATTACAGTTTAAGCTGGATGATTTGGCAAAATAAGGGCTAATCATGCGCAGAGTATTACAAATAAAAAATAAACGTTGGCTTGCTATTGCTCTTCTTTCTGGCGTTATCATGGGCTGTTCCTCGGAAGAAGATTCGATCGTGATGGCCCCTGTACCGGAAGTAAATAGCCAGTTTTCACCTAGTGTTGACTGGAGTGCTTCCGTTGGTGATGGCGTTGGTCATTATTTTTCTAAGCTAAAGCCTGATTACGCTTATGAAAAGGTTTTTATTGCCAGCAGAGATGGTCTTGTTAAAGCGTTGGATCCTGAAACCGGAAAGGTTATCTGGACTAATGATTTAGAAGGTGATGAACCTGTAAAACTTGCTGGTGGTATTACTGCTGGCATGAACAAAGTGTTTATTGGCAGTGAAAACGGCTTAGTTTATTCCCTTGATGCTAAAACCGGAGAACTTGACTGGACAGCGAATGTATCCGGGGAAATGTTAGCCGCGCCAACGACTGATGGTTCTTATGTTATTGTAAATACAAGCGAAGGTGAACTGATTGCATTGGATCAGCAGGACGGTAAACAGAAGTGGGTTATAAACACGGAAGTACCTAATCTGACCCTAAGAGGTGACAGTTCTCCAGTTACGGTTTCTGGTGGCGTATTCTGGGGAACAGCAAATGGCCGTCTGGCTGCAGCAATTTCTTCCCGAGGACAGTTAATCTGGCAACAGTCTGTTGGTATTCCGAAAGGTTCCACAGAAATCGACCGCTTGATTGATGTAGATTCAAAGCCACTAATTATTGGTTCTACGCTATTTACAGTTGGCTATAACGGTCAGTTAATTGCGATTGATCTTCATTCCGGAAAACCTAAATGGAAGCGAAGCTATTCATCTGCGCTGGATTTAGCAACTGACGGTGCCAATATCTTTTTGGCTACTGCAAATGACCATTTGGTTGCTGTGGATGCCAGAAGTGGTACCGAATTGTGGAAAAATACTAAACTAGAGAACCGATTGGTTACTTCTCCTGTAATTATTAATCACTATCTTGTTGTTGGTGATGATGAAGGATATTTGCATTGGATTGACAGAAATACTGGTGATTTTGTTGCCCAGCAATTTGTTGACAGTAGTGGCCTTGCTGTAGCACCTATTGTGCTTCCGGATGGCTATTTGATCGTTACCCGTGATGGTGATGTGAAGAAACTGACGATCAAATAATTTTTTGTGATACACTTCGCCCCCGGCTCCTGGTTGGAAACAGTCAGGAGCCGTTTTATTGAAATTGAATATGTAGGTAAAGGTAAAAATTAATGCTTTTTTGTGAGTGTTTACCTATACCTACATAACATAAAGACTAGTTTAGAGGTTGTTATGATACCTGTTGTGGCTCTTGTTGGTCGTCCCAACGTCGGCAAATCGACATTATTTAACCGTTTAACACGGACCAGAGATGCTTTGGTTGCAGACTTTCCTGGATTAACCCGTGATAGAAAATACGGTCAGGCAAGGTTAGGTGATCAAGATTATATTGTCATCGATACCGGTGGTATTGATGGTAGTGAAGAAGGTGTTGAAACCAAAATGGCTCAACAGTCTCTGGCTGCGATCGATGAGGCTGATGTTGTCCTCTTTTTAGTCGATGGTCGGGCAGGATTAACTTCTTCAGATGAAGCGATAGCCCAGCATCTGCGCCGCATAGAAAAACCAACGTTTTTAGTTGTCAATAAAGTTGATGGTATTGATGGCGATGCAGCTGGTTCAGAATTCTGGCAACTTGGTATGGACAGTATGTACCAGATTGCGGCAGCTCATGGTCGTGGTGTGAATGCCCTCGTAGAAAAAGCACTCAATCCATTTGCTGAATCTTTTCAGGAAAAGGAACTACTGGAAGGCGAAATCGAAGACCTTACCTTGTTTGAAGACGAAGATGATAAGGTAGATTACACCGAAGAAGAAGCGGAAGCAGAATATAAACGCCTGCAGGATCAACCGATCAAAATGGCAATTATCGGTCGTCCAAATGTGGGTAAATCGACTTTGACTAACCGCATTCTGGGTGAAGAACGTGTTGTGGTATACGATATGCCAGGAACAACCCGTGACTCGATTTACATCCCAATGGAACGTAATGGCCGTGAATATGTGTTAATTGATACTGCAGGGGTCAGAAGACGTAAGCGTATTAATGAAGCTGTAGAAAAATTCTCAGTGGTTAAAACGCTGAAAGCGATTGAAGACGCGAACGTCGTTTTACTGGTAATTGATGCACGGGAAAATATCTCCGATCAGGATCTGTCGTTACTTGGCTTTGCTCTTAATGCTGGTCGCTCAATTGTATTGGCGGTCAATAAATGGGATGGTCTAAATACAGACGTTAAGGAATATGTGAAAAAAGAACTGGACCGTCGTTTAGGTTTTGTCGATTTTGCCCGAATTCACTTTATTTCTGCATTACACGGTACTGGTGTCGGACATCTGTTTGAATCAGTTGAAGAGGCTTACAAATCGGCGACTACCCGAGTGAGTACCTCTGTTTTGACCCGTATTATGAAAATGGCAACTGAAGATCACCAGCCACCTTTGGTTCGTGGACGCCGGGTTAAATTAAAATATGCTCATGCCGGTGGATACAACCCACCGATTATTGTTGTACACGGTAACCTGGTTAATGAACTGCCAGATTCTTATAAGCGTTATCTGATCAACTATTTCCGTAAGTCGCTTGAAATTGTGGGTACACCAATTAAAGTTCAGTTCCAGAGTAGTGAAAACCCATACGAAGGTAAGACGAATAAGGTTACTCTGTCTCAGGAAAGAAAACGTAAACGTTTGATGGATATGGTCAAAAACCGTCGTAAATAAAAATATCTGAGTTCCCATTTTAGCCCGGGCGTTTGTCTGGGCTTTTTTTTATCTGTTATTATTGGTCTGGAAAGATGAAAATATGGTGTTTTACGGAATAAATTACACAAGAAGATAATATCAATGCCGATCTTTTTATAAAATATCGTAAAATCATATTAAAAAAAATAATAGCAGATTTTTATTCTGCTATAAATTGATATACAGAACATGTAACTTATGCTTTCGGGGTGTGGTTATATAAAAGTTCTTTTTGGGCATGATCGCTGATCAAAGTGGATAAAGCTCTCGATCAGATAAAGATCAAAATACAGATAAGAAGATCTATTGGCTATAGTACTACATTACTAATAAAAACGCTGCTAACTAGCAGCGTTTTTGCATATTGATTTAAATCAGCAGAAAGAATTATCTTTCGTTGGTTTGTAATTGTTGTGGTACTGCGTCGACTTTTGCTTTTTTGTTTTTACGGTTATCATTCAAATAGGTGACAGTTGAGCCAACTAAGATTAATAGAATACCTGCAATAACGTTGTTAGTTAGACCTTCACTTAAGACAACCAAAGCAAGGATCGGTGCAAGAGCTGGTTTGATAAAGAACACCATTGATGCTGTTGATGCTGAAGTTTCTTCCATTGCCAGAAAATAGAAGCAGAAACCTAAACCGGTAACAAAGATACCAAGGTATATTAGAGAAGGGATACTGTGGAGAGAAAGTCCCTGAACAATAGGCATGTCAGCAAAAAGTGCTAAACCATCAGCAACAAGCATCTGAGCAACTGCAGGAATTTCAGAGATCCACATCAGAATAAGTAATTCAATTGAACCTGCTACAAAACTTAAACAGGTTAGTGCGACACCACTGAAACCGTATTTTTTTCTACCTCGTTGCCCATATACACCATACATAGCAAAAGAAACTGCAGAAATTAAGGCACATGCGATGCCAGGTATATTGGTAAGGTTCATTGGGTTAACAATAAATAGAATACCCACGATACTAAATAGTAACGAAACAATAGTTAATGGAGTGATATTCTCTTTTAATAAAACATAGGCAAATGGAATAACAAATACCGCATTACAACTAAATAGAATGGCAACAGTAGATGCTTTTGTGTACATAATTGCAAGTTGGAAGAAAGTCATACTTACAACAACACATAAGAAGCCGGATATAGCCAGAAAAGTGGCACTTTCTTTAGTCAGTTTGAAATTAGTTTTTCTCAAACTTTTAAGTGCTAATGGTGCCAGAATTATTGCACCAATAATGAAACGTAATAAATTAAGTTGCATTGGATTATACTCGCTTGAAACGAGTTTTATCGCAATTTCCATTGAGCTAAATAACAGGGTAGAACCTGCAATATATAAATAACCCTTATTCATGAAGAACCTCACGTTAAAAGATAAAGATTTAGTAATAAATAAGATTCTTCAGACTGTTATATCGAACTTAAGTGATGGCGAATATTAATGCGCTTATCATAAATTTAATATATTACTGGCAATAAAAAACCATAACCATTATTTTTAATAGTCAGAAATAAATATAATATTAATTAATATATTTTAAACTAATGATTTTTTTTAAATTGCTCTTACATAATCTCTCAAAAATGAACTCGATTAACAATCTGAATTATAATACTGAAGTAACCTATAATTGATCTATATGAATCTGGTGAACAAAAGTTACTTTAGTATATGTGGCTATGTTACTGCTACTCAAAATTTATGTCTTGAGGATTTATAGACAACTTGTATAAATATTAACTGAAATCAAAATTTCAGGGTGATTAATATTTATTACTTATTGTTTCATTTGAATTCGTAATTAAAAATTATATAAATTTGTTATGAATGTCATAAAAAAATAATTATTTTATCTGTATAAGAAATATACTCTTATTGTATTATTCTTATTGTGAATGTTTTGATTTTTGTCAAAATAAATTCTGAGGTGTATTAAATGAATAAATGTCCTTATTGTGGAAATGAATTAGAGTGGGATGGTAACTATTTTTGTCGTCAATGTGAGGAGCATTTTATCAAAGTTGGCATTTGCCCTGATTGCCAAAGTGATATGGAAAAACTGGCTGCATGTGGGGCTGTAAGTTATTTTTGTCCTCAGTGCAAAGAGCTGAAGTCAAAATCCCGCATTACCTTTCGCTTTGATAAATGCTAAAGAACTTTAGATGTTAATGTTGAATCACTCAGCCGGGTAACAATTGTGTCTCCGGATTTAACATTACTGGAGTGTTTGATTATATCCCCATCTTGTGTTTGTGTGATGGAGTAGCCACGCTTTAATGTAGCCAGAGGGCTGACTGCATCTAATGTTTCCATAGCGAGAGAAAGCTGATGCTTTGACTCTGTTAACTGTCTTCTCATTGCTTCAATAAGCATAAGTTTTTTCTGTTCAATGCTATGTTTTTGCTGATTAATGATAATCTGCGGTGAAGCATATTTCAGATGCTGCTCATAGCGATCCAGATTTTGTTGCTGGGTTTGAATCTGACGCTCAATATGACGGGTCATTCGAGCTTTCAACTCATCGAGTTGTTGCATCTGTCGTTGTAAACGATGGATTGGATGGTGTTTTTCCAGTTGATTTAACTGTTTTTGCCCGTCTGCTTTTTTGTTTGATAAATAATAGCGAATCGCAGTGAACAGTTTCTGCTGATAATTCTGATACTGGACTGTTTTATGGCTATTATCGCGACTGACTAATTCAGCTGCTGCAGAAGGTGTTGGCGCTCTGACATCAGCAACAAAATCTGCAATTGTTACGTCAACTTCATGACCAACAGCACTAATAATAGGGATCTGACTTGCAGCGATAGTCCTGGCTACGATTTCATTATTAAAACACCACAAATCCTCTAAGGAGCCACCACCACGGCCAACAATTAAAACATCACATTCGTTGCGTTCATTTGCTCGACCAATAGCCTGTGCTATCTGGATAGCGGCATCTTCACCCTGAACCATGGTTGGGTAAATGATGACAGGTAAAGAAGGATCTCTGCGCTTGAGGACATTAAGAATGTCGAACAGGGCCGCGCCTGTTTTTGAGGTGATTACACCTACTGTATTCGGATGTTCAGGAATCGGTTTTTTTAATGCTTGTGAAAACAGTCCTTCTCCGGCGAGTTTGGCTTTGAGTTTTTCAAATTCCTGCTGCAGTCGGCCATCACCTTCTGGCTGCATGGATTCTATAATTAGCTGGTAATCACCGCGAGGTTCATACAGGGATAAGCGGGCTTTAACGAGAACCTGTTGACCACTTTGTGGCTTAAATGTCACACGACGGTTATTTCCGCGAAACATTGCACATTTAACCTGTGCGCGTGAATCTTTTAATGTGAAATACCAGTGGCCGGAAACGGGGGCAGAAAAATTGGAAATTTCACCAATCAACCAAACGATACCCATTTCATTTTCAAGCAGCAATCGGACTTCTGCGTTAAGGCGGGAAACGGTAAAAATATTTTGATTAGTTGATGTTAGCAAAGTGAAACTAGAAGCCGTAGGGATGGAGAATAGCGGCAATATAATACATATCAAGGGGAGGAATGCAAATAAAAAATTAAAAAATGTGTAGTAAAACAGGTATTGCCTCGGTATAATCCCACCGCAATATCAAATCCCAAACATTTTATTATGCGAAACGATAAAATATTGGATTTTCCTTTTAACACCTTTGTTGTGAGATATTGCTAATGCTACGAATTGCAAAAGAAGCTCTGACTTTTGATGACGTTTTACTTGTCCCTGCTCATTCAACCGTTCTTCCGAACACTGCCGATCTTCGCACTCGGCTGACCAAAGAAATTACTCTTAATGTTCCTATGCTTTCAGCATCAATGGATACTGTGACGGAAGCGCACCTGGCAATTGCACTGGCTCAAGAAGGTGGTATTGGTTTCATTCACAAAAATATGTCTATTGAAGAACAGGCAAATCAGGTTCGTCAGGTAAAAATCTACGAAGCTGGTATGGTGACTGCGCCAATTACTGTGTCTCCAGATGCAACTATCGCTGATGTCATGGAACTGACTCAAAAACATGGATTTGCCGGCTTCCCAGTTGTTAACGAGAATCAAGAGCTAGTAGGTATTATTACTGGTCGTGACGTTCGCTTTGTTACTAACTTAGAAAAAAGCGTATCAGTTGTGATGACACCAAAAGATCGTTTGGTAACGGTAAAAGAAGGTGCATCTCGTGAAGAAGTTCAGGAGAAAATGCACCACGCTCGTGTAGAAAAAGTACTTGTTGTTGATGATGAATTCAAACTATCAGGCATGATTACAGCGAAAGATTTCCATAAAGCAGAACGTAAACCAAATGCATGTAAAGATGCACAAGGTCGTCTACGCTGTGGTGCTGCTGTTGGTGCAGCTCCTGGTAACGAAGAACGTGTTGCGGCTCTTGTAGAAGCCGGTGTTGACGTTCTTCTTATTGACTCTTCACATGGTCACTCTGAAGGCGTTCTACAACGTATTCGTGAAACTCGTGCTGCTTTCCCGGATCTACAAATTGTTGGTGGTAACGTGGCAACAGCAGAAGGTGCCCGTGCACTGATTGATGCTGGTGTAAGTGCCGTTAAAGTAGGTATCGGCCCTGGTTCAATCTGTACTACCCGTATCGTTACTGGTGTTGGTGTTCCTCAGATTACAGCTATTTCTGATGCAGCAGCTGTTGCAGATGAATATGGAATCCCAGTTATTGCTGATGGCGGTATCCGTTTCTCTGGTGATATCAGTAAAGCTATTGCTGCTGGCGCATCATGTGTGATGGTTGGTTCAATGTTTGCTGGTACTGAAGAAGCACCTGGAGAAGTGATTCTTTATCAGGGTCGTTCATACAAATCATACCGTGGTATGGGTTCTCTTGCTGCAATGTCACAAGGTTCATCAGATCGTTACTTCCAGTCTGATAATGCTGCTGACAAACTTGTACCAGAAGGTATTGAAGGTCGTATCGCTTATAAAGGTCGCCTGAAAGGTATTATCCATCAGCAAATGGGTGGTCTTCGTTCATGTATGGGTCTGACTGGTTCTGCAACTATCGAAGATTTACGTACTAAAGCACAATTTGTTCGCATTTCTGGTGCTGGTATTCAGGAATCTCACGTTCACGACGTACAAATTACCAAAGAAGCTCCAAACTATCAGAGAAGCTAAGCGGAAACGTTTGCTTTTTTACTTGATGACTCTAAGTGAGGCGGGTAAACTCGCCTCGTTTTTTATAACTTAGCTTTAAAGACGGCTCAAAATGACTAAGAACATACATGACCAACGAATTCTTATTTTAGATTTCGGTTCTCAATATACTCAGCTAGTAGCCCGCCGTGTTCGTGAAATTGGCGTTTACTGTGAACTTTGGAGTTGGGATGTAGATGAAGCGGATATCCGTGAATTCAATCCTGACGGTATCATTCTTTCTGGTGGCCCTGAAAGTGTGGCTGAAAATAATTCGCCACGTGCGCCTCAGTATGTATTTGACAGTGGCGTTCCTGTATTAGGTGTTTGTTATGGTATGCAAACCATGGCAGAACAGCTTGGTGGTAAAGTTGCCGGTTCAAATGAACGTGAATTCGGTTATGCTCAGGTTGAAGTTGTTGAAGAATGTGCATTGTTTGAGGGTCTTCATGATGCGCACAATGAACAAGGCAATGCATTGCTTGATGTGTGGATGAGTCATGGTGATAAAGTTGTCGAAATCCCATCTAACTTCGTTCAGGTTGCGAAAACGGATACTTGTCCATATGCAATTATGGCAAACGAAGACAAGAAATATTACGGCGTACAGTTCCACCCGGAAGTAACTCATACCAAACAGGGTATGAAGATGCTGGAAAACTTTGTTCTTGGTGTTTGTGGTTGTGAACAGCTTTGGACATCAGCTTCAATCATCGATGATGCAGTTGCGCGTATTAAAGAAACTGTTGGTGATGACGAAGTTATCCTGGCTTTGTCTGGTGGTGTTGATTCATCTGTCGTGGCAATGCTGGTTCAGCGCGCTATCGGTGATAAACTGACATGTGTATTTGTTGATAACGGCTTGTTGCGCCTTAATGAAGGTCAGCAGGTTATGGATATGTTCGGTGACCAGTTTGGTCTGAATATCATCAAAGTAGAGGCTGAAGATCGTTTCTTAAAAGCTCTTGAAGGTGAAAGTGATCCTGAGAAGAAAAGAAAGATTATCGGTCATCAGTTTATCGAAATCTTTGATGAAGAAGCTGGTAAACTGAAAACAGCTAAATGGCTTGCTCAAGGTACAATTTATCCAGACGTAATCGAATCTGCTGCATCAAAAACAGGTAAAGCACACGTAATCAAATCTCACCATAATGTAGGCGGTTTGCCGGAAGATATGGAAATGGGACTTGTTGAGCCACTACGTGAACTGTTTAAAGATGAAGTGCGTAAGATCGGTCTGGAATTAGGTCTTCCTTATAACATGCTATACCGCCATCCATTCCCTGGACCTGGTTTAGGTGTTCGTGTTCTTGGTGAAATTAAGAAAGAATACTGTGACTTACTGCGTCGCGCTGATGCAATCTTTATTGAAGAATTGCATGCTGCAGACCTTTATAACAAAGTATCTCAGGCATTTACTGTATTCTTACCAGTACGCTCTGTTGGTGTAATGGGCGATGGTCGTAAATATGACTGGGTTGTTTCACTACGTGCTGTAGAGACAATCGATTTCATGACTGCGCACTGGGCACATCTGCCATATGATTTCTTGGGTAAGGTTTCTAACCGTATCATTAACGAAGTCGATGGTATTTCTCGTGTTGTTTACGATATTTCAGGTAAACCACCAGCTACTATCGAGTGGGAATAATTCCAGCAGTTAAGAAATTTTTAAGATCATTTGGGTGATCTTTAAAACTCTTCAGAATCCGATATTGGGCAACTAATATCGGATTTTTTCATATGTATTGAAAGTGAACTCTAAATTAAACAACTTTAATCAGTATGGGAGATAAATGTCACAGAAAGCTATCAGTCTGAGTGATCGATGTCTTAAATTAGTGCGTTTTCAGGAAAAGTTAGAGAAAGATCACTACAAAATATCAATGTTAATAAAATGTTATTTAAATTGGTTGTTGCTCACAATTTAAACATAATAAACAGGATTCAAAGAGTATCACCGTTGACAGTTTATTTTTGTTCATCCATTCTCTGTGCAAATTAAATCTATATTTTATTTTTGGTCTCTGACCTTTTTATATTTAAATTTAAGTCGAAAAAATTTGAGTATTTGAATGTCCACAGCCTCATACGGGAAGTATTTTCCTGTACCTGGTGTGAATGATCCGATGTGTTTCATCTTATATAACACATCGTGGTTATGAGTGGATAGAAACGTCTTATCAATTAGCGTTAGCTAGACTACTAGCGACACTCGCAACCTCGATTAACTACAAAGTTTAGAAAATTTGTGCACAGCACAAGGTATTTTATTGATATCACTCTAACTATTAGTAAAAAGAGGTCCGAATATGGAAGCAACTCTCTCTGGTCAAATAGCTTTAGCAAAAAAGCGGCGCAACCTAACAGTAGCAATTGGTGTACTTATTGTGTGTGGTGCAATGGCACTGGATACAAAAGTTATTGTTAACGGTTCAGCAAATGATATTCGTACACAAGCATTTTCGCCCGACAATTATGCAGAGCAACTCTACCCAGACGTTCGAAACTTTATCACTGACAATGCAGTACAGTTAGACACCTTTATTGCAGCATTACGAGAAAATAAGAGTGATGCAGTTGCACGTTTTGGCGTTGCCAGTGGTATCGCACCGGTTATTCCAGTCAAATTTTCCGCGATGGTTGGTGAAGGAAAATCTGGAATTTTTAAATTATCAGGTGAGCAAATTCCCACAGACATCAAGATTCGTATCCAAACAGGTCCTGCGATAAATGGCACCGTATTACGTGATGCGACCGGAAAAATAGAGTTCGGGCAATTTAAAAACCAGATGGAATATCAGGATGTGGGTGCAGCATTAAACCGTGTCATGAAAGCTCAGGTTTTAGATAACATTGATCGTGATTCCCTCAGTGGAAAGCAGGTCTCGGTTACTGGTGCATTCCGCTTGTTGAGTATGAACAGCTGGATGGTTACCCCTGTCAAATTCGATGTGAAATAAGGGGGGAATATGGAAAATTCTAAAGCGGTGTTATCTGCTCGCAATATTGCTAAGTCATTTGGCAGCGTCCATGCATTGAAAGGCGTTAATTTTGATGTACACGAAGGCAAAGTTACAACGCTATTTGGTGAAAATGGTGCGGGTAAATCGACATTAATGAAAATACTGTCTGGTGTATATATCCCTACATCAGGAGAAATCTTACTCGATGGTGAGCCTATCACCTTTGCTACTGCAAATGATGCGCGGGCAAATGGTATTTCAATTATTCACCAGGAGCTCAGCCTTGCTCCCAATCTGAATGTGCGTGACAACATCTTTATGGGCAGAGAAATACCTGGCAAGAGTGGTGTGGATTTCGCAGAAGAAGAGCGTCAGGCTCGAAAGTTACTAACTGATCTTGAAGAAGATATTGACCCACTCATACCTTTAGAAGAACTCAGGCTTGGTCAACAGCAAATTGTTGAGATTGCGAGAGCAATTTCACAAAAGTCGCGCATCCTGATAATGGATGAACCCACATCAGCATTGAGTGCATCCGAAGTGGAAGTGCTATTCAAGGTAATCAGAGATCTTAAGGCAAAAGGTGTTTCTATTGTCTATATATCCCATCACCTGGAAGAAGCATTGCAGATAACTGACCATGCCGTGGTGTTGCGGGATGGCACTATGACGGCTTATGCCCCAAGAAGTGAGATAGATCTGGAATGGATCGTCAGAAACATGGTTGGTGAGAATTTCGATCTCGGTTCTCCGCCAACAGGTTATGACATGGGGAATAACGCGCTCGAAGTTAACAACCTTACTGTCGCTGATCCTAAAGGTGCCGGCTATAACGTAGTTGACGGTGTTTCTCTTAATATAAGAGCGGGAGAAGTGGTATGTGTTTATGGCTTGATGGGAGCAGGTCGTACGGAATTTATGGAGTGCGTCGCCGGAAGGTTTAAGCCGACGCATGGTGAAGTGAAGCTTCATGGAGAAGATGTTTCTCATTTGACGATATCAGAACGAATCAATGCCGGCCTTGCACTCGTACCCGAAGACCGTCAGCGTGATGGTCTCGTTCAAACCATGACCGTTGGGAGAAACCTCTCACTGTCGAGTATTCGTGAGTTTACTAAACGGATCTTAACGAATAAAAAAGATGAAGATACGTTAATTCAATCTTCTATAAAAAGTGTAACGGTAAAAACCGATGGTGCGGAAGCCGGAATTGGTTCGCTATCAGGTGGTAATCAGCAGAAAGTGGTTATCGGAAAAATGCTCGCCACACATCCTACCGTGCTCTTACTTGACGAGCCAAGTCGTGGTATCGACATCGGCGCAAAAGCAGAAGTACTTAAATTATTAGCTGACCGTGCGAAACAGGGCTTAGCGGTGATGTTCTCAACTTCCGAAGTCGGGGAGTGCCTTAGCATAGCTCACCGAATCATTGTTATGCATAAAGGTAAAATTTCCGCTGAATTTGACAGCAATGTTAGTAAAGCAACCATCATGGCCGCGTCAGGCGAGTCAGTTACTCATTAAGCAGGAGACGAAAAATGGCTACGACTATACAAAATTCAATTACGACTAACCCGACAGAAAAATCGTCTGAACTTGCTACTAAATCAGAGAAAAAACTGGATATCGGACATTTACTGCTTGAAGGGCGCGCGTTTTTTGCGCTTATTGCAATTATTGTCTTCTTTTCATTCGCATCACCACATTACTTTACAGCGAGCAACTTTCTTATTATGTCGTCTCATGTTGCGATCTTCGGATTGTTGTCCATCGGCATGTTACTTGTCATCCTGAACGGCGGTATTGATCTATCAGTCGGTTCAACACTCGGGCTATGCGGTGTTTTCTCCGGATTTCTGATGCAGGGCGTCAATCTGGAATTTATGGGGATAACTTTATATCCATCGGTATGGGTTGTGGTGTTACTGACCTGTGGTGTTGGAGCACTTGTTGGACTAGTAAATGGCGTATTAATTGCACGATTTAAAGTTCCGGCTTTTGTCGCCACTTTAGGTACGCTTTATGTCGCCAGGGGGATTGGCTTGCTGATGACCAACGGCCTGACTTATAACAATCTGGCAGGTGACCCTTCATTGGGAAATACTGGTTTCGAATGGCTTGGATTTAACCGTTTGGCTGGTGTACCTATTGGGGTTCTTGTTATTGCTCTCGTGGCTATTGTTGCTGGGCTTGTGCTTTCAAGAAGTGCGTTTGGCCGTTGGTTGTATGCGTCAGGTGGTAATGAAACAGCAGCAGAGCTTTCTGGCGTTCCAATTAAACGAGTGAAAGTCGTGGTTTATGTGGTATCAGGAATCTGTGCTGCGTTAGCTGGGCTTGTTCTCTCATCTCAACTTACCTCTGCCGGGCCGACAGCGGGGACAACTTATGAATTAACTGCGATCGCTGCAGTTGTTATAGGCGGTGCTGCACTGACTGGCGGGAGAGGTAATGTACGCGGAACACTACTTGGTGCACTTGTTATCGGATACCTATCTGATGGACTGGTTATCATTGGTGTTTCAGCGTACTGGCAAACCGTCTTTACCGGAGCTGTGATTGTACTTGCTGTATTACTCAATAGTTTGCAACACAGCAGTAGTAAAGCAAAGAAATAACATACCTAATCATTTAATAACGTGAAATTCAGTCTCCTTATACACGCTCATAAAATATTGGGCGGGGATGCTGACGCTGCAAAAACAGCTAATTATAAAAATGGAGAAATTTATATGTTTAATACAACAAAGCGCTTGTTAATGACTTCAGCTTTTGGTTTGAGTCTTATCGCTGGTTCTGCATCAGCTGCCGGATTGATGACAATCATAGTCAATGAACCATCTAACCCGTATTGGTTTACGGAAGGTGAGGCTGCAAAAGCGGCAGCAGAGAAACTGGGGTATGAAGCAAAAGTATCGGCGCATCGGGGAGATACCAACACTGAAAGTAACCTGATTGATACTGCGATTACCAATAAAGCGGATGCGATTATTCTTGACCCTGCAAATGCTGATGGTTCCATCGGTGCGGTGCGAAAAGCTGTGAGTGCGGGCATTCCCGTGTTTATTATCAACGCAGAAATAAATCAAAGTGGTCTGGCTAAGGCGCAGCTTGTATCGAACAATGCGCAAGGAGCTGCTCTCGGAGCTATGCGCTGGGTTGAAAGTGTGGGTGAAGAAGGCAATTACGTTGAGTTGTTTGGTATTCCTTCAGATAACAACGCAGCAACTCGTTCAAATGGTTTTGAAACGGTACTTACTCAATACCCAGATCTATCCAAAGTAGCGAAGGAAGTGGCTAACTGGGACAGAACTCAAGGCTACAATAAAATGCAGTCAATCCTCCAGGCAAACCCTAATGTCAAAGGTGTAATCAGCGGTAATGATGAGATGGCGCTAGGGGCAATTGCGGCATTAAAAGAAGCAGGGAAATTGGCACAAGTGAAAGTTGGTGGTTTTGACGGATCTCCAGATGCAGTAGATGCTATCAAAAAAGGTGAACTGGAATACTCGGTATTACAACCTGTAGCACTGTTTGCCGCTCAAGCCGTAAAAGAAGCTGATACCTTTATTAAAACGGGTAAAACCGGCGCAAAATCAGAAAAACAATTGTTTGATTGCTATCTGTTAACTAAAGAAAATGTGGCTAATTACACCGCACCATTTGTGATGTCTAAATATGAATAATAACGAGTATTAGTGTCCATTTCTGGTAAGAGATAGGCCGAGTTTTTGGCCTATCTCTTTACACAGCAAATCACACATACTGAAGTCAATGCAAACCAGTTTACTCCCTCATATCAATTAATATTTCTTCAACATCGTTCACATAACTCGTGTTCACCAGACAGCTTTATTTCAATTTGTGAGTGGCATCTGATTCACAACAACTCAACTGATATCGCGTTGACAAGTTCGTAGTTACTGACTAATTTTAAATCAACTTATGTAAATTTGATTTACATAAGATTATTCGGGGGAGTGTTTATTCTTGAAAGTAAAAAGGTTTTTAAGTGACTATTATTTCAGAATTTAAGACATAATAAACTGAATTTTAACAATGCTTCATTTACTTATGTATTTATATTTTACATAAGAATTGGCAATGCTAACTACGTGGAGAACACATATGAGTAGTTTTTATAATGCCGAAGGTAAGCCGGTATTATTCGCTATCGTTAAAGCAATTCAAGAAAACAAAGCTTATCTTGGTGAAGTTGATGGGCTCATTGGTGATGGCGATCATGGGATGAATATGAATAAAGGTTTTTCGTTGTTTGAAAAACGCTTTATGGACAAAGAGTTCACTTTTAGCGAAGGCCTTGAGCAGCTTGGTACAATTTTGTTTTCTGAGATAGGCGGCTCTATGGGGCCTATTTATGGCACGATTTTATGTGATGCTGGTGAGACTGGTCATCAATTTGAAGAGATAGGTGTGGCCCAATTATCACAAATGTTAAGAGCAGGCCTTACCGGTCTACAAGAAGTTGTGGATGCCGAGGTTGGTGACAAAACCCTTGTTGACACATTAAGCCCGGCGATTGAATCGCTGGAACTAAGTAATTTAAAAGGAGAAAACCTTCCTGAAGCCTTAGAGAATATGACTCGAGCCGCAACTCGTGGTAGAGACTCAACTAAGGATCTTGTCGCAAAATTTGGCCGTTCAAGTCGGCTGGGTGAACGCTCTCGCGGTGTGCTTGATGCTGGTGCTACATCCTGCTGTATTATTCTCACTGCGATGGCTGATGCTATCACAGAATTAACGCTTTGCGAGGTGTAAAGCGAATAGATGGTTATCCAAACAGCATTTATCAAATAAATAAATCACTATATTGGTTTTAACATAAGGAGGAGAAACACGCCTGATATCATTCTAGGACATTAAAATACTCGACTTTTCCGCATGCTCTTTGCAGTATGCGGTTTTTTTGTTTTCCTCGAAAAATTGGCAAGTCCCTCTGGTTGAAAGAAAATTTAATCACCATAATTTAGAGGGAAGATAATAATGTATGTCGGATGTTGTATAACGTATATCACTTCCTGTAATGTATTCGCTGAATAAATAAGTAAACACAATCACAATACTAATATCAGGAACGATCATGTTAAGGACTTTGACAAACCTATTCCCATTATGGGCAGTGCTTTTTTCACTGGCCGCCTATTTTTCCCCTGCAACTTTTATCGGACTAAAAAGTAATATAGTCCCACTATTGATGATAATTATGCTAGCTATGGGGTTAACATTAAAACCGGCAGATTTCGCGAATGTGGCTAAAAATAAAAAAGCTGTTGGCGTAGGTCTGATCCTTCAGTTTACCATCATGCCATTAGTAGCTTTACTGGTTAGTATGATTCTTGGCTTTTCGCCTGAATTGACAGTAGGGATGGTGTTAGTCGGGAGTGTTGCTGGTGGTACATCCTCAAATGTGATGTGCTATCTGGCTAAAGGCGATGTTGCTTTATCCATTTCTATGACAGCGATTTCTACTTTGATTGGTGTTGTCGTTACGCCTCTGTTGGTTCAGTTTTTAGCAGGAAAGGCTGTTGATGTTCCGGTTTCGGCAATGTTGCTGAGTTTAGTTAAAATCGTGATGGTTCCGGTGATCATAGGAATTGTTATCAATACTTTTCTTCATTCTGTAACCGAAAAATTAGAGCCTGTATTGCCATTGATCTCTATGATCGCCATCGTTGCTATTATTGCTATCGTAGTGGCCTTAAACGCTGGTCAGTTAAACCAGATAGGACCAATTGTGGCACTGGCTGTGGTAATGCATAACTCCATTGGTTTATGTTCTGGTTACTGGGTTTGCAAATCACTTGGCTTTAATGAAAAAACGTGTAGAACGATTGCATTTGAAGTCGGTCTGCAGAATTCAGGATTAGCAACCGCTCTGGCTATGAAGTTTTTCACCCCGGCATCTGCAGTTGCAGGCACACTATTTTCAATCTGGCATAATTTATCTGGTTCTGTTCTGGCGGGATATTGGGCAAGGAAAAAAGCATCCCAAGGTTATTCCTATATTGAAGAATCAGCCAAATAGTTGCTGTTGACCATAAGTAATAACGTAGAGAGGAAGGTTTATGGCCTTCCTCTTTTTGTTACTTGCTTCTAAACTTGTTACTTGCTTCTAAACTTGTTACTTGCTACTAAACGAGTTAGTCTTCTTTTTGTCCTTTTGTTCGCTCTATACCGGCAGCTTTTAGCATGTATTTTTCGTA
Source organism: uncultured Vibrio sp. (assembly GCA_963676525.2). Taxonomy (GTDB): domain Bacteria; phylum Pseudomonadota; class Gammaproteobacteria; order Enterobacterales; family Vibrionaceae; genus Vibrio. The sequence continues at coordinate 415,932 of CAXXNB010000011.1, forward strand.
GAGTGGTTCGCTGGTGCCATGTTTGACTTTGTAGAAGAAATACTTCTCGAAAGCAATTTTAGCGACATGAACCCATTTGCCCATTGATGTCCAGTTGACATTTCTCGGTGGGTTTTGCGGCAGAGCTACAAACGCTGCGCCTTTATCACCCATATCCGCCAGACACAAAGCATTCAAAGTAGGGCGGGTATTTATTTCTTCTCCTTTTTCAAGGCTGAGAATATTTTCGACAATGGTCGTTGTCATCGATTCGATCATAAAACCAGTTTTAGGGACGCCAACTGGTACCGGAGTTTGTTCCATAGGAGGAATGGCCACGCAGACACCAGCAGAAAAAATATTATGGTATGCAGGACTTCGCATGAATTCATCGGTGAGAACAAAACCTTTTGGATTACATAAACCCGGGACTTCGGCGACGGCGGGGGTTCCTTTAAAAGGAGGTATAAACATTGCCATAGCAAAATCCAGATCGTGGGTGAATTCAACTTCACCTTTGCGATTGAGTTCTTCTATATGAGCGACGGTTGGCTCAAAGGATTTAATCTGTGAATTACAGATCCATTTTATTCCCCTTTCCCTTAATTCATGTTCCATCAGTGATTTAGAATCACCAACACCACCGAGTCCCATATGACCTACATAAGGTTCTGATGTAACAAAAGTGATTGGGATTTTATCGCGGATTTTTCTCTTTCTGAGAGCTGTTTCCAAACTGAAAACATATTCGTAGGCAGGACCGAAGCAACTAGCTCCTTGCATAGCACCAACAAGGACTGGCCCTGGATTGGCTACTAATTTTTCAAAGGCATCATGAGCTTTTAATGCATGATCAGCCGTACATACTGATTGAGTATAACCGTTTTCCGGACCGGCTCCCGGGATTGCTTCAAATGCCAGTTTAGGTCCGGTACAAATGACAAGATAATCATAAGATATCTTTGCACCATCCCCGGTAGAAACTATGTTGGCTTTAGGATCAATATGAGTTGCACCACTTGAATTAAAAGTCAGTTTGAATTTTTCCATATAAGGCGGGAGATCGACAACGACCTCATCTCTTGTTCTATCGCCAAGAGCAACCCATGGATTTGATGGTACAAACTGGAATTCTCTATTTTCGTGGACTAAGACAACCTCATGTTCATTTGGTAATCGCTGTCTGAGTTCATAGGCTATAGAGATACCGCCCAGACCTGCGCCCAGTACGATGGTTCTTTTTGTCATAATTATAGCCCTCGATGTTTTTGGTCTTTCCTAAAAAAGCATAGATTCGAGTTAATATACCTGCAAAAACTGTATGGGTATTAATAATCAAAGCTGCGTAAAGATCACAAAATTATTTATGTGGAAAATAGTTAAAGCTGAGAACAAAACTATAGATTATGGTTGTTTCGGCGGGATAAATAATTCCAAATGATCATTTTTGGAAGTTATAGATACTAAAAGTGAAATTACATATCTAAAAAAATATAGCTTTGAAAAATATATTTCATTTTTGCTGATTTAAGTCAATCGAGGAGATAGTTTTCTCTACTATGATAACGCCATTATCCATCAGCGAATTAAATGTTATTTTTTGCTGAAGATTTAACCAGTTTTCTTAAAATTGTTCAAAAGGTAAAAATAAATGTCCGAGAAATTAGCTAATCCTGGACCATTAGGTCTAATGGGATTCGGTATGACTACCATCCTAATCAACATCAGCAATGCTGGATTCTTTCCTATAGATTCTATGATTCTTGCAATGGGGATCTTTTACGGCGGTCTGGCTCAATTAATTGCTGGTCTTTTATGTTATAAACGTAATGATACTTTTGGTATGACTGCATTCTGTTCTTACGGTTTGTATTGGTTGATTCTGGTTGCGCTTATTGTTATGCCTAATATGGGATTAGCTGCAAGTCCAGCTGGTTTTATGGCATGGTTCTTTGCTATGTGGGCTGTATTTACTGGTTTGATGTTTATTGGTACTTTGCGCCATCCTTTTGCATTGCAAGTTGTTTTCGGTGGAGCTGCTACTCTTTTCGCATTACTTTCAATTCACAATTTTACCGGCAGCGAAACTTTCTTGAGATTAGCTGGTTGGGAAGGCATCTTCTGTGGTGCTAGTGCATTCTACTTTGCAATTGCTCAAGTATTAAATGGTGAATACGGTCGTACTGTATTACCTGTAGGTGAAAAAAGCGAACACAGTGTCACTAACGGTGTTGTTGCTTAATTAATCTAATATCTTTTCTTACGAAACTACTTCCTGCTGGAAATATATCTGGCAGGAAGTATTTAATCTCTTTATAATCCCGCCGTTTTTATAAACACACCCTAATATTTTTCTGTTGTCTTTGTTTTTCGAAGATGATGACCCATTCTGTTTTTTATAAAGGTAATTTAAATGTCGACACAATTAGCCAATCCGGCACCATTAGGTTTAATGGGGTTTGGTATGACTACTGTTTTACTCAATATTCACAATGCGGGCTTTTTCCCTCTTGATTCAATGATCCTTGCTATGGGAATTTTTTACGGCGGCTTGAGTCAGGTGATTGTTGGTATTATGTGTTTTAAACGTGGTGATACGTTTGGTACTACAGCATTTACGTCTTACGGTCTTTTCTGGCTGACGTTAGTTGGTTTAATTGTGTTACCGAAAATGGGCTTTGCAGCTAGTCCTGCTTCATTTATGGGATGGTACCTGGCTCTATGGGGCATTTTTACTGGCTTTATGTTTATTGGTTCTTTACGCTATCCGCTTGCTAAGCAAATCGTATTTGGATCATTAACTATCCTGTTTGCACTATTGGCTGCTCGTGATTTTACGGGGAATGAAACAATTGGTGTGATTGCTGGTTTTGAAGGTATCTTCTGTGGCGCTAGTGCGATTTATTTTGCTATGGCTCTGGTACTGAATAACGAATATGGACGTACTATTTTGCCTGTGGGCAAAGCAACGGCTTAAATAAATGTAATATATTGTTTATAAATGAAAAAAGAGGTCGTTGTAGACCTCTTTTTTTATGGAATCAACTTAACCCTAAAGTTAATGCTTTGCTTTTTTATGGTGTGTTTTGTGATGATGAACTTTATGGTGATGAAGTTTATTCATTTTGCGTTCAAGACGCTTTTCCCAGTAGGTAGCCCCTTTAATCCCTAACTTAATAGGATCAAATGTATAGTGTTTGACACCTTTAGCCTGCTGTTCTTCATAATCTTTTAATGTTGTCATTGCCGGTTTGAACATAAAGAAAATAGTTAAAATACCAATAATGTTCAGCCAGGCCATTAAGCCTACACCCACGTCACCCATTGCCCATGCCAGGTTTGCTGTCTTTATGGTTCCGTAAAAGGTAGCAGAGAGTAGGCATAGCTTCAGAATAAAATACAGGCCATCGATTTTGAAGGTCCGGCGGATATAAGCAATATTGGTTTCAGCTATATAGTAGTAAGCAAGAATTGTCGTAAAAGCGAAGAAAAACAGAGCAATAGCGACGAACATTTTACCAACACCAGGAAGAGCGCTTTCTATCGCAGTTTGGGTAAATGCCGGACTGCTGGCTATTATATCTGCTGGTAAATTCTGTATGATAAATGTGCCTTCAATAGCACCATGAACATTGTAAGCCCCGGTGATCAGAATCATAAATGCTGTTGCTGAACAAACCAGCAATGTATCAATATAAATTGAAAATGACTGAACTAAGCCCTGTTGTGCCGGGTGTTCTACTTCTGCAGCCGCTGCTGCATGAGGGCCAGTACCTTGACCGGCTTCGTTTGAATAAACGCCGCGTTTTACACCCCAACCAATAGCCGCACCGAAACCTGCTATCGGAGTGAAAGCATCATCAATAATCATCCAAAATACCTGAGGAACAAGTTCAATGTTTAATAAGATGATGACAAATGCTGTAATAATATAGGCAAGCGCCATAAATGGAACAATGATCTGGGTGAAGCTGGCGATACGTTTTACGCCACCGAAGATGATGAATGCAAGCAGGATCGAAATACAGGTACCAGTCATTATTTTTGCAAAACTAAAGGTACCGAGGGCCGTTTCGACCATATCACCAGTACCGAAAGCTTGTTCAACAGCGTTACCAATACTGTTTGACTGTACTCCGGGTAGGAGAAAACCACAGGCTAAAATAGTCGCAATAGCAAATACCCATGCATACCAGGTCTGTCCCATTGCTTTTTCAATGTAGTAGGCGGGACCGCCACGGAATTCACCGTCTTCTTCTTCCTTATAAATCTGTGCAAGGGTTGATTCAGCATAAGCTGTGGCAGACCCCAGAAAGGCAACAACCCACATCCAGAAGATTGCGCCTGGACCGCCAAATCCAATCGCAGCTGCAACACCTGCGATATTACCGGTACCAACCCGACCCGATAGAGATACGGCTAGTGCCTGAAATGATGAAATACCTTTTGATGTTCTCTTACTGACAAAAAGCAGCCTCACCATTTCTTTAAAATGTCGTATTTGCACAAAGCGGGTCAGAATGGAGTAGAACAATCCAGCACCAAGGCACAGATAGATCAACGCCGGACTCCAGATAATTCCGTTTAAAAAATCAACAATAGACTGCATTATAAATTCCTGTATTGAAGCTAAATTATTGCTATAGATATGCCATTAGAGGTGCATATAAATATATTCATTTTTATGTAGCGCGAATGTTAATATATTTATCTAGTAAATACCAAATACTTGATTTGTAGTTTTTTATATCTAAAATTAGCTTTATTTTGAGTTATAATTCTATATATTTGGTTTTATATGAGATTATAGTATTGCTAATTTTGTTATGAGCAAACATAACTTCTAATAATTTTTGTTTAAAATATCTTCGATTAATGTGCTATAGAATGGTTTTTGAACAGTTTGTTATTCTAAATTCAGGGTTGAATTGAATGGCATTTGGCATACTGGATCATATCAATAAAACTTCCGGTACGGACGCTAAAAAGCAACATTGTGGTGAATGTTGAGCACAAGCTTAGTGCGTATCACCCGGCCACAAACTCTCCCTTTTACTCTCCGTTATTATCTATTGTATATCGCCGTTAAAAATAAAGAGAATAAATTAACTTAACGCAATGCATAGTTAAACATTTGGCTTTATAAGCAATAACTGGAGTGTTATTTGCTTTGTATAAGACATTAACCATTAGTCTGTACCTTACCATTTTAAGGAGTATGGAATATGTGCCGTTGGCTTGCTTATCAGGGAAAACCAATTTATTTGGATGAGCTTATTTATGAACCGGAGCATTCACTCGTTCATCAGAGCTTAGAAGCTCGTAAAGCTGTTACCAGAGTTAACGCAGATGGATTTGGACTTGGCTGGTATACCGAACGCGAAACTCCGGGACAATTTCATGAAGTATTGCCTGCCTGGGGTGATGATAACCTGCGATCGCTGGCACACCATATTCGCTCACATCGTTTTATGGCTCATATCCGTTCTTCCACCGGAACTCAGGTTTCCCGCTCTAACTGTCATCCATTTATTTTTGATCAGTGGATGTTTATTCATAACGGGCAGATTGGTGAATTTGATAAGGTCAAATATGCATTAGAGAGATGCTTGCCAGAAGCTTTATATATTCGTAAACAAGGTACGACTGACAGTGAATTGATTTTTCTGTTAATGATAAAAAATGGCTTATTTATTAGCCCGGAACAAGCAATATCAAAAACCATTGTCGAAGTGGAAGGTATCTGTCAGGACAAAGGTGTGACGGAACCATTCAAAGCATCGATGTGTATTTCAGATGGGCATGCATTTTGGGTTGTCCGTTATAGTACCGATGGTAATCCACCGACCGTTTTTTTGCGTTGTGATAATGGGAATATGACGTTGGTTTCCGAGCCTCTGGATTCGAAAAACAATTGGCAAACGGTTTCACCTCAAACAGTGACTTTTATTGAAGGATGTCATTATGAGGTACAGCCTATTAAAGAAAATGACGTGGCACTTTGTGTCTAAGTTCAAAAAATAGAATACAAAACAAGCGTTTTGTCTCAAAATAGTACAAAAAATGGGCAATTCTCTTTGAGAGAACTATCCTGATAATAAGGTTACTGACGGGTATTGTATTAGTTAATATGCCGTATCTGTGAAGGTAATCTCCAGTGAAAGTACTACTTTGATAGGGTTATTTCCTTGTTCGCTCTCTTGGAGGACGCACACCACCAAGAGAGCTTTTTTTGTTTGTTATTCAACTAAATCGTACAGTTTTGCATCGACCAGATCGGTCAGATGGATGATATCTATTTTTATTCCACGGTTTGGATGACCACTTGAGACATAAATCTGTTTCGGTTCAATAGATTGCTGGTCAATATAAATAGGGTATTGTTTAGTGAACCAGATCCCTACAGGATTGTTAGTTCCATGGACATAACCTGTCGTATTTTCTAAAAGCTCCTCAGGAATTAAACCTACTTTTTTATTCCCTGATACCTTTGCCAATTTCTTGTAACTTAAACGACAGTCGAGAGGGACAACAGCGATAACTGGTCCTGTCGAACTACCTGTAAGAGCTAAGGTCTTGTAAACCGTATGAGGATTTATATCACCGTTATTAATACAGATAGATTTAGCATCACGTTTAACATTAAAAGAAATTAATTCATAGGGTATTCCACTCTCAGCTAAAAAAGTCTCGACATCAAACAAGACATTTATATTCATGTTGATACATTCCTCTGCCTGATAGCAAAAATTGTGATCTCATTTTGTGTCGTTGTTCTAATTATCACACGTGATCATCGTGTTATTGTAACATTCATCAATATTTTCAAAAGGCATATTAGCCAGATGGTTAATAAATATGCGTTTTGGATCATGTTTGAACAATAATTTTGTTTTACTTTTTTTGATTTTATATTTTATATCAAACGGATAGATATTTTACTTTTATCGTTTTTGCAAAGTTATTGCAATTCGACGATTTGTCGGCGAGAGGCGCAGTTATGGAATATTACGACATCAATGCACAAGAATATTTTGATGGGACATTCCAGGTCAACATGGAAAAGTTATACCAACCCTTTTTAAACCGTATTCCTGAAGGTGGTTTAATTATTGATGCTGGATGCGGATCAGGTCGTGACGCTTTGGCTTTTACTGAAAAAGGGTATGAAGTTCTGGCTTTTGATTCCAGCGAAGTGTTGGGAAAAATGGCAGAGGAGAATACCAACTTAAAAATCGAATGCAGTACCTTTTTAGATTTTTACACAGAGCCATCCAGTGTCGATGGTATCTGGGCATGTGCTTCCCTTATTCATACTCCATTCGATGAATTGGGGCATACACTGACTCACTTAATGCATTTTCTTAAACCGGAAGGTGTCATTTACTGTTCCTTTAAGTACGGCGCAGAAGATAGTGAAGGTGAGGGGCGTAGTTTCACGAATATGAATGAATCTCGCCTTGATCACATCGCAGCAGAAACAAGCCTTTCCATTCGTCACTTCTGGATCACCGATGATCGGCGGCCTGAGCGAAAAGACGAGAAATGGTTAAATGTATTACTGATGAAAAAAGCAGAATAAAATATTAAATGCATCTTCCAACGATGCATTTTTTATTTGACCCATAAAGTAATGGCAGTGAATAATCACATTTGTCACGATGATTTACGTTTCATACTTTGCTGTGTCATACAATTGTGATCTCTATAGAAATTGTGCTACAGAAGGTGTTTAGTTCAGTGGGGAAAAGGTGTAGTATTTTTATTTCATAATTAACTTAAATTGAAATAAATAATTCAACCATAGGAAAGTAAAGTGAGACGTGGACTCTACCGTTTAGCTAACCCTAGTGATTATCTGTATAACGAAGATCTTGGATTGTGGGAGCTTTCCTTCGACACTCGTCCAATCGCCGGCACGCGATGTGCGGATCCTGTCGATGGCTCCATCCTTTACAATGAAAAAAGAAAACGATTTGTTGAAACCAGTATGAAGGTGCAACAAGAATTAAACACTCATCCTCTGCATAGTTTTGATTTCAACGATGTACTGGAATGGGCTGTATCGGATGACGCTAATGAAAAACAGTGTTGGTTTGTTAACCAGCTAATTCAGGCCAGGAATAAAGAGCAATATACGGCTATTGCCCTGGAATTTATGAAAGACAAACAGTCTCCTGTTCCCGCATATATGGAAATTGCTGTTTATTTCTGTGGTTTTGAACAACGCAGTTCCGCAGGTACAGACTTAGTGAAAGAAATAGAACAAAAAGCCGGGGTACAAGTACAGGCCGTTGCCGCGGTAAAATAAATCAGTGGTTTTTTGTTGCATAATGCAAATTACATTTGGAAATTTGCAATTTGATACGCAATTGAATTGATGCTGATTATTGGTTTTTTATTTAATTTACTGATATTTCAACAACTAAAAACTTGGCATGCAACTTGATATAAGTAAAGTACTCCTGCAAAGGGGTAACCTAGCCAACTGACGTTGTTAGTGAATGTATTGTTCACATTTATCATGCCAATCACGTGTTGTGATTGGCTTTCTTTTTTTATATAGCTGACAAATGGCTAATTAATCATACTGTCCTGTTTCCAGAAGAATCAAAGTACAAGCTTCTTCCACCTTAATTCCGGCCGCTTTAAATTGTTGACTGGCAAGGTCACTTTCTGTTCCCGGATTTAAGATAACGCGTGTTGGTTTTACTTTGATAATATCGTCCACGAGCGTTTCCAGAATTTTTGGGCCGACATACACCGTAATCGTGTCCAGTTTTTCCGGATAATCAGTCAGTGATGTGAAACACTTAACGCCGTTAATTTCGGCTTCTCTCGGATTGATAGGTACAACTGTATGCCCGTGTTCCTGAAGTTTAACCTGAGCCTTATAGGCGAAACGGTCGTGTTTAGTGCTTGCGCCTAAGATAGCAACGACTTCTGACATAATTTAGTTCCTTTTAAATAGCATATAACAACTAATATTAGCATGAACTGATATTTACCTTATAGACTCTTAATGAATCTTTATCTATTTGTGTTGAAGCTACGTGATATACTCCGCGTTTCTCACTGATATTTTTATCGATCTTTATTCATCAACTGAGGCCGGACATGCCATTTGCAAAACTTGGGTTATGCCAATCGATCACCAGTGCATTAGAGTCACTAAATTATACAAAGCCAACAACGATTCAGCAGAAAGCGATTCCAGTTATTCTGGAAGGGCAGGACTTAATCGCAGCTGCTCAAACCGGAACAGGTAAAACAGCCAGCTTCGTATTACCTATTCTGGAAAAGTTGCGTCTTGGTCAGACTCAAAAGAAAAAGCGTATTCGTGCATTGATCCTGGTTCCAACCAGAGAACTGGCGATTCAGGTTTCTGAAAAAGTTGCAGATTATAGTCAGAATTTACCTCTGACCAGTTTGGCAATGTATGGTGGTGTTGATGATAAAGCGCAAAAAGCGAAGTTGATTGAAGGGGTTGATATTCTGATTGCTACGCCGGGACGCTTGCTCGATATGTACGGCCAGCATGCAGTTTATTTTGAAGAGCTGGAAATATTGGTATTGGATGAAGCTGATCGCATGTTAGACATGGGCTTTATCGATGATATTAATAAAATCTTTGACCGTATTCCGGAAGACATTCAGCATCTGCTGTTTTCTGCTACTTTATCGCATCGTGTCCGTGATCTGGCAAAAACAGTCATTACTGACCCGTATGAAATCAGTATTGCAGCCAGTCAGGCGTCAAAGAAAAATATTGAGCAGTGGTTAATTACCGTTGATAAAGATAAAAAGTCAGCACTGCTTAGTCATTTGATAAATGAAAATAACTGGGATCAGACGCTTATTTTCATTGAAACCAAACATGGTGCGGCTAAGTTGGTAGAGCAGCTTGCCAAACGGGGGATCACTGCAGAAGCATTCCACAGTGGTCGTAGTCAGGCGATTAGGGCTAAGTTACTGGAAGATTTTAAATCTGGTGCAATTAAATACTTAGTTGCGACAGGAGTTGCTGCTCGTGGTATTGATATTGAAAACTTGCCTCGGGTGTTGAACTACGATTTACCATTCCCGGCCGATGAATATGTCCACCGTATAGGGCGTACCGGACGAGCCAATGCAGCTGGTGAAGCAATTTCGTTTGTCTCCAAAGATAACTTTAAAAATCTTTGCATGATAGAAAGTCGCTTAGGACATCTGATTGAAAGACGGGTGATTGAGGGATTCGAACCTCGTAAAGAAGTTCCAATTTCTATTCTGGACTATGTGCCAAAGAGTAAAAGACAGAAGCAAGAGCCATAAAGCTGGGTCATAAACTGAATATACCACCTGCATCTCAGGTGGTATTGGTATTTTTTTATAATTGCGTTTGAATAAAACCGCATATCCTCCAGATAATTCATTCAAATCCATCGTTTTTTCTTTTATTGCATACTTATTCAGAGTAATCGTCGGTCAAAAGTTGACTAAACCGTTAATATTACTATCACACTATTAAAATAACTGTGGTAAACTTCACCGCCATCAAACTGTAGATGTTTATTTTTGCAGTTTTTTTAGATTTTTAGTGATTCACGTCTCATGTGAATAACAACGAAAGCATGTTTCATAATGAATAGACATGCTCAGAAGTTGAGGTTATTCAATATGTTTTACGATTATGGCGAGCTGATATGGAAAGGCTGTGTCGTCACTCTTGAGCTGGCGGTGTTTTCTGTGATTGTTGCTGTTGTGCTTGGGCTTATGGCCGCAACGGCAAAACTGTTCGCATCAAAACCTGTTGCTTTGATTTCCGATCTTTATACTACGCTGATTCGTGGTGTTCCTGATTTGGTATTAATGCTGATGATTTTCTATGGTCTTCAGATAGGGATGAACTCTGTTACTGAAGCGTTGGGGTGGTCACAGATTAATATTGATCCGTTTACTGCAGGTGTTCTTACTATCGGCTTTATTTATGGTGCGTATTTTACGGAAACATTCCGCGGCGCATTTATGACGGTATCAAAAGGTCAGATTGAAGCAGGTGTTGCGTATGGTTTTACTCCATGGCAAGTGTTCAGCATGATTATTTTCCCGCAGATGATGCGTTTTGCATTACCCGGATTATCAAATAACTGGCTGATTACACTTAAAGCAACGGCGTTAGTTTCTATCATTGGTCTGGCAGACCTGGTTAAGGCGACTCAACAGGCAGGGAAGGGAACCTACCAGTTCTTTTATTTCACTATTGTGGCTGCGGTTCTTTATCTTGTATTTACGACGTTATCCAATCTGGTTTTCTATTGGTTGAATAAACGCTATTCCACAGGTAAAAGGAACGCAGAGCTATGATCGATTTGATTAAAGAATATGGTATAGCTTACCTGTTTACCGATGGTTATCGTCTGACTGGTGTTGCTGTTACCTTATGGCTGTTAATTATTTCAGTCACTATTGGCTTTTGTTTATCGATACCTCTGGCTGTGGCTCGGGTATCTAATAAAAAACGTTTTTGGTTGCCGGTGTGGACATTTTCTTATGTCTTTCGCGGTACGCCCCTTTATGTGCAGTTACTGGTATTTTATACGGGTGTCTATACGTTAGATTTTGTCCGTAGTACTGAGTTTTTAAACTGGTTTTTCCGCAGTGGTTATAACTGTGTGTTGATTGCACTGGTGCTTAATACCTGTGCCTACACCACGGAAATATTTGCCGGTTCGATTCGCGAGACAAAATATGGGGAAGTGGAAGCGGCCAAAGCTTACGGTTTTTCTGCCTGGAAAATGTATACCAAGCTGATCATCCCTTCAGCACTGCGCCGGGCATTACCTGCATACAGTAATGAAGTGATTATGATGCTTCATTCAACATCACTGGCTTTTGCGGCAACAGTACCTGACTTGTTGAAAGTCGCTCGTGATGTTAACTCTGCAACTTATATGTCGTTTCAGGCATTTGGTATTGCAGCAGGATTATATTTAATTATTTCATTTATATTGATTGGTTTATTCAAGCGCGCTGAGAAGCACTGGTTGAAACATTTAAAAACAGTTAGAGATGCTCACTAAGGTTTGCCATGAACAATACAAAATTAGCAGTTAAAGATTTACATAAAAAATATGGCGAACATGAAGTGATCAAAGGCGTTTCACTTCAGGCAAATCCAGGTGATGTTATCAGTATTATCGGCTCATCCGGTTCTGGTAAAAGTACCTTTTTGCGCTGTCTGAACTTTCTTGAAAAACCGTGTGCTGGTGAAATTTTTATTAACGGTAAATCGATTTCGATGACTCCGGATAAAAATGGACAACTTAATGTTGATGATAAGAAAGAGCTGCAGTTACTGCGTACTAAGTTAACCATGGTATTCCAGCACTTTAACTTGTGGGAGCATCTGACGGTATTAGAAAACGTCATGGCTGCACCAGTTAATGTTCTGGGTATGAGTAAAGAAGAAGCTAAGGCTAAAGCTGAACACTATCTTGATAAAGTGGGTATTGATGAGACAAATCGTTCTAAATATCCAGCGCATTTATCTGGTGGTCAGCAGCAGCGTGTTTCCATTGCTCGTGCGCTTGCTATGGAACCTGAAGTTCTGCTATTTGATGAACCAACATCGGCATTAGATCCGGAACTGGTTGGTGAAGTGCTGAAAATTATGCAGCAGCTCGCTGAAGAAGGGAAAACCATGATCGTAGTAACACATGAAATGGGCTTTGCCCGTAATGTGTCTAACCACGTAATTTTCCTTCATCAGGGTGTGATAGAAGAAGAAGGTGATCCGGAACAAGTGCTCACTAACCCTAAGAGTGAGCGTTTACAACAGTTCTTATCCGGAGCTTTAAAATAATTTTATCTGAGTGAAGAGCCTGAAGCCTGCCAGTGTGCAGGTTTCTTTTTTGTCTGTATCACAAGAAATGATTTTTTCTCATACCTTCCATGATGACAAATCACTACTCTTTTTTATTTATCCCATTAGTGTGTGTTAGGGTTTCAGGGTTTCAGGACTCAGGATTTTAGGGGCGGTTTTTGAGTGAGATGATTATGGGCTCGAACAGAAAAAAAGTTGCAATTATTGGTGTTGGTCGCGTGGGGTCACATGTGGCAAGTCATTTGGTTATTTGTTCATATGTTGATGATTTAGTGCTGATTGATACTGATGAGAAAAAAGCACAAAGTCATAGTCAGGACTTAAACGATGCTACTGCCTTTAAAAATTATCCTATTCGAATTATCCCCGGAAGTTATCGGGATGTTGATGATGCTGACATTGTTGTGATTGCAGCTAGCGGACCTATTTTTAAAGAAGATCGCTTAGAAGAGCTCGACGGTAATATTGACGTTATCGACAATATTGTGGAACAGCTAAATCAAACTAATTTCTCTGGCATTATTATTTCGATAACCAATCCGTGTGATGTTATTGCTCAGTATATTTCTCAAAAAACTCAGTGTCATGTTATTGGTACCGGAACATTGCTCGATTCAGCCAGATTTCGTACTTCTCTTTCGCGTAAACTGAATATTTCCCCAAAAGATATTCAGGCTTATTCACTGGGAGAGCATGGAGACAGTCAGGTTCTGGCATTTAGTGCAATTTCTATCATGGGTAAACCGCTGTCTGAGTGGATGGCAGAATGTCCGGAACGTTTCGAAAATCTGGATTTCCCGGAAATAAACACCGAAGTTGTCCGAGCCGGCTGGGATATCGTCTTAGGTAAAGGGGCGACAGAGTTTGGTATAGGAAATGTTACCTCTGAACTTATCGATGCTATTTATCGTGATAGCGGGCGGATATTACCTTGTTCAACCATGCTGCATGGTGAATACCAGCAAAGTGGTATCTATGCCAGTGTCCCATGTGTGATTGGGCGTAAAGGTGTTCAAACAACCGTATTACCAGCAATTTCTGATGCTGAAAAAGAGCACTTTGCTCAAAGCTGCGAAATTCTGCATAAATTTAGTCAAAAATATTCAAACTAGTCGGATTCAATATGTCATCGATACTTTCTTTCCCTGCTCATATTTTACGTGGTAATGGTTGTCTTAATGATCTTTTTTCTGTTGTTAAAGCAAAACGCATTTGTGTTTTTGGCGGTCACCGAGCCTTAAAGGTGATCACGCCTTTGCTTGAGCAGCTTATAAAAACTGATCAAATCGACACTGTGATCAGTTTTCACTGGTTTGGCGGTGAAGTATCACCAACAAATATTGAAAATATGTACAGACAGGCTCGCTTATCCGGAGCCGATACTATATTTGCTGTTGGCGGCGGTAAGGCTATTGATGCAGGGAAAGTGGTGGCAGATAAACTTGGATTACCTGTTGTGGCAATTCCGACCATCGCGGCAACGTGCGCTGCGGTTTCAGCTGTGTCTATTATGTATGACGAACAAGGTCATTATGACGATATGTTCCATCTGGCGAAAGCGCCCGATGTAGTGGTGTTGGATGGAGAAGTTATTACTCAGGGGCCTGTGCGCTGGTTAGCTGCCGGACTGGGCGATACCTTGGCAAAATTGTATGAGTATCGGGTGATATCTGGCGGACACCCAGATTACAGTCTGAATATGGCTGCGTTTGCTAACGGTCAGGTTTGTTTCGATATTATTGAACGCTACGGTTCAGAAGCTGTACAGGAAGTGGCTCTCAGACAGCCGGGAGCCGCTCTTGAGCAGGTGATGGATGCAATATTCACCTTTGCCGGTTTTACCTCAATTATGGGCGTTGGTGATCATGTTGCTGCTGCACATGCTTTATTTGAAGGTTTTACTGTTCTGGATAAAACCAGAGATTTCGGTCACGGTTTACTGGTCGGTTTTGGCAACTTGTGTCTGCTGGTTCTGGAAGGACGTGCTGATCATGAAATTCTTGAATCTATTAAACTGGCAAAAGCATGTCAGGTTCCGACATCATTGGATGAAATTGCTTCTCTGACCGAAGATGAGCTTATACAGATAGCTGAAAAAGCTATAAATACTGCTGATATGGATAACATGCCAACCAGCATTACAGTCGAGCAATTAATTGATTCGATGCATTATGTTTCTGAACTATCTAAGAAAACCATTTAATAAATTCTGACAGTGACGGGCGCGTTTCTGTGCCCGGTTTGTAAATTAAATAGTAACTGGCGCCGGTTTTTACTGCTTCTTTGAAAGGCTGTATTAACCGGTTCATTTTTATATCTTCTTCCACCAGTAGTGCATCTGCCATGGCTACGCCAAATCCCTGAATCGCGGCACTGATCGCTAAATCCATGGTATCAAAGTACTGGTTTTTCTTCATAACAACGTTGTTGTTTCCTGATTTATCCAGCCAAAGTAGCCAATCAGTCTGATTTTTTGTCGGATGTAAAAACGTCCAGCGTTGCCAGTCAAAGGAATCCCCCGGAGAAAATAAGTGCGTAGCGATCACCGGGGTAATAGCTTCATCGAACAGCTTAATACAGTTAGGTTGATCGATTGGTGTGGTTGAATAGATTACGGCCGCATCAAAATCTTCGACATTAAAATTAACATGGTGATCGGTGGTGGTGGTTAATGACACGTTGATGTTCGGATGACTCTCCTGCAAAGTCATTAAATTCGGCACCAGCCAACGCATCGAGCAGGTTGGGGCTTTTAGCCTGATTTCACCATGAGTTTCATCATAAGGCTTAGCTACATCGATAAGTGTTGCAAACGATTTTTGCACTTCAGGCAGCAGAGCTTTACCGTCCTGGGTGAGGGATAACCCTCTAGCATGACGCTGAAATACCCGATAGCCAAGATATTCTTCCAGTGTCGCAATTTGGCGACTTACCGCTCCCTGAGTAACAAATAATTCTTTTGCTGCATGAGTCAGATTCAGGTGTTTTGCCGTGACGACAAAAGTATACAAAGCATTAAAAGGAGGTGTTTTCCGCGGCATAAATTCAACTTATTGGAAATGGGTTAGCTATGCGTTTTTCTCATGCCTATTATGACAACAATTCGCTGGTCGTCACAACTCTATTTTCGTTAAATGGAACATACTTTAGAAGATTAATTTGTGTTTAGTGGAGCGTTCTTCATGATTCAGACTTCAGTTCAAACCCGTTCGAAACTCGCGGATGTGGGGACAACTATTTTTAGCGTTATTGGCCAGCTTTCAAGTGACTATAATGCGATTAATCTTTCTCAGGGCGCTCCTAATTTTTCATGTGATCCGTTACTCATTGATGAAGTCACGCGAGCAATGCGTGAAGATCATAACCAGTATGCCGATATGACTGGGTATTTACCGCTTAAAGAAAGAATCGCGGAAAAAATAACTCAGCTGTATGGACGTAATTATGATGCAGGAAGTGAAATAACCATCACAGCCAGTGCCAGTGAAGCGCTGTATTCAACTATTTCTGCACTTGTTCATCCGGGTGATGAAGTTATCTTCTTTGAACCGTCATTTGATAGCTATGCACCTATTGTGCGTCTGCAAGGGGCAACACCTATTGGTATCAAGCTTTCTGTGCCTGAATTTTCAGTTGACTGGGGTGCGGTTAGAGCTTCTATCACCACTAAAACACGTATGATCATTCTGAATACGCCACATAATCCGTCAGGGCAGGTGATGAGTCAGGATGACTTAAATCAGCTAGCCGCTATTTGCCGTGACACCAATATCGTTATTTTATCTGATGAAGTCTATGAGCATATTGTTTTTGACGGGCTGCCTCATCTTGGAATGGCAACACATGCAGAGTTGGCAAGTCGCAGTGTAATTGTGTCGTCTTTTGGCAAAACCTTTCATGTTACTGGCTGGCGGGTCGGTTACTGTGTTGCTCCCGCTGAAATAATGAAAGAGATTTTAAAAGTGCATCAGTTTATGATGTTTTCAGCAGATACGCCGATGCAATATGCTTTTGCCAAGCATATGGAAAATCCTCAGACCTATTTACATTTACCTGAGTTTTATCAGGCGAAGCGTGATTTATTAGTGAATGAGTTGCAGGATGGCCCGTTTGAGTTATTACCTTCGCATGGTTCCTTCTTTATTCTGGCTAACTTTTCTCATCTGACGAATGATAGTGATGCTGAAGTTGTTACCCGCTTGATTAAAGAGTTCGGAGTTGCCACTATACCGTTATCTGCTTTTTACAGTGATGGTACGGACAATGGTTTTATTCGTCTTTCGTTTGCTAAAGATGATGACACTATTATTGCCGGAGCCAGAGCGCTAAAACAGTTTGCTTAAGCAATGGAACAGATTAAGGAACGCGTTATGAAAGTTGCAGCGATTCAGATGAATAGCGGAGATGTGGTGGCAGATAACCTGACGCTTGCTGCATCCTTAGTAAAAGATGCAGTCAGTCAGGGATGTGAATTTGTTTTGCTTCCTGAGTATTTTTGTTTGATGGGGGTTACCGATCAGGCCCGGCTTGAACTTGGTGAAGCATTTGGTGACGGTCCGATTCAGGCTGCAATGTCTGCTCTGGCAAAAGAATGTGGTATCTGGATTGCAGCCGGAACGATTCCATTGTTATCGGATGAGCCGGATAAAGTTCTAAACAGTCAGTTGTTATTTAATCCTGATGGTGAATGCGTTAATCGTTATGACAAAGTTCATCTGTTTAATTTTGATAACGGGAAAGAATCGTATCGGGAAGCGGATATTCTTACGGCGGGGAAAGAGATTAAGCTGTTTGAATTACCTGAATTTAAGGTCCAGCCATCTATTTGTTATGACCTGCGTTTTCCAGAACTGTACCGTAGTAACACAGGCTATGAAGTATTGACAGTCTCTGCTGCATTTACCTATACAACCGGACTGGCACACTGGGAGTTATTACTTCGTAGTCGCGCAGTCGAAAACCAATGTTATGTGATTGCTTCAGCTCAGACCGGGACTCATCCAAATGGCAGAAAAACGTTTGGCCATTCGATGATTATTGATCCCTGGGGCAAAGTTATTGCACAGCAGGAAGACGGCAATGGCGTTGTGATTGCCGATATGGATATTGATGAGTTACAACGTGTACGTCAACAGTTACCAGCGTTACAGAATCGCGTTTTTTATTAGAATTAAGGAAATAAAGATGAAAAAAACACAATTACTTTTAGCTGCTCTTGGGCTTCTGGCTTCAACGTCCAGCTGGGCAATTAGTGAAATTAAGTATGGTTTAGAAGCTGAGTATCCTCCATTTGAGAGCAAAAATGCTCAGGGTGAACTGGTTGGCTTTGACATCGAATTAGGTAAAGCGATTTGTGAAAGAGCACAAGCTGAATGTTTATGGACTGAAGGCAGTTTTGACACACTGATCCCAGCTCTACAGGCGAAAAAATTTGACGTGATTAATTCGGCAATGAATATCACTGAAAAACGCATGAAAGCGATTGACTTCACCAACCCAATTTATCGTATTCCGACTCAACTTATCGCGCGTGAAGGACAGGATCTGGCTCCAACTGCAGAAGCACTACAAGGTAAAAACATTGGCGTTCTTCAGGGATCAATTCAGGAAGTGTATGCAAAAGCTCACTGGCAGCCAAAGGGTGTAACCATCACTTCTTATAAAGATCAGAACATGGTGTATTCAGATATGGTGATGGGCCGTATTGATGGCACTCTTGTTATGGCTGCTGCCGGTCAGTCTGGTTTCCTGGATACTCCTGCGGGTAAAGGCTACGCATTTGTTGGTAAACCGGTTGAAGATGCAAAAATACTGGGTAGTGGCATCGGTTATGGTCTGCGCAAAGGCGATACTGAGCTGAAAGATGCGTTAAACAAAGCCATTGCAGAAGTTCAGGCAGACGGTACAGTGACTCGTTTAGCGAAAAAATTCTTCAAAGGGTTTGATGTAGCGGTAGATTAAAGGTTTAAGGATTTAAGGTTTTGAGGTTTCAGGATTTTAGGGGGTGACGGTTTCAGGTTTCAGGGGAACAATATTCCTGAACCCTGAACCCTGAACCCTGAACCCTGAACCCTGAACCCTTACACCTTATATCCTCACCCCCTTACACCTCTACTTCATTCTCTAACTCTCCCCATATCGGACTTCCATCCTGAGCCCTGTCAATACGATGAATTCGCGCATGGCGGTTCGGATCCCACAGAGGATCTCCCTCAATATTTCGGTAGCTGCGGGCATGGTAAATCATGTAATCAATCTTACCGTCAGGGCTGGTGGTGAAACTGTTATGTCCGGGACCAAAGATGCATTTGTCATAGTTGGTCGTGAAAATCGGCTCAGGATTTTTCTTCCAGTTTTTTGCATCTAAAAGATCAGCATCGGCATCGATAGTCAGTAATCCCATGCAGTATCGTTCATCCGTGGCACTGGCTGAATAGGTTAAATAGATTTTACCGTTTCTTTTTAATACTGCCGGGCCTTCATTAACGAGAAATCCCTGAGTTTCCCACTTTAGTTCGGGGGCGGTGAGTAACATCGGTTGGCTGGAAAGCGTTATCGGGGAACTTAATGTGGCAATATATAAACAAGAGTTGCCTGGAAGAGTGGCATCTTTCTGCGCCCAGACGTAGTACCACTCATTATTATGCTCAAAGCAGGTTGCATCTAAACAGAACGTTGATAGTCCGCTGTCGACCTGGACCGGATCCGACCACTTGGCTGTTAATGGATTTTCATTCCGGGTAACAATGGCATACATCCGATGTTGGAAAGCGCCATCTTTTATTTCCCGGTTTGGTGCTGCGGCAAAGTAGATGGTCCAGACGCCATTAATAAAATGAATTTCCGGTGCCCAGATAAGATCCGAAAACGGTCCCGTATCGGGTTTGGACCAGACAGTAGCAATTTCGTTGGTCTCTGCCAGTTCTGTCAAGCTCTTAGAGCGGCGAACTTCAATTCTGTCATATTCCGGAACCGAAGCGGTAAAATAGTAATAACCATCAGTATGAAGAAAAACAAACGGGTCGGCTCGCTGTTCTATTATTGGATTTTTAACGCGCATAAAGACTCCCTGCCATAACATGTATGACATAATTTTGTTTATTGTTATTCAGAGTGAAAAATTAAACTGATTCGCGAACGATCAGGTCCCCTTCAATTTTCATTAACTTAATGTCAGGTACTGTTGGTGAAAGAATGGTTTCTACGGCTATACGTCCCATTTCATCATACGGTAAATCTACAGAAGTCAGTCCCGGTGTAATTTCATTGGCGAGTAACTGATTGTCATAACCAATAACAGCTACGTCACCAGGGATAGTTAGTCCTTTTTCTGCTACTGCCTGATACACACCCAGTGCCATCAAATCACTGGCACAAAAAATGGCTTTTGGTGCCGGCGTCGCGGCCAATAGTTTTTTTGTCTGGTGATAACTTTGCTTGACGGACCAGTTTCCTTCAAGAATCCAGCTGTCATTGACAATGCGATCGGCATTGGTCATTGCCTGCCTGAAACCACGAACACGTTGGATGGATGAGTCTGCCCATTCTTCACCGGTAATCATGGCTATGTCCTGATAGCCCTGATCAAGAAGATATTGCGCCGCTTTATACCCCCCCAGAAAATCAGAAGTGATGATACTGGGTACATCCTGCTGATAAACGGTATTGGTGCAGTTAAGAAAAACCAGTGGCAAAGAGGTTGGAATTTCTTCATCAATATGGCTCGGGGTATTGAACGCGTAAATAATACCATCGAAGCCATTATTATTGATTTCTTCCAACATGTTTGCTTTAAGCTCCTGATTATCTTCAAAATCGAAGACAGTCAGAATCGAGTCTAATTCCCATGCTTTTACTTTTGCGGCACTGATAGCATTAATAAAAGGGTCATGCATGTTCATACTATTCACCATAAAGGCAAGGCGTTTATGAGACCTGGAGTGAGGTACATTGACCTTAGTTTTATAACCAAGCTCCTGGGCTTTTTGTAACACCTTTTCTCTGGTTTCCGGTGAGATTTTAATACTGTCTGAGCCATTTAAAATAACCGAAACAGTCGGTTGAGAGACACCAACAGCTGTTGCGATATCTAACATGGTGACTTTTTTCTTACGCATAACGTTCTTCTTTTCTTTTATTTTGATCATATGCCGCAAAAGCGGAGAGTTATAAGCTGGTAGTTATAAGTTACTGAGCATATCATTAACTCGTTGCTCAGCATCGGCTAAGGCATCATCTATTGGTTTATCGCCCATAATAGCGGCTGCCAGCTCTTCGCCAAGGATATCCTGAATCGCAAACTGGCGTTTCACTCCTGATGGTAACCCCTGACCGGTTTGAGTTACTGACAGAATTTCTGAACGGTGCGGTAGCGCCAGAAACTCCGGATTGTCTAAAACAGCGTTGACACTTGGCAGATGTCCTGTCCGGGACCACTGATAGTCATTATCTGCAAAGAATTTAAAGAACTTCGCAATCGCTGCATCCAGTTCTTCGGAGCGAGGTTTATTCGGTACTACCCATGAGTGTCCATCAACATAATGGGCTTTAGTTTTATGGTAAAGGAACGGGTACGGCGCTATGTCGTAGCTATTGTATAGCGGACTATCGCTGTTATGTGATTGTTTATCATAGGTACTGATTAGCCAGTTACCATTGAGTAAAATGCCGCCTTCACCATTACTAAATGAAGAAACCGTAGCCGGATAATCCATATTTTTCGTAGTCAGGTTTTCATCATAAATAGTTTTCAGCAGAGAAACGATATTTTTTGCTTCCGGCGTTTGCAGGTTTATATGTTCCGGATTGGCAAAAAACTGACTGTCTTGCTGGAACAGATAAGTATAAAAAATACGGGTGTAAGCTGCTGTTTCATTGCTGAGTATCTGAATAAAATAAGGTTTTCCTGTTTTTTCTTTAAACTGTCTTGCCTGCGTTAACAGTTCTTCCGGTGAATTGGGTAAAATTGGTTTGCCTGCAGCATCAACTAATCCAGCCTGTTTCATCAGTTTCATATTCATATGAAAAAGCATGGTCCAGGTATCCAAAGGAAGGCCATAAAACTGCCCGTCTCTGGTAACACCTCCGGTTGCAGTCGGAGTGAATATAGATTTATTAATCCCTTGCTTTTCTAAAAATTCATCGACAGGAACAATAAGATGGCGTGACTGATAATCAGAGATAACCGAATCGTGCATAGTGACAACATCGGGTGGAGTACGGGATGCCATTTGTGCTGTGAGCTGATCATACCCAGGCCATTCTACAGTTGATACTTTGACATCTATGTCCGGATTTTCCTGATTAAACTTGTTAATCAGTGTGGTCATAATGCCACATTCACCGTTAGCAGCAGCAACATCGGTAGATGTTCCGTATTCAGAATCACAGGCACCGAAAAAGCGTTGTACATGTAACTCAGTATTTGCCTGAGCGATACCACCTGTCATAAGACAGCTGAGTGCCAGAGTTAATGTTTTGATGCTCGTTTTCATTGTTTAAGCCTTCTTATTTATTATGTTTTATTGATTCACGTTATTTGTATTTTAGTGGTTTGTTATCTGTATTTTGCTAACTGAAAAACTGCCCACTGCTTTAAACTATTATTGTTTTACTGCTCCTCCGGCCACCGCTGTGACAATGTGCCGTTGGAAAAAGATATATACCAGGATGATGGGAATAGCCGAGAAAATAGCCTGTGAACTCAGAAAACCCAGACCTTCGGTTTGAGCAAAGTTAATTTGAGATGAGGCAATCCCAACGGTAATGGTGTACATCGATTTATCTGTTGCAGAAATCAATGGCCAGAAATAGTCATTCCAGGAGGTTAGAAAGGTCAGAATAGCCAGTGTTGCCTGCGCAGGAACGGTTAACGGTAGTAACACTTTCCAGAAGATCTGAAACTTAGAGGCGTTATCCATTACAGCGGCTTCATCTATTTCATTTGGTATGGCTTTAAAAAATTGCGTCATTAAAAAGACACCAAATGGGGCGGACATACCTGGTAAAACCAGACCCCAATAGGTGTTGTGCAGATGAAGATCACTAAAAATCTGGTGACGAGCAATGATCACGGCCTGTTCCGGAACGGCCAGTCCCATCAGGACGATGATAAACAAGACTTTTTTCAGCGGAAAATCTAATCGGGCAAATGCATAACCGGCTAAAGAAGATAGGGTTAACACGCCCAGAGTCATTAGGCCAGAAACGACTAAGCTATTAATTAACCAACGAAATACCATCGAATTTCTGAAAATATCAACGTAGTTTTGCAGTGTATAAGGAAATTCAAATACCGCGTTGGTGCCCAGCATCAGTTCATGATTGTCTTTTAAACTCAGTCCCACCATCCACAGAAAGGGGGCCAGCATGATAAAAGATAAAATCATGGTGAGGATTAACAGTGGTTTTACGGTTTTCTGGGCATTGGGTTGGTATGTTTTTTTCGAATCCGTTTGTTCAGCGATGGTTGGCTGAGTCTGTAATTTTATTGAGCTCATGATCGTTACCCCTTCTTGCGACTAAAGGCAAATTGAGCCAGTGCAGCAACCAAAATAATCAAAAACAGAATTTGAGAGGCAGCGGCTGCCATTCCGATATCCCAGCGGCGGAAACCGGCATCGTAAATAAACATAACGATAGAACGGGACGAGTTATTTGGTCCGCCGTTGGTCATTAATAACGCCTGACCAAACAGTTGGAACTGCATAATAATCTGGATGATGGTGACTAAGACGATCGTGCGCGTAATAGATGGCAACGTAATGCTTTTGAATGTCACCCATTTCGTGGCGTTATCAAGTTGGGCTGCCTCATAGAGATCTTGAGGAATTTGCTGCAGAGCGGCAGTAAATAAGATCATCGGTAGACCCAGACACCACCAGATTGTGGCAATGGCTATGGATATCAGTGACCAGTCCGAGCTGGAAAGAAACGCTATTGGCTCCATGTTCAGCCATTGGAAAACCATCGCCATAAAGCCATCATTCGGAATAAAAATGATACGCCAGACGAGGGTAACTACGGTGACTGATAAAATAGTGGAAGCAAAGAAAATTCCACGGAGAATATTGGCAGTTCGGGTCTGATGATTTAGCGCCATTGCTAGTAACAGGCCAACCACAACCAGCACCGGAACGGTGAGCACAACAAAGTAGCAGGTGTTCCAGACGGTTTGGATAAAAATGCGGTTACTGAACAGGCGTTCGTAGTTTTTCCAGCCAACGTAATGACCTGGGCCGAATAAATCGACTTTTTCAAAGCTCAGGTTGATGCCCCAGATCAGGGGAATAACAATCATGCCGATAAAAACGCATAAATACGGAGCCAAAAACAGCAAATTTCGCCAGCGTTCACCGGAAGATCGGGCCTCAATCATAACGGCCTCCCTGATACGCTTTTTCATGCGAATCAAAAAGATGAACATTATCAAAATCGAAGTTCAGCAATACTCTCTGACCCATAGTAACCATTTGTTTACTGTTCGCTTCGACGATGATCATATGCTGATTATCTAACATGATGTAGGCCAGAGTGCGGTCACCTAAACGTTCAATAAACTGAATTTCTCCGGCGGTCTGTGCTTCGGAATCATTATCGACGATATAAATATCTTCAGCACGAATACCCATTTCAAAGTTCTGATCGTTAGGAAGCTGCTGTATTTCTATCCGGCTTTGAATTGGTTCAATGCCATCAATAAATATGCGAGCATAGGTGCCGCTTCGATCGATTTTCTCAACCGGAAGGATATTCATTGCTGGCGATCCAACAAATCCGGCAACAAATTTACTGGCCGGGTAACGATAAATATCAATTGGAGTACCAATTTGTTCTATTTTACTTTGATTTAATATGACGATGCGATCGGCCAGTGTCATGGCCTCAACCTGATCGTGAGTCACATAAATCATAGTGGCATGTACGCGTTGGTGAAGCTGGGCGATTTCAATCCGGGTCCGGCTGCGTAGCGCAGCATCAAGGTTAGAAAGAGGTTCATCAAAAAGAAAGGCACTTGGCTCACGAACAATGGCCCGGCCGATGGCGACACGTTGTCGTTGTCCACCGGACAGTTCGGCGGGTTTACGTGCAAGCAGGTGCTCTATTTCCAGTATCCGTGCGGCATTTTTAATTCTTTCCTGAATGATATCATTTGGTGTTCCTATGTTTTTCAGACCAAAAGCCATATTCCCTTCAACAGTCATATGTGGATACAAAGCATAGTTTTGGAAGACCATGGAGATATCACGTTTTCCGGGAGCCAGTGTATCAAGACGGTTATCATTCATCCAAATTTCACCGTCAGACAGACTTTCAAGCCCTGCGATCATCCGTAATAGTGTTGATTTTCCGCAGCCTGATGGGCCGAGAAAGACAATGAATTCATTCTCTTTTATGCTGAATGAAATATTGTCGAGAACTTTAGAACTGCCAAAGGCTTTGGTCAGATTCTTTATCTCTATAGAAGAAGCCATGATCTGTCCTTCCTTATTCATTATTATCTTTTATTTTTTGTAGGGGTGTTTCACGTTATCACTGTTTTGTTTCTGAATTTATAATATTACTTATATTATTAGTTGGCAGAGTCATTTGCGTGAAAAGTTCAATAGTTCACAAAATAGACAGTGGAATAGATCAAATTTAGGAGCTTAATCACAATAAGGATGTGGTTGAATAAGACTGGTGGACGGTTTTTATTAAAAATGGGATTTATAATTTTGATAACCTGTTTCCAGATCAGGTATTATCGTGCTTATCTAACAGTCAATTAGTCACATGTTATTTATAATGGAGTTTAGTATGGGAGAACGAGAAGGTATTCAACAACGGCAGTTCTTTCGCTTGCGTTATCCTAAAAATGCCCGGCCTGTTATTCGTGTACAGGAAAACACATTTTCTGTTAGTGAATCATCCGAAGGCGGCTTAAAAGTCTTAATGGGCCATGTAGCCAGCTTATATTGTGGTCTAAAAATGTCGGCCACAGTTTCTCTCCATGATAATTCTGATGTGAATATCGAAGGCTCCGTTTTACGTTTCGACGATAATAATGAAGTTGTGATTAAATTAGACAAAGGACTCAGTTTTAAAGATATGGTTTCTGAGCAGCGTTATGTTCGTCAGAAATTTCCTAATTTCAGGAATCAGGGTTCTAACTACGCTACTTAAGTTAACTGTTCATCGAGTTCAGTTATTAGTGAATATAAAAGCGACTTGTTGAGTAAACAAGTCGCTTTTTGCGTTTTATTCTGTAATTAAATAACAGAATCTGAAAGAAATTTTGTTATGTAAGGCAGCTTTCATTCGATAGATACAGAAACCGTACAGATTTTTGAATTTTTACGCTAATTTTTTCAAACTAAAAAATATCAATAAAAACATAATATTATGTCTATTTCCTTCTTTTTAAATTTACCAAAGTGAAATAAAAATTTTATTAGAAAAAAAACTACAAAAAATATTGCATCCAATGTGATTTAGATCTAATATTCACCTCGTTGAAGAAATAAACCTACATAAAAGATTGAGGAGATACATTATGAACTTTGCAATGGGTATGAACGTAATTTACGCAGAAGAAGCAAAACGTGAACTAGCTGCAGAAAAATCAGAACAAGCAATTGCTTATTCATTTAACAAACCAGCAAGCCGTTTCAGCTTAGTTAACATGTTCCGCGCACTATTTCGTTAATCACTGAACTAACAAATTTAAACAGGAGATACACTATGAACTTTGCAATGGGTATGAACACAGTTTACGCACAAGAAGCAAAACGTGAACTAACTGCAGAAAAATCAGAACAAGCAATTGCTTATTCATTTAACAAACCAGCAAGTCGTTTCAGCTTAGTTAACATGTTCCGTGCTTTATTTCGTTAATCACTGAACTAACAGACTTTTTACAGGAGATATATTATGAACTTCGCTATCGCAATGAATGTTATTTATGCAGAAAAAGCACTTCGTGAAGAACGTAACGCAGAAGTTAAAGATGAAAGCCAGGCAGTTGCTTATTCATTCAAAAAAGCACCGCGTAAAACTATTTTCGATCTATTTGCACAATTATTTGCGTAATAAGTAAGAAATGGATTTGGAGCAGTATTATGAATCAATTAGTAATCAGCTCGGCACAGACGTCTAAAGTGAATTAGACATAATTACAAACGAACAGAGGGGGATAGAGAAGTAGAGTGACAACGAAGCATTATCAACTTCTCCTCATTAATTCTTTAAATTAGTCCTTTCCGGGCCAATGTCATTTAGTAACAATTTGGTGCATTATTACAAGTCATCCCGCACCGGATTATTTTCCCAATACCTACCTTATTATTTAGTAAAACCTACCTTATTATTTTTAAAATCGTAATTCATCAATTTGCATATAATTTCATTTAATTCAATAAGATAGATATTAAACACTTTTTGTTTGAAAAATTTGTTTCATAAATTGAGATTTATAGAAAATATGTATTGAATTATCTGTTGGTTGGATCTAATATCCAGATCATTGAAAGAAACATACTTACAATTAGTTTAGGAGACAGATCATGGTTACTGCAGCTATGGGTATCAATGTATATTATTGCACTGAAATTAGACGTGAAAAGCAAGAAGCTAAAGCGGTTGTATATAAATTTAAAACACCAGTTCGCCGTTCTGGTATTAAAGGTTTTATTGATGCATTGTTCGGCTAACAATCTGAGATAAAAATCAAATAACTACTATCCAAAGTTCTTATAAAAATATCTATAAAACAATAGATAAGAGGAGGATAGAGAAGTAGAGTACCAACGAAACATTATCAACTTCTCCTCACTTTTAAGTCATTTATCCCACCAACGTTAAGCAAAGAAATCTCAGCATAGATCCATCATATAATCTGGATGTATACAGTATTTGTGTTGCGTTCTTTACAGTCCCTCATACCGATTTTGTCCTTACATAAAATTTTTATTTTGTAATGTCATTGAATTTAAATGAAATAAAAAATTCAAAAGAAATTTAATTACAATGCATATTGCAATTTATGTGATATATATCTAAAATTTACACCATAAAATGAAATTAAATTTCAAAATATATAAATATCATAAAGTTATGAGGAGAATCCTATATGTACTACGCAATGGCAATGAACACTATCTACGCTGAAGAACACAGAAAAGAACTTGAAGCAGAAAAAAATGCGTCAATGTCTGTATATGATCGTCGCCGTCATGAAAAAGCTGTTAAAGTAAGCATGTGGCAATTTATTGGTCTGCTATTCATCTAGTTTGCCGATAGACAATAAAATAACAAAGAATAGAAAACATTCCTTTTACAGGAATATATAGAAAGAGTAAGAGTAATACTTACCAACGTACCAACTACAATTATCACAGTGACCACGACCAAATTGATCGTGGAATTATACTGGTCAGAGATGCTGAATAGTTTATTTACCATCTGTTGAAATACACCACCACATCCAGACACCTCACCTCAAACTCTAACAATCAGGCTTTTGTCATTACCCCTTGATTTAACGAGAATAAATCACGCTGAAAAGAAAATATTCTGTGAAATTACATCGTTTAAACGGAACATTCGTAATTTTGGCACGGAACTAATTACCAATTTAGTGTATCTTACTTGAGATCTAAAAAGTTTGGCTTTAATAATTCGGAGAAATCATGAAGAAAAGCGTCATTAGCGGAGTGGCAGCTATTGTTATTATTGGTGGTATTTTTGCTGTAAACAGCATAATGAATAACACGGCTCAGAATGCTGTTAACGAATTTATAGCTAATGCAAATCAAGAAAGTCAGTTCGGTCATATTGCGTCTGACAGTGTTCAATGTAGTGTGCTTTTTTCTGACAACTGTGTCTTTGATGGATTTAAATTTGAAAATACTCAGATTCCAGAACGCTCATTTAAAGCAACCCGGATGACCATATCTGGTATCAAATCATTTATTAATAGTGAGCCAAACCCTAAAACACTTCTCCCTGTAGGCGACACACAAGTTAATGTCAAAGCGGAAGGTATCACTACACTTGATGATCAGACTCTCAGCGATATTATTGCGACAGAAAGCCCTAAATTTTATTCAGCGTTAACTGATGAAATAAGAACAGCACTTGAGAAAAATGATTTCTATATTGAAGTAAACGCAAAGAATAGCGTGACACCTGCGATTTTGACGTCTGATGATGAAGTATCATTACACTTCAATACATTACCACTACTGTTAAGTAGCCAGATTAAATATACCTATACTGGCGATCAATCTGTTTTAAAAGATCCTAATAAAGCCATTCATAATCAAAGCAATATTTTTGCGATTCTTGGCAATCTGGTTATCAATAATGTGTCACTGTCAGTCGAGCAGGGCAAGCATATGTTCACCGATGTCTTCCACGGCTTTTACTCTAATTATATAGACAAGTGCACAGATAAAGATCGTTGTATTGAACGTAGTAATTCCCCACTACCTAAACCCTATAATAGCTATGATAAGCCGCTGACCCGAAGTGAATTTGAAGATGCACTGGTGAAGGTGGTTGACTCTAAACAAGGTCCTCTTTATCAGCAGATTGAGCGAGTTTCATCCCGTACTTTCTTTACTCCGGACGAAGTTCATCAGATTGCTGACTTTGTTGTTAAAGGAGACAGAAAAATAATGATTACACTGGTAAATAAAAACAATGCACCAGTATTAGGATTTGCTGATGTGATCGGTCGGGGTGTTCATGCCATCAGAAATCGAGTCGATATAGAAATTAAATAAGCTCTATTTATAATCCAAGATGTAATAAGTGTTAATAAATTGATGTAGATCAAATTATAAAAGGCCAAAATTTTCAGTCTGTACTAAGCTCAAACGTACTGGATTTATTACGCGATTTTACCTGGTGATTTTTAAAACTTTGAGATGTATATAGAAATAGGTGGATACACGGATAGTTTGCCTAACCGCTGGCTAGTGATAGTCAGCGGATTTTTTGTTTTTATAGAATCAGAAAATCCCTCAGTCGTTCTAATGCAACAGAGAGTTTGTCATGATTAGCGCCATAGCAGAGCCTTAAGTGACCTTGTCCTGCCGCGCCGAAAGCCTCTCCAGGTGCAACGCCCACTTTGGCTTTTTTGATCATGTCCAGAATATATGGCTGACTGTTATCAGCAAGGCCATCAATTTTCAAAAATGCATAAAATGTCGCAGGCATATCGTATAAAGTAACACCCGGTAAATCGCTTAATGCTTGTTTCACCATGGATCTTGACGTTCTGAATCTGTCTAATGTTGTTTGTAAAAATTCTTCACCCTGAGTAATGGCAGCAAGTCCAGCAGCCTGAATAAAGCCAGGAGCACAGGAAACATTAAATTCAATTAGCTTTGTTATGGTTGGGCGAATTGCTTCCGGCAAAGTTAGCCAGCCAAGTCGCCATCCGGTCATGCACCATGCTTTGGAGAAACTGTTACAGATAATGATTCGGTCAGATTCTTCCATATATTCGCAGAAGGATGGGGCACATAAGCCTTCGTAGACATGTCGGTTATACACTTCATCAGAAATAATCCAGGTTCCATTCTGGCGTGAAAACTCGACCAGAGCTTTGATCTGCTCATGATTGGCCATCCAGCCTGTTGGATTGTTAGGAGAATTGATGATCAGTGCTCGGGCATCTTTTGCGATACTAAGTAACTTCGTCATATCAAGATCAAAATGACCATTACTCAGAGTTAATGGAAATTCGATTACTTCTGCATTTAATAAACGGGGAATGGCCATTAATGTCGGGAATTCCGGCGTGATTACCACGACTTTGTCTTTGGGCTTTATAACGGTTTGAGCAGCCAGCATGACCGCATTGGTACCAGATACCGTGACTACAATATTGTCTTGTTTGAAATGGCGCTTAAATAAGGCTGACTGATAATCTGCCAGTGCCTGTCTTAGCTCAGGAGTACCATTGTTCGGTGTGTAGAGAGTGTGTCCTTTGCCAAGACTTTCCAGTGCTGCTTCCCGGATGAAATCCGGTGTTACGATATCCGATTCCCCAAACCATAATGGAATGACATCTTTTTGTGTCATGCCAAAATTGGCGATGGTCCGGATTGATGACTCAGACAGTTCCTGAGCAATCGGGCTTATGTCATCCTCTGCAGACGGCATCATAGTCAGAACTCCTTTCTTGTAAATATATTCCGGGTAGAACTCGTATTTATCCCGTTAACCTTTCCTGATGTTTATTCGCAAGGCCAAGGTACACTTCGATAACCCGAGGGTCATTTGCCAGCTCAGAAGCGGGTCCCTGCATAGAGATATTACCGCTTTCAAGAACATAAGCATAGTCTGCGACTTTTAATGCTGCGCGTGCATTTTGTTCGACAAGCAGAATAGAGACACCCTGATCACGTAATCGACTAAAGATTTTAAATATTTCACGGGTAATCATTGGTGCCAGCCCAAGACTCGGTTCGTCTAACATCAGTAATTTCGGCTTACTCATCATAGCTCGGCCAATAGCCAGCATCTGACGTTCTCCTCCAGACAGTGTACCTGCCTGTTGCTGACTTCGTTCTTTGAGGCGGGGGAAGAGGGTAAATATTTCATTCAGCGTATCCTGATAGGTTTTATCGCCTTTCCGATAGCGCTGAAATGCACCCAACTGAAGGTTATCCAGAACAGTCATACTCGAAAATAATTCCCGCTTTTCCGGAACCAGTCCCAAGCCTTCACTAACCAGAGTTTCTACCTGAGGATTATGATAAACCTGGCCATCAAAAATAATATCGCCATTTGAAGGTAATAGTCCCATTATTGAAGATAAAAGCGTAGATTTCCCCGCACCATTAGGACCGATAACGGTAACTAACTGACCTTGCTGAAGCTTCAGATTAATTCCGGTCAGAGCTTCAACCAGACCATAGGAAACATGGAGATTGTTTACTTCGAGCAATGGTTTTTTCGATTTTAACAGAGTCACTGTACTCATTCTGCTCCTCCCAGATACGCTTCTAAAACGGCTGGATTAGTTTGAATATCTTCGGGAAGTCCCTCAGCTATTTTTTCACCAAATTCCATAACAACAATCCGGTCAACCAGATTCATTACGAAGTCCATATCATGTTCTACCAACAAAATGGCCATTCCCTGTTTACGCAGTTTCCTGATCAATTCAGCCAGGGCTTGTTTTTCCTGATGACGCAGACCTGCGGCAGGTTCATCTAACAGCAGTACACAAGGATCGCTACACAGCGCCCGGGCGATTTCCAGAATTCGCTGTTGACCCAGAGCCAGGCTACCAGCCTCGTGATAGAGGTAATCACCGAGTCCGACCCGTTCTAACTGGTATTTTGCTTCGTTCAGGATCTGCTGTTCTTCTTCCCGCTCTATATGTAAAGCGGCACTTAAAACTCCTTGCTGTCCCCGCATATGAGCACCAAGGGCCACGTTTTCCAGAACGGTCATAGTTGGCAGTAATTTCACATGTTGGAAGGTCCGGCTCATTCCCATTCTGGCTACCTGGCGGGCATTTTTTCCTTTCAGGTTGTGACCAAGAAAATAAACATTACCCTCCGATGGGGAATCTACAGCAGAAAGTTGGTTAAACAGCGTTGTTTTCCCGGCACCATTAGGGCCAATTAAAGCCAGAATTTCACCCGCTTTCAGATCAAAGCTGACCTGATTATTGGCGATCAGACCGCCAAAACGACGGGTGATATTCACAGCTTCAAGCAATGTTGTCCCCGGTTTTGGAAACTGACGACGTTTCAGCGGTGTATCTGTTGGTTCAATGGTCATATTTTTATGCTGTAACCACTGTTTAGGAAAAACTTTTGTTAACACCGGCCACAATCCTTGCGGACTTTTTTGCATCATGAGTATGATTAACAGGCCAAGAACGATGGTCTCATATTGTCCGTCACTACCCAGAAGAACAGGCAGTAAATCCTGTAACCATTGTTTAAGCATGGTTAGAATTCCGGCTCCTAAAATGGCGCCCCAGACATGGCTGACTCCACCGATCAAAGCCATAAACAGATAGTCGATCCCCATGCTTAAACCAAACGGGGTCGGATTCACGAAACGCTGCATATGTGCGTAAAGCCAACCGGAAATTGCCGCGAAAATCGCTGAAATCAGGAAAATCACCATTTTTGAACGGAAGGTATTTACGCCCATGGCTTCAGCCATTAACTGACCGCCTTTTAAGGCCCGGATTGCCCGGCCCTCTCTAGAGTTCAGCAGATTAGCCGTAATAACAACGGCAACGATCAAAATAGCCCAGATCAGATAGAAAATGTGTTCGCCTTTTTCCAGAACGATGCCGAACAGTGAAAGCGGCGGAATGTTCATGATGCCAGTGTGTCCGCCTAACGCCGGTAATGTGCCGAATAAATAATAAATGGAAATTCCCCAGGCGATGGTTCCCAACGGTAGATAATGACCGGATAACTTAAGCGTTATTGCGCCAAGAAACAGAGCGATCGCTGAGGTCAGGATAAGTCCGATAACCAGAGCCAGCCATGGAGAGCCTCCTGCCCACGCCAGCCAGTCGGGTAACTGAGAACTTGTGGTCAGATAGGCAGTCGTATAAGCGCCAAGTCCGACAAATGCAGCCTGACCAAAGCTGGTCATTCCCGCAACTCCAGTCAGTAACACTAAGCCAAGTACCACCAGACTGTATAATCCGATGTAGTTAAGCAGAGTTATCTGATAACTGGGTAATATTAATGGAGCTATGATCCCAACGATAAGCAGGATAATGAAAATGGAACGTTTCATGAGTCCTCCTCATCTAAAGAATTGCTGTTGACTGAACGCCAGATAGAAATGGAATGATCAGCGTAAAGACAATTATTTCTTTGTAATTACTGGCCCAGAACATCGAAAATGCTTCAATCAGCCCCACGGCGACTGAGCCGATAGCAGCCAGCGGATAACTGATCAGACCGCCGATAATGGCACCAACAAATCCTTTCAGACTGATGACAAAGCCAGAGTCGTAATACAAAGTCGTAATTGGGGCGATAAGAATTCCTGATGCTGCACCGATAAACGTTGCCAGTGCAAAGGTAATTCTGCCGGCAAAATCAGGAGAAATACCAATTAAACGAGCTCCGGTGCGGTTGATTGCAGTTGCTTTTAGTGCTTTCCCATACAGTGAACGTTCGAAACTTAAGAACAGAATGACGATTAAGCCAATGGATACGCCAACAACCCACAACGTCTGGCTTTTTAACATGATGTGTCCGAAGCGGAAGAAGGCGCTGGAAAACGGTTGTGTTTTGGCTCCTTCCGGTCCGAACATTAATAATCCGATTCCTACCATAGCCACATGGAGTGCAATGGCAACAATCAGTAATACCAGTGAAGGAGAAGATGCCAGTGGTTGGAAGAACAGGCGGTATATCATTGGTCCCAGCGGTACGATAAGACACAGTGTCAGCACACCCTGTAATACCATTGGTAAACTTCCTAATGGTAGGGTATGCATTAAAGCAACCATCATAACGGCATAGGCGATTTTGATGCCCATCATTTTCAGTGCCGCAGCGGATAGCTTAGTGTGTCTGTGCTGATAGATATCCAGAAAACTGGTTGCCAATGTCATGGCCAGTAACAACCATTCAACCGAAGGTGTTTTTCCTGCCTGAATCATCGCCATGGAGAGCGCACCATAGGTGACAAACTCTCCTAACGGTATTAGTAATACTCTGGTGACCGTAAACACCAGTAAAATAGACATTGCGAGCAGCGCGTAGATAGCGCCGTTAGTTATTCCATCTTGTCCGAGCAGTACAGCAATTTGAAAATTCATCCTTAATTCTCTGATCATCGTCCATGAAATTTAACACTTTTATTTAATTAACTGTTATTTAAGCAGTGTCCATTTACCGTCTTTTACCTGAATCAGTTCACGGCCACGCTCGTCAAAACCACTATGATCTTCAGGCGTCATATTGTAAACCCCCTGAGTGGCAGATAATTCTTTGGTATTTTCCAAAGCGGTACGTAACGCGCTGCGAAATTCCACTGTTCCTGGTTTACCAGCTTTCATTGCAGTAGGAATTGCATTTTCAAGTAACAGCCCGGCATCGTAAACATTACTACCAAACGTTGCAGGAGCTTCGTTATACATTTTCTTATATGCATCAATATAATGGATGGCATTTTGTTTTACCTGACTGTCCGGAACTTCATCCAGAACCAGCATTGAACTTGCTGCCAGTATGGTTCCGTCAACCTGTTTACCACCCAGTTTCAGGAAGCTGTCTAAAGCCGCTCCATGAGTCTGGTAAATCTGTCCCATATAGCCCTGATCTTTTAATGTGGTTTCCGGCATAACGGAAGAACTTCCCGGTGCTGCAATTAATGCAGCATCCGGATTCATCATTAACACTTTAAGCGCCTGACCTGTGATGGAGGTATCCTGACGCTGGAAATGTTCATCAGCAACAATTTCGATACCAGCTGTGTCTGTCAGTTCTTTCATGACTTTTGACCAGTTTTCACCGTATGGATCAGCGGTACCAATCATACCAATGGTTTTTACTCCGGTTTTCTTCATATGGTCAACCAGAGCAGCAGCAATCAGATCATCATTCTGAGTGGTTTTAAATACCCATTTTTTTTGCTCTGTCATAGGCAATACGGCAGCAGCTGTTCCGACCGGAGCCAGCATTGGTGTTTTAGACTCTGCAGCAAACTGAATTACCGCCATTGAATTGGATGAACCGCTTGGGCCAATAATCGCATCGACCTGGTCATCGTTAATCAGTTTTTTAAATGCTTTTACCGTTGCGGTTGGATCGCTGCTATCGTCAATTGGAATATAAGTGACATCTTCACCAGCAATAGTTTTGGGTAACAAAGCCACCGTATTTTTTTGCGGAATGCCAACAAGGGCAATAGGGCCGGTACTTGAGGTTACTACCCCGATTTTAATTTCAGCGTAGGCATTTGGGATCATCATAGACGCAGCCAGTGATACTGCGAGTAGTAATTTCTTCATTGGCATAAGACTCTCCGTGTCTTTTTCGGGATGGGTACTAGTACGGTGATACAGTGAATGTCAATATGCCATATCGGCACGCAATACACCAGATATTATGTGATGAATAACGGGAAGTTAGACGTAAAGGATTATGGATGAATAAAGAGGGGGACTAAGCCAGAGTATATACCTGGCTTAGCTGTTAATATATTGCTCTTCTTTACTAATCCGATTGGAGGAAATTCCTTTAGTTAGTCTTACTGCGACTTCAAAGACATGCTGGCGTAGAGAAATACCTTCAATAGGAATATCTTCGTTATCATTAAAATGGACAACACCTGAAAAAGTCACACCAAGAGAAAACGGGCTTGAGCTTTTAAACAGTAAGCGCATACCTTCTTCAGATATTTCACATACAGGATATTCCTGCCCTAAAACTTCAACAGTGGGTCGTTTGGTCTGTGGATAACGCAAGCGGACAAATCGTCTTTTTTCATAAGACTGATCCTGAAAATGTTCTTGTGTCATACCGAAATGTCCTTAATACATCAAAAAATCTTCTAACTATCTAATATAAATGTAGTTGATAGTCAATTTTATGCATCATAAACGTGATAGATAAAATGAATTTTATCCACAATGGTGTGATGATTCTGATTCACTAATTTGTTAGGAAGGGGAATATAGAATGATTATATACCTTGTGTTTCTTGGTAATACATTGATATTTAATTGATCTTTTCTTACTGATGATGTGGTTCATCACTACTTAGTAACGAACTCAACACGCTTGGTGATGAAGGAAGTAAGCCAACTTTCAAGCCAAATGGTTTAAATACTTTGTTTAAAATTTCAGTATTATAGTTGCCCCTGTCATTTTCAATATCTGAAAGTGTTTTACGTGAGACATCAACTAACTTGGCATAAACATCCTGTTTGAGTCCCAGAACATTGATACGCAGTTTCTTTAATGCCTGACCTTGAGTTAGCTCGGCAAATAGTAATTGTTTGATGATTTGGTTTGCTGCTTTAGTTCGTTCAGTTGCACTGACTGAGGTCGTGTTCTTTGATACTCTCTGTGCAGTTTGAACGCTTTGTTTTGAGCTTTCAAAAACTTCTGTTGTATTGTGAGTCGTTGATACTTTTTCTCGATTGGCTTTAAGGCGAGCTATTGTTTCTTGTACCGATTCTTTAGTCACAGATTTGTTAGTGCTCATAACAGCCCCCATTTAGTGAGCCTTTCAGATATATAGTTCAATCCAATTGCAGGCATTTCCAGGATTTGTTCTGGTGTACCTCTTCTTGATAACCTGGATTTAAGATCAAGGCATTGTCTTGCGGTATTTCTTAGTTCTTCAAGTAAGATCTGACTGGGTACTAGATCTGAAAGTGAATCAGCTATTCCGAGAAAATCATATGTTCCGCCAACTTCCAAAGGTGGTTTCCATTTAGTTGTTCTGGGGATCCCTTCTGGATCTGCTTTCATAGGCGCAAAGTCATAAATAGGAGCAAGCTTTATGTAACCATTTCCTTTTAAAAATGAGGTATTTCTACCATGGTTATCACTGTTACCAAATATAATATTGAGTAAGTCTCGTTTTACCCATTCAATAACGAAATCTTGAATATTAAAATCATAGCC
This sequence comes from uncultured Vibrio sp., assembly GCA_963676525.2. Classification (GTDB taxonomy): domain Bacteria; phylum Pseudomonadota; class Gammaproteobacteria; order Enterobacterales; family Vibrionaceae; genus Vibrio. Next base: position 453,399 of record CAXXNB010000011.1, read on the forward strand.
CTGGTTTCTGACCATATGACTTTGTGATATTTTTTGTATCAACGTTCTAATCGTCGTTTCATGATCGAGAGTAATACCAGCTCCTTTGCCTAATATGGAATAAACTGACTCCATTCCAAATCTTTCTATACAGTGTTGTTCATTAAAGCTGATATCAAATCTTGGTAGCCACAATGAAGGGTAGGTTAAACCTTCTTCCAGACACATATTTTCGATAGGAATTGTTTCAACCCCCATTTCTGTGAGTTCGTGATAGTAGGCAAATTCTGCTCGTAGAATATTACAGTCAACAGTGGTCCGTGACCCTCTGGGGTATTTCACCAAATAGTGTAAATCTTGATTGTTGATATCGTCTTGGTATGGATCTATCCATATTTTTCTAGCATTGGCATTCTTTTCTATAGAGCAACGCAATAGTAGTTTTGGTGCTTCACCACCTGCACCCGTTGCTCCTCCGGCAGCCGCGCCTCTTTGTTGGGCATAGTCTAAGAAATCACCAGCTCGGTTTTTTACATCATCAACAGAAAAGTAGAGGTTGTCGGATATTTCGTAGCGTTCGGGAAGAGATTCTTTCACCCGTAAGTTACCAATGGGGGACATTGTTCCAAATTTAAGCAAAATATAATCTTGCTCATCAAAGGTAAGTTCTTCAATATCAAGGTGTTTAACCCAGTATCTTCTGCTGGCACCGCTAGGCATAATATCGTCTAGAAATTTTAACCATCCGGGGTTCCCCATATCATCAAAGAAAAAAGAGACCGGGTGATTGATTGAAACTGCGTGAAGGTCATCTTTTTCATTGTGTTCTAGAGAGTAGTCACTGAGATAATTGAGTTCAGTAACACGGAAGTTGTGTTGGTTACTTTTTGGGAATGAAATAATAGCAATATCCAGCCACTTTCCCTTAATAAAAGCTTGTAGAGTTAATTCTTCCATTACCCGATACCATTATGACTTATGTGAGAAATATTACTCATAAAATACAGTTTTTGCAATTTATGTGTAATTAAGTACTCATATATATTGTATTTATTTGATAATGTAACTAATTTTACTCATTAATTTTGAGGTGAGTACAATTTTTAGTTGGTTTGTTTTGGCGGGGGGGGGGGGGGATGAAAAGTCTCGATGAAATTTCTGTATTCTCGATGTCTGATTTTGTTCTGAGGATAGATCATGAGTAAGTCATTTGTCTCATGGCTATAAAAGTTAAAAGTCAATTTAAATAGTATTTAATAGAGTTGGTTTATTAAACTTAATATAAGTCTATTAAAATGATATTTTAAATTCAGAACACATGATGAATGTTGAATATAATAAAAAAGCCGCTAACTCATTGAGTTAGCGGCTTTCCAAACGTTTGGTGGAGCTGGGGGGAGTTGAACCCCCGTCCGAAAACCATTCCTCTTTGGTACTACATGCTTAGTCGATCTTTAATTTCGCCACCCACCTGCGAACCGACACGCGAATGAATGACTAACCTGAATTAAATCTCGCGCTTCATCTCTCAGGTGGGAGAATCCACGCCAGCTTGATTTTGTTTGACCTTCTGAACTCCCCGTCCTACAAGCAGAGGCTAGGGCAGAAGGGCTCTGAGCAGGTTATTAAGCTGCTAGTGCGTAGTTTTCGTCGTTTGCGACTATTTTTTTGCGGTTTGTTAACGAGGCCTACCGCACCTCGGCATGCACCTCAGACTTCAGCATTCCCGTCGAATCCTAGATCAGCCCCTGAGATGTAGATTGAGCATAGTACCAGATTACAAGATTGTGTCTAGTGCTGCTGCTATCAAGTGATTAAGTTTAATCCACTTTTTGTGATTTAACTAGTCACAGCTTAACGCAGTGACCCTTTCATAACTCGTGATTTTTCACGTTGCCAATCTTTTTCTTTAAGATCTGCACGTTTATCGTGAAGTTTTTTTACCTTTCGCTACACCAATTTTCATTTTGGCCCATGAACGGGACCAATATAAAGAAAGTGCCGCTAATGTCATACCGTCACGGTTTACCTTACCGATCAGGTTGTCTAGCTCACGTCTGGACATTAACAGTTTACGTATACGTGTAGGGTCCGCCACAACGTGAGTGGATGCCTGCTGTAAAGGAGTGATTGTCATTCCAGAGACGAAAGCTTCTCCGCCTTTAATAAAAACGTAGCTTTCAGCAATATTTACTTTTCCCTGGCGAAGTGACTTCACTTCCCAACCTTGAAGCTCTAGCCCCGCTTCAATTTCATCTTCGATGAAGTATTCGTGGCGAGCTTTTTTATTTTGAGCAATCGTGTTGCTGCTTGGTTTTGTTTTTTTCTTTGCCATAGTGGATGCATTATACGTATCAGATTAAGTTAAGGAAATCCTTTTATTGCGTCTGATGAGAATAAAAGTAAAATTGCCTCAGCCTTGTCGTTTAGGCTGGATAGAGGAGTTGGTATGAAGCAGATGAGTCGTTCGGCTTTAGTGTCGTTTAGTGCTGAACAAATGTACGATTTAGTCAATGATGTGAGTTGTTATCCGGAATTTTTGCCAGGATGCTCCGGCTCAAAAGTTATTGAATCTACACCAGAAAAAATGGTCGCATCTGTCGATGTATCAAAAGTCGGTATTAGCAAAACCTTTACCACTCATAATCAACTTGTCCCAGGTCAGGCTATTATTATGACGCTTGTTGATGGCCCGTTTAAAACACTCAGCGGTGGCTGGTACTTTACTTCTCTCGATGAGCAGGCTTGTAAAGTCGAATTAAAACTGGAATTTGAATTTTCCAGCAAGATGATTGAAATGGCATTTGGTAAAATGTTCAACGAACTTACTAATAACATGGTAAATGCGTTTACGAAACGAGCAAAACAGGTGTACGAAATTAATGAGTGCCGAATCTAATACTATTCAGGTTGAAGTTGTATATGCGCTGCCACACGATCAAAAAGTGATCGCTCTGGTAGTGGAGACATCAGCGACCGTTGAGGAAATTATCAATCGTTCAGGTATTTTAGAAATGTATCCTGATATCGATTTAACGAAAAACAATAAAGTGGGTGTTTTTGGCCGTAATGTAAAGCTGGACTCAGTGGTAAATAATAAAGACCGGATAGAAATTTATCGGCCGTTGATTGCCGATCCGAAAGAAATCCGCCGTAAGCGGGCTGAAGAAGCCAGGGAAAAAGCTAAAGCCGAAAATAAATAAAGCTCGCAATCGCGAGCTTTATTTTCCTGAATCCTAATGTATCCCTTCAAAGAAGCTCTCACCGTTATTAAAGTCACCGGTGACATTAACCAGGCTTCCATTATCATTGAATTTAACAATTAAATTCTTTTGTATGGTTTCGCCGTGTCCTGGTGTGTGGCTATAAATATAGTACCAGGTATTTGGAAATCCATTTTCAACAAGCATTGGTGACCCCAGTACATACCGGACTTGATCTTTGCTCATGCCGAATTTCAGTTGGTCAACAGATTGTTGCTCTACATAGTTACCCTGGTTGATATCGATACGATAAACCAGTTTATCGGTAACAGAACATCCGCTCAGCATAATGAGTGAAGCGGGTACTAGGAAAAACCATTTTTTTAGCTGCATAAAGGTTACTGATACTTTAGTTACTCAAAAAAACTGCCCTGATAATAAACAAGCTAAGAGCAGATGTAAAAACATACTTGCCTTTCTGAAGGATTAAGACCACAGTTTTTACAATTTGTTTCATCAATAAGAACAAAAAATTACTTATGCTGCAGTTAATAACTCTTTTGCATTAGCCAACGTGGTTGCGGTAATCGTACTCCCACCCAGTAAACGCGCTAACTCTTCGATTCTTTGCTCGGTATTGAGTGAGAGCATCTGAGTTTCTGTTTTACCTGCTTTAGTATTTTTGGCAACAAAAAGTTGCTGATGTCCACAACCTGCGACCTGAGGAAGGTGAGTGACACACAATACCTGGGTTGATTCCCCAAGTTTGCGCAGCATTTTTCCGACAACGGCTGCTGTCGGGCCACTGATACCAACATCGACTTCATCGAATATCAGACTAGGCGTATCAACTTTTTGGGCTGTGATAACCTGAATCGCCAGAGAAATACGTGAAAGTTCACCACCAGAGGCCACTTTGCTGATCGGCTGCAAAGGCTGTCCTGGGTTCGTAGAAACTAAAAAGTTAACCGAGTCACAACCTAATGGAGACGGGCGGTTCTCATCATAATCAAACTGAATAGAGAATTTCGCTTTTTCCATACTCAGTTCATGCATACTCTGGCTGATGAGTTTATCTAACTCTTTAGCGTAACGAGTTCGTGATTTATGTAATTTATCCGCTTGTTTCTGAAAGTGAGCCAGCTTAGTTTCGACTTCAGCTTCTCTCTCCTGAATTTTTTCATCAGAGCAATCTAATGCTTCAATTTGATCTCGTAAGCTCTGATGGTGCACATAGAGTTCTTCTGGCAGAACATAATGCTTACGGGCCAGAGACATCACTTTCGAATAACGCTCTTCTACCCAGGCCATCTGTTCCGGATCGACATCGATACTGTCCAGATAACCACGCAGTTCTCCGTTGGCTTCTTCTAACTGGATAACGGCTTCTGACAACATTGAGGGTAATCCGGCCAATTTTTCATCCAGTTCAGATAATTGAATCAGGTGATGGTTGATGGTCTGTAATAAATTTAGTGCGTTGCATTCATCGTTTTCGTTTAATAAATCAATTGCTGACTGACAATGAGCGGCAAGTTCACCACTATTGGCAAGACGTTTATGTTCCTGCTCTAATTCTGAAAATTCGTCTTCATTAAGGGCTAGTTCATCTAATTCTTTAAGCTGATATTCAATCAACTGGACCTGAGCCTGATTCTGCTGGCTGTTTTCTTTAAGCTGAGCTAACTCATTTTTTGCGTGACGCCAGTCCTGATAAGCTTCTCTGGTCGCTTTCAGTAGTGGAGTATGTCCGGAGTACTGGTCAAGCATTGAGATCTGCTGATCCGTTTTCATCAACTGTTGGTGGGCATGCTGGCCGTGAATATTGATCATCAACTGACCAAGGGATTTTAACTGCGACAAGGGAACCGGGCTGCCATTGATGAAAGCTCTGGAGCGACCTTCTTTTGAAATGATTCTGCGCAGAATGCACTCTGAGCCATCCAGAAGTTCATTGTCTTCGAGCCAGCGCGTGGCATGGATATTATTTTCAAGAGAAAAAGCTGCACTGACATCGGTTTTCTCTTCACCCTGGCGAACCATATTAGCTTCGGCACGTCCACCCAGACAAAGACTGAGCGCGTCTATAGCGATGGATTTACCGGCCCCTGTTTCTCCGGTAATGGTTGTCATTCCTTTGGACAGTTCTAACTGCAAAGATTTTACGATAGCAAAATTATTTACACTTAAATGAGCCAGCATGAGAGTTACCTGTATATTAAACCAATACTGTATAAAGAAACAGTATATACTGTTTCTTTATACAGTAAAGAGGATAACTCTCATTTTATTTTTGGTTTATGATTTTGTGATCGTTTCCAAATTAAAACAGTTTGCTCGACCAGCCTAATTTTTCCCGTAAAACATGGTAGTAGCTGTAATGTTCCGGGTGTATCAGATGTAATGTGCTTGGACTGCGATAGATATGCACCTCATCCCCTGGTGAGACAGGTAATGAAACCTGACCATCACAGCTGATCTCTTGCATGCCCAGATTATGAGGCGGAATTAAGAATTTTATATGCCTGTTACTGTCGACAACGATAGGGCGACTGGAAAGGGTATGCGGGAACATAGGGACCAGTGAAATGGCATTCAGACTTGGTGATAAGATCGGACCACCGCCAGAAAGTGAATAGGCAGTAGAACCAGTTGGAGTTGAGATTATTATGCCGTCGGAGCGCTGAGAAAATGAAAAAGAATTATCAATATACACCTCAAACTCGATCATATGAGCGACCTGACCTGGGTGAAGAACCACTTCATTTAATGCTGCATTACGACTTTTAATCTGTCCGTGACGATGAATTTCTGCTTCTAATAAGAAACGCTGCTCTTCGATGTAATTACCTGCTAATACTTTAGTCAGGCATTCTTTAAAATCTTCCGGGTTTAAGTCGGTCAGAAAGCCCAGATTGCCTCGGTTCACACCAATGACTTTTATATTGAACCGGGACAGTACCCGTGCAGCACCAAGCATGTTACCGTCACCACCGACAACAATGGCTAAGTCGGCTCTGTCACCAACATCAACGATTGACGCAAAATTTTCGGCAGGTATATCCGTTAAAATATTGGTCAATCTGTCATCAATTAATACAGTGTATCCTTTCTCAGACAACCAGTGATATAAGTCGACATGAGTCTGAATCGCTTTTTGATCGCGGGGTTTACCTATGATAGCAATCACGTCGAAAGTTTTTTTCATAATTTTTCCAGACAATTTGGGCTTGAATCAGAATTCATCATCCCCATAATAAAGGCAAGTTATGCTTTTATGCGAATTATTGTGTAACCAGTGTAAACTAAAATCACTGATTTGTTACACCTGATCGTTAAACTCTGGAGATATCATGAGCAACGAAGAAAACAAGATTAAAGAAGAAGAGCTTCAGCAGGAAGCAGTTCAACAGGAAGAAGCTGAGGCGGAAGTTATTGGTAGCGATGCTGATGTTGATTGGAACGAAGGTGGTGATGAATCAGAGTTAGATGAACAAGAAGCTAAGATCGCTCAACTTGAAGCCGCGCTACTTTCCAGTGAAGCTAAAGTAAAAGATCAGCAAGATTCAGTACTGCGTGCCAAAGCAGAAGTTGAGAATATGCGCCGTCGTTCTGAACAGGAAATCGATAAAGCACGTAAATATGCTTTAGGTCGCTTTGCTGAAGAATTACTTCCTGTAATCGATAATCTTGAGCGTGCGATTCAGGCTGCTGATTCTGAAAACGAAGTGATTAAGCCAATCCTTGAAGGCGTTGAAATGACGCATAAGTCTTTCGTTGATACGATAGCTAAGTTTGGTCTTAAAGAGATCAACCCAGAAGGTGAAACATTCAATCCAGAGTTCCATCAGGCAATGTCTATTCAGGAAAGCCCTGATCATGAATCAAATACAGTGATGTTCGTAATGCAGAAAGGTTACGAGCTAAACGGTCGTGTGATTCGTCCGGCAATGGTAATGGTTGCTAAATAACAGTCGATTTTAGTTATCAGTTATCTGGTTAACAGTTAAAAAGGGCTGAAATGAGAAATCATTTCAGCCCTTTTTTGTTAACACATTCTTGTTCTTAAATGTGTTTAATCTGATACCAAAGCGGTATTGCGGCTTCTTTTATATTCAATAAAGACTAACAGAGCAATGATCGCAATGGTAATCAGCCGATATGGATTTGGTAGTAATAAAGTCGCAACTGCTAACAGGATAAATACGAATTTTTGCCATACCTGAAGTTTTTGGAATAGATAACCTTCAATGCCTCCGGCAAACGCCACAATTAAAGCTGAGCAGGCAATAATTGATTCGATAAACTCAAAAGCATTTTCATTACTGGTCCAGATAAGACCAGAGAATGCCATCATTGCAGGGATAAGGAAGAAACCCTGTGCCAGTTTAAATGCCTGAACGGATGATTTCATTGGTGAGGCGTTCGCTATCCCGGCTCCTGCAAAAGCAGCTAACGCAATTGGCGGCGTTACGTTTGATGTCTGAGATAACCAGAATACAATCATGTGTGCAGCCAGCAGAGGAACTCCCAGATCCATAAGGGCAGGGACTGCCATCACAGACAGCACAATGTATGAAGCTGTTACTGGTAATCCCATCCCCAGAATAACCGCAGCAAAGGCGATAAACATCAGAGCAGACCAAAGATGTCCACCTGAAAGCGACGTCAGGAACTGAGTAAACTGCAGTCCGATACCAGTCTGACCAACAACGCCCACAACAATACCGGCAGTGGCACAGGCAATTGAAATTGGCAGTGCCAGAATTGCACCTTCACGCATGCCTTCAAAAACCACTTTGAAACTGATTTTGGTGTGCTTACGGGACAATGCAGCAATCAGAATAGCTGCACAGCCGGCAATACCCACCAGAATAGGCGAATAACTCATAATCAATAGCGCAGTAATCAGCACTAAAGGCAGTAAGAAGTGCCAACCCTGTTTGAGGATGCCGCCGATTTTATCGGTTTCACTCAGCCCCTGAAGATTAAGCTTACATGCCATCAGATGGACATAAAGCAGCGTACAACCAAAGTACAAAATAGCAGGGGCAATGGAAACCAGAATGATGTCACTGTAAGCAATCCCGGTAAACTGAGCCATAACGAAAGCGCCGGCCCCCATTACCGGAGGCATGATCTGACCACCGGTTGATGCTGCAGCTTCGATACCTGCAGCCTGTTCTGCTTTATATCCCAGTTTTTTCATCATCGGGATAGTCAGAGAACCAGTGGTTACGGTGTTAGCAATGGCAGAGCCAGAGATTGAACCAAGGGCCGCAGACGCCAGCACACTTGCTTTTGCCGGACCACCACGAGATTTACCTGCAATAGCAAACGCACTGTCAATAAAGAACTGGCCGGCACCGGATACCTGAAGAAATGCACCAAACAGAACAAAGATAAATACCACACCAGCAGCAATAGCAAGCGGAGCACCAAATACCCCATTGGTAGAGAAGATATGGAAACGAACCATTTCTTCTAATGAAAAGCCTTTGCTGGCAACTGAGTCAGGGAGAACATTGCCATATAGAGCATAAAGCAGGAACAGTCCGGCCACTAACACCATGATCATCCCAACGGCCCGGCGGGTTGCTTCCAACAGCAGCAGAACCAGTAATGCACCGGCAACCTGATCTTTTACTGTCAGTCCGTCAAGCAGGAATGAAATGTCGTCGTAGTCGAATGAAATAATCTGTAATGCTGACCAACAGGTGATACCGATCAATATGATATCTGTGATACGACCAATAAAAAACGGTAATAGTTTTGATGTTTCCGGTCTGGTCAGAGGAAACGATAAAAAGATCAGCACCAATACCCAACTTAAGTGGACTGGTCTGAATACCGTAGCCGACAGTTCAGCGGTAATGCCCTGCCAGATTTGAAATACAGTAAGTGAAATTGCGATAACGCTTGCAACAACGGTCAGAATGTTCGCAAATTTCTCTTGGTTTGAAGATACTTGTGTCATGAGTGCACCATCATTATCTAAATAAAATAATGAAAAAACATGAACAGTAAGACTGAGACTTACTGTTCATAAAATTAACCACAAAAAATTTTATAAGAATAATGTTTTGTTTGAGTGATTATTTATTGATGTGTTCGTCGTAATATTTTTTCGAGCCAGGGTGTAAATCAACGCCTTGTAATTTATTCATGTTTTCTACAGTCATAAATTTAGTTACGCCAATGGCCTGACGAATCTGAGCGATGTGATCGAATGCAACTTTTGTCATTTCATACGCCAGTTTGTCATCCAGCTTTTTATTGACAACAAGTACGTTCCATACTGCCGGTGCAGTAAATTCTGGTACGTTTTTGTAGCTTTCTGCAGGAGCAACAAGAGGAAGGTATGAAGGACTTGCCGCTTGAATTTTCGCTAATTCATCTTTTGAGAAAGATAAAATACGAATGTCACGGGTAAGTGCTAACTCAGTAATAGCACCAACACCTAAACTACCCACGATAACACCGGCATCAATCTGGCCATTGGCAATTGCGCTGGTTGTTGCTGTGTAGTTCAGTGATTGTGTGGTGATATCGTCTTCACTGATGCCAAGGATGTTCAGAATATTTACCGAGCTTACCCGGGTACCTGAACCAGGAGCACCTAAAGAGATTTTTTTACCTTTCAGATCACTGATCGATTTAATGTCAGAGTCTGCAGGAACAATAAACTGAACAACGTTTGGATACAGTGCAAACAGGACATCTGTTGGCATTGAACGAGGGAATGGTTTTTCACCATCATGAGCTTTCAGGGCAACGTTACCCATTGCGATACCAGCAAGCTGTTTGTTGGTTGCAACTTTGATGATGTTTTCTACCGATGCTGCAGTGACTTCTGCGCGCATATTAAAGTCCGGGATGTTTTCACTCCAGATTTTAGCCAGTGTGCCACCCAATGGATAGTAAGTACCACTTTGGCTGCCTGTGCCGATTGTATAGTTCTCAGCCATAGCGTTTTGAGCTAATCCTAGTCCCATACCCAAAACAAATAGTGCTTTAGTTATTGTCTTGTACATTTAATACTCCTTTATGCCTGTTAGTTGTTTGTCTCCCGACAAAGTAACTGAGTAGGGTTCGTCCATTTCAACCACTGAAAAAATCAGTCAATTGACTTAGTAAATACCATGACACTCATGAATAACGTAAAACTCGATGGTGAATTTTTAGTCTGAGTCACAAGTTTTGGTGAAAACCAAAGACTCTGTATAAGAATATTACAGAGCTAAATGGAGGGTATATTGGCGATTTTATCGTTCGCTGTATTGTTATTTTTTATATCTTCCATAAATTTTGGTTATAGGCAAGAGATAATTAACGAAATAAAAGCTCATTAGATGTTTTTTTAAACATTTTAATAGGGGGGACGGTGAAACATGGTTATTTCTATATAGAGGAAATAAAAAGTAGAAGAAATTTTAAAAAAAATTATCTTTGAACCCTTGAAAAGGGAATGGCCGCCCCTATCTATGTGCATAAGCGAAGCAAACATGTTTTATAAAGTAAGTGAGCGAGGGTTGAAACCCGAGTCTCCAGCCCCATATAAGGGGTAAGTAAGACGAAATTACAGAATTTATTCGGAGATAGCCTGATGGGTAGAATCATTGGTATTGACTTAGGTACTACAAACTCTTGTGTTGCTGTACTGGATGGTGACAAACCACGCGTAATCGAAAACGCAGAGGGTGAACGTACAACTCCTTCCATCATCGCGTACACTGATGGTGAAACTCTGGTTGGTCAACCAGCAAAACGTCAAGCTGTAACCAACCCAGAAAATACACTATTTGCTATTAAACGTCTGATCGGTCGTCGTTATGAAGACGAAGAAGTTCAGCGTGATATTTCAATCATGCCATTTAAAATTGTTAAAGCAGACAATGGCGATGCTTGGGTTCAGGTAAGAGATCAAAAATTAGCAGCACCTCAGGTTTCTGCTGAAGTTTTGAAAAAAATGAAAAAAACAGCAGAAGATTTCCTTGGTGAGGAAGTGACTGGCGCTGTAATTACTGTTCCTGCTTATTTCAACGACGCACAACGTCAGGCAACAAAAGATGCTGGCCGTATTGCTGGTCTTGAAGTTAAGCGTATCATCAACGAACCAACTGCAGCCGCTCTGGCTTACGGTCTGGACAAAAAAGGTGGCGATCGCACTATCGCGGTATATGACCTTGGTGGCGGTACATTCGATATTTCAATCATCGAAATCGATGAAGTTGAAGGCGAAAAAACATTTGAAGTTCTTTCAACCAACGGTGACACTCACTTAGGTGGTGAAGACTTTGATAACCGCATGATTAACTATCTTGCAGACGAGTTCAAAAAAGAACAGGGCATCGATCTGAAACACGATCCTCTGGCAATGCAACGTCTGAAAGAAGCGGCAGAAAAAGCGAAAATCGAACTTTCTTCAACTCAGTCTACTGATGTTAACTTACCGTACATCACTGCTGATGCAACAGGTCCTAAACACCTTAACATTAAAGTATCTCGTGCGAAGTTAGAATCTTTAGTAGAAGACTTAGTTCAACGTTCTCTTGAACCACTAAAAGTTGCTCTAGCTGATGCGGACCTTTCAGTAGGCGATATCACCGACGTTATCCTTGTTGGTGGTCAGACTCGTATGCCTATGGTTCAGGCTAAAGTTGCTGAATTCTTCGGTAAAGAAGCTCGCCGTGATGTTAACCCTGATGAAGCAGTTGCTGTTGGTGCTGCGGTTCAAGGTGGTGTGCTTGCTGGTGATGTGAAAGACGTACTTCTTCTTGACGTTACTCCACTGTCTCTAGGTATCGAGACTATGGGTGGTGTAATGACGAAACTTATCGAGAAAAATACAACTATCCCAACAAAAGCAAGTCAGGTATTCTCAACTGCTGAAGATAACCAGAGTGCGGTAACAATTCACGTACTTCAGGGTGAACGTAAACAGGCGACTTACAACAAGTCTCTTGGTCAGTTCAACTTAGAAGGTATTCAGGCTGCACCTCGCGGTATGCCTCAAATCGAAGTTAGCTTCGACCTTGATGCGGATGGTATCCTGCACGTATCAGCAAAAGACAAACAAACTGGTAAAGAGCAGAACATCACTATCCAGGCTTCTGGTGGTCTGAGTGATGAAGACATCGAGAAAATGGTTCAGGAAGCAGAAGCTAACAAAGAAGCGGATAAAAAATTCGAAGAGCTAGCTACTGCACGTAACCAGGCAGACCAGATGATCCACGCAACTCATAAACAAGTTGAAGAAGCTGGTGATGCTCTTCCTGCTGATGAGAAAGCGAAAATCGATACTGCAATCAGTGAGTTAGAAACTGCGAAACGCGGCGAAGATAAAGCTGAAATCGAAGCGAAAGTTCAGGCTCTGATGACTGCTTCTCAGAAACTGATGGAAATCGCTCAGCAAAAAGCTCAGGCAGCTCAAGGTGCTGACGCTGGTGCACAACAATCATCAGCTAAAGGCGACGATGACGTTGTCGATGCTGAATTTGAAGAGGTTGATGGCGACAAGAAATAATCTCTGAGCGTTGTTGTTCAACGAGATCTTGTTGATACCTTTTTAAGGTTTAAAACGGGCGTTTGGGGAGACTCTTACGCCCGTTAGTTTGTAAATGTGTAAATGGTGTCGGTTTAGGGGAGTTAGGATTTAAGGGATCAGGATTTTAGGAATTAGGTAGTTATGTTACCTGAAACCTGTTTTTCCTAATACCTATCCCCTTATTCCCCTAAATCGATACATATATCAGGCGGCGATATGTCGTTTGCAGTAATAATTTGGTGACGAAGAACATGTCAAAACGTGATTTTTACGAAGTATTAGGCGTAAGCCGTGATGCCTCAGAGCGTGATATCAAAAAGGCATATAAACGCCTTGCAATGAAATTCCACCCTGACCGTAACCCAGGGGACGATACGGCTGCGGAAAAATTTAAAGAAGTAAAAGAAGCGTATGAGGTGTTAACCGACGCGCAGAAACGTGCCGCTTACGACCAGTATGGTCATGCAGCCTTTGAACAAGGCGGTGGTGGTTTCGGTGGCGGCGGCTTCGGCGGTGGCGGTGCAGACTTTGGTGACATCTTTGGTGATGTGTTCGGTGATATCTTTGGTGGTGGCCGTCGTGGCGGTGGTCAGGCTCGTGCACAACGTGGTGCTGACTTACGTTACAACATGGAATTGTCTTTAGAAGAAGCCGTTCGTGGTTGTTCAAAAGAGATTGAAGTTCCAACACTGGTCGAATGTGATTCTTGTCATGGTAGCGGCTCGAAGACTGGTAAAACAGAAACTTGTCCAACCTGTCATGGTCATGGTCAGGTTCAGATGCGTCAGGGTTTCTTTGCTGTACAGCAAACCTGTCCTACCTGTCACGGTACCGGTAAGATCATTAAAGACCCTTGCGATGTTTGTCATGGTAAGGGCCGTAAACAGAAAACCAAAACCCTTAACGTTAAAATCCCGGCAGGGGTTGATACAGGTGACCGTATTCGCTTAAACGGTGAAGGTGAAGCTGGAGAAATGGGCGCACCTGCTGGTGATTTGTATGTTCAGGTTCATGTAAGAGAGCACAATATTTTCGAACGTGACGGTAACAACCTGTTCTGTGAGGTTCCGGTGAGCTTTGCTATGGCTGCACTTGGCGGTGAAGTTGAAGTTCCGACTCTCGATGGTCGTGTGAACCTGAAAGTTCCGGCAGAAACTCAGACTGGTCGTATGTTCCGTATGCGCGGTAAAGGCGTTAAAGGTGTTCGAGGCGGTGCTATTGGTGATTTATTGGTGAAACTGGTGGTTGAGACTCCGGTTAACTTGAGTGCTCGTCAGAAAGAACTTCTCAAAGAATTAGAAGATTCTTGTGGCGGTGAAGCAGCAAGCAAACACAAGCCAAAATCTGAAGGCTTTTTTAGCGGTGTGAAGAAGTTCTTTGATGACTTAACCAGCTAAAAAGCTAATTAAAATATAAGAATTGAGAAAGCCGGATGATATAGTGTCTCCGGCTTTTTTTTGACTGCTACCTTCTACTATAAGTGTGATCTCTGTAATGTCGGATTGATCGCTCTTAAACGGCTATTCGTTAACTACACTTGCTTTATCTTACTTCTTACAGCCGGAGTAAACGATGGAGCATGATATTGGCGTTCTCATCCTTGTGTTCGTGGTATTGTCTTTACTGGTTGGTGCTCTGGTTAAGTCTTTTGCAAAAGTACTGAAATCCCCCTATAGCGTTATTCTTCTGGTATTTGGTTTATTGGTGGGCTTTTTCAGCCGCACCAATATTGGCTTTGCTGAATTTCCCCATCTCAATGAAAACTTGTTGATATTATCGAATATCGATCCGCACTTAATACTACTGCTCTTTTTACCTACTTTGATTTTTGAATCTGCATTCGGTATGGAAACACATCTGTTTAAACGGATGTTCAGTCAGATAGCGATACTTGCTGTACCGGGCTTATTATTAACCACATTTCTTACAGCCTCTCTTGCTTATTATCTGTTCCCGTGGGACTGGTCCTGGACCGTATGTCTGCTTTTCGGAGCCCTTATTTCAGCAACGGATCCGGTGGCTGTGGTGTCATTGTTAAAAGAAGTCAGTTCCCGTAAACGCCTGGAAACCCTGCTGGAAGGGGAGTCATTGCTCAATGATGGTACCGCTATCGTATTATTTACCTTGTTTTACGGCCTATTAGCCTTTCAAGATAACCCTCATACCGGCATTTTTACTGTTGGTGGTGAGTTTTTGATGGTTGTTGTGCTGGGGCTGTTCATCGGTGCCAGTGTTGGAGGGATTGTATTAGCCTGGGTTGGCCGGGTCTTTAATCAGCCATTGGTTGAAATTACAGTCACAATTTCAGCGGCTTATATCGCGTATTATATTGCAGAAAATGTGTTTCATGTTTCTGGTGTTGTTGCTGTGGTATCGCTTGGTCTGATCCTGGCAAGCTTTGGGCGTACGCGAATTTCTCCTGAAGTCGCTGATTTCTTACATCATTTCTGGCACATGATGGCGCATATAGCCAATACCCTGATTTTTGTGCTGGTTGGTATTATTATCGCAACCCGTATTCGCCTGGATGTGGTGGACTGGTGGTGGACTCTGATCATTCTGTATCTGGGAATTCAGGTGATACGAGCGATTGCGATCTTCTTCTTTATGCCGGTACTGAAACGCATCGGAGTCGGTATTAATCGCGATAAAGGTATTATTCTTGTCTGGGGAGGGCTGCGAGGTGCTGTGTCACTGGCTTTAGCTCTTATTCTTAGTCAGAGTCTGGTACTGGCTCCTGAACTGGGTGAACAAATCCTGTTTTTGACTGCTGGTATTGTGGTACTGACTATTGTTATCAATTCTACTACGATGACCTGGGTTCTGGCCAAACTGGGACTGGACAAATTACCCCCCGGTAAACAGGCTTCATTGGATAAAGCACGATATTCAATCAAGCTGCGCATGCTCGATGAAATGAAAAACTTACAAAATAATGTTTTTTTGCAGCGGGCAAACTGGGGTGCTTTGCAGATCCCATTTGAGAACATTAAAAAACCGGCAGAAGCCTCGGCTGTTAATGAAGCAAATGCAAATGAATTGCGGGTCGCTTTTTTCCGGCGTTTGCTGGAAACAGAACGTAAGTTTTACTGGACTCAGTTTAAGCGTGGGGCATTAACCGGAACCGCAGCTGCACAACTCATTAATGCTGTTGAAATCTCATTAGATGGTGACCCAAAACTGTCCCCACGTAACAGTATTTTTCAATTATGGAAAACGCCAAAATATATTAAGGCATTCAGCCGTGTCCCGATATTAAACAATCTGATTCTTAATTTTTCTTTTGAACGACTTGCTCTGAGCTACGACACTGCCAGAGGTTTTATCGAAGCACAGGATGAAATTGTTCGTTATATCCATGACTTAGCTCCTAGTGTTCAGGATGCGAAAGAAGCGCTTGCCGATATTGAAGTGAATAAGTTACAGACTCAGGCGCACATCGAAGCGCTAAGGGAATACTTCCCCGATTTGTCATATAGCTTAGAAACACACACTGCACACCGGTTGCTATTAAACATAGAAAGAAATCATCTATCGAGCATGGTTGATGGTGGTTTGCTTGATGAAAGTGAAGCTCAGAAACTGATTAAAGATGTGGAATATCGTCTTGCGAATCTGATTCGCGAAGGTCATATCGTGACGTCAAAAGAAATTTCAGAGCAGTTCAGGCAGATGGATTGGGGCAAAAGAGTAAAGACTAAAACCTTGATGGCTCTGGGGAATATTGCTCAGAGACAAATTTACAATGAGGGAGAGCTAATCTACGGGCAGAATCAGAGTGCAACTTCAATTGCGGTGGTGATGAACGGGCGTGTGGCAGTGGTCAGTCCCAAACTGGAACGGTTTGCCGATAAAGGCTCCTTTATTGGTTGCTGTTCTTTTGTTTCATCAACTTATCAGACAAGCGCAAAAACGATTACTCCGGTGGAAATTGTCTGGTTGAATCTACATCAGGTAAAAGCCATTGCGTCTAAAGATAAACAGTTTGAGAAAATTTTGTCAGAAGCATTGAATGATGAACTTCAGCAATAATCGTTTTTGTTGAATAACCGTTTTTGTTTAATAACCGTTTTTGTTTAATAACCGTTTTTGTTTAATAACATAGTAAATTGTGTCGCTAAATGTCGACGAGATTCAAAGGAATTCTAACTTTTAATCAGCAAATATTCTTGAGCTTGATAATCATTATAATCCTATAAATCAATACTCGGTATTGTCTGTATGCCCTGATAATATTTGCTTATGTTTTCCGGGACAGACAAATTCAGTGCATGTTGAAACAAGGATTTACTCTGATTGAGTTATGCATAACGACAGCCCTACTGAGCATTGGGCTAACGTTGGCTGTACCCGGCATGGATCGGCTTAATGAAAATATTCAAATTCGTTCCTGTTCCAACGAGATTTATCATCTGATCCAACATGCCAAGGCACTTTCTGTCAGTCAGAAAAGGCCGTTCTGGTTATTGTTTCAAAATGAAACCAATTTAACAGGCTGGAAACTGGTTTTATCCGATGCCGATAACTTAACTACCGGAAAAACGTTGAGTGTTATTGACAGTACTGCTTACCCAAAGCTATCGGTGAAGGGGGCATATTTAGATAATAAAATGGCCTTTTATGCTGAGCGGGGCAAAGTATCGAGTGGCAATATCGCGATTCAGCCTCGTTCGTCTGCTGAGTCTGGCGTAAAAATCATTACATCTTATGGTGCAGCCAGAGTTCGTCTTTGTACGCAGGGAATTCATAGTGATGAATGGCCGGATTGTTAGCCCACAACGGGGGGGGGGCCTTGTTGAAACCCTGATTTCCCTGGCATTGACCTCGTTATTGATACTTGGTGTCAGTCAATTTACTTTATTTGAAATACGGCAACACAGTCAGCTCAATCAACATTATTTCCTTCAGCAGCAGTTGTCAGTAGCTTTAGATATTTTAAGGCAGGAATTGCTTCGTGCCGGATATAACGGAGATAAAGGGGAAAGTATTGCCCTTGCCGACTGTGATGAATTAGTTGCGGTTAATGATGAACATAGTGCTTTGGCATTTACCTATCGTAAAGAGATAAGCGCGACAGAATATCAAACGGTGACATATCAAAGACAAGAAAACAAACTGTTACTGTGCGAAAAAACAACCAGTTCTATCTTACATTTCAGTGAAGCGCTGGCATCGGATTACACTGCACCATGCTATTCCGTGTTCGATAGTCACAGTATCCAGATTGATAATTTTGTTGCCAAAACCGTTACGTTAGCCAATGCAGCCGATATACCTAAACTTGATGTGTTGCAATTAACCATATCGGCATCATTAGTGGCCGATTCGAATGTTCAGTTGGTTAAAACCATTGAGCAGCCGCTAAGGAACTGGCGATGAAAAACTGTCAGGGCGCAGTATCTCTGTTGATGATCGCTTTGTTAACCGGTGTTGTGTCGGTGTTAGCTTTGTCGTCTCTGCGCTTACTTATTCAGTCGCAGCACATATCGCACAGCCGAATTGACAATCACATCCGGGAGTGGAGTTTGCGCGGCATTGGCGAATGTGTTGCCGCTAAAGTGATGCGAAAGCCGTTTAGTACCGATTTTGTTGGTTGCATTGATGATGGTGAGATTAGTCTTGAAGTTAGCAACGGATTTAGCCGACATGTTGTGATTAAGGAATTGGAGGGACAGGGCTCTGAGCTGGAATATAAACTGGATCTGCCTCAGGCGGATCGTCATGGTGTCATCAAAAGTACTACGAACCTGATTTTTATTAATGATCTGACCGTGAGTCCGGATCCGGGAAAACCATCAGGCGAAAACCTTTGGCAGTGCGCGTCAGTTATTTATAAAAACAGTCTTTATGCTGATTCGTTATCGTCTTCTCATCCTTATCTGTCCCCATATTTTCCATATTGGGGGTTTACTGCCGATGCTGCTCAGTGCCATGCCAGTCACTATAGTATCGCGGCAACGCCTTCAACCGCCCAAGGAGATTTTCGGCAGGTCTCCGGACTAGAGCCTTTTTCTGATTTATGGCATATCAATATCAGTGATTGGTTTACTGTCATGTCGAACCCGCATGTCGGACATGTACCTGTCAGTCTGGAAAATGTGCTCGAAGGTACGCTTTTGTATCATGATGAGACCGAACTTCCGCAGCCGGTTTTTAACGGATCGTGTGATTCTCAAATTGAAACCCAACTGTCAAAAGGCAAGCGGATTATCTGGATTTATGGTGGCTGTGAACTCGATAACGACAGCATTACGAATATTAATCAGACTATCGATTCTGTGTTTGAGCATGGCGGAGCGATTATTGTTATTCAGGACGGGATTTTATCTATCCATGCCGATACCAGTCTGAATGCTTTAGTGATGGGCTTAATTACCAATGACAGTGTGGATTATCTGTCTCAATGGTCATCAGTGGGTAATTTACCTGAAGTGACGGACGATATTGTCAATCAGCCATATACAATAGTTAACCCGGCATTATCACTGGAATCTTTAGCTTATTACCAAAGCGGAATGTTTTACCCCAAAGGTGGTCTGGTTCTTATTGGACAGGGAAGACATGCACTGATCAAAAGTGGCTATTTTGCTTTTCAGAAAGAAACTATTACCGAAGCATTAGCTCTGATCCGTCCCGTTCAACGCAAGCAAGGGGCATGGTATGAAAAGTGAGTCAGGTTTATCGTTGCTTGAGATCATTTTCTGTCTGACTTTAATTACTATTACATTGCTGGGTATTACAACAGCTAAGAATCAGGCCATGCTTAGTGTGGGGAAAATGCAGACGATGGAAAAAGCGATGGAATTGGCCGAAAAACAGCTACGCTACTGGCAGTATTGTGGGGCTTCTGACCTAACCTCTGCCATTGATACCTGTCATTCATTCGATAACATTACTGATTTTTCACAAGACATACCACCGTATTCTATGACCGCCATTGTCACTCCGGTTAGTTTCTCTTCTGATGGTTCTATAGTACTGAAAAAAGTGAAGATTGAAGTTAGCTGGGAAAACAGCGGAAATTCACAAGAAGTGCAGAAAATTGAGGTAACAAGTGCGTTTTCCCGCCACAATATTTTCAATTCTCTGCACTAACTACCAACTACTCATCACTAATTACTGAACACTGACAACTGATTCACTGGCAACTAAAACAAATACTGAGCATGAAACTCTAAATGTTCTTCAATAAAGCTCTGAATAAAATAATAACTGTGGTCGTACCCGGGATGCATTCTCAATTCTAAATTTGCCCGGGTTTGTTGTGCTGATTCAATCAGGAATTCAGGCTGTAACTGTTCGTTAAGAAAGTTGTCCGCTTCTCCCTGATCAACAAAAATAGGTAGAGTGCAGCCGTTGGAACGCAGCAGCTCTGTTGCATCGTATTTTTTCCAGAGCTTTTTATCGTCACCCAGATAGGCCATAAATGCTTTTATTCCCCAAGGGCAGTTCATCGGGTGGCAGATAGGGCTGAATGCAGAAACAGAACGATAGCGATCTGGATTTTTTATCCCGATAGTCAGAGCACCATGACCGCCCATACTGTGGCCGGCAATTGAGCGTTGCTGAGTAACAGGAAAGTACTCTTCAATTAATGCCGGAAGTTCATGGACGATATAATCATACATCTGATAATGCTGTTTCCATGGTTCCTGGGTTGCATTAAGGTAAAAACCGGCACCCAGCCCAAGGTCATAACTGCCCTCGGGATCATCGGCAACACCTTCTCCTCTGGGACTGGTATCCGGAGCAACGATGATGATTCCCAGTTCAGAGGCTTTTTTAAACGCGCCGGCTTTCTGCATAAAGTTTTCATCGGTGCAGGTTAAACCTGACAGCCAGTAGAGTACCGGAGCCGGTTGTGCATCTGAAATATGTTCCGGGATAAACACGGCAAAGCGCATTGTGCAGTTAAGGGATTTTGACTGGTGGGTATATTGTTTATGCCAACCACCAAACACCTTATTCTGACTGACGTTTTCAAGCATATTGATATCCTTATTTAGCCTCTAAACGTTGAGCATAGAGGCTTTGATAAGTTGGAAGACTGTTTTTGGAAAACGATTGCTGGAAACCTATTCCTGGAAGTGAATCACTGAACGGATACTTTCGCCTGAGTGCATCAGATCAAAGGCTTTGTTGATGTCTTCCAGTGGCATAGTATGTGTGATGAAATCCTGTAGACCAAATTCCCCATTGAGGTATTGTTCTACGATTCCCGGTAGCTGAGAACGGCCTTTGACACCACCAAACGCACTTCCACGCCAAACTCGTCCGGTAACTAACTGGAACGGGCGAGTCGAAATTTCCTGACCAGCACCGGCTACACCGATAATCACTGATTCTCCCCAGCCTTTATGACAGCATTCCAGTGCCTGACGCATCACGTTGACGTTACCAATACATTCAAACGAGAACTCGACACCACCATCAGTCATTTCAATAATGACTTCCTGAATTGGTTTGTCGAAATGTTGTGGGTTAATGCAGTCTGTTGCGCCAAGCTTTTTAGCCAGCTCAAATTTTTTCTCATTGATATCAATACCAATGATTCGACCGGCGCCAGCCATTTTCGCCCCGATAATGGCGGAAAGACCAATGCCACCCAGACCAAAGATAGCAACACTATCGCCTTTTTGAACTTTAGCGGTATTCAGTACTGCACCCATACCCGTGGTGACACCACAGCCTAACAAACAAACTTCTTCCAGCGGTGCTTCTTTGTTGACTTTTGCCAGAGAGATTTCTGGTAAAACAGTATATTCAGAGAAAGTAGAGCAGCCCATATAGTGATAAATAGGCTGTCCGTCTTTATAAAATCGTGTTGTACCATCAGGCATTAAACCTTTGCCCTGAGTTTCACGAACCGCACTGCATAGGTTTGTTTTACCGGATTTACAGAACTTACATTCGCCACACTCTGCGGTGTAAAGAGGGATAACATGGTCGCCAACTTCGACGCTGGTTACGCCTTCACCAACCATTTCAACGATACCACCACCTTCATGTCCCAGTATCGCCGGGAATACACCTTCAGGATCATCACCTGACAAAGTGAAGGCATCAGTATGGCAGACACCGGATGCAACGATACGCACTAACACTTCACCTGCTTTAGGCAGCATGACATCCACTTCTTCCATTTTGAGTGGTTGTTTCGGTCCCCAGGCAACAGCAGCTTTAGATTTGATGAATTTTGGCTCTGACATTTGATCCCTCATTAGAATTTCTGAAGTTGTATAATTAGTTTCTGTGTAATTTTTAGTATAGAGAGGTTCAATAATTTTATAATCCAGGCATAATAAGAATTACTTTTACAATAATGTAATAATTGATATGGCGAACTGGGAAGGGATCAGCGAATTTGTCGCGGTGGCGGATACGATAAGTTTTACTAAAGCAGCGGAGAAACTCAACACGTCAGTCGCCAATGTGAGCCGCAGAGTTGCGACACTGGAAGAACGCCTGGCTGTAAAACTGTTAATTCGCACTACCCGCAAAGTGTCTCTGACCGAAGCGGGGCAAGTGTATTATTCTCAATGTAAGCAACTGTTGGACGGGTTAGAACAGGCGGATTTGGCCGTAACCCAAATGCAGGCGACACCAACCGGTAAACTGAAGGTGACTGCTCCGGTTACTTATGGAGAAAAGATAGTCGCGCCATGTCTGAATGACTTTTTACAGTTGTATCCTCAGTTGGAACTGGAACTGATTCTGACCAATAAACGCCTGGATATGGTTGATCAGGGCATTGATATCGCCATTCGTCTGGGTCAGCTCAATGATTCGAGCTTTATAGCGAAAAAGCTTCGTCCAAGAGTATTACATGTATGCGGTAGCCCTGCATATTTCGAACAATACGGGATCCCACATACGTTGTCAGAGTTGACGAAGCATCAGTGTCTGGTAGGAACCTATGATCACTGGCGTTTTAAAGATGATCGACATGCTAAAAGTATGGGTATTCATGCCGGGTTCGCTGTAACAGCGGTATGGTGTTGCTTGATGCCATTCTGAAAGGCATGGGAATTGCCCAGTTACCGGATTATTACGTACAAGATTTTCTGGACTCAGGCCAGTTAGTCGAAGTTCTGGCCCATTATCGGGATGACAGGGAAGGCGTGTGGGCTTTGTACCCGCAAAATCGGCATATGTCGCCTAAAGTGCGATTATTGGTAGACTATTTATCAGAATCGTTATAATACCCCGGTACTTAAGATTATTTAGAGAGTGACAGTGCAAGATAAAATAACGTTTTCTGCTCAGGATGAAGCGTTTATGCGCCGAGCGATGCAATTAGCGTCGCTGGCTGAACAGGAAGGTGAAGTACCGGTTGGTGCTGTATTAGTCAAAGACGGTGCAATTATTGCGGAAGGGCATAACACATCGATTGGTGCTAATGATGCGACGGCTCATGCTGAAATTGAAGCAATTCGTAAGGCGGGAGCTTACCTTAATAACTATCGCCTGACAGATACAACTCTATATGTCACTTTAGAACCTTGTCCTATGTGTGCCGGAGCATTGTTACACAGTCGGGTTAAACGAATTGTGTATGGTGCGCCTGATTTAAAAGCCGGAGCGGCGGGTACGGTGCTGAATCTTTTTAATAGTGATGCTGCGTATCATTATGCTCAGATTGAAGCTGGATTACTGGAAGATGAATGCCGCGAACAACTGCAACGTTTTTTTAAACGTCGTCGCAAAGAAATTAAAGAGAGAAAAAAAGCATTAAAAGCGAGTCAGAGCGGTGATTAGTGTCTCCCCCGGCATCTTGATTGTTGATCAAGTGCCGACTCGTAGGAAGGGAAGACAACGATAAGATTACATTCTGAAAAGTAACTGACTGATTTTTAAAGTTCAGTTTATGCAGATTCAGAAAGTTGAACGAAAGTTCTATGGCGAATAAAAATTTTCTTTTTACTATTCATCAGTCTGCGCTTACGACGAAACGCGGCTGTGCTTTTCCATAGATTTTTTGATTGCTTACGTCTTCTCAACATTAAACAACCCCCTTAATTTTCTTTATTATACTTTATTCCCTAACTTCTCTGATTAGGGTACCTCATGATATTTTTCTAATATCTATTTTTGTATTTTTTAGTGGCAATCTGATTCATCACCACTATGTCTACTATTAAGGGTTTGCCTGGAAAAATCAAGACTTTCATTGATGATGATGCCTTATTTTTTTTCATCCAGGTTGTTAGTTTCATTTGTTTGATTATCGATTGGTAACGTGTTTTCTATTTCATTACTAATTTGTTGTTGACTTGTGTTATTTTTCTGCTCGAAAGATGTTGCTTCTATAATTTTTAAGTCATTGATATCAATGTCATTATCTGAAGTATCTTGCTGTTCTACATGACCAATGATGCTTTGATAATACTGCCTTATATTCTCAACATATACTTTAGCCTGAATCCCCCTTGCATAGCCATAACGGGTCTGACTGAAATATTTTTGTCTTTGCAGGAGTGGTAAACGGTCCCGGACATCACTCCATGAATCAGGATCGCCTCCCAGTGACTGGGTCAAACGTCGGGCATCCATCATATGCCCGTAACCCATATTGTAAGAAGCTAATGCGAACCAGATACGTTCATAGTCAGGAATTGATGCGGGGATTCTGGATATCATCCGGCGTAAATATTCAACACCACCCCGAATAGATTGTTCCGGATCGAGACGGTTTCTGACCTGCACACTTTTAGCTGTTGACAGCGTAAGCATCATCATCCCCCTAACACCTGTTGGGGAAATAGCTTTAGGATTCCAGTGAGATTCCTGATAAGAAAGGGCAGCAATTAAACGCCAGTCAAATTCATCTGAATATTGCTGAAACACAGGAGACCATGTGGGCAATTTGGTTTCCAGAGCCTGAATAAATACTTTGGTATCCACATAGTCAAAGGTTCTTACGTGGCCAATGTACTTTTCTTCCATAGAAGCTAATTGACCGGATTGTTTCTGATTACCAAAAAACTCAATCATTAATGCGTACAGGCTTTCATCATCAGAACGGCGGATATACCACGAAATAGGCTGATCTTCTGTAAGCTCAAAAGCCGTTGCTAAATCAGGGTAGAGACGTTGTGCAAGCGATACTTCGACAGAGTCGGCCAAAGTGAACATCAGTTGACCTTCAGAAACTTGTTTAAGCAGATCACTTACATCCGATTCTTTTTCTATCTGATACTGAAGATCCGGATACTTTTTTTTCTTCTGATCTAATGTTTGGGTCAGATGACCATCATTCACGACTGACAAAATGGTTTCGTCCGGAAATTCTTCTTTCAGCGATTCCTGATGAGACACAATTTGTTTAATACTGCGTGGTTTCCAACTGCCTTGTTTATATACAAGTTGTTGGCTGACATAATAGTAAGCCGGTCCGGCACGGTATTTTTCGATACGGGGAACGGTCTGAGTCTGACCTGCTGCCACAATATCGATTTCGCCCCGCTGTAGCGCCGGGAAGAGGGCCGACACTCGGTAAAGCGGCTTTATCTCTAATTTCACACCTAGTTCGTTGGCAAACTCACGGGCAAGCTCATAATCAATCCCTGACGGGCCATCCGGGCCGATAAAGTAGGATAACTGGTTATTGACCACCCCCACTCGAAGGACTCCGCGATCACGAATTTTAGCTAAGTCACTTTGTGGCTTTGAATCTATCTGGCAACCTGAAAGGGTAAAGATGAAACAAATGACGACGAGACTCTGTAGCAAATGGCGATATTTGAATAATGTCATTTATGAGTAATCTCTGGCTTACATAATCATCTTTATATCAAAGGATCAATTAAGCGCAACAATTTGATGTTCGAATGTAGAGTAAGGATACAATTATACCTAAGTGACCTCAAGAAGCAGGATTCAGAGTGTTTATTGGGCAAATTTCAAAATAAATAAAAAAAATGACGCAAACGGTTGCGTTGGGTGTTACATCACAAAAGCAATTCCTTTATAATGCGCCACCATAGAGAAGGTAAGATTGGTATAAATTTCAGGATAAAATATATAACTTCATGAATTTATTCCAATATTACCTTAATTAACAGCAAATAGAGACCTAAGCACATGAGAATTTTGCGCGGTTCCCCAGCTCTTTCTGAGTTTCGAGTTAATAAACTTCTTGATCAATGTCGCGAGCTAAACCTTCCTGTTAGCGGTATTTATGCCGAATTCATGCACTTCGCTAACCTCACTGCCGACCTTGATGCCCCGGAATTAGATAAGTTAGAAAAATTGCTGACTTACGGGCCAACCATCGAGGAACATCAGCCAGAAGGTCTTCTGTTATTAGTGACTCCGCGTCCGGGTACTATCTCTCCATGGTCTTCAAAATCAACCGATATCGCCCGTAACTGTGGTTTAAGCAAAGTTAAACGTTTAGAACGTGGTACGGTTTACTATGTTGAATCATCTGCTGCACTGACTGAAGAACAGGTTGCAGTGTTAAAAGGTCTGATTCATGACCGTATGATGGAAGTGGTTTTTACTGCATTTGATGAAGCAGACGCTTTATTCTCAGTTGCAGAACCTGCGCCATTAATTCAGGTTGATATCTTAGCGGGTGGCCGTGATGCGCTTGCAGAAGCAAACGTTTCATTGGGTCTTGCTCTGGCTGAAGACGAAATCGACTACTTAGTTGAAAGCTTTACTAAACTGGGCCGTAACCCGAATGACATCGAATTAATGATGTTTGCTCAGGCGAACTCAGAGCACTGCCGCCATAAAATCTTTAATGCCGACTGGACTATTGATGGTGTTAAACAGGAAAAATCGCTGTTTAAGATGATCAAAAACACTTACGAAAACAACTCTGACTACGTGTTATCTGCTTATAAAGATAATGCTGCGGTAATGACAGGTTCTAAAGTAGGTCGTTTCTTCCCTGATCCAGAAACTCGCCAGTATAACTATCATCATGAAGACGCTCATATCCTGATGAAAGTGGAAACTCACAACCACCCAACAGCAATTTCTCCATGGCCTGGTGCATCAACCGGTAGTGGTGGTGAAATTCGTGATGAAGGCGCAACCGGTATCGGTGGTAAGCCTAAAGCTGGCTTGGTTGGCTTTACAGTTTCTAACCTGCGTATTCCTGGTTTTGAACAGCCATGGGAAACTGATTTTGGTAAACCAGGCCGTATTGTTAATGCATTAGACATTATGATTGAAGGCCCATTAGGTGGCGCAGCGTTTAACAACGAATTCGGCCGTCCTAACCTGCTTGGTTATTTCCGTACTTACGAAGAAAAAGTAACGTCTCATGCGGGTGAAGAAATCCGTGGTTACCATAAGCCAATCATGATTGCTGGTGGTATGGGGAATATCCGTGAAGAGCACGTTGAGAAGAAAGAGATTCCTGTTGGTGCAAGCCTGATCGTATTAGGTGGCCCGGCGATGAATATCGGTCTTGGTGGTGGTGCTGCATCGTCAATGGCTTCTGGTCAGTCTTCTGAAGATCTTGATTTTGCTTCTGTTCAGCGTGAAAACCCAGAAATGGAACGCCGTTGTCAGGAAGTTATCGACCGTTGCTGGCAGCTTGGTGACGCTAACCCAATCGCATTTATCCACGATGTGGGCGCGGGCGGTATTTCAAACGCACTTCCTGAACTGGTTAACGATGGTGATCGTGGTGGTAAATTCCAGCTACGTGATGTGCCAAACGATGAACCAGGGATGAGCCCTCTGGCAATCTGGTGTAACGAATCTCAGGAACGTTATGTTCTTGCTGTTGCTCCGGAAAATATGGCTGAATTTGATGCTATCTGTAAACGTGAACGTGCGCCATATGCAGTCGTTGGTGTTGCAACTGAAGAGCGTCATCTGACTCTTGAAGATTCTCACTTCGATAACACACCAATTGATATGCCAATGGACATTCTGCTAGGTAAGCCACCTAAGATGTCTCGTGATGCAACCACTCTGAAAGTTGAAGGTAAAGCAATTGTTCGTGACGGTATCGAAGTAAACGAAGCGGTTGATCGTGTTCTACGTCTTCCTGCTGTTGCTGAGAAAACATTCCTTATCACTATCGGTGACCGCAGCGTAACAGGTCTGGTTGCTCGCGATCAGATGGTTGGCCCATGGCAGGTTCCTGTTGCTAACTGTGCTGTTACAGCAGCAAGTTTCGATACCTACCACGGTGAAGCAATGTCTATGGGTGAACGTACCCCGGTAGCACTGCTTGATTTCGGTGCGTCTGCTCGTTTAGCTGTGGCTGAGTCTCTGACTAACATTGCTTCAACTGATATCGGTGAACTAAACCACATCAAACTGTCTGCAAACTGGATGTCTCCAGCCGGTCACCCGGGCGAAGATGCGGGTCTTTACGAAGCGGTAAAAGCTATCGGTGAAGAACTATGTCCTGCATTAGGTTTGACTATCCCAGTTGGTAAAGACTCGATGTCAATGAAAACCAAATGGGAAGAGAATGGCGAACAGAAAGAAGTGACTTCTCCTCTGTCTCTAATCATCACTGCGTTTGCTCGTGTTGAAGACGTGCGTAAGACTGTGACTCCTCAGCTTCGTACTGATAAAGGTGAAACCAGCCTGATCGCTATCGATTTAGGTCAGGGTCAAAACCGTATGGGTGCAACAGCACTGGCTCAGGTTTACAAACAACTTGGTGATAAACCTGCTGATGTAGATAGTCCTGAACTTCTTAAAGGCTTCTTCAACGCAGTTCAGTCTCTGGTTCGTGACGATAAACTGGTTGCTTACCATGATAAAGGCGACGGCGGTTTATTTGTAACTCTGGCTGAAATGGCGTTTGCCGGTCACTGTGGTGTTAACGTTGAGCTGGATAAACTGGGTTCTGATGCTCTGTCTGTACTGTTTAACGAAGAATTAGGTGCGGTTGTTCAGGTTAAAAATGATGATGTTGATGCTGTTCTTGCTGAACTGTCTAAACATGGTCTGGACGCTTGTTCTCACGTTATCGGTTCTGTTGAAGCGAATGATACCATTGCTATCTCTCTTGCTGGTGAAACCGTTGTAAGCCGTTCTCGTACTGAGCTACGTACTATCTGGGCTGAAACAACTCAGAAAATGCAGGCATTACGTGATAACCCGGCCTGTGCTAACCAGGAATTTGAAGAGAAGAAAGACGATACAGACCCAGGTCTGAACGTGAACCTAAGCTTTGATGTAATGGAAGATGTAGCTGCGCCGTTTATCGCAACAGGTGCTCGTCCTAAGATGGCGATCCTGCGTGAACAGGGTGTTAACTCTCACGTTGAAATGGGTGCTGCCTTTGACCGTGCAGGTTTCGATGCTATCGATATTCATATGAGTGACATCTTGACTGGTCAGGTTGCTCTTGATGAGTACAAAGGCTTAGTGGCTTGTGGCGGTTTCTCTTACGGTGACGTACTGGGCGCTGGTGAAGGCTGGGCTAAATCTGTTCTGTTCAATAATCAGGCTCGTGATATGTTTGAAACCTTCTTCAAACGCGAAGATACTTTCTCTCTTGGTGTTTGTAATGGTTGTCAGATGCTGTCTAACCTGCGTGATCTTATTCCAGGTGCTGATTTATGGCCTCGTTTCGTACGTAACGAATCAGAGCGTTTTGAAGCTCGCTTCAGCTTAGTGGAAGTTCAAAAGTCTGATTCTATCTTCTTCGATGGCATGGCAGGTTCTCGTATGCCAATCGCAGTTTCTCACGGTGAAGGTCGTGTGGAAGTTCGCGATGCCGCACACTTAGATGCAATTGAGCAATCAGGTACAGTAGCGGTTCGTTATGTGGATAACTTTGGTAACCCAACTCAGCAATATCCAAACAACCCGAACGGTTCACCAAACGCAATCACTGGTTTAACAACCAAAGATGGTCGTGTAACTATCATGATGCCTCACCCTGAACGTGTATTCCGTACTGTAGCCAACTCATGGCACCCGGATTCATGGGGTGAAAACGGTGCCTGGATGCGTATCTTCCAGAATGCTCGTAAGAATGTAGGTTGATAGCTTAGATTAGTCTTCAACTGATATAACTTCAAAGGCTTGGTTTCGACCAGGCCTTTTTTGATCTAAGTTGTTAAAATAATTGTATATATGAGATTTGTAACCTAAATTTAAATGTAGAGACTGAATAGATTAAGGACTTATCTTTTGGGGCGTTTGTGTAGCTATATTGTATCAGCATTTATGAGATGCTTATGGTTCTTATAATTTTAATATTGATATATGTTTTTAAAATTTATGCTTTAGGAACATCTTTATATGTTGATGACCATAATAGTTATTATAATATTGCTGTCAGTGATAGCGTTATAGTATCTATTGTTTTTTTACTTTACTATATATCTTCATTGCTGAATAAATTTTTTTCTCGTGTGGTAAAAATTGCCATTATATTATTGTTTATATTTTACATTGTAGACTTAAATATAATCTATATGTTTAATTCCAGGCTTTATATTGATGATATATTTAAGTTTGTTACTGATGTGGATTTTAAGTTATTTAATAAACTCGTATATATATTTATTGTTTTATGTTTAATTGCTTGTATAGCGTTTGTTTTTAAACCAAATTTAAAAATAAAATATATAAGAATGAAAATTTTATGTTTTATGTCTATTTTTATTGTTGGGTGTAATTATGATGTAGATTCTTCAATACGAAGTCCATTTTTTAAAAATTATATTTTAGTTAATTTTGAGTCAACATATGAAAATGAGTACACAGATGATTTTATATCATCATTCGATTTTGTAAGTAATGATTATATATGTAAAAGCACAAATAAAATCAAACCTAAGAATATAATTTTATTTATGTTTGAGTCATGGTCATATTACCATAGTGATTGGTTTGGTAAAGATAATGACTGGACTCCTAAGTTAGATTATCTTGCGAAAAATAATATTTCATTTAATAACTTCTATGCAAATGGATTTACAACAGAAGCTGGACTATATGCAACATTAACAGGTAAGCCCATAATTCCATATAAAATAAAATATGGGACCGATGGTGCGTTGGGGTTAAGTTCTATTCATTTTGAAACATCATACCCAGAAGAGTTATCTAAACTTGGTTATCACACTACATTTATTACAGCTGGTGATCTTGGCTTTTTACAAAAGAAGCAATGGTTAGAATCTTTAAAATTTGACCAAATAATAGGAAACGATTCTTTTGATGAAATTGATAGACAGTTTCTTTTTGAGTCAGTTTCGGACCAAAAACTGTATGAAAAAGTTTATGGGATTGTTTCTAACTCAGAAAATAATTTTATAGTGGTTGAAAATGTAAATACTCACCAACCTTTTTATTATCCAGAAGGTGATGAGATAAAACGATCTGAAGAGTTTTCTTTTCGGTATGCAGATACACAGCTTTCAAATGTGATAAAAAAACTATCAGCTAAAGATAATATGATCATTGTTATGAGTGATCATCGAGCGATGTCTACAATGACACGTAAGGAACAACAAAAATCGGATAGAATGTCGGTAAGTCGTGTACCCATGTTTATGGTTTGGGATGGCGAGAATAAAGTTATTAATAACGTATTCCAGCAGACAGATGTGTTATCCAGTATAACTAATGCTATTGAAGGTCAACAGTGTAGTTCCTTTTCCCAAGGAGCTATTTTCCCTTTAAATAGGATGATTGGTTCGAAGTGTGTGTATCATGCAAGAGGTGATGAAAGATCTAAAGTTTCTGTGATGTGTGATCAACAGCAGTTTGATGTGTTGTTAGATGGTGATGATACACATATTATAGATAATAGCAAAAGTAACATAAAATCAGTTAATTATATTAATAGTATTCGTATTAATAGTAATTTAAGAGATTAAGTTTTGATAAATAATGTTATTCTGATCAAGTTATCTTGTTGTAAAATAATAATAATATATAAATGTGCTAAAATTTAGTATATATAAAATTGGTGATTGTTTATATTATATGAATATCGATAATAATTTAAAAAAATTAAGCAGAATTCTTTATAGAGACAAATATATTTATCTTTGTTGTTATAGTGTTGTTGTTATTTATTTTTTGTTTTATCTTGTTTTTTATCAATATTTGTTTCTAAATATAGAAATGTATCGAGATACATTCCTACAGTCAATTGCATGTGCATTTGTTTTTTTATTGATTTTTTTGTATTTTTCAGCTCTTTTAAAAAAAAGAAAGAGTCTAGTGAGATATTATATTGTTTTTTTTAAAAACAATATAATTTATTGGGGTGAGTTTGTAAATGGGATTTTTTTGTTTTTATCAATATCTTTTTCTATATCAATTTATTCATCATTAAAATTATCAATACCTCGCATTAATAGTTATTATTTAGATCCTTTTTTAAGCTCTATTGATAGAGCTATATATGGTGGGGAGTATGCTTGGGAAATAACACATAAAATATTTAGTCATCCTTTGTTTTTATATTTTTTTGATTTTTTATATACATCTTGGGTTTTGATTGTTTGGTTGTTTTTTGTTGTAATAATGATTTCGGTAAAAACAGTATTTGTTCGAGAAAGATTTATTATTAGTTTCATATTATGCTGGATATTAATTGGTGGACTACTTGCTGTATTTTTTTCTTCTGTAGGACCATGTTTTTTTGATAAATTTTATACTAATACACATGATTCATATTTACCATTAATGGAATTAATAAAAACTAAAGATGAAATAAATTTGTCTCAATTTAAAAATCATTACTTTGATATTAAGTCTTTGAAGTTACAATATATATTGTGGAGGAATTATTTATCTGATGGTGTATTGGTTGGTTCTGGTATATCTGCTATGCCCAGTATGCATGTTTCTATGTTAGTTTTAATTACTTGTGTTTGTTACCATATTAATAAAAAAATATTTGGTTTGTTTCTTTTATATACAATTCTCGTATCTATCTCTACAGTTTACCTAGGATGGCATTATAGTATAGATTGTTATGCATCAGTTATATTTACTATTTCTATTTGGAAACTTGTTGGGGGTATTCAAGCTAAAATATATAACGATTATGATAAAAATTTAGATTATATAAAAATAAAACCGATTAGAGTACTAATGAAAATTACTGATGTAAATGATTAATACTTTATGTATTAATATTGATGTGAATTACAGAAATAGTATTAATAGGTGAGAATGTTGATTGGTTATATTAAAAAGTATAAATTATATAAATGGATTGTTTTTTTTACAATTACATTAGTTGCTCTACATGTGTTTTTTGTGCAAACGTTACTTACCATTAACCATGATGTTGGATTTCTTTATGAAATTGCAAAAAACACTAACTTAACTAATATATATGAAAATTATTATGAAATAAATCCTCCTTTAATTATCTATATTTATAAGTTTATACTCTTTATTTTTAGTTTTACAAGTTTTAATGATATTATTTCCTTGCGATTAGGGATGATTGTTTACATCTTTATAGGGATTTTTTTTATTAGGAAAAATCTTGTTTATAGTTCAGTTGTTTATATGGATTCCCTTGTTTTTTCTTTTTCTATTGGCATGCTACTTGTTAACCCGACAGATTATTTGCAGAGAGAACATTTTATTTTGGTGGGGGTTTTTATTTATATTAGTAGTTGTATTGCATATATAAAAAAAGGAGTTCCTTCATATATAATAAGATTTTTTACAATATTATTCCTATCTATATCAATTCTATTAAAGCCACAATATATCTTAGTTGTTTTTTTTATTGAACTATACCTTATTATATTGTATAAGAATTTTAAATCAATATTTAGATTGGAAATTTTAGGGTGTTTTTTTATTGGTTTAAGTTATCTATTATATGTTAAGATTGAATTAATAGAATATTTCCTAACTGTTGTTCCTTTAGCTAGTTTCGGATATGTTTCATATTTTGTTGATTTTAAATTACTTTTTTATAATTTATTAAATATACTACTGTATAGTTGTTTTCCTGTATATATATTAATTAAGTGTAAGTTTGACGTTCAAATATTGATTTTGATTATCTTAGCTTTACTATCTAGTGGATGTGCATATTTAATTGGACATGCTGGTTTTTCATATCATCTTGTTAATATATTGGGTATATATATATCACTTATAATGTTGTCATTAATTTTATTATTTAAAAGATTATGTTATTTTAATAATAAAGAAAAAATATTATTTGTTTTTGTATTATTTCTAATTTCATTCCTATCTTATAAAATAGGAATGATAAGGTTTGTTAGTGTTAATTATTTTTCTTCAGTAAATGTACTTAAAAGGAATGATCGTGCATTATCTAGTGATTATATTGTAAATAGTGAATTTTTGAATTTATATAAAGTTCTTTCAACTATAATTAAACCTCAAGATAATATAATTTTTTTATCTAGCACAATGTCTCCTGCCCATATTTTAACTTTTCATTTAAATGCTAATTGGGTTGGTCATTTTCCAGTACTGTGGTTGTTGCCGAGATCTTATACTGAACCTAATGATCTGCGATCTATTGAGTCAATAAATTTCACTAAAAAAGTTCTGATCAATGATATAAAAGAAAAAAAACCTAAAATTATAGTTATTGAATTTGGTGAAAAGTTACCTAGGTATCCAAAAGGATTTAAATTTTTAGATTTATTTAGAGGAAGTTTGGAGTTTTATAATGAATTTTATAAATATAAAATTTTAAAAAAAGTACCATATTTTCAAGAAGAGTTTATAATTTATGAGAGAACTAATAATTAAACTTTTTGTATAATTGTAATGGAGTGAATATGGAATTAGAAGAATATCGAAAATTAGTAAAAATGCAAGATGAACATTGGTGGTTTTTAGGTAGAAAAAAAATAATTAAAAAAATTTTGGATTCTATTGGTGTTTATAATGTTCGTATCCTAGATATAGGAGGTGGTATGGGGGGGAATGTTAATATTCTTAAAAATTATGGTGAAGTGACTGTTATCGATAAAGAGACAGTAGCAATAGAACAGTTAAAAAATATAAAATCAATTAATATTCTTGAAGGATATTTTCCTGATGATTTTAAAAATATAGAGTTAGATTATAAATTAGTGACAATGTTTGATGTTTTAGAGCATTTAAGAGATGATAAGTATGTTTTGAAGTTTTTATATCGTAAACTTCCAACACAATCTACATTGGTAATTACTGTACCAGCATATCAATTTATGTTTTCTAAACATGATGAGAATTGCCATCATTATAGACGCTATACTTTATCTAAATTGAAAGAATGCTTAGAAGGTAGTGGATTTGAATTAATATATGTGTCATATTTTAATTCATTGTTGTTTCCATTGGCTCTGATTTCTAGATTTGTAACAAAAATAAGAGGAAAAACAACAACACTTGAGTTGGAACCAAATAAAAATATAAATAAAGTTTTATTAAATTTATTTTCAATAGAGTCTAAGTTAATTCCAAAGTTATCTTTACTTTTTGGATTGTCTATAATTGCTGTTTGCAAGAAAAAGGAATAATTATTTTTTATGGTTACTGTTAAAATGTTTATTTTTGATGATATATAAAGGTCTTTTTTTTGATTCCATATATATTCTTCCTAAATATTCACCAATTATGCCAATACTTAATAATTGCAAACTCCCAAAAAATATAATAGAAACTACTATCGAAGCATAACCAGGGACCTCAACTCCCGTAACAATTACGTCAAAAATGATTTTAAATGCAAATATAATAGATAATATTGAGCCTATGATCCCAATATAAGTCCATAGTCTTAAAGGTACAGTTGAAAAACTAGTAAAGCCTTCCAAAGCAAAATTCCATAATTTCCAATTTGAAAATTTGGTTTTCCCATTTATTCTTTTAGGCCTCTCATATTCAATAATCTCAACATTAAATCCGACCCACGTAAATAGCCCTTTCATAAATCTTTGAGTTTCAGGTAATTTATTAATTGTATCAATGACACAGCGATCAAGTAGTCGAAAATCACCAACATTAGGTTCTATATGGATATCGGATAATTTGTTATGTAAATAATAAAAACTATTTGCAGTCGATTTTTTTATGAATGAATCGTAATCTCTCCTTGTTCTTTTGGCTGCTACAATATCAGCGCCTAATTCCCACTTTTCAATCATTTTTAAGCATAATTCAGGTGGATCTTGTAAATCCGCATCGATAGGAATTGCGGCATCACCACTGCAATTTTCAAGTCCGGCTGAAAGGGCTGATTCCTTACCAAAATTTCGGCTAAATTCCAAAATAATAATGTTGGGGTCGATAGACTGAAGTTTCTGTAATGATATTAAGGTGTCATCAGTGCTTCCATCATCTATACAGATTATTTCATAATCATATTGAATGTTATCTATAAATTTATCTTTAATCTCACGATAGAATCGGTTAACACTTTCATGACCTTCATTGTAGAAAGGGGCGATTAACGATATCTGCTTCATTTCCAGATTCCTTCTGTAAACATTATTTAAATGTAGGATCTATAAGGAGATTTAGCAAAAGATATAGGAATATTTGAGATTAGACTGGCATATATTATTTTAAGAGATATATGCCAATAGGAATTGTTTTGATATATGCCGCGGTGTTTTAGCTCTTACCTAAACTGCCCAACCTCAACCAAAAACTCAAACCCAGCCCCAGCCAGACGAGCAACAAGCTTCTCTTTATCAATATCAAAATAAGAAACCAAACGATCCAAATCTCCGTCAAAATCATCACGTAGTTTGGTGTTTACTAAGCTAAACAGCAGGATAGGGTCCATGGTTTCATAATTTGCAAGATTCATTTATTCATCCTCGAAATCTGAAATAAGTAAATTCGCTGCAGCAAAAGCCGCTTTTTCTCTTACTTCTTGAGGAAGAGATTCATCCGCTGCAATATCATTTAATGCTTTTAACGCGCAGTTAATTGCCTGCGGTACATATCCCTGATCTCCACTGCCAATCTGCGAGTAAAGCTCACGAATCAGGTCACAGCAATCGTATATTCTCATTATGGTTAACCTTAAAAATAACAACTGACGCCAATATACACGGTCGATAAACGAATGACAAAACTGACTTTATCTATCAATTGCCTCGTATATTAACAATTTTTGATAAAATCACATATCTTAATAATAATAATTCGCATTTGGGTTGTTTGAGTGCTATAGTCCGCATCCCATTATTTTTTGTAACAATTTAATAGGCATAAAATGAATCTTTTTGAGCAAACAAGCCCTTCACGCAGACGTTATGGCTTAGCTGCATTTATTGGTTTAATCGCAGGTATCGTTTCTGCATTTGTAAAATGGGGGGCGGAACATCCACTGCCACCTAGAAGTCCGAGTGATATTTTTAATGCTGCATGTGCACCGGAATCTTTAATCAGAGCAGCCGATCAAATCGACTGTTCGCGAAACTTCCTTAACCCTCCATATGTATTTTTACGTGACTGGTTAGGTGTCATCGATCCTAATGAAGCTGTTTATACCTTTGCGGGTCATGCGTTTAACTGGGTTGGCGTAACACACATCATTTTCTCTATCGTTTTTGCTGTTGGCTACTGTGTTGTTTCGGAAAGATTCCCTAAAGTTAAACTTTGGCAGGGTCTGTTCGCTGGCGCTTTAGCTCAGCTATTTGTGCATATGATTTCGTTCCCGCTAATGGGTCTGACACCATCACTGTTTAGCTTGCCTTGGTATGAGCATGTGTCTGAAATCGTAGGCCACTTAATCTGGTTCTGGTCAATTGAAATTATCCGCAGAGATTTACGCAATCGAATGACTAATGAACCTGATCCTGAGTATCCTTTAGCTTCAAGAAGCTAATATCCTGAACTGGATTTAAATTAACAATTCATTAGAACAAAGGTCTGGTAAATTACCGGACCTTTTTTTCATTGTCTGAAGTATATTTCGAAGATCTGCAATATCAACTTGTGAGTAAAGATCTCGAATTAGGTTACACCAATCGCATATTCTCGCTATGGTTAACCTTAAAAATAACAACTAGTGTTTTGCTTTTAATGGATAGTTTTCCGGGTGCTTGATACCATCCAGTGTCAAATCAACATCCAATTCAGGCCAACAAAATCCGAAACGGCCTTGTTTTTCTACGTGGAAAATAGCTTGAACAGGAGCATTTTTAAACCAGGGAAACTCTTCAAAGCTAAGAAAGAGTTCTTCATCTTCAGCAAGTAACCAAAGACCAAAGGGACTAACACCCAAAACCTTAACCGAAGTACTTATGCCAAGCTGTTCTGATTTCATCTTACTCTACCTAAAACCTCATCGATGCTGGATGGCTCAGACTTAGGTTCTTCACACAGTTTCACAATATCATCGATATTACGAAGAGCCTCAAAGAGCATCAGAGACTGGCGGAGCGATATATTACCGGTTGATTCAAATTTCCTAATGGTTGCATTTGGTACACCGGATTTTTCTGTTAGCCTATCAACGCTCAGCTTTTGAGATTTTCTGAGGTTTCTCAGGTGATCTCGTAGTTCTATTTGAGCATCATAGGCAGTGTTAAGTGATAGCATCCTGTTACCTGATTAGTTGCTATTATAGTAGCAATTTAAGTTCATTAATGACGATAATTGCTATCATTGTAGCAAATAAAATCTAAACTGACCTAATCTTACTGCCGCTATAATTCTACAATTCAGCCACGATTTTCCCCATATCCGTGGTGTCATATCCGCCAATATGAGCGAACTCATTCTTAAACGCGTCTGACTGAATAATGTTTAACATGGTCTGAATCTCACGTTTCTGCATATCTTCTTTTCTGAATACCAGATCATAACGTTCTTTTTTTAATGGGATGAAGTCAATATTATCGACCTGTCTGGCTATCTTTTCATTACCGATACCAACATCGGCTTCTCCGCTACTGATGGCACTGGCAACAGCAAGATGGGATTGATGTTCTTTGTTATAGCCTTTGATGGAACTGCCGAAAATACCCAGTTTTTTCAGGTGTTCATCGAGAAGCACTCTGGACCCGGCACCATGTTCCCGGTTGATCATGGTAATATCGTCACGTCCAAAATCCTCCCAATCAGTAATGTTTTTCGGATTCCCTTTGGCAACATATAAACCCTGCATTCTGCAAGTAAGGTGGACAATAACCGCAGAAACACCTGGTAACAGGCTTTTGACATAAGGGACATTATAGGAATCACTGTCACCATCCCATAAATGGGTTGAAGCCACATCGATTTTATTTTTGTATAGCGAAATCAGATTATCGTAGCTACCGATATAGGCTCTTAGTGCCTGAATATCATATTGACGTAAATAACTGGACAGAACATCTAAGATCAAATCCTGACCACAAATAATAAAGCCGCTTCCTTTTGTTCCCTGTCCTGATAAATCGATGCGAGCTGATGGAGTAATAGTATTTGTTTCTCCGTTTTTCCCTTTTTTGGAACGCCCAATATATTCCTGAACATCTTCTTCACTAAAACGTACTTTACGGCCAACCGTGTATGAGTTTATTTCGCCTTTTTTGATCAGACTGTAAATCATACTTTTGCTGACACTTAACAGTTCAGCGACATCCTGTACTGACAGGGCTGTATCTTTCCCCATGTTAAAAATCCTTTTTTATTTTAAGGTTATTGCAACCTTTGGGTTGACGAAAATTAACGAATATGTGTATATATTAACATAATTGGTTGATTAAACATCTGATTTGTCATGTTTCGTTTAATTTCGTGTTTTTTGTTTCTGAGATGTATGAAAAAGGATGAAAACGAACAAACGAAATGAAACAATTTTGTGATATTAACTAATTCATCAAAATAAGGTTTGAACTATAAGGGAATAATTATGAAATTAAGGATGATTGCTGGATTAATTGCTGCTGTTGTTGCTGGTGGTGTTCAGGCGGATACTGCTGTTGTCGCAGTAGCAAATAACTTTTTCGGACCAATGAAAGCACTGAATAAGGATTTTAGTGCAGTTACGTCCGATTCTCTTCAAATCAGTACCGGTTCAACCGGGCAGCTGTATGCGCAAATTATCAATGGTGCACCATTTGATCTCTTCTTCGCTGCCGATACCGTAAGACCGCAGAAATTAGTTGCTGAGGGTAAAGGGTTTAGTGAGTTTACCTATGCGAAAGGTACGCTAGTTTTATGGTCTGAAAAAGCGGGTGTAGATGTAAAAACAGAATTAAGTGATGGTAAATTTGATCATTTATCCATTGCCAATCCAGAACTTGCCCCATATGGATTAGCAGCAAAACAGTCACTGACAAAAATGGGACTTTGGGATAACGTTAGTGATAAGCTGGTTATGGGGAAAGGTTTGAATCCAACCTATCAATATGTTGTAACAGGAAATGCTCAGCTTGGTTTTATTGCTAAATCTCAG
The DNA here is from genome assembly GCA_963676525.2 of uncultured Vibrio sp. GTDB lineage: Bacteria > Pseudomonadota > Gammaproteobacteria > Enterobacterales > Vibrionaceae > Vibrio. Next base: position 493,471 of record CAXXNB010000011.1, read on the forward strand.
GTATATCAGGAAGGTCAGTATAAACCGGGTTCTTACTGGCAGGTTCCGGCCGAAGATTATGAAGAAATACAGCAGGATGCTGTAACGTTAGAATCAGGAAAAACCAACAAAGCAGTGAGTTCATTCCTGGAATACTTAAAAACTGATCGCGCACAGGCGATCATTAAAAGTTTCGGATATAAATAAAATCGAATATCGCCCCTGATAATTGAATATCAGGGGCTAAGTCCAGGGAGTAGGACATGATAGATTGGCTTGTTGTCACGACGACATTGAAGTTGGCGTTTTTCGTTACATTGGCGTTATTGCTGATAGGGATTCCCATCAGTTGGTGGCTAAGTGTCACTAAAAGCCGATTGCGGGGCGTTGCCGAGGCGGTATGCTCTTTACCTATGGTGCTGCCACCAACGGTTTTGGGGTTTTATCTCTTAATCTTGTTAGGTCCGAACGGAACTCTCGGGCAAGCGTTAAATTATATTGGTATCGGACAATTACCTTTTTCTTTTACCGGAATCGCTTTAGCCTGTACGGTTCACTCCCTTCCTTTTGTTATTCAACCGCTCAAAAACTCGTTTGTTGCTATCGGGCGTCAGCCCATGGAAGTTGCTGCGACGTTGCGGGCCGCTCCGCTTGATACTTTTTTCCACGTCACATTACCGCTTGCCTGGCCGGGAATTTTTTCTGCTGCCATTATGGGCTTCTGTCATACGTTAGGTGAATTTGGGGTAGTGCTGATGATTGGCGGTAATATTCCGGGTAAGACTCGTGTTATGTCGGTAGAAATTTATAACTACGTAGAAGCGCTTGAATTTGGTAAAGCTCATATTCTTGCCGGAGGGTTGGTTGCATTTTCTTTTGCATCATTACTCATTATGTACTGGATGAACAACCGCTATCGCTTTAGCTAAGGATGTGTTGTGAGTGAAATATACGCCAAGTTCTGTATTCGTCATGAGTCATTTGTACTTGATGTGAACTTAACGTTACCAGATGCAGGGATCACGGTACTTTTTGGTCATTCAGGTTCAGGGAAAACCACCTGTTTACGTTCCATGGCTGGGTTGGAACAATTCGAACATTCATATTTTTCCGTGGGAGATGATATCTGGCAAGACTCAGAACGAAACCTGTTTGTCCCAACCTATAAACGCCCGTTGGGATATGTATTTCAGGAATCCGGTTTGTTTCCGCACCTGTCGGTGAAAGATAATCTGCTGTTTGGCCAGAAACGAGTACCGGAGTCAGAACGGAAAATTACTCTCGAATCCATGACTGAATTGATGGGAATAGAACATTTGCTGGACCGGGCTCCGCATCAGTTATCTGGTGGCGAAAAACAGCGGGTTGCTATCGCACGGGCATTATTGACATCACCAAGACTGTTATTAATGGACGAACCGCTTTCGGCTTTGGATGTGAAACGTAAGCAGGAAATTTTGCCTTATCTGGAAAAACTACGGAGCGAACTTTCGATCCCGATTATTTATGTGACTCACTCAGTTCAGGAATTAGCAAGACTGGCTGATCATGTTGTTGTATTTGAGAACGGCTCGATTTTAGTCAGTGATGATGCCCAAACAGTGATGTCAGATCCCCGCTTTGAAAGCGTATTTGGCAGTGAAGTGGGAAGTATTTTTGATACTACAGTGACTGAATATCTGGATCACAATATCACTCAGCTAGATGCCAATGGGATTCCAATTCTCGCACCAAGAGTTATTGGTGATATAGGGGAGCGTTATCGGTGCCGTATCCTCGCTTCCGATGTTGCTATTTGTCTGGAAGAACCGCATGGAACGTCAATGTTAAATAAACTTCCGGCTGAAATTGTTGAATTCCGGTCGCCAGATCTACCGAACGGCCATGAAATTGTGGTTTTGAGGTTTGTGAATGGGTTAAAGCTACTGGCTAATATCACGGTGAAATCTCACCATGATTTGAAACTCGAAGTTGGTATGCATGTCTGGTGTCAGATTAAGTCAGTGGCATTAACTTAAAAATTCCCCAAAATACTCATGGAAGAAGTTTAAATGAAATACTTATTGTGTTTAGTGAGTTTATTGTGTTCATTTTCACCATTGGCTAAACAGACCATTTCTGTTGCAGTTGCGGGTGGTGTTCGGCCTGCGATGATCGATATTCAACGGGCATTTGAACAAAGTACCGGAAATAAATTAAATGTTTCTTATGCTTCTGTAGGGATGTTGTATGCACAAATTCAGCAAGGCGCACCATTTGATGCGTTTATTAGCGCGGATATCAATACGCCTAAAAAATTAGAAGAACAAGGCATCGGGGTAAAAGGTACGCGTTTTTCTTATAGCGTGAGTAAACTTGTTCTTTGGTCAGATAAATCCGATTTTATAGACAGTAAGGGCAAAGTTCTCAGTTCCAATGCATTCAAGCATCTTGCACTCCCTAATCCTAAAGTTGGTGTCCATGGACAAACTGCAATTGAAGTGCTCAAAAATTTAGGCGTGTATGACAAAGTTGCTTCTCGATTGGTAGAAGGAAAAAATGCGCTGCAAACCTATGAATTCTTGACTACCGGAGTTGCAGAACTTGGGTTTATCAGTTATTCACTGATCTATAAACCGGACCAACCTATTACCGGTTCTTATTGGGTCGTTCCGCAAAGGTTATACCCACCAATGATTGAGCAAGCAATCCTGTTGCAAAGAGGAAAAGATAATGCAGGAGCTAAAGCACTACTGGCATTTTTAACCAGTGACGCAGGCAAAGCAATTCTCCAGAATCATGGTTATTCACTTCCCGAATAATTTTAATGTTGTTTAGCAGATAACAAAAAGGATGGCATTGCCATCCTTTCTTAGTTATTAGTTAGATTGATATTGTTAAATTTATTTATTCATTTGTGACTGAACAAATTCAACAATAGTATCAATCGCTACCGGTGATTTTTCACCAGTACGGCGGTTTTTATATTCGAAGTTGCCTTCGTCCATACTACGCTCGCCAATGATGATAGTATGAGGAACACCAAGCAGTTCCATATCAGAGAACATAACCCCTGGACGCTCTTTACGGTCATCAAACAGAACATCAACACCAAGTGCTTTTAGCTCTGTATAAAGTTTTTCAGCCGCTTCCTGAACTCGTTCAGATTTGTGCATATTCATCGGAACAATAGCTACTTCAAATGGTGCGATTGCATCTGGCCAGATGATTCCGTATTTGTCATTGTTTTGTTCGATAGCAGAAGCAACAACACGCGATACACCGATACCGTAGCAACCCATTTCCAGAATCACGTTTTTACCGTCAGGACCAAGAACGCCACAGTTCATTTTCTCTGAATAGTTTGTGCCTAACTGGAAGATATGACCAACTTCGATACCACGTTTTAGCATCAGGGTACCTTGACCACATGGGCTAGGATCACCTTCAACTACGTTACGTAAATCTTCAACCTGACCAAGTTCCACATCACGACCCCAGTTGATACCGAAGTAGTGTTTGTCATCAATGTTTGCACCAGCGCCAAAGTCACTCATAACAGCAACAGTGCGGTCAACGATAAATGGCAGTTTCAGACCAACAGGACCAAGAGAACCAGGACCCGCACCGATTAATTCACGGATTTCTTCTTCAGAAGCAAATTCGAGAGGAGAAGCAACCTGTGGCAGGTTTTCTGCTTTTACTTCGTTAAGCTCGTGGTCACCACGAACCAGAAGCGCGATGATTGGTGCATCGATTTCGTTTGACGCTTTAACAAACAGGGTTTTAACTGTTTTTTCGATAGGTAGTTTGAACTGTTCAACCAATTCATCAATCGTTTTCGCATTTGGCGTATCGACTAATGTCATTTCCTGAGTCGGTGCAGCAAGCTCAGTCGCCGGTGCAATCGCTTCAGCTTTTTCGATGTTCGCTGCATAGTCAGATTCAGTAGAAAATGCGATTAAGTCTTCGCCGCTTTCTGCCAGTACATGGAATTCCTGAGAACCGCTACCACCGATAGCACCGCTGTCAGCAAGTACCGGGCGGTAATCAAGACCCATACGGTCAAATGCTTTACAGTATGCATCGTGCATCAACTGATAAGATTTTTTCAGGCCGTCTTTGTCGATATCAAAGCTGTATGCATCCATCATGCAGAATTCACGTGCACGCATCACACCAAAGCGAGGGCGTCTTTCGTCACGGAATTTAGTCTGGATTTGGTACAGGTTTAGCGGAAGCTGTTTGTAAGAACTTACTTCGTTACGAACAAGGTGAGTAATTACTTCTTCTGCTGTCGGGCTAAGTACAAACGGACGCACATGACGGTCAGTAAAGCGAAGTAGCTCTGGCCCCATTTTTTCAGAACGCCCTGTCTCTTCCCACAATTCAAACGGTTGCACGACGGGCATTAATGTTTCAATTGCCCCTGCATTGTCGATTTCTTCACGAACAATTTTTTCGACTTTACGCAGAACACGTAGACCCGTTGGCAGCCAGGTATAAAGACCTGAAGCTAGCTTACGAATCATACCTGCACGAAGCATGAGCTGGTGGCTCACGATCTCTGCGTCGTTTGGAGTCTCCTTCAGAGTAGAAAGAAGATATTTACTGGTGCGCATGTATGGTATCCGTTCATCAAGTTATTAAAACATCGCCTTAACCTAAGCAACCAAGGCGGGTTAAGGGATTACTTAAATTTAGCCGCATATGATATCAGTCATTTGCATCTGTCAAAAGTATTCAATTGCAGTTACGGTGACTATTTGTTCGTTAAATACAAACTTTACGTTCAGATCAAATAAATGAACGGCATATTCTTTGTTATCCCTGGATTTCTTCTTATAAGCCGGTCTCGGATCCTGAGCTAAGACTTCACTGATGACGGCGCGTTTATGCTTGCTGTCAGACATTTGTTCCAGCATCTGTAAGGCGCTATCAGTGAAACAGACCTTCTGCAGGGGCTCCGGAGGTTCACTGGCAAATCCGCCATCGGCATTGGCAATTGAGTCTGAATAAGGAATATAGGGCTTGATATCGACAATCGGCGTTTGGTCGACTAGATCCACACTGCCTAACTGCAGATAAAACTGGTCACCGACCTGTTCAGTGCCTTGCAATTCCACTGCAGACATACCAATGCCATTGGGCCTGAAAGTAGATCGGGATGCAAAAACACCAATGCGTTCATTACCACCCAGTCTTGGTGGTCTGACGGTCGGTTTCCATCCGGCAGCTAAATTCTGATCAAATAAAAATAACAACCAGACGTGACTAAATTGTTCAATACCACGAATGGATTCGCTGCAGTTGGCATCTCCCAGTAACTTTACGCGAGATGTTGCTGATGGAACCAGTCTGGGCTGACGAGGTACGGCAAACTTTTCTTTATAGGGTGTTTCGATAACACCGATAGGTTCAATCTGATACATAATATTTTGTAGGATTTAAGGATTTAAGGAATTAAGGAATTAAGGAATTAAAGAATTAAGGAATTAGGGATTCGGGGGTAAGGGGGCAAGAATTTGAGGTTTTTGTGTTGACATTTCTGGCATCCGAGTAAAATCTTCCTCACAACCTCACAACCTCACAACCTCACAACCTCACAACCTCACAACCTCACAACCTCACAACCTCACAACCTCACAACCTCACAACCTTACACCCTCAAAACCTTATACCCTCATAACCTTATACCCTTATTTTCCTCTCCTCGACAATATCCGATCCAAATGACCGGCAAACGCCCGTTTATCTGCCTGAGACAGGGCACTTGGACCACCGGTTTGAATACCACTCGAACGCATGGTGTCCATAAAATCCCGAATATTCAGACGAGATTTAATATTGTCGATGGTAAATAACTCACCGCGCGGACTTAGTGCGATGGCTTTTTTCTCAATAACATCATTGGCTAAAGGAATATCCGAAGTAATGACTAAATCGTTCGCTTCTACCCGCTTGGCTATTTCGTTATCAGCTACATCAAAACCACTTTCAACCTGCAGCATGGTTATATTGTTTCGTTTTGGTAGTGGAATTACATGATTAGCGACAAAAGTGCAGGGGATTTGTGTTCTCTCTGCCGCTTTTGTGATTGTTTCTCTGATCGGTTTCGGACAGGCATCCGCATCAACCCATATTTTCATTAGTTTTTCTTCTCAATTAGTGCTTCAAGGTTAGCAACGCGCGCAAGCAACTTGGATACCTGATTTTCCAGAGAGGCAATACGCTGCTCGGCTGTTGGTGATGTTTGTTCTGCCACTTTTACTTTAGGTACACGCTTTGAAGATTTCCAGCTTCTCAATGCCGCTATAATGGCAGGCATTGGTGCAGGTGTGCTCAGTCTGGCCTTGATTAAAGCGGTTGTCGGTTCTTTTCCCTCTTCGAGAAGTTGGTTAATAATGGTCTCAATATCTTTGGTTATATCTACAGTTGACATGTTTTGCCCTCACAAAAAACAGCTTATTTTAAGCATAAATTTGTTATTAACAAAAGAGCTTATGAAATTGTGAGATATATCTTACAAAGTATGTAAGATATGCATAGTTTGTATTGATTAATGTTTGTTCCTTTTCTGTTTTAAGATATTGAAAATAAATGTTTTAATTAAAATTCTTCAGTGTGATTTAAATTTGTAATTATCTTACTGTATTGCGTAAAAACTCAAAAAGATTAGATTGAAAGGGTCGAAGGGAAACGGCGTAAAATACAGGATTGTTGTCTTCCGGACTGAAGACAGTAAAGGAACAACATCGGGATGATGTCAGGGAAACCGCTCAGGGATTAAGTGATGAGAGCTGATAGGGATTCAGCGTCATGGATGAACGGACACCGCAGGACAGCGTTGCTCGGAAGATAGTTAAATGGAATAAAATAAAAGAATGACAGGCAGGACGCTTTGACGTAGCCGGAAAGCTGCATTTTAGACCAGACCCCGTTGCCCTTCGGTCGCGGGGTTTCCTTTATCTATACTATTTGTTATTAGCTAAACAAGGATTGTTTGTGACAATTGCGACTAAACGGACTCTACTGCTCCCTTATACAGAGTTGTTTGAGTCTCATTTCTTAATGTTAAATTGCTGTACTAAAAACCGGGCCTATCTTGGTGGACCGTTAACGGTTTCTGATGCTCGGGAACTTTTTCATAATCTTCTGTCATCTGCAGATGTATACTCGATGGCGGTACTGGATAATTATAATCGCGAATATATCGGTCATATTCAGTTATCGGTGAAAAAGGGTATTGGTAATTTGTTCTTTATTTTTGATAAAGCTTATTGGGGCAAAGGGTTTGCTTATGAAGCGCTGAATTCATTTATCCCTCATATGTGTGAACGCTTTTCGTTACTGGAACTAAAAACGGTAATACAGGTTCAGAACACCGCAGCTGCGCGCTTGCTCAAGAAACTGAACTTTCACTTATCGGGTAATAAAGATCTGCAGGAGTTTATCTTTATATGCGATGAGGAGGAACCCAGAAGGATATCGCTCTGAATCCGACCATGTCCAGATAGCCTTCATAGCAGTCATCTCCCTGAGAAGAAAACTCAAACTGGTAACGGGTGTGCCAGTACCAGCGACCATTCTTTCTGATTCGGTGGCCAGCTCTTGCGATGCTGACCACTTGCAGGCCTAAAGATTCACACTTCGCACTAATATAGCGTTTTGCTTCTTCATTTTGCCGACTTTGTTGCCAGAACAGAAAACAAAACAGGCTCAACAATAAAATCCAAATCAGTGCATCCATTAACTGTCGGCTCTTTTTGTTGTTTGTTGCAATGTCAGTAAGGCTGATTGCAGTTCTTTGGTTGCATCGGAATGCAGTAAAGTTAAGAACACATGTCTTAGTTGAGGCTGCATTACCAAATCTGCAAAGATCTGACTGAAAAAGTCCGGCTCTTTTGTTTCTGTCAGGCGGATAAGAAATAACTGAGCAAGAATCGGATCAGTAAGGACTGAAGAACTGCGACCTGCAATCGCTATTAATAATTCTTTATGGCATAGGAATGCGTTGTTCAGCAATTTTTGGCAAACAGAAGCTAACTGATTATTTGTGGCCCCAGACAACGCCCGGACATAAGCTGCGAGTAAAAATAGATCTATTTCCGATTTTTCTTGTTCAGCTTCAATCAGATCAGTCAATGTGTTAGCCAAAGAATCCGGTAAGTCGATATGTTCAAGAACACCAAGTAGGGCATATTTAGGTTGATTAGGCAAATGACGTAATGCTTTACGCAGCAATACCGAATTTTGTTCATGGGACAAACGGGCACAGATATCTGAAATTCCCTGTAAACCGACTGTTTGCCAGTTATCCCAACCTAAATCTCCGCTCATATATTGCTGAGCATGCTGGTAGTACTGGCTACAAGGCAGGTCTAATTTGGCGCGCAGAAGGCTATGAAAAATAGATAATTTTTCTTCTGGTGGCCGATATGTGTATGGATTATTAGCCAGTTTTTCCTGTTGTTCCTGGGAGATATTCTCAGTGAGCTTAGTGCCCATGGCTTCGACAACATATTTGAGAAACTGACCTATATCGGCAGGATTTAACAGTCCTCGTTCATCTAATTCGAATTTTAAAAACCATATCCAGGGTTCTTTTCTTTCATTCCAATAAGCGACTGCCAGCTGTGCTTTACGCTGAATTGGTGCCGGATAGGGTAACTGGCTGTTTTCTATTTTTGCAAAATCGCTGGCAGAGATCGGAGTCACCCGACGGCTCAGATCAAAAATCACATAGTCGCAGCCACTTTCGGTCAGCAATTCGGTCAACGTTGAAATATTTTTCATTGGAACAAGGTTTTTCTGAGTGTGTTATAAATAAATGGTATTCTATTCGCCGTTTTCAAGTCCAGAAGAATATAGATAGGCTGCCAGTGATATTAGATATTATTTATCAGGATGCGTTTTTTGTCGTGGTTAACAAGCCGGCAGGTATGCTGGTGCACCGTTCGTGGCTGGATAAACATGAAACTCAGTTTGTGATGCAGACTTTGCGTGATCAGATTGGGCAGCATGTTTTTCCGGTACATCGACTGGATCGTCCTACCTCCGGAGTCCTGGTTTTTGCGCTGTCCAGTGAGTATGCCGCTAAAATGATGCCTATGTTTGCTGAACATAATATGGAAAAAGTGTATCACGCGATTGTTCGCGGCTGGGTAGCAGAGGCAGCTATCCTTGATTATCCATTAAAAGAAGAGCTGGACAAAATAGCGGATAAATTTGCTAAACAGGATAAAGAGGCCCAGCCGGCGGTTACAGAATATCGGCCTCTGGCAAAAGTGGAAGTCCCGTTTTCAACTGGGAAATTTCCGACGAGTCGTTATTCTCTGGTCGAGATGAAACCGAAGACTGGTCGCAAGCATCAATTACGGCGACATATGCACCATTTAAATCATCATATTATCGGTGATACCACGCATGGCGATGGTAAACATAACCGTTTGTTTAGAGAACACTACGACTGTCATCGCTTGTTATTGCATGCCAGCAAGCTGTCTTTTGTCCATCCGTTTACTGACGAACACATTGTACTTGAAGCAGGGTTGGATGAGACATGGCATCGCTTGCTGAATGAGTTTGAGTGGCAGCTGTAGTTATAAATAAGAAAGACAGAAATAAAAATCCCCGAAGGAGGTCGGGGGAGTGGCTCATAATTACAATGAGTAATACCTTGATATTTTCCTGAATCACTACCTATATAGCATTGACATTTTCCCAATGTCATACACAAAAGGCATTAAAAAGTCGGTGTTTCTGCACCGACTTATATTACCATTCTGAACTATAAATAGTCTCTAATCGCTTTTTCGATACCTTTGGCATCCAGGCCAAGTTCTTCATGCAGTTCCTGCTGCGTTCCCTGATGAACGAATTCATCCGGTAAACCTAAATTAAGAATTGGTCTGATGCATTTTTCTTTCATCATGAATTCAACCACACCAGAACCAGCACCGCCTGCAACGGTGTTTTCTTCTAATGTCACAATAACATCATGAGTTTTGGCCAGTTCTAACACTAATGCTTTATCCAGTGGTTTTACAAAACGCATATCAGCTACAGTGGCATTAAGCTGTTCTGCTGCTGCTAAAGCATGAGGTAAAAGGGTACCAAAGTTTAAAATAGCGACTTTTTCACCCCGGCGCAGGATTCGGCCTTTACCGATAGCTAATTCACTGAATGATTCATCCAGTTCCGCTCCGATACCCGTACCACGAGGGTAACGAACGGCGCTTGGACCGCTATACTGATGACCTGTGTAGAGCATTTGACGGCATTCATTTTCATCACTTGGCGTCATTACTACCATGTTGGGAATACAGCGTAAAAAGCTCAGATCAAATGCGCCCTGGTGAGTCTGACCATCAGCACCAACCAGTCCGGCCCGGTCAATGGCAAACATAACCGGCAGATTCATGATAGCAACATCGTGAATCAACTGATCGTAACCCCGTTGTAAAAAAGTGGAGTAAATAGCAACAATCGGGTGGTAACCACCGATAGCCATACCACTTGCGAGTGTAACTGCATGTTGTTCTGCAATGGCAACATCGTAATATTGTTCAGGATATTCTTTCGAAAAACGTACCATACCAGAGCCTTCACGCATAGCTGGAGTAATTGCTATCAGTTTAGGATCCTGTGCGGCCATGTCGCAGAGAAAATCGCCAAAAATCTTCGAAAAGGTCGGTTTGTCGCTTTTAGATTTCGGTAACGAGCCATTAGCCGGATCGAATTTTGGTACAGCATGGTAACCAATAGGATCTTTTTCAGCCGGCTCATGGCCTTTGCCTTTTTTGGTCATAACATGCAGGAACTGCGGACCTTTTAACTCCCGCATATTTTTCAGCGTTTTGATCAGTTCAATAACATCATGACCATCAACAGGACCAATATAGTTAAAGCCCAGTTCTTCAAACATGGTTCCCGGAACAACCATGCCTTTTAAGTGTTCTTCGGTTTTCTTCACCAGTTCTTTGATTGGTGGTAATCCTGACAGTACTTTTTTACTGCCTTCACGGATGGATGTGTAAAAATTACCGGAAAGAAGCTGCGCCAGATGGTTGTTAAGAGCACCGACATTTTCAGATATCGACATTTCGTTGTCATTCAGAACAACCAGCATATCCGGGTGAATGCCCCCTGCGTGATTCATGGCTTCAAACGCCATACCGCCGGTAATGGCACCGTCGCCGATTACACTGACGACTTTTCGCGACTGACCTTCTTTTTCAGCACAGACAGCCATACCCAGAGCTGCGCTGATAGAGGTTGATGAATGACCGACTGACAAAGTGTCGTATTCACTTTCTTCTCGCCATGGAAAAGGGTGCAGTCCGTCTTTCTGGCGGATAGTTGGCAGCCTGTCACGACGACCTGTAAGTATCTTATGCGGATATGCCTGATGACCCACATCCCAGATTAAACGGTCAAAAGGGGTGTTATAAACATAGTGAAGAGCGACAGTCAGCTCGACGGTTCCCAGTCCCGATGCTAAATGGCCGCTTGACTGGCTAACGGAGTTGAGAAGATACGTGCGCAACTCTTCACAAAGTTTTGGCAATGCTTCCTTTGGTAATATTCTTAACTCATCCGGTGTATTTGCCAGAGCGAGTGTTGGATACTTTGAAATATCAAGGGTCATAATTAGGCGCTAATTATCTTATATTAGTTCTTGCGCTCGACGACATATCGGGCGAATTGTTCAAGTAAGTCTGTATTGTACGGAATAGAGTGTAGTGCCTGAAGCGCTTCTTCTAAAAGAGCCTGTGCTTTATTTTTTGCACCTTCTAAACCTAATAGTGACGGATACGTGCTTTTATTGTGTTTACAATCAGAGCCTTGCGGTTTTCCCAGCGTTTCTGTGTCACTGACGATGTCTAGGATATCATCTTGTACCTGAAAGGCTAAGCCCAATGAGTGAGAAAATGATTCGAGTTGAGGTAAAATCTCGATTCCTTTACTTCCTGCAGCCAGGGCTCCCAATTTGATCGCACAGTTTATAAGAGCGCCGGTTTTATTGCGGTGGACTTCTTCTAGTTGAGCCAGTGATATCTGTTTACTTTCTGCTTCAAGATCGAGAGCCTGACCTAAACACATGCCATTTGCACCAGAGGCGTTAGCTAATGCCTGGATCATTTTGACCCGGTTTGTTTCCCCATCCTGAGAAAGAGATCCTTCGGATAAAATCGTAAACGCTAAGGTTTGCAGTGCATCACCGGTTAATATCGCTGTTGCTTCATCGTATTTGATATGACAGGTTTCATGGCCCCGACGAAGTTCATCATCATCCATTGCAGGTAAATCATCGTGGATAAGTGAATAAGCATGAATGCATTCAATGGCCGAAGCCGGTGTGTCTAAATCTTCTAAAGAACATCCGAGCATTTGTCCTGTGATATAGACAAGATAGGGTCTGGCCCGTTTTCCTCCTAGCAGGAGTCCATAACGCATCGCCTGAATCAACTTCTGGTTCTGAAATGGCAACGTATCTAACCACCCGTCAAGTTGTTGGTTATTACGTTCCTGATATACTGCGAGATCCTTCATTACCTGATACTACTCCAATGAATCATCTGGTGAATCAGTGAAGTCTGTTAGCGGGGCATCATCACTGTTATTCATTAATATCTGAACTTTTTGTTCTGCTTCACTCAGCTTGGCTTGTCCTGCTCTTGCCAGGGTGATACCACGTTCAAATTTTTTTAGAGCATCATCGAGGGATAAATCACCATTTTCAAGCTGATTTACCAGTGTATCCAGTTCTTCGATTGTTGCCTCATAAGACATATTTTCAGGTTTTTTACTTGCCATAACGCGTATCGATATAAAAGTTTGATGGAAACTTACCTTAGGGGAGGTTGTTGGTCAAATATTACTGTTTTCTGTAAGAAGCCACAAATTGTAAACTCAATCACATCCATTCTGAATAGATGCAACGTTATTGTTAGAAAATTCGGCTGAAATTGAAACGTAATATGACTTTCTCAGGGGAATGAGTATAAACTTATTAGGATAATATTTGATGTGATCCAACAATTTAATTAAAGATTTTTTTTAAGTGCCGATAATGAGATAGTGGCATAAAGGGGAACGGGAACAGAATGAGGGTGACTCTGTGGATATAGCAACTCTGGTGGGATTACTTGGTGGCATGGGTATGGTCATCATGGCAATGATATTGGGTGGCAGCTTGTCAATGTTTGTTGACGTAGTTTCGATTCTTATCGTTGTCGGCGGTTCTGCATTCGTTGTTATGATGAAATTCACGATGGGGCAGTTTTTTGGCTCCGGGAAAATAGCCGCAAAAGCATTTATGTTTAAATCGGATGAGCCGGAAGAGCTGATTGCTAAAATCGTTGAAATGGCAGATGCAGCACGTAAAGGTGGATTTCTGGCTTTGGAAGAAATGGAAATCGCAAATAACTTTATGCAGAAAGGCATTGATTTGCTTGTCGATGGTCATGATGCAGATGTCGTCAGAGCTGCATTGCAAAAAGATATTACCCTGACAGACGAAAGGCATGAGTCTGGTACTGCAGTATTCAGAGCATTTGGTGATGTTTCTCCTGCGATGGGTATGATTGGTACACTGGTTGGTCTGGTGGCGATGTTATCTAATATGGATGATCCTAAATCAATTGGTCCTGCAATGGCGGTGGCATTGTTAACCACGCTTTATGGTGCGGTTTTATCTAATATGGTGTTTTTCCCGATTGCAGATAAACTTTCCATGCGTCGGGAGCAGGAAACGCTGAACCGGCGTTTAATTATGGATGGTGTGCTTGCTATTCAGGATGGGCAGAACCCTCGAGTTATCGACAGTTATCTGAAAAATTACCTTAATGAAGGTAAACGTGCTCTTGATATCGATAATGAATAAATCAGTAATCAGTAATCAGTAATAGGGCTGCAATAGTATGGATGATGACGCTAAGTGTAAATGTCCGCCTCCGGGCCTTCCTCTGTGGATGGGGACATTTTCCGATTTGATGTCTTTATTGATGTGCTTTTTTGTACTTTTGTTGTCGTTTTCTGAAATGGATGTACTGAAGTTCAGGCAGATCGCCGGCTCAATGAAATTCGCTTTTGGTGTACAGAATCGACTGGAAGTGAAAGATATTCCTAAAGGTACCAGTGTTATTGCTCAGGAGTTCAGACCCGGACGCCCGGAGCCGACACCTATCGATGTCATTATGCAGCAGACCATTGATATCACCCAAAAGACACTTGAATTCCAGGAAGGTGATAAAGATCGGGCTGGAGGAACTCAGCGTGAGGCGGGTGATTTGACCGGAGGAAAATCTGCAGACACCTCAACTCAGAAAAATCAGAATACCGAGTCTGATCAGCAACAGCAGCAAAACTCTCAGTCAACAACAGAAGAGATGGAAACTGTTCTGGAGAGTATCAATAAAGCACTTAACAGAGAAATCGATCAGGGTGCCATTGAAGTGGAAAACCTTGGTCAGGAAATCGTTATCAGGATCAGAGAAAAAGGGGCTTTTCCTCGTGGTTCTGCATTTTTACAACCTAAGTTTCGTCCGTTAGTCAGACAAATTGCTGAACTGGTCAAAGATGTTCCTGGGGTGGTTCGGGTTTCCGGTCATACAGATAATCAGCCTCTGGATTCTGAGCTGTATCGCTCTAAATGGGATATATCGGCTCAGAGGGCAGTCTCGGTGGCTCAGGAAATGGAGAAAGTCCCCGGATTTGATCATAACCGACTAGAAGTATTAGGACTGGCAGATACTCAACCAGTTGCTTCCAATGAAACTCCACAGGGTAGAGCGTTAAACCGACGGGTTGAAATTGGTATACTTCAGGGAAAACCTTTGTATAGTGAAGAAGTTAAATCTGTTACGCCATAACGAATGACGTAAACGGGTACAACAAAGATATAAAGATAAACACAAAAACGGGAAAGAGATTGCTCTTTCCCGTTTTTATAGACTTTCCTCACACTTTGATTCTCGTGTATAATCTTGCGCCTTTACGGTAGCTCAGCGCTACTTCCTTACAGAATAATATTGCGAATAGACCAATGAAATTTATAGTTAAGCCTCATCCAGAAATTTTCGTTAAAAGTGACTCGGTACGTAAACGTTTTACGCGCATTTTAGAATCGAATATTCGCAATATTGTTCAAAAGAGAACGGCTGCCGTTGCGGTGATTAACCGCCGTGATCATATTGAGGTGACTGCACCAACTTCTGAATATTATAAAGAAGTGGTTGAAATTCTGACGCTTACTCCGGGTATCCATCATGTCCTTGAAGTTAAGCAGTCTGAATTTAAAGATATGCACGATATCTACGAGCAGGTATTAGAACTGAGCCGTGAAAAAATAGAAGGTAAAACCTTTGTGGTTCGTGCTAAACGTCGTGGTAAGCATGATTTTACGTCTATTGAACTGGAACGTTACGTTGGCGGTGGTTTAAATCAGGCGGTTGAATCTGCGAAAGTAAAACTGAAAAATCCTGATGTTACTGTCAACATTGAAGTATCAGATGAATTGCTGAATCAGGTAATAGCCCGTCATAAAGGTCTGGGTGGTTTCCCTCTGGGAACACAGGAAGACGTTTTGAGCCTGATCTCTGGTGGTTTTGACTCTGGCGTTTCCAGTTATCTGCATATTAAACGTGGTTCTAAAGTTCACTATTGTTTCTTTAATTTGGGTGGCCCGGCGCATGAAATCGGCGTTAAACAGGTTGCTCATTTCTTATGGAGCAAATATGGCTCGTCAGCTAAAGTTCGTTTTATTGCCGTTGATTTTGAACCTGTTGTTGCTGAGATTTTAGAGAAAGTTGATGATGGTCAGATGGGCGTTATTCTGAAGCGTATGTTTATGCGTGCAGCTGGAATGATTGCTGAAAAATTTGATATTCAGGCTTTAGTTACCGGTGAGGCATTAGGTCAGGTATCGAGTCAGACACTGACTAACCTGCGTCATATCGATGGTGTAACCGATCGTTTGATTCTTCGTCCATTAATCAACTGGGATAAAGAAGATATCATTAATCTGGCTCGTGATATTGGTACGGAAGATTTCGCGAAAACAATGCCTGAGTACTGTGGTGTTATTTCAAAAAAACCAACTGTGAAAGCAGTCAAAGAGAAGCTGGAAGCCGAAGAAGCTAAATTTGATTTCTCAATTCTTGATCAGGTGATTTTTGATGCTCGTCAGATGGATATTCGTGACATTGCAAAAGAATCCGAGCAGGAAGCTCCGGAAGTTGAGTTGGTCGATGCAGTACACTCAAACGCAGTGGTTCTGGATATCCGTGGTCCGGAAGAAGAAGAGCACAATCCTTTAGAGATTGATGGCGTGGAAATAGAACATATTCCGTTTTATAAGCTATCGACAAAATTTGGCGATTTAGACCAGTCTAAAACCTATCTGCTTTATTGTGAACGTGGCGTGATGAGTCGCTTACAGGCGTTGTACATGAAAGAGCAGGGATTCCATAACGTTAAAGTGTATCGCCCATAAAGAGTATTGCCTTCAAAATAATAAATACTATCTGTATGAAAGCCGTGACAGAAATGTTGCGGTTTTTTTGTGCTCGAACCTATGGGAATATAAAAATTGCAAATAAAAAAACACCGCCTATAAGGCGGTGCTAAATTTGACAGACAGGTCAAAAAAATAAATACAGGAAGTATAGGTTTTGTGCAGAAGGACTGCGCAAAAAATTTTGGTAGAAGTTCTACCGAACTCGAAATTCGAGTTTGCAAACACAACATCGCAACACAAGACTCAATGATTCTGAAGGGAATCAGATTGTTAAGGCTCGTTTTGCGGGCGAGAATATAGAATTTTTATCGCACCTCAGCAATGGATAATTTATAATGTTTCACATAAGAAAAACTAATAGATGAATTAAGGATAGATAAAATGGTTAAAAGGCTGCCTCCTTTAAATTCGCTTAGAGTTTTTGAATCTGCAGCAAGGCACCTTAGTTTTACAAGGGCTGCGGAAGAACTGTATGTAACTCAGGCTGCTGTCAGCCATCAGATTAAAACCTTGGAAGAATTTCTTGGATTAAAGCTTTTTAAAAGAAGAAATCGCTCCTTACTCCTGACTGAAGAAGGACAAAATTATTTTTCAGATATGAAAGATATTTTTTCTTCCATTCAGGAAGCGACTGATAAACTGTTGGAACGCAGTGAAAAGGGGGCGCTGACCATTAGTCTACCCCCTAGTTTTGCTATTCAGTGGCTGGTTCCTCGTCTTGCGGATTTTAATCGCCAGCAACCAGATATCGATGTTCGGATAAAAGCAGTTGATAAGGATGAGGGTTCTTTGGTCGATGATGTTGATGTGGCTATTTACTACGGAAAAGGACACTGGCCGGGATTGAGAGCGGATAAACTTTATCAGGAATTTTTAATTCCTTTATGTTCTCCACTTTTGCTTAATGGTGAAAAGCCACTCAAGGAACTGGCTGATTTGGCTAATTATACGTTGCTGCACGATACATCTCGTCAGGAATGGAAGACGTTTGTCAAAGAGAATGACGTGGCTGGCGTGAATGTAAATCACGGCCCTATTTTCAGTCATTCAACGATGGTGTTGCAGGCAGCGGCTCATGGGCAGGGGATTGCATTAGGTAACAATGTACTGGCGCAACCCGAAATTGCATCGGGTAGGCTGGTTGCTCCTTTTGATAAAGTCTTAATGACTGATAATGCATTTTATGTTGTGTGTCATGAAAAACAGGCTGAAACCGGAAGGATTGCGACATTCCGTGACTGGATGATAGACAGGGCCAGACAGGAGCAGGAGGAGATGTTAGATGAAGAACATCACTATTAATGGTTCATTGGATCAGCCTAAATTCATATTTGCCCATGGAGCCGGTGCCGGGATGGATCATCCTTTTATGGAGTTCATTGCAACCCGTCTTGAAAAAAAGGGCATTTGTGTTATCCGTTTTGATTTTCCATATATGGTTGCACAAAAAGAGCTAAATAAAAAACGTCCACCGGATCGTGCTCCGAAGCTTCTGGAAGCCTATGAATCTATTATTGAAGAATATGCTTGTTCGACTTCGGTTGTTATCGGTGGTAAGTCGATGGGAGGGCGTATGGCAACGTTACTTGAAGCTCATCCATTGGTTAAAGCTGTCGCTTGTCTGGGATTTCCTTTTCATCCACCAGGTAAGCCAGATAAATTCAAAGGTGATCATCTGAAAGACTTTAAAAAGTCTGGTCTGATACTTCAGGGAGAACGGGATACCTTTGGGCGAATAGATGAAGTTGAATCTATGTTGTTATCACAGCAGTTAACTGTCCATTTTCTGAAAGACGGCGATCATGGATTTAAACCTCGAAAAGCATCAGGATTAACTGAAGAACAGAATCTGACCGAAGCGGCTGATGTATTAGCAGCATTTATTTTGGAGGCATATCGTGCTTAGTCGGTATTTTTTATCTGTCGGTGCTTTTTTTGGAGCTACCGGAGTCATCTTAGGGGCGTTTGCCGCTCATGGACTGAAAGACGTTATTTCTCCTTATTTGATTGAGGTCTTTAAAACTGGAGTCTCTTACCAATTGGTTCATGCTTTGGCTTTGATCCTTGTTTGTTTATTAGGTTTGATATCTAAAGATAGGGCTTCGGTGCAAAAATATTTTAATCGGGCCGGTTTTTGTTTTACCATCGGCGTCCTTTGCTTTAGTGGCAGTTTGTATCTGCTTGCAATAACCGGAGTTAAATGGTTTGGTCCCATAACACCGATTGGTGGTGTGTTTTTTATTTTGGGCTGGATCATGATGCTTATTGCAGCGTTTAAAATGAAAGAGGTAAGTCTGTGAAACAATTAATGCTCTATTGTCGTCCCGGTTTTGAGAAAGAATGCGCTGGTGAAATTCAGGACAGAGCTTCCCGGGTAGAGGTTTATGGATTTCCGAGACTTAAATCGAATACTGGCTTTGTTATTTTTGAATGTTATCAGGAAAGCGACGCTCATAAGCTTATCAAAGAGTTAGAGTTCAATACGCTTATTTTTGCCCGTCAAATGTTTGCAGTTCTGGCTGAATGTGAAAACCTGCCTGCTCAGGACAGAATTAGTCCCATTCTTTCTGCAATCGAATTGGGAAGTGATTTCCCTCGCTGTGGGGATTTACGCATTGAAACTCCCGACACCAACGAAGCAAAGGAGTTGTTAAAATTCTGCCGTAAATTTACTGTACCTCTGAGACAGGCAATGCGGGGCAAAGGTTTTCTTTATGAAAAAGAAAATGCGAAAAAGCCTGTAATGCATGTATGTTTTACCGAGCCTGGCCACTGTTTTATTGGTATTTCTTATCCTGGCAATAACTCTGCGTTCTTTATGGGAATTCCCCGGCTTAAATTTCCGGCGGAAGCGCCAAGTCGCTCAACGTTAAAGCTTGAAGAAGCGTTTCATGTGTTTATTCCTAAAAATGAATGGGATGAACGATTAGCTCCGGGGATGTGGGGCGTTGATTTGGGCGCGTGTCCTGGTGGGTGGACCTACCAACTGGTTAAACGTTCTATGTTTGTGCATGCCATTGATAACGGGCAAATGGCCGACAGCCTTATGGAAACCGGTCAGGTTAAACACCATATGGTTGATGGTTTCAAATTTGAACCGCCAAGAAAGAATATCACCTGGCTGGTGTGTGACATGATAGAAAAACCCTCCCGTGTTGCTCAGTTAATGGGGGAATGGTTGATTAGCGGTTGGGCTAAGGAAACCATATTTAACCTTAAGTTGCCAATGAAAGGCCGTTATGATGAAGTGCTGGATGATATTGAAAATCTGAAAATATTCTTAAAAGAAAATGGCGTGAAATTTAAACTTCAGGCGAAACACTTATATCATGACCGTGAAGAAATTACGGTTCATATCCAGGTGCTTTCGAATATTTCACCTCATTAATAACTTTAAAGAGTACTGTTACCAGAAATGTAGCCACTGTATCGATGATAATCGAACTATAGTGGCTTTTTTCTTTCTATTCACTAGATCGATTGGGTTGAAAACGAATATCCTGCAGATTAAATCCAAGTTCTAAATCGGTTTTCAGAGTTGAAACCTGTTTACAGGCTACTGCCAGATCGTAATTATCCGTCATTTTCTTTTGATATTTTGGAGGTATATCTTCCGCTGCAAATGCTTTCTCCAAAGTAGGATACAGAGATAAAATTTCTTTGGCTGCTTTTGGCCCCAACCCCGGTACTCCCGGTACCTGACTGGAACTAATGCCGGTAAATCCCCAGTAATCGGGTAACTGCTGCGGTTTAACCCCAAACTCCTGTTCTACAAACGGCGCATCCAGCCATCGGTGCTGGAAATAATCCCGGATTTGCAGTGTTGGGGAGAGGATTTGACAATATCCTTTATCGGTTGAAATGATGGTAACTTTTTGTTCATGTTCAGCAACTTTGATTGCTAAGGTTGCAACAAGGTCATCCGCTTCATCTCCACTGGATAGTAAGGAGTCAATACCCAATTCCCACCATGCTTGCTGTATTTTGTCTAACCCTCGTTGGAGTGGGTCAGGCATTGGTTTTCGGCCTTGTTTGTAGTTAGGTAATAAGTCTGCCCTCCAGCCTCTGTTATCACTGTTGTGATCAAAAACGGCCACAATATGAGTGGGCTGAGATTCACTGATAATTCTGGTTAGAGTTTTTTTGGTTGTTTCTATGGTTCGACCGATGTCTTCGGGATCGGGTTGAGCGGAGTGAACCCGACGGATCAGATTTAAAGCATCAATAATTACAAGGTGTATAGACATAATAAGGAAAACAATAAGGGCCGAAGCCCCTATTGTAAATTAACTGGCTGAGATTACTACCCGTATGGGAAAGCTACATAATACGGTAGCAGGGTTCATAGGCATGACCACCAGGTAATTTCATGCGGTGTTGTCGCACAAAATCACTGAGTAATTTATCCATTTTTTTCATTAGCTCTTTATCGCCATCAAGCAGGAACGGACCATTCTCTTCAATCCTTCTTATTCCATCTGCTTTGACATTACCGGCAACAATACCAGAAAAGGCTTTGCGCAGGTTTGCCGCAAGTTGATCCGGAGCCTGATTATGATGCAGGTCGAGTGATGACATGCCTGCATGAGTCGGGTCAAAAGGATACTGGAATGACTGCTCAACTTTAAGAGACCAGTTAAAACAGTAAGCATCGCCATTGTCTTTACGAAACTGACGAATATCCGGCATGGACTCTTTCATAATTCTGGCGACTTTAGCCGGATCATCGATAATGATTTGATAACGTTTGGTTGCTTCTTCGCCGATAGTTTCAGAGATAAATTTATCCAGTGAGCGGAAGTAAGACTCACTCTCTTTAGGACCGGTTAATATAATTGGCATTGGCTGATCTTCGTTTTCCGGATGCATCATAATGCCGAGAATATACAATAGCTCTTCGGCCGTCCCCGGGCCTCCGGGAAAGATAATAATACCATGAGCAAACCGAACAAATGCTTCCAGCCTTTTTTCGATATCAGGCATGATAACCAGTTCAGTTACGATAGGGTTTGGCGGTTCAGCTGCAATGATCGAAGGTTCGGTTAAACCAACGTAACGGGCCTTTTTATAGCGCTGTTTGGCATGGCCTATGGCGGCTCCTTTCATCGGACCTTCCATGGCTCCCGGCCCGCATCCGGTACAGATATTGAGTTCTCTTAACCCTAACTGGCTTCCGACTTCCCGTGTGTATTGATATTCAGATGCATTAATTGAATGTCCGCCCCAGCAGACAACCATGTTAGGAACAATCCCCGGAGTTAGTGCTCCTGAATTTCTAAGGATACTGAACACCAGGTTTGTGATATGGGCTGAGTCAGTTAAATTTAAAAGCTGGCTATCCCTCAGGTGCATGTTTACATAGATAATATCCCTAAGGACAGAAAATAAGTGTTCCTGAATCCCTTTGATGATATCGCCATCGACAAATGCGTGTTCCGGTGGATTGATAAGCTCAAGTTTCATGCCTCGTTCACGCCTGAGTACATTGACATCAAAAGATTGGTATTTATCGAGAAGTTCTTTTGAGTTGTCCGTGTGACTTCCTGAGTTCAGAACAGCGAGAGTACAGTTTCGGTATAATTCGTAGAGATCACCGCTGGATGCGGTTTTTTTCAATCGTTCGACTTCCAACTGGGAAAGTAAATCCATACTACCCGTTGGATTTATATGTGTAATCATAAACGCCTCCCTAATGAAGAGATCTTTTTTTCTTTGACAATGTAGCGTAAAAATGGGACTCGTAAAAAGAAGTATTAGCCATCAGTGTGACAATAGCGATATTGGTAAAGGTTAATTGGTTGTTATGTAAACAACTATTTCCATAATAACTGGTTCGGCCCTGGTTCTTTCGCTTCATCCAGGTAGTGTCTTATCCGATCCAGAATATCTTCAGGGGTATCATTTTCTGCAAATTCTGTACTTGCTCCTGACAGTGTTATCTGCAGACTTTTATTTTTAAATTTGAATGGTAAACGTGATATTTTTTCTTTTACCGTTTCTATCGCTTTATGAGTAAGCTCTGAATCACAATCAGGAAACATGAGAATAAATTCTTCACCGGTAAACCGGGCAAGAATAGCGTTTGATGGCACGTTGGTATGAATGGTTCGGGCAATAATTTTTAACGCTTTATCTCCTGCTGTAAAACCAAACTGATCGTTGAGATGTTTAAAGTTATCAATATCCAGTAATACAAGGCGCAGTGAGCCCTGATTTTTAATCCAGCGATGATATTCGAATTCGAGTTTTTTATAAAACGCACTACGGTTAAACGTTTTGGTTAACGGATCCTGTTGTAATCTTTGTGATTGATCTTCCAGGCGTTTGCGGTAGTCCTGAGTCGTATCAGAAAGTGTTTTTATTTGTGCTTTCTGAAAATCCATTCGCTCCAGTAATATTTTCTCTCTGTTTTCGGTATCTTCGAGTCTTCCTACGAGCGAGGCCAGCTCGGACAGTAATGGATCTAGCTGGGATTTAAGAACATTTAAATCCAGGCTGTTTGTTAGCTGATTCTGGCCGCGGTTTACCAACTTGGATAAGTCCTGATACATTTCACAGCGGTTTTCTGAGTTATTTTGTCCTTGAGAGACATTTTGTTCGCAGGTCTTATATTGGGTGGATATACTGACATTCAGATCACCCAGAAATTTTTGAGAAGCTTTTCTCTCATGCTCTGTGCCATTAACAACCAGACGCAGCACATTCAGTGTAAGATCTAACAACTCCTGTGCATTTACACCGACAAGTAATTTTGCCCGGATATCAAAGAGTTTTTCGCCATATTCACCATCAAAATCAAGTTCAGTAATCAGCATTTGAAGTTCAGACGATAATTGAGAGAGTAACTCCTGCTCAGTTGAGTTACTACGCTCAAATTCAGACATATGGGGGTTAGATGCCATAATTTTTATTGAGCGTTCATATAACCCTAATAACCGTATGGCATGATCATCCTGGGATGTTGATTTTTTAGCCGGAAAATTCAAAAGATCTCTTAAATCCCGTTTTAATTTTGCAGGAAGTCCCGGGAGCCGCAATAGCATTTCCCCGCCCTGACGTAATTTAGGATCGAGATTTGTAAATTGTTTTTCCATAGTCAACATCGGTTGTTTTAAAAAGAATTTAAATCAGAAGCTTTAATGCAGTATTGATATTACACCTAGTAACGTTAATTTTTCACTATTTCTTATAAATATATCGGTTTAATTTAATGATTCTTGAGCAGTTTCTTTATGATATCTTCATTGTTATGGGATGAGTGAACTTTAATCAGTCCCTGATGGATCGCCTGTTTACACGAATTACGAATATTGTCGGATGCAAAACTTGCCGCCGGAGCATTATCAATCGCTTTCAGATAAACCCAATGACTGGTTTTGTCCTGAATGCTGAGTTCTCTGGATACGCTGGTGGCCATTAATAATATATCCAGCAATTCTTTATCATTGATGGAAGTATAAGCTTTAGGAAGAAATGGATAGTCAGCAATACCTATACGGATCACCCGGTTTAATGGTCGAGAAGGCTGAAAATCATCGATCCACTGCTTGATTTTATCGAAAAGTTCTTGTGGTGGGGTGTCTCTGTCGAGGTTATTTTCAATATACAGCAGGTTTGCATCTGTAAAATGGAATAAGCGGGTATTCTTTTTTAATTTACTTTTTAAATACAAACCAAAGTCATGTTCCAGCTCCATTCCCGCAGTAAACCCATATTCGAGATACATGTTGCGTAGGAAAGGAATATCGATCATTGCAAAACGCAGACGGTCGTTTAATGGTTCATGAATCAGTTCACCTATATGCCATTGCTCGTAAGTACGACTGCTTTGGCGCAGAGATGACGGCAGGTTGACACTTAGCATCCTCAGGTTACTCAGCTCGGAACGGGAGTGAGTAAATAGATGTTCGTTAATCAGATTGATTTCTGTATTTTTATTCCTGATAGTGATGCCGCGTTTGATTGCCAGAAGAAAAAAGAAAAAGGTAATTGCGAGCAGAGTATAAGTGACTGATTTTAGTTTACTGTAATCACTTTCTTTCTGTTGTAATTTTTTCTCTTGACCAACTAAGTGAAGCGTCTGCTCAACAAATTCTTTTTGCTGATTAAACGCATCTTCACTTATCTGGTTTAGGGTTGTTTGTTGGGCTTTGTTTAGCTCATTGTATTTTTTTTCAAATTTAAGGGCATTTTCATAATCTTGTTTGTGCGTATAAATTTGACTTAATAACTGGTAACTGTCGAGTTCTGTTTGTTTGTCGGATGTCTTCTTTGCAAACAGCAGAGCGTTATTGATTTCTGACTGACTTTTATCAAAAAGCTTCTGGTGAAAATCGAGGCGCGCTTGTTGCAACTTTTCTTTTGCTTTCAAGAAGCTAAAAGAGGTATTTTTTAATAGTGATGTTGCAATCTCAAGGTAGTCTTCTGCCACTGGGTAGTTATACAACTGAATGTACGTCGCTGCTAAGTTGATTCTGACATCAATATATTTTGCTAAATTCTGATCCTTTTTTTCATGATCAAGGATGTTCAGGAAATGGACTAAAGCCAGATTATACCGACCTTGCCGATAATATATATTCCCCATCTGATTTAATATCGATGCGAGAACTGGTGAATTATCATAGTTATCATAAAAGTCTGCGGCCTGGGATAAATACACTAACGCCTGATCGTAAACATGCCTGTTTTCAAATAAACGAGCCAGCAGGGTATTCGCTTTGGCCAGTTGAGCACTGGAATTGGTTTCAACCGCGCTCCAGTAAGCAATTAAAAGTTCTGACAATGCCAGGTTATAATTACTATGATTTAAATAATGTTGTCCAACTTCCAGATGATAGTTAATTTGGGTTTTTGCCGATGAACTTTGGTCAATAAAAGGTTTGGCCTGAGCATAGAGCATGTTTGCCAATTCTGTTTCATTTTCAGTGGACGCTATTTTTGCCCGAAACATTAAAATATTATGCTGGGTGCTTTCAGTTAATGATTTTAATCCTTTGATGTTGTCTATGACTGTAAGCAGGTATCGGAGCTGGGCTCTTGCTTCTGAAGAGTCGTGAGTTGTTTCCCAGTTCAGGTGGATAGTTTGTAATTCAAGTTCCAGTTCAAGTACGGTAAGTTTATTTTCTTTGGCTAGTTTTTTTGCTTCAGCAATATGTGACATTGCCTGATCTTTTCTTCCCAGTAAAAACTCGGCGTCTGCCAGAATCTGCAGGGCTTCTACTGTAGAACGAGGGGTCCGGATTCGGGTATCTGTTTCGTTTCGGGAGGCAGTTGACGGGCTCTGTTCTGTCGTAGTTGCCAGCTTACGTTCCGTTAAATACGTGGTCATTAGCTGTTTGGTTTGCTGTGGAGAAATATCAAGCAATAAGCTTGCTTCATTGAGCTCAGCAGATGTGTAGGTGTAACCATTTGCTAAAGCTATAGTAGATAGCAGGCATAATGATAAGATAAAGACGAACTTTCTCCACAGATGACGGAACATTAATACTCCAAAAATGTTGTTATTGTCTGGCCATACGTAATAGGTTTGATGGACTATTATTTTCAGTTGAGCGATATGGGTTGATATCCAGTCCGCCTCGACGGGTATAACGAGCGTAAACAGTCAGTTTTTCCGGGGAGCAAAAACGCATAATATCCGTAAAAATACGTTCAACACATTGTTCATGAAATTCATTATGTTGTCTGAAAGACACTATGTAGCGTAGGAGTGATTCACGATTAATTTGCTTGCCTTCGTATGATATTTCAACACTGCCCCAATCTGGCTGATTTGTGATCAGGCAATTTGATTTCAGCAGGTGGCTGTGCAGAGTTTCTTTTACAACTTTGTCACTTATTGAGTTCTGAAGTAGTTCTGCATTAAATTCATAACCGTCAATTGCAATATCCTGATCATCGATACACTCACCTTCCATTGAAGCAATTCTCTGATGAGTAAAATTATCGACAGAATGAAGCTCGACAGAAACCTCTTCTCCGGCACAAGCTGACAAATCTGTTACAAGTCTGGCGTGAACTTCTTCCCAGCTTTCAAACTTGGTTTGATTATAGCTATTGAGATACAACTTGAATGACTTAGACTCAATCAAATTCTGACTCGTCGCAGGAATAATGACATAACCTATTGATACCTGAGGTAACCCTTTAGTATTTAGCCATGATAATTCATACAATGTCCAAACATCACTGCCGAAGAATGGAAGTGGTTCCGATATATGAATATCGTCACGGTTTAACTTTCTAGGGACAGGTTGTAACAATGATGGGTCATAGGAAGTTGCATACTCAGTGGCATGACCTAGTGTCAACCCTTTGAGTTCTTCTGAGTCTGAATATTTACTCATATTTCAAGATTTTTTCGTTTAGATTTTTCGTTTAGAATATACCGAATTTTACGCAATCCTGGGGCGTGTGTCATTATTGTATCGACATTCGTTCTGTTAAATTGGAGATCACAATGATTTTATCAGTCAAAGATGCATTAAATGACTTTGGCAAAAGGTACGTGGCTGCTTTCTATCAAAAGAATGGATGTGATCCCGTTGATCGTGAATTGGTTGATTGGCCATCAGAATGTGTGCAGGAACGCAATCAGGACGTCGTATTATGGCGACCAGTTAAGAGAGATATTACCGCGGATTTTTCTAATATAGAAAAAGCGATGGAATTAGAGTTACATCCTGATATTCATGAGTTTTTTGGTTCTTTCTTTAGTGGTGATATGACAGCCAGTTTTGAAAATGAAGAACTGACCTTAATTCAGGTCTGGAATGATGACGACTTTGGCCGTCTTCAGGAAAACATTATCGGTCATTTGCTGATGCAAAAACGGTTAAACGTCAAGCCAACGGTTTTTATAGCAGGTATTGATTCTGATATTGATGTGATCTCTGTATGTAACTTCTCAGGTGACGTTATTCTGGAAACATTAGGAACATCTAACCGCCGGGTATTAGCCAATTCTCTGGTTGAGTTTTTAGAAAAATTAGAGCCAGTTGTATAACTATGTATGTTGTAGAGTTGAAATTTGAGTGTTTTGATAACACTACATTTAGTGCTGTAGAAAAAGCCATTAATGGTCTTGTGGAAGCACTGCGGTTTAATGGTCAGATTTTGGGTCGGGAATTCCCGGTAATTGTGGGAGAAGGGGAGTTTTTTGTACGAGCGGTATGCCCGGAGAAAGACAGTTTACATCCGGCAAATCATTCTGATTATGTCAAAGTCTGTCTGGAAAGACTGACACAGGCGGCGGTTCTGGCGCCCAAAGTAAAAGTGTTGGGGCAGGATCTGAATTCGGAGGAAACCGCAGAGCGTGGTACACCTGCATGGCAGCTCCTATATACTACCTATGTGCATACCTGCTCTCCATTGCGTGATGGCGACAGCTTAAAGCCCATTCCTTTATATCGGAACCCACCAACGCTTAACGGTGATCATAAAGCAATAATTAAATGGCAGACGGAATGGCAGGCATGTGATGAATTACAAATGGCGGGTGGCTGCCGGGCGGAACATGCCGCGTTAAGAGAAATAACAGATGTCAGTAGTGATCTTTTCCGCAGAGGCCGGGATTTACGTGGACGCATCGAATATATAACCAAGATTCCTACCTATTATTATCAGTATCAGGTCGGTGGAACTTCGCTGGAAGAACAGAAGCAACGTAAATGCCCCTGTTGTGGCGGTGAGTGGCGACTGGCTGAACCACTACATGATATTTTTCATTTCAAATGTGATAAATGCCGGATCGTATCCAATATTTCCTGGGATTTTCTCAAACTGTAACTATCTGAAATTAACTGTCTGCAAAACAATAAAAAATGGTCAGCAATTGCTGACCATTTTTCTATGCTATCAATACGTTGCGTTGATAAATCTTTAACTGATTACCAACCTTTTACAATACTACCTTTGAAAATATCAAATGCCGCTTTGTAAACTTCTTCTGTCTGATAGGCTTTCACAAAGTTTTTCACGTTTTCAGAATTCACGTTGTCTTCACGAGCGACAATCAGGTTTACGTATGGAGATTCTTTGTCTTCAACAAAAATACCGTCTTTGTCCGGGCTTAGATCAAGCTGGCTGGCAAAGGTATTGTTGATGATAGCGATAGTCACATCGTCCAGAGAACGAGGTAACTGAGCGGCATCAAGTTCAAC
This sequence comes from uncultured Vibrio sp., assembly GCA_963676525.2. Lineage (GTDB taxonomy): Bacteria > Pseudomonadota > Gammaproteobacteria > Enterobacterales > Vibrionaceae > Vibrio. The sequence goes on from CAXXNB010000011.1 coordinate 522,115, forward strand.
AATTTCAAGATTTTTCGGATTTTCAACAACGTCGCCGACTGTTGCTTTAAGACCTGCACCATCTTTAAGTGTAATCAGACCTTGTTGTTGTAACAGAAGCAGAGAACGACCCAGGTTTGTCGGGTCATTGGGTACAGCGATACGATCGCCATCTTGTACTTCATCAACAGATTTAATGGTTTTTGAATAGCCAGCGATAGGATATACGAACGTGTTGCCAGCAATAGCCAGTTTGTAACCACGGTCAGCGATTTGAGCGTCTAAATATGGTTTGTGCTGGAATGCGTTGATATCGATTGAACCGTCATCTAATGCTGCGTTAGGGGTTACATAATCAGTGAACGTAACCAGTTCAACATCCAGATTGTATTTTTCTTTAGCTACTTTTTTAGCAACTTCAGCAACCTGAGATTCAGCACCAGCGATGACGCCAAGTTTGATTTTGTTATTTTCTGCTGTTTTGTCACCGCAGCCCGCTAAAACGAGAGCAGAAGCTGCAGCTGCTATAGTCAATAAACCTTTCAGGCTAAATTTCATGAGCGACTCCTTTAAATTAAGTATTAATTATATATTTTTATCTGTGATCAACCCGGCGCACCACAGCGTCACCGATTGATTGGATTATTTGTACCAGAACAATAAGCATTACAACTGTTACAGCCATGACAATAATGTCATAACGGTAGAATCCATAGCGAATAGCAACATCCCCCAGACCACCACCACCAACGGTACCCGCCATGGCTGAGTAGCTGACTAAAGTAACCAGTGTTATGGTGACTGAATTAAGAATAGTGGGTAATGCTTCTGGTAGCAGTACTTTAGTGATTACTTGTAGTGGTCTTGCTCCCATAGCTTGCGCGGCTTCGACAAGGCCTGATGGGACTTCCAGTAACGCACTTTCAATCAGGCGTGCCACAAATGGGATAGCACCAATGGTCAAAGGTACAATGGCAGCTGTTGTGCCGATAAAAGTGCCCACGATTAATTTAGTCACCGGGATAATGGCAACCATCAGTACCAGGAAGGGCACTGAACGACCGATATTCACGATAGCACCGAGTATTTGGTTGAATCTGGTGTTTTCAGCCAAACCACCTTTTTTGGTGATATGGAGAATTACACCTAAAGGGATACCGATAGCAAAACCAACAATACCCGATACGGCAACCATATAGATAGTTTGCCATGTTGCACCGAGAATAAGTGCGCTATTGTCTGCAATCCAGTTCGCAATAACATCAAATGACATAACCTAATACCTCTACTGTTACGTGATGATCACGAAGATACTGAATAGCGGCTTCGTCGTTTTCTTGTGTTCCAAACATTTCCGCGAGCAACATACCGAATTTCACACCGCCGGCATAATCAATATCGGAACTTAAGATATTGATGTCGACATTGAATTTTCTTGAAATCTGCGATGCCAGCGGGGCATTAACGGTTGCACCAGTAAACTCTAAACGGAGCAGCGGATGACTGTCTTCGACTCTGGTTGGATGCAGACGCTCCTGAAAATCTTCTGGTATAGAAAGATCCAGAGTCGAGCGAATAAACTGATGCGCCAGCTCGGTTTTCGGGTGAGAGAAAATCTCACCAACGGTACCTTTCTCAACCAGTTCACCACCACCGATAATCGCAACTTCATGACAGATGCTTTTTACTACGTCCATTTCATGAGTAATAAGTAAGATAGTGATGTTCAGTTTTCTGTTTATTTCTTTAAGCAGCTTAAGAATAGATTGCGTTGTAGCAGGATCTAAAGCACTGGTCGCTTCATCACATAGTAGTACTTTAGGTTCACAGGCAAGGGCCCTTGCAATCGCAACACGCTGTTTCTGTCCACCACTCAAATTAGAAGGATAACTTTGTTTTTTGTCCGAAAGACCAACCAGCTCCAGTAGTTCATTTACCTTACGGGAGATATATGCTTTATCTTTATTGGCTAATTCCAGAGGAAGAGCAATATTTTCAAAAACCGTTCTGGAAGAAAGCAGGTTGAAATGTTGGAAAATCATGCCAATATTTCGTCTGGCTTCAGACAGTTTTTTTGTACTTAATTTAGTAAGATCTACACCATCAACAATAACAGAACCAGAGGTTGGTGCCTCTAGCATGTTTACACAACGAATCAGAGTACTTTTCCCTGCACCTGAAGATCCGATAACCCCAAAAATGGTTCCTTGCTGAATAGTTAAGTTTATGTCTTTTAAGGCGTTAATTTCCTTTTCACCTTGATAGAACACTTTGTTTACTTGATTAATTTCAATCATTCGACACGACCTAAGCAGGGAAAATTAGATGAATATGTCACTATTCATGTAAAACTGTAGTGGATGCTATGGTTTCAGCGCAGTTGTGTCAATAGAATTATTTACGTCTAGACGTCTAAATGGGGTTAATTTACTAAATGTTTTGTAATTAGATAGTGATGAAAGAAATAAAGCATGTAATAATTTGTCCAAACTACATACAGAGAATCCTATTTTGTCAAAACCAGCAGTATTTTTAGATCGAGATGGAGTAATAAATGTTGATCACGGATATGTCCATGATGAGCATGATTTTGAGTTTATCGAAGGCGTATTCGAAGCAACGAAAGCGTTGCAGGATATGGGATATTTACTGGTTTTAGTCACGAATCAGGCGGGTATAGCGCGTGGTATATATAGTGAAGATCGCTTTCTGTCTCTGACTCAGTGGATGGACTGGAACTTCATCGATAATGGGGTGGAATTTGACGGTATTTATTACTGTCCTCATCACCCGGAACACGGCATAGGTAAATATAAGCAGGACTGTGACTGCCGCAAACCTAAACCGGGAATGTTTATCGATGCGCGTGATTTTCTGAAAATCGATATGGCTAACTCGGTAATGGTTGGTGATAAAGCCGAAGATCTTATGGCTGCAGAAGCTGCTGGTGTAAGGACCAAGATTCTGGTGCGTACCGGTAAACCTGTTACAGATAAAGGTGAAGCCTTGGCTACAGTTGTGTTAGACAGTATTAAAGATGTTCCGGCCTTTTTGAAAAATAACAAATAACAGTAGTACGAATCTAATGAAGATAGGGGTGACCATTTTGGGTTGCCCTCTTTTGTATGTTTTTATGCAGGTGATTTTTATATAGATAGCAAAAAAGCCTGGCGAGTGCCAGGCTTTGAATATGGTGGAGGGGGACGGATTCGAACCATCGAAGGCGGAGCCGGCAGATTTACAGTCTGCTCCCTTTGGCCACTCGGGAACCCCTCCAGGGTATTTCCCTATTCTTTATCAGAATAAGCTTAACTGAAGTTTTCCCAACACGTTCAATCAAGTTTTTCTCACGAAGAGAAGAATATGGTGGAGGGGGACGGATTCGAACCATCGAAGGCGGAGCCGGCAGATTTACAGTCTGCTCCCTTTGGCCACTCGGGAACCCCTCCAGGGGTTTTCCTATTCTTTATCAGAATAAGCTTAATTGAAGTTTTCCCAACACATTCAATCAAGTTTTTCTCACGAAGAGAAGAATATGGTGGAGGGGGACGGATTCGAACCATCGAAGGCGGAGCCGGCAGATTTACAGTCTGCTCCCTTTGGCCACTCGGGAACCCCTCCAGGGTATTAAAACACGTGATGTTTCCCGTTCCATCTCGTGAGTGCGGAGCGCATCATAACAAACTCGCTCATTGTGTAAAGACTTTTCTTGTAATTTTAAATCAAATGCTGCCTTTTTGGACAAAGGCAGCCAGATTAGAGTGTTATGTGAACATTTCGCTGAATTATCGTATCGGTTTATAGTTCACAATATAACGACTGGGTTTGTGATTCATACCTAAAACAATATTCAGGAAAACAACACTTAATATAGAAGTAAGAACGGTTTGATACGGCAAGTATATAAAAGAAGCAATCACAATTGCGCTATCGATACAAACTTGAGTTTTACCAACTGAAATGCCGAATTTATCCTGAATAAACAGGCAAAACACATTAAATCCACCCAGGCTTGATCTGTGGCGGAACAGAATGAGCATACCAAGCCCCATTAGTAAACCACCAGTGATGGCACAATAAAGAGTATTAAGACTGTCTAAAGAAATAAAATAATGTAGATAGTCCGAGAATATTGAGACTATGGCACACGAAATAGCGGTACTGATTGAAAACACCGGACCAAAACGTTTCCAGGCTAAAAGATAAAAGGGCAAGTTTACCCAAAAATACAGAACACCAAACGAAAGGGGAGTTAAGTGAGTAAGTAATAACGCCAGCCCCGCAGTACCACCGGTCACCAGTTGGCCAGCCTGAAGAAAAAGAATTCCCTGAGAAAATATAAAAGTACCAGTCAAAATTGCAATGATATCTTCTTTTTGTGTGTGCTTTTCCATGTTGTCATCTATCTTTTGAACACTTGAGATACGATATACCCAAGTAGTTTCAAAATGCAGGATTCAGAGCTTCATCAACGGGTTCAGTTCAAGGAAAATAACTGAAGTAATGGCTATTCCCTTTCGAAGTTATTTGACACAGAAATGGGCTCGTTGATGAGCTCCCAAAGGGCGAGTTTTATTAGCTTCTATACTGCGTTACTGATTTTCAACGTAGAACCACTATGTATTCAAATCAGTGCCTTGCCTAGAAGCTAATAAATTCTCGCTGAACAAGCATCTTGAAATTACTTGGGTATAATATGGAAAAGTGTGAAATTTAGGTAGCCGTCGCGATAAAATTCAGGTAAACCTATGTAACAACAGTTTTACAGGTGTAAATCACCAAAATTGACACGGCCGTTTAATTCCTTTGAATTTTGCAAAGATAGTGTCGACTTTACGATCATGAAAATTCTGCATGATAAAAAGTGTAATTTGTACTTTATGACACATATCAATTTATGTAGAATACGCGCCAATTCGGTGACGAAAACGTTTGCGTAAGGTCACAGAGCCGTTTAAACCATTCAGTTAATCTGAGTCAGGAGATACAGATGCTTAAGCGTGATATGAACATCGCTGATTATGATCCAGAGCTATATGCAGCTATCCAGGAAGAAACTCTTCGTCAGGAAGAACACATTGAACTAATCGCTTCAGAAAACTACACAAGCCCACGTGTAATGGAAGCACAAGGTTCTCAGCTAACTAACAAATATGCTGAAGGGTATCCTGGTAAACGTTACTACGGCGGTTGTGAGTATGTAGATAAAGCAGAAGCTTTAGCAATTGAACGTGCTTGTAAATTGTTTGAGTGTGAATACGCTAACGTACAGCCACACTCTGGTTCTCAGGCTAATAGTGCAGTATATATGGCGCTATTAAACCCAGGTGATACTGTGCTTGGTATGAGCCTTGCTCACGGTGGTCACTTAACTCACGGTTCACCAGTAAACTTCTCTGGTAAACATTACAACGTTATTCCATACGGTATCGATGCAAATGGTCAAATCGATTACGATGAAATGGAAGCGTTAGCTCTTGAGCACAAACCAAAAATGATCATCGGTGGTTTCTCTGCGTATTCTCAGGTTGTTGACTGGAAACGTATGCGTGAAATCGCGGATAAAGTTGGTGCATACTTATTTGTTGATATGGCTCACGTAGCGGGTTTGATTGCTGCTGGTGTATACCCATCTCCAGTACCTTTTGCTCACGTAGTAAGTACAACAACTCACAAAACTCTTGCTGGTCCTCGTGGTGGTTTGATTCTTTCAAACGCTGGCGAAGATATGTATAAAAAGCTAAATTCAGCTGTTTTCCCTGGTGGTCAGGGTGGTCCTTTAATGCACGTTATCGCTGGTAAAGCAGTTGCGTTCAAAGAAGCAATGGAACCTGAATTCAAAGCATATCAGGAACGTGTTGTTCAAAACGCAAAAGCAATGGTTGCTGAATTCCAGGCTCGTGGTTACAAAATCGTTTCCAACGGTACTGAAAACCACCTGTTCCTTGTTGATTTAATCGACAAAGATATTACTGGTAAAGAAGCTGATGCGGCATTAGGTGCGGCAAATATTACAGTAAACAAAAACTCAGTACCAAACGATCCCCGTAGCCCATTTGTGACTTCTGGTATCCGTGTTGGTTCTCCTGCAATCACTCGTCGTGGTTTCACTGTTGAAGATGCAAAAGCACTGGCAAACTGGATGTGTGATGTGCTTGATAATGTAAATGATGAAAGTGTTATCGCAGCAACAAAAGAAAAAGTTTTAGAAATTTGTAAACGTCTGCCAGTTTACGCGTAATAGTTTTTCACTATTTAACCGTAATTCAGAATATAAAGATTCAGGTTTAGGCCTGAGTCTTTTTTTTCTTCATACACCTTTTACCCCTTCTATTTCTTTCCTTTCTATTTATCTTTATATGCATTTGACTTAGTATTGTTGCATCGATTTAGTGCAGTGATGCCTGTTTGATTTCAAAACTGTCGGAATTTTTAATCTAAAAGTGTAAGTTTTTACTATACTTAGCTGAAACAATGAGTTTTTTAGTTGGCTTAATATTTGCTTTTTACATTATTAGGTAAATCTGAAACTCCGGTTTTGGATTTTATCGAATTTAAAAATGAATAAGGAGAGGTATTCACCATCATCTTGATTGGTGTGTATGCCGACAATATTTCATGACAAAACTGATAATCTATTCCGATCTTGATGGAACATTGCTCGATCATTATACATATAGCTTTGAAGCCGCTTTACCAGCGATAGAAATGTTAGAAAACAGAAGTATTCCATGGATACTGAATACGAGTAAAACATTTTCTGAGCTGGCTGATTTGCGTCGTAAGTTAAATCATCATCATCCATTTATTACTGAAAATGGTGCCGCTGTTTATATTCCTAAGTCGATTAAAAAATTAACGGATCCATCCCTTATTGATGCTGGTGATTACTGGTGTAAAGCATTCGGTCCCAAACGTCGGGTACTAATTAACGCTGCAAATAAGTTTAAAGATGAGTTTCGTTTTATTGGTTTCAACGATTTGTCGGTTCAGGATGTTGTGGATGTTACCGGGTTACACCATGACAATGCCGCTCTGGCGATGAAACGGGAATACACTGAACCACTCATCTGGAATGGAAGTGACGAGGAACTTCTTAGGTTTAAAGAAAAACTGAAGCCTTTCGGTATTCAGGTTCAGAAAGGTGGGCGTTTTGTCCACCTGATGGGAGAGTCCTGTGATAAGGCATCGGCGATGAACTGGTTAACTCAAGCTTATCAATCTGTATGGAATCAGTCCGTTGTTACCGTTGCTCTTGGTGATGGTGAAAATGATGTGGGAATGTTAAAAACGGTCGATATACCGATCGTAGTTCGTTCTCCTGTCCACAATCCTCCTGTTGTCCCAAATCGTGGTGATGCCATCATATCAAAAAGTTACGGTCCGTCTGGTTGGGCTGAGGAAATCGAACGTATTTTAAACCAAGAGGATCTGTAAGCTTGAAGTCATAAGAATGTACTGCAGTCATTGATTAATGACTGTAGCTAACTAACAAGGAGATCTCCAATGGGTGATTTTTATCAAAATGGAATTGTTACAACTCTACATAATTTATCGGACCGCCCTGTAGAGGAATTAGAAGCAGAACTTTGTGAGTTTGCTAAGACACGCTCAATGTCCTTAATTTTGCCATGTCTCTATTCTGAATTAGAAACAGATGCAATGCCTAATATAATTGAGCATCTTAAAAAAGTACCTTATCTAAGTGAAATCGTTATCGGGCTTGATCGGGCGACAGAAGAACAGTACCGGGAAGCGTTGAAATTCTTTTCTGTATTGCCCCAAAGAACCAAAGTCCTCTGGAATGATGGCCCAAGATTAAAAGCGATTGATGAAATTTTAAAAAGTGAAGATCTTTCTCCGACGGAACCGGGAAAAGGGCGAAATGTCTGGTTCTGTATGGGCTATACATTAGCGGCGGGTCAGGCCGAATCTGTGGCTATGCACGATTGCGATATTGTCACTTATGACAGAAGTTTACTTGCCAGATTAATCTATCCGGTAGCGAATCCCAATTTTAACTATGAATTCTGCAAAGGGTATTACGCCCGAATTGCGAATGGAAAAATGAACGGAAGGGTAACCCGGTTATTAGTTACCCCATTAATTCGTTCCCTTAAAAAGGTATTTGGCCATTTAGAGTATCTCGAATATCTCGATAGTTATCTTTATCCGTTAGCCGGAGAGTTTTCTTTCCGCCGTGATGTTATGACGGATTTAAGAATTCCGAGTGACTGGGGGTTGGAAGTCGGTGTATTGAGTGAAATGTATATGAATTATTCAACTAACCGCCTTTGTCAGGTGGATATCGCTGATGCATACGACCATAAACACCAGGATCTTTCTGCTGAAAACGACGACGGTGGATTATCTAAGATGTCCATTGATATTACTAAAGCGGTTTTCCGTAAACTTGCCACTCACGGAATCATCTTTAATCAGGAAACGTTCCGATCAATTAAAGCCAGTTATTATCGAATCGCGTTAGACTATGTGAATGCTTATCGCAATGATGCGGCTATTAACGGTTTAAAACTGGATATTCATGTTGAAGAGCAAACGGTGGAACTCTTTGCCGGCAATATTATGAAAGCGGGTGAAATGTATTTAGATAATCCAATGGAAGCGCCATTTATGCCGTGCTGGAACCGAGTCGTTAGCGCATTTCCTAATGTGCTTAATCAGCTTGAGAGACAGGTTGAGCTGGATATGCAAGAGTATGGTCCTGAATCTCAACCCGAATCCGAGTAGTTATTTTTTGTAAAATAATTATTTGATTAATCCTTTGAATTACTGAGTTAAAGGCTGGATATTATGGAAAATAGTACGCCCTCTCATTTAGAGCAACGTTTAATCGGGCATTTACAGGTGTTGTATCCCCAAATGGATGCAGGGGAACTTGCCCGCAAGTGTCTGACAACATTTAATCTTGAGCCGAATACTGAATCGCCTAAACCTCACCGGAATTTGTGGAATCAGTCCGACATTATGCTTATTACCTATGCAGATACGCTAAGGGAAAAGGGAAAGGCACCACTTGAAACACTCAATCGGTTTTTGAAAAACCGGTTAAGTGAATCAATTTCTGTGGTGCATTTATTGCCTTTTTTCCCATACAGTTCTGATGATGGTTTTAGTGTTATTGATTATACTTCTGTGAATCCTTCCAGTGGACAGTGGGAAGATGTTACAGAGATCGCGAAACGTTTCAAAGTGATGGGCGATTTGGTTATAAACCATTGTTCCAGCCGTAGCATGTGGTTTGAGAACTATAAGTCTGATCAGTCGCCGGGCAAAGGCTATTTTTATGAAGCTGCCCCCGAGGCGGATTTAAGTCATGTTGTTCGGCCCAGAACTTCTCCTTTGTTGCGGGAGGTTCAGACCAAAGAAGGGATCAAATACGTTTGGTGTACCTTCAGTCATGATCAGGTCGATATGAATTTTGAGAACCCGGATGTGTTACTCGAATTTCTGAGTATTATCCGATTGTATTTAGAGAAGGGCATTCGTTGGTTCAGGCTTGATGCTGTGGCATTTTTGTGGAAGTCTCCGGGAACAAGCTGTATTAATTTACCCAATACCCATGAAATGATTCGGCTACTGCGTTTGCTGATTGAACATTGGGCACCCAGTGCCGTTATTATTACAGAAACCAATATCCCAAATCAGGAAAACTTAACCTATTTTGGTAATGCTAACGAAGCTCATCTGATTTATAACTTTTCCCTGCCTCCCTTGTTAATTAATACACTGGTGACGGGAAATTGCGCACACCTTAAAAGCTGGCTGATGCGAATGCCTCCAGCTCAGCAGGGAACGACTTATTTAAATTTTGTGGCCTCGCATGACGGAGTAGGGTTAAGACCAACCGAAGGTCTGTTATCTGAATGGGAACTGGATTCTCTGATAACAACCATGAAAAAATTTGGTGGAAAAGTGAGTTCACGAACCACTCCAGAGGGGGAAGCGAAACCTTACGAAATCAATATTAGTTTGTGGGATGCATTAAGTGGCTCAGTGCAGGCAGGTCCGGATCAATGGCAGTTTGCCCGGTTTGTTTGTGCAGCTGGTATTCAGATGGCTCTTGAGGGCGTTCCTGCTTTCTATATTCATTCATTATTGGGGACAGAGAACGATTATGACCGGGTAGAAAATACCGGGCAATTCCGCTCAATTAACCGTCATATCTGGGATATGGAAAAATTAGATGAGGAATTAAATACTGAAACGCATCATCAGAAAGTATTTAATGCCATGACCCGTTTAGCGAAAATTCGTCGTGCCCAGCCTGCATTTCATCCGAATGCAACTCAGTACATTATGCACATGGGTGATAACCTTTTTGCTTTCTGGCGGCAAAGTCTGGGACGGCAGCAAAGTTTGTTTGCTATTTTCAATGTGACCAGTGAACCTCAGTCCTTTAATTTATCAGAGCTGAACTTAATTGCCACGGATGACTGGACTGATTTACTGACCGATCAGGTGTACGAAGATCGATTGTCTCAAGTGACATTAATGCCGTATCAGTTTTTATGGTTGGCTAATAAAAAACGGAAATGAAACATAGGCCCTTTTAAGGGCCTATGTTCACCATATAGTCTTTCTGGATTAGTCTTTGGTAATCATTAATGCTTGTCCGGACTTACATTTGAACAAGTAGTAGGTATCAGTCTCAGAGAATTTACCCAGACCTTCACCATCGCAATATTCAATATTGATGTTGCGCATTACATCAAGAGTTGATTCTTGTTTAAGCGCAAATTTGGAACCATCAGAACAAACGATACGAACACGACCATCATTATCAAGAGAGTAAATTTTTACTTCGGTGTTACATAACTCAAATGACGCTTCACGATAGTTGTCTTCTTTTGTGTTTGTAGCGCAGCCAGCTAACAAAATACTTGCCGACAATACGCCTAATGCGCTCAAAATTTTCATAACTACTATTCCTTGCTAAGTCTTGGCATCTCATTAGAGACTATAAAACAACACGCAGACTTTCAACAAATCTAGGCCAAATAGAGATATTTGTAGCAGGAAAAAGAAGTTTTACTTCACTTCCTCACCTTTCGCCTGTAGATCGGCATGATAAGAAGAGCGAACAAATGGTCCACAGGCTGCGTGTGTGAAACCTAAATCCAGCGCAATTTGTTTTAATTCGTCAAACTCCTCTGGTGGTACATAGCGTTCGACCGGTAAATGGTGTCGGCTTGGTGCCAGATACTGCCCCAGCGTTAGCATGGTTACACCATGAGCTCTAAGGTCTTTCAATACTTCGATGATTTCTTCTTTGGTTTCACCAAGCCCCATCATCAAGCCTGATTTCGTTGGCACTGCAGGATGTTGCTGCTTGAATTTTTTCAGAAGATCTAATGACCACTGATAGTTGGCACCTGGACGAACTTTGCGATACAAACGAGGTGCTGTTTCCAGATTGTGATTGAATACATCTGGTGGATTATCGTTTAACGCTTCCAATGCACGATCCATTCGGCCACGGAAATCAGGAACAAGTGTTTCAATTCGAATATCAGGACTTTTCTCTCGGATAGCTTTATTACAGTCAGCAAAATGCTGAGCACCACCATCGCGAAGATCATCTCTGTCTACAGAAGTGATAACCACATATTTAAGCTTCATATCCTGAATGGTTTGAGCCAATTTCTGTGGTTCTTCAGCATTGGGTGTCAAAGGGCGGCCATGAGCAACATCACAGAATGGGCAGCGACGGGTACAAATTGCCCCTAAAATCATGAAAGTAGCGGTACCATGATGGAAACATTCTGCCAGATTGGGACAAGAGGCTTCTTCACATACCGAGTGAAGGTTATTTTTGCGCATAGCGTCTTTAATATCCCGGATACGCTGACTATCGGATGGTAGTTTTATTTTCATCCATTCAGGTTTACGTAGAACCTCTTTTTGTTCTTCCGGCATGTTTTTGACTGGAATTAATGCCATCTTATCGGCGTCACGATATTTTACGCCTTTTTCCATCTGAATTGGTTTACTCATGATTCATTACTTCTGTGCTGTAGGTGACTTTATCGTAGCCTAGTGCTGCTACTAATTCTGATATTAATTGTTTTTCTACTATTCTAATATCAGCCTGACCATTGAGGTCTTTAACCTGAACCATCTCCATTCCCTGATATCCACAAGGATTGATTCTTAAAAACGGAGACAGATCCATATTGACATTGAGGGCCAGCCCATGAAATGAGCAACCTTTACGTATTCTTAGCCCTAATGAACATATTTTTTTCCCGTTAACATAAACACCAGGAGCATCTGGTCGGGATTTCGCTTCTATATCAAAATACTTTAGTGTATCGATGACCATATTTTCTATATGCGTCACTAATTGTCTTACACCTAATCTTTTTTTGCGGAGATCGATTAGAAAATAAGCGACGATTTGACCAGGGCCATGATACGTTACCTGACCACCGCGATCACTTTGAATAACAGGGATATTACCAGCATCTAAAATGTGTTCGGGCTTTCCTGCCTGACCTTGAGTAAAGACAGGATTATGCTCAACCAACCAAACTTCGTCGATCGTAGTATCAGTACGTTGATCGGTAAAACTGTGCATTGCTTCTAAGATCGGGCCGTAATCTTGTCGACCCAAATATTTAACAATGAGTTCGTTATTCACTGAAGATGCTCGCCATAATTAATAAAGTAAAAAGATTATAAACGCGAATGAACAATCTCACTACCTTTGAATGATATTTTTTCACCGTATTAATTGAGTGGATTATCTAAACTTATTGATTTATAAAATAAAAGCAGCCGGAGCTGCTTTAAAATAAATTTTAATTATTAAAAAATATTATACAAATGATTATAGAACAACCCGGACGATGTCGATTTCTCCGAGTTCTTTATAAAGAATTTCAACTTGTTCAATTGACGTCGCTGTAATATTAACGGAAATAGAATGATAGTTTCCTTTTGCACTTGGTTTTACAACTGGAGTGTAATCACCAGGAGCATGACGCTGTATGACTTCAATAACAAGGTCTGGTAATTCTGGTTTCGCATGTCCCATTACTTTGTAAGTAAATGAACATGGGAACTCAAGCAGATCTTTCAATTTTGCGTCTGAGTTAATAGTTAACATTAGCTGATACCCCAATTGGTCTGTAACAATTTGCGTGAATACTACTGGTTATTTTGGATAATCTCAAGCCAAAGAAAAAGCCACTCAAGGTGGCTTTTTCTTAATTTGTTTTATAGATTAAAACAAGCCTTTGAATAACAAGATAATGTAGTCCCATAGACGACTAAACATACCACCTTTGTCTACATCTTCTAATGCAATCAGTGGGTATTGAGCAACATCTTTACCGTCTAACTGATAATATAACTTACCAACGACATCACCTTTCTTAATTGGAGCTTCAAGTTCTTTTTCTAAGACAAAGCTTGCTTTGAGATCTTTTGCCTGGCCACGAGGTAGGGTGACATAGGTATCTTTATCAACACCTAATGGAACTTCATCTTTGTTACCCATCCAGATACGTTCTTTAATAAATGTTTCTCCAGCTTTATGCGGAGCAACTGTTTCAAAGAAACGGAAGCCATAACTTAATAGCTTTTTACTTTCAGATTTACGCGCATCTTCACTGTGAGTCCCCATTACAACAGCAACCAGTCGCATGTCTCCTTCTGTCGCAGAGCTTACCAGGTTGTATCCGGCACCACTTGTGTGCCCGGTTTTTATACCGTCAACATGCATGCTTTTATCCCATAACAGACCGTTACGGTTGTATTGAGTAATGCCGTTGTAGGTGAATTTTTTCTCTGCATAAATTTTATATTCATTAGGAACATCACGGATAAGCGCCTGACCAAGCAGGGCTAAATCGTAAGGGGTTGAATATAAACTTGGATCATCAAGGCCATGAACGTTGGTATAATGGGTGTTTTTCATCCCCAAGGAACTTGCCCAGGCGTTCATTAAATCAACAAATGCGTCTTCAGATCCAGCAACGTGTTCTGCCATTGCAACACAGGCATCGTTACCAGACTGAACGATAATGCCTTGGTTTAAGTCTCTGACTTTAACGGTTGTACCAACTTCGATGAACATTTTTGATGATTCAGGAAAGTTTTTTGCCCAGGCATTTTTACTGATAACAACATCATCATCATTAGAAATATTGCCGCGGGCAATTTCCTGACCGATCACATAACTTGTCATCATTTTTGTCAGGCTGGCAGGAGCCAGTTTGGTATTCATTTCTTTTTCAGCAATGACTTTACCTGAATGATAATCCATCAGTACATAGCCTTTTGCTGCAATTTGAGGCGCATCTGGTACTACAATAGGAGCAGCACTAACAGAGAATGAAAGCGAGGCTGACAAAACGACGGAAGTTGTAAGAAGAGAAGTTATTACTGTATTTTTTTTCATGGTTTATACGATATTTATTATCTGTTGTTGGTATCTTATCAGAAACGACTTTCGTTAACAGTTATTCACGATAAGTATTTGCTGGTTAATCTATTGAGTCACACTGTGTTTCTTAATAAATGCAGTCTGGTAACCAAGTAATTTCACTTGCTCCAGAGTTTTTTCTGTTTGGATATAATCTTGAAATGGTCCAAGAAATACCCGGTGATAGCCATCAGTATCATCAATAAAACTTGTCACTGATAACCTTTGACTCAAATCTTGAGATAAAGTTCGCGAACTATCCATATATTTTGATGAAAATACCTGAATAACATAGCCATCTATTGCGTTAGGATCTGTTGTAACATTTTTTTTAGACGTTGGTATAGCCTCTATTTCAACATTGGCTGTTCCTGTTTCAATGACTCCTAACTTATAGGCAGCTGCGTAACTTAAGTCAATGATTCGTCCTGAATGAAAGGGTCCACGATCATTAATTCTGACAACTGCTGCTTTACCATTGTCTACATTCGTTACTTTTACATAACTTGGTATTGGGAGCGTCTTATGGGCTGCAGTCATAGAATACATATCATAAACTTCGCCATTAGAGGTTTTATGGCCATGAAACTTTTTCCCGTACCATGACGCTTTTCCCTTTTGTTTAAAACCATCAACTGTTCTGAGTACTTTATAAGACTGACCTAAAACCGAATAATCTTTGTTACCACCCGTACTATACGGTTCGTATTTAGGGCTGGCATCTTCAATATGATCCACGGATATTGGTGCGTCGGGAGCAACGTCATCTTTAATATCATAACGTCCGGTTGTGGTGCTACTACTACAACCAGCTAAAATTGCCAATGTAAAACATGCAGGGAGGATGTGTCTCAGGTTCATGTTAGGTTGCCTTTGAAAATGCCTTTCTGTGGGTATGGATAGACATTAAAATGCCAAAACCGGCCATTAGTGTGACCATGGAAGTACCACCATAACTGATTAATGGCAAAGGAACGCCAACAACAGGTAAAATTCCACTCACCATGCCCATATTTACAAAAACATAGACGAAGAAGCTCAGAACAATACTGCCCCCCATCATTTTGCCAAAGGCCGTCTGAGCATTACTGGCCAGATACAAACCCCGACCAATGATAAACAGATAAACGGACAGCAGTAATATAATTCCGATTAGTCCCCATTCTTCAGCAATAACAGCAAAAATAAAGTCAGTATGACGCTCTGGTAAGAATGAAAGTTGGGATTGTGTTCCGTGTAACCAGCCCTTACCAAAGATACCACCAGAGCCAATAGCGATTTTACTTTGAATGATGTGATAGCCGGCGCCTAAAGGATCGGATTCTGGATTAAATAAGGTTCTTACCCGAACTTTCTGGTATTCCCGCATTAAGAAAAACCACAGAATAGGTATAAACCCACCAAGTGCAACGACAGCAGTTAAAATAATTTTCCAACTGATGCCGGCCAGGAAGATAACAAAAATCCCGGATGCAGCAATTAAAATTGAGGTACCAAGATCGGGTTGTTTGGCAATTAAAATTGTCGGTACGAAGACCATAACTAATGATATGGCCAACATTTTAAATGTAGGGGGTAATGGTTGTTTACCGATATAGCGTGACACCATAAGTGGTACTGCGAGTTTCAATAATTCTGCTGGCTGAAAGCGAACAAACCCTAAATTTAGCCATCGTTGAGCCCCTTTGGAAGATTCACCAAAAAAGAGAACGCCCAGAAGCAATATAACGCCACAAAAGAAAAGCAGTGGAGCAAGTGATTCATAGGTTCGCGGTGAAAGCTGGGCTAAGAAAATCATGACAGAAAGGGCAAGTACCATTCGCATAGCCTGCTTTTCCATCATGGCCATGTTTTGACCGCTTGCGCTATACATAATTATCAGGCCAAAAGCCATGACTAACAGAACCCCAAGCAGCAGAGGCATGTCGATATGTAACTTTTCAAAAAATGAACGGTTTTGACCGGATGCTGGATCAAATGCCATTATTTCGAATCCTCTTTGTCTGTGTCTTTTTCATTTTTTATTAACACGTGGTCAAACACTTTTCTTACTATAGGAGCTCCGTGAGTTGAACCGCCACCAGCGTTTTCTAATACAACAGTCATAATGACTTTAGGGTTTTCTATCGGAGCAAAGGATGTGAACAAAGCATGATCTCGTAAGTGTTCAGCAAGCTCATCCGCATTATATTTTTCATTTTCACCCAAGCCGAATACCTGCGCTGAACCCGATTTACCCGCGTTAGTATAAGGTGCGCCCTGGAATGCTCTTCGAGCCGTACCTCGTTTACCATTATTCACCAGATACATGCCATGGATAGCAATATCCCAGTATTTTTCCGGTACATTAGTGATAGGAGGAAAACTTTCTACCTCAGCTAATTTCTGTTTACTGAATGGTTCACCATTATTGATAGTGGCCCGTAAGAAATGGGGGGCAAGTACTTTACCATGATGGACCAAAACGGAAGTGGCTTTTGCTATTTGCATAGGTGTTGCGGTCCAGTAGCCCTGACCGATACCAACGGGGATTGTATCTCCCTGATACCATGGAGTTTTGTGCCGAGCCATTTTCCATTCCCGTGAAGGCATGTTCGCCTGACTTTCTTCGGAAATATCGATTCCGGTATATTCACCATAACCGAATTTTTTCATCCATGTTGAAAGTCGGTCAATGCCCATATCATAAGCGACCTGATAGAAGAATGTGTCGACCGATTCTTCTATGGCTTTGGTCACATTCACTTTGCCATGTCCCCAACGTAGCCAGTCCCGGAACGGTCTGGTATCTGAATTAGGAATTTTCCAATAGCCTGGATCAAAACGAGTGGTAGATGGCGTTATTACGCCTTCAGTCAGTGCAGATACTGCAATTAATGGTTTAACAGTTGATGCAGGAGGATAGATACCAAGAGTTGCTCTGTTTACCAAAGGGCGGTCGTTATCATTCAGTAATGCACTGTATTCTTTACTGGAAATACCGTGAACAAAGGAATTAGGGTCATAACTGGGATTGGAAACCATCGCCAGTACGCCATTATCTTTCGGATCAAGCACAATGGCTGAACCACGGTAATCTTTTATTAAGCTATGGACATAGGTCTGTAAATTGATATCGATATCAAGTACAAGATCTTTTCCCGGAACCGGCGGGATATATTTTAGAGTCCGAATAAGACGGCCGCGGCTATTTACTTCCACTTCCTGATATCCTGGCATACCATGAAGGATATCTTCGTAGTATTTTTCTATTCCCAGTTTTCCGATATCTCTGGTTGCTTTATAGTTGGCTTCTTTGCCTTCACGTTCCAGACGTTGCAGGTCTCTATCGTTGATTCGCGAAACGTAACCAATCACATGAGTTAAAATGCTGCCATAAGGATAATATCGTTTCAGTGTCGCAGTAATCGCTACCCCGGGATATTTGTATTGATTAACTGAAAACTTTGCGACCTGCTCTTGAGTAAGCTGAGTTAATAATGGGACTGAGTTGAATCGACGAGTTTGTTTCAGTTCTTTCTTGAATTGAGCAATTTTATCATCAGGCACATCTAAAATTTGTTTGATATGCTCAATCGTTTTATCAATATCTTTAACCTGCTCCGGCGTGATTTCTAAGTTAAAAATAGGGCGGTTTTCAGCCAGAAGTACTCCGTTCCGGTCGTAAATTAACCCTCTGTTCGGAGCAATAGGGACAACTTTGATGCGGTTATCATTCGAACGGGTCTGGTAGTCCTGGTATTGGATGACTTGCAGACTATATAAGTTAGCAATCAGGACACCGACTAAAGCAACAATTCCCAGAAATGACACAACAGCCCGATTACGGAATAATCGAGCTTCTGCTGCATAGTCACGAATAGGGCTGCGTCTACGTAACATTCACCTATTCCCTGTGATATGGGTGGTTAGTCGTAAGACTCCAGGCCCGGTATAGGCTTTCTGCCATAATTACCCGAACCAGAGGATGGGGGAGTGTTAAAGGTGATAATGACCAGCTTTGCTCCGCAGCCTGCTTGCATTCCGGGGCCAGGCCTTCCGGCCCGCCGATCAGAATAGATACGTCTCTGCCATCAAGCTTCCAACTTTCCAGTTGCTGAGCGAGTTGATGGGTATCCCAGGGTTTGCCGGGAATATCCAGTGTCACGATTCGACTGCCTTTTGGTACAGCGCTCAGCATGGATTCTCCTTCTTTGTTCAGAATCCTTGCTATATCGGCATTTTTGCCCCGTTTCCCTGCTGGGATCTCGACAAGTTCTAATGGCATATCATTTGGAAATCTGCGTTGATATTCACGAAATCCGTCTTCAACCCACTTCGGCATTTTCGTGCCAACGGCGATAAGCTGTATTTTCACCGTTAGCTCCAGAGTTTTTCCAGTTGATATAAGTCTCGTTGCTCTTCCTGCATAACATGCAGCATCGATGAGCCCATATCCAGAACAACCCATTCACCTTCGTTTTCTCCCTCGATACCAAGAGGAGCAATGCCTGATTTTTTTGCTTCCAGAGCAACATGGCTTGCAATTGAAGCAACATGTCTTTTTGATGTTCCGGTACAGATAATCATGTAATCAGTCAGTGATGACTTATCTTTTACATCCAGGGTGATAATATTTTCTGCTTTCATATCATCAGCTTTATCAGCTAAGAAGTTATTTAACTCGTTTTGTTGCAAGGGATGTTTTCCTCTTTTCTTAATAAATCAGTGTTAATTACGTGATTAATTCAAAGTATAACACGAAAGATTTTAGTCTCTTATCTTCGGGCTGGTGGTGCACTCATTTCTACACTAATTTTTTGTACTAATAACCGTGGTTCATCAGAAAATTGTGTTTTTGTTATGATCTCAACTTTCGTTAATTCTTTAAGTAACGATTTAATATCATGCAGTGTTAATCTGTTTAGCGCTTGTGTGTAGTATGTCCGGCGGTTTTGCCAGACCTTAAACTGGTCATAGATTTCTTTTAATGATGAAGTGTGTTGCAGAGCTTTCATTTGCCAGAGCAACATCAATTCTTTTTGTAATGTTCTTAAAAGAATAATGACTTCTGTGCCTTCAGATTCAAGTTGACGCAGAATCCTCTGAGCTCGATTGGCTTTACCTTCAAGTAGAGCATCAACCCAGTGAAAAGGCGTAAAATGATTATGGCGGTTAAGGGATTCTTCCAGTCTGACGAGAGTTAACCGACCATCAGGAAACTGCAGGGCAAGTTTTTCCAGGCTTTGCGCTAATGCAAGCAAATTACCTTCATGCCATTGAGCCAGCATTTGCAGAGCTTCCGGATCGGGGGTTAATCCCAGTTTTTTACATCTGACACTAACAAACTGAGGTAGCCTTTGTGTATCAGGTGTTAAGCAGTTAACAATACAGCCAGTAGTAGTTAACTTTTTAAACCACTGAGTATTTTCCTGTACCCGTGTCAGTCTCGGACCCTGAATAATGGTTAATACATCAGGATTGTTTAATTCGACTAACTCGGATAACTGTTTGCCGATTTGTGCATTTAATCCGGAATCAGGAATAAATATCTCAACGATTTGACGGGACGAAAACAAGCTTAATGACTGGAAACGGTCGTAGACTTCATTCCAGTCAATGGAATTATCGGCAGTGTAGCGATAGATTTCATCATAACCATGCTGTTTCGCCTGAGACTCAATCAAAGAGCGACTTTCTTCTAATAACAAGGGTTCATTGCCCAGCAAAAAATAACTGGAATGACTGCTTCTTGCTAATGTTTCAGCCAATTTTTCTGGATAAATTTTCATAGAAAGTATCTTTCCAGAGTTTTATTCAGACTGGAACTGGGTCTCTTGAGTCATGATCTCATAGTCCTTTTCCATTTTATGCACTTCGTCGGCGCTGCTTCTTTCTGCAAAATCAACTTTTAAACGGGCCATCTGACGAATAACCTGAGATGCTGCCAGTTTGCGCATTTCATCCTTTAGCATTGAAACTTCCATTGATTTTGCTAGAGCTGCTAATGGGTTATCCAGATAACTTCTGGTTACGCTCGTGGTGAAACTATGCTCACCAACATTAGGAATGGTAATGCGATAGTTAATGGTTAACGTCAGCTCTGTCTCTGCTGTACGGGTATTCTGATAAACAGATAACGTTCGGGTCTTAAACGACTCAGATTTTAAATGTAAATTAGGGATATTTTCTGCTGGAGAGACAATTTCAACTCGACTTTGGGTCAGCTGATTTTTCACCAGACGAGTAAATGAACTGTATTTGTCATAACTGGTTACAGACAATTTATCGAGCTGTTCGGGAACACTGTAATCGCCTCTGAAGTGGAAACCGCAAGCGCTAAGAACTGAGGTCATCATGCTTATTAAGAGGAACTGACGAATAAAGGATACGTTTAATTGCATTCGGTTTATATCTCGTTATGACTAAAACTTATTTAAATTCATTCATACCCAAGTTACTAAAGTATAAATGAATTTAAATAAGTAAACAGGAGCAGACTCCTGTTTACTGGTTATTTCTATTTTGACATTAAAGAACGAATTAGTTCGCTACAATGTTAAGAAGTTTACCTGGTACGTAAATTACTTTACGTACTGTCAGACCTTCAGTGAATTTCTTCACATTTTCGTCTTCCAGGCCCATAGCTTCTACCTGTTCTTTCGCTGCATCAGCTGCAACGGTAAGTTTACCACGAAGCTTACCATTTACCTGAAGAACAATCAGTTTTTCATCTTCAACTAATGCTTTTTCATCAAATGTCGGCCATGCAGTGTAATCCGCATTTTCGATACCAAGTGCTTCTGCCATTTCAAAACAAATGTGCGGAGTAATTGGATATAACATGATAACGATAGCTTTCAGTGCTTCGTCCAGAATTGCACGATCCTGTTCTTCTGCTTGTGGTGCTTTTGCCAGTTTGTTCATGAGTTCCATGATAGCAGCAATTGCAGTATTGAACGTTTGGCGACGTGAAATATCATCAGTCACTTTGGCAATTGTTTTGTGAATATCACGACGAAGATCTTTTTGTGCAGAAGTCAGAACAGCAGTATTTACTACTGACGCAGCACCTTTTTCACTGTGCTGAAGTACCAGCTTCCAGACACGTTTTAAGAAACGGTTAGCACCTTCAACGCCAGATTCCTGCCATTCAAGAGTCATGTCTGCAGGAGATGCGAACATCATGAACAGACGAACAGTATCTGCACCGTATTTATCCACCATTTCCTGAGGGTCAATACCATTGTTTTTAGACTTAGACATTTTGATCATGCCTGAGTGCTCAACTTTGTGGCCCTGATTGTCAACAGCAGAAACGATACGACCTTTACCATCACGTTCAACCGTTACCTGAGTAGGAGAAACCCACTCTTTAGCGCCTTTTTCGTTCAGATAGTAGAACGCATCAGCCAGTACCATGCCCTGACATAATAGCTGTTTGAATGGTTCATCAGTTTTCACATAACCGGCATCACGCAACAGTTTGTGGAAGAAACGGGAGTACAACAGGTGCATACACGCGTGTTCAATACCACCAACGTATTGATCTGCAGGAAGCCAGTAATTGGCTTTTTCCGGATCAAGAATGTCATCTGCTTGTGGTGAACAGTAGCGAGCGTAGTACCATGATGATTCCATAAAGGTGTCAAAGGTATCTGTTTCACGCAGTGCCGGTTCACCGTTGAATGTGGTTTTAGCCCATTCTTTGTCGGCTTTGATCGGACTGGTTACACCGTCCATCACAACATCTTCAGGAAGAATAACAGGTAGCTGATCAACAGGAACAGGGTGAACTTCACCATCTTCTGTTGTTACCATTGGGATTGGAGCACCCCAGTAACGCTGACGTGATACACCCCAGTCACGAAGACGGAAGTTTACGGTTTTATGACCTTTACCTTCAGCTTCCAGTTTTGCTGCGATAGCATCTAATGCATCCTGGAAGTTAAGACCATCGAATTCACCAGAATCAAACAGAATACCTTTTTCGGTATAAGCTGCTTCGCTGATATCAATGTCTGAACCATCTTCAGGTTTGATGACCGGAATGATATCCAGATCATACTTAGTTGCAAATTCATAGTCACGTTGGTCATGTGCAGGCACTGCCATTACTGCGCCTGTACCGTAATCCATCAGAACGAAGTTTGCGATATAGATAGGCACTTCACGACCATTTAACGGGTGAATTGCTGTCAGGCCGGTATCAATACCTTTTTTCTCCATTGTAGCCAGTTCAGCTTCAGCTACTTTGGTGTTTTTACATTCGTCGATGAACTTAGCAACTTCCGGATTATTTTGACCAGCAAGAGCTGCCAGTGGGTGACCTGCCGCAATACCAACATAGGTCACACCCATTAGTGTGTCCGGACGAGTGGTATAAACTTCAAGATCGTCCTGACCATTTACTTTGAATTTCAGCTCAACACCTTCTGAACGACCAATCCAGTTGCGCTGCATGGTTTTCACCATTTCTGGCCAGCCATCAAGGTTATCCAGATCATCAAGAAGTTCCTGAGCGTATGCGGTGATTTTAATAAACCACTGAGGAATCTCTTTTTGTTCTACAGGTGTATCACAACGCCAGCAGCAGCCGTCTTCAACCTGCTCATTTGCTAGTACTGTCTGGTCGTTAGGGCACCAGTTTACGGATGATGTTTTCTTATAAACTAGGCCTTTTTCGTACAGTTTAGTGAAGAAACCTTGTTCCCAGCGATAGTACTCAGGGCGACAGGTCGCAAATTCACGAGTCCAGTCGTAGCCGAAGCCAAGCAGTTTAAGCTGGTTTTTCATGTACTCTATGTTTTCATAAGTCCATGGCGCTGGAGCTGTGTTATTTTTTACTGCAGCATTTTCAGCCGGAAGACCAAACGCATCCCAACCGATAGGTTGCATAACGTTTTTACCCTGAAGGCGCTGAAAACGGGAAATAACATCACCGATAGTGTAGTTACGTACGTGTCCCATATGAAGTCGACCACTTGGGTATGGGAACATAGACAGACAGTAGAATTTTTCTTTATTCTGGTCTTCAGTGACTTCGAAAGTTTTATTTTTTTCCCAGTACTCTTGAACTTTTTGTTCAATTTCCTTTGGATTATATTGTTCTTGCATCGATGATATCCGGTTATCTTGGAATTTGTGAGTTCAATTAGAACAGATATTAGTAGATCCGCATAGAATACCTAAAGCGGGACAGCACAACAATAGCCAATATAGATTGTGGGAGCTCTGTTATGTCAAAACGTCAAAATCAATACGAAAAATACCTATCGGAAGTGATATCAACGTTGAAACAAGGTCCAAAGGAGATTGAGCACATTCTGGAAAAGTCAGAAAAAGCACTTGAAGCTGCTTCTGATATGACTAAAGAAGAGTTGGAATCCATGTCTGCTGATATTCAGTCAGATTTAAAAGAGTTCTCTGACAGCTTTGAAGAAAGCAAAAGTGGCTCATTCTATCTCATGATTGAAAATTCCATTTGGGAAGGGTTAGTTTCTATTACGGATAAGACTCAGCTTGAATGGAATGAAATGTTCAGTGAGCTCGAAAAAAGGGGAGTGTATCAAGAAGGTGATTTGATCAGTCTGGGTACCCTTATATGTGATAAATGTGGTCACAAAGAAGAATATAATCATCCTAGTGAAGTGATTGCCTGTACCCAATGCGGCCATAAAACGTTCAGCCGCATTGGAATAAAACACTAAGAGTCATATTTAAGCTAGGTTATTACTGGATTTTCTGCGGATAAGACAAGCTGACAGTAATACTAACGCTGATAGTAAATATAAAGGCCATGAACCAAGTCGGGAATATGGGGTTGCTCCTTTTGTTGACTGGATTGTGGCCCGGAGAACTGCTGTTTCAAATTGAGGCAGTTGTTTGATTATTTTCCCTTTTGCATCGGTAATTGCCGTAATTCCATTATTGGTGACTCTAATTAGTGGTTTCCCCAATTCAAGCGCTCTCATACGGGCTATTTCCATATGTTGTAATGGTCCGATAGAGTGACCAAACCAGGCATCATTAGACAAAGTTAATATAAAATTCGTTTTGTCAGTAAGATTTTCCCTAACCTGTTCACCGAAGGCAATTTCATAACAAAGTGCTGATACAAAATAACGACCGTTTACTAAAAGGTTGGGTTGAATATAATCGCCTGCGGTAAATGAAGACATAGGCAGGTTAAAGAAAGGGGCAATAGGACGCAGCCAGTCTTCAAATGGAACAAATTCACCAAAAGGCAGTAAATGGTGCTTATGGTAACGGCTGTTTAAATTTAAAGCATAAGGTTCAGGTTGGCCGGCTCCCATAGTCAAGATGCTGTTATAGAAACTTCTGGTTTCTGTTTCGTTTAGAATTCCGGTAATAAACCCAGAATGCTTCTTCTTCGCTGCAGAATCTAAGCTACTTAAGAAGCTGGATAATTCAAACTCAAACGCAGGTATCGCCGCTTCAGGCCAGATAATAATATCAGCATCCCAGTTTTCCTGAGTTAAATCCGTGTATTTAATTATTGTTGGCCAGCGTTCGTCTGGTCGCCATTTTTTGGCTTGATCAATATTTCCCTGAATTAGCGCAAAAGAGGTTTGGGTATTTTTGTCTGGAGTTACCCATTTCACGGAGCTCAGTCCGTAACCAATGCACCAGAATAGAAGAGGGACGGCCAGCCACAAGGGGCGCTTTTTCAGAATGGCATAAGCGATTGCACCAGAGCTCAGTGCAATAATAAAACTGATGGTTTCTACTCCACCTACCGGTGCGTATTGACCCAAAGATGAATCCATTTGACTATAGCCAATCCAAAGCCATGGAAAACCGGTAAAAACCCAGCCTCTGAGCCATTCATTGCAAAGCCATAAAACAGGAGTGGCGAGTAGCAGGCGGGTAAAGGTATTTGAACTGAACCAACGATTTAAAGCCCAGCCAAACAGTGCCGGATAAATCGCAAGGTAGCAGCAAAGAAGTACCATGAGTAAGAAGCTGAAAACTTGAGGCATCCCGCCAAAAGTATCGATACTGACATGGACCCATGCGACACCAACACCAAAATACGCTAATCCCCAGAGGAAACTCAACCATGCGGATTGCTTAGGTGTGCGGTTATGGATTAGAACCAGTAATCCGGTAATGGATAAGAAAATAAGAGGCCAGTAGGAATAAGGCGCAAAAGCCATGGGCGCAATCGCACCAAAAATAACGGCCAGAACTGGCCGTATCAATGTTTTAATTTTATGCATACTAAACTAACAACGTTTATAAGATATGCTGACTATATCAGTCTGTTGAGATTTCTGTAACAGTTTCAGTGTCAGGAATTGTCACCTGAAGTTGAATAATTCGTCGGTTGTCTGCGCTGGCAACTTTAAATTGATAATCACCGATATGAACAACTTCCCCGCGGCTGGGTAAATGACCAAATGCGGTCATCACAATGCCACCAATAGTATCGACTTCTTCATCTGAAAATTCGGTACCAAATGTTTCGTTAAAGTGCTCAATTTCAGTGAGTGCATTGACAGAAAAAGTATGTTTACTTAGCTGACGAATTTCATTTTCTTCCTGATCATCAGTTTCATCTTCAATATCACCAACAATTTCTTCAAGGATATCTTCAATGGTAACCAGACCGGAAACACCACCAAATTCATCTACCACAATCGCCATATGGTATCGTTCTTCGCGAAACTCTTTAAGCAGTCGGTCGACTCTCTTACTTTCCGGAACAACAACGGCGGGTCTGATAACTTCGTCTATATTGAATGGGGTACTATCCGATCCCAGATATTTGAGAAGGTCTTTTGCCAGGAGGATGCCCTCTACGTGATCTTTATCTTCACTGATAATGGGGTAGCGGGAGTGTTGGGCATCAGTAATTAACGCAATCAGTGCGTCCAAGTTGTCATTTTTATCGATAGTGACCATCTGAGAGCGGGGGATCATAATATCTCTGACCCGCATATCTGATATTTGCATCACACCTTCTAACATGCCTCTGGTGTCATGGTCTATCAGGTCATTTTCTTCGGAATCGCGAATTACCTCAACTAATTCCTGTCTATCTTTCGGGTCACCCTGAAACAGTTGCCCAATGCGTTCAAATAACGTCTTTCGACTCGGACCATCTGAACTTTGCGAATTATCTTCGTTCATCTTTACTCTATTGAATGGCGCTACCAAAAGTGTGATAGCTCACATGGTAGGTCGGATAACCTTAAAACTTTCGACGACCTACTGTTTCTCTATTAAATATGGGTCTTCAAATCCCATTTTCAATAAAATTTCTGCTTCAAGAGATTCCATCTCTTCTGCTTCATCATCTTCGATATGATCATAACCTAACAGATGAAGACTACCGTGTACAACCATATGAGCCCAATGTGCTAAAAGGGTCGTATTTTGCTCTTCCGCTTCTTTTTCAACTACCTGACGGCAAATCACCAAATCACCAAGCAAATCCAGTTCCATTCCTGGAGGGGCTTCAAACGGAAACGACAAAACATTGGTAGATTTATCTTTACCCCGGTACTGGAAGTTTAGCTGATGACTTTCTTCCTCATCAACCACCCGGATGGTAACTTCCGCATTTTCTTGAAAAGGAGAAATCGCAGAAGTTAGCCAGGATAAAAACAGATCAGAGGAAGGCAAGCCTTCCTCTGATTCGGATGCTATCTGTAGATCCAGTTCGATACTCATGATTCACTAGACTCTTGTGTCTTATTTACAGAAGTTGCTTCAATTTTTTGAATTTCAAGCAGTTTTGCTTCTCTTTCTTCTCGACGACGCTCTTCATATGCTTTTCGTTCTTTCTGATCCTGAAGTTCCCATTTTTCATACGCATTAATGATGCTGGCAACAACCGGGTGACGTACCACATCATCAGCCTGGAAAAAGTTAAAGCTAATTTCTTCCACATCACTAAGAACTTCTATTGCATGGCGTAGACCTGATTTTGCACCGCGAGGTAAATCGATTTGTGTTACGTCACCGGTAATAACCGCTCGAGAGTTAAAGCCAATACGGGTTAAGAACATTTTCATCTGTTCGACTGTGGTATTCTGACTTTCATCAAGAATGATAAAGGCATCATTTAAAGTACGGCCACGCATATAGGCGAGTGGGGCAACTTCAATGACATTACGCTCGATGAGTTTTTCAACGCGTTCAAAACCTAGCATCTCAAACAGAGCGTCATAGAGTGGTCTCAGGTACGGATCCACTTTCTGACTCAGGTCACCAGGTAAGAATCCCAGTTTTTCACCGGCTTCTACCGCAGGACGAGTTAAGAGAATACGACGAATTTCCTGACGCTCCAATGCATCAACAGCGGCAGCAACAGCTAAGTAAGTTTTACCGGTACCAGCCGGACCAATACCAAATGTAATGTCATGAGTCACCATGTGCATTAAATATTGAGCCTGGTTTGGTGTTCTTGGTTTTATGACACCTTTTTTCGTTTTAACAAAAACTTCTTTACCATGTCCGATAGAGGATTCGGTATTTTGTTCTAAAACACCACACTCTTTTATTGCCAGATGGATCTGCTCTGGTTCAATATCCGGAATATTGCCACGAACGGGGGCAGTATCGACA
Organism: uncultured Vibrio sp.; assembly: GCA_963676525.2. Taxonomy (GTDB): domain Bacteria; phylum Pseudomonadota; class Gammaproteobacteria; order Enterobacterales; family Vibrionaceae; genus Vibrio. Next base: position 550,121 of record CAXXNB010000011.1, read on the forward strand.
TAAAGTGTTTTCAGAATATCAACGGCGGCACTGGCTGTGTGTGGTTTACCTAACACGGTAAAATAATCGCTGCGGTGGTTAATTTCGACACCAAGGCGGCGTTCAAGTTGCTTAATATTGTCGTCGAATGGGCCGCACAGGCTTGAAAGGCGGCGGTTGTCGGATGGTTCTAAAGTAACTTCTAGAGTAACGATTTTATTGCTCAAATTAGCCTCTCTGTTATGTTATTCCGGAAGCCCGATTACGACCGGGCTTCTAATAACAAATGTAGCGCAGATTAAGGAGTAAAGGTAGATACTCCTAACTCATCTTCCCGTTTTGTTTTCTGCATCATTTCTGATGGAGAGACAACCACACGAAGATTCATATCTTTTTCTGTTCTTACTAATTCACCACGAAGGGAGTTAGGGAACACATCAACAATTTTAACATCAACAAACTGACCGATAAGTTCTGGTGCACCTTCGAAGTTAACAATGCGGTTGTTTTCTGTCCGTCCGCGCAGTTCCATCACATTTTTCTTCGATGTGCCTTCAACAAGAATTCGCTGCTCAGTGCCCAGCATCTGTCTTGAATAGCGCATGGCCTGATTGTTGATGGTTTGCTGTAATTCGTACAGGCGCTCTTTTTTAACCTGTTCACTTAAGTCACAAGGGTAATCTGCAGCAGGTGTCCCCGGACGTGCTGAGAAAATAAAGCTAAAGCTCATGTCAAAATCAACATCTTTGATTAATTTCATTGTGTCCTGGAAGTCTTTATCCGTTTCACCAGGGAAACCAACGATAAAGTCAGAACTGATCTGAATATCCGGACGAGCTTTGCGTAGTTTACGAATAATAGACTTATATTCGATCGCCGTTTGAGGGCGCTTCATCATAGTCAGGATTCGGTCTGAGCCACTTTGAACCGGTAAATGCAGGAAGCTGACCAGTTCCGGAGTGTCTTCATAAACAGCGATGATATCATCAGTAAACTCAAGCGGATGACTGGTCGTAAAGCGGATACGATCAATACCGTCGATAGAGGCAACCAAACGCAGCAATTCAGAAAAAGAACAGATACTGCCGTCAAACATCGGGCCACGATAGGCATTCACGTTCTGACCTAACAGGTTCACTTCCCGAACACCTTGCTCTGCAAGTTGAGCGATTTCAAAAAGAACATCATCCATTGGACGACTGACTTCTTCACCACGAGTATACGGAACTACGCAGTAAGTGCAGTATTTAGAGCAACCTTCCATGATAGAGACAAACGCAGTCGGGCCTTCAGCTCTTGGTTCTGGCAGGTTGTCAAATTTTTCAATCTCAGGGAATGAAATATCCATAACAGGACCGTCAGTAGCTTTCGACTGCTTAATCATTTCCGGCATTCTGTGCAGTGTCTGAGGTCCCCAGATAACATCAACAAAAGGTGCTCTGTCTCTGATATGGTCACCTTCTTGTGAAGCTACACAACCACCAACACCAATAGTAATGTCTGGTCTGGAATCTTTAAGCGTTTTCCAGCGACCTAGCTGGTGGAAAACTTTTTCCTGAGCTTTTTCACGGATAGAACAGGTGTTAAGTAATAGGACATCTGCTTCTTCTGGATTTTCTGTCAGTTCATAGTCTTCTTCTGCACTTAGCAAATCGACTATTTTGGATGAATCATATTCATTCATCTGGCAGCCCCAGGTTTTTATTAGCAGTTTCTTACTCATCTCACTTTCCGCTCGTTCAGTTATCTATAAAAAAAGAGCTATTCGCTCATAAGCGGCGTATTGTACTGCTTTAAATCTCAACTGACTAGTCGATATCTGAAATCAGATAAAGGAAAGTGTATATTTGGTCTAGCCCTTGATTTCTCTGGGGTTATATGAAATTTTAATAAGCCATTCTGAGCTGATACAATAGAGCTTATCAGCATGTTTTATAACTCATTGAGCGATAGTAGAAAATGAATAATCACGAGGTTGTTATTGTCGGTGGAGGAATGGTCGGTGCGGCTCTTGCTTTAGGATTAGCAAGGCAGGGAATCGATGTGGCGGTCATTGAAAATAAAAAGCCGGCTCCATTTGCAAAAGATCAACCAACGGATTTGAGAATATCTGCTGTTTCTATGGCCAGTGTTGATTTGTTAGCTGGACTCGGGGTATGGGATAAAGTGCTTTCAATGCGGGTTTGTCCTTATCGACGGTTGGAAACATGGGAAGTTCCGGAATGTCGTACCCGGTTTAATGCGGCTGATATCGGATTAGACCAGTTAGGCTTTATGGCTGAGAACCGTATCCTTCAGTTGGCCTTGTGGGAGTCATTTGACCATGAACCTTCTGTTACACTTTATTGTCCGGAAGTATTGGACACTTTTATTCAGAACGAGCAGGGTGTTGCTATAACATTAGGTTCTGGGAAAACGCTACAATCTCAATGGATCATTGGGGCGGACGGGGCTAATTCAAAAGTCCGTCAGCTTGCTGGTATTGGTATCACTGCCTGGGATTATCGACAGCACTGCATGCTGATCAATATTGATACTCACAGAGACCAACAGGATATTACCTGGCAGCAGTTTTTCCCTTCAGGTCCTCGTTCATTTCTTCCTTTTGTAGGTAGCCAGGCATCTCTGGTCTGGTATGACTCTCCCCAACGCATAAAACAGCTTATGAGTATGAGTGATAGCCACCTGGAACAGGAAATTAAAACCGCTTTTCCGGATGAGTTAGGTGCATTTTCGATATTAAATAAAGGCAGTTTCCCTTTAGTAAGGCGACATGCTCAGTGTTATTACAAAGGAAATGCAGTAGTGATTGGCGATGCTGCTCATACCATCAATCCCCTTGCTGGTCAGGGAGTTAATTTAGGTTTTAAAGATGTAAAAAAACTGCTTGATGAAGTTCAAAAAGACTTAGCTTTAACTCAGGACGGAATTCACAGGTATTACCGTAGTCGGGTTGTTGATAATCTTGCGATGCAAACGGGGATGGATTTCTTTTATAAAACTTTCAGTAATGAACTGATGCCATTAAAGTTTGCCAGAAATGCAATGCTGAAGATAGCTGATGTTTCCGGCCCGATAAAAAACGAAGTGCTTAAATACGCGATCGGTCTGAAATAGTTATTGGGGTATAAAAAAACAAAAAAGGCGCAATACAAAATGCGCCTTTTTACTATTCGATTCAGTTAACTAAATATAATTATTTAGTTACACGAAGAACAGGAGTTTCACCAACAACTACAGTACCAGATAGTTTGTTTAGCTCTTTGATTTCATCCATGTTTGAAATAACAACAGGAGTCAGAGTTGATTTTGCTTTCTCTTGTAGTAGTGCAAGATCGAATTCGATGATAGTGTCACCAGCTTTCACTGTTTGACCTTCTTCAGCGATGCGAGTAAAGCCTTCGCCTTTTAATTCAACAGTATCGATACCAAAGTGAACAAATAGCTCTACACCATCTTCAGATTCGATTGAGAATGCATGGTTAGTTTCAAAGATTTTGCCGATAGTACCGTTGACTGGAGCAACCATCTTGTCACCAGATGGTTTTATAGCTATGCCATCACCAACGATTTTTTCTGCGAAGACTACATCTGGCACATCTTCAATGTTTACGATTTCGCCAGATAGTGGTGCGATGATTTCAATAGCACCTGCTTCAGTGCTTTCGTCTGACACTAGCTTTTTAAGTTTGTCGAACAGCCCCATTATGTCATGCTCCTAAAAGTTAGAATAATTGTACGGATATAGTATACCAGTCATATGCAATAGACGAGAAGTTTTCTCGTCTATTGTACTGGTTAGTTTATATTATTGTGATTTTTCAGCGATAAATTTGTCAACACAAGCTTCGATTTCTGCCGCTGTTGGCAATGATAGAGCGTATGCTGCCATTGCTTTCACTTCTGCAAAATTCGAGTTGCGAATGATTTTCTTCACTTTTGGAATAGAAATACCGCTCATAGAGAACTCATCTAGACCCATACCTAGTAGAAGCAATGTTGCACGGTCATCACCAGCAAGCTCACCACACATACCAGTCCATTTACCTTCTGCATGAGATGCATCGATAACTTGTTTGATAACTGATAATACAGCTGGTGAAAGTGGGTTATAAAGATGAGAGATCATCTCGTTACCACGGTCAACTGCAAGAGTGTACTGAGTTAAGTCGTTTGTACCGATAGAGAAGAATGCTACTTCTTTTGCTAAATGGTGTGCAATCGCTGCTGCTGCAGGAGTTTCAACCATCACACCAATTTCAATATTTTCGTCAAATGCATGACCTTCAGCACGTAGCTCTTCTTTGTACTGTTCGATAGCTGCTTTTAGTTCACGGATTTCTTCAACAGAAATAATCATCGGGAACATGATACGAAGCTTACCGTGTGCAGATGCGCGAAGGATACCACGTAGCTGGTCACGTAAGATTTCACGACGATCCAGACTAATACGAACCGCACGCCAGCCAAGGAATGGGTTCATTTCTTTTGGTAAGTCCATGTATGGAAGATCTTTATCACCGCCGATATCCATTGTACGGATAATAACAGCCTGATCGCCCATTGCTTCTGCAACTTCTTTGTATGCTTCGTATTGTTCTTGTTCTGTTGGTAGCTGAGAGCGATCCATGAACAGGAATTCTGTACGATAAAGGCCAACACCTTCACCACCGTTACGGATTACACCGTCACAGTCTTTAACGGTACCAATGTTACCGCATAGCTCAACTGAATGGCCGTCAGTTGTTTCAGCATGAAGATCTTTCAGTTTTGCTAATTCTGCTTTTTCTGCCAGAACAGCATCACGAACTTTTTCTGCTTCTGCGATTTCTGCATCAGAAGGTGAAACAATGATCTTATTGTTGATAGCATCAACAATGATTGTCTCGCCGTTCTTCACTTTCTTAGTGATGTCGTTGGTACCAACGATCGCTGGAAGTTCAAGAGAACGAGCCATGATAGAAGTGTGAGATGTTCTGCCACCGATATCAGTCACAAAACCCAGAACGTAATCTAAGTTGATTTGAGCTGTTTCTGATGGAGTCAGATCGTAAGCAACAAGGATAACTTCTTCATTGATTGAGCTAAGGTTAACGACGTTAATACCCAAGGCGTTTTTAACGAAACGAGAACCGATATCACGGATATCAGTTGCACGTTCTTTAAGGTATTCGTCATCTAATGATTCAAGAGCACCAGCCTGTTCTTCGATAACAGTGTAAATTGCGTTATCTGCAAACAGCTTCTCATCTTTAATCAAAGCTAAAATTTCGTCTTCTAGCTCTTCATCTTCAAGAAGCATAATGTGGCCTTCGAAGATAGCCTCTTTTTCTTCACCAAAAGTTTCTAAAGCTTTTTGCTTAATAACTTCTAGTTGCTCTTTTGATTTGTTTCGTGCGTCATAAAAACGTTGAACTTCTGTATCAACCTGACTTTCAGAAATAGAGTTTGTGTTTAGGACAATTTCATCTTCTTGAAGTAGTAGTGCTTTACCGATAGCAATACCTGGAGATGCTAGGATGCCTGAAATCATAGCTTTACCTTAAGTGGTCAACTTTAATGTCGTTTTAAAAAATAAGTATCAAATAAAACTATTTGATAAAAATGGAAATATGTCATTTATACATATAAGGCCATTTAGCTATGCTAGATGGCCTTATCAGTATAGGACATGAATTACTCTAAGTGGTCCATCAGAGCAACTAAGTGATCAACAGCTTCTTGAGCCTGAGCACCTTCAGCTGAGATAGTCACAACTGTGCCTTTAACCAAACCTAAAGTTTGTAGTTTGAACAAACTTTTAGCGCTAGCGCTTTTACCGTTAGAAGTAACAGTGATATCAGCATCAAAGCCTTTTGCTTCTTTTACGAATTGCGCAGCTGGGCGAGTGTGAAGACCATTTTCTGCAGTAATTTCAACTTGCTTCTCGTACATTTTATTTACCCCAATATAATTTATTTTATGTTTGTTTTTTTTTGCCCCCGCTGATTTAACTACTTAGTGATTTGAATGTTGCTTATCAAATCAGAGTTCCATCAGCGTGAGCGGAAAACTGTTCCGTTACTAATTGTGTTATGAAACACATGACGGATTATATAAATATATATCTTTATTTTGAAGCTTAAAATAAAGTACGCCCGATATTACCAAAGGTGTGCTAAGGATCAACAAAAAAGCCCCAAAAAAGGGGCTTTTTTTTCACTAAATTTGATTTGACCACGTATTATTGGTCGTTCTCTTTATCTGTAAATATGCCAGCAAACAACGCAGTACTTAAGTAGCGTTCACCTGAACTAGGTAAGATAACAACGATGTTTTTATCTTTAAATTCAGGTAGTTCTGCTAATCTGTTCGCTGCAACAACAGCCGCACCTGAAGATATTCCGGCAAGGATTCCTTCTTCTTTCATCAGGCGACGAGACATTTCAATTGCATCATCTGATTTTACTGGTTCTACACGGTCCACTAAGCTCAAATCAAGGTTTTTAGGAATAAATCCAGCACCGATACCCTGAATTTTATGTGGTGCAGGTTTGATTTCTTCACCAGCAAGAGCTTGTGCAATTACCGGAGATTCTGCTGGCTCAACAGCAACAGAGATAATGTTTTTGTGTTTTTTCAGGTAACGGCTTGTACCTGTTAATGTACCACCAGTACCAACACCTGCAATGAAGACATCGATGTTACCATCAGTTGCTTCCCAGATTTCCGGACCAGTGGTTTTTTCGTGGATTTCAGGGTTAGCCGGGTTATCGAATTGCTGCAGCATTAGATATTTAGCCGGGTCACTTGCCACAATTTCTGCTGCTTTATCGATCGCGCCTTTCATGCCTTTTGCTGCTTCAGTCAGCTCAAGGTTTGCACCCAATGCCTTTAGCAGTTTACGGCGTTCGATACTCATTGATTCAGGCATAGTCAGAGTTAGTTTGTAACCGCGAGCTGCGGCAACAAACGCCAGAGCAATACCTGTGTTACCACTTGTTGGTTCAACAAGTTCAATACCTGGTTTCAGTTTGCCTGATTTTTCTGCATCCCAAATCATGTTTGCACCGATACGGCATTTGACACTGAAGCTAGGGTTGCGTGATTCTACTTTAGCAAAGATGTTTCCTTTGCTGACTTTATTTAAACGAACAATAGGTGTATTACCGATTGTCAGAGAATTATCTTCGTATATTTTACTCATCGTTAAATTCCTTCATCACACGTTATGCCTGAGAGGCCAGGTGTTTATGAAACACCTTTCGTCTATATCTATAGAGCTTAAGCGCTTATAAAAAATCGTAAAGAACTAAAAAGTTATATCTTATAGGTATAAGGGATACCAATATATAAACCTATTATCCTTTATAATTTGGTTTAAACTGTTCGACCCACATAGCTGTTGCGCCACATATTGCCACCGGCATTACGAACAGGTTGATAAAAGGGACTGTCGTAAAGAAAGCGACTAACATCCCGAAACTATAGGCACAGCCCTGTTTTTGTTTCAGGCTCATTCTCATATCATTAAAACTCACTTTATGATTATCAAATGGGTAATCACAATATTGGATAGCACACATCCAGGAAGCAAACAGAAACCAGACAACCGGGCCGATGGTCTGACCCAGCCCGGGAATCAGCAGAAGGAGAAAAAGCCCGATCATTTTAGGTAATGTATAAACTAATTTGCGCCACTCGCGAGCAAAGATGCGTGGCATGTCTTTGAAAAATGCACCAATACCTTCATCTTCCGGGTTATGACCATCAAGCATTCGTTCAACTTTTTCCGCTAATAATCCATTGAAAGGTGAAGCAATAAAGATAGTTAATGTCGTAAAGTAATACATCGATACCACTAAGATGGCGATAGTCATTAATGGCCACAGTAAATAACTGAGCCAGGACAAGAAGCCGGGTAAGAATGACATAATGCCATCTACCCATATGTTTATTTCACCAAGAACATAATAAAGTCCTGCACCAATAAGAATAATATTGGCAAGCAAAGGGAGAAGCACAAATCTGCGCAGACCTGGCGTTGTAGCGAGCTTGATACCGTAAAAAAAGTAACCAAACCCTGAGCGTTTATTTACCGACATCCGTTATTTCCTGTCTCTGATATGAAAATGAAAACTGATTTAACGTATTCTAACACGCTAAAAATCTCTCAAAAGAGTTTAAAAGTTAGAAAAAGATAAAGTTATATTTAAGTTCTTACATTAAATTGTTCAAATTAGGGCACAATTTTTGTTAAAGTGGAATGATTATCTGGACGGTATTCTCATATATACTGTTGGTTATAAAAATATTGATCTCTACAAATCATCTGGAACTGAGAGTTTAAAATGCAGGAATTGCGATTCGTACTCATCGTCGTTGGCTTATTAGCGATAGCAGCGCTACTTTTTCATGGCTTATGGACAAGTAGAAAAGAAGGGAAGTCTAAGTTTAATGACAAACCTCTTAGTAAAATGGATAAGAAAGCATCCTCTGAAAATACGAAACAGAAAAAGAAACGAAAAGAGCCTGGTTTTGCAACTGAAGAGTCAGAGATAGATCCTCTTATTGACAGTTCATTTGATGATATTGATGACCCTCTGATTCAGTCAAATTTAAATGAAGATGATTATCTGACTAAAACAATCGACGAAGTTGAGCATGATCTGGAAGAGTCAGACATTGTTTTAGATGAAGTTGAAGAAGAATCTGTGCAGGTCGAGTCTGAAACTGTTCAGGAAGCACGACCTGAAATTAACGATAAAGAGAAAGAAGCTGAGGAAGACTTTGAAGTCATCGTCTTAAATGTTCATTGTGCCGGTGAAATTCCATTTGTGGGTACGGAATTATTTGAAAGTATGGGTAATAACGGCCTTCTTTATGGTGAGATGGACATTTTCCACCGCCATGCCGATCTGTCGGGAACAGGGAAGGTATTATTCAGTGTTGCTAATATTATGCAACCAGGAACGTTAAAGCATGATGATCCGGCAGAATTTACCACGAAGGGTATTTCCTTCTTTATGACATTGCCTTGTTTTGGTGATCCTGAGCAGAACTTTAAATTAATGCTAAAAACCGCTCAGCAAATCGCAGATGATTTAAGCGGGCACGTACTGGATGAGCAAAGAAATCTGATAACGCCGAATAAAATTGAGCAATATAAAAATCAGATTAAGCAATTTAAAGCCAGAACAGCTAAATAGGTTAGATGTTAAAAAGGCTCCTTAAGGAGCCTTTTTTCATTATATCGAGAGTATATAAATGCAAAATGTAGAACAGCGAATTCAAGAACTAAGAGAAACACTCCACCATCATTCTATTCTGTATTATGTTGAAGATGATCCCCAGATCCCCGATGCAGAATATGACAGGCTGATGAGAGAGTTAATGGAGCTGGAGCAAGCTAACCCTGAGCTTATTACACCAGATTCTCCCAGCCAAAGGGTTGGCGGAGCACCATTGGCCGGCTTTACGACTGTTCAGCATGAAATCCCTATGCTGTCGCTGGATAATGCCTTCGATGATGAAAGTCTGGATAATTTCTTTCGCCGGGCTTCGGAACGATTGCTGGGAGAAAAAATAGACTCTTACTGTTGTGAACCTAAGCTGGATGGCCTGGCGGTCAGCATTTTATATGAAAATGGCGTGTTGACCCGAGCTGCTACCCGGGGTGATGGCGCCACTGGTGAAAATATTACTGAAAATGTTCGTACCATCAAATGCATACCTCTGAAACTCAGAGGTGACGATATACCTGCGAGAATTGAGGTTCGTGGTGAAGTTTTCATGCCTAAAGCCGGATTTGATGCTTTAAATGAGGCTGCGGCTAAAAAAGGGGAGAAAACCTTTGTTAACCCGCGAAATGCAGCGGCTGGTAGTTTACGTCAGCTGGATTCCAAAATAACTGCTAAGAGGCCGCTAAGTTTTTATGCTTATGGTGTTGGCGTAATAGAAGGCGTTGAATTGGCGGATACTCACTTTGGTCGTCTGGAGCAGCTTAAACATTGGGGATTACCAATGTGTCCGGAGACAAAAAATGTGGGCAGCAGTGACGATGTCAAAGCCTATTATCAGTCAATTTCTGAACGTCGCAACTCACTGTCTTATGAAATAGATGGTGTGGTGATTAAAGTGAATTCAATATCTCTTCAAGAACGACTAGGCTTTATTTCTCGAGCTCCCCGCTGGGCTATTGCCTATAAATTTCCGGCTCAGGAAGAAATGACTGTATTAAACGATGTTGAATTTCAGGTTGGTAGAACCGGAGCGATAACACCGGTGGCAAAACTAGAGCCGGTTTTTGTCGGTGGAGTAACGGTGAGTAACGCGACTCTTCATAATGCGGATGAAATTGCTCGTCTTGGCGTTATGATTGGTGATACTGTCATTATTCGCCGTGCTGGTGATGTGATCCCTCAGGTTGTTTCTGTTGTTATGGACAGAAGACCAGAAACAGCTCAGACAATTGTTTTCCCGACTCACTGCCCTGTCTGTCAGTCAGATGTTGAACGTATTGAAGGTGAGGCAGTTGCTCGCTGCAGCGGCGGTTTGGTGTGTCAGGCACAGAGAAAAGAAGCACTGAAACATTTTGTGTCCAGAAAAGCTCTGGATGTTGACGGACTTGGCGATAAAGTCATTGAGCAATTGGTAGATAAGGAAATGATTTCTTCTCCGGCTGACCTGTTTAAGCTGACTGCCGGGCAACTGACAATATTGGAGCGGATGGGGCCAAAATCTGCGCAAAATGCGATTGATGCATTGAATAACTCTAAACAAACCACGTTGCCTAAGTTTTTGTATTCTCTTGGTATTCGTGAGGTCGGTGAAGCGACTGCCGCGAACCTTGCTAAGCACTTTGGTTCTCTGGATGCTGTGATTGCAGCAACGAAAGAAAAGTTAATTGAAGTTGCCGATGTGGGTGACATTGTTGCCAGTCATGTATTGGGATTTTTTGCTGAAGAAAACAATATAAATGTGGTTAATGAGTTAATTGCAGAAGGTATTCACTGGGAAAATATCGATACCACGGGTAGCGATGACACGCCGAAACCACTGGATGGTAAAGTTGTCGTATTGACGGGATCATTATCTCAGTTAACCCGCTCAGATGCTAAAAGTGCCCTGGAGCAATTGGGCGCAAAAGTAACAGGAAGCGTTTCAAAGAAAACGGATATACTGTTTGCCGGAGAAAATGCAGGCTCTAAGCTGACGAAAGCGGAAGAGCTTGGTATTGAGATTAAATCAGAACAGGATTTATTAGATTTAGTTAATAGTTAAAATTTTACCTTTAGGGGAGGAGATGAGTATGAATATTAGTGAAGTCGCCAAATTAACAGGGTTAACCGCTAAATCCATTCGCCTTTATGAAGAAAAAGGGCTGATTACTCCTCCTTCCAGAGGGGAAAATAGTTATCGGCAGTATAGTCGAGCCCATGTAGAAGAACTGGAACTGATAGGCAGAGCAAAAAGAGTTGGTTTTAGTCTGGAGGAATGTAAGGCATTAGTTAACCTGGCTCATGATCCGACCAGAAAGAGTGCTGCAGTTAAAGCGAAAGCTCAGGAAAAACTGGTTCAGGTAAAAGCCAAATTGCAGGAGCTGGAACAAATAAAGCAGCAGCTGGAACTCTGGATAGATGAGTGTCCGGGTAATGACAGTAGTGAGTGCCCGATTATTGATGACCTGACCGGAACCTGTTGCCATCACAAGCCATCATAATTTTAGCTGTTATCTGGGCTCTTTTTTACAATCAGCCTGAAACCATCATAGTCACATATTGTAACTGTTGAACCCGCGATAATCGGGGTGTTTGTGGTTGCCAGCCATGTATTGTGACCGATTTGAATAGAGAATTCACCTTCCAGAACACTTTCCTGTAAAAGGAATGTCTGCCCGATAAGATTCTTTGCATGTGGTTGATGATAGTCACTTTTTGGGGTAGGCTGGTGACGGATATGTTTTTTCCACCATAACCAGCAGGAGAGAACAGCAAATCCGGAAAATGCCTGCCACTGAATATCCCAGGGAACGTCGTGAATACATAAGATAATGCCAATGGACAAGGCTGAAAAACCAAGCCATAAGAAATAACCCCCTGTACCAACTAATTCCAGCGTTAGCAGGACTAAGCCCAGACTTAGCCAGTGTATAAAATTAATTTGTGCCAGCAGTTCCTCCATGTAGTCCCCATTAACTTGTTAAAATTAAAGTTTTTCGAGGACTAGGATTACCTAGATCTATTATCTGCCAGTTAGAATTTTTAATATGGAAAAACAACCTGAACATATTTTTTATAGACATATTATGCATCTGAGATATATGGATCTTCTTTATTATTATGTTGCTCTATTTTCTCGAATGATGAGCGGAAGGTACAGTTCAGAGTTGAGACAAGATAAAAATAAGTAAGCCAATGCACAAAATTGTGTCACTGGCTTATAATTGAAAGAAGAGTTTTGATAATTAAATCAATAAAGCAAAGAGTATAGTTGACGGCGATATTTGTTTGCTAATGGGTTACCCTGACCAAGAGCATTTAAAATATCCATAAATACACGTTTCATTTCACCATCAAGTGCATTCAGATCTTTACCTAGGAATGTCCACAGCAGTTCCAGTGCATCTTCATCACGATTTACTTCGTGATATTTTGCTGCAAGATCTTTGGCAATATTAGGGTCATTATCTGATGCCGAGAATGATGCTTCCAGTGCTGTGATTTCCGGACTGTTGGCTGCTTCCTGATGAAGTTCTAATTTTGAAATTAAACTATTGTAATAATTATCTTTATATTCAAGAGGAATGAATTCAAGTAACTGTGCAGCAACGTCAAACTGGTTGGTTTCCATGTAACACTCTGCCATAGCCAGTTTTACATCCCCTTTTTCTTTCATCTCATCGGGTAAAGCGGCCAGAATGGTTAAGGCATTACTGTAGTCACCATTACTCACCATTTGCATTGCCTGAGATAAGTTCAGTTCATCCTGACTAGGTAAATGGCGTTCAAGCATTGTTTTTACAGCTTCGATAGGTTGAGGTCCGCCAAGACCATCAACAGGTTTCCCCTGAGAAAATAATGCGAATGTTGGTAATTCCTGAACGCCACATTGCATCGCAATAGCCTGATCCGCCTGGCAGTCCAGAAGAGCTAACTGAAATGCACCATTGTATTGGTCAGCTAATTGTTTCAGTGGTGCAATGAGTTGCTGACTTTCCTCTATTGCCGGAGCCCAGAAATACAACAGAACCGGTTTTTGCAGAGAGCCTGTGATGATGGCTCGAAAATTTTCCTGGTTCACTTCGACATAATTATTATTTTGCTGCATAGGGATTCCTTGGATAAAGCGATTCAACTGATTCAGAAATATGGGCTAACAGGCTAAAATTCAAGAGTAAAAAAACCATCCACATAAAAGTGAATGGTAATCAAGGTGAAACTGGGGGCTGTATACTCTTATAACGCGATTATTACGAGTATTGCGATAAAGAGTCCAAGCAAATTTAATTGATTCAAGCTCATGTTGTCTCTGCTAAAGGCCATCTGGTGAAACCATCTTTACTATAAACCCGAATTATTAAAGATAGATTACATTTTAAGCAGATTTATAAAGAATTTTATCAATAATTGTTGTGGGTAAAATTCGTTTTAGAACAGCAAAAACTTTGGTTGGTGTTGTTATCCGGTAACGAATTTTTGGTTTTTTTGCTTCCAGAGCATGAATCAACGGCTCCATGCATGCTTCTGGTGGCAGTGAAAACTTGTTGGAGGATTTCTCTTTGCTCAACCTTGCCAACTGTTTTTGATATTCTTCTTTATGATAAGTACTGGACTCAATATCAATCCAGTGCAGAAAGGCTTTTAACGCGTTAGGTCTGAATTGAGTTTCGATAGGGCCCGGTTCGAGAATCGATATATGAATATTACTTCCCATCAGTTCCAGCCTCAATGTGTCCGACCATCCTTCGATAGCAAATTTTGAAGAGTTATAGGCACCTCGGTATTTCATGGCGGCAAAGCCCAATACCGAGCTGACTTGAATGATTCGCCCTTCACCTTGTTTGCGAAAATTTGGCAGTAACTGGGTTGTTAATTCATGCCAGCCAAAAAAATTGGTTGTAAACTGTGCCTTTAATGCATCAATGGGTAAATCTTCAAGGGCACCCGGCTGGCCATAAGCGCCATTATTAACGACTGCGTAGAGTGAATTGCCTGATATCTCTAAAGCTTGTTTAACGCCATGACGAATACTTGCAGAATCAGCAAGGTCAAGCTGAATACAGGTGAGACCGGAATCAACGAGTCTTTTAACATCCTGTTCCTTTCTACACGAAGCAATAACCTTATAGCCTCTTCCTTGTAATGTTTGAGCTGCACACAGCCCAATACCAGATGAGCATCCTGTAATCAGAATATATTTTTCCATTATATACGGGTCAACTGTTTATGTTTGATGCTTAAGAATATCCTCCAGAGCAGGGCGAAGTCTAGGAAACTTGAAAATGAATCCCAATTCGGTCAATGCTTTAGGTTTAGCTCTGGCACTATCAAATAACAGGCTGGCAGATTCTCCCATGATCAGCGTTAGTAACCATTTCGGAGTCCATAACAGGTGAGGACGATGTAGTGTGTATGCCAGTGACTGACTGAAAAATTTATTTGTGACCGGATGAGGGGCAGATAAATTAAAAAAGCCGTGTGCGTAGGGGGTATTGATTAAGAACAAAATGGCCTGAACCATATCATGAATATGAATCCAGGACATAAATTGCTTGCCGGTTCCGATATGACCTCCCATCCCAAGCCGATAAGGCAACACCATTTTATTTAATGCTCCGCCTTCGGGGGAAAGAACAATGCCCGTCCGCAGAATACAAACTCTGGTGTTTTCTGTAGAGGCATTCATAGCAATGTGTTCCCAGGTTTCACAGACTTGGTGAGTAAATTTATCTGAATGAACCCGGAGGCTTTCATCAAATGGATGCTCTTGTTGATCGCCATAATATCCGATGGCTGAACCACTGATGAATACATTAGGAGGGTTAGTGCTGGCATGAACTAACGCCACTAGTTCTTCAGTTATATTCCAGCGACTTGTGCAAATTTTTTCTTTTTGTGATTGTGTCCAACGTTTATCGGCAATAGGTTCACCAGCCAGGTTGATAACCACATCAAAATCATTCAGGTGATCAAGCTTTTTTATGTCAGACAGAAATGACAGGTTTTGAGCTGGCAGGTGTTTTAGTGTGTGTTTCGCTTTTTGCACATTACGAGTCACAATACAGATCTGATTAGAACTGAGTTGTTTTAACAGTGCTGAGCCAATGAGCCCTGTTCCACCGGTAATCAATATTTTCATGTGACACCCTATGACCTGAATCCTTTCCTTTAAGGATAATGGATTAGGATATATCTACCAAATTCTTAAAGCCGGATAGTTAGTAATTAATTTAAGATCACATCAACATTTTTATTCTTCTGCCATTATTAGTTAGGTTTTTCAGTTATATCTTTCCTGATTTATCCAAATTAACGATTTCTTACTTCTCTTCCGGAGGTTTAATGAAACCAATAGTAGCGCTTATTAAAGCAATGATAGACAGCTTTAAAGACTTGCTACCTATTGTTTCTGTTGTCTTATTCTTTCAGCTAGTGGTTTTGAAACAACCGATGCCAAATTACTTTCATATTTTATTGGGTGTCGGGTTTGTTGTGGTAGGACTGACATTTTTTGTTTTTGGCCTGAACATGGCGTTGTTTCCTATTGGTGAAGCTCTGGCGCACGGGCTGGCAAATAAAGGCAGTGTGGCCTATCTGCTTCTCTTTTCGTTTTTACTTGGTTTCGGGACAACGATTGCTGAACCGGCATTGACCTCTGTTGCTGATAAGGCTGCTGAAATTGCCGCTCAGGGGGGCGTAATATCCACCGATCTATCCGCACAAAAAAATTATTCAAATGGGCTCCGGCTCACCGTTGCTGTGTCTGTCGGTGTGGCGATTGTTTTAGGTGTGTTACGTATCCTGAAAGGATGGCCAATTCATATCATGATTATTGCCGGTTATGTTTTAGTGGTACTCCTGACCACCATTTCTCCTCCTTCCATTATTGGTATCGCGTATGACTCTGGTGGAGTGACAACATCAACTATTACCGTTCCTTTAGTGACAGCGTTGGGGGTTGGACTTTCTTCCGTGATTAAAGGCAGGAATCCGATGATAGACGGATTTGGTTTGATTGCATTTGCTTCATTGCTTCCCATGATTTTTGTGCTGATTTTTGGGATGACAATATCATGATGAACTTAGATCACTTCTGGATCACATTTCTGTCTACCGTATCGGACGTCTTCCCGATAGCTTCCGTGTTATTTCTCTTTCATCTTGTCATTTTAAGAAAGCCTATTAATCAATTTCCGAAGATTTTGTTGGGGTTTGGTTACGTTATTTTTGGGTTAACTCTGTTTCTGATGGGGTTAGAAGTGGCATTGTTCCCGTTAGGTGAGACGATGGCTGAGCAACTGACAGCCCCAGATTTCCTTGGTTTGGTAAAAATTAGCCCCGGGACTCATATAGAATGGTTTGATTACTACTGGATATATATTTTTGCATTTGTTGTAGGTTTTAGTACCACTGTAGCTGAACCGTCCCTCATTGCTGTAGCCATCAAAGCCAATCAGGTTTCTGGTGGGGCAATTGGTACCACAGGCCTTAGGTTATCTGTCGCATTCGGTGTCGCTATTGGTATATCTCTGGGTTGCTATCGAATCGTTGTTGGCGACCCTATCCAATATTACATCATAGCGGGCTATATAATTGTGGTTATTCAGACTCAGTTTGCTCCTAAATTAATTGTTCCGTTAGCTTATGATTCCGGAGGTGTAACAACGTCAACAGTGACTGTCCCTATAGTGGCAGCATTGGGGTTAGGATTGGCTTCGACAGTTCCCGATCGAAGCCCTTTGATTGATGGATTTGGACTGATTGCTTTTGCCAGTTTATTTCCAATAATTTCTGTAATGGGATATGCGCAGGTAACCCAATGGATAAATCGCAGAACCCAGGAAGAGGAGAACGAAGATGCGGTTTAAGTTAATCATTGCTTTTGTAGAAGACTCTAAAACAACAAAAGTGTTAGATGCAGCCCGGGATGCGGGAGCAACCGGAGCTACTGTTATTAACAATGCGCGGGGAGAAGGACTGAATAAGAAAAAAACATTTCTGGGCTTAACTCTGGAGGTTCAGCGGGATGTGGTACTTTTGGTTGTTGAAGAGCATTTAGCTCGTCATATATTGGAAACGATTGATGAGGTAGGTGAGTTTGATACCGAATCGGGTCAGGGCATTGCTTTTCAGATTGATATTGAAGATGTTGTTGGTATTTCTCATCAACTCAGTAAATTAACCAAAGTCGTAGAGGATGAGCTATGAGTAAATATGATTGCATAAAAGTAAGAGATGTCATGATGATTAATACGTATGTGATTGTCGATGGATTGACAACGGTTCATGAAGCCTTATCTACTATTAAAAAATCGGAAGTGAAGGCTCTGATTGTCAGTAAACGACATGAATGCGATGAATACGGAATTGTATTAATGAATGATATTGCCAAAAAAGTTCTGGCACAAAATCGTTCGCCAAAACGGACTAATATTTATGAAATTATGACGAAACCAGCATTATCCGTTAGTCCTGAAATGAAATTAAAATATTGTGCCAGATTATTTGAACGTTTTGGTATCAGTCGTGCTCCTGTGATTGAAAATGGGCAAATTATCGGCATGGTAAGTTATAACAATATCGTAATGAATGGCATGGTTGATGATGACGAAGAAGATTAAACACTTTACAATTCCATAAGTTATGAAAAATAGGATTGCAAAATGCGGATTTTAATTGCTTCTGATTTACATGGTTCTTTGCCAGCGACGGAGCAAGTGTTGCGTGCTTATAAAGAAATGGATGCCCAACATTTGATTTTATTAGGTGATTTATTGAATCACGGTCCGAGAAACGCTATCCCGGAAGGGTACGCCCCAGCCGCAGTTGCTGAGAAATTAAATGAAATGTCGAACCATATTCTGGCTGTCAGGGGAAATTGCGACAGTGATGTTGACCAAATGCTGTTGGATTTCCCAATGATGAGCGATTTTTCATGGTTAATGTTGGAGTCAGGTGTCAGGCTGTTTTTAACTCATGGTCATATTTACCATCAGGATAAAATGCCACCTTTAGCTCCTGGCGATGTTTTGGTTCACGGGCATACACATATCCCGGTGGCTGAGTCTTTTAAAGAAGTGAGTATTTTTAATCCAGGATCTACTACCTTTCCGAAAGGTGGTTTTGTGGCAAGTTTTGGCCTATATGAAAATAATACTCTTAAAGTATTAGACTTCAATTACCAGGTAATAAAAGAAATCAAGCTGCAATAGCAAAGGAGTGTATCTGATATTGGAGGTTAGTGGGGAAGACCAAGGTGTCCTCGGTCTTTATCTCAATAAGTTATTGTTTTTACCTTACTCGGCGTAAAGGATTGTTGAATCATGGTTTAGACTTGTTAGCAGCAGTGTATGTAAATCAATAACATCAACACGTCTGCTTTGTTGGGCATCCATTTTAAATAGCTGAGTAACAATTTCGAGTTGCTCAGGGGAAAAGTCTCTGCTTTGCTTTGAGGAAATATCTTTAAACCCTGTTGGAGATATAAGTAAATAATTTTGACTTAAACTCCATTCACCCGTTTCGGAAATATCTATCATTGTTTCAGGCTCCCGACTGTTTTCATTTGCAAACAGTTTTAAAACAGAGACCCGGATATAAGTGGCATTTGGCAGATATTTAACGTTAGACGTTACTTCCACTTTTTTGAGTGGCCCAACGGACTCTGGATCATTCTTGTGTTCTATCATGGTGACAATTCTCGATTGCCATTCATGAGAAATAATTAAATGTTTTAATTTAAAGTTACTTCCAAAATAGATCCATATACTCAGAACAATGGAACACAGTAGTAATATACCTGCTATTTTTTTATTCATATTTGTTACTGACATACTCTAGATAATTCAGTTTGATTAGCCAAAATGGTCATGGTGACGTTTCTTTCTGCGTTCTCTGAAGGGAATACATAGTTCAGAGAGAGTTTATCTTCCAATCCACCTGTTGCAATTAACTGTTCAGGTAATGGCTGGTTAGGTCTGCGCTCTTTATATTTTTTCAGACATGCTTTAATAGCGGGTAGCCAAGTTGATAAGTCCGGATTATATGCAGGAGTCCCAATACGAATACCTTCATAATCTGTGAGGTGGTTAAACTGAGTGGGTTTTTGACTAAAAGATGAAAAAGTAACAATCGGAATTAATACCGTCAGGACAAGACTTACTATGGTTGTTTTTGACCAACTATTCACAGAAGGCTTATGTGCTGCGGATTCTTTATTTTCAATAGATTCGGTAACCGCAGTGTTGATGGTTTCCGGAATATATAACTCAGTTGAATCTGTTGGCTGAGGGACTGTTTCATCACTTAATTGAGCGCTATCAACATCATTTTCGACGTCCGATACTGCTTTATAATATTGTTCTTGTATTGAACTCTTAGTCGCAGTGGTTTTTTCTACTGAAGCAATAAACTGGTAGCCTCTTTTAGGTACAGTTTTTACAAATTCAGGCGACTTTGTTGAATCGTTTAGTACTTTTCGTAAGGTAGATATAGCCTGAGTTAAACTTGAATTATCGACTTCAAACCCTTGTTGTCTCCAGACAAAATCATGCAATTCGTCTCTTTTGATAACGTCCAGTGGATGTAGGACAAACATTAAAAGTATGCGACTTTCATTACTTCCAAGCCGAACGGCATCTTCACTCATCTTATTAAAAAGGGTGTTGCTGTTTGGATCGAATATAAATTGGTTTGCCAGGATGAACTTGGTGCCTAGGGTATTCATCAATATCTTCTTTAAATTTTGGAGTTCAAAAACAATTGATTCTAAACAGATTATGCTGGGTTCAGAGTTAAGGACAAGTTAATGATACATATATTTATGTCCTCAATGAATTGATTAAGCATAAAGGATACTGATAAAAATAAAAAAAAACAGGGTTTTTTAGATATTCCCGTCTTGAATTCCGGTTTTCTACCCTTATGTTACTAACAACGACAAGATTGTTGCTAAATGTTATGCAACAACATAAATATTACGAAGACTTATGGAGTAAGTGATGAGCGAAACTGCAACCAACAATAAAGAAACACGTGGGTTTCAATCTGAGGTTAAACAATTACTGCATTTAATGATTCACTCTCTTTATTCGAACAAAGAGATTTTTTTACGTGAGTTGATTTCTAATGCTTCCGATGCTGCAGATAAACTACGTTTTCAGGCGTTATCTAACTCGGATTTGTATAATGGTGATGCTGACCTGTCAGTGAAACTTTCTTTTGATGCTGATTCCAATACGTTAACCATTTCTGATAATGGTATCGGTATGACTCGTGAGAGTGTTATAGAAAACCTGGGTACTATTGCACGTTCAGGAACAAAAGAATTCTTTGCTCAACTATCAAGTGATCAGGCGAAAGACTCGCAACTAATCGGTCAGTTTGGTGTTGGTTTTTACTCAGCGTTTATTGTAGCTGACGCTGTGACTGTCAGAACCCGAGCTGCTGGTGACAGTGCCGATCAGGGTGTTATGTGGCATTCTGAGGGTGAAGGTGAATACACCATTGAAAGTGTGACCAAAGAAACCCGTGGTACAGATATTGTTCTGCATATGCGTGAAGAAAGTAAGGACTTTCTGTCTGAGTGGCGCTTAAAAGAACTGGTTGCAAAATATTCTGATCATATTGGTATTCCGGTTTATATTCAGACGGTTAAACGTGATGAAGAAGGCAACGAAACCGGCGAAAAAGAGTGGGAAAAAATCAACAAAGCAGAAGCGCTTTGGACCCAGAACAAATCCGATATTTCTGACGATGAATATAAAGAATTCTACAAACATGTATCGACTGATTTTGCTGATCCACTCGTTTGGAGTCATAACAAAGTAGAAGGTAAAAACGACTACACCAGTTTGCTTTATGTTCCTTCTAAAGCGCCATGGGATATGATGCACCGTGATCATCGTCATGGCTTAAAACTGTATGTTCAGCGTGTGTTTATTATGGACGATGCAGAACAGTTTATGCCGTCATACCTGAGATTTGTCCGTGGTTTGATTGATTCAAATGATTTACCACTGAACGTGTCTCGTGAAATTTTACAAGACAGCAAAGTCACTCAGTCATTGAGAAATGCATGTACCAAACGTGTATTAACCATGCTGGAAAAACTGGCAAACAAAGACGAAGAAAAATACCAGGGTTTCTGGAAAGAATTCGGCCTTGTGATGAAAGAAGGTCCGGCGGAAGATCACTCTAATAAAGAAAAGATTGCCGGATTGCTGCGTTTCGCTTCAACAAATACTGACAGTTCTGAGCAGAATGTTAGCCTGAAATCCTATGTTGAACGTATGAAAGAAGGTCAGGATAAGATTTATTACATCACTGCCGACAGCTATGCTGCTGCGAAAAACAGCCCTCACTTAGAACAGTTTAAGTCGAAAGGTCTGGAAGTGATTCTGATGTATGACCGCATCGATGAATGGTTGATGAATTACCTGACTGAGTTCGATGGCAAGCAGTTTCAGTCAATCACTAAAGCGGGTCTGGATCTGTCTCAGTTTGAAGATGAAGCTGAAAAAGAAAAACACAAAGAAACCGAAGAAGAATTTAAATCTGTTGTTGAAAGAACCAAAGAATACCTTGGCGATCGTGTCAAAGAAGTTCGCACAACATTTAAATTAGCGTCAACGCCAGCGGTTGTTGTGACTGATGATTATGAAATCGGTACGCAAATGGCTAAATTGCTGGAAGCTGCCGGACAGGCTGCACCAGAAGTGAAATACATTCTGGAACTTAACCCTGAACATGCATTGGTTAAGAAAATGGCAGATGAGCCGGATGAAGAATTATTCGGTCGTTGGGTTGAATTACTACTTGGTCAGGCAATGCTTGCAGAACGTGGTTCTATGGACGATCCATCGCAATTCTTGTCTGCAGTAAATGATCTGTTAGCAAAATAATTATCAGTTGTGGTGATTAAATCGTTGTCAGGAGCTCGCATTAGCGAGCTCTTGTTTTTAGAATCTTTATTCTAATTTCGATCCGAATTACTATTTTTTATGATAGTATTCGTGCCCTGATTTCTTTGTTTACAGAACACATTTTCTGTAAATATTTATCTCTTATACCGAAACTTATCGTTGTTTTCTGATAGTTACAGTGAGCTTCGGTATAACACATTATTTTTTAAAGAGGATTTAACATGCGCATCATTCTTTTAGGTGCTCCTGGTGCTGGTAAAGGTACACAAGCTCAGTTCATTATGGATAAGTATGGCATTCCACAAATCTCTACTGGTGACATGCTACGAGCGGCAATTAAAGCCGGTACAGAACTTGGTCTTAAAGCGAAAGCGGTTATCGATGCAGGTCAACTGGTATCTGACGATATTATCTTAGGTTTGATCAAAGAACGTATTGCGCAAGCTGATTGTGAGAAAGGTTTCTTACTTGATGGTTTCCCTCGTACTATCCCTCAGGCTGATGGTCTTAAAGAACTTGGTGTGAATGTAGATTATGTAATCGAGTTTGATGTTGCTGATAGCGTGATCGTTGAGCGTATGGCTGGTCGTCGTGTTCACCTTGCATCTGGTCGTACTTATCATGCTGTTTATAATCCACCTAAAGTTGAAGGTAAAGACGACGTAACAGGCGAAGATCTTATCGTTCGTGAAGATGATAAAGAAGAAACTGTACGTGCACGTCTTGGTGTTTACCATGAACAAACTGCGCCATTAATTGAATACTATGGTAAAGAAGCTGCGGCTGGTAATACTAAGTATCTTAAATTTGATGGCACTAAAGCAGTAGCTGAAGTAAGTGCTGATATTGAGAAAGCACTTGCTTAATCGCTGAGCCATTTTTTTAATAAAAGGCTTTTAATAAAAGGCGTTTAATAAAAAGCGTTCAATAAGAAGCGACCGAAAATGGTCGCTTTTTTTATATCTGAACCATGGTAGTATGCAGGAGTTTCTGATTCAGAGAGGAGGCTTTATGCTGCCTGATAATGTGGGTGTTTTGTTGGTTAATTTAGGAACACCAGAGCGACCTGATACTTCAGCGGTAAAAAAATTTCTGGCCCAGTTTTTACATGATAAACGTGTGGTGGATTTAAATCGTTTCATATGGTGTCCTCTTCTCCATGGCATTATCCTGCCAGTTCGTTCGCCTAAAGTTGCTAAGTTATATCAATCTATCTGGTTGCCTGAGGGATCCCCATTAAAGGTTTATTCACGACGTCAGAGAGATAAACTAACAGAGCAATTGAATGTACCAGTCGAGCTAGGCATGACATATGGTGAGCCATCTATCGCAAACGGTGTGGATAAACTGCTTAATCAGGGGGTAACCTCGTTGGTGGTTTTACCTTTGTACCCTCAATATTCAGGTACCACGACAGGGGCTGTCTTTGATGCTGTTGCTAAGGTACTTATGAATTCCCGTGTTGTTCCTACTCTGTACTTTATCCGCGAATATTATTCTCATCCTGCTTATATTCGTGCCTTAGCTCAATCGGTCAGAGAAAACTGGCAAAAGCATGGTAAAGGCGACTTTCTGCTTTGCTCCTATCATGGTATACCCAAAAGGTATGCGGATAATGGAGATATCTATCCGCTGCATTGTGAACAAACGACAAGCCTGTTAGCACAAGAACTAGGATTGGGTGAAGGTGAAATAGGGCACAGTTATCAGTCCATATTTGGCCGGGAAGAGTGGCTAAAGCCTTATACAAATGAAACATTACAAGGTTTGCCTGGTAAAGGGATTAAAAAACTTGATATCATTTCTCCCGCATTTTCGGTCGATTGTCTGGAAACGTTAGAAGAAATAGCCGTGCAGGGTAACGAGTTATTTTTACAGACCGGGGGTGAAATTTATAACTTCATACCATGTCTTAACGATTCTAAACAGCATATTGACTTAATGCAGGAATTAATAGAGAACACTCTACGTTAGGGATCAACAGATCCAGGTAAGAGCGTCAAACAGACATATAAACAAAGTTGAAATCGGTTGGCACAGAATTATGAAAAAATGGTATTTGTTGTATTGTAAGCGAGGGGACCAGAGCAGAGCAAAACAACATCTAAATAATCAGAATGTTGAGTGCTTCTATCCGGAAATTACCGTAGAGAAAATTCTCAGGGGTAAAATGCAGGTTATCAAAGAACCTTTGTTTCCCTCTTATATCTTTGTTTACTTTGATTATGAGGTCGGCCCGTCTTTTACCACGGTTCGTTCAACACGAGGCGTTGTTGATTTTATTCGCTTTGGTAAGCATCCGACTGAAATAAATGAGCAGCTGATTGAAGAACTTAAATTGCTTGAACCAGAGCTTGAACAAACCGTCATGTTGCCGGAAAAAGGACAAAAGATTCGGGTGAAGAGTGGTCAGTTCGCTGGGATTGATGCAATTTATCAGGAGCCGGATGGTGAAACGCGATCAATGATGTTGATTAAATTAATTAACAGTCCGGTATCTTTGAGTGTCGATAATAAAGATCTAGAGCTGTAATAAATAGGTTTTCAATTGTTTCAACGCATCAAAAAAGGCGCTTTTCAGCGCCTTTGATGTATTTAATGCTTTATATATTACAGAGATTTATATGCGTCTTTGTGTACGCTTTTCACTGCACGGCCTGATGGGTCTGCCATGTTTTTAAATGATTCATCCCATTCGATGGCTTTTGCAGAAGAACACGCCACAGATGGACCACCTGGTACACAGTGTACTGCTGATTCAAGAGGGAAAAGCTCTTCGAAAATTTCACGATACACATAACCTTCCTTAGTTGTTGGAGTGTTATATGGGAAGCGATATTTTGCAGTTTCCATTTGTTGATCTGTGACTTTTTCTTCAGCCGTTGCTTTAAGAGTATCAATCCAGTTATAGCCAACACCATCAGAGAACTGTTCTTTCTGACGCCATGCGATTGAATCTGGTAAGTAGTCTTCAAAACATTCGCGAAGAATGTGTTTTTCCATCTTACCGTTGCCACACATTTTATCTTTAGGGTTCAGGCGCATTGCTACGTCGATGAATTCTTTATCCAGGAATGGTACACGACCTTCAACACCCCAAGCCGCAAGAGATTTGTTCGCACGAGCACAGTCAAACATGTTCAGAGCTAACAATTTACGAACGGTTTCTTCATGGAATTCTTGTGCATTAGGTGCTTTATGGAAGTACAGGTAGCCACCAAAGATTTCATCAGCACCTTCACCAGAAAGAACCATTTTAATACCCATTGCTTTGATTTTACGTCCCATCAGGAACATAGGAGTAGAAGCACGGATAGTGGTTACATCGTAAGTTTCGATATGGTAGATAACGTCACGAATCGCATCCAGACCTTCCTGAATGGTGTAAGTCATTTCGTGGTGTACAGTACCAATTTTTTCAGCTACTTCACGAGCTGCTTTTAAATCAGGTGCGCCTTCAAGGCCGATTGCGAATGAGTGAAGCTGTGGCCACCATGCTGCTGATTTCTCATCATCTTCGATACGCATTGCTGCGTATTTCTTAGCAACTGCTGAAGTGATGGAAGAGTCTAAACCACCAGAAAGTAATACACCGTATGGTACATCAGTCATTAACTGGCGTTTAACTGCTGCTTCAAGTGCTTCTGTTAATTCCTCTTTGCTGCTCAGGTTATCCTGAACTGCTGCATATTCCATCCAGTCACGCTGATAATAACGTACAGGTTCAGCATCTTTTGAACCATAGTAGCAGCCTGGAGGAAATTCACTGATAGTTTTACACACAGGAACAAGCGCTTTCATTTCTGAAGCAACATAGTAGTTACCGTGTTCATCAAGACCCTGATACATTGGGATAATACCAATGTGGTCACGACCAACTAAATATTCATCTTTTTCTTCATCGTACAGGACGAATGCGAAAATACCGTTTAATTCTTCAAGCAGGTCTGTGCCCATATCTTCATACAGAGCCAGAATGACTTCACAGTCTGATTCAGTTTGGAAGTCATATTTACCTGCGTAACGAGCACGAATTTCTTTATGGTTGTAGATTTCTCCGTTTACAGCAAGAATGTGTTTTCCATTTGGGCTATATAAAGGTTGTGCGCCACTATTTAAATCAACGATTGATAAACGTTCATGGGCAAGAATCGCATGATCTGAAGCATAGATACCTGACCAGTCAGGGCCACGGTGACGTAATTTTTTAGACATTTCCAAAGCAACAGGTCTTAAAGCTGCTGCATCACTTTTAATGTCGAGAATCCCAAATATCGAACACATACTCATTCCTTTATAGATATTATTTAATTTGATGAACTAAATTTGCCACTTTCATTAAAAAAAACAACCCAAAAATAGTAAAAATCTTAAATTAATTGTTTGTTGGTAAATATGGTTTAATTAAATTAATGAAATAGTGGATGGTTTTTAAATAAAGTTAGAAATTAGTCATTACTTTTCATTTTTTAGCTCTTTTCTTCTTCAAAAGAAGGTGCTAATTCCCGGCAAACATGGCGGGCAAAACCGCTGCCTGCTTCGTTATAAACATTAAATGCTGCGTGAGCTCCAGAATCAAGCAGCATATCTATCTGATCTGAATAATTAGCGATTGCTGCTATTTTTCCTTTGAAGTTGAGGTTTTTAAGCTCCTTTAGTGCCATTTGATTTGCCTGATGGTGCGGCATTGACAGTAAGACAAGTTTTAGCTGCCCTGTATCTCTGATCCTTGACCAAAAATCACTATCGGTAGCGTTGCCTAAGATAACGTTGCGACCTTCATGCCGGTGTTGTTTTGCTGATTCTTCTACGAGTTCCACACCCATACAGATAGAACCATACCGACGCTCAAGTTCATCGTATGCTCCCGTACCTATTCTCCCCATACCCAAAATGAGAATCTGAGAGTTCCCGGGATGGATTGGTCTGTCTTTTGTGTGGAGATTTTCAACGCTGACTTCTTTTAAAAACTTGCGGTTGCTGAAATAGAGAGATTTACTGAATCTATTCAGAGGCGCTGAAATAAAAAATGAAAGAGGAACAGAAACGGCTAGTGCAACCAATAGATCTGAATTTATCCAACCACCTCTAAAAGCAAGTCCACCAACAATCAGACCAAATTCACTAAAGTTCAGTAGAGTCAGTGTTGCAAGAAAAGACGTTCTTACCCTGAAGTTGAATCGGTTGATTACCTGATAATACAGCAGTGCTTTGATGGGTAACAACAACACTAAAATAAAGGCTAAAATAATGCCTGATAGGGTAGGCTCTGCTTCCAGACCTATATTAAGAAAAAAGCAGACTAAAAACAGTTCTTTTAAGTTGAAGAGTGTTTTTGACAGTTCGGATGCTTTTGTATGTCCCGCAAGCAGCATTCCAAGAATGAGGGCTCCTAAATCAGGTTTTAGACCAACGAGTTTAAACAGACCAGCTCCGATAACAAGGGCAAAAAAGATACCGGAAAGGACAAGCATTTCTCCGTGACCAACGTGATCAAGAACTTTAAAAAATAGTGGTCGAACAAAGGGGAGAGCAAATAGTATTACAGCATACCATTCTGGAATTTTGCCTGTTGAGACAGTCAGGAATATCACGGCAAAAATATCCTGCATTACTAATATACCAATAGTAAGGTTACCATATGTTGCATTAAGTTCGCCTTTCTCCTGCAGTGATTTCACTGCAAACACTGTACTTGAAAAAGAAAGGGCAAATCCGACAATTGCCAGGTTTTGTACAGATATGCCGGCAAGGCTTGCGATGCCTATATTTTTTAATGCAAGCAAAAGGAGTGTAAAAGCGATAGTCGATAAAAGGTTATGGATGGTTGCTCCCAGCCAGACTTCTTTTGCCAGTAGTGTTTTTATATCGAGTTTTAAGCCAATCGTAAAAAGAAGTAGTATTACCCCTAAATCCGACAAAGTGGTTATTGTTTCTGTCGATCTGAATCCATAAATGTGAAGACTGAAGCCGGCGATAAGAAATCCGACCAAAGGGGGGAGTTGAACTTTTAGTGCCGCGTATCCTGCTATAAATGCAGCGGTAAGAACGATGAGATCCATTTCTTCTGTCTATTGATAATGAAAGCTATTGATAACAAATGTTATTGATAACAAATGTTATTGATAATTAAGGGCGACGACTATATTAGCAACATCACCCAAAAATTAAAGCAATAAACCTAAGTAACTTTACGATACTCATTCGCCCATTAATTTTTGTAGTAATACACCGTTAAGCATCGCTCTCTTGATCATAGCAAAGGCAGAAATCGTTGGCTGCTTGTAAACTTCGGATGCCACAATAGGAAGGTTTTTATAGAAAGCTTTGAGTGACTGGCTTTGTACGTTACGCTCAATTGCCGGAAAGATGAGTTCTTTCGCTGTGGTAATCTGACCTGCAATGATTATTTTCTGCGGATTAAATAAATTCACTGTAATCGCAACCGCTTTACCGATGTGGTTTCCGACATTGATTAAGATTTGACGTGACAGTTCATCCCCCAGATTGGCATGCGCGCAGATATCTTCAACGGCAATGCTGCTCAGTTCATTTAAGGATGATGGATGGCCCTGCTCAAGAAGCTGATGTACCCGACGTAAAATCGCTGGGTTAGAGGCAACCGTTTCCAGACAACCGAAATTACCACACTGACAACGATCTCCCAGTGGGTCTATCTGGACATGACCTATTTCGCCAACGTTGCGATTATATCCGAGAAAAATCTGGCCGTTAACGATCATACCTGCACCGGTGCCTCGTCCGATACTAATCAGTATTGAATCCTGACTGTCTTTGCTGGCACCAAAGTAATGTTCAGCAAGGGCTAATCCCCGGATGTCATTGCCGATAAAACATTCAACATCGAAATGGTCACGGATGATATCCCCCAGAGAGAGAGCATCAATTTCGACATTATGCATGTATTCAACGACACCCAGTTCCGGATTCACTAAGCCTGGGAGAACAATACCAATTGCAATGAGCTGGTCTATTTTATCTTTGTGTGAGGTAATAAAAGAGCGGATATAATCGATTAGACCTTCAATCAGTTCATTCTGATGAAGGTAATGAAACTCATGATATTCAGCTGCAATTTCATTTGCACTTAGATCATATAAAGATATCTGAACGTAATCCCGACCCAGTCGAACAGCAATAGAATGGAATGGAGATGTTTCTGTTTTTAAAGATATTGCTCGTCGGCCACCTGTGGATGCCTGCTGCGCTACTTCTTTGATCAATCCTTTTTCTAACAATTGACGGGTGATTTTTGTAACACTTGCCGGAGCCAATTGACTCAGTTCAGCGACCTGAATTCTTGATATGGGCCCTTTTTGGTCAATAAGTCTGTAGACTGCGGCACCGTTCAGTTGTTTAACTAAATCAACGTTGCCTTTTTGTGTACCATTCATTATTTAATTGCTCGATTTGCATAAAAAACTATCGGATAACAGAACGTGTTGATTTAAAACTCATTCCTGTTGTATCACAGCGTTACTTTAAACCACTTCACGCATTAATATACTTTTTTGGTTACAAAAATAAAGTAATCCGAATAGTTGTAAGTCTATGCTGTGCAATACGTCACTATTATTACGTATTTCGTGCGGTGAATTCGCGTTCTTTTTGTAATTGATAGTCATTTAATAACCAAATGAGGAACAATATATCCAGAAAAAACGAATTATTGATAAATATTCGAGAGATAATATTGTGTAACGAGCCATAATTGTGGATCATTACGGACAATTTAGGTTTGTACTCGTTAAAATATAAACAAGTACTCTGGCAATACTAACGTTTTTGAGGTGATATAGATGAGTGAAGCTGAGGCTCGTCCATCGAATTTCATCCGTCAGATCATAGATAAAGATCTAGCGGAAGGTAAACATACAAGTGTTCATACTCGTTTCCCACCGGAACCGAACGGATATCTTCATATCGGACACGCAAAATCAATCTGTTTAAACTTTGGTATTGCACAAGATTATCAGGGGCAGTGTAACTTACGTTTTGATGATACTAACCCTGAAAAAGAAGATATTGAGTACGTTGATTCCATCAAAAAAGATGTAAATTGGTTGGGCTTCCAGTGGGCTGGTGAAATTTGTTACTCATCTGATTACTTTGACAAACTACATGGTTATGCTGTAGAGCTGATTGAGAAAGGATTGGCTTACGTAGAAGAGTTAACTCCGGATCAGATTCGCGAGTATCGCGGAACTCTGACTCAGCCTGGTAAAGAAAGCCCATACAGAGATCGTTCTGTTGAAGAAAACCTGGCTTTATTTGAAAAAATGAAAGCAGGTGGCTTTAAAGAAGGTGAAGCTTGTCTGAGAGCCAAGATCGATATGTCTTCCTCTTTCATGGTGATGCGTGATCCGGTTATTTACCGTGTTCGTTTTGCATCACACCATCAGACAGGTGATAAATGGTGTATCTATCCAATGTACGATTTCACTCACTGTATTTCGGATGCTTTGGAAGGTATTACTCATTCTCTGTGTACTCTTGAATTCCAGGATAACCGTCGTTTATATGACTGGGTTTTAGACAATATTTCGATTGAATGTCATCCTCGCCAGTATGAATTCAGCCGTCTTAACCTTGAATACACAGTGATGTCTAAGCGTAAGCTGAATCAATTGGTGACTGAGAAGCTGGTTGACGGTTGGGATGACCCTCGCATGCCAACTATCTCTGGTCTGCGTCGTCGTGGCTTTACTTCGGCTTCAATCCGTGAGTTTTGTAAACGAATTGGTGTAACCAAACAAGACAACACTATTGAATACAGTTCTCTGGAATCATGTATCCGTGATGATCTGAACGAAAATGCACCGCGTGCAATGGCTGTACTTGATCCGGTTAAAATTGTTATTGAAAACTATGATGCGGATAAAGTTGAGATTCTGAATCTGGCGAACCATCCAAATAAACCTGAAATGGGTGAGCGTGAAGTTCCATTTACCCGTGAAGTGTGGATTGAACGTGAAGACTTCAGAGAAGAAGCGAATAAAAAATATAAACGTCTTGTCTTAGGTAAAGAAGTTCGTTTGCGTGGTGCTTATGTCATCAAAGCAGAAAGAATTGAAAAAGATGAAAATGGTGAGATTACCACTATTTTCTGTACTTATGATCCGGAAACACTAGGGAACAACCCAATTGACGGACGTAAAGTGAAAGGTGTTATTCACTGGGTTTCTGTAGAAAAAGGTTTGCCTGCTGAAATTCGGGTTTATGACCGTTTATTTACCATTCCGAATCCTGGTGCGGCCAGTGATTTTGCTGCGACTATCAACCCAGAATCATTAGTCAGCAAACAAGGTTTTGTTGAGCCGGGTTTGAAAACGGCAGAGCCTGAAATAGCATTCCAGTTCGAACGTATGGGATACTTCTGTACTGATAATAAAGATTCTTCAACAGATGCTTTAGTGTTTAACCGTACCGTTGGTTTACGCGATACCTGGGCAAAGATTGAAGCTAAATAATCATTACACTTGAATCTGAAATAAGATAACAAAAGTCAGCCTTTGCTGGCTTTTGTTTATTGTAGTGGTTAAAAAGACACCAAATATGTGAAAAAAAGAATAAATATTGAAGTCGAAACACATTTTTTCCGGTTCTACTATAGTTTTGCTCCTGTAATCCGATATATTTAACAGAATATTAATTTTTATATATCAAAGCACATAGCTGAGCCTTTTATGCGTCAATTTTTAAAACGTCTGTTTGTCGTCGTGACATTGACAGTTGTGACACAGTCTTCTTTCGTTAGTGCAGCGGGGATTCGCGTTATTGGTCCGTCAGGACGGGTACAGGATGCTCCTGAATATAACTTGCCTATGAATCAGGAACCTTCGCAGTTTTACGGCCCTACAACTGCGAATGAAACTCTCTGGTCTATTGCCTCTAAGTTAAGGCCTTCGAATCAGGTTACGGTTCAGCAAACCCTTTTGGCCATCTTTGAGTTAAACCCCAGTGTCTTTGAAAATCAAAATATCCATAGTCTGATTCCCGGCAGCACAATAAGAGTTCCTTCATTAGCTCAGGTTCGAAGTGTGACAACCGAACAAGCTGTCGCCGTGATGAAAGTGCATCAGGCTCGTCTGGACAGTGAAGTTGCCGGTAAACGTCCTGCACCTAAAACCGCACCTAAGCCAGTATCTGCTCCTCCTGTAGTTCAAGTCACTAAAACAGAGGTCGCTCCTCAGGAAACGATTAAGCCGATACCTGCGCCAGTCGTTAAAGAGCAGAATACTGATAATAGTTTACAAAGTAAGCTGGCTGAAATTTCTAAGCCGGATACGCCTGCTGTAACAGCACTCAATGAAACAGATAAAGAAGGTCTGTTGGCTCTAGAAGAAAAGAATCACCGTTTGATGTTGATGCTCTCCAAAGTTCAGGCGGAAGTCGACAATTTAAAAAACAATCTGGATGATGAAACAAGAGTTCGTTCTGAAGTTGAAAAATTACTGACAGAAGAAAAAAGGAAAAATGAAGAAGCAGCAAAATTAGCGCCTTCAACGTTAGATAAATTGTTATCTAAATGGTGGTTTATTGGTGGTGTTGGGTTGATTCCGGGAGCTCTCATTGCTTATTTAATCACACTGTTTATACGCAGAAGTGGTGGCAAAGATGAAGCTGACGAAGTCATGACCTCTGTTCAGGAACAGCCTGAGCCTGCAAATGCCGGAGTCGGTGAAATCCCTTCAGATTCTGTTGATGATCTGATGTTTGATGATGATCTCTTCTCTGTTGGTGATGAAGAAACGGATGATGTTAATACAGACGATGTGTTTGCTGAACTGGATGATAGTGATTTAAGCATCAGTCTCGATGATGAAAATGACGAAGAAGACCCGTTCGCTGCTGTTGGTGATGATGGTGATTTCATTGGGATTGATATTGATGACACGTTATCGACTGAAAGTTCGAATGGCATCAGCGTTAATGCCGATGATAAGGCCATTGGCCTTGAAGAAATGGAAAAAGCTCTTGATGAGGCCGCAAACGACCTGGATGATGAGTTTGATCTATTTAATGAGCCTAAGGAAGATGAAAATACTATTATCTCTCAGGATGATATTGAGAGTTTGCTGGCCGGAGCAGAAGATTTAGATACTTTTGATGAAGATTCATCTGACAATGACGATCAGGAAACAGGTGAATTTTCCGGCATGGGGCTTGGGAATACATCGATTGCATCTGATAGTGATATTGAAAACCTTTTCAATAGTATTGAATCTCAGGTCGATCTTGAGGATCTGGAAAACAGTGCAGTAAGTGAAGAAGATTACAACTTAGATAGTGATGATGACATAATTGAAGATGAGTTATCGTTATTGGACGAGTTGGTCGACGCAGATGAAGAAACCGAAGAAGATACTGACTGGGATAAAGAGTTAGATGAACTATCAGGATTTGATTTATCCAGTGATGATTTTGATGATGATCTATTTGCTAC
Source organism: uncultured Vibrio sp. (assembly GCA_963676525.2). GTDB lineage: Bacteria > Pseudomonadota > Gammaproteobacteria > Enterobacterales > Vibrionaceae > Vibrio. The sequence continues at coordinate 583,690 of CAXXNB010000011.1, forward strand.
TAGCCCATCTCCAGTAGAAAAATCAGGCAATATTGATGCATCTGATGAAATCGATGAAGAATTGGATGAACTACTTAGTGATATTGATGATGATTCTGATGACACTGATTCAGTTGTTGATCCTGAACTATCTGCTGAGCCGATAGATGATGGCACTGAATTCCTGGATGAGTTAATCGAAATAGAAAAAAATGCTCAGGATAATGAATCTGAATCTATATCAGACAAAGATTCTGGTGCCTTTAATAGTAACGAATTTCTTGATGATTTACTTGATTCAGTTCCTGAAAATGACCCATTACTTGATGATATGGACCTTGATGGTAATGGTCCTGATGTTGAGTTCGACTTTAACCCTGAAATTGAAGGTCATGATTCTGAAGAGGATATGTTTGAACCTGATGTTTCTGAACTGTCTGAAATTCCAGAGGAAGTTAAAGCCAATGAATTTGGTGTCCCTCAGGATGAAGACTGGGATATTGATGATGAGCCGGAAGAGTTAGCTGAACCTGCGGAAGAAATTCCAGCAGAAGAGCCAGAAGCGGAAGAAGCACTTGCGGAAGAACCGTTAGAACTGAATGAGACAGAATTACCAGAACTCAGCGAGGAAGTGGTATTAGCGGCAGTTGAGCCTGAAGAGCTAGCCGAACCAGCAGAAGAGACTCCACTAGAAGAGCCTGAAGCGGAAGAAGCACTGGCTGAAGCAGCGGAAGAAGTTCCATTAGAGCCAGAAGTGGAAGAAATTCTGGCTGAAGAGCCGTTAGAGCTGGATGAGACAGAATTACCGGAATTTAGTGAAGAAGAGGTATTAGCGGCAGTTGAGCCGGAAGAGTTAGCTGAACCTGCGGAAGAGATTCCAGCAGACGAGTCAGAAGAGGAAGAAGTTCTTGCTGAAGAACCTCATATTCCTACACCAGATGAAGCGCTATTCGAAGAATTTGTTGCATTAGCAGATTCCCCGTTACCAGAAGCAGAGTCAACTATACCGGAGACGAATAATGCTCAGACTGATGTAGCTAGTGATGAAGAACTACAAACTCCTACAGCAGACGAAGAGCTATTTGATGAATTTGTAGCGTTAGCTGAACCTTCATCTGAAACGGCAGAGCCAGAAGAAGAAAACATCCTTGCTGAAGAAACTTCTCTCGATGATGTCTCAGTGCCTGATTTCGTTGAAGAAGTTGAAGAAGAAGTATTGAATGAAAGTGATTTGGAAGATGAATCACTTGATGAGCAAATACAGGATTCAGAACTTCCCGAATTTAACGAAGAAGATGCTTTCGATAGTTACGATGACGAAGTAGAAAGTGATACAGAATTATTAGCCTCCGCTGATGAACAAAATGAACGGTTAGAATTCGAAGATGATGAGCTTCCTAGGTTTGATGAAGATGAATTGTTAGATGAACAGACATCATCAGATACGGGTACTGTAGATAACACTTCTGAATCCGAAAACTACGAGGATGATCTACCCCGGGCAGCAATTGACGAGAAAGCGTTAGATGAGTTGTTGTCAGAAGACGATTCTGCTGAGTATTACTCTTTACCTGCAACTATGGATGATGAATTTGTCGATAGTGGCGGTATGAACATCGATTCGATGTTAGAAGATTTGGATGGTGAAGACTGGAACGGATTTAAGCTTTCTCCAGAACAGAAAAGCAATATTTCTGTTGATATTCCTGATGATGAACAAGATATCTGGCGAGATGAAATTCAAACAGCAGAACCGGAACTTGAAGATGAAAATTGGTCGATTCAGGAAAATGTTGTTGACGATGATCCAAAAGATAAGCGTTACATGACCATTGATGAGTTGATGGCTCAGGTGGACGCTGAAGGTGGTGAGTTTGAAGAACAGGACTTAAAACTGGATGTTGGCTTAAATGAATTTCCTGATGTTATCGGAAATATCAGCGATATCGATGTTGATAGTAATGCCGAAGCTAGCGGTAAATTAGATTTGGCAAAAATCTATATGGAAATGAATGATGACCAGGGAGCAATAAAATTACTCGAAGAAGCCATAGTTGATGGAGATGATAATATTCGTCGTCAGGCTAAGCATCTTATTGATCAGATTAATAGGGATAGATCATAACGAAGTATGTTAGATATTTTTATTGAATAATATTATACTTCTGTCCCCATTTTTCTAGAGAACAAACAGATGAGAATCGCTTTAGGCATAGAATATAATGGTGCGAATTACTATGGATGGCAAAGACAAAGGGACGTACCCAGTGTTCAGGAAGAGCTGGAAAAAGCATTGTCAAAAATTGCAAATCATCCGATAGAAGTATCATGTGCGGGGCGAACTGATGCTGGTGTTCATGGTACAGGTCAGGTTGTACATTTTGATACGGATGTAGAACGTAAATTAATTGCATGGTCTATGGGGACGAATGCACATTTGCCAAATGATATTGCAGTCAGGTGGGCTCAAGAAGTTTGTGAAGATTTTCACGCAAGATTTTCTGCGACGGCTCGTCGTTATCGTTATGTGATTTATAATCATAAGCTGAGACCAGCCATTTTGTCTTCTGGGGTGAGCCATTATCATGGTGAACTGGATGAGAAAAAGATGCATGAAGCAGGCCAGTACCTTCTTGGTGAGAATGACTTTACATCATTTCGTGCTGTACACTGTCAATCCAAAAGTCCTTGGCGTAATATATCGCATCTGAATGTCTTTCGCTTAGGTAATTATGTGGTCATTGATATCAAAGCAAATGCTTTCGTTCATCACATGGTTAGAAATATCACGGGTAGTCTGATTACTGTTGGTAAGGGTGAAAAACCGACCGAATGGATAAAATGGCTACTGGAAGCGAAAGACAGAAAATTAGCATCGGCTACGGCAAAAGCAGAAGGGTTGTATTTGGTTCAGGTCGACTATCCGGAACAATTTGGAATTCCAGTCCAGTCAGTAGGCCCGGTTTTCTTACCTGATAATTTGAACTCTTTGTAAAATTTTTACTCCAATCTTGCAGATTGAAGTTATGTATTTTATGTACTACTAGTTATGTACTACTAATAGGTACAACCAGTTTTTTATCTACATAGTCGGATTATTATGGTTTAATCCGGCATGTGTAATTCCGAAAGAATACCTTTTATATAAATGAAAGGGTTAGGAGAGAAAGGTCTTCCATGAGTTGGCTCGAAAAGATTTTAGAGAAAAGCAACATTGTAACTTCAAGAAAAGCATCCATCCCTGAAGGTGTATGGACTAAATGTACTTCTTGTGAACAAGTGCTTTACTACGCTGAACTAGAGCGTAATTTAGAAGTTTGCCCTAAATGTAACCATCATATGCGTATGCATGCGCGTAAGCGTCTGGAAACATTTTTAGATGAGGATAATCGGGTTGAACTGGGTACTGAGTTAGAACCTCAGGACAAATTGAAGTTTAAAGACTCAAAAAGATACAAAGAACGTATTGCTGCTGCTCAGAAAGCGAGTGGTGAAAAAGATGCTCTTATTGCAATGAAAGGTGAATTATTAGGTTTACCAATTGTTGCCTGTGCATTTGAATTTTCGTTCATGGGCGGTTCGATGGGTTCTGTTGTTGGCGCTCGTTTTGTTAAGGCAGTAGAAGCTGCAATGGAAAACAACTGTGGTTTGATTTGTTTTTCTGCCAGTGGCGGTGCCCGTATGCAGGAAGCTCTGATGTCATTAATGCAAATGGCTAAAACCAGTGCTGCATTGGAAAAACTATCAGAATCAGGACTGCCGTTTATTTCAGTAATGACGGATCCTACTATGGGCGGGGTATCTGCTAGTTTGGCAATGCTTGGTGATATCAATATTGGTGAACCTAAAGCATTGATCGGTTTTGCCGGCCGTCGTGTTATTGAACAAACAGTAAGAGAAGATCTTCCTGAAGGCTTCCAGCGTAGTGAATTCCTGTTGGAACATGGCGCGATTGATATGATTGTTGACCGTCGTGAGATGAGAGAAAAAATTGGTGGCATAATTGCTAAACTGACTAATTCTCCTGCGCCGGTAGAACAAATCGAAGAAGAAGTTATTTCTGATGTATCAGAAGAAGAGAAAAAAGGGTAAAGTAAGCGCTAACAAAAATCCATAATTGAATGGCTTATAGTTAGATGACAAACATCCCAACACCACAAGCCACATCTTCCTTATCGGTGTGGCTTGATTATCTGAGTAGTATTCACACTTCCGCTATTGATTTAGGTTTAGACCGAGTTCAAATCGTTGCCAAAACAGCGAATCTGACTAAGCCAGCTCCCAAAGTAATAACCGTTGCAGGAACAAATGGTAAAGGCTCGACATGCGCTTTGCTTGAGGCAATTCTTATCGATGCCGGTTATAAAGTGGGCGTTTATAATTCTCCTCATCTCATCCGTTACACTGAACGGGTACGTATTAATGAGCAGGAACTATCAGAACAGGATCATGTAGACGCGTTTGCTTACATCGAATCTATGCGTGGAAAAACCAGTTTAAGTTTCTTTGAATTTGGTACTCTGGCTGCTTTACAGATTTTTAAATCACAACAGGTTGATGTTGTTATTTTAGAAGTGGGTTTAGGTGGGCGATTAGATGCAACCAATGTGGTTGATCATGATGTTTCGGTGATTACGAGCCTGGCTGTGGATCATGTGGACTGGCTGGGTGATGATATCAATGTGATTGGTTATGAAAAAGCAGGTATATACCGTTCAGGCAAGCCCGCTATTTGTGGGCAGCCAAACCCGCCTGCAACTGTTGCCGCTCATGCCGATGATATTCATGCTGAATTTTATCAGGTTGGTATTCAGTTTACTTATCAGGTCAATGACAATTCGTGGGACTGGCGCAGCGGTGCGTTTGATTTAACGGAATTACCTATACCTGTATTACCTCTTCCTAATGCAGCAACAGCGTTAATGGCATTAGGATGCTCAGATCTGGAAATTAGCGATATTAATGTTGTAAATGGGTTGAAAAATGCTCGTTTACCCGGCCGAATGCAGGTTCTTTCTGAGTCGCCAACGATTTTATTAGATGTGGCTCATAATCCACATGCTGCTGCTTATCTGACGGAGCAGATGCAGAAAAAATATCCGGGTAAAACTGTTCATGCAGTATTGGGAATGCTACATGATAAAGATATAAAAGAGACGATATTTAATTTATCGCCAATTGTAACAAGCTGGTATCCGTGTTCTTTAACAGGACCAAGAGCAGCTATGGCATCTGAATTGGTCAGTCATATTCCTGATAAAGTGAATGAATATGAGAATCCGGTTGCTGCATTTAAAGCTGCTCTGACACAAGCAAAAGCAACTGATGTCATTGTTGTGGTCGGCTCCTTCCATACGGTTGGAGAGGTTTTAGAGTATTGGCAAAGTAAGGAGAGAAGTGCGTAATGGCGAGTCGGTTTCAAAATCGCTTGGTTGGTACCATCATCTTAGTTTCTATCGGTGTGATTATTCTTCCTGATGTGTTTGATGGTAAAAAAACACATTATCAGGAAGATGTCGCAAGTGTCCCATTAAAGCCAGAAATGACTGACAGTGAGGAAACTTACGAAATTGTAGAACCTAAAGAGGTAGAAGTTAATCTTCCTGAGTCACCAGTCGAAGCGAAAGCAGAAGCGCCGGTAACGAATAATAGCTCATCCTCAGCGGTTTCTGTTCCAGAAGTAAAAACAGAAGTCCGTGAGGTTGCTGATGCAAATGAATATGAGGATAGTGCATGGATTATTCAGTTAATGGCACTGAAGAACTCAGACAACGCAAAAAAATTAGTTAATGATTTGCAAAAACGTGGATATCAGGCTCATACAAAAGTAGAAAATGGGTTCACCAGAGTCATTATTGGTCCTGATATTTCAAAAACTAAGCTTGAACGTCAATTGAGCGAATTGGAAAAAATTACCGGTTCAAAAGGTCAATTGATTAAATTTAAGCCATTAAATCCGTAAGAAAACGTTTGCGTGCGCGTTTTTTCTGTTAAAATGCGCCCCAACTTAAGATGTAAGTGCACATGAATTGGTTAGATATTGTCATTTTAAGTGTGATTGGCCTGTCAGCGCTAATCAGTTTAATTCGTGGTTTTTCGAAAGAAGCCTTGTCATTAGTTATTTGGATTGCTGCATTTTTTATTGCGGGACATTATTACCCCAAACTTGCAGTGTATTTCACTAACATACGAGATGAGATGTTTCGAAACGGTGCTGCGATAGCGGCGTTGTTTATTGCAACGCTGATTGTCGGAGCTATTGTTAACTACGTAGTAGCACAGTTAGTTCAAAAAACAGGACTAACCGGAACCGACCGTGTATTAGGGGTTGTGTTTGGCGGTCTTCGAGGAGTTATGATCGTTGCCGCAGTTTTGTTTTTTATGGATGCATTCACTGCATTCCCGGATACAGAGTGGTGGAAGAACTCACAAATTGTCCCGCAGTTCAGCTGGATTATTAATTTGTTCTTCGACCATTTAAAAACTTCATCAAGTTTTCTATCAGGCACAATTTAACGTGCCTGTTGATTGTCGCAAATCGAGGATTAAGACATGTGTGGTATTGTTGGAATCGTTGGTACATCACCTGTAAACCAGTCTATTTATGACGCGTTAACGGTCTTACAGCATCGTGGCCAAGATGCCGCTGGTATTTGTACCATAGATAGCAATCGTTTTCGTCTACGTAAGGCAAACGGTTTAGTGAAGGATGTGTTTGCTGCTAAACACATGCAACGCCTTCAGGGAACGGTCGGAATTGGTCATGTTCGTTATCCTACTGCAGGTAGTTCCAGTGCTTCAGAAGCTCAGCCTTTCTATGTAAACTCTCCTTTTGGTATCACACTTGCTCACAACGGTAACTTAACAAATGCTCAGGAAGTTAGAGAAAAACTTTTTGATAAAGACCGTCGTCATGTGAATACAACTTCGGATTCAGAAGTTCTGTTAAACGTATTGGCTCATGAAATCGATACAGTTAAAGGTAATGTCAGAGAAGATGATGTTTTCCGTGCAGTAACCAATGTACACAGAACCATCCGTGGTGCGTATGCAGTTGTTGCAATGATCATTGGTCATGGTCTGATTGCATTTCGTGACCCACATGGTATTCGTCCTTTATGTCTTGGTCAGCGTGTTGGCAACAATGGCAAAAAAGAATACATGGTAGCATCAGAATCGGTGGCATTAGATGCAATTGGTTTCGAGTTTATGCGTGACGTTGCTCCTGGTGAAGCTGTTTATGTGACTTTTGATGGCGAATTGTTTACTAAGCAATGTGCTGATAACCCAAGCTTAAATCCTTGTATCTTTGAATATGTGTACTTTGCTCGTCCGGATTCCTTTATTGATGAGATTTCAGTCTATGCTGCACGTGTTGAAATGGGGATAAAACTTGGTGAGCGCATCAAAAATGAATTTGCTGATTTAGATATTGATGTTGTTATTCCAATTCCTGAAACCTCGAACGATATCGCTTTACGTATTGCACAGATAATTGATAAACCATACCGTCAGGGGTTTGTTAAAAACCGTTATGTTGGCCGTACGTTTATTATGCCGGGTCAGGAACAACGTGTTAAATCTGTTCGTCGTAAATTGAATGCGATTCGTTCTGAATTTAAAGGCATGAACGTGCTGTTGGTTGATGACTCGATTGTACGTGGAACTACTTCCGAGCAGATCGTAGAAATGGCACGCGACTCTGGTGCGAATAAAGTGTATATGGTTTCAGCTGCTCCGGAGATTCGCTTCCCTAATGTGTACGGAATCGATATGCCAAGCGCGCATGAATTGATTGCACATGGTCGTGATGTTGATGCAATTTGTAAGAAAATTGGCGCAGATGCTCTTATTTTCCAAACCTTAGACGATTTAGTCGATGCAGTTCGTATGGGTAATCCAAATATTGAGAACTTTGAAACATCAGTTTTCAATGGTGAATATGTCACTGGTGATATTGATCATTCATATCTACAATATCTTGAAGACATGCGCAATGATGATGCCAAAGTTCAGCGTGAAATTCAGCAGGAACTGGCAAACCTTGAGTTATATAACGAAGGTGCTTAATTAAAACTCTAACAACATGGCTAGTTGTTAATAAAAAGGCTTCCGATATCGGAAGCCTTTTCTTTTAGGTGTTTATTTTGTTTTTAGCTTTTGTAGCTAAAAAATTACAGAGTCATTGCTGCAAACCAGCCAAAAACAATCAGCGGGATATTGTAGTGGATAAAGGTGGGAACAACCGTTTCCCAGATATGTTCATGTTGGCCATCGGCATTTAATCCAGCCGTTGGACCTAATGTGGAATCGGAAGCAGGGGAGCCGGCATCGCCTAACGCAGCTGCGGTACCAACAAGGGCGACAGTTGCTAACGGTGAAAAACCAAAGGCAACAGCCAGAGGAACATAGATAGTTGCAATAATTGGAATGGTTGAGAATGAAGAACCGATCCCCATAGTTACCAGCAGCCCCACGACAAGCATAAGCAGTGCTGCCAGAGGTTTGTTATCACCAATACTGGTAGAAAGGGAAGCAACTAAAGATTCGACCCCGCCGGTTTGTTTCATCACTGCGGCAAAACCCGCGGCTGCAATCATGATAAAACCTATCATAGCCATCATGTGAACACCACGGGTAAACACATCGTGTGTTTCTTTCCATTTGATTACGCCACCAAAGGTAAACACCATAAAGCCGGTCAGGGCACCAACAACCATAGATTCAGTCATTAGCTGGATTGACAGTGCGGCAATAATTCCCAGAAAAGCAACATAGATATTTTTTTTATGGACTTCTACATGGGTATGTTCAACAACGGTTAAGTCGTTTTCTTCATACTCACGAGGTTTGCGGTAAGAAAAGAATACAGCCAGGAAAAGGCCAAATACCATACCCAGACCAGGAAGTAACATCGCTGTTGGGATCTGGCTTGCTGTAACACCGGTTAATCCATTGTCATGCAAGTTTTTAAGCAGAATATCATTCAGGAATATGCCACCAAACCCAATGGGTAGAACCATATACGGCGTGATTAAGCCGAAAGTCAGAATGCAGGCAATCAGTCTGCGGTCAATTTTCAGTTTTGCAAATACACCTAAAAGAGGTGGAATTAAAATTGGGATAAATGCAATGTGGACAGGGATAACGTTCTGAGATGACATTGTCACAAGTACCAAGGCAAACAGCATGATATATTTAAAGCTTAGGCTTGCGGTATCATGCTCTTTTCCTGAGATTTTTTTTACGACGCTCTGAGCAACTAAGTCTGTCAGGCCAGATTTTGAAATTGCCACGGCGAACGCACCTAACATCGCATAACTTAAAGCGATATTCGCACCACCACCAAGACCGCTTTCAAAAGCCGCAACGGCGTCGTTTAATGACATGCCGGAAACCAATCCACCGATAATAGCACTAAAGGTGAGTGCTACGACCACGTTTACACGCATTAATGCCAGTACCAGCATTATGCAGACGGATATTACAACAGGATTCATACTACTCTCGTTCGTTAAGTCTAAAAATATTTAATTATGTATTTTGTTCGGTATCGTCAGCTAATGGCCAGCCACCAAGGTCTTTCCATTTGTTAACAATACCGCAGAATAATTCGGCGGTTTTTTGAGTGTCATATAAAGCGGAATGAGCTTCTTTGGCATCGAAATCCATGCCTGCTGTTTTGCATGCTTTAGCTAATACAGTCTGTCCATAAGCAAGTCCGCTTAGTGTTGCTGTATCGAAGGTCGCGAAAGGGTGAAAAGGGACTCGTTTAAGCTTGTTTCTTTCATTCGCAGCTTTTACAAAACTGTGATCGAATTGCGCATTATGGGCAACGATAATAGCTCTCTGGCAACCCGTATCTTTTTGTTCTTTGCGAATCTGCTTGTAGATTTCTTTTAGTGCTTCAGCTTCACTCACCGCTCCTCTGAGAGGACTGAATGGATCCGGCATACCAATAAACTCTAATGCTTCTTTTTCCAGATTAGCGCCTTCAAAAGGCATAATATGAAAATGCATCGTTGTTGCTGGATATAAGTAACCCTGGTCATCCATTTGGGTTGTAATGGCACATATTTCTAATAAAGCGTCAGTGGCTGCATTAAAACCGGCAGTTTCAACGTCGATTACAACAGGTAAATAGCCGCGAAAACGCTGTTTTAATAGTGAAGTATCGCTGTGAGTTGCCATGATTTCCCTAGATTATAAAATAGGGGACGCATTATTGCAGATTCTGGTTATAATCAAAACCACTAAAATTAAAACAATAACGCTTTTTTCTTGCTTAACTGGCAAGCTATTTGCTTAATATCTAATACTGACGGGATAACGGCGAATGGTTGCCGTTATAAATGGTTGTTTGGGGTGATTAAACGTCATGAATAAGTGGTATCGTAGGACATTAATAGGAGCTGCTTTGCTCATGGCAACAACTTCTTATGCAATGGATAAGAAGACGCCGGATGGTGAACAGGCGAGCTCTTTTCGTTCTATGGATATGCCAGCGCATAATGTTGACAGCACAATGAACTCATATCCTTCTAATGTCATGCGAATGCGTTATGTAGCAAAGCCAACTGAATCGCATTGGGACATTGCAAAAGACACTCCCCTTGAATGTCAGCTAGTTCATTCTATACCGCACTTTGGTGATGCTGTGTTTACGTCACGTGCCAGTAAAAAAATCAATCTCGATTTTGAACTAAAAATGAACCGTCCTATGGGAAGAACCAGGGATGTTTCATTAGTTTCTATGCCACCATCCTGGCGACCTGGCGAAAAGGCGGATCAGGTGACTGAGATTAAATTTTTCCAACAGTTTGATGGCTATATTGGTGATCAGATTGCATGGGCCTTATTGAGTGAGCTGGAAAAAGGTCGTTTCCCCACATTTAGCTATCAGGAATGGCGCAGTAGAGATGAGCGAATAGAAGTCGCTCTGTCATCGGTTCTGTTTCAACAAAAATATGACGATTTTAGTCGTTGTATTCATAGTTTATTACCTTATAGCTTTGAAGATATTTCGTTCACTATCTTGCATTATGATCGTGATAGTCTGCAGGTAAATAAAGCCTCGCAAAAACGTCTGGCACAAATAGCTGAATATATTCGTTACAATCAGGACATCGATTTAGTGCTTGTTTCTACTTACACTGACAGCGATGGTTCAAAAAGTGAAAGACAGGATTTATCCGAACGTCGGGCAACAGTATTGCAGGATTACTTTAAGTCCTTGGGACTACCGGAAGATCGAATTGAGGTTGAAGGATACGGGAAGAGACGTCCGATTGCCGATGATACTTCGCCAGTCGGTAACGAGAAAAACCGACGGGTGGTTATTTCTCTTGGCCGGACCCGGATTTAGTTTATGAACTGATATCCAAAGTTTTCATGACCTAAATGTTCTTATTTACCGCGACAACAGGTGGATAACCAAAGGCTTTCTTGAATGCGTTGGTAAAATTAGAAGGATGCCTGTAACCGGCATTGTAGGCAACTTCGGTGACTGTAGCGACTCCTCGTTCCAGATGCTGACGGGCTATTTCAAGTCTTCTTTGCCTGATATAACTTTGTATGCTGTAACCAAGCGTTATTTTAAATTTTCTTTGTAAGCTGGATTCACTCATTCCTGCATGTTGGGCCAGTTTCCTGGCTGATAAGTTTTTGTCCAGATTCGTTTCGATATAACTGATTAAATGATCCAGATAATATTCAGTTTGAGGTTCTTTTTGGCCAGTAGTATATCGGTCGGTATTGCTTGAACAAAGCTGTTCAAAAATAGCCAAAAGGAGCGTTTGCGTTAATGTTTCCAGGTGGATTCGTTCTAGAATTCCGTCAGGAAAACCGTTTTGAGCAATTTCTTGGGACAGGTTTAAAATGTTCTCTGTAAGGTTGAGCTGGAAAGATGTCAGATGCTGAGAAATAAACGTGTTTATATTGGTGTTTTGTCCGGCTCGTTCTTTTATCCAGTCAATAGGCAGGAGAATGTTTAGCTTAGAGACCCGGTTATCTTTTTTAAGGCTACGCCTGAACGTTGCGGGTTTGGTCAGGTTAACAACAACACCTTTTGGTTTTGTATTCGCTTTTAGTCTGAAGCGAATATCGTCATAGCTAAAATCCAGTGCCCCTTCAAATAAAATGATAATAATGAGAAATTTTTGGGCAGTCGAAATTACCTGAAAATCTGTAAGCTCGGTTGTTGTTCCTCCATTGATTATAAAGCTGTTTTTTACTTTATAATCAATGAGTTTACCTTCAACCAAAACTTGGGAGGTATGCTGGGTTTCAGATACAAGTGATTGTTTCTTTTCATCTTGGATCCAGTGAACCTGGGCGCTTTTCTGAAATGAAGACGGAAGTCTGTTATTCATGTTCTCCTGCCTTTTTATCATAACAATATGGTGATTTTGCATAACTAAATATGCTGTAACTAATAATTAAATAAACATATCATAAATGGTAATGAATATCATTACCATTCTGTGAGTTATCAATGAAATTAAAAAAATTAAGTATTGCGGTGGCAATTGCTCTTTCATCAGGACTCTCTTTTTCTGTATCAGCAGAAGAGACAAATTCAGTCGAAGCGATGGATACTATTACTGTTACCGGTGAAAAAACCGGTAAAGATTTGCAACATACCACGACAGCCGTGACGGTTCTCGATGCAGATCAATTTGAAAACGGACAGTATAAAACAGTTAATGATTTGGTAACACTGGCCCCTAATGTGGTCTCTGAAGGTTTTGGTTCTGTCACCATTAGAGGTATTTCCGGGACTGGTGCTGCAACCGGGCAATATGCCTATTTGACGGGGAGTCGTTCTCGAGTAGCAACTATTGTTGATGGCGTGACTCAGCGTTGGACTGGTTATGGTTACTCTCCATCGGGGCTTTGGGATGCGAAAAGTGTCGAAGTATTGCGAGGACCACAATCTACGTCTCAGGGAACTAATGCCATAGGTGGTGCATTGGTTTCCACCACGAATGATCCGACTTATCAATATGAAGCAGCCGTTCGTGCCGGCTTAGAAAACTATGAAAATGGCAACTTTAAAAATAATCTGGCAATCATGTTTAATACGCCGATTATTGAAGATGAACTGGCCTGGCGTGTCGCGATCGATGGTTCTAAAGGTGAGGGGTGGTTGAATTATGCTCAGAGTAATGATGAACTGGACACTGGTCCGGATGTAAATGATTCGAAAAATCTTAATGTACGCTCAAAACTGTTGTGGGAGCCGAGTGCTATACCTGGATTATCTGCCAAGTTGACGTATAACTATCACAAATATGAAGGGGAATTTTTAACCTGGGTTAATGATGGTGACGGATATGGATCGCAAACTCAAACACTAGCCAGTACGCAAAATGGTAATACCCGTCTGCAGGATACTGACATCCATACGATAGCAGCTGATATCAATTACGATTTTGCGAATGGTATTTCTAACTTATTACATATGGACTATCAGTTAGACCATATTACCTTCTACCAATATCCACTAAACAAAACTCAGTTAGATAACAAACTCTATACCTTTACATTTGATGACCGTGTGAGTTTTGCCGTTCCTGGTTCAACCTGGTCAGGTATGACGGGAGTGTATTTTTCACGTGAGAAAAATGACTTCACGGTTGATAATGCAATGAGCGGCTACACCAGTTTTGATAGCTCAGCAAAAAATAATGTAGCTGCACTTTATGGTGAAGCAACTTATGCCGTAACTCCCGCCTGGAACGTGATTGGAGGTGCCCGTTTAGAACATAACACCATTGACCGCGATATGGTGTATAACCCCAGAGGCACTTCTGCGAGTGATATTGATCAGGATGATAACGAGACCGTTTTTCTCCCTAAAGTCGGCATGACATATGATGTAACAGATAGTACGACTGTTGGTGGTAATATCCGTCGTGGTTACAATGCTGGCGGTGCTGGGGCGACAATGAGCACCGGCATTTACTACGAATACGATAAAGAAACGGTTTGGGCTTATGAGCTAACGTCGAAGACTCAGTTTGGTAATCGTGCAACCCTGGCGGCGAACCTGTTTTATAATGATTACGATGGGTATCAGGCGCAGTCTAATTCAGTCATTACTAACGTAGATTCATCTCATACCTATGGTCTGGAGCTGGAAGGTACTTTCTGGGCTACGAACGATTTAATGTTACGTGGTTCGGCTGGCTTACTGAACTCAAAAGTGGATGAAAATGCAGACACTGACGGTGATGAACTTCCTTATGCACCACATACGAATTTGAGTCTTGGTTTTACTCAATATCTTAGCGACAGTTTTTCATTTGGAGCTGATACAAAATATGTCGGTGAGTACTACTCTGATTTAGATAATGATGAAGATTATAAAGCGGGAGATTACATCACGGCTGATGCTCGTTTAAGTTATGTCTGGGGCGATTTTACTATTAACGGATATATCAAAAACCTGGCAAATGCGGATGTCGTTCTGTTGAAATCCAGCAGTCCGGAAAGAGCATCGGTGGGACAAACTCGTACTTATGGTCTGAATGTGACGTATAAAATGTAATATCAAATATCCCCCTTTAGCCTTGCTTTAGTTAAAGGGGGATTAACGAGTTATTTGTTACCTAAACCGTTACCCGCCGATTTATTTTCGATTAGTTCAATTGAATAGCCGTCTGGGTCTTTGATGAATGCGATATTGGTAGTTCCGCCTTTAACCGGTCCTGGTTCGCGGGTTACTATGCCGTTAAGCTCTTTTACTCGATCACAGGTACCAACCAAATCATCCACACCAATTGCAATATGACCAAAAGCACTGCCTAAGTCATATTCTGAAGTTCCCCAGTTGTAGGTCAGTTCAATAACGGTGCCTTCTGTTTCATCACAGTAGCCTAAGAAGGCAAGCGTATATTTATATTCTTCATTATCATTTTGGCGTAGTAATTTCATACCCATTACATCAGTATAAAATTTGATAGAACGATCAAGGTCACCAACACGTAGCATAGTGTGGAGGAATCTTGTATTTGACATGTTATTGCTCCTTTCCTAAAAATTTTTTAATTTTCTGTTTTTGAAGAGTACTCGCATAAGTCTTCAATAATACAACTGCCACAACGTGGTTTTCTGGCAATGCAGGTATAGCGCCCGTGCAGAATTAACCAGTGGTGGACATCGACCTTGAATTCTTTCGGTACCACTTTGAGTAACTTGTGTTCTACTTCGTCGACATTTTTGCCTGCTGCAAATTTAGTACGGTTAGAAACTCGAAAAATATGCGTATCTACCGCAATGGTTGGCCAGCCAAATGCGGTATTGAGAACCACATTCGCTGTTTTTCTGCCAACTCCTGGCAGTGCTTCGAGCGCTGCACGATCTTCGGGAACCACACTGTTGTGCTGTTCAACCAGAATTTTGCAGGTTTTGAAGACATTTTCAGCTTTAGAATTAAACAGGCCAATGGTTTTGATATATTCCTTAATACCGTCAACACCAAGTTCAAGCATAGCTTCAGGTGTATTGGCAATGGGATACAGTTTTGCTGTGGCTTTGTTTACACTGACGTCTGTTGCCTGAGCAGACAACAACACGGAGATAAGAAGCTCAAACGGAGTATTCCAGACTAACTCCGTTTCTGGCTTGGGATTATTTGCCCTCAGGCGTTCAAGGATTTCTATACGTTTTTGTTTGTTCATTATGACTGCTGACTTTAACTTTAGTGAGTAACATTGGTTACTCTCACTCTTTCAATTTTTGGTTTTTCTTTTTTAGGTTGTAATTGCTCGATTTTGTTATCAATTATATTTTTTATTGCGATTAACAGGCCAACGAAAATAAATGCGCCAGGAGGTAACATAGCAAGTAAAAAGCCATTATCCAAATGCAGAATATCGATGCGCAAAGAAGTTGCCCAGTCACCGAGCAGAAGGTTAGCACCATCAAACAAGGTTCCCTGCCCCAGAATTTCACGGATTGCGCCCAAGACAACCAAAACTGTTGTCATTCCGAGTCCCATCCAGAAACCGTCAAGTACGGCTGGTAATGGTTTGTTTTTAGACGCAAATGCTTCGGCACGGCCAATGATAATGCAGTTAGTTACAATTAAAGGAATAAAGATGCCCAGAGATAAATATAGCCCGTAGGCATAGGCATTCATCAGTAACTGAACACAGGTTACCAGTGAGGCTATGATCATCACATACACAGGAATACGAACATCTTTAGGAACATAATTTTTAACTAAAGAAACGGTCAGATTTGAGGCCACTAATACCAGTAGAGTCGCTACACCCAAGCCAAGTGCATTGGTTACTGTTGATGAAACAGCAAGTAACGGACACAGGCCGAGAAGCTGAACCAGTGCCGGGTTATTTTTCCACATCCCGTTGGACATGAGTTCTTTGTTTGAGCTCATCGGTTATTCTCCTTCGGAACAGTTAAATGGTTGAGAATATATATCGTCACGTTTTTCATGGACGAAGCTAAGCGTATTTTTTACTGCTTTTACGACAGCTCGTGGTGTGATTGTTGCGCCGGTAAACTGATCAAATTGTCCACCATCTTTACGCACATGCCATGAGGTTTCGTTTTCAGCCGTCAGGTATTTACCTGTAAAATTCAAAATCCAGTCAGATACACGTAAGTCTATCTTGTCGCCCAGTCCGGGAGTTTCCTGCTGAGATAAAACTCGGGTTCCGGTTATCACTTCCTGATTATTAAGACCAATGATCAGCTTTATTTGTCCATTATAGCCATCCGGAGCAATAGATTCGATTGCCATACCATTAATCTTCCCATCTTTCTTTGCAATATAAGCGTGAACCTGTGGGGAGTTGTTTAAATAGGGTAACGTAACCAAAGTACAGGAATTATACAAATCGTTATCATATGTGCCGTCAGGAATAACCTGGCTTAGTGTGGACAGAAGTTGATTTTTCTCCTGATGCTGAATCTGGTCTTGCGTAAAATACTGAGTTACGGCAACTAACCCAGTTGATGCACAGGCAAAAATAGCGAGAGTCAGGCCGTTTTTTCTGATTGCATTTAACATAGTTTAGTGTCCGTATGTTCGAGGTTTAGTGTAGTAATCAATGAGAGGGACGCACATATTGCCAAGTAAAACTGCGAAAGCTACGCCATCGGGGAAACCACCCCAGGTTCGAATAATGAATATCATTACACCAATAAACAGACCAAAAATCAGCCTGCCTTTTACTGTTGTAGACGCTGTCACCGGATCTGTTGCAATAAAGAACGCACCTAACATGGTTGCTCCGGAAAGAAGATGTATTAGTGGTGAGGATATTGTTTCCGGAGATGCCAGATAACCAAGGCTACTGCTTACTATGATACCTACCAGAACGGTGACCGGAATATGCCATTGAATAATTTTTAGTTTTAGCAGCAATAAACCACCAATAAGGTAAGCGATATTTACCCACTGCCATCCAATGCCAGCGATTGAATTAAAAAGATGATTTGATAAAGCATCGTGTACTGACATTCCCGCATGGACGGATGTTTTTATTGTGTCTAACGGCGTAGCCATTGTGACACCATCGAGTCCTGAACGCAGTTGTTGTACCGTAAGACCACTATTACTGAAGCCAGTGAATATTACGCTGAAAGCATCACCGATCGAGCTATGACTGTAAGCCAGACTGGTTGGTGGTAACCAACTGGTCATTTGCAGAGGGAAGGCGATTAACAAAACGATATAGCCGATCATGGCCGGGTTAAATGGGTTTTGTCCCAGTCCGCCATAAAGGTGCTTAGCCACTATAATCGCAAATAACAAACCGATGGTGATAATCCACCACGGAGCCATTGGTGGAATAGCAACAGCAAGTAGCCAGGCAGTCACGATGGCACTGTAATCCTTTAGCATTACTCCCGGAGAGCGTTTTCTTAAAAGGGCAACGGTACTTTCCATTACTAAGGCAAGGACAATGCCCAGAATGAGTTGGACCAGGGTCCCCCAACCGAAGAAATAGGTTTGTGCAATTAACCCGGGGATGGCTGCAAGTGCAACCCATCTCATTACATCGGATGTTTTGCGACGAATATGAGTATGTGGTGAACTGGTGATGAAGAAAGCCACTTATTCATTCTCCTGTGAATTTTTATCTTTTAACTGCTGAGCTTTACGCGCTTTGGCTCTGGCAACAGCCGCAGCGACAGCCGCTTTTTTAGGATCCGTTTCAGCAGGTTTTTGAGCCGGAGCTTCAGCAGTGTCAGTGCTTGATTCCACTTTTGTTTCTTGCTGAGCTTTACGCGCCTTAGCTCTGGCAATGGCAGCCGCCACAGCCGCTTTTTTCGGATCCGTTTCAGCAGGTTTTTGAGCCGGAGCTTCAGCAGTGTCAGTGCTTGATTCCACTTTTGTTTCTTGCTGAGCTTTACGCGCCTTAGCTCTGGCAATGGCAGCCGCCACAGCCGCTTTTTTCGGATCCGTTTCAGCAGGTTTTTGAGCCGGAGCTTCAGCAGTGTCAGTGCTTGATTCCACTTTTGTTTCTTGCTGAGCTTTACGCGCCTTAGCTCTGGCAACAGCCGCAGCGACAGCCGCTTTTTTCGGATCCGTTTCAGCAGGTTTTTGAGCCGGAGCTTCTTCAGTTGCAGTGCTTGATTCCGCTTTTGCTTCTTGCTGAGCTTTGCGAGCTTTGGCTCTGGCAATAGCAGCCGCCACGACTGCTTTTTTCGGATCTGCTTCAGTCGGTTTCTGTGCCGGAGCTTCTTCAGTTGCAGTGCTTGATTCCGCTTTTGCTTCTTGCTGAGCTTTACGCGCTTTGGCTCTCGCAATAGCAGCCGCTACTGCTGATTTTTTATCGGATGTGTTTTCCGTTGAAGCTGAAGTTTCATTTATTTCCGCTTCTTGTTTTGCTGCTTTCTTTTCCCGAGCGAGTTGTTTGCGTTCCTCTCTCAGTTTGACCATTTCAGAATTATCTGGTGTGTCAGCATTTGCTTCCTGAGCTTTGTTCTGTTTTGCCTTGGCTCGCGCGATAGCTGCAGCAACCGCCGGTTTATCCTGTGATGGAGTAAATTTGGTCTTTTGCTCTTTAACTCTGGCAATGGCAGCAGCAATAGCATCCTGACCATTATTTTCAGTTTTTAGTTGCTGACGACGATCATCGGCTGCTTTCTGGAAGCGATTTGCACGTTCAGCTTTTTCTCTTTCTAAACGCTCTTTTTTCTCTTCAAAGCGTTCTTTCGCCCGCTCTGCAGCAATGGCATCATTATGACGGGTATAAATCTCTGCCTTAGCCTGACGGTAATAGTGAACTAATGGAATTTCACTAGGACACACATAAGCGCAAGCACCACACTCAATACAATTTTTTAAATTAAGCTCGGTGCATTTCTCATATTCTTCTGCTTTGGCATGCCAGTATAGCTGCTGTGGCAGTAGTGAAACCGGACATACTTCGGCACACGCACCGCAACGGATACAAGACAGCTCATTACTTGCCGGAGCAATTTCTTTCCTGCTCGGTGCAAGGATACAGTTAGCGATTTTGGTTATTGGCACCTGACTATGCGGCAGACTGAAGCCCATTAACGGACCCCCCATAATCAAACGGGGAAATTTTTTATCGGCTTTATAACCAAATTCATCCAGTAGTGATTGAATTGGAGTTCCGAGCATCACCCATGCATTCATTGGTTGCTGGAAAGCATTGCCTGTCAGAGTGACAACACGTTGGATAAGAGGTTCTGCATCGTAAATAGCCCGTTTGATCGCATGAACAGTCCCCACGTTTAAGACCATCTGCCCAATATCGGTTGAACGGCCACCAGCAGGTACTTCCAGGTTAGTTATGATCTTTATAAGCTGTTTTGCTGCACCCGATGGGTATTTGGTCGGAATAACCCGAATGATGAGATCGTCTCGTTTAGCCGCTGCTTTATTTAATGCAGCGACAGATTCTGGTTTGTTATCTTCGATACCGATGACAGTCAGCTTAGGGGAAAGAATATGTTCTACGATTTCAATTCCTGAGATAATTTCCTCAGCATGCTCACGCATCAACGCATCATCAGCTGTAATATAGGGCTCGCATTCTGCAGCATTGATGATAAGCACATCTATTTTAGACTGCCCTGACTCAATTTTACGCGCAGTTGGGAAACCAGCGCCACCCATACCAGAAATACCAGCCAGACGAATGTATTCAATCAGTTCTTCCGGGGTATGTTGGCGGTAGTCTGCTATTGGTGTTTTTGGTAGCCATTCATCTTTCAAATCCGGTTCGATGACAACACACAATTCAGAAAGACCAGAGGGATGAGCAACAGTTCTTGGTTCAATGGCTTTAATTGTACCAGATGTCGGAGCATGAACAGGTACAGTGAATGCGGTATCACATTTTGTGAGAGGCTGACCTTTAAGCACAGACATACCTGGTTTAACCAGTAAGCTTCCAACTTTACCAATATGTTGTTTTAAAGGCAGTATAATTTCTGTTGGGATACCCGCAGTGGCAAGTGGGCTTTTTGTTGATTGCTTTTTATTTTCTGGTGGATGAATACCACCATGAAAGTCCCATAATTTGCCAGTTTTTATTTGTTCTATTAATGACAGCATTACCCGCCCTTACTTCACGATGTTCTGAGAATGTGGTTCTGTTGTTTCTGTTACATCCACAACAGGGATGGTATTCAGCTGCCATTTCCAGCTGTCCGGAGTCATAGCAACAGGAATCATTTCTATACAGTTTGTCGGGCATGGCGAAACACAGAGATTACAACCGGTACATTCATTTTCAATGACAGTATGAAGCGCTTTAGTACTACCGACGATAGCATCGACAGGGCAAGCCTGAATGCATTTTGTGCACCCGATGCACATGTCTTCATGAATAAACGCAACTGTTTTGATTTCGTCTTCTAAGTCATGAGCAGATTCCGGTTCATCTACTCCCATTAAATCTGCTAATTTTTTTATGGTTGCCTGCCCACCGGGAGGGCATTTATTAATGTCGTCGCCGTTAGCAATTGCTTCAGCATATGGACGACAGCCCGGGTAACCACATTGACCACACTGAGTTTGAGGAAGAATCGCATCGATCTGATCGACAATAGGATCGCCTTTCACTTTAAACTTTATTGAAGCAAAACCAAGAATGGCGCCAAAAATGGTAGCCAGTATCACTACAGCTAATACAGCAATCAGTATGGTAGTCATTACAATTTAACCAATCCAGTAAAGCCCATAAAGGCAAGAGACATAAGACCCGCAGTTATCATTGCTATTGATGCGCCTTTAAATGGGGATGGAACATCAGCAACATTGATTCTTTCCCGCATTGAGGCAAACAGAATTAAAACCAGAGAGAAACCAACCGCAGCTCCGAATCCATAGATTATCGATTCGATGAAATTGTGGTTTTCATTCACGTTGAGTAATGCCACACCAAGCACTGCGCAGTTTGTGGTAATAAGGGGCAAAAATATCCCCAGCAGACGGTATAGGGTCGGGCTGGTTTTATGTACAACCATTTCGGTGAACTGAACGACAACCGCGATGACCAGAATAAAGCTCATTGTCCTTAAATATTCTATATGAAGAGGCTGCAAAATATAGGTTTCAACCAGATAGGAACAGACAGAAGCCAGAGTAAGAACAAACGTTGTTGCCAACCCCATGCCTATGGCTGTTTCCAGTTTCTTTGATACGCCCATAAATGGGCATAAACCTAAGAATTTTACCAGGACAAAGTTGTTAACCAGTACCGTACCAACTAACAACAAAATATATTCGGTCATAGTGATATAAGATAGATAATTGAATGCGTTATTATCCCGCTTTGTATTTCTAATAACAACCCGGGAAAACTAAGGTTTAAGTAGCAGTATATTAAGCGATTAAACAAAAAAAGCCCAGTCGAGTGACTGAGCTTTAGAATCTGGCTCCCCCTGCGGGACTCGAACCTGCGACATACGGATTAACAGTCCGCCGTTCTACCAACTGAACTAAGGGGGAATTTTCAAACGCGGCGAATGTTATCGATCGCAGCATTCAATGTCAATGCACATAGATAAAAAAAACTTAAAAAAAAATCTTTACTTTCCTGTAGCCCTTACGGTTTCTTGCCTGAATGAGCTTATCCACTGATTTTGTGGATAAGTGTGTTAATTACCTTTGGTTAAAAATATTTGTAGTTAAAAATGATCTACTAAAATGCTAATGATATATGTTGTATTTTATTTTAACTTATTGTTTTAAATGTATATTGCTATGATATTCACAATGTGAATTAAACTAAGATGAAAAATAGGAGATAACAAAAACTTAACAAATACAAGGGCAATTGGGGAAAAGCAGTGGATTATTTTGGTGCAAATTTTGAGGTGGTTCTTTCGAGGGGAGAAAATAATAGCAAAAGTATTTCTATATGGCTATAGAAAGTTGTCTAAATTTAAATGTCTTTAAACGAAGAACGAACCATCATCTTGAAGATGCTTAGGTATAAATAGATAATCAAACATTACTTCGATTTTTGAAGATTAACGGAGATGCTATGAGTAAAAGCTTTGAATTGGTCTCGGCATATCAGCCTTCCGGTGATCAACCAGCAGCAATCACGAAATTGTTAGATGGTTTAGATGCCGGGCTTGCTCATCAGGTTTTATTAGGTGTAACAGGCTCTGGCAAGACATTTACTCTGGCTAATGTGATAGCTAAAGCTCACCGACCGACTATTTTACTTGCTCCTAATAAGACTCTGGCTGCTCAGTTATATGGAGAAATGAAGTCATTTTTCCCAAATAATGCAGTCGAGTATTTTGTTTCCTACTACGACTATTATCAGCCAGAAGCATATGTGCCAACCACTGACACTTTTATTGAGAAAGATGCTTCGGTTAATGCTCACATAGAACAAATGCGTTTATCCGCAACCAAAGCTCTGCTGGAAAGAAAAGACGCTATTATTGTTGCTTCTGTGTCAGCCATATATGGTTTGGGCGATCCGGATTCGTACCTGAAAATGATGCTGCATGTGCGCAGGGGCGATGTTTATGATCAGCGGGACGTTTTACGTCGTCTGGCAGAACTGCAATATACCCGTAATGATATGGGATTCGAACGTGGTCAGTTTCGGGTTAGGGGCGAAGTGATTGATATTTTTCCGGCCGAATCTGATCAGGAAGCCGTGCGGATAGAAATGTTTGATGATGAAGTTGAGAATATCAGCTTGTTTGACCCTCTTACCGGTGCTGTTACGCAAAGTGATCTGCCTCGTTTTACTGTGTATCCCAAAACGCATTATGTCACCCCAAGAGAACGGTTACTGGAAGCTATCGATAAAATTCAGGATGAGCTGAGAGACAGAAAGCAGTATTTTCTGGATAACAATAAATTGCTGGAAGAGCAAAGGATCAGCCAGCGGACTCAGTTTGACATTGAAATGATCAATGAACTTGGTTTCTGCTCCGGAATTGAAAACTATTCAAGATATTTGAGTGGCAGAAATGAAGGTGAGCCGCCTCCGACATTATTTGATTACCTGCCGCATGACGGTATTTTAATCATTGATGAATCTCATGTAACAGTACCGCAAATCGGTGCTATGTATAAAGGTGACCGTTCACGCAAAGAAACCTTGGTTGAATTTGGTTTTCGTCTACCATCCGCATTAGATAATCGCCCGCTAAAGTTTGAAGAATTTGAATCTCTCGCTCCACAAACAATATTTGTTTCGGCAACGCCGGGACCTTATGAACTAGATAAATCTGCCGGTGAAATTGCTGATCAGGTGGTCAGGCCAACCGGATTGTTGGATCCTGAGTTGGAAATTCGACCGGTCACAACTCAGGTTGATGATTTGTTATCGGAAATTCGTATTCGCGCGGCCAAAGATGAACGGGTGTTAGTTACTACGTTGACCAAACGCATGGCGGAAGATTTAACCGAATATCTGCATGAGCATGATGTGAAGGTTAGATATTTACATTCCGATATTGATACGGTTGAAAGGGTCGAAATTATCCGGGATTTACGTCTGGGTGAGTTTGATGTTTTGGTGGGTATCAACCTGTTAAGAGAAGGGTTAGATATGCCGGAAGTGTCGTTAGTTGCTATTTTAGATGCAGATAAAGAAGGCTTCCTGAGATCGGAACGCTCATTGATTCAGACGATTGGCCGGGCTGCCCGGAATATTCACGGTAAAGCAATTCTCTATGCCGATAGAATCACAGGTTCAATGCAGCGGGCTATTGATGAAACCGAACGACGTCGGGAAAAACAACGATTACATAATCTTGAATTGGGTATTGAACCGCAAGCTCTGCACCGCGACGTTAAGGATATTATGGAATTGGGGGATGTGACAAAAGCACATGGTAAAACCCGCAGTAAATCAAAAGTAGTGCCATTGTCGAAAGTGGCAGAAGAAGGGGCTGTTTACGAACATATGTCTCCACAAGAACTGGATAAAGAAATAAAAGCGCTTGAGGAACAGATGTATCAGTACGCTCAAAATCTGGAATTTGAACTGGCTGCGAAGAAAAGAGATGAGATCCAACAGTTGAGGGAGCAGTTCATCGTTAACAGTTAACAGTGGGAAAAAGAAGTAAAAAAAAAGCCAATAGAAATGCTCTATTGGCTATAATTTGTGAATATTTATTCACTAACAACGTCAGTTGGCTAGGTGACTCTTTCGAGTCAATATATACTAAGCACTATTCATGCCAACTTTATATGTCAATAAATGTCATATTGAGAGCTACTTCCAAGAATTTTTCTAAAACAAAATTGCAAAATGCAAATCAAGATGCAATTATTATGCAAAATGCAATATATTAAGGCAGTCGGCTAGACTCAATATGCAACTAGAAAATATTCCGCAAAAGACTAAATATGTTCTCATGGTAGAAGATACGGCTTCGGTTGCCGTTCTTTATCGTTCCTACCTTACTCCTCTTGATATCGATATCAATATTGTTGGAACCGGGAAAGACGCTTTAGAAAGCCTGTCACGACGCGAACCTGATCTGATCCTTCTGGACCTGAGATTACCAGATATGACGGGAATGGATGTTCTGAAAGAAGTGAAACAGCAAACACCCGATGTCCCGGTGATATTTATGACGGCTCATGGTTCTATTGATACGGCTGTGCAGGCTATGCGTTATGGGGCTCAGGACTTTTTGATCAAGCCTTGCGAAGCGAATCGGTTACGTGTGACGGTAAATAACGCTATTCGTAAAGCAAGTCATATCAAGAATTATGCTGACAATAATCCAGGGCAAAATTACAAAGGTTTTATTGGCAGCAGTCAGACGATGCAAGCGGTGTATCTGACCATAGATTCTGCTGCTACCAGTAAAGCCAGTATTTTTATTACCGGAGAGAGTGGTACCGGTAAGGAAGTATGTGCAGAAGCAATTCATGCAGCAAGTAAGCGCAGTGATAAACCGTTTATAGCGATCAACTGTGCAGCTATTCCGAAAGATCTGATTGAGAGCGAGCTTTTTGGTCATGTAAAAGGCGCGTTTACTGGTGCATCTACAGATCGACAGGGGGCTGCGGAGCTGGCTGATGGCGGTACGCTGTTCCTTGATGAACTGTGTGAAATGGATTTAGACCTTCAGACTAAGTTACTGCGTTTTATTCAGACAGGCACATTCCAGAAAGTCGGCTCATCAAAAATGAAAAGTGTTGATGTTCGCTTTGTGTGTGCAACCAACCGTGATCCGTGGAAAGAAGTACAGGAAGGACGATTCAGAGAAGACCTTTATTATCGTCTTTATGTCATTCCATTACATTTACCACCGTTACGCGAGCGCGGTGATGATGTTATAGAAATAGCTTATTCGTTACTTGGATTTATGGCAAAAGAAGAAGGTAAAGATTTTGTTCGTCTTTCACAAGAAGTCATTGAGCGGTTCATTCAGTATGAGTGGCCGGGAAATGTCAGACAATTGCAAAATGTATTACGTAATGTGGTGGTATTAAATCACGGCAAAGAAATAACATTAGATATGTTGCCACCGCCCCTGAATCAATTGAACAAACTTGATACTCTGAAAACGTCAGAGCCGGCGCCTGAGGTTAAGGTTTCAATTCAGGATATACGACCATTATGGATGACAGAAAAGGCTGCGATTGAAAAGGCAATTGAAGCCTGTGATGGAAATGTTTCCAGAGCTGCTGGTTATCTGGACGTGAGTCCTTCAACCATTTACCGTAAATTACAGGCCTGGAATCAAAAAGAGGATAATTAATGCAGTTGAAAAACCAGAAAACAATTGATCAATTATCTCAGGAAATCGGATCTGATAATGTCCCGATGCTATTTGGGATATTTGTCAATGAGCTTAAAGAATATTTGGTGATATTTGAGCAGGCAAATAAGTCTGATTTATACGAAAATTTAAAAGAGATAAGTCATGCTCTAAAAAGCAGTGCAGCAAGTTTTGGTGCTGATGCACTATGCAGTCTTGCTATTGAAATAGATGCTCGTGTTAAAGCTGGTGAATTAACGGATTGTGTTAGTGAAGCTGATGTTTTGATGAAAGTAATAAGTGATACATCTCAAGCGTATGAGGCATGTTGCCAAAATTAACATAAGGCAAGAGAATGAATATACGTGATAAACAGTTTGCTGTTATTGGGTTGGGCAGATTTGGGCTGTCGGTATGTCAGGAACTGACGGATGAAGGTGCGCAAGTGCTGGCTGTTGATGTGGATGAAGAAAAAGTAAAAGCAGCGATGAATTTTTCAACCCAGGCGATTGTAGCGAACTGTACTATTGAAGAGACCGTCTACAAACTGAAGCTCAAAGATTACGATATGGTCATGATTGCTATCGGGGAAAATATCAACGCATCTATTCTGGCTACGTTGGTGGTGAAAGAGTCGGGCGCAAAATCCGTATGGGTTAAGGCCAATGACAAGTATCAGGTGAAAATCTTGCAGAAGCTCGGTGCAGATCACGTCATTATGCCTGAGCGTGATATGGGAATTCGTGTCGCGCGCAAAATGCTTGATCGACGTGTACTGGAATTTACAGAATTGGGCAGCGGGCTGGCTATGACAGAAGTGGTAGCAGGAGCAAGTATGATGGGTATGTCCATTGGTCAGTTGGAGTTGTGTCAGGAAAAGGGCGTTCAGGTGCTCGGTTTTAAGCGCGGACCAGATATGATCAAAGCACCTGGTATGGAGACCGTCCTGGAAATTGGCGATATGCTGATTGTGGCAGGTCCACAACCTATACTGGCTAAGCAGCTGAAAACCTTAGCATGACACTATTAAAACGCAGAGGCATCTTTTATTCCCCCGATAAAGATAAAACCAATAAGAGTGGTTCCGAACCTAAGATCATTCTGTTTAGTTTTCTCTCTGTGTTATTGCCGGCAGCATTATTGCTGATGTCACCAGTTTTTTCGATTACCGGTCTGAGCTTTACTGATGCCTTGTTCACCGCAACCTCAGCCATCAGTGTAACCGGGCTTGGCGTTGTTGATACAGCCACACATTTTACAATTGAAGGTAAAGTCTTGTTAATGCTGCTGATGCAAATTGGTGGTTTAGGTCAGATGACACTTTCTGCGGTACTGCTTTATATGTTTGGTGTCCGTCTGAGTTTGCAGCAACAGGCGCTTGCCAAAGATGCGTTAGGACAGGACCAGGCAATTAATCTGCAAAGTCTGGTTAAACGTATCGTCATTTTTGCTCTGATAGCGGAAAGTATTGGCTGGGCCATATTGTCATTTCGCTGGGTACCGGAAATGGGGTGGGCGCAGGGGCTGTTTTATGCGCTTTTTCACTCGATCTCTGCGTTCAATAACGCTGGTTTTTCTTTGTTTTCCGATAGTTTTATGGGCTATTCCGGTGACCCTCTAGTTATCCTGACACTGGCAGGCTTGTTTATTTTCGGGGGATTAGGTTTTACCGTCATCGGAGATGTGTGTAATCACTGGCGTTACGGTTGGCGTCGTTTCAATCTTCATTCCAAAATTATGCTGGTGGCAACCCCCGTGTTAGTGTTTTCTGGAATGTTGCTGCTCTGGGCTTTGGAACGAAATAACACCATGCAGGGTCTCAGTACCTGGGAAAGGTGGCTGGCCGCTTTTTTTCAGTCCGCAACGGCACGAACTGCCGGGTTTAACAGCATTGATGTTGCTCATCTGACTCAGCCATCCATGCTGTTGATGATTATTCTGATGTTGATTGGTGCAGGTTCAACCTCGACCGGAGGCGGAATTAAAGTCTCGACATTCACTGTAGCATTAGTTGCAACCTGGACGTTTTTACGCCAGAAAAATCATGTAGTCATGTTTCACAGAACGGTCAACTGGCCTACGGTAACGAAAGCATTAGCTATTATCGTAGTGAGTGGAGTGTTGCTGATATTAGCAATGTTTTTGTTGATGATAACGGAAAACGCCAGTTTCGAGAGTGTGGTATTTGAAACCATCTCCGCGTTTGCAACGGTAGGACTCAGCTCCGGATTAAGTGCAAAGTTATCAGAACCAGGTAAGTACATCATGATTGTGGTAATGATCATTGGTCGTATCGGGCCATTGACACTGGCTTATATGCTTGCCCGACCAGAGGCGACGCTACTGAAATACCCGGAAGACAATGTTCTGACGGGGTAAATATCCTCCCATCAAATTTAAAAACTACCTTCCTAAAATAAAGAGTAGCGGAATATTCGGAAAAGAATGGCTATTTTCCGTTAATTCAGAAGGCTAAACACGAAACAGGCGCATTTCAGCAGGTTTTTACGCAAACTTTTAACCGAAAAAGTTATTCCCGGTTCAAAGGTTTGCAAAATAAATGCAGCAAAGTGGCTGATAGATAACATCTATCAATAAAATAGTTACATTCTATTTAGTAATCTGAAGAATATCGTTCACAATTATATCAACGGCTTCTTCATTAGCCGCATATAGGAGACTGTTATGGAATCACTGAAAGTAAAAGATTATATGATTCATCATCCTGTAACCTTTAAAGCTAATATGTCTTTAACAGCTGCACTAGATAAGGTTATTGAGTCAGATAGTTTAGGTGGCCCTGTCGTTGATGATATTGGTCAAATTATTGGTTTTCTTACCGAACATGATTTATTAGAACGGCTCGTTAAGGTTAGTTATATATGCCAGGATAGCTACGTCGTCGGAGACTGCATGACGAAAGAAGTGGTATCTGTAAAACCGGATATGCAGATCATTGAGTTGGCAGAAATGATGAAGGTTGGTAAACCGAAAGTATATCCTGTTGTGGAAGAAGGTCGGGTTATCGGTTTAATTAATCGCAGAGCGGTATTAAAAGCGATTAACCAAAATCTGAATGCTTGTTTTTCTCATCCGATTTAGAGCTTATTATAAATACATTTAGTGATTTGTATCACAGAAATAATGTAATTATTGTTTATGTTTCCATATGAGTGTGATTTTTGTTGTGTTTGTCTGGGTCGTTTTGCGGTAAAGTCGCGCGATACTTAATTTCAAAGGCGCACTCTGTTTGGAGGGAAAATGTCACAAGAAGTATTCCATCTCGGTATTAATAAAGACTTACTGGAAGGGGCTACATTAGCGATCTTACCTGGAGATCCTGATAGGGTGGAAAAGATCGCGGCTCACATGGAGCATCCTAAACATCTTGCCCGACATCGGGAATATAATATTTATCTTGCACAATTAAATGGCCAGCCAGTGGTTGTCTGTTCTACTGGTATTGGTGGTCCTTCAACGTCAATTGCAGTGGAAGAACTCGCTCAGTTAGGGGTAACGACTTTTTTAAGAGTGGGGACTACTGGTGCAATTCAACCTAATATTGCTATCGGTGACATTATCATCACTACAGCTTCTGTCAGATTAGATGGAGCCAGTTTGCATTTTGCACCTATGGAATTTCCTGCAGTGGCTGATTTTGATGTCATGACTGCATTTAAAGAGTCAGTAAATGATCTAAATCTGGTTTGCCATACCGGAATTACTGCATCCAGCGATACTTTTTATCCTGGTCAGGAACGCTATGATACTTTCTCCGGAAGAGTCGTAAAGCGTTTTCAGGGTTCAATGAAAGAATGGCAGGAGATGGGGGTTCTTAATTTTGAAATGGAATCGGCAACCTTGCTTACCATGTGTGCCAGTTCCGGACTGCGCGCCGGTTGTGTTGCAGGGGTGATTGTCAACCGTACCTTGAATGAAACCCCAGATCATGAAGCAGCAAAAGGTGCAGAACTTAATTCCATTAAAGTTGTAATAGAAGCGGCTAAAAAACTCATTTAATCATCTGTATGGAAACAGAATCAGGCCGCTTAACCTATGCGGCCATTAACTTTGGGAGTGGCTGATAAAGAGTTTCCGTCAACTCTGTAAGCATGTGATCGTAGACATGAGCAATACTGAGTGAAATGTCTGAGGTCAGTTGATACAAATCATTCACGTCAACTGTGTCCAGATGTTTATTTTCATGGACGTTAGTCAGTACATCTATTGCGTTTGAACATAATGGAGCAGATATAGACAGTGGGCTGATTAGAGCTAAATGTCCCAGTTTTCTTCTGACCACTTCTGCATAGTGCTGGATTCTTGTGCTACTTTCATCTGTATTCATATCTTCGATACAGATTCTTAGCTGAGTGAGTGCATCCATTGTATCGATAATCTGTTGCCAGTTCATATGGTATTCATCACTCAAATCTTCGCGTTTTACATCAACCAGCCAAGCAAGCATAACTTCATCCATCAGAAACATACAGTGTCTTATGGCCTTACCATGAATCATTTGGTTACGGGCAATGCTTCTGTCTTCCCAGTCAGTAATTAGTGCTTTAAGTTTGAGCTGTAAAACCCGATACATTGGTTTGCTGTCCATTGGTGCCGTTGAAATCAGGTGATTTGTTTTTTCAAGAAGCACTTCCTGAAATTCCATTAGTTCAGTTTCTTTGTCTTCTTTGCACATAAGTGCATTGTGACTTGTGCTTCGATGTTGTCGGCAAAGAGAGAGAACTTCCCTAAGATCTATCAAAAGCTCATATTTTTTTTGTAGAGTTGATTCACGCTGTCTGGCAAGGTAGAACATAAATCCCAATATACCTACCGATATCAACATCGAAACAATAACAAACATAACCAACTCCTTGCTAGTATCCATACTAACTTCTACTATGCATAGATGGTGCCAGAAAAAAACTGTTTGTATTTCAGTTAATTAACTTATATTTAACATCTTTATTGTTTTATTTTGGTGCAATGCAAATAGCTGAACTGCTGGATTTTTTTTAATATTAAAAAAATCCCCAATATGGACATATTGGGGATTTAATAACTAATTACATGATTCTCATACCAGGTTGAGCACCTTCATGTGGTTCTAATATCCACAATTCACTGCCACCGGGACCTGCAGCCAGTATCATCCCTTCAGACATACCAAACTTCATCTTTCTTGGTTTCAGGTTAGCTACCATTACGGTGTGCTTACCCACCAAATCTTCCGGTTTGTATGCTGATTTAATACCAGAAAATACTTGTCTGATTTCACCACCGATATCAAGCTGGAACTTCAGAAGTTTGTCAGCCTTTGGTACAG
Source organism: uncultured Vibrio sp. (assembly GCA_963676525.2). GTDB lineage: Bacteria > Pseudomonadota > Gammaproteobacteria > Enterobacterales > Vibrionaceae > Vibrio. Next base: position 615,203 of record CAXXNB010000011.1, read on the forward strand.
CTTCACAAGAAATAATTTTAGCGACACGTAAATCAACTTTGGCAAAATCGTCAAAACTGATTTCCGCTGCAATAGGATCTTTGCTCAGTTCTGTTTCTGGCTGGCTGGCTGCTTTTTCTGCTGCAGCATCTTCTTTAGAAGATTCAATCATCGCCTCGATATTTTTTGGATCGATACGGTTGAACAACGCTTTGAACTTAGTGATTTCATGAGCAACAAGAGGTGTTGCCAGTGAATCCCATGACAGCTCCTGATTTAAGAAAGCTTCGCTGCGAGCTGCGAGTTCAGGCATGACTGGTTTCAGATACGTCATTAAGACTTTGAACAGGTTAATACCTACAGAACAAACGTCCTGAAGTTCCTGATCTTTGCCTTCCTGTTTCGCAAGGACCCAAGGTGCTTTTTCATCAACGTATTGGTTTGCTTTATCTGCTAACGCTGTGATTTCACGAATTGCGCGGTTATATTCACGAGTTTCGAAACATTCTGCGATACGTTCTGCAGCATCTGCAAACTCTTGATAAAGAGCAGACTCAACACAGGTGTCTGATAATTTGCCTTCGAAACGTTTAGTAATAAAACCGGCATTACGGGATGCAAGGTTGACAATTTTGTTGACCACATCCGCATTAACACGCTGTGTGAAGTCTTCAAGATTCAGATCCAGATCATCGATACGGCTGTTTAATTTCGCCGCATAGTAGTAACGCAGGCATTCAGGGTCTAAATGGTTCAGATAAGTACTTGCTTTAATGAAAGTACCTTTGGATTTAGACATTTTTGCGCCGTTAACAGTAACGTAACCATGAACAAATACGTTATTTGGTTTACGGAAGCCTGCACCATCAAGCATTGCTGGCCAGAACAAGCTGTGGAAATAAACGATATCTTTACCGATGAAATGGTACAGCTCTGCGGTGCTGTCTTTTTTCCAGTATTCGTTGAAGTCGATGTCACCACGTTTGTTACACAGGTTTTTAAATGACCCCATGTAGCCGATAGGTGCATCCAGCCATACATAGAAATATTTACCTGTCTCACCAGGAATTTCGAAACCGAAATAAGGTGCATCGCGAGAAATATCCCATTGCTGCAGGCCTGACTCAAACCATTCCTGCATTTTGTTCGCAGTTTCATTTTGTAACGAACCAGAACGGGTCCACTCTTTGAGCATTTCTTCAAACTGAGGTAAGTCGAAGAAGAAGTGTTCTGAATCTTTCAGAATTGGAGTTGCACCAGAAACAGCCGATTTTGGATTAATCAGTTCTGTCGGGCTGTAAGTTTCGCCACATGCGTCGCAGTTATCACCATATTGGTCTTCTGACTTACATTTTGGACAGGTTCCTTTTACAAAACGGTCCGGCAGGAACATCTCTTTTTCAGGGTCATACAATTGAGAGATAGTACGGCTTGAGATGTAACCTTTTTCTTTTAATTGAAGATAAATATAAGAAGAAAGTTCACGGTTTTCATCGCTGTGAGTGCTGTGGTAATTATCGAAACTTATATCAAAACCAGCGAAATCCTTCTGGTGTTCTGCACTGACCGAAGCAATCATTTCTTCTGGTGTTATACCCATCTGCTGTGCTTTAAGCATTATTGGCGTGCCATGAGCATCGTCAGCACAGATGAAGTTTACGGTATTGCCACGAAGGCGCTGGTAACGAACCCAGATATCCGCCTGGATATGCTCAAGCATATGACCAAGGTGAATAGAGCCGTTTGCATACGGCAGGGCGCATGTTACCAAAATTTTTCTTGGATCAGTTGCCATACTAAATTATTCGCTTTATTTGATAGGTATAAATGTGTTCGACAATACTACCTGATGCGGCGATTTACGCCAAGGTTCAACAAGGTATTACCTTAATTTTTTCAGGGTTCTGTATTGTTGGGAGAAGTGCTAGCATACCAGAAACAGGAGGTTGGGTATGCGACAATTTAAAACGAAAGACGATTTTATTTTCTGGTTAGATGGTTTTTTGAACTCTTCGCTGATTTCCGGGTGGGCATCAACACCTGGTGTCGTCAATTTTGATGGTAATCAGCTAATTATTGCTATTCCTTTTGCCGCCAATTCTTTACTGCAAGAGTTAGAAAGCTGGATTGAAAAGCAAAAAAGGGCTCTTGATTTCGAGTTGTTGTACACAATTACCTGTCAGCCTAAAAAACTTCAGACGCACCTTGGAAAATACATCAAAGGCGTAAAAAATATTATTGCTGTTTCATCTGCAAAAGGCGGTGTGGGTAAATCTACGACAGCGGTTAATCTGGCGTTGGCATTAGCCAAGTCAAATGCAAAAGTCGGATTGCTGGATGCGGATATTTATGGTCCGTCTGTTCCTTTAATGCTGGGGCAACAAAATGAATCGCCGGATGTGGTTGAACAAAAATGGATGAAGCCAATAGAAGCGTATGGCCTTTATACCAACTCAATCGGATATTTGGTCAGTGATGAGGACGCAGCAATCTGGCGTGGTCCGATGGCTTCCAAAGCCTTACAACAGTTATTGAATGAAACCTTATGGCCGGATCTGGATTATCTGGTTATTGATATGCCACCGGGTACCGGGGATATCCAACTAACGTTGGCGCAGGAAATCCCTGTTACCTCTGCAATTGTAGTGACAACGCCTCAGGATCTGGCTCTGGCGGATGCCAAAAAAGGTGTAGCCATGTTTGAGAAAGTCAATGTTCCGGTTGCCGGATTGGTTGAAAACATGAGTTACCACATTTGTAGTCAGTGCGGACATCAGGAAAACATTTTTGGTTCTGGTGGAGTGGAAGTTCTGGCTGAGAAATACAACATTCCGGTTCTGGCTCAGTTGCCTTTACATGTCAGTATCCGGGAAGATATCGATGCAGGTTGCCCGACGGTTATTCGCCATCCTGATTCTGTACATGCGGCGATTTATTTTGAATTAGCGGAGCGATTAGCCAGTCAGTTGTATTGGCAGGGGCGGGTGCAGCCTGATGATATTCCGGTCATGACACTGTAGTTCACGGAAGGCCGTCTTAATGTAATCGATTGTATGCCGATAGCACGTTTTTAGACCATAATAAATTGGTATTTTGAGTGAAACGGAACTGGTATCGCGACTTGGTTGTTACTATAATCACGCCGCGAATTCATTCCTCACCATATCACTGACTGGGTGCACATACATGTCTGAAACTAATCAATGTGTCATTATCGGCATTGCCGGCGCTTCTGCTTCCGGAAAAAGCCTAATTGCGAGTACTATTTATAACGAATTACGTGCAAAAGTCGGCGACCATCAAATTGGAGTGATCACGGAAGATTGCTATTACAAAGATCAAAGTCATCTGAGCATGGAAGAACGGGTTAAAACTAACTACGACCACCCAAATGCACTTGACCATAATCTGCTTTGTGAGCATTTAGAACAATTAATGCGTGGTGAAGCTGTTGATGTACCCGAATACAGTTATTCAGAGCACACCAGAACAAAAAACACGACGCTATTGACGCCTAAAAAAGTCATTATTCTTGAAGGGATTTTATTATTAACCGATCCTCGATTGAGAAATTTAATGCATGCAACTATCTTTATGGATACACCACTCGACATTTGTTTGCTACGCCGTGTTAAACGCGATGTAGAAGATAGAGGCCGGACAATGGAATCGGTTCTGACTCAATACCAGAAGACTGTTCGTCCAATGTTCCTGCAGTTTATTGAACCATCTAAACAGTATGCAGACATCATTGTCCCGAGAGGTGGTAAAAACCGGATTGCCATTGATGTTTTAAAAGCTCATATCGCAAGATTGCTGAGATCGTAACATTAATTAAACATATCAGCGCTTTATTTGTTGTATTATCAATGGCACTTTAACAGTGCCATTTTTTTTAGGTTAGGTTTTGGTGATGAAGAAAATTATTATTACTCTATCTGTTGTTTTCTGTCTGTTTTTTGTGGCAATTGCAGCACTCGTCTTTTTTGTGAATCCAAATCAGTTTAAACCTCTTCTCGTCCAGGAAGTGAAAAAATCGACCGGTCTGGATCTATCTATTAATGCTGATATTAACTGGACATTTTTTCCTAGCTTTGGATTGGAACTTGGGGAAATAGAACTAAAAAATCCGGATGGTTTCAGCCGTACTAATCTGGCTAAAGTTGATAATGTTTCTGTTAATGTTGGTATATTGCCTTTACTTGATCATACGCTGCAGATTGGAGAAGTGAATTTAGACGGAGCGGATATTCAGCTGGAAAAATTAAAATCCGGTCAGACTAACTATGAATTCAGTGCTACTCAGACTGAGAAAAAAACTCAATCACAAGAGACTGTTACTTCTTCCTCAGGTGAAGTTAGCGATAAAAGTACAAGTACTGAAACAATATCTCAATCAGGGGTATCTCAATCGAGAAATGCCTGGAATGTAGAAGTAGCGGGTATTGCTATTAATCATGCCAAATTTGCGATGATTGATCATGTTGCCAACAGCACCACGCAAATTAATGATTTAAGCCTTAAGATTACAGAATTTGAATTTAATAAATGGACGCCATTTTCATTTGAGGTTGCCGGAAAAATCGATCAACAACAGTTTAACTTTGCTGGAAGTGGTGAATTTAATATTGATCAGCAGCTAAAGCAGTATGCATTACAAAACATGGAATTAAATGCTGCGTATAACAACGCAGATATCGATATTGAAAAAGCAACGTTGTCATTTGCGTCATTCGCACTGGATCAAACCAGCCCGCTTAAACTATCAGTAAAAATGAAAGGTAATGGTATTTCAGGAACGGTTGAAGGTCAGTCAGAGCTGTTAGTTAATTCTGCGTTGAGTGATATTAAACTTTCTGGTCTGGCATTAACTGGTGATTTGGCGGGTGACAAGTTGCCAATGCAAAAACTGAAAGTAAACCTCAATTCCAATATTAGTCTGAACACTAAAACCAAGAAAGCGGATATTACTATTCCACAATTGGTTGTGAATGATATTACGCTTGATGGCCAGTTAAATGCGTTACTGTCAGAAATACCAAAAATTCGTTTTGATTTCCATACTAATAAGCTGGACGTAGACAGTTTGCTGGCTTCCATGAAGACAAAACAAGTGAGTGCGGATGACAAAAAAAGTACCAATGTCCCAGCGTCATCTTCACCATCAGCAACTAAAACTACCAATAGCTCAGCACAGCACGAACCGGATTTATCGGCTTTGAGTATGGTTGATCTTGCTGGCTCAGTAAGAATTGATGACCTGAAAGCAAATAATGTAAAAATCACCAATTGGGATTCAGCCATTCAGGTTAAAAACGGTAAAGCAATACTAAGTAAATTCACAGCAGATTTGTATGATGGCACTGTGTCAGCAAATGCGACGTTAAATGCTACTGCTCAATTACCAACATATAATCTCGATGCCGACATTAAAAGTGTGCAAATCCAACCGTTACTTGTTGCGTTAGCTGATAAAGATGTTCTGGAAGGAACGGGTAATATTACAGCATCCATCAATGGTAAAAGTCTGATTACCGATAAGTTAATGAAGAATCTGGCCGGAACCCTTGATATTGATTTTGCTGATGGTGCTGTCAATGGGATCAATATTGCTCAAATGATACGGGTGAGATATGCGCAATTTAAAGGTGAAACTGTTGCTGATGAAGAATCGGTGAAGAAAACCGATTTTAGTTCCTTAACGTCGACAGTGGATCTGAAAAATGGTGTAGCATCGACGTCTAATTTAACCATGGCGTCACCACTACTTCGTGTGCATGGTGAAGGCAGTGCCAATTATATTAAGCAAACGACAGATTTTCTGGTGCGTACATCCGTGGTGAAATCCTTAGAAGGTCAGGGTGGTAAAGGGATTGATGAACTTCGGGATGTGACCATTCCTATCAAAGTAACAGGGGCATGGGATGATCTGAAATATCGTCTTGTGTTCGATGACGTTCTTAAGCAAAAGGCTGAAAAAGAAATCGACCGCGGTTTAGAAAAATTGGATAGTAAGATTAAGGATGAAAAAACCAAGGAAGCTATCAACAGTTTACTTAAGGGGTTGTTGAAGTAGAGACAATACGTAAATTTGTTCTCTTAACAAAGAAAAGGGCCAGTCAGTTTTATTTATTGACTGGCCTAAACTGTAATTTAAACCTGAATGTCACCAAAATTACTTTTGGACAGTTTCTGTTTTAGGACGTAACATAAAGTCGCCTGCATCAGATTAGAAAAAATTTCAATCGAAGTCGTCTCAATTTAGGCTTTCACGCGCCCTTTTGATGAATTTTTCTACGTGTTCTTCCGAAGACTTGCGCTGAGACAAATAGGCTTTGTGCTCTTCGGAATCCTCGATGTCCAAAAAAGGTAGCTCCTTGTTAGATAAGTGATAATTTACGTGCCAATATGCTGTAGCCGCATTTATATATTGTGCTTTTAATAAATCTCCCCACCTTTTTATTGCTTCATCTGACAAATTTGCAACCGTGTTAGAATGCAATTCTTCGATTCGATTTATTCCTGAATTTACAGATTCAACGCAAGAATCTATTAATGACAAAGATTTCCTTTGAGCTGAACCTAACTTAATAGCGATGTCAGAATAATGCTTTTTAAATATAGGATTAGATAACTTTAGTGGAACGCCTGAATCTATGCCATTCAATGCGTAGATTTGAATACTTCTTTCATATGATCTACAAATCAAGAGCAATCGATACTTAATATCTTCCAGTTCTTCAAGAATCGCCACCTCCAATGATGAAACTTTTCGCCTTTGAATATAAATGAGGCATTAGATAAATTGAATCAAACTGAAATTACTAGAAGTCTTATGAGTGATGATCCTGAGAAGATTTGGGGCAGTTTCTGTTTAGCAAACTACCCATGTAAAATAGTATGTAAGTATTTTTGTGCTAGAAAATTCGCCTGACTTTGATTACTTCAGATAAAAATCAAATCACACGTAATTTTTCTCAATTAAAGGTCTGATAACCAGCTCATCAACACTAGATATTTTGCTCTGGTTTGCCATAAATAAGATAGCTTCTGATACACTTTCAACATCAAGATATTCTGGACGTTCGGCAGCCCTGAAAGGAGTATCAACACCCCCGGGATAGATAGCACAGACTTTAACGCCATTTTCCCGAACTTCTTTTCTGAATACTTTTGTCAGCGCATCAAAACCGGCTTTAGATGCTGTATAAGCACCGATTCCTTCGTTAGAAAAACCACATACAGTAGATAACACATTGATAATCATACCTTGTTGACGTTCTTTCATTGACCGGTTATACACTTCCTGCATAAATACAAATGGAGAGTACATATTTAACTGTACTAATTCATTCAGATCTTCAAGTGGTAAATCTGCAATATTCCCTCTTGAAGTGTTGGCTCCGGCGCAATTAACAAGAACATCAAAATGACCAAGCTTAGTATGAGCGTCTTGGATAAATTTTCTTACCTGGGTAAAATTCGTTGCGTCAAATACATCGTAATAAATCGTATTTTCTGTCGGTGGTAGCTCGGCTATCAGATCCCGCATTTTACTTTCTGAACGACCACAAAAAGCTATATTAGCTCCCAGCTCCATTAAACGTTTAGTGAGTAGTTTTCCGATTCCTGAAGTCGCACCTGTTACAAGAAATGTTTTATTATGTATATTTTTCATTATATTAACGATTCCAAATCAACAAAGTTTGTTTTTGAATTGTATCTACCAGTCAATACCTCTTCTGGCTTTTAAACCTGATTCAAAAGCATGTTTGACGTTTTTTACTTCAGAAACCGTATCGGCTAATTCTGTCAGGCTGCGATGAGCGGCTCTGCCTGTGATAACAACAGATTGTTCCTGAGGACGGTTGGATAATGCTTCCAGAACTTCTTCCAAATCAATATATCCGTAATTGACCATATAAGTTAATTCATCAAATAGAATGACATCTATGGAATCATCTTTAAGCATGCGTTTACATTCCTGCCATACTTCCTGAGCAGCGGCAGTATCGGCTTCTTTATTTTGTGTTTCCCAAGTAAACCCGGTCGCCATGACCTGAAATTCTACCCCGAGTTTTTCCAGCAGGTTTTTCTCACCATTATCCCAGGTTCCTTTGATAAACTGAGCGACAGCGCATTTTTGATTGTGCCCTAACGCTCTGGTAACAATTCCGAACCCTGCGGTCGATTTGCCTTTACCGTTTCCGGTAATCACTAACAGAAGTCCTCGTTCTTCCTGAGCTGCTGCGACTTTTGCATCAACTTTTTCTTTTACTTTTTGTTGTCTTTCTTTATATCGCTGATCTTTGGGGGCTTCATTGGTCATTAATTGAGTCCTTAACACTTGCCTGTTGAGAGCATCATAACGTATCTATATTCATGCAAAAACCATGAATATTACAGGAGTTTATAAAATTCAAAGCGTTCGAAGGTAAGGCATGTTATCTTTATGTTATAACTTCACTGTTGATTATCTCTTATGAGCAAACCAGATATTCAAAGCATAATCAAAAGCTTTACATCAATAGAGCAGGCATTGGATTATTTTGAGATCGGTTACGACAGTCAGTTTATTGATGAGTACCGACTCCAATTAGTCAAACGCTTTAATGGCTACCTGATCCTGGAAAAACCGCAAGACTGGTTTACTGCTCGTCGAGCTCTTAAAAATGCCTATTGTAAAGTCCAGCGTTCCCGGCTGGATAAAACTACCCGCCAGGCATGTCGTGGTTGTACTACCTGTCAGCGACGTTAACACCGATCAATATTATTTTCCTCACCTCTTTATCTATTTTTGTGAGCCATAAAGCGACCGAATAAGTTATTCGTTGCATAAAATACTTATAACAAAATTTATTTATGGGTATTCCAAGAGGTGAATTATGCAAATCGACGGGCACTATGCTCTAACCTATATCGCTGCACGAGTGGCAGGTTTTAGTGCTACGAAAGCAACCATTATTGCTCATAGCGCTCAATATGTTGATGACGCAGCAGATTCTGGGGTCGTAGCGTTTAAAAATGGCGCTATGTATCGAAGAATTTCATCGGCTCATAAAGCGTTCGATTATCGTAATTCAGACGAATTAGCCAATCATTGTGTCTGGATTCCGTTTCATTTTTTACCTGGTAACGGTGGCAAACCAGCAGGAGCGGATCCTGAAGGTCAATTTATCAATAAATTAATTTGTACACCTAATAGCTATGTTGCCAGAGATATGGTCGGTGCCTGTATTAAGGATCAGGATAAACCATGTGGGCTACATCGTTTGGGTATTTCTATGCACGTTTATGCGGATACCTGGTCACATCAGGGATTTGCCGGGGTGAAGCATAGAGTTAATAAAGTTGATGATTTAACCAGCAACGATGGAACTATAGATAAAAACTTCTTTAATCGAATTGCCAATTATTTTGTGAGTGAAGCTTTTCCTTTAGGGCATGGTGCAGCATTAAGTCATCCGGATTTACCATCCTTAGTCTGGGAATACAACAATGGATTAGGACAGCATATTAAGCGAAATAACCCAGATGATTTTTTACAGGCAACGGACTATATGTGTCGTGCGATGCAATGTTACCGAACTTCGGACTTTATGATGCATTTAGAGGATAAACCCGGATTAGGTGAAGATGACTCAGATGTTATATATGAGTTGCTGACATCTATTGAGGGGGGCTCGGGAGAGGAGCGACTTGATAAGTGGGCTCAGGAAATAGCGAAAGGTCGTTTTTCATTCGGGGCTGAGACTATTCCGGAATATATTGCCAAAGGGCATGGTTCGTGGAAGCATAAAGCTATCGGACAAGATAAAACCGCAGATTCCGGACGAGAAGTTTTCACATATAAGCGAAGCTTTCTAAAATCCGACTGGAAGTTATTTCATGATGCATTGCAGGCACACCGATTTGATGTTCTCCATTATATTTTACCGAAATACGGAATTTGTGCTGCGTAACCAATATCTCAATAATAAGTATAAGCTAAGTTGGAGGGAAGTTACTCCCCCCAACTTTAGCAGTGTCGTGTATTCAGAAAAGAATTCTTATTCTTCTTGGTGACTAGTTGCTGCAGCTCCATTCCAGATCCTCAGGTAATTCTGGCAGGCTCCAGTTATGGATGTAGTAAATGACTTGTAATGCATCATCTGCAGCCTGAGTGAAGCCACGGGCGTAGTAGACATCGACATCATCTTTTTGGACCTCATGATCTTGATTATCCATGAATACTGCTGGCGTTGCGGACAGAATACCTACAGTACGACAAACCAGACTTGAAATTGAGCCGCTTGTTGTACCCAGTTCAGGAAGCAGGAGCTGTGTCTGAGCTGATGTGAACATGGTGTTACGATTGTAGCTGTAGTTATAGCCTACAAAGTTGAAATAGTCAGGGTCATTAAGCCCTAATATGGTATTGACGGTAATAACAAGGTCAAGGGTGATTTTACCATACTTGTCACCAGCTCCGGCCAGGAGGGCGGCTGCGGTGTTTAAATCATTAGTGTCAAGTGACTCTTTACTGGTACCAACGCCTTTCAGATATGTCATGTCCACTAACTCCCCTTCCCCTAACTGTTCATTAGTTAAGGTCAGCGTTGGCAGATGGCCATAGGTCATCAAGGCATTATAAAGTGCCAGGTTTTCCAGTGGAGAGTCGATAGTTTGCTCTGTGTCATCGTCAAGAATCGCCACAATTCTCCCTGCGGGATCTTTGATAAGTCTTTTTGCCGAATTGATAGTCGTCATGGCTTCTGTATAAGACGAATTAATTACATCAACTGGTGAGCGGGCAACACTTAAGCGTCCCATATCTATTTCTTCGGCGTAATTGGCAAATGGATAGTCAGCATAACCATCTAAGGTGGTGTCAATAATGTCACAGTCGTCGTTAAGCGGGATAAGTTTTAAGCCATTATCACTAAATTCATCAGGTAGAGGATCAAGGGGCGTGCCATCATCTTTGGTGCCTTCTTCATTGGCAATAGGTTGTTCGCAATTGCCACCTTTAATTGGTATATATATCGGGTTATTCGGATCAGTATTATCCCATTCCCAGTGGTAAAGAATTGGTTCTCCATTGTTATTGCGAACGATAATCAGTAGGTCACCATAGAGATCACCTTTATCTGTGCCGGAGCCACTACTGCCTTTGTCATTCCCATTCCCAGCCCAATCTGGACGGCTGGCTTGGGCTTGAGGTGGGATTATAAATGCGAATACGGCAAAAATCATACATATCGATAAGAGTAAATTTGCTGCTTTTATCTTGAGTGATGTGTAGTCTTTCATCATTTCCTCCTCGTAGAGCATTTGGTTGTTGAAAAATTCTGATGGCTTTTAGGGCTTTGAACTCTCAACACTAACGGGTTAAATTTAGTTCAGCATTTCGCCACTTTTTTGATGATATGTGTGTGGTTTGATATAAATCAAACTTAAGGGAAATTAATCTAATGGAAATGGCTACTGGTACAGAAAGTGCGGCAATTAATGCATACTGTTGCATTTCCAATTAAATGTGTTGGATGGAACAGAGAGATGAAATTAAAAACGACGGTAAGCGTATGATTGAAAAAAATACTGCAATATTAATCGTTTGTATGGGTAATATCTGTCGCTCTCCTACAGCAGAAGCGATTTTAAAAGCGAAAGCAACAGAGATGGGGAAGCCTGTTCGTATTGATTCAGCAGGAACCCTGGCATATCACCAGGGAGAACAACCTGACCGAAGGGCAAGAGCTGCAGGAGAATTACGAGGTTACAATTTTGAAGGGATGCGTGCCCGTCAGGTAACTGTTCAGGATTTTGATGACTTTGATATGATTCTGGCAGCGGATAGAGATAATTTATTGGATCTTAAAGCAATATGTCCTAAAGAACATCAGCATAAATTATCGATGTTTTTGAGTCATGGTCATTCTGACTATAAGGAAATTCCTGATCCATATTATGGTGGAGAAAAGGGATTTGAGCTGGTGTTAGATTTGATAGAAGAGGCGGCAGAGTCGATTTTGAGCAAAGTTTGAAAACTCGCCGGACAGCGAGTTTTCGTATATCACTCTATATTTCAGCGAATGGTTACATTGAATGGCTGTATTGAAGGCCAAACATAATCGCATCAGCATGGGTTGTGCCATTCAGAGTTGAAAGCGTAGCACCTGATGATGTTTTTGATTCTCTAACACTAACATCTTTACCTAATAAATAAGTAAAACCAAAATCGACGTTAGATTTTTCTGACAGGTGATAGGTAAAGCCTGTTGAGAACCATTGTCGATCTGAGTCAGGCACTGAAATCGAAGTTTTTGAATCCTGAGCACTGGTGTCATACATATACCCGGCACGTAAGGTCCAGGTGTTGTTCAGATAGTAGGTTCCGCCCAGAGCGTAATGCCAGCCATCTTTCCATTGGTAGCTGTTTAATGTTCCGCTTATTTCTGCGTTCAGATCATCAAATTCAGACCACTTAATCCACTGAATACTATAGTGCACGGCAAAATCATTGTTCAGACGGTGATAACCAGAAAATTCTGCCATATCCGGTAATTGGATGATTAGCGTGTCTGAAATGCTGGTACTGGAACCCGAATAGCCGGCATAGTTAATATCACCTTCAGCTTTCAGATCCGGGCTGTAATGGTAGTCTAAACCAAAGCGGTTATCTTCGTTCAGTTCATACACTGTGCCAAGGTTATAACCTACGGCCCAGCCTTCAGCATCAGCATTGAGTGCTTCTTCTTGTTTAGTAACAGCTGTAGCGAGAGTTGGTTCAAAGTTACGGGATAACTTTCCTTTACCATAAATAATGTCAAGGCCAGCGCCAAAGCTCCAGTGGTCGTTGTATCGATACGAACCTGTTAAACCAAAGTTGATGCTCTCAACGTCAGTTTCACCGCCATATTCGTAGCCTTTATAATTGCTGTCAAAACTGGTTTTAGTTCCAAAGTTTGAATAGATATCAAAACCCCAGGCAAACTGATCATTTATCGGAACAATAAGATAGAAGTTAGGAACAACAGAAGTGTCTCCAGCATTGCTGTAAGATGCATCAGTGGAAACATGGGTAACATCACTATTATAACTGCCATCTTTTACTTCAATCAACGATGTCACTGTTTCTAAACCAAGAGAAAAAGAAACATCATCAAATAATGCCATTGCCGCAGCATTGCGGGAAATAACGGACGCATTATCAGCAATAACAGCGTCACCTGCGTATGCACGACCTAAACCAGTAGCGGATTGGGCATTCAGTTGAAAGCCAGCAGAGTTTGCATAGAAAGCAGTTACAGATAATGTCACTGCAAGAGCTGAGCGTCGAAGTAAACATGGCGCATTCATTAAATTAAATTCCTATTGTTGAGGCAGGGGACCTCAATACAGCTAATATCATTGTTGAGTAATGACTCAATTGGGCGGCAGATACTATGCTTTTATTGTCTTCAGGCAAATCCGACCATTGACCATTTAGGCAACTTTGTCCGTAAACTTTATAAAAAATAAGAAAATTTTGAGAAAGGTGATTTCTGGCTGTAGGAAAAACTAGAGAGTATTGATAAGTAAGTTTAGCGATAAATGGGGATTAATATTTTTTGTGATATGCATTAAATCAAAATAAAATTGATCTATTTCAATATCTGTCTGCATAAAGAACGTATATTAATAACTGTCATCTGGTTAGTCGAAAGACTGACATGTTGAGCAAGATGACACTTCCTTTTGAAGGCTGACTTTACTTTCTCCTAATCAGGAAACTGATTTTCAATTGGCGTAAGTTAATTGCTTTATATTTTCCAACCACACATATTTGTGTGGTTTTTTTTTGCTTTTATTTTGTTTCTATTTTTATACTATTCCTGAATCCTGAATCCTGAATCCTGAATCCTGAATCCTGAATCCTGAATCCTGAATCCTGAATCCTGAATCCTGAATCCTGAATCCTGAATCCCTTAACTACTCCTGATTATATGAAATAACGAAATCGATAAATAGACGGACTTTCTCTGGAAGGTGGTCTTTGTGATTATAAAGCATGTATATTTCTCTGGCGTTAGCACTCCAGTCATCTAATATCCTGACCAGAGAGCCATTTTCCAGATATTCATTAATCATTACGTTAGGCATTAATGTGATACCCAGCCCTTCTGAACACGCCATTCTGACCACATCAAGAGTATTTGCCTGGAAACGACCTTTATCAGTGTTAATAATGGTCTCGCCTGTACTATTCGTCAGTTGCCACTTCATGAGTGGATAGCCTTTTAACAACGAATGCTCGTGTAATTCTTCGGCATGTACTGGTGGTGGGTTACTGATTAAATACTCAGGACTGGCAACTAAAATATCTTCAACCTGATTTATTTTTCGGGCAATAAGAGAAGAATCCCGTTGTGGGCCAACTCTAAAAATGACATCCCACTCAGTAGGGTCAAGTTGGTCAGCCATATTATTCGTTGTCAGCTCAAGGTTGATGTCCGGATACTGCTTCATAAACGCATTGAACATCGGCATCATCATCCGCTTAGTCAGGTTGGATGGTGCTGATATGCGGATTTTACCTGAAGCCCCGCGACATTCATCACTGATTTCTTCTGCTGCTAATGACAGTTGATGTAACAACGGCGAACATTCTTTGAAAAACATTTCTCCCGCTTCTGTGAGAGACAGTTTTCTTGCATGACGATTAAGAAGGCGTAGATTCAGGGAATCTTCTAACGCTTGTATACGGCGAGTGATCGTCGCTACAGGAACCATTGTTTTGCGAGAGGTTGCAGTATAACTGCCGTTCTCTACTACTAAGCGGAATAGGTTGAGATCGTCTAATTTCATGTCCACAGATACGTCTTAAAAGGGGTTCGATCACTGTATACGCAACTTAATTGTTAAATTTTGAGTCATATCAACATGTTTGTTGAAAACTCATTTTTCATTCTTAAAACGATCATTTTTATAAATTTGTCATATTCTCGAATATTTGTATAAATTCTTATCTGGTTCTATTTTTAATAGAGTGGTGAATAAACTATTAATAACAATAAAACACGATATTTCTATAAGAATAAGTGACTTAAGCTCTAGCTCTGCTACTGGCGTTTAGTGAGGTTGTATATGTTGAAACCAGGTCAGGAACCTAGCAAGGTTGCTGCGGATGCAAAAGCACTTGCAGGTAAAACAATATTGATTGTCGATGATGATCCAATATTCAGAAGAATTACCGGTGGCTTTTTAAGTGCCCAGGGGTGTGCAATATGTGAGGCAGAGGATGGACTTGACGGACTTCGAAAACTCAAGACAGAAAGCCCGGACTTAGTAATTTGTGATTTGGCGATGCCGATTCTTAATGGTATTGAATTTGTTGAAGAAGTGAGTATGGCTTACCCGTCTTTGCCATTGATAGTCGTTTCAGCAACAGAGCAGATGTCTGAAGTGGCCAAGGCTCTCAAATACGGGATAAGAGATTTTCTGCCAAAACCTATCGAAAATTTTGCTCATTTATCTTCTGCAATTGTCAACACACTAGAAGATAGCGATAACCATCTGAGTGAACTGGGGGATTTTTCCAGTCAGTGGTTTCGTGTGGATGATGGCGGTGATATTGAAGAAGAGCAGGAGTTGTATTGGCATCTTGAATATTTGCAATCTCATCCCAGTGCCGCTAAGCAACTATTAAAAGCGCTCATGCCGGAAAATGATTCAAAACAAGGTGCCTGGCATTGTAACTATCGACTACTTCAGTCGGCAGATGCAACGCCTGTTGTTTTTGATTATGTCTGGCACATTGATGGACAGTTTGCCTTTTATATTGTTGATGCTGAAGATAATTCAGTTGCAACAACACTTATGGTCCGGGCGTTATTTCATGACTATATGCGTAACCTGAAAAGTTATCGTGCTGATCTTAAAGATCTCGCCGAGATAATGGAAAAAGGATTGCAGTGCTCTGATTATACATCGAAAGCATCGGTGCTACTGGGGTTTGCTGACTTAACTTATGGCCAGCTATCTATCATGCCTGCGGGGCTTGGATGCGACTGGTCGAATGGTATAAATAGTCTGCATATTGATGGTGGTCTGCATCTTGGAGAGCATTGCCTGAAAAACTTTATTACTAAAGACTTACCCATTCGCAGTAAATCTCAAATTTTTCTGGACCATATTGGTGATGGATCTTTTGTGTTAGAGTTATCAAGAAGGGACACGCACTGAAGGAATAAGGAAGAGAAGGAAAAGAAGGAAAAGAAGGAAGAGAGGAAAAGAAGGGATAAGGGATAGAATGTTGAGATTTTTACTTATTATTACCGGAATATTATCCTTAGTGTTGGGTGTTCTGGGGATATTCTTGCCGCTGTTACCAACAACTCCGTTTGTTTTGTTAGCCAGTGCTTGCTTTGTGAAAAGCAGCCCTAAATTTCACAATTGGCTCATTTCCCATAATACATTTGGTCCTATCATTAAAAACTGGCAAACCAACCGGGCGGTCAGTTCTAAAGTGCGCCGTAAAGGTGCCATTGCAATGATCATCAGTTTCGGTTTGTCGATTTGGATTGTGCCTTTAATCTGGTTGAAATTTGTTCTCTTATTGGGGTTAATGTTGTTATTAACCTTTTTTCTTCGCCTTCCGGTTAACGACTTAGTTGATTAAATCAGAAAAAATTAATAGCATTACGCCGAAGCGTGCCCACTCCATAGTGGGCGTTTGTGTTTTTAGCAGGGCAAAAATTTGCAAATTGTTGCTTTTGCATAAGGTGTGATGGTGCTTAAACCGTTATACTGAGAAATCTCTGAAAATAAGTTACAGAAGTTATGACTACCGAAACTATCTCAAAAATTAAAGCCAGCATTAAAACTATTGTTGACTACCCAACTCCAGGCATCCTATTTCGTGATGTAACAAGCTTACTTGAAGATGCTGAAGCTTATCGTGCAACAATTCAGTTGTTAGTGGAAAAATATAAAGACCTTGGTTTTACCAAAGTAGTCGGTACAGAAGCTCGTGGCTTTTTGTTCGGCGCACCACTGGCAATTGAGCTGGGAGTCGGTTTCGTTCCTGTTCGTAAACCAGGCAAATTACCCCGTGAAACAGTTTCTGAGTCGTATGAACTGGAATATGGTGTTGATACGCTGGAAATTCACGTGGATGCGATTGAAGAGAATGATAAAGTTCTTGTTGTTGATGATTTATTAGCAACTGGTGGAACAATTGAAGCGACAACAAAATTAATTCGTCGTTTAGGTGGTGAAGTAAGCCACGCTGCATTTGTCATTAACCTGCCAGATATTGGTGGTGGTGACCGTCTTAAAGCCTTGGGCATTGACGTATACAGCATTTGTGATTTTGAAGGTCACTAATAAACACAATCGGAATATTTGATGAGTTATCTAGCACTAGCAAGAAAATGGAGACCAACAACTTTTTCCGAAGTCGTTGGTCAGGCTCATGTATTAACAGCATTAGAAAATGCGTTAGATCAGAATCGTCTCCACCACGCTTATCTGTTCAGCGGAACACGCGGTGTCGGGAAAACATCCATTGGTCGGCTGTTTGCTAAAGGTTTAAACTGCGAAAAGGGTATCACTTCGCATCCTTGTGGACAGTGCCAGGCATGCAAAGAGATTGATCAGGGTCGTTTTGTTGACTTGTTAGAAATTGACGCGGCATCACGGACCAAAGTTGAAGATACTCGTGAACTGCTAGATAACGTTCAGTATAAGCCTGCACGTGGTCGTTTTAAGGTGTATTTGATTGATGAGGTGCATATGTTATCTCGTCACAGTTTTAATGCCCTGTTGAAAACGTTAGAAGAGCCGCCTGAATATGTGAAGTTTCTTCTTGCCACAACGGATCCTCAGAAGCTTCCGGTCACCATTTTATCGCGGTGTCTGCAGTTTCATCTGAAACCTATCAGTGTCGAAAATATTGAACATCAGCTAGAGCATATTTTTAATGCGGAATCTGTTGGTTTTGAAAGTCGGGCTGTAAGTTTGTTATCGCATGCGGCTGATGGCAGTATGCGTGATGCCTTAAGCTTATCCGATCAGGCAATCGCATTAGGTAATGGGCAAATTACCGTTGAGCATGTATCTCATATGCTTGGCACAATTGATACAGACCAGGCGTTGCACATTCTTACTGCTTTAAGTCGTAATGAACCTCAGGCCATTATGGAGCAGGTGGAAAAACTTGCTCAGAATGGTGTTGACTGGGATGCTTTGCTGAAGTCGTTATGTGAGCAACTGCATCGTCTTGCTATGTATCAGGCGTTACCCGCTTCCGTGGATAAGAGTTCTCCGGATAGTGAAAAAATACGTTTGCTTGCACAGGCAATTTCGCCGGAAGAAATTCAACTGTACTACCAGATTGCCCTGAAAGGCAGAGAAGACGTGAAACTATCTCCAACCCCGAGAATAGGGCTGGAAATGGTATTATTGCGTATGGTTGCATTCAGACCTGCAGATGTGAGTCCTTTACATGAAATTAAACGTGTTGAGACGCCGCAGCCGATGCCTCTGCAACAGACTAAACCTGCTCAGTCTGTTCAACCACCTGTACAGCAACATGCACCATCGACTTCTCCTGTTCGTCAACCTGAAACAGACAGACAAACACCAGTTCAGGCAGCAGACCTAAGTAATCATTCTGCCCCTGTTCAGGAGACAGAAAAACCGGCGTTGACATCAGATAATCAACCCTCTGAGCCAGCTAAACCCACTCGTTCTTCTATTGGTGGATTACGACATCAGCTACGTTCACAACGTAATATGGCTCAGGATAGTGAGAACCCCACAGGAAAAAAGCCTGAGGCGGCATCAGAAAATAAGACAGTTTTTGATCGACTGGCTAACATATCAGCTCAGTATGATGTACAGATGCCGCGCCCTGAGCATCAGGTAACCACACAACCTGCCAAAATAAAAGATGATGAACCTTACCGCTGGACGCCGATTTTGCCGGATGAACCGGAACAGGAAGGTTCGCAGCAACTTACACCATCAGAATTTAAATCTGCGGTAGAACACGAAAAAACACCAGAGATGGCACAAAAGCTGGTCAATGAAGTTGTAGAAAAAGATGAATGGGCTCGTATGATTAGCCAGATGGTAATGCCTAAGCTGGTTGAGCAATTAGCACTAAACTCATCCTACACAAGGGATGGTTCGCTAATTAAATTAACGTTGCGTGCTAACCAACAACATCTTCATACTGAAAAAGCACACGCAGAACTTCAACAAGCAATTTCTGATTTGACAGGAGATCCTTGTCAACTGGAAATTTCAGTGGGAGAGCAGGGTGAAACACCGTTGGAACTGCGGGAAAAAAGCTATCAGGAAAGGTTACATCAGGCTTATAACAGTCTGAAACAAGATGATATTGTGCAGTTTATCGAAAAGCGCTTTGGCGCAGAGTTAGATAAAGATACGATTCGCCCAATTTAATCACAAACAGAATCATAATCGATTTCGTGTGAAGGGTTGAATTTTTGAATATTACCCCCACAATTATTGAATCAGTCAATACAGTACTAGAGAGACATACATGTTTGGTAAAGGCGGTATGGGCAACTTAATGAAGCAAGCCCAGCAAATGCAAGATCGCATGCAAAAGCTTCAAGAAGAAATCGCAAATATGGAAATCACTGGCGAATCTGGTGCCGGTTTAGTGAAGATAACTATCACAGGTAGCCACAGTGTACGTCGTGTAGACATCGATGATAGTCTGATGGAAGACGACAAAGAAATGCTGGAAGACCTGATTGCTGCAGCTTTCAATGATGCCGCCCGACGTGTCGAAGAAACTCAAAAAGAAAAAATGTCTGCAATTACCGGTGGAATGCAACTTCCTCCAGGTATGAAAATGCCGTTCTAGCTTACGTTTTAGCTTACAAAAAGGTATTCAATGCGAACCAGTTATATGCTGGAGCAATTAATGGAGGCCTTACGATGTCTGCCTGGGGTTGGTCCCAAGTCAGCACAGCGTATGGCCTTTCATTTGTTACAGCGTGATAGAAAAGGCGGTCTGCAGCTTGCAGATGCACTATCTAAAGCCATGACCGAAATAGGCCATTGTCAGGAATGTCGTACTTTTACTGAAGAAGAAGTATGTCATATCTGTCGTAATCCTAAGCGGCAGGAAAACGGTCTGTTATGTGTGGTTGAAAGTCCTGCCGATATTGCGGCTGTGGAAGCGACCGGGCAATATGCAGGTCGATATTTTGTCCTGATGGGGCACCTGTCTCCATTGGATGGAATAGGGCCGAGTGATATTGGTCTTGATATTCTCGACTTTCGTTTGCAGAGAGGGGATATTAATGAAGTGATCCTTGCAACCAATCCTACGGTCGAAGGGGAAGCGACGGCGCATTATATTGCGGAACTGTGTAAAGAACACAATGTTCCCGCAAGCCGTATCGCTCACGGTGTTCCTGTCGGCGGAGAATTAGAATTAGTTGATGGTACGACGTTATCTCATTCTATTCTGGGCAGACAAAAACTCTATTAGCAGTATGAATAGTTAGCAGCGTTGCTTGTTTGAATGCTGCTAGCAATTTCAATTTCCAATTAGTTACTGATAAAAACGGTTGAATCAGAGAGATTAAGCACGTCCTGAACATAGGGAATTGCCTCACGATGATTGATATAAACTTTTTCAATCGGGTCACCAGACGTCTTTACATACAAATCTGGCGGGAGAACGCTAAAAATCTCAATATGCTGAATCCCTAATTTCTGACTAGGTCGAAGTTCTTCTTTGTTGTAAATTCTATCCATTGTTTTATTCCTTTTTATTTTGCTGATATCGCAATTTTCTAACTCATGTTTGCCACGGGTTATTTTCTTATTTCCTATTATCCTAGATGGATTTTAAGACATTTTTGTTAATTCGGAATAAAAATAAAGGTCAAATAATGAAACCTGATTCACAGAAAATTCAGAATTTCACTTGAAGTGGGAACATCAGTGAAAAAATCATGCAGTCGCTTTTTCCAGATAGATGAGATTATCCAACGCTTCCTTTGCTGTCTGACCACAAATTGCAAGTTCTGCTTGGAAATCTCCACAGACTTTTGGTCGTTCTGGTTGACCAAAGATCGAGCAAAGATTATTAGCATCCAAATACTTACAACGAACGCCCGCTGGTTTATTGAGGCTACTAATAGAAGGTGCGATACAACACGCTCCACATCCAAGTCGGCAATTCATGGTTTTCTCACTACAATTATCAAGGGCGGTGAGTCTAGCAAAATCACAGACGAAGTAAAACGATGCTTGAATTTTATCTTTGAGATAGGTATAAACACCCCCCTGTTTAACTACGCCAGCAATAGAGTAATGCCGATGACTACGCCGTTTTGGGAACAAAAAAGTTTAGAAGAGATGACAGAAAGTGAGTGGGAATCTCTTTGTGACGGCTGCGGAAAGTGTTGTCTGCATAAATTAATGGATGAAGACACCGATGAAGTTTACTACACCAATGTGGCGTGTAGCTGGTTGGACAGTAAAACCTGTGAATGCAAGGATTATCCAAACCGTTTTCAGTCTGGTGAGGAATGTCTGAAACTTTCACGTGAAAATATTGCAGAATTCGACTGGCTTCCGGACACGTGTGCTTATCGCCTTCTTGCTCAGAATAATCCCTTACCGGAATGGCATCCTCTTATTACCGGTTCAAAATCTGCAATGCATGCGGCTGGTGAAAGTGTCCGTAATAAAGTGGTGTATGAAATCGATGTTGTAGATTGGGAAGACCACATCCAAAATTTGCCTTCCTGAGCTAAAGAATCAATTAACTTTTAAAGTCGGGAATCTTGACTATGCTTCACTGTAGCTAATTTATTCAAATTAGCTTTCTGTCAGTGACTAAGGAGAGTTCTATGCGACTGCCGCTTCTTATCCGGTTCTTATCTCTTTTATTCGTTTTGTTTTCTACCAGTAATTTTGCAGCATCTGGTAGCAACATAATTCAAGGTAATGCCGGGTCAAAACTCCTGTATGACAGTTTCGGTACATTCAATGAGCCTTGGGCTATGACGTTTTTGCCTGATGGAAAACTCCTTGTAACAGAAAAATCAGGAACGCTGATCCTTTTTAATCCTGATGACCGTTCTAAAGTGCCTGTCCATGGATTACCTAAGGTAGCTTACGGTGGTCAGGGAGGACTGGGTGATATCATTCTTCATCCTCAGTTTGAAAAAAATAATCTGATATACCTGTCTTATGCAGAACAAGGCCCTTCAGGAACCAGAGGCGCTGCCGTTGCCCGAGCTGAGTTTAGTCCTAGGTCCGTCAATCCCAAATTCGACAATTTAGAAGTGATTTGGCGACAAATTCCCAAAGTAACAGGTTACGGGCATTACTCACATCGATTAGCATTCAGTCCGGACGGGTATTTATTTATCACTTCCGGTGAAAGACAAAAACAGTCTCCTGCGCAAAGCTGGACTCAGAATCTTGGTAAAGTGATCAGATTAAATGCGGACGGAACAGTCCCTCCGGATAATCCATTTCAGAATAAAGGTGAGCTTGCAAAATCTTTCTGGACGTTAGGTCACCGAAATCTTTTAGGTATTGCATTCGATCAGGGTGGACGTTTGTGGACTCATGAAATGGGCCCCAGACATGGTGATGAATTTAATCTGATCATTGCCGGGCAAAATTATGGTTGGCCGATTGTTTCCTGGGGAGATCATTACTCTGGTATCCCAATTCCTGATCATGATACACGCCCGGAATTTCATACTCCTGAAGAATATTGGGTTTCATCCATAGCCCCGTCTGGTTTGATCATATATTCAGGGGCCATGTTCCCTGACTGGCAAGGGAATGCTTTTATCGGTGGGCTTGTATCAACATCATTGGTTCGAGTCAGAATTTCTGGCGATCAGGCGCAAGAGGTTGAGCGCTTCCCAATGAAAAAGAGAATCAGAGAGGTAGAACTGGGACCCGATGGTGCAATATGGGTTCTGGAAGACAGAAAAGGTGGTCGTTTGTTGCGGCTTAGTCCTGCTCAATAATGTAAGTGTTAATTTCGTTCATTATTTAATTATAAATTATTTGTTGATAATGATTATACATAGTTACTATTTATCAATTTTATTACTAGTAATATAGTTAATCTCAACAAAACAAATCAACAATCGTGAAGCTGTAATTGAAACGGTTTTCGATGGTCTGGAGATTAGATTATGAACACAACAAAACAACCGACTTTCTTTATCTCTCATGGCTCACCTATGATGGCAATTGAGAATAGCGCAACCTCGCATTTTATTGCGGATCTTGATAAAACCATCGAACGACCAGATGCGATAATTGTGTTTTCTGCGCACTTTGATTTACAAAAAGATATCGTGATTACCAGTGGAAGATCGCCAAAAACAATTCATGATTTTTACGGATTCCCACAGGAACTATACGATTTAGAATACCCGGCTCCGGGAAACCCTGAATTGGCCAACAGAATTGCACAACGTTTTGAAGCGCATGGATTAAAACCAATATTATCCGATGAGCAGGGCTGGGACCATGGCGTTTGGATTCCACTGCGGTTAATGTACCCGGACGCTGATATTCCCGTAGTCCAGGTTTCTATCAACAGTGCGCTAGGCGCGGAAGTAAACTATCGTTACGGTGAAATTCTATCGGGATTTCGGGAAGAAAATATCTTAATTATCGGCTCTGGCGGCATCAGCCATAATTTAAGAGAGGTATTTAACCCAGCGCCAGATAAGAATCGGGTCCAGAAGGTTGAAATGTTTACCGAATGGGTTCATGACAAACTTGCGAGCAGAGATACAGACGCACTTTTCCATTATTTAGAGCAAGCGCCACATACTTTGTTTAATCATCCAACTCAGGAGCACTTTTTACCAATAATGGCGGCCTGGGGTGCCAGTGGTGCCGGCACCGGAGAACGGATCCATAAAGATGCTGAGTTTGAGATTCTTGCTCTGGATGCTTATCGATTTAGTTAATCTCTTTTGTGTAGATAGAATGGCCTGAAAATCTTCAGGCCGCACTCTCCTGAACCGACTTTTTCTGTTTAGGCCGATACTCGCTTACCAGAATGCTGATGACCACCAATACACCACCTAATAGAGCTATTGGTGGTAGTCTTTCACCTGCCATACGACCAAAAATACCGGCCCAAACCGGCTCTCCGGCATAGATAACTGAAGCTGTCGATGGTTCGACAACGCGTTGTGCCCAGTTCATTACCAACTGGATGAAGGCACTTGCCAATCCCAGGCCAACGGTCATAGTGACTAATGTTGTTGAGAAGGGGGGAATGCTGGTTTCTCCCACCAATGGCATTGAGACAAAAGCAAATATTGAAGCAAACATTAACTGTAATACGGTGACTCGTTGCAGGTTAACTCGCGGAGCAAAATGGCTGATTAAGATGATTTCGCTGGCAACAAAAAATGCACTTAAAATAGTGATTAACTGACCGAAATTGAATGAAATGGAAGACAGGTTATTCCCGGAAAGTAATATCAGACCAATAAAGGCAAGCACAATTCCAATCAAACTCATCATATGTGGGACTTTCTTAAAGCCAACCCAAAGTATAAATGGGACAAACGGGACAAACAGAGCGGTGAAAAATGCGGACTCTGAGCTGGTAATGTATTGCAAACCGATGGTTTGCGCACCATAACCAATGGTGATGGAAAAACCGATAACTGCTGCAGCCCAGAGATCTTGTTTGGTTATATGTTTTAATTTTTTATATGCAATCAAGCCTGCAGCAAACGAAGCCGCTGCAAAACGACATCCAACAAAAAACATTGGCGAACTGGCAGTAAGTCCATGCTGTACCAATAAATACGTTGTTCCCCAAATCATGGTCACAAACACCATGGCAAGGTGTGGAGCTTTGACAGTCAGTTTTTCTCTTAGTTTATTGTTCGATTTCATTGTATTTCAATAGTGTCGAGTGCAGTATAATGCACAAAGTACCTGAATTTATAAAATGGTGCAATATACTGCACAAGGATTTTTTTTGATTAAACATGAAACCGGCGCTGTGCTTGAGCATGTCGCGGCAAATTTAAAACGATTAAGAACTCAAAATCAGCTGAGTCAGCAAATGTTGGCTGATCAAGCAGGCATCAGTCGGCGTATGGTTGCGGCATTAGAAAACGGTAATTCTAATATCAGTCTGGCAAAACTTTCTCAACTTGCAGCAGTTTTAGGCGTCAGTTTTGCTTATATTGTCAGTCCGTATGAAAATGAAGGTGCAACCAAACGTAATGTTCTGACCTGGCGGGGCAGTAGGCCCGGTAGTGAAGCTTTTCTTTCCTGTTCTATCGTTGTGGCAAATCAGGTTGAGCTTTGGATGTGGAGCATTGCCCCCGGCGACCATTATCAGGCTGAGCCGGACCCGGCTGGCTGGTATGAAATGCTACATGTTATTGAAGGTTCTTTAACTCTGACTTTTTCAAATGAGACGCAGGTATTATCTGCTGGTGAATCAGTGGTATATAACAGTTCCCAGTCATATAGTTATCATAATAACGGTGAAACGACGCTACGTTTCGTCAGGAATGTGGTTGGGTGAAAAGGGGATTGCTAATATATGTTAGATGCTAGTTCATTAAGTCCTGAGAAAATGATTTCTAATTTAGATCAGTTTAGTAATAGAGTACTGAGTTTATTGTCTCAAATAGGGCTAGATCTGTGTTCGTACCCTATTGATCATATCGCATTACGTATTAATGAGCTGCAACTTGCTGTGTTGGCGCATAGAGCATGGAAAAGTCTGGGAAAAGAGATATCTACAGCGCAGATTAATGGCAGGCCTATTATCGTTTTCAAGCTCAAGGGTAGTCTGAATGTTGGTGGCTGGTCCGTTGATTGTCTTGAACTACCGTATCCGGCAGAAGGGAAAATATATCCGGAGCAAGGTTGGGAACATGTTGAGTTTGTTATTTCATCAGAAGCTCAGACGGTAGATGAGTATCTTGCGGAATTAAAAGCTAGGTTTCCAGTATTAAAAAGTAACTGGGATAATTTCGCTCAAATGGGAATAAAAACTAAATTATCCAGTCCCAAAGGCAGTGCGGAACGATTAGTCAACCCTACGGTAGCATTTAAAAAAGATGGGGTTTGTATAAAGCTACATCCTCACCGTTTGGAAGATATCGTGATGTCGGAGATGAATTGATTGATGGCCTATTTAGCAGGGGCTTGCCAAAATTGAAAGCCAGTAAAATCAACAATCCTTAATGGCTGAGGAGCGCTTCATGGTATTTCAATTAGTGTAAATCATATTACTGTAATTTTTTTTACAGTAATATGATTTGCACTAAATGCCTCATGTTCTACTCTATTGCTAATACGTGAAAGCAAAAGTAGAAAGCAATGAAAAAATTTTATAATCGTCAGAAGGAATTAAAAGCTCTACAAACTGTTTCTGAACAGATAGTAGCAACAAGAGGACAACTTAGCGTAATGGTTGGGAGAAGACGCGTAGGTAAAACCCGTCTTTTAAACGAAGCATTTCACCAAAAAAATACCAAATTCCTTTACCTTTTCATAAGTCGAAAGAGTGAAAGCTCCTTAGTGGCTGAATTCGCAGAAATCATCAATAATGAGCTCGGTGTTAAGTTTTTCCAACCGCAATCACTGCGAGATATCATTGAGTTCTTGTTGGATTATACAAAGCAAAACCCTCTGACAATTATCATTGACGAGTTTCAAGATATCGACATCGTCAATCCTGCTCTATTCTCCGATATTCAAAATTTATGGGATGCAAACAAGAGAGAGTCGATGATGCACCTAGTATGCTGTGGCTCCCTCTACAGCATGATGACGAAGATCTTCAAAGGCAAAGACGAACCTCTATTCAATCGTGATGATAGATTCTTTAAAATTCAACCTTTGCAGCCTTCTTATCTTGCCGAGGTAATGAAAAATTACGACCAATTTGATGCTGAAAACATGCTTCGATGGTGGTGCTTATCTGGTGGGATACCAAAATACCTTGAGTGGTTAACCCGATTCTCTGCTGAGAACGATGACCTATTTGAGGCGGTAATCTCCGAGTTTTCACCGCTAATAAAAGAAGGAACGTATCGACTCGTTGAAGATTTTGGCTCAGAACATCGAATTTACTTCGATATTCTTGGTGCGATATCAAAAGGTAATACAAGCCGTGCTCGAATTGAAAACTTCTTAGATATGAGTGTCGGTGTTCATCTGGAAAAGCTTGATGAAGTTTTTGATGTTATTACTAAAAAGCGCCCGATTAGCTCTAAAGAGAACTCACGAGATATTCGTTACTCCATTTCCGATCCGTTTCTAAACTTCTGGTTTCGATTCATCCATGCCAACAAAAGTGCTGTTGAGATGGAGAACTACGACTACATCCGAAGATATATTGAACGAGATTTCACCGTTTACTCTGGTCTGGAGTTAGAGAGCCTGTTCGTCGCGATATTGGTTGAATCAAAGCAATTTGGAAAGATTGGTGGATACTGGGATGCAAAGGGTCACAATGAAATCGATATAGTGGCTATTAATGACTTAGATAAGAAAATACTCATTGCTGAAGTAAAGAGACAGCAAAGACGTTACAGTGAGGCCAAATTAATAGAAAAATCTCACTGTCTTTTGAAAAAGTTAAATCTAAAAGGTTATGACATTGAATATCGTGGATTTTCATTGGATAACTTAGTTGAAATAATGGAAGAGTATCGAACGTGATTAACACCTATGTGCGTGCGAACTCTTTCGTTGTACTATCAATCATGATGACATGAGGTCACAAAGGCATTACGATTGATGATTTCACTGACATTGTGATACGCACCATTATATTTGAATTCGGGTTTGCTCATTATTTTATGAGTCATTCATGGAGACATTTACTAAATGACTACAATATATTTCAAGGGAGAGTATGGTTATTGGGATGCTGAATAACAGTATAATTATGATGTGATTATACTGTTATCATCTTCATTGCCAGATTAAGCAAGTAAAAATAGTTGCAGTTCGTTCAGAGAACCAACTTCGACATCAGCATTAATATTTTCCGGAGCCTCACCACTATTACAATTCAGCCAACACGTATCTATTCCGGCATTCATACCACCTAAAATATCGGAGTGCGGGTTGTCTCCTACCATTAATACCCGTTTTTTATCTGGATTTCCCATAAGAGTTAATGCGTGCTCAAATATCCGGTGATCTGGTTTCGCTATTCCTACTTCTTCAGAAATTACGACATGCTCGAAATGCTCTGCCATTCCAGTTCTTTCTAAGCGAATGGTTTGCAGGTCAGAGAAACCATTGGTAATGATACCGAGTTTTACCCTGCCAACAAGAGAATGTATTAATTCTTTGGCTCCCGGTAGCAAACGACAAATGTCCGCCATCGCTTGCATGTATTCACCATTTAGTTTTTCTGGTGTTGTGTTTAACTGTTCAGCCCAAGGTTTAAAGCGAGTATGCTTTAGTTCCTTCGCTGAAATATTGCCATTTTGATAATCAACCCAAAGTGGTTTATTGATGTTTTCGTAATCTTGGTATGCTTGTTCTGTAAGCTCTATATCTCGTCTTTCCAGCATAAGCTTTATCCCTGCAAAAGAATCAAAATGGAATAAAGTTTCATCCGCATCAAAAAGTATCCAATCGTACTGCATGTAAATCTCCTTCTCGTTGGGATACTTTAATTGATTTTTATTTGGGTGATAATCGTTATTAAAGAAAATTTCAAAAGAGTAAAAGTGGACAATCTTAATAACGCATCATGTCTACTTGCAGCTTTATCTACAGGTGTTGCAACAACTGCTTGTAACACTTCTCGTGACGAAAAATAGTGAAATGACACTTTTAAATAGCGATTAATATATGGTGGCTGTGTTATGTTTGTTTGGGAGTCGTGGATGAAGGTATTAAACGTAGCACTAAAAATAAGGAGTATTCATAGTGAATATTAGAGTTGCTGTAAAAAATGATAGTAAAGCAGTAAATGCAATTTTGAGAGCTACATTTCATTTGGCTTGCCCAGAAAAATCGTCGAGAGAACTGCAAGAGATTTATCTTGATAAAAATCTGAGTACTGAAAAAATTAGCGAGTTCTTAAGTTCAAGTCATCATGACACATGGGTAGCAGAAGACGCTGGGAACGTTATCGGATTTTGTATGGTAGATTTTATAGGTGATGTACCAGAGCTTTCAAAATGTTATGTGCTAACTGAATTTCATGGTCAAGGAATTGCTCAAAAACTTATAGAATCAGCTTTATCTTGTGTGATAGAACGAAAATTCGACTCTGTCGAGCTTAATGTCTACTCACAAAATAAGAAAGCAATAGGTTTTTACAAAAAGAACGGCTTCGAATTTGTGAGAGTTGACATTTTCAATATGGAGTCCGAGTCGCACAGGGATAATGTTTTTCGTTTAAAATTTCCTAATTTGAAATGAGTTAACATGGACTGAATTTATAAAACGTTTTGTCCAGCTTTGTTCTAGCTAGTTGCTACAACAAATCTGCCCAAAACCGTAAAATGGCGAAGTAGTTATAGTTTCTGGTATCTGTTTAACACATTTTCTAATGTCATTATTCCAAACATGATTTTCCTGACGAATGATTCGGAACTTGCAACGAAGTAATATTGGGGATGCCTTGACCAAATTTTTTGCAGTTTTTGATCTAATTGAGCTGCCTGTTTAGAAGATTCGTTTCTTACCGGATTATTACTGGAAATATCATGCCCTGTGCTTGCTGCTGATTCAAAAAAAATGACGGCGTCATAGCGAGCAATTTCTTGTTCGAAAGTTGAATTTACATGTTTAAAAAAATCACTTTCTGTATCTGGCCAATAAGCCAGGCCGTCAAGTGATCCGCGGTCACAGACCAGCAACCTATCCGGAAACTCCGCTTTATGAATATCTTCCATATTTTTCTGTAATTGAAAAATAGTTTTCTGGATCATTTTAGAGACTTGCTTATTCTCTGAGCGTGTTATTCCTCCGGAAAAGAGCACTGTTGCAGCTTCGGGAACAATAGTAATTTTATCGTTTAGCTCTCTGCGGAACAGATCCAATGCTGTAGTTTTTCCACCACCAGGACCTCCAGTTACGACAACTTGCAACTGCTTCTTCATCATAGCCTCGAGAAAATGGGTGACTGTATAAAAAGTTTAGCCAATAAATACGAGAGATGAAAACAATGCTTAGTGAGTTTAGGTTTCTATTTTATTAGCAGAAACAGCCTGTTCAAATATAGTTATCAGTGGCTGTAAATCGAGATGGACACCTGCAAGATTTGCTTCAAGCCATTGTTGGCGGGTGATGGGGGGCCAGGTTAACTCATAACCTAAAATAAACACCATTTCTTCAAAAAAAAGCCTCTGAACCCGACCGTTTCCTTCCCGAAACGGATGGAGGAGGTTAATTTCACAGAACAGATCGGCAACGGATTCGATGAGTTTGGTGCGATCTGTTATGTCAGCTAAAGAAGGTATTTGGGCAAATAATTTTTTTGCTTCCGGTTCAATTCTGTTCACAGTACAAAAGCGGGTATGGCCTTTGGAAATATCAATATTGCGGATTTCTCCAGCCCAGGAATAGAGATCCTGAAACAGCTGAAAGTGGAGGTGTTTCAGGTGACTGAATGTGCATTCTTCGATAGAAGAGATAGAACTTTGATAGGTAAGATAACGTTCGGCAGTGAAGGCGGCTTCAGCCTGAGCGAGCCTGTCTGCATCATGAATATGGAGCAGATTGTTCAGGATGTCGGTGCCAGCATAGCAATACGTGTCGTGCGTTGTGCCGTACTTATCTCGCATATTTTCTTTTCAGCTCAGTAATAGAATGGTGTTCATCCTTTTTACTCAGAGTTAATCCTTCATAGGTTAAGCTCGTCTTATAGTTCTCCAGTTTCGGGGTGAACTTTTTTTTGTTCTCTTTAGATAGTTTAGCAGCTGTATCCGTCATGCTGACCTCTGCGCTCAATTATTGAACTAGTTTAACTCTTCGGTGACACCATGTCATTAAGGGATAGGCTACGTTTTATTATATTAATCAGGATACTAACCCGATAAGTAATCGCGGTTAGTATCCTGATAACAATTAGCTGTTTAACCAGGAAACGATATCCTGCTCTTTAGGAATGCCACCAGCGTGGACAACTTTCTCATCCATGACAACTCCTGGTGTAGACATTACACCGTAGCCCATGATTTTTTCTAAATCAGTTACTTTTTCTACCTGAATTTCAATTCCCTGCGCTTCGGCAACTTTTTCAATAAGTTTGGCAGTATTAACGCAATTTGCACAACCTGAACCTAGTACTTTGAATGTTTTCATATGATTTACTCCTAAAAATTCCATATAGATAAATTAAAAATCCAACCAATTGCGACAAAGTCGACTAGTAAGATCATGAATAGAACACTTAACAGACGCCATTGCATAACTTGTTTAAGCATAACGAATTCTGGAACACTTGCTGCAACCGTACTCATACAAAACGCCAAGGTAGTACCTATTGGCATTCCTTGTTTGAGTAAGCTTTCCATAATCGGAATAACGCCGGTTGCATTTGAATAGAGTGGAATACCCAATACAACGGATGCAGGCACGGACCACCATTGCCCTGAGCCTAAATGATTTTGTATCCAGCCATCGGGAACAAACCCATGCAGAGCGGCACCGATACCAACCCCGATAATGACCCATTTCCAGACTCGCCCGACAATTTCTTTCATTTCTTCTTTAGCAAATGTATGGCGATCCTGAAGTGACAGCGATGGGGTTTCAGTGCTTGGGGTACTAAACGTATTTCCTTTGCTGTTTTGCATCGCTTTAGCCACAAATGGCTGCAGCCAGCGTTCTGCGCCGATAAGATCAAGGAACCAGCCACTTAAAATACCGATACACATACCAACTAATACGTATAAAAGGGTAAATTTCCAACCTAGCAGGCTAAAAAGCAATAACACAGCCACTTCGTTAATTAACGGAGACGTAATTAGAAAGGCCATTGTAATGCCAAGGGGAATACCTGCGGTCGTAAAACCCAAGAAAACCGGGATGCTGGAACATGAACAGAAAGGAGTGATAGTTCCGAAAAAACTGCCGGTAGTGTAGCCAAAAATTCGTTTTTTCCCCGCCAGATAATCACGCACTCGTTCTACATTCAGTGATGCTCTGACTAAAGCGATGAGGTAAATCATCACAACCAAAAGGCAAATAATTTTGCTGACATCTTCGATAAAAAAATGCACGGCATCTGTAAGTTTCTGTCCCTGCTCTAAGGCGAATAACCGGTAGGTTATAACGTCTGCAAGCCAGGTGAATATTTCGAACATAATTTTTCCTCAAAACACATGTCGTAACCATTACCGACGCTGTAATTATAAAGACGTATTGCTGGAAAAAAGACGCAGAAATTTTTTAAATTTTTGATGGGGAAGACAGGAAGTTAGTTTTTATTTTGATTATTTGCATTTTGAGGTGAGAAACAACAAACCTGTTTGTGTTCATCAAAGCTAATCTGACACTGGCACTTCAGGATTTGTCTGAGTTTTTCTCTGGCTCTCTGAATACGAGATTTTGCTGCAGATACACTGATTCCGTGTAGATCTGCGTAATCCAGTTGTTTAAGACCCTGAAGATCACAGGATTCTATGATTTCCCGGTCAATGGGGGATAATTTATTTAGTGCTTTAGGTAAACACTGAACCAGATTGTCGACAGGGCGAAGTTCTTCCACTGCAGAATAAATGCGATGGAAAGTATCTTTTTCATTTAATTGTGATCTTTTATTTTTACGCAGTTCATCAGTTAATAAATTATTGGCGACTTTAAACAGCCAGGCTCTTTGATCGTTAATTAAACAAAAATCGGACTGCTGAGTTAATGCTCGGAGAAAGGTTTCCTGAAGTAAATCAGCCGCCAGATCTTTATCACCAGATTGCTTTAGTAGCCAATGGTGTAAATAAGACACGGAAGATTCCCATGTCTGTAGAAGACAAGGGACAGTAGGTGTTAAGGACTGTTCTGTCATGGGGACTATATTGGTCAATTGTTGCTGATGGTGACAAGGTTAGATCGAATTCAAATTCGAATCAATAAGGCGCAAAAAGCTAGTGTACCGCAACAGCTGCTCCAAACGGCACACCAGATGTGAAAAACAGATTAAACGATAGCAAGCAATATTGTGCCAATCGTTGCCGCTGCGGAAAGATATTGCCCTGCTGAGTATGAAGAATCCTGTTCTTCTTCGGCTTTATCAGGATGTTCCATGCCAAGCGCGCCGTAAGCAAATGATTCAACTTTATCACCTACTGATTTATCTTTTTCAGCCTCTGCTTTACTTTCTTTGTCTATCTGTTTTAAGGCTTCTAATAATGCTTTGCCTTCATCAGAAAGCGTTACTTTATTCTCTTCTACCTTCATTAGCGAATTGGCTTGTTGTTCCGCAGATAGCGGGTTAGCCAATGACTGAGTCTTTACCGACTGAGGCGAATACAATGAAGATGTTGAACCAACTTTTACTGGATCCATAACGTCCTCCCACAAGTCTCCTATTTGAGTTATCGGAGTACTTTTGAAAAACTTGAATAATTTTTACTGTTTATCAATAAAAATCTGATATTAATCTATTAGCAATATATATGCCTAATTTTCTTTTTTGTAAACACGTATGGAAAAATCGGCTTCGCAGGTAAAAGAATCCTGTTCTTGTAGCTTCGTTTTGACTCCTTCGGAGGCTCTCCAGGCAAATGGGGTCATCTGAAGTAAATCAAATGCTGAGCTACCGGTTAGGGACATTGTATAATGCAGTTTTTCATTATGGATAAGGTTGAATCCTTCAATTGTTTCCGGTGTCTCATCATGAAGCATCACATCCTGATAGATAAGTTCTTTTAGCTGATAAAGGTGTCTGCCAGCCGGAGTAACTGTAATAACTAAGCCTTCAGTATCAATACAGCGTTTCAGTTCTTCTGCCTTGCATGGCGCATAAATCCGGATAATGGCTTGCAGAGAGCTATCAGGAAAAGGCAAACGATGACTTGAGGCAACACAGAAATCACAATCAGGGTAGCGTTTAGATGCATAACGAACGGCAACTTTTGAAATGTCGAGGCCATATACAGCCGATGTTGATTTGGTTGCTTTTAATTGCTGAGCGAATTCGTGTGTGTAATAGCCTTCACCACAGCCGATATCAAGGATGTTTACATTGTCGTGTGGGGTCATATTTACCAGTGTTTCAGCGACTTTATCCCGCATCTGGTCATAGTGGCCAAGTTCGAGAAAGCGACGACGTGCCTGCATCATTTCTTTATTATCACCAGGATCTTTAGAATGTTTATGTTGAACCGGCATAAGGTTCACATAGCCTTCTTTAGCAAAATCAAACTGGTGGTTATTTTCACAGCGTAAGCTATGGTCTTTTTTCGTCAGAGGTTGATGACACAGGGGACATTGATACACGTAGAAGCCTCAAATTGTTTAGCCGGAAAATACAGGAGCGAGAGTGTACTAAAAAAGGCGACAGTTTGCCGCCTTTGGCTTAGGTTATTTTGCAGATATTCGGGTTGAAAGAGTATGAGACTCACCCGGTTGAAGTGTCTGGCCTGCAGATAAGCAGTTGGAATAAACGACTGATTCAACGCAGAGCATGTTCAGGTATCCGTCATTGTTCATATCACCCATGCCTGCAGCACCTTTTTCCCAGGGGTTCCAGGCAACGGCAGAGTTGTGACCTTCATTTCTGACCACTAAGGTGCGATCCCATTCATCATCATGAATCGTAATGATGGATTCTGGTTGGGTATACACGCGATCGATAGTATCGGTGAGGATTAAAGTATCTTCACCAACACACTCTTTGCCACCCTGTAAGCTGTCCAGATAGTGAGTTCCTAACCCTTTGGTCTGGGTTTTCAGAATATCACCGACATTCAGGTAAGTATGTAACGCTCCGGAAAATGTCCATGGACGTTTATCAGTATTTTTTACATCAAGGCTAACCGTTAGCGTTTCTTTCACTTCGACTGTTAGAGTTGCTTCAAATTCATATGGCCAGATTTGTCGGGTTTGTTCGGTGTGATGTAAAGCGAGCTGGATAATCACACCCTCTTCATTTTCCCTGTGTTCTTTAATCTGCCATTCTGTAATGCGGGCGAAGCCGTGACTTGGTTCAGCAAGTTTATTGAACCAGGGCCAACAAACTGGAATTCCGCCTCTTAAAGCTGTCTGACCATTAAATCTCGCATCTTTACTTAGAAATAAACATTCTTGCTGATCTTTGGGCTGGTATGAAATCAGATGTGCCCCGAATAAAGAGATAGCCGCAGTCGCTTTGTCATGAATGATTCTGACTACTTTGACATCATCTATTTCGACAATGCTGATACAGTCAGACAAAACACTGATAGCCGGCAATGATAGTAGTTCCATGCATCATTCCTTTTATTTGGCAGTGAATAATTCACTTTAGACTTATCGTTGTATTTAGACAAAATTTAAATACAAAAAAGGCGACCTGAGGCCGCCTTTTAACAAGTCTTAAAGACTAATCGTCAATTATTTAGAGATGTGAGCGATTAGGTCTAGAACTTTGTTTGAGTAACCGATTTCGTTATCGTACCAAGATACAACTTTAACGAAAGTATCAGTTAGAGCGATACCTGCTTTAGCATCGAATACTGAAGTACAAGTTTCACCGATGAAGTCTTGAGAAACAACTTGGTCTTCAGTGTAACCTAGAACACCTTTAAGTGCGCCTTCAGAAGCTTCTTTCATAGCTGCACAGATTGTTTCGTAAGATGCTGGAGTTTTTAGGTTAACAGTTAGGTCAACAACAGAAACGTCAGCAGTTGGTACACGGAAAGCCATACCAGTTAGTTTGCCGTTTACTTCTGGAAGTACAACGCCTACAGCTTTAGCAGCACCAGTTGAAGATGGGATGATGTTCTGAGAAGCACCACGACCACCGCGCCAGTCTTTTGCAGAAGGACCGTCAACAGTTTTCTGAGTAGCAGTAGTTGAGTGAACTGTAGTCATAAGACCAGATTCGATACCGAATTTGTCGTTAAGAACTTTAGCGATAGGTGCTAGACAGTTAGTAGTACAAGAAGCGTTAGAAACGATGTCTTGACCAGCGTAAGAATCGAAGTTTACGCCGTTAACGAACATTGGAGTAGCGTCTTTTGAAGGACCAGTAAGAACAACTTTTTTCGCACCAGCAGTGATGTGTTTACGAGCTGTTTCGTCAGTTAGGAAGATACCAGTTGCTTCAGCAACTACGTCAACACCGATTGCATCCCATTTTAGATCTTCTGGGTTACGTTCTGCAGTTACGCGAACAGTGTTACCGTTAACTACTAGGTTACCGTCTACAACTTCAACAGTACCGTTAAAACGACCGTGAGTTGAATCGTATTTTAGCATGTAAGCCATATATTCAACGTCGATAAGATCGTTGATACCTACAACTTGGATATCATCACGTGCACAAGAAGCACGGAAAACAAAACGGCCAATGCGGCCAAAACCGTTAATACCTACTTTGATAGTCATTATAGTTGCTCCACAACTTAATTTCTGTTTAAAGATAACTGGTAGTAAAATTACAGAAACCAGCAAAATCCGCAATAGATAATCCGATTTAAATTGTCTAAAGTCAAAAAAAAGCAGTGCTTTTTTTATTTAGAGATTGCATGTGTTTATTTTTTAAACTTATTTTGTTCCTGAATACTATCAGTTGATTAAAATACCTTAAATGTCCGTGGTATTTGGGGTTAATATTAAAGGAAAATATTAAGCGTTGAAAGTATGTGCTACACATTATGTATCGCGCAAGTTTTTCTTTAATTAAATTTTAAGCACTACTCATAAATACGAGGTTGTATCTTGGATAAGATTAATAAACCAGATGAATACTGGCGAGAACAATTAACTGAGGAAGCTTATCGTGTCTGTCGGGAGAAGGGGACGGAGGCTCCTTATACAGGTAAGCTGTTATTTAATTCTGAAACAGGTATTTACTGTTGCACTTGCTGTGGAGCGCCGCTTTTCAGGTCTGAGAATAAATATGAATCAGGCTGTGGATGGCCCAGTTTTGACGCTCCGGTTAAAGAAGATGCTATTCGATATTTAGAAGACAAATCATTTGGCATGACCAGAACGGAAATTCGCTGTAATTGTTGTGATAGTCACCTGGGGCATGTATTTGATGATGGTCCGGCGACGACTGGGGAGCGTTATTGTGTGAATTCGGTGTCGTTAATTTTCAACAAGCTGGATGAAAAATAGCTAATTTGATTCAAAAGCTGTAATTAATTTAAACGATTTGCGATCAGTGATGAAGTGAATTTGCTATCATTGATCGCATCAATAACTTCTTCAGCAAGATCATCGAGCTGTTCTTTTTTATCTTCATCAAACCCATAGAGTAAATAAAGTTGTTGGTCTGACGCTATTGCTGTACCAAACGCTTTACTTACTTTTGCCCAGACATATGACTTTTCTTTCATTTTCATCTGATTGTACAGACTGGCTAATGATGCAAAGGCATCGGTATGGATCTCGTCCGGTGAATGAGCTAACTCAATAGAATGATTAAGGAAATTGACGGTTTTTTCTGCATCCCGATCAATATAATACGTTGCTAACGCATATTGTAAATCTGAGTTTTCAACTGCTTTGGTGCCTTCTAGCTGCAGGAAACGATGTTTGGCGTCCATATCGCCAGCTTGACTCCATAAGAAATAATAGGAGCGGGCGGTTTTCAATTCTTTTAGTTCACTTTCCAGACGAGTCATGTTATCGCCTGAATTAACAAGGGCATTATACCGTTTTCTTTTTAACTCTGCCTGTTCTATCGGGACAATCTGAGAGGCGACCTCAAGGCATTTTTTGTATTCCTGAGTTAGCTGGTATTCTTTAATTTTATTAATATCGGTTGGACTTTTTAGTACTTCAACTCTGTGCCAGATCAGGTTTGTGCGGGGAATTCGGCATTGCCCGTCATTCATATTGAATTCGTCACATTTCAATTGAGAATTATCAGCACATAGCTGTTCCGTATTTTTCCTGTTTTCAAAACAACCAGAAAGTGTGCTAATTGATAATGCTAATACTATATATTGTGTTATTTTCATATATGGTCTTTCAGTATATTAGGCATAAAAACAGGCAAACAGGCTTTATTTTATTTGTTCGATATGAATAACTTTATTCTATCGATATAAGCATAAGTCAGAACCTTAATATATGAAAGTTTTTACTTAATTGCCGGACTTATTATATAAACATAATTAAAAACAGAAGATTATATATTTTAAATCATCATTACTGAATGGCGAAATTTAAACCATATATGGAAAAAATGCCTGATGAATTCGTCAGGCATTTTAAAAATATCTATACAAGATGTAATGTTTACTTGTTCATTTCGCCGCGCAGAACTTCCTGCATTTGTGCTTTTACATCTTCATAACTAAGCCCTTTACTGAGCAGGTAGTGAAGTTTAGCTAATGCAGCTTCCGGAGTCATATCATAACCACTGATAACACCTGCGTCCGCAAGAGCACATCCTGTTGCGTAGCCGCCCATATTAACTTTACCTGCCAGACACTGGGTTAAGTTAACTACGATTACCCCACGTTTGGATGCATCTTCAAGTTGTTCCAGAATTTCAGGGTTCTGAGGTGCATTTCCTACGCCGAAAGTCAGCAGGATCATGGCATTTACCGGTTGAAGCAGCGTATTACGAATTACTTCATAGGAAATACCAGGGTACATAGTGATTACACCAACAGGTTGAGGTGTGATGTCACTGACTCTGAATTCACCTTCTGGTTTTTTATCGATTTCGACACCAGTACTAACCCGGATATTAATCCCGGCTTCCAGTAATGGTGGTAAATTTGGCGACGTGAATGCATTAAAACCATCTGCGTGTGATTTTGTACTTCTGTTGCCACGCATCAGTTGGTTATTGAAGAACAGTGTCACTTCATTGATTGGGTAGTTAGCCGCTATATGCAGCGAGTTAAGCAGGTTTGCCTGCCCATCGGAGCGCAGTTCTGCAATTGGGATCTGAGAGCCGGTCACGATAACGGGTTTACCCAGGTTTTCTAACATAAATGATAGTGCCGATGCAGTGTATGCCATCGTATCAGTACCATGCAAAATCACAAAACCATCGTAATTATCATAGTTATCACGAATATCGTTAGCTATCTGTTGCCAGTGGGCTGGCGTCATATCAGATGAATCGATAAGAGGAGAATATTCGTGAATGGTATATTCAGGCATTTCCGGACGATGGAATTCAGGCATACTTGCCAGTTGTTTTTCCATAAAGCCTGCAACGGGAACATATCCATGGTCGGACTTTTGCATTCCTATTGTTCCGCCGGTATAGGCGATATAAATATGTTTTCTGGACATGACTACAACTTATTAGGGAACAGGGCTGCGATTATAACGAAATATCAGGTAATAAAAAGGGGGGAATAAATCCCCCCGTTAGTACAATATTTAGAACATATAATACTTGCTACATTATTGAACGTTACAGGTCAGACATAGGGAATATTGTCCCTTAGGATCATTGAGTAGATCAAGTATCTCAGCCTGTTGATTTACTGCCGTTGCCAAAGGTTGCAAACTTTTAGGGAGCATTGCTGTTACATCAAGGCCTAATGATGCTTTGGCACTATTAGAGAATTCAACCACTAACTGCTCAAATGTCGACAGAGGCTTTTTCATCCAGTTAAGCTGGTAATGGTCAACTTTAGCGAGTGTCGCCGCCAATGTAACCGCATCATCAAAATCACCTAATTTATCAACCAAACCAAATGACAGTGCATCTTTACCTGTCCAGACATGGCCCTGCGCAATTTTATCAACATCATTTAAAGCAATATGACGGTTCTGGGATACCAGACTTATGAATCTGTGATAACCGTGGTTGATAACCAGTTGCATGCTTTCTTTGGCACCATCAGATAATCCCGAGAAAATCCCCTGCTGAGAAAATGGGGTAGTCCCCACGCCGTCAGTACTGATACCCACATTATTGATGGTTTTTTCAAAGGTGGTAATGACGCTGAAAATACCGATTGAGCCCGTAAGGGTTGTTGGTTGGGCAACAATTTGATCGGCACTCATCGAAATCCAGTATCCGCCTGATGCCGCCAGACCGGACATAGATACCACGACAGGTTTCCCTGCCTGTTTGAGGGCAACGATTTCATTGCGGATCACTTCGGAGGCAAAGGCACTGCCACCCGGACTGTTAACCCGTAAAACGACTGCTTTTACTTTTGAATTATTACGCGCCTTTCTGAGTAATTTTGCCAGGGTGTCTCCGCCAACAGCACCGTTAGGCTGGTCACCGTCCATTATGGTTCCATCGGCGACAACAATAGCAATCTCATCTTTGGTGAATTTAGTCTTATCAGCGCGTTTGTTGTAATCATAATAACTGATTGCCTGATAGCTATTGTGGCCGTCACTACCAAACTGTTCAATTAAGTCCTGATGGATTTCTGGTCGAGTGGCTAACTGATCGACCAGACCCATTTTTAAGGTGAGCTCGGCCAGATTGCCTTTGACTGCCTGAAGTTTTTGAACAAACTGGTCCATATTGAACTTCAGCGTTGACGGTCTGATTTTGCGGTTACCGGCGATATCATCGATGTAGGCATCCCAAAGCTGATTCAACCAGCGTTGGTTTGACTCTTTGGCTGCTGGTGACATATCGCTGCGAATAAATGGCTCAACAGCCGATTTATAAGTTCCAACACGGAAAATATGGGCATTGATATCCAGTTTATCCAGCAACTCTTTATAGTAAAGAGCGTTGGCACTGTACCCTTTCAGCAGGACAGCGCCATCGGGTGATAAATAAATTTTATCGGCATAACTGGCCAGATAATACTGACTTTGCGTATAGAAAGATCCGGTAGCAATAACGGGCTTACCTGAGGATTTAAATTCATTAATTGCTTTGGCAATGTAACGTAATTTAGTCAAACTTGTGCCTGACATTTTAGACAGTGATAGCACCAGTCCGGTAATGTTTTTATCATCTTTGGCCGCTCTGATTTTATCAACGATATCAAACAGAACATTTTCTTTAGGCAAAGAGCCAACCAACAGAGATTTATTAAGAGACTCAAGCGGACTGCTATAACGAGGTTGTTCGACGATAGGCCCCTGTAAATCTAATACCAGAGCTGAAGGTGAAATTTTAGGCTCAATCGCTGTTTCTGTGTCGGTGTAGGCGTAATAAAGCAAGCCAAGTATGAGTAGGAAAAGTATATTAAATAATGCCTTACGTGCAAAATTAATGGTTACCCAAAGAATTTTGAAAATCAGGCCGATAAATTTGAAGATGGTCTTCATTATCTCTCCGTTCGATATTCTGCCATGAGAAGCATAGCGCTTCAAAGGAATATGAATTATGGGCTAATCCTAGATTAAAAGATGCAGAACAACAAGTTGTACAGAAAAGTGAGGGGATTATTGAGAGGAAAGATAACGTACAAAACATAAAAAATGTTTTGTACGTTCCTGAAGTCAACAAACTTTGGATATTCTAAAAGATAACGGTTTTATTGCCGTATACAAAGACGTGGTCGCCAACTACTTTTGTCAGAGCTTTACTCAGAACATTTTTTTCAACGTCATGACCGGCCCGAGCCATATCCTGTGCGCTGTAGGTATGATCGACCGTAATCACATCTTGTCCGATGATTGGGCCTTCATCTAAATCATTGGTAACAAAATGGGCTGTTGCACCAATAATTTTCACACCGCGATCAAATGCCTGTTGATATGGTTTTGCACCAATAAATGCAGGAAGGAAACTGTGGTGAATATTGATAATACGGTGATGGTAACTTTCAACAAAAGCCGGTGTTAGTACACGCATATATTTTGCTAGTACAACGAAATCAGGAGAATATTTATCAATTTCTGCCATCAGTTTTTGTTCGTGTTCTTCACGGTTTAAACCTTCATGAGAGACATAGTGATATGGAATACCAAATTTCTCTGTCAGACCCTGTAAATAATCGTAATTACCGATAACAGCAGCAATCTCTACGTCCAGACTGCCATCAAACATTTTCATCAAAATATCGCCGAGGCAATGCGCTTCTTTTGTCACCAGAATGACGACACGCTTTCTACCG
Source organism: uncultured Vibrio sp. (assembly GCA_963676525.2). Lineage (GTDB taxonomy): Bacteria > Pseudomonadota > Gammaproteobacteria > Enterobacterales > Vibrionaceae > Vibrio. Next base: position 657,358 of record CAXXNB010000011.1, read on the forward strand.
GAACTGATCAGTTTATATTTTGTTTCCTGAGCCTGAGGTAAAGCCTGTTCAATATCAGCCAGAAAAGTCTGATCATTAAAGTAGCCTTCCAATTCAGTTCTCATAAAGAAATCGTGGGTTGTTGTGTCTACAAATTCTCTGTTGTGAACAATATTAAGCTGATGTTTGTAACAAATATTAGTGATCTTAGCGATCAGTCCTGGTGCATCTTTGCAATGCGTTAGAAGGGTTTTCTTTTCCATTAGTGACGATTTCCGACGAATTTTGAAACAAAAATATGATAATCAAGAGTGTCAAATGACAACACACTTAAAAAGATAGTGGCTATAATTAATCTATATTGGCGCGAGATTCAACAAAATCTCAAAACAATTTTTCTTTGGTTTTAAAAATAGGGGCCTTTTTTAAGCGTATTTATATATTATGCGGTCTCTTATAAGAGATCGCACAAATTCAATAAACCTGCCATAATTCGTGCCCTGTTATTCAATCTTTCTGTGTCATGATATCTGATATATTTTCTCCACAAGGTGCTTTAGGTAAGGTCATTCCTGGTTTTCAGCCCAGACAGGCTCAAATCGATATGGCTGAGGCGGTTAACAATGCCATCAATTCAGAACAGCAACTGGTGGTTGAAGCCGGAACCGGGACAGGCAAAACCTTTGCTTATCTGGTTCCTGCCTTAAAAAGTGGTAAAAAGGTCATTATCAGTACCGGTTCAAAAAACCTCCAGGAACAGTTATTTCATCGTGACTTACCACTTATTGTTAAAGCCCTGGAGTTTTTCGGACATATTGCCTTACTTAAAGGCAGAGTGAATTATCTGTGTCTGGAACGTTTAGATCGTCAGATTTTAGAAAGTCATACCGGTGAGGTGGATACGGTTCAGTTTTCTGAACTGGTAAAAGTACGTCAATGGTCATCAGAGACCAAGAGTGGGGACTTAGGTGAATGTGATTCCGTCGCAGAAGACAGTGCTGTTATTCCTCTGATCACCTCAACCAATGAAAACTGTCTGGGGAAAGAATGTCCGAAGTTTGCAGATTGCTTTGTGTCTAAAGCCAGAAAAAAAGCCATGGATGCGGATGTGGTCGTGGTAAATCATCACTTATTTCTGGCGGATTTAGCAATTAAAGAAACGGGCTTTGGTGAATTAATTCCGGAAGCTGAAGTATTTATTTTTGATGAGGCTCACCAGTTACCGGACATTGCCAGTCAGTATTTTGGTCAGTCTTTGTCGAGCAGACAAATCCATGAGTTAGCCAAAGACATTGAAATAGGCTATCGGACAGAAGCAAAAGATATGCGCCAACTGCAAAAGGTCGCAGAAAAACTTCGCCAGACATCAATGGATATGCGTTTAGAACTTGGAGAGCCGGGATTTCGGGGCAACTGGCGAGATGTAGTAAACCGTCCATCGGTGCAGCGGGTGATAGAACGGTTGGTTGAAACTCTTCAGTTTGCTATGGATGTCCTGAAACTGGCACTGGGTCGGAGTCAGTTACTGGACTCAGCATATGAACGCGTGACTCAGGTTTTGGGGCGGTTAAATCGTGTTTGTGATGTCTCCATTCCCGGGTATTCTTATTGGTTTGATACAACACCACGTCATTTTAGTTTGCATATTACTCCATTGTCTGTGGCTGATAAGTTTCATGAACAAATGGAGATTAAACAGGGCGCGTGGATTTTTACTTCGGCCACGCTTGCAGTAAACGATGATTTTAGCCATTTCAGTCATCGGCTGGGTTTAAAACCAGCCCGGCAGTTCTCTTTGCCCAGTCCATTTGACTACGAACAACAAGCCCGGTTATGTGTGCCGCGCTATTTACCTGAACCGAATCACCCAGGTATGGCGGATAAATTAGTTGATATGTTAGGGCCTGTGATTGAAGAAAACCAGGGGCGGTGTTTCTTCCTGTGTACATCACATCATATGATGAAACAGCTTGGTGAACGGTTCAGAGAAACTCTAACGATTCCGGTACTCATGCAGGGAGAAACCAGTAAACAAAAAACACTGGCTGAATTTATGTCTCTGGGCAATGCGCTGTTAGTGGCTACCGGTGCCTTCTGGGAAGGGATAGATGTTAGGGGAGATGCATTAAGCTGTGTTATTATCGACAAATTGCCGTTCACTGCTCCTGATGATCCGCTGCTTAAAGCAAGGATCGAAGATTGTCGTCTTCAGGGCGGGGATCCGTTTCAGCAGGTACAATTGCCTGATGCTGTCATCACTTTAAAGCAGGGTGTTGGTCGTTTGATCCGGGATGCAGAAGATAAAGGCGTACTGATTATTTGTGATAACCGATTAGTTACCCGGGATTATGGAAAATTGTTCCTTGCCAGTTTGCCATCAATTCCCAGAACTCGTGATTTGACTGTTATTCAGGATTTTTTAAAAACCATTTCTCAGAAAAAGAAAGTAAGTTAGAGAACAGAATGAGCGTAAAAATTTTAGCTATAGATACTTCGACAGAAAACTGTTCTGTCGCATTGCTTATTGATGACCAATGTTATGTACGCAGAGATGTCGCGCCACGGGATCATACCAAGAAAGTGTTGCCGTGGGTGGATGAAGTGCTAAAAGAAGCTCAGGTAGAACTTAATCAGCTTGATGCGTTAGCCTTTGGTTGTGGTCCGGGTAGTTTTACCGGAGTAAGAATTGGTATCGGTATTGCTCAGGGACTGGCATTCGGTGCTGACTTGCCAACGATTCCTGTATCAACGTTAAAAGCAATGGCTCAGGGATGTTTCCGTATTCATGGCGCGACTTTGGTTGCTCCTGCTATTGATGCACGGATGTCCGAAGTGTATTGGGCTCGTTATGCTCGTCAGGAAAGCGGAGAATGGGCTAATATTGATAATGAGACTGTTATCGCTCCGGATGCTTTGGTCAATGCATCTGAACAAGATGATAAGACTTGGTTTGCTGCCGGTACCGGATGGCAGACATACCAGGATGTATTATCCGGATTGCCATATGAGATAACAGCAAGTGACGTTTTATACCCGGATGCCGAAGATATTGCCTGGTTAGCAAAATCGGAATGGCAACAGGGAAATACTGTGGCAGCGGAAGAAGCAAGTCCGGTGTATTTGCGCGATACTGTTGCATGGAAAAAGCTTCCTGGAAAAGAGTAAAGCAGGACGTAAGTTAATACTCTTTTGTAATTGATTTGATTGAGGGCGGTTATGGTTTCTATTAATGGTTTACCTCCATCAGCAGGATTACCCGGACCTAACCGGGCATCCAAAGCTCAGGGGCAGGATAATAAACCGTCTTCAGCTAATGAGGCTAAGCCTTCGACTCACCCCACGGCAGTCGCAAGTGCGGTTTCTCGTTCACTTAAGTCGGTGAATGAAGCTGAGCTGGAAAATAATCAGATTCATTATGATTTGCCGGAAGGAAAGTCCCGCAAGGCACTGGAAGAGTATTTTGCTGTTGCAAATCAGGCCAGAAAAGATGAACTCGCGCAAATGTTGGGTGTCGATATTTATATATAGAATATTCATTATCATACACTGTGTTGAGGTGAGTTAATGCGTTCTCCACTGCTGAAATTTCTTATCTTGTTTTTTGTTATCGGGTCACTATTTGGCTGTGCAACCATGCCTGCGGAATTAAGTACGAACAATCCACAAGTGATAATAAATTACCAAAATTGGGTACCAGAAACGCAAGTCGGTAGTGAAGTCCGTTTAGGTGGAGTGATTGCGGATGTTAAAAATCAGCAGAGCAAAACCCGCATCGAAATTGTCAATTTGCCTTTGACCAGTAGTGGTAAACCAGATATTAGTCGGGATCCTAAAGGGCGCTACATTGTTTATCTGCAGGGGTTTGTCGATCCGGTTACTTTGTCGAAAGGGCGTCTTATTTCTGTCATAGGTAAATCAAAAGCACCTGAAATGTCAATGGTCGGTGAGTACCAGGGGCAGTTTCCTGTTATGGAAGCGAGTGGGTTCCATCTATGGCGTGTAGAAGAACAGGTTATTAATCGTCATATTGGTTCGTATCTGCGTCCTTGTCATTCGGTATTTTGCCATGATGATGGTTTTGATCAGGAGCGGATCATTCAGGTTGTAAAATAATGCAGTTAGCAAGTATAGAAATGGGAGATCCGCTTACCTCGGATCTCTCTGTCGTTTTTATCCACGGCTGGTTGGATAACGCAGCCAGTTTTCAGGTTTTATTAGAAAAACTCCATCATCAACTTCCCAATATTCACTTGTATGCATTAGATTTGCCGGGCCACGGGCATTCTCCGCAGAAAGGTGATTATTACTTTTATCCATTTCATGACTATTTAGACGACATTCATCAAGTATTATCGGAATTACCGACAAAATCTTACATTTTAGTGGGACATTCACTTGGTGGATTGATCGCAAGTTGCTATAGTGCCGCCTTTCCTGAAAAGGTGGCCGGATTAGTGCAAATTGAGGGTAAAGGTCCACTTAGTGAGCCGCCTGATTTGAGTCTTTCCCGATTACGTAAAGGGCTGCAAAACAGAGAACGGATGCGTAAGAAAACGCAAAAAAGCTATGTTAGCTATCAGAGTGCTCTGGCGCATAAAAGTAAAAGTTCTAAGGTTCCGGAAACACTAATTGAACCGATTGTTCAACGGGGCATAGAAGAGCGGGACGGCCATTGGTTTTGGCGAGCTGATCAAAAACTCAGCTGTCAGTCTTTGTTTCGGATGTCGCACGAACATGCTCAGGAAATCATGAACCATATCGTATGTCCATACCATATTGTTTTAGGCTACAGTGGATTTGAACATTTACGTAATCACGATAATGTCATTCTACCTACTCAATGTATGGTTCATACGGTGAAAGGCGGTCATTATTGTCATCTTGAGTCTCCTGATGCTGTTAACAAAATTATATTGAATTTAGTCAATACAGTTATATAAAATCACAATTAATAAAAAATTATAATAAAAACAAAAAGATATTATTTTACGAGGAGTCTCTTAGTGGATAAGCCGTGGCTTGGCCGTTACCCGAGTGGTGTGCCAGAAACCATTGATCCCGATATGTATTCGTCTCTGTTAGAGATGTTTGAAAATGCGGTAAACAAATTTGCAGACCAGCCTGCGTTTATTAATATGGGAACTGTGATGACGTTCCGTAAATTAGAAGAACGTAGCCGGGCATTTGCTGCATATTTACAAAATGACTTAGGTTTGCAGAAAGGTGACCGCGTCGCTTTAATGATGCCTAATTTACTTCAATATCCGGTTGCGCTGTTCGGCATATTGCGGGCGGGGATGATTGCGGTCAACGTTAACCCATTGTATACAGCTCGTGAGCTGCAGCATCAGTTAACCGATGCTGAAGTAAAAACGATCGTCATTGTGTCTAATTTTGCTAAGTCTTTACAGCAAGTGGTAAAGAAAACGCCGGTTGAACATATTATTATCACCAGCTTAGGGCAGATGTTACCAAAGCCCAAAGGCACAATAGTCGATTTTGCGGTCAAATATGTTAAACGGCTGGTTCCTAAATATCATTTGCCGCATGCTATTTCGATGCGAAAAGTTATTCGTAAAGGACGTCGCTTACAATATGTTAAACCTGATTTGTGCGGTGATGATATTGCGTTTCTGCAGTATACAGGGGGAACAACGGGAGTTGCCAAAGGCGCAATTTTAACCCATCGAAATATGCTGGCGAACGTCATCCAGGCTAAAGGTGCATACGGTAGTTTGCTGCGGGAAGGGAAAGAACTGGTGGTAACAGCCTTGCCGCTTTATCACGTTTTTGCCTTAAGTGTTAACTGTTTACTCTTTATTGAAATGGGTGGACAGAACCTGTTAATCACTAATCCAAGAGATATTCCGGGGTTTGTAAAAGAGTTACAAAAACATCCGGTGACCGCGATTACAGGTGTAAATACGTTATTTAATGCATTGATACACAATGAAGATTTTAAACAGCTGGATTTTTCTAACCTTCATTTGTCCGTAGGTGGAGGCATGTCCGTGCAGCGCTGCGTCGCTGAAAAGTGGGAAGCAATCACCGGAAAGCATTTGTTAGAAGGTTATGGTTTAACGGAATGTTCACCGTTGGTCACGGGTAATCCATATGACGCGACAGATTATTCTGGCTCAATTGGTGTCCCCGTGCCGTCAACCGAAGTTCGTTTAGTTGATGATGAGGGCAATGTTTTACCATTTGATCAAATTGGTGAGCTTCAGGTCCGTGGTCCTCAGGTGATGAAAGGATACTGGAAAAGACCGGAAGCAACAGAAGAAGTATTGTCTGCGGATGGCTGGCTTGCGACGGGTGATATCGTCAGGGTTGACGAAGATGGTATGATTTATATTGTTGACCGCAAAAAAGATATGATTTTAGTTTCCGGCTTTAATGTGTATCCTAATGAAATTGAAGAAGTTATTGCGATGCACGACAAAGTGTTGGAAGTCGCAGCTATCGGACAGGTAAGTGACGCGACCGGAGAAGCGGTAAAAGTGTATGTCGTCGCAAAACACGATGATTTGACGAAAGAAGATATCATTAAGCATTGTCGTAAGCACCTGACAGGATATAAAGTGCCCAAGCTTGTGGAATTCCGTACTGATTTACCGAAATCAAATGTGGGTAAAATTTTGCGAAAAGAGCTGCGGGAAGAAAATGACAAAAATTTGCAAGCACGGAATCAATAGCGGAAGAGAGTTCTTCTGTTGAATAATTAAATAGTGAGCAATACGTGAAATATACCATTGTAAAGGAAGTTAGTGAGCTGGAACGAGTCTGTACACAGGCTCGGCAGCAGGATGTTGTTATGCTGGATACGGAATTTGTCCGTATCCGGACCTTTTACCCACAGCTTGGTTTGATACAACTGTATGACGGGCTTGAAGTATCACTTATCGATCCTGTGGCGTTACCGGAAATGAGCGCCTTTGTTCACTTATTGCAAGATTCGTCGGTTTTGAAAGTACTGCATGCTTGTGGTGAAGATCTTGAAGTTTTTTATAACAGCTTTGAATGTTTACCTGAGCCGTTTGTTGATACCCAGATGATGGCGGCATTTTTAGGTTATGGCTTATCAACAGGGTTTGCTGCATTAGTGAGTGAGCTGGAAGGTATTGAGCTTGATAAATCTGAATCCAGAGCTGACTGGCTTGCCAGACCTCTGACAGATAAACAATTAGAATATGCCGCAGGGGATGTTTACTACCTTCTGCCTGTTTATGAACAACTGCAGATTAAAGTGAAAGAAAATGGTTGGGATAAGGCTATTTTAGATGAGGCTCAGTTACAGGCTAAGAAACGTATTGCTCAATATGATATAGACAATGCGTATCAGGATGTGAAAGGTGCATGGCAGCTTAATCGCAAGCAGTTAGCAACACTGAAACTACTGGCATCATGGCGTTACAAAGAGGCGGTTAAGCGGGATTTAGCACTTAATTTTATTGTCAAAGAGCAGGATCTTTTAACTATTGCGAAGTTAGGCTTAGTGAATCCGAAAAGAATGGAAGATGTCTGTATCGATGGTCGCTCTATTCAACGACATGGTAATGCAATCAGTCAGTTAGTTTCCAGCAGCTATAAGCTGAGCGAAAGTGACTATCCGGAATTAATCGTGCCTATCCATGATTACCCCGGGTATAAGCATTTATTTAAGCGTCTGAAAGACCATGTAAAATCGGTTTCTCAACAAACTGGGTTAGCAACAGAATTTCTGGCATCTAAAAAACAGCTTAATCAGTTGATAAGTTGGGTCTGGAAGTCGAACCGCACTTCTGTGCCTCTTCCTGATGTAATGCAAAGCTGGAGAAAAGATCTTCTTGGTGAAAAGCTCAATCAGATGATAGATCAGCGCGATTAATTAAACCTAACATCTCAGGTGTATGTGGGGATAAGAATATAAAAAACAGACAAGCAGGATTAAATCGGCTTGTCTGTTTTTTTATTTAGTCATGGTGATTATTTCTCATCATCCGGAAGTTTGACATTCAACTCCAGAACAGAAATATCATCATCTTTATGTTCCAAAGATAACTGCACCATTTCAGGATCGATAGCAACGTATTTTGCGATCACTTTTAAAATATCTTCTTTCATCTGGGGAAGATAGTTTGGAGCTGGATCACTCTGGCTACGGCGTTCTGCTACGATAATCTGAAGCCGCTCTTTAGCAAGGCTGGCAGAATTTTTCTTATTGGAACGAAAAAATTGTAATAAAGACATTATGTAATTTAGCCCCCGAACAATCGTTTAAAGATGCCTTTTTTAGGCTCAGTCAGAAATCGGAATTCAACTTCATTACCTAATAGTCTGTCTACAGCATCTATATAAGCTTGGCCTGCATCTGACTGTTCGTCAAAGATTACCGGAACCCCTTTGTTTGAAGCGTTAAGAACCGCCTGACTTTCAGGAATAACGCCAATCAGTGGGATATGAAGAATTTCTTCAACATCTTCTACACTTAGCATCTCCCCCTGATTTACACGGGATGGATTATAACGGGTAAGCATCAGATGTTGTTTAACTGGCTCAATACCCAGCTCAGAGCGTAATGATTTAGAGTCCAGAATGCCAAGAATACGGTCTGAATCGCGTACTGAAGATACTTCTGGGTTTGTGGTCACAATAGCTTCATCTGCAAAATAAAGTGCTAAAAGCGCGCCCTGTTCAATACCAGCTGGTGAATCACATACGATGAAATCAAAATCCATTTCTTTTAGTTCATCTAAAACACGTTTAACGCCTTCTTTGCTTAATGCATCTTTATCACGAGTCTGAGACGCCGGAAGGATATACAGATTTTCAGTACGTTTATCTTTAATAAGCGCCTGATTTAGTGTTGCTTCACCATGAATAACATTGACAAAGTCATAAACGACTCTGCGTTCACAACCCATAATGAGATCAAGGTTTCTTAACCCGATATCGAAGTCGATAACAGCAGTCTTTTTGCCTTTCAGTGCCAGACCAGAAGCAATAGCTGCACTCGACGTCGTCTTACCTACGCCGCCTTTTCCTGACGTAACAACAATAATGCGTGACATTTGTTTCCCTTAATTAAACTTAAACTGTGAATATTTCGAAGTGTAGTGTTTCGCCGGCTAAACTAAGCATCACTTTCTTTTGCCAATATTCACTTGTAATTTGATCGCTCAACCAGTAATTACCTGCAATTGAGACTATCTCTGCTTGCAAGTCATGACAGTATATTCTAGCTTCTTTCAGACCGTTAGCGCCAGCAATTGCTCTGCCTCTGAGACTACCATATATGTGGATAGAGCCATCTGCAATGACTTCGGCACCCGCACTCACATTATTCATGACAACTAAATCACAGTTTTTAGCATAGATCTGTTGTCCGGAGCGGATAGGGGTCGTGATTACCTTTGTTGGTGTCATTTCTGCCGGAAGCTGCACAGGCGTTTGTGGTACTGGTTTTGGTTTGTGTGATTTACTTGCTGTCATGATAGCAAACCCGGCTTCCGTCGCCCTGTTTTGGGTATTTTTATCATTGGAGCCAGTAATTCCAACAGGAACAATCCCAGTTTTTGAAAGGCCTGCTTTTAGCTCATTAAAATCAATCTCTTCTTTGACTTGAGAAATATTAATAACGACAGGCGCGTGAGCGAAGAAGGCTGGTGCTTGTGCTACTTTTTCTTTTAAAAATTCGATACTGTTATTAATGTCGCTGTCCGGAAGATGTAACACTGACAGCGTAAAGCTGCTACCTTTTAAATCAGGTGTATTTGACATTGAAAACTTATAACCTCGACGCTGAAAATAACACTTACAAATGGCATTGCCTGTAACCTGGGGTGTCATGTTATAGTCACAGAGTAAAGTCAGCAAGTTATCTTACTTTTAATTGACTTTTTTCTTCGCAAATTTAGGTTAAGTTTACGTTTTGCGACAGTAGATTAAGTCGCATGTGAATCGTATATGTTTAAAGAAGGCGTATTATGCTTTGTTCTATCTACCGTAGTACCAAGAAAGATGGTGCATATTTATACATCAATAAAAAAGATGATTTTTCTCAGATTCCAGATGCACTGATGACGATGTTTGGTAAACCGGTACTTGTTATGACAATGAGTTTGGACGGTAAGGCATTAGCAAGAGTGGATATTGAAAAAGTTAAAGTATCTTTAAGGGATCAGGGATTTTTTCTGCAATTGCCACCAGAGCCTGAAAACGTGTTAGAAGAATTTAAAAAAATAAATGCAAAACAGGAATAAATAGTCAGGAACTGTTGAGCGTTTAGTTAGGAGGACAAGCAATGAAAAGAATCATGTCAGTCGGAATAGGAATTCTCCTAAGTTTTTCATCTTATTCACAGCAGATGAGTTTTGAAGAGTATGTTCAGGGACTAAAGCAGGAAGCTAAAACCAAAGGAATTTCGGAACAAACACTCAATGAAGCCTTTGCTAATGTTGAATACAAACCAAGAGCAATTATCGCTGACAAAAATCAGCCTGAAAAAAAATTAACGCTCGATGAATATCTGCCTAAAGCGGTACCGGACTGGAAAGTTGCTCAGGCGAAAAAGCTTTATAAAGAAAATTATGATGAGTTGACCCGAATCGGTAATAAATATGGTGTATCACCTCGTTATATTGTCGCGCTTTGGGGGGTAGAAAGTAATTTTGGTAAATTCACTGGTGGCTATCAGGTTATTGATGCTCTGAGCACATTGGCCTATGACGGACGCAGAGAAGCATTTTTCCGCGGGCAAACAATGGATGCGCTGCAGATTATCGATCAGGGGCATATCAGTGCCAATGACATGAAAGGTTCCTGGGCTGGTGCCATGGGGCAGTGTCAGTTTATGCCTTCTTCATTCTTGTCATTTGCTGCTGACGGTAATGGTGACGGAAAGAAAGACATCTGGAACACTCCAGCCGATGTTTTTGCTTCAACAGCAAATTACCTGGCAAAATCGGGCTGGGATGAGCACCATACCTGGGGGCGTCAGGTTCGATTGCCAAGGGGCTTTAATATGTCGCTTGAAGGGCGCGGGAAAGAAAAAGCGAAGAAGCTGGCTGAATGGAGCAAGCTTGGTATCACTCGCTATGACGGACATGCACTGCCGCAGTTAACAAATGATATTGATGCCTGGCTGATTGCGCCGGATGATGATAATGGACGGGTATATCTCATCTACAACAACTATAACGTGCTGATGAAATGGAATCGTTCGTATTATTTTGCCTTAGCAGTCACACATTTAGCAGATAGAATTATCTGGTAAGTATGTCTGACTATATAAAAAAGGACCATTTCTGGTCCTTTTTTCTCATTCATTTAGTTAAATGCTAAATGTCTTATTTTGTGTGGTATTGTTCACAGGCAAACAGGGTATTTTCGATCAGCGTTGCAACTGTCATCGGGCCGACACCACCAGGTACTGGTGTGATAAAACTTGCTTTTTCTTTTGCATTAGCAAAATCCACATCACCAACAAGTTTGCCGTTTTCCTGTCTGTTGATACCGACATCGATCACGACAGCACCATCTTTAATCCATTCACCAGGAACGAAGTTAGCTTTACCCACAGCAACAACAACAATGTCAGCCTGACGTACATGAGATTCTAAATCTTTAGTAAAACGGTGACATGTTGTGGTAGTACAACCTGCGAGTAACAGCTCTAGTGTCATCGGACGGCCAACGATATTAGAAGCACCAACGATAACAGCATGTTTGCCTTTAATGTCAACATCATAGCGTTCTAACAGCGTCATAATACCTTTAGGAGTACAAGAACGAAGCTTAGGAATACGCTGTGCAAGACGACCTACATTATAAGGGTGGAAACCATCCACATCTTTTTCAGGAAGAATGCGTTCAAGGATGAGTGTGGAATCTAAGCCTTTAGGCAGAGGAAGCTGAACAAGAATGCCATCAATAGTTGAATCTTCATTTAATGTATCGATAAGCGACAGTAATTCGTCTTGAGTCGTCGTAACAGGAAGGTCATAAGATTTAGAAACAAAGCCAACTTCTTCACAAGCACGGCGTTTACTTCCAACATACACTTGCGACGCAGGATCTTCACCAACAAGAACAACAGCTAGCCCGGGAGCTCTAAGACCAGATTCGATGCGAGATTTTACTTTCTCAGCTACTTCAGCGCGTACAGTCTTGGAAATCAGAGTTCCATCAATGATTTGAGCAGTCATGACTTTCCTTAAGAAAAAATAAGTAACGAAAATTTTTGCGCATTGTCGCAGATTCTAAGACTAACTTCTATAGGCAAACGTTTGCTTCGCGGTCTTTTTCATCACTCAAATCCTTATTGTTCCATTTTTAAGCATTTAAATCAGAATATTAGATAAAGGCATTGATTTCGTCATTTTTACTCGTATAATTCATCCCCATAGCGCGCTCTTAGCTCAGCTGGATAGAGCACCTGCCTTCTAAGCAGGTGGTCACAGGTTCGAATCCTGTAGGGCGTGCCATTATTTCTGAGAAGCCCCGATAGCTCAATGAGTTCTCGGGGCTTTGTCGTTCTATCCCAGATAAAAATAAGTTATGTATTGCTGTTGTAGGATACTATTTAGCGAAAATGTGAAATTTGAATGTCATCTATAGCAGTAAAAAACAACCCCCCACAAGTGAGGGGTTGGCAGAAGTCAGAGGAATATACAAATGTATATTCCTCTATTTTTTTGGGGGATATCTTAATGAAATTAATCAGAGACGTTTGGCATACGATAATATGCTAGCAGTGTCATTGTCTGTATCATATATGTGACATAGATCTGTGTCAACGATTAAATGCAATCGATTACATGTCGTTGTAACAGGATCTGTAATTTTGGTTGATGCTCATTTATCAGCCAGTGCATTTTAGTTATCTTCTTCCAATTCTTTTCTTTTGGATTCAAGTTCATGCCGCCAGGCATCTGCATCACCATATTCAAAAAAATGCTCAACTCTGGAATGTCTGCCAGATGTTTTCTTAGCATGTTTGATTGGACACCAGAATTGCTCAGTCCTTGATGTGATTTCCTGACCGTAGGCAACAACACCATTGCCGTAACTACAGTAGACACAGTTGAATTTTTCAATTGCATTCAGATAGTTGAGTAGGTGGCGGTCAACGGTGAAAAAATCTTTTCGCTTAACCAGGGGAATACCATAAATTCTAAAACAGATTTGTTGATAAACAGTCAGTGAGATATCCAGAAATAAGAGTGGAACTATCATTGCGTATATAATGGGAGCAGACAGGATATAACGTAATTTTGCTTTTTGTAGATATCTCCAGACACTAACTTTGTATTGGCGTTGAAAGGAGCGGACCCGTTCTTCAAAGCGTACTTTTCCGTGTTCCAGTTTATAGTGAAACTTTTCTCGTTGCTCTGCGAGCAGACGTTCCATTTCTTTTTCTAATTCTTTTTCTGTATCACGTAGGCGTTGCAAAAGCTCATCAAAACGGGACTGGTTCGCCATAATTTTTGCTCCACATAGACCGTTGGTAAACATACTTTGAATGGCTATTTATTTTATGAGTATAGTTCTGATAAGAAACAAAAAGAAACCCTAACTAGTAGATGGAATAGTTAGGGTTGGCATTACGTTATAGCAATATTGAGGGGAGTTTTTATTGCGTTAACGAAAAGTCATGTTTATGAGCAGAACCTGATTATTAAATAGAAAATATAATTTTCAGGTTCTATGAAAATATGTCGGAACATATATTTCACAAATGAAGATTAAAAAATAATCATATTTTATTCTGTGATTTGTATCCCGTTTGTTGCTATATATTATCCATTTGGACAACTAAACGATTATTCAAACCTCTACTTTTGTTTATTTTGGATCAGTTTTTTTTATTTTCAGAAAACCTAGAACGAATAGAATTCCTATTCCCGTCCCTATAAGGTTGGTTATGATGTCATTAACTTCGAGACGATGGTAATGTCCCCAGATTTCACAAACTTCATGCGCAATAGGGACAAGAATGATAATAGACCATAACCAGTAAAATTTTAGTCCTGATAATGTCCAATAAGCAAGAATAGAAACAGTAGCATAGGTAAGTAAGTGGACTTCAACGTGCCATGGGGCGGCTTTTATTCCGATAGAAGGAATAAAAGCCGCAATGAACAAAATTGAAATGACGATAAAGAATAGGCCAAGACGCCAACGCTGAGATAATAAGAATGAAACCAAACCTGCATTACTCTGTGAATTCGCTATTTGGTCAATGTATAACATTTTTTTGGCAAATGTTACAAAATCCGATTGTTCTGACCAATAAATGTCATTATTAATTAAATGTTAACTGTCTATTTCTTAGATGTTCTTCACACAAACTTATATAAAGTTAAGGTACTCTTCTCTTGTGTCGAGCATATAATTAAATTTAAAGCAGTAACAACTGCGCCACATGTTCCGTTTATAAAAATTAATAAAATCATATAAATATATTTTGACACGACAATTTAAATTTTTGGTGGTTTTTGCCTCCATGGTTTTGTACACCTTCAGGAAACTAGTTAGGTGCGTGTCGTGATCTCGAATTTCATTCCGTGCCATCATTTGAGCAACCGCTCGATCTTAGAATCTATATGCTTAAATAATATTAACGGAGCACTTCTATATGACGTTACCAGTCTCAGAGATTAGAGAACTGATTTTAAATGGCCAGGCCACTTTGGGTATTGAACTTGGCTCAACTCGTATTAAATCAGTACTTCTTGATACCCAGAATAACCCGATTGCGACTGGTGGACATGACTGGTCTAATGAATATCACGATGGGGTCTGGACTTATTCCTTAAATGATATCTGGAGTGGTATTCAGGAAAGTTATCGCACTATGGTTGAGGATGTTAAAGCTAAATACGACGTCCAGATAACCAAACTTTCAGCAATGGGCTTTAGTGCCATGATGCACGGTTATCTTGCTTTCAACAAAGATAATGAGCTGCTGGTCCCTTTCCGTACCTGGCGTAATAATTTTACGTTTGATGCAACTCAAGTTCTGATGGAAACGTTCCATTATCCTATTCCTCAGCGCTGGAGTATCGCTCATCTTTATCAGGCGATTTTAAACAATGAATCACACGTCAAAGAATTAGATTTCTTTACTACTTTGGCTGGGTATGTGCACTGGCAATTGACTGGAGAGAAAGTTCTGGGGGTTGGGGATGCATCTGGTATGTTCCCTATTGATATCGAAACGCAAGATTATAATCAGAAAATGCAGAACCAGTTTAATGAACTGGTCAGTGATCATCATTATTCATGGGTAATAGAAGACGTTCTGCCAAAAGTTTTGTTAGCTGGTGACAATGCGGGCTATTTAACTCCCGATGGTGCTAAATTGCTCGATCCGACCGGTGCTTTAGAAGCCGGCTGTGTATTTTGTCCTCCTGAAGGTGATGCTGGGACCGGAATGGTTGCAACAAATAGTGTTGCTGCAAGAACGGGTAATGTTTCTG
Organism: uncultured Vibrio sp.; assembly: GCA_963676525.2. Classification (GTDB taxonomy): domain Bacteria; phylum Pseudomonadota; class Gammaproteobacteria; order Enterobacterales; family Vibrionaceae; genus Vibrio. The sequence continues at coordinate 672,798 of CAXXNB010000011.1, forward strand.
CGGGGACTTCTATTTTCGCTATGGTTGTTCTGGAAAAAGAATTATCAAACCTTCACCCAGAGCTTGATTTGGTGACAACGCCTACAGGTAAACTAGTTGCGATGGCGCACTCAAATAACTGTTCTTCGAATATCGATTCATGGATTAAGATCTTCAAAGAAGCTGTTGAAGCTTTGGGTTTCCCTGTGGACATGAATACCCTTTACAGCACGCTTTACAATAAAGCGTTGGAAGGGGACAAAGATTGTGGTGGCCTTTTAGCATATTGTTATCTTTCCGGTGAGCATATGACCCACTTTGAGGAAGGTCGTCCACTATTCACCCGTTCTTCGGATAGTAATTTTAACCTTGCTAACTTTATTCGTGTGAATTTGCAGACATCTCTTGGCGCGATGAAAATTGGTATGGATATCTTGCTGAAAGAAGAACAGGTTAAGCTGGATAAAATGCTTGGTCACGGAGGGTTGTTTAAAACCAAAGGGGTTGGTCAGAAATTCATGGCGGCAGCAGTAAATGCACCTGTAGCGGTAATGGATACTGCCGGTGAAGGTGGTGCCTGGGGCATTGCACTGTTAGCAAAATACGTTACAGATAAAGTGGAAGGACTTAGTCTGGAAGAGTATTTGAATGCAACTGTATTTAATAACAGCCATGAAACGGTAATTGAACCTGATGCGGCTGATGTGGAAGGGTTTGAAGTCTTTATGGAACGCTACAAAAAAGGTTTACCCATCGAACGGGCAGCAGTCGATTATTTACGTTAAACGATCAGCGTGACATAAGTATAAGAAGGGTATCTTCCAAGAGATACCCTTTGTTATTTCTATTGGTCAGGTTGGTCGATAGTGATTTTTTTCTTCGCTTTTGAGCCATAAATGTCCAGACGGCGATGACGTAGGTTTGTGACTGAGCCCTCGGTGTTAAGCTGTTTGAGTTTGTCCAGATCAACATCAGCAAATATCATCATTTCGGTGTTTGGATTTGCTTCTGTAATGGTTGCATCATGTGGGAAAAAGATATCTGATGGAGAGAACACAGCTGATTGAGCATATTGGATATCAACATTTTCTACCTGAGGCAGGTTGCCAACACTGCCGCCAATAGCCACATAACATTCATTTTCAATGGCCCGGGCCTGAGAACATATCCGGACCCGTTGGTAGCCATTTTTAGTATCGGTCCAGAATGGCACAAAGAGAATCTGAACGCCTTGCTCTGATAATATTCGGCCCAGTTCGGGAAATTCACTGTCATAGCAGATCAGAATACCTACTTTGCCTGCATCAGTTTCAAATACACGCACTTTATCTCCACCATCGATTACCCATTCCCATTCTTCATGTGGAGTAATGTGAATTTTCTGTTGTTCATCGATATTTCCATCACGGTGTAGCAGGTAGGAGACATTGTACAGTTTGTCTCCTTTCAGTTCTGGCATACTACCGGCAATAATATTGATGTTATAAGTGATGGCCAGTTTAGAAAAACTATTTTTAATCTGTTCTGTGTATGAGGCCAGATAACGTATCGCTTCAACCGATGACTGATCACGTTGGAGTCCCATCAATGGGGCGTTAAAAAATTCGGGAAGAAGAGCAAAATCGGCTTTGTAATTGGAAAGTGAAGAAATAAAAAATTCTGCCTGTTCGAGAAGTTCTTCGACACTGTTCACTTTACGCATTTGCCATTGGATAATACCAATCCTGACAATTGATTTTTCGACATCGTGAATAGAATGAATATTACCTTCATAATAGAAGTTATCCCATTCAAGTAAGGTGGCATAACCTTGTGAGCTATCATCTTCCGGCAGGTAACGCTTCATTAAGCGTTTGACGTCGAAGTCATTGGAAAGCTGAAAAGACAGTATAGGGTCGTATATTTCTTTTCTTTTTACTTTTTGTGTGTATTCCAGAACGTTTAATTCTTTAGAATATTTTGCGTATCCTGGAATGCGTCCACCAGCTAAAATGGCTTTTAAATTATCACTTCTGCACAAATCTTTTCGTGCTTCATATAAACGTCGTCCAAGACGTAATCCGCGGTAATCCGGATGCACAAATACATCTAAGCCATAAAGTGCATCTCCGTTTTGGTTATGCTGAATAACATTATGCTCGTTCACTATGTCGGTATAAAAGTGTGGTAAAGAATAACGATTATAATCAACCTTGATTGTCAGTGCTGCACCGATGATTTTTCCATCGTCTTCGATACAGATCTGTCCATCTGGATATTGATGAATAAGATCCATAATCGTCATTCTTGGCCACGCTCCGCCAACATCATGAAACACCAAATCCATAAGGTCAGCGAGTTCTTCATAATCGCTTGTTTCGATAACTCTTAATGTGAGTTTCGGCGTCGTCGTTCTCATCTGGGTGTACTCCTTTGATCATCTGTTTTTTATCTTGACGAACCTAAGCGGTTAATTCAAGGGTCATTTTGTTATTGATTATGCAATTAGCTGAATTTGTTTGCTTCCCTTAGTTAGATTTTCTATATAAGTCAAATACCCTAGTATATGAGTCAGGTATTTGCTAAGGTGATATTAAGTGTTTTATTAATTAAGTGCCAATCTATGACTACGCTTGAACAGGTTATTTTCCATCGCCGTTACGCTTCTTTACCTGATTCTTTTTACACTCGTCAGTTACCTAATCCTCTGACAAATCAGAAATGGATAGTCTGGAATTCGGATCTTGCCGAACAATTAAATCTCCCATCTGATGCTAATTCTGCATTACTGAAAACGCTGACCGGAGAGGATTTTCATGAAGAACTTTCACCATTAGCAATGAAATATGCTGGTCACCAATTTGGTATTTATAATCCGGATCTCGGGGATGGAAGAGGGTTGTTATTAACAGAGATTGAAGATACAGACGGTGTTGTATGGGATCTGCATTTAAAAGGGGCGGGTCTGACACCGTATTCACGAATGGGGGATGGCCGGGCTGTTTTGCGTTCTACTATTCGGGAATATTTGTGTAGTGAAGCACTACATTGTCTGGGAGTGCCGACTACCCGGGCACTTGGCATGGTGAGCAGTGACTCTCCGGTATACAGAGAAACGGTAGAAAGCGGTGCTTTACTGTTGCGGGTAGCGAAAACGCACATTCGTTTTGGTCATTTTGAGCACTTTTTTTATACTCAGCAATATGATGAGTTGACTCTCTTAGCTGACAAAGTCATTGAATGGTATTTTCCTGAATGTCTTGAAGAGAGCAAACCGTATCATAAGATGTTCGAGTCGATAGTAAGACGAACCGCTGCCATGATTGCACAATGGCAGTCTTATGGATTTTGCCATGGTGTCATGAATACCGATAATATGTCCGTATTAGGTGAGACGTTTGACTTTGGACCATTTGCGTTTCTGGATGATTATGAGCCTGGTTTTATCTGTAATCATTCTGATTATCAGGGGAGGTATGCTTTTAATCTGCAACCTCAAATAGCGCTGTGGAATCTGACCGCATTAGCTCATGCACTATCACCCTTGATAGAAAAAGAAGACCTGGAACGTTCTCTGACTGTATATGAAGAGGTTTTGAATTCAGAGTACAGCAAATTAATGAGACAGAAATTTGGTTTGATGATGAACCTTGAAGGTGACAGCGAGTTGTTTGCAGATTGTTTTTCTTTACTGGAACGCAACAAAGTTGATTATACCCGCTTTTTCCGTGAAATCTCCTCGCTGGATTGTCAACCTATTGATAAGGTTATTGACTTATTTGTGGATCGCGTCAGTGCAGAACAATGGATAAAAAGGTATATTTTGCGCTGCGAGAAAGAGTTGGACTCTTCTGCTGGTATTATTTCTTCTTATTCGAGATGTCATTCCATGCGGAAAGTGAATCCCAAATATATTTTGAGAAACTATCTTGCCCAAAAAGTTATTCAGGCAGCCGAACAGGGTGATTATTCCGAAATTCAGACTCTGCTAAAAGTGTTGGCTCATCCCTATGATGAGCAACCTGAGTTTGATCATTATGCGAAACTCCCGCCAGACTGGGGAAAACATCTGGAAATTAGCTGTTCATCATAATTACTGTGAGCTTCCGGTTTGTAGCGGAATTATAGGGACAAAAAGGTTTTAAATGGTTTTAAACGCTCGAATTCTGGTTGTAGATGACGATCCTGACATTCGTGAATTGTTACAGGAGTATCTTACTCAGAGCGGATTTTTAGTGGATGTCGTAGAAGATGGAAAGACACTGTTTAATTATTTAGAACAGAATGAATATCCTAATCTTATTCTTCTGGATGTGATGCTTCCGGATTCTAATGGCTTTCATTTGTGTAAGAAGATTCGTGAAAATTCGCCAGTGCCGATTATCATGTTAACCGCTGTTTCTGATGAGGCAGATCAGATTGAAGGGCTGGAAATCGGGGCAGATGATTATATTGCGAAACCCTTTAACCCGCGTCAGTTGGTAGCAAGGATAAATGCTGTACTGCGCCGTGTTCAATTGATGAGTGAGAAAAAAGAAATCACACTACCAAAGAAGATACTGTTTGGTGACTGGGTGTTAAATACGTTATCGCAGCAGATTGTGCATAATCTGTCCGGGGATGTATATTCATTGTCCGGTGGGGAGTTTTCTCTGCTGATACTTTTCCTTACGCATGCAAAAGAAATCTTAGATAAAGATACTATCTCTTTTGCAACTAGAGGTCGGGAAGCATTACCCAACGAACGTGGAATTGATGTACAAATCAGTCGGTTAAGACAACGATTAGGAACCAGTGATGAATTTCCTGTCTATATTAAAACCATGCGTGGTAGTGGCTATATATTAGCCGTTCCTGTGAGTTATGAACGTTAACTATGTTTTCCAGAACTAAGTGGTACCATTTCTTCAATCCCAACTTTTTAGTCAACCGAACCCTGTTACTTACTTTAGCGGCGGTGATCTGTGCTCAGGGGATTGTCATGACGGTGATGTACCGGGATGCCAAGTCACAACAAATTGAAGGGATACAGTCTGTATCTTCAAATATGGCAGGGATGTTCGCGTCTACTGTTACTTTCTTCCAGTCTTTGCCGGTACGTTATCGGCATATAATTCTTGATCAGGTCAGGAATATGGGGGGAACCCGATTCTTTGTTTCTATTAACAAAGAGCAACTGACGGTTGAATCTGTGCCTGATACCTCTCTAAAGCGAGCTTCTATTGCGACCGTACAAGATGTTCTCAGCCAAAAGCTGGCTAATGTTCAATCAATACATGTGGATTTTTCAAAACCAGAACGCTTGCGTTTAATAAAAAATGATATATTTCTTTCTGATTTGCCAAAATCCTGGGCTTATCAGACGTTGACGTTAGACCCTTTGAACCCTCCTGTTTTGGTCGTGCAAATTGAACTTAAACCCGATGAATGGATATATATCGCTTCCTTATTACCTTCTCCGTATATGACCTTAAGCATCCCATTTATTAATAAGGAACAGCTTTTTTCTCTTATTATGTCAACGATCTTATTGTTAATGCTGACGTTTTTCTTAATGAAAAAACAAGTCAGGCCATTGCGTAATCTGGCAAAAGCGGCAAATCAAATGAGTATGGTTGATGAGCCTAATTTATTAAAAGAAGAGGGTGCGGAAGAAGTCGTTATTGCTACACGGGCATTTAACCGGATGCAACTGAGAATCCGTCGTTATATATCTGACCGGGAACAACTATTCTCATCTATTTCACATGATCTCAAAACACCTATAACCCGATTAAGGCTGCGTACAGAATTACTGGATGATGAGACAAAAAGAACAAAATTCAATCATGATTTAGATGATTTGGAAATGATGGTCAAAGGGGCGTTACAGTGTCTTCGGGATACCGACTTACATGAAAATGATGCTGTTATTGATTTAGTCAAAGAAATTCAGTCTATGGCAGATGCTTATAATATTGATTCGCAAAGCGTCTTTTTTTATTGCGATACAGACGTGAGTGTCATTGGTAAGCCATTAGCTATCAGAAGGGTGTGTGCTAATTTGATAGAAAATGGAGTTAAATATGGTGAACATGTCGATATATTGTTAGAAAAAGATAAGGACTGGGTTTATCTCTCCTTTGTTGATAAAGGTCCGGGTATTGCTGAAGAAAAGCTGGAAGCTGTCTTTGAGCCTTATTATCGTATTGCAAAAGATGATTCCGGACATGGTCTGGGATTAGGGATATGTCGCAGCATTATCCATGGACATGGAGGAACGATTCAACTGGATAATGTTGAAACGGGGGGCCTGAAGGTCTCAGTAAAATTACCGAATCTGCAGTAAATATGGGAAATAGCATGTATGTCAATCAACGTTTAATCGTTGCTGTATCGGGATTTTTACTATCGCTTAATCTGGGGTGGGCTGGTGAAGTGGAAGTTCTTCACTGGTGGACTTCAGGGAGTGAAGCGAAAGCAATTGATGTCTTGAAGGATAAATTACAGCAGCAAGGTCATCTCTGGAAAGATTTTGCTATTGAAGGTGGCGGCGGAGAGGGAGCTATGACTGTATTAGCTACTCGTGCAATATCGGGTAACCCTCCTTCAGCAGCACAAATTAAGGGGCGTGATATTCAGGAATGGGCTAGCCTGGGCTTACTTGCAAATATGAATGTGGTAGCCAGTGAAGGACACTGGAACCAGATATTACCACCTTTGGTTTCACATATAATGCAATGGAATGGACAGTATGTTGCAGTCCCTTTAAATATTCACCGCGTCAACTGGATGTGGGTAAACACAAGAATTTTTCACAAATATAATCTTTCTGTTCCGCATTCATTAACAGAGTTTTTTGATGTTGCGGATTTTCTTAAATCTAAAGGAATTATTCCTTTAGCTCATGGCGGGGAACCATGGCAGGATGCGACTTTGTTTGAAGTGGTTGCGCTGGATGTTCTGGGCGTTAAAAATTACAGAAAAGCGTTTGTTGAACTGGATTTGTCTGTTCTGAATAGTCAACAGATGATTGAGGTTTTTCGTCAGTTTAAGCGTCTGTCTCACTATGTTGATTTAAACTCAAAAGGCAGAAACTGGAATCAGACATCTTCTCTGGTTGCCAGTGGTAAAGCGGCAATGCAGGTCATGGGGGATTGGGTGAAAGGGGAATTATCCTCTTTTAATAAACAGGCTGGGGTTGATTACAGTTGTTCACCTGCTTTCAACACTGCGGGTTCTTACATTTATAATATTGATAGCATTATCTTTTTCCAGCTAGAGAAACCCGATGATATCAAAGCGCAGCAGGCATTCGCTGAAACTGTTCTAACTTCCGATTTTCAACGAATTTTTAATCTCAATAAAGGGTCAATCCCTGTACGAAACGATGTGAGTTTAGAGGGCTTTGACCAGTGTGCAATCCGGTCGCATCAGGACTTTATTGATGCTGCTCAGAGGAATACGTTAGTCCCCAGTATGGCTCATGGAATGGCAACCAGCAGTTATGTAGAACGAGCGATCTATGACGTTATTTCCAGCTATTTTCATGACCCTGATGCAAATCCGGAACTTGGTGCATATCGCCTGACTAAAGCTGTTCAGGCTGCGATGTAGTCAGTTTTGGTAACAAAGTAAGACCTGGTTCTCTTTTTCACTTTATTAATAAAAAAATCGCTCGACGATCTTGAAAAAATAGATATTGTCCCCATTTGCTAGCAATACGAGTTTTGATTTCCGATAATTCATAACTTTTTGCGCCATATCGCTCATAGATTCACCTGTAGAATGGCTTAGGCTCGACAGGTGGTTATTAGGTGGTTAGAATGTCGCGTCTGGAAATTTGTCTAAACACGATTTGTCATCGTTTGCAAACTGATGTTTGAAGGCGAGTTAAAAAATCATAATTGAGTACCGTTTGGTACAACACATGGATGAGGCTTTAGTTTATTTAAGGCTAAAGCTCATGATGCTCACATTTATATGAGCGAGTTTTGAGGTTTATATACAATGCAAGTTACTGTTGAAACGCTAGAAGGCTTAGAACGCCGTCTGAATATTACTGTTCCTGCTGCAAACATCGAAGATGCTGTAACAGCTGAACTACGCAACATCGCAAAAAACCGTCGTTTCGATGGTTTCCGCAAAGGCAAAGTGCCGATGAAAATGGTTGCGAAAATGTACGGTAAAGCAGTACGTCAAGACGTTCTGGGCGAAGTAATGCAACGCCACTTTATCGAAGCTATCGTTAAAGAAAAAATCAACCCAGCAGGCGCGCCAACTTTTGCTCCTGTAGAAAACGAAGAAGGTAAAGATCTTGTTTTCACAGCAACTTTTGAAGTTTATCCAGAAGTTGAACTAAAAGGTCTGGAAAACATTGTTGTTGAAAAACCAGCAGTGACTGTAAAAGACGAAGATGTTGCAGAAATGCTGGAAACTCTTCGTAAACAACAAGCTACCTGGGCAGAAGCAGAGCAAGAAGCTGCAGCTGATACTCGCGTAAATATTGACTTCCTTGGCCGCATTGATGGTGAAGAATTTGAAGGCGGTAAAGCTGAAAACTTCAACCTTGAAATGGGTCAGGGTCGAATGATTCCTGGTTTTGAAGATGGTATCGCGGGTAAAAAAGCAGGTGAAGAATTCGATATCGAAGTGAACTTCCCAGAAGATTACCACGCAGAAAACCTAAAAGGTAAAGCAGCGACTTTCTCTATCAAAGTGAACAAAGTAGAAGTACGTGAACTTCCAGAAATCAATGACGAATTTGTTGCTCGCTTCGGTGTTGCTGAAGGCGGTATTGACGCTCTTAAAGCTGAAGTTCGTAAGAACATGGAGCGTGAACTAACTCAAGCTGTTAAACAAAATATCAAAACTCAGGCTATCGACGGTCTGGTTAAAGAAAACGATATTGAAGTTCCAGCATCTCTTGTTGAACAGGAAATCGATACACTTCGTCAACAAGCTGCTCAACGTTTCGGTGGTAACCCTGAAGCTGCAGCTCAACTACCAAGCGAATTGTTCCAGGATCAGGCAAAACGTCGCGTAGTTGTTGGTCTTCTGCTTGGTGAAGTTATCAAGTCTGAAGAAATTAAAGCTGACGATGAAAAAGTGAAAGCACTAATTGAAGAAATGGCCTCTGCATATGAAGATCCATCAGAAGTTGTTGCTTATTACGAACAAAATAAACAGCTAATGGAAAACATGCGTAACGTTGCGCTTGAAGAACAGGCTGTTGATGCGCTTCTTGCTAAAGCGAAAGTTTCTGAGAAAGAAATGAAGTTTAACGACTTAATGAATTCTCAACCTGCGGCATAATAGGCAATATGTAGCGTAAAAGGTTGACTTTAGGTCACTTATTCTGCTAACAATGGTCCGTATGATACCCATCATTCGGACCATTTATTTTAGGGACATAAGAATATGAGCTACCAAGAAAAAAATGCGATGTCGCCAATTATTGACGCCTTAGTGCCAATGGTGGTAGAGCAAACCTCGCGCGGTGAGCGTTCTTACGATATTTATTCTCGTTTATTAAAAGAACGGGTTATCTTTCTTACCGGTCAGGTGGAAGACCATATGGCAAACTTAGTTTGTGCACAGTTGCTCTTCCTTGAATCAGAAAACCCTGATAAAGATATTTTCTTATACATCAACTCTCCTGGTGGTAGTGTGACTGCAGGCATGTCAATTTATGACACTATGCAGTACATTAAACCTGATGTAAGTACTGTGTGTATGGGGCAGGCTGCTTCTATGGGCGCGTTTTTATTAGCTGGTGGTGCGCAAGGTAAACGCTATGCCTTACCTAATTCACGTGTAATGATTCACCAGCCACTGGGCGGATTCCAGGGACAAGCCTCTGATATTCAAATCCATGCTCAGGAAATTTTGAGTATTAAACAGAAACTGAATAACTTACTTGCTGAACATACCGGACAGCCTCTGGAAGTTATTGAGCGTGATACAGACCGTGATAACTTTATGGCAGCACAAGACGCTGCTGATTATGGTCTCGTCGATGCTGTTTTAACTCATCGCGACGATAAATAGATTTGAAATTGAGTGACGCAATTTAGTTTGAATTGTTATAAACTCAGTGTATGAGTGAAAGCTAAGAGGTTAGCGAATGACAGATAAAAGCAAAGAGGGCGGTAGTAGCAAGCTGTTGTACTGTTCTTTCTGTGGCAAAAGCCAGCACGAAGTTCGCAAACTAATCGCAGGTCCATCGGTCTATATTTGTGACGAATGTGTCGATTTATGTAACGACATAATTCGTGAAGAAATCAAAGATGTGCTTCCTAAGAAAGAATCAACGGCATTACCAACGCCTAGAGAAATTCGAGAGCATCTGGACGATTATGTGATTGGTCAGGAGCATGCGAAGAAAGTGCTCGCAGTTGCTGTTTATAACCACTATAAGCGGTTAAGAAATGGGGATAAAACCAGTGATGGCGTCGAATTAGGCAAAAGTAATATTTTGCTTATTGGTCCGACTGGTAGTGGTAAAACATTACTTGCAGAGACTCTTGCACGCTTCCTGGATGTTCCTTTTACAATGGCAGATGCAACAACATTAACTGAAGCCGGTTATGTCGGTGAAGATGTTGAAAACATTATTCAGAAACTTCTTCAGAAATGTGATTACGACGTTGCCAAAGCTGAACGCGGTATCGTTTATATCGATGAAATTGATAAGATTTCTCGTAAATCTGAGAACCCATCAATTACCCGTGATGTTTCCGGGGAAGGTGTTCAACAGGCGTTACTGAAATTAATTGAAGGTACCATTGCTTCAGTTCCACCTCAGGGGGGACGTAAGCATCCACAACAGGAATTCTTACAAGTTGATACTTCTAAAATTCTGTTTATTTGTGGCGGGGCGTTTGCTGGTCTGGATAAAGTTATTGATCAGCGTGTTGCGACTGGTACTGGTATCGGCTTTGGTGCTGAAGTTCGTTCAAAAGCAGAATCGAAAACTATCGGTGAATTATTCAGTCAGGTTGAACCAGAAGATTTGGTTAAATATGGCTTGATTCCTGAGTTTATTGGTCGTCTTCCTGTAACGGCAACGTTAACAGAACTTGATGAAGATGCCTTAATTCAGATTCTATGTGAACCTAAGAACGCATTAACGAAGCAGTATGCAGCATTGTTTGAGCTTGAAGACGCTGAGTTAGAATTCAGAGAAGATGCACTTAAAGCCATTGCTCAAAAAGCAATGATGCGCAAAACGGGTGCTCGTGGCTTACGTTCTATTCTGGAAGGCGTTCTGCTTGAAACGATGTACGAATTGCCATCAGTTGAAAATGTGAGCAAAGTTGTTATTGATGAAACTGTGATTAACGGTGAGTCAAAACCACTTCTCATATATTCAAACAGTGAAAGTCAGGCCGCTGGCGCTGAATAGTTGTACAAAAGTATAAGAAGGAGGAATTTATTTCCTCCTTTTTTCATTCTTTCATTGAATCCAGTTAGTTAGCCCCCATATACTTCCATATATACTTAAAGCGGAAGAGAGAAGCATATGAACTTGGAACGTTCCGAGCGTATAGAGATTCCCGTATTACCTTTGCGCGATGTCGTGGTTTATCCACACATGGTTATTCCGTTGTTTGTAGGTAGAGAAAAATCCATTCAATGTCTTGAAGCTGCGATGGATGATAATAAGCAAATCTTATTGGTTGCTCAGAAGCAGGCTGATACAGATGAACCCACAATGGATGATTTGTACGATGTGGGTACGATAGCTACTATCCTACAACTATTGAAATTACCTGATGGCACGGTAAAGGTACTAGTTGAGGGTCAACAGCGCGCCAAAATTGAATCTTTTGTTGAAAATGATTTCTTCCTTGCAAATGCGCAGTATCTTGTCACTCCTGAACTTGATGAAAAAGAACAAGAAGTCATCGTTCGTAGTGCTATTAGTCAGTTTGAAGGCTTTATCAAGCTCAACAAGAAAATCCCACCAGAAGTCCTTACCTCTTTAAATGGTATCGATGAAGCTGCTCGTTTAGCAGATACCATCGCTGCTCATATGCCATTAAAGCTAGATGATAAGCAGAAGGTTTTAGAAATCATAGATGTAACTGAACGTCTAGAGTTTCTGATGGGACAGATGGAATCTGAAATCGATCTTTTACAGGTTGAAAAACGTATTCGCAATCGTGTTAAAAAACAGATGGAAAAATCTCAGCGTGAGTACTATCTGAACGAACAAATGAAAGCGATTCAGAAAGAATTGGGTGAGATGGATGATGCACCTGATGAATTCGAAGCGTTGAAACAGAAGATCGAAGAATCCAAAATGCCTAAAGAGGCAAAAGAGAAGACTGAACAGGAATTGCAGAAGCTGAAAATGATGTCTCCGATGTCGGCTGAAGCAACGGTTGTTCGTGGCTATATCGATTGGATGGTGAATGTTCCATGGCATAAACGCTCAAAAGTCAAAAAAGACCTGAGTAAAGCCGAAGATATTCTGAATGCTGACCATTATGGTCTGGAACGAGTCAAAGAACGTATTCTGGAATATCTGGCGGTTCAAACTCGAATCAGTAAACTGAAAGGTCCGATTTTGTGTCTTGTAGGCCCTCCTGGTGTTGGTAAAACATCGTTAGGGCGTTCAATTGCGTCAGCAACAGGTCGTCAGTATACCCGTATGGCATTAGGCGGTGTTCGTGATGAAGCTGAAATTCGTGGTCACAGACGAACTTATATTGGTTCTATGCCGGGTAAGCTTATTCAGAAAATGTCTAAAGTAGGTGTTAAAAACCCATTATTCCTACTTGATGAAATAGATAAAATGTCATCAGACATGAGAGGCGATCCTGCATCTGCATTGCTAGAGGTTCTTGATCCGGAGCAAAATAATTCATTTAATGACCATTATTTGGAAGTTGATTACGATCTGTCGGATGTGATGTTTGTTGCAACATCTAACTCAATGAATATCCCAGGTCCGTTACTTGATCGTATGGAAGTGATTCGTCTGTCTGGTTATACCGAAGATGAAAAACTCAATATTGCTAAACGTCACCTTGTCACTAAGCAGATCAAACGTAATGGCTTAAAAGAGTCTGAAATTGAAATCGAAGATTCAGCCATTGTTGGTATTATCCGTTATTACACAAGAGAAGCTGGCGTTCGTGGCTTAGAACGGGAAATTTCAAAAATCTGCCGTAAAGCTGTGAAGAAAATACTTCTCAACAAAGATAACAAAGCCGTTGTTGTTAATCAGGACAACTTAAAAGAGTTTCTTGGTGTTCAGCGCTTTGATTATGGAAAAGCTGAAGACAGTAACCGTATCGGACAGGTTACCGGACTGGCGTGGACTGAAGTTGGTGGCGATTTACTTACTATTGAAACTCAGTCAATGCCAGGTAAAGGTAAGCTGATTCAGACAGGCTCTCTTGGCGATGTCATGCAAGAGTCTATTCAGGCTGCGATGACGGTTGTACGTTCTCGTGCTGGTAAACTAGGCATCAATGACGACTTCCACGAGAAACGAGATATTCACGTTCACGTACCGGAAGGTGCAACACCTAAAGATGGCCCAAGTGCCGGTATTGCAATGTGCACTGCTTTAGTTTCCAGTTTGACCGGTAACCCAGTTAAAGCAGAAGTTGCTATGACAGGTGAAATTACATTGCGTGGTGAAGTGCTACCGATTGGTGGTTTGAAAGAAAAACTGCTGGCAGCACACCGTGGTGGTATCAAAACAGTCTTGATCCCGAAAGACAACGAGAGAGACTTAGAGGAAATTCCTCAAAATGTGATTGCAGATCTGAAAGTAGTTCCTGTGCAATGGATTGATGAAGTTCTGAAAATTGCGTTAGAAAAAGATCCATCAGGAGTTGAATTTGCGTCACAAAAATAGTGATGTACAGCAAAAATAACCAAAACTTTACGCTGATAAGTCGAAAAGTACTTGTCAGCGTTTTTTGGGGACGTTAACGTTAGCGACTGTTGTGAAAAGCTAGGCATTGCAAGGCTTTAAGAACATATTTGATACATTAATGGAACTATTCGGCACCTTATAAAATAATAACAGGTTGCCAAAGGGGTATAACAGTGAATAAAACTCAATTAGTAGAACAAATTGCTGCAAATGCAGATATTTCTAAAGCTTCAGCTGGCCGTGCTCTTGATGCATTCATTGAAGCTGTTGGTGGTGCTCTACAGGCTGATGATCAAGTAGCATTAGTTGGTTTTGGTACTTTTAGCGTTCGTACTCGTGCAGCTCGCACTGGTCGTAACCCTAAAACTGGTGAAGAAATACAAATCGCTGAAGCGAAAGTTCCTGCATTCAAAGCTGGTAAAGCTTTAAAAGATGCATGTAATTAATAATTCGCCAATAATTGGATGAATTTTTATCGAACCATTTGAAAAAATGCGCATCTTAGTGATGCGCATTTCTTTTTTCTGTTATCATCCTGTGACTTAATTACTAAATATCGCTTCCAGTTCGGAGAGTAATAAAATTATGATGGATCGGTTACGCGAGGGCGCTAGTAGTCTCGCGATAAAAATTATTTTGGGGATCATTATCCTGTCGTTTGTCTTCGCTGGCGTAAGTAGCTATTTGGTCAGTGGTAGTAACAATGCAGCAGCGAAAGTTGATGGCGTAAAAATCGGTCGTAGTGAATTTGAGCAGGCATATCAAAATGAACGTAACCGTATGCAGACTCAGCTTGGTGATTACTTTTCTAATCTGCTTGCTGATCCTAACTATGTCGCTTCGCTTCGCCAATCTGTGCTTAATCGAATGATTAATGATGTTCTGATTGAACAACATGCCAAATCATTAGGCTTAAGAGTAAGTGATGCTCAGGTAAGCCAGTCTATACTGGATATTCCACAGTTTCAGTCAAAAGGTAAGTTTGACCAGGAACTATACAAAAATGCATTAGCGAGAGCTGGCTTCACTCCAGATTCGTTTGCATCTTATATGCGAGGCGATTTACTTCGCCAGCAGCTACTCAATGCTATTCAATCCAGTGAATTTGCGTTAAGTAAAGAAGCAAGCCAACAGGCAGAGCTGATTGCGCAAGAAAGAACAATCCGTACGATTAAGCTTGATGTGGATGCTATTGCTAAACAGGTTTCTCTAAATGATGAAGAAATCAGTGCATTTTATGATGAACATAATGAGGACTTCACTCGTCCTGAACAACTGAAACTGTCTTATATAGAGTTATCAGCTGAAAAGTTAAAAGATAGTATTTCAGTAAGTGATAAAGATGCACAAGATTACTATCAACAACACATTGACCAATATTCAACTCAGGAACAGCGCCAGGTCAGCCATATTTTAATTCAGGGTGACGATGAAAAAGCGGCTGAATCTGTTTTGAAAGAGCTACAAAATGGTGCTGATTTTGCGACTGTTGCTAAGAGCGAATCACAGGATACCGTTAGTGCCAAGAAAGGCGGTGATCTTGGTTGGATTGAAAAAGGTGTGATGGATCCTGCTTTTGAAAAAGGCGCATTTGGCCTGAAGAAAGCTGGCGATATTTCCGGTCTGGTTAAATCAGATTTTGGCTATCACATTATTAAACTTGATGGTATTAAACCAGCGCAGGCAAAATCGTTTGCTGAAGTGAAAGACGAAGTTATTGATAGTCTTAAACAGGAAAAAGCGGTAGATAAATTCTATTCTTTGCAAAATGAGCTTGAAAAAGTCGCATTCGAAAGCCCGGATTCGTTAGAACCTTCTGCTGAAGCTATCAGTGGCAAAGTCCTTCATACTGAATTTGTTTCTCTTGATAACCTGCCAACAATCCTGACATCGGCTGCTGTTAAAGAAGCAATTAACCATGAAGAAGTCAAAGACGAGGGATTAAACTCATCTGTTATTGAAGTGGCACCTGAAGACGTTGTTGTTGTTCGTGTCGATGAAGTCCGTCCAGAAGCCGTACTATCATTAGATGAAGTTAAGGACGGCGTTAAGAATAAGTTAGCTCAGGACAAAGCACTGGAACAGGCGAAAGCTCTTGCAACTAAAGTTATTGATTCATTATCAAAAGGCGATGAATCAATTATGACTGAGAATAAGTTAAGCTTTAGTAGTCTGGAGATCGTTAACCGCAATTCTCCATTGGCAAATTCAGTCTTTGCAATGAAAAAACCAGTGGATGGTAAGGTTACGTATCGTCAGACATTGGATCAACAGGGTGACGTTCTTGTTGTTGAACTAAGTAAAGTTCAGTCTAACCCTCAGGACAGTCTGGTTCGCCAAGTTGAAATTCAGCTTAACAGATTAAATCAGCAATTAGATTTAACGGGCATCCTTGGTGTCTTACGTAGTAATGCGGACATAGAGTCTTATATTGCGACCGAGTAGACATTATTGTGAAATCGTAATGTTTAATTATACGGGCCGTCTTTACGGCCCGTTGTCTTTTTATCTGATATGAAAGTATTTTTTTGTCGGATCCTTTCTAATACCTCCTGACGAACAATTATTAAGGAGGAATCCATGTCATTACACAAATCGCTCATTTCTATTTTATTGGCACTATGCAGTTTTACAGCAGTTAATGCGTCTGAATCAACGTTAAATACTGACAGTGAAATCGTTACTGAATCTGTTCAAATAAATCTTGAAACAGTGAATATCAATACGGCGAGTGCAGAAGAAATTGCAAGTAAATTAAAAGGGATTGGTATGTCAAAAGCGGCAGCGTTAATTAATTATCGGGAAAGTCATGGTGCATTTACTTCTCTGGAAGAAATTACCCAGGTGAAAGGTATTGGTAAGGGAACATTAGAAAAAAATAGAAATAAAATTTTGTTATAAAATCGCACATTAGTCATTCATTATCTTGTAACAACAGAAATTGAGCGAAAGGTTCAATTTCTGTTGTTACTATATCTTATTTTTCTTCTTCGTATAATATCGTGTGGTCATTTGCTCCATAGCTATTATAATTTAGCGTTGAATCTTATCGGAAGGTTTTCCGAAAACTCAAAAAAGTGGAGCGAGACATGTCCTCGAGTACCCCTATTGTTACAGTAGATGGGCCTAGCGGTGCCGGTAAAGGTACCCTTTGTATGTTATTAGCTAAGCAGCTTGGTTTTCAGTTGCTTGATTCTGGTGCACTTTATCGAGTTTTAGCATTAGCTGCATTACATCATGGTGTAGACATTGAATCAGAAGAATCATTGGTTCCATTAGCGATACACTTAGATGTTGAATTTGTCGCTGAAGGTGAATTAGTCAAAGTTATCCTTGAAGGCGAAGATGTTTCGCTAGAATTAAGAAAAGAACAAACCGGGATGGCTGCATCAAAAGTAGCTGCACTGCCCAGAGTCAGAGAAGCCTTACTTCGCCGCCAGAGATCATTTGCTAAAGATAATGGTTTGGTTGCAGATGGCAGAGATATGGGAACGGTAGTATTCCCTGAAGCACCCGTAAAAATCTTTTTAGATGCCAGTGCAGAACAGAGAGCGAATCGACGTCTTAAACAGTTGCAAAGTAAAGGTTTAGATGTTAACTTTGACGACCTTTTAAGCGAAATACAAGAACGAGACGACCGGGACCGTAATCGTCCAGTGGCTCCGTTAAGGGCTGCGGAAGATGCGCTTGTGTTAGATTCAACACATCTCTCTATCGACGAAGTTCTCGAAAGTGCGCTAAAATATACGAAATTAAAGCTTGCTGGTGAATAAGCCTGCAAGTTTATACGTCGGCCGCAAGGATGATGGTTGGCGAAATTCATAACCCCACGCGGTAGGATGCCCGTGGTTGTTTATACACATTGTGAAGATTAATTAAATGACTGAATCTTTTGCTCAACTCTTTGAAGAGTTTCTAAACGAGACTGAATTCCAGGCTGGTACTATTGTTAAAGGTACTGTTGTTGCTATTGAGAACGGTTTCGTTCTTGTAGACGCTGGTCTTAAATCTGAATCTGCAATTCCTGCTGAACAATTCAAAAACGCTGCTGGCGAACTTGAAGTTGAAGTTGGTTCTGAAGTAGATGTAGCACTTGACGCTGTAGAAGACGGTTTCGGTGAAACTCAACTTTCTCGTGAGAAAGCAAAACGTCACGAAGCTTGGATCGTTCTTGAAAAAGCTTACGAAGAAGCTGAAACTGTTGTTGGTATCATCAACGGTAAAGTGAAAGGCGGTTTCACTGTTGAACTAAACGGTATCCGTGCATTCCTTCCAGGTTCTCTAGTAGATGTACGTCCTATCCGTGACACAGCTCACCTAGAAAATAAAGAGCTAGAGTTCAAAGTAATTAAGCTTGACCAAAAACGTAACAACGTTGTTGTTTCTCGTCGTGCAGTTATCGAGTCAGAAAACAGTGTTGAACGTGATGAGCTTCTTGAAACTCTACAAGAAGGTACTGAAGTTAAAGGTATCGTTAAGAACCTTACTGACTACGGTGCGTTCGTTGACCTTGGTGGTGTTGATGGTCTCCTACACATCACTGATATGGCTTGGAAACGTGTTAAACACCCATCTGAGATCGTTAACGTTGGTGATGAAATCCTGGTTAAAGTTCTTAAGTTTGACCGTGACCGTACTCGCGTATCTCTAGGTCTGAAACAGCTTGGTGAAGATCCATGGGTAGCTATCGCTAAACGTTACCCAGAAGGTCACAAACTAACTGGTCGCGTAACTAACCTAACTGATTACGGCTGCTTCGTTGAAATCGAAGAAGGCGTTGAAGGTCTTGTTCACGTTTCTGAAATGGATTGGACTAACAAGAACATCCACCCATCTAAAGTTGTTAATGTTGGCGACGAAGTTGAGGTTATGGTTCTTGATATCGACGAAGAACGTCGTCGTATCTCTCTAGGTCTGAAACAGTGTAAAGCTAACCCATGGCAATCATTCGCTGAAGCTCAGGCTAAAGGCGATAAAGTTACTGGTAAGATCAAGTCTATCACTGACTTCGGTATCTTCATCGGTCTTGACGGTGGAATCGACGGTCTTGTACACCTATCTGACATCTCTTGGAACGTTCCTGGAGAAGAAGCAGTACGTGAATACAAGAAAGGCGACGAAATCTCTGCTGTTGTTCTTGCTGTTGACGCAGAACGCGAACGTATTTCTCTTGGCGTTAAGCAAATGGAAAACGATCCGTTCAACGCATATGTTGCTGATAACAAAAAAGGTACTCTAGTTAACGGTACTGTTACTGCAGTTGATGCGAAAGGTGCTACAATTGAACTAGAAGATGGTGTTGAAGGTTACATCCGTGCATCAGAAGTGTCACGTGACCGTGTTGAAGACGCATCTCTAATCCTAAGCGAAGGCGATAAAGTTGAAGCGAAATTTACTGGTGTTGACCGTAAGAACCGCGTAATCAACCTATCTATCAAAGCTAAGGATGAAGCTGAAGAGCAAGAAGCAATGGCTTCACTGAACAAGCAGGATGATGCTGCGTTCGGTAACGCTATGGCTGACGCATTCAAGGCTGCTAAAGGCGAATAATCATAATCGCTAAAAAGGGGGCCGTTATGGCTCCTTTTTTTTGCGAGGATACCAATATATCGATATTGTAATTGATGAGAGGGAAACTATGACTAAATCCGAATTAATCGAGAGATTGTGTGCTGAACAGACTCATCTGTCTGCGAAAGAAATCGAAGATGCGGTGAAAGATATTCTTGAACATATGTCTTCTACGTTAGAAAGTGGCGATAGAATAGAGATTCGTGGTTTTGGTAGTTTCTCTTTGCATTTCCGCGAACCTCGTGTGGGCCGCAATCCTAAAACTGGAGATAAAGTGGAACTTGAAGGTAAATATGTACCTCACTTTAAACCAGGAAAAGAGCTACGAGAACGTGTAAATAGCGATATATAATTGGTTATATTATTTGATAAAGGCGGCAGATCGAATTTGATTGCCGCCTTTTTAATAATTTCAATAATGCCCATTTATGAGTCTATATATTTAATTTTAAACATGGTTTCGAAAGTCATTTTACTGCATAATCAATGGAGCCAATAACAACAAGGGTTTTCTACACATGAAAGCAATAAAAATCGTTCTCCTATTGATATTATTCGTTATCGCTTTAGCTCTTGGCGCGCAAAACCAAGTGTCTGTTGAGTTTAATTATTTAATTGCAAAAGGCGAGTTTCACCTGGCTTGGTTACTAGGAAGTGTATTTGTTTTAGGTTTTGTTATTTCCTGGTTTATTTTTGGTAGTTTACATATCAAAGCAAATCTTAAAGTTCGTAAACTTACTAAAAAACTTAAGCAATATGAAGGTACTTCAGTCGCTAAAGCAGAACTAAATTAGTCGATTATCAGGTCAATTAGTTAATGTTAGAAATTCTATTCTTGTTGCTTCCCATTGCAGCCGCCTATGGCTGGTATATGGGGCATAGAAGTGCGCAACAGAATAAGCGGAATCAATCTCACCAGTTATCTCGTCAGTATGTGGCTGGTCTGAATATGCTGCTTTCGGATCAATCTGATAAAGCTGTTGACCACTTTATCGAATTGCTTCAGGTCGATAATGAGACAATAGATACTCACCTTGCGTTGGGGAATCTATTCCGTTCCCGAGGGGAAGTCGACCGGGCTATTCGTATTCACCAGAATCTTATTTCCAGATCAGGTTTAACGGTTGAACAAAAATGCCTGGCTCTTCAGCAACTGGCTAAAGATTATATGGTGGCGGGTTTTCTTGACCGTGCTGAAAAAATATTCGAGCAGTTAGTGGATGAGCCTGATCTCAGAGAATCGGCATTAACTCAACTTGTCACTATTTACCAACAAACCAGAGAATGGACAAAAGCCATTAATGCCGCTCAATCGTTAGTTCGGTTAGGCAAAAAAAAGATGCGCACTAACATCGCTCATTTCTATTGTGAATTAGCTGCAGATGCTAATTCTGTCCGGGAAGAAAACAAAGCTATCACTCTTTTTAAAAAAGCGCTTTCAGAAGATAGTGGGTGTGTCAGAGCGAGCATTGCGCTTGGGAAGTTATATTTAGAAAAATCTGAATATAAACAGACCATCAAATATTTAAAAAATGTCATACAGCAGGATATCGATTTCGTCTCAGAAATTTTACCGACTCTCGCAGACTGTTATTACCATTTGGGGCAAGAACAAGAGTTAGTTGAGTTTCTC
Organism: uncultured Vibrio sp.; assembly: GCA_963676525.2. Classification (GTDB taxonomy): domain Bacteria; phylum Pseudomonadota; class Gammaproteobacteria; order Enterobacterales; family Vibrionaceae; genus Vibrio. The sequence goes on from CAXXNB010000011.1 coordinate 693,836, forward strand.
CGTGAATGTATTCAAAACAAAGCGGGAGCGACGGCTGAACTGATGCTTTCTAACATGGTTGCAAAGCATGAAAATACAGATGAAGCATTGGAACTGATGACCAAGCAGCTAATAAAAAACCCGACAATGAAAGGGTTCTACCGCTTAATGGATTATCATTTATCAGAAGCTGAAGAAGGCCGTGCGAAGGATAGTTTAACCGCGCTACAAACATTAGTGGGTGAACAACTGAAAATTAAGCCACATTATCGTTGTCGTCAATGTGGATTTTCTACGCATTCGTTGTATTGGCATTGCCCTTCCTGTAAGGGATGGGGAACCATCAAGCCGATTAGAGGCCTTGATGGGGAATAAAGTTAGTATCAAACATTAATTTGGGATTTATTAGGAGAAACAATGAACGACCCAAAAGTGATCGTTGCACTGGACTATGATAATCAGGAAGATGCATTGGCATTTGTCGATCGTATTGACCCATCTTCTTGCCGTTTAAAAATAGGGAAGGAGATGTTTACTCTCTTTGGCCCAGAATTCGTTCGATCACTTCACCAACGTGGTTTTGATGTATTTCTTGATCTTAAGTTTCACGATATTCCAAATACTTGTGCTAAAGCGGTTAAGGCTGCAGCAGAATTGGGTGTATGGATGGTTAATGTGCATGCCAGTGGTGGTTCACGCATGATGGAAGCAGCGAGAAAGATTATCGAACCCTATGGAGCAAACAGACCACTTTTGATTGGTGTGACTGTACTGACAAGTATGGAGAAAAGTGATTTATCTGGTATCGGGCTGGATGTTGATCCCCAGGATCAGGTAAAGCGACTGGCGTCACTGACAAAAGATTCTGGTTTGGATGGTGTGGTGTGTTCTGCTCAGGAAGCTGCAATGTTGAAAGAGTATTTGGGGAAAGATTTTAAACTAATCACTCCAGGAATCAGGCCAGAAGGTGCTGATGTTGGAGACCAGAAAAGAATAATGACTCCGGTGGAAGCAGTACAAGCCGGTTCTGATTATCTTGTGATTGGTCGTCCGATCACCCAGGCTGACAATCCGGCAGAGGTGTTAAAAGCGATTAATTTGTCTCTTCAGGCTTAATACTTAACTTTAATAGCACAATCTATTCAATGCCAACCGCATCTTTGACTAAGATGCGGTTAGTAAACGTATTCTTCTTACCACTTTTTCTTTTCGCCAAATAGCGCTTCCATGTCATTGTCTCTTTCGCTTCCAACCTGAGCTTGTTGCTGTTCATCGGCTTTGGCTTGTCGTTTTTGTTCCAGCTCATCGTACATGGTCTGAAGTTTTTCCCGAGCCTGGTTCGAATACACATCATTTTTGGAGCTGAGAACATCAATACCTTTTCTCAGTAATTGAATTGCGGTTCCTGGCTGACCTTTACTCATTGACTCGTTAGCTCGTTTGATAACATTTTCTATGTTTATACGAATTTGGATTCCTTCTAAGCGGGCATTTTCTGCTACATAAGCCTGTGTATCAAAACGTCCCTTATTATGTTCACTTCTGATTGTGTCACGTAGACGTTTGACCAACTTAAGCATCACAATCGCCTGCTTATCATTAGTTGGAGATTTAAATGTAGTACTTTCGTCGTCGCCAGTCTGCTTAAGTGCTTCTACCTGATTTTTGACATCGGCCAATCTTTGTGCAAATGACTTATTTTTCGGGTCAAGCTCATGCATATTTTGCAGTGCTTCCAATATACGGTTATTTAAAGCAATTAATAGAATTTTGCTAAAAGGAATATGATGAGCGTTACCGATCAGATCTTCTGTTGCATCAATAATGGCAACATGTTTAGCAATTTCTTGTTTTTTAGCCACTTCCGATTTCATTTTGGATTGCAACATAATGTTGTAACCCAGAATTAATACGAGGAGTATGGCTACTAATGCAATGATTAACCCAATATTCATATCAACAGAATCTAAACCTTAATTGAACATTTATATAAACATGAAAGTGTTTAGCTATTTTATGTCCAATAAACTAATAAAAATCAACGTAAAACTAAAACAAATTGTGGCATAGTTTTAGTACATGACGACATTAAATCGTAAAAAACCTACTTAAAATTAAATTACCTTCACAACTTCATAGCCAAAGGGCTTTGATTAGTTATTAATAGGCTTTATAAATAACACATGATAATTCATCTGAAGCTATCTTACTAATGTCAAATAACAAATGAGGCAAATAATGAAATTACAGCAGTTACGATATGTAGTAGAGGTAGTCAACCATAGTTTAAATGTCTCTGCAACTGCTGAAAGTTTGTATACCTCTCAACCGGGGATTAGTAAGCAAATTCGGATGTTAGAAGATGAACTGGGGGTGCAGATATTTGAACGAAGCGGTAAACACTTAACCCAACTGACGGATGCTGGACGGGATATTGTTAATATCGCTAATGATGTTTTAACCAGAGCTGAAAGTATCAAATCTGTTGCCGGAGAGCATATTCACCCTGAAATGGGGAAGTTATCCATATCCACGACTCATACTCAGGCGAGGTACGCATTACCGCAGGCAATAAAAGGTTTTACTGAGCGTTATCCTAAAGTATCTCTGCATATGTATCAGGGAACACCAAAACAAATGTCTGAAGCTGTATCGAAAGGGATAGCGGATTTTGCTATAGCAACAGAAGCACTTCATTTATATCAGGATGCAATCATGTTACCTTGTTATCATTGGAACCGTTCTATTGTCGTCCCCAGAAACCACCCACTTGCAACTAAAAGCAATGTAACGATAGAAGATTTAGCCGCTTTTCCGTTGGTTACCTATGTATTTGGTTTTACCGGGCGTTCAGAACTGGACAAGGCGTTCAGGTCTGTTGGACTAAATCCTAAAATAGCCTTTACTGCAACAGATGCGGATGTAATCAAAACATATGTAAAATTAGGTATGGGGGTTGGTGTCATTGCAAGTATGGCAATCGATCCGATCACTGATAGTGAGCTGGTTGTTATTGATGCCAGTAATATCTTTGGTTCCAGTACTACCTGTATAGGATTCAGACGTGGAACTTTTTTAAGATCATATATGTATGATTTTATAGAACGATTCGCTCCTCATCTTACCAGAGCCGTTATTGAACAGGCCATGTCTCTTAAGTCTGATTTTGAACTGGAAGAAATGTTCAGAGATATCATATTACCTCTACGCTAGTTTCTGTCTGTTCAAAGAATATTTCGCTATTAATTTCTGATATTATCGCTAATTGTGGTAAGTTACCCATATTATCTGTTACAGTTTCCAAAGCTATTAGATAGCTTTGCTCTTGATTCATCATTCAGTTTGTGGAAAATCAAGATCTATCGACAGCCTGAGGTTTTTTTACCTCTTACAATCATGTCTGCTTATGCGTCATTGCGCTTTGTAGTTGGATGAATGGATGCACCAACGATGATTGCTCATCGTTTAATTTTGGATATATACCCATAATCGTCCTGATTCCATTATATTTTTGGTTGTATTCACTGGATGTTTGGATAATATAGCGAATATATAACTAATATAGTAATAGTCTTGTAAATTGAGCTAGGTTACTAAAAAGTTGTAATTGGATTTTGCATGGAAGTAATAAGGTGGAATAAAAATGGCAGATAATTATAAGCCGTCCAAGGACTTAGACCGAATTGACCGTAATATCTTAAATGAATTGCAGAAAGATGGTCGGATTTCTAACGTTGAGTTATCAAAGCGCGTGGGACTTTCCCCAACACCATGTTTAGAACGTGTCAGACGGTTAGAACGTCAGAATTATATTACCGGGTATACAGCATTGCTGAATCCTCAGTATTTAGATGCGTCACTTCTGGTATTTGTGGAGATTACACTAAATCGTGGCGCGCCTGATGTATTTGAACAATTTAATACGGCAGTACAAAAATTAGATGATATTCAGGAATGTCATTTGGTGTCGGGGGATTTCGACTATTTGTTGAAAACACGTGTATCTGACATGAGTGCATACCGTAAACTTTTAGGTGATACGTTATTGCGCTTACCTGGTGTGAATGACACCAGAACTTATGTTGTTATGGAAGAAGTGAAACAAACTAACCAGTTAGTAATCAAAACACGCTAATATCTGGTGGGTTTTTATTCATGGTGCGGAACTTTTTTCCTGATTCTGACGTAAGCAGATTGGGTTTTTTCAACCAATATGGTTAAATTCTTAATATTATTCCGAGCGGCTTTGGCCGCTCGGATTATTTTGACCCGACTTAGTGATAAAATAACAATAGTCGTAACTAAGCCCAAATCAGGAACGTAAAAGTTGGTTATGTTCAAAGAGAGCAAAAATAATTTAGTTAATACAGTCATCAAAACAAAGCCAGAAGTAGATAAAATTTCTCGTCTGAATGGCATTCAAAGACTGCGTGAATGTGGTTTTATTCTTGTCGTTTTAATCTCAATTTTCTTTTCCATATCCCTATTCACATTTAATCCGGCAGATCCATCCTGGTCTCAGACTTCCTGGGGAGGTCAGCTTCATAATGCAGGTGGATATATAGGTGCATGGATCGGTGATACTTTATTTTTTTCATTTGGTTTATTAGCTTACCCGTTACCTTTTTTAATTGTTCTGGCTGGTTGGATTGCTCTTCGTCGTCGAAATGAGGATGAACAAATTGATTTCATGCTTTGGGGGACTCGTTTACTGGGGCTATTTGTATTATTACTTACTAGTTGTGGCTTGGCTGATACCAACTTTGATGATTTATGGTATTTCTCTTCTGGTGGTATTGTCGGTGACGTTATAACGAGTCTTGCATTACCGACATTTAATTTACTTGGTGCCACACTTGTTCTGCTGTTCTTCTGGGGGGCAGGTTTTACATTACTGAGTGGAATTTCCTGGTTAAGAATTGTTGATGTGCTGGGTGAGAATGCCATTAAGCTTGCTACTTCGGTTATAAAGAAAATTCGAGGCAAATCTGGGGAAGATATTTACTTACAAATTGATACCAGTGACTCGGAAGCTGCGCTAGAAGCTAAGATTGCAGAAAAAACAAACGTTGTTTCAGTTAACAAAGATAATGTAGGCGAAGATATTATCACTGACACGCAACAAAACAATGTGGACGAAGCAGTCGTTCAAGAAGTGATCAGAACTGAAGAACAGCGCCGTTTCAGTATTCATATGCCAAGCGTAAAAGCAGGCGATGAAGAGGTTGCGTCTCGGTCCAAACAGTTAAATGTTACTATTGAAGAATTAGAACAGCATGCGATTGAAGATAATGATTACGCAGAGCAGGCTATTTCAGTAAAACAGCCTATTTCATTAGAAGAACCTGATGAATTTTCTATGGCAACAGTGCCAGAGATAGATAATGAAGAAGAATCCTATCCGATAATGTCATCGCTTCCTGATGTTGATGAGGAAATTGATAAGGAAGATGCAGGAGAGGGAGAGGATGACAATGATGAAATCGTGGAAAATAACGCAGATGAAGATGTTGTTGCTTTCCAGAATATGGTCGAAGATGCTCAGAGAGTGAATCTTGCTCAGCAGAATCCTTTCCTTGTCAGACCAACTGATACTCTACCTAAGCCAAAAGAGCCAATGCCCACGTTGGAACTTCTTTATTCTCCTGAACAACGTGAAAACTTTATCGATAAACAGGCACTGGAAGATATAGCCCGATTGGTTGAATCCAAACTGGCCGATTACAAAATTCATGCGGAAGTTGTCGGAATTTATCCCGGACCGGTCATTACCCGCTTTGAACTTGATCTCGCACCCGGAGTAAAAGTGAGCCGGATTTCTGGCCTATCGATGGATTTAGCTCGTTCATTATCTGCAGCTGCGGTAAGGGTAGTTGAAGTTATTCCAGGTAAACCGTATGTAGGACTTGAATTGCCGAATACCAGCCGTCAAACGGTTTACTTATCTGACGTTATCAGTAGTGAAAAATTTATAAAATCAAAATCACCGACAACGGTTGTATTAGGTGAAGATATTGCCGGTGAAGCGGTTGTGGCTGATTTGGCAAAAATGCCGCATGTGCTGGTGGCCGGTACTACAGGTTCTGGTAAATCTGTTGGTGTGAACGTTATGATCCTGAGCATGTTGTATAAATCAACACCCGAAGATGTTCGTTTCATCATGATTGACCCTAAGATGCTAGAGCTTTCTATTTATGAGGGAATTCCTCATCTGTTGTCAGAAGTGGTAACAGATATGAAAGATGCATCTAACGCTCTGCGTTGGTGCGTTGCTGAAATGGAACGGCGCTATAAGCTTATGTCAGTGGTCGGTGTCCGTAATGTAAAAGGATTTAATGAAAAATTAAAAATGGCTGCCGAAGCCGGTCATCCAATCCATGATCCTCTGTGGAAAGAAGGGGACAGTATGGATGCTGAACCTCCATTATTGGAAAAACTGCCTTATATTGTGGTGGTGGTTGATGAGTTTGCTGATTTGATGATGGTGGTAGGTAAAAAAGTCGAAGAGCTTATTGCCCGCCTAGCGCAAAAAGCCAGGGCTGCCGGGATACATTTGATATTGGCGACCCAGCGTCCGTCTGTTGATGTTATTACCGGCCTTATTAAAGCGAATATTCCAACCAGGGTCGCGTTTACCGTTTCTACTAAAACGGACTCACGAACGATTCTGGATCAGGGTGGTGCTGAGTCATTATTGGGTATGGGGGATATGTTATATCTTCCTCCGGGCTCGAGTCATACCATTCGTGTACATGGTGCTTTTGCTTCTGATGATGATGTTCATGCGGTGGTTAATAACTGGAAAGCTCGCGGTAAGCCTAACTATATCACTGAAATTACCAATGGCGATCAAGGACCTGATTCACTTCTTCCTGGCGAATCAATGGAAGGAGATGACGATATGGATCCGCTATTTGATCAGGTAGTGGAGTACATTGTTGAAAGTCGCAGAGGGTCGGTGTCTGGTGTGCAGCGTCGATTTAAGATTGGTTATAACCGAGCGGCAAGAATTGTTGAACAGCTTGAAGCTCAGGGGATTGTCAGTGCTCCCGGCCATAATGGTAACCGGGAAGTTTTAGCTCCGGCGCCTAATCGCCACAATAATTAAATTTGATAATTGATGAAATAAAGGAAAATAGCCAACTAAACTGTAGGCTATTTTTTTAGATTCTATTTGGATTTTGTAAATTGAACCAGGATAAAAATAACTGAAATTACCAGGTTAGCGGCAAAGACAACGATCAGCCATTGGGGCATTGAGTAATTCAGAAATGTCCAGACGATCTCACTACAGTCCCCATAGGCTTCAAACATCCATGGAATCCATTGATTTAACGGTGCCCAGGAAGGGAATTGCACGAACACATCACAGGTGGCAAATGGTGATGGATGCAACTGATACTGAACGTGCTCAAGCGCCAGTAATAATCCTCTTATTGATATCCCCAGCCATGAAATCAGACCTAACCAGCGAAAGATAAAATTACCTGGTGCAATATATCCAATTAAAGCCGCAGATGCTAATCCCCACATAGCGACTCTTTCATAAATACACATAACGCAAGGTGCAAGAGCCATTATATGTTGGAAGTAAAGAGCACATAATTCAAAAGCAATGGCAGATAAAAACAGGAGTCCCCATGAGTATCGGGTTGTCGAAAATTGTTTAAGAGAAGAAAACATAACAAGAATATTCCTAAAAAAAAGCTCTGATTACTCAGAGCTTTTTATCCCGAATTAGTTCATTTATCAACACATAATTAGTGACTAATCGTTGACACTGTATGGTTAACGGCCACACCGGTATGTTCGATTAACCAGCCAAGATGGTAAAGGCTGTCTGTCGCAGGGCCAACAAAGAACATGATTCCTATTAAGCCAACAACGGCAAGAACAATAGTATAAGGCAATGCCATTAATACCATGCGACCATAGGATAAGCGAATTAATGGTGCTAATGCAGATGTTAACAGGAATAAAAATGCAGCTTGTCCGTTCGGTGTCGCTACAGAAGGCAAATTGGTGCCTGTATTGATGGCAACAGCTAGTAAATCAAACTGATCCCGGCTAATAATACCTTCAAGCAAGGCTGTCTTGACTTCATTTATATAAACCGTTCCGACAAAGACGTTATCAGACACCATAGATAACATGCCATTTGCTAGATAGAACAGTGCTAACTGCATATCTGAATTTTCTATATGCAGTACAGCATCAATAACAGGTTTAAACAGATGCTGATCGATAATTACGGCAACAATAGAGAAAAATACTGCAAGCAAAGCTGTAAATGGTAATGCTTCTTCAAATGCTTTGCCTAAAGCATGCTCTTCTGTGATTCCTGTCATCGATGTAGCCAGAATAATGACTGATAAACCGATCAAGCCAACGGCTGCAAGATGTAAAGCTAGACCGATGATTAACCAGATTGCAATGACACCCTGAATCCATAACTTTGCTACATCGATATTAGTTCGCTGGGTGCGTGATTCTTTTTCATAATCCACCAATATCGTTCTTACATGAGGAGGCAGTTCAGCACCGTAACCAAACCATTTCATTTTTTCGACAAGAGCGCATGTAAGCAAGCCGCAGATGAATACCGGTATGGTGACTGGGGCCATACGAATAATAAATTCGCCAAACTGCCATCCGGCCTGATCGGCAATGATTAAGTTTTGTGGTTCACCAACCATGGTCATTACACCGCCAAGGGCGCTACCGATACCGGCATGCATTAACAGTGAGCGTAAAAAGCCGCGATATTCATCTAAATCTTCCCGAGTTAATTCGGATAGATGATCGTCTGTGGTATGGTCATGAGCTGCTGATGAGCCTTTCCCTGAGACCACTTTATGGTAGATGGCATAGAAACCCACCGAAACACTGATAATGACAGCGATAACAGTTAGTGCATCTAAAAATGCCGACAAAAATGCAGCAGCCAGACAAAACGCCAGAGATAAAGCAATTTTGGACTTAATTTCCAGTAATATTTTAGTAAAAATAAACAATAGTAACTGCTTCATAAAATAGATGCCGGCAACCATGAAGATTAAAAGCATTAATACTTCTAAGTTGGCTGCCAGTTCATGCTTGACCTGTTCTGCTGAAGTCATTCCTATAGCAATGGCTTCTATTGCAAGCAATCCTCCTGGCTGGAGCGGATAACATTTTAATGCCATGGCAAGTGTGAAGATAAATTCGATAACAAGCACCCAGCCTGCAACGAATGGACTAATAGTGAAAAAGATTATTGGGTTGATTATCAGAAAAGCGATGATTGCCAATTTATACCAGTCTGGCGCTTTACCAAGAAAATTTTTGATAAATGCATTTCCTAAAGAGATCGGCATATTTTATTACTCTTGTCGTTGTAAATTTTTGTAGCGATATGTTTTATATTATATTTTCGCCACGCCCCGTTAATAAGTATTACTTAAGTTCCAATATAATTATTCGTACCAGATTTGTTGTCGGATGTTTAGTATATTTAGATTATGTTAGTTTCAATATGTGCAGTGAGTGCTAAAGTAACTAACCATCTTATTTTGGAATTTTAATCAGTAAAGAATGGTTAAGTAACTTAAATAACCATTAAGTAACTTAATATACACGATAGGTTCTTAGAGTATTTTTTTTTAAACGCCATAATTTTGGGCTAAATCAAAGTATGGGGCTATGATTGGTTAATTGTTGTTCAAAATATTCTGTTTATGATGAGAATAAGCTCATTTTATTCATAAGTTTCCGATATAGAAAAACTAGTGGTATGATGAGTGCCATTCACACAGAGAGCATCTGGAACACTATTTAATGGTCATTAAGGCAAAGAGCCCAGCAGGTTTTGCTGAAAAGTATATTATTGAAAGTATTTGGAATGGTCGATTTCCACCAGGTTCGATTCTTCCTGCTGAACGAGAGTTATCCGAGCTGATTGGTGTTACCAGAACGACACTAAGAGAAGTGTTACAGAGATTAGCCAGAGACGGTTGGTTAACCATTCAACATGGAAAGCCAACAAAAGTGAATCAGTTTATGGAAACCTCTGGACTTCATATTCTTGATACACTGATGACTCTTGATGCCGATAATGCAACAACAATAGTTGAAGATTTATTAGCAGCGAGAAGTAATATCAGTCCGATATTTATGCGGTATGCATTTAAAGCTAATTCAGAAAAGTCTGCAAAAACAATTACCCGGGTTATTGAATCGTGCGAAGCTTTATTGGCTGCAGAATCATGGGATCAGTTTATAGAGCAATTCCCGTATGCTGACAAAATCCTGGAACAGGTTAAAGATGATTTTGAGAAAGATTCGGATGAAAGGGAAGATTTACTCATTGCGAAAACATTTAATTATTATGATTACATGTTATTTCAACGTTTAGCATTCCATTCCGGCAACCAAATTTATGGTTTAATTTTTAACGGGCTTAAGAAATTGTATGGACGTGTCGGCAGTTATTATTTTTCCAATCCGCAGGCACGTGCTCTTGCTCTCAAATTCTATCGTGATCTTTTAACTATATGCCAGGGCACGACAAAGGATCTGAGAGAAGATCTGGCTGCAACTATTCGTCAATATGGCATAGATAGTTCACTAATCTGGCAAAGTATGAAAGTAAATTTACCGACCAGTTTTACTGAAGATGAGCATTAATATTTTCTGATCTTCGTTAACTAATTGTAGAGACCCACAGTCAATTTTATTTCTGTGGGTCTCTATTTATGTTGTTATTCGTTTTCCTGTCCACCAGCTTCCATAAACCATTTGTTTAAATGAACCTTCAAGTCTTTTAGTTCATCTGGACCAATCAGAGCAAGACCAAGATCCTGAGCTCTGGTGATGTCATTTTGTCTTAATGGACGAAAACTGACTAACATTGCCCGAGCCTGTAAGCCACCAAGCAGATCACGCAATGATTCTAATTTATAAAGAGTATCATCTCCGTCATCTCTCATGCCTTTTGTTTTACATTCAATAATATGGAGTTTGTTATTGACTACAGTTGCAACATCCAGTTCATTGCGGACTTCTCTTTCACCTAACTGACGGTACACCTGAACATTCAGTGAACGGTCCTGAATTGTAGGTAAATCATCCTGAAGTTGTTTGACTGTGCTATGGACTAAAGTCTCAAGCCATTCACCGTTGGAAAAACGTCTGGCATCTTCGTTTGCGAATGTCAGAACACCGTTGCTGTATGTAGCAATTTTAGCTTCAACAAGGTCCGTGATAAGAATATTAAGTTCCCGATAACCTTGTTGTTTTTCTGAAAGCTCAACATCCAGTTTTTGTTCTTTACGACACGTAGTAGCAAGATAATTTAATGTTGCTAACCCAGGTCCGAGCTCTAAAGCATTACTTGCCCAGCGTTCACCGAGTTTGTACAAGGTATTATCTAATGCAGGTTCAATTTCCTGCTCAAAAAATTCACCTTTAGCACCAAAAATAGTCAGATAATCAGAAATAGTAATATGGTCCTGAACCTGAGTATCATGGTAGTGATCCGGGAACAGCCAGCAAAGTCTGTCTGAATTCGGTTCTACAACAAAAATAGGCCATTCATAACTACGGAAAACTTCATATACAGAAAGTAACCTGTGTCTCAGACCACAACTGGCATTTAGCCGAATTGAGTTATCTTTTTGGGCAAGTTGCAATGCGAGTTTATCAATAGATTTTTTAATGGAAAGAATGTTAGTGCCGCTAGGGATCTCATAGTATTCAGTAATAATATTTCTTTGCTCGAGAACGCCCTTAATTCGGTAAAAAACAGGTTTTTGAGATGCGTCGCCAATTAAAATGATATGTTTGGCTGTACTTCGGTGGTCGAGCAATGGCGTTACCAAACGAACGGGATCCTGGTCAATTATGCCAACATGGATGGTCATGGATTATCCTCAAATTTCGCTTGCTAAAAAAGAAGGACAAAAAAGAAAGCAAGCCTAAATAGATATAAAGTCACTGGCGTTGAAAAACAAGGGGTAATTTTATAAATAAGTAATATAACCAAATGTTTTACGTCAAATTTCTGTCATAACAGTTATAATTTAATAAGTTGGCTGTATATTGTACGGTATGTTATCAGGATTGCTATCCAGGTGATGTAGATTGGTTGTTTTGCACGCATTTGTAATTTATAGCTCGATTTATTAAGACTTTTTGTTGAGCTTTTGTCTGCCGTAGCGCATACTTTTGACAACATAAAATGCAATAAACTAAGTAATTTCCGGGATTTGGCGTTGGTCATTTTCTGAAATAATTTAGTCAATCATCGCTTTTGGGGAGAGCTTCATGGCTGAAGAAACTATATTTAGTAAAATTATTCGAAAAGAGATTTCGACTGATATCCTTTATCAGGATGAACTTGTTACTGCTTTCAGAGACATTAGCCCCCGAGCACCAACACATATTCTCATTGTTCCTAACAAAGTGATCCCTACGATTAATGATGTTGAAGATGATGATGAAGTAACTCTGGGCCGTCTGTTTACAGTCGCTAAAAAATTAGCAGAGCAGGAAGGTATTGCGGCGGATGGATATCGTCTGATTGTCAATTGTAATGCACATGGCGGGCAGGAAGTATACCATATTCATATGCACCTGCTTGGTGGTAAGCCATTAGGCCCATTATTGATGGGATAGTTGCTTGAAAATCTTGGCGGTAGTTAAATGGTAAGCTGCTGCCAAGGAAAAAATATTGCTATTGGTAATTTCATGTCTGAAGTGCATTTATCATCATTTTCAATAATCCGTAATATCTTCGTTTTTGTCTTTTCTCTGTTCATTTTTGGGTGTTCTAGTTTTACTGCGGGTAATTTTTTTAGTCATTACAGTGCTCAAAATCAGGAAATGCATCAGGCCCTCGTTCAGGGGGATTATTCCAGTGCACAGTCAGAACTTAATGCTGATGGTGCCGGTCCTATACTGTCGAGTTTTGAAAAGGGACGCCTGGCATTACTGAAGCAGGATGTTGAAGACAGTCAGCAGTTTTTTGATGTTGGCGATAAAGCATTAAAAGAGCAACAGGAAAAAGCCCTTATTTCACTTAGTGAAGGAGCTCAGTCGTTTGCTGCTCTTTCAGTTAATGACAATCTCACCACATACGAACCTGCCGATTACGAAGTTGGATTTTTCCATTTGTATATGGCATTAAATTACTTAAATCAGAATAACTTTACTGACGCCCTGGTTGAAATGCGGCGTGCCAATATAGTCCAGAAAAAAGCGAAAAAAATAAGGCAAGATTCCCTTGAACGTGAGCAGGAAACCTTAAACAAGGAAGGAATATCTCCCAATGTGGGTAGTGTTTTAGCCCATTATCCAGGCTCTGAAGATACTCTGTCAGCCATTCAGAATGGATATCTTTTTTTCTTTTCTGGTCTTATTTACGAAGCGACCAATGACTTAAATGATGCCTATATCGACTATAATAGAGCATTAGCAGTCGCTCCGGAAAATAATACGGTAATTGATGCTGTAATTCGGTGTGCCGAAAAGCTTCATATGAAAGATGATTTGGTTTTACTGCGTAAAAAGTATAAAAACCGGGTAATACCTTATACTCATTCTGATAATGGCCGAATTATTATTATAAGAGAACAAGGTGTTGTGAAAGCGATGAAAAGTTGGAAACTATCCTTACCTATAATTGATAGTCACAGTCGGCCCGTCATTTATTCTTTGGCGTTGCCTTACTATGATAGTGTCAGGAGTGGTGTTTACCAAGAGTTGCCTGTAACGGTTAATAATACTCCCGTTGCTGATGAAAATATCACGGATGTCAATCATATGGCGGCATATGCTTTACGGGAAAGGATCGTTTCAACTATCTTCCGACAAGCTATGCGTCTGGTTATAAAAGATCAGGTACGTCAGGAATTAGCAAAGGATAATGAATTAGCAAGTATGATGGTCAGTGTATGGAATACTCTGACGGAACAACCCGATACCCGGAGTTGGTTATCTTTACCAGGCAAAGTGACAACAGCTGAAAAAATAGTTTCTCCCGGGATACAGAACATTCAAATAGGTATGAAGAGTTATAATTTTGATGTTCAAAAAGGGAATACGGTTTTAGTTTGGATTTCTCAGCAAGGATCAAGTACTGTCATTTGGCATAAGAAATTAGGAAGACTATGATGAAGAAGATATTGTTTGTATTGCTTTTTAGCAGTATCGCGATAATGGGATGCAGTTCTAAGACATCTGGATTATCAGTAGATAGTGAATATCAACGGGTATTATTTGGAGATAGTTCATTGTCTTCTCACATCAGGGTCGACGATATTTCGACTCAGGAAGTTAATGGACATACCCGTGGTGTCGTCAGACTTGAGAATTTAGACGATTACAGCCAGACGTTAGAATACCGTTTCTACTGGTATGATGACGATGGTCTGGAAGTTAATATAAATCCAGATGCGTGGAAGCGGGTAGTGATTGGCGGTAAAGAGATGGAGTCACTGTCACAGGTCTCCGTTTCTCCTAAAGGCAAAAATTTTCGTTTACAGGTAAGGGCATCCAAATAGCCTGATATTTAAGGAAATAACGATGAAGAAAGGTGTAATTGTATTATTAGGTTTGGCTGCTGTTTTATCTGGCTGTGCTAATAATGTTTCGTATGGTGATGCCCAGGCGGTTGAAACCAAAACTGTTGATTTCGGATCAACTGACTTACAGAAAATTGCCTCAGATATGGTTGACAGTATGATGATGTCAGGGTCTGTAGCGGCTATTACCAACAGTTCACGACCTATCGTGTTTATCGATGGTATTAAAAACAAAACCAGTGAGCATATTGATACCGAATCCATTACTGATACGATCAGTACCAAGATGTTGAATTCAGGTAAATTCCGATTTGTTGATATGGATAGAGTCGAAGACGTTCGTCAGCAACTTCAGTTCCAGAATAATGATCAACTTGTCGATAAAGGCAGTTCTGTGCAGTTTGGAAAAATGGTCGGTGCTCAGTACATGTTGTATGGTAATTTATCAAGTATCGTAAAAGAAGATGGCAGTGATAAAGATATCTACTACAAGATGACAATGCGTTTAATGGATATCAAATCTGGTTTGATTGAGTGGGCTGATGAAACCGAAATTCGTAAAGAGCAGTCTCGCAGCATGTTTGGCTTATAGAATTCGCTTATGGCCAGAATTCAGTGGGATGAAGCATGTGCCTTTGATTCAAGTCTTACCGCGATAGGACGGATTTGGGGTACGTTGCCATCTTATGCGGAAACGCTCGCTGGTGGCTTAACCAACCGTTGCTGGAAAGTTTATGGTGAGGATGGGCTTCCATATATTTGGAGGCCTGTTACTTTCTTAACCAGAAAACTGTCTATTTCCCGACAGCAGGAATATCAGATACTTTCTGCAATACATAAGTCAGCGCCTCATCTCGCACCTAAACCTGTTTCCCGTCAGCCTGAAGGTATATTAGTTGAGTGGGTTGAAGGGGATACGGTGTCTGAGTTGTCCGATACTGAATTGGCTTGCTTATTGTCAGAAATTCATAAGCAGGATTGCAGAACGATTCCTGTATCGCCTTTCAATTATACTGCAAGGATCGATCGTTACTGGTTATCTCTTGAATCTCATCCGGAAATGGCGCAGTACAAGTCTTTGTATCACTCACTGAGAGTCATGCCATCACTGCTGAGTCATCAAGAAAGCACCTTATGTCATTTTGATCTTGGAACACATAATATTATTCGTACTGCACAAGGGTTAAAAGCAATTGACTGGGAATATGCATCGATAGCCGATCCAAGGTTGGATATTGCGATGACGATCTTTATGGGGCAATCAGACTTGATTAAGTTTGTTGCTGATTATTGTCGCAGAAATGGTTTAGAAAATGTCAATGATTGGACCATCGGTGTTAAGGCTTGGATGCCTAGAGTAAAATTTATGGCATTTTTATGGTATCTGGTCGCGTACTATCATGGGTGTGGCGCTGACTATCTCAAATGGGCTAATGAACTCGTACCACAAATTTCTGTTTGATTTAGCAGAAAATTAATATTGAATTCTTCATACCCATGCTATTTGTGTTAGATTAAAAGCATAGCATTACATGGAGAGGAAATATGATTATTTATCTTCACGGGTTTGACTCAACAAGTCCGGGCAATCATGAAAAAGTCATGCAGTTGCAGTTTATTGATGATGATGTCCGATTCATCAGTTACAGCACTCTTCATCCCAAGCATGATATGCAACACCTTTTAAAAGAAGTTTCCAAAGCACTCGAATCATCCAACGATACTGCGCCGCTGATTTGCGGGGTTGGACTGGGTGGATATTGGTCTGAACGTATCGGTTTCTTATGCGGAATCAAACAGGTTATTTTCAATCCAAATTTATTCCCGCAGGAAAATATGGAAGGCTCGATCGACCGTCCGGAGGAATATGTCGATATTGCCACTAAGTGTGTTGAAAATTTTAGAGTGAAAAATCAGGGACGGTGTTTGGTTATATTATCTAAAAATGATGAACTACTTGATACACAACGAATTTCTTCTGAATTATCCCCATATTACTCAGTGATTTGGGATGATACGCAGACACATAAGTTTAAAAAAATCTCACAACATCTTAAAGAAATTCAATTGTTTAAAGAGTCAAAATAAATAATTTAATTTAGTATTAAAAAACGGCAGCGGGTAAGCTGCCTTTTTTATATAAAATGCTACATTTTTTTACATTTTATAGCAGTTTCTTTAGTTGCATAAGTTGCATCGGTTTTTTTGCTCTATATAATAGCTACCCAAAAATTTACTTGATGTTGGTCAATAAAATTAAAATGAATTATTAACACATTGTATATCATCAAGTCTGTTCACCGAAATTGCCTTTAACTGCAGTATGTCATCAAATGCAGGGATTACACTTCAGAAACTCGTGAACAAATACAAATTTCAGACAATGGGAATTACCCGGTTGTCTTATTAAGCTTTTGATTTTTAATATTTTAATCTTTTGGGGGTTATGCCGTGACTCGTATAGTTGTTGTTGGTGGTGGCGCTGGTGGCTTAGAACTTGCGACAAAATTAGGTCGTACATTAGGTCGTAAACAGCGTGCGCATATCACTTTGGTTGATCGGAAGGCGAGCCATCTATGGAAACCATTATTGCATGAAGTGGCAACAGGTTTCCTAGACGAAGGTGTCGATGGTTTAAGCTATCGTGCTCATGCTAAAAATTACCATTTTGATTTTCAAATGGGTAGTTTGAAAGATATCGATCGCGAGAAAAAAGCAATTGTTCTTGATGATCTTTATGATGAAGATGGCGATTTATTAGTTGCAAGTCGAGAAATCGATTATGACATTTTAGTCTTAGCCATTGGTTCTATTTCCAATGATTTCAACACTCCTGGTGTGAGAGAAAATTGTATTTTCCTTGATAGCCCAGAGCAGGCGCTTCGTTTCAGAACCGATATGAATAATGAGTTTTTGAAGTTGCATGCACGTCGTGGTAAAGGTTCTGTTGATATCGCAATCGTCGGTGCCGGTGCAACAGGTGTTGAATTATCTGCAGAACTGCATAATGCGCTGCAACAGCTTCAGACTTATGGTTTCGGTGATTTAGATTCGAGTAAACTGAATATCAATTTGATCGAAGCCGGAGAACGGATTTTACCTGCACTGCCGCCAAGAATTTCAGGTTCTGCGCATGCTGAACTGGTAAAACTGGGTGTGAATGTGCGTACTTCCACTATGGTGACTAACGCCGAAGAAGATGGATTTACTACCAAAGATGGTGAGAAAATACATGCTCATATCATGGTTTGGGCCGCAGGTATTAAAGCTCCGGATTTTGTAAAAGACCTGGCGGGTCTGGAAACAAACCGAATTAACCAGATTGTTGTAAAAGAGACCCTTCAGACAACAGCTGACGATAATATTTTTGTTATTGGTGATTTGGCTCAGTGTGCTCAGGCTGATGGTTCGATCGTTCCTCCTCGTGCTCAGGCTGCGCATCAGATGGCATCGAGAACTTTTAGCAATATTATCGCTATGCTAAATGACAGAGAGCTAAAAGCTTATAAATACAAAGATCATGGTTCTTTGGTTTCTCTGAGCCGTTTCTCAACGGTCGGAAGCCTGATGGGGAATTTGACTCGTGGGTCTATGATGGTTGAAGGTCGAATTGCTCGTGTCGTATATGTTTCTCTATACCGGATGCATCAGATAGCGATTCATGGAGCATTTAAAACCGGACTTATGATGTTGGTAGGGCGGATTAACCGGGTTTTAAAACCGAAGCTAAAACTTCACTAATCCGTGTGATAAATATTAAACATATAAAAAGCGCCAATTGGCGCTTTTTTATTATTCTTTGTTAGTTATTTTTGTTAATCATTCGCTTTTCTGACCTGAATAATCATGCCCATGAGAGGATGATCAAAGTAATGAGTTTCTCCACTTTTCATCCGACGTTTCTGATCAAGTCGATACGATTTAAGAAATGTTTGCGTTTCCACTTCAGGACTGACATTTTGTAAATGACCAAATTTAGTGGCTTCATTTCCACTATCTGAAGGTACGGTTGTAGATGTGTCCGGTGCGTCTTCAGGCATAGTGCTGACTATGGCAACTTCTCTGACACTCGGTTCTTTTAAATCCAGTACTGCATTCGCATACAAATAATGTTGTACGTAAATCTGCAGTTTGCCATCTAACTCATAAATAGGTGAAGGGACTGAACTTTCAGTCATGCCTGTCACTGCCGGCTTGGTCTGACTACCGACAGGAGTTCCATTCGGGTTAAAGCGGCCAGAGTAGTTTTTCCCGGCCAGAATATGAAATTTCGGCGCCGAATATTCTCCTTGATCGCCCTGACGCCATGCTGTGTGTAGCAGCACTTTAAATCCGGCATGATTTCTGAGGCGTTGCTCTTGTTCGTTAAGCTGATACTCCGAGTTTGGAAGTAATGTTACGCCTTTTTGTTCCAGATAAGCGGATGATGCCAGGTTTCCTACACGGCTAAAATCGATCGGCGGTAAAGAATTCGGCCAGGATTCATTGGTTTGTTCCGCTGAAATATTGCGCTTAAAAATAATTACTTCTACATCAAACTGACGCTTTGCCATAACAGGCAAAGCGAAAAAAAGCATAAGTAAAGGGACCAGTCGTTTCATTATTGCTCCATACGAGGTCTGCATAAAAAGAAAAAAT
Organism: uncultured Vibrio sp.; assembly: GCA_963676525.2. Lineage (GTDB taxonomy): Bacteria > Pseudomonadota > Gammaproteobacteria > Enterobacterales > Vibrionaceae > Vibrio. The sequence continues at coordinate 713,014 of CAXXNB010000011.1, forward strand.
TAAGCTACTGCAAGACGATTATTATAAAATTCGTCCAGCATATTTGTGACAAAGTCGATACGCTGGACTCTGTCTGGTAATGGAATACTAAATTTAAATTTAGTAGGTCCTTCTAACGAAAATTGTTTTGGTTGTGACTGCAATAGTTTAACTAAATAGCCAGGATCAATGTCAGCATTCGGATAGAACTCAATATAGCCACCTTTTTGATGCGCCTCTACTTTTTTGATCTTCAGATTGGCTGCTGACAGTTTCAATTTCGTTACTGATAACAAATTAAGTGCCGGGTCTGGGAGTTTACCAAATCTGTCAATGATTTCACTTTTTAGTTCATTAAGCTCATCAACATCACCTACACTGGCAATCTGTTTATACATGGACAAACGGGTATTAATATCCGGGATAAAGTCATCCGGAAGCAGTGCCGGTAAACGCAGCTCAACTTCGGTTTGTTCTTTAAGTAAGTCATCCAGTGCCGGTTCTTTGCCTGATTTAAGCGCCTCAACAGCCTGTTCCAGCATTTCCATATAAAGCGTAAATCCAACGGACTGAATCTGACCACTTTGTTCATCACCCAGTAGTTCACCAGCACCGCGTATTTCCAGATCGTGAGTAGCCAGAGTAAAGCCTGCGCCCAAATCTTCTAAAGAGGCCAATGCTTCCAAGCGTTTAACCGCATCTTTGGTGAGCGCTTTAGGTGGTGGGGTCATTAAGTAGGCATAAGCCTGATGATGTGAACGACCGACGCGTCCCCGTAACTGGTGTAACTGAGCTAAACCAAATTTATCTGCCCGTTCAATTATCATGGTATTTGCAGTAGGGACATCAATACCGGTTTCTATGATTGTCGTACACACCAGTAGATTAAATCGTTGGTGGTAAAAATCATTCATAATGCGTTCCAGTTCTCTTTCACGCATTTGCCCATGGGCAACAGTGATTCTTGCCTCCGGAACCAGTGCAGCAAGATCGGATGCGACTTTTTCTATCGTTTCTACCTGATTGTGCAGATAGTAAACCTGACCACCACGCATGATTTCACGCAGGATAGCTTCTCGTGTCGTATTATTATCACGAGAGCGAACAAACGTTTTTACCGCCAGTCGTCGGGCTGGAGGTGTAGCAATGATTGATAGATCGCGCATGCCACTCATCGCCATGTTGAGTGTTCTTGGAATCGGTGTGGCGGTTAAGGTCAGAATATCCACATCCGCACGCATAGCTTTGACTTTTTCTTTCTGACGAACGCCAAAGCGGTGTTCTTCATCAACAATCAGTAAGCCTAAATCTTTAAAGCGGATATCATTGGAAAGCAGCTTATGGGTTCCGACCAGAATGTCTACTTTCCCATCGGCGACATCCTGAATAATTTGTTTCTGCTCTTTAGCAGTTTTAAAGCGGGAAAGAACTTCTACCCGGACCGGTAAATTGGCAAAGCGGTCGCGGAAGTTTTCGAAATGCTGTTGGGCAAGAAGCGTGGTCGGAACCAATACTGCGACTTGCTTGCTGTTATCCGTACAGACAAAGGTTGCCCGCATAGCGACTTCTGTTTTACCAAAGCCGACATCGCCACAAACCAGGCGATCCATGGCTTTAGGCTGGCACATATCGGACAGAACTGCATTAATAGCCGTGGCCTGATCGTCAGTTTCATCAAAAGGAAAGGAAGAACGGAAAGAGTTGTATTGTTCCCGGTCCAAATGAAATTTAAATCCAGGTTTTAATTCGCGTTTTGCATAAACATCTAACAATTCTGCTGCTACATCACGAACTTTTTCAGCCGCTTTTCGGCGAGCTTTAGACCAGGTATCACCACCTAATTTATGTAGCGGTGCATTTTCTTCTGCACCACCTGAATATCGACTGATCAGGTTTAATGACGAAACAGGGACATACAGCTTGGCTTCATTTTGATATTCCAATGTCACGTATTCTGTTGTGATACCACCGGCTTCGAGTGTCTGCAGACCGAGATAGCGACCAATACCATGATCAATGTGCACGACTGGCTGACCGGGTTTTAATTCGGCCAGATTGCGGATCACCGCATCGTTGTTGATATTGCGTTTATCTTTGCGTCTGCGCTGAACCACCCGATCACCAAGAATATCGGACTCACAAATGAAGGCGATATCATTGGTCGGGAAGACAAAGCCTTTTTCTGCCTGGCTGAGGAGCAGGCTGAATTTAGACTTACTACTAAGTGCTTTTTCTAAACTCTGGGACTCAGAAAGCTTAATTTTTACCGGAGTGAGCAACTCTTTCAGGGCTTCTCTGCGTCCTTCAGATTCAACAGAAAAAATAATTTTTCCGGTAAACGCTTCACAGAATCGACGTAAATCAGCTAATGGTTCTTTGGTATTATGTTTGGCTTTAATTTCCGGCAGAGAAGTCACTTCAATATTGACTCTGCCTGCCTTTTCTTCGATCGTATCTGGAGAAAAATACGTCTGTGGGAATGTATTTAGTAATCCAAACAGTTGGTCTTTTTTAAGCCACAATTCATCTGGTGGTAACAGCGGACGCAACGGATCAATTTTTCTCTGATCATAACGGGTTGCTACATCGGCAAGAAACGTATCTATGGCTGGTTCAATCTGACCAACTACGAGAATTTGCGAGTCGTTCGGTACATAATCAAATAACGTTTCAGTTTCTTCAAAGAATAGCGGTTGCCAGTATTCGATACCTGCAGGCCAGGTTCCTTTCGAAACCTGCATATAGACGGATTCTGGTTCTCGTCTTGCTTCAAAGCGTTGACGCCAGCGAGAGCGAAATTCCTCAATGGCCGCTTCACTGGTTGGAAATTCGTGAGCAGGTAATAAGTTAATGCTGTCAATTTCTTCAATAGACCGCTGGTTTTCCGGGTCAAAAGTTCGGATCGTGTCTATTTCATCATCAAAAAAATCGATGCGGTAAGGATCGTGACTACCCATAGGGTAAAGGTCAAGAATTGATCCTCGGCTAGCATATTCTCCGGGGCCAAACACCTGGTCTACGTGGCGATAACCGGATTGTTCGAGTTGTGATCTGAGTTTATCTAATGAAAATAAGTCCCCATTTTTCACCATCAATGTATGCTGAAGCAGAAATTCTCGTGGTGACTGACGTTGCAGCAGGGTACTGATAGGCGTGATGGTAATGCCGTTTGTTAATGACGGGAGCTGATACAAACGGGCAATACGTTCAGAAATAATTTCCTGATGGGGAGAAAAGCTATCGTAAGGTAGAGTTTCCCAGTCGGGGAACAGACTGACATCTCCTGTGGCAAACTGACGAATTTCATTTTGTAACCTGACCGCTGTCTGGGTATCGGGGACAACGACTAAGGTATGGTGATTCGACTGGTTTGCTGCTTCTGCTATTGCCAGTGATAAACTGGCACCAATAAGGTTCCCATTGTATTTTTTATCGCCGGATTTGGTTGCCTTTAGAAAAGGAAGTGTCTGATTTATTTTCATTCGAGTATAGGAATTCTTATTTATTTCGCTCTAAAGAGCGTTGACGCAATAATTTCTGTTGCTGGAACAAGGCTGCTTTAATCAGGATATCCTGATCATTTTCTCTCACTAAGTCATATTTTACTGTGACCTGGTGATTTTCGCCAACGAGCTCACATTCGGTTACATGTCCATAAAGATAGATTGCCGATGCAGGATGTTCTAAAAATAATTTGATTCTTAATTTATTATTTTCAGGAAACAGTTGGGGGGCGAGAAAGGTAAGCTGACTGGCACCAAAAGAAATTGTTGTGTATCTGGTGCTTATGTCGTCTTGCTGTGCCAGCATAAAATTCAGCAGCAGATTGAGCTTACTATTCTGGGCATCCAGAAGCTGTTGTACATGCTTTAAACCTCGTTCCTTGAGTTCCTGTTGTGCTAAGTCAGCCATTGAGTCCAACTGACTAAACTCATTGGCAATAATAAATGGCGTAGGGATCTCTGCTTCAAAAACCGATTCTTCCGGAAAAATAAAATCATGATCCAGTTTTTCAATATTTACTTTTAATGCATGATGTACTGTAAAATATTCCTGATCGATCATGGGAGATTTCCTTTGAGTCTTTTTTATGATTATCAATAAAAAGCTTAATTTATCAAGTTTTAACAAAGAATTGCCGAATTAAGACTATAACCAGCCAACGTTTATCGTTAAAGTACAGGACATCTGACTTTAGTTATGTAGAGCTATGTATCATCCTCTCACAATATTTATTGGCTTGCGCTATTTAAAAGGGCAGTCATCCGATAAATTCAGCCGATTTGTTTCCTATATGTCGACGGCAGGAATTATTATTGGAGTTCTTTCTCTGGTGACTGTGCTGTCCGTTATGAATGGATTTGAAGCGCAGCTAAAACAACGAATTTTAGGTGTCCTTCCTCAAGCTATCGTTTCTCAAAACAGTGAGCGCACGGAATATACAACACCTCCCGATACTTTTGTGAACTGGTCTGTTGCGAAAAAACCAACCCCAATTGTCAGAAGTGAAGCCGTGATTCAGAGTGAAACTGAATTGTCTGCGGGATATGTGCTGGGAGTCCTTCCTATGTCGGATAATTCAGTCAGTCCATATATGATTGGCGGAAGAGTAACCGATTTGGTTGCAGGACAATATAACGTCATTATCGGCTATCGTCTTGCCAGACAACTTAACGTTTCTATTGGTGATACCGTCAGACTTATGGTAACGGAAGCCAGTGTTTTTACCCCGTTAGGACGAATTCCGAGTCAACGAAATTTCAAGGTGGCTGGTATATTTAATACTGGCTCGGATGTTGACGGGCAAATTATGTATATCAATATGACCGATGCTCAAAAATTACTGCGTTATAAAGAAAATCAGATATCCGGCTGGCGTTTGTATTTCAACGATCCGTTTGATATTACCTCATCTTCTTTTCAACAGCTTCCATCTGGCTGGAAATGGTCTGACTGGAGAGAGCAACGAGGTGAACTTTTCCAGGCTGTGAGTATGGAAAAAAACATGATGGGTCTGATGTTAGGGCTGATTATTGCGATTGCTGCATTTAACATCATTTCGGCATTAATTATGGTGGTGATGGAGAAACAGTCCGAAGTTGCCATTCTGAAAACTCAGGGAATGACGAACAGACAGGTGCTGTCTGTCTTTATTGTACAGGGAGCGAGTAGTGGCGTTATTGGCGCTATCATTGGTGGAATATTCGGTGTTGTGATTGCCGCGAATCTGAACAGCATTTTAATGTTTGTTGGCGCTGATTTATTAAGTTTTGGCGGCGAGTTACCGATTGTAATACAACCGACTCAGATTATCGTGGTTGAACTATTAACTATTTTATTAAGCATTATTGCAACCTTGTATCCATCTTATCGGGCATCTATTGTCAAACCTGCAGAGGCATTGCGTTATGAGTAACCTTCTTCATTGTTCAAACTTAGTTAAAAACTATCAGGAGGGGGATCAGATAACTCATGTTTTAAAAGGTGTCGATTTTTCTCTTGAAAAGAAAGAACTCGTTTCTATCGTCGGAAGCTCCGGTTCAGGTAAAAGTACGTTACTGCATATTCTTGGTGCGTTAGATACACCGACCAGCGGCGATGTCTCTTTTATGGGCCAGTCTCTGACATCGATGAAATCAGGACAACAAGCAAAAATCAGAAATCAGCATATTGGCTTTATCTATCAGTTTCACCACTTATTAGCTGATTTTTCTGCGATTGAAAATGTCGCTATGCCGATGCTGATTGCGGGTAAATCCGCGAAAGAATCACAAGCACAAGCAATAAAACTATTGGACTTAGTGGGGTTGTCTCATCGGGGGGAACATCGCCCCAGTGAACTTTCTGGTGGTGAACGTCAACGGGTAGCCATTGCGCGTTCCATTATCAATCATCCGGAAATTGTATTAGCAGATGAACCGACAGGAAATCTGGACTATAAAACAGCCTTGTCTATCTATGATTTAATGCGGGATCTGAATGAAGAACATGGCACGGCTTTTCTGATTGTCACGCATGATAATGAGCTGGCTGATAAGATGGCTCGTAAAGTTCTGATGCAAGATGGTGAGTTGTTGTAAGAGGGTATTATGTTTGATTCTTTAGCACTTACGATCGGACGCCGTTTCAGTCGTTCCAGAAAACGCAATAAACTGGTGTCTTTTATTTCTATCTCTTCGACCTTAGGTATCGCCTTTGGTGTGGCGGTAATCATCATTGGTTTATCTGCTATGAATGGGTTCCAGTCTGAGCTGGAAAAACGGGTGTTATCTGTAATTCCACATGGTGAGTTTGAAGGGGTTCAGGGCGCGATAAATGACTGGCAGGGCATTGTCGAAAAGGCAGAGCAAGATCCGCACATTCTGGCCAGTGCGCCTTATGTGAGTTTTACCGGGTTAGCAGAAAAAGCAGAGCATCTGAAAGCAATTCAGGTTAGGGGGGTTGATCTTTCATCAGGAAAATCAGTTTCTGATCTCTATAAGTTCATCAATGATAATGGCTGGTCAAAACTCATTCCTGGTCAACATGTTGTTGTTGTCGGTAAAGGTGTGGCGGATAAACTCGGTGTTACTGTCGGAGATTATCTGACTCTTATGGTTCCACAGGAAAATCAGTCTAAGAAACTTCAGGCACCGCGTCGGGTGAGACTGAAAGTTGTCGGTCTTTTGGTACTGAGTGGACAGATTGATCACAATATTGCATTACTGCCTTTGCAGGATGCTCAGGCCTACACTCATATCGGTGATGCAGTGACTGGGGTTGAATTAAAAGTTGATGATGTGTTTCATGCAGCCTCGATTGTCAGAGAGCTTGGCAATCAGTTAGAAACTTATGTATATCTGAAAAACTGGCAACAGCAGTACGGTTATCTTTACCACGATATTCAGATGGTCAGAACTATTTTATATCTGGTGATGTTTCTGGTGATTAGTGTTGCCTGCTTTAATATTGTTTCGACATTGATGATGGCGGTAAAAGACCGGGCTTCGGAAATTGCTATATTGCGGACAATGGGAGCGACGGATCTGCTAATTAAAAAAATCTTTATCTGGCAGGGGGTAATGTCAGGACTGATTGGATCATTGGCAGGGACATTTATTGGTGTGTTATTTGCCGCAAAGCTGACCGTGTTAATCCGTGGACTTGAAACAGTCATAGGGCATCAATTTTTATCGGGAGATATCTATTTTGTTGATTTTCTGCCATCAGAGATTCATATAATGGATATTGTGGTCGTTTCTGGGACAGCATTGATTCTGAGTACACTGGCAACGATTTATCCGGCATCAAAAGCCAGTCGTCTTGAACCAGCACGAGTTCTGTCCAGTAAATAGTTTTGAATACATTATCTGTAGATTGTGAAAAATAGTTGTGCCATATAGAAAGTCGTTTTGCGACATATGGCACAACAAATAATCCTTTTCGATCCTCCATTCCTTTTGAGTCGGTCAGACTCAATCCAGAAATGAATTCTCTGTATAGGGTTTCTGCTATTTCATCAGTAGACTGTGATTGATCTGGTGAAGAAGTCTAGCGAAGTTGGCGTTTTTGCCAGCTTCTGACCACTGAGTAACGCCATAGTCCCTGGATGCCGAAATACCCAATAATTGCGCAGACTAAACCACAAATCATGCAACCAACCAGTAATGGTGGAGCGATACTCGACATTTGTTCAACGAGAAATTGCCAGGTTAACTCAAAGTGGAAATGTGTCGGTGGTTCGCTGAGTACCCAGGCTCCTAATTTATATGCAAAGTAGAAGAGTACCGGCATGGTGATGGGGTTACTGACCCAAACAAGAGCAATAGAAAGAGGAAGGTTTACACCACATGCAACAGCAAGTCCGGCAGATAAGATCATTTGGCTGGGAAGTGGAACAAACGCAATGAATAGTCCAATAGCAAACGCGCCCGCAGCCGAGCGACGATTTAAACACCACAAGTTTGGGTTGTATAAAAGATTACCAAATATCTTAAGAGCTTTTTGTTTTTTGATTAACTCTCGATCTGGCATAAAGCGTTTTATAAATTTTCTAGGCATCGGAAATTATGACTCTCTATAAGAACTATTGGTTGCTTAGTTCTTTTTGCATGACTTTTTTTACCATACCTTACTGGCCTCTTATGCCTTCTGAAGTATGGCTTGTTATTTGTAGCCTGCTGCTAATATTTAGTTGCGTTTTTTCCCAGTTACGCTGGATTTCTGGGATAAGTGTCGCATTAATCCTTATTATAGCAAAGGGCAATGTTGTGGAATTTCAACAAAAGCACCTTTTTTATTACGGGCAGAATATTACCATAACTGGAAAAGTTGACAGCTTTTTTAAACAAAATAACTTCGGTTTTCGGGGAATAATTCAGGTCCATCAGGTTAATAATTATCAGTTTCCTTCATTGTTAAGACCTCGTGTTCTTCTATATGTTGCAAATGACTTGAAATTAAACGAAATAATTCAGTTGGATGTTAAGTTAAAACCCATTCTGGGCTTAAAAAATGAAGTCGGCTTTGATGCGGAAAAGTATTATTTTTCACAAAATATACTGGCTAAAGCTTTTGCAAAAAAACAGGGTGAAGTTTCTTTCTCTGCTGAAAGTTCCAATTTTAGAAGTTGGTTGCATAAAGAATTTACAGAACGGGTGGTAAACCTGGAAAATCATGGGCTGGCTTTGGCTATTTCATTTGCTGATCGGACCGGGCTGACGAATCAGGACTGGGAGTATCTGAAAACAAGTGGGCTGGCCCATTTAGTTGCCATTTCCGGTTTGCATATTGGGATCGCATATTTACTTGGCTCAGGATTGGGAGGCGTTTTAGTCAGAACGGGGAAAGTGTCTCTTTGGCTACCTTCGTTGTCAGGTATTTTTGTTGCGTTTCTGTATACCTGGCTGGCCGGATTTAGTGTGGCAACAACACGAGCGTTGATAATGGTGATAATCAACGTTGGATTATCATCATTGAGAATCAAAGTTAGCGTGCTTTACCGGTTGCTAATCACCTTAGCATTGGTGCTCTGCTATGCGCCATTTGCGCTGTTTTCATCGAGTTTCTGGCTTTCATTTATTGCTGTTACATTAGTTTTTGTTAATGGTCAGATGACAAGTAAATGTCAGTCCAGAATATTAAGGTTGATTGTCACGAATACGTTGATGAGTCTTGTGATGATGCCTGTTAGTGCCTGGTTTTTCGGTGGTGTTAGCTTATTTTCCGGATTATATAATTTTGTTTTTATCCCTCTGTTTACCTTTATTATTATCCCTTTACTGTTTCTTTTATTAATTGTAACTATGTTGCAAATTCACAGTATCGAACCTATTTGGTTGTTATGGGATCATCTGTTAGGTCTTGTGCCTGTATTTGCTCAATATTCGCAAAACTATTGGGTATCTGTATCATTTGTGCACACATTGCTCATGCTTGTTGCTCTTAGTGTCATCTTCTTCCGAATACCATTATCCAATCCGAGTTTTTTGTTAATGACCATAACGACGATAGCTGTGTTTCTGGGGTGGGAAAAACCAAAGGATCACTGGAGTATTGATATCTTAGATGTCGGACAGGGTAGTGCAATGCTTATCCAGAAGAATAATAACTATATCTTGTATGACACTGGAAAAAGCTGGCCTGGAGGAAGTATCGCGGAGTCTGTAATTTCCCCTTTGCTTACTTATAAAGGGTTACGCAGGCTGGATGGCTTAATCATTAGCCATATAGATAATGATCATGCGGGAGGTGAACAAGATATTATTAACAGTTGGCAGCCAAAATGGACATTAAGTAGTCGACTATCATCTGATAACCGACAATGTGTTGCGGGACAGCATTGGGAATGGCAAGAGCTTTTATTTTCGGTCATTTGGCCTGAAGTGCTTGTGGCTGTGCCGGGAAATTCTGATTCTTGTGTGGTCAGAGTAAGTGATAAATTTGGACATTCAGTGTTATTAACCGGAGATGTGGATAAGAATAGTGAATGGGTGATATCAAGAAAAAATCCCGATATACAATCTGATATTGTTATTGTTCCTCATCATGGTAGCAATACTTCATCATCTTCGGATTTTATTGCCGCTACCCGACCGACTTACGCAATCGCGAGTCTTGCGCGAGACAATCCCTGGCATTTCCCAAAACCTTCTGTTGTTGAAAAATATAATCAAGTGAATGCAAAATGGCTTGATACCGGACATTCAGGACAGATACATATCACCTTTTATCCGGAAAAATATCAAATAGAGACACAGAGAAGTATGAAGGGAGATCCATGGTATAGGCAGATGCTACGTAAAAAGGTAGAATAGCGGCTCGAATTATAAAGAGAACACAATGATTTATGTCTATTGAAAAGGATGAGACCACCTGGAAAACGTTTAAGCGTCTGTGGACGTATATCCGTGATTACAAATCTGGTTTGATTGTCGCCACTATTGCATTGATTATTAATGCCTTTTCAGATACCTATATGGTGTCATTATTAAAACCTCTTCTTGATGAAGGATTTGGTTCAGCAGAATCCAATTTTTTAAAAATATTACCCCTGATTATTCTCGGAATGATCATTTTACGTGGGACCAGCGGATTTGTTTCCAGTTACTGTTTAAGCTGGGTATCCGGACATGTTGTGATGCGTATGCGCCAGAATATATTCAATAAATTCATGCATATGCCAGTGAGCTTTTTTGACAAAGAATCGACCGGTGGTTTACTTTCCCGAATTACGTATGATTCAGAACAAGTAGCTGGGGCAACCAGCCGGGCTCTGGTGAGTATTGTCCGTGAAGGTGCCAGTATCGTCGGTCTTTTGTTTCTTATGTTCTGGAACAGCTGGGAACTGTCTTTGGTGCTTCTTGTTGTTGCACCTTTGGTAGCGTTTGCGATCAGAGTGGTTTCCAAACGATTTCGTCATATCTCTAAAAATATGCAGTCGGCCATGGGAGAAGTAACCTCTTCTGCAGAGCAGATGCTAAAAGGGCATAAAGTTGTTCTGAGTTATGGTGGTCATGACGTTGAAAGCAAACGCTTTGATTCCGTAAGCAATAAAATGCGTCAACAAACAATGAAACTGGTTGCGGCTCAGTCTATTGCTAACCCGGTCATTCAGTTGATTGCTTCGTTTGCGGTTGTGACTGTTTTGTATTTAGCCAGTATTGATTCAGTCAGAGAACAGTTGACTGCGGGAACGTTCACTGTCGTGTTTTCAGCCATGTTCGGTCTGATGCGTCCGTTAAAAGCATTAACTGGTGTGACATCTGATTTTCAGCGAGGCATGGCCGCCAGTCAGACTTTGTTTGATTTAATGGATCTGGAAACAGAGAAAGATACCGGAACCTTAGTTAAAGAACAGGTGAATGGTGACATCAGCGTAGACAATGTCACTTTTACTTATCAGGACAATGAAAAACCGGCTCTAAAAAATGTGTCATTTGATTTACCGAAAGGAAAAACACTGGCATTGGTTGGGCGTTCTGGTTCAGGTAAAAGTACTATTGCCAATCTGTTTACCCGTTTTTATGACGTAGACAGTGGTGAAATTAAGCTCGATGGGCATAACATTCAGGAATATCAGTTAACCAGCTTACGTAAGCAGTTTGCGTTAGTTTCACAAAATGTCCATTTGTTTAACGATACCATTGCGAACAATATTGCTTATGCGACGGATGGTCAATACAGCAGATCAGAAATAGAGCAAGCAGCTAAACTGGCGCATGCAATGGAATTTATTGATAAAATGCCTGATGGCCTGGATACAGTTATTGGTGAAAATGGGGCGAGTTTATCCGGCGGTCAGCGTCAGCGGATTGCGATAGCCCGAGCTCTGTTACGTAACTCACCGGTATTAATTCTGGACGAAGCAACGTCTGCACTGGACACAGAATCTGAACGTGCAATACAGGCAGCATTGGATGAACTTCAGAAAGATAAAACTGTACTGGTTATTGCTCACCGCCTATCTACCATTGAGAATGCAGATGAAATTTTAGTGATAGATGATGGTGAGATTGTTGAAAGGGGAACGCATACTGAGCTTGTCGGTTTGGGTGGCCCATATTCTCAACTTTGTAAAATTCAGTTTGGTGAATAGCTGTGATTGAAAAACTCTGGTTCAGCCGTTCTTATCTTGGTTGGTTGTTTTTCCCGGTTTTGTATCCTTTAAGCAAGCTGTATGAATATATCAGTGTAAAAAGGAAAACGGATTACCTTTCAGGTAAAAAGGAATGTTATCGTAGCCCTGTACCTGTCGTTATCGTCGGTAATATTACGGCTGGTGGTAATGGTAAAACACCAGTTGTGGTATGGCTTGCCGAATGCTTAAAATCCAAGGGGTATAAACCCGGTATTGTATCCAGAGGATACGGGGGAAAATCGGATAATTATCCGTTACGTGTATCAGAAAACACCTCTCCAACTGAATGTGGTGATGAACCTAAACTAATCGCAACGAGAACAGGGGTACCTGTGGTTGTCGCTCCTAAGCGAGCCGATGCGGTAAAAATGCTGTTACAGGATGATGTAAATATCATTATTTCTGATGACGGGCTGCAACATTATGCGTTGGCGAGAGATGTCGAATTAGTAGTTGTCGATGGTCAGCGCCGCTTTGGAAATCAGCATTTTATTCCGTTGGGACCATTAAGAGAATCTATGAGTCGTTTGGACAGTGTGGATTTTGTGCTTAACAATGGTGGCGATATAAGTTCTGGGGAAATTGCTATGTCATTATCACCAGATCTGGCAATCAACTTAGTTAGTGGAGAAAAAATCGAGGTTGAAAAGCTAAATAAGATTAAAGCTTTTGCCGGAATAGGTCATCCTTCCCGGTTCTTTTCAACATTACAACAACTTAATGCAGATATAACTGAAACTGTTCCATTTGGCGATCATCAGGCTTTTACGGAGACAGAGCTAGCTCCGTTTTTAGAACATCACGGTGATATTATCATGACGGAGAAAGACGCAGTAAAATGTCGTCAATACGCCAAAGAGAATTGGTGGTATTTACCTGTTAATGCGCAGTTCAGTGTTGCTGATGAAACTAAAATTATTCAAAGAATTGAAGAGGTCATAAAGAGCTATGGACCATAGATTATTAGAGATTGTTGCTTGTCCTGTGTGTAAAGGCAAATTAGCTTACGATAAGGAACGTCAGGAACTTATTTGTAAATTTGACCGTTTAGCCTATCCGATTAAAGACGGTATTCCTGTCCTTCTTGAGTCTGAAGCCCGGGCCATGTCTATGGATGAGGGGCGATAATGTCTTTTACAGTCATAATTCCTGCAAGATATCAGTCAACTCGTTTACCTGGTAAACCTTTAGCATTGATTGGTGATAAACCAATGATTCAATGGGTTTATGAACAAGCTCTGAAGTCGGGAGCCGATGACGTTATCGTTGCAACTGATGATGAAAGAGTAAAAACAGCCGTCCAGAATTTTGGTGGCCAGGTGTGTATAACATCCGCAACTCATGAATCTGGCACTGAACGTTTAGCTGAAGTGGTGGCAAAAATGGGGATTGCTGAAGATCATATTGTTGTGAATGTTCAGGGCGATGAACCATTAGTGCCACCTCAGATTATTCGTCAGGTTGCTGATAACCTTGCTTCTCATGAGGCACCAATGGCGACTTTAGCGGTTGAAATTAATGATTCCGATGAAGTCTTTAATCCGAATGCCGTGAAGGTTGTGACGGATGCTCATGGTTATGCTATCTATTTTAGCCGCGCTCCTATTCCATGGGATAGAGACCATTTTTCAACAACTAAAGAAATAGTTAACCCACTTAAACGCCATATTGGTATTTATGCATACCGGGCGGGTTTTATTGAAAGATATATCAATTTGCCAGTAAGTCCGATCGAAAAAATCGAGAGTTTAGAACAGCTACGTGTGTTATGGCATGGTGAAAAAATTCATGTAGATATTGCAGAAATAGCACCGCCTCCTGGAGTCGATACTCCAGAGGATTTGGATGCGGTGAGAAGGGTTGTTAAGGGTTTAGGAAGGGAAGGAAATAAAGGGTTTTAGGGAGCAGGAAGGGAAGGAGATAAAGGAAGGGAAGGAAATAAAGGAAGGGAAGGAGATAAAGGAAGGGAAGGAAATAAAGGTTGCAGGGATTTAGGATCCAGGAAAAATAATCCTGAAATCCTGAAATCCTGAAATCCTGAAATCCTGAAATCCTGAAATCCTGAAATCCTTAATCTCCTTTCTTCCCTGGACAAGTACTTAAAATCTCTGAGTGTCCTGTTTCCGCTTTTTCTTCAAGAATCACATCGAATCCCCACAAGCGGTGGACATGCTTTAGTACCTCTTTATAGCTCGGATCCAAGGGTATCCGGTTATGTGGAACATACTGAAGCGTCAAAGACCTGTCTCCACGAACATTGACGTTATATACCTGAATATTAGGTTCTAAATTACTCAGATTGTATTGAGCCGCAAGTTTTTCCCGAACTTTCCGATAACCGGATTCGTCGTGGATCGCACTCACTTCGATGAAGTTTTTCTCATCATCATCACTAATGGCAAATAATTTGAAATCACGCATGATTTTAGGTGATAAGTATTGACTGATGAAACTTTCATCTTTGAAATTATGCATCGCAAAGTGAACGGCTTCTAACCAGTCAGTTCCAGCAAGTTCAGGGAACCATGCTCTGTCTTCATCCGTCGGTTCTTCGCAAATTCTCCGGATATCCCTAAACATAGCGAATCCAAGAGCATAAGGGTTTATACCACTGTAATAAGGACTGTTGTATGGAGGTTGAGCAACAACACTGGTATGGCTGTGAAGGAATTCCAGGATAAACCTTTCAGACACCAATCCTTCATCATACATATGATTCAAAATGGTATAGTGCCAGAATGTTGCCCATCCTTCATTCATGACCTGAGTTTGTTTCTGAGGATAGAAGTACTGACTGATTTTTCTGACAATGCGTATAACTTCCCTCTGCCATGGTTCTAACAAAGGAGCATGTTTTTCAATAAAGTAGAGAATATTTTCCTGAGGCTCACTTGGAAAACGTATTTTCTGGTCTTCCTCTGTGTCTTTAGATTTTGGAAGGGTCTTCCAAAGATCGTTTATTTGTGATTGGAGATAAGCTTCGCGTTCTTCCTGCCGTGCTTTTTCTTCGGCAATAGAAATTTTTTCCGGACGTTTATATCTGTCAACACCGAAGTTCATCAGTGCGTGGCAGGAGTCTAAAATTTCTTCAACTTCTTTTACACCATACTTTTCTTCACATCTGGCGATATAGCTTTTAGCAAAGAGCAGGTAATCAATAATAGAGCTGGCATCTGTCCAGGTCTGGAACAGGTAATTCCCTTTAAAGAAAGAATTATGCCCATAACTGGCGTGAGCCATCACCAGGGCTTGCATCGTAATGGTATTTTCTTCCATCAGATAAGCAATACAGGGATCAGAGTTTATTACAATCTCATAAGCCAGCCCCATTTGACCATGTCGATAGCCTTGTTCAGTCTGAATAAACTTTTTACCAAATGACCAGTGGTGATAGTTAATTGGCATACCAATACTGGAATAGGCATCCATCATCTGTTCTGATGTGATAATCTCTATCTGATTTGTGTAAGTATCAAGCTTATAATGCTCTGCTATTCTTCTAATTTCAGTATGATATTGCTCAAGCAAATCAAACGTCCAATCCGGGCCATCCGATAGCATTTTAGTTTTTGTCGGAGCGGCCTTTTTTGTTTTCGTTGTCATAACCAATACTCCTGTTTAGACGTCTTCTTTGTGAAACAGCTCTCTGAAGACAGGGAAAATATCTTCTACAGACTGGATATTTTTCATATCAAAATTATCACATTGCTCTAATTTCTGGTATTCATGCCACAATGTCTGATGAGAACGACGTGTAATTTCAATGTAGGCATAATACTGACACTGAGGTAACAGATCTTCAGACAATAAGGTCCGGCAGCGAGGTGAGTCATCAGCCCAGTTATCACCATCTGAAGCTTGCGCAGCGTAAATATTCCACTGGCTTACAGGGTATCTGTCTTCAACGATTTCTTTCATTAATTTCAATGCACTGGATACAATGGTTCCGCCTGTTTCCTGAGAATAAAAGAATTCATGTTCGTCGACCTCTTTGGCCTGAGTGTGGTGACGGATAAATACCACTTCGACGTTTTTGTAGGTTCTGGTTAAGAACAGATAGAGCAGGACATAAAAACGTTTGGCAATGTCTTTTGTCGCCTGATCCATTGAGCCAGAAACATCCATTAGACAAAACATGACTGCCTGACTGGACGGTACAGGTCGTTTTTCATAATTTTTAAACCTTAAATCGAAGGTATCGATGAAAGGAACACTCTTTATTTTTTCCCTTAACTCTTCAATTTCTTGTTTTAAACGTTTTTCCTCCAGTATTTCTGGTGGTTCCTGATGTTTGATTCGATCTAATTCTTCTTCTAGTTCATGAAGTAAACGGCGTTTTCCTGAGGTCATAGCCGTACGTCGAGCCAGAGACTGTTGCAGTGATCTGATAACGGAAATATTAGATGGAACACCCGATGTCTGGAAACCAGCCCGGTGAGTTTTCCATTCTGTAATTCGGTTTATTTGTCTTTTTTCCAGATTAGGCAAAGCAAGATCTTCAAAGAGAATATCCAGATATTCATCTTTAGAAATTTCAAACACGAAATCATCAGAACCTTCACCATCCTGACTGGCATCACCTTCACCTGAGCCACCACCGGAACCGCCGCCACCTTGTGGACGATCAATCTTGTCCCCGGTTATAAACTGGTCATTACCAGGATGGACCCGTTCTTTGAATCCGCCCTTACCTTGATGAAAAATTGGTTCACTAATATCCTTTTTCGGAATGGTAACTTCTTCACCAGTTTCAGTATTGGTAATAGAACGATGATTGACCGCATCTGCTACCGATTCTTTGATTTTTTGTTTATGACGACGTAAGAAGCGTTGGCGGTTCACCGCGCTTTTATTCTTACCGTTAAGCCTTCTATCAATAAATTGCGCCATGAATTTCCCCTCATTCATTTCTTCTGGTTAATACTATTACCAAATAGAATCACCAGAAGGTGCACTCAAACTGCCAGCAAAGTAGAGGGGGGGTAAATCCCCCTCATGAGTGCATTTATGCAGCATCAACCTAATGCATCGAATTATGAAGATTTGCGTACACGGAGATACCATTCAGAAAGCAATCTGACTTGTTTCTCTGTATAGCCTTTTTCCATCATACGCGCGACAAAATCGTCGTGTTTTTTCTGCTCATCAGATGAGGTTTTAGTGTTGAATGAAATAACTGGTAGCAACTCTTCTGTATTTGAGAACATTTTTTTCTCAATAACAGTGCGAAGTTTTTCGTAACTGGTCCAGACAGGGTTGTTACCATTGTTATTCGCTCTTGCACGAAGGACAAAGTTAACAATTTCGTTACGGAAATCTTTAGGATTGCTGATACCTGCAGTTTTCTCTATTTTTTCCAGTTCATTGTTCAATGCTGAACGGTCAAACAGTTGTCCTGTTTCAGGGTCGCGGTATTCCTGATCCTGTATCCAGAAGTCTGCGTAGGTGACATAACGGTCAAAGATGTTTTGTCCGTATTCAGAGTACGATTCCAGATAAGCTGTTTGAATTTCTTTGCCAATGAATTCAACAAAACGAGGAACCAGATAACCTTTCAGGAATTCAAGATAACGTTCAGCTGTTTCCTGCGGGAACTGTTCACGTTCAATTTGTTGTTCAATGACATAGAAAAGGTGAACCGGGTTAGCGGCAACCTCAGTTTGATCGAAGTTAAATACGCGAGACAGAATTTTGAAAGCGAAACGAGTGGACAGACCGGCCATCCCTTCGTCTACACCCGCGTAGTCCCGGTATTCCTGATAACTTTTCGCTTTTGGATCGGTATCTTTTAACGTTTCACCATCGTAAACACGCATTTTAGAGAAAATAGATGAATTTTCAGGTGCTTTTAAACGAGACAAGACACTGAACTGCGCTAATGTTTCCAGTGTGCTTGGTGCACAAGGTGCATTAATCAGTTCACTGTGATCCAGTAATTTCTGATAAATTTTGACTTCTTCAGAAACACGCAAACAATACGGAACTTTAACAATATATACACGGTCCAGGAATGCTTCGTTGTTTTTATTGTTACGGAACGCCTGCCATTCTGATTCATTGGAGTGAGCAAGAATCATCCCTTCATAAGGCAGGGCAGACAGACCTTCAGTTCCGTTATAGTTGCCTTCCTGAGTTGCTGTTAAAAGTGGGTGAAGCACTTTAATCGGTGCTTTGAACATTTCCACAAATTCCATCAAACCCTGGTTAGCACGACAAAGTGCACCAGAATAACTGTAGGCATCCGGATCATCCTGAGAAAAATGTTCCAACTGGCGGATATCAACTTTACCTACAAGGGATGAAATATCCTGGTTGTTTTCATCACCAGGTTCTGTTTTAGCAACGGCAAGCTGGTCCAGAATAGATGGACGAACTTTAACTACTTTAAATCTTGATATATCGCCACCAAAATCGTGCAGACGTTTGGCTGCCCATGGGGACATGATGGTTTTCAGATAACGTTTATCGATACCATATTCTTTTTGTAGTAAATCACCATCTTCGTTTACGTCAAATAAACAGAACGGATGATCATTGACCGGACTGCGGACACCATCTGCAGTCAGGATATAAATTGGCATTTGCTGCATTAAATCTTTTAGCTTTTCTGCTAGGGAAGATTTACCGCCACCCACAGGACCTAATAAATACAGAATTTGTTTTTTTTCCTCTAAACCCTGGGCAGCATGTTTTAAATACGAAACTATTTGCTCGATGGCTTCTTCCATACCATAGAAATCTTTGAAAGTGTCATAGCGAGCAATCACTCGGTTAGAAAAGATACGGCTTAATCTTGGTTCTTTGGATGTATCCACTAACACGGGTTTACCTATAGCCATCAGCAGACGTTCCGCTGCATTGGCATAAGCACTTTTGTCATCCTTACACAGATCCAGAAATTGCTGCAACGAAAGCTCTTCCTCTTTAGCTGCTTCGTAGCGCGAACGGAAGTGGTCAAAAATACTCATAGTTAATTCCCCTCTAAAATGTCGAAATGACATGTAACCGCTTAAACGCAAACTATTAACACTTTAATCCTAGTCCTACTTTGGCAATTCTGCTTAAAAAATATGTGTTTATTTACAAAAACTTTCTAAAAAAAACTCAGAATGGCGTGCGGTTCAGGCATTGGTGCTGGTGAAATAAACCGCATAAATATGACAGAAAGGAAATAATATTTTGGCTATATAAATGGGATTAGTGAGGAATGAGAAAACAGAAGAGATCTTCAGGATCTCTTCTGTTGGTGTTATCAGGCACAAAGAATTTGTTTGAATTCAGATGTTGAGAGATGATATTGGCGAGGGCAGTTTTTCCATGTTTTTAGCATGCGGCGATATTTATCCAGCATTGGCGTCTGGCTATTAAAATAGTGATCACCTTTATCAAAATGAGCATACATACCTTCTGAGTCGATTAAAAATCGAACATAATGGACTAACTCACATTCAGTTGAAAGGTCAAATCCTAAGAAGTTCAGGCGACGTTCATCTACTTCGTGTTGTTGTTCGTTTGAGAGGTTTTTATGGCTCTCTTGCATGGCGTGGTACATTTCTAAAATATCAATAATTTCTTTGCAGTCTTCTTCGTGTAAACAGCCAAAGTGCTTATTGAGTTCTTTCATGTTGAGCTCATAACCACGTTCGATTATTGTTTGTAATCTTTTGTATTTACTGGAATTTTTAGGATCTAACTGAGACATCAAAGTATATTGATTTGATAAAATGAGTCGTTGAGCATTCGTCATTTCCATAGCGGCTACCTATTAAAATCGAGTTATAATTAAATGTTTTTGATGAATTCAGAATAGCGTTAATGACGTGCTTGAAACATGATCTGGACACATTATTTCTCGATAAAAAGAGATTTTTTATCGAGAAATTGATTTAGGTTAGGTATTAGGAAAAGAAGGTAAAAAGGAAAATAAGGAGAAGAAGGAAAATAAGGAGAAGAAGGAAAATAAGGAGAAGAAGGAAATGAAAGACAGCAAGGACTTAGGTTTACAGGTGAACAGGAATCAGAATTACCTTTTGCCTGAACCCTGAACCCTGAACCCTGAACCCTGAACCCTGAACCCTGAACCCTGAACCCTGAACCCTGAACCCTGAACCCTGAACCCTCAATACTTCACATTTTCTTTATACTGCAGAAGTATATTTTGAATTCTATCCATGGTTTCTTTAGGCGGAGGATTAACGCCTTCCAATGGATATTCTAAGCCCAAAGCTTCCCATTTATGTGCGCCGAGTTTGTGATAAGGCAGTAGCTCAACTTTGGAAATGTTCTGCATCGGTTGAATGAATTGTCCAAGTAAATGCGCGGATTCATCATCGTCTGTATAGCCTGGTACGACAACATAACGAATCCAGGTATCCTGATTGCGTTTAGCCAAATATTGAGCAAATTCTAATGTTCTTTTGTTTGAAACGCCAACAAAGTGCTGGTGGATTTCATCTTTCATATGCTTGATATCAAGCATGACCAGATCAGTTACATCTAATACTTCATCAACAACAGGCGTATATTTACGGATATACCCGTTAGTATCCAAACAGGTATGGATACCTTCTGCGTGAGCTGCCGTGAATAAATCCCGAACAAATTCCGGCTGTAGCATAGCTTCTCCGCCAGAACAGGTGATGCCGCCACCAGATGCCTTCATAAAGTGTCGGTATGATTTTGCTTCGTTGATTATCTCTTCAACAGTAACTTCTTTTCCACAATTCACGTCCCATGTATCACGGTTATGGCAATACATACAACGCATCAGACAACCTTGAGTAAAAACGATAAAACGGATACCCGGGCCATCAACAGTACCACAGGTTTCATAGGAGTGAATTCGACCAATTGTTGACATGACTTAATCTCAATATTTTATTTGTGGTCATTTTATTACATTTTTATGCCTTTATGTAGGCAAAACACAGAACGTGAATAAATTATTTTATGCTAATAAAAAATAGAAATTTGTGACCACTATGTTATAAATATGTAAATTATAAAACTATCAAATAAAATTTTAGTATTAAGTAGTCGGTATATTCGCATGGGAGAATTAACTATATGGATGTAAGAAATTTATCTCAGAAACAGAAACTGGTGACTTTCACTGTTTTGCTGTGTTTGGGATTTATTGTTATGGCAAGTTTTATTGCAGTAAAACTGACTGATCTGACTCGTAAGTATGAACAAAGTGGTGTGATCTCTCAAGGTGCAGGAACATTACTCGGAACACAGGCAAACTTACTGATAATAGGGTCACTGGCAGAAAAATTGACCAGTAATAAAGTTGCAGATTTTGATAAGCAACGTGTCGCTCTTATACAAGATGTTAGTGAGAATGTTAATTTCCTGAAGGAGTTTAATTTTACGGACGAAGCTGAAGAACTAAGTAAATCAATCTCTCTGTACAATGATTCCTTAACCCCTTGGATAAAAATAAAATCCGAATTAGGTTTTACCGTTCAGGAAGGGGTGAATGGGTTAATTAAGGCAACAATAAATACCATTGACACAAAAATTCAGGATACCGGAATGGTGACTGTTGTCAGTGAATTTCAGGCATATGTAAAAGCGGAACAGAATTACCTGGCATTGCAATCTGATGAAAATGCTAAGTTACTGAAAAGATCAAAAATACAGTTCCAAACTCTTTCAAAAACATATTCTATGTTGGATCTCTATGAGAAAGATTTAGCCGTTCTTGATAAAGCATTCAGGCGTACTGTTGCCTTGTCCGTGCAGTTAAATAAAGCAAACTCACTTGTGGAAAATACAAAAGAAAATGCAATGACTGCTATTGAGAATATCTCTTCAAAATTAACGGATGTTAGTCAGACTTATCAAAACAGGGCACATAATGACGCCACAGATGCAAGAATGTCAGTCCTGATAGCGTGTTTTTGTTTAGCGGTAGTTGCAGTCTTTATCTTTGTAATGATCAGTGTCTCGTTAACTCGAGCGTTAAGACAAACTAAAGGTGTTCTTGATAAAGTGAGCCAAGGGGATTTATCTCAAAGATTAACGGTTACATCTAACCATAACGATGAGTTTAACCAGCTTGCAATTGCTATTAATGATACCTGTGAAAATTTAGGAAAACTGGTCCAACGGGTTCAGATGAGTAGTGAAGAATTGTCCGGAGATTCTGCTTCTCTGAACACCGGATTAGATCAATTGAAGGTTGCTCAGTCAGATGTATTGCACCAGACGGAAATTTTAGCGTCAGCAACCGAAGAAGTAAGTGTAACAGCTCAGGAGGTTTCAAACTCTTTGGAATTTGTTTCAGAGGTCAGCCGCCAGTCTACATCTGCGGCTGAAAATGGGGGCATTGTGATTGAGTCTGCTATAGAAAGCCTGGAAGAAGTTGGACATATTTTACAAAGTGCAACGACCCATACCAAGCTGTTGGAAGAAGCATCAGCGAAAGTCGATTCGGTCATGGAAATTATCAATGGTGTAGCAGAGCAGACCAATTTATTAGCGTTGAATGCGGCAATTGAAGCTGCCAGGGCAGGAGAGCAAGGTCGTGGATTTGCTGTTGTGGCGGATGAAGTAAGGAACCTGGCTGTTCGGACTGTTGATGCCGTTTCTGATATTTCAACGACCATAGAAACGATGAAAAGCGAAAGCAGTAATGTAGTCCGCTTTATGGAACAGTC
Organism: uncultured Vibrio sp.; assembly: GCA_963676525.2. Classification (GTDB taxonomy): domain Bacteria; phylum Pseudomonadota; class Gammaproteobacteria; order Enterobacterales; family Vibrionaceae; genus Vibrio. The sequence goes on from CAXXNB010000011.1 coordinate 735,775, forward strand.
CGAAAATACAGTTCGAATTGGGCAAGAAAAAGGGCGCGAAGCTCGCCTTGCGTTAACTGAGATTACAGAAAAAGCGAACGATGCAACTCATCAGACGGAAGTAATTTCATCTTCTATAAAAGAACTGGCCCAGACAAGTCATTCAATGGCAGACAATATGGCTGAAATTTCATCTTTAATGAAAAGTCTGGAAGAACATAACGAAACATTACGGGCAACAAGTCAGGTGGTTGATGAAAGATCGTCCGGCCTTTCCCAAGATTGCAATCGATTTGCTGTGTAACGTTAAGTTATTCGAAGCAATAAAAAACCCGCCGAAGCGGGTTTTTTTAATACATTAACACTATCAAATCAAATGTTATTACATTGATTCAGTGAATGTACGAGTGATTACGTCTTGTTGTTGCTCTTTAGTTAAAGAGTTGAAACGAACAGCGTAGCCAGATACACGAATTGTTAGCTGAGGATATTTCTCAGGGTGCTCAACTGCGTCTAGTAGAGTTTCGCGGTTAAGTACGTTAACGTTCAGGTGCTGACCACCTTCGATGCCAGCTTCATGGTGGAAGTAACCATCCATCAGACCAGCAAGGTTAGAACGTTGAGAATCTTCTTCTTTACCTAGTGCGTTTGGAACGATAGAGAAAGTATAAGAGATACCGTCTTTAGCGTCAGCAAATGGTAGTTTACCAACAGAAGTTAGTGAAGCTACAGCACCTTTTTCATCACGGCCGTGCATTGGGTTAGCACCAGGACCGAATGGAGCGCCTGCACGACGGCCATCAGGTGTGTTACCAGTTTTCTTACCATACACAACGTTAGATGTGATTGTAAGGATTGACTGAGTAGGGATTGCATCACGGTAAGTTTTAAGTTCACGAATTTTGTTCATGAATTTAGTTACAAGTTCACAAGCGATGTCATCAACGCGAGCGTCGTTGTTACCGAATTTTGGATAATCGCCTTCGATTTCGAAGTCAATAGCAATACCGTCTTCGTCACGAATTGGTTTAACAGTTGCGTATTTGATTGCAGACAGAGAGTCAGCAGCAACAGACAGACCAGCAATACCACATGCCATAGTACGTTTAACGTTCAGGTCATGTAGAGCCATTAGCGATGCTTCGTAGCTGTATTTGTCGTGCATGAAGTGGATAGCGTTCAATGCAGTAACATATTGTTTTGCCAACCAGTCCATGAAGTGATCCATTTTGTCCCAAAGTTCATCGTAATCAAGAACTTCAGAAGTGATTTTAGGCATTGCAGGACCAACTTGTGCTTTAGATTTTTCATCAACACCACCGTTGATAGTGTAAAGCATAGTTTTAGCAAGGTTCGCACGAGCACCGAAGAACTGCATCTGTTTACCAACAACCATTGGCGATACACAACATGCAATTGCATAGTCATCAGATTCGAAGTCTGGACGCATCAGGTCGTCGTTTTCGTACTGGATAGAAGAAGTATCGATAGATACTTTAGCACAGAAACGTTTGAAGCCTTCAGGTAGTTTTTCAGACCAAAGAACAGTGATGTTTGGCTCTGGAGAAGGACCCATTGTGTATAGGCTGTTTAGGAAACGGAAGTTAGTACGTGATACTAGAGTACGCCCGTCAAGACCCATACCACCTACTGATTCTGTTGCCCAGATTGGGTCGCCAGAGAATAGATCATCATATTCAGGAGTACGTAGGAAACGAACCATACGTAATTTCATTACGAAGTGGTCGATCATTTCCTGTGCTTGATCTTCAGTGATTGTACCAGCTTTAAGGTCACGTTCGATGAAGATATCTAAGAAAGTAGAAGTACGGCCAAGAGACATTGCAGCGCCGTTTTGAGATTTAACAGCAGCAAGGTAACCGAAGTAAGTCCATTGAATAGCTTCTTGAGCAGTTTCAGCAGGACGAGAGATATCACAACCGTATTTAGCAGCCATTGCTTTGATTTGGCCAAGAGCACGGTGTTGTTCTGCAACTTCTTCACGTAGTTGCATAGTAGCTTGAAGATCTTCGCCGTTTTCGAATTTCTCTTGTAGAGAAGTGAACTGAGCGAATTTGTCTTTCATCAGGAAGTCGATACCGTAAAGAGCGATACGACGGTAGTCACCGATGATACGACCACGACCGTAAGCATCTGGAAGACCAGTTAGTACACCTGATTTACGACAAGCTAGAATTGATGGAGTATAGATATCGAAAACACCTTGGTTGTGTGTTTTACGGTATTCCGTGTAGATTTTTTTAACTGTTGGATCAAGTTCACGACCGTAAGTATGGCATGAACCTTCGATCATGCGGATACCACCGTTAGGGATGATAGCGCGTTTTAGAGGAGCTTCAGTTTGTAGACCAACGATTTTTTCAAGGTCTTTATTGATGTAACCTGCATCGTGAGCAGTGATGGTAGAAATAACAGAAGTGTCAAAATCTACAGGAGCGTGTGTAGAGTTTTCTTGTTTGATACCTTCCATTACTTTAGCCCAAAGCGTTTTAGTTGCTTCAGTACCTTCAGAAACTAGGAAAGATTCGTCACCTTCGTATGGGGTGTAGTTTTTTTGAATAAAATCACGAACGTTTACTTCGTTTTGCCAATCACCTTCAGCAAAACCTTCCCAAGCTTTAGCAAATTGCTCTGCCATGACATACCTACCTTTATTAGTAGAAAAAACACGCACTGCTGTTGCCGTTGAGCAAGCTTTTCCTCTTCAGATTAGTAAAGAAGAAAGCAGTGCACTCTCTGATTTAAAAAAAACAATATAAAAAGCTAATAACTAATATAGATATTAACTGTTGATATTACATTTCAATCTTTCGTTTGAAGCACATTTTTTTATTGCGACTCAACAATTGGTGGTTAGATTAGATTAAAAAAAAGAAGTAAACCTTAAACTAAATCAATAAATCTTAAAAAAACCGCATAACCAATGATTATAATTTAAGCAGTTTAGCGTATTTACAGAGAAACTATTACTATTTTTGGTAAAAAGGACAAATGTTAAAAATAGTGAAGATATGTAAACTGTCCGTTTGCATAATATAAATAAATGAATCAGTAATCCTACATATAATTTGATTTACAGCATTTTTATTGAAATATTATGCTGTTTTATGAATATATAATCACATAATGTATCTGAGTATGCTTGACCGATAGGTTAATAATTTGTTGAATATTAGACCCTCTGATGCTAGTTTGTAATGATATTTTTGAAGATCATCCAGTTTTAGTCCAAGGAGCAACAGCGCATGAGTCAGTGTCCAGCGCTTAATATTCAGAATTTGCATAAAACATTTGGAGAGAATGAAGTTTTAAAAGGTATTTCATTAGAAGCACATAAAGGAGATGTAGTTTCCATTATTGGCTCTTCTGGCTCTGGGAAAAGTACTTTTCTTCGCTGTATTAACCTGTTAGAGACCCCTACATCGGGCGATATATGGGTAAACGGTGAACAGATAGAAATGAAAGTAAATAAACAAGGCGTCTATTTACCAACCAATCAAAAGCAGGTTCAGCGAATTCGCTCTCGTCTGGCGATGGTATTTCAGAGTTTCAACCTATGGTCCCATATGACTGTGATTGAAAATGTTATTGAAGCTCCGGTACATGTTTTGGGTATAAATAAAGAAGAAGCGATTGCAGCGGCTGAAGGCTTACTGAAAAAAGTGGGTCTTTATGACCGCAAGGATTACTACCCAAATCATCTTTCTGGCGGACAACAGCAACGCGCTGCGATTGCCAGAGCATTAGCGGTTAACCCTGAAGTGATGCTTTTTGATGAACCCACATCAGCACTGGACCCCGAACTTGTTGGTGAAGTGTTGGGGGTAATGAAAGATTTAGCTAATGAAGGAAGAACCATGCTGGTTGTGACACATGAGATGGCGTTCGCCCGTGATGTATCTAACCACGTTATGTTCCTTCATCAGGGCAAAGTAGAAGAGCAGGGCTCCCCTGATACTCTGTTTAACTCGCCAAAATCAGAACGTTTCAAACAATTTATTTCTTCAGTATATTAAGAAATATTAAGAAATAAGAAAAATTGACTTGAAAATAAAAACAATAATTACAGGAGTATGAAAATGAAAAAATGGTTACTAATGGCAGCGATAGCAGCGGTATCAACCACAGGTGTTGCTCAGGCTAAAGATTGGAAGGTTGTTCGTTTTGGTACTGAAGGTGCTTATCCTCCGTTTAACTGGACGGAAGCTGATGGTTCCTTAAAAGGTTTTGATATTGATATAGCAAATGCGCTATGTGAACAGATGGAAGTACAATGTAAAATTGTTCAGCAGGATTGGGATGGCATTATTCCTTCCCTTCTTGCCCGTAAATATGATGCGATTATCGCCGGCATGTCTATTACAGATGAGCGTAAGAAAAAAGTTGATTTCACCGATAAATATGCACTCATGCCAAACAAATTTATCGCTAAAAAAGGTACCCATCTTGAGTTGACCAAAGAAGGTCTGGAAGGCGTAAAAATTGGTGTGCAGCGCGCTACAACTCACGATTCTTATCTGACTGATAACTTTGGTGACGCAGTAAATATTGTTCGTTATGGTTCATTTGATGAAGCATATTTAGATTTAGCAAATGGTCGGATTTCTGCAGTATTGGGTGATGCATCAGCGCTTGAAGATGGTGTGTTGAAGAAAGAAGGTGGTGAAAATTATGAATTCGTCGGTCCTTCTTTAACTGATCCTAAATGGTTTGGTGACGGGTTTGGTATTGCAACCCGTAAACAGGATAAAGATCTGACTGCTAAAATCAATAAAGCAATTAAAGCGCTTAGAGATAATGGTGAATATCAAAAAATCGCAGCGAAATACTTTAACTATGATGTATATGGCGAATAATTTTTAACTGATTATTTTATGGGGGAGGCACTGTTATGTGTCTCCCTGTTTTCTATCTGATAATTTCTTGATCTAGAAAATTTGCATGTTGGATCTTAAAGGTTACGAAGGGGCCATTTTTGATGGTGCTCTGTTAACAATAGAAGTCGCACTTCTTTCATTGCTTTTGGCTGTGTTACTGGGTTTGCTGGGGGCGGTTGCAAAACTGTCGTCTAACCGATTAGCAAAAGGTATGGCAACACTGTATACGACAGTGATTCGGGGTATTCCGGATCTTGTTTTAATGATGTTGATCTTTTTTGGCGGACAAATTTTACTGAATAATAGTCTGTATGCCATTAATGAATGGTTGAATAACTATTTTACATCTCAGGATCCCAGCCATGAGTGGGTTTCCTATTTGCCGGATTATATTGATGTCAGTCCATTTATTGCTGGTATCCTAACAATTGGCTTTATCTTTGGCGCCTATATGGCAGAAACGTTCAGGGGAGCGATTCTTGCTGTTGATGCTGGAGAGCTTGAAGCTGGTAAAGCCTATGGTATGAGCCCGTGGTTATTGTTCCGGCGAATCCTTTTCCCGCAGATGGTTCGTCATGCACTTCCGGGGTTTGGTAATAACTGGTTGGTGTTACTCAAAACAACCGCACTGGTTTCTATTATCGGTCTGGAAGATATGGTGAGAATGGGGGCTTTAGCGGCTGGTTCCACTAAAATGCCATTTACCTTCTATATGACAGTCGCAATAATTTTTCTTTTTTTCACAAGCGTTTCGACAGGTTTATTACGAATTGTTGAACGTAAGTACAACGCACATACGAAGTAGTTATGGATTTTTCAATCGTTTTAACAAGTATGCCGACCTATTTAAGTGGGTTATGGACAACCGTTTGGTTAGTGCTGCTTTCTCTAATTATCGGGCTAACCGTTTCCATTCCATTAGCACTTGCCCGCAATAGCAAGTGGGCGGTGTTTTACGCTCCTACCTGGGTGTATATTTATTTTTTCCGCGGAACGCCATTATTAATTCAGCTGTACATCATTTATTACGGTATGGATCAGTTTATCCCGGTGAAAGGTACCTTATGGGAAAATGCCTGGTTTTGTGCATTAGTTGCGTTTGTGCTGAATACTTCGGCCTATACTGCCGAGATTATCCGCGGTGCAATCAATGGATTAGATAAAGGGGAACTCGAAGCGGCTAAAGCGTATGGGATGAGTACGGTACAAACCTATCGCAGAATTATTTTACCGAGTGCTTTAAGACGGTCATTACCTGCTTACAGTAATGAGGTGATCTTTATGCTGCACGGTAGTGCGGTAGCCGGGATTGTTACCATTATTGACTTAACCGGTGCAGCAAGGTTAGTCAATGCCCGCTACTATGCGCCATTTGAAGCTTTTCTGACTGCTGGCTTATTTTATATGTGTTTATCTTTTATTATTATCGCGATATTCAAGCAGTTAGAGAAACGGTTGTTGGCTTATCTGAGGCCAAGAAGTTAGGTTTTAGGAAGAGAAGGAAGAGAAGGAAGAGAAGGAAGAGAAGGAAGGTAAGGTAAAAATAGGGTTACAGGAAGATAAGGAGTTTCAGGAAAAGAAGGAACATAGGGGGTATGAGATAAAAGGTTTAAAGAAAGCTATAGAAAACAAGGAATTAGGTTTGCAGGTGGACAGGAATTAGAAAAAATCTTGCTTAAACCCTTAAACCCTTAAACCCTTAAACCCTTAAACCCTTAAACCCTTAAACCCTTAAACCCTTAAACCTCAAACACACTCCATATCGGCGCGTGATCAGATGGTTTCTCTATTCCTCTTAATTCGTAATCAATATCTGACTCAACGCATTTTTCCGCGACCGATGGTGTCGCCAGAATAACATCTATGCGAAGCCCTCGGTTGTCATCAAAACCACGAGAACGGTAATCAAACCAGGAATAGCGTTCGGTTGTTTCTGGATTCACTTTGCGGTAAGTATCGGTTAAACCCCAGTTGCACAGTGTTTCAAACCATTGACGTTCTTCTGGCTGGAAAGAACATTTCCCGGTTTTCAGCCAGCGCTTGCGGTTAGGTTCACCAATGCCGATGTCAATGTCTTCAGGGCTGATATTGATATCGCCCATGATCACTAAATTTTCTTCATTAGAATGATGATCATTCAGATACTGATTCAAATCACTGAAGAACTGACGTTTGTATGGGAATTTCGTTTCATGCCCAATATTCTCACCCTGAGGAAAGTAGCCATTCAGAACGGTAATTGGCTTTCCGGATTCCGTTTCAAATGTGCCAATAATCATGCGTTTCTGATGTTCTTCAGTATCAGTAGGAAAGCCATTTTGAACCGAAAGTGCCGATTTTTTCGATAACAGCGCCACACCATAATGGGCTTTCTGGCCATGGAAATAGACGTGGTAACCCATCTTCTCAACATCTTCTAACGGGAATGCTTCATTATGAACTTTGATTTCCTGCAGTCCGATAATATCCGGATCATGCTTATCGATAATTGCCTGTAACTGATGCAGTCGAGCGCGGAGGCCATTTATGTTGAAGCTGATTATTTTCATATGTAGTGCTTACCCCTTTGAAAGCTTGCTGTTCCTTGATGTATGAAGGATTGTGATTTTTTATGTTAGAGCTCAATTTATTATATAGTCCGAGTAATGCACTCAAAACTCTTTTTGGAAAGGATCTGCAAAGGTTTCTTTTAGCATTATTAAGTGAGCAAAATCTTTCATCTTTTTATGTCCGTGGGGGCGAAAAATATCAATTAATAAGAATTTGCTACGATCCGATTTTCCGCAACAGTAAACTAATATGTGATCTGATGTGGGGATAAGACCTCGTTGGATTTCTCTTGTCCAAGACTTTGCATCGTTTTTAGGTTGATTTGGTTTGATATGAATTTTATAAAGAATGTTTCGAACTATTGGTGGCTGCGTAAGAGATTCTTCCTTACCAAACCAATCACTACCAAGTCTGATACCCAGTAATCCACCTGCTTTATTTTCTTTATATGATTTGAAACTGTCTGCGAGATTTTTGAGTTCTTTTGAATTGATTTTCTTTTTAAGAGATTCTTCTACAAATACTTCAATCACTGCTGCACCGATGTCTTGCTAAAATATCTATGCAACTTTAACAAATCGAGGCTTTTTACCTTTTTTGATTTCTACTGCTGCTTCCATTGCTGCTTCGTGAAAAGAATTGATGAACTCTTCACTCAACAAAATTTCATTTGTATTTTTTGCTTGTTTTGGAGCAGCATTACCAGACTGGTTGCTAGCAGTTTGATATCGTCTAGCTGTCAAATACATATCTACTCTCTTAAATAACTAATTAACTATAAATAATATGTTTACTGTGCAATTTTGAGTGAATATTGTTCATAAGTCAACGGTGGAGCGTAATATCTGCCGATCATATACTGTTTTTCATTTTTCCTCAGACTTTGCTGTCTTAGCCAACAAGTCCTGCTTGACAATCTCCAGGGCTTTTAAAGCAACATCTGGTTCAATTTCATTGGTTTCAAGCAGATAAATCAGATCAACAGCCAGTTGGATTTCTTTTGGGGCATTTTCTAAAGATGAACTCATGATTAACCTTTGCGTTCTCGTAGGGCAATTTTCTTTTCTAGCTTGTCTTTGGCCTGTTGGCACCTGGCAAGGCGCTGTTCCAGATTGATAATCTGTTGCTGAATTGCTTGTCTGTGTTCAGGGGCGCTGGTGGTAAGCGTATCTGATTTATCCAAAATCATCATTTGCAATCGTCGTTCCCAATCCTGGTGCTGTGCCAGTTGTTGATATAAATCGTCTAACGAATATCCTTTGACGAAAACCTTGGGCTCACGACGTCTTAACCCTATAGTGGCAATTTCTCTTTGCAATGCACTTATTTGGTTAAGTAATCGTTCCGCCAGGTACTCAATGGACGATGAATGGTTTTTATCTGTCGTGTCAATTTCTTTAGTCAGCTCACTAAATGTGTGTTTTAGTTCCTTCACACAAGGGAGCATCAGTTTGGAATAACAATGAAACAAGGTTCGATCAAAACGGGCACGAGTGTGTTCACCAAACTTCTTATCGATAGCTTTAGCATTTTCCTCAAGGGATTGGATTATCGGTAGTAATTGCTCAAAACGATTTTTATTCATTAATTGTTGTACTTATTATAACTGATAACTGATAACTGATAACTGATAACTGATAACTGATAACTGATAACTGATAACTGATAACTGATAACCTTGTCTGTGCCGCTAAACATGACACGAATACTATAAAAAATCTAGGGCAGGTATTCTATTGTCCGCTTAAGTGGTGGCAGAGAATCCAGCAAGGCTTTGCCGTATCTTTTGGAAACGATTCGCCGGTCAAGAATAACAACCCGGCCACTGTCACTTTCTTTCCTTATTAACCGCCCGACACTCTGAACTAATTTTTTACTGGCATCCGGGACTGATATTTGTAAAAAAGCATTACCACCTTTGCTTTCGAGATATTCTGCATGAGCTTGTTCAATCGGTGACGTTGGGACTGAAAAAGGAATTTTAGTAATAATGACATTTTCCAGCAGTTCACCGGGTAAATCGAGTCCCTCCGAAAAGCTTCCGGTCCCAAACAGTACTGATGTTCCACCCATTTTAATGGTAAACGCATGAGTGTTGAGAAGGGACTGGCGGGACGATGACCCTTGGGTCAATAAGTGCCAATTCTTGCTTTTTAGCTTTTTTGATATCTTTTTAGCGACGGCTTCCATCTGCCAGTAAGAGGAAAAAAGCACTAAATTGGCTTTTTTCTCTACTATATAAGCAGGGATTTTTTCTGCCAGCTCATTGGTAAAATTATCTGAAGATGGATCATTGTCCATTGCCGGAATAAGCAGCTCAGCATTGTTCTGGTAATCAAAAGGCGAGGCCAGAGCCAGAAACTTTACACCATCCTCTTCTTTGGTACTGATACCGGTCTGAAAACAAAAATGGTCGAAAGAGTTCAGTGCTCTTAACGTTGCAGAAACAAAAACGGCCCCCACACAACGGCTCCAAATCTGCTGATCCAGTTTCCAGCCAACTTCCAGAGGGGAGGCATTTACGACAAAATCATCCAGGCCTTCCTGTTTATATTCAATCCAACGAGCCAGAGGAGCGCCATAATCGCGGCTTGGGGTGGCCATCATGCTCCATACCCGCCATAAATTATCCATCCTTAATAGATAGAAGCTCAGTTCACTCAATAATGGTTCGGCAATGCGAGACGATAAATTGCCCTCTTTTACCCGTTCTGCAATTAAGTCAGTAATTTTGCCTAAGTTCTGATTGGCTTTTTTAGTGAGGGTTTTAAGGTCTTTAGCAACGGTTTCTAACCATTCCGGTAATTCGCCATGCTCAAAACGCCAGATATTTTCTTGCCAGATATTTCTATGGGAAAGGGTCGGAGTAATATGTGTTCTGACTTCCTGTAGCAGCGGAATAATTTGCTGGATTGACTCTGTAAGGTCATTACGAAAACGATATGCGCGAGATTCATCAAGATTAGTTAAGTATTTAGCGGTATTTTTGTTTAGAGTTTCTAACCAGGCTGATGCGCCTTTTATACTTGCTGCCGCCGCTGAGCTGTCACGCGATATAGTGGCAATATGATGCGCTTCATCGAATACATAAATACAGCTTTCCGGTTCGGGTAATACAACACCACCGCCAAGTTCAGCATCTGCCAGTACTAAATGATGGTTGGCCACAATAATATCGGCAACTTCCAGTTCCTGACGCGCTTTCTGGTACGGACAACTTCTGTGTTGGCTGAATCCGTGGTGACAGGAATGTTTGTCGCTGACAATAAGATTCCACAGCTCATCCGATATGGTTGCGGGCCAGTTGTCTCTGTCGCCATCCCACTTATTTTTAGACAGAGCAGTATAAAGCTCTGCAATAAGCGGCTGCATGTTTTCATCTGGTGGTGAATCGAGCAGGGCTAACTGTTCATTTTCCTGCGCATTAGCCAGGTTTGCGAGTCTTTCCTTACAACAATACCTTTGACGGCCTTTAGCAATACGAAACTGAAATTCCAGAGGGCTAATCCGTAATAAAAGAGGCAGGTCCTTTTTTATTAGCTGTTCTTGTAGTGCTACTGTGGCAGTAGAAATAACTAACTTTCTGTTATTGAGTATGGCAACCGGAATGGCAGCCATTAAATAAGAGAGGGATTTTCCAATGCCCGTTCCCGCTTCAGCGACCAGCATGCGGGTAGATTTGTGATAATTACCACATAATGTTTTTGCTATTTCAGAGGTGAGATAATTTTGCGCTCTGCGCGGAACGAACTTTTCAAGCTGGAATTGTAAGTTTTTATAGCTTTGTTGAATGGAGCTCTGAAGCTTTGGAGTGAGCATAAATTTCCCCGCGTAAATTAGCAGCAGGATATTAGCACATTCCCATTTCCAAGCGGAAGTTCCCTAAAATAAGTGTTTCAGATTTGAAAACAAGATCGGCTTCACAAAAAAAAGTGTTAAGACAGCAACTTACTATATTTTTAGGCCTAAAAATTTATTATTCATAGATATTTTGATTTTTTTATTTATAAAATTCTGTTTGTGAATTTTTAATAAACACAATCAGAATTATATTCTGGAATGTATCTTAAAAATAGAATGTCATTTTTGTTACAGTGTCGCTTAAAAAGTAACCCCTTATTTGTGTGTTTATTGCTAACTATTTGTTATTAAAATAATATTTTTATTTATTTATTCGTTTTTATAAAATTTGACATATCGAAATTTCTCTTGCAATCTAGGTAATGAAATTAATGGAGACGCTGAATTGAATTTTTCAACGTCATCAAAAAAAACAAAAGGGATCCAATTAGGAATTCCTAATTTAAGAAAAGGCAGTGGATTAATATGAAAAAGACTCTAGTAGCATTAGCTGTACTAGCAGCAGCTGGTTCAGTAAGCGCAGCAGAAGTTTACAACAACGATGGTGTTTCTGTAGCAGTTTCTGGTTCTGTAGAAGTACAGGCTATTCAAGGTTATGAATATGATGCAACTGATGATTTTGTTGCAAAAAAATCAGACGGTAAAATTCGTCTTGATGATGGTGATCTAACAATCACTACTGCAATCAATATTCAAGAAGGTCTTGACGTTGTTGGTGGCCTAAGTTTTGACCTTACACCTGGTGATCGTCAGGCTGTAACTGACAAACTGTATGTTGGTTTTGCTAGTGCTGATTTTGGTACTGTTACTTTCGGTCGTCAGACACTTCTTTCAGATGATGACGGTGTTGGTAAAGATTACGAACTGGGTTTTGGTCAGTATGATAATGGCCTGCTAGATGGTTATAGTGGCTGGCAAACAGAAAGTGCTAACGAAGTAATCAAATATGTGTATGACAATGGTCAGTACTATGCTGGATTGTCTCACAATGTTGATGCTGTAGATGATAACACTTCTTCTACTACTGAAGGTCTTAAAGCTTCTGAAGCTCGTGTAGGTGCTCGTTTTGGTGATGCAGATGTTCGTGCATACTACTTTACATCAGAAGATTTGGCTAACAATGAAGTAAAAGCGTATACATTAGAAGCTGAATATACTATGGATGCTCTTACTTTAGGTGCATCTTACGGTAATGTTCAGGCAGAAGATGCTACTGGTGCAGATCTAAATGACCGTGATTCTTACGAAATCGTTGCATCATACACTATCGATAAAGCGACTTATGCTCTAGGTTATGTATATTCTGATGATAGTGAATTAGACGCTACAACTAATAACGTTTATGCAAACGTAACTTATAAGCTACACGACAACGTAAAAGTGTATGCTGAAACAGGTTGGGCAGATATTGATGTAGACAACGAAGACAGCCCAAGCATCGATCTAGGTTACCTAGTAGGTATGGAAGTAAACTTCTAATCTGATTGATTAAAAAGTTTCTTTATAAAGCCGCCATTCTGGCGGCTTTTTCTATATAATGGCTTTCTATATTATTTCAATAATCAATTGTTGTTAGGAGAAAATATGAACCGTGCTTTAAAAGTATTGGGTTTTATTGCTGTGAGTAGTTTTTCTGTGCTGGCTACTTATACGAATGCAGCTTCACTCACCAGTGACAAAGGATTGCAGATTCTTGCTGTGGATGGAAAAGAAGTTGATAGCGTAAAGTTTGAGGAAGATCGTATTGTTGACCTTGCCGAAGGGAAACACCAGATCGTGTGGCGTTATTACAATGAAGTAAGAGACGGCAGCCAAAGAAATATCTTTTCTACTCCTCCTTTTATTGCTCCTTTAACTGTAAACAATGACGATAATGTTGAGTTGGTTGCACCTGACTTAGTCACCATGTCACAAGCACGTGCCTATTTCCGCAGAAGTGTAGACTGGCAGGTAAAATACGAAGATGGAAAAGTGGAATCACTGGATTACCAGAATTTAACGGGTGAAGGTTTAATGCCATTCGCTGACATTGAAAAAGCAGTAGCAGCATATAACACTAAACAAGGCAATGAATTTGCTCCAGCGCCAATGGTGCCTGCGTATGCCGCTCCATCTATCGCTCAGCAAAAAATTCATACTAACCCTGCAGACGATTCATTAGTGCAAACTGTTCAGATGCTGTACCAAAATGCATCAGAAGAACAGAAAAAACGCATCCGTATGTGGATTGCCGCGCAAGATTAATTCTTGAACGAAGCTTGTTTAAGCCTATGTAATAATCCTATAAAGCATTATTACATAGGTTAACTTCGGACACTTTATTGATAGCGACATCATAGCATTGCGCTGCGACTTCAATATTGATGTGCAGAGCATTCAGTATGGTTAACACTTTTCCCCAGTCGGCATGGTCATAGGCTAACGCCAGTTCTAATATCTCGCCCAGGTTTCCTGAATGGCTTAAAAGGGCCGTTTTAACAACATCATCTAAAGGGATTTCTTCCATTAAGTCTGATAGTGACTGGTCGAGGATGCTATCCAGAAAACAGAAAATACCCACTAAAAAAGCACTGTTAGGCTCTGCATCTGGTTTATGTATATGTTTAGCTATCTCTTCGCAAAAATAGGCGTTCTGCAAAGACAGAGTGAACAGATGTCTTGGTTTTCCATATGCGCTGGCTGCAATAGCAATCAGTGATACAAACTGGCGTAAGCGTTCTTCACCCAGATAAGTGATCGCCTGCTTAAATGACTTAATTTTAACCAGTACATTCGGTGAGTTATTTACTAATGTCAGTAGCTTATAGGACAGGCTGACATCTTTAGAAATAATGGCTTCGACGCGGTTAAAATCAATCTCAGATTTTGCCATTTCATTGCATAACTGAACGGTGGCAATTAAAGATGGATCCAGTTTTTGTTTTTTAATCATCTCAGGTTTACTGAAAAAAAAGCCCTGAAACAGATGAAAGCCTGCGTCTAAGCATTCCTGAAACTCGTCGTAGGTTTCAACGCGTTCGGCAATAAATTTTATGTTGGTTTTAGACAGCTTTTCTATAAGAGGTTTGGCTTTGTAGCTTTTTATTTGGGTAATATCGAACTTAATATAATCGATGAATGGTAAAAAAGGTTTCCATTCGGCACTGGGGATAAAATCATCCAGAGCAAGTTTGTATCCCTGAGCCTTTATATCACTGATTGCTTCAAGTAACTCTTTTGTTGGTTTGCAGTCTTCTAAAATCTCAATAATTAATCGTTGTTTCGGCAGCAGTGTTGGCGTGCGGGCAATAAGACTTTTATATGGGAAATTGACAAAGGTGAATAAACCATCAGCAATTCGATTATGTAAGGCAAAAAAATGTTCTGAGATAAGCCGGTTCGTTGCTTGCTCTGAATCGATGTTGGGAAAAATATTGTCAGGACCATCGCGAAAAAGAAGTTCATAACCATAAACCTCTTTCTTGCGATTAAGTATTGCCTGCCTCGCTACATAAGAATACTGCAAATTGTTGAGCCCTTTATATTTTTGTCATATAACGCAATGATTCTATATAACTTGTCTATATATGGCAATGATATCAGCAATATTGCATATTGGAATCGTTAGGACGGAAACTCGCCCTCGACATAAAACCATTGACCGTCAATTTTTATAAATCGGGAAACCTCTTCTAAAGCAAAAGTTTGGTTGTCTTCTCTGTAAAAAGCTTTGAAATGGACAAATCCTTCATTTTCAGAGGTTATCTGACTGGATTTTACCGATAATTTAACCCAGTCCAAATGGGTTCCCGATTCTATTTCGCTTCTGTTAAGTGTAGATGAAATGTCAGGGCTGTAGGTATTAATAATAAAATCAGTTAGCCCCAATGCATAGGCTGAATAGCGCGAACGCATCAGTTGTTCAGGCGTTTTTGCTAATGAATGATCATTATGAATAGGCTGACAGCAGTTTTTGTATTTTTTACGGCTGCCGCAAGGGCATAGGTTTGGCATAATTTCCTGTAAAATGTAATGATTCTAAAAAAGTTCTGCAGTCCACAAAATGGATTCAGAGTAACAACGGGCGATATCATTGGCTGAAATCTCTAATTTATCTGAATACTTGGTGATTCCTGCCCAGTCAGCGTATGCGTATGCTTGAGCCAGCTCAATGACATCGCCTAAGATCCCCTTTTTATATAGCAGGGCTTGTTTGATACTATCCTCGATTGAAAGTTCATCAAGAATATTACCAATAGGATGATCAAGCAGACTTTCCAGGTAACAAAACATTCCGGCCATAAACGCAGCACCGGGACTCACGCTGGTAACATATTGATGGGTAAGCCGTTCACAGAACCGTGCCGTCTGAATAGACAAATTGTATAAATATTGGGGTTTATTACTGCTCATCGTGGTTAGGATTAAAAGGGATACAAATTTCCGTAGTTTATCTTCTCCAAGATAGGCAATTGCTTGCTTAAAAGAATGGATTTTAGTCTTAACTGATGGCGAGTTATTAACCAGTGTCAGTAACTTGTAAGATAAACTGACATCTTTGGCGATAATATTTTCTATTTCAACAAAGTTTATCGGTGATTGTATGGTTGCTTTAAACAATTTGACCATATTTAAAATGATGGGGTCGAGTTTTTTTGTGGTCAACATTTCCGGCGTGCTGAAAAAATACCCCTGAAATAATTCGAATCCGGCCTCTTTTGCTTCTGTAAACTCTTCATAAGTTTCAATCCGTTCAGCAATAAAACAAATATCTGTCGAGCACCACCGTTGGATAATATCTTTGGCTCTGCTAATCGGAATATCGTTAATATCAAATTTGATATAGCTTACGTAAGGTAAAAAGCGATTCCATTCCGAAGTAGGAATAAAATCATCTAATGCAAACTGGTACCCTTTATTCCACATCGATGTTACTGCTCTAAGTAGCTCATCACTTGGCTGACATGTCTCAAGGATTTCTATTACCACATTTTTTATGGGGAGCAGTGTTGGGATTTCTTCAATAAGCGCCTGGTATGGGAAATTAACAAAGGAAAGCTTATTCCCTTTGGCTTTGTTGTGGATATTTAAAAAATTATCAGAAATAAGTTGGCTCGTTGCTACGGAAGCATCAATATTGGGGAAACGATTTTGCAGGCTATCACGGAACAGCAATTCATAGGCAAATAGTTGTTTGTTCTTATCAAGAATGGGTTGTCTGGCGATATATGAGTACTGCAAGCGGAAACTCCTGACAAATTTTCGGCGATGGTGAATAGCGTAAAGATATTGTTTAATTTATCAATATTGAATTATAACGTTTTGCTGACATGTTGCTTCAATATATCCATCACAAAATGGTGATCAACTTTGAGTGCATAAGTTTCTTCGCCCCAGTCACCTAAAACAATTCTGTGTTTAATAGTATCCTGTGAATGAAATGTATGGTGAGCGGCTCTGTGGGTATGGCCATGAATGAGATAGTCTACCTGATGTTTTTGCATTACCTCTTCAACCGCGTTTTGGGTCACATCCATAATCTCATAATGCTTGTCTTTTTTATCTTCTTTTGCTGACCCTTTGATTTTTTTTACGACTTTGTTTTTGATTGCAAAGGGCAATAACTTATAGACAAACTGCAACCAGGGTTGGTGTACTTTTGCTCTGAATTCAAGATACTTTATATCATCGGTACAAAGCGTGTCACCGTGCATCAGTAAAACCGAATGTCCGTACAGTTTAATGACGGTTTCTTCCGGTAGTAACACGACACCGGTATCATGAGCGAAGCGGGAACCTAATAAAAAATCTCGGTTACCGTTGATGAAATAGCAGGGAATACCCGTCGAGGTGAGCTTTTTCAGATTAGATTTTATCTCGGTAGCAAATTTCGTTGGATCATCATCACCAATCCAGAAATCAAACAGGTCACCTAAAATGTATAAGGCATCCGCTTTGTATGCGTATTGGTCTAAAAATGAAAAAAAAGCGCCGGTTAATTCTGGAGTGGAAGGGGAAAGGTGTAAGTCCGAAATAAATAGTGTCTGCATTAATTCTTATATCATAAAAGAGAGAGCACACTTATCTGTGCCCTCAGAAAATTAGAGTCGGTGATTAACCTTCGATGGTTGTTCCTGTGATGACAACATCTTCAAGAGGAACATCCTGGTGCATGCCATAAGAACCAGTGCTCACACCTTTGATCTTGTTTACCACATCCATGCCTTCAACTACTTCAGCAAACACACAGTAGCCCCATCCATCCAGAGACTCAGAACGGAAATCAAGGAATGTGTTATCGTTTACGTTAATAAAGAATTGAGAACTTGCAGAATGTGGTTCCATAGTACGAGCCATTGCAAGTGTGCCGGTTTTGTTGCTCAATCCGTTATTGGCTTCGTTTTTGATTGGTGCACGAGTCGCTTTTTCTTTTAAGCCGGGAGACATGCCGCCGCCCTGAATCATAAAGCCGTCAATAACACGGTGAAACAAAGTGTTATCGTAAAATCCGTCACGGCAGTACTGAAGAAAGTTTGCACTTGTTTCTGGTGCTTTTTCTTCATTTAATTCAATTTTAATGTCACCGAAGTTCGTATGAAGGGTGATCATAGTCATTACCTTTCTCTATATTGTTTAGAATTGATATTTTAGCTTATTAATTTCGACAATCAAATCAATGTTATTGAAGATTATGGGTGACCTGAAACGAATTGGGTTGTTATAATCAGGACCGTTTTGTTTAATTTACCTGAATAGATAGAGATCATGTTAAAGATATATAACTCGCTAACAAGAAGAAAAGAGGAATTTAAGCCTATTACCGAAGGGAAAGTAGGGATGTATGTTTGCGGTGTCACGATTTATGATCTCTGTCATATCGGGCATGGCCGGACGTTTGTTTCTTTTGATGTTGTGTCCCGTTATCTGCGTTACCTTGGCTATGATCTGACTTTGGTTCGTAACATCACAGATATTGACGATAAAATTATTAAGCGTGCGGCTGAAAACGGTGAATCGTGCGAGAACTTAACAGAGCGTCTTATCGGCGAAATGCATGCGGATTTTGATGCGTTAAATATTCTTCGTCCTGATATTGAGCCAAGAGCAACTCACCATATTCAGGATATTATCAATCTAGTTTCGACTTTAATTGAAAAAGGGTTTGCCTACGTTGCCGATAATGGCGATGTCATGTTTGAAGTGAGCAAATATGATGAATATGGCAAACTTTCCCGTCAGGATCTAGAACAGCTTCAGGCTGGTGCGCGTGTTGAAGTTGAAGTATCAAAAAGAAGCCCGCTTGATTTCGTACTATGGAAAATGTCCAAACCGGGAGAACCGTCATGGGAATCTCCTTGGGGTTTAGGCCGTCCTGGCTGGCACATTGAATGTTCCGCAATGAATTCAACTATTCTGGGCGATCATTTTGATATTCACGGTGGTGGCTCGGATCTGATGTTCCCACACCATGAAAATGAAATTGCTCAATCCTGCTGTGCGCATGATACTCAGTATGTAAATACCTGGATGCACAGCGGCATGGTGATGGTTGATAAAGAGAAAATGTCTAAATCATTAGGCAACTTCTTCACCATTCGAGATGTGTTGGAGTATTATGATCCTGAAACTGTGCGTTATTTCTTAATGTCAGGCCATTACCGTAGTTCATTAAATTACAGTGAAGATAACCTGAATCAGGCCAGAGCAGCGTTAGAACGTTTATATACTGCGTTACGCGGTCTTGATTTGACTGCTGAAGCTGCCGGTGGTGAAGAATTTGTAGCTCGTTTCAAAGAAGCAATGGATGATGACTTTAATACTCCGGAAGCTTATTCAGTGCTATTTGATTTAGCACGTGAAGTAAACAAAGTGAAAGCTGAAGATATTGCCAAAGCCAGCGCCTTGGGCGTAAGACTGAAAGAGCTTGGTGATGTTATTGGTATTTTGTCTCAGGAACCGGAAGCCTTCCTGCAAGGTGGTGCTTCTGACGATGATGATGTTGCTGAAATTGAAGCATTAATTAAATTGCGTAATGATTCACGAGCCGCAAAAGACTGGGCAAATGCGGATATGGCGCGTGATAAACTGACCGAAATGGGCATTGTCCTTGAAGATGGTGCGAATGGTACAACGTGGCGTCGTAAATAGTCATTAAGCTTGTCTTAGTTATTCGGTTAAAAATGCGGTTAATAAAAAGGGGCATATAGCCCCTTTTTTAATAAAATAAGAACTAAACAGAGTTAGTCAATGTCGATAATTTTAGGGATAGATCCTGGTTCCCGGGTCACCGGATATGGTGTTATTCACCAGCGTGGTCGGCAGCTTATATATCTTGGCAGTGGATGTATCCGAACCACTCAGAAGGACTTACCATCGCGGCTTAAGCAAATATACGCGGGTGTGAGTGAAATCATTTTGCAGTTTAAGCCGGATGTATTTGCCATCGAACAGGTCTTTATGGCTAAAAATGCCGATTCGGCACTCAAACTTGGGCAGGCTCGGGGAAGTGCGATTGTCGCGGCGGTGAATGCTGATCTTCCGGTCTATGAATATGCGGCAAGGCTGATCAAACAAGCTGTGGTAGGGACCGGAGCGGCAGATAAAGCTCAGGTGCAGCATATGGTTCAGCAAATGCTTTCTTTGTCAGCAAAACCTCAATCCGATGCTGCAGATGCATTGGGGGTTGCGATTTGTCATGCCAATACCAATAAAACACTCTTGGCTTTGGCCGGAAAAGCAACGAGTGCGAAAAAAGGCAGATATCGATAGAGTACTGGCTATTTATCCAGTTCTTTATTATTATCCACCAATAAGAAAAAACCTGAGGATAACAAAAGAGTGATAGGACGTTTACGTGGTACTTTAATTGAAAAACAACCGCCAGAGCTGTTAATCGAAGTGGCTGGTGTCGGTTATGAAGTTCAGATGCCGATGAGTTGTTTTTATGAGTTGCCTGAGATTAATCAGGAAGTCACCATATATACTCATTTTGTTGTCAGAGAAGATGCTCAGCTTCTTTATGGTTTCAATACGGTTCAGGAACGTGCATTGTTTCGGGAAGTCATTAAAGCCAATGGCGTGGGGCCTAAGCTCGGACTGGCTATTTTATCTGGCATGACAGCAAGTCAGTTTGTGGACTGCGTTGAGCGTGAAGATATTACAACGTTAGTTAAGTTACCAGGTGTCGGTAAAAAAACCGCAGAACGTCTTGTGATTGAAATGAGAGACAGACTGAAAGGCTGGAATTCTTTTGATTTATTCCAGTCTCCGCCGACGGCACAAGATCAGCAAGAAGCGACTACAGCAACGAATGTGTCTTCTGTTGATGAAGAAGCGGTAAGTGCATTGATTGCGTTAGGCTATAAACCACAAATTGCTTCAAAAATGGTATCTAAGGTGATGAAACCAGACATGACCAGTGAAGCGGTAATTAAAGAAGCATTGAGAGCAATGTTATGATTGAAGCGGATAGGTTAGTGTCTGCCGATGCAGAGCTTTATAAAAATGAAGAAGTGTTTGATCGGGCAATACGTCCTAAATCTCTGGCTGATTATCAGGGACAAGACCATGTTTGCGAGCAGATGGAAATTTTCATTAAAGCTGCTCAGATGCGTAATGAAGCCCTCGATCATCTTCTGATATTCGGACCTCCCGGCCTCGGTAAAACCACGTTAGCGAATATCGTTGCAAACGAAATGAATGTGAATATTCGTACCACTTCCGGTCCGGTACTGGAAAAAGCAGGTGATCTTGCTGCTCTGCTCACTAATCTTGAAGAAAACGATGTCTTATTTATTGATGAGATTCATCGCTTAAGCCCGGTTGTGGAAGAAGTCTTATATCCGGCAATGGAAGATTATCAGCTCGATATTATGATAGGAGAGGGTCCGGCTGCCCGTTCGATAAAAATCGATCTTCCTCCATTTACTCTGATCGGGGCTACGACCAGAGCTGGCTCGTTAACCTCTCCGTTAAGAGACCGGTTCGGTATTGTTCAGCGTCTCGAATATTATAATGTTGCTGATTTACAGCACATAGTACAACGTAGTGCGGATTGTCTTGGGCTTTCTATGGATGAAAGTGGTGCCCATGAAGTTGCCCGCCGGGCTCGTGGTACTCCCCGTATTGCCAATCGATTGCTGCGCAGGGTTCGGGATTATGCCGAAGTAAAAGGTAACGGTCATATTTGTTTAGATGTTGCCAACCTGGCATTGAACATGCTTGATGTTGATGTGCTCGGTTTTGACTACATGGACCGGAAATTACTTTTGGCGATTATTGAAAAATTTTCCGGTGGTCCCGTTGGACTTGATAATTTAGCTGCGGCAATTGGTGAAGAAAAAGACACGATTGAAGATGTATTAGAACCGTATCTAATCCAACAGGGCTATTTGCAAAGAACCCCAAGGGGACGTATAGTAACGGAAAGAGCCTATCTTCATTTTAATTTTGAAAACTAACATTTCATTTTTATGATGGGGTTGCTTGGTTTTATGTTTTTATGAGAGATTAATCACAAAATTAACATCATGCTTATGTGGTGATTTGTGCCTCAAAGAAACCCCATTGTTAACCCAAAGTAGCCAAAATAGCTCTGTCAATGTGCATTTTACAAATTTGTAACATCATATCTGCACATAGTTTGATTTGAATCATTTTGGGTTTTGTTAGTGTCTTTTGAAACTTCCACCCTTGATCTGGATCAATACTTTCATTTCCAATAAAACCTTTGAAACATGAGTGTTTTACAAGTAAAATTTTTACTAAGTTAGTACGAGTCTGGTTTTTCGACCAAAATAAACCTCGCCATCTAAAAATAATTTTAAATTGTATAAATTAGCAACCAAAAGTTGCTCTAACTATAGTAAGTGTCTTTCAGCCGACACAAAGGAGTACTCATGATCGATATAGTGGATCTATCGCGATTGCAGTTTGCAATGACTGCGATGTATCACTTCCTATTTGTTCCATTGACTCTTGGCATGACTTTCTTACTTGCAATTATGGAATCGCTTTATGTGATGACTGATAAGCAAGTGTATAAAGATATGACCAAGTTCTGGGGAAAACTGTTTGGTATCAACTTCGCATTAGGCGTTGCTACCGGTTTAACAATGGAGTTCCAGTTTGGTACTAACTGGTCTTACTATTCTCATTATGTAGGTGATATTTTCGGTGCACCATTGGCCATTGAAGCATTAGTCGCTTTCTTCTTAGAATCCACTTTTGTAGGTCTATTCTTCTTTGGTTGGGACAGACTGTCTAAACGACAACACTTAATCACAACATGGCTTGTTGCGATTGGTTCTAACTTCTCTGCTCTGTGGATACTTATCGCAAATGGTTGGATGCAAAACCCGGTGGGTTCTGAATTCAACTTCGAAAGTATGCGTATGGAAATGGTCAGTTTTGCTGAGATTGTGTTTAACCCGGTTGCTCAGGTTAAATTTGTTCATACAGTGGCGGCTGGTTACACCACTGGTGCCATGTTTATTCTTGGTGTGAGTTCATATTATCTGTTGAAAGGTCGTGATATTGCATTTGCAAGACGTTCTTTCGCAGTTGCCGGTTCGTTTGGTATGGCCGCGGTCCTTTCCGTTATCGTTCTTGGTGATGAATCAGGTTATGAGCTTGGTGACGTGCAGAAAGTAAAACTGGCTGCTATTGAAGCTGAATGGCATACCGAAGAAGCGCCAGCATCGTTTACGGCTTTTGCTATACCGAATCAGGAAAAAATGCACAATGATTATGCGATTCAAATTCCGTATATGATGGGTATTATTGCGACTCGTTCTTTAGATAAACAGGTAACAGGTCTGCATGATTTACGGGAACAACACGTTGAACGTATTCGTAATGGTATGTATGCATATGATTTACTGCAAAAACTTCGTGCAGGTGATAAATCGTATACAACAAAAGACGAATTCAATAAAGTCAAAGAAGATCTTGGCTATGGCTTATTGCTAAAACAGTATACAGATAATGTATCTGATGCTACTGAAGAACAAATTCAGGCTGCTGCAGACGATTCTATCCCGACAGTTTGGCCACTGTTCTGGTCATTCCGTATTATGGTAGCTTGTGGCGGTATCATGTTGCTTGTATTTGCTGCGGCATTCATTCAAACCTGTCGTCAGAAAATCGAACATAACAAATGGATTCTTAAAGCAGCGTTGTTCAGTATTCCGCTACCGTGGATCGCTGTTGAAACCGGTTGGTTTGTTGCTGAATATGGTCGTCAGCCATGGGCGGTTGGTGAAATTTTACCGACAAGTGTGGCAAATTCTGCCCTTACCGCCGGTGAGTTGTGGACATCACTAATTGCGATTCTTGCACTATATACAGCGTTCCTGGTAGCCGAAGTCTACTTAATGGTGAAATTTGCGCGTAAAGGTCCAAGTAGCCTGAAAACAGGCCGCTATCATTTCGAGCAAAACTCTGATTCGGTAACTGATAAAGTTAGTCGTCAGGTAGAAATCTAAGGCAAGGAGAAAAAGCTAATGTTTGATTATGAAATCTTACGATTTATATGGTGGGTATTAATCGGCGTTCTTTTCATCGGTTTCTCTATAGCTGATGGATTCGATATCGGTGTGTGTGCATTAGTACCTGTTGTTGGTAAATCTGATACTGAACGTCGGGTTATGATTAACTCGATTGCGCCTCACTGGGATGGTAACCAGGTTTGGTTAATTACTGCTGGTGGTGCTTTATTTGCAGCATGGCCACAGGTGTATGCAACTGCATTCTCTGGTTTCTACTTCGCAATGCTGATTACACTGGCATCTTTATGGTTGCGTCCACTGGGCCTGGATTATCGTTCAAAAATCGAAGATCCACAGTGGCGTAAAATGTGGGACGTGTGTATTTCTATCAGTGGTTTCGTGCCACCAATTATTTTTGGTGTTGCATTTGGTAACTTACTGCAGGGCGTTCCGTTCGAACTTGACGAACTGTTAATTTCTACTTACCACGGTAATCTATTTGGTCTGTTGAATCCATTTGGTTTGCTGTGTGGTCTGGTTAGTCTGTTTATGTTCCTTCTTCAGGGATCAAGCTGGTTACTGATGAAAACCACTGGTGCCGTGCATGACAGAGCAAAATCGATTGCACAACTTAGTGCTTTACTGATTGTGGTAACGTTTGTCATTGCCGGTTTTTGGGTACAGCACATTGATGGTTATGTGATTAAAAGCACCATTGATACTGCAGCCTCTTCAAATCCTCTGAACAAAGAAGTGGTTAGAGAAGCAGGTGCATGGATGGCGAACTTTGATAAATATCCACTGTTGTGGATTGCGCCAATCCTTGGTGTGGTAATGCCTTTAATTGCTATTTTGGCTGCACAAATTAAAGCAGGCTGGCTGGTATTTATTGCTTCTAGTTTAGCTATTGCAGGTATTATTTTAACTGCTGGTTTCTCAATGTTCCCATTTGTTATGCCATCAAGCATTTCATTAAACAGTAGTCTGACGATGTGGGATGCAACATCCAGTGAATTAACACTTAACTTAATGACTGGCGTAGCGTTTGTCATGGTGCCAATTATCCTTGCTTATACCTGTTTTACTTATTACAAGATGTTTGGCCGTATTAATAACAAGTTTATCGAAGATAACAAACACTCATTATATTAAGCATAGGAGAGTCATAGTATGTGGTATTTTGCATGGATATTAGGAGTCTTACTTGCTTGCTCTTTTGGTATCATCAATGCTCTGTGGTTAGAACACAGTGAGATGATGGATAAAGATAGCGATGGTGAGTGAGGTAACTCATTTAATTGATAAAATTCACGAACTAATAGACAGGTGGTATTTCCGCCTGCTATTAATTGGATTGGGACTCTATCACGTCGGAGCATTAATGTGGGATCCGACTGTATATGCTCAAAACATTGGTGGCTTTACCTTTATCAAGGTTTGGCTGCTGATTCTTGGAATGTGTTCCAGTATGGTATTTGGTGTTGGCTTTAAACCTCGATTAACAGTGTTTAAAGTTTTACTCAGTCCATATCTTTCGTTTATTTTATTGTTATATTTTACAATTATTCTTTTTTAGATTAATTTCCATACAAAGGCGCTGATTTTTTCAGCGCCTTTTCTTTTTTCTCCCATTTGTAATGTGGAACTACTGTCGTAACAATTCATGTTTAAGGTATAGTATGGGAGAACGTAAATTATTTTTAATTAAAAGATTGTAATATGGATATTTTTGAATGGCCGATCAGAGTTTATTACGAAGACACTGATGCTGGTGGCGTTGTTTACCATGCTAACTATTTAAAATTTTTTGAACGTGCCAGAACAGAATATATACGAGAAAGAGGCGGAGTGTCGCAACAGTCTCTTTTGGAACAAAATATTGGTTTTGTTGTCACAAACATGACGATTGATTTTATCAAGGCAGCAGTACTTGACGATAAATTAACAGTAAAAACACACATTAGTGAGAAGAAAAAAGTCTCTATGACATTTTGTCAGGAACTAGTTAATGATCAGTGTCAGGTATTGTGTAAAGCAATAGTTAAGGTAGCATGTATAAATAATATAAAAATGAAGCCAATTTCAATACCTAAAGATTTCTTTTCGGAGAGTGAGTAGTGAACTCTGATATTTCTATTTTTGATCTATTTTTACAAGCCAGCTTATTAGTTAAGTTCGTGATGATGATATTACTCGGAATGTCAGTTTTATCATGGGCAATTATTATTAAGCGGAGCAAAGTTCTGTCATTGGCAGAAAAGGTAACGGAAACGTTTGAAGAAAAGTTCTGGTCTGGAACAGATCTTACTCACTTATATCAGGAATTAAAAGAAAGAAGAGATAGCCTGAGTGGAAGTGAAGAAATTTTTTATAACGGTTTTACTGAGTTTGCCCGTCTGAGAAAAAATGCATCTGTTGAGCCAGCTTTCGTTATGGATGGGGCATCCAGAGCTATGAGGGTATCAATTTCAAAAGAAGTTGAAGAACTTGAAACGCATCTTCCATTTTTGGCGACAGTGGGTTCGATAAGTCCATACATTGGTTTATTTGGGACCGTCTGGGGCATTATGAATGCCTTTATCGCTCTTGGTGCGGTTAAGCAAGCGACACTTTCAATGGTTGCTCCGGGGA
Organism: uncultured Vibrio sp.; assembly: GCA_963676525.2. Taxonomy (GTDB): domain Bacteria; phylum Pseudomonadota; class Gammaproteobacteria; order Enterobacterales; family Vibrionaceae; genus Vibrio. Next base: position 762,161 of record CAXXNB010000011.1, read on the forward strand.
TTGCAGAAGCGTTGGTGGCAACTGCTATGGGGTTGTTTGCTGCTATACCGGCAGTAATGGCATACAACCGCCTGAACAATCGTTTAGGTAAAATCGAGCATAATTACGCAACATTCTCAGAAGAGTTCCACAGTATTTTACAACGTCAGACAATCACGGCATCGAAGGATTCGTAATCATGGCTGGTTATCAACCTAAAAAAAGAAAGATGACTGCTGAGATTAATGTTGTTCCTTACATTGATGTAATGTTGGTTCTGCTTATTATTTTTATGGTGACGTCGCCTTTTATTACTCAGGGTGTCGATGTTGAATTGCCACAGACTGAAACAGCCAAGCCAACGTCTGAATTAGCGGATGAAGGCGATGGCGGATTTATTATTGTAGAAATTACCAAAGATGGCGATTTAGGTGTAAGCCTGAATAATGACCCATTTAAAAGGCATTTAACGCTTAAAGAAGCCATTGTTATGGTCAAAGCGGAATTATCGCTTCATCCTAAATCACCGGTTGCTGTCGGTGGTGATGCAGCGACACCTTATGCGGAAGTCGTCAGGGTGTTAGATCAGTTAAGTCAGGCTGGAATTGCAAAAGTGGGCCTATTAACAGATATTCGGGAAGAATAAGGCCGTTGGTTTATATGAAGAACAAAAAGAGCTTTTTAAGTCAGTTAGGTAAACCGATCCTTTTTTCGTTTTTTTTGCATGTTGTGGCGATCGTGTTGCTGATTTTTGGCGGTGATTTTACCGAACAGCATAAAGTGGCTTCGGGGGGAATGGTCCAGGCTGTGGTCATTGATCCTAATGTTATAAGACAGCAAGCTGAACAGATACAGACTCAGCGCGCATCAGCTGCTAAGCAGGAACAAGACAGAATTAAAAAGCTTCGTGAACAGGCTGAACGTTTAGAAGCGAACCGAAAAGCGGAAGAAGAAAAAATTCGCAAATTAAAAGAACAACAGGCTAAAGATGAGCAGGCGGCTCGTATAGCAGAACAGAAACGAGTTGAAAAAGAAAAGCAACGTAAGCTCGAAGAAGAGCGAACAGCTAAAGCGGAAGCTCAGCGAAAAGCAAAAGAAGCAGCGATCCAAAAAGCTGAGCAGCAGAGGGTAGCGAAAGAAAAAGCAGCCCAGAAGGCAGAACAAGAACGTATAGCGAAAGAAAAGGCGGCTAAGGAAGCAGCAGAGAAAGCTCAGAGAGAGAAGGAAGCGGCTGAAAAAGCTGAAAAAGCAAGAATAGCGAAAGAAAAAGCAGCAAAAGAAGCTGCTGAAAAAGCCCGTAAAGAACAAGAACGATTAAGGCAACTTGAGCAACAAAGAAAAGAACAGGAAGCGGCTTTAAGTAATATCTTTCAGGGTTTAGAAAGTGAAAATAGCAAAATTAATAGCGCTCGTGGCCAGTATATTGCGAGTGAAGTTGAAAAGTACGGTGCAATTTATAAGCAGTTAATTCAACAGAATTTGCGTATTGAAGATAACTTCAAAGGCCGGTCCTGCCGAATTAATTTGCGTCTGATTCCTACAGGGAATGGGGCGCTAGTTGGTGGTGTCAGTGTCTTGGATGGCGATCGTTCTGTTTGTGTCGCAACACAGAGTGCAATCGCTCAGGTAGATAGTTTTCCTATCCCTAAAGATGACCCTGATGTCGTAGAAAAACTACGCAATATCAATTTAACTGTTGTGCCAGAATAGGAATAAAAGGAAGAACTTGTGTTAAAACGTCTTATTCTAAGTAGTGTGATTCTTGTAATGTGTGCATTTCAGACGGCAAATGCGGCATTAGAACTGGTGATTACCGATGGTATTAATTCTGCCAGACCAATAGCAATCGTGCCGTTTAAATGGGAAGGCTCACATCCATTACCGGTAGATGTGTCCGCTGTTGTGGCTTCGGATTTAAGGCGTAGCGGTAAATTTATGCCTGTGCCTGTAAGCAAAATGCCACAGACACCTTATGACGAGTCAAACGTTAAATTTAATGAATGGACAAAGCTTGGCGTCGATTCATTACTAACAGGAACAATTTCACAGGATAAAGATGGTTCCTACGTGATTCAGTATCAGCTTATTGATGTGGTCAAAGGCCAGTTTAATTATTCTGGTGATCACCAGTCATTGAGTAGTGAAGGAAAGTTGATTCCTTCAAAAGACCATGTTTTATTTCATTTGCAAAGAAAAGCATTACCAGAAAAGCGACTTAGAGATTATGCACACCGAATCTCTGATTTGGTGTTTGAAAAATTAACTGGTGAACGTGGCGCTTTTTCTACCCGTATTGCTTATGTCGTTATCAGTGATAAAGATAAATATCCATACCAGTTGCGCATTGCCGATTATGACGGATACAACGAACGTTTGGTTCTCCGTTCTCGCCAGCCGATTATGTCTCCGGACTGGTCTCCTGATGGGCACAAACTTGCTTATGTCAGTTTCCAGAATGGCAAAGCAGAGGTCTATATCATGGATATTTATACCGGAGAGAGAGAAAAAATATCTTCGTATCCAAGACATAATGGTGCGCCTAAATTCAGTCCTGACGGTAAAAAATTAGCTCTCGTTCTATCTAAATCCGGGTCATTGAATATCTATGTAATGGATTTGGCCACGAAGCAGCTGACCCAGGTAACGCGGGGTAGATCAAATAATACTGAACCATTTTGGTATCCGGATGGAAAATCTTTGATCTTTACATCAGATCGGGGTGGTAAACCACAGATATATAAAGTAGATTTGTCATCGAGTCGGACAAACCGTCTTACTTGGAAAGGGTCTCAGAACTTAGGTGGTCAAATAACTCCAGATGGTCGCTATATAGTGATGGTAAACAGAAATTCTTCTGGCTTTAATTTGGCTAAGCAGGACTTAGAAACAGGATCTTTGCAAATTCTTACAAAGACTTTGCTTGATGAATCTCCAAGTATAGCACCTAATGGTGGTATGGTTATTTATAGTTCGATATACAATAATGCTAACGTGTTATCGATGGTATCTATTGATGGACGATTCAAGGCCAGGTTACCTGAGACGAATGGGCGTGTAGTCGCACCAGCGTGGTCACCGTTTTTGTAATTTGAATATTTTAATAAAAAAGTAAGGAAAACAAGATGCAAGTAAACAAGGTTCTTAAAGGACTAATGATTGCTTTACCAGTATTAGCAATGACTGCGTGTAGTTCAACCGATGATGCTGTTAATGCTTCTGGTGCGGAAACAAACCAAACAATGACTTCATCTGATACAACAACTGTTGTTTCTCCAATGTCTTCTTACGGTCAGTTAACTGAGCAAGAGCTAAAAGACAAAGTAATGGAAGAACAGACAGTTTTCTTCGCATTTGATAATGCAACTATTTCTTCTGATTATCAGGATATGCTTGCAGCTCATGCAGCTTATCTGACTAGCAACCCAAGTGTTTCTGTTACTATCGAAGGTCATGCTGACGAACGTGGTACTCCGGAATACAACATCGCTTTGGGTGAACACCGTGCGGAAGCTGTAGAAAAATATCTGCAGGCTCTTGGTGTGCAAGCAAGCCAAATGTCAATTGTTAGCTATGGTGAAGAAAAACCACTAGTTCGTGATCACAACGAAGCTGCTTACTCTAAAAACCGCCGTGCAGTAATTGTTTATTAATCACTTTATAGGCCGTTTTTATGTTTTGTAACTTCAAGCGATTCAGTACGTTTGTGTTACTTATGGGATCAGCAGGCACTGTGCTTGCTGCTCCTGCACCTGTCTCTGATCTAAATGGTTCTCGCTCTGCGAGTTCTGGTTCCTCAACATATGGTTCTGCATCGGAAACGTCTTTACAACGTTTAGAACGTCTTCTGAATAATCAAAATCATGTCCAGCTACAACTGCAACAACAGCTTGATGATTTATCTGCTGAACTTCAGGATCTCCGAGGGCAGCTAGAGCGTAATTCTCATGACATTTCACAAATGCTGGATCGTCAGAGAGAATTGTTTGTTGAATTAGATAACTTGCGTCAACAAAAAGCACCGGTAGCGGATGCTCAACCTGTCTCTGAACAGGGTGAGGATACTAAGAATTATGTAGCGAGCGCATCTGAGCAACAGGCTTATCAGGATGCGATTGATCTTATTCTGAAAAAGCGGGATGTGACTGGTGCAATAAACGCTTTAACGAAATTCAGAGAAGATTATCCAAACTCTACGTTTACTCCCAATGCTTATTATTGGTTAGGCCAGCTGTATTTTGCCAAAATGGAAGATGACAAAGCGATAAGCAGTTTTGAATCTGTATTAACGTTTAAGGATTCAAATAAGCGAGCTGACGCTTTGGTTAAATTAGGTGAATTAGAAGCCAGAAATAATCATAATGATAAAGCGAAAGCACACTATGAGCAGGTAATTAAAGAATACCCTGATAGTGCGTCAGCTAAAGCAGCTAAGAGCAAACTTGCTAAGTAACACTAAACATTAATTATATGTTTAAAAAATAGGGGATTTTTATCTCCTATTTTTATATCTCAAATTTACCTCTCAAATATAATATTTTTATCTATTATGAATGATAGTACAATGACCGGATTTACAATATCGGAAGTTGTATAGAGCAGAGCAATGAGCCACATTCTTGATCAAATTGAAACTACATATCCATTCCCACCTAAACCAGCACCTCTGACAGCTGAGGAAAAAGCGCAGCATATTGAAAATATTAAGCAGCTCCTTGTTGAACAGGACGCAGTATTAATAGCTCATTATTATACTGATCCCGAAATTCAGGCCTTAGCTGAAGCTACGGGCGGATTTGTCGGCGACTCACTTGAGATGGCAAAATTTGGCAATAAACACCCAGCAACAACGCTATTAATTGCCGGTGTTCGTTTTATGGGGGAATCGGCTAAAATTCTGACTCCTGAAAAACGGATATTAATGCCAACTCTTGATGCAGAATGCTCTCTGGACTTAAGCTGTCCTGATGATAAATTTACCGAGTTTTGTGATGCACACCCTGATTATACTGTGGTTGTCTACGCAAATACTTCTGCTGCGGTGAAAGCTCGGGCTGATTGGGTAGTTACGTCGAGTATCGCATTGGATATTGTCGAGCATTTAGATAGTGAAGGTCGTAAAATTATTTGGGGACCGGATCGTCATTTAGGCGCTTATATTAAGCAAAATACCGGTGCTGATATGCTGCTATGGCAAGGTGAATGTGTGGTGCATGATGAATTTTCAGCAGCGGCACTTAAAAAAATGAAAGCCTTGTATCCAGATGCCGCTGTGCTTGTGCACCCTGAATCTCCTTCCAGTGTGGTTGAGTTAGCCGATGCAGTAGGTTCTACCAGTCAGCTGATTAAAGCAGCCAAATCATTATCAAATAAACAAATGATTGTTGCGACTGACAAAGGCATATTTTATAAAATGCAGCAGTTGGTTCCTGAGAAAGAATTATTTGAAGCACCTACCGCTGGCGCTGGAGCAACCTGTCGTAGCTGCGCACATTGTCCCTGGATGGCGATGAATGGTTTGAAGGCTATTGAAACGGCACTGAAAGATGGTGGCAGTGAACACGAAATTTTTGTTGATGAAGCCATTCGTGTTAAGTCACTTGTGCCTTTAAACCGTATGCTTAAATTTGCTGAAGAGATGAAGTAGAGGTTTAAGGATATAAGGATATAAGGATATAAGGATATAAGGATATAAGGATATAAGGATATAAGGATATAAGGATATAAGGATGTAAGGGGTTTAGGATTTGAGGGGGGAGGATTTAAGGGGACTGGTTTCGGGATAATGGGGAGCCGGTGTTATTTAAATTCTCGTCAAAAAAATAAACACCTCGTAAATTGTGAGGTGTTTATTTTTTAGAATGTATGGCTATAGCGATTCGTTTAATTCTGCGGCTCTATAGGCTAGTCCCATCAGCATATTTGGAACTGCTTCATAAATCTCTTCAAATTGCTCAAAACCTTCCGCACCATGCTCTTTTAGAGCTGTAAGTGCAGTTTCAGGATCAAACAGCATTGATATTGAGAGTAGAAAACCACCGAGTAACGCACCGTTTTCAGTGCCATCAGGCATTAATTCATTCCAGTCATCATTGGTAAGTTGCCAGCCCTGCAATAAACCTTCGCAAAAATCACGCACTTCCTTTGACACAATTTCATCGTCATCCAGAGTGTAATTTTCAGGCCAGGCCCATATTCCATCGATAATGGATTTTCTGGTATCGTTCCAGAGTTCAACAATGATGTTGGCGTAGTCTTCAAGCATGGTTGCTTCGGTAAAAGGGGACTGATCTGTCCCTCCCCACAAATATGCCAGCCATTCGTTAGGTGAAATCATATTGGGAGCAGCAGCCAGTGCCGTAATAAAACCGTATGTTTTTGCTTCGTTTAATAATACTTCATCGTTATCTAATGAAGAAAGAAAGCTATTTAATGTCAAATTATCACCTATTATGAATATATCTGGGTTTTATGTATCCGATCAATTTGATAAATAGTATACCTATACTAGAAAAAATAGCCCAGTTATGCTGTTATTTAAGAAATCACTTATAATTATATCAATATATATGTTCAACTAATTCTGATGGATGTATCGCTTGACAGATGACAACAGAACATCACTGAAACGAAAAAGTTTACTTGCCCTGTTAGCTTATTCTTTATCGTTTATTGCCATTATCGGCACACTAACGTACCTGATAGTGGAATCTCCTTTTCTTAAAGAATTGCGTGAAAATCTTGATTTACGATCTCAGTTACTTTCAACCAGAATTAGTGAACCCTTAAATAGCTCTGAAGGTATTCTTAGTGCCATTGTCAGTATTGGTGAAGCTCAACAATCGAAAGCGATGCGTATAGAGTTACTGAGAAAAGTGTTTACCAATATTAATAATGAAGTGGTCAGCGGTGGTTTATGGCCAGAACCATACTTGCAAAATAATGAACTGGTGTATGATAGCTTGTTCTTTAATCACTCCGCTGATGGGAAAGTGGATCAGGTATTCTCCTGGAATAATGTTCAGAGTGGTGGTTACAGTAATGAAGACTGGTATAAGAATGTAGTGGATAAACCGCCGCTTACCGTTGTTTGGTCCCCTGTGTATATTGATACATATACACATGTCCAGATGATTACCGCTTCAGCGCCTTATTATATCGAAGGGGAATTTGCAGGTGTAGCGACCATAGACATTTCACTACAAAAGTTGGTTCAGTTGATAATTAAACATGCTGAAAACTATGGTTTGGGTATATTGCTCACTGATCAGTATGGCGAAACAATAATTTCTCATGACTTTCGTATCAGGGACGGAAGTTATATCAGCAGCGAAAAGTTCGGAAACTTTGACTGGCATATTCAGGTTATTAATGCCAATTACCGTTTAATCGAAAAAGTTTACCTCATAGTTGCTCAGATTGAGTTTTGGCTAATCCCTATCATTCTGGCTGGCGTTATCTTCGGATATTATTTTATCAGTCACAATATTATTACCCCTATTGTTCAAATATCAAAACGAGTACAGGACTTACGGTCTGGAGGGCTCATTGAAGTTCCTTACAAAGGAAAAGATGAACTGAGTTATCTGGTAGATGCTTTCAATGAGAAAACAATTTATCTCGAAGAAGAAAAGCTAAAAGCTCAGGCTTCAACGAAAGCAAAAAGTGCATTTCTGGCGACGTTATCACATGAAATCAGAACGCCGATGAATGGCATTCTCGGTAACGCCCAGATTCTGCTGAAAAGTCAGCTATCTAACGAACAAAGTCAGCAGTTAAAACAGCTTTATGATTCCGGTCAGCATATGATGGAAATACTTAATGAAATTCTAGATTTTTCAAAAGTAGAGCAGGGCCAGTTTAAACTTGATACCCATATTTTTCTTTTTTCTGAATTGTATGAACCGGTGGAAAATATTTATAGCAGCATATGTCATGACAAAGGACTTGAATTAAACATTGATACGGATATAGAAGCAGGTCAAGCGTTTAATGCGGATCTTTCCCGTATTAAGCAGATAGTATTTAACCTGATGAACAATGCTGTAAAATTCACGACTGAAGGGAGAGTAGATATTCATTTTGCTCTGAAGACAATCAAGGGTGATGACTATCTTCATATTCAGATTTCAGATACCGGAATCGGGATTTCAAATGATGCGCAGAAAAAGATCTTTGAGCCATTCCAGCAAGCAGAATCCAGTACAACTCGCCGTTTTGGTGGCACAGGTCTCGGTTTATCTATTGTAAAAAGTCTCTGTGAATTAATGAATGGTCAGGTGGAAGTTCAAAGTGAATTGGGCAGAGGAACCCGATTTGATGTTCATATACAGATTAAAAAGTCCGAAGTAAAAGAAACAAATCAGGTAGGACCCATAAACGAAGCCTACGATTATCGTGGTTTGTCTGCTCTTGTCGTCGAAGACAACAAAACCAACGCAACTATCATGATCAAATTTTTAACAGACTTAGGATTCAATTGTTACAGTGTATCTAATGGATTGGAGGCTCTACACCAATTAGCTGTTGAACATTATGATCTTATTATGATGGATCACCATATGCCTATTATGGATGGGGTAACATGTATAAATGCGATACGAACAACCCCATCTGCATACAATAATATTCTGATTATTGGTTGTTCTGCTGATGTGTATCTGGAATCTAAACAGAAGATGATCAATTCAGGTGCAAATGATGTGCTAGCGAAACCGATAGAAGAATATGCTTTAAATAAAATACTTATAAAATATAAAGATAAATTAACTCAATATCACCCCCTCCAACACAAAGCAAAATAGACAAACTAACAGATATTACATGTAATTTCTTTACTAATTTTAAACAATTTTTTATCACAAGAAATGTATTTGTAACGTGCCAGTTAGCTGTACTATTTGTGATTTATTTTGTAGTCATTTATTTAGTAAATAGTTTTAAATTTGGTGAGTAAAACTGGATGTAGTGTGTTCTAATTCCCATAAATTCTAGTCAATTGCGTATTATCCAGGTGTATTAACTAGAAATGATAAAATTATATAGTGATTTATTTTGAGGAATTAGAATGTATGAAAAACAAGGGTTCTTTCTGCCTTAGAAATGCAATCGCAGATACATTTGCAATGGTTGTTTTTTGTTTTGCATCTGGGATGTTAATCGAGATTTTTATTTCTGGTATGACGTTTGAGCAGTCTCTTGCCTCTAGGCTACTGTCAATACCGGTTAATATTGTTATTGCCTGGCCATACGGAATTTTCCGGGACACTTTTGTTAAGGTAGGTGCAAAACTGTCATCTGGTAAAGTAATGAAAAATCTTAGTGATCTAGTTGCTTATGTATTATTCCAGTCTCCTGTATACGCCGCTATTTTGTTTACCGTAGGCGCATCGACTGATCAGATTATAACTGCGGTTTCAAGTAATGCTGCCATATCCTGCGCCATGGGGGTTGTGTATGGGTATTTTCTGGATTACTGCCGTCGCTGGTTCCGCGTCCCTGGATATGCACACGCAATTTGATCTATTTTTAGCCAAAACTGTTAATATATCGACAGTCGGATGATTCTAAGTACTTTTTTTAGCATTTAGGCTTGACCAATGTGATAAGAATCATTAAATTAGCGGCTCATTGAACGACATGTTCAATTTCGGTGAGTTGTCCGAGTGGCTGAAGGAGCACGCCTGGAAAGTGTGTATACGGCAACGTATCGAGAGTTCGAATCTCTCACTCACCGCCACATTCTTAAAAAAAGACGTCTTAAGGCGTCTTTTTTTATATCTGTAATATTCGCTTTATCTGCTTAGCTACCGCCTTATTGCAACCGAATCCTCCAGCTATGATTATGATTGATGAGCCAGAGCTTGGATTACATCCAGAAGCTATTGCGATTTTAGCAGAGCTCATTGAAGATGCTGCAACTCGTACTCAGGTGGTTATTGCTACTCAATCTCCGGTGTTGATCAATTACTTTTCTATCGACGACATAATTATCGTTAACCGTAAGGATGAGCAGTCGAACTTCGAACGATTGCAGGAGCAGGATTTTAAGGTCTGGCTTGAAGATTATTCAGTTGGTGACTTGTGGATAAAAAATGTTCTGCAAGGGTAGCATTCAAACCACCTTGTATCTCTGAGCCATTTCACTGATCCCTAATCCGCATTGCCAGGTATATCCTTCAGGTAATTGCCCATGACAGGTCGTCTGCAAAATTTTCACATCTAAACCATCTCAGTTGTTAGCTATGTGTATAGCTAAAAACGTTGAAAGTTACATGTCTATCTTGTGTGTCTTTTTTCAAAACAGTTCTTTTTATGAAATTAAATTACAATCTGCATGTAAAAATCAATAACTTAGCTACTTTTTAATGAAACATTAATTTTATTTTGAAAATAAAACAAAATAAATGTTGCATTGGGTGTGACTTGGATCTATATTTAATCCCGAAGAAGAAAGAAACTTACAAAACAACCGAGGAGATACACCATGTTCGCAACTTTCGCATACAACGCTTACTACATGACTAAAAACGCAGCAGAAACTAAAGCAGCAAAAGCTAAAAAAGCTTAAGTAATCAAAGAATACAACAGAGAGGAAACAAATTATGTTCGCAACATTCGCATATAACGCTTATTACATGACTAAAAACGCAGCAGAAACTAAAGCAGCAAAAGCTAAAAAAGCTTAAGTAACCAAGACAACAACGAGAGAGGAAACAAATTATGTTCGCAACATTCGCATACAACGCTTACTACATGACTAAAAACGCAGCAGAAACTAAAGCAGCAAAAGCTAAAAAAGCTTAAGTAACCAAGACAACAACGAGAGAGGAAACAAATTATGTTCGCAACATTCGCATACAACGCTTACTACATGACTAAAAACGCAGCTGAATCTAAAGCGGAAAAAGCAGCTTCACAAAAACGCTAATATATGAGCGGTAAATAAAAAAATGGTAAACCGCTCTTTGAGTCAGGAGTGTGTTGGTAAAGGAAAATATTCCACAAAGACTCGCCATTTCTAGAGAGTATCGGACAACTCCACAGTAGTATCACAGAATCGTCCGGTATTATATCTTCACATTTTTCCGATTTATCCTTTCTTAACTACAAAAAATCAATAATGACTAAATAGCACTCCGGTCATAAATCTTACCATCCACAAACAACGCTTCATTATGTTCTAACTCATTGATGATTGTGGGGAATTGATCGGGATCTGCTATTCCATTTCGGATGGCATGAGATTCCTCTTCATCTTTATAATCAATATATTTTTCATCAATATATATCAATGCAACACCAAATCCTCCTTTGATATGGCCAAAGCTTTCTGTGTCATAGTGAACCTGGCCGTATTTTACGGTGATATCAGACAGGCCATATAAAGCTGCTTGGTCTTCTGTTGTGAAAGCTGGAAGAGTGACATTTTTCTGCTTTAGGTAATTGCTGATTGTTTGTTCAAATTGGCCAGTTTGATGATGAATAGCTTTGTTGATAAGTTCATCGATCAATTTGTCTTTATATGAAGACAGTTTCGACATGTCTGATGCATGCAGAGATTTACTATCTGTTGTGTAAGGCGGGTTATGTTCACCACGATATCGATAAGAAACTTTTACAATGTTCATTTTCCATCAACCTCATCAGGCTAATATCTGACTAAGTTTGCAAACTTCATATTTTACTACTAAGAGTTTAGTTCAAGATGAAGTACAAGAAAGAAACCTATGACCTTTAGTTTAGTGAAACGAGTTAAGAGCTTTACCTATGCCTTCAGTGGTGTCTGGATTATGTTGAAAACTCAACATAATTCATGGATTCATCTGTTTGCCACTTTGGTTGTCTTATTCTTTGGTTTTTATTTTGGAATCGGTAAGGTGGAGTGGATTGCAATCATATTTGCAATTACAGCGGTGTGGGTTGCAGAATTATTAAATACTGCAGTTGAATTTTTAGCAGATTCGGTGACATTAGAGCAGCACCCTAAAATTAAAAAAGCGAAAGATACGGCTGCGGGCGGGGTATTGGTAGCGGCGATTGGTTCTGCAATAGTTGGAATAGTGGTATTTTTACCCTATATTTTGTAATTCAGAGTTATAGGACAATTTTCAAAAAGGACAATGATGTTTGAAGTAAAAAATGTCGTTTTAAATAGTGAGAATGAAAAATACATTCGTTCTGTACGGGACAATGTTTTTATCAATGAACAGGGGATCGACCCGGAAATAGAATTTGATGGGTTGGATAGTTCGGCCGTTCATGCTTTAGTTTCTATTGATGGGAAATATGTTGGTACCGGTCGAATTTTAGATGATGGTCATATTGGTCGTATAGCGATATTAAGTGGCTATCGGGGCTTAGGGCTTGGTTCCAAAATTGTTCTGTCGTTAATCGATGAGGCAACAAAGAAAGGTTATCCTCGGGTTTACCTGGGAGCACAAAAACAAGCTATCGGCTTTTATACAAAATTAGGATTTACTCCATTTGATGATGAGTTTATTGAAGCCGGGATTGTTCATTTATCCATGGAAAAATTATTAACCCCAGCAATGAATCTGGCTGATTAAAGCTCAGCCAGTTAGTTACCCGGCAAACAGACTATTTTTGATAATTCATTGCGACTGTTTTATAAAAAGTAGTCACTATTCTTTCCAGAACCGGGATCAGTTTTTCTGCTTTATCTGCATTCCATGCAAATGGTGGCAGCTCTTCCATATAGTTTATCTGAGCTAATTCAAGCTGAATTGCATGCTGGTTCTGCTCTGGCTTACCATAAGCGCGGGTAATGTAGCCACCTTTAAATCGCCCGTTAATTACCCAGGAATATTGTTCATGAGAGCATATTTCTGCTAATGCTGATTCTACTTCAGGAAGACAGCTTTGACCTGAATTTGTGCCCAGGTTTAAATCAGGAAGCTTTCCGTCAAATAGTCTTGGAATGTGGGACGCAATCGAGTGAGCATCAAATAAAATGGCATAACCAAACTCTGCTTTTAACTGGTTCAGAACATCCTGAATTTTCTGATGATAAGGTCGCCATACAGTCTCTAAGCATTCGTTGCGGTGTTCTTGTGTCGGTTCCTGACCTTCGACATACGTGGCAATACCATTAAAAAGAGTCGTTGGGAATAAGCCAGTTGTCGCAGTTGTATAAAGAGGCTGATCATCTGCCGGGCGGTTAAGGTCGACAACAAATCGGGAATAATTTGCGACAATCATATGCGCGCCCATTTCCAGAGCAAATTGATAGAGTTTTTCTACATGCCAGTCAGTATCAGGTAGTTCTTGTGCCTTATCTGTAAGACCATTTTTTACTTCATCAGTTAATTTTGTGCCGACATGAGGCATGCTAATTAATAAAGGAATACGACCTGGAATATACTTAAATGGACTCATAACAATTCTCCTCCGGATTGAGTATTGCATATTTGTATAGCTGTAGTATAAATATGTATATACAAATTAGCAGGGAAAGCAAAAAATATGAAGTGCTTTTTTATTGATAATGCCTATGTTCAGGGTGAATGGAAAAAAAGTGTCTCAGTTACGGTTAATGATGATGGATTCATCGCCCAAATTATACCGGATAGTCATGCTGATAAGGATGCAACACATATTAAAGGATTGGTTATTCCATCCATGCCGAACCTTCACTCACATGCTTTCCAGCGCGCTATGGCCGGATTTGCTGAAATAGCAGGTGATCCTCAGGATAGCTTCTGGACTTGGCGTGAACAGATGTACCATTTGGTTGAACGCCTGACCCCGGAACAGGTACATACTATAGCCAGTTATTTGTATGTCGGTATGTTAAAAGGTGGCTATACCCAGGTCGCAGAATTTAATTATCTGCACCATGATGTAAATGGGCTTTCATATCAAAATGACGATATGTCCACACAGCTAATAGCCGCGGCTAAAGACGTCGGAATCGGCCAAACGCTGTTACCAGTACTATACACGTTCAGTGGTTTTGGTGATCAACCGGCACAGCCATTACAGAAACGCTTTATTCAGACGACTGAACAGTATTTAGAGCAGTTCAGAAATTTACTGAATACTCAGACTGGCTTACAGAATCTGGGTATCTGCTTTCATTCTCTCCGGGCAGCAAATATTCAACAAATGAAATCAGTTTTGGAAGCATTACCAGATGAGCTACCAGTGCATGTTCATATTTCAGAACAAATGAAAGAAGTGAATGATTGTATTGACTGGTGCGGCCAAAGGCCCGTGGAATATCTGTACAGTCAGTTACCTGTGAATCAACGTTGGTGCTTAGTTCATGCGACTCATCTTAACCAGAATGAAGTGTCGCTAATTGCAAAAAGTGGGGCTGTAGCGGGAATTTGTCCAACCACTGAAGCGAACTTGGGTGATGGGATTTTCTCTGCTGTAGATTACATTCAGCAAAATGGCTACTGGGGTATAGGCTCAGATAGTCATGTTTCTTTGAACGCTCTGGAAGAATTAAGATGGCTTGAATACGGACAGAGATTAGTGCATCAAAAACGTAACCGTCTTGTGTCTTCCGAGCAGAAGTCCGTAGGTGAGCTGCTATGGAGTCAGGCGGCGAAAGGTGGAGCTCAGGCATGTGGAGTGAAACTAGGGCAACTGGATGTAGGGTATCGGGCTGACTGGCTGGAATTAAGGTCAAATGAATGGATGTCATACCAGCCGACAGAACAATGGCTGAACCGTTGGTTATTCGCCGGTGAAAAATCGCAAATCGACAATGTTTATGTGGCTGGTAACCAAGTCATTAGAAACGGACACCATCCATTAGAAGATGAATTGTCAGAACGTTTTAGCAAGGTAATGAAAGAGCTAAATAGCTAAGCGGATTATCCGTGGTGGCCTTTAAAATGTCCGAGAAGTTTATAACGCGATCCCGGATACAGCAGTTTAGAATAGGTCACTATTTTATTATCACTCCAGGTCTGACGACGGATAAGTAAACAGGGTTCAAATTCATCGATACCTAAATATGCCCTTTGGCGGTTGGTTGGCATCACTGCTTCAACAATATGTTCACCGGCAGTTAGTGGGGCAATTTTCATCAGGTAAGTATAAGGTGTCTGATTTTCATAATCCTGAAGAAGATAGTCAGGTGCCATTTTGGGGTTAACCAGTCTTTCTTCCAACTGGACTGGGACATCATTTTCATAGTGAACAATATGAGAGTAGAAAATTTTATCGCCGGTACTAAGCCCAAGTACAGCCGCTTGCTCGGGATCGGCACTGACTTCTGATAAAGCAAGAAGCTTGCTGGTATGGGTATGACCTCGTTCTGAGATTTCTTCTGCGATATTATGAACTTCCAGCATGGCCGTGTAGCCTTTTACTTCGGCGACAAACGTGCCGACACCCTGCATTCTTAACAGGTATCCTTCGGTTGTCAGTTCACGTAAAGCACGGTTAATGGTCATACGACTGACACCCAGTTCAGAAACAAAATCACTTTCTGACGGAATTTTTTGTTTGTGTTGCCATTGACCGCTTGAAATCTGATGAATAATGGCATCTTTAACACGTTGGTAAATTGGCGCAGGATTATCATCCATTACGCTCGCTAAATGTTTCGCGAGTGGTTTATCAGCCATCAACATGTATCCTCATTATTATGATTACAAAGAGTATCTTAACGCGAAATAGTTTTAGATGTATATACATGTTCGGTGTAATATGAAGGATATCAGATGAAATAGTGTGCAAAAGGGTTTTTCTTTAAGCACATATGTCACAATAAATTAGCTGTACATGTAAAAGGACCATACATGATTTTAAATTCAGAAGATTATAGGAATAGAGCAAAACTTCTTCTTCCTAAGTTTGCATTCGACTACGTTGATGGCGGTGCTGAGACTGAATCAACAATGTCGTTAAATCGTCAGGCATTTGCCAAATGGGGTTTTGTTCCATCTGTTCTTATTGATTGTGATGAACGGGATACCTCTGTTAACTGGCTCGGGAAACCATTTTCTGCTCCATTTGCTGTTGCTCCGACTGGTTATAATGGCATGCTGTGTAACAAAGCTGATGAGCACCTAGCACTGGCAGCCAGTCAGGTTGGTATTCCTTATCTTCAGAGTACTGTTTCCACAAGTTCTATCGAAGAAATAGGCCAGCATAAACTGACTAACCACTGGTTTCAGTTGTATGTTCTGCGTGATCGCGCCGTTACTGAAGATTTGCTATTAAGAGCTAAACAGCAGGGGTGTGATACGCTGGTTGTCTCTGTGGATGCCGTGTATTTCGGTAATCGGGAACGTGACAAACGGAATTATTCCAAACCATTTCATCTATCGCTGAAAAGCTATTTCAATATTGCTATGCATCCTTGGTGGGTGGCGAAAGTGATTTTGCCTCAGGGCGTGCCGGGGTTTGGCAATCTTGTCCCTTATATTCCTAAAGAATATCAGAAAGGTGTTGGTGCAGCGGCTTACTTTGCTGAGCAGATGGATCCGACCCTGGATTGGGAAACGTTGAGTTGGATCCGCAGCTTGTGGGATGGCAAGCTTCTGATTAAAGGCGTAATGAATGCGTCCGATGCTAAACAGGCAGTAGAGATCGGCTGTGATGGGATTGTCTTGTCTAATCATGGTGGCCGTCAGTTGGATGGGACCGTAAGTCCTATGGATATTATTCAAAGTGTGAGAGAAGCGATTGGCAAAGATACGTTATTGTTGATTGATAGCGGATTCCGTCGCGGTACCGATATTGTCAAAGCCATTGCTCTGGGCGCAAATGGTGTTCTGATTGGGCGACCATTCCTTTATGCACTGGCAGTTGAAGGGCAGGAGGGGGTTGTCAAAGTGATGAATATTCTTAAGCAGGAAGTTGACCGGACAATGGCTCAGCTTGGATGTAAAACTATTGCGGATATTGATTCATCCGTATTGAAGAAAATTTAAATGGAACAGGAGGAGTCGGTGCTCCTCCTGTTTTACTCTTAAAATGGTAAAATGTTTTAAATAGCTGCCAGATAGCCACCATCGACATAAATAACCTGTCCGGTGATGTATCTGGATGCATCAGAAGCAAGGAAGATCGCGCTGCCGACTAAATCATCAAGTTCACCAAAACGTTGTTGAGGTATTTTACTCAGCATCGACTGACACCAGTCTTTATCTTCGTAAAAAACTTCGGTCATTTCAGTCTGAAAATATCCGGGTCCGATACCATTAACACGGATTCCCTGTGGTGCCCACTCAGTACTTAAAGCACGGGTCATACCTAACACACCAGATTTAGATGCACCATAAGGGACTGCTCCGGGAACACCAACTTCACTGGTCAGTGAACATAGATTGATAATGGCGCCATGACCTGTTTCCAGCATTTTTTTTGCCGCTGCCTGAGCACAGAAAAAAGCACCTTTAAGGTTTGTTCCGACAATTTTGTCCCAGATTTCTTCAGTCAGTTCAACTGAGGCGCAGACATATTCTGTCCCTGCATTGTTAACCAGAATATCAATGTTATCGATCTGACTAAATGCTGTTTCAATACTCGATACATTGGTGACATCCAGTTCGAGCGTGCTGACTGTTCCGGAAATACTACCAATACTTTCTACGGCTTTATCGAGAGTTGCCTGAGAACGAGCAGCCAGAATGACATTTGCACCTGCTTCTGCAAATCCTTTAGCAAGTGTAAATCCGATTCCCCGGCTTGCTCCTGTCACTAAAACGGTTTTTCCTGCGACAGAAAATTGTGATTCATTCATAGAAATAAATCTCCAGATTAAGGACAAATGACCGCTTTAAGGTAAGGGACATTTGCCGATGATAGGGTCTGATATGTTTGACTGATGTCGTCCAGCGCTATTGGAGATGAGATCAGTTTTTCCAGTTTAGGTGCCAATCTGTCCAGAAAATCGATAATCTGCTTTTGCTCATTCTGGAATACACTGCAGCCAATAAGCTGAAGTTCTTTTTCAACCACAGAAAGAATATCGATTTCTTTGTTCTGATGAGGCAGACCAACCAGTGCAATGCGACCTCCGGACTGGATATTTGCGATGATCTCATTGATAACGGCGGGAATCCCTGTTGCATCTACTGCGCAGGAATATCGGTCTATGGCTGTCAGTTCAATGATATCCGCAAGCAGTGCTTTTCTGTCTGGATTAGGTTCAGACAGGTCGACTGCACACTGATACAACTCTTGCAGCAATAATGCAGTTAATCCGCCAATAGTGCCGCCGCCATACACTTTTATTTTTTCCCCACGCTCAGGAGAAAGTTGATTGACCACTCTGAGAGCAACACCTAACGGTTCACTTAATACGGCAATGCTGGGGGAAATCTGAGATGATACTTTGATTAACGAACCTTCATTAATCGTCACATACTGGGCAAATCCACCGTTACAGACTTCGCCGACAAAGCCTAAATGTTCGCAGTGGTTATATGCGCCTTTCTGGCATGCCGGGCATTTACCGCAATACGAGCGGGAATCGGCAACAACCTGGTCGCCGATTTTGAATTTAGTGACTTTTGAACCAATATCCGTGATTGTACCGCAAAATTCATGTCCCGGAGTGACGGGTACTGATGCCAGCCATTGGCCTGTTTTGAAGTTATGTAGATCAGAACCACAGATGCCTGCTGCTGTTACCTTGACACGAATACTGTCATCCTGCATTGGATCTTCTGGTATATCTTCGATCCGGATGTCACCGACACCATATAATCTGGCTGCTTTCATTTTATCTTCCTTGAGATTCAACTAAAGTATCAATCCAACCGCTAAGGCCTTTTTCTGACGGATTTGCCAGACTCACCGCAATGGCAAACCCCAGTGCTGAGCTATGTGTTGTATGTGAACCAAGACCACCAGCCCGCAGATCCATAACCAGAGTCGGGCAACAGAATAATCCCATACGGATAATGTCCTTCCAGTCTTCAGGTAACGAATCTTTCTCTCGTAAAAACGCAATTAAGGGTTTCCAGTAATGAGTAATTTTAGACTCTAAAAACAATTTGCGCAGTTCAGTGAGTTGCCAGTTATGAGTGACAGCAATGGTGTTTGAATCCTGATCGTATTGAGCCGATACATCATAGTAATCTTCAACCCGTTGAGGTTCATATAACCAATATGGATGAGCGAAAATATTGTGAAATGTGGCTTTCACCTCTGCCAATAAAGCCGGGATATTCTCGCCAGCAAAGGCAGGATCAAACAAAGAGAGTCTCGGATGTTCACCATCTTCATACCATACATTGGCATTGTGTGCGTCACCATGAGCTGTGACGACTCCATGGTGAGCCAAATGAAGCGGATTCAGAGTTGTTGCAGATAGAGCAAATAACTCATCAATAGAACGAGGGTAAACAACCCCATTGATTTTCCACTTAGCCTGAGAAAATGTTTCCCAGTCCAGTGTCACATCGCCAATGTGAAAAGTCTTATCCACATAAAATTTGGCGACCCTGCCACCAAAACCTTGTGGATTTTTATCATCAATCAATCTGCGGTAAAAAAGCTGGTGGACAGCTTCAGCATCCACCTGGGCTTCTGTTGCGGTTTTATAAGACTCCAGAGTTTTGGTCAGAGTTAACTTATCGAACTCAACCTGAGCACTGACAATAGGAGGCATAGCCTCCCAGTTTTTTGTGGACTCTAGTTCCCGGCAGACATCAGCCAGTCTGTGGTCATTTCTTCTGCTGTATAACAGAATTTGTCGTCCCGGCTCTTTACAGGCAAAAACCGGGACGTCGACAGGAAAACCATATTGCTTCAGTAATTCCGCCCGATAATATTCTTCGATCGAATGTTCTTCTCCCTCTTCGTGATGGTATTTGAAAAAGTATTCAGTGCCATCACTGGCAGAAACAAAACCATTCAGCGAGTTCAGACTGTACTGATCGCGGTTGATTTTTAGCTGAGTGACGGCTGATTCTGTAATTTCAGATATCAGCGTCATCAGTTTTTCTTTAGCACCATCCCAGTCACCACTTTTACTCAAGGCGTGAGCCTGGGCGGCGAGAGGTTCTTTCTGAATGGCGGATGTCATATTACTCTCCCAGAATGTCTTGGCGCTTATCTGAGACAGCGTTAGCATGTCCGGCAAAGCCTTCGTACTCAGCAAGACGTTTGGCGTTTTCTGCCAGTTGTGGATAGCCTTCTTTGGTCACATAGCCGATAGAAATACGTTTCATGTAGTCAAATACTGACAATGGTCCGGCTGTTTTTGCTGCGCCATTGGTTGGCAGTACTGCGTTAGGGCCTAATACAAAGTTGCCCAGAGAAATAGGGGTATGGTTACCTAATAAGATCTCACCGGCATTGCGGATTTTTGTCATGGCTGCCATTGGTTCTTCGGACAGGATTTCCAAATGCTCAGGTGCATATTGGTTCACAAACTCTATTGCGTGTTCGAAGTCTTTGGTCAGCACAATACCGCCGTGTTCGCCACATAGAACCGTCTGAGAGAAGTTAGCACGTTGTTCAGGCATGTCTTTCCAGTATTCGGGAATAGCAGCGAGCGCTTCATCAACAACTCGTTGTGAAGAAGTGACAAGAAATGCAGAAGAATCAGGACCATGTTCAGATTCAATTAATAAATCTAATGCCGCAAGTCTGCCGTCAGCAGAGTCGTCAGTAAGAATGATACTCTCACTAGGGCCAGCAGGAACACCCGGATCAAGAAGATGGGTCAGTTGTTTTTTAGCCGCAACAACCCAAGGACTGCCAGGTCCCACAATTTTCAGACATTTAGGCACGGATTCAGTACCAAAAGCAACAGCGGCTACGCCCTGAGCACCACCACATTTGTACACTTCTTTGATTCCGACTAACTGAGCCGCAACCAGTGTCGCATCATCAACTTTACCATCAGGCCCCGGAGGTGTGATGATAATAGGGCGGGGTACACCAGCAACAACGGCAGGAACGGCTGTCATGATAAGAACACTTGGGAAAGAACCTTTTCCTCTTGGAACATAACAGGCAACGGCATCGATCGGAACGTGTCTGTCACCGGCGAAAGCACCAGGCTGCATTTCTTTCAGCCACATTTCTTCGGGTTTTTGCGCCTGATGGAAAGCACGTACGTTTTCTACAGAGTATTTAATTGTTTCAATTAGTTCTGGATCGAGATTTTTGAATGCGTCTTCAAATTCGCTTTCTTCGGCTTTGACTGAAAACGTTTCAGGTACCACACCGTCAAAATTGCGTGCAAACTGAATCAGAGCAGCATCACCTTTCTCTTTTACTTCAGCAATAATAGGCGTCACTTTTTCACTAAAGAAAGAGAGATCAGATTCAGTTCTTGTTAATAATTCAGCTGGAATGTCGTTTGAGTTTGTTAAATCAAAAAATGAAATGCTCATTGTTTAAATCCTTGTACTTATACCATTTCTAATGGTTGACTAATCCTGTCGTATACGTGTTGCTGTAGTTCAGCAAATTCTTCACTTCGGGTAATTGAAATAGGTCTTGGTCGTTGCAGGTTTACATCCAGAGTCTCATCAATTGCCCCCGGCTTCATGATGACGATTCGATCGGAAAGATAAACCGCTTCTTCGATATCATGAGTTACAAACATGACGGTGAGACGGTGTTTTTCCCATATTTCCAGAAGTAATTGCTGCATTTGTTGACGGGTCATCGCATCAAGCGCGCCGAATGGTTCATCCATCAATAATATTTTGGGACGGTATGAAAGTGCACGGGCAATAGCCACTCGTTGCTTCATCCCACCAGACAATTCTGCAGGCCATTTATCAGCGGCATTACCCA
This sequence comes from uncultured Vibrio sp., assembly GCA_963676525.2. Classification (GTDB taxonomy): domain Bacteria; phylum Pseudomonadota; class Gammaproteobacteria; order Enterobacterales; family Vibrionaceae; genus Vibrio. The sequence goes on from CAXXNB010000011.1 coordinate 783,884, forward strand.
GTTTGACCAGCTCAAGGTGTTGCTGAGCCCGCTCGATACTTTCTGCATGATTGTATCCGGCAGCCTTGAGGGCAAATTCAATATTCTGGCGTGCAGTCAGCCATGGGAGTAGGGTGTATGACTGAAATACTACCCCACGGTCAATTCCCGGTCCCTGAATGGGGTTTCCATCGACCAACACATCACCTGAATCAAATTCTTCCAGACCTGCTGCTATGGAGAGTAAGGTACTCTTACCACAACCGGATGAACCTACGATAGAGACAAATTCATTGTTAGCAAGCGTAAGGTCAATGTTATTAAGAACGGTATTGCGTTCTCCTTTTTTAGCAGGATAACTTTTGATTAAATTTTTTATCGTCAGTGTCGCCATGCTTAACCTCGCTTGTTATATCGGAATAAGAAACGCTCTGCAGCCCGCATAATCTGATCGGTAATCAATCCGAGCACACCAAGTAGCAGGATATATCCGATAATGGTATCCGTCTGGAAGTAACGTTGGGAGACAACGATTCGGTAGCCCAGGCCCGATGTAGAGGCAACAAGCTCTGCCAAGACCAGCCATGTCCAGGCCCAGCCCAGACTGATGCGTAAGGCGTCCCAGATATTCGGAAGTGCAGCCGGAAGAACGATCTTGAACAGGATTTTTCCATCATTCATTCCTAAGGTGCGACCTAAGCCGATAAAATCTTTAGGTACTCGTTTTACTGCATCGATCATCATTAAGACTTGCTGGAAAAATGTACCAATCCAGATCACAAGGAATTTTTGAAAATCATCAGTGCCTGTCCACAAAATAGTAAGAGGAACAAAGGCAACAACCGGCATGTAGCGGATAAAATCCACAAGAGGTTCGATGACTGCTTTTACAAAGCCATAGCATCCGGCAAGGATACCTATAACTATCGACATCACAGAGGAAATCAGAAACGCAATCACAATTCTGTATAGACTGCTTTGCAAGTCTTCCCATAGTGTACCCTGAGCGGCTAACTTAATCAGTCGGCTCCATACCTGTTCCAGACCTGGTAAAAAAATTGGTTTAACTTTCCCTGTAGATGTAGCCAGCCACCAGATAAAGAATAGTATGACAAATGTAGCAACACCGATAACTATGGCCTGAGTCCGGGTTGGTGCATGTCCTATGGTAAAAAGAGTCCGTTTCAAAACATTTCCCTGCTTTGTCTTGTTTTCAATAGGAGAGCCGGAGCTCTCCAAACTTGTCACAGACATATCAATCCTTATTCTTTTTCTACGAATGAAGTATCGATGACCTGATCGAATGCTAAATCAGCCGAAATAATTTTTGCATCATTGGCAGCTTTCAAAATATGAGGGAAAGTATCGTTTTTGAATTCACCTGCTAACATTGCTTTATTGGCAGGAATATCCAGAAATTTCACACCATCAAACGCAGTAGACAGTTCTTCAGGGCTTGCGCCAACGGCTTTAGAAATGATTTCTCTGCCACGTTTGGTATCAGAGTTATATTCGTTCAATGAATCAGCCCAGACTTTGATTAGACCTGAAATCTGTTCAGGATGCTCGTCGATAACGGATTGACGAACAACTAATACGTCACTGATTAAACCAGGATCAGATGCACCGCTGTAAAGCATTTTGATTGATGAATCATTGTTTTTAGCCACAGTCAGATAAGGTTCGTATGTAACGGCAACAGGGACCTGACCTGCAATAAGGGCACTACCTGCATTAGAGGCCGGCATTGGGACTGGCACAACGTCTTTTGTGGTTAAACCAATAGAACTTAGTGCGCTGTGTAACAGAATGTCACTGGTAGTGCCTTCTTCATAAGCGACACGTTTTCCTTTCAGATCTTCCAGGGACTTGATGTCTTTAGACACGATTAAGGCATCGGCTGTCTCACTCTGGTCAAGTAGCATAATTACTTTGATTGGCAGACCTGCGGAAATCATACCCATAGCCGTGTGAGTCGCTATGTTCGCAACATCAATCTGACCACTGGCTAATGCAGCATTGATATCTTTATCTTCAGCGAAGTTAACCACATCAACTTTTTCAAAACCTTCTTTTTTGAAGAGTTTATCCTGAGCCGCAATATGCCATAGACCGTAACCTAACCAGGGTTCAATCCCCATTTTCATTTTGCCCAGATCAGCAGCGAATGCGTTTGATGAACATGCAACCGCAAGAGACAAAGCTACGCCCTTACATAGGTTCTTTGCGCTATTAAACTTCATTATCTAACTCTCCTTGTGATAACTTTTGTTATTTGGGTGTATATGTATATACAAGTTGGCATGCACCTAATGTGCCATTTTTATCTTCTCCATATAGGTACTGTTTTTCCTGGGATTTAGCACCAAATTAGTACAGATAAATTTTTACTTGTGCAAAATATGTGCATAACTATGTCTAATTTGGTGCATTTATAATCAGTTTTTAGAAGGGTTAATCCGTAATAATTAACTTGCCCGGATTAAGCAGATTATCCGGATCAAAGGTTTTCTTAATGGCTTTCATCATTGTCAGAGCTTCCTGAGACACACTGTGATGCAGAAAGTCCCGTTTTAACAACCCGACACCATGTTCAGCAGAGATTGAACCGTGAAATTGTTCAACACATGCGTAAACAAGTTTATCTGCTTCGAGCTCATCAATATCTGCAGCCGAATTTTTATCAATGGTCAAATGCAGGTTACTGTCACCGATATGGCCGAAGTTGATAGTAAGAGCGCCGGGCCATTTTTGAGCAACTTGTTCTTTGCAGGTTTGGACAAAGTGATCGATATCTTTAATTGGCAGACTGATATCAAAATTAATCGGATCGAGTTTTACCGGAAATTCAGTGGTTGCTTCGCGAATTTCCCATAATTTTTCTCTTTCTCTCAGTGAAGATGCAATGACAGCATCGACAACTAATTCAGCTTCAAAAGCAGATTCAAGTGCCAGATTGAATTGTTCTTCATCACAGTCACGACACTCGACAAGAACGTAAAGCGGGTAATCAGAATCTACAGGTGGATTGTCCGGACAAAACCAGCTACAGCTCATCTGGTAAAAATCCTGCCACATCATTTCAAAGGCATGAATTGACTGACCTAGCTTTTCCTGAAGATGACGCAACAAAGCAACACCGTGCTCATAATTATCTAAAGCGCACAGAGCGGTGTATGGTTCACCGGGAACGGATGACAGTTTGAGAGTGGCTTTAGTGATAAAACCAAGCGTGCCTTCGCTGCCGATGAATAACTGTTTAAGATCATAACCGGCATTGTTTTTTATCATTTTATTACTTAAATCGAGGATATTGCCATTGGCGGTAACAACCTCAAGGCCCAGAACGTTATCTCGCGCCATACCATAACGAATGACATTGTTACCTCCGGCATTCGTGGCTAACACACCACCAATATGACAACTGCCGCGGGCACCAAAGTCAACCGGAAAAGAGCGGTTAACCTCTGATGCAGAATCCTGAACCTGCTGTAATGTCACCCCCGGCTGTACGGTAATTGTGTTAGACATTGAATCAACATCTTCGATAGCAGTCATTTTTTCAAACGATATACAAACAGCGTCCTGAATCGGTGTTGCAGCTCCGGCAAGGCCTGTGCGTCCGCCCTGAGCAATCATTGGGGTTTTATGTTTAGAGCAAATTTTGACAATGCTGGCCAGTTCATCCGTTGTGGTTGGTATAACCACTGCAGCTGGCATACATTTAGGAGCGCTACTCCAGTCTTTTTGATAGCTTGCGTCTATTTCGTTTTCAAGACGAATCTGATCTTTATTGAGTAATGAGGCTAATTCACGAAGACATTCCGCTGTCATACGACACTCCAAAAATTCAAATTTTATATAAAGATCAACTTAAATCGGTTGATCAAGAATTGCTGTCAGACTGGTAATAAAGTGCTGATTTTCTTCCTCGCTACCAATCGATACACGTAGGTAATTTTTATAACCGTCTTCGAGCCAGGGCTTAATAATAACACCTTGTCCAAGAAGTTGTTCTGCAATATCCACAGAAGACTTTGCAGTTGAGAAAAATATAAAATTACCATGCGAAGGTATTGGATTTAACCCAAGTTCCTCTAGTTGATTAAACAGGATGGTTCGTGCCTGATTATTCCAGGTGAGTGTTTTTTCTAAGTGGTTTTGATCGTTCAGAGCGGCAACGGCGGCTTTTTGAGCTAAGCGATTCACGTTGAACGGAAGGCGTATTTTATTCAGGTACTTGGCCATGTTCTCTGTAGCACAAATGGCGTAACCGACCCGAAGTCCTGCCAGTGAATAGGCTTTGGAAAGTGTTCTCAACAATATATATGGTTTACCAGATGACTGTAGTTTTGCCAGTACATCGAAGTAGTCCGGTTCATGGGCTGCAAATTCAAAATAGGCTTCATCAAATACAAACAAAGTATCAGAAGACTGACTGGCAAGTAATTGATCAACGTCGTCGGAGGACAAAGTGCAACCAACAGGGTTGCTTGGGCTGGCAATAAAAAAGACTTTCGGGCGTTGTTCTTTGAGTGTTTTGGTTAAATCCTCAATGTCAAATTTAAGATCTTTCGTCATATGAGAAATGATGACATTTGCTCCGTGAGATTTCGGGTAGAGGATATGTAAGCCAAATGACGGTACAACAGTAAGAACATCGTCGCCTTCTTCAAGAAACGTCTGGCAAATCATATTGATGATATCTTCAGAGCCATTACCCGTTACTATGTGTGATGCGGGTACGTTCAGGCGCTGACTCAGAAGAGATTTAAGTTCGCTGCAGGTTGGATCGGGATAGTGCGCTAAGTTATGCGGTTCATCCAGAACTTTTCTTACCGAAGCCGGAGTACCAAATGGGTTTTCATTACTGCCTAATTTAGCAATTTTCGAGACATTGTATTTTTGTTTCAGAGCTTCAATGGAAAGGCCTGCATTATAATCACTTAAAGGGGCAACATAACGGCTAACCAATTTATCAACGCATTCTTCTAACGCTTCCATTTATACCATTCCTTTTGTCTTATTACATGTGTCCGTACATGCTTTTAAATAAATTAGTATATACATGTATAGTTTTTAAACGGATTAGTCCAGAGGTAAATGAAAAAAAATAAAGTTGTCATTAGTCTTGTTTGATAAAAAAAAGGTGTGATATATATGTATATACAATGGTTAAGGAAATGATCACTTATTGATAGTTTGTTTTGTATTGGTCATATGCTGGTAATATGTAAAAAAGGAATTAAATCGGGCTTACCGATTAGCTAAATGGAGAGTTAGAAATGCAAAAACAAAAGATTGCCCATCGTTTAGGTAGTGCTGTTTTATTACTTTCGAGTCTGTGTGCTTTTTCAGCCAATGCAGACGTTCTGTCTGATGTAAAAGCAAAAGGTGAGCTGGTTATTGGTACTGAGCTGCAATTTGCTCCTTTCGATTTCCTTAAAGGCAATAAGCACGTCGGTCTTAATAAAGATTTTTTTGACGAAGTCGGTAAAGAACTTGGTGTAAAAGTCAGTTATATCGATTTGCCATGGTCGAGTGTGTTACCTGGTTTAGAAGCGGATAAATTTGATATGGTCGCCGGACCGGTAACTATTACCAAAGAACGTGTTAAACGTTATGACTTTACTTATCCAATTGCTGATGCCTCTGTAGCGTTACTTAAAAAACGTGGTGATAGCCGTATCGAAAAATCGTCTGATATTGCTGGATTGACGATCGGTGTACAAAAAGCATCGGCTCAGGAGCAACAGTTAAAGGATTTTTCGGCAACGCTATCAAAACCGGTTGAAGTGAAAAGTTATGTAGACTTTAACCAGGCATATTCTGAAATTATGACTGGACGTGTGGCTGCTGTCGTTAACGCCTTGCCTAATATCGGTTATATGGCCAGCCAGCATAAAAACTTTGAAGTCGTAATGCCTCCGTTTGGTAAAAAGACCTACTTTGGTTATGTGTTGCGTAAAGATGAAGACTCAGCTTCTTTACTGAAAACAATCGATGACATCATTGTTAAAATGGAAAATGATGGTCGTATGAAGTCTATCCAGGAAAAATGGTTCGGTGTTGAAATGAGCCTGCCCCAGGAAACCATTACTCCAGTCATCTGATAAATAAGGGAGGAGCCGAAAATGCTCGACTTTTCGATCCTTCCCTCAACACTTCCTATTTTATGGGACGGAGTGAAAATGACTCTGTTCCTTTCCTTTATGGCAGTGTTTTTGGGACTTATTGTAGGAATGGTGATGTGCGCAATGCGCTTGTCGCCAAATCGTTCTCTACAGTTGTTGGTCAAAATCTATGTATCTGTCTTTCGGGGTATCCCCTTATTGGTTCAGTTGATGGTGGCGTATTACTGTCTGCCATTAATTGGTATCAAAGTACCTGCGCTAGTTGCAGCGACCGGATGTATCGGTTTGTGTTCTGGTGCGTATATGACCGAAATTCTCCGCGGCGGATTCCAGTCTTTACCGGATGGGCAGCAGGAATCGGCTCAAATGCTTGGTATGAGTCGGTTACAAATTCTTTTATATGTTCAGTTACCTCAGGTTTTTCGCCTGACGATTCCTGGTTTAATCAACGAAACAATCTTACTGGTCAAAGCGTCTTCTCTGATATCCGCGATTGGAATTGCAGAGTTAACCCGAACTGCGCAGAATCTGGCCGCCAGTAATTTCCAGCCTTTTGAATTTTATTTAGCTGCCGGAGTCATGTATTTCATTCTAAATAGTCTGATATCCGTTGTGGGTCTATGGCTGGAAAGAAAAGTAAGGCATGAGGTGGTCGCATGATGACGTTTGATATCACGGTCATTACGGATCATCTGCCTGAAGTGATGAGTGGATTTGGTACCACAATTTTAGCCACGGCAGTGTCCTGTATCATTGGTATGGGGATCGGTTTGGTTCTTGCACTGGGACTAACAGCTAAAGCGGCTATATTTCGCTATCCGGTGCGATTATTTGTTGAAGTGATCCGGACCACGCCTTTTTTAGTTCAGTTATTTTTGTTGTATTACGGCGGTCCTTCGATCGGTATTTATCTGGAACCGTTACAAGCTGGAATCATCGGATTAGCGATCTATGGAAGTGCTTATTATGCTGAAATATTCCGGGCAGGATTTCAGTCTATCCCTAAGGGACACTTAGAAGTCGCTCAGATGATGGGATTTTCAACAGGGCAGATCATCTGGCGCATACAGGTTCCGCAAATGATGGTGTTGATTGTTCCAGCTCTTGTTAATACAACCATAATCTTAAGTAAAGAAACGGCGGTACTGTCTATTGTCACTGTTCCTGAATTAACCTTTGTCTTGACAGGGATTGGTTCGCAAACGTACGCTTACGCCGAGACTTTGCTTGTGCTCTCTCTTGCATATTTAATTCTCGCCGAAGCCACATCGCGTCTTGGCATCTTTGCTGAAAAACGCTTAAGCAAATATATGGAAAGATAACATGGAAGTGAAGTCTGAAAATCAGCCAATCGTGCAAGTCCAAACGATGAGTAAATCATTTGGCGATAATGAAGTTCTGAAGGGGATTAATTTAGAGGTCAATCCATCGGAAGTTGTTTGTCTGATTGGTCCTTCAGGTTCAGGGAAAAGTACCCTGTTACGTTGTATTGCCTTTTTAGAGCAATATTCCAGTGGTTCGGTGTTGATTGATGGTGAGTTACTGGGTTATAACGACGATACTGATTTTCGCAAATTAGCGTCAACAAAAGAGTTGAATCATGTTCGTCGCAACATGGGCATGGTATTTCAGCAATTTAATTTGTGGCCGCACATGACCGCTTTGGGTAATGTGTCTGAAGCGTTAGTCCGCGTTAAAAAAATGTCCCGGTTTCAGGCAGAAGAAAAAGGTCTGGCACTGCTGAAAAAAGTAGGTTTATCCGAACGGGCAAATCATTATCCGGCTCAGTTATCCGGCGGTCAGCAACAGAGGGTTGCGATTGCCAGGGCATTGGCGATGGAACCGCAGGTGATGCTCTTTGATGAGCCGACATCGGCACTGGATCCTGAGTTAGTCGGTGAAGTTTTACAGGTTATGAAAGATTTGGCCAATGATGGTATGACCATGATTGTCGTTACACATGAGATGGGGTTTGCGGCTCAGGTTGCTGATACGGTTGTCTTTTTAGATAAAGGAGAGATCCTGGCAAAAGGTTCTCCTAAGCAACTTTTTCAGGGGCCGAAACCACCAAGACTTAAACAGTTTTTACAAAATTATATGGACAGAAATGCCTTCTGGGAGCAGGACAAAGAAAATGAAGAACCTGAGCCGGTTGCACTAAAAGTTCTGCCATAAGAAAAATATAAAAGGCGTAAAGGAGTACGAGAATGAAAGCCCTTGTCGCAGTTAAGCGAGTTGTTGATTACAACATCAAGGTTCGAATTAAAGATGATAAATCTGGCGTCGATCTGGATGGCATTAAAATGTCTATGAACCCATTTTGTGAGATTGCGGTAGAACAGGCTGTCCGGCTTAAAGAGCAAGGGCAGGTTGATGAAGTTGTTATTGTCTCAATTGGTGAATCAAAAGCTCAGGAACAGATCAGACACGCATTAGCGATGGGAGCTGATCGTGGCATTCTTGTTGAAACTGATGAAATCCTGGAGCCGATAGTTCTCGCTCAGGTTTTAAATGGTGTTGTTACTCAGGAACAACCTGACTTGGTTCTGATGGGTAAACAGTCTGTTGATGGTGATAACGCTCAAACCGGATCTATGTTATCAGCTTTGATGAATGTTCCTGTTGCTCATTGTGCTTCTTCCGTGAAAATTGAAGCGGGTAAACTGATGGTGCGCTATGAAGTCGATAATGGTGAACAATTAGCTGAAATGCCATTGCCTTCCGTTGTTTCTGCTGATTTGCGATTAGCTGAACCAAGATTCGTTAAACTTCCTAATGTAATGAAAGCTAAGAAAAAACCACTGACAATCACTACATTAGCAGAGTTAGGTATTGAAGCGGTTAAACATCAGAAACGAACTGTAGTTGATATGCCTAAGAGCCGGGAAGGTAATACGGTTGTTTGTGATAGCGCAGCAGCTTTTGCCAAAAAACTTTGTGAAGAAATGGAGGGCTAACCAATGAGTACTTTAGTGGTTTTACCGATAGAATCAGAATTCAGCTCTATTTCCGATAAGTTACTTTCTTGCGCACAATCTTTTGGTTCACCTATTTCGGTTTTAATTCATGACTCCATGAATCAGGCTGATTATATAGAATCATTATCCTCTGTAGAAAATATCGATGCGATTTATTCTCTTGTTTATCCTGAAGATGCCACCGTTTTCAGCAGTTATTTAGCTGATTGGGTTAAGCAAAATAGCTGGCAGGTTGTACTGGCAAGTGACCTTCATTTTTCTCAGTCAACCATGCCCAGAGTGGCAGCATTGTTAGGTGTTGGACAGGTTTCCAACATAACAGAAGTTGTTTCAGCTAAATGTTTCAAGCATCCAATCTATGCCGGAAACATTATCGAAACGGTTGAAGTTTTAGATGAAACTGTTATTGCAACTGTTCGTTGTAGTTCTTTTTCAGCGGCCAGTAAAGTCACTCAATCCCTTTCCGTTACCGAATTACCAGCATTAGAAAATGCACCTGCAGTAGCCATTATTGAGCATATTGTGGCGGATAGTGATTCTGTCGATGTGAGTACTGCGAAATGGGTTATTGGTATCGGCAGAGGTGCAGAAGACAGCTCGGTGTACAGTAAACTTTGTCAGATAGCTGAATCAGCAGGATTTGCTGTCGGTGGTACCCGTGCCGTTGTGGATGCAGGTTTAATGTCGAATGATAAGCAACTGGGTCAGACCGGAAAAGTTATCGCTCCTGATGTCTATATTGCAGTAGGTATTTCCGGTGCAATTCAACACTTGGCAGGGATCAGTCAGGCGAAAACAATTTTCGCTGTTAACTGCGATGCGGAAGCACCAATTATGCAGATGGCCGATTATGCCTTTGTCGGTAAGGCAGAGGATGTTATTCCAGAGCTTGAAGCTGCATTGGTTAAATAGATTCTGACGTTAGTTTAAGCAAGATTAAGGATTAAGTAGTTCATGGACGCTTCTGTAGAACGCGATGAAATGGAGTTTGACACTATTGTTGTTGGCGGTGGTCCGGCAGGATTAACTGCTGCTTATCGTCTGCTAAAACAGGCAGAACAAAAAGGTGTTGAGCATTCTCTCTGTTTGCTGGAAAAAGGCTCAGAAATTGGGGCACATATTCTTTCCGGAGCTCTTTTTGATCCCGCAGTTCTTCATGAATTGTTTAGTGATGACGAACTCAAAGATGCACCGTTAGGCGTTGATGTTACTGAAGATGCTCTTTGGCTATTACAGCAAAACAGTTATAAAAATATTCCTGCAGTGCTGACGCCAGCGTCATTACATAACAAAGGTATGAAGATCCTTAGTCTTGGCAAATTATGTCAGTGGCTGGGCGAAAAAGTTGAAAGCTTAGGTGGTGAAATTTTCTGTGGTTTTACTGCAGCACAACTGGATTGGGCTGATGGTAAAGTACAGGGTGTGATTACCGGGGATATGGGGCTGGATAAAGAAGGTAATCCGTCCGATCGTTTTGAGCCGGGAATGCGATTGATAGCTAAACAAACATTGTTGTGCGAAGGCAGTCGTGGTCACCTGGGTAAAGAAGTCATTAACTACTTTAAATTAACCGAACATAGTGATCCTCAGCATTACGCGATCGGCTTCAAAGAAAAATGGAAAGTGAAGACTGAAAATCACCATCAGGGGATGGCGATCCACGGTTCTGGTTGGCCGTTTGATAGTAATATGGGCGGTGGCTTTTATCTATATCACGCTGAAAACCATGAAGTTTGGTTAGGCCTTATTGCCGATTTGAACTATACCAATCCATATTTCAATCCTTATGAAACATTTCAGAAATTAAAATCGCATCCGGGTTTTGCTGGCCTGTTTGATAGTGCGGAGCGAATTGCTTACGGAGCCAGAACCATTACCAAAGGTGGCTTTAACTCCCTTAGTCACATGTCTTTCCCTGGTGGTTTTATTCTGGGCTGTGATGCCGGAACATTAGATGCCTCTCGTATGAAAGGTATTCACACCGCGATGTATTCTGCTATCTGTGCTGCAGATACGATTTGTGAATTGAACTGGCAGGAGGAAGGCAAAGCAGAACTCTTTGATAAACTCTGGGAAAGTACAGCAGCCTATCAACAGTTAAAAGAGACCCGCTCATTTGCTCCTGCGTTACATACTTTTGGCAGACTATTGGGTGGTGCATTTAATAAAGTAAGTGAAATAGTTCCTTTTCGTTTACCTGTCGTCAGAGATTTATCCGATGATGCTTCCTGTTTGTATCCTGCCGAACGTGCTCAACAATATCAACCGTTCAAAGCAGATAACAAATTATCTTTTCCAATCTTGGATTCGGTTTATCTGGCCAATATTGATCATGATGATGATCAGCCTTGTCATCTGAAAGTGCATGATTTAGATACCTGGTGTCGTGATAGCTATGAAAAATATGCAGAACCGGCGCAGCGATATTGTCCGGCTGGTGTTTATGAAGTTTTTGAAGGTGATGATGGTACTAAGTTACAGATTAATTCTGCTAATTGTCTGCACTGTAAAACATGTGATATCAAGGATCCGCGAGGAAAAATTGATTGGACACCACCTCAGGGTGGAAGTGGCCCTAACTACCAGAATATGTAAGTTATTTCTTATTTAATTAGAGAAATAAAAAGCAGTAAAGACCAGCTCCATAGCTGGTTTTTTTGTTTGAGTTGTTTTGATAAGTGGTTACTGATTGTTTTTTTAGGAGAAAAAATAATCCGATTGATCCATAACAAAAGAAGGTTTTATTTTATTTGAGCTGATAAATTAATCAATTATAATACATTCACATTAATTATAATAATTAGGAATAAATGGAAATATTTCAATATAAACAACAGGATGCAGATTTAATTTAACATAATGGTCAAGTTTAACTTTTAAGATTATGAGTTTGTTTCCCCCATCTTTGCTGGATTATTGTAAAGCTGATTCATGTTACAGCTACAATATTTTCTGGCAAAAATAAGTTGAAATAATTATTTCCAGATTAGGTGTAAGTATATGAATAAATTCAGGCTACAGGTTGTCGGTGCACTGAGTGTAATTATAGCGTTAATTGTCATTACCCTTATAACGATCAGTTATACCTCTTTTAAATCAGAAAGTGTCAGTCTCACAAAATCCATTTTGCGGGAAAAAAACAAAAATGTAGAAACTGAATTGAATGAAAAGTTCAATGCTTATAAGCAGATACTTTCATCAATCGTACTTACTAATAGTGATGTACAAAATGATAGTTTGTCTGAAACCTTAGTAGAAGAGCTAGACGACTTCGCGAATATTCAGAAAAACATCGATGCAAGTTTTTATATCTTTAGCCGCAATGGCGTTATGTTTGACCAACATGGTAAAAAGCTTGATTTTAACGTTAAACAATTAAATCGTGGCTATTACGATGCTTTGTTTAATCAGGGAAAATTATTTTTTGCTTCTGCTCCATATAAATCAGCGGTAACAGGAAAAGATGTTTTAGGCATGGCCTATAAACTCACTGGAGATGTGGCTATTCTGGCTAGTGTGGATGCTGATCATATTCTGGGAAATATCTCTCATAGAAAAGATATGTTTATGTACAGCGCTGACGGCACAATCTTAATCAGCCCATACCTACAATTTATCAATAAAAATATTGTTGATGTGCGACCTTTATATAAACAATTTAATAAATCCAATCCTGAACTAACTTATTCTGCGGTTGTTGATAACCAAGATACTGAATTTGCTGCATTCTGGACCAGTCTGGATATTAATGGTTGGGAATTTGTTACCTTTAAGCGCAGTGATGAAATTGCAGCAAATGCAAATGATAACTTAATGTTTTCTTTGATTGTTGCCGTTATTTGTTTAGTTATCGCTATTTCAGTTATGTTGATCATTATCAAAAAACTGGTACTGACCCCAGTAGGTGGTGCTCCGGATAATATCGCTGCAGCTATGGAAAAAATGGCAGGTGGTGATCTGAGACGCGGTTCAGAGAGTGATGGTCAGGCAACGGGTATCAATCTATCTTTAAATAATTTTGCCAATAAACTGAATGACCTGGTGAAAGGTTCTCACGGTATCTCTGAAAATGTTTCTTCTGCTTCTCATGAACTTAATACGGTTATGGAAGATACATTAAAGAATGCTCAGGACGAACAGGGTCAGATGGAACAGATTTCGACCGCGATTAGTGAGTTGTCTTCTACTTCGCTTGAAGTATGTAACAAAGCCACAATGGCTGAAGAAGAGACCAGAAAAACACAGGAAAATGTGTCAAATGGTAAACAGACATTAGAGCAGAATATCAATCTGACTAACGATATCAGTACCTCTGTGACCGATACGGCGGCTATTGTTGAAGAACTAAGAGAGTTTGCAATTGAAATTGGTTCTGTGACTGAAGTAATTAACCAAATTTCTGAACAAACTAACTTACTTGCGTTGAATGCTGCGATTGAAGCGGCTCGTGCTGGCGAATACGGCAGAGGCTTTGCGGTGGTTGCAGATGAAGTGCGTAATCTGGCATCAAAAACCCAGCAATCTACGGTTACGATTCAGAATGTGATTGAAAAACTGCAGAGCCAGTCTGATAAAGCGAACAAGAATATGAATCAGAATCTGGAGTTGATCCATGATTCCGTTATTCTTGCAGATAATATCAAAGCATCTTTTGAAGAGATCTCTTCCGCAATAGCGTCTATTTCAGATATTAATACATTAGTTGCAACGGCATCTCAGCAACAATATTCTGTGACAGAAGAAATTTCTCAGAATACAACCAAAGTGTTTGATTTGGTTCAGCTTAATGTCTCTGCAATTAATCAGACATTACAGGCTTCTGCTGAGCTGTCACAACTGGCAGAAATGCAGAAAAATGAGCTTGAGTACTTCAAGATTTAGTCTTTGACGATTTAATCTGGATATAAAGTAAAACCACCGAGAATTTTTTCTGCGGTGGTTTTCTTTTAGGTAATCAGAAAAGAAATCAGATGCTTGGCAGAAGCTCTGCAGGCATCAGAGTGTTGTGCTGTGCTGACAGCAACACATCGTTTGCTTTGGCGATATCTGGTGCAAAGTAACGATCTTTATCATAAAACGGTACACGCGCTCTAAGCATTGCTTTTGCCTGTTCCACTTTTGCAGTCGATTTTTTCGGTGCTCTGAAGTCAATCCCTTGTGCAGAAGCTAAATATTCTACAGCAAGAATGCCACGGGTATTTTCACCCATGTCCCGCAGACGGCGGGCTGCAAAAGTCGCCATGGATACGTGATCTTCCTGGTTTGCCGATGTTGGCAAACTGTCTACTGAGGCCGGATGTGCCAGTGTTTTGTTTTCACTGGCCAAAGCGGCTGCAGTTACCTGAGCAATCATAAAGCCGGAGTTCACTCCGCCGTTATCGACTAAGAAAGGTGGTAATTTACTTAAACCACTATCGATAAGCAGGGCCATACGACGTTCGGACAAACTGCCTATTTCTGCAATTGCTAAGGCCAGATTATCTGCTGCCATTGCTACTGGTTCAGCATGGAAGTTACCGCCAGAAATAATGTCGTCTTCATCTGGGAATACCAGCGGGTTATCTGATACTGAGTTTGCTTCAGTGAGAAGCGTATCAGCAGCATTCCGGATTTGTTGTAAACATGCACCCATTACCTGTGGCTGGCAGCGAAGTGAATAAGGATCCTGCACTTTTTCGCAGTTAGCATGAGATTCACAGATTTCACTTGTCTCTTCTAATACATGACGATAGGCCGCTGCAGCGTCAATCTGTGACTGATGGCCCCGGACTAAATGAATTTTAGGATCAAACGGACGGCGACTGCCCAATGCCGCTTCGACGGACATAGAACCACACACAGTTGCTGAAGCATAAAGGTCTTCTGCAATAAACAGTCCTTCCAGAGCAAGTGCTGTTGATGCCTGAGTACCGTTAAGCAGTGCCAGACCTTCTTTCGGTGCCAATGTGATTGGTTCAAGTCCGGCCACAGCTAATGCTGCTTTACCGGAAATGATGTCGCCGTTATGGCAAGCCTGTCCTTCACCAAGAAGAACCGTACACATATGAGCAAGGGGAGCTAAGTCACCCGATGCACCAACAGACCCTTTTTGTGGAACACACGGATAGACTTCGTGATTAACCAGCGTCATTAGTGCTTCTAATACTTCCAGACGGATACCAGAAAAACCGCGAGCAAGGCTATTAATTTTCAGTACCATCATCAGGCGAACTGTTTCATCATGCATAAATTCACCGATACCGGCTGCATGAGAAAGGACAATACTACGTTGGAGTGTTTCCAAATCTTCCGGCGCAATTTTCGTATTTGCCAACAGACCAAAGCCCGTGTTGATTCCATAAACAGTGCGTCCTTCCACAATGACTTTTTCTACCATCTTGGTACTTTTTTCAATGTCATCAAATGCATCTTCTGCAAGTGAAACACGAACGGATTCCCGGCTGACACGGCGTAATTGAGCGAGTGTCAATTTTCCTGGTTGAATAGTTAAATCAAACATTTCAATATCCTTATTTAAGTTTTGCCAGCTCTTCATTTAGCATTGGTAAATCCAGACCCTGTTCGGCAGCACATTTTTTCGCAATATCATAACCCGCATCGGCATGGCGCATTACGCCTGTTGCCGGGTCATTGTGCAGTACGCGACCAATTCGTTCTGATGCATCATCGGAGCCATCACAGCAAATAACCATGCCTGCGTGTTGAGAGAATCCCATACCCACACCACCACCGTGGTGGATTGATACCCATGTTGCACCGCCGGCAGTATTAAGCAAAGCATTAAGTAGGGGCCAGTCTGAAACTGCATCAGAGCCATCTTTCATGCTTTCAGTTTCACGGTTAGGGCTTGCTACTGAGCCCGAATCTAAGTGATCTCGTCCGATAACGATTGGTGCTTTTAGCTCACCATTTTTAACCATTTCGTTGAAAGCCTGACCTAAACGTTCACGGTCTTTCAGGCCAACCCAACAGATACGGGAAGGTAAGCCCTGGAACTGAATTCGTTCTTTTGCCATATCAAGCCAGTTATGAAGATGTGGGTCATCAGGGATCAGCTCTTTGACTTTTTGGTCTGTTTTGTAAATATCTTCCGGATCGCCGGACAATGCCGCCCAGCGGAACGGCCCGATACCTTCACAGAATAACGGACGAATGTAGGCTGGTACAAATCCAGGGAAATCAAACGCATTTTCTACACCTTCTTCAAATGCCATCTGACGAATGTTGTTACCATAATCAAGCGTTGCAGCACCACGGGATTGCAGATCCAACATTGCTTGCACATGAATGGCCATGGATGCTTTGGCTGCTTTCACTACTGCAGCTTCGTCTGTTGCCCGCATTTCTTTGGCTTTTTCCAGAGTCCAGCCCTGAGGTAGATAACCATTTAGAGGATCGTGAGCAGATGTTTGGTCTGTTACCACATCCGGAGTGATATTACGATCGACCAGTTCTTTAAAGATATCAGCGGCATTTCCCAGCAGGCCAACAGATACGGGTATTTCAGATTCTTTGATGATAGAAAGTGCTTCGTCCAGTGAGGTGGCTTTTTTGTCTACATAACCGGTACGCAGACGATAATCGATACGGGATTCATCACATTCTACAGCCAACATAGAAAAACCAGCCATAGTTGCTGCAAGCGGTTGTGCTCCGCCCATGCCACCAAGACCGCCAGTTAAGATCCAGCGACCTTTGGTGTCACCGTTATAATGTTTTTTGGCAACCGCGACAAAGGTTTCATAGGTTCCCTGAACAATGCCCTGAGCGCCAATATAAATCCATGAACCCGCGGTCATCTGACCGTACATCATCAGACCTTTTTTATCGAGTTCGTTGAAGTGTTCCCAGTTTGCCCAACGGGGGACAAGGTTTGAGTTGGCAATCATCACTCTTGGCGCATTTTTATGGGTAGGGAATACACCTACCGGTTTGCCTGATTGGATAAGAAGGGTTTGATCATCTTCCAGACGTTTAAGTACTTCAACGATTTTGTCATAACACTCCCAGTTACGTGCGGCACGTCCAATTCCACCATAAACGACAAGGGCATGGGGATGTTCGGCAACGTTTGGATCCAGGTTATTCATTAGCATGCGAAGAGGGGCTTCTGTTAGCCAGGATTTTGCATTTAGTTTTGTGCCGGTTGGGGCATGAATAGTGCGGGATTCATCCAAACGTGTTCCGATTTGGTCTTGTGCTGACATAGGTAAACTCCTTGTTATGTCACTGCGATCTTCAGCAGTGATTTGTATCTGATAGCTAACAAATGTATGCGTTGTTAGCGATTAAATTCCGTAATTAAATGGTAGCTAATTGGTAGCTAAATAATGTAATAGTGTCCATCAACCACGCGGGCCAGTGCTTTCTGGTGTCCGAACTGATAGCTGAGATCAGCCGGGTGGCTGGTATTCCATAGTGTTAAGTCTGCAGTCATTCCAGCCTGAATGGTGCCGGTTTTATCATCAATTCCGAGTGCTTTTGCTGCATTGCAGGTTACGCCACGAAGGGACTCTTCTGGTGTAAGTCCGAACAGGGTGCACCCCATATTCATCATCAGAGTAAGATCATAGAAAGGTGATGTGCCGGGGTTGGCATCTGTAGAAATGGCTATTGGTACACCATATTCACGAAGCAGTTTGACTGGTGGATGCTGCTTTTCCCTTAAGAAATAAAAAGCGCCCGGAAGTAGGGTTGCTACAGTGCCTGATTCTGATAGAGCTTTTACGCCTTCTTCATCAAGGTATTCTGCATGATCGACGGATAACCCATGATATTTAGCAGTCAGAGCGCTTCCGCCTAAATTGGAAAGCTGCTCAGTATGGCCTTTAACTTTCAGCCCGTTTTTTATCGCTGACTGATATACCTTTTCAGTTTGTGCTAATGAAAAACCAATCGATTCACAAAACACATCAACAGCCGAAGCCAGTTTTTCTTTGGCTACAAATGGGATAAGCGTGTCGCAGATGAGAGTGACATACTCATCAGGATGATCTTTGTATTCTGGTGGTACAGCGTGGGCGGCCAGCAGTGTTGTTTCAATTTTTATTGGTCGGTGACGGCTCAGTGCTTGTGCTGCTTTGAGCATTTTTACTTCATCATCGAGATTCAGGCCATAACCAGATTTTATTTCTACGGTTGTAACGCCACTTTTTATGAGCCCGTCCAAACGAGGCAGGGCTGCTTCAATCAATTCATCAAGAGAAGCGGCTCTGGTTGCATTAACAGTCGCAAGAATACCACCTCCCTGATTTGCTATTTCAGTATAAGGGACGCCATTAAGTCGCATTTCGAATTCATTAGCGCGGTTTCCGCCATAGATAAGATGGGTATGACAGTCAATTAATCCTGGAGTGACTAAACATTCCTGACCATCAATGACATCTAATGGCGTAGATACAGGAAATGCACCTGTATGAATTGCTGTAATGGAGCTATCACTGATTTCAATATGGCAGGGGGCTGTTACCTGGTATCCCTTTTCTCCCGGTAACATTGTCACAATATGTATGTTTGCCAAAATCCAGTTCATCTGCACTATGTCCATTTGTATACATCATATGTATATACAAATAAACCAAACACAACAATTTGACAAGTATTTTGTTAAAAAAATGTTTGGATTATTTTGCTATTACAGTTTCACTATCAATATAAACAGCAGGTTCTACAGGAAAGCCCTGGGATATTTTTTTCATTTTGTTGTAAACGGCTTCTCCGATCTTATAAAAACTGATAGAAACATAACCGTGAATGAGTTTTTCTTCCAATAAATGGTTAGATGAAAGCACGACAGGACTGGTTGCTACTATGAGTTTTGTTTTTCCGGAAACTAATTGATTTTCATATGGTTTAACTCTTTCTTTATACATTGAACTATCAACAATAGGCCAATGTCCGACAGAAATTAGGATATCCGGTTTTATTTTTTCCAGAGTATAAACAACCGTTTCTAAAGATTTATAAACATTACCAGAAGCGTTTAACGGTGAACGGGAGCACTCATGCCAGCCGTTTTCACCATCGAGTCGTTTGGTTACCGGGTAATTGTCATCATTGCTTAACGTTCTTCTTACGGCATACATTCTTTCATTGAGATTGGTATGAAATACAGTGGTTAAAATGCAGACTTCACCGCCATTGGGATAGAAGCCTTTTGCTATTTTTCCCAGATTCGTCCCTATTTCGGTGTTATTCATTCCAACAAATGATCTTCTGTAGGATTTATATGCATCATCAAAATCGGAGTCAAACGTGATAACAGGGACTTTAGTTGTTTTTATTTGTTCTGCGATGTAATCGGATTTTGTAACTGAAATAGCAAGGCCGGCTAATTGATAATTTTGTAAAGCATCATGAATCGCTATTGCCTGTAATCTGGGATGTGCGGCACCGTGTTCACCGATTAAAATACAAACGTCATTATTTTTCAGAGCAGTATCATTGCATCCTTTCCATGTATCAATAAAGTTTGCATCATCAAGGCTTTTTGCCACAATTCCAAACACTTGATTATTTGCAAATATAGATGATGAAAAGAGTATCAAAGACAAGAGAAAAAAACGTTTCAACATTTTGAATAGCAATCCTTATTTCAACCTATATATAGCTTAGTATAGCCTAGCCAATTATGGATTAGTCTGAGATATTTTAGGATCAGTCTGAATTTAATCTCTCTGTAATGTGAAAGATTTCATACATTAAGGTTTCGATAACGATGTTGGTAGCGAGCCAGCATACTTTCATTGCCAAGAATTCCCCCCTGATGAATATAGATTAATGTTTTATCATTATTTTTTGGCAGCCAGTTTTGCAGACATCGCCACATGATTGGATCATATAAAAGTTCAAATTCAACCCCTGTCTGATGAGATACATCGGTCCAGATTTGATAGTTTTCATCATACAATTTGCCGAAATGAACTTTATTTTGCAGAGACAGAATTTCTGGGTAGTGGCTGTTCGGAAGAAGTTCCTGAAATTGATTTATCAGATAATCATTGCCACCGACACAAGCACAGGTAATGACCTGAATGTTTTTCTCTGATAAGAAATGGTTTAAATAGAGTGCTGTGGTACCTGTTCCAGAAGGAAGAGCAACCACCACATTGAGTAAGTCGTTTGCTTCAATATAGTCTATTATTTCATCGGCCAGAGTTTTTACGCCAGCTTCCGCTGTAGGAGATCGTCCCCCTTCAGGAATAACCAGGCAGTGTGTATCTGGTTTCCTTATCTGATTGATATAGTCTCGGGGGTGGATTCTGGATTGAGATACTTCTGATACCGGAATAATGCTTGCGCCAAGCTGTAGGGCTCCTTTGTAATTGCCTATCGGATTTTGAGCCAATGTTTGAGGAATGTGGTCAACATAAAACTCAAATTTCCAGCCTCGCAGGTGGGCTAGAGCCGCAAAAGAATACATTGAATTGGCTTGGGGAGAACCATAGCTGATAAGTGTTGTGATATTTGGAAAAGGAGTGTTTATAAGAGTCTTTAACTTTCTGGCTTTATTGCCGGAAAACTGAGGATGAAGTAAATCATCTCTTTTCAGATAAAATTTATAACCTTGAAACGTGTGTTTTGTCACAGGACTGCGAGATAACGCTATCATCTGGTAATACTCCTCGGATTCGTAGCGTAATATATCACATCATTATTTATGTGTTTTACATAAAGAAAAACCCAGCACGAAAAAGATGGGCTGGGTTATAAAAGGAGTTAACAAGAAAAAGCAGCGTAAACAGAGAAACTAAATGTTGGCAAACAAACATTAGGTTTACCGTTAACGTGTACTTATTGAGACGTGTGTTTTTAAAAATAGTTCCAATTAAAATTAAAAATTTTTTCGAAAGAACAAAAATGCGTCAAATTGTCGGTACAAGTCAGGCAAGAAGTCTTACCTGTTTGCTTTTTTGTTATAAATTATCATAAATAGGATGAGTTTTTATCTGGAAACTTTTATCCTAGCGGGGTTTTGTAAAGGAAGTTGAATATGATCATCAAACCTAAAATTCGTGGATTTATTTGTACGACAACACACCCGAAGGGCTGTGAAGCTAACATAAAAGAACAAATTGAATATACCAAAGCAAAAGGTAAGATTGAAAACGCGCCTAAACGTGTTTTAGTTGTTGGTTCTTCTAGTGGCTATGGTATGTCTTCTCGTATTGCTGCTGCTTTTGGTGGTGGTGCCGCTACTATTGGCGTATTTTTCGAAAAACCAGGAACGGAAAGAAAACCTGGAACCGCTGGTTTTTATAACGCAGCCGCTTTCGATAAATTAGCTCACGAAGAAGGCCTTTATGCGAAAAGTATTAATGGTGATGCTTTTTCTCATGAAGCAAAACAAAAAGCCATTGAACTGATAAAAGAAGATCTGGGCCAGATTGATCTTGTTGTTTACTCTCTGGCTTCTCCGGTTCGTAAATTACCAGATACTGGTGAACTAATTCGTTCTTCATTGAAACCTATCGGTGAGACATATACTTCAACTGCGGTTGATACTAATCGTGACGTTATCATTGAAGCAAGTGTTGAACCTGCAACAGAACAGGAAATCGAAGACACTGTGACTGTAATGGGTGGTCAGGATTGGGAAATCTGGATTAATGCTCTTGATGAAGCTGGTGTTCTTGCTGAAGGCTGCCGTACTGTTGCTTACAGCTATATTGGTACAGAGTTAACCTGGCCTATTTACTGGGAAGGTGCGTTAGGTCGTGCGAAGATGGACCTTGATCGTGCTGCAAGTGAGTTAAACAATAAGCTTGCTGCGAAAGGCGGTGCTGCAAACGTATCTGTACTGAAATCTGTTGTGACTCAGGCAAGTTCTGCTATTCCTGTTATGCCTTTGTATATCGCAATGGTATTTAAGAAAATGCGTGCAGAAGGTATTCATGAAGGATGTATGGAGCAAATCTATCGTCTGTTCAGCGAGCGTTTATATCGTGCTGACAAAGCGGCTCCAGCAGTGGATGATAAAAACCGCCTGCGTCTTGATGACTGGGAATTACGTGAAGATATTCAGTCTCACTGTCAAAACCTATGGCCTCAAATCACGACAGAAAATCTTCGTGAACTGACTGATTATGATGCTTATAAAGAAGAGTTTTTAAAACTGTTTGGTTTTGGTATCGACGGTATTGATTACGAAGAAGATGTAAATCCTGAAGTTGAGTTTGATGTTATCAACCTTTAATTATCAGGCTTCACTGTCAAAATAACAAAAAGGCGCTATTTTGAAGCGCCTTTTTTCTTTTCTGATTAACTGTCAACTAATCACTGTTAACTGTTAACTAATAACTGCTTACTCATTTACGTTAACAAAATCATCAGCGTACCAGCCAGGGTCATGAGAATATTGGCAATGGTATAAGTACCTGCATAACCCAGAGCAGGGATGGTCGATTTGGCATAATCATTAACAATGTCCATCGCCGGAGCGCAGGTCCTGGCGCCGATGATAGCCCCAAATAATAATGCTCTGTTCATTTTTAAAATATAAGCACCAACTAAATAAGCAAAGAACACCGGAACCACACTAACGACTAGAGCCAGTCCGAGGATCTGTATACCAATCGATGAAAGGTGTTCAAACATTTTTGCACCGGCGCTTAATCCAATTCCGGCCATAAAAAACATCAGCCCCAGATCTTTGACCATGTTCAGAGCTCCCTGAGGAACGTAACCAAAAGTAGGGTGATTTGCCCGTAAGAAGCCAAGCATAATTCCTGACAGGAGAAGACCTACAGCATTACCAAGACCAAATGAGACATGACCAAATGTCATGGTAATTAACCCCAGAAGGATACCCAGGATAAAGAAACTACAGAACGCGAGTAAATCTGCAACCTGGCTATGGATTGAAATAAAACCGACTTTTTCAGCAAGACCTTTAATTCTGGTTCGTTCACCACTAACCTGAAGAACATCGCCTTTAGCTAAAACAATATCGAGGTCCATAGGCATTTCAATTTGTGCGCGGGTTACCCGGTTTAAAAAACAGCCGTATTCGGACAGATTTAAGTCCGATAATCTCTTACCTGTAATGCTATCGCTTTTTACCACGATTTCTTCTTCTGAAATACGAAGGTCAAGTAGATTACGGTCGAATACTTCCTTTCCGTTTCTGAAACTTGGATCGAGTCTGGCGTGGCTGTCCGGGAAGCCCATTAATGCAATTTCATCACCTTCCTGCAAAATTGCATCGCCATCAGGGTGAGCAATAATGCCATTACGACGAATTCTTTCGATATAACAACCTGTTTGTCGATAAATACCCAGTTCTCTCAGGTTTCGACCATCTATCCAGTCTGTTACTTCTTTGCCCACCCGATAAGCACGGATTATGGGTAAATAGACTTTTCTTTGGCCGTTACCACCAAGACCTCGTTCCCTGGCTATCTGTTGTGCTGAATCAGATAAGTTTTGTTTCTGTAATTTTGGCAGAAGTTTTGCGAAGATGATCATACTGATCAGCCCGACAAGGTAAGCCATCGCATAACCCACAGAAACATTTTCTAATACGTTGCTCAGGTTCATATTGCGGGGAATATTTGCCAATCCTGAATTTAACGCATCTTGTGCACCAACAAGTACGGGGGTTGATGTAAGAGCTCCAGCCATCATACCGGCAGATAAGCCAAAATCGAGGTGAAGTAACTGACTGCCAAAATAGGCAATGAGATTAGCAAAAATTAAAACAACAAGGCTAAGGATAAGGTAGTGTTTCCCGTCCCGGAAAAAAATTCCAAAAAAGTTTGGACCAGCTTCAATGCCAACGGAATAGATAAAAAGCATGAAGCCAATAGTAAGCGCTTCTGAGTTAAAAGAAAATCCTAAATGCCCCATTAAAAGAGAGGTAATCAGAACACCTATAGAGTTTCCGAACTGGAAACTACCGATTCGAATTTTTGCAATAGCTAAGCCTATACCCAGAACGACAAAAATTAATAAAATCGGATTTTGATCTAGCAAACTAACGACGTCTATATTCACGGCAAACTCAAATTTTTTGTGCCAAAAAAGAAATAAATTGCGGGATAATTGTATAGGAATTTTATTAAAATATAACCGGAAATTTTGCTTTTTAATAAATAATTAAAACAGAATAAAAAACCCGCTGGATGCGGGTTTTTTGAATGTAAATCGATGTTTAATTAGTCAAAAAGGCCTAGATTTTCTTTAGCATAAGCTTCAAATTCAGTACATCCGCCAATATGTTCCTGATCGATGAAAATCTGTGGAACTGTTTCAACTGGTTTACCAACGGTTTTTTCTAAATCTGCTTTGCTAATCCCTTCTGCCTGTATATCAACATAACGGAAGTTGAAATCATCGCGTTTTGCTTTCAGGGTTTCTGCATGCTCTTTCGCACGAACACAGAAAGGACATCCAGGACGACCAAATATAACTACAAACATAACTTTCTCCTTATTCTTTTGTAACACTATGCCGCAATTATTTTAGAAAATAAAGTGGCATTTAGCTTTTGATTTAATAGATAAAACCTATTACCTCATATGATGACTATAATTACTGTTAATGATATGAAAAAAATGATCAATTACTTTATCGTGTGAGCATTCGCATGAACTGTAAATAAGTTGTCATAAATATTAATGCAAGTTGTAGTGAATCAAATAAAATTTTAAGAATAGAGTCCATTCTTTAGCTAGATATGTTTGAAATAGGAGAAGGCCAATGTTCCAGTTTATGACCTCCACTAAAATTTTTTTCGGTGAAGGTGTTCTCAAGGAATCTCTCTCCATTATTAACCAATATGGTTATAGTGTGTTGCTGGTTTCTGGTAAAGATGTTTCCCGATTCAATTTTATTGTTGAGTATTTAAAGTCTCAGAAGATGCATTATCAGCATGTTGCAATATCCGGAGAACCATACATAAGAGTAGTAGAAGAGATTGCTCAGAAAGCAAGGATATTTCAACCCGATGTCGTGGTTGCTATTGGTGGCGGGAGTGTTATCGATACAGGTAAAGCATTGGCTGCATTAATCCCTAATAAGGGTAATCTTTATGATTATGTTGAAGCTGTGGGGCGTCGTGTTCCGATAAAATCGAAACCGTTACCGTTTATTGCCATTCCGACCACAGCTAGTACAGGAGCTGAAGTAACTCAAAATGCAGTACTAAAATCTGGACAGGATAAGATAAAAGTAAGTTTAAAAAGCCCTGAAATGTTACCTGATGTCGCCTTAATCGATCCTTCATTAACATATGGAATGGATGTTGGAAAATCTGCAAGAGGGGCAATGGACGCTTTTGTCCATTTGATGGAAGCCTATGTGTGTGGTGAACCCAATCTGATAACAGATATGATCTGTGAAGAAGGATTTAAACGGATTCGAAATTCTATTCTTCCTGCTTGTCTTGAAGATAATCATCAGGCTCGTAATGATATTTCATTTGCTGCAATGCTGGGAGGAATGGCTCTCAGTAACGCTAAACTTGGAGCAGCACATGGGTTAGCTTCTGCATTGGGCGGGAAAATTGATGCTCCACATGCCGTAATTTCTTCACGCTTAGCGCCTTTTGTCATGGAAGAAAATATTAATACAGCAATACGGGAAAACAGAAAGGACATTCTCAAACGATATTTTAAGCTGGCTCAAATCCTCACTGGTCGGAAACATACCCACGTCAGAGATGCGGTACTGTGGGTTAATATGATGCTGGATCAGTTGCCGATACCTGACTTGTCGGAATATGGCGTATGCAGAACTTCTTTTGACAAAGTGGCTGATGATGCCCTAGTTTCTTCTTCTATTAAAGGAAATCCGTTTCCACTTAACAAAGCAAGGTTAATGTCTATTCTTAATCAGGTTTGTTTATGTGAAGGTGATGGGGAAGTCGTTACAGTAGAAACATCGAATAATGAGGTTGAATTTTTATGGGATCCGACCGAAAAACAAAGTGAGAGTGCTAAATAGTCACTACAAACAACAAGTAAGTCAACGATTAAAGCCTGCAATATGCTGCAGGCTTTTATAATTAACTCAATTAGATAAACTGATGAATTACAACTGAGGAAGCTTATCGTAGCGAGAGCCTTTAAGCGCGTCTTTCACGCGTTTTAGGTTATCGCGGAAACCACTGCCACGGCGTAAAGTAAACCCTGTAGCCAAAACATCAATAACTGTCATCTGCACAACACGACTGGCCATTGGCATGTAGACATCGGTATCTTCGGGAACATCCAAACATATAGATAAGGAACTGGCATGATCAAGTGGTGAATCCTTAGCTGTAATCGCAATAACTGTTGCACCATTTTGTCTTGCCAGATGCGCAATTTCTACCTGGCTCTTTGTTCTGCCGGTGTGAGAAATCAAGACAACAACATCATTATCGGTACAGTTAATACAGCTCATTCGCTGCATAACAATATCTTCAAAACAGGAAATCGGGATATTGAAGCGAATAAATTTATTTTGCGCATCTCTGGCAACCGCAGACGAAGCACCAAGACCAAAAAAAGAAATACGTTTAGCCTGAGTCAAAAGGTCAACTGCGCGGTTAATTTGGACCGGATCAATACTGTTTTTTGCAACATCCAGACAAGCCATTGTCGATTCAAATATTTTATGCGTATAAGCATCTGGCCCATCATCTTCTTCAACGTTACGGTTTACGTAAGGTGTGCCGTTCGCCAGACTTTGCGCTAAGTGAAGTTTAAAATCCGGGAATCCTTTGGTGTCTAAGCGTCGACAAAAACGGTTCACCGTGGGCTCACTGACATCAGCCATTTTTGCAAGTGTTGCAATACTTGAGTGAATCGCTGTTTGTGGCGATGCCATAATAACTTCTGCAACTTTTCGTTCAGACTTGCTAAAATTCTCTAAATTGTTTTGAATCTTTTCTAATGTATTCATAGTGTTCACACGGGGTTGAGGAAGGCCTCATTGGAATATTTAAATGAAAAGTCCGAGCTTTTCTAAAAAATCAACTGAATCTATGTCTGTTAGTAGTATAAACCCAACTCAGTAAAACTCTGTAGTACTTCAAATTATCAAGTGATAAGAATATGACAAACCTCAAACAAAATTTCAAAAGTGAAGGTTTACTTTCATTTTTGTATGCGAAAAATTCAGTTTTAGTTATGGTTTGAAATCTAAGTTACACAACAGAGAAATAATCTTACATGAATAAGTGAAAGCATATTTATTTGCATCATTTATCGATTAACTAAGATTTAATGATTTCATTTGTTCGATAATATGAGTTGCTTCCTGAGCAATGCTACGTTGTTCTTCTAAGATGGACTTCAGTATCATATTGGTTGTTAAAGGATTTGCAAGAACAACCCGAAAAACAATTACTTCCTGTTTATCCCATTTGATAGGATTTAACAAGGTTCTTGATACAAAAGATTTACCTGCTTCACGTTGTTTCTTTTGTATAAAAATGGTGAGCTCATTTAGTAACTTGTTTACATTTTCTCTGGTTTTGTGATCATCTATTTTTGAAAGTTTCAGAAATTCAGGCATATAGCGATATGTCAGGATACATAGTTCAGGTTCTGATATCAGTTCAAAGTCACTTTCTTTATTGATCATATCGGCAAATGATTTTGCTTTTTCAATACTTTGATCAATAAGTAATGCATAGCCCTGACGACCAATAATATGCATAGATGAATAGATGAGCATCGCCATACCGGGACGGGAACCCTCTAACGTTCGGGAGCCGAGATCTTTAGAACCTTCTCTGAGAATATATTGAGCATGATGTTCTATTGCATTAGTAGAGCTTGGGTCTTTAAAGATGACCATACCTGCGCCCATAGGAATGTAAAGCTGTTTGTGAGCATCGATAGTGATGCTATCAGCCCGTTCGATCCCAGAAAGCAAATGTCGGTTGTTTTGTGATAAGAGAGTTGCGCCACCCCAGGCTGCATCAACATGAAAGTGTATTTTTTCTCTTTCACAGATGTCGGCAATGGCATTGATTGGGTCAACAGTGCCTGTCTCTGTCGTACCTGCAACGCCTATAACTGCAATTGGTAATATATTTTTGTCGCGAAGTTCAGAAATTGAATGTTGTAATTCAGTTAAATCTAAGTGGTTTTTTTCATCTGTCGGAATCGTAATCAGATTCTGCTGACCGACACCAAGGAGATCCGCGGCTTTTTTTAGTGAATAATGCCCACGCTCTGAAATTAGGATAGCGATATCTTTGTATCCATAGTGATTCATTGCTGCAATCAGACCTGCTTTTGCGACTCCCGGGAAATCGCCATCGGCGCCTAATGCTTGGTTTCTGGCTACCCATAATGCCGTTATATTGGCAACAGTACCGCCAGAACAAATTGCCCCCAGAGAGTTATTGGCATTGTGCATCCAATTTTTATAAAACGTGTCTGGACAGTGAAAAATAAGTTCATGCATCATCCCAATAACTTGTCTTTCCATTGGTGTGAATGCTTTTGACGTTTCTACCTTTACTGTATTTTGGTTGAGAGCTGTCATAAGTTTGGATAATGGCATCAGAAAATAGGGAAGTGCTGATGTCATATGTCCAATGAACCATGGTGAAGAAGTATGTACCGAGTGAGATATCACTTTATCCAACAGGTGCTGTGTGTGCTCTGAGACAAACTGAGGATTTTCCGGAATTGAATAGTCACTAAAATTTTTTTCAATTTCTAAAAGAGATTTTGCATGTGCAACAATATGCTCTTTTAGAAATTGGTTTAGATTCTGCGAAATACTGTCTTCAATTTTGGTTAAAGTTGAGTCTGGTCCTTCAGGGACAGTAAAAATCTTAAGTAGGTTTTCGGTATTTGCTTGTGCCGATTTGGTATCTGAACTCATGTTTCGATGACTTGTAATTTTATTTCTTTAGGTTGGACAATCTATATGAAAAGTTGGCCAATGTCCCGCAGAAATTGGTTTTGGGGATATGAATAAGCTCTAAGGTGATAGTCAGAATGACCTGCCAGTAATGGCAGGAAAATCAGAGGGAGGGAATGAAATATGGATTTTTTAGAAGCCGACAGTATTGACTATATCAGACACCATAGAATCAAACTCATGATGATTTTTATTACTTAATTCGTATAGAACATGTACGCCATCAGTTGACAATTCTATGTCTTGTTCTTCTAGCAATTCTTTATGTTTACGGTTGAAAAGTAAATAAGAGGCCATTTGAGCAATATCTAAATAAGATACAGGTTCTATTTTGGGCAGAAAATGAGTATTGCTGGCTACTTCCTGAAAATCTTTATCAAATCCCCAGTTTTTTAATACAAACTGACTGGTTTCAGGGCATTTATTTTCCAGAATATTGAGTAATATTGTTTCATCAATATAGTTACCCCGATCGAGAAACATTTGATATTCACTTAGTAAACAGAACAAACCGATATCAGCTAAGAGACCCACTAGTAATGCTTTATCTGGTTCTAAATAGTCATATTTATCGGGGTTGATTTCTTTAAATTGTTTCGCGATGACAACCATGGTCGCACCAAGCTCACGAGAATTTGTCGCGCTTTTATGCAGAATATGTTTGCACTCACTTTTTAAGTTTATTGAGTACTTTAATTGTTCAATGGATTGTGCTGTGACAATGTCACGAACC
The DNA here is from genome assembly GCA_963676525.2 of uncultured Vibrio sp. Lineage (GTDB taxonomy): Bacteria > Pseudomonadota > Gammaproteobacteria > Enterobacterales > Vibrionaceae > Vibrio. Next base: position 813,574 of record CAXXNB010000011.1, read on the forward strand.
CGATAAATTCCCAAACGAGAGACTGCGGTATTTACATCGGAAAACTGAATATTGCGACGATTAAAAATAATTGAGTTCGCAATCCTGATAACAACCGCAGTAAGGCTTGGATCATTAAGTAAACTATCTGCAACGTTGGCGAGTGTTGTTTCTTCTTGTGTACATAACTTTTGGATCTCCAGAACCACCGATGGAATAGGAGGCAGGATGATTTTTCCTGTTGCAATGGAGTTATCCACCATTTGACAGAAATCTCTTTCAACGGTATTGAGCATATCGCTCTGTTGATCTGGGGTCCAAAAAAATGATACGTGGTCCATGATAAATATTATTTGCCAGCAGTTACTTACATTATTAAGTGCTTTAGTTACTACTGCAATGGTTTATGCCAAGAAAATACAGGCTTTTTGAAATAAAACGTGGTGAACTGAGAGGTTTTACACATAAATATAAAAAAATACGACTTTGTATGGCTAATAAATATGCAGTCTCACATCAAATACAGACTCTATCCTTCGTTTTAATTTAATATTCACATAATTTATTAACTGGCGTGTAAATATTTACATGTCCGATGTGTTGGTGAAATGAAAAAAACATAAGGTATGTCAATGGATAACAATAGGTTTCATCGCTTAATTGTGACAGATAGCAATATGAAAACTAAACCGATTTTTGGTGATATAGGTGTGTTTTACCAAGGTGTCATGTTTGCGCTTATTGGTGAAGAAAAGCTGTATCTAAAAGGCGTGGATTGGCTAGATAGGAGATTTCAGGAATTACAGTGTGAACGGTATTGTATTAAAAAGAAGAAATCGCAAACGGTGGTGAACTATTACGATGTCACTAATTTGGTTCTCCATAATCATTCCTATGTGGATGAACTGATTTCTTCTTGCAAAAAGTTGGCAATAAGACAACATCAGGATCAAAATAGCTTTGAAAATAGAAGGTTAAGAGATTTACCTAATATGAATGTTTCTCTTGAACGATATTTAAAGAAAGCAAATATTTTCTCAATTAAAGAACTTTTTGAACTTGGCGCCGAAAAAGCATTTGTAAAAATAAGGGCGCTTAATGGCAAAGGTAGTGACAGACGGGTTTTATTAAAGCTATATGGAGCTATTAATAGTGTTCAATGGCAGGTAATTCAGGAGCCAACGATCAATCGTTTAATGGATAGAGTTATCGAACTAGAGTCAAAATCCTGACGACTGATTTACAAGAGGTTAATTGCAGAGCACTGCTTAAAGAATTAAGCAGTGCTTGTAATAATAGATTGTGAGCTACAGAGGTTAGAATTTAAATCTTGCACTGAACATCAGTTGATCATCATAAAGGACTTCATTAAAGCGAGCTTCAAGACCAACAGAGAATAATTCAGTTGAGTGGAATCGGGAATAGGCGGCACCTAACCAATCATCGTCATTATCAATTGTCACATAACCGATTTTGCCACCGATTTCCAGTTGCGGACCAAGCCATTGACGTACGCCAAGGTTAAGTTCCATTCCTGTATCACTGGAACCATGTTCAGGATCGGCATATCTGGCTAATGCTTCACCTGTAAAATCAGCCCAGTTATTGATAGGGGCATGAAATCCCAAACCTGCAGCGGCATCCATGTCACCTTCCAGTTCGGAATCTACACGACCGATAACATGTGCGTTGGGATGAATTGACATACTCATTCCTGCACCATAGGTATTTGGACTAACGCCGATACGAGCCTCTACATAGTCATAACTGAAATTACTCATCACAGACGGACTGCTTGGGTCAACAGCTGCTTGTGAATAACCTGAAACCAATAATAAAACTGTTGCACTAATGACTTTACGCATAGCTAAAACCTGTTGTTAATGAATCCCTGTAAATGACACTTTAAACTCTTAATGTGAATTAATTCTACTTAATAGCGTCATAGTTCTGACTTTCTAACAGAAATTTTGCAATATTAGTGCCAGGTTAAATTATTCGCCAAATTGATTTCGTTTTTCTGCCATTTTTTGTAGTAACAGATCCGGCTCCAGAATGTTTAACCATTGAGATAAATCTGGCGAGCAGTTAATGATATAGAGTGTTAACTGGTGTTTGACATTTTTTTTCAGTTCGCCCTGATCCCATGGCTTACTAATATAAAAATCCAGGCATGCATGATTGATAGCTTCCACTGTATCATCAAGCCCAGCCTGTCCGGTTAACAATAATTTACGGGTATGGAATGTAGACTCTTCATCGTTTAATTCAATCAGAAAGCTTATGCCTGTTTGTTCCGGCATAATGTGATCACACAGGATAAGAGCTAAAGGTATGTCTCGTGATGCATAATCTGTAATAACGTCTCTGGCTTCACTGACGGATTCAGCTGCTTCGATAACAAAGTGTTGTTCGAATTCTTCCAAATCCTGAACGACACTGTCAAGAACGTCTCTTTCATCATCGACACAGAGTATAAGGTATTGTTGTTGAGCCATGTGTATTCTCCTAAAGTCAGGTCAGGTTAATTGCGGACGTTTAATCGGCAAATAAGCAGATACGGTAGTTCCTGTTCCAACATTTGATTTAATGTTCATCCAGCCTTCATGCTGATGAATAATTCGCTGGCAAATTGACAGTCCAATGCCTAAACCAAAATTGCCTTCTTTTTTGGTAGTGAAATTTAATTCAAATACGTGTTCTAATTTTTCTGGTGGAATGCCAATACCATTATCACTTACACTTACTTTTATATATTTATTAGCATCGATATCTACCTCAGCAGTAGAAATTTCAATCAAACCTTTTTGTTCACCCAATGCATCTATTGCGTTTGAAATAAGATTAGTCCATACCTGTTGGAGACTATTACCCCGAACATAGATATCAGGTGTATTCTGATAGTGTTTTATCACTTCATGGCGTTGTAATCGGTTTTCAAAAATAATTAATGTGTCATCAATACACTCGTGTATATCCGCTAAATGCAATTCTTCACTATCTTTTCTGGCATAAGATTTGAGACTTTTTACCATTTGCGATATTCGTTCTGAACAGACAGAAATAGAGCGGAGAGATTCCCCCAGTTGTACGTAATTTTCTAATTCAGATATTTCGTTAGCTGATTGCTGTGGATAGGTTTTAACCCGATCAATTACCTGTCTATTCTGTTCAAACTGCAATTTAACCAGTTTTTTACTCAGAACGCGGTTGTTCAACGTGTTATCAAGGTCGTTGATTTTTTTTCTTTGTTCAATCGTCGACATTGGGGTACTGGAACTACCCTGATTAAACAACGTAGTCAGGGATGGATAAATGTCGCTTTCTATCTGGAAATGTTGATTTTCCAGAATATGCAGTAATGTAGAAGTTAATTTAGATGTCTGATGAGCTATCGCTGCTATAGGGTTGTTTAATTCATGCGCCACACCTGCGACAAGCTGACCTAATACAGCCATTTTTTCATTTTCTATTAATTTGTTTTGGGTAGTCTCTAAAGACTCCAATGTTTGTTGCAACTGTATTTTCGTGGTGATGCTACGTTGCAGACGTCGGTTAAAGTGTCGCAATAACAAATTGGTAAAGAGCGGGAGTAATTCACTATTGGAATGCATGACTTTCGTAAATACTTCCCGGTCTAATTTGATGACATGTGTTTTTGTTAATGTGATTGCCGTTGAAAAGGAAGGCTCTCCGGTGACGAAAGACATCCCGCCAACTAGATTACCTTTACTGTGCCGGACTACTTCATGCTTATGGCCGTGTTCGTCGTTCTTGTATAGCGCAACTTCTCCGTTACTGATAAACCATAAAAATTGGTTTTCAGTGCCTTCTTTGGTCAGAACATGATTTTTTGAATAGGTGCGACATGCTTTTGTCTCATCTTCTTTTTCAAAGAAATGATATAAAGCGACAATCACATCTTCAGCCAATTGCTCATCGGATAGCTCATGATAATCAGCCAAAAATCCCTGTCGGTATTTTCTCATTGACTGATTTATGTGTGCATCCAGTAAGGTTTTGCTGTCAAGAGTCTGACTATAGAAGAGTAAATTTGTATTATCCTGTTCTATAACAAATTTAGTTAGCTCTTTTTTTGCGATAGAATAGAGCACATTATTGGCGAGGGGTTTAGTCAGACAATGGTCTAAGCGACCTTCATTGACGGTATTTAACATTGCCGGAAGATCTCTTTCGTCACTTAAAACGAGAATCTTACGACTTTGTTGTGTATCAGGAGACTTATCCAGTTCTATAAGATAATCAGCGCCATGAAGTGCTGAATGATGGCTTGCAACAAAAAGTGCTATTGTCTGTTTTTGCTCAAGGATAAACTCTATAGTTTGTGTTGCATCTTCAAGGGATTCGATGCAGTAAAGATCAAAACAATCAGCGAAGTGGACAAGGTCATCTTGAAATTGCTCTATACAGATTGGGTTATTATCCAAACAGACTATCGCAAATTTATTCATTACCAGCCTATGCTTGTGATGATTATTAAATACTAGTTTACTCTTTTTTAACAAAATTGTTTGCGAGCTGGGTTTTATATCTTTGATTCAATAAATAGCAGGTATTATGGACAAATTAAAAAAGTATTTTTCAGCAGGCGGAGCTGTTGCTTTGGTTGCATGCTGGCCATTAGTGGTAGGACAAATTGGCCAGAGAGTAACAGAAGATTATTTGTCTAAAATACATGATAAGTCATATGAAATTGAACTGAAAAAATACGATCGGGGGTATTTATCATCCGATGCAGAGTTCGGGTTAACCGTAACCGATCCTGAAGCAAAGGCATGGTTGTATCAAAACCAGCTTCCCATCAATTATACATTTACTTCACATTTCACTCATGGTCTGGTCTCTATTAATGGCGTAACAACGTCAGAGAGTCAGGAATTTCCGATAACAATAACGAGTAAAACTCAACTTAATGGCAATACCAACTTAAAGGTCAATACCGATGAAATTTCCTTCAAAAGTGAGAAGTCTCCCTGGAGTTACCATTTTAGTCCGGTAACCATCAATGCTGATGTGACGGTTGATGGACCGCTTTCTTATAAAGCCTCAACGTCAGGTTTTGAAAGTGTTTCTACTGATGGTATGAAGTTTACTTTAGCCGATGTATCCGGTGAGGGGGATGGAAAACGATTCAAACATTTCTGGATTGGGCAAAATACATTACAGGTTGGGCATGCGATGTTTGCACAATCAAATCAGCCAGACAAAATTGAAATTCACAACCTCATTTATTCGTTGAAATCTGATTTAGAGAATGCTCGTTTCTCAAGTCATCACCAGTTAAAAGTAGGGGAGCTTGCTAATGAAACAGGGCTCCTGAAAGATGGAGAAGTGGATATTAAAATCGGTGATTTAGATGCTGAGTTATTAGATCATTTAGCAACATCATCTAAATCATTATCAACAGGGAATGCCGATATTGAATCTGTCAGAGCGAAGATGGTTGCTATTTTAAACCAGCTGATTGCTAAAGGGTTATATGTCCATATCAATAAACTCGGTTTTAGCTATCAAGAGGGCAGAACTGAAAATCAGTTGAAACTTTCTGTTCCTCCAGGCAGTAATCAATTGAAAGCGGACATTGCAAGCATTATTCAATCTATTGAAGGAAATGTGAATTCAACTGTCGATAAATCATTTGCTGAAAGTTTCCCTAATTTACAGGCAGCATTAGATGAATTGGTTGTTATGGAGATGGCATCTGACACTGTAAAAAGTTATGAATTACAGGCAACAATAAAAGATGGAAATGTACTATTTCCTAATGGTAAGAAGATGCCTATAATCAGCATTCTTTTCCCCTTATTTGTTCACTAAATAAGGTGCGGTGGACTGAAAAAATCAGATATTTTCTTTGTTCACTTTTTTTATTTGATAATTAGTGATATTAATCACATATCATTTCTTAAGCAGGAGCGAGTTACCCATGGAGTCAAAAACTGACACCGTATTTAATTTCAGTGCTGGTCCGGCAGCATTACCTAAAGCTGTAATGGAAAAAGCACAGGCTGAATTTGTTAACTGGAATGGTCTGGGCACATCTGTAATGGAGATCAGCCACCGTAGTAAAGAATTTATGGCGGTTGCTGAGCAAGCTGAGCAAGATCTGCGTGACCTGTTGTCGATTCCAGACAATTATAAAGTTTTATTCTGTCAGGGCGGTGCTCGTGCACAATTTGCAGCGGTACCACTGAATATTTTGGGTAATTCGACAAAAGCCACGTATATCGATGGTGGTTACTGGGCTGAAAGTGCAATTGATGAAGCCGGCAAATACTGTGAAATTGACACCTGTGATGTGAAAACTCAAATCGATGGTAAAACTGCGATTGTTCCGGCAAGTCAATGGAAAGTGAGTCCTGATTCTGCTTACGTGCATTTTTGTCCGAATGAAACAATTGATGGCGTAGAAATCTTCGATCTTCCTGAAACAGATAAGCCAATCGTTGCCGATATGTCTTCTAATATTCTTTCTCGTGTAATCGATGTCAGTAAGTATGGCGTTATCTATGCAGGTGCTCAGAAAAATATTGGACCTGCGGGTATTTGTATTGCGATTGTTCGTGATAACCTTTTAGATTTTGCTAAAAATGAATTACCTACAGTCCTTAACTACAAAGTGCTGGCTGAAAAAGATTCAATGTTTAATACTCCGCCAACATTTGCCTGGTATCTTTCTGGCTTGGTCTTTAAATGGCTGAAAGAAATCGGTGGTGTAAAAGCGATGGAAGAAATTAACGCTAAGAAAGCAGAAACATTATATAAATGTATCGATGAATCAGATTTCTACCGTAATACTATTCACCCACAAAACCGTTCTCGTATGAACGTTCCTTTTCAGTTGGCTAAACCAGAATTGGATGCAAAATTCTTAGAATTAGCAAAAGAGAAAGGTTTAATGGGTCTGAAAGGGCACCGTGTTGTTGGTGGTATGCGTGCTTCTATCTACAATGCATTGACTCTTGAAGGCGTTGAAACATTAGTTGCATTTATGAAAGAGTTTGAAGCTCAGTACGCGTAATAGTTGATTAGTTTGAATTTCTTTAAATAGAGAGTTTAAATATAAAGCTTAAATATAAAAACAGCGCCGTTTTTGGGCGCTGTTTTTTTAGAGGTGTTATATCAATCGTAGTAATTATCTTTGACGCGAAGTTTGTTTATTACGCGATTTATTGGGTTTGCTTCTACTACTATTGGTATTATTTTTATTGCCATTTCCGTTGTTAGTACGGCTTTCGCTTTGTTTCCCTTTTCCGCCCTGATTTAATGGTTTAAATCCAGGTTGGGACTTCGTGTGTTTGGTCGCAAAACGGTTTGCTCCATGACGGCCGGATTTTCTGCGCTGAGACGGTGTTTGTTTGTCAACATCTTCTGCAGGGATTAAACATCCCGGTTTGTCACCGATAAGATACGCTTTGCCCATGTCTTTCAATGCGGTTCGGATCAGTGGCCAGTTTGCCGGATCATGATAACGCAATAAAGCTTTGTGCAGGCGACGCTGACGTTCACCTTTAGCGACCGGAACTTCTTCCCGCTTTTTATACTTAACCCGTTTTAACGGATTAGTTTCAGAGTGATACATTGCTGTCGCGTTACACATAGGGGTCGGATAAAAGTTCTGGACCTGATCACATTCGAAATTATTCTGTTTAAGCCATAAAGCAAGGTTTAACATATCCTCATCTTTAGTTCCCGGATGCGCAGAAATAAAGTAAGGGATCAGATATTGTTTTTTCCCTGCTTCAGCACTGTATTTTTCAAACATTTCTTTGAAGCGATCATAGGTTCCCATGCCCGGTTTCATCATCAGATCCAATGGGCCCTTTTCAGTATGTTCCGGAGCAATTTTTAAGTAGCCGCCTACGTGATGAGTTACCAGCTCTTTTACATATTCTGGAGATTCGATAGCAAGGTCATATCTGACACCGGATGCGATCAGGATTTTTTTCACTCCTTCTACTTTTCTTGCGTCCCGGTAAAGATCAATAAGGTGTTTATGATCTGTATTCAGTTTGTGACAAATTCCAGGGAAGACACACGATGGTCTGCGGCAGTTTGCTTCTGCTCTTGGATCGGAACAGCCTAAGCGGTACATGTTAGCTGTTGGGCCACCAAGATCGGAAATAGTGCCGGTAAAGCCGGGTACCTTGTCTTTAATTTGTTTTATTTCCCCGATGATCGACTCTTTGGAACGGTTTTGAATAATTCGTCCCTCATGCTCGGTGATAGAGCAAAATGAACAGCCACCAAAACAACCACGCATGATATTGATTGACGTTTTAATCATGTCATAGGCTGGGATTTTCGCTTTGCCGTATTTAGGGTGAGGGACCCGGGCATAGGGAAGGTCGAATACATAATCCATTTCTTCTGTGGTCAATGGAATTGGCATCTGGTTAACCCATAATTCACGATCGCCGTGTTTTTGAATTAGAGCTCGTCCGGAATAAGGATTGGTTTCTAAGTGTAAAACTCGGCTTGAATGAGCGTAAAGAATCCGGTCATTAACGAGTTTTTCATATGAGGGTAACCGTACCGCCGTCGATTCTGCATCGTGCTTAGAAGGTCGAATCGTAATCGGCTCTGCTTTTGCCTCTTCTTGAGATGTTTGGCATTGCGTGTCGACTTCGTATGGGTTGGATGGTACAAACGCGCGTCCCGGTTTTTCAATGCGCGATGAATCAATGATAGTATAACCTTCGGGAGCCGAAGACATCATAACGGCAGTGCCGCGAATATGTTTTAAGGATTCAATCGGTTCATTGTTGGCTAGACGGTGTGCAATTTCGACCATTGAGCGTTCACCATTACCAAAAGAAAGCATATCCGCTTTGGCATCCATAAGAATTGAGCGACGGATTTTATCTGACCAGTAGTCGTAGTGAGCAACACGTCTCAGGCTTGCTTCAATGCCTCCTAAAATGATAGGCACGTCTTTATAGGCTTCTCGACATCGCTGAGAATAGACTAAGGTTGCTCGATCCGGACGTTTTCCGCCTTCATTATTTGGCGAATACGCATCATCATGCCTTAGTTTTCGATCCGAGGTGTAGCGGTTGATCATCGAATCCATGTTACCGGATGTCACGCCAAAAAAGAGGTTCGGTTTACCCAAAGCCATAAAGTCGTTTTTATCCAGCCAATTGGGTTGAGAGATAATTCCGACACGAAACCCTTGAGCTTCAAGTAAACGACCTATGATTGCCATACCAAAACTGGGATGATCTACGTAGGCATCACCAGTGACAATCACAACATCACAGCTATCCCAGCCAAGTTGCTCCATTTCTTTTCTGCTCGTCGGCAAAAATGGAGCCGGACCAAAACACTCCGCCCAGTATTTTTTATATTGGTTAATAGGCGTGATATCGTTGTTCATATTTTAACCTCTTTATTGCAAGGCGGGCATTATAGCGACAAGTGATTGGAGTATCTAGCGCAACATGTCCTTACTCATTGTCGGGTATATGCTAATTAGGTCGTTTAGTTTGTAAATGAAACTATCAATAGGTAGGAGAGTGAGTGTGTTTTTGGTAATATTTGACAAAATTTCAAAGTGACCCAATTTTATGCTTGATTCTATCTTCGCTGTATTACCTCCTCTTGCCACAGGAATGCTGTTAATTATTACTATTGTGCTGAAAAAAGGACAAATCTGTCCGGGTCAGCGTGGACGCATTCATAAGGTATTGCCAGTTCCTGCAATTATCTGGTTGATTGCTGGTATTAAAATGCCGTTTGTCTTGGTGAATGCTGCTTTTATCGGATTCTTTCTTTCTAAAGTGAAAATGGGAAAAAGCCGTAAAGAGGGGCCGCTAATTGCGCTTTATACTGCCAATGCCTATTCAGTTTTTATTATCATTTATCAGATGATTATGGCTCATGGGTGGGTTCCAAGTAGTTTCGTATTAATGGAAACGATAATGCTGGGGTCGATAGGTGCTCATTGGATGCTGGCATTTGCTAATAGTCGTCTGGAAGCCTTTCATAAATTACTTCCTATGGCCGGTGTGTTTTTTGCGATTGGCGTAGTTTTGATTTTAGTTCCATTTGCTTTTGGTTCAGATGAACAAACATTACAGCAATTGATGAACGTGATTTTGTTTAATTTTGCCATTCTGGTAACCGCTATTGTTATTTGGTGCTGGCATTTAATTCTTACCCGTAAAATCAGTAAGGTTCAAATTTCAGTAGCAAGTGTTTTGATGTTGGTTTCATTAGTTGGATTCCATCAGATCTATTTCTAGACTTGCTTAACAAATCTGCTGTTTCAAAGTGAATTCTGGGTTATAGAAGCTAAGCTTAAATACGTGGTTTTCACTCAGGAGCACCGTTATGGATCTAAGTAATGTCAGTCGATTAGATGGTCATATTTTACTTGGAATAGTAAATGAGAAGTTAAGATTAGAATGTTCTAATCTGGAAGAATTGGCATCCACATACGAACTCAATGTTCAGAGTGTGAGAGATAAGTTGTCTGGAGTTGGATATAAATACGATCCGTTAACTAATCAATTCAAAGCTCAATGATTTAAAACAGGTCGTATTTGATTGTCTATATGAGCATATCAGTACGGCCTGTTTAGATCGGAATCTCCAACGATTGCTTGGGAATATCGAGAACAACCTGGGTGTTCACCCTTTTTATATTCGGATGCTTACCCATCATCACTTCAATAAACTGGTCATAGTGTTTGGTGCTATCAGCTTTTATGATAAGTACAAGGTCATAATCTCCGGTGACATAAAAACTCTGTTGTATCTGTTTTTCGTTTTGTGCCCATTCATTAAATTGTTTCAGGGCTGTGTAATTGTCTCGCTCGATTTCGACTTGAGTAATGAAAGTGATGGTCTGGGCGAATGCATCAGTTTCGATGATGGCAACTTCTTTACGAATGACTCCTTCCTGTTTAAGTCTTTTCAAACGTCGCTGAACCGCGGATGCAGATAAATTGACAGCTTCAGCAATTTGTTCACTCGGTATACGACTGTTTTCCTGAATAATTTTCAGTATCTGCTTATCGAAATCGTCGATAATTGCCATGTATATTTACTCTGATGACTGATTTTCTTCATTATTATGCATTGAATGATTAATTTCTGCATTTTTAATATAAATAATGCCGTTCAGAAGCAACAATATTTCAGATACTAATACGTAATTATTATGGAATTAATTTGAGTGTTAGTACTGTGATGAAAGAGTTTGATTTTCGGCCTGAAACATATTCTGTAAACGGAGGTCTTCCTTGTGATACTAAACATGGCGCTATTGCACCTGATATTAGTATGTCAGTTAACAATATCTATGACCCAAATCTGGGGGATTTTTCTGCGAAAGGGATGGACGACTTAACCGATGCGCCTTTTGTGTATGCGGGGTGGAGTAACCCCACAGTCAGGCAGTTAGAAAACAAACTGAGCTTTTTGGAGAACGGCGAAGATACGTTTGTTACAGCCACTGGTATGGCCGCAATTTCTGGAACCTTATTATCACTGCTGAAAGCCGGAGACCATATTATACTTAGCGATGTCTGCTATGCGGCGGTGAGTGAATTTGTTCGAGATATTCTGCCTGACTATGGAATTGAAGTGAGCATTATAAATCTGACTGACTTAGTCGAACTGGAGGGCGCTATAAGACCTAATACTAAGCTGGTTTATGCTGAAACTCCATGTAATCCATTATTAAGACTAACGGATATCAGAGTCGTTTCTGAACTGACAAATAAGCGCAATATTCTTTTGTGTGTTGATTCTACTTTTGCAACGCCTGTGATTACTAAACCATTGGAGTTAGGTGCAGATTTAGTTATTCATTCGCTGACCAAATTCATTAATGGGCATGGTGATGTGCTGGGGGGCAGTGTTAGCGGTAGTCAATCTTTAGTAGCAAAAATAAGGGCAAAAGCAGGTGTGTATTTAGGTGCGAGCTTGTCGGCGCAGGGTGCATGGTTAATTATGCGTGGGATGGATACGCTTTATCCCAGAATGAAAACGCTCTGTGATTCAGCTCTACAAATTGCTCAATGGTTGGAAAAACATTCTAAAGTGGTCAAAGTGAACTACCCAGGATTGCCTTCACATCCTCAGTATGAACTGGCATGTAAGCAAATGAACTTGTTTGGCGGCATTATCAGTTTTCAGGTTAAAGAGCCGGAAGATGTTTTGACTGGTTTTTTAGAACGGGCTCAACTGTTTTTGCATGCATTTTCCATTGGTCATCAGCGAAGCTTAGCGGTTTATTTGAATACTAATGAGTTGATGAACACATCGTACTGCTTTACGGCCGATCAGGAACGAGATTATAGAGAAATGGCTGGAAATGGGGTGTTTCGTTTATCCATTGGCCTGGAACATACAAATGATTTGTTGACGGACCTTGAGAAGGTTTTAAAATGATTTCTGTCCATTCGGATAATATTTAGGCGATTATTCGCGTATCTATCACTAAAACACCAGTTTTCTATGGATTTTGATCCAATATCACTATATAAATTGGTGCGAAATAATAAAAATAGCACAACATTGTATCAACTACGGAACGAGAATTGTTGAAATTCAACAAATTGAATATAACTAAGGAATGTTATGAAAAAGTTCATCAAGACTGCTGTTGCCGGCGTAGTTTTAGCTGGTTCAACTCTATTAAGCGCTCAAAGTTTTGCCGCTGAATCCTCTCTCGAACACATTATTACTTCAGGCGAAATGAAAGTGTGTTTTGACGCCGGTTATATGCCTTTTGAAATGAAAACCAAAGACGGTCGTTTTGTTGGTTTTGATATCGATTTAGGTAAACATATGGCGCGCTCTATGGGAGTGAAATACGTACCCGTTAATACTGCGTGGGATGGTATCATTCCTGCGCTTCAGACAGACAAATGCGATATTATCATCGCGGGTATGACAGTTACTTCAGAACGTAACTTAAAAGTAAACTTTGCTGACCCATATATCGTAATTGGTCAGTCTATTCTTTTATCTCCCAAGTTAGCGGGTGAAGTTAAGTCATATAAAGACCTAAATAATCCTAAATATACAGTTGCCACTAAACTAGGTACCACTGGCGCGGAAGCGACTCAAAACTATATACCGAAAGCAAAATTAAGCCTGTTTGACACTGAAGTGGATGCTGTACTTCAGGTTACAAATGGTAAAGCAGACGCTTTTGTGTATGATTTCCCCTACAATGCAATTTATGCTTCTCAACATAAAGATCAGCTAACACACCTGATTAAACCATTTACTTATGAACCTCTTGCATTTGCTGTTAAGCAGGGTGATCCTGATTTCCTTAACTTCTTAAATAACTATCTTCGTCAAATCAAAGGTGATGGTACGTATCAACGTATCTACGATAAATGGTTTGAATCTGATAGCTGGTTGAAGCAAGTTCAGTAAGTTTAAGCAATATCTAAAGTGTTGAGCAGGCGAAAGTCTGCTCGACTTTTTCTATTCAGTAAGAGTAATTTTGTAATGAAATCTAAATCAGGTCGCTTGGTAGGACATGGACTATATGTCCTTATCATGTTGATATTGGTTGGTGGTATCTATTTTTCGGGTAAGACCATTAATTATAACTGGCACTGGGAAAGGCTCTGGCCATATGTTGTGAATACCGAAATGCAGAGCATTCGCGCAACTTCGGATGGTGTCGCTTCAATCGATAATAAAACATTAACGATTCAGTTCGATAATCAGGATACGCCACAGGTTATTAAAAAATATGACAAGCTGGCTGTTTTTGATGGTGATTTGATCTTTGAAGGTGATACGGTCGCTTATCTGAATGACTGGAAATTCGGCCCAATAGCAAATGGGTTGTGGGTGACGGTGAAAATCTCATTTATTTCCCTGTTTTTTGCCGTTATTTTGGGACTGATTTTTGGCTTAATGCGGGTTTCAAAAAATATTACAGCCCGAAATCTGTCTTTAACCTATGTTGAAATCATTCGTGGTACGCCACTTCTGGTACAGATCTTTATTGTTTACTTCTTTATCGGAACGGTTCTTGACCTTGATCGCTTTACTGCCGGGGTAGTTGCACTATCAATTTTTACCGGAGCTTATGTCGTTGAAATTATTCGTGCCGGGATTCAGTCTGTTGCTGTTGGGCAGATGGAAGCCGCTCGTTCTCTGGGGATGACATACCCACAAGCGATGACTTACGTGGTTCTTCCTCAGGCATTTAAACGGACATTACCGCCACTTGCCGGGCAGTTTATCAACCTGATTAAAGATTCTTCGTTAGTATCCGTTATTTCAATTACAGATTTAACTAAAGCAGGGCGTGAAGTCGTCAGCGGAAGTTTTGCACCGTTTGAGGTTTGGTTCACTGTCGCTGCTTTATATCTGCTTGTTACAGGTAGTTTATCCTGGGCAATTCAACGTTTAGAGAAGAGGTTATCTGCCAGTGACTAGAGAATATAATGGAACTAATATGGTGGTTGCAACTGGTGTTGATAAATTCTATTCAAACGGTTGTCATGCACTTAAAGCGGTAACAGCAACAATAAAACGTGGTGAGGTTGTCGCCATTATTGGTCCTTCTGGTTCTGGTAAGTCAACCTTCTTAAGGACACTTAACCAGTTAGAAGAAATCAGTAGTGGTTCTATTTTTGTTGATGGTATCGATATGTATGCGAAATCAACGGATATAAACCAACTGCGTCAAAATGTCGGAATGGTATTCCAGAGCTTTAACTTATTCCCGCATAAAACAGCGTTAGAAAATGTCATGCTTGCACCGCTGAAAGTGGCTAAAAGGCCATTTAAAGAAGTGGAAGAGCAAGCAAAAACATTAATGAAAAGGGTAGGTCTTGCTGACCGTATGAATAACTATCCTTCGCATTTATCTGGTGGGCAGCAGCAACGTGTTGCAATTGCTCGTTCATTAGCAATGCAGCCCGACTTAATGTTGTTTGATGAACCAACATCTGCTCTTGATCCAGAAATGGTCGGAGAAGTTTTGGATGTTATCAAAGGACTTGCAAAAGAAGGGATGACAATGGCGATTGTTACCCATGAAATGGGTTTTGCGAAGGAAGTTGCTGATAGAGTACTGTTTATGGAAGACGGTGCGTTATTGGTAGATGATACGCCTGATAAGGTTTTTGATAACCCTGAACATCCCCGTTTGAAACAGTTTTTAGCGAAAGTGCTTTAACTATTACTTATCAATGACTGTAAAAGCCAGAATACGAATGTATCCTGGCTTTCTTCTATTACACCGATGGGATTAATCCGCCATCAACTCGGATCACAGAGCCTGTAATATAACTGGCTTGGGTACTTGCCAGAAAGGCTGCAGTTGCCCCATATTCAGATGGATTACCATACCGTTTTGCTGGTATGCTTAGCCGGCTTTGTTTAGCAATTTCTTCAGTAGTACAGCCAGATTTTTTGGCTTTGATCGCATCGAGTTGAGCCACCCTTTCTGTTGCAATTCGGCCTGGTACGATAATGTTAGCGGTAATACCATCTGCAGCGACTTCTGCGGACAGCGTTTTCGACCAGCCTACAAGACTCATTCTTAGAGTATTTGAAATAGCCAGATTGGGAATAGGTGCAATAATTCCAGAAGACGTACTGGTAATAATTCGTCCCCAGCCTTTTTGTTTCATAGATGGTAGTACTTTTTCTGTCAGTTGAATTAGTGACCATACCATTGTATTGAACTGTTGCTGCCAGATCTGAGGACCCACATCCTGTACTTTTCCTGGTTGAGGGCCTCCAGAATTGTTGACCAGAATATCGATTGTTCCCCACTCTTCGTTAATTGCATTTAATACTTCATCAAATGTTTCTGGTTTGGAGAGATCAAGTTGCCAGGCTTTCGCTGTTCCGCCCTGGTCTTCGATCATCTCAACAGTGTTTTTCAGTTTTTCAACACTGCGCCCCGTAACGGCAACTTTAACTCCTTCCTGAGCTAATGAGACTGCCATTGCCTGTCCAAGTCCACTACCACTAGCTGTTACTAAAGCGACTCGGTTTTTGATATTTAGATCCATTTTATTTACCTTGGCAATTGTATTTTGAGATTCAATGAATGCAAAATAAGTGCCTATTTATTATCAGAGACTTTTTGGGTGACCTGATCATGTGCGTATTGCAGATGCTTTCTGAGTAGTATTGATGCTTTTTCAGGGTTGTTATCGCGAATTGCATCCAAAATAGCAAGGTGTTCTTCACACCATGCCTTGATTCGGCGTTTGTCATTATAACTACCAAATTCCATCAGGCGACGGAGCCTGTTTTGTTGTTGTATTGCCTGAAATACAAAAATATTTCCGCTAGCTTCTGCTATCGCTTCATGGAATGTTGCGTCGGTTTCAAAAATCTCTTTGGCTGGTACCTGGGTAATATCTGGATGGGTGATGAGGCGTAGATGTCTTGCTCTGATACGTTTGAGAATTTGTCTGTCAATATGAAAGTGTTTTTCAAGCAGAGCATTAGGTTCCAGCATCAAACGAAACCCATAGCTATTTTGCAGCGCAATATTGGAATTGATCATTTGCTGAAAATCCCAGCCCTGTCCAGGCTTACGGGCTATTAAACCATCTTCTGCCAGTCTTACTAATGTTCGGGTCAGTATCCCTCTGTCGACCTTATATTTTTGTGCTATTTCAGTTTGAGTGAAAGAGCTGGGTAGTTCGCCATTGAGACGATCATGGACGAGCTTTTCATACAGTGTTTGATCTGCTGTCTGGGGTTGTTCGATATCAAGTGACTGAAGTGTATCTGCCGCTTTAATAAGAAAAAAACCCTGATTTGGCCGGGTTTCCACGACTCCCATTTCGGTAAGCTCTTTTAACCCGGAACGAATAGGAGTTCTGGAGACGCCGAGTGCATCAGCTAAATGCTGTTCCCTTAGGTGGTGTCCAGATTCAAATCTTGCTTCAACAATAAGCTCCAGAATTTGTTGTGCGATTCGTTTACCACTTGTGCTCCGGGAGCGTGTCATAAAGTTTACTCATCTCATGTATTAATTGATACATAATATACAATAATGAAAAGTGAGATATAAACAAAATATAATCAAAGTTTGTTTTATCTCATTAAAAAATCCTAAATGGTGCAGAAAGTGCACTCTAATGGTGAATTGCAGTTAATTAAAATAGTATTTTTTGTATCAAAAAAACCAATACTTTTTTTGTGGATAAATTGCTCAATAAGCCCGTATCTACTTGATGTAGTTCATTCAATATTAATTAATTCGGGATGAAAATGAAAACTGGCAAGCATCTTGCCTTCAATATTAGTAGTTGGCCACTGAATATCTGTAAGGTTGTGGTTAAGGAAACTGGTAAAGGAAGATAAGGGAATATAGCAGTTGGTTTGCTTGTTAACTTGAAAGTTAATAAATCTCAATTGACTTAAATAGATCTCTGAACCGAAATATAAATGTTTGGATGATTTTATCTAAAATTGTATTTTCTGAATCAGAAAAATCAAATTAGGAGACATGTATGTCCAGAAAAACTACGTTTGCCCGCCGTGCAGTGGGATTGATGCTTACTATGGCAGCATTAGCACCAATGAGTTCTTACGCAGCTGAACAAATAGAAGCGGGGAAATTAACTTATGGTACAGCAGCGACCTTTATGCCGTTCGAATTTGTTAAAGACAGTAAGCTGACAGGGTTCGATATTGATCTAATCAATGCACTAAGCAAGAAACTAGATTTAGAGCCAGCTCCAATGCAAATGGAGTTTAAAGGCTTAATTCCAGCTTTAGCAGGAAATCGTATTGATATTATCAATTCGGCTATGTACATCAATGATACAAGGGCGAAACAAGTTGATTTTCTACCTTATATGAAAATCGGAAACCGGGTAGTGGTCAAAAAAGGAAACCCTGCAGGGGTAACTGGGCGAGACCTTTCTTTGTGTGGCAAGCGCATCGCGGTCACCCTTGGTGGTATCGAAGAAAGCCAGGCTCGTGAAGATAGCAAAAAATGTTTAGCTGCAAATAAGCCGGAAATTGATGTGATGACTTTCCCAACAGCACTTGATTCTGCTGTTTCGGTTGCACAGGGAAGAGCTGATGTTGAGTTTTTATCAACTCCGGGAGTTGCAGCTCTTCTTGAAAATAAACCAGGTGTTTTTGAGCCGGTTGGTGAAGAATTTGAAGCTAACACTAAGATTGGTATGGCTGTTCGTAAAGGTGATACAGCGATGGTTGCCTTGTTGGAAAAAGGCTTAAAAGCGATTGTTGAAGATGGCACATATGATGAATTGGTTCAAAAGTGGGATCTGCCATCTTCTGTGTCAATTTTCAAATAATCCTTAATGCCTTAACGGAGGAACGACATGTCTTTAGAATTAGTGTGGCAATATGTCATTTCCCCTTCCTTTATGGAAGGGGCATGGATGACACTTATTATTACCATCACATCTTTGTTTTTTGGTGTGATACTCGGACTCGTACTGGCTCTCATACAGGATACTCAATTTAAAGTAACAAGGGGCTTTGCCTATTTTTATCTGTGGTTATTCCGTGGTACGCCAGTACTGTTCCAAATCATCTTTGTCTATAACGTGTTGCCTGGTTTTGGACTGCGTTTCTCTGCATTTACCTGTGCTGTATTGGCTCTGGCGATGAACGAAGGGGCTTATATGGCAGAGATACTTCGCTCTGGGCTGCAAGCGGTAAAAAATGGTCAACGTACAGCTGGACTAGCACTTGGCATGACCAATGGTCAGGTGATGCGCAAAATAGTTTTACCTCAGGCGTGCCGAATTGTGCTTCCACCCATGGGAAACCAAATGATCAGTATGTTGAAGTCGAGCGCTTTAGTGTCAGTAATTGCGGTACAGGAATTGTTGCTGATCGCTAATCAGACGGCAAGTGCCAGTTTCAGATACTTTGAAGCATTGTGTGCTGCCGGTATTTATTACCTGCTACTAACCAGTTTATTTATGGCCTTCCAGTCATGGTTAGAAAAAGTTCTGGACCCCAAAAAACGTCGGGGCAAAGTCAGCAAAACCGACAAAACTGCGGAGAATTTTACCAAGCTGAATAGAGAGGTCGCATGAGAAATAAAATACAGCCACTACTGGAAATTATTGGAATCGATAAATCTTTTGATCATCAGCGTGTTCTCACTAATTGTAGTGTCAACATCAATCGAGGAGAGACTGTTGTATTGATTGGCCCATCTGGCTCGGGTAAATCCACATTGCTTAGATGTGTAAATATGCTGGCACCACCAGATCAGGGTGATGTTTTCTTTGACAATAAAAATGTCAGTCGTGGTGATGTTCCTCCCAATAAACTTCGTCAGCGTATAGGGATGGTGTTCCAGAACTATGAATTATTTTCTCATCTGACCGCCGCTGAAAATATCATGCTTGCACCAATGACTGTTTTGGGAATCAGTCGTGAAGAAGCCAGAAAGCAAGCCGAAGAATTACTGGAAAAAGTACACCTTTCGGAACGAGCAGATCATTTCCCCGATGAACTTTCTGGTGGCCAGCAACAACGTGTAGCTATTGCGCGGGCTCTGGCAATGAAACCAGACATGATGCTGTATGACGAACCTACTTCAGCTCTGGACCCGGAAATGATACGTGAAGTACTCGATGTAATGGCTGAGTTAAGTGCCGAAGGGATGACGAGCATGGTTGTCACGCATGAAATGGGTTTCGCCAAAAGAGCTGCAAACCATATTTTATTTATGGAGGACGGTGAAATCTTAGAGCAGGCAACAGCAGAACACTTTTTTTCAGGTCGGGTAAGTGAGCGTGCGCGCCGCTTTCTGGATCAAATCCTTCATTAATTGGAGTCTTTAAGAATGTCAGGGATAGACGCGTTACGTATGAAGCAAAATTTGGCGACTATGGTTGCTATTAATACAGAAAATCCACCCGGAAAGGAGATTGAAGCAGCCCAGTGTGCAGCAGAGTGGCTCGAAGAGTTTGGGTTTGATGTTTCTTTCAGTGAATATGCTCCAGCGCGTACCAATATGATTGCCGTACTTGAAAATGGAGAAGGCCCATGCTTTGCATTTAATACACATCTGGATGTTGTACCGGTTGGAACCGGATGGAGTTCTAATCCTTTCACTTTAACTGAACGTGATGGAAAATTATTTGGGCGTGGTTCCTGTGATGCCAAAGGCCCGATGATAGGTATGATTGAGGCTGCAAGAATCTTAGCTACCAGCAGAGAAAAATGGCGTGGAACTCTGATGATTGTTCTGACCGCTGATGAAGAAGTCTCAAGTCAGGGGGCTAAGTATTATATTAGAAATCACCCGGCAAAAATTGATTTTGCTGTGATTGGTGAACCCACATCTAATGCAGTCTTTTCTGCTCATAAAGGTAGCCTGCGACCGGTTATTAAAGTGAATGGTGTAACCGCACATTCCGGGACACCTGATTTAGGCGTGAATGCCATTTACAAGGCTGGACAGCTGCTTGGTATGGTTGAACAGTCACATCATGAAGAAGTGTGCACACATTATCATCAACTTGTGGGTAATGCGAGTTTAACTGTTACGAGAATTCATGGAGGACATGCGGACAATGTGGTTCCTGAAGCCTGTGAGCTGATGCTAGATCGGCGTATGGTACCTGGTGAAGACGAAGAAGACGTTAAGCAACAGATACAACAACTTCTTGATGTTGCCAAACAACAGTTTGATCTGAGTGCCGAGATTGTACGTTGGCAACCCACAACAGGGGGAGCAACAGAAACCAGTGCTGACGAGAAAATCGTTAAGGTGGGTTTAGAGGCCTGTCGTCGTCATGGACAGTCTGATGCTGGTCCATATGGTTTTCAGGGCGGCTGCGATCTCGTTCATTTCCGAACCATTGGTACTAAAGGTATTGTTATTGGGCCCGGGGATTTAGCAGTGGCCCACAAACCTGATGAATTTGTGCCAATTGAAGAATTTATCACCTGCGCTGCTATCTATCTGGATATCGCTATTGCGATGATGCCGGTGGAGTAGCAAGCATGAAAGCACAATTATATCGGGGGGTACTACACTACGATAAGGTTACGTTACATACGGCATCTTCTGGCTCCGTGCAGGGTCTGGATACACTCTGGCTGTGTCTTGAGGAAAATGGAGTACAAGGAATTGGTGAAGTTAGACTCAATATCCAATATCTGCATGGTTATAGTGAAACAGAGGTAATCAATAACGTATACGATGTACTTTCTGAGTGGGACTGGCATTTATCTTCAGAGGAAATGCTGCCACTGGTACATAATAGCCAAATCAGGTTGCTTTCTCCGGGCCGGATGCTTTTTGATCTGGCTTTGCATGACTTGATTACCAGACAGGCAGGGAAAAGTGTTTCTGAATGGAGTAATCCTGCCGAAGGGGTGACATCACCAATTGCAACAAATCAAACGTTATTCTGGGGTAGCAACGATCAGCTTATCTCTCAGGCTAAAAGCTATGTTGACCGAGGGTTTAACGACTTAAAACTTCGTATTGCTGTGAATGATTTTGCACAGGACTTTCAACGATTAACCCTTCTCAGGGAAACATTTGATGATGCGATAAAGTTAGCCGTAGACGTAAATGGTCAGTGGAGTGTTTCGCAGGCAAAAACTTATCTTCCTGAGCTTAGTCACTTTAACTTGAGCTATGTTGAACAGCCGGTTTCACCTGTTGATGACAAGTATTTGTCTCAATTGGTGGAGTTTGGCATTCCAATTATGCTTGATGAAAGTATTCAGAGTGAAAGTGCTCTTGAGCGTTTAATAGACGGTCAGTATCAGGGACAGATATGGGCTCATCTTAAATTAGTGAAATTAGGTGGTCTTTCGCCCCTTCTTGTAGCAGGACTCAAGCTTAAGCAAGCAAATGTTCCTTTTATGATAGGCCAAATGAATGAAGGTCACGTGGCAACTGCTGCTGCTATACAAGCATGTCGGATACTCCAACCACAGTATGCCGAGCTTTATGGTGCGGATGGCCTGATCGATGATCCTGCATCTGGTGTTCTCTATAACAAAGGGACGGCCGATGTTGATCCGAATTCTTTCGGTCTTGGTGTGATTTTTGACAACAACAAGGCTGTATTTCTTAAGGAGTTTTAAAATGGACAGTTTAAATAAAGTGGTTCAGGGAGCCGAATCAGCTTTTCCTGAAACAGAATATGCTGAGCGGATTCGACGTACAAGAAGCAGACTCAGTGAGGCCGGAATTGATGTCATGATTGTTACAGGGCCGGAAAACATATTCTGGCTGACAGGACAACAGACTCCGGGGTATTACACATTTCAGGCACTGTTATTCCCGGTAGAAGGTGAGCCTGTTTTTGTTATCCGACAGTTAGAATATTTCAACTTTATCTCGAATACGTTTATCACAAATGCGGCCGTTTATCAGGATGGCGATAATCCGGTGGACTTCCTCTTTAGCGTGATTCAGGACAAACAATGGCAAAACAAGCGCATTGGTATAGATAAAAAAGGCTGGTTCCTGCCAATTTCTGTTTATGAAGCATTACAAACTAAACTGGGTGACATTGCAGATTGCGCCGGGATTGTAGAACCATTACGGGCAGTTAAATCATCTGCAGAAATAGAGAAAATTTCAATAGCGGCAAGTTACGTTGATGCGGGTATGAACGCAGGTATTGCTGCGGTTAAAGAAGGCGCTGATGAGAATGCTTTGGTATCTGCAATGATGGGAGCTGCGATTGCTGCCGGCTCTGAATATATGGGGATGGAACCGCTTGTTTCTACAGGCCCTCGTAGTGGTATTCCTCATGGAACATGGCGACGTCGGGTGATGAAGTCCGGTGATCCTGTTTTTTTGGAAATGGCCGCCGTTCACGATCGCTATCATGCTGCATTAATGCGTTCTGCATGGATTGGTAAACCACCGGCAATTGCAGTAGAAATGGATAAAGTTTGTCAGGAAGCATTGCAAGCTGCTATTGATTCAATTCGCCCAGGTGTCCCATGTGAAGTACCTCATCTTGCTTGTCAGGAAGTAATTGATAAATATGGATTTACAGAAAATTTTAAGAAACGTACCGGATATTCCGTTGGTGTTTCATTCGCACCGGATTGGGGTGAAGGTGGTATTTTAAGTCTTTACTCAGGTGTAAAAACTGAACTTCAGCCGGGAATGACTTTTCACATTCCTCCCGCTCTTCGTATCTATGGTGAATTCACTGTCGGTGTCAGTGAAACTATCGTAGTAACAGAGCAGGGCTGTCGCCAGTTAGGCTCAGTTGAACGTCCATTAACTTTATTCTAAGGAAAGAATATGAAAAATATTGAAGAATGTCGTGAGCGTTTACACGGCATATTTAACATTACCGTAACTCCATTCGATTCAGAAGGAAACATGGATTTTGCTGCGATGGCAGAAAATATTGAGCGAGTGATCGGATTAGGTTACGACGGCTTACTGATTGGTGGAACCTATGGTGAGTTCCCAACGATGTCTCTGGAAGAACGCCAGGCGTTGTTTACCCAGGTGATGGAGATTGTTGGAGACAGAGTTCCTGTGATGCTTTGCAGTGCTGGTTCTGATGCCAGGGTTGTTCGTGAACTTACCGAGCTGGCTGGTGAGCTTGGTGGTTTACCTATGGTTACAGCTCCTTTTGTCAGTGAGATTACGGACGACCAGATTGTAGAGTTCTTCAAGGAAGTCGCTCCTCTGTCTAAAACGGGAATTCTTATTTATAACGCACCGGGTATCGGAATCACACTTTCACCGACATTGATTGAAAAACTTGCTGATATTCCGGGAGTTGTCGGTCTGAAGCAAGGGGATCTTAACCCTACAGCGATCGATCAGATTGCCAACCGACTTTCTGGACGTATCCGTCTTTTCTGTGCCTCCGATTTAGCGTTTCTTGGTCCAATGACGGCTGGATTTGATGGTATCAGTACTACTAACAGTGGTGTATTGCCTGAGTTAATTCTCGCGTCTTATCGAGCGGTAGAAAATGGTGATGCTAAAACGGCAACAGAACTGCATAAATTATGGTATGAATTTCGCGCTCTTGCCCGGATTCATGGTCAACCTCAGCTCGTTAAGGCGGCAATGGCAATCCGTGGATTTAAAGGGGGGGATGTTCGGGAACCCCTAAAAGCTGTTTCAGAGGAAGGACTGGCAGCGCTCGCTGAAGTAATGAAAACTTTAGCGAGCGATGAACGTTCAGGTGTTACTTTGTCAAATTAAGAAGTGTTTTTAAGTACGAGACAAATAATGGATGAGGGCCATCCGCTCTGGAAGCTAGCTCCGGGTGTCCCTGCAAACCATGCCAGAAAGGGTGGTTTAAATGTGAAATTGCTTCGACGGTGTCTTCGGTTTGAGCACTGACAACTACTTCATAAGTGTTCAGTAATGGAACCAACTCAGGTGAGAAGCGATATCGGTGATTGTAATGCATAACGCCGGACGACATGAGAGTGTTTAAAGGTGATATTGGCTCAATAGGTTCAATACCACAGCGATGTCGATGATCAGGAAAAACAGAAAAGCTATGAATATTGGCATCAGGACTGACTTCTTCAAGTATTGCGGTTTCATAGCCTGGATGTTGACGAACGATGGCCGTAGCCATACTTTGCATTCCCAAACAAAGGCCTAAAGTAGGAATTTTTCGGGCCAAAGTTGCCTGTGCTACCTGAATTTGTCCTTTGACAGCTGCCATTGATGATCCTCCAGGGAGGACTATGCCATCAAACACATCTATTTCAGAAAGATGTGTCGATAGCTCAGAAGGAGCAAGAAAATGGATCGAGATATCTATAGACAGAGCTTCTGCGGCGTCACATAAGGCAGAAATAACAGCAGGGTAAGCGTATTGATGATCGGATTTTTTTCCAATTACACCGATAGTGAGCCTTTGATTCTGAGTGATATTTAGAGTTCTAATATAGCGACAGAGGTCATAAGTGTCAGGAACAAAATTATACAGACACTGGTCCAGTTCGTTTTTAAGTCGCAGGCATTGCTCACTAATATCACTGGTGAAGCGAATACCACTGATATGTTCGACCAGGTGTGCGTCCTTAGCTGAGAGGACAATAACACTATTCATAGGAGAATTAAGTAATTCATCAGCAGTAGCGACTTCATGTTCTAGAGTATCGCTGCAGTGTAACCCACTGGTTACACAATAACCTGCAGCACACACATGTTGGTGGCTGTCGGCAAAGTGACCATCAAAACAAGGCGTTAAACTCCATAAGGGAAGTTTGTTGTCATTGGCGTAATAGCTGGCTGTTTTCCCAAATAGGGCGGGTATTTCAGTATTATCCAATACAAAGATTCTTGTCATTAGTTGCACTCCGTTGCGGTAGACATGTCACTTTGATTGTACTTAATGATTCAATTTAAACAATAGGAAGTTACTTATATGGTCAATAGATTTACAGCTCAAAGGATGCAGCTGGTGAAACCATCGCCAACAGCTGAGATTTCCGATAGGGTCAGAGCGCTTGAATTAGAAGGCAAAGCAGTAATTAATCTTGGCGAAGGTGAATTGGATTTTGCAACGCCGGATACCATCAGTTATGCCGGGATTAGAGCTATTATTGAACACAAAACAAAATATACCGCAGTTTCTGGGACCGCAGAGCTTAAAGCTGCTATCGCATATAAATTTAAGCGCGATAATGATCTTAGCGTTAAGTCTGAGGAAATCATTGCAGGGAGTGGCGCAAAGCAATTAATTTTTAATGCATTGTTCGCGACGATGGAAAAAGGTGATCAGGCCATTATTCCATCTCCTTATTGGGTCTCTTATCCTGATATGGTGCTTTTAACAGGCGGGGAACCCATCATTGTTCCCTGTTGTGAAGAGGAAGGCTGGAAATTAACCCCACAAAAGCTCGCTCAGGTTCTGACGGAAAAAACACGTTGGTTAATCCTGAATTCTCCCAATAACCCTACAGGTGCGGTTTATTCACTGCAGGAACTTAGTCACCTGGCCGAAGTTCTAAAGGATTATCCGGATGTTTTGATCATGTCTGATGATATTTACGAGCCTTTGCGCTACCGAGGTATAGAGTTCAATACATTTGCCGCCGCTGCTCCTGAATTGTCAGAACGCACATTAACAATTAATGGTGTGTCAAAAAGCCATGCAATGACAGGTTGGCGACTGGGCTACGCTGCTGGCCCGGCATGGTTAATCAAAGCTATGGAAATTCTGCAGTCTCAAAGTACCAGTAATCCGAGCAGTATTTCTCAGGCTGCAGCGGTAATAGCATTAACCCAACCGGATAACTTTTTTGAGCAATGGCGCGATAAACTTGAAATGAGGCAGCAATGGATACTTGATGCTATCAATGCAATTGATGGTTTAAGTGCAAAGCCTGCTGAAGGTGCCTTCTATATTTTTGCTAACTGTAAGGGCATGTTAGGAAAAATAACTCCTGATGGAAATGTGCTCGATAATGATTGCGCTGTCTCTGCGTGGTTTCTTGAGCAGGCTCATGTTGCGGTATTACATGGTTCAGCTTTTGGAATGCCAGGTTATTTGAGAATTGCTTACGCAGTTGATGATGGTGTGCTTCAAGAGGCTTGCAGACGCCTTGTCAGCGTGTGTAAAACACTTAGTGATAGCTCTAAGGCGATTTTCAAACGATAGTAATAATTAGAACCAACAGACAGGAAATAATAATGAGCCAGATACTTTTATCGGGAGAAGCCGTCACCCCGGGGAAAATTGTGTGTGTAGGTCGTAACTATGTTAAACACATTGAGGAATTAAATAATGCCATTCCGGAAAAAATGGTGGTATTTAATAAACCAGGTTCTGCTATATCTGTAGAATTATGTTCGTTTCATGAGGAAAGACTGCATTATGAATCTGAACTCAGTTTTTTAATCCGAAATAAAAAGCTATATGCTATAGGTTTTGGACTTGACTTAACTAAGCGAGAGCTTCAGAGCTATCTGAAAGAAAAAAGTTTGCCCTGGGAAAGGGCAAAAGCCTTTGATGGTTCGGCAGTATTTAGTCAGTTTGTCCCATTAGGCGATATGGATATCAGTGATCTTAGTTTAAAGCTTTGGATAAACGATGAGTTGATTCAGTCCGGGCATGTAAGCCAGATGTTGTACTCACCTATGACGATATTGGGAGATCTTGAAAGCTATACCACTTTGGTTGATAACGACATTGTAATGACCGGCACACCTAGTGGAGTTGGTCTTATTCATAGTGGCGATATCTTTTCAGCTCAGGTCAAATGTGGCACAAAAACGATTATTGAAGCCAAGTGGTTAGCTAAGTAGCAACATCCTGATATTCTTTAAATGAAAAGTGGCGGTAAATCTCAGAGTTAACCGCCAAAAATTAGCAGACACTAATGTAAGATTAGTTCTTTATTCAAGCCATCTTTATCCCATCTAAATGGGTTTTACTTTGCTGACGGGCGGTGGCAAAGAAGGCCTGCAAATAACGTTTATCTTTATCACTGTGCCTGACTGCAGCAAATAAGCGGCGCCACAAACCTTTTCCTAATGGTTTGCTCACTATTAAACCTTGACGTGAAAATTCACTAATAGCCCAGTTGGGAAGGGCTGCAACTCCAAGACCTGCTGATACCATCTGAACTAACATTAATGTGTTGTCAGCCTGTTTCCATTTCACAGGTTCAATACCTGCTGGCTGCAAGAAATGCTTTACCACATCCAGACGTTGTTTCTGCACAGGATATGAGAGCATGGTTTGATCGGCAAGATCAGTTGGTTCTATGTATTCCTTTTCTGCCAAAGGATGATTTGATGAAGTGATAAGTCGCATTTCAAAATCAAATAAAGGTTCATAGTGCACTTCAGAGCGGGGGAGAATATCTGAAGTAATGACCAGATCCAATTCACCGGCAAGAAGAGCAGGCAAAGGTTCAAAACCAAAACCTGAAGAGAAATCTAACGTAACACTCGGCCAGGTAATTTGATATTCACGCAGTGCTGGCATGAGCCACTGAAAGCAAGAATGGCATTCAATAGCCATATGTAGTCGCCCGTTGACATCTTCTTTCAGACTTGCCAATTCATTTTCTGCTTTAGCCAGTTTCGGCAATACTTCATCTGCAAGATTGAGCAGAATATCCCCTTCAGAAGTGAATTTTACCGGGCGTGTTTTTCTTAAAAATAGCTGACTGCCAATTCTGGATTCTAAATCTTTGATCTGATGTGATAAAGCTGACTGAGTAAGATGCAACGCGGTTGCTGTTGCGGTAAGAGACCCCGTATCTCTAAGTGACATCAATGTTTTTAAATGTTTTATTTCTAGCATGAATATTTTTAATGATGTGAGCTGACATTATGAGAACAACTTACGTATCTGGTACATAAATGTAAACCTTTTATAATGAAATTTTAATAATAATTCATTTTAAAAAATTCAATATGAATATAATTCAACTTAAATTATCCTATTTTCTTCAGACATACAGGTTACATATGACACAGAGAAAGCGTATCAGACGTATGTGATAGTTTCTTTCATTTCATTTATTGGTAATAAGTATCACATATCCCGATAAGACTTTTCATAACACATCGACTTGTTTAATCGTTTGATGTTTAATCAATTTGTCAGTCATAAAATCAAATTAAAAAAGGCCTGCGACAGAATGAAAATGGATCATCATGCAGATATATTTCCATGGAATGATAGTTTCAGTACCGGTGTCTATGAGATAGATCTGCAGCATAAAAAGTTAATTGACATACTTAATAACATAGCTGGCTATATTGCATTGCAAGGTAATGAGGTCGATTTTGACATTTTGATAAACGAATTAGTCGATTATGCTATTTATCATTTTGATACGGAAGATAAATTTTGGCTTGATGTTATTCATGACACCCCTCAAACAAAGCAGCATCGGGAATCTCACAATCAGTTTGTCAATAAAATTAATGCATTAAAAGCGGATGTTGACTATTACGCAGAAGAACAATGGATTGAAGAGTTACTGTCATTTTTAGCGAGCTGGTTAGCATCCCATATATTAGAAAGTGATAAATATATGGCTCTACTAGTAGAAGCATTACAAGCTGGAAAATCGCTCGAAGAAGCGGAAATTTGGGCTGATGAGCAGCTCCATGATACCGCGAAAGTGACCATTGATGTGATATTGACGGCGTACAGATGTTTAGCTGCAAACACAATCAGGTTAATGCGTGAAATTAAATCCGGAACGATTATATTAAATAAACTTTCTGAAAGTGAACAAAACCTACAGCAAGCATTAGATTATGCTCAAATAGCACATTGGTCATTTCCATATAAAGGAGAATCGGCTACCTGGTCTCCTCAGATGTATCATCTTTTAGGCTTATCTGAGAATGTCTCGGCCAGTCCCGAAGTGCTTTGCAATATTATGAAAGCAGAGTACCAGCAGAGTTTTTTAACCGCAATTAAACGTTGTTTCGAAACGGGTGAAGAACATCATATTGAGTATCAGATTATCAGGCCTAATAATGGCGCAGTTCGCTGGATAGAATGCCGCGGTAAAGTTCACTATAGCAAAGATGGAACACCTGCAAAAATGTCTGGGTTTGTTCAGGATATTACTGAACGCAAAGAATATGAACATCAAATTACCCAACTTGCTTATTATGACCCTCTGACATTATTGCCTAATCGCCGCTTACTGTTAGACAGACTAAATCAATCTATTGTTATGAGCGATCGCCACGCATTTTTTAATGCACTGCTATTCATTGACATTGATAATTTTAAAACGGTAAATGACAGTCATGGGCATGAATACGGGGATTCGTTACTACAGCAGGCAAGTGCCCGTATACAGAAATGTATTCGTAAAGGAGATACACTGGCTCGAATAGGTGGTGACGAGTTTATTATTATTTTGTCTGAAATGGGGGGCAATGAAGTTGAAGCTTCCATGAAGGCTGAAATTGTCACTCATAAGGTTTTAAACGTTCTTTCTCTGCCATATACGATTAATAAACATCAGTTTGAAAGTAGTGCCAGTATCGGAATAATTTTATTCAATGACAGTAGTGTATCGGCTTCTGAATTATTGAAGCGAGCAGACATTTCTATGTATCAGGCAAAAAAATCAGGGAAAAGCTCAATCTGTTTTTATGATCCTCAAATGCATAAAGAGATCACTACGCGTTTGAATCTGGAGAAAGAATTAAGGACAGCACTCAGAGAACAACAATTCGAACTTTACTATCAGCCTCAGGTCGACTATCAGAATATTGTTACGGGTGGGGAAGTTCTTATCCGTTGGATTCATCCTGCCAAAGGTTTAATTAATCCGGATGATTTTATTCCTATTGCTGAAGATAGTGGTCTTATAATACCTATCGGGGAATGGGTATTAAAAGTGGCATGTGAACAACTTAGTCGATGGAAAGAAAATGCGTCTACAGATCATTTAACCTTATCAGTCAATGTGAGTTATAAACAATTTAGAGAACCTAACTTTGTTTCTCTGGTGAGTAATTTAGTCAAAGACTATGGGGTAACTCCTGGCAAATTGAAACTTGAGTTAACAGAATCCGTATTTGTAGACAAAATGGAGTTAACGGTTGCTCAGGTAGAGGCATTGGAAGAATTAGGTGTCCAATTGTCATTGGATGATTTTGGGACAGGCTATTCTTCTCTTCAATATCTGAGACGTTTGCCTTTAAGTCAGTTAAAAATTGATCGGTCTTTTGTCGATGAGCTGGAAACCAATCTCAATGATCAATCGATAGTAAAAACGATAATATTAATGGCCAGTTCATTGGGTATGGATGTTATTGCAGAAGGAGTAGAAACGTTCGAACAAAGAGATTACCTGGCAAACAATGGATGTAACCTATATCAGGGGTACTTTTTCAGTAAGCCTATTCCAATCAATCAATTTGAAACGTATCTGATGAGTACAATTAACTAATGGCCTCATATGAGGCCATTAGTTGTAGTTTATTTTTTAATTGGATGACACGTATTTTTATCGATCAATTGATCGACCATTAACTGGCCACGAGGATTACGTATTTTAATCCGATACATCAAACCAATATCAAGGTTAGTTAGCGTTGTTTTATCGGAACAATAAGAACGTATGCTTTGTTCCAGCACTTGTTTTATCGGTTTTGCTCCTTTGCTGTCTGAATTATAAATCATCATAATTTCTACGACATTTTTATTCGCACTGGCTCTCATTATATGAAGTGGTCCAACCTCAATTGGAAGACCTGATGAAATAACACCGGCTCTGTTCATTGCCAGTAATTCCAGCTGTTTCTCTTCATTGCCAGATGAACTACATGCAAAGATAAAAAGGGAAAGAAGAATAACGATAAAACGGTTTAACATAATTAGAATACTTGTTTGTAAGGTTTAACAATAGTTGAAGCGTATACGCCAGCACCAACATAAGGGTCTGCATCGGCCCAGGCTTTTGCTTCTTCTAATGAATTGAAATCTGCGATAACAGTTGAACCTGTGAATCCTGCTTCACCAGGGTTTTCTGAATCAATAGCTGGCATTGGACCTGCGGTAAGAAGACGACCTTCATCTTTTAACTGTTGGAGACGTTCTAAGTGTTTAGGACGAACACTCATACGTTTTTCTAAAGAATTTTCAATATCTTGAGAAAAAATAACATACCACATAAACGAAATCCTTATTCGAAGTAAAAAATAAAATGTATAACTCATCTGTTAACGAGGTTTCAGAATGTTAAAGTGAGCTATGCATATGAGACAGAAGATAATGTATCTTAATCTATTTTATTTTTTAAATGATGTTACAGAACAATTATTTTTTAATTGTTCGAGGTTTGCCTTCACCATCGATAGCGACATAGTTGAAAGTTGCATCACAAACCATAAAGCGATCACCCACGCCATCCTGTTTCACCGGCTTAACCCAAACTTCTAATTCGATAGACATTGAAGAACGACCAATTCGGATACATTCACCATAAATACATACAACATCACCGACCCGAACAGGTTTTTTAAATGTGATCCCGGATACAGATACTGTTACGGTCCTTCCTGCGGATATCTCTTTAGCCAAAATTCCACCAGCTAAGTCAATTTGAGACATAATCCAGCCACCGAAAATATCGCCATTCGCGTTGGTGTCAGCTGGCATAGCTAGTGTTCTGAGTAGAAGTTGCCCTTTAGGTGCATCAACAATCGTTGTCATGATTTATTCCATGTCTTTGGTATCTTTAGGTAAATGCTTATAAATATAAGCACCGGTAAGTACCGTAAAGATTAGCGTTGTGATTAAAAGACCAAATACTTTGAAATTTACCCAGACATCTAAAGGGAGACGGAAGGCAATATAAACATTCACTACAGCACACGCTAAGAAGTAAGCGACCCATGCCCAGTTAACTTTTGCCCATACAGCATCCGGTAGTTGTATTTCTTTTCCAATCATCCCTTTGATGGCTGATTTCCCCATTAAGTGACTGACTGTCAGGCCACCAGCGAATATCAGATAAACAATCGTTACTTTCCATTTAATAAAGTTGTCGTCATGCAGGAATATGGTCATTCCGCCAAAGACAGCAATTAATGCAAAAGTGATAAGTTGAATTTTTTCTATTTTTTTATAAAGGAAGTAGGTGATAACTATCTGGAGGGCTGTTGCGGCGATTAATGCACCGGTTGCAACATAAATATCGTAAAGTTTATAAAGACCAAAAAAAATAATTAGTGGGATAAAATCAATGAGTTGTTTCATAAGTTTGGATATTCCTACTTTATAGCTGACACTAGTCTAACGGATTTTTCCTTGAAGCTAAATAGTCGGTAGCACTTAGATACAAAAAGCATAGAAACAAGAAGGTTAGATACAAAAAAGGCTGCCCTTGGAGCAGCCTTAGATGAAACATGGAAAAGATAATTACGATTCTTGAGTCGCAACTTCTTGTGCTGCTTCTTCTTCAATCAGAGCATCAACGATAAGTGCACAAGCAGCATCACCAGTGATGTTAAGTGCTGTACGGATCATATCGAAAATACGGTCAAGAGCGAACAATAGTGGTAAGCCTTCAATTGGAATACCTGCCGCAAGTAGAACCGCAACAACAAGGAATGATGGTCCTGGAACACCTGCCTGACCAACAGCACCAAGAGTTGATGTTACGATGATTGCAACGTAAGCGCCCATGCTTAAATCAATATTGAATAGCTGTGCAAAGAAGACCGCAACTAAACCGTAGTAGATTGCGTTACCAGACATGTTGATTGTTGCACCTAGCGGTAACACAAATGACGCTGTAGAGTTACGAACACCAAGGTCATTTTCACATGTGTCCATAGTTACAGGCAAGGTTGCCATAGATGATGCGGTAGAAAGAGCAACTGCCTGTGGTTTTTTCATCGCAGAGATAAATTTACGTGCAGACGTTTTGGTAAAAATCTGAATCATCAGCGGGTATACGATGAAACCGAAAATCAGGATAGCAGCAGTATAAACTACGAAAAGTTTCAGAACGACAGTCAAAGCACCGAAACCGAAAGTACCAACAGCTTCAGCCATCAGCCCGAATACGCCGATAGGAGCGATGATCATCACTTTGTTAATCATCCAAACCATTGCATCAACAATAGTGTTTACACCCTGAATGATTGGAGTTCTTTTTTCTTCACTTTGTTTTGCAATTGCAATACCAAAGAACAAACAGAAAACTAGGATCTGCAGGATGTTTGCATCGTTAAGTGACTGGAAAACGTTAGTTGGGATCATACCAATGATGGTTTCCCAGAAAGTAGGTAAGTCACCTTTTGATGCATATTCTGCTGAGAACATTCCTTGTACACCAGAAACATCAATACCCAGTCCAGGTTTGAAAATTGCACCCATTACTAATGCAAGTGCGACAGCAAGAGCTGAAGTAACTGCAAAATAAACTAATGTGGTAATACCAACTTTTCCTGCGGATTGGCTATTCCCAAGACCAGCAGCACCAGAAATTAGTGCAACAGCAACCAAAGGAATAACAAGCATTTTAATTAAGTTAATAAAGATTGAACCAAGAGGAGCAAATATTGATGCATTCTGGCCCATTGTAGCGCCGACGACTGTGCCGACAACCATTGCAATTACGACCTGAAAGCCAATATTGCTTAATAAATTCTTTTCTTTTAACACTTCCATAACCTCTGTGCTAATTAATCGATAAGTCCTAGAATTAACCACTTATTAACAGTTTTTGTGTGGATAATTATTCGACTGTGTTTTTACAGATCTCTGACCAATAGATCAAGAGAAATTGTCGTAAAGATCGATTAATTCATAAAAATAAATTATAAAATGAGTAATTGTAGATAATTGTTTGGTGAAAGCATTGCGCAAACGTTTTCTTTGGTTTGCTAATGTTAAACTTGTTAATTAATGTGAATGGAATGATATTTTGTAAATAATGATTATTTACAAATAAAATAAATAAAGGCCTGGTGTTCTTTGAGGGTATTCCACAAGAGCAACAGACCTTATCAATTGATATTCAGTCAGATGTTATTTCTGTGTTGCAGCTTTCATTTGTTCAGTGAAATACTTCAACTTACTAAGCATTGTTTCTGGTTCTTTATGGTGTGTTTCAATAATTTTAACAACTGCAGAACCGCTGATAGCGCCGGCAGCACCGGATTCAAGCGCTGCTTTAACCTGTTCCGGAGCAGAAATACCGAACCCTAGTAATGCTGGTGGGGCATTAAAATCTGCTAATTTATCTAATAACTCATGAACAGGCATATTTGCTTTGGTTTCTGTTCCTGTAACACCTGAACGTGACAGAAGATAGGTATAGCCAGATCCAAGTTCAGCAACTTCTTTCAATGTTTCATCAGATGCCGATGGTGGTGCAATAAAGATTGGCTTAATACCAAACTTTTCGGCTGCTGCAATATAGTCTTTACTTTCGCCGGTTGGAACGTCAGCGACTAACACAGAGTCGACACCAGCTTTCTGGCAGCGCTCATAGAATGATTCGATGCCATTGGCAAAAACCAGGTTAGCGTACATCAGCAAACCAATAGGAAGTTCAGGATAGGTTGCACGAACTTCTGAAATGATATCAAAGCATTTCTGTACTGTGGTATTAGCATTCAGTGCACGTAGATTGGCGCCCTGAATAGTTGGACCGTCAGCAAGTGGATCTGAGAATGGCATACCCAGTTCAAGTGCATCTGCACCACCTTCAACCAAAGACAAAATAACCTCTTTAGAAAGCTCAGGGCTTGGATCGCCAATCGTAACAAATGGTACAAAAGCGCCCTGATTTTTGGCTGCCAGGCGATCAAACAGCGCGGAATAACGATCCATTATAGAGCTCCTTTTTCTTTTAATATTTTGTTCACAGTGAAGATGTCTTTATCTCCGCGACCAGAAAGGTTAACGATAAGAATCTGTTCTTTTTCTGGTTCAGCAAATGCTAGTTTTAGTGCGTAAGCAAGCGCATGTGAACTTTCCAGTGCAGGGATGATACCTTCATGCTTCGCTAAATTCTGGAATGCTTCTAAGGCTTCATCATCAGTCGCATTTTCGTACTGAGCGCGACCAATCGAATTCAGATAAGCATGTTGAGGACCCACTGAAGGAAAGTCCAGTCCTGCTGATACAGAATAAGATTCTTCGATCTGGCCATCTTCTGTTTGCATCAGAGGTGCTTTCATACCTAAGTAAATACCTGTTTTACCATGACGAAGTGGAGCTCCGTGCATATGAGTATCAACACCTTTACCACCTGGTTCGACACCGATTAATTTGACGCTTGGTTCATCGATAAAATCAGCAAACATACCGATTGCATTTGAACCACCACCAACACAGGCGATAACAGCATCAGGGAGACGACCTTCGCGGGCTAAAATCTGATTCTTAGTTTCTTCACCGATCATCTTCTGGAATTCACGCACGATAGTCGGGAATGGGTGGGGACCAGCAGCCGTACCTAATAAATAGTGAGTAGTTTCATAAGTTGCAGACCAGTCACGCAGTGCTTCGTTACAGGCATCTTTAAGAGTTGCAGAGCCTGCATGGACAGGGATAACTTTCGCACCCATTAATTCCATACGGAAAACGTTAGGGCTTTGTCTTTCTACGTCTTTCGCACCCATATAAATGCGGCATTTCAGATTTAACAGCGCACAAGCCAGAGCCGTTGCCACACCGTGTTGTCCGGCCCCGGTTTCTGCGATGATTTCTGTTTTCCCCATACGTTTAGCCAGTAGTGCCTGACCTAAAACCTGGTTTGTTTTGTGCGCTCCACCATGAAGTAAATCTTCACGTTTCAGATAAAGTTTGGTTTTAGTGCCTTTGGTAATATTACGGGTCAGAGTCAAAGCAGTCGGGCGACCGGCATATTCCTGAAGAAGACTCATAAACTCAGCTTGAAACTCAGGATCATCTTTTGCATCGATAAACGCTTGTTCCAATTGGTCCAATGCAGGAACTAATATTTGTGGTACATACTGACCACCGTATTCACCAAAGTAGGCATTGAGTTTAGACATAATGTTTCCTTAAAACTGATACTGTTAGGCGTTTGGCGTTTAATATTGACGAAGATTTTCAAACGCCAGTTTTAATTTTTTACTATCTTTTTTCCCTGGTTCACTTTCGACGCCAGAGTTGAGATCCAATCCAATGCAACCCAGGCTTGCTGCCTGTTGGATATTGTCGGGAGATAATCCTCCGGCCAGCATGACCTGATTATTCTCTGCAAGAAGTTGCCAGTCGAAAGTCTGTCCTGTACCACCAGAGCAGTTACCAACTTTGCTGTCACATAAATGACGGTCAACATTGTTAGTAATTAGCTCAGGAAGATGGTCAGTGACCCCATAGGCTTTCCATATTTGTGTGTTATTGGGTAAAGCAGTTCTTAATTCATTAATAAATTTTTGATTTTCATTACCGTGCAACTGAATGGCATAAAGCTTGAGTTCTTCGGCCAGACGACATATTTCTTCGATGGTGTGGTTCTGAAATACACCCACATAATTCAGCGGTGCTCCGGCGATAATATCTTTTGCTGTTTCTCGGATAACGTAGCGAGGTGATCTTTCGACAAAGATAAGCCCACCAAAAATCGCTCCTGCATCGTATGCCATCTTCGCATCTTCCGCAGACGTAAGACCACAGACTTTTATTTCTCCGTAAATTACTTTACGAACCGCTTTTTCCAGGTCGTTTTCTGACATAAGAGAACTGCCAATCAAAAAGCCGTTAGCGTATTTGCTGAGTTCCCGCACCTGATTGTTCGTGTAGATGCCGGATTCCGAAATAATCGTTATATCTTTCGGTAATTTAGGTGCCAGCCGTTTGGTTCTTTCTAAGTCAGTGGTCAGATCGCGCAGATTACGGTTATTGATGCCAATGACTTTTGCTCCCAGAGCAATTGCTCGTTCAGCTTCTTCTTCGTTACTGGCTTCTGTCAGAACGCCCATACCTAATGAGTGTGCTAATTCTGATAGTTCTTTATAAGATTCATCATCAAGGACAGAAAGCATCAACAGGATTGCATCTGCCTGATAATATCTGGCCAGATAAACCTGATAAGCGGAGACCATAAAATCTTTGCACAGAACGGGTTGAGTCACCTGACTTCTTACCTGGTTTACAAATTCCAGATTGCCCTGAAAATATTTTTCATCAGTTAAAACAGAAATTGCGTTGGCATAGTTCACGTAAACGGAAGCAATATAATCCAAATCGAAATGATCGCGGATCAGCCCTTTAGATGGCGATGCTTTTTTACATTCCAGAATAAACGCTGTTTTATCTGATTTCAGAGCATCGTAAAAACTTCTGTCTGACTTAGTCACCTGAGACTGAAAGCTTTCCAGTGGCTGAGTCTTCATGCGCTCATCGACCCAGATTTTTTTGTCTGCGACGATTTTAGCCAACACTTCTGCCATTTCAGTGTCTCTGGTTGTGATGTGTTCAGACAATTTCTCGGTCATTCCCTTATCCTCGTTTTGCTAGTTCTTCTACAAGCTCGTAAGCTTTGCCCGAGTTCATTATTTCAATTGCGGTTGCGGCATTGGCTTTAAGATCTTCTTCACCGAATAAGCGCAGCAATAGTGCAACGTTAGCTGCAACGGCGGCTACATGAGCTGGTTGTCCTTTTCCGGTCAGAATATCTGTAACCATACGTTTATTTTCTTCCGGCTCACCACCTTCAATCGCTGAAAGAGGGTAAGTCGGTAAACCAAAATCATCTGGTGTAAGGGTATATTCAATAATTTCGCCATTTTTAATTTCCGCAACCTGAGTTGGTCCGTGAATAGCAACTTCATCTAAACCTGAACCGTTAATAACAGCCGCGCGTTTCATGCCCATTTTTAGCATAGTTTCGGCAATAGGTTTAATTAAATCAGCACTATAGACACCCATTAATTCAATATTCGGGCGAGCCGGGTTAATCAGAGGGCCAAGAATATTAAAGATAGTGCGGGTTTTCATCGCCTGACGAACCGGCATCGCATGTTTAACACCACCGTGATACTGCGGAGCAAACATAAATGCAACCCCCAGATCATCCAGTGCTTTGCGGGTGTCTTCAACACTCATAGCCAGGTTGATACCAAACGCATCCAGTAAATCAGAAGAACCAGATTTGCTTGAAACACCTCGATTGCCATGTTTTGCTACTTTAAAACCTGCTGCCGCTGCAACAAATGCGGAGGTGGTTGAAATATTGATGGTATTGGCACCGTCACCACCAGTACCAACGATATCCGCAAAATCATAATCAGGGCGAGGGAAGGGCTTTGCATTAGCCAGTAATGCTTCGGCAGCACCGGAAATTTCATCTGGAGTTTCTTGTTTTATTTTTAATGCAGTAAGTGCCGCACCCATTAAAATCGGATCAAGCTCACCTTTTATAATGCTATCAAACAGAGTCTGGCTTTCTTCTTTGGTCAGGTTTTGTTGTTCGTATAATTTGTTGATAATGGTTTGTACGTCTGACATGAGATTATTCCTTTATTAAGCCTTTAATATTCAGTTACGACTTTGTTAAGTGTTACTTGTTAAGAGCCCAGTTAATCGCGTTTGAAAGCAACTGCGCGCCATAGGTTGTCATGATGGATTCCGGATGAAACTGGAACCCGCACACTTTATGTGCCTCATGAACAACAGACATAACAAGTCCGTCGACTTCAGCTGTAACGGTTAACTCCTGAGGAACCTCATGAGCGACTAAAGAGTGATAACGGGCAATCGCAAATGGTGACGGCAAATTTTCATAGGTCGGATGGTTGTTATGTTCCATCATCGATACTTTTCCATGGATGATCTGGCCGGCACCACCGACTGTACCACCGTAAGCTTCAACAATGGCCTGATGGCCCAGACAGATACCAATCATTGGCGCTTTGCCTTTTAGTAATTGGATTAACTTTGGCATACAACCGGCATCTGCAGGAGTGCCGGGGCCGGGAGATAAAACAACAATAGGGTTTTCAGCGTTTAGTACCGCCTGTTCAATAGTTTCTGCTGCAATGTTGTTACGGTAAACAGTCACGGCATGACCCAGAGAGCGGAACTGATCCACCAGGTTGTAAGTAAAGGAGTCAAAGTTGTCGATAAAAATAATGTTAGCCATGATAGTGTCTCCTTACTTCATCTGATGAGCTGACTGAATAGCTGAGATAACTGCTTGTGCTTTACCGCGGGTTTCATCTGCCTCGAACTGAGGAATGGAGTCATAAACAACACCGGCACCAGCCTGAACACTTGCAATACCATTTTCGACGTAAGCTGATCGGATAACGATACAGGTATCTAAATCGCCATGACCGGTTAAATAGCCGACGGCACCACCGTAGGTTCCACGGCGCTCTTTCTCGTATTTTCTGACTAACTGCATTGCACGGATTTTAGGAGCGCCAGTTAGTGTTCCCATATTCATACATGCCTGATAAGCATGCAGTGCATCCAGATCAGAGCGTAGTTGACCAACAACGCGAGATACCAGGTGCATTACGTGGCTGTATCTGTCAACTGCCAGCAGGTCTGCAACATGGCGACTACCTGCTTCAGAAATACGGGCAACATCGTTACGTGCCAGGTCAACCAGCATCATGTGCTCTGCGTTTTCTTTTTTATCAGTGCGAAGTTCCAGTTCGATGCGACCATCCAGGTCTAAGTTGATTGAGCCGTCCGGATTTTTGCCGCGACCACGAGTACCGGCGATAGGGTAGATTTCAATCTGATTGGTGTCTTTTGCATATTTAAGAGCACTTTCAGGGGATGCACCAAATAACGTAAAAAACTCATCCTGCATGTAGAACATATAAGGACTTGGATTGCTGTCTTTCAGAGTTTTATAAGCGGCAAGTGGTGATGGGCATGGTAGGGTGAATTTGCGTGAAGGAACAACCTGAAAAATATCACCGTTAATAATGTTCTCTTTTAATTCAGAGACTGTCTGACAATATTCTTCATCGCTTACGTTAGTTGCAACACTCATATCAGCAACCTTAATGGCTTCCGGCAGAGTGGTCGGTTTCATACATTGCTCACTGATTTCAGCCAGACGTTCATTAAGCAGGGTCGGAGCTGCATTTTCACAATCAAAGATAGTGCCCTGAAGCTCACACTTTTCTTCCTGATGGTCGATGATAAGCAGGTTTTCAGCTACGTAGAACACATAATCGGGACATTTGTTGGTAGCGATTGCTTCACCAAGTGGCTCGAAATTGGCGACGAGGTCATAAGCGAATACGCCACCAATGAAAATAGCAAACTGGCTATAAGCGTCGGCATCAAAACATTGCTGAATCATGCGGATACCATCAAAAGGAGATGCTTCTTTAAGACGGCTGTCTTCATCGAGTAAATCACTGGCTTTTTCAAACTGAAGAGTCAGTTTTTCAGTAGTTAAAGCATGGTGCGCAGAATCATTTAGCTGGGCAGCAAGAAAACGAATTAAATTGCGACCATTTTCAGTTAATGCTTCAAAAGTAACTTCCTGACCGTAACAAACGATTCGTACAGCAGCATCAATAAGCAGCAGGCTCTTAGTGTTCTCTTTTGAGTCGATTTCTGCTGATTCTAATAACAGGCTGTCCGTTTTTTTCTCACAAAGAGTGTGAAACAGACTGGTTGGGTCTGAGTAGTAAGGGATAGACTGACTGATAACATTGAGTTTCCCTTTATTATTTACGTTATATAAATTTTGCATCCCAAGTTCCCTAAAATTTGTTTTCACCCTATGAGAAGTGTAGAGGCTTTTTAACGTTTTCTTTGTCTGCTTCTCATAATAAAAAAGCCCGCATCAAGCGGGCTTTTTTAGAAATTGTGCACTAGGCATCCGCTTGAAAGTTCAAGAAATCACAACGCCACCAACGCCAAACCAGAAACGATGGTTGAATAAGGGCATTTAACTGTGTCTCAAACTTATGTAGCATAGCGCTATACCTTTTGTGTATTTGCGTACTAGTAAACTAGTTCGTGAGTTAAAAGTCAAGCCTTTATTGGGTAATTACATAAAAATATTATGAAAATAGATTTACATAGTCATACAACAGCATCTGACGGACGTTTATCCCCGTCAGAGCTGGTAGCAAGAGCCATAGAATTTGATGTAAAGATACTCGCGATTACCGATCACGATACAACGGATGGTCTGGCAGAAGCTCAACAATATATTGATTCTCTGGAAGGTGAGCCGATAAAACTGATCCCGGGAATTGAGATATCAACGGTCTGGCAGAATAAAGATATCCATATTGTCGGATTGAATATCGATAAAAATCATCCTGAAATGGTTTCATTTATAGAAATTCAGAAGCGGCGCCGTTATGAAAGAGCGCAATTAATCGCGGCGCGGTTAGAAAAAGTGACCAGGGAAGGGATCTTAGCAGAAGTAGAGCTTCTTGCTGATGGCGCATCCATAACCAGAGCCCACTTTGCGCAATGGTTGGTAGACAATGGTTATGTTAAGAACCTGCAGCAAGTATTTAAAAAATATCTGAAGCGGGGGAACCCCGGATATGTGCCACCAAACTGGGGAACAATGGAAGAGGCCATTAGCATTATTCATA
Source organism: uncultured Vibrio sp. (assembly GCA_963676525.2). Classification (GTDB taxonomy): domain Bacteria; phylum Pseudomonadota; class Gammaproteobacteria; order Enterobacterales; family Vibrionaceae; genus Vibrio. The sequence goes on from CAXXNB010000011.1 coordinate 855,560, forward strand.
AGGCTGGGGGGACGGTAATTCTGGCTCATCCGGGAAGTTATGATTTGACGGCGAAATGGATAAAACGTCTTATTGCTGCATTTGTGGAAGCGGGTGGAGAGGCAATGGAAGTTGCTCAGCCGCAACAAGGTATGCAAGAAAGAAGAAATCTGGCTGATTATGCTATACAATACAAATTATTAGCATCACAAGGTAGCGACTTTCATTTTCCGTCGGCCTGGTTAGAACTGGGCAGAAATTTATGGCTACCATCAGGCGTTGAACCTGTCTGGAAAGATTGGGAGCTCAACCTGAATATAGCGGAACAAGAATCCGTTGGCGAGGAGTAGTTATGAGCCAGTATTTTTATGTACATCCAGAAAATCCACAAGCAAGACTGATCACTCAGGCTGTTGCTATTATCCGTAATGGTGGCGTTGTTGTGTATCCGACCGATTCAGGGTATGCCTTAGGGTGTCAGCTTGAGAATAAAAACGCATTAGAAAAAATTTGCCAAATTAGAAAACTGAACGATAAACATAATTTCACCTTATTGTGTCGGGATCTTTCTGAATTGTCGTTGTATGCCAGGGTGGATAACGTTGCGTTTCGTTTATTGAAAAACAATACACCGGGACCTTACACCTTTATCTTTAAAGGAACTAAAGAAGTACCGAGACGTTTGATGAATGCAAAACGTAAAACTATCGGTATCCGTGTTCCGAATAATGTAATCGCACTGAGTTTGTTAGAAGCATTAGGCGAACCAATGATGTCAACTTCTCTGATTTTACCAGGGAAAGAAACTACCGAATCCGATCCGGAAGAAATTCGTGATCATCTGGAACATGCAGTTGATGTGATTTTAGATGGTGGTTTCTTAGGCGAGCAACCAACCACTGTCATTGATTTTAGTGAAGGAACTGCAGAGATCTGGCGTTTAGGTGCTGGTGATCCTGCGCCGTTTGAGTAATTAAGTTATAACAGGTATCCGGAGGGGAACTTTTGGGATACCTGTTTTACTGTTAATATCGGTTATCTTCCTGTATCACTTCTGATTGCATTATTTAAGGTCAGCTAAGCGAATTAACCTCGATTAGGTCGACACTGTTTTCTTTATACGCTTGCTCAAACGCTTTTAATCGTTTGTAAATTGACAGCAGTTCAACAATTGTCGTCCATGAATTGATCAGATATTGGAACGAATTTTCTACCTGATTAAAAGCATTCATAATGCGTTGCATCACACCTAAAGTAAATACGCCAGCAACGATTGAAGGAGCTAAGGCAATAAATGGGATAAAATTGCCAAACTGTAGGTAACCATAACGTATCACATTGAAATAAACGTAGTGCAGATAGAGCTTAAAGTAGTTTTGCCGTACGTTGCTATATAGTTCCTGTAGAGTTAACAGGTCGGCTCTGTCTTCGTGGTCTTCACCATAAACCAGTTCTTTACGATACGCTGCTTCAACTTTCTGATTATTAAATTCAAGTCCAGGCAGTTTAACTCCGGCACATCCAAGAATGACGGTACCAAAAATTGACCAAATAATCGCAATGAAAACCAAAGCCTGCGGAACTTCGCCGACAAATGGAAGAATGGTTACGTAACCTGATAACCCCCATAGGATAGGAAGAAAAGCAATCAGCGTCATAATAGAGTTCAGTAATCGAACACCTAAGCCTTCGACAATGCTTGCAAAGCGCATGGTATCTTCCTGAATACGCTGTGCAGCCCCTTCGATGTGACGAACATGCTTCCATCTAGCCGTGTAATGCTCTGTCATAGCAGTGCGCCAGCGGAATACATAGTGACTGACAAAAAAGGAGTTAGCCACAGCTACCATAATGGCAATCATGAGAAGTACCATGACAGTGGACAGTTCGGAATAAAAATCTTTGAGTGTAATGCTATTAGGTGCTGTTAAAGCTTTTTGAATTAGGTCATAAAAATCCCCATACCATTCGTTGAGCATAACGCTCACTTTTACTTGAAACCAGGTAATAAAAACGATTAGGCCTGAACCAATCACGGACCATTTGCCCCACTTTTGGCCACCCAAGGTCATCCAACTGCCAATAAAAAGGGCGTAGCACAAAATCATAATTTGATAGAGCCAAGCCTCAGTTGCAGTTTTTGTCTGTTGTTCAAACTGAGTTGTTAATGCTTCGCTGGCATTTTCAATTAACGTTGGTGGATATTCGATGCCAAAGAAGTTCGCCAGACTGAATTGAGGACCTAAGTCTTCAATAATGGTGTACCAACCAACAACGCAGATTAGAGCCCAAAAAACAAAGCTCATGAAAAATAATTTAGGTTTTGGGAAGAAGGAGCTAAACACAGTAGGGTTCCTTTGGTATTAAGCGCATATGGTCTTGAAGAGAATTGCGCTGAAGAAAGTAGGTTTGAAAGTTCCCATTACTATTGAGAATGGAAGTGACATGCAAACGTATCAGAAGATATACGTTGCTATAAAAGCAGCGTATATCTTCGTGCTTGGATCACCAAATATCGACACTCGCTCCAACCCAGAATGAGCGGCCTTTACGGTAAGTGCTAGAATATGTATAAGGATCTTCGTTGAGTAAGTTAGTGACACGAACTTCTAAGGTCGTCTTAGTACTGTTTGTTCTCCATGCTTGTATCTGAGCGTTAAAGTCCAGTTCAACATAGCCATTGACGGTATCTTTTTCGTAGACTTCGTAATCTGTACCATTGACTTCGATCGTTGTGCCAGTCTCATCAATGGTAGAATATTCTCCTCGATAGCGAGCACTTAACATGGTTAAGATGCGTTTGTCCCACCATGTGGATGTTAGACTCATCCGTGCCTGAATAGGTGCAGCATAGTTTTCCGGGTCTTCAAGCAGATATAAATCGTACTCGGACATTACTGAACCGTTGTAGTAAATGTAGTTACTTTGGAGATCATCGATATCTGTTGTCGTTGAAAAGTCTGAGCCTAATGTTCGGGTTTCAGACCAGGTAACATTGGCGGTTAAACGATGGTTTTCTATGCCGCCGCTCCATTCTAGAGAAACACCGCGGTAATCTGTTTCACCATTATTATTTAATGTCCATTTGGAATCGCCGTTAGTATCATATTCTTGAGTACTGACCAGTCTGTCACGATGATAACGTAAAATACCTTTGATTCTGAAGTTACCATCCAACACGGTTGGAATGGTTAAAGCTGCCGTTAATTCATCACTGTAAGGCGTGTTCAAATTACTATCGCTGTAATCATAACTTACACCGTTAGCAGAATGTTGCCAGTCAGAGAGTGAACCATCAGAATTTACTGAACGCGTATACGTACTGGTCGCTGGGGTTGCGGATTTCATTGCGTAAGCGACCGTATTTTTTGCGTAGTAACGGTTTGCACCGAGCGTAAAGAAATAGTCTGGAACAAATTCCCAGGTTCCTGTTATTCTTGGCGCCAGGTTATGGTTTTTCATATAGTTGTCATATTCGTAACGCAAACCTGCCCGGAGTGCAACGGGGCCAAACTCTCGTTCGTATTCGGTCCAGAAAGCTTGCTGATAAACGCCAACGTCAGCCTCATAGCTGTCATACGTGATTTTTTTTGTAAATGCGAGATCACTGGTACATGCATTGTCTGAATCGTCACAGACATATCCATTGTTCTCATCATATGAGTAGTCATAGTAGTAAGCATTGGTTTCTGGACGCTCTTTATATGCTCTGGTGTAAGTCGATTTCGAGCCAAAACTGATTGTTCCTCCACCGGTATCTGTACTTGCTGAAAGATCGAGTGTGTAGTCTCTCTGTTTTTGGTTAATGTCGCCAAAGCCACCTTCAAAGCAATAGCTATTGTCACAGCCTAATGAACTGCCATATGCAGAATTCGCATCCCATTTGTATCGGTCGCCATCCCAGTCTCTGCTGGCATCGAATTCGTTAAATGAGAGTTTTCCGTTCCAATCATATCCTCGGTTATACCCATTTAAATTTAGGTAAGTAAGTAAGCCTGAACTCTGGCTAATACGGCGACTGTTTACATCGTCGTTAGCGGTATATTCACTTTCGTAAGGACTAGATGAGATAAAGAACTGAGATTGAAAATCTTCAGTGATGTCGTATACGGTTTTAATTGAATAATTTTCCGAAACATCACCGTTAGTGTATTTATTACCGCCATACGCTTCGTCCATCATGTAATAAGATTCGGATTCCGCTCGCGTATAAGCGACGAGTACTTTTAACTTCTCTGTTAATGGAAGGTCGAAGCTGGCAGACGTTTTATAGGTCATGAAATCGGGATAATAATCGCCAGATTGATCTTGTCCTATGTAATAGACCATTTCATCCATCTGTAAACCAGCGCTTACTCTTGCATGAAACTCGTCTTTAGGATCCCGAACCTGATAATTGACGGTACCACCACTAAACTGTCCTTTGCTAGCTGAAACGTTAGAATCGTTAACCTCTACAGCTTCCAGGAGAGAGGGATCGACATAAAAAGTCTGGGCTGTTTGACCATTGACTTCGTTATAATTTTCGCGATCAGCATCTTCTGTTACATCCATCATAGAGTTAACGGAGACGCCGTCGATCATGATGTTGTTATCGTAATACTGACCACCAGAGATGGAAAAATCAGAAGGTCTGATGTGCTGTTCATTTTCAGCAGACCCTTCGTACCTTTCGACATCAAGTTGAACGAACGGCAATACATTAAGTAGTTCAGTGGTATCCATTCCGCCTTGATATGAGACTTCTGCCGACTCTTTAGATATAACACTTACGCCGCTGTTGACCGGATCAAAGCTTTCATAAGCTTCACTGGCGGTTTCTTTTTGTTCTGTACTCTCGGTTTTTTCCACGATAGAGATTTCCCCAAGCTCTACCGACGTACTTGAGTCAGCATGAGAGTAGAAAGATATCCATGCGGTAATAACCACTGCTAATTTGCTCTTTTTCATAATTATTTTTTACACAACTGTCTATAACGTTGCGATTTAATCCTTTCTTTGCCTGGTTTTAAATCAATAGTGCTCGCTATAAGAGGCAAACCCATGTAACTCACTGAGAACAAGCAAGCAGTTATCCGTTCTTTATCGAGGGTGTTCGAAGATACATTATTTAAATAGAATCATCAATGATAATTATAATGATAACTATTACTATTTACATTTGCTATCGTATTCGGTTAGGATAGCGCACAACGAAGAACAGGATAATTACTCGTAATACTTACAAGAACGTGGTGGAATTAAACATGGAATCAAAAATCGCTCAGCCATATTTACGGGCGTACTCAATCAAGACTATTATTTTGCTATCAGTGCTAGCCCTTGCTGGATGTGGTGGTGGAGGTGAAGGTACTACGGAAACTTCATCTTCTGGCTCTGCATTGGTTTCGTCATTCAATTTAGTTGCACTATCGTCTGCAAATAGCAGCAATGACGACGGTTCCGGCAAAATCCGACAGTTATCTTTGTCCTGGGATAGTGCATCGTCTGACGGCTCTGCAGATATTACTTATACCGTTTGCCAAACAGATGAATCTAAAGATAACAATTGTTCTGCTCTTTCAGTGGTCGAAAATAAAACCACTGCCACAGTTGAGCTTTCAAGTTTGATTGACGCCGTTTCTCATACTTACTTCGTCATGGCCAGCGATGGCACCGATACCGTTTCCTCGTCAGAAATGAGCATCGATTCAGAAACCTTGACTGAAATGATTGGGTATTTTAAAGCATCGAATACCTATGAAAATGCGCAGTTTGGTAACTCTGTTGCATTAAGTTCTGATGGAAACACGTTGGCTGTAGCATCTTTTTATGAGAGCTCAGCGTCTACAGGTATTGGCGGTGAAGATTCTTATACGGGTGATAGTAATTACAGCAAATATAGTGGTGCTGTGTATGTATTTGAATACGAAGACGGGGTTTGGAGTCAATCGGCTTATATCAAAGCGCCTTATGCTGAAGTGCAGGACCGCTTTGGTCAGTCGTTGTCCTTAAGTGCCGATGGTTTAAGGTTGGCAATTGGTGCTCCATATGAAGACTCATCAGCAACAGGGGTTGATGGTGACGAAACCAATAATGATGGTTCTAATACCGGTGCTGTGTATCTGTACAGTAGAAGTGATTCTGGATGGAACAAAGACGCTTATATCAAAGCATCGAACACATCTACAGCTGTCGGTAATGCCTATTTCGGTTGGAGCGTATCATTGAGCGCCGATGGTCAAGTTTTAGCTGTTGGCTCTCATGGAGAAGCTGGTGGCGTTGCTGGTATTGATGGTGATGGAACTCAAAGTAGTACTTACAGCTTCTCTGGTGCTGCATATGTGTTTAAACAGGTTGATTCACAATGGCAACAAGATGCTTATATTAAGGCTGCTGAAATTACAAAAACTGACCAGTTTGGCTATGCGGTATCGCTGGACGAAGACGGTGATACTTTAGTTGTGGGAGCATGGTTGGAAGATTCAGCTGCAATTGGAGTCAATGGAGACGATTCAGATGATACCGCATCATCAAGCGGTGCTGGTTATATCTTTACTTATGAAGATAGTGTCTGGACACAAACAGCATACTTAAAAGCTTCGAATTCAGAGAAAACTGATAAATTTGGTTCGGCGGTAACTATCGATAATTCAGGAACGTTAGTCGCTATTAGTGCTACTGGTGAGGACTCTGCTGCGACGGGGATTGATGGGGAACAAGTCGAAGATAAAGATTCTGAAACTAACTATGCCAGCGCCGCGGGTGCTGTGTATATCTACGCTCTGGAAAGTGGTAGTTGGAGTCAAACTGCCTATATCAAAGCTTCTAATACTGAAGCCAGTGATAACTTTGGTCAAAGCGTTAAATTAAGCGGCGACGGTACTACATTAGCTGTATCTGCTAATAAAGAAGATTCAGCAGCAACAGGCTTTAATGGTGAACAGACAGAAACTGCTACAGATGAAAATGAAGGAGTAGAAGGGGTTAATTACTCAGATGGTGCTGGCGCGGTTTACTTGTTCGAATTGTCGAATTCAGTTTGGAGTCAAACTCAATATATTAAGGCATCAAACACTGGTGAGAGTGACCAGTTTGGTTCATCTGTCGCACTGACCGAAGACGGCAGTATATTAGCCGTAGGTGCGCAACAAGAGCAATCAGCATCTACTGGTATCAATGGTGTTCAAACTGAAACCGAAGAAGATGTAGACGCGGGTACAACGGCTGTGAATTACGCGGACAAATCAGGTGCCGTTTATCTCTACTAATTACGTATACAGCAAATTGTAAATTTATTTATAGGCCAAATAAGTTTGGCCTATTCCTATTTATAGAATTTAGACAGGATCTATAAGATGAATATGCTTCTCAATGAACTCTCTCCAACGAAGCTACTACTCCTTTTTACTTTAGCTATCACTGGATGTAATAGTGGTGAAGGTAGTTGGCCATCAAGCCCTGATGATGAAACATCCAATGATTCAACAAGTGATACGACAGACGATAGTGCCAGCACTGATACTAATTATTCAGAACAAAACACCACGGCTGGAGTACTTGTTTCTTCAGGCAATTTTGCTCTTAGCACATTAGTGACTGCCAATACTTCCAATGACGATGGTTCTGGAAGTATTCGCCAAATGAAGTTAACCTGGGAGCAAGGATTTTCTGATGCAGATAGCATTACTTATACGGTTTGTCAGTCGGATGAAAATGAAACTGATGAGTGTTCAGTTCTTGGTACTGTAACAGATTCATTGAATTATACATTGGAACTAAGCAGTTTATTAGATGCGGCGAATCAAAGCTATTTCGTGATCGCTAATGATGGTAGCAGTACATTAACTTCATCGGTGAAAAGTATTCACCCTGGCGAGCTGGGGAAAATGGCGGGATACTTTAAAGCGTCGAATGCTGAACAGGGTGATAATTTTGGTTACAACGTTGTTATTAGTGGTGACGGCAAAACAATTATAAGCACAGCACCATTTGAAGATTCAGCCAGTCCCGGCGTTGATGGCAGCCAAACTGATGATACCACAGCCTCCTCTGCATCAGGAGCTGCCTATGTGTTTACCTACAATAGTCAAAGCTCGACCTGGAGCCAGACTGCTTACCTAAAAACTACAAACCCCGAACGGAGCGATTACTTTGGCTATGGTAATTCTCTAGCGATAAGCGAAGATGGACAAACTGTTGCCATCGGTGCTTATGGGGAAGATTCGTCCATCAGTGGTGACCCTACAGACAACAGTGCATTGTACGCTGGTGCGGTTTATATCTTTTCTTACGATGGTGCTGTCTGGAGTCAAACGGCTTATATTCAGAAGTCGTCACCAACTGCAAATGATAGATTCGGCTATTCGCTTTCATTAAATGATGAAGGTACGCGTTTAGCTGTGGGCGCAAATTATGAGAGTTCAGATAGTGATGTAGAGAACACCGGCGCTGCTTATATTTTTGACTATGATGGTAGCGATTGGAATCAAACAACGAAACTTGCCCCATCCAATTTAGGTGAAGGTGACAAATTTGCCACCACGTTGGATTTGAGTGGTGACGGTGCAACACTTGCGGTAGGTGTGTATTTTGAAGACTCATCAGCGACAGGTGTTGACGGAGATGAAACTAATAACGACGCGGAAGACTCTGGAGCAGTGTATGTGTTTGCTTATGATGGCAGCAATTGGTCTCAATCAGCATACATTAAAGCTTCAAACGCCGAGGAAGGTGACCAATTTGGTAGCGCTGTTTCTTTAAATCAGGATGGCACAACTTTAGCAGTAGGGGCTGCTTACGAAGCGTCGTCCACCACCGGTATTGACGGTGACCAAAGTGATAACGACGGAAAAGGATCTGGCGCAGTATATCTGTTTACATACAGTGGTAATGCATGGACTCAACAAGCTTACATCAAAGGTGCAAATACTGATGGAGCAACGTACGGTTACAATAGTGATTCTGCCTTGGATCAAACAGCTGAATATTGGGGAGATCACTTCGGAAATTCTGTAAAGCTGAACCAAAATGGAACCATACTGGCGGTTGGCTCTAAGGATGAAGACTCTGCTGCTATCGGCATCAACTGGGATGCTGAAGACGATACGGCCGCTGATTCTGGTGCTGCTTATGTATTTTCGTATAATTCAAGTACATCAAAATGGTCACAAACTGCTTATGTCAAAGCTTCTAATTCTGAAGAAAGTGATTGGTTTGGGCGTAGTCTTGATTTAAATAACGATGGTGATGTATTAGTTGTTGGCGCTTATAACGAGGACTCTGGCGTAACAGGTATCAATGGTGATGATTCGGACAATGATGCCGATTCTTCAGGTGCCGTGTATGTTTACTAAGTCAAAACTTCTGTTTCTTACTGCAATTTTTGTGATGTTGAGTTCTGCTGTGAATGCAGCAGAGCCCTACTTACAGTGGGATAGTCGCATTACACACAACGAGCTGGATAATGGCTTGCAGTATTTTTTATACGATTCTCAGTCAGAAAGTGATCCTTTCAATATTCGCTTAATTGTTCATGCCGGATCGATTGATGAGCCGCAAGTGAAAGGTATTGCTCACGCAGTCGAGCATATGGTTTTTAATAAAACCCGGGCTCACGAAAATGGTGTTCATGCGTACCTCGCGCAAATTGGCTGGAAATCAGGCAAGGAAATAAACGCAAAGACACGTGCGACTGAAACTCAATATATGGTCAGAACTCGTCCAAATGATGCCCTTGATATCAAAGGATCTCTGGAATTGTTGGCGGATATGATAAGTTCTGCCCAATTGACAGAACAAGACTGGGCTAGAGAAAAGAACATCATATCTGAGGAAAAACGACTTACGGAAGGTGTGGTTGATCGAATCAGTCAGCAAATCAAAAAGTCGACGCTGGCGAACTCTAAATATGACCGAGGCCCAGTCATTGGGAGTTTTGAAAGCATAAAAAACATGACCATCGATGACATCCAACAATTTTACAAGCATAATTATGTTGCTAGTAATATGACCCTAATTATCAGTGGCCACTTTGATATTGAAGCAACGGAGAATCTGATAAAAGAGAGTTTTGGTACTTTGCCTACAGTGAAAAAGCCAGCACGCAATTACCTGAATTATCCTCTTGATGAGCAGATTAAGCTGAATACTGTTCAGGACCTGCAAGGTTCATCGTCTAAAACGGCGCTCGGTTTTCGTGTCGCGATAGCGGATAGAACAACTCTGGAAGGTCAGCAGATAAGTTTAGAAAATTACTTTATACGTAAGTTATTAACTAAGCAGGTTCTGCGTAACTCTGTCTATCTGTCTGATGAAATTAAAGCACTTTCGGCGGTGACAAAAACACCAGCCAACCAACGCTTAACATTAGCGTTTGGTGCTCGTACACAAAATCATGACCAAGGGCTAAAAGCGATTTTGACTGAAGTTGAGCGCCTGAAAAAATACGGTCTTGATGAGGCGGCTTTCAAAGATAGATTTGAAAAAGCCAAAGCTATTTCTGCCCGTAACCTTGATGCTGCAAAAAGTCGTAGCTTTGCGGAGTGGGAAGACAAAATTACTAACGCGATTATTGGCGGTAGTGTTTTAGCCAGCCCGCAAGATGTGCATGATCTCCAAACTCAATTATTTGAAAACATCACGTTAGAACGCCTTAATCAGAGATTAAGAGCAATTCTGAATTCGCCAGATATCTTTATTTACTATCAAGCACCTTTGGCGGTTAAGCTGCAACTTCCTACCGTAGAGACGGTTAAGCTTTGGCAGCAACAAGCTAAAACAGCGGATATCCAAAAACCTGTTGCTTATAGCGAAGTTAAACCAAAAAAACCGACAACAGAAACGGTCTCTGCTGAAGTTGTAACGATTGAATTAGCCAAACCCCAAAATGATGAGTTACCTCAACCTGATGTTGTTTACCCCGATCAATCGGTATATGAGTGGACATTGAAAAATGGTAACCGACTTGTGTGGTTAGATCGTCCCTCATCAGATGGGAAAATTTATCTAAAATCAATCAGTGATGTCGGAGCTTTGTCTCACCAGTTTCCCGATTGGCTCGCTCAATCATCTATACAGATTTTTGAGCAAACGCCACCAACTCAGTATGAACAAAAAGAGTGGCAGAATTGGATATCCAATCATGGCGCAGACTGGAAGTTCAAGTTACAGGACCAACATCTGGATATGAGCTTGGTGACTGAAAAAGATCAGCTTGAAGATGCATTATTGGTGTTTTGGCATCACCACCAAGACCGCCAATTTTCACCAGATTCAGTGACAGCAGTGAAAGAATCAGCACGAGATTTGCTTGATGGTGACCAACCTGACAGTTTGGCAAAAATACGGTATGGAGTGTCGCAGTTAGATATTCCTACTCAGAAACAGCTAAACGATCTAACCTCTTTAGCGTTGAGCCAGACAGCGAACAGATTGGTGCAACAACCTCATAGTTTGTTTGTGGTTGGAGAACTTGATTTAGACATTTTAAGAAAACTCGGTGGACAATATCTGTCTTCTATTAATAACTCTGAAGCTCTTACACCTCAACAACGGCTGCAAATACCTGGGAAACACCAAGTTACCCGAACTAGAGCTGGTGTGAGTCAAACTCAAGTCACTATGTATGGTGAATCAGCACTTGAGTGGACACCAGAAACTGCATTTGTGCTGTCTACATTAAACCCGATAGCTCAGCAGGCGTTACGTAACAGGTTACGTTTAGACCTTGGTGGCGTTTATCAGGTCGGGTTCGAAATGACGTTAGATTCTGTTTCGGATCAGATGGGGTATGAGCTGACTTTTACCACCAATCCTGAGTTAGCTGATAAGTTATCGAATGAAGCAGAAGATGTTCTTAGCAACCTTGCTCAGGCGATACAGGAAACAAATTTAGAACGTTTGCAGCAAGACATCGCTTATGCTGAAGTCAACAGGCTTCAATCATCGACTACCTGGCTAAATCGATTGATGCTGAGCTATCGAGCTTATGGTGACCCTCGTTATTTAAGCTCGATGACATCAATAGGTAACCAAATAACTAAAGAGGTTCTAGTTGAGTTAGTTGACAAGGTGTTACCCGCATCGAACCGCATACAAATTAAGACTGTTTTACAACTGGAAACATCGCTCGTTGTTTCTAATTAATCATGACCAAGGAAAATTATGTTTGACGATATTTGGCAATTGGCGACAGGTATCCCTCTATTACTATGCTCAATTGTGGCTTTGAGCTTAATTATTGAACGGACTCTGTTTTTGGCAAAGCAAAAAGACTTACCGCAGAACAGATACGAAAGTGCATTAACTCATATTGCGAATGTTCGACCAGAAGACGCAACACAGGAAATCTTGCAAAGTAAGCCGTTTTATGCTCAAGCTTTAGAGTTGATGAAATCAGAAAGCTGTAGCGAAAAAACTGTACGTGATGAACATGTTTCGACCCTGATGATTCTGTTCAACAGCCGGTTGCGTCAAAGATTATCGGGGTTAATGACTATTGCGGCTTTAGCTCCGATGTTAGGTCTGTTAGGCACTATTGTTGGTTTGATGCGGGCCTTTCGCACTATTGGAGAACATGCCGGACCGGTTGAGCCGTCGTTAGTTGCGAACGGATTATGGCAGGCGTTATCGACAACTGCAGTAGGGCTGGTTATTGCTGTGTTTTGTATTCTTACTCACGCGATATTTTTGTCGAAGATTAAAAGAATGCTTACACGCAGTCAGTTTATTCTAAATAGCCTTTCTCAATCCATGCAGCTTAAGAATCGTCAGTTGGAGCGTGTCAATGATTCAGATTGAACAGAATGATTCATTTGAAGGGCCAACGACAGACAGTATGACCCCTATGATTGATGTTATTTTGTCATTAATCGCTTTTATGATGTTGATGATTAATGCGCCATTGCTCACGATGGATGTTGATCTTCCTAACGTTGAGCGAAGTGAATACAGTGCGCCTTCGGAATCAAAAGTGCTCAATGTAGCTATTCTTGAGCAACCTGAGCAATGGAATATTGATGGTAAGAAAATTAGTTCTCGTGATGAACTTGAAAAGGCGCTTACAGAGCAAGTTTTGAGTGTTGAGAAACCTCCTGTGACATTGCTCAGTATCGATGAACAAAGTTCAGCTCAAAGAATGATAGACACCTTAGATATTCTGAATCGCTTGGGAATCAAAGATACTCAAATTGCTTTAGAAAAATCGAGTGTGGGTTCATGAGTGATTTGTTGCAAGAGACTAAGGCTTCAGTAAGCAAAGCAACCTTAGTCTCTATTGGACTGCATATCGTGGTGGTATTTGCGCTTTGGTATCAGTGGACGTCTGTTCAGCCTGCGGTTCACAAAGCGCCAGCGGCAAAAATTAGTGTAGGGATTAGAACGGCTTCTGCTGGTCAAGTCGCTCAAAATGCAGTTAATCCACAAAAGAAAACGGTAGAGGTTAAAGAGCCCGTTATTGAACCGAAACCAGAGCGACCACTTGAAAAGAAAGTTAAACTCGTAGAGAAGCCAAAGCCAAAACCTATAGAGAGTAAACCTAAACCTGTAGTGACGAAACCGGTTCGATCGCCAGAGCCTAAAGTAGTGCCGAAACGGGAAGAAAAGCAGGTAGAGGTTAAAAAGCCAGAGAAAACAGTGGAAGAGGAAAAAGCGGAACCGGTTAAGGCCCCCAAACCGAAGCAGAAAAAGACTCCACAACCTAAACAGATGGCTCAAGTTAATGGTTCACAAGGTATTAGTGGGTCCGCAGACAGTAAGAAAAAGGTGCAGGAAACGGGAAAGAGTAATCAACATATGGGTGACCCGAATACTGCTATTTTCGATGTCACATTGCGTCAGCACTTGATGAAATTTAAAGAATACCCTCGGTCACTAAAATTGAAGCATAAAGAAGGTTCTGTTGAGGTTCTTTTCACTATCAATAATAAAGGTGAATTATTGTCGAGCAAGATTTTGAGTAGAAAAGGCCATAGGGATTTCGAAAAAGGAATTACCAACATATTTGAGAAGGCTAAGCCGTTTCCAACTCCACCGTCCGATATTCAGTGGGTAACCAGAGAATATCGTTTAGTTTTTAACTATGAGCTGAATTAATTTTCACTTATGACGACGTAAGTTCGGACGAATCCATATGGTTAAATCGAACTAGGGTAGACGATAGTTGAGGGAAAAATGACTAAGTTAGAAAGCATAGATTTACTGCTAGGAGAGGTATTACATTTTACCCGGTTAGCTAAAGCTGGGTTATATCGAGTAACTGAATATTAAGGGCTTATAATGATAAAAGCGATTGCAGTAAGTAACTATCGTTCTTTAAAAAATATAATAGCCCCTTTATCGGGTTTGAATGTCGTCACCGGTTCTAACGGCACAGGTAAGTCGAACCTGTATAAATCACTTAGGTTTTTATCTGATGCAGCGAACAATACTTTGGTGTCTGCTCTGGCTAAAGATGGGGGGATTTCGTCTACTTTCTGGGCTGGTCCGGAGAAATTTTCTAAAGATATGTTAGCCGGTCAGGCTCCAGTTCAAGGGGGACCAAAGACTAAGCCAGTACGGCTTGAGTTTGGATTTGCTAGTGACGAATTCGGATATAGTGTCTCTCTAGGGTTGCCGTCACCTCCAACTGGCCCCGACCCCGACCCTACAATGTTCAGCCTGGATCCGGTTGTTAGGCGCGAGTGCATATGGGCGGGTTCTTCCTATCGGCCAGCAGCTTGCTTGGTAGACCGACAAGGACCAGTAGTAAAGATCAGGGACGGACGCTCTTGGCGAGTATATGCGGATCATCTGAGCACGTTCGATAGTATTCTTACGGAAGTTGCGGATCCCGCGGCGGCTCCAGAAGTGTTCCATATTAGAAATACGATAAAAAATTGGCGCTTTTACGATTTATTCAGGACAGATATTGATTCACCAATTCGTCAACCCAGAATTGGTACTTTCACACCGGTGCTTGATCATTACGGGCATGGATTAGTCGCTGCCCTGCGCACTATTCACGAGATAGGCGACAGGCGGGGATTATATGACTCTATAAATGATGCATTTCCCGGAGCTACTATTTCGATGACTAAGGATAGTAACAATTGCTTTAATTTAGAGTTTTATCAATCAGGCTTATTGAGACCACTGAAACTCACAGAATTGTCTGATGGCACGTTGAGGTATTTGTTATTAATCGCAGCATTATTAACACCAAGACCTCCTTCTTTAATGGTTTTAAACGAACCGGAAACAAGCTTGCATCCCGATTTGCTTCCAGCATTAGGCAGATTAATTATTAAAGCGTCTAAGCAGACACAGGTCTGGGTTGTATCACATGCTTCCAGGCTTGTAGCAACATTGGAACGAGATGAAAACTGTAATTCAATATGCCTGGACAAATTGTTGGGAGAAACACACATTCAGGGGCAAGGAATACTTGACCAACCTCCATGGCATTGGCCAAGTTAATATGTGTTTTTCTATCTATCAAACCGTACCGATTATAATTTAGTTTTCGGACGTAATGCTATGTAACTGTTGTTCAAGAATACTACTTCAACATAGCTCTTATTTTTTGTTTGTACTCTTTTTTGGCATCAAGCTTCTCGAGAATAGTGAGTGCACTTCGGCCTTGGTTATCAACATATGACACATCAGCACCAGCGTTAATTAAGGCCGCTATTTTTTCCTTTTGAATCTCGAATTGTTCATTATTTTCAGCTTGCTGTATCGAAGATATACCAGTCATTAGAATGCTATATTTATAATGGGTTGCTGGTGTTGTTATTATCTATTCTTTAAAATTTCACCAAGTATATACCCCATGGCATAGATATTAATAGAGCTGAGTATGTAACTTGCGTGTGGGCTGTATTTTCCCATGGAATGTATAATCGGCTCATCATCCGTATAGGCAGGTGAACCAAATCATTATCAGGTGTGCCATGACAGAGAAAAACAGCATCATCAAGTTGCTGGTTGAAAGACTATGATATTATCATACAGGAATTTCCCGTAGCCTAAACTTGATGCAATTTAAATTATAATCTGAGATAATATCTGACCGCATTTAGCGGCTGATTTTTTCATATTGACGTCTGCGAAGACGACACACAAGGTAAATAGATGAGCGAAAAGTTACAAAAGGTTTTAGCACGCGCCGGTCATGGCTCTCGTCGAGAGTTAGAAACGTTAATTCGTAACGGTCGCGTAAGTGTTAATGGCAAGGTAGCTACTCTGGGTGAACGCCTGGAGGATGAAAACGCTGTTGTGCGTATTGACGGACATAATGTGTCGGTTAAAGCACAGGAAGAAGTTATATGTCGTGTACTTGCGTACTACAAACCGGAAGGTGAGTTGTGTACACGTCACGATCCTGAAGGCCGTCGAACAGTATTTGATCGTCTTCCTAAAATTCGTGGTTCCCGCTGGATTTCCGTTGGTCGTCTGGATGCGAACACTTCAGGTCTGTTATTGTTCACAACTGATGGTGAACTGGCAAATCGCCTGATGCACCCGAGCCGTAAGGTTGAGCGTGAATATCTGGTTCGTGTTTTTGGTGAAGTTAACGAACAGAAAGTACGTAATGTGGTTAGTGGTGTTGAACTGGAAGACGGTTTAGCTCGTTTTGAAGATGTAGTTTATGCTGGTGGTGAAGGCATGAACCATACGTTTTATGTTGTGATCAATGAAGGTCGTAACCGTGAGGTTCGTCGTTTGTGGGAATCACAGGATACGACAGTAAGCCGTCTGAAACGTGTACGTTATGGTGACATCTATCTGGATAAAACATTACCACGTGGCGGATGGGCTGAATTGACTCTGAAAGAAGTGAACTACTTGCGTGAGTTAGTTGAACTGAAACCAGAACAAAGAACCATGATGGATGAGTCTAAAGAAAATACATCCAGAAAACGTGAACGTGCTCGTAGTCAGAAAATTCGTCGTGCAGTTAAACGTCATGAGGAAAGAGTCAATACACCTCGTGGCCGCTCTAATGGTAAAAAACCTGCAGCAAAAGCGACAACAAAACCGACCTCAAAACCGAGAAACAACACACGTCGTCCCCGATAAAATCGTTATCAGGTAGTAAGTTTAATAAAAAACCTGAGTTTGAATAACTCAGGTTTTTTCGTATCTAAAAGGCCAGGAAATTAATTAAAGTGTCTGGTTTAATTCAAAATACCGGCCTTGCTGTGCAATAAGCGCATCATGACTGCCGGATTCAACAATCTCACCCTGTTCAATAAGGCAGATAGAATCCATTTGGTCCAGGTTCACCAAACGGTGGGTGACAAACAGAACGGTTTTGTTTTTAAAATGCTCCATCAACAGTGCCATAATGGTTTTTTCTGTCGATTTATCCAAACCTTCTGTTGGTTCATCAAGCAGAACAATATTACCATTATGAAGTAGCGCGCGGGCAAGTCCAATCCGACGTTTTTCACCACCCGATAACTGACGCCCACCATCACCTAACCAGGTATCCAGACCATGATCGTCTAATAGTTTAGACAAGCCGACTTTTTCCAATATAGACGTTAATGTTTCATCACTGGCTTCAGCAACAGCAATAAGCAGGTTCTGACGTAATGTACCGTTAAGAATATCGACACGCTGACTTACAACACTGATAGCTGCCCGTAACTGACTTTCGTTCCACTGAGTCAGTTTTGTTCCACCAATTGAGATATGACCATTATTCGGATCCCAATAGCGTGACAGCAACTGGATCAGAGTAGATTTACCTGAGCCTGTCTGACCGACAATCGCCAGTTTCTGTCCAGATTTAACGCTCAGGTTAACATTGTTAAGTACATTAACTTCTGTGTCTGAGTAACGGAAACTGATATCTGTAAACTCAATATCATGGTTTCTGATGTCATTTCTTCCAGGGTTAAATTCTACTTCCGGTTTGGCTGCCAGAACTTCATTCAGTCTGCGTGCTGAAGTCAGGGTTTGGCCCAGATACTGGAATGCTCCGGCAATTGGCATCAGCAATTCAAAACTGGCCATGGTTGCGAAAACTGCCATGGCAATCAGCGGATCCTGGACTACACCGGTATCAACACCATCTCCGACAACCCACAACATCAGAACAAGGGTTAAGCCGTTAGATAGAAGTAATAATGCCTGCGCTAATCCTGTGATATGAGCATTGTATCTCTGTTTGGTAATCAGATCGGATTCGAACGTATGGATTTTGTTTCGGTAATCAACTTCCGCGCCAAAAATACTTAGTTCGCTGAATCCCTGAATCCAGTCCATCAGCGCTATGCGAAATTCTGCTTTACTGTTGGTTAGTTCAACGCCGTTTTTCTTGCCCAATTTATAGAAAATAATCGGCCAGGTAATCAGTAAAAATAACAGAATCCCACCGAGAACAAGTCCCATGGTCAGGTTAAACCAGCACAGGAATCCGGTCAGAAAAACAATACCAACCGTACCGACCAACATCGGACTGATAAGACGTAAATAAACGTGATCCATGGCATCGACATCAGCAACCAGACGGTTTAATAAATCCGCATCACGCAGATTGGCTACTCGCCCAAGAATAAGCGGTGAAAGCTTATCAAAGAAGAAGATGCGCAGATCTGCCAGTACTTTAAACGTGGCGTTGTGGCTGGTAACCCGTTCACCCCAGCGACCGGCAGTACGTCCGATGGCAAGGCCACGAACAATAGCGCCCGGCAGCATGTAGTTAAAGAGTTCTTTGGCGATAGTCAGACCGGCAATCGCTGAAGCAGTCAGAAACCATCCCGAAAGTGTAAGAAGACCGATTGAAGCGCATAAAGTTAATAATGATAAGACCATGCCCAGGGTCAGACCAAACCAGTGTTTTCTATATAATTTGAGGAAAGGGATTAAATCACGCATCTAAATTCCCCTTATTGTGAGATTGTAGTGCCAGATTTGCATCAAGCATGTCTTTGAATACACCATCTTTCTGGCTAAGCTCTGAATAGGTTCCTGTTTGGACCAATTCTCCGTCAGCCATAACTAAAATCTGGTTCATTGATTGCAACGGTACTAACTGATGAGTAACGAGTAGGGTGGTTTTACCCTTAGTCTGATTATCCAGTCCTTGCATGACCAGTTTTTCACTGCTGGCGTCCAGGCTGGCGGTTGGTTCATCTAATAGCCAGAATGACCCATTTTGAATTGCGGCACGAGCTACTGCCAGACGTTGTGCCTGACCGACAGATAAACCACCGGAGCGATCCGAAATCATATAATCCATGCCGTGACTTTCAATGAACTCACTGGCAAAAGATTGATTAAGGGCATCATGAATAGCTTGTTCCGGAATATTATGCTTACCGAGGGTGACGTTGTCACGAATAGTGCCGTGTAGTAATACCGGATTCTGCCCAACCCAACTGATATGTTTACGCCATTCGGTTAAATCCAAATGATTCAACGGAACGTCATTAATCAGAAGATCACCTTTGAATGGCATAAATCCAAGGATGGTATTAATAAGCGATGTTTTACCCGCACCACTTGGTCCAACCAGAGCCGTATGTTGTCCCGGCAGAATTTTAAATGAAATCGGTCCTACGAGAGTTTTGCCATTTTCAGGATTTAAAATTTCAAGATCTCTGGCTTCGATAGAGACAGAATGTGCATGGGGCATAGGTTCTCTGCCAAAGCGAATTTCTTCAACTTCCAGACTCAGAAAATCGACAATGCTTTCTGCTGCGCCAACCGCTTGTTGTTTCGCATGGTAGAAAGTGCCTAAATCACGTAATGGCTGATAAAACTCCGGAGCTAAGATCAGAATAAATAAGCCGGTAAACAGAGTGACTCCCGTACCGTAATAGCCAAAATCAAGTTCACCAATATAACTAAAGCCAAAATAGACGGCGGTTATCGCGATTGAAATTGATGTGAAAAATTCCAGAACTGCGGAAGATAAGAATGCAATTCGCAACACGTCCATGGTTCTTTCACGAAAAACATCGGAAGCGGCACGTAGGTGGTCGGATTCTGCTTTGGTTTTATCAAACAGACGAATAGTCGTCATTGACTGAAGGCGATCGTAAAAGTGCCCGGACAGACGCTGTAGCGCTTTGAAGTTTTTGCGACTGGCATCAGCTGCTTTTATGCCGACCAGTGCCATGAAGAATGGAACCAGCGGAGCTGTGATTAAGAAAATTAAACCTGCTGCCCAGTTTAGCGGGAAGACAACGACCAGAATAATTAATGGAACAAATGCAGATAACGACATTTGCGGCAGATAACGGGCAAAGAAATCCTGCATGTTTTCTACCTGTTCCAAGGTCAGAGTTGCCCAGGCACCGGCTGGTTTTCCTTTAATGTAAGCTGGACCCAGTTCTCGTAGTTTGTTAAGAATAAGCTGTCTTATATAGATACGGATTTGCTCGCCACATTTGAAACCGGCCAGCTCACGAGCCCACGAGCATATAGCTCTGCCAGCGATTAAAGTGATAAGTCCGGCAAATTGTGGAATAAGAGTGTGTTTATCGACTGATTCGATCACAAGCTGATACAGCATTGAAGCAATAAGAGCGGCTTGTCCGATCAGAAAAAAACTGGATAAAACACCAAGGCTGATAGCAATCAGTAACCAGCGTTTCGCCAGTTTACTCTGCTGCTTTAACCAGGCGTTTAACTGTTTTTGCTTTTTTTTATCCATGGTAATGAAGGCTTTTTGTCATAGTAATTATAATAATGACTGGCAATAGTATCCAAAAAAAAGCCCGGAGAAAACATCGCCGGGCTGTCGACTAGAAATTTCTGATAAAATGTCTTCTGACTTATTTATCCAGATTATCCAGGTAGCGTTCTGCATCAAGCGCAGCCATACATCCGGTTCCTGCAGAAGTAATGGCCTGACGATAGTTGTGGTCCATAACATCACCTGCAGCGAATACACCTTCAACACTTGTCTGAGTTGCATTACCGTTCAAACCTGACTGAACTACGATATACCCATTGTTTAGCTCAAGCTGACCTTCGAAAATACCGGTATTTGGCTGGTGACCGATAGCAATAAAAGCGCCCATCACATCCACTTCTTCAGTTGCGTCTGATTTAGTATCTTTGAGACGAACACCGGTTACACCCATGTCATCACCCAGAATTTCTTCTAAAACTCGATCGGTATGCAGAATGATTTTGCCGCTTGCCACTTTTTCCATCAGACGATCAATAAGAATTTTTTCGGAACGGAAAGAATCTCTGCGGTGAATCAGGTGTACTTCTGAAGCAATATTGGCCAGATAAAGCGCTTCTTCAACAGCTGTATTACCACCACCAACAACAGCGACTTTCTGGTTACGGTAGAAGAATCCGTCACAGGTAGCACAAGCAGAAACACCTTTACCTTTGAATGCTTCCTCTGATTCCAAACCAAGATACTTTGCAGAAGCACCAGTAGTTACAATCAAAGCATCACAAGTGTATGTTTCGCTGTCACCTTTTAAGGTAAATGGTCTGCTTTTCAGATCCACTTCCTGAATATAATCAAAGATAATTTCGGTATTGAATCTTTCCGCATGTTCTTTCATGTTGTCCATTAAGCCAGGACCAGTCAGATCTTCCGGGCCACCAGGCCAGTTTTCAATTTCAGTGGTTGTGGTTAGCTGGCCACCTTGTTGCATTCCGGTGATGAGTACCGGATTTAAATTTGCACGAGCTGCATACACAGCAGCAGTATATCCAGCCGGACCGGAACCTAAAATCAAAAGTTTATGGTGTTTTGCGTTGCTCATCATAGCCCCACGTTATTTATGCATGAAATATTAAACTGATTTTAAGAGATTCCTTCAGGGAGTGAAAGCATCAGTAATCGTTAATTAATAAATAAAAAGTTATAGGTTAGAACAATACAGGATGTAGATGAAATGGGGAGATGTTTTTGCCTATTAATGAGATAGGGGAAACTTATCAGGATTCAGGATTGGAAGGTTGGTGCGACTGTCAGTCCCTGATGGTCGCACCTATTTGAGAGGAATTAAGAGCTATATTACGACAGTAATTGAATGATAAAGGTCGCAAGTATCAACATAAATGCCCCACCGATACGGGAAGATATCTGTGCAAATGGCATTAATTCCATTCTTTTACTTGCAGCCAGTACAGCAACGTCACCAGTACCACCCATATTAGCCATACATAGGCCAGCAGTAATAGCGGCTTCGATTGGGTTGAACCCCATCAGTCGACCAAGCAGACCTGTACCAACAACAGCACCAACGACAGTTGAAAGTACGATTAAGAAATAAACCAGATTTAATGAAGCAATAATTTGGTTTAGATCGGTATAAGCGACACCAATACCAACAAGCAAAGCAGGTGTTAGGTTATCTACGACAAATTTATACCAAGTATGTGCTGCTTGCTCTAATTGACGTGGCATGATGCCGGTAACTTTTGCAAACGCGACGAAAAGAATCATCAGCGCATAAGAGTGCATAGCAATAACATTGCTTAATACAGTGCCAATAACGAACATTGTGATAGCGATTAAAGCGCCAAGACCCAGCATATCAATTGTGACAGGTGCTGATTCTTCTTTTTCTTCCTGTTTATTTTCTTGCTTATCACCACGGATTAACTGACCATTACCGGTTAATGATGGGAATACTTTACCTAGTTTGTCTAGCAGACCTGCACATACGATAGATACTGCGTTACCGATTGCCAGTGCCGGTACCATTTTAGACATCAGGAATTCTGGGTCCATACCAGTACGACCAGACATGATTTCAACAAGAGGTACCGCACCGGCACCCATACCACCGCCCATGATAGGTAGGGCAAGAAGCATAACTGAATCAAAGAAACCGTGCCCCAGGATTGCACCAACAATACCTGCGAACAAGAACGCAAAAGCAACACCACCAAGGATTACCGGAATGTATTTCAGCGCTGCTTTTTTCAGAACATCGCGGTCCATACCCAGAACAGAGCCGGTGACCAAACTGGCAATAAAAAAGGATAGGAAGCCACCGCCTTTAACGAAAGTTGTTACAGTTTGAGTTGTTTCCGCTGGCATCCAGTCACTATGGAACAAATATGATGAACCAAAAATTACGGCGATAGCACCACCACCAAAAAACTGGTTTAAGATTGGCGTTTTATCACCAACAACGTTGAGTATATAACCAACCACAACCATGATACCTAACGCACCAATCAGACCTTTAGGTAGTAAATTCTGAGTTGATGCAAACAGGATAATAATGGCAGAACAAAATAGTACGATGCTTATCGCTTTTTGGTTCTGGCCGGCCTCATTTTCGCGAGGCAACATCACATTACTAAGCATAATTATCAAACCTTAATTTAAAATTTTAAAATGTAGTAGGGACAACTTCTGTTTCAAGTTTTGCGAAGTGTAACAGTGATTTTTGGGGATATCGTTGAGGTATACGTTTATGTAACTATGTTGTCGTTTTGTAACTTTTGTTGTTTTTGGTTGTTTTGTTTATTGAAATGATAACCTCTTGTTATAAGAGGTTATTTTGGGTTAAAAACGAAATTTTATGTGGTTTTAACTGGAAAATTCGACTTCATAAGAGGTGAATTTTCTGATGTTAATTACACCGGTATTCAGAATGAAATATTGTCCTTTTATTCCTTCTAAAATCCCACAAACATCAGGGTTTTTATCAAAATTATGGGAAACAATTTTGGTGGGATGGTGTTCAACAGGATAACTGATATCACAGATTGTTGAATCATCAAGTTTGGTTACGGCATCATCACCGAATTCTTCTTTGAGTTCAGCAATCTTAGAATCCAGTAAAGGCTCCAGTTCGTGCCATTTTTGGTGAAGATCCATTTTATCGCCATCACCTTTCAGTAAGGTTCTCCAGTTGGTTTTATCAGCAATGTGTTTAGCCAACTCGACTTCAATTAAACCTGATAGCTGCCGGGTTTTAACCTTGATGACTTTTAAACCTTGTGTCGCTCCCTGATCAATCCAGCGCGTGGGGATCTGAGTG
The DNA here is from genome assembly GCA_963676525.2 of uncultured Vibrio sp. Classification (GTDB taxonomy): domain Bacteria; phylum Pseudomonadota; class Gammaproteobacteria; order Enterobacterales; family Vibrionaceae; genus Vibrio. Next base: position 879,484 of record CAXXNB010000011.1, read on the forward strand.
TGGCGTGTAATACCTACTTTCAGGCTAGAAGTGTTTGACAGGTAGACGTAATGGTCAACCATACAGTTTGAATCTGCCCATTCCGGCTCCCGGCATGTTCCTTCTGCATAATGACAGGTTTCCGGTTTCATTATGCACATATCGCAGCTCGCCAGCTTTTTCATACAGACAAAACAGTGTCCCTGAGAATAGCTTTTTTTGGTCTTTTTCCCGCAATTACAGCAGAAGATATTTCCTGTATGAACAAGGGAGATTGATTTGCCAATTAATGGATTGAGATGGATGCGTTGATCTCCGACAGGAAGATAATAATCAACCACATCACCATTGGTTGCCTGCATTTTACTCAGGACACCAGTTATTGTTGAACTCATGACTATGCTCTTTACTTACTCTTTATTATTTGTGTTGATGATAACAGATTCTTGCTGTTCAGGTGAGGTGATAGGTTCTACTGGCCCAAGGAATTTCGGCTTTGAGTTAAATACATACAAGTCCAGAACCGCTTTTACCCGGGCAAAAATTTCTCTGATGCGTAAATTAAGACCAACATGATTTTTCGGGCTGGGAACGGCTAAACATTGGGCATCAATACGATGGGCATTAGCAATAAAAAGAGCTCTTTCACAATGAAAACGTTGTGTGATGATCAGAAAGTGATCAGAAGCAAAAATATCTTTCGCCCGGAATATTGAGTCCAGTGTACTAAACCCTGCGTAGTCCAGAGCAATTTGATTCTCAGGTACACCGGCGCGGAGCAAGTCTCGTTTCATTGTCCATGGTTCATTATATGAGCGATGAGCATTGTCACCACTCAATAAGAAATAGTCTGCATTGTTTTTCCGAAACAGATAAATGGCGGCATTAATTCGATTAATGTAGTAATCATTTAATGTCTTGCCTAAATATTTACTGGTTCCCAGAACTACGGCAACCTGATAATGAGGAACATCATCGATATTGTTGATAATTTGTTTCTCTGTTGACCATGAAACCCAGCGGTCAATCAGAATGAGCCCGATGATTACAAGCAAAAATATTCTCAGAGAAGTGATCAACACCTCTGCTAAGTTATATTTTTGCCTTATTGCGTCAATGGTGGCATGAATTATATGTGACGGTTCTTTTGAGCCCATAAACCAATTAAAATAAAACTTGTTAGGAGGATTGCGACCATCATGCCTTTTTCTAACTCTCTGAGTGTCCGAGCTAAGTAAGGGGTTAGTTTGACAATAATGATTCCATAGCCAAATGCATTTAATAAAATAAAGGCAATGGTTTTAATAATAAAGTGTTGATTACGCATGATTTTGCGCAGAAATGCGTTAATTTCGTTACCCACCATAACCAGTAAGCATGCGACCAGCGCAGTGGCAATTTCACCAAGGTAGGGTGAGATGTATTGACCAAGCGGATGTAATACGTCCATATGAAAAAATAAAGCCTTCATTTACGAGAAGGCTTTATTAAAACATTGAATTAGCTAACTTGTAAATTAGAAAGCAGTCCGTTTATAACGTCTGTAGTTTGGCTGCCAGAAGTATTCTTCGATCGCACTTTCCAAATCTTTGTCTGTAATTGCTTTTGCAACACCTTGTTCAATGGCTTTTTTACCAACAGCAAAGGCGATTTTCTTCGAAACCGAGTGAATCTCTTCTAATGGTGGTAATAATGGTCCTTTACCAATTGACAGCCAGAGGAGAGCATGTTGCCAGAGAGCGACTGGACTCCATTAACATTTCATCTGTTACACGAGTTGCGTTAGATGCCAGGACACCCAAACCGATACCAGGGAAAATATAACTGTTTGTTACACTGAACAATAGAATAGGTTTCATTGTTGTGTACAACCGGTTCAAACGGGCTACCTGTGGCAAACAAGAGCTTTACCATCAGTCCACTTGATTAAATCCGCTGGCAGCGCTTCAACCCGACTGGTTGGGTTTGAAAGAGGGAAGATAATCGGGCGTTCACAGTTTTTGTGCATTTCTTTAACGATTTCTTCAGTAAATACCCCTGGAGCCCCTGACACACCGATCAGAACAGAAGGTTTTGCTTCGCGAACGACATCAAATAACGAGTAACCATTACCTTCGGATTTCCATTTGGATGTTTTGGATTTTTTCTGCACCAGACGTTGCTGGAAGTTGAGTAGGTTTTGCATGCCTTCTTCCAGCAGTCCCCAACGGTCAATCATAAATACCTGAGAACGAGCCTGAGCATCAGAGATGCCTTCTGATACCATCTGAGCAATAATTGCTTCAGCAATACCACAACCGGCAGAACCAGCACCTAAAAAGGCAATGCGTTGTTGTGATAGTTTGCTGCCAGCTGCTTTACATGCTGCGATAAGAGAACCAACAGTAACCGCAGCTGTGCCCTGGATGTCATCATTAAAACAGCAGATACGATCTTTGTAACGCTCAAGCAGAGGCATTGCGTTTTTCTGTGCAAAGTCTTCAAACTGCACTAATGCATCCGGCCAGCGACGTTGTACCGCCTGGATGAAATCTTCAACAAATGCATCGTATTCTGCACCAGTAATACGAGGGTGTCTCCAGCCCATGTACATAGGGTCAGCAAGGCGTTGTGGGTTGTTAGTACCAACATCAAGGACGATAGGTAAAGTGTAAGCAGGACTAATACCACCACATGCAGTGTAAAGTGCCAGTTTTCCGATAGGAATACCCATACCACCGATGCCCTGGTCACCCAGACCAAGAATTCGTTCACCATCAGTAACAACGATGACTTTCACATTATGAGTCGATGCATTGTTTAGCAGGTCATCAATTCGATCTCTGTTTGGATATGAGATAAATAATCCACGACCACGGCGATAAATATTTGAGAAATCTTCACATGCTGCGCCAACGGTTGGAGTATAGATAATTGGCATCATTTCACTGATATGATTTTGAATCAGGCGATAAAACAGAGTTTCGTTGGTGTCCTGAATATTACGCAAATAAATGTGTTTATCCATTGCGTTATCGAAATTACAGTATTGCTGATAAGCACGGACAACTTGTTCCTGAATGGTTTCTGTTACCTCAGGTAGTAGCCCTTCAAGGTTGAAATCAACTCTTTCTTCTGCAGTGAAAGCAGCACCTTTATTTAATAAAGGTGTGCTTAGTAAAATAGTACCAGCGTAGGGGATATATAAAGGTCTTTTATCGTTTTTCATTTACATTTCTGTCTATAGTTATCGTTTACATGATTAGTGGAGCTAACGTTGAAAAGTCTATGCTTCGACATATTTCATGTAAACCGACCATGTCGATATGTAACTTTCGAGGGCGATATGAAAGTTTATAAAATGAAATTACTATTGAAATTGAAATATGGAATGAAATTTAAACAAGTTGATTTTTGAGTTTTCCGTAATTTTATTGATATGTTAAAAATATGTGTTGAATATGCCATATACAAAGATAAAGGGCGTCTAACAGATTATTTTTATATATTGTATTGCTATATAAAAATACCTGATTAATAGTGGAGTGAGTAGTAACTAAGTAATCAGGGGCTTACGAATGAAAAAGTCAAGTCCGAGTGTCGTATTTGATTATACTTCCTTTTTAGGAGTATCAAGCCAACAAAAATGGACTTTTACCGATGCGTTTCATTTTCTTTCCTCATCAGAAGAAATTAATGAACAGAACCAGACTGATTTATGTGAATTAGAAGGGCGTTTGTGGAATAAAGCTCTTAATGTATTGTCGTCACGTAAAAGTGATGAATGCAATTTGCTGGCATTAATAGAGATAGCTCGTTCAGAAGGTGTAAAAAAATTAAAATTGCTTATGCCATACGATTTAGAACCGGAACAATTGCTCTTAATTCATGAGCATTCGAAAGAGATTATTAATGATAGTGAGCATGATGAGCTAATGATCACACTTTAAATATTTTTCCTGCCTATACAAATACCAATGACCTTCATTGAAGGTCATTGGTTTTTCTTATTTAGAAAACAAGAACGTCATTATTTGCTGATTAAGTTGTATTCTTTATCAAGAATATCAATAATTTCTTGTTTAGGATTATCACTTAATACGATTTCTTTGCCAGTGATCTTTTCTGCGATACCAATATAAGTACGGGAAATATCCATTAATGATTCCAGTGGAAGAGCATTGTCACGGGCAAGAGCAGAACGTTCAGGCATTCTGTTTTTGTTTAGCAGAATGTCTGGATCAGGGAAATAAGAAAGTAAAAATTGTCTGAAACCTTCTTTTGAGTTTTCAACAATTTCGCCTTGCTTGTAACTTGCAGCATCCCAAATTCGAGATGAGTCCGGTGTACCAACTTCATCCATGTAAATCAGTTTTTCATTACCAGCAGCATCGCTGACATAACCAAATTCAAATTTAGTATCAACGAAGATTTGATCGATTTTTGCTAGCGCCTGACTGATAACATTGAAACCATCTTTCAGCAATTTTTCATAAAGCGCGATATCTTCCACTTTAGAGAAATTAAATGCTGCAAAGTTATCTTCAATATTTTTACGTGAAATATTGACATCATCAGCTTCAGGAACACCTGGAATGCCTTTTAGGATCCCTTTCGTAGATGGGGTAATCAGGTAATCGTTAAGAACTTTGTCTTTTTCCAAACCTTCAGGAAGGATATTACCGCAAAACTCACGTTCACCTTTTTCATAAGCACGCCACATTGAACCAGTAATATACTTACGGCAAATAGCTTCAATCTTAATTGGTTTTGCTTTTTGAACGATCCAGACGAATGGATGAGGAATATCAAGAATATGACTGTCAGCCAGTCCATTTTCTTTAAAGAGTTTAAACCAATGGTTAGAGATTGCATTCAGAGCGGCACCTTTTCCTGGTACACCTCTGACGTCCCCTTCGGCATGCCAGATACAGTCAAATGCGGAAATACGGTCACTGATAACCATAATTGCCAACGGAGCATCCGGTGCTACATCATAACCTTTTTCCTGAATAAGACGTTTGCTGTCTTCTTCTGTTAACCAGTAAACAGAGCGAACTTTACCGCTGTGGACTGGTTGTTGAGTGCGTATAGGTAGGTCGTCATTGACGGCGAGAACTTGATCTGCAAGGTTCATTAGGGAAATCCTGTCTATTTCAAAGTCAATTTTGAACGCTATCTCAGGGAGATATGTATCTGTTGAAGCGCATCATACCAGAAATCAAAACAACTGCCAGAGAAAAAGCAAACGTTTGCTTTTTGCTGGTTTGTTTCTGTTCAATTTAACAAAAGAAAAGCCAATGATCTCTTTTATTTCGGAGACATTGGCAAAAAAATAAGGCAGTTAAAGAAGTATGTATGGAATTTGTTAGGCTAGTGATAGTAGTGCTTATCTGTTTCAACGAAAAATATTTTGCACTGATAAGTATCGCTAAGATTTTTTAAATGACTTTGCTGCTGAGTTGTCATGGCAGTTGAAACAACGAGAGCACTTGCATTGCCACTTTTAATGGCTTTCGTGGCAACTTCGAATTCAGACAGACTGGATGATGCTTTCAACTGAATTACCTGATTGACAGGAATATTAAATGAAGAAAGTTGCGCAGTAGATGGACGAACACTTTGCGATGTAAACCAGATCCATTGGTTGGAACGGATCGATTGAGACAGTTGAGTAAACAATCCTTCAAGACAAGTGATGTTTGTATTTAGTAAAGATGTATGGACTGAAATGTTGTGATTAAAAGAAGTTTGAGAACTAATCATAATACTGTTTCCTTATACATACTGTATATATAAACAGTAATGGTTATGACAGTAGAGATCAAGGTATTTTTTGTGTGAAATGTGTACAAGGTTGATTTCTAGTGATCAAGATCTAATTACTGCGGTATAAATAATGAAGAATATATGAGGAGGGAATTATTTAGGTGCGACAATGTGTAGGTAAGAATCTACCAAAATTAAAAGTAGTGATTATCAAGTACTAATATTTAAGAGGAGCGAACGTTGTTAAGTATGTCACCAAATTTAGTTGATAAACTATTGCCCATAGTGGCATATACAAATGCAACAGCACCGACTAACATACCGGCTCCAATCACATACTCAACAACTGTCAAGCCATCTTCATTTTTGTAGAATTTTATAAAACTAGCCAATAGATTGTTCATTTTAAGCTACCTGAAAATTAACAGACTTATTAAATGTAGTCTTTAATCAAGTATTTGTCATTTTTGCATTAATGTAAAAGCATGAAAATGTTGCTTAGAGCAGTTTGATTGAAAATTAATTGAGGGTGTTTTGAAAAACGAAAGGTAATGTGTGGTATTTCATAGGCCGGATGCTACTTCCTGTACATCCAACCCTGGTAGCTCACTAGTGCGAATTAAGCACTTTGCTGATGTGTGTTTTGTAACTGAACCTGAGCGATGAAAGTTGCTTGCTCTAAATTATATAATCGAACATCCATTTTAGCTGTTGCATGGCATTCTTTACATGTGTAGTTCGAATTTCCGTCAATATAACTTAATTTTTTTACTTTAGCGTGTTTTTTACACCAATCACAGACACCGTCTTGTGTGAACATTTTTCCTCCTGGTTTGGGGTGATCTGCCATCATTATGGCGAAGAAATGTTACACTGATATGCAACTTATGTTAAGCCTTAGTTGGTAAACAAAAGTTACTAAAGTCAAATCTTTAAATGAAATTTGTTTAGTATGATTTTTAATGCCTGATTCAGGCGTTTCATTTCTTCTTCAGAACCTTTCATATCCGGATGGTATATTTTACTGAGTTGTTTGTAGCGAACTTTTATCTGATGTTTATCGGGGATGGATGACGGCGTATACCCAAATAAAGCACATGCCTGATCTATTGTCTGTTGTTCTGTATTTACTTTGGAGCGTTTGAGTTCATTAAACAACAGATTTATTTGTTGCTTTTGTTTCTGGATTTGAGCTTGCTGAGCAGAGCGATCCTGATCGACAGATAAGCTATGATATTTTATCTGGTGCTTTAATTTTCTGATTTTTTTCAGCAAATTAATAACCAGAAAAACACAAGCTAAAGGTATTAGTGATAACAGCCAGAAGAACCAGTCGCTTGAGATTTTGTTTGCTGTGATATGGTTTATATCAGACTCATGATTTGAAGTTTGGTTATCTGAAAGTAGTGTAAACGTAGATTCAAGTTGCTGAGTATCGGACAACTGTTCTTCTCTCTTTTGATTAAATTTTGTTTGTAAATATTTTGAATATTCCTGTTCACCTTCTGGAGAGCTATTTGCGGCGATACGATACCAAATTTCGGTAAAGTTGATATGGTTATTGGGATGAGACTGAAAATATCGGGCAAGTTCCAATGTTGCTGAGTCTTGTCCTTTTAATGCTAAAACAGTTAGCCAGTATACAGCAAGCTGATCATTTTTTTTTGTAATTAAACCCTGCCGGTATTCCTGTGCCAGATAAGTTTGTGCATCTGTGTTGCCATTGTCTGCAGCAGTTTCGAACCAATAAAGAGCAAGCTTACTGTTCTGGGTATCATCATCTTTTCTGAGCAGATAATAAGAAGCTACTTCATACTGAGCCTGAGGATTATTCAGCCGAGCCTGTTGTAAAAGCTTATCCAGATTTTCCCCAAATGCTCCTGACGATAGTAGTAACAGTAAGCCTACAATTATGTAGTTCAAACAATGCCCCTTTTGGATCAAACGCGGGAAAAGCTTTTAGTTCAGAGGCAATATCTGAATTTCAACACGTCTGTTGCAGGTTCTTCCTGCTGCTGTTGTATTTGAACATATAGGCATTCTTTCTCCCATACCTCTGGCAATTGCCCGTCCGGGAGCGACTCCCTGGCTGACAAGATATGAACGAACGGATTCAGCTCTTCGTTCAGACAGAACCTGATTGGTTAGATCACTGCCAGTGCTATCGGTGTGCCCCTCAACAACTAAGCTTGTATTTGGATATTCAACCAATATTTTTGCCACACCTTGTAGCGTGTTATTAATACTTGATGATAACTGGTAAGAGTTCGTATCAAAACCAATGCCGTTTTCCATGCGAAGCAGTAATTCATTATCAGAAACGCGTTGTACCTGAACACCCGAATTTAATAGCGACTGGCGTAGAGCAGCTTCTTGTTTGTCAAAATAGTAACCGATACCGCCACCAATAGCTGCGCCACCAGCAGCACCGATTAAGGCTCGTTGTCTTCTTTCTTTTGCATCGTCTCCTGATGCCAGACCAACTGCAACTCCAGAAATTGCTCCGATGATAGCGCCTTTTGTTGTTGAATTTGTTTCAGATTCACCTGTTGTCGCATTCTGGCGTTGTGTGTATTCACAGCCAGAAAGTAGTGTTAGTACAACAAGGGTAGAGGCCATTTTTTTTAACATGTTTATCTCCTGCGTTAGAAACATCATTTCTTTTTATGCATTATTTCAACATTTTTGGCGCTTGTGCACCGTCTATCGGTCTATTGACAGAAATTTTACGTCCTTTTTTTAATCCGACTTCGTAATCAGCAGTCAGATTTTTCATTGCTTCTTTTAGTTGTTTTTTAAACGTTTCTCTGTCGATATTTTCAAACTCTTTATCAATATAGCTGTTAATTGTGTCTTTTGACTCGTCATCAGGGAGAATTTCAGGCAATTTTTCTAATGCGCCTTCAATCCAGCCAGAGATAAATGAGTTCACTCTTTTTGATACCTCAGAATTTGAAGTACCTGTACCGGCAAAACTGTTTCGGAACTGACCCGTGTGTTCATTCATCTCTCGATAAATAATATCAAAGGCAAATGCTGCAAATATGGCACGATCAGCTTCACCAATAAACTCAACGCGTTTGAGCCCTTTGTGATTTAACAGTACAGCCTCAACACCAAATTTTGTGTTAATACCGCGAATGATGCGCAGGATATAAGGGCCAATGTTTGCTGGTAAAAGATGTGAAGATTGTGTTTTTCCCATTTTAATGAAGGCGATATCGTCTTTATCCAGACCATATTTAGTCATTAAACGGTGCGCCATTTTTATGGCGGAAGCAGCTTCGTTTACGTTAGAAGAGTTACCAAGTTCTAAACACTTAGCAATTTTTTTCAGGGCTTTTTGTTTATCCATCGAACCGTAAGTATCTCGAATTTATGCGTGGGAACAAAAGTCCGTTATTTTAACGTTTTTCTTTAAAGAGTAAAAGGGAACATCAGATGATGTTCCCCTTAAATTAATTAATAACTGTTTATAACAGTTAAATTCCAAGCTCATCCAGCAAATCCGATGCACTGTCAGATGCAGACGATTCTTCGTGTGATGATAGAGACGCGTTCTTTTTCTGAGTTGCTTCCAAAATCGAATCGGGACTTTCATCTTCCTGAATTTCGAAATCTTCTAACTGGATAAATTCGGTTTTATCCATGGCAAGTTCGAGATAGAAAATATTATTCTCAGCGGTAGAGAATGTGACTCTTCTTGCTTGTGGACGATCCAGGTTTGTGTCAACAGAGATAAGAACCTGTTTATTAATAGCAAGCATTTTTGGTTGGTTTTGCGTGATGTTGGTTTGAAGGTCTTTACGAATTCTATTTGTAAAATTACCAACAATTTGGTTCATAAGTTCGCCGAGCACATCCCCCACATCATCAGAAGTGTGCAGAACGGCTAATTCGTCCTCTGGCATGCCCATATTACGCATGTAATTGGTGTAGATTTCTAAAGCCGCTTTTGCAGTGAAATTGATAACGACTAAGCCGGTAAAACCACCATCAAAGAGAACAAAACAACCGAAATCTGGCTTTAATGCCGTTTTATTGATTTTCTGAACCATAGCGGAATACGTCACATCGGATGCGGACGCAGCTGTGAGTACACCTGATACTGACTGGCATAGTTTGAGCAAAATGTCTTCTGTTGTCACAACTTTGTTTTTTTTCATATTATCGTCCATTTATATTCATACATTTTGACGTATTGCTCGACGGGATATTCCGTAAGAAAACATCATTTGTCATTGTGGCATTGATATTCTGTTTTGAACACTTCACTAAATGTTGTAAAGTGACGCAACTCAAATATCAAGAATAAATTAATAACCCAGTGCTGATTGGAATCAGCAACACAGGGGCAGGAAGCATATGTTACCGAGACTTCATCATCAAACTGACGTTGATCCTATCGTTATCAGCTTTTTACAAGAACTTGAAAATTCTGGTTTTTCCGGCGATATTGAAACACAATATTCTAGCCGTCTAGCGGTATCAACAGATAACAGTGTTTATCAACAACTCCCTCAGGCTTTAGTGTTACCTAAAACAACTGAAGATGTTTCTTTAATAGGTAAGCTTAGCAGTAAATCACAATACAAAACTGTCACATTTTCACCACGTGGTGGCGGTACCGGCACAAACGGTCAGTCTCTGACAAAAGGCATCGTTGTCGACCTTTCCCGTTATATGAACAAAGTTCTGGAAATAAACGAGGAAGAAGGATGGGTTCGTGTCCAGGCTGGTGTTATTAAAGATCAACTGAATGATGCTGTGCGTCCTTACGGTTTATTCTTCTCACCAGAGTTATCGACCAGTAACCGGGCTACTTTAGGCGGCATGATTAATACAGATGCCTCTGGTCAGGGTTCATTGAAGTATGGTAAGACGTCAAACCACGTATTATCCCTGCAGGCCGTTTTTTCTGATGGTTCTATTCTGGAATCTGATCTGTCTCAGGGAATGCCTGAAGACGGTACTTACGCAGCTAACGCATACTCTGTTACAGAAAAAGTTTGCCGTGATAACCGCGATAAAATTATTGCCAAGTTTCCCAAGCTGAACCGTTTCCTGACTGGTTATGATTTAAAAAATGCTATTAATGAAGACAGTAACGAATTTGATATCACCCGGGTTCTCTGTGGTGCAGAAGGTTCTTTGGTTTTCATTACCGAAGCGAAGCTGAATCTGACCAAAATTCCGACCGCCCGTGCTTTGGTTAATATTAAATACGATAGCTTTGATTCAGCGTTACGTAATGCGCCGCTAATGGTGAAAGCGAATGCTCTGTCTGTTGAGACAGTAGATTCTAAGGTATTGAATTTAGCTAAAGAAGACATAATCTGGCATAGTGTAAAAGATTTGCTTACAGATGTTCCCGGTAAAGACATGCAGGGTATTAACATCGTCGAGTATGCGAGTCAGGATCCTGACGAAAACCGCCAACAGGTAGAGGCGCTTGCTGCTCAGATCGATCAAATGATGGCGAAAGGTGAGGCCGGAATTATTGGTTATCAGGTCTGTCATGACCTGACCAGTATTAACCGCATTTATGCAATGCGTAAAAAAGCGGTTGGTTTGCTAGGTGCTGCTAAAGGCAGTGCCAAACCAATTGCATTCACCGAAGACACCTGTGTCCCTCCTGAACACTTAGCGGATTATATTGCTGAATTCAGGGAACTGCTGGATAGCAATAATCTCGCTTACGGGATGTTCGGCCACGTCGATGCCGGGGTTTTACACGTCCGTCCTGCCTTAGATATGTGTGATCCTGAGCAAGAGCTGATGATGCTTAAAATCTCAGACGAGGTTGTAAAACTTACCGCAAAATATGGCGGTTTGATGTGGGGCGAGCACGGAAAGGGATATCGTTCTGAGTACAGTCCTGCGTTTTTTGGCGAGGAACTTTATACTGAGCTCAGACGGGTTAAAGCGGCATTCGACCCAGATAATAAAATGAATCCGGGCAAGATCTGTACGCCGCTGGATACGGATTTTGAACTGGTTAAAGTTGCGGATACAAAACGCGGTGAGTTTGACCGTCAAATCGATGTTCAGGTTCGTGATAGCTTCAAACAGGCGATGGAATGTAATGGTAACGGGTTATGTTTTAACTACGATACCAGCTCACCAATGTGTCCTTCGATGAAAGTAACAGCAGACAGACGTCATTCTCCTAAGGGGCGCGCTGGACTGGTGCGTGAATGGTTACGTCAGTTGACCGAAGAAGGGATTGATATTCTTGATCTGGAAAAACAGACTCTGAATGATTCTTTGTCAGTAAAAGTGTTAATCGACCGGGTGCGTAATCGTTTCAACCAACGTAAAGAATATGATTTCTCGCATGAAGTTTATGAAGCGATGAACGGCTGTTTGGCATGTAAAGCATGTGCCAGCCAGTGTCCGATTAAAGTTGATGTACCAAGTTTCCGCTCTCGTTTCCTGAATATTTATCACAGCAGATACCAGCGTCCGGCGAAAGATTACCTGGTTGCAAATATCGAGACTATGCTGCCGCTTATGGCTAAAGCTCCGACTTTGGTGAATAGTGTTCTGGCCAACAAATGGGTCAAAGACATCACCAGAAAATCGGTTGGGTATATTGATGCGCCGTTATTGAGTGTTCCTACTTTGGCTAAGAGACTCAGAGAAAGAGCTGTTATCGAATATAACTATCAGGCGGTTAAAGAAATTCCGGCTCATCATAAAGATGACTATGTTATTGTCGTTCAGGATCCGTTTACTTCTTATTATGATGCGGATGTCGTCGATGATTTTGTGTCTCTAATTGTTAAATTGGGTAAACATCCGATTATGTTGCCGTTTAAACCGAATGGTAAGGCACAACATATCAAAGGATTCTTAAAGCAATTTAAATCGACAGCAAGTTCTACGGCAGAATTCTTGCGTGAAGTTGCCACTCTTGGTATCCCTATGGTAGGGGTCGATCCGGCTACGGTTCTTTGTTATCGTGATGAATATGATGAAGTTCTGGGGGATTCCAGAGGTGATTTTACAGTGCTTAATGTCCATGAGTGGTTAATTCCACGATTGAATTCATTTAGCAAACCTGATTCTAAAACAGTAGAACCTTGGTATCTGTTCGCTCACTGTACAGAGAAAACCAGAATGCCAAATGCTGAGAAAGAGTGGGGCGAAATCTTTACTTACTTTGGTGCTCAACTGAATCCGGTTTCTGTCGGTTGTTGTGGTATGGCAGGTACATTTGGTCATGAGGTTGATAAGTTTGAAATGTCGAAAGATATCTATAATCTGAGCTGGAAAACTAATATGGAAAAACTGCCTAAAGAGCGTTGTCTGGTCACTGGCTATTCATGCCGTAGTCAGGTGAAACGGTTTGAAAATATCAAACCAAAACATCCGGTACAGGCGCTTGTTCAGTTCCTATAATTCTGTTTTATAGTTAACTCAGAAGCATATCGTCAATGTCAAATTTGGCATTGACGATTTTCTGAGTCTTTTTATAAGGAGATCTTCATTGGAGCGTAAAATTCCCCCTGTTTTTGTGTTTGCCTTTGCCATCGCTGCTATTTACGGAGTGGATGATGTTATTTCTTTCGGCAAAGTAGAGGTGTTCTGGACTGGGCGCATCATTCTTGCTGCCTTATGTTTTGTTTTTTCGGGTATCTTCGGTGTATTTGCTTTATGGTCATTTAAAATGGCATCAACAACCGTCAATCCGGTTGAAGTCAGTAAAGCCCGCACGGTAGTCTCCAGTGGTGTTTTTCGCTTCTCTAGAAACCCAATGTATCTGGGATTATTGTTACTTTTACTTTGTTATAGTTTTTATCTCGGTAATATCTGGGGAATATTAATTAGCTGGTTATTTGTTCTTTATATGAATCGTTTTCAGATCGTTCCTGAAGAGCAGGCAATGGAACAAAAATTTGGGCAGGATTATCTGGACTATAAGGTCAGAGTCAGACGTTGGATATAAAAAACCACAGCTAAAAGCTGTGGCTTGTGGGATTTTTTTATTGGCTGTGTTTAGTGTCTGTTAAGCAGCAGCCTGAGCAAATTGCTCAAGGAAATAAGCTTTTCTTTCGTTGAATCGCTCAACAAGATCATCAACCGCTTCCTGAGAGTAGGGTTTCAAACCACTTGCCACCATGCGTTTCACACCACGGCCAACAATAGTTCCTTCTTCCATAAACTCGAAGTTCAATGTAACAACGCCACGTTTACCTTCAACATCAAACGTTGCACCTGAGAATGATACTTCAGGGTGAGTAAGATCAAGATGGGTAAATTCAACTTCCATGCTTTCGTAAATAACTAAAGGTCTGGCACAGTTAATCATCATCTGTTGTTGTTCCATAAGAGGAACCATGATGTGCGGGAAGTTCATGCCAGAGAATTTCACATAACTGGTGACGACGTGCTCAATGAAGTCTTTATCCTTACTGGTTTCTCCATCATGATGCATATGTAAGTATTCTTTTTCATTTGCATCGACAACAGCAATTTCACCGGCAGATTTCTGCTCGATGTGCAATTCAATACCGTCGTTTACCATTCCAGAAAACGTAAAGCTCATTTTCTGGCAGATACCATGTTTCTGCAGCAATACTGCAAACAGAAGGTCACCTGGCACGCAAAAACGTTTGTTGTCTTCGTCGTGAATTGGGTTGAAATCACCAGCTACCTTTTTAGCAAAATGGCTTGCCTGTTGACGGGTAAACTGAAACTGTTGTTCGTTGGAAGAAAAATAAGAAGCTAAAAACATAATATACGTTACATAACCAAAACTGAGTCAAATTATATATGACAATTAGGTTTCAATGGTCTGTCCAGTTCAAAAATTAACATGTCATTTGCACAAAATACGAATGAGACAAAGAACTGTGATTCCACTGAAATGAATGTGCTAGTGTATGAATAATTGGCAGAAACTCAAGTTATTTATGTAATTTTGATAATTATCATGGGGATAATCCATCAAAATGTCACTTTCGATGACAACTTATATTTACTTGCAGGGTGATACAACAGTGCAGAGCTGATTAGTTTTTCATCACTCCAGGTCCTGCGGTTAAGCAATAAACAGGGTTCCTGGCCGGAAAGCATCAATGCAGTTTTCACTGTTTGATCAGGAATAATAGCTTCCACTGTGTGTTCGATAGCACTAAGCGGACAGGCTTGCGACAGATATTGGTTCGGTGTCATTCTGGTAAAATCCTGATTGATATAATCAGGAGCAAATTGCGCATTTACCCAACGAACTTCAAACTGAATTGGCGTGTTATCCGCGTAGTGAATGATCTCGGTGTAATATGTTTGGGATCCGAGCATGACGCCAAGTTTTGTTGCTATATCATCATTTGCTATCAGGCTCTTTTGTATTTTTACATCACTATGATATTTCTGACCGCGGCTATGAATTTCGTCCGCAATGTTTCTTATATCCAGTAACGGTGACTCGGCTTTTTGTTGTGGAGACGACACAAATGTACCTAAGCGGGGACGTCTTTGTAATTTTCCTTTATTGACCAGATCTCGAATGGCTTTGTTGACCGTCATTCGACTGACATCAAACTGTTTTGCTAATTCCAGTTCTGTGGTAATCCGATGTCCGATAGGCCAGTGACCAGAATCGATATTGTCTTCAATATATTGTTTTATCTGTATATATAGGGGAGATTCGTTCATAACATCGTCTGGTTTATTTGAATATACAAATCATCTCGGTTTATGAATGAAAATGCAACTATTTATTAACGCGGATTTATTGAAGTGATTTTGAAAGAATGTGGAATTAACTGGGGATAATGAACAAACCAAATAGGCAGGACTGCCTATTTGGTTAAAGAAATCAGTCTCGCTTCCAGAGAATATGGCAAGACTTATTGTCCGGATCCAAGCTGATTAGCATGCGGGCAAAAACATCATCAAGAACATCATTTTCTTCATTGACCAGACCGATGCGAACTTCGGCAAACAGTTCTTTGTCGATATCAAAACCGGTTTGCTCTGGCCAGTCATCAGAAATATCAACTAACTCCGCTGCACCTCTGTCATCAAATTGTGCTGTAAACAGGATGACGTCAGCAGGTTCTAGATTGTCTGGAGCCATCTCAAGAAAGATGTCGTAGGCAGCATCAATAGCTTCGTCGTAAGTTAGTTTGTTCGTCATTATAATTTGTCCGTTATGCTCGGCTCATGAAACGACGTTCAGCCGTATTGATAACAATACGGTCACCAGTTGCAATGTATTCTGGTACCTGAACAACCAGACCAGTGCTAAGACGAGCTGGTTTAGTTCTTGAAGATGCTGAAGCGCCTTTGATAGAAGGATCGGTTTCTTCAATGACTAATTCAACGGAACCAGGTAGTTCGATACCAACAGGTTTGCCGTCAACCAGTACAATTGCAATACCCTGAGTTTCTTCGTTGATGAACAGTAATTCATCTTCGATTTCATCTTTTTTGAATACGAACTGAGTGTAATCTTCATTATCCATAAAGATGTACTCATCACCATCGGCATAAGAGAATGTTGCCATGCGTTTGTTCATATCAATGGTATCAACGAAATCATCGGCTTTTAGTCTTTCATCCACACGAGATTTGTTTGTTAAATCGAAGCAACGCAGTTTGTAGATTTTTGTACCCCCACGACCACCCGGTGTGGTTACTTCAATATCTTTAATCAGTAAAGATTTTCCGTTTGAATTAATAACAAATCCCTTTTTAAGTTCACTTGCTTTTGGCATGGAATCATTCCTAACATGTAATAGTTTGCGTATTATATCTAAAGTTATTCTTGAATAGAATTTAAATCAGATCGATATTATGCTGATTAGTTACAATATAATCACTTAATCAGGACTTTCAGTAGTACGTTATGCCACTTTCTGTTATCGATCCCAACGAACCTTTTCAGCCAGAGTATCAGCCGGTGGTTGACGATCTGGTCCGTTATTTTCGCGCCGGCCTCGGTGGCAAGCTTCATAGTCTTTATATTTATGGCAGTGTGGCCAGAAAAACAGCCGTTGCCAATCAATCCAATATTGATGTGATTGTCGTTACTCATAAGAAATTTGATGAAAATAAACAGACTCTTTTTAATACGTTACGCTGGCGTTTTCAGAAAGATTTTCCATTTGTCACCGATGTTTCAATAAAAACAGCATTAGTTGCAGACGTGGCCTCTCTTGAGAGTCTGTTTTCATGGGGCTTTCTTTTAAAACACTGTGCTGTGTGCATTTATGGAGAAAATCTGGCTGAATGTTTTGGTGATTATGAACCAAGCTGGGAAATTGCTAAATACTGGAATATGGATACTTCTGACTGGATCCCTTTTTATCGGGATAAAATAGCCAAATCTGTTAAAGCTGAAGAGCAGATCGAAGCGCAAAAAGCCATCGCAAAAAAGCTTCTCAGAGCATCTTACTCACTTATTATGTATAAGGACGGGCATTGGTTTGATGATCCTATCCAGTGTGGGGAAGGGTTTCTGAAATATCATCCGGAAAAAGAGAAAGAGGTTAAACGGTTAGGTCTCCTGTTAAAAGGTAAGCTGATTCCTAAACGTTCGGTGATCGGTTTAATTGATGAATTCGGTCCATGGCTAATTAAACAATATGAAAAAACAGAGTTCCGAATTGGTTAATTAAAGTTAACCTCTCTCCTAAAACAAACCTAACTGTGGTTTTAAAATATCGTCAAAGGATTTCCCGATAAACGGCAAAATCGCATCTGCCACTGGTTTGAGCTGTTTATCGATATAGTGGTCATAATCAATGGGATGTTTCAGATATTCCAGAGGTTCTGGTCCTGATAGAGTAATTACATACTCGATAGTTCCTCTGTTTTGGTATTGCAGTGGGCGACCCAGCTGCCGATTGATGTCATCTGCCAGTCTTGCCGCTCTTACCTGAGGCGGAACATTTTTCTGATAGTCAGAAAGCTTGCGTCTTAGTCGTTTACGATAAACCAGTTTATCATCATATTTTCCTGCCAGAGTGTCATTCACCAGTGTTTCAATATACTCATCAGGTGAGTGGTGATTAAATATCAATTCGTACAATTGATACTGAAATTGCTGAGATAATTCAGTCCAGTCTGTTCTGGCGCTTTCTAACCCCTTGAATATGATGGTTGATTCACCATTGTTTCCTGTTTTAAGTCCCGCGTAGCGTTTCTTAGAACCGATATCGGCCCCCCGGATAGTCGGCATCAGGAATCGTTGATAGTGAGTTTCATATTCAATTTCCAGACAGCTTTTCAACTCATAGCTCTCTTTTAAATATTGTTGCCACCATTGATTAATGCTCTCTACCAACATGCCGCCAATATTGTCTGCTTCTGCCTGCGTAGCTTGTTTATCCAGAGCAACAAACGTGGAGTCGGTATCGCCATAAATGACGGTATAGCCCTGAGTTTCGATTAGCTCTTTGGTTTTCTTCATAATCTCGTGGCCACGCATGGTGATACTTGAAGCCAGGCGAGTATCGAAGAAACGGCAACCTGATGAACCCAGCACGCCATAAAAAGAGTTCATGATGATTTTGATGGCCTGAGAGAATGCTTTTTCATTGTTTTTCTTTGCTATATCCCTGGCTTTCCAGAGATCGGCGATCATGTGCGGCAAATGATGTTTTGTCCTGTGAAACTGACCGCCACGGAAACCAGGAACGGCCTCGTTTTCATGCGTACCTATGGTTAATTTGAGACCTTCTATTAACCCGAGAGGATCAACCAGAAAAGTCCGGATGATGGATGGATACAGACTTTTGAAATCCAGGACCAGAACAGAATCATAAAGTCCGGGAACGGAATCCATAACATAGCCGCCCGGACTTGCCAGCCAGTTTTCTGAATGAAGATTGGGTGCAATATAGCCAGAACGGTGTAGTTTTGGCAGGTATAAGTTAGTAAATGCAGCAACAGAACCACCAACCCGATCGATTTCCAGTCCGGTTAATTTTGAGCGTTGGATGAGAAAATCAAGCAGATGAGTAGTTTCGAAGATTTTTGGAACTAAGCGACAGTCCTGTAAATTGTATATGGCCAGTTGTTCTTTATCATGGCGAAACATGTGATTGATTTCTGCCATTCGGTCATAAACATTATGGATGATTTTACCTTCACCTAAGAGTTCCTGAGAAACATTTTCTAATGACCAGGAACGGAAATAGTAGGTTGCTGTTTTTAGAGCGCTAATACCGTCTATGACAACTCGACCGGGAATGGAAACATAACTTTTCTGATTAGACGAGGTGCGAAAATATCCGGTTTGATTTCCCCGGCCAATAGCAAAGGTAAGCTGATGCCATTTGGCTCGTTTTAGCAGTAACTGAAAGTCAAAATCAATGACGTTCCAGCCGATAATGACATCGGGGTCGTAGGTATTAAACCAGTGTACTAATGACTGAAGCAATTGTTTCTCATCTTTCACCCACTCAATATGAATTTCACTTTTAGCATTTGATTTGGGTTCTCCAACCATGATGACACGTGAATCTTTTTGGGAATGCAATCCAACCGAATAGAGAATACCTTTTTCTGAGCACTCTATATCAAGCGAGACAACACTAAGGTGCGGGGTATATTCAGCTTCCCGGCATTGTGCATTGCTGTATTCAATAAAGGATTTTTTATCGTGATGCTGACCTTTGAACGCCATACTGCCACGAATAAACCGTTCCATTAAATATCGGTCCGGTAACCTGATATCATCTTCAAAAAGGGTAATCTCGCGTTCTTTGCATAGTGCAGAAAACTGATTGGCAATCGTCAGAGTCGGGCTATAAACAGCAAAAACGGGCTGATTATCAAATGAGCTTAACTCTACCTCTTTTGTCGTAATATTTAGCGAATGAGTGTCAATGAGGGATAAGACTGAAGATCTATCTTCTGTCGATGCAAAATAGCAGTGCTTTTGATTGGGGATGAGTATTTTTGTCGGGCCGTGATCGGTTGTCAGCCAAAATTCAAGCAGGGAATTCCCGTTGATTTCTCTGACGTGTTGAGTGAGCAGGAAGCCGTATTGAATTTGCAATGATCAGGCCTGATTAAGCGAATAATTAGACCTGATGATAGCAAATTAATAATAGAAATAAGCAGTCACCTGAGCATTCATTTCATCATCATGCCATTTTGAGTAACCAATTTTCGTTCTTAGGGCTGTATTTGGCGTTACGCTCCAGTTCCAGGTTGCCGTTACAGTTGAATGATCGTCTACATCACTATCAAGCAGAGATATCCATTCCGCTTCTATCCCGATTCGGTGCAGAGGTGTAAGCGAATAAAGTAAACCTGATTTCGCTCCGGCACCTGAAGTGAAGTCATTATCAGTGAGCTCTCCCTGACTTAATTCCGCCTCAAATAACCAGTACAAATGCAAGTCATCCGCGCGTCCCCAGGCTTTTCCAGCCCCACCTTTAATAAACAGACGGCTATCATTGGTTACATCCGGGCGGTCAAAGCCGATTTTTACACCCCAGGCAAGGCTGTCAAAGACTCGGTTACTTGGCGCAAGGGCGAGGGCATCCATGAAGTAAAAATGCTCAAGTTCGCTTTCACCATCGTCATCGATATTGAATTTTGTATCGAGGAAACTGATTTGAGCGCCGGGAATGAAACCGTTCTGAGCATCATAGAGATCATGATATGAGGGACGCCATTCAAAGGACGTAGTATTGTGCCTATGTTCGTATTGATTGCGTGCAATCCCTATTCTGGCAGACTCGTGTCCCTGATCTGGCGATGTTTGTGGTGTCGGGACCGGAGGGAAAGGTGAAGAAGTATCGACGCGACTACGTGCTATCAGGATTTTTGTTAACCTTTTGGCTGTCGAATTGCGATCCAGTCCATCATCATAAAGCTGGAAGTTTAACCACTCATAAGCGAATTCTAGAATAGCGGCTCTTTCGGTTGCAGAAAATTCTTTATCAGAAGGGAATACTCCTTCTTCTTTTAATTTTTTTGTTGCCTGATAAATGCGTTCATCAACATGATCCGATTCATGTAATAAACGGGTACCGAAAGCTTCCCGGTATTTAGGCGGCTGTGTCAGCCCGGCAACAATCAGTGTTTTTACCGTGTCTGAAGGAATTGCGGTTACCGGAAAATCACTCACTAAGTCCAGATCATGATTGGCTAACTGAAGTAATGCAAGTAATTGGTAAGAACAGTTTTCATCCAGAAAATAATAATCAAATTCAGCCTGTTCTAACTCCCAAAGGTGAAGAAGGATCCTGTTGACCTCTTCTGTCGTGAAATTAAGCGGGTACTCCCAGATGTCTCTGGATTCGATATCATTATATTCACGAACTTTTTTATAATAGGGCATAACAGTAAAGCGCCCGGGATAAGAACCGATGAGGCCCTTTAACGCATAAACTGCTGCATTGTCGTTGGTATCCGGTGTTGCTGCAAAGTTGATGGCAAATGCAACCAATTCATTGTTCTTATTCTGGTTTTTGGCATCGATCCGGACCAGTGTATGACCAAACATTGATGATGGATTATTCATAAATGCGGTCGGGAACACGAGAGTGAGTTTATCGGGGTCGACAGCTTTCTGCCACTTGGTTAGTTTTGGACAGTTAAGCTCAATGTTTTTATTGCCTTTATATTCTTCCAACCAGTGATAACGAGCCGGAAAAGTGCATCTTGCAAGACGGTTTTCTTCTTCAGTCCCTTCATAGAAGGAATGAATAGTAGCCAGAAGCTCTTGCTTCGGATCGGTTTTTCCGTCAGGAGACAGAAAAAAGGTCTTCGCATCAACAGTACTGGTGTAATTATCGAATGAGCTTTTTAGGTAGTGTCCCAGTTTTAACCAATATGCATCTTTACTTAATGTCTCCGCATCGAATGTTTGTTCCGAAGCAACACCAGGAGATGAGGTAAAAAAACAGAGAGCTACTGTGGTAGATAATATGGTAGAGAAAAAGCGATCAAACTTCATATCGTTTCTTTAAATTAGAAAGTGCCTCAAATAGAGAGGCACTTTAACCTGAAAAACGCCAGATTTAGATAGCGTATGCAGAAAGCTCAGAATCTTGAGAGATTAGAGAGTTAAGATTGTTAAGTACTTCGTTAGAAGTAACACTTTCAGAGCTGTATACAGTTGCGAAATTTTGTTTTGCAAGAGTATTAAAGCTTGCTTTATCTGCTTCCTTGATGCCCCAAACTTCAGATAAAGTTGATAGAGTTTCACCTTCACCTTTTGCCATATCACGTGCAAGGTTATCCATGTTGCCATCAATGAACATTGCCAGTTTCTGAGCTGAGTCGATAGTTCCTGTTCCGTCACAGCCAAGAGTACCGAAAGTGATACCGAATGTTTGGTTACCTGAAGTACCGTTGGTTGTTGCACCAAGAACTTTAAATACTTTTCCTGACTGACCGTCAAAGATCATAGTACCAAGACCACAACCAATATCGTCATCTGCCATTGCAAACTGAGAAAGAGGAAGGGTTGCAGCCAACGCTGCCACTGCTAGTAATTTTTTCATGTGTAATCCCTAATCTGAATTTAAATAGAACCATCAATAAGTTAAGAGATGAATCATTTTTTAGGCTAGGTTATTGATGCTAACTTTGCAAGGAATACGATTTATTAGATTTGAGAATGACGACAAGATCATTATTTTTTTGAATTCTCCGTGTTAATGATTTGAATCAAAATATATTTTTGTCATTTTAGGTATTTCTTTTCTCATCTGATTCAACAAAGAATTGCTTGCCAAAGAAGTGATTTAGAGTCATAGTCAGGTCATTGATAAAAATTCGAATTGTCCTAAAAAAAAGACATTCGGAACTTCAGTAGGTTAGAACCTTTTTGATTTTGGAGATACAAGTTTGATTAGTGTTTTCCTTGTAGATGATCATGAGCTGGTTCGTACAGGGATAAGACGGATTATCGAAGATGTCCGTGGTATGACAGTAGCAGGGGAAGCTGACAGCGGTGAACAGGCAGTAAAATGGTGCAGGAATAATCATGTTGACGTAGTTTTAATGGACATGAATATGCCAGGTAGTGGTGGTTTAGAAGCAACTAAAAAAATACTACGCTACAATCCTGATATTAAAATTATTGTACTCACAGTTCATACAGAAAATCCATTTCCGACTAAAGTGATGCAAGCGGGAGCAGCCGGTTATTTAACCAAAGGCGCAGCTCCGGATGAAATGGTGAATGCGATTCGAGTTGTGAACAGCGGACAGAGATATATTTCTCCGGAAATTGCACAGCAGATGGCGTTAAGCCAGATTTCACCAGCATCTGATAATCCTTTTACGGATCTTTCTGAACGTGAATTACAGATTATGATGATGATTACGAAAGGGCAAAAGGTTACTGATATTTCAGAACAACTGAACCTTAGTCCGAAAACAGTGAACAGTTATCGCTATCGGTTATTTGCAAAACTTAATATTAGCGGTGACGTAGAACTTACTCATTTAGCGATTCGGCATGGGATGTTAGATACCGAGACGTTATAGTGGCAATTCCTTTCGATTATATTTCATTTTTACAAAGTGTCACGAGTCAACCCGGCGTATACAGGATGTATAACGTCGAGGATGTTGTTATCTATGTCGGAAAGGCGAAAGATTTAAAAAAGCGCCTTTCCAGTTATTTTCGTAAAAATCTGGATAATGAAAAGACGAGGGCTTTAGTCAGTCACATCAGCAAAATAGATGTCACGGTTACCCATACCGAAACTGAAGCTCTTATTCTCGAACATAACTACATTAAGCAGTATTTGCCGAAATACAATGTGTTGCTTCGGGATGACAAGTCTTATCCTTATATTTTTCTCAGTTCGCATAAACACCCGAGAGTCTCGATTCACCGTGGAGCTAAGAAAAAGAAAGGAGAATATTTCGGACCCTATCCTGATTCTGGTGCAGTTCGTGAAACCCTTCACCTGATACAGAAAATTTTTCCGGTCAGGCAGTGTGAAGATTCTGTCTATAGTAACCGGACTCGACCTTGTCTGATGTATCAGATTGGCCGGTGTGCAGGACCCTGTGTGGATACTGTTATTTCTGATGAGGAATATCAGGAAATTGTTCAGTATTTACGTCTTTTTCTAAAAGGGAAAGATCAGCAGGTGTTAGCAAGTCTGGTCGATAAGATGGAGTTGGCGAGTCAGCAATTAAAGTTCGAAGATGCGGCTAAGTACCGGGATCAGATTCAGGCTATTCGTCGGGTGCAGGAACAGCAAT
The DNA here is from genome assembly GCA_963676525.2 of uncultured Vibrio sp. Classification (GTDB taxonomy): domain Bacteria; phylum Pseudomonadota; class Gammaproteobacteria; order Enterobacterales; family Vibrionaceae; genus Vibrio. Next base: position 903,409 of record CAXXNB010000011.1, read on the forward strand.
TTGTTTCTGATGACAGTACCGATGATATCGATGTTGCCGGATTTGCCCAGGAAAACGGCGTAGCCTGTGTTCATATATTAATGATTCGACACGGCAAGATTTTAGGCAGTCGTAGTTTTTATCCCAAGATTCCGAATAATACAGCTAAGGAAGAAGTGTTCGAAAGTTTCTTCAAACAGTATTATTTTGCGCATAATGAAAGTCGAACGTTACCCAACCAGATTATTTTAAATTCAGAATTACTTGATGATACATCTGCTTTGGAATCTGTATTGACGGAGTTATCCGGGCGTAAGGTCAGCTTTTTCGTTTCGCCTGCAGGTACGAAAGGAAGATACCTTAAGCTTGCCAATACCAACGCTCTCACTGCAATCACCACAAAAATCAACCACAGGATGACCATAACTCAGAGAACAAAAGAGTTAGCGGATGTTTTAGGTCTCGATTTAATCAGTCGAATGGAATGTTTCGATATTTCTCATACTATGGGTGAGAACACGATCGCATCTTGTGTTGTCTTTAGCCAGGAAGGCCCTGTTAAACAGGAATATCGTCGTTATAATATCGAAGGAATCACGGGGGGCGATGACTATGCTGCTATGGCTCAGGTGTTAGAAAAACGATATTCAAAACAGTTGGATATTGATAAAATTCCTGACATTATTTTTATTGATGGTGGTAAGGGACAACTCTCCCGAGCCTGTGATATCATTCATCAATGTTGGCAGGACTGGCCAAAAAGACCTCTGATTATCGGAGTTGCTAAAGGAGTGACCAGAAAACCAGGTCTTGAAACACTTATACTATCGTCAGGTAAAGAATTTCATTTAGAAAGTGACTCTCCTGCGTTACATCTCATCCAGCACATTCGGGATGAAAGCCATAATCATGCCATTAGCGGACACAGGGCTAAACGAGGGAAAGCACGGCGAACCAGTTCACTGGAAAATATTGAAGGCATAGGTCCCAAAAGACGTCAGGCTCTTCTGAAATTCATGGGAGGAATGCAAGAATTAAAAAGAGCAAGTGTGGAAGAAATAGCAAAAGTTCCTGGCATTAGCCTGACTCTCGCTGAGACGATTTATCAGGAATTAAAACATTAATTCATTTTTAAAACTAACGTGACAACTAAGAGCAAGTGATATGCGCTTAAATATACCTAATATTTTGTCTTTACTAAGACTATTTTTGATTCCTGTTTTTGTAATTGTTTTTTATTTACCATATCACTGGTCTGCATTTGGTGCTGCGGTTGTATTCTGTATTGCAAGTGTTACTGATTGGCTGGATGGGATGTTAGCCAGAAAATTAGGTCAAACATCAAGATTTGGTGCGTTCATAGATCCTGTTGCTGATAAAGTGCTTGTAGCAACGGCGTTAATTTTAATAACAGAGTATTACCATTCTGTCTGGATCACCATTCCTGCCGTGACTATGATCGCCCGGGAAATTATTATTTCAGCACTTCGTGAATGGATGGCTGAAATTGGTAAAAGAGCCAGTGTTGCTGTGTCCTGGATTGGGAAAGTGAAAACGATGACCCAGATGTTATCTCTTCTTGCATTGGTATGGCGTTATGATGAATGGATGATCTGGCTTGGCTATTTATCTATTTATGTTGCAACCGTATTAACATATTGGTCGATGGTTCAATATTTAAAAGCAGCGAAAGGTGATCTGTTAAGTCCGGAAAATCATTAAATTGAGTGTAATTAGAAATGTAGATGGCCAGAAAAGATACTGGCCATTTTTATATCTTTTTTTATATCTTTATCCACAATTTCTGTGGATAACCTGTTTTATACCAAATGTAAAAGTATAACTATCTGATATTTAATCTATTTGTATTTTATTTTTTCGGTGTTTTTTAGTTTTTACTTGTCAAGAGTTCCTTCTTGAATAAATGAGACTAATATTCTTCCTTCTTTCGTCAGACAATTCCGTAGCACTAATTTAATTGTTATTAATAATGAGATAGTTAGTACCACGAAAATTGCCACCATGATCATAAACTGATACTTCACAGCAGTCATTGGTGCTGCACCACCCAAGATTTGTCCGGTCATCATTCCTGGAAGGGTAACCAACCCAATAGTTGTCATTGAGGCAAGAAGTGGTGCGATAGCCTTTTTAAATGCATCCTGAACAAAAAGGTGAGAAGCATATTGAGGCGAGGCTCCTAAAGCTATGGCACCTTCATATTCACTTTTTCTTACGGAGAATGCGGAAAATAAGTTTTGCAAAGCAATAATATTACCGCTTAGCGTATTACCAAGTAGCATTCCAGCCAGAGGGATCATGTACTGGGTACTGTAAAAAGGGATAGGTTTTATAACAAAAAGGCAAAGAAGCAACAGTACCGGAATCGTTCCGGTAAATAATCCGATACTGACTGGTAACAAAAGATGCTGTTTGGGTAATTTAGACTTATCTATAATGGATGACGAACCGATCAGCATCATGACCAGCAGCCATACAATATTAACAATGAGTGAATTTAAACTAAATAAATAGCTTAAATAGAAACCCACTAAAGTAAGCTGTAAAGCCATTCGGCTAGCTGAAAGAAGGATCTCTTTTCCGACTTGTATTTTCAGGTATCTGCAAATAAAAAGAGGGATTAACAGGGTTAAACTAAAAAGACTGAGTTGTAACCACGAAATATCAATAACATCTTTCATTAATCTACATTCCTAAACTATATCTCTACAAAGGTCCGCAAAGGCGAATGCACGGCCTGATACAAAGCATTATCTAATTCTCCGTTACGCTGCATCTCTTTATATTTTTTGGCTAATACGGGCTTGAGATGAGTTTGATCCATACCAGGCTTAATCTCTCGGCTATACATGAGTTTTAACAATACTATATCGAGTGGCGTAAGGAATGAATCCGGTGTTTTATCATTAAAGATAGAAGGGTAGGCTGACTCAGAGTCATTTTTCAGTCCCAGAGCCTGAGTGGTTTCTTCTACAATGCAGGAAATCAATTTGCCATGCTCTCTGGCTTGATCAACTGGGATGACAATAACTGCTTTAGTAATTCTGGATGTCGATTGATTGGCCCGGATATTAAACATACATACTGAGCCATACGTATTTTGAGTCGAATTTACACCCATTTCCCGTTTGACAATGTCGTTCCACAAGGAACGCTGGGTAAAAAAAATCAGCATATTGGCTTTTGAACGTCCATTAACTTTGGTAAACGTTAGATTTGTAATCTGATTCAAATGCTGGAAATGTTTACTCAATAACTCGTCATGTAGGTTTTGATTTGGGACATCGTGTTTAACCCAGTATTTAATCGGTACCTGCCATTTTAATAAAGGGGATTGACCGGATTTAAACTCGCTTTTTAATGCGACTTCAAAAAAAGCTTTTTCTACGAAGGGGAAGTTTCGCCATTTTTGTTCAGGTTCCTGAGAGGCAGAAACCTGAAAAGAGATTAAACAGCTAAAAATTGAGACTAAGAAACTTAAAATGAAAGCTTTCAATACTTAAAATACCAAAGATTTATTAAAGTGACTCTCAATCATTCTTTGAGTGACAATATGTTGAGGATTGGCGAGTACTTCCTGAGTGTAACCTGATTCAACAACTTCCCCTTCATGCATCACAATGATTTTATCGGTAATGTGTTTTATCACTCCAATATGCTGAGATACATAGACAAATGACACGCCCATTTCTTCCTGAAGTTCCAGAATCAGATTGATGATTTGTGAACGCATGGCCATGTCTAATCCATTCAGGGCTTCATCAGCAATAATGATGGATGGCTGAAGTATTAATGCTCGTGCCAGACAAACCCTCTGCTTTTGGCCGGTTGCCAGCATCTGAGGATAAAAATAAGCATGTTCAGGCAACAGTCCAACTCTGAGCAGTGTTTCTTTGATTCTGCGCTGTCGATCTTCAACCGACATATTAGTATTTCGTCGCAAAGGGCCATCAAGAATTCGACCAATCTGTATTCTGGGGTTCAGTGAAGTATTAGGATCCTGGAAAATCATGCGGATTAATTTACAGCGAGTTTCATAATCTTTATGGTGCATGATTTCGCCATTAACCCGAATGACTCCGGTTGTTGGTTCTATTACGCCAGCTAAAATTTTGGCAAGGGTGGACTTGCCGGAGCCATTTTTCCCGATGAATCCAATGGTCTGACCTACTTCGAGAGAGAAGCTAACCGGTTTTACCACCTCATGTACTTTCTTGTGAAAAAAAACAGAGCGGGTAGAAAAGGACTTGGACAGATTAGATACTTCTAATAACGGAACACTCATTTTTCATCCTTCGGCTGAACATTAAGTGGAAAATGACAAGCATATTTATGGCGTTTTACCACTGTACTCCTCGGCATGACGATACATTGTCGCTGAGCATGAGGGCATCTGGGCCCAAGACGACAGCCGATAGGTAAATGCTGCAAAGGAGGAATAGAACCGGGTAATGAGTGTAGTTTCTGTTTATGGGGGATTGCATCACTAAAATCCGGCATAGCATTCAATAACGCTTCTGTGTATGGATGTCGTGGTGCCTCAATAATTTCCTCTGTTGCTGCTGATTCAACCGACTGCCCGCAATACATTACGGTAATACGGTTGGCCCATTGAGTAATGGTCGTTAAGTCGTGACCGATTAGCAGTATTGTTGTGTTATCGACCTGATTCATACGACTAAGCAAACGAAGAATTTGTGATTGTGTAATCGGATCAAGGTCATTTGTTGGCTCATCAGCAATAAGTATCTTTGGCTTGGCAGCAATGGCCATGGCAATCATCACTTTCTGACATTCACCTTCGGTCAGTTCATAAGGATAACAGTCCATTACCCGGCTATGATCTTTGATCCCCACTTTATGGAGCAGAGCGATTGCTTGTTTTTTTCTCCACGCAAATCGTTGCCACCATGCGCCGTCAAATGCCCGGGACGGAATGGCTTCGATAAGCTGTTTGCCCAACTTATCAGAAGGATCCAAACAGGTTGATGGTTCCTGAAAAATGATTGCGAGATCACGGGAAATAACTCGTCTGCGTTCTCTGGGCGTTAACTGGAGCAGGTCAATATTTCCGAGTCTCATACGGTCAGCTGTAATATTCCATTGCTCTTTACTCAAACCGACGAGCGCTTTGGCAACCAGACTTTTGCCTGAACCGGACTCTCCAACCAAACCACGAATTTCTCCTTCATTCATGGTTAAACTCATGCGATCCACTGCTTTTACAATGCCTTGTGGTGTGTCGATTTCGATTGTTAAATGACGAATATCTAAAATAGGCATTACTCGATCCCCGCATTAATTGCTCGACGAGTTCCATCTCCAACAATGTTTATGATAATGATAGTAAACATAATGGTTAATCCCGGGAGTGTGACAGTCCATGGAGCTAAATAGAGCAATTCGACAGAATCACCTAGTATTGCACCCCATTCAGTACTTGGGGCCTGAGCTCCGAGCCCCAAAAAGCCCAAAGCAGTAATTTCAAGAATGGCCGCTGACAGAGCGAAAGTGACTTCCGATGCAATAACAGTAAGGACATTAGGAAGAATAGAGTTCCATAACAGATAGATATCCTTTGCTCCGTCTAAACGAGCTGCCATGATGTAATCTTTCTCAACTTCATTATGGACAGCAATATACAGAGAACGGATAAATCTTGGTATTAAAGATAAAGTTACAGCATATAATACGTTGATTTCACCTGTACCCAGAAAGGCAACAAAGATTATACCTAACAATAATGATGGTATTGAAGCAATAGTATCTAGCAAGTGGTTTAAGGTACTGGAAAGTAAACCTGAAGTCATTCCAGCTAAAATACCAATCAAACATCCGAACAATGTAGCAATCGTAGTAATTGTTATCGCGTAACCCAGCGAATGTCTGGAACCTTCTATGACCCGGGACAGGATGTCTCTGCCTAAATCGTCGGTACCGAAAAAGTATTCAACGCTGCCTGAAGGATCCCATGACGGAGGCAGAAGTAAGTTCCCTGTTTGTAATTGTCCGTTATGCGGAGAAATCCATGGCGCAAGAATAGTGACAAGAACAAGAAACAAAAGACACCATAATCCAAACATAGCAAGGCTGTTCGAACGGTAACTTCTCCAGAAACGTTCGAACTGAGTAGGGATGTGCTCTTCCTGATATATATTATTGCTTAGCATTCCACTCTTTCCTTACCAGCGGATTTATAAATGTGCCAACCAGATCTGACAGAATGTTGGCAGATAAAACCACAGATGCAACAACGATGACTCCAGCCTGAATTGATGTATAGTCTTCTACCGCTAATGCATTCAATAACCAGCGCCCGATACCTGGCCAGTTAAATATTGATTCCGTTATTACAGCGATGGTTAACATGGTTGATAACTGAAAACCAAATTTAGGGATAATGGGAGGAATCGCGTTTCTGAGTACATGCTCTCGGACGATACTGTATTGAGACAGACCGCGAATTTTAGCTACACGGACATAGTTCTGATTAATTACATCGGACACAGACTCTCTCATTAAACGTGTAATCTGAGTTGTTGGAGAGAGAGCTAAAACGATACAGGGTAACGTTAAGTGTTGTAGTACGCTCTGGATTGCCTGTTGTTTATTGGCTTTTTCTGACAGGAACACATCAATTACCGTAAATCCGGTAACATGGTCAATTTTGTAGAGTAAGTCATACCGTCCTGAAACCGGAAACAGCTCGTAATTAAGTGATAAACCTAAAATTAAAATAAGGGCAATCCAGTAAACCGGAGCAGCATAACCACACATAGAGATAAACGAAATTACAGTATCGATCCATTTACCTTGCTTCATACCCGCGAGTGTACCAAGAGGAATACCAATAAATAACGAAATAACGAATGAGATAACACATAATTCGATTGTGGCAGGGAAGACGACTTTTAACTCTTCAATGATTGGTACGCCCTGGCTGTTGATTCCAAAGTTTAAGTGGATTAGTTCTGTCACATACGTGCTCCACCCACTCCAAAAATTATCCATCGCCCAGTGTGAAGTTAAATCAAGGCGAAGAATGTTATATCCAACCAGAGTCAGTATTAAAAGAGTAATAACAAACAGAAATATCTTTCTGAGGATATATATAAGCATTACTGTACCCTCTCAACGTGATTAAACGGCGCAACATTGAACGGATTAATCTGAAACCCCTTAAGAGTTTTATTATATGCTTTAAATTGCATCCCGTGAGCCAAAGGAATAACAGGAACCTCTTCATTGATGAGATATTGAGCCTGTTTGTAAACATTCAAACGGTATCTTGTTTGATCAACTTCACGAGCTAAATCCAGTAAAAAATCAAAATCAGGATTACACCATTTAGAAAGGTTGCGACCATGATCAATGGCCGAACAAGATAAAATCGGTCGTAAGAATGAGTCTGGATCGGTTGTTTTTCCTGTGTAACCAGTGATGATCATATCAACACTGTCAAGTTCTTCTCTATCGACTCTTTTTTCAGACATCAGATGTAGCGTGATTCCGATGTCTTTAAGACTTGACTGAATTAATTCGGCCGTTTTTCTTGGACTGGGATTATAAGATGAGGGTTTCAGTGGTACCAACATAGTTAACTCTAACCCGGAAGCATATCCTGCATCTTTTAATAAACCAAGCGCGTAATTTTTGTCATAACGAACGTTAAGGGTGTCTTTCTGATATGCCCAGGATGAGGGGGGAAGCATGGTGTAAGCAATACTACCTGTTCCATAGTAAACAGAATCGAGAATTTTATTACGATCAATCGCCATGCTAATCGCTTTTCTGACCCGGGCATCTTTTATCGCTGGGTGTGCTGTATTAATGGCAATATAAGCAACGTTCATTGCCGGAGCTGAAAGTAGATTAATATTCTGTCTTTGCTCAATAATAGGAATTTGACTGGAAATAGGGGTACTTAAAATATCACATTCATTCAGAAGCAGTTTTGCCAGTGTGCCGGTTCCTCTCTGAGATATATCAAACACAACCTGAGACATTTTTGCTACACCATTCCAATATTCTTCGTTTCTATGTAAACGGATAAAGTCGTTGGTATGGAATTCATCGACATAGTATGGTCCGGTTCCGACAGGAAAGGTATCTAGCATGCTTTTTTCATCAGCCAACGTGAGCTGATCGGCATATTCAGCTGATAAAATAACCGCATATGAGGTGGCTATATTAGAGAGAAAGCTGTTATCCGGTCTGGTTAATATAAATTCGACTGTATAGTCATCTATCCTATTTATGGATTTGACCAGCTCTTTAAAATTGATCCCGTCAAACCACGGATAATGTCCGCCATTTACAAAGTGAAATGGATTGTCAGGATTTATAATTCTGTCAAAACTGAAAACAACATCTTTTGCATTAAGCGTTCTTGATGGAGTGAACCAGGCTGTTTTCTGAAAGTGTATGTTTTGTTTTAACTTAAAGGTATAACGGGTTCGGTCTTCATTGACACTCCAGTTTTCGGCAATGTTGGTACTGGGTTTCTGACTTTTGCTATTTAATACCAGGAGGGTGTCATATATTTGTGGTCCTAATGCATTAACAACAATACCATTTTCTGCTAATTGCGGATTAAATGAATTGATATTGTCCTGAGCGCAGTAGACGAAACCAGATTTGCGAATGGTGTCATGATCAATGTTATCTTTACATGCTGAAAGCATAACTAAGCTAATCATGCTTAGCATTACATTTGATAGTATTTTCATATTCAAAAGAATTTTAATAGTGCGGGAATAACCGTTCCCTTTTTAACTAGCGCCACTTTAACACTTTTAGCATAGTCTACCAACGGGAAAGGTATAAGGCTTAGTTTTATTGGCCGTTTTTTGTCGAAATTGCGTACTTTCTTATTAAACCCCGTAACTGATGATAACTTAAGTTTAATTGTTTCGCTGTTTCTTTTTGATTGAAATGAAGTGCTTCGAGCGTTGTAACTAAAATATTTTTCTCTGAATTCTCCAACCATGATTTTAAGTCAAGTGGTAACGAACAGACAGGTGACTGGGGAATATTCTGTTTTTGAGTGGTGGTGTGGAGAATCGCTTGATACGGTTTTTTTAAAGGGTCAAAGACAATCTGATTAATTGGTGAATTTGTATCCTGATTACTATAGACAGCTCTTTCAACGACGTTGCGTAGTTGACGCACGTTGCCTGGCCATTGATAGGAGAGCAAAGATTCTTCAACTTCGGTGCTGAATCCCGGGAAAAAAGATAAATTCAGTTCCCGGCACATCTTGATACCAAAGTGTTTTGCGAGGATGAGAATATCACTTTGTCGTTCGCGCAGAGGTGGAACATGGATAACATCAAAAGTCAGTCGATCCAGTAAGTCAGCCCGAAACTGCTGTTTTTCTATTAATAAATTAAGGTCTTGATTGGTTGCTGTAATTAGCCGAACATCTGATTTTAGTGTTTTGTGGCCACCAACGCGTTCGTATTCTCCATATTCTACAACTCGTAGTAATTTTTCCTGAACATGAAGGGGAGCTGTAGCAATTTCATCGAGAAACAGCGTGCCTTTCTCGGCGCGTTCAAATCGTCCCTGATGCTGATTTCTGGCTCCGGTGAAAGCTCCGGATTCATGTCCGAACAGTTCGGAATCAACCAACTCATTGGATAGTGCAGCACAGTTCATAGAGACAAAAGGTTGTTCCCAACGGGATGATAAATAATGTAAGCGGGAGGCAATCAGTTCTTTACCGGAACCTCTTTCTCCTAAAATGAGAACAGGTCTTTCAATTTTTGCCAGAAGAGATACCTTTTCCAGCATTGCCAAGAAATTAGGGGACTCACCTATTAAGTTATCTCTTCGTCTCATGCTTATTTCCTTTTTTAGTTAAATTTACTATTAAATGGTTAATTTTTCACTCTCATATAAGAAAATATAAGAGCTGTTTGTATTAATTGGTTGTTTTTAAAGATTAATTTGTATTGGCATGAGAATTGAAATACTACAAACAGTATAGGTAGAGAGCCATTTGGTGTTATGAAGTGAGGAAAATATTATGGGTATCTTTTCAAGATTTGCTGATATCGTAAATTCGAATATTAGTGCATTGCTGGATAAGGCCGAAGATCCGGAAAAAATGATTCGATTAATTATTCAGGAAATGGAAGACACGTTAGTTGAAGTCAGAAGTGATTCTGTAAAAGCGATTGCTGATAAGAAAGATTTAACGCGAAAAATTTCCGCATTAGAAAATCAGGCCACAGAATGGAGTAATAAAGCCTCATTAGCTCTGACCAAAAACAGAGAGGATCTGGCTCGGGCTGCATTAATTGAAAAACAGAAATTGGCTGAAATTATCAATGGACTAAAAAATGAGCTAGAACTTATTGATGAAACCGTTGAAAAACTCACTGGTGAAATCGATAAGCTGGAAGCGAAAATTGTTGAAACAAGAGCAAAACAGCAGGCGCTGGTTATTCGTACTTCTGCTGCGGGTAGTCGCAGAGATATTCAGAAACACCTGTATAAAAGTCAGGCCGATGAAACACTGGCTAAGTTTGAGCAGTTTTCCCGCAAAATTGATGAACTGGATGCAGAAGCTGATTCTTATGCCTATTCTACGAATAAGAAATCGCTACAGGATGAGTTTGCTGAACTTCAGGCTCAGGATGAAATAGAAAAAGAATTAGCATCATTAAAGCAGAAATTAAATAAAGAGGCAGATAGTAACGAATGATGACATTTATATTTTTGCCATTGCTGGCATTTGTAGTCATTGTGGCTCCGCTATGGCTGATATTACATTACCGAAGTAAGCGACATACCAGCATGGGGCTTAACGATGATGAACTACAACAGCTTCATCAACTGATGCAGCAAACAGAGTCTCTTAAACAACGGGTTAAGACTCTGGAAAAAATATTAGATGATGAGGCTCCAAACTGGCGAGGTTATGATGGCAGGTAGAGAGTTATACAAAGATCCGGTGAATGGTAAGATTTCAGGCGTCTGTGCCGGTTTGGCTAATTATTTCGGACTTGAAGTCTGGTTAGTCAGAATAATTGTCATTTCTGTTACCTTGCTCGGTGGTTGGTTTATTGTTTGTCTGGCCTATATAGCACTTAGCCTGATGTTGGAAAAGCAGCCCGGTAGTTTTTACGAAGACAATGGGTATGAAAAATCACATACATTAAAACAGTGTCCCTGGAAACAGGGTGAAGCCCCCAGTGAGCTACTTAAGAATTTAACCGGCGATCTGGATAAAATGGAGTCTTCAGTCAGACAAATGGAAGCATACGTTGTCTCTGATGCACATAAAGTAAATAAGGCGTTTAAGAATCTGTAGCGGTTATAGTTATCAGTTTTTAGTTTTCAGTTATTAAAAGAGGTATGTGTGGATAAAATCAGATGTCCCTGGTTAGATCTGAATAAGCCTGATTACGTAAAATATCACGATGAAGAGTGGGGGCAGCCGGTTTATGACGATAAGACGTTATTTGAATTTATTGTTCTTGAATCGGCTCAGGCTGGATTAAGCTGGTACACAATTTTGCGCCGTAGGGAAGGGTATCGAGCAGCGTTTGCCAATTTTGATCCTGAGTTGGTTGCTAAATTTGATGAGCAAAAAGTGGAAGAACTAGTGAACGACCCGGGAATCATCAGACATCGGGGGAAAATTCAGGCCGCGATCAGTAACGCAAAAATCTTTCTCGATATTCAGACAGAATTTGGATCGTTTAGTGAGTTCCTGTGGGCTTATATTGACCACAAACCGATCATTCTTCGTCCTGAAACATTGAATGAATTTAAGGCAAACTCTGAATTGTCAGATAAAATCAGTCGCGATTTAAAAAAACGTGGGTTTAAATTTTTTGGTTCGACGATTTGTTATTCTTATTTACAGGCATGTGGATTGATCGATGAACATAGTGCAGATTGCTTTTGTTCTCAATAATTGATTTTCAATAAATGGTGCTTATATCCTGATTACGGCGTAAAAATTAAGGTTTTTATCTTGGGAAATAAATAACTTATAATCACAGGCGACACAAAGTTTTTTTACAATTGTTAATCCTAAACCATAATGATGGTTATTATGTCTTGAATAATCTAATTTAAATAAAGGTTTGGTTAGTTCAGTTAGATTATGTTCGCTAATTGTATTTTCTGTTTTGTTTTTTATAATTATATAAGTATATTTTCCATATTCTTTGATATTAATATTGGCTGCATAATCTTTTGATTTGTAAAATATTGCGTTATCGATTAGGTTTCTAAGTATCATGGATAATGCCATTCTTTTAGCATAAACATGAATTCCCCTGTTATTTACATAAATATCATCTGATTTTATGTTTAATTTGTCTTTGGTGTAATTTATTAAGTTGAGAAGGTTAATATCTTCATCTTTTTGTTTTTTTAGTTTTTCTTCATCTTGTAGTGACAATAACTCATTAATTAAGTTGTTCATTTCATAGGCTGTTTTTAGTATATCATCGGTGAAGTTTTCTGATATTCTTGGGTCTTGAGGGAATTTTTGATAAATTTCTGTTAGTGTCATTATTTCTGATATTGGGGTTTTAAGTTCATGTGCAATATCACTAGTAATTCGTTGCTCATTTTTCATTAATTCCTGATTGCTTATTATATAATTATTGATTGATTTGTATATAGGTTCAATTTCATGATAGTGTTTATTGGATGGAGAAATTAATCTAAAAGGAGATTTAGTGGTTTTCTTAATCTCTTCATTTAAATCAAATAATGGCTTTAATCCAACCAATACTATTTTTTGAGCGAGAATTCTTGTGATTAATATTGTGAATAAAAAGCTAATAATAAGAGCAGCATCCACTAGATATAGCACATTATCTAATTTTCTTTTTGAATCATAAATAGTTATGTAATATATGGATTTATTGTTTTCTGATATAGTAAAAGAAGTTAACGTAGCTAATCCTTCATCACCATTTGGTAAGTTTACATCCGTTATTCTTGTTGTGTTTAACGGAATGTCGTATTTTATGAGGTTGAATGAAGGGGTATCATCTAAATTGTTTGATTTTTTTATACTTTCCCCATCAATCCAGACTTGAAAATATATGTTTTTAAATTCATCATGACTTAGTATTTCACTGTCTTTTATTGATGTTAAAGAGTCACTATTCATGGAGATTACAGATTTCAACATGTATGATTGACTTTTTACATCATTCCTAAATTGATTTTCTGCCCAGTCATCTAAATTTATATCGATCAGTATAAATAAAATAGATAAAACAGTAGCCAAAGATAATGATATGAGATTGGTTAGGTTTTTTCTTATTGAACTTGATTTTTGCATTTTAATTATGCGTGCCTTCTAAAATATAACCATATCCTCTTTTATGTTTAAGAGGTAGTTCACCGCCATATTCTCTTACTTTTTTTCTAATAGCCGATATATGTACATGAATTGTATTTTTAGATACATAATCAAAGTTTCCTGCAATGGCTGATGTGAGTGAGTCTATATCAATAACTTTATTAAGGTTTAGGAGAAAATATTCTACGATCTTATATTCTGAAATAGTTAGATTGATTATAGTATCTTTATATAAAAATTCTCTTTTTAATATATTTAAGGAAAATTTATCAAGACGGATGTTGTCATCACAACGATAGTTTGCTTCTCTTCTGAGTAAAGCAAGGATTCGGGCATGTAATTCATCAAATACAAATGGTTTTGACAGATAATCATCCGCTCCTTGTAGTAAGCCTTTAACTCGATCGTCAGGCTGATTTTTGGCAGATAAAATTAAAATTTTCACGTCATTATTGCTGCTACGAAGACGATCGAGGATTGACAGACCATCAATACTTGGCAGCATAATATCCAATATAATTAAGTCGTATTGGTTATGTAGAGCAATATCGAGACCTGTCTGACCATCGGAAGCTTCTTCTATGGTAAATCCCAGGTTACTTAAGCCAATAACGATACTCCGTCTAAGAGTATCGGAGTCCTCGATTATTAATAATTTCATATAGTTTATACTGCATATTTACGTTATTTTGGTATGTGCATATAGACAATACAGATGATTTTTAGTTCTGAATCATCGGTATTATTTTTATATTATTTATTTTTGGCTAAGCTGATGGTTTTATTTTCTCTACAGGCTGCGAATAAGTCAGATTTATCCCGATAAATGTTTGTTGAAACATCAAATATACCCAGCATTGAATCAAATAAATTATCATGTGAAAATTCTTTTGATTGAGCATTTTCACTTAAACATGCTTCATCGATGCTTTTGGTTGTTTTAAAATCATCAGACAACCAAACCATAAGTGGTACATGTTTTTGGTAATCCGGTGCAAGAGAATAGGGCATACCATGCAGATAAATTCCGTTTTCTCCCAGTGATTCACCATGATCTGACATATATATCAGCGCAGTATCGTATTTATCAGATAATTGTTGTAATTGCTCAATTGTTTGAGCGACCACATAGTCAGTGTAACGAATAGTATTGTCATAGGAGTTTATCAGTTGCTCCTGAGTGCAGTTTTCAATATCCGATCTTGGACAATCAGGCTGAAAATAAGCGAAATCTTTTGGATAACGTTGATAATATGTTGGACCATGACTTCCCATTAAATGTAATACAACCAGACGGTTACCGGACAGCTTGCCTACATTTTTGTCAAAATCATTTAATAGTGCGATATCTAAACAGCGATTGTTGTCGCATAAGGGATACTGGTCACTACGGGGTAAATTCTGGAAGTTAACATTTTTAGGAATTCCTTCGTCAGCACCATCATTTTCTTTCCATAAGATATCAATATTAGCTCGTTTAAGAACATCTAACAGATTATCCTGGTGGTACGCTTTTTGTTCATCATAATTACTTTTATCCAGTCTGGAAAACATACATGGCACCGAAATGGCGGTTGCGGTTCCACAAGAATGCACATTTTTAAATGAGATAACATCAAGCTTATTGGTATACGGAGTTGTTGGTTTGCTGTAACCATTAATACTATAATTCTGAACGCGGGCTGTTTCGCCAAGAATAAATACAACGAGTGATGGTTTTTTATGTTCAGTTTCGATTTGTTTCGCGTCAACACCAATCTGAGTATAAGGAATAGGTTTAGAGAAGTAAGTCTGGAGAACGTACTTATTAGCACTATGTATATAAAAAGTCGGAATAATCACTTTTCTCAAATAACTATTGTTTCGTCCCACTGATACATAATCTTGGTAATAAAATGAAGCAATAATAAAAAGGCCGAGGCAGGAAATGACTACTACACCTGTTTTTTTTGCCAGGAACGGAATCATTTTTTCTGTTTTTAGTGATGCCATCATCAATAAAATCGCTGGGAAGATTCCTAACCCTGCAATCCATACGATTGATGTTGTACTGATATAGGATGTTGCTTCTGATGTATTTGTCTGAAAAATATTTCGTATCATATCAACATCAAAAATGATCCCATAATTATATGTTGCATAACACACAATACTTGAAATAACGATGAGAATTGCAAAGAAGACTTTGGTTATTTTGGGCCAGGTAAATAAACTAAAAATTATAGTCAGAGCAAAGAAGAAGAAAAATGGAATAGAAATAGCGAACCCGGTATCTACTGCTTCCAATTTATGGAAAATGCTAGCTAAGTCTTTATATATTGGCAGGTTTAGTACTAAAGCGAAATATGCTGCAAGTAATATTGTTACAGAGTGATATGACAGTTTTGTCGTTCTGATTTTGTTTAATATTTTCATAGTAATACCCAGCTCCAAATGAAAATAGCAAGAAAAATAGAAACAAGTACCGCAGCCGAACCAATATCTTTAGCGCGACCACTAAGCTCGTGAATTTCATCACCAATCCGATCAACTACTGCTTCAATTGCTGAATTAAATAATTCAGTAATCAGTACCAATACGAGAGAAGCGATCAGGGAAATTTGCTCGATAACAGAGATGCTTAGTGTTGTAGCCAGAATGCATAAAGGCGTGATCACAAGAAGCTCTTGTCTGAATGCGGCTTCATGTGTCCATGCGGCTTGTAGGCCTTTTAGTGAATAGGTTCCGGCGTAACACAGTCGTTTTAAGCCAATATTTCCTGGTTTCATGTAGCGAATGTCTCTTGGTCATTGAATTGGCTTAACTATATGTTTTGAGACTTAAGGCTTTCTTAAGAAAACCAGAATATTCTTAAGAAAGCGGAAAAACTACGTGGCAGCAATTGATTTGGCGGAGGCTCTTGGATAAGTAAGCCACGGAGTTTTTGGTGAAGGGTTATTCTGGTTTGAGTTTTAAGACCTCACGATAGCGGTTTAATCCTGCTTCCAGATCTTTAATCAGATCGTCGACGTCTTCTAAACCAATGTGAATCCGGAATAATGTGCCGGTAAAATGAGGATTAGATACCGTTCTTAATGATTCAAAACTTTTTGGCTCATTTGCTAAAATTAAGCTTTCAAAACCACCCCAGGAATACCCCATTCCGAAATGTTCCATGCCATCCAGTAATGCAGTTGTTGCTCTTGGGTAGCTGTCTTTCATGACAAATGAAAACAGCCCGTTACCGCCAGTAAAATCACGTTCGAAATATTCATGTCCCGGACAAGATTCCAGAGCCGGGTGACGAACGTGATCCACATCTGGTTGAGAGGCAAGCCATTTGGCTACTTTTAAACTACTGGCCTGATGCTGTTTCAGACGAACATCTAATGTTCTGAGACCTCTGAGTGATGCATAAGCATCGTCAGGTGAAACACACTGTCCCATTAAATAAGCCCGCTCTCTGAGTTGATCCCAGAATGGGGCTTTAGCTACGGCCGTACCCATCATGGTATCGGAATGGCCGACAATATATTTAGTGGCCGCCTGAATTGAAATATCAACTCCGTGTTCCAGAGCATCAAAATGAAGTCCTGCAGACCAGGTATTATCCATCATGACGATGACATCATGTTTGTGTGCAATGTCGGCAAGAGTTGGAATATCCTGAACTTCCATCGTGATTGAGCCCGGTGATTCAGTAAACAATATTTTAGTATTAGGCTGAATCAGGGATTCAATATTTTTACCGATAGTCGGTTCGTAGTAAGTTGTTTCTACTCCCATTTTTTTAAGGATAACGTCGCAGAAATCACGCGTAGGTTCATAACATGTATCAACCATCAATACGTGATCTCCGGTTTCAACAAATGAAAGAATGGTATTTGCTATCGCAGCTGCGCCACAGGGAAACAGGGCACAACCTGCGCCATTTTCTAACTGTGTCATTGCATCCTGAAATGCGAAGTGAGTATTTGTGCCCCGACGGCCATAGAAAAGAGTTTTATTGGTTCTGTTTTCTGTTGCTTTATGTTTTTCTGCTACAGAGTTAAATAAAACTGTTGAGGCCCGCTGTATCGGAGGATTGACAACTCCCTGAGTCCATTGCTTTTTCCGGCCCATGGTGATGAGTTGTGTTTTTTTACTTTCTGACATTACGAGTCCTTGTTTCGTAAGTTGCTAAATGTATATTTGTTTTTGTATCGACACTATAACAAGGGGTTGAACAAATAGTAAATCCGTTCTAAGACTCTGTTATATAAAGGACGACTTTGCCACTCAGAATAGATCACTTTGTACGATTGTTGTATATATTGATTTTGAATCTCATATAACTGTTTAGTGAATTCACTGTCATCGATAGCTAATGTCACTTCAAAATTCAGCCACAGGCTGCGCATATCAATATTTACGGTACCAATCAGACAGAATTTCTTATCGATTACTACTGATTTTGTATGCAGTAACCCACCATAAAATTCATAAATATTAACGCCGTCATTGAGAAGATCACCGTAAAATGAGCGAGATGCCCATTTGACCATAAGTGAATCGTTTTTATAAGGAATAATAATATTAACTTCAATTCCTCGTTGTGCTGTCAGTTTCAGAGCACTAATTAGATCTGCACTTGGAACAAAGTAAGGTGTAGTGATGGTAATGCTTTCGTTGGCCTGATGAATTGCCAACGTTAAAACTTGCAGGATCAGGTGTTCCGGCAATCCTGGGCCGGAAGGTACAACCTGTATAGGATGAGGTGCGCTATTTGGATCCAGAGAACACTCAGGCAGAGAAGGGAAGCAACGTTCTCCGGTTTCAAATTCCCAGTCCCAGGCATGTATTGCAGCCAGCACATTTACAGTCGGTCCGGTGACACGTACCATGACATCAATCCATTCCCCAACACCAGAGTCTTGTTTAAATGTTGATGGATCCACCATGTTCATTGAGCCGGTATAGGCAATTTTTTCATCGATAATAATAATTTTCCGATGTTGGCGTAGATCTATCCGACGAAAAAAAATCCGCAGTAAATTCACTTCCAGAGCGGGAATGATTGTGATTCCGGCGGCTTTCATCATTTTATACCAGGAGCTGGAAAAAAAGTGGCGACTGCCTGCTGCATCTAATAGTAAATGAACTGAAACGCCACGTTTCGCTGCCTGTATCAGTGCGGATGATACGGATTCAACTAAGCCTGCAGGGTGCCATATATAAAATACCATCTGGATGGACTGTGTTGCTTTCTGGATATCATCAATTAAGGCAAGAAGTGTTGTTTTCGGGTCTGAGCTTAGTGTCAGGGAATTTCCGCTCAGGGCTGGGATATCCATGCGGTGGTTACAAAGTTCATCGATTTTATAGATGTGAGCCCCCATCGTTTCGGTGGCGTGAACCTGACAGTCGTTGAGTTGTTTAAACCATGACCGGAAAGGTGTAAACATCTCCCTGGCTCTGTCTCCTCGTTTACTCCCTAAATTTAGTTCACCAAACAGGAAATAACAGATCACTCCCAGAAATGGGAAAATATAAATAATCATCAACCAGGCCAGAGAAACACTTACAGCGGTTCTTTTGGTTACGACCCGGATAGTTACTGATGCGACTAACAGCCAGTAGATGGCGATCAGCGTAAGAGTGATCAGATGATAGACTTTGTCCATATAACTCACTATGCAAGATGTGGAATAAGATAGTAATGGTATAAATGGAAACTTAACAGCTTAAAAAAGAATAAGACTATTATTTTATACAGTTAAAGTTAGCACAAGGAGATTTATATTTGCCATTTATTGTGTAGAGAACAGGCCGAATAAAAAAAACCGATATAAGCAATTGGTGGGATAGGTGCTTATGTTGGAAAAAAGTTAATAACTAGTGTTTAGTTGTATTAAAAATAACATTTATAGAAAACAAAACTTGATATAGTCAAAAAAATAGACAGATATTACAATATTGGCCTTCCAATTCTAATCCGAAACTGGTTTACTTGCCACGCTTTGACAGACAGATATAAATCGACCCTCTGTAAAGAATAATTTACAGGCTTCTGGGCCTATATAAAATTAGTTAAAATTGGTACATAAAATATGGCAAGTAGTAGTAGAGGTCATTTCTCATCAAGAATTGGCTTTATTATGGCCGCGGCAGGTTCTGCCGTCGGGTTAGGAAATGTTTGGGGATTCCCGACCAAAGCAGCAGGTAATGGTGGTGCTGCTTTCTTAGTTATTTATCTGGTGATGGTGTTTTTGTTGGCTTATCCAATGTTAATAGCTGAATTAACCATTGGGCGGTACGGTCAGGCCAACCCAATTTCTTCAATTCGCTCTATCTGGAAAAGTAATCGCTTTGCTGCCGGTAGCTTTGGTTTTATTGGTCTGTTAACCGCTGCGTTTATTCTCAGTTTTTATGCCATTATTGCAGGCTGGTTAATGGGGTATGCTGTTGCTCCGATTCTTCAATCTATGGGGATGGTTGATGCAGCTAACTGGCTGGTTACCTTTGGTGATAGCCGTAATATTGTGTTGGCAGTGCTATTTAGTCTGGTCACTATTTTTGTGGTGCAGAAAGGGGTAGCTGATGGTATTGAAAAATGGTCTACGAGACTGATGCCAATGCTGTTCGTACTGTTTGCAGTAATGATCATGTATATCTTAACTCAGGACGGAGCAATGGAAGGGCTGAAAATGTACCTGGTTCCGGACTTGTTGCATATCAATGGCGGGCTGTTAGTTGACGCCATGGGACAGGCATTTTTCTCTTTGTCATTGGGTTGTTGCTCAATAATGGTTTATGGTTCTTATCTTAAAAAAGATGTGAATATTCCTAAAACAGCCGCACAAGTTGCTACGATTGATACTGCAGTTGCTTTTAGTGCCGGGCTGTTAATTTTGCCGGCAATGTTTGTGGCAAAGAATAATGGTGTTGAAATTTTTACTGCCACAGGTGAATTAAAAAGTTCTGCCGACTTAGTGTTTACTGTACTGCCATCAATGTTTGAAACTATGGGCGGCATTGGTATTGTAATGAGCTTTGGTTTCTTCGTTCTGATGGTTATTGCGGCACTAACTTCGGCGATTTCTATGTTGGAAGTTCCGGTTGCAGCTGCTCAGGATGAATTAAACTGGGGACGGCATTCAGCGACCTGGATTATTGGTGGTTTAATTCTGGCGGTTAGCGTTATTATCTCATTAAATTTCGGCACACTATTCGGCATTGTTGTTGATGCAACTACTGTTTATATGCAGCCACTGCTTGGTGCTGTGTGGGCTGTTGTTGTTGGTTGGATATGGAAACGCAATAAACTGCTGGAAGAATTGAGACAGGGCAACCCGGAAATAGAATCTTCATTGTTCTGGAAAATCTGGCCATGGTATGTGAAGTTCATTTGTCCAGTCGCTATTTTGATGGTGTTTGCATATCCTCATCTTTAATTGAAAATTTATCTATCCTAATGGCCCTGAACGGGCCATTTTTATTTCTCATAGGGGGGGATAACCATTATAATCTCGCTCCGGTTTAAGGAGTGAGTATGTTTGAGATTTTATACACTCATCAAGACTTTTTGATTATCAATAAATATCCTGGTGTTTCTGTTCATAAAGATGATGGCGATACTTCACTTTTGAATGAAGTGAGCAAAAGTGTTGATGGCGCACCTCTGTTTTTGGTTCATCGACTCGATAAGATGACATCGGGTCTGCTTATCTTAGCCAGAAGCTCTCAGGCGGCTGCTAAATTTGGGGCACTGTTTGAAAGTCATGCAATACAGAAATTTTATCTAGCGTTAAGTGAAAAGAAACCAAAGAAAAAGCAGGGGCTGATCTCTGGTGATATGGAACGCTCTCGTCGTTCGTCCTGGAAATTGTTACCTTCCTATAATAATCCGGCGCTTACGCAGTTTTTTTCAGTTTCTGCAGCTCCCGGAGAGCGTTTGTTTTTGTGCAAGCCACTCACAGGGAAAACTCATCAGATCCGGGTCGCACTAAAGTCGGTTGGCTCTCCGATATTAGGCGATCCGATTTATAACTCTCAGTCCCAATCCGACAGAGGGTATCTGCACGCTTATTTTTTATCGTTTGAATACGATGGGAATAAGTATGAATTCCGTTCATCTCCTTTATCGGATCAATATGGTGCTCGTTGGCAATTCGACGAAATAAGACAAGTGATTGATGGTGAATGGGCTTCACCAATGAATCTGAACTGGCCTAAAGCGCCTTCGAAAAAAGACAAATAAAATGAACGGGAATGTTATGCAAAAGGGTGCAATCAACGATTTTATCACTGAAATTCACAACCAGTTACAACATGCGCCAAATGAAGTCCGTCGTTTGTTTCATGGCAGAGGACAACGCTGGACTGGCTTAGAGCAGTTAACTGCAGATTGGGTGAACAACCAGCTTGTCGTTGCTTTATTTAAGGAACAGGATAATGAGTTTATTGGAGAGTTAAAGTTATCACTTGAGGCATTAGCTAATTCAGATAACTGGCATCAGGCCAATGGCAAAGCGATCATTATTCAGTACCGTTATCAGAATGGTGCTCAGACTGAAGTTATTTCAGGAAATGTAGACTGGGAACCTGTTGTTACTGAAAATGGCCTTAAATACCAGATGTCCCTTGGAAAAAATCAAAACAGTGGTTTGTTTCTCGATATGCGTCTGGGACGGGACTGGGTTAAACAAAACAGTCATCAATCTCGGGTGTTAAATTTATTTTCTTATACCTGTGGATTTTCAGTCTCGGCAATTGAAGGTGGTGCATCCCTGGTGGTTAATGTGGATATGTCAAAACCTGCTCTTTCAGTTGGAAGGGAAAATCATCGTTTAAATGGTCATGATCTATCGAAAGTGAAATTTATGGCTCATGACATTTTTAAATCATGGGGCAAAATCAAAAAGAACGGACCGTATGATCTGATCGTTATTGACCCACCGTCGTTTCAAAAAGGCAGTTTCGCATTAACATCCGATTATAAGAGAATTCTGAGAAGATTACCTGATTTACTCGCGGATGAAGGCATTGTGATGGCTTGTGTCAATTCACCAGCATTAACCAGTCAGTTTCTAACCGAACAGATGGCAGAGTTTGCTCCGGAGATGCAATTTGTATCTCGTTTAGATAATCCTGAAGAATTCGCTGATATTGACCATGAAGCGGCACTTAAAGTGATGCTTTTCCGTTAATTTTCTGTAATCTCATAAGAAAACCCTCTTTTGTCGGTGATGGAAGAAGGTTTTCATTTTCCTCCTTTGACTTTTCGCATATCTATTGTTACCTAATTTATTTTTGCAGTTGTAATTGGTTAATAATGAAACCAAACTTAGTTATATCCGCTGAATTAATATTATCTCTGAGAATTTCGTCTTATGGAGCAGTTAGATTTTTTCGAAGTACCGAGTCCTTGTGTCGGAGTGTGTTCCGCTGATGAAAAAGGCTATTGTAAAGGATGCATGAGAAAGCGTGAGGAAAGATTTAATTGGCTGAATATGTCCAATGAAGAAAAACTTCATATTATTAAATTATGCCGGCGGCGCTATAAACGAAAACAAACGGCACGGCTAAATAAAACAACACCGCTCGAAACTAATTCAGCGGTGATTGTGTCTGATGATTCTGATAATACTCAGCAAGAATTATTTTAAGGGATCACTCCAGCGATCACTTACCCAGCCGCCAACTTTTTCATCAAAGTGAGTGCCACTAAAATTCCGTTTTGCTTCTGGTTTTTTATCTGATAAAGGTTTATCAACAAGAAGGTGGTGTATATAGTCAGCCATTGGATCGGGTTCACTCGCTTGGGATTCATGTTGTTTACGCATTGCTACTTCTTTAATCATGTTCAAACGATATGTGGAACTCGAGCGCTTCATATTTACCTCCTATTGATAACGAACTACACAAAAAATAGGACTGAATTTGAAGTCGGTCAATATAGTTTCGTTAGGACTTTTTTGACGTATTCTTTATATCAATAACATGGAAGCTTTTTATTCGGCTCATCTAACGAAAAGATTAAAGAAAAACCATATTTGTTAACAAATATGGCTTTTGGTTTTACATCTAGTTCACCTTTAAAAAGGCAAATGAAATCAAATTAATTTAGTTCAGGCTTTATCTGATAATCTTTGAGTTGAGAATAAAAGTTATTCCTATACATAATACTCCCCCAAAGTGCATATGCCTGAGCTTCTTTCACTACTTCCGGTGATAATTTTACTTCGTTGAGTGCTTCTGATTTTGAATCATAGTGAAATGTTTGTGCGGGTTTTTGTGGCTGGAAAACAACCACGTCATGATTCTCATCCATCAAAGCAAATGTTTTATCACGTTGCATCAGTGCTCTTTGTTTTTCAACTGGAAGATCCCGTGTTAAGTCATATCCAATCATTGGCGTATATGCACTAATACCAGCCAGAGATAACAATGTAGTTGGCATATCAAGCTGACTAACCAGGCGATTATCCATTTTCGGTTCTATACCACCACCAGTAATAATTGCTGGTATATGGAAATGGGGGATAGGTACAATTTGGTCACCATAAGTACGTGCGTCATGATCGGCAATCACAAGGAAAATGGTATTGTCCCAGTAATTAGATTGTTTGGCTTTTTTGAAAAATTCACCTACTGCATAATCTGAATATTTTACTGCATTTTCTCTTGTTGCTGCCGGTTCATTAACATGTTTGATACGGCCATCAGGATATCCATATGGTGTATGGTTTGATGTGGTAAAAACCATGCTGAAAAATGGTTTATTTTCATTAGTAAATTGAGTGTATTGTTCATTTGCTTTATTAAATGCATCCTCGTCACTTGCCCCCCATGAACCTACGTAAACCGGGTTGGTAAACGATTCTGCATCCTGAATGTTATTGAATCCGTTACCCAAAAAGAAACGCTTCATATTATCAAAGTGACTTTCACCACCATAAATAAACTGAGTCGCATAGCCTTGTTTTTCCAGAACATCTGCAATTGTAAAATAGTTATTCTGGCTTTTGCCTAATTTCACGATTGCTCGCGCTGGTGTTGGAGGGAAACCTGAAGTAACGGCTTCAATACCGCGAACAGAACGAGTACCAGTTGCGTATAAATTAGTAAATGCCCAACCGGTGTGAATGAGATCATCAATATTAGGTGATAAATCTTTACCGCCTAATGATTTAACAAATTGAGCTCCATGACTTTCAAGCAGCAGGATAACAATGTTTTTCTTTTTCGTTCCAGATGCTTCACGATAAGCCAGAGTTGGATATTTATCGGAAACATATGCACTGGCATCAAGCTCACTTTGTTTTCTTATGGTTGTAATAACTTCTTTTGTATCCATTTTGGGATACATAGTTAAAGCACTACTTTCACTTTCCATCTGACTCATTGCAAAAATGACAGAATAGGAAGAGTTAAGTGCCAGATCATTGACTAAAGGATCGGTAGAGAAGGCAACCATTGCCGGGTTCATTGGCCTGTGACCCAGGCTGTTACGTGCACCTAAAACACCTAAAGCCACTAGAATAACTGCAACAACTTGGCGGTAATACCATTTCGGATAGCTTAAATCACTGAACCAACGTGCAGAGGCTTTCCATAAGAAACGGACAGTTATAATAGAAACAACAAGTCCGATGAACAGTTCAAGCTTGTAGCCATTCCAAAGCATTGACGATACTTCTTTCGGATAAATCAGGTATTCGACAAAAATTCGGTTTGGTCTTAAATCATATTCAAGAATATATGGGACAGTAGCGACTTCCATATAGACGAGCAGCCAGCCACCGAGTGTGATCCATACTCTGAAGATGAATTGCCAGATTCGGCCAATCAGGTGAGAACCGGAAAAAACGGCATGTAACAGAGCGGGCAAAATCAATAAATAACATAAAGTGGATATATCTACCCGAAATCCACCGAAAAAAAGCTGTATCCATTCATTAGAACCATGTAATCGGCTTGATTGCCAGAGGGCTAGTCCTAACCTTGAGGCTGAAAGGAAAATTAAAGAGAAAAGTGTAAATTTAATTATGGGAGTCAGGTAATTACGTTGATTCATATTGAACGCGTTCCAAAAGGCTTACTTTATAAAATAGCTACAGCTAATTTAAACTAATAAACTTAAGATTAACTTAAGGTGTTGTTTATTTATTTATTAACGGCAGGATTATACAAACTTCAACAACAGACATGATACATATTTGTAAATTCACTCAGTGGCATATACTGTCACTTATCATATTCATTTAAAACAATGATGTATTTGATTGATAGAATTGTATTTTTAATGCAAATTATACTAAAAATATAACAGTTAGAACGGAAAAAATACAATCTGGCCAATGTGTCAACTTAGGCTGTATAGAGCTTTGTGTATGAATTAGTTTTAGGTAGCAGAAAATATGAGCATAAAATCGATAAGAACCAAAATCGCACTTGCTGCGGGGGTATGCCTGATAATTACAGCAGGGGCCATTGTTGGATATAACATTTACTCTTCATCCTCTTCGCTGAAGGTTGTTTCGCACCAAGCAGCGGAATTAATTAAAGAAGAAACTCTTAAAGGGTTGGAAACTACAGCAATTAAGTCAGCTCAGTCCATCGATGTCAAAATTGATCAGGGATTAAATGTTGCCAGAACGATTGCATCAAGTACATCTGCGCTTAAATATTATGATTTACTTAAAAACACGCAAAGTCTGAACCGGGGGTCATTTAACGATATGCTTGTGGCTGCATTACAAAAAAATGCTGACTTTAACGGTACTTATAGTTGTTGGGAGCCCAATGCATTTGATAATAATGACTCTGGTTTTATGCATTCAACAGACGGTAGTACTCCCGATACAGGGCGGTTTACTCCATATTGGACGCGGGATAGTCAGGGTAAGATAGATGTTCAGCCTCTTGTTGAGTTTGACTCAAATGCAAAACATCCCAATGGTATAGCAAAAGGTGCGTGGTATCAGGTTCCCAAAAATACACGTAAAGAAGCGGTTACCGCACCTCTACCCTATGTTGTTCAGGGCAAATCCGTATGGTTAGCAACAGCTTCTGTTCCTATCTTTGTAGGAACAGAATTTTATGGGGTAGTTGGTGTTGACTTTAACTTAGATTTTGTCCAGAAACTGGCAGAATCTGTTGCCAGTGAAATTTATAGTGGTCATTCACGGGTTACTATTTCTACAGGACAAGGATTAATTGTTGCCGATAGTCAAAAACCGGAATTAATCGGCAAATCAATTGATACTGTTTATGGTGCTGACGCCTCTAAAGTTACAGATATCATCCGACAGGGAAAAGTTTATACACGTGATGATGAACAAAATAATGTATATAAAATTTTTGTTCCAATCAGTTTGGGTGAGTCAGATGCAATGTGGGGAATTACTTTAGATGTAGATAAAGATGTTGTTTTAGAAAAAGTAACTCAATTAACTAATGATTTGTCTGAGCAGAATGCAAGCAATATTTTTTATCAGGTTCTGATTGGCTCAATAGTCACTATCCTTGCCATTCTTGCCTTAATGTATGTCGCAACTCAAATATCGAAACCTATTTTGTCTGCCGTTAAAATAGCTCAGACAATTGCGAAAGGTAATTTTAGTGAGCGAGTAAATTATCAATCAGAGGATGAAGTCGGATTGTTATCTGGTGCTCTGGATAATATGGCAGATTCTTTACAAGAGAAAGCGGATGCGGCAGAAAAGATAGCTCAGGGGGATTTATCAGTACAGGTTAAACTTGCCTCTGAGCAGGATCAACTGGGCAACGCATTAGAGAAGATGGTCTCAGATCTTAATGACCTGGTTTCTCAAATTTCCCATCGTTCTGAAGTTATCGGTGAAAATGCCAAATCGGTTTCTGATTTAAGCCAGAATCTGGCTAGTGGGGCGACTCAATCTGCAGCTTCAGTGACAGAGATTAGTGCGACCATTGCACAGATTGCTGCTCAAATTCGCCAAAGTTCCGACCATGCTCAACAGGCAAGTGACCTATCCGGGGTTAGCCATGAACTGGCAGTTAAAGGGAACGACTTAATGTCTGAACTCAGTGGTGCGATGCTGGACATTGAATCATCAGGTAAAGATATAAACAATATCATTGGTACGATAGAAGATATTGCAGAACAAACAAATCTGTTAGCCCTGAATGCGGCAATTGAGGCGGCCCGGGCAGGAGAACAGGGCAGAGGCTTTGCTGTTGTTGCGGATGAAGTCAGAAAGCTGGCCGCACGTAGTGCGGAAGCCGTGCAGGAAACGGCTAAATTGATTGAGACATCGGCATCTAAAACTCAGCGAGGTATTCTTCTTACTACTGATACATCACAGGCACTTGCCGAAATTGTCGATAACGTCAGTCAGGTATCGTCACTAATGGTAGAAATAGCTCAGGCTGCTACTGAACAGTCAACAGGCGCAGATCAGGTATCAGAAGGTATTAACCAAATTGATGAAGTGACACATCATAACAGTAGTAACTCAGAAGAGTGTGCTCATGCAGCAGCAGAGTTAACGGAACACTCTCATGAACTGACTACTTTAGTTGGTCGGTTTAAACTGTAAGCTGGAAAAATTTACCCACTCAGGAAATGAGTGGGTAAACTTATCAGATTGAATATGTAGTATTTATATAAGGCAAAGCTATTTAAAAATTGGTTTTGTCTTTTTTATTGTATTTATATTGCCAAAGAGTCAGTAACACAATACTACAAGAAAATAAGAAAAGAGTATCAGGCTCCGGAATAGCAGTTGCTGCACTACTAACAAGTTCACTAGATGATGTTGCTTCGACACTTAATGCTAATGATTCAGCACTAATAGTAATATAGCTACCTGCGGCTTCATTTGCGTTATAATCAGTATAAGTTCCACCAAGAGCCCAGTATTGAGTTAAAGAACTTAATGCTTCATTCAGAGAATTCAATGCATCTTGGTTTAAGGTTATTTGAATAATGTCATCAGTATCAGAATTTTGTAATAAAATACTGCTAAATAATGTTCCACTTCCAAGATCTTCATAATATTCAGCAAAATCATCTGTTTCACTTTCGAGAGCATCAATGTCAGAACTAACATCAAATAAAGTATAAGTACCGGAATGGCGAACTGTAGAAAATGACAATGTTGCTGAAGTAATAGATGTAATGTTTTGATCAATTAAAGCTGAGAGGTCAAATACAACCCAACTATTGTAGTAAGTTGTTGTTTTAGGCCACCCACTATTATCACTGTCAACACCGGCAATATATTCTGAGCTACTACTATATGAAGTTGTAGTTGTCTTCTTACCCTTATCATTGGTGGTACTTTCCGTTAATGCATATGAACCTGCACTGTATACAGAAAGATCAATATTGGTAGCATACGAAACCGAAGACGTTAAACTTAGCATTAAACCTATAAAAATAGCGAAATATTTAGTTTTCATATTTATTCTTCATTTTTGTGATATTTGTTCCAGTTTATATAAATTAAGCAAATATCGTACCACTTCACTAATATGTTGAATTTTAACCTTTTTATTGGTGTATTAGTGCTTTAATATGTTGGGAGTGTAAATTTATCTGACATCAATTAAATATGTTTATCAGGATTGTTAGTTTTGTTTTGATGTAATGCATTGATTTTTAATCATTTAAATTTTATATAAAATGTGTAAATAATTCTGACACTAGTGGGCGTTTTTTCTTTGCTGGATGTGAGTGGTGAACTAAAGGTTTTGTCTATTGGTTGTAGTGATTGTTTTTATTATTACCATGGTGGTTCATATTAAAACTATCCGGAAAGAAGAAAACGAATAGGTATGGCCTGCTTACGGTTAAGGTGGAAATTAGAACGAGATATAAGTTTTTCTCAATAAAAAACCCGATGTTGGTAGCATCGGGTTTTTTATAAATCTTATCGGTTGGTAAGGCCGAATTATATGCAAAAGGATGGATTAAATCCGATTAATTCCTGGTAGGGAAATTAGATACGGATGAAGTCCATGTGCGTTACTTTTGGCTTGAACGCGTGACGTTGAACGTCTTGTGGCTTAACTTTTACTTCTTTGCCGTCAATTACTAGAGTAATTGCTTCATAGAATTCAGGTTTGTCCATCTGGTTGATGATATCATCGTGTTCTAGAACGATTGATACTGGAGCTTCTGTTCCACCGTAAACGATTGCTGGGAATTTGCCAGCTAGACGTAGGCGGCGGCTCGCACCTTTACCTAGTTCAGTACGTACTACTGCTTCAAATTTCATAGTATTTACTCTCAAATTAGTAAATTGAACATTTCAGTCAACAATGCGACCTTGTTGACTATATACACTTTAAAGAGTGATTAAATCATCGATAAAGCGAGCGCGGATACTATCATTCTATTGGTGTCAGAGCAATGTTTTATAGCGGTAATCAGACAAATTAAAGCAATGAAAAGGAGATGTTTTAATTTATGCTTAATTCTTCCTCAAATATTTTATCTCTGATTGTCCAGAAACGTCCATTTTTTGATGCAATAACATACTTTGGCAGACGAAATCTATGTTGATTATCAACAACTTTTAGTGGTGATAGTTCAGTAAAAGGTCGATGTTTGTCTGCTAAGTGCATTTGTACAAAATACTGCATAAATCGGGCTTTTTGAGCTTTGGTGCGTAAATTCCAGTATTCATGCACAATGGCACCACTGTCACTTTCATAGCTTATTTTTAGCTGATTATGCCCTTTTTCTGTTTTTGCTGTAGTCAGAAGCATGTCTACACATTCAAACACTAATGAATCTTTAAGATTTAACGCTTCTTTTAATTTTTTATCCGGATCAACTAGGATCGCATCACACTGGTGGCACACTCTGGCTGCAATATCATTCTCTGCACCGCATTCCCGGCAGTATTTAGCACGGAAACGATAGTCACAGTGTTCTCGCTCTCCGGTTTCTTCATCTGTGAAAAATCCCTGACATTTGCGGCCGTAATGTTCAATCAGGTAGCCATTATCATCCACTTTGCCCCAGAATGAATTATTAAAACCACAGGCCGGGCAGGGAACGGTAATCAATTCACTGTCTGAAGTTGGTTTGGCCTCTCCAACTTCTGGCTGAAAGATATCATACTGATTTCCGGCATAATCAAGGACGAGACACTCTTCTTTTCCTGGAGATAGCCGTAATCCACGACCGATAATTTGTTGATATAAACTGACTGATGCTGTGGGTCGTAATATGGCAATCAGATCCACATGCGGAGCATCGAATCCGGTGGTTAATACAGAAACATTGACCAGAAATTTAATCTCCTGATTTTTAAATAAGTTAATAATCTGATCTCGTTCAAGTGTTGGTGTGCTACCGGTGATTAGTGCTGAATTGTTCTCTGGAAGCAGTTGATGTATTTCTTCAGCATGACGAACGGTAGCGGCAAAAATCATGATTCCATGTCGGATTTTTGCTAATTGTGATATTTGCTGCACGATTTGTGGCGTGGCACGTTCGTTTTTTGAGATGACCAGATTCAATTCTGACTCTTTATAAACGCCAGTTTTAGATGGCGTCACCTGGGAGAAATCGTAGCTCAGGACCGGAGCGTCAATAACTTTTGCCGGAGTTAGAAAATGATCTTCCAGTAGGTATTGGATCGGCAATTCATAAATACATTCATAAAAGAAACGAGGTTCTTCTGAACGAACGAGTCCTCTTGAATGATACTGATAGATCCAGCCAATACCTAAGCGGTAGGGGGTTGCTGTCAGCCCAAGAATTTTAATTCCGGGATTGATATCGATTAAATGTTGAATGACTTTTTGGTAGCGGGTTTCTTTGTCTTCAGGGACTCGGTGACATTCATCAATAATAAGAAGAGAAAACTGATTTTTAAAATGTTCCAGATTATTCGCAACCGATTGAATTGAAGCGAAAATAACCTGTTCTTCGGTTTCTTTACGACCTAAGCCTGCCGAAAAAATACTGGCTTTAAGCCCGTAACCTTCATATTTAGCATGGTTTTGCTCAACCAATTCTTTGACATGAGCCAATACCAACACGCGACCTTTTGCCAGTCGAGCGAGCTCTGCTATGACTAAACTTTTTCCGGCACCTGTTGGTAAAACAACAACTGCGGGCTTAGATGAACGTCTGAAAAAATGAATAACGGCTTTTACTGCATCAGCTTGATAGGGGCGTAAAATATACATAGAAAATAAAAATATTAAATAACTCAACAATCGGTAACCGATGAGTATAATACCCGACTCTACGACATAGAGGTATCCATGAGACTCGATAAATATATTTGTGATAGCTTAGGTTTAACGCGAAGAGAAGCAACCCAAATTATCAAAAGTGGTGATGTTACTGTTGATGGTGAAATTCACAAAACAGGTGCGTTTAAAGTAAATGAAGATGCTTGTGTTGAATGGCAAGATAGGGAATTACCTAAACCAGGCC
Organism: uncultured Vibrio sp.; assembly: GCA_963676525.2. Lineage (GTDB taxonomy): Bacteria > Pseudomonadota > Gammaproteobacteria > Enterobacterales > Vibrionaceae > Vibrio. Next base: position 935,154 of record CAXXNB010000011.1, read on the forward strand.
CGAAATACATCATGCTGAATAAGCCGGAAGGTTTTGTTTGTTCTCAGGAAGATGGTTTCAATCAGACTGTTTATGTTCTTATCGATGAACCAAATGGGCATAAGCTGCATTTTGCTGGTCGGTTGGATGTAGATACAACCGGATTAGTGCTGATGACGGATGATGGTCAGTGGTCTCACCGGATTACTTCGCCTAAACATAAATGTGACAAGGTTTACCGGGTATGGTTAGCGGATCCCATGACATCTGATTATGCAGATAAGTTTGCGCAGGGAATTCAGTTAAGAAATGAAAAAGAACTGACGTTACCAGCTCAGTTAGAAGTTGTGTCGGAAACGGAAGCGTTATTAACTATCCGTGAAGGGAAATATCATCAGGTTAAACGCATGTTTGCTGCTTTAGGTAATAAAGTAGAAGGGTTACATCGTGAGCGTATTGGAACCATTGAACTTGATCCCGAATTAGAACCCGGTGAATATCGTTATTTAAGTGACGAAGAAATCGAATCTATTTTTAATAATTAAGTGGTTCCGTTTTATGAGTCAATATTATTTGGAAATTCAAAAGTTGGTAAACAGTGCTCTTGATGAGATGGAGCAACTACATCAAACGGGCAAGCTTATTAACTCTCCGGTATCGGATAATCATCATCTGGTCCATTGGGTAACGAAAGCGCTGAAACAGCAAACGTATCCGAGAATTGTGGGTGATGATCTGACCCGTTGGCAGAAAGCCGGTCGCTCTAAAGGAAGTGCAGCAGCGTTGCCTGTGCTATTTAAGCGCATTTCTGCTTTTTATCAGGTAAGTTTTACACAAGAAACAGACATCACTGATAAACAGATAGAAGCCTTTTTGGATCAATTAGAATCAATCGGGTGGGAAGTCAGTACTTCGGAGCCACTAGTCGGGCAGGGTAAAGTTCAGATATTTACTGAACAGCAGAATTCTGTCGCTTTATGTGCTGATCAATGTGAGTCCTGTTTTGATGGTGAACTGCTGGTAAAACCAATGAGCTGGTTTGTTCGTGGCGATCATCAAAAGTTTATTTCACTGGCATGGAAAGCCGGATTTGTTGTGCATAAAAGAACGGATTATAAATCTAACGTTAAATATCATGGTGAATATCTGATCTACCCACAAAACAAAGGGGAGTTTTTGGCAGAAATTCCTATTGATTTTGAAATTGAAAAATAACGTCAAGTCAGTGAAATATCAACCTCCGATTTCATATCGGAGGTTAAAAGACTTTAGTCCAGAATTTCAATTGATTACATGCTGATTTATAACAGATCGTATTAACTTATGGTTAATAATATGTTACTAATGGGTTGTAAAAATCATTGAAAATGAAAGTCCTTTCTAAAACTACGTTTTTAGTGTAGATTCCCTGTGCTGTTTTAATGGATGAGAGAGTTTAATGTTACAGTTGTCGAACCTTTGCAAAGGATATGTAGATGGAGGCGAATTCCACTCTGTGTTACAGGGCACTGAATTAACATTAAATCGGGGAGAACAGCTTGCCTTAATGGGAGAAAGTGGCTCCGGGAAAAGTACGCTCCTCAATTTGATTGCGGGTCTCGATAAAGCAGATTCCGGCGAGATCTGGTTTCCTAACTTTCCTATGCATAAGGCTTCAGAACATAATCGTGCTGCATTCAGACGGCATTACATCGGCCATGTGTTTCAACAATTCAATTTATTACCTACCTTAAATCTCGCTGATAATATTCGTTTTTGCAGACAGTTGCGTGGCTTACCCGAAGATAATGGGTTATGGCGTCAGATAATATCTGCTCTTGATTTGATGAATCTGCTTGGTCGGTACCCGGAAGAAATTTCTGGTGGTCAGCAACAAAGGGCAGCTATTGCCCGGGCACTGTATATGGAGCCTAAGTTATTGTTGGCTGATGAACCGACGGGGAGTCTTGATGAACGAAATGCTGCTGCTGTGATGAGATTATTAACCACGCTTACCAAACAGTTAAATTGTTCACTTCTGCTGGTTACCCATAGTGAAAAAGTAGCCAGCCATATGGAAGGATGTGTAAGGCTTCAAGGGGGCGTTTTACATGTTTTGGCCCGTAGTTAAAGCGCTATTAGGGCATTATAAACGTTACCCACTGCAGTTTGTCTTAGTATGGTTAGGACTGACTTTAGGCGTTTCTCTTTTTACCGGTGTCATTGCCATTAACCATCATATTTTAAAGAGTTATCAGCATGGTGAAAAACTTTTTGCCAACCCACTTCCATATCATATCCTGGCGAAAGACCTTAATTCTGAATTACCCTATTCTTCTTATGAAAACATTGTTAAGCAGGGTTTTACTCAATGCTTGCCCTTAGAAAGTGCTAACTTACAGACTCAGAAAGGAACAGGATTTACCCTGATAGGTGTTAAACCTACGCTGAATCACACAGGGCTTTCCATTGCTTCTTTGTCTCATGAACAGTTAGGTGAAGGATTAGCCGATCAAAGTGTATTAATCAGTGTAGATTTTGCTGATCAACTGGGTATTTCTGAGGGGCAATTCATTTCACTTATTTCCGGTGAAAAAATAGGCCCTGTTATTATTGACCAATATAATGTCGTATATGGTAATCGAGTACTTACCTTATTTAGCAATACTCAGTTGATTAAAGACTCAACGGATTTAACCGTTATTACCTGCGGTGAAATGCCGTTTGAGGATATACAGCGTCTGAAGTCTTCTTTACCTGCTCATATGATGTTAGTTCGTAATCATCGTTCTAACTTTGGTTCTTTTGCAAAAGCACTTCATATGAACTTAACCGCAATGGGGATGCTCGCTTTTCTGGTTGGTTTGTTTATATTTTATCAGGCAATTTCGCTTTCGTTTGTTCAGAGGCAACCTTTGGTTGGAATGCTCAGACAGGCTGGCGTATCCGGGATGGATCTGGCGCGCTCAATTGCCATCGAATTATTTGTTTTTATTTTTATATCCTGGTTGTGCGGTAATATATTCGGCTATTTACTTTCGATGTATTTGGCCCCGCATTTCTACATTAGTCTGGACGATGTAACAGATGGCAGTATCTTCGGTTTTATTGACTGGCGTTGGAGCTGGTGTCTGCTGAGTTTTCTTTTATCCGTTGTTGGTGCCGGCAGTACCTGCATATGGCCGTTGTTCCGACTGTTAAAATCCAGACCAATCCGCTTAACCTCGAGGCTATCATTGGTAAGATTTGCCGGTTTCGAGTATTTACTGCAGGCGATTGCTGCCATTTTATTACTTATTGTTACGGTGATATTGTTTCAGTTTCAAATTACGCCGGTTTTTGCGCTGATAATTTTAGGTTTGATTCTGGTTTCTGTGGGGTTATTAGCTCCTTACATTATTTGGAAAGCGTTTGATCTGCTTTCTTATCGATTGAAAAATGTCAAACTTCGCTGGTTTTTTGCTGATGCGGCTATGAGTATGAGTTATCGGGGTGTTGCCACCATGGCTTTCTTGATTGCACTTACCGCTAATGTCGGTGTTGAAACGATAACAGGAAGTTTCAGGACAACAACCGGGGACTGGCTTGAGCAACGTTTTTCTGCTGATCTTTATATTTATGGAACACCAGACAATTTTGACAATATTATTTCCTGGTTAGGGCAACAACCGGAAGTTGAAAACATCTGGCAACGCTGGGAACATGACTTAACCATTCCGGGTGGTTTATTGCAGGTTGTCAGTGTCGGTAAAAGTGACACAGAAAAAGACAGTCAGACGATCAAAGTCGCTATTCCAGACTACTGGGAGGTGTTGCATCGCGATAAGAGTGTCATGATTAGCGAATCGACCGCGATGAAACTCCATTTACGTTCAGGTGACTATATTAACTTGCCTAAGCCCATGGGAGGAAAGTGGTTAGTTGCCGGAGTTTATTATGATTATGGCAATCCGTTTCATCAGTTGATCGTAGCTGAAAATGTCTGGAAAACCTATTTTGGCCGTCATGGTGACGTAGTGATATCACTTGGAGTTTCTAAACATTCAGACTCTGCTCAGCAGGAATTACAGAATAAACTGATGACCGAGTTTCATATGGATTCTGAAAGAATATATGAAGTAAGTAGTATTCGGCATTTAGTATTAGATACATTTGACCGTACATTCTCATCAGCTCAGGCTCTTGGCACCATTACTCTTGTTATTGCTGTTGTAGGGATATTTTTTGCGACTCTTGCTGGTGAAGTATCCCGTCAAAAACATTTTGCTCTGCTGCGTTGCTTTGGCGTATCAAATAAAGAACTGATCACAATCGGTGGAATCCAATTATTTATTTTTGGTTTGATTGCTTTGGTTATTTCCATTCCTTTGGGAATTTCATTATCTCAGGTGGTTATAGATACATTGGTAAAACAGACGTTTGGTTGGTCTGTGCAATTACATTTAGCCTATTGGGATTATGCTAAAACGGTGGTGTATTCACTATTGGCTCTTGTCTTAGCGGGTGTTATCCCTCTGGCGAAACTGTTAGCTCGTTCTCCTATGAAATTTTTCCGCGACGGATTGTAGTTTTCGTTATATACATGTGTCCCAGATATTATATTTCGGGATTTTCGAATTATAATATCTGAACAATCGATTTTTGTATGAGTTTTGATATCGTTACACTCTGCACTATTATTTTAGTTGAATATTGATGTAATAGGGCTCACTCAATGATACAAATGACTCGTCATTTTTTTAAGCTCGAATCCGCCGGCGGGATTCTACTTGTCGCAGCTGCTGTACTGGCAATGATTACGGCTAATTCACCATTATCTTCTGTCTATAATTCTTTTCTACATAGCTATATCGGAGGAATGTCGGTATCTCACTGGATCAATGACTGTTTAATGGCGATCTTTTTTCTGCTTATTGGACTTGAAGTTAAACGAGAGCTATTAATTGGCGCATTACAAACGAGAGCAAGTGCGATATTTCCGGTGATTGCTGCAATAGGCGGAATGATAGCACCTGCTTTGGTATATAGTGCTTTTAATATAAATGATCCGATAGCTCTTGATGGTTGGGCAATTCCCGCAGCAACAGATATTGCCTTTGCTTTAGGAATTATGGCCTTATTAGGAAACAGGGTACCAGTGAGTCTTAAACTGTTTCTTCTGGCGTTAGCAATTATTGATGACCTCGGTGTCATTGTGATTATCGCACTATTTTACAGTAACGAATTATCGACTTTAGCATTAAGTGTTGGTCTGGCGATGACAATTTTGCTGGTGATTCTGAATATAAAAAATGTTACCAGCCTTTCTGCGTATCTGATTGTGGGTTCTATTTTATGGATCGCAGTATTGAAATCAGGGGTGCATGCTACTTTAGCTGGTGTAGTGATTGGTTTTGCAATTCCTATGCAAGGTAAAAAGGATCAGGAATCACCGTTGAAACATCTTGAGCATGTCTTACATCCTTACGTGGCTTTCTTCATATTACCACTATTTGCTTATGCAAATGCGGGGGTTTCTTTAAGTGGTATTTCACTGAGTTCGTTGTTCAATCCAATTCCTCTGGGGATCGCTTTAGGACTGCTTATCGGTAAGCCATTGGGGGTTTTCAGTTTTAGTTGGCTGGTGGTTAAGCTTAAAATCGCTCGAATGCCTGACGGAATAACAATGCAACATATCTTTGCTGTATCGGTTTTATGTGGCATTGGCTTTACCATGTCTATCTTTATTTCTTCACTGGCGTTTGGTCATCTGGAAGGGGAATATGATGTATTTTCCCGCTTGGGTATTCTTTTAGGTTCGACTACTGCAGCTATTATTGGCTATTTTTTGTTGAATAGAAGTTTGCCCAAAGTTAATGTAAAACAAGAAAAATAGATGTAAACGATTTCTTTTTTCGGTTTCCTCTGTAATGGGGAAATCGTAAAAATTATGAGAATACAGAGTGATATTAATCTCTTTGATTTAGTAGTGATTAATATGTCATTTAGGAAGATAAAAAAGATTGCATTACAAAGTCATTTTATGTTAATTTCGCGAACAATCTCGGAGGTAGTGAGTTTATCTGGGGGAAACGCGTAGTAAACATTCAAGCTGATTGTTTATACTACGTAGGGTAGGTACTGGTAAGAATCCTTTTGCTAGTAGACGGGATACTGTTGACCGTGGGAGCGGCTAAAAATGGGAAACCCAACATTGAATACACATATTTCACCATCATTAATCAGCTTTTTATTACCAGAATGTCCTGTATTGCAAGACAGTAGCATTACCGAGCCTTGATACTGGCGATTTCTCCTCTCCGTCATTTCAAATGACACAATGTAGCCGCTTTTATGACATTAAAAGTGGATGTTTTGCTGTTTCCTACTTTTATTAAATGAAAAATAAGTAGGGTTGTTTATATATTTTGAGGGCAGAAAAAAATGAGCGTAGCCTTTGAAGTTGGCGATACTGCTAACACTATTTTTTCAAATCAAATTCCACAAGTTGATGGTCTTTATGATTTAACACCAGATGAAGAACTGCTTGCACAAGAGCAGAATGAATCTGCAGTGCGTTCTTATCCACGTCGTTTACCTATTGCTATTAAACAGGCATATGGTTTGCTAGTAGAAGATACCCGCGGACAAATCTTTTTAGATTGTCTTGCTGGTGCTGGTACTTTATTGCTTGGATATAACCATTCTGAAATTAACCAGGCACTGAAAGATCACCTAGATTCTGGGCTACCTTATCAAACACTTGATATTACGACTCCGGTGAAAAATCGTTATATCAAACAAGTAAAACACTTTTTGCCACAAGAGTTGGCGGAACAGAGTGTAATCCAGTTCTGTGGTCCGTCTGGCGCAGATGCTGTAGAAGCCGCAATCAAACTTGCTAAACAGACAACTGGCCGTAATGCTATGATGGCATTCCGTGGTGCGTATCATGGTATGACAAATGGTACTATGGGAATGATGGGTAACATTGGAACCAAATCCCGTCGTACCGGTTTAATGTCTGATGTACATTTTATGCCTTTCCCATACAACATTCGCTGCCCGTTTGGTCTTGGCGGTGATGAAGGTGCGAAAGCGGGTATTCGTTTTATTGAACGTATGCTTGCCGATGATGAATCTGGTGTGATGAAACCCGCTGCTATCATCGTTGAACCTGTTCAGGGTGAAGGCGGCGTTATTCCTGCTCCGGCTTTCTGGCTGAAAGAACTACGTCGTATTTGTGATGAGAACGATATCTTATTGATTTTTGATGAAATTCAATGTGGTGTTGGTAAAACTGGTTACAACTTTGCATTTGAAGAAGCTGGCATTATCCCTGATATTCTTTGCTTGTCTAAAGCTATCGGCGGCGGTTTACCTATGTCTATTCTTGTTGTTAATAAGAAATATGACACGTGGAAACCAGGCGAACACACAGGTACTTTCCGTGGTAACCAGCTAGCAATGGTTTCAGGTGCAAAAGCCCTGGAAATCGTTGAACGTGATAACCTGGTAGAACACGCAAATGTTGCGGGTCAGTATTTACGCATGGGGCTGGAAAAAATCCAGGAACGTGTAAGTTGTATTGCGGAAGTTCGTGGTAAAGGTTTGATGCTGGGTGTTGAAATCAAAAAACCATCTGGCGAGCTGAATAAATTCGGTGAACCTGCGGCTGACGGCGCATTAACACTTAAAATTCAACGTGCAGCACTGGAAAGAGGTCTAATTGTTGAAAAAGGCGGTCGTGAAGGATCTGTGATTCGTTTCTTACCACCGCTGATCATTTCTTTTGAACAAATCGACTTTGCGCTACGTGTGTTAGAAGAAGCGATTATTGCTGCTGGTGGTGCTGATGCTAAGTGATAACTGGAAACAGCACTTCATTCATACCGGTCCGGCTGGCGGTGACCAGTTTGCAGAGGTGATGAACCATACTGTTAAACTGATGACTGACATGTTTGCCCAAGTTCAAGCCCCGTATTCGGGGCTTGATCCTGATATCCTTGAGCAATCCATTAATGCGGCTAATTTGGATAATCATGCCCCTTTATCGGATGTGATTACCAATGCGGTTAACCTGATTGCTAAGAACTCAATTATTGTTCAGCATCCTAACTGTATTGCACATTTGCACACGCCACCTCTGCTTGCGTCTGTGGCTGCAGAATTGATTATTGGTGCATTAAATCAGTCGATGGATTCGTGGGATCAATCTTCTGCAGCAACGTATGTTGAGCAAAAAGTGACAGATTGGGTTTGCGAGAAGTTTGGTTTAGGTGAACTGAGTGACGGCATTATTACCAGTGGCGGGACTCAAAGTAACCAAATGGGACTGCTACTGGCTCGTGATTGGATTGCAGATAAAATTTCTGGTCACTCAATTCAGAAGTTAGGTCTTCCTGAATACGCATCTAAACTTCGTATTGTTTGTTCTGAAAATGCGCATTTTACTGTGCAAAAATCCGCATCATGGATGGGGCTGGGTGAAAGAGCCGTATTAACTGTACCTGCCCATGAAAATGGCACCATGGATGCTTCCCAAATTGCACTTGTAATTGAAGAATCTAAAGCGCGTGGTGAAATGCCATTTGCGATTGTCGGTACTGCAGGTACGACCGATCACGGTGCAATTGATGATTTGAATGTTGTAGCTGATATAGCAAAACAACACGATCTTTGGATGCATGTCGACAGTGCTTATGGCGGAGCTTTGATTTTGAGCAGCCATAAAGAACGTTTATCTGGGATTGAAAGAGCGCATTCCGTTTCTGTCGATTTCCATAAATTATTTTATCAAACAATCAGTTGTGGCGCGTTGTTAGTGAATGATAAAGCTAACTTCAAATACTTGCTTCATCATGCTGATTATTTGAATCGTGAACACGATACGTTGCCGAATTTAGTCGATAAATCTATCGCAACAACCAAACGTTTTGATGCATTAAAAGTGTATATGACAATGCAGAGTGTTGGTCCTCAGGAACTTGGGCATATGTATGACCACCTGATCGAGCAGACTCAGCAGGTTGCACAACGTATCAACGAAAACGAAACATTTGAATTACTGGCGCAGCCTTGTTTATCAACAGTGCTGTTCCGTGTCGTTAAGTCTTCCGGTTCTGATTTAGATAAATTAAATCAGAAATTAAGAATGGAAGCATTAACTCGTGGTATCGCGGTATTAGGTGAAACGGTAATTGCTGGTAAAACAGCACTTAAGTTTACCATCCTGAATCCGTGTCTGACGATGTCAGACTTTGATGCTTTATTATTACAAATTGAGGACCTGGCAGCAGAGCTGGGCTAAGAGGGGTAACAGGATATAATGTCAATTCTACAAATTGGTGCAGGTGGTGTTGGTTGGGTTGCTGCACATAAAGCAGCTCAAAATAATGACATTCTGGGTGATATAACTATTGCGTCTCGTACCATTTCAAAATGCGAGAAAATCATTGAGTCAATTAAAGGTCGCAATAACCTGAAAGACTCTACCAAGAAGCTCGAAGCTCGTGCAGTAAATGCCGATGACGTAGATGCGTTAGTAGCTTTGATCAATGAAGTTAAGCCTGACCTCGTGATTAACGTAGGACCTCCGTGGGTGAACATGAATATCATGGAGGCCTGCTATCAGGCGAAAGTTTCATATCTTGATACTTCTGTTGCAGTTGACCTTTGTTCTGAAGGTCAGCTTGTACCTCAGGCCTATGACTGGCAGTGGGGTTACAGAGAAAAATTCAAGGAAGCAGGTATTACAGGGATACTCGGTGCTGGTTTTGATCCGGGTGTCGTAAGTGTGTTTGCGGCTTATGCGGTGAAACACCTTTTTGATGAGATTGATACTATCGATGTCATGGATGTAAATGCTGGCGATCATGGTAAAAAATTCGCCACAAACTTCGATCCTGAAACCAATATGCTGGAAATCCAGGGTGATTCTTTCTACTGGGAAGAAGATGAATGGAAACGTGTTGGTTGTCATACCCGTATGCAGGAATTTGATTTCCCGTTGGTTGGTAAACACAAAGTTTACTCAATGGCTCATGATGAAGTCCGTTCATTAAAAGAGTTTATTCCGGCTAAACGTATTGAATTCTGGATGGGTTTTGGTGATCGCTATCTGAACTACTTCAATTGTATGAAAGATATCGGTCTGTTAAGTCCAGATCCAATTACACTACCTGATGGCCGTGAAGTTCAGCCTCTGCATGTATTAAAAGCATTACTTCCTGATCCAACATCTTTAGCGCCGGGTTATACAGGTAAAACCTGTATCGGTACCTGGGTTCAGGGCAAAAAAGATGGTAAGGAACGTAGTGTCTTCATTTATAACAATGCCGATCATGAAGTTGCTTATAAAGATGTTGAGCATCAGGCAATTGCTTATACTACTGGTGTGCCGGCTATTACTGCTGCACTGCAATACTTCAAAGGTGAGTGGGCAGAAGCTGGCGTATTTAATATGGAACAGCTTGATCCGGATCCGTTCTTAGAAACAATGCCATCAATTGGTCTTGGTTGGGATTTCGAAGAACTTGAACCGGGTCAGCCTGATATTAAAATTCTGAAGTAATTCAGACCATCTGATATCAAAAAATTAAAACAGCTGTAAACCATCATTGTGTTACAGCTGTTTTCATATTTAACATTAATGGTCTGCAGACCATAGTAATGAGCTTGAGAGAATGAATAAATCCGATTTAAAAACGCCGTATTTCATGATTGATGAAGCGAGTCTGATCCGCAATCTGGAAATAGCAAAACAACTTAAAGAACTATCCGGTGTAAAACTTGTTCTTGCTCTTAAATGTTTTTCCACCTGGGGTGTGTTTGACATTATTAAGCCTTATCTGGATGGAACAACAAGCTCTGGTCCATTTGAAGTTAGACTGGGTTATGAGACTTTCGGTGGTGAAACTCACGCTTACAGTGTTGGCTATAGTGAGGATGATGTAAAAGAAGTTGCTGATATCTGTGACAAAATGATTTTTAACTCACAATCTCAGTTAGCTGCTTATCGTCATTTGGTTGAAGGCAAAGCATCACTTGGGGTACGTCTAAACCCGGGTATAGGTCATGCAGGGCAGGATTTAGCAAACCCGGCAAGAAGATTCTCTCGCCTTGGTGTTCAGACGGATCATATTGACCCAACTATTTTTGATTCAATTGATGGTGTCATGTTCCACATGAACTGTGAAAATAAAGATGTGGACTCATTTATTGGTTTGCTTGATTCTATTTCAGAACGTTTCGGTTCTTACCTGGATAAATTAAGCTGGGTGAGTTTAGGTGGCGGCGTTTTCTTTACATGGCCTGGCTATAATGTGGAGAAACTGGCTGCTGCACTGAAAGCATTTTCTGAAAAGCATGGCGTACAGTTATATCTGGAGCCGGGTGAAGCGATTATTACCAAAACAACAGATTTGGTTGTAACGGTGGTTGATATCGTTGAAAACGAAATGAAGACTGCAATTGTGGATTCTGCGACTGAAGCGCACCGGTTAGATACGTTAATTTATAATGAGCCGGCATCAATAGGTGAAGCGAGTGAAAGCGGTGAACATGAGTATGTGATCGGTTCATGTTCATGTTTAGCAGGTGATCAGTTCTGTGTTGCGAATTTCGATAAACCGCTAGAGATTGGTCAGCAGTTACATATTCTGGATAGTGCCGGTTACACTATGGTCAAACTAAACTGGTTTAACGGACTTAAGATGCCTTCAGTTTATTGTCAACGTTCTAATGGTGAAATTCAGAAATTGAATGAATTTGGTTTTGAAGATTTTAAACGTTCGTTATCACAGTGGTCTGTGCAGTAGTTTAAGCAGAAAGAGTTTAAACAAGTAGTTTAAAAATACAATGCCCTTCAGGATGATAAACTGAAGGGCATTATTATTACGAGAAGTTTTTATAGTTTAAATTCAGACAACTTATCATTCAGTTGCCGGGACATATCTGCTAAGTTTTCACTTTCTTCTGCAAGATGATTTGCTGCCTGTGACATTTCCAGCGCAGAGTCATTAATACCGGAAACATTACGGTTCATTTCCTCGGCAACCATACTTTGTTCTTCTGCAGCTGTTGCAATCTGAGTTGATTTATCACTGACATGTTGAATGTGGTTAACAATCGAACTTAAGTCAGTACCACAACTTTCTGCGCTCTGAACACTTTCATAAGCAAGATCCTGTGATTTCTGCATTGTTGCAGCAGAGCTTACCGCTAACTGTTGGAGCTGAGATATCGTGGTTTGAATTTCTTCCGTTGACTGACTTGTTCTGCTGGCCAGATTACGGACTTCGTCAGCAACAACGGCAAAGCCTCGACCTTGTTCACCTGCGCGAGCTGCTTCAATAGCCGCATTCAGTGCTAATAAGTTGGTCTGTTCTGAGATACCACTAATGACATTGGTGACTTCGCTGATTTGCATAACACCTTCTTTCAGTCTGTTAACCTGATCAACAGCCGATGCCAGTTCGATCGAAAGGGCTTTGATACTATCAACATTAGATGATACATCCTGATTACCAATACCGACTTCGTTGGTCGCTTCCATGGTATCTCTGGCAGTAGATTCTGCATGGTCAGCTACTTCAGAAACAGTTGCACTCATTTCATTCATTGCTGTTGCTAACTGATTCAACTGATCTCGCTGTGACGTTACGGCCTGACTGGTTTCTTCTGCTGATGCTGCAATTCTTGATGCCGCATCAGACAATAATTTGGCAGAACTTGATGATTCATGTAACGCGTCTCTGACGGAAGCAATACTGGTGTTGATATGTTCAGCAACATCACCTATATCATCTTTACCGTATATAGGTATGCGAGCTGTCAGGTCACCTTCGGCAATTTTGCTCATTGCTGTCCGGATACCATCGAGTGGGTGAGTGATAGCGCGGGTAATAAAATAGCCAATGATAACCATAACGATAACAATCGCTAATGTTGAAAGTGCCATTTTCATTAGCTGTGCATTCATTTCATCATGAATATCATCAAGTAGCATTCCGGTTCCCAAAATCCATCCCCACGAAGGATCTTGTTTCACAAATGCCATTTTATCTACGGTTTTGCCACCATTTGACCAAGGATAAATAACGATACCGCCATTGGGTTGAGAACCGACACTAACAAGCTCATACCAAAAGTAATCTGGAGAACTTTTGTTACTATTCCCCATTTGTTTTCCAACCATGGATGAATCCACACCGTGGGCAAGTATGTTTCTATTTCGGTCAATAGCGAAAAGGTAATTATTACCATCGAAACGAATCGTTTCTATCATTGCTTTTGCTTTTAGCTTTGCTTCTTCCTCTGGGAATATTTTTTTGAGCGCTTGGATTTGACTTATCGTACTATCCACAACAGCCGTTAAGCGCATTTGTTTCTCATGCATTAAATTCCGTTCTAATGCCTGATCTGAAATGAGCAATAAGATAATAAAACCGATAATTGAGACAATTATCAACATAGTCAGTTTTATATTGACTTTCATATTCCTTAGCATCAACATGACGTACCACCATATTATTTATAATACTTATTAAATTATATTTATTTCTCTGCGACTTTAATAATTATTAGTTTATAAAACAGGAAATTGTAAATATTATTTTACTAACTTTCTATAATGACTCTTGTATCCTCACTTAGTGATTCCAGTTCATGTACCACATCTGTTATCGACATGTTATCTGGTAACTTTAAAGTTAAATTTGCTGAAAATAGATTGGTGTTGATTCCATTCTCACCAGAAATAAAGATCCGCTGGCAGTTCATATCAACGACACGAATTCTTTGATTATCAAGTAAATGAGTAATCTCATTTACTATACCAAACCGATCAGAAGCATCGAATCGTAGATGATAACTATCCTGATGCTTTGTTAACAAAGGTCCTCCATGATCAAATTGAACAATAAGTCCTTCTTGTGAAGTAAATACATCTTTAATTTTTTGTATGTTTTGTTTTGGTGACTGTATTTTAATCAGAGCCGCAACTTGTTCTTCGATAAAATTAATTTTACTGACCAGCCATTTGCCATCATTATCATGAGTGATAGCTGCAAAACGTTTGATATCAGCCGGAATGGCTTTTCCGATAAAACTTACGATAAACGTTTCCATTGCCATATGAGTGCCTTCTGCTAACACAATTACCTGTAATCTAGTTTAGTTTTGATGCAGACCTATTCATTGGCTGAATGTGCTTTTTGTTAGTTTGATCTTGTATTGCGAATAGCAAATAGAAAAATATGAGACATATTTAAGGTTTTTGTTTCTATAAGAGCTAAAACCGTTATGATAGAAGTTACGTATAAAAGAATCGTTTGGGTAACTGTCCCGGGATAAATTATGTTAAAAGTCGTGATGTTAAGTACTGGAGAAGAGGTTCTCCACGGTGATATTGTTGATACAAATGCGGCATGGCTTTCTCGCTTGTTTTTTGAACAGGGGTTCGAGTTAACCAAGCGTTCCACTGTCGGTGATAGTGCGTCTCGATTGAGAGAAGAGTTAATGATGTTATCTCTTAATTCTGATGTCGTGATTGTTAACGGTGGACTGGGTCCGACTACGGATGATTTAACGACAGAAGTTGCTGCAGATTTAGCTGAACAGGAATTGGTGTTATCTGATTTTTGGGTGCAACGGTTAACGGACTTTTTTGCTAAGAGAGGTAAAGAGGTTACCGAAGTGAATTTAAAACAAGCCAGACTGCCCAAAGAAGCTGAATTAATCGATAATCCAATTGGTACAGCCTGCGGATTTAAATTAACCATTAACGACTGTGTTTTTTATTTTACTCCGGGTGTACCTAGTGAGTTTAAAATGATGGTCGAACAGCAAATCCTACCGGATTTACGTGATAGTTACCCTGATCATAATGGCCTTGATTGTCATAAAATATATACATTAGGCAGTTCAGAATCCGCATTGGCTGATTTATTAGACCCAATACCTCTTCCTCAGGGGTATATGATTGGTTACCGTTCTTACATTCCTTTTATTGAAATTAAGTTATTTGGCCCGCGAGGAGATGATGAAGTTGCTTACAAAGTTATCGAAGCTATCTATAAACGAGTAGCACGATGGACTATAAGCATCGACAAAACCATGCTTGAGCAGTTAAGTGAAAGCCTGAATGATAAAAAGATGACATATTCATTAGCAGAAGAGAGCACCTCCGGATGGATAGCTAATTACTTTTCAAATGATGAAACTGTTCACTCTTATATGGGAAGTTGTTGGGTATTAGGTCCTACGGTTTCTCAGAATATTCCTCATGAAGATAAACTGTCGGCTGCTTTGGCTTTAGCTGGTGCAACAAAGGCAAAAAGTAATACGAACTTATCTCTGGTGACAGGACAAATGGATAATAATCAGTTTTGCCTGGCGCTCTCTGCACCGGAAGGTGAATGGGGACAAATTCTGGAATGTCGTCGCAATTTAACCAGAGAAGATATTAAGACGGTAATAGGGACAATTGCAGCAGATATGCTATTGAGATATCTGACAAGTAAGCCTGTTTTTGGCCAGTACAACATTGCGAATGAAGTTAAAAAATTGCATTTGCCGGCTAATGTTCTAGGGTGATTTTTTTAACTTATTGAAAATTAATCTTATAATATTATTTATATATTTTATCTGAGATATGAAATATTTGTCTAAATGCTAACTCTATGATTCAAAATTGATCTCTGTTTTTCTCATTTTAGCGATGATCCATTTCATCATTTTCACGCTAATATAAAGAACTATGGATGCACAGGAGGCTGATCGATGGAAACACAGTCAAAGATTCTTGTTTGGTATAAAGTGGCAACGCAACGAATTGTTCTGGGTGAAGCTCGGTTACCCAGAAAAAAAACGTTAACTTCTTTTTGGATGAATACACCCACAGAGCCTGCTCTTTTAGGGCATCCCGGCTACGGGATTTCATTGATTGGGGATGATGGGAGAGAGATTGCGGATAAATCAGTTTCGATGATAACAGCAGATATGTTACTTATCGATGATAATCAGGCTAGGGTTGCATCCTAGCCTTACTTTTGCTTTAAACACTAACAGCTAAGCGCGTTTTACTTTCTCTCGATAATGGACGGATTCCAGTTCAATATTGCCTTTCGCCCGGCTAATACATGGTAGAACTTCATTATCCTGAGTGTACGCCATTGCAAAACCAACATATTCAACTTCACCTGCGACTAGCTTGCATTTACAGGCACCGCAGTGCCCGTCTCTACAATGGTATTCAGCTTCTAAGCCAGCATTTTCCATTGTTTCAAGTATGGTGTTTGATGGATTAGATTCAATTGAAACTACTTTGTTGATTTTTATTTGAGACATTAGAGCTCAAAGTCCTCGAAGTCGTTAGAATTTACTTCTGTATCAATCTGACCAACAAGATACGAACTTATTTCTGCTTCCTGTGGAGCTACCTGAACATTATCCGAAGATAACCAGGCGTTGATCCATGGAATAGGATTATTGGTTGATTCCGGATAAGCAGGTTCTAAGCCGACGGCCTGCATACGGATATTGGTGATGTATTCAACATACTGGCACAAAATATCTTTATTCAAGCCAATCATTGAACCGTCTTTGAACAGATATGCAGCCCAGTCTTTCTCTTGTTCTGCTGCTGCTTTAAACAGGTCGAAACACTCTTGTTTGCATTCTTCGGCAATCTGAATAAAAGTGAAATCATCCTGACCATTACGAAGCAAATTGATCATGTGCTGAGTACCAGTAAGATGCAGAGCTTCATCACGAGCAATCAGCTTTATGATTTTGGCATTACCTTCCATCAGTTCACGTTCTGCGAATGCAAAAGAACAGGCGAAACTCACATAGAAACGGATTGCTTCCAGTGCATTAACCGACATAAGACACAGATAAAGCTGCTTTTTCAGCTTATTAAGGCTAACGTCAACGGTTTGTCCATTTATCTCATGTTTTCCTTCACCATAACGATGATAATCATTTGTAAGCTGGATTAATGTATCGTAATAGTGGGCAATGTCTTTCGCACGTTTAATGATATGTTCGTTCTCGACGATATCATCGAATACAGTAGCCGGATCATTAACAATGTTACGAATGATATGAGTATATGAGCGAGAGTGAATGGTTTCAGAAAATGACCATGTTTCTATCCAGGTTTCCAGCTCAGGAAGTGAAACTAAAGGCAGTAGCGCAACATTTGGACTGCGGCCCTGAATGGAATCGAGCAGCGTCTGGTATTTTAAATTTGAAATGAAAATATGTTTTTCATGCTCAGGAAGTTGTTTGTAATCAATACGATCACTTGATACGTCGACTTCTTCAGGACGCCAGAAGAAAGAAAGTTGTTTTTCGATTAGTTTTTCAAATATTTCGTATTTCTGTTGATCGTATCTTGCAACGTTTACCGGTTGCCCTAAAAACATTGGTTCTTTTAACTGATTATTTTTTTTCTGGGTAAATGTACTGTAAGCCATAATCGCCTCAATTTTATTTCCCCCTTGTTTACAAGAGGGAATCATTATTCAAAGAATTCTTTTAAACAAGTGCGTAATTAAATTTTACATGCGCCACTTGCACAGTCGTCATCTTCAACAACAACTGATACGCCACTATTTTGGTCATCTTTTGCACCATCCCGAGTGTTATGGTAGTACAAGGTTTTCACACCAAATTTATAGGCAGTCAGAAGATCTTTTAATAACTGTTTCATTGGTACACGACCCGAATCAAACTTCGAAGGGTCATAGTTAGTATTTGCAGAGATTGATTGGTCGATAAATTTCTGCATGATACCAACCAGATGTAGATAGCCGTCGTTGGAATTGATGTTCCAAAGCAGCTCGTAGTTTTCTTTTAATTCCGTAAATTCTGGAACAACCTGTTTTAAAATACCATCTTTTGATGCTTTTACAGAGACATAGCCACGAGGAGGCTCAATACCGTTGGTGGCATTTGAGATCTGTGATGACGTTTCTGATGGCATTAAGGCGGTTAATGTCGAGTTACGCAGGCCATATTCCATAATATCGTTACGCAGGCCATCCCAGTCGTAGTGAAGAGGTTCATCACAAACTAAGTCAATATCCTTTTTATACGTATCGATTGGCATTAAAGCTTTCGCATAATTTGTTTCATGGAAAGCAGGACAACGGCCTTGTTCTTTGGCTAAATTCATTGAAGCTTTTAGCAAATAATACTGCATGGCTTCAAATGTACGGTGTGTCAGACCCGTTGCACTTCCGTCCGAATACTTCACGCCATTTTTAGCAAGATAATAGGCATAGTTGATTACGCCAACACCAAGCGTACGGCGGTTCATCGTTGCTTTACGAGCTGCCGGAAGCGGGTAATCCTGATAATCCAACAGAGCGTCCAGAGCACGAACAATCAGATCAGACAGTTCTTCAAAATCATCCAGTGATTTGATCGCTCCAAGGTTAAATGCAGAAAGCGTACATAATGCAATCTCACCGTCATCATCTTCAACATTTGACAGTGGTTTGGTTGGAAGCGCGATTTCAAGACACAGATTTGACTGGCGTACCGGAGCAACAGATGCGTCAAACGGGCTGTGTGTATTACAGTGGTCCACGTTTTGAATATAGATACGTCCGGTCGATGCCCGTTCCTGCATAAGCAGAGAAAAGATATCTATTGCTTTTACAGTTTCTTTTCTGATTGAAGGATCATTTTCGTATTGTTCATACAGACGTTCGAACTTTTCCTGATCTTCAAAGAAAGCATCGTATAATCCCGGAACATCTGATGGAGAGAACAGGGTAATATTGCCACCTTTCACCAGACGTGAATACATGGTTTTATTGAGCTGAACACCATAATCCATATGACGGACACGGTTTTCTTCGACACCACGGTTATTTTTTAATACCAATAGTGACTGAGCTTCTTTATGCCAGATAGGATAAAAGACAGTAGCTGCACCGCCACGAACGCCACCTTGTGAGCAACATTTAACTGCGGTCTGGAAGTATTTGTAGAATGGGATACAGCCAGTATGGAACGCTTCACCGTTGCGGATTTCAGAACCTAACGCACGAATACGACCGGCATTGATACCAATACCTGCACGTTGAGAAACATAACGTACAATGGAACTTGCTGTTGCATTGATAGAATCTAAGCTGTCACCACATTCAATCAGGACACATGAACTAAACTGACGAGTCGGGGTACGCACACCAGACATAATAGGGGTTGGTAGTGAAATCTTGAATGTCGATGTCGCATCATAAAAACGTTTAATATAATCTAAACGAGTTTCTTTTGGATATTTTGCAAACAGACATGCAGCAACAAGAAGATAAAGGAACTGCGCGCTTTCGTAGATTTGTCCGGTTACCCGGTTCTGTACGAAATATTTACCCTCAAGTTGTTTTACTGCGGCATAAGAAAAGTTAAGGTCGCGGGTATGTTCAATACACTGATCAAGTTCTGCCCATTCTTGTTCTGAATAATCTTCAAGCAAATGTTGGTCGTATTTGCCCATGTCGACTAATTTTTTCACATGATCATAAAGTGCTGGCGGTTCATATTGACCATAAGCTTTTTTACGTAAATGAAAAATAGCCAGGCGAGCAGCTAAATACTGGTAATCTGGTGATTCTTCAGATATCAAATCTGCGGCAGATTTAATGATTGTTTCATGGATGTCGCTGGTGGTTATACCGTTGTAAAACTGGATATGTGAACGTAATTCAACTTGGGATACTGATACGTTGGTCAGGCCTTCTGCGGCCCAGGTGATGACTCGATGGATCTTTTCCAGATCAATATTTTCTTTTCGTCCATCGCGCTTTGTGACGGTGAGTTGCTGGTTCATGCTACTTTATTTCCCTTACAAGGCTGATTTTGCCGCTCATCATTATTATTTTAGGGTGAGAACGGTTTTTGGCTGATACTACATATTGAAGGGTAGACACAATATGTAGGGGGTATGTCGTTAATTGGTTACAAGATAGAGCCATTCTGAGCTTAATGCAAGTTACAGATATTGGACAGCTTGTGGATAAGTAGAGATTTAAAAATATTGAGTTAGTACCTGCTTACTGATGACAAAAGACCAGAAAAGAAGGTGCAAATCGTGAAATCAAAGATTGATTGAATGATAAACATTCCTGAAAAAAAATTGCTTGATCTTTTGATGATTTTGGTAATGATTTTCTGGTGAAATGTGGTGCATAAAACGTGTTCATTTTTAAAAGGTTTTTGCACATCTGATGTGCAAAAACCTTTTCAGGTTAACTAGGGGCTGGTGACGTTTTGGGTATGGACGATGTAGTTAACGTCGACGTTTTTACCCAGACGATATGAATCATTTAAAGGGTTGTAATAGAGACCAGTAATACCTTTTTCGGTTAAGGGGGTCTGATCAATCATTTTTAATAATTCAGAAGGACGGATAAATTTCGCATGATCGTGCGTTCCGGTTGGGACAATTTTCATCAGGTGTTCAGCACCGACAATGGCAAACAAATAAGATTTGATATTGCGGTTTAAAGTGGAGAAAAATACGTGGCCGCCAGGTTTAACCAATTTGGCACATGAGACAACAATAGACAGTGGATCCGGAACATGTTCCAGCATTTCCATACAGGTAACGACATCATACGCCTGAGGATGCAGGGCCGCATGTTCTTCAACTGTTTGTTGAATATACTGAACTTTGACTCGTGACTCCAATGCGTGTAAACGAGCGACTTCCAAAGGTTCTCTACCCATATCAAGTCCGGTGACGTCTGCTCCGGCTTTTGCCATAGATTCTGCTAAGATGCCACCACCACAGCCGACATCTAATGCCGTTTTGCCAAATAAACCATTTACTTTTTCCTGAATATAATCCAGACGTAAGGGGTTAATTTGATGAAGGGGTTTGAACTCACCGTTTAGATCCCACCAACGAGAAGCCATATTTTCAAATTTTTTGATTTCGTTAGGGTCTACATTTATTTGTGTGTCAGTCATTGTTACTCTTACCCGTCAGGCCTGCTATATTGATAGTCTTATTTGAGTGGTATTATACTCAGAACGACTTATTACACCACTGAATGCATGTGATGATATTGAAATCATCGGAGCTCTGAACGTTTTATAATCATTCAGTTCACTACGAGAGTTAGAACACAGTAAAACCTTCCCAAAGAAGTCCCCCAAAACCGAATTCTGTGTTATATTTTCACACCTTATACGTATCAATATACGATCAAAAAATAGAGGGATAATGGCTCTATGAGCGATCTAGCTAAAGAGATCACGCCCGTAAACATAGAAGAAGAACTACGAGGTTCATACCTTGACTATGCGATGTCAGTTATCGTAGGTCGTGCTCTTCCTGATGTGCGTGATGGCCTAAAACCTGTACACCGTCGTGTTTTATTCGCGATGAATGTACTAGGAAATGATTGGAATAAAGCTTACAAAAAATCAGCCCGTGTTGTGGGTGACGTTATTGGTAAATATCACCCTCATGGTGATAGTGCGGTATACGATACTATTGTTCGTATGGCTCAGCCATTTTCACTGCGCTATACGTTGGTAGATGGGCAGGGTAACTTCGGTTCAATTGATGGCGACTCTGCTGCTGCAATGCGTTATACCGAAGTTCGTATGGCAAAAATTGCCCATGAACTACTGGCAGATCTTGATAAAGAAACTGTGGATTATGTTCCTAACTACGATGGAACAGAACAAATTCCGGCAGTTTTACCAACAAAAATTCCTAATCTGTTGGTTAATGGTTCATCTGGTATTGCGGTTGGTATGGCTACAAATATACCACCACATAACCTGGGTGAAGTAATCGATGGATGTCTGGCTTTTATCGATAATGAAAACATTACGATTGATGAGCTGTTAGAGTATATCCCGGGACCTGATTTCCCGACAGCAGCACTTATCAGTGGACGTAAAGGAATTATCGATGCCTATAAAACAGGGCGCGGTAAGATCTACATGCGTTCAAAAGCTGATATCGAAGCTGACAAACACGGTCGTGAGACCATCATTGTTACTGAAATTCCTTATCAGGTGAACAAAGCTCGTCTGATTGAAAAAATTGCTGAGCTGGTTAAAGATAAGAAAGTTGAAGGTATCAGTGCGTTACGTGACGAGTCTGATAAAGACGGTATGCGTATCGTTATCGAATGTAAACGTGATGCTGTGGGCGAAGTAGTTTTAAATAACTTATATGCTCAGACTCAACTGCAGACAACATTTGGTATCAACATGGTTGCATTGGATGGTGGACAGCCAAAACTGTTTAACCTGAAAGACATGTTGAAATGTTTTGTTGACCACCGTCGTGAAGTGGTTACCCGTCGTACGATTTTCGAATTACGTAAAGCAAGAGACAGAGCTCATATCCTGGAAGGTTTAGCACTTGCTCTGGCAAATATCGATGAAATCATTGAATTAATTCGTAATGCCCAGACGGCAGCCGAGGCCAAACAAGGTCTGTTAGCTCGTGGTTGGGAACTTGGTGGCGTAGCTGCTATGTTAGAACGTGCCGGTGATGATGGTGCTGCTCGTCCTGACTGGTTGTCTCCTGAATATGGTGTACGTGATGGATTGTACTATCTGACTGAACAGCAGGCTCAGGCAATTCTTGATCTGCGTTTACACCGTCTGACTGGTCTAGAACACGAAAAAATTCTTGACGAATACAAAGCACTATTAGATGAAATTGCTGAATTAATTCATATTCTTTCAAGCACAGAACGTTTGATGGAAGTGATCCGTGAAGAACTTGAAGAGATTCGTACCGGATTTGGCGATGCTCGCAGAACGGAAATTACCGCAGCAAGTCATGACATTGATCTGGAAGAACTGATTGCTAAAGAGGATGTTGTTGTTACGTTGTCACATGAGGGCTACGTTAAATATCAGATTCTGAGTGATTATGAATCTCAGCGTCGTGGCGGTAAAGGTAAGAGTGCAACTAAGATGAAAGATGAAGACTTCATCGAACGTCTGTTGGTTGCGAATACTCACGACAATATTCTTTGTTTCTCTACTCGCGGTAAAACATATCGTCTGAAAGTATATCAATTACCACATGCAACACGTACTGCTCGTGGTAAACCGATTGTGAATATTCTGCCATTAGAAGCAAATGAACGAATTACTGCAATTCTTCCTGTTTCTGAATACTCTGAAGATAAATTTATCTTTATGGCAACGGCTGATGGTACTGTTAAGAAAACATCATTGGATCAGTTCGCGAATGTTCGCGCAAATGGTCTGATTGCGGTTAACCTTCGTGAAGAAGATACCTTGATCGGTGTTAATATTACTGACGGCGACAGCGATATCATGCTGTTCTCGAAAGAAGGTAAAGTGGTTCGCTTCAATGAGAATCATGTCAGAGCCATGGGACGTACCGCTGCAGGTGTACGTGGTATGAAACTGGCAGAAGGTGATCAGGTTGTTTCTCTTATTGTTCCTCAGAGCGATGGCGACATATTAACGGTTACTCAGAATGGTTATGGTAAACGTACTGTACTTTCTGAATATCCGGAAAAAGGTCGTGCGACTCAAGGGGTTGTATCTATCAAAGTTTCAGAGCGTAATGGTCAGGTGGTCGGAGCTATTCAGGTTATTGATGGCGATGAATTTATGATGATTACTGATGCCGGTACTTTGGTTCGAACTCGTGTTGCTGAAGTTAGTCAGGTTGGACGTAATACTCAGGGTGTTACTTTAATCAAGACATCTGAGGATGAACATGTAGTTGGACTGCAACGTATCGAAGAAGTTGAAGAAGAAGAGGTCGAAGAGACTGAGACTGAAGCTTCCTCAGATAACGCAGATACAGACAATACAGATTTTGCGGACACAGATACACAAGAAGGTGATGAGACAGAAGAATAATAACGTATAAACGATATTATTTCTGTTTATCGAACTTTTAAGCCGAAGTCTTTGACTTCGGCTTTTGTTTGTCTGTGGAGTTCTACGTAATACAGATCTAATGTGGTTGATCACTGTTTGATCCAAAAAGATCATCTGAATTCATAGAGTTAGTGCAAAAAATAGCTACTAAAACTGTGATGTTTATGCAAAACTAACAAGGTTTAACAGATATTTTACGAGAAAATGATAATATTTTTTAATAGTCGATAGAAACGGATGGAACAGTGACTGCGATTACAACAAAATTAAGGGAAGACTTTTATCGGCAGATTCGACTCGTGCCTGATTCCGGTGATTTATCCCAAATGAGTATTTCATTTCTAACTGAAGAAGAAATCCGTTTACTCGCGAAAGCGTGGGTTGATTTGGTGCTATGGAAGCAAAGCCAGAGATAAAGTAATCCACATATAATTCGTTTATTTATTTCTCTTTAGTCCCAGTAGTTTTGTGAAACGCTGGGATTTTTTGTTGCTGTTTTTTTGAATTGTTATAATATAACAGTTTGTATTTAACACATCAGAATTGATTACATAATGCATTACTCGTTGTACAATGAGTCGTTTCAGTGTATTAACATATAAATCGATAGATGATCTCCAGTGATCTAAGTAATTTGAAAGTAAGTGAGAAGCAATATGGCGGAAGTACGGGCCAGAGTCGAACTGAAAGTCGGCGCTAAAAGCAATATAGATGCAGAATTATTATCTTTTCGTGGTTTGAAAACAGATAAGGAGCACGTTGCGATTATTTTTAAATCGGCTGACAAGACTCAAAGTGTTCCATTAGTACGGATGCATTCTGAATGTTTAACGGGTGATGTTTTTCATTCATCACGTTGTGATTGTGGTGAACAGTTAGAAGAAACGATTAATAAAATGGGCAAAGAAGGGGGCATCATTCTTTATTTGCGCCAGGAAGGGCGTGGTATTGGGTTATATAACAAGATTGATGCATATTTACTACAGAGTCAGGGTTTAGATACTTATCAGGCTAATAATAAACTTGGTTTTGCTGACGATTTAAGAGATTTTTATGAAGCATCTCAAATGTTATCTGCTTTAGGTGTTCATAAAATTCGTTTGATTACAAATAATCCTAAAAAAGTCAAAGAGCTCAAATCCTATGGTATTGATATAGAAGAAGTGGTAAATACCGCTGCCCATATCAAACATGGTAACGAAAATTACCTGAAAGCCAAAGTTTGCCATGGTCACCATAGTCTGAAGCTTTAATAGCCAAATCCAAAGCAGCAGACCTTCGTAAAATATTAGATAAGAATGCACGGAAATCATTTAATGGTTTCCGTTTTTTTATTGGTTGTTGCCTTGTCATAAAATGAGACCAATGTCATAGTAATGCCATTGAACTAGAAAAAAAGGTGAGTCATGTCTCTTAAATATCAGGTTGTCCCTGTAACTTCTTTTTCTCAAAACTGCTCTATTATCTGGTGTGATAAGACGATGGCTGGTGTTGTTGTTGATCCCGGTGGTGATGCTAAGCAACTCAAAGCAGTTATTGATGAATTAAATGTAGACGTAAAACAGGTTGTATTAACACACGGACATTTAGACCATGTAGGTGGTACACAGGAGTTGGTGAGCCTGCTTGGTGATGTTCAGATTGTTGGACCTCATAAAGATGACAGTTTTTGGCTTGAAGGATTAGAAGGGCAAAGTCAAATGTTTGGCTTTCCTTTAACATCAGCATTTGAACCTGATCAATGGTTAGATGAAGGTGATGTTATTACCTTTGGTGAAGAAACATTACAAGTACTGCATACACCAGGGCATACTCCTGGTCACATTACACTGTTTAGTGAAGGCGCTAAGTTAGCTTTTGTCGGTGATGTATTGTTTAGTGGCAGTATCGGGAGAACAGATTTTCCTAAAGGGGATTTCAACACTCTGATCAACTCTATAAAAACAAAGCTATGGCCTTTGGGAAACGATGTTCGATTTGTTCCCGGTCATGGGCCTGAATCAACATTTGGCAGAGAAAGAGCAAGTAACCCATTTGTTGCTGATGAGATGCCGTTATACTAAATGAAGGTATCAGGTATCAGGTATCAGGTATCAGGTATCAGGTATCAGGTATCAGGTATCAGGTATCAGGTATCAGGTATCAGGTATCAGTGTTTTCACGTTCAGCTGCTGCTAAATAGCGGCGGCTGAGTCCGACAAAGTCTTCTCCGGGCCTGTCAAGGTCATAGGTTGAAATGAAAAAATCATACCCGTGATACTGTCTTTGGTATCGCATTCGGTTAGCGAGCATGGCTAATAACCCTTTGTAATCTTTCCCGCTTTCGGCATGGAAAACAGAAGAATCTAAGACGATATCCTCAAACTGTATCGTACTGCTGCTTTGTTTCATTCCGAGATATAACAGGCCTCTTTGTGATAGTAATATTTCACTGATAATTCTCGGACATATGCTATCCAGAAAAGGAGAATAGTGTTTCAAGCGAATACCAATCCAGGGTAATGGTTGATACCAACCGTAGTAGTTATATGTGCAAATATCTATCTGACTGATATTATTCCATTTTACTACCCATCCACCTTTAAATAGATGTTGCTGAAAGTGTGTTGAAGTCAAAGTAAACCGAACCTGACTTTTCAGTATAAGCCAGTATGTAAATATTCCAAATGCACTAAAGAGGAACGCAAAAATGATTGCCAGTGTAAAGGTAGCTGCAAACATGATAACAACAAGAGCGATCACTATGTAAAGCAGAATGACAAGCTGAACCCTTATGCTTTTAAAATCAAAATTGAAGTTAGTTATATGGGTAGTGTTCATTGATGATAATTTCCAGTATCGATATAAATATCAATATAGACGATGTTTAGTATCATAGTTGATTTGGTTAAATATTGTTCTCATATTGACCAAATCGACCTTTTTTATTGCATTTCCCCGTGTCAAGCTACAAATTAGTTTCGATTTTTGCTATAAAACGCGCTTTGATTTTTAGCACTGCGCTTAGCAGTGAAACGGAGAAACATTCCATGAGACTTGCTCATAAGCGTAAGGTACAGAAAAAACTACAGAAGCGTATTCAGGCCCTAAGAGTTAATTTAGTTCGTACTGAATCAAAAGAACAGGCGGCTCCTAAAGTTGTTGCGCAGCCTAAAATTGTAGAGTCTGCACCAAAAGCAATATCAAAAGATGTCACGTTAACTCCTAAGCAGCAGCAGGTATTCGATATTGTTGCTCGTTTTTCTGATGGCATCAATCCTAAATCAATTGGTTTAGAAGCTGGTCAGGAAGATTCTAAAGCTGCTTCATGGGCAACTGGTGCTCTTAAAAAGCTGCTTGATGAGAACCTGGTAGAAAAAATCCAGTTATCTGGTAATAAAGTTCTTTATAAAACACTTTAAACGTTCTTTAATTAAAAAACCTCCGTTAGCGGAGGTTTTTTATATCGAATATTTTGGTTTGGATTAATTAAATATTACTCAGTTTTGGTAATACTGCCTATTTCCAGAACAGGAGCAACATCGTAGTTATCCGCATTCATCATTCCAGACAGACGCTGAACACAAGAAAGGATCAAACTCTGTTCCCAATCCTCAAGTCTTTGAAATTGATTTACGAACTCTTCCTGTAACGGTTGAGGGGCTTTGCTTAGCAACTCTTCACCTGCGTCAGTAAGGTGTGCGTGAACTTTACGCTTATCATTTACACTTCTTACCCGTGTTACATATCCATTTCTCTCAAGGCGATCAAGAATAGTTGTAGCGGTAGCCTGGCTCATATTTGTATGAGTTGAAAGTTCTCTGATTGTAACTTCACCTAACTCTTTTATTGCCCGCATTAATATAAGCTGAGGGCCGGTTAAACCTGCAACTTTGCTCAGTCTTTTGGAGTGTAAATCAATCGCTCTGATTATCTGGCGAATTGACACCAGCACTTCTTCATATTTTTCCAAAGTTAACTTCCAAGCTATATCATTTCTTAATACGCGGACATTACCGCACTTAAAGGCAGATTAAAAGTATTGATGTCATACTTTTTTTTACTACTAAGTTATACTTATTATAGGTAACTTATTTGACATAAATAATTCGTACACAAAGCAATGTTTTTTGGGGGATGGATATATTATGATCTTGGTGTATGTTAAAATAGCATTTTTTCATGAAATAGTGTGATTTAACTCAGATTAATTGGACTTTTTACGGTTTTTTGTGTAAATTTATGCACATCCTAAATTTGCTTATTTATATGTGTACTAAATAAAATTCTTTTTGTTAAAAGATTAATGGTAAGAGTACACAATATTTATACGTTTTAACCTAATCGAATAGAGAGGGGATATGACCAAAGGTATTGATAAATACAGTATCGATAATACTGATTACACCGTTGGCCAAGATAATGTTCAAAAATGGGGTTTTGATATACATAACCCTGTATTTGGAATAAGTGCTGGCCTGATTTTGTTGTTTCTTATAGCTACGCTTGTCAGTGATCCGGAAACTGCAAAGTCAGTACTGGATGGTATTAAGTGGAAGATTATAGGAAATTTTGACTGGCTGTTTATCTGGGCAGGAAACATTTTTGTCATTTTTTGTTTAGCACTGATTGTATCACCGTATGGAAAAATCAGACTTGGTGGTAAAGAAGCCACTGCTGATTATTCTTTTATGTCCTGGTTAGCAATGTTATTTGCTGCGGGGATGGGGATTGGTCTGATGTTCTGGAGTGTGGCAGAGCCTGTCGCTTATCTGACTGGTTGGTATGAAACCCCACTTGGTGTTGAAGCCTATTCTCCTGAAGCCGCTAAACTGGCATTAGGCGCAACCATGTTCCACTGGGGACTGCATCCATGGGCCATTTATGGTGTTGTTGCTCTGTCGTTAGCATTCTTCTGTTATAACAAAGGATTGCCATTGTCTATTCGCTCGATTTTCTACCCAATTCTTGGGGATCGTGCATGGGGCTGGCCTGGACATATCGTTGATATTCTAGCTGTTGTTGCAACCTTGTTTGGTCTGGCTACTTCATTAGGCATGGGGGCTCAGCAGGCAGCAAGTGGTATTCACCATGTATTTGGTATTGATGCCAGCATGACGTTGCAGATGTGTGTCATTGTTGGCGTGACTATGTTAGCGATTATCTCTGTTGTGCGTGGTATTGATGGTGGTGTCAAAGTCATCTCTAACATCAATATGATTATTGCGTTTGTATTGCTGATCCTTGTTGCATTCATTGGCTATGACGTTACGTTTGGTTCTATCACTACTACTCTGATGTCTTATGTTGAAAATGTTATTGCCTTGAGTAACCCTCATGGTCGTACTGATGAAGCCTGGTTCCAGGGCTGGACAGTATTCTACTGGGCCTGGTGGATTTCATGGTCCCCATTCGTTGGTATGTTCATTGCCCGTGTATCTAAAGGACGTACAGTCAGAGAATTTTTAGTTGCTGTCCTAATTGTCCCTACATTGGTAACACTAGTATGGATGTCGGTATTCGGTGGTATGGCTATTGATCAGGTGGTAAATAAAGTTGGTGAGCTGGGTGCGAATGGTTTGACTGACGTTTCACTTGCGATGTTCCAGATGTTTGATGTTATTCCTTATGGCAAGGTGCTTTCATTGATTGGTGTGGTACTGGTACTGGTATTCTTTATTACATCATCGGATTCTGGTTCATTAGTTATCGATAGTATTACTGCTGGTGGTAAAGTGGATGCACCTGTACCGCAACGAATTTTCTGGGCATCAATTGAAGGCGCTATTGCTATGGCTCTTTTATGGATTGGTGGTACTCAGGCTGTTCAGGCATTACAGGCTGGTGCCATTTCAACTGCATTACCGTTTGTCTTTATATTGTTACTGATGTGTGTAAGCTTACTTAAAGGCATGGGAACAGAAGATTACCGTTAATCTATTCTATTCTTAGAACAAAACTAAAGGCCAGTGCTTTAAAGTGCTGGCCTTTTTATTGGTTTCTTGGCTTTAGGCTAATTAAATTTGGCTGTGGCATCTAATCCTTTACGGGTTGCAGCCATTAGTGTCATTTCAGAAAAATCACTTTTATTTTTCTTAATAAAATCAGCGATCGCTTTTACTGAATAATATTCCTGTTTTTCATACTCTTGATCCATAAGGCCCAATATGGCCTTCTCTTTTTCAGCAGAAGGCATTCCTCTGAAACCGATAGTTGTTTTACGTACAATGGCTTCAGGAGCTGGGATCTTGGATGCTATCTCACAATGTTTATTATTTTCATCCCACAGGGTGCATTGGTAATAAATACCCGTAATAAGCGATTTCATTACTTCAGGAGTGTCAACAAGAGTCTTATCAAACACGAAATACGGATCAAAAGGAGGTTTATCTGAGGTGTTGTCATAAGCCGTTTGGTAAGCGGCTAAACTTGCATCAAAATATTGTTTGAATACTATTTCTTTTGTGCTGTCCGAAAAACCATTTTTAGCCGTTAAAATATAAGATACCACTTCTTTTGCCGTTGCCAGTTTTCTGTTTTCAAACTTATAGCCTTCAAGATTTGTCAGGGAAGGACTCTTTTCTTCGTTCATTGTGTCATCAAAATACGTCAAGTACGCATAACGCTTATCTTTATCTGATAAGTTCTCGGTCTTTTTAGACAGGTCATACATATCCAGTTTTGCCAGATATTCATCGGAAATCCGACTGTTCCAAAACGTGTTAAAGTATTCACAATCCTTGTTATTAGCCAGATAACCCGCACCATTGCCACAACTATTTCTCATATGGTCTGCGTAGTTGTCCATAATGCTTTTCAGGCTGACAGAAGTCTCTGGGGCTGAATATTTGGGGACATAGGTATTTCTTATATAGTCAGACTCCATTGCAAGTTCCTTCAGAATGGGAATGACGCTTTGCTGATACAGTTCATATTCATTAGAATGAGTTGGATTTGGGACTTTCCCTTCAAGGTATGAAATGGCTTCTTTTTTCTTTCCATTAAAGGCCAGATACCCGGCATACAGCTCACAGTTATAGCTATCGGTATCACACATTTTTTTTGCTATCAGAGCTCGTTTTTGATCATCATTGAAGCTATTCTCATCATTCATTTCAGAATAAACATGGTACATTCCAACTGCGGCTTCGGGACTGTAATAATTTCCCATTACCAGCTCATTAATTTTATCCACCTGTACTCTTTTTGTGATGTTGTCTTTAGCAAGCTCACCAACTTTACTGGCAACAAATGAATCCATATGTTTAATACGCTGATCTAAAAAGGAGAAGGTATAGTTATCTCCCGCACGATAGGGGATTGCATCCTCTCCCTGATTAGATTTCTTGCTTACGGCACGAACATACTTTTCCCACCATTCAATGCACAAATCAGCATTAGGTTTTATATGATGAGTATCTCCGGCATTAGCATAGGTAGAGTCAGATCCAGCACACACAGTTGATGTGACCATATCAATCGATTCTATATCTCCATGACCATTTTGAGCGGTAATCAAAGATTGCTGATACAGCTCCTTACCGGTTGGTTTCGTGCTGCACCCTGATGTAAAGAGCACGAAAATTGAAAGAGCAAATAATGCTAGTATGTTTTTCATTCTAGATAACCTCTTTTATATACTGCTGAGTTACATCATTAACAGTGAGAGCAAAAAATATATTTCTATTCTCAATAATTACTTATAAGTATATTAAGTTTATGCCAGTATGCTTTTGTGTAGCGCGTCGCGAAAATTGGACAAATTTGTCGTGAAAAATGAGCATAAATAAAAATGCTCATTTTACGTGACTGTTCGATATTAAACGAGATTTAACCCTCATTTAAACGGGTATTCGATTGGTGTCATAGTTAAGTCCTCCTTTAGTGTGGGGAGCGGAGGGTGAAGCTTAATACCCAGACCAAACTACAAGTGGAGTATCCACTTCAATCTGAATCTCGCTTAGAAAATCAGCATCTTTCGCAATCACGTTAATGTGATAGCCAGTGAGTTTTTCAAATACTGGGATAGTGTTACCCCCAACGTCTGTCGTTGTTTCACCCGTAGGTTTATACAAATCCCCTAGACGAATCATTTGGTACGCACCGGGAGCATTCTCAATGACGATAGTGTTACCTTCATCATCGGTAGTAGTTAAACCAGCAGCTTCGCATACCGCGATAAACTCGGACTCTGAATCAGTTCTAAGTGTTATCTCATTGGTTAATTTCATTATGCAGCTCCCCATGATGCTATTTCTTCATCTGAAATTACACCGTGATATATTTCGAAGTTTCTAATTGGATTACTAACAGCTTTTGAATTAACTCCGGATGGAGCAGTCCGTCCAATATACATAGTACCTTCTGGAGAATAGACATTTGACCAATCTAATGCACTAGCATCTAGACTAGATTTTTTTACACCCTCGACATGGATAGAAAGGTTTTCACCATCAAATTTACACACATACCTTTTATAACCTAATGTATCGGCATATACTGCTGAAGTGCTTAACGCAGTAACTCCATCTGAAATACGAAATGTTATATTAACCCCAGAGGAAAAGCGCCAACACGTTATTTTTTCATAGGCATCTAACCCAGCCCCAAAGGCTCCAACATCTCCTTGCGCTGAAAAATCACAATCAAATCTAATAGCAAATGGTTCCCCTGGTGCTGGTAAATTATTCATATTCGGAGTCGAACAAATAGCGGCAGGTACCGAAACGGCACTTGCATAGGTTTTGGTAATCGGAACAGGGTAGCCAATATTAAAGATACAAAGATTGGCAAGGTACACAGAACCAGTAGCAGACCCGTCAGCTTGATAGCCAGCAGGCCAAATATAAAGTGGTGTAGCCGTGGCAGTGCCGATATCTTCTGATGTGTAAGCCCAAATACCGTAAGCACCGTTAACCAACTTTTTAACTTTAAATGTTAAAGATGCTCCACCAACAGAACTCGGTGTTGGCACGCCGCCATTCCAAGCTATATTAAGACCCGCAGAAAGCGTAATAGTTCCCTGTAGCGAGATTCTATTTTGTGTTGCCGTTCCTTGTTTCACTTCCAGATACACGCAGATCCCAGAAGTGAAATCTTGTGTTATTGTTTGTTGTATTTGGCTATTAATAGTGTCACTAGTGTCTTCAATTTCAAACATATAGTTCGTTAAATCAGACGATAATTCTGTTGAAACTGATACAGTTGGTGGTGTTGCGTTTAGTATCCACGGATTAGCTGTCATGTCTTGATTTTGTAAACAGTTGTTTATATATGATGCATGACCACAAAAAGCACCATTTTCGTCAATAATTAGTTCGTTAGACGCATACTCTTGTAGTACACCCGATTTATTTGGCCAATACCGAGTCGCCGCACACGTAAAATCGACTGATTTTGTAGGCAGGTCAACCATTATCGAGCCATCTTGTGCTGCTGATACGTCAATCTGGTCGTTGGTTCCGAAACCGCGCTCAATTCGACCGGAATCATTGAATGGAATACTGAGTACGGGTTTAGATCCGTAAACTCCGTTGTTGAGCATTTCAACCATGGCATCAATTTTTACTTGCGCGTCGGCTTCTACGTCGCCCACATCCGCATCCATTTGGGCCAGAGTTCGAGCGGAGTACGTGTTGCCGTCCTGCCCCGTAAAACTCACATTACCGGTCTTGGTTCCCCAGTCTTCAATCACACTCAGATTACTGACCGCAACGTCAGTCAAATCCCGCATAGCCGTTACTGCGGAGTTAAAGTCGCCAAACGTGGGGACCACAATAGCCGCAGCACTGGTTTGTGTCGCATTACCCCAATTATCACGTAGTTGTAGCTGGCTGGCATAGACAGCGACGATTTCACAAAGTTCAAAGGCTCCGATCTGCAGACCGTCCCCAACGTTAATTCCGGCTGTTGACCCGCTGGTTACGGCCACAATATTGCTGCCGTTGGTCGCGGTGACCGAAGTTAATTTAATCCAGCTCATAGAGACTCCCGTCTTAGTAATTCTTTCGTAGCGATATTGCTATTGAAGTAAAAAGTTTCACATTCACTCGTTTTAGCGACGCCCACGACGTCGCCCGTTATCGTTTTCAAATACTCGTCAGTTAACGCGGCTAACGCCTCATCATAAGGATCCATCAAATAAGCTCCCATAGTTTCCAGTTACAGTCATGAATACTCATACTTGAGTTACCATACATAAATGCTTTGGCGACGATTTGAATGCGGGCTACCCCCGTTTGTGGGTTCCAAGGTGTTGCATGTCTTACAGTTGTTTCAAAACCCCACCACATTCCAGTTCCCGAGGTTGAATAAGCCTCGAACGTTCCGGCGGTAGCTACAAATGTTCTGTTTGTACTCCAAGCCGACACCTGAATGTTGGTTTCTATCGTGACGGTTTCACCATTTGTGAATACGTTTGAATAGACCCCTGAGTCCACCAAGACTTTGGACCCCAGGACCATTTTTGCTTGAACGGTGCCATCAAATGTTCCTGTGGCACCATCGAGTTGTCCTCGGATCGTCATGTTGTCCAAGGTGCCACCCCTGGCGGTGAGGTGGTCTGTTTCTATTTCACCGTCGGGGTGTATGTACGTGTTATATCCGTTGTATGGGCCATCAGCACCAAATCCGGCTTCACCACCCAACATTTTTGGTGCTGTCAATTCAGTACCGGCGGCGATACGATTTCCGTGTATGGAGCCTGTCGCCAACAAATCGCCATGAATGAGCATCGTTGGAGCTACCCAAGTGGACCCATCAAAACGCTTGGTTGATGACGCCGTTCCGTCTGAATTTCGATAAGTCAGGTGGTCGTCGATCGTTGGATAACGACTGTACGCAGTGTAAAAGTCCGCCGTGGCGAGGGCGTTGGTCGGGAATACGCCCGAACGGAGTGTCAACGTATAAAAACCCGCACCGGCGGCCCCAGTTGCCCCAGTGTCGCCTTTATCGCCCTTTGCACCGTCAGCACCGTCAGCACCGTCTAACGCCCGAATGTCATTCTCACCAGTGACAGCGTAACCGTCTCCCAAAATCATTTGGCCGACGAATGTTAGCCTGTTGTTCCCCGCATCAAGATACAACAGAGGAGAAAAGGCGCCATCAACCATGACCCCAATGCGAGTGTTGTCTGCAATAAAGTCTAAGGTCGAAATTTCACCGTCATTAGTGTCAACAAGACCCGAAATTTTTCCGTTCACGTCTACGGTTAAGCCACCTCTAGCGACGGGGTCCCATCGTTATCAACAAAGGCTTGTGCCAGCTGATTCACACTCGCCGTATTTCCATCAGATAACGAAACCGTTAAATTGCGGATGAATTCCGCAAGCGGTCCATCGACCCAGGAGTTGCCAGCGGCCACACACGCGACAGCATCGGTTTCATCGGTGATGTTTCCTTGAGCATCAATACAGTAGCCAACCGCTGATCGGGTGTATTCTTGAGCCGAGGTTAAAGTGGCTGAATCCCCATCACTAATCTCAGCTTGCAGTAACGTTTCTGGTCAGCTAAGGCTTGCGTGGCCGTAGCAAGGGCTGTAGCCGTGGTTTGGTTAGCCGACGTTAAAGTGGCTGAATCCCCGTCTGAAATCTCAGCTTGCAATAACGTTTTCTGGTCAGCTAAAGCTTGCGTAGCCGTAGCAAGAGCCGTGGCCGTAGTTTGATTAGCCGACGTTAAAGTGGCTGAATCCCCATCACTAATCTCAGCTTGCAGTAACGTTTTCTGATCCGCTAAGGCTTGCGTGGCCGTAGCAAGGGCTGTAGCCGTGGTTTGGTTAGCCGACGTTAAAGTGGCTGAATCCCCGTCTGAAATCTCAGCTTGCAATAACGTTTTCTGGTCAGCTAAAGCTTGCGTAGCCGTAGCAAGAGCCGTGGCCGTAGTTTGATTAGCCGACGTTAAAGTGGCTGAATCCCCATCACTAATCTCAGCTTGCAGTAACGTTTTCTGATCCGCTAAGGCTTGCGTGGCCGTAGCAAGGGCTGTAGCCGTGGTTTGGTTAGCCGACGTTAAAGTGGCTGAATCCCCGTCTGAAATCTCAGCTTGCAATAACGTTTTCTGGTCAGCTAAAGCTTGCGTAGCCGTAGCAAGAGCCGTGGCCGTAGTTTGATTAGCCGACGTTAAAGTGGCTGAATCCCCATCACTAATCTCAGCTTGCAGTAACGTTTTCTGATCCGCTAAGGCTTGTTCTTGATTCGCTAATGTGGTGTTAACAACGGATAGCGATGCCGTATGTTGATCCTGGATAGCCCCCAGTTGCAAAAGGCTCTCAGCTTGCGATTGGAGTTCTGAGCTGTGGGCTGACAATGTTTGCTGAGCGTAGGCCAACGTTATATTTTGTTGCTGTAAATCCTGCTCTTGTAAGAACGCACTATACGCGTCCATCAAAGCGTTGAGACCCAATGAAGGGTCAGTGCCTAAGGCGTTCTCAACGTTAGTCAGACTCGTAACCGTGGTTGTTACGTCACCAGTCAAGGCATCGATACTCTGTTGAGCTGTAGTCAACTGGTCAGCAACGGCATCTAGCTGGTCGTCAATACCTCCTTCTTGCGACGTGTAAGCAGCAACAACGCTTGTAATGTTTGATTCTGCGGCATTAACCCACGTCTGAGCCGCGTTTGCTTTTTCAACAGTGTTGTTTTCAGTCAACGATTGATAGGTAGCCGAGACTTTCCATTCTGAGTTAAAAGCATCGATTTGTTGCTGTATATCAGTTTGCGTCAGAGCGTTAGCGTCCCAATAATCTTGAGTCACATAGACGGACCAACGAGCGTTCTCAGCGTCCAGTTCTTCCTCAATAGTCGTCGTTCTGGACGTTAAATCACTCAGAGCTTGTTCAGCTGCGCTCGGTTTACCAATTTCAATAAAATCAATAGTGGCATCGAACGCAAGTTGCAGCGATGTGATTGTTCCAGTCCAACCATCTGACTCAGTTAACGTAAACATCTGAGTGTTATAGTCAGTTTCAGACGTTGGTACCGCGATTGGGACCTGTTGTGAACCGTTATTCCAACTTAGCGTACCCGCACTAGCGCCCTTCGCCCGAATTCGTATAACAGGGTTCTCGTCAGCGTCAACAGACAGAGACGCAATGGAGAAACTTGTACCAGAAATAGCACCCCCTGTTTGCCAGGTCGCACCAGACCAACCCTCAACCGTAGTGTTGAACTGCCAGCTTTTGGCAGGCGTGATAGCTTCTATTGCGCTGGCTACAGCGGAAGACACTTCTGAGAAGCTGGCTTTCTGATTAATCAAGCCAGCATTAACTTGTATCGCAGCTTCAGCATTCGAAATTCTGGTACCGGCTTCAGTCTCAACTCTAGAGATCTCTTGAGCATTAATTGTGACCGAGGCATTAACACCGTCTATAACAAGCCCAGCTTCAGTAAATTTCTGGTCCGCGTAGTTGTAGGCTAGGTTTATGATTTTGCCGGTGCCGGGGTCTATCTCAACAACAGCACCTATCATCGCCTCACCGATCAACATCCTACGTTGATACTCTTGCTGAGATGCTGTGAAACTTGACGTCAGGTCCAGTACAGACTGGGACAGTGAGCGTTGTAGCCGATCAACTTGCATAGCACTGATTTTTATCTGATCAAGTTCAGCATCAATAAAGTCGTCAAGCTCAATGAGATCTGTGTTCAGGTTATCAATAGATTCTAATGCTTCCAGTTTATTAAGTTCGACCAGTTCCTCTAATGATGCCAACTCTTCAGATGTCGTATTAGAACGCTCATTAACCTCATTTAAAAAGTCGTTTAAACTGGCATTTAAATGCTCTTGAGTAACCTGCCCACTAATTAACTCCAACACATCATCACTGTTGAATGTGGTGTTTGCCGAGGTGCGATACCAGGCTGAATTACCCCAGCGTGACAGCTCCCTGATAGCAATCTGATATTCAGTATTGGCCTTAAGGTTACTGACCGTAATCGTCTTGGCCGTTCCGATAATATACGGCTCAAGGTCTTCATCTGCTGTTTCAGCAACAAAGCCCAAAGCAAAATCGTACATGGTATCGAAATTCACCACACCAGAGGATTGGGGAGTAAGCTGTAATGACCAGTTTCCTGCCACAATATCACAACCAATAGGTGTATCAGGAGCGCTGGTGGTAAATGCCAGTGAAACCGATGCAGATTCACCACCCATACTGTTTATGGCTTTAATGCGTACTTCATAAGAGCCAACGGTAAACCCATCGGTAAGACGGTAATACTTATCTAATGTGGTATCAGTGCGGAGTAAAGAGCCATTCTTATAAAAACTCAATTCATACGTTATTCCGCCAAAACTTTGGTGCTCCCAACCAATCAATGCTTGAGCTGTATTGTCAGCATAAAGCTCCTGATAGGTCAGGCTGGTTGGGTCCTCTACGGCCAGTGGGTCACTTTTATTAGGCACTGAAGCTCGCGTTGGAATGGTATGCGTTACGTCGTCGGCATAGTTCTCCGGTAAGTGCTGTTTACACTGCAGCGTAACACCGTCTTTATGAACCAGTTTCCATTTTTCTACCTTAAACTCAACGCCATCCCAGCTGTTCTCCGGGAGCGTCAGTTTAAATACAGTGCCAGGAAGTAATTCAGCTCCGCGCATATTACACGGAATATCGACGCTAATACCTTCACGGATAGTACGAAGGTGAATCCAGGAGACACGTTGCGCTTGGTAGGGAGAAGGGCAGCATTCGAGTTCTAAATCATCATCGATTTCTACACCATCCAGCTCTAAATAGCCGTCATGTTGCACCTGCGGCATATCGACTGTGTTCCAGGTTGAATCCGGGTCAACGTAGGTAGCTGTTACTGTATTTATACGGTCACGACGACGAATATCTGGTGTGGTTTTTAAATCCCCAATGATGTCATCAGCGGTAAGTTCAATGACACCAGGACCATAATAGGCACCAACATGAAAGGCGTGCTGTCCTGACACACGAAGGCTAGAGCCTGCACATATTCTGGCAAGTTTCCCCGTTACTTTACGAGGGCTTTCATTACATGGAAAAGCATAGTTACAGCGGTAGCGTTTTTCGTAGGTACCTTCCTCGGTCAGCACCAGCTCATCACAGATGTTAGCCGCTGCGATGTAGTCCTCATCCATCGCCACGCCGTGCTTAATGGTATTGCGGTACCAGCGCATCAGTAGCGCCGGGTTATCGGTCCATTTGGTTTTATTGATGCGCGGATCAAACACTTCAACACCTTTAACCGCACATTTAAAATTAGGAAGACCCGCAGGCCATTTACTGCGCTTTGAGCGCAACACTATATGAGCATAACATTGATTGCGGCCAACCATCTCAGATGACCAGTCAGGCAAGCGGCTTAATGTCACTGGAGCAGAAGTCTGATTACCAAGATAAATGTATACCCAGCCATAGCCATTTTTGTGTCCGAAAGCAATATCAACCCCTTCAGGCGCTTCAATAAGAATCAACTCTTCATCGTTTAGCCAGGCGTTCGTCACATCATTACATGGATGACCAGCCAGATGTACAACAATGTGCGATTTTTCCCCAGTACCATTGCTATCAGGCCGTCCTTCTTCGGCAGCAAAAACCATTGGTCCGGAGGTACAAGGGTGGCCCATTAGTATCTGCTTAGGAGCCACTGCATCACGGAACATCTGCTTTTGTGATGAAGCTGAGTTACTGGTTTGCCCTGAATTTTTCATTTTCTGGTAGGAGGCATACGCCATTCCCGCGGCTACGACGGCGACGCCAACAGCGATAACCGTAGCAGCTCCCCATGTGGCGACGGCATAGCCAATTGCGGCAGCTACTGGAGGCATCAGGCAATTCTCCAGGCAAAGACGATATTACCCATCGGCAGTACCGCAAGCTTGCGGTAGCCACGACAGACCACGCCGTGAGCGGTGACCACACCGCAGGCCAGTCCCTGCGATGTTTCAATCAATGCAATATCACCGCGCTGCGCCTGATATTTTGAACTCAGCGGCTCTCCAAGACGGTCATGCAATGCCGAAGACAGAGAGTCATAACTCAACCGATTCAGAGCTTCAATACTGCCTGACTCTGTATTATAGGTACCACGAAATTCAGAGGCATAATCCACACCGGTACGTTCCAATACCCAGTCGGCTGCAAATAAAGCGCAGTCGTTCGTACCCCATGAAAAGCTGGCTTTAAGCTGAGCATCTAAAAACTGTTTAAGCTGAATGTGTTTGTCTTTTTTCATTACATATCTCGCAGTGTAATACCGTCTTTTTTATCACCAAAGTAAATGGCAAAATCTTCCATATAAACTGTGTATTTATAAAATTCGTCGTTGGGATACTGGGCTTTGTGAGACTCGTTTGTGCAACGCCAGTTGAGCCCTATGTCCAGCCCATCATCCGGACAGACCAAAGGAAGTGACACAGTATTTTTCTTACCCTGAGTCATGGTGGCACTGTCCATGACTCCGGAGAAAATTTCAGACCAGGCTGTAATCTCGCCTTTTTCATTGGTGACAAGCATGTAAATTTCGCCAGTACGGCCCTGGTATTGTCCCGCCTGAATTTCTGCACGAATGGCATCATCAAGGATGTTAAGCTCAAGGGTTACCGAAGGTTTTGTGTCATCTCCATCCCCGTAGGAAACATTACCTATGCCTCCAAGGGAACCAATACCCGTATACAGTTCACCCATATCAAATGGGAAATGATTAAAGTTACCGATTTCTGTGTGAAAACGGGCCATGCCTGTCGGCCAGTCAAGACGAACAGCATAAAGGACTGAAATATTGGGCTGACCAAGGGCTTCAGTCATATCCTCATCAAATAAATTCATATATCGATCGCCTCTGTGCCGGTGATGGTTATCTCTGCCAGCACCAGCTTCTTACTGGTGCGGCGTGGAATATTGAAATTCGGCTCTAACTGAAACGTGCCGGTAGGCGCATCAAAATTAACGGTTTCTCCTCCGGAGACCGGATTGCGCAGCCATGGCTCAAAGGCGATCAATGCCTGGCCGTAGGTATCGCCAACCACATCAGTTAAAACACCTTTTAATTCGCCATTGATTGACACATAATCACCTGCCTTCGCCACGGTTTCACCAACAGGAACATTATTAACACGCACTGCACCAGGCAGTTGAGTTACGCCCGTCATTGCTGTGTAACTACCACCAATGCCGCTGGCAGTTTGTGCCGACCAGTCAAACAACAGAAAACGACCACTAGCACCGCGAAGTCCCCACAGACGAGAAATCAGCTCTGCAGCCTGAGTGCGGCGCAAATTCTGAAATTTCAGTTCAAAGGTCCAATAACTGGTTGGACTGGAAAGCGTTTGTTTTGCTCCGGAAAACTGAGAGTCAAAGCTACGTTCTTGACGCACTAACTCAAAATTGCACTCAACA
Source organism: uncultured Vibrio sp. (assembly GCA_963676525.2). Lineage (GTDB taxonomy): Bacteria > Pseudomonadota > Gammaproteobacteria > Enterobacterales > Vibrionaceae > Vibrio. The sequence goes on from CAXXNB010000011.1 coordinate 976,348, forward strand.
GGAATCAAAGAGGTTAATAAATCCATAAATTATCCTTGCTTAATGCGAGTTGAAACCGGGCCACCGTTGTCGGCGTCCTGATACATAGCCGCCATGGAGGCATCAACAGCCTGCTTGATCACCATATTAATCTGCAGCTGGCCATCTTTTACCTGAGCGGTAGAGGTGACCTGCGACTTATCGACACCGGAGACGTTAATTGAGACCGGCATGCCACCTGCGGCAACGGAACCAGCCGCACTGGTCACAGCGGCAGCTTGCATAGTTTTCATTTGTGACATCATATCTACCATCCAGCGGAAGTTGTCAGCCTGAGCCGGGTTAAGTACCATCTCATCAGCTTTAAGCATCCAGGTACCTTCGTTGCTTTTTGGTACACGGTCGATACCGTCATGAGCCTGACCAGACAGAGAGCCAACTGCATTATATTGAGCCATACCATAAGCGATGGCTGTCGCTGCTGCGGCCGCACCTAGCGCTGGTCCTACATAAGGAATTGATGCCAAGGCGTTATACGATTTAGTTGCCATTTCATAGGTGTTAATCATGATTTGGACACGTGCTGCTGTCCTTCCTACTGCTGCTGCCTTTTTGTTTTCACTATCTTGAAGTTCGGATAATTGCCCCATCCAGTTGCTTACAGCATTTAATTGCTGAGCTCTTTGGCGCGTTTCATTTTCAAGACGCTGTTTTGACGCATCTTCTTCAATTGAAGTCAGTATCGCTTCATGCTCAAGCTTTAAGGTCTCTTTGTCTTTTGCGAATTGCTTAGCCAACTCCAACTGCAATGAGTTGTTATTTTCAGCCTGGGCATAAGCTTCATCGTATTGTGCTTGGAGCTGAGAACGTCGATCGCTGTAAGCAAAGTTTTCCTGAATTTGAGCGCGGTTCTCATAATCAGCCTGAACTGCTAATTGCTCACGGTAGCGGCGCTCAAGTTCGTCAGATGAGTTATTGTAAGTATCAATCTTGTCTGTTTTTGGCTCTTCATCCGCAGCACGTTTTGTATCAAGCAATTGAGCTTGTAATCTCAACTGTTCGGCAAGATCAGCATTAATTCCCTTAAGTGCACCGGATTCTATTTCGTAGTTAACCTTAGCCAGCTCTGATTTTTTGCCATATAAAGCAGCTTGACGAGTGAGATTTTCTAACATTCGCTCAGCAGACTTCTCTGCATCGGCTGAAACAGGCGGTGTATTCTCTGTTCCTTCATCTGTAAGATCTATCCACTTACCATCTGTACTGGCTTTGAACAGGGCATCAAACTTTTGAGAAGAAGCATCGACCTGACTTTCTAAACTGACTAAGCCGCTTTCAAGGTCAGCAATCTGCTGCTTGGCAATAGAACGTTGGTCTGGGTCCAAATAAACCAAGTCGGTTTTTAACTCACGTATTTTTTGCTGAGTTTTGATGAGTGCGGTACGTGCGGTTGATGCTTCGGTGCCAAGTTGATGAAGCATACTGACTCGGCCTTGTTCATTGACCGAATTAAATTCTTTCACAAGGTCATTCAGTTCGCCTTGTAAATCTGAAGTTGCTGTTTCTGCCTGACCTGCCTGAAATGCGAAGTAACTAAGTGCACCGACAGCAGCCATAATAATACCTGCTGGGCCGCCTAACACCCCCATTACAGCAGTGCTTGCACGAGAGACAATATTCAGGCGAGTCTGAGCAGCTGTCAGTGTATCGGTTGCCGCAGCTTCTCTCGCTCTAAGAGCGGATAATGTGGTTTCTGCACCAATCGCTCGAAACTTCTGATTGTTCGAAAGCTGCATTGTTTCTAAATGACGAATCTCAGCTTGCGTAGCGGTAAGTTCGGCTTGGGTAGTAGCAACGGTGGCCTGCAGTTTTTGGCGGTCAGCGGCAATGTTACTAACCTTTGCTCTAGTGCTTTCGTAGATAGCCGCAGAACTGCGGCCTATTGCTGCAAACAGTGTGATACCGACAGCATCGGATACAAGATCAGCATTATCAGCAATCAGATCAAGTGAATCAGACAAACCATCAAGCACAGTGGTATAGCTATCCGAAATCGGTGTTTCAAACGCAGTCACCACGTTCTGGTAACTGGTGATCAATTCGGCTTCTTTGGCGTTGATATTATCTGCGGTTCGGGCTGCTGCGCCCTGGTACTCGTCCAGTGCTTTAACTAAGGTGGTTTTGAACATCTCACTGGTGACTTGACCAGCAAGCATCATCTGGCGGAATCCACCGGCTTGCAGACCAGCGGCCTTATCCAGTTTATTCAACAAACCTGGCAGTGGTTCAACAACCTGGTTTAATTCTTCTGCACGGACAATGGGAGAGGCTAATGCCTGAGATAAGCCATACATTGATTGCTCAAGCTGAGTAGTGGATGCACCAGTTTGGCTTTGGGCGTTACTCATGCCCTCGAAAATATCGCGGACTTCTCGTTGAGTTAGGAGACCTGAATCTTGCAGGGACACTAAGCGCGCATAGTTTCCAGTCATATCCGTAAGCACTTTATTATGCTCGGCACTGACTGTTTTTAAATACTGTTCGGTTTCAGCCCATGCTTCCTGCCCTCCAACCAGGGCACTAATTTGAGTCCGGATGTCTTGGTAGGCAGCAAGAGTATTTTTGGCATTGCTGGCGGCAAATAATACGGAAAAGCCACCTGCAAGGCCAATGGCACGACTTTTTAACGTATTGAGTTGAGATGAAAGCGCGGCTGAACTGGTGTCCATCGCTTTCATCTGTTGGCTGGTTTGTTTGGATTGATCACCAAGTTTATTCACGGCACCATTAGCGGCTTTCACTTCGCCAATAAAGCTTTTGGTTTCCGCGTTAAAACGTAGGGTAAACTTTAAATCATTACTCACGCTGGTTTAACTCCTCGGTGACCACTTGTGCTATCAGTTTCAATTTTCGGTAATTTTCCGGGCTTGATTCTCTGCCTGAGAGAGCCATGTCCGCTTGCACCGACAACACATCCATCCCCAGGCAGATGCCGTTGTTCCATTTAAGGAATGACGGGATCGACATCCACCATTCGATAGCTGGCAGATTTTCACTCATCAAAGGAATTAGCCCCGGCTCGTTATTTCTGGCGTCGGCTACTCCCCAAAATTGACATTCTTCTTCCCAGGCATCTTGCTCTTTTGCAGTAAGGCGATTTTGATTAACGACCGCTCTTACTGCGTCGATAAGTTTTTTTCTGCCGCTTGCCCACTCGAAGCCTGGAAGTACGCATTTAAAGCGGCTTTAGCAAAAGCACTGTTACGGGAGGCCGCAACAAGGTTGTCCTGATTAAACTCCAGTGGGTTGCCATCTTCATCACCCATGTCTGACCAGCCAGTTATGACTTGTTGTAAAATGGCATCGTCACCTAAGCGAGAAATCTTATTGAATTCATTGGTGGGGATTAGAACTAAATCCAGATGGAACTCGAAACTTTGTACTTCACCATTACCAATCGCGAGTTGAGCTTTTGCAGGCCAGTGCTTAACGTGGTTTTTTGCAATTAACTTGAACATTTGAAGCCTCTTTAAAATGGGGTTAAATAAGGTTTAAACCCGCCTGTTCGGTCGTTATCCATGCCGCTATGCAATACAGCACAGGCGAATTTAAAAAACTATCGAGTGGTAAACGTATCGCTATTACCAATCGGGATGAGCGGAATGCTGTAGGTTTGAGTTCCATCCTGGTCGGCGTAGGTTGGACGCCCCAGTTGTACGTTCGGTGATGCCCATTCCACTTGATCGCCGACCGGGCCATTCAAGAACACTAACGCATGTTCTTCTCCGTCATTGGCTAATGCAAACGGGTCGAAGTCGGCCAAATCTGGCGCTTCAATCACTAAGGTTCCCGTTGGCACAAAGTCAGTGATGATCACCTCTTCATGTCCAACGTATTCCTGATAGACCACGCTGTTGGCTTGATCGTATTCCAGTGAAATCATCTTGATGGCAGCTCCATCAATGGTGAATGCTGAGTTTTCCACACCAATTTTGAGCGGTGTTTTCCAGGCAGCGAAATCCGCCGCTGGCAGTGCAGCGCTTTCAATGACAGAGTGCAAACCTGTAAAGGTGAACTTCATTGTGCCAAAATTCTTAGCTGCGGCGCTTAGTGAGAAGGTACCGCGAGCACCAACAACACGATGCAAGGTACCTGACTGGTAATAGTAGAAAGTCAGCGAGCCTTCATTGGTGTCATCGATGGCATAGGTTGTATCCGAAGCGCCCGTTGTCGCCGTACGCATACAGCCATTCATCAATTCCCCCCAAGGGGCTGGTGTTGTTGCCGCGCCACCACTGGCAAAATCCACGGTAAACTCAATAGTTACGTACAATTCCGTAACGATTTCACCAGAATTACCTAATTCACCATCATCATAATCGAGTGAACTGGATTCACCGGCCATTGGGGTAATGGTGACCTCTCGTCCCAGAAGATATCCGGGTGTACCACCATCAATAGCATCGACCCCGTAAGTTGCCTCAGTCGCATACGCGAGTACTTTTTTTCGTGATTTACGAGCCATAACTGTTTTGATCCTCTGTATATTCAGTCACAAAGCTATCCAGCCAGGCAACTTGTCCGCGCTGAATATCCAATAATCGTCCGGCACCTAGCCACATAGGCTCATGATCACTATCAGGAGACCAACCAAAGAGCTGCTGCCGGAGCTGCTTGCGCACGGCGGTAAAATCAAACTTATCGTCATTGACCACCTTGGCGACAATCACCACGCCCAGCGTTTCAGTGACGGTCTGCAGATACGGGCCGGAGCCGCGGACATCCGCGCTCACGCCTTCACTTTGGGCAAAGACAAACAGCGTGATACCGCGAGTACCGCTGCGCGCGGTATTGAGCATGGAAAGGTCAGCCACTTCTTTTACGTCAATCCAGAGCGGATCGACAGCCGACTTTAACCGGGTGATCACATCGCCGATGGCAATCATAAGAACCCCGAGGATTTATTCCTGGCAAACACCGAGCCTGCACTGGAGAACTCCGCCAGGTTAGTTGCACTGGCACTGGCTTCCTCCGCCGTCATACTGAGGCGAATTTTGCCGGAAGCCACATTGGTCAGATAATCCATACTGGTTTTGTAACGGCGCGCTGCCTGGTGCGTATCATCAAGCACGTCGTCATACAGGTAATAACGGGCAATGTCAGCACAGAGACGATTGAGATTCTCCGGAGGCGTATCCAGCGGAAGTTTAACCACACCGGCCAGATAACCGTTAATGGTCGCGCCCGCATCGTCAATAGCCTGGTCAATAACAGCAGACACAATATCGCCAGCGCTGCCATCTTTGTCGGTCAACCGGATAAGCTCATCGCGTTCAAAGCGCTTGATCATATCGTCTGCTGTGCAATACATATTTATTCACCCTGAGCTTGTAGTTCTGCCCATGCCGCATCACGCTCGGCTGCACTGACGGATTTACCCATCAGCTTTTCAAGCGCATCGACCTGAGGCTTGCCACCTGAAGTAAAGTGATCGGTGTTATCTGGATCGAGCTGCTTAATCGCGTCGATTAAAGAAAGCGAATTGTCTCCACCTTCCACGGTCCCTGATGAAGCACTGTCCGTAACTGGCGAATCTTCAATGATAGACAGGCGTGCATCTGCGTTAATTTGAGCCAGCTGAGCAGACGTAACTTTGTCCGCGCTGAGTTCGTTTTTGCCTTGATCGAACACCAGGCCAGCACGGCGGTAGCCGGAATGAGCCAGGCATTGAACCAGAATTGTTTTAGTGGTTTCAGACATCGCATTTCATCTCCTAGAGCATCAGAAAAAGGCAGGCTGAACCTGCCCATCATCCGGAAGTTACGCCAACCAAGGCACCACAAGCACTTCCACAGCTTTGTAGTTGGTGTTGGACTCTCCACCATCTTTGGTTAGCGCTTCAATCAGCGATTTCGCTGCAGCGCGGTTAGACGGACCAACCAGCAATAGGTTTGGCGAAATACCCAGAGGGCGACCCTTGTCCGACTTGAACGCCATCATCGCCGCCATCGCTGCGTTGAAGTTCGTTTCATCCAGCGTCGCTTTTGAGCCAAACGCCTGCTGCCAGAAGCCAAAGCCCCAGTTACCACGCGCATCCACGCCATACAGGAACTCATCGAGCATATAAACATGATCGGAGTTGGCAGCATCGCTCTTGTTCGACAGGTTGTAATCTTTACGCTGCTGGAAAATCAGCGGCTTTAATGGACGGTTGGTATCGAGCAGGAACCACGGGTTGCTAGCGCCCGCCTGCATGTTAGACACCGATGCGGTTTGACCTTCTTCGCCAACCGGGTGGTCGGTATCAAAGAAGTACTGGCCGTCATAACACGCCGAAGCAAAACCTGCGGCCAGCAGTGCAAAGGCCATTTCATCCGGGTGAGTCGATGCCGCGTAACCCATGTCCTGGAACTTCGGCATCAGCACGCCGTAAGTATCATCTTCGATATATTCACGTGAGATACCTTCGGTTGCTTCAAACTTTTTGTTCGCCAGGGTGTAGCCGTGCGTTTTCATGCGGTTAACCTGGCGCTCACCAATCCACTCACGCAGGCGGGAAAACTCGCCCAACCACGCATAGGTTTCTACGGCCGTGGTTGACGGAACCAGTGTCGCCAGTTTCGGCCACATTGGGGTGTACATCTGACGGCCTTGCGCGAAATGCGATTTCACCGCCGTGTACAAAATCGATAGGTTTGCACCTGATGTGATCATGTTATAGCTCCTACGCTAAATTCGTTCACCTGGGCGGCTTACGCCACCGCAGGACTAACCCAAACTAAATCGTCTTCGATTTGCGTCACGGTACCAGCAATCGGACGCGCACTGGTGTCGCTGTCGATTGACACCGTGTAGCCATCAGTGAAGTAAACGGTCGCACCGACACTGGCCACGGTCACGTCACCGGCATTCACAAAGGCGGTCTCCTGATGATCCACTTCAACCGTCAGCGCACCGGCTGCGCCTGCGGTGTTGTCCTGTTCAAAGGTGGACACGCCAACAAACTTGGACGTGCCATCTGCAGAGGTGAACGGAACCGCGTAGCCAGTGGATGCCAGGAACACGGCAATGACTGACGCGATTTTTGTGGTGGCCGCAACGGGATAGGCGCGCTTAACGCCAATGCGACGAGCAAGAACTGAACTCATAATTACTTATCCTTTGCAGCAAGGAACTGCTCTTTAGTTAGACCGGTTGCAGACAGTACTGCCATTTCTGCATCGGATAATTCACCAGCAGGAAGATTGGCATCCTCTGGCGGCTGTTTGTCCTGAGTCTGAGTGGCACTTAGCGCCGCAATCGCCGGACGCGCTTTCAGCATCGCCGTCAGCGCTGCCACACCTTGCTGCTTACCGAACTGAGTCAGGTAGTCCATTTCAGCTTCGACAATTTTGCCGGATTGCTTGGCTTCACTCAGAACCTGGGAAAGCGAGGTGGTTTCTGTGGTGGCTGACAATTCGGCAACCTGAGTAACCAGGGCGTTGTAAGTTTCAACCGGCACCACTTTCGACCAGTCTGGCTCAGTACGAGCTGACAGCTCAGCTATTTGAGTTTGCAGCTCAGTTGCCTGACCGGCTTGCGTGGTCAGAGCATCCAGCGCCGTCAGCGCAGCGGTTTGCATGTCGCTGGTTAGCTCATCGTTTTGCTGCCACTCAATGCCGAGCTTGGCGAGTAGCTTCTTCATGAGTTCATTCACAAGAGAGTCCTCTGTTTGTCCATACAGATTGATGGAGCCGTTTGGGTGATAAAAAGAGAGATTGAATTCTGAGCTCAGCGCCGCGATTGGCTCAAGCCCGACAAGACCAGGGTCGTTAGTGATCGCGGCCATACGCAGCGCCAGGGGATTGCCTTTTTTGTCATACGGGAAGACAGCAGATAAAAACGCGTATTCTTTCCCATCAATCAGGGATTTGGCTTTATCGGTCCAGGCCGGGCGAATATACAAGCCCTGACCTTCGCGCCACTCGATATCGGAGCTCGATAACCAGGCAGCAGCCGGTGCAGGCTGGCCGGTCTCTTTAGCGCGCAGCGTGGCGTGCTCATAATCAATTAATACTTTGTCGGAGGTGGTCTTTGTATTGGCAATCAAAACCGCTGCGGATTCAGCGTCCAGATGCCAGTAGCCATCTTCAGTATCGGTCGGACGACCGTCACGGGCCTTAAACGAACCTGCAGGCAATAGCTGATACCAGCCGTCGTCACTTTCAAGTGATGCGCTCAGTGATGCAAACCCAGTGACGCCATCATGCACAACGCCATGCGTATTTGCAGAAAGCGCCGCTTGATTGATTGCGGTAGAAAGTAGGTTTTTTTTCATGCCACTGTCCGATTCAAAAAATTGGGATAACAGTGACTATTTTGGAGAGAGGGGAAAGTGGGACAAATTAACGCGAATTAATAAATGAATGGCAAATTATTGAGTTAGATGAAAAGAATGGCCTTTCGTAGAATGCACAACCCCGTTTAAAAGTGGTTTAAATCGCTCGCAGCGCGTTTAAATTATTTTAATTGAGTCGTTGCATGGATTTTACAGCAAAAACGAATCTGACGCGATTCTGAGAGCTTAGCCATTTGCAAGAAAGTCACCCAGCATCTGCGCAATCACATCGCGGTCTTCATCGGTCACACCGAGCCATGGACGAGCGGGTACGGCAGCTGGTCCAGGCTTCATGTCAGAGGTTCCGCCAAACTGATGCAGAGCGCCATATTCATACGGGGTACCAAAAAACAAATCACTTCCGGTGGCGATATAACCCAACTCCCGCCCAAGATGGTCATTAAGCTTCAAAATGGCATCTTTGTTTGTTTTTTTGCGCTTTTTATAGCTTGATGACAGCGGTTCCCATGGTGCTCCGTCAGGTGCTTTCTGCTCGCGGAATCTTTCGTCATGCGACACAATGAGCATTTCACCAATATCGGCAAACACCGGCTTCAGGTTAGAGCCGCGCCGTACCAATTCATTTAAGCGCTGATGAATAACCTCAACACCTTCTGGTTCTATGGAAAATTTAGCACCAGCCATTATTTATTCTGCTCCAGGTTATACATAACGTACTGTTCATGCGCGCCTTCCTCAGCATTAGCCATCATTGACGTGTACAAATCACCAATAGCATCGGCTTCTTCACCACGTGAATGCTTCAACAGGTCATCCCACTCCAGAAAGTCATCGAGAGTCACTGGGGGCTTTGATAATTCTAACGCTCGCTCATAATTTTTCATTGCTCTGCCTATATCGCCTTGTAAACGGTATCTGTGATGAAATTAAAGATCTCTGGATGTGCTGATAATAGCGCATCTGGAGCAAACAGCCACATTACGAAGTGTTCGGCAAAAAACTCGTACTCATTCGTCTCTGAATATTGCGTGACACCGTATTGAACCGGGGCCACAGGTGAGCCAGCTTTAAAATGGATCTGATGTCCCATTTCGTGTGCCCAGGTGCTTAACACTCGGGTCGAATCTCCGTGAAGAGACTTAACCACCGATGACATAGTCCTTGGCTTGGATGACATCTCCAACGCATACTTAACCGCATCTTCAATTTGCTGCGCCGTTACCCGGCGAAGACTGTCCGTACTTTTAGCCCTTACCACGATATGATTCCATCCTCGCGCGGTAAAACCATTCACCCGACTTGGAGTGCGATGATAATAGTTCACCATAGGCTGCCGACTGCCGGACTGAAGATACTCTTCGATAGAGCCCGACAGCTCACGACCTTTTTTGCTGCCGTTCATTTCAGACTGCTTAAGCACCAACGTTTTCACATCATACTTGCGCAGAAACTCGGTCAGTATTGGCAGTTGTGTATTGTCTAACTGCTCCAGAACCCGGCTAATCTCCTGAGCGTTAACGCCTTTAACGGTTGAAAAAGCATGGTCTACCGTTCGCGTAGGCAAACGTTCAGCCACAGGCAGCTTTTCCTCGATATGACTCTGAGTCTTCTGATTCAACTCAGCACTGGATTTGGGCGTATAGTCAAACCCCGGATCAATCCCTTTGGGGATCTGATGCACCTCACCAGTCGCCTTATCCGTCCACTCGTAATACTCGACCTTGGGCGCATCGCTGACTTTTAAATCCAGTCTTTCGAGATCGCGCTCGCTCAGTGTGAACTTGCGGCACTTGCAGCCATAGCCATTAATCGGCGTATGTGTCTCCCACCATGGGTCATCCAGCGGAATGACTAAGTTATTCCAGGATAAGTGGTCAAGACGCGGATGCTCTGAGCCAGAATGGCGATACAGGCCATAAGGGCGCAGGTGCTTGATTTGCTCAATCTGCTGCTCACGGCCTGCAGTGTAACTCTGGCGCAGGTTGGTGTCATAAATTACCTGGCTGCGCCAACTGGCATCACCGGTATGCTCCCAGCCATGTTTTTTTACGATACTGTTAAACTCGCGTTTAAACCAGTTTAAAGAGCGCCCCTCGGCAATGGCTGAATCAACCGCTTTGCGAAAATCCGCAATCAAATCCTCCTGCATCGCACCAGCAACCATAAAGCCCCGGTCATGCGCGTTCTTCCACAAATCCGACCAACGCTCAGTTGGTACGTTGGTCTTGTCGCGAAAGTAGGCGATTTGCTCATCAAACGGCAGGCTGCCGTAGCTGACAGAACCTACCATTACCTACTCCTTATCAGTCTGACGCAGCAACTTGCCAGCACTAATTTCAATAAATAGCATCGTCAGGACTGGAGCCACAACAACCTCATGCTTAACTTTGAGGCGTTGATAGCCTAACCTGAAAAAGTAATAAGCCCTGCTTCCTGATTTTGAAGTTGTGTAATACAACTCATTGGCCACAGATACTTCCAGAAACCAGTGACCGAACCAGAAAAATTTAGTCAAGCTCTTTTCCATGCGCTATTTTCCTTCCTCAACATCACTGATACCGGACAGCTCAGCCGCTGCCATCGCCTGCGCCATGATTTCGCCCAGGTCATCAATGCTGACCTGACCCGCAAGCGAGAGTAAATCATCACGCAGCGCGCTGAGCGAGGTCGCGTTCTCGACCATCGCGCGCACGGGTGCAATCAACTCGGCCAGCATGGGCTCGGTATCTTTACGCAGACGGGCAATCTGATCGTCGATGGTTTCGCCTGGCAACTCTGCACTAAGCTGCGCCTGACCAACCGGCTCGGTTTGAGCAGGCTGCGGAACGACTGGCTCAGGTTTTTCGCCCAGTACTTCTTCATCTTTCTGTGCCATCGGGATTTGTGTTTTGTCATGCACCCACTGCAGCGGAATGCGCATCCCCAAGCCAACCAGACCAGGCAGCGAGTCCGACAGCGCTTTAATGTCTTCCGGCTCGGCAATTTCAAACTCAAAGCGAGGGTGACGACGCGGATGTTGATAGCTGCGGCCATTGAGCGCGTAGAGCGGGTAGACCACATCGCGCGTCAACGTCTGGGCCAGGCGCAGCAAATCAAAGTCGCGGATCTCAATCCGGACATCGTTATGCACCGTGCCCAGCGCATTGGTGGACGTCTTACCATCGGCTTGTGATGTCAGCGTGCCACCCAGTATCGCTTTGGACTGCGATTTCTCACACCAGGCAATCATGGCCATAAATGGATCAGACTGACCATCAGCGGCATTTTGGAAATCAATATCCATGCCCTTTGGAATGATGCCACCGGCATTGTGGCCGATGCTCATTACCGCCGACATCAGGGTGAGCTTTTCTTTATCGCTTGCCCCTTCCGGATATTTACCCAAACGGATAGGCAGACCGTAAATCTCCAGGAACTCCGCTAGATCGCGCACCGAGTAGTTCTTAAACAGGAACGGCCACGCAAGCGTTCGAACCAGACCACGGCGGGTCAGATAGCCTGACTTGGCCTTAGCGGTATGAGAAATCCAGCCAAACGGCTGCAGCGCCGCCCCTTGGTGCGAGCCGTCAATCAGGCGCAGCTGGTTGCGGTTGTCCGGATGCGTTTTAAACCAGGCAGGGTCGCGGTGATGCACATTCTCGATGTAATGCATGCCGTCCTGAAAATCCCACTCCAGCTCAAGGTTAGAGAAGCTTTTCAGGGTCGCATCGCTTAAATCAAAGATGGCATCTTCAATCCAGGTCGCATCTTCAAGCAGTTCCTGAATCATCTCCGCGTCGGCTTTTTCTGCCGCCGTAGCATTGCGGGGCGGCTTGATATTCCACTCCACACCTTGCAGAGCCATTCTTCGCTTACCGATTTCAGACTGTATATGAGCGTCTTTTTCTTCCATGTCTTCAGCCAGCTCAGCCTGCGCCTTTAGATCGCCTTGCTCAGCGGCCAGCATCAGATTCGCCAGCTTAGCCGGTGTTAGTCCGGATGAAGGGTGATCAGCAAACTGACGGTGCAGCGGAGCCAGTTTGGCATCGGCGATCGTTTGCGGCTCAACAAAGACGTCCGACTCAATCGGACGCCCAAAAATATCAAGAATTGTGGATTTAATTTTCATACATCACCATGCTCCACGCTCAAAGGTGTGGTAGTCGTTATCATCATCAATCTCTCGCTTGCCAGGCAGGGGCGTGAACTCAATGGCACTGCCTTCCATCCAGGCAGCACGTTCAGCCATGGCGAGTGCGACAGCAAAGTCGCCGTGGCGCTGCTTGCCATCTGAGCCTTTGGTTTTGCCTTTGTCGATTTTCGGCACGCCATTAATCACCTGGATCTGACACAGGTCATCGCGAATGTTTTCATGGCGCGGCAGCTCGATGTTATTACTCTCAAACTGCGCTTTGAGCTTGGGCATCCACTCGCGGTACCACGACTCATTGAGGTTGACCTGATCAACCATTTCTGTGCCGTAACGCAGCGCCGCCGCTTCGGCCAGATAGCCACCATTACCGGTGGCATCAAAAGCCATGCCTCGCTTACGTGGCAGGCGGTCAAGCAGATAGAACAGCACTTGCTCTTGCGCTTTATAGGTCATGTTGCGCAGCTCAACGATGAACGGCACGTACTTGGACAAATCCTTACGCTCAGCCAGCGGCACGAACTGCGACAAGTCGCCTTTACGTGCGAAGTCTTCCCCAAACGAGTGAGCATGACGCGGATCGAGCTTATCAATCTGCGGTTGCAGGTCAGTTTCACACCAGTGTTGAATCAGCATGGTGCGGGCGTTTTCCGGCCATTCCATAAAGCCGTCTGGCGCTTCAATTTCAAGAATTGGCGCGCCTGGCTTCATCGCTGAATCAATCAATACCATCGGGATATACTGGCCACTGGAGGCTTTCGGCACGCAGTAATACTCTTCGAGCGCGTCCTCTTTGGTGGCCGTGTCATTGAGCAGGTTACGCTTCCAGTCGTCCTCATTTTCTTGTGACCACTGCACTTTTTGCACCTGGCAGATGCGCTTATACAACCCCTCTGTGCAGGCGTCATCGAGCGTAATGGTATGAATGGAGTAACGTTTGCGACCGGCCCGGCTGTCCTGGATAAGTTGGTTGAACAGGTTATCCACGCCGTTATGAGTGGAGATCAGACGCACCTTTGCGCCCCACATGGTGAGCGCCAGCGCGGCTTTGAGCACTTCGGCCAAGCGTTCGTGGAAAGCAGCCTCATCAATGATCACCGTGCCCTGCATACCACGCAGGTTAGATGGATTACTGGATAACGCCTGGACTTTAAATCCGGATTCAAAGTAGATGACAAAGGTCAGGATATCCTTATCTTCATCAGCTAAGATATCCTCTTGAACTTCGCCCGCTGCTTTATCAAATATCTTGGCCCAGAGACCAACGGCGTCAATGAATTCACGCGCCATCTCTTTATTCGAGCCGACGTAAAAGACATTGGAGCCGCCATCGCTCTTGGCGGTACCCGCCGTAAGCGACGAGTCCGCCGCCTCGGCGAACGTCAGACCGGTACGGCGCGATTTCTCGGCAATCTTGAGCACCGAGTCATCTTGTATCCAGCGTTTTTGATAACCAAGCAGCAGCTCGTTCTCATCAAAATCAATCAGATCGTCCGGCTTTAGCGCCGTCACCGCATCCATTAGGCAATTCCTAATAGTTCAGCTTTGAGCATCCTGACGGTATCGGCCGTGAGTCCGGCTTTTTTCGCTACCGATTCAGCTTTATCCGCGGCTTCCTGCGCAAAGGCAGTGCGAATTTCTTTTTCTACCTTATGGCTGGTCATGGAAGCTTGCTCGATACGCTGCACCACCAAAGCCAATTGATTCAACGCTTTAGGAGGAATGACATCCTGCGCTTCGTCCGCTTCTTCCATCATGCGCATGGAGGTTTCAAACGCCATCGTACGCACAAACTCCTGCAGCAGACGGCCGACATCCGAGGTCGGCGCTTCACCCAATTTTGAGATCCACACTTCGGCCACCTCGCGAGACTGACGCAGACGCTGGCCCATATCTTCCATGCGCTTGGC
>CAXXNB010000012.1:0-145187 GCA_963676525.2 uncultured Vibrio sp.
CATTCTATCCAAACCAGAACTGTCAAATGAAGTCGAAGCAACAAGTTCAAGATTATTTAAATCGACAGTAGCACTTTGAATTAGACTAGAACCCGCAGCACCACCTGCGGCAGCGGCAAATTCTTCACCTAACTGAGTTGGATCCGCACCATTCTCTAACGCTGTGATAAGCTGATTGATATCATTGGTAACATCGACTTTTTGGTTATCAGTTGTTGTAATTGAGGCGGTAATAGTATGGTCGCCAGAAGTCCCATCAGCTGCAACAAATTGTCCCTTTTCAACCACTATAAGACCAGGAGGAACTGGCTGACCTTTTTCAAATAACATAACATTACCATCTTTATCGATAGCAATGATTTTATTTGCAGTTAGATTAGCAAAAGAGATAGCAGACACTAAACCCATACAAAACGCCTCAAATATCTTAAAACTCAAGTATAAAATTACTTAAAAAAGTCAAGTTACAGCAATACTGAATATCAATATCATAATTATGTCTAAGGTATCACCAATTCTTATTGACACAAAGAAAAACAGGCAGTATTAATTTTGAATATAAAAAATGGATTTTATAATATAATTGATTATCATCAAGTCTCACCTATGAGACAAAAATAAACCTGATTTTCTATATTTACTTCATTATTGATATTATTATTCTCCCTTCATTTTTTATTAAAGGCAAACAGAAAGTTATGCCTTATTTTATATCCAGTATTACACTTATTAATGCTTATATAACGGCATATAGGGGAATGTTTTGAATACATTTCAGAAGTTATTTGTTACCGTTGCTGCATTTACCACTTTTAATGCAGTCTCTCATACACTTGAACAGGCCATTGCCTTGACTTTGTCGTCAAATCCAGAGTTAAGAAGTTCATTCAGCCAATATCAGAGCAGTATTAACAATGTTGACTCAGCGAAAGGTGATTACTTACCTTCTATTGACCTGTCAGCAGGTATTGGCTATGAAGGCATTGATCCGGCATCTTCCAATTCTAAAGAGCCTACAGATTTAACTCGTAAAGAAGCTACTATTTCATTTAGCCAGCTTATCTGGGATGGTTCATCAACTATTAATAATATTCACCGTAATCAGTCTGAAGCAGAGGCAGACAGATATCAGCTTTTAGCTGACGCGTCAGATATGGCATTGGAAGTAGCAAAAATTTACCTGGACACATATGAAGCTAAAGAAGTTCTAGACTTATCTCAGGACAACCTTGCTATTCATAAGCAGATATATCGTGATATAAGACGTAAAGCTGAGTTAGGCCTTGGGTCGACTGCAGATGTTTCTCAGGTTGAGGCCCGTATTGCCAAAGCAGAAGCGAACCTTCTTGCTGCTCAGAATAATTATTACGATTCTCAGTCTGAATATGAGCGATATGTTGGCGAAGCTCCTGTGAACCTTATTTATCCAGAAGTCGACATGAAACCAATGCCAATGAATTTGGACAAAGCATTAACTATCGCTTACGACAATAACCCTACTGTCAAGGTCGCTCAGATGGATGTTGTTGCTGCAAAATACCAATACAAACAATCAAAAGCCCCTAATATGCCCACCTTTTCATTCGAAGCAAATCATAGTCTACGTGATGATGCCGGCGGTTATACCGGTGGAAGCAGTGAAACAACTGCAATGCTAAGAATGAACTATAACCTGTATAATGGTGGTTCTGATCAGGCCACTATGAAAAGTAACGCTTATCAACTGAATAAAGCGAAAGATCTTCGTGAAGATACCTTCCGTCAGATCAAAGGAGGCCTTTCTCTTTCCTGGAATTCTCTTCAGTTTTCAGAGAAACAGATGAACTTTTTGTCTCAACATGTAGACACTGTTTCTGATACTGTTCTCGCCTATCAAAAGCAATACCAGATAGGTCAGAGAACGTTGTTAGATTTATTAAATAGCCAAAACGAGTTGTTTGAAGCTCGTAAAGACTATTTAGAAGCAAAATATACTCACCAATATGCTAAGTATCGTGTTTATAACGCATTAGGTGATCTACTCAATATTTTGCGGGTAGACGTTCCAAAGGAATGGACTACTTCGGAGGTACAATAGTCCATGATGAATATTAAACAGTATAAAGCTCATGTCTCGCTATTAAGTATTTTAGTTATATCTGGCTGTACATCACTTTCCAATGATAAAATAGCAGATGAATATGATTATTTAGCTGCACCGGTTGCTACACAGTTGGCTGATCTGAATGATGGTGACAAAGATGGTGTAATCAATGCCAGAGATTTGTGTGCATCTACGGAGCTTGGCTCCAAGATCAATAATGATGGATGCGGTAATACGTTTGATAAAGAAGATAAGCAGCAACTTCATATTTTGTTTGCTCATAATTCTAGCGTAATTAACCCGATTTTTGCCGGTCAGATAAAAGACATGGCTGCATTTCTGGCTGATTATCCATCTACGTCCATTGAAATAAATGGTTATGCAAGCAAGGTTGGCACAGAAGTATTTAATTTAGCACTTTCAAAACAAAGAGCTGAAGCCATTAAAACCTCATTAATTAATTATGGTGTTGAACCTTCAAGAATCAAAATTATTGGTTACGGTGAAGCTAATCCTGTAATTGATAATGATTCCGAATACGCAGCGGCCAATAATAGACGTGTCACGGCTACCGTCGTTAATAATGATAATGTAATAGAAAAACAATGGACGATTTTCACTAAAATCCCAAGAAGCGCTAATTCTTACTAATTTATTAGATTATTGTTTGTGTTTCATATAAAAGCGCCATTCAGGCGCTTTATTTTTATTAAACATATATTATTAAACGGTGGGAATTAACACCTCTCAGTGATACTCTCTACCCACTTTCTTAATGAGGTATTCACCATGTCTAAAGTAACGAGCGACTTTACAAAAAATCTTGATCTTTTTATTGAAGAAACATCTTCAACAAAATTAGTTTGGGGATTAAGAAACGAAGAAGGCTGGCTGTCTTGCGATTCAGCAGAATTTGAAAACAGCGAAGTCATGCCATTCTGGTCGTCAAAAGAAGGTGCTCAGCTCCATAATGTTGAAGAATGGTCTGATTTTGATGTTGTTGAAATTCCACTTGATATATTTGTCGAAGATTGGTTAATCACTCTGGACGAAGATGGTGTACTTCTTGGTATTAACTGGGATGAAAAACTGGAAGGACCAGAAATCGAACCAGCAGAGCTTGCAAAAAAATACCTCTAATCTCACTTTAAATTCAATGAATAGACAATAAGTTACAATGAAATTATCTAAATTAACTCCAGCTATTTTCCAACATTTATACAAAGATATTGTGGAATTTCGTACAACTTTCGATCTTCCAGTTGCTGAACCTGTCAGCCTTGATGCTAATGCAGATACATTACATACCTCATTAGCTATTGAAGAACTGACTGAACTCGCTGCGGCAGATGACATTGTCGAACAGGCTGATGCAATCGTTGATACCGTTTATGTTTTAATGGGACGTCTTGTTCATTTGGGTGCAGACAGCATTGAAGCTAATCTTGGCATTAATTATCTAATTGATTTGCTGCTAAATGTGGCTGTTAATCGCGGAATTGATTTTATTCCATGTTGGGATGAAGTTCATAGTTCAAACATGAGCAAAGTATGTAAGTCTTCAGAAGAATATCAAAAAACAGCATCCTTCTATGCTGAACAGGGCATCATAATTTCACCAAGTGAAAAAGGTGCCTACATCATCGCTAAATGTGCAGAAGACTTTATCGGAACAGAAAAAACTATCCGCAAAGGAAAAGTTTTAAAATCAGTGAACTATCGCCCAGCCGATCTCGCACAATTTTTCTGATACCGGAAAAAGTTCTCCTTTTCAGGATAAAAAAAAGCCACCTTGGTTACCAAGGTGGCAAGGAGACTATAAAAAGCCTAACAAGAACGAGAATGTATCACTCTTATTAATGCCAATTGCGTGCCAACTTTTTAATTAATCATAACTTATTGATTATATTGAAAATACTATCAACCCGTCTTATGTGTACATGATATTAGCCACTTCACTGCTCTACTCTTGTGCTTTCTGCACCAAAATTAGTCGAAGATAAGATATTTTTTATTTTCAATTTCAATTTGTTGTACGCCAGTTTGAAAAACATTTTCAATATTTCCCGCAGTGATCACCTCATCGGCCTTCCCCTGAGAGATTAATTTAGCATTTGATAAAAGAATTGCGTGATCTGAATGACGAAGTGTTCTGTTCAAATCGTGGTTTGCCATCACAATGCTTAACCCCTGCTCCACGGCTTCATTGAGCAAACTGTATAAGTATTTTTCCTGACCGATATCCAGAGGAGCTGATGGCTCATCTAGAATCAGTAACTTGCCATCTGGATTGAGCTCTGGCCAAACCTGAAGGCAGCATCCGACGATCCGCACCCGTTGCCATTCCCCACCTGATAACTGGTGAATACTAGACGTTAACTTATTACGGATATTCAACAAATCAATTAAATGATTAACCACATTAGTAACGACTTCCGGCATTAATTTTATATGACTTGGTAGAGACAGCCGCAAATATTCGTGAACAGTGATATTAAATACTGGTTTTTCATTCTGAGCCAGATAAGCCCTAATTTTAGACAGCTCGCTTAACGATATAGAACTGATATCCGTCTCTCCGATCAAAACCTGACCTTCAAACGGCATAACGCCAGCAAGAACCGCAAGCAACGTACTTTTACCACTGCCGTTCGGACCAATGATATGTGCCTGTTGGTTAAACGGTACTTCAATGTCGATATTATTTAGTCTACCTTCAACATTGACACTTTTAATGTACATCATGATTTTTTAATAACATCCAGACAAAAATTGGAGCACCAATGGTTGTAGTAACCACTCCCAATGGCAGTTCTGCTGACTCTAATAATGTTCTTGCAAACAAATCGGCTAAAACAAGTAACAGAGCACCAGAGATAGCTGAAAGTGGCAATAAGTACCTATTTTCACTACCAAAAGCCAAACGTAACAGGTGAGGAACAACCAAGCCGACAAAACCGATAATCCCACCCAGTGCTACTGAACCACCAACAAGTACAGCAACAGCAATAATCAAGTGCCAACGCACTTTATGAACATCAATACCTAACTGCTTTGCATGCGTTTCGCCAAGCATTAACCTATCAAGGACATCTCCTTTAGTGATGACCCATATAACAACCGGTAACATGAATAAGGTAATCCAGTGTTGCGGCCAGGTTGCCCCTCCAATACTCCCCATTAACCAGTACATAAGCTGACGTAGACTTAAATCATCACTGAAATAAAAAAACCAGGTTACAACGGAACTGGATAAAATACCTAACGCAACACCAACCAGTAACAAGCGCGCTGTCGTTAATCTCATAACCCTGGCAATGGCTACCAGAATAAAAGTAAAAATGAGCGAACCCATAATAGCGCTGATCATAAATACAACTGGAGTGGCAAACATGGGAAAGAAAAACAGAACAAATACCATAGCCACACTCGCACCACCAGAAACACCGATAATTCCTGGCTCTGCAAGACCATTTCCAAGTAAAACCTGCAACGTGGCCCCAGATAACGACAGTGCAGCCCCAATCATAATTGCCGCTAATAACCGCGGTAAACGGAGCTCTGCTATCAATTGAGTTTCAAATACTGATTTGGGATTTAAAGGAGAGATTACTACTTCACCGAACATGAGATATAAATATCCGGCAATGATAAGAGCAATAAAAAAGAGACAGATAGCTTTTAACCATTTCTGTCTCTGCAATTGGGTAAGCTGATAAAAATCCATTCTCGACTAACAACAATTTTATTTCGCGTAACCTTACCTGTTACGAATGAGAATAGAAAGCATAATTATCTTTTTAATCGTAAATTAACTGGTCCTCTTCATACCGAGGAAATACATCAAATACCATAACAGCAGCAACTTCACCAACCGAAACGTCACTGTCAGGAAATAAAATAGCTTCGCCATCATTTTTAGCCATCAGTGGCTTATCACCGTCCATACCAAACACTTCACCATGCTTAAACCGGGTAAAATTAGGTATATTGGCAGAAAATAGAAAATGAAAATCATCGTGCTGTTTTACTATTGTTCTGGTCACCCGAAAATATTTAGGCGACTTCGCAATATGTTCACTTTTTTCATTAGCCAGTAAATCACGGAGTGCTAGTTCAAAACCCTGATTTTTTCTTTCATTTGACGCCAGACTACGTGTTGATAACTGAATCTGCACAGAATCCACTTCAAACTGGTTCGCAACATTCCAACTCAACGTATTAGTCGGAGCATTATTTAATACCACAGCATCGATATGACTTAGTGCCAGAAATTCGAATAAACGGCGCGAACGGGCAAGTTTTCTGACTTTTGGACTAAATGCTACTGTTGAATAATGCGAAGGTCGGCTATTGAGTGATACGTCCAGATGAAGAGCATTTTTGGGATTAACGCCCTCCAAAAATTCTTCTATATGATTTTTTAATGATTCGTCTAAAGCTCGTTCATTATTCTTTGAGTCTGGCACTTCATTAAAAACAAATAAACAGTGCGTTTTAATATGTTGAAAGCCGCTTAAAATATCATTCAGTAATGTGTCAATCAGACCAAGGTACGAGACATCAGCAAGTGTAGAACAGCTTGTCACAAGCAAACGGTCGGTTTCTTCTGTAATTTCCAACGGAATTACTTCAAAAATACCGGCATCATGTAAAACAACCCTGACTCCATTTGAGATTATTTGTTCTTTCCTTTCCAATCCATCATTGATTTTAAGACTGTCATTTATGAAGGACTGTTCAAATAAATTGCTGTACATGCTCGCACCTGAATCTTAACAAAAGCCCGATACGACTACTCACAATCTAACAGAATATGTCGTATGTAAAGTCCAATACTATCATGGTGTTGTCTGATAAGTGTATCGAGTAGCTCACAATGTGACACCGATAGTTTTCACAGTTACATAAGGTTTCTCATCCATGATAATTTCCAAATGTGTCAATGATTGATTTGATATAGTCAGCTTGGTAAACAAAGCAGTATTATCCCAGGGCAGATCAAGGATCTTAGCCAGAAGCATTCTGATAACACCGCCATGTGTCACAATCAAAGTATCTCTATCAAATGCAGGTAGTTTATTTTCCCAGGATGAAGTAACTCTTTGATAAAAACACTCTAATGTTTCAGCACCGGGCAAAGGATATTTTCTCGGATCCGTCCAGAAATTTTCTAATATGGGCCAACTCTGTTTTGGCATATTGTCAAACGCGATGCCATCAAACTCTCCAAAATCCATTTCCATCCAGTCAGAATTAATTTCAAGTGTTTTCCCCTGAGAAACTAACTCAGCCAAATCCAGACAACGGGATAAAGGAGAAGTGATTATATGAGAGAAAGCAAAGTCCCTTTGCTCAATCTGCTGCTTAATTTTTAACTGAACCGCTGTTGGTACTTTCGCATCAAAATGCCCGTTTAGCGCCGCTGGCCCTTCTGTTTTTCCATGCCGTAATAACCATACGTTCAAACGTTTCATATTGATCCCTTTAATGCCATTGGGATACCAGCGGCAACCAAAATAACGTTATCAATAACAGAGGCAATTCCCTGATTCATCCAGCCGGCATTATCAACAAATAATCGGGTTACTTTTCCAAGCGGAACAATACCCAGCCCGACTTCATTAGAGACAAAAACACAACTCGCCTTTGTATCCGATAGTGCATCAATTAATTCCTTCACTTTGTCCTGAATTTCTGGCTGAGTAATGTCATTCCCGTCATTATAAATAACGTTATTAAGCCAGACCGTCAGGCAGTCAATTAATACAATGTCATCAAACTGAAAACCTCTGATCAAAGCCGCTAACTCAGTAGGACATTCGTGTTCTATCCATTCATCGCCACGACGCATTTTATGTTCCTGAATTCGGGTTTCCATTTCCGAATCAAACGCAATAGCTGTAGCAACATAATGAAGTCTGGATTTTTCATTCTCTGCATGGACTCGTTTAACAAGATTTTCAGCTAAACGAGACTTACCACTTCTGGCTCCACCTAAAATTAAATAATCAGCCACTACACCACCATAGGTTACACTGTCACACCAGCTTCTTCAAAACTGGCCATAGTATTGTAAAATTCACAGGCAGATCTTAGTAATGGTACAGCCAGAACCGCTCCGGTACCCTCTCCCAGTCTCAGACCAAGTTTCATCAGAGGTTTAGCGTCTAACTTACTTAAAACTAGTTTGTGACCCGACTCTTCTGACTGATGGGCAAAAATCATATATTGCGTACATTCAGGATCGATTAAAGATGCTACATACGCAGCCACAGTTACGATAAAGCCATCGACCAAAACGGATGTTCCTTTTTTCCCAGTACCAAGGAAAGCACCAACCATTTGTACGATTTCATAGCCACCAACATTCGCTAAAACAGTCAGGGGATCAGAGCCTTTATTTTGTTCAGATGCTTTCGTAACAATAGCCAGTTTTTTCTCATATTGTTCAGGTTTGATACCAGTACCTAAACCAACACACTCTTTCGGATCATGCTCTGTTAATGATGCAAGAATCGCCGCTGCACTGGTTGTATTGGCAATCCCCATTTCACCAAACATAACCAGGTTTGAACCTGACTCTATTGTCTCTACGACAATTTTCTCGCCAAATTCCAGCCCCTGTCTTACCTGCTCTCCCGTCATTGCTGCACCTTGAGCAAGGTTATTGGTTCTATCACCAAGACGCTGTTTTACAAACATCTCATCTTCGGCCTTATCGACAGGGATCATGATCCCGCAATCAATAACTTTCATACCAACATTATTACTGCGGCAAAAACAGTTAACGCCTGCGCCACCAGCTAAAAAATTCATGACCATCTGGTAAGTGACTTCACTTGGAGCAATACTAACCCCTTCATCAGCGACGCCATGATCACCAGCAAACACTAATACTGTTGGCTGTTTAACATCAATTTTAGTAACCGCTTCTTCTTTTCCCTGAGATTGCACCAGAGCCAGCTGTGTCGCTAACTGTTCTAAAACGCCCAAAGAACCAACAGGTTTGGTTTTCTGATCAATACGGTGTTTTATTTTTGCCAAGTATTGTGTGTCTAGCATGGTTTACTCTTTCCCCTTTTATTAATGATGTCAGTGTACTCACCCTTTTTTTAAATTCCACTGAAAAATACTTTTCTCTCCAATAATTAATCAGTTATTAACCTATTGAAGGTGCACTATATCTCGTCTATCGAATTAAGTGATTCAACGATTGCGCATCCTTAGCTCTAGTGGTCTAATAGTGGGCATTCATCACGTTTTACGAGCTTGTGTTTCATGTCCCAGAGTCCTGCACCTTCTTTTTTCTTTTTCGATTATGAAACCTGGGGGATAAGCCCGGCGAAAGACAGACCATGTCAGTTTGCAGGGGTCAGAACAGATGCAGATTTTAATATCATTGAAGAGCCACTGGTCATTTATTGCCAGCCACCTCACGACTATCTTCCTGCTCCGGAAGCAGCTCTCGTCACAGGAATTACCCCACAGCTAACCATCAGCAAAGGTTTACCTGAGCCAGAGTTTATCAGTAAGATTTACGCAGCATTGTCACACCCAAATACAACCAGTGTTGGTTATAACAATGTTCGGTTTGACGATGAAGTGACTCGATATACCAGTTACCGTAATTTTTATGACCCTTACGCTTGGGCCTGGCAAAATGGCAACTCCCGCTGGGATATGCTGGATGTAATGAGAGCCTGTCACGCACTCAGACCAGAGGGTGTTCAGTGGCCGGAAAATGATGAAGGTTTTACCAGTTTTAAATTAGAACACCTTTCTGTCGCGAACGGTATCGAACACAGTAATGCCCATGATGCCATGGCCGATGTTATTGCCACGATTGAAATAGCGAAAAAGGTTAAAGCAGCACAACCCAAACTCTTCGACTATTTCTATGAACACAGAAACAAGCGCAAGTTAAATACGTTGATAGATATCGTAAACATGACTCCACTGGTTCATGTCTCCGGAATGTTGGGCAGAGAATGCCAATACACCAGTTGGGTTGTTCCTATTGCCTGGCATCCGACTAATTCCAATGCAGTCATCGTTGCTGATTTGGCGAAATCGCCTGAACCACTCATTTCATTAACGGCAGATCAGCTGCGTGAAAGACTGTATACCAAAAAAGAGAATTTAGCTGAAACGGAATTACCTGTACCGCTAAAACTGATTCATTTAAACAAATGTCCGATACTGGCTCCGGCAAAAACATTAACCGCTGAAAATGCACAGCAAATTGGCATCGATCGACAGCAATGTCTGGCGAATCTGGCACTAATTCGATCCCATGCTGAAGTCCGCGAAAAAGCGATTGATGTGTATAATGATAGTGCTGATTTTTCCGATAAAGATGTAGACGAAAAACTCTATGACGGTTTCTTCTCTGGTACAGATAAAACCGCAATGGATATCATTCGTGAAACTGATCCTGAAGCATTGGGTAGCCTTGACCTGAAATTTGAAGATCCAAGGATTGAACCATTACTTTTCCGTTATCGTGCAAGAAATTACCCCTGGACTCTGACTTTACAAGAACAACAAAAATGGCAGGCTCACTGTCAGAATTACTTCGAAAGCAATATAACCAACTACATAAACAACCTTGAAAATCTGGTTGCTCAATATGAACACCAACCCGATAAATTACATGTTCTTAAGTCTGTTTATGACTATGTGGTAAATATCGCGAATTGATTTAAATTTCCTAAATTGGTTGAAATAACATGATAAAAACACTTCTCAAATACATAATCGCTTTATGTATTATTTTTGGATGCTTATTTGTCGGGACAACGATACAACACATGTTAGGCATCGCCATTCCGGGTAGTATCATTGGAATGTTATTGCTCTTCGTATTACTTGCCACAGGCATCTTCAATGTTGAATGGATTCGCCCGGGTGCAAGTTTATTCATCAGACACATGATGTTTCTTTTTGTTCCAATCAGCGTTGGATTAATGGTGCACTTTGATATGTTAAAACATAACGCATTACCGATCATTGCCAGTGTCATTGGCGGCTCGCTGATTGTTATGGTCACTCTTGGCCTTGCACTCGATAAGTATCTGACCAAAAAAGGGAATTAATATGTGGTTCATTCTGACTGTTGCTGTTTTCTATGCAGTAAAATGGGGCGCAAAAAAAATCAATACCCCTCTATTCAACCCTTTACTTATTAGTATCATCGTACTGATAGCCATTCTGATGAGCTTCAATATCTCTTTTGATACCTATTATGCACAAAATTCCTGGATCAGTTTTTTACTCCAGCCAGCGGTTGTTGCTCTGGCATTTCCCTTGTATGAACAGCTACCTCAGGTACGTGCGAACTGGAAATTAATATTAACTTCCTGCCTGATAGGTAGCTCTCTGTCCATGATAACGGCCAGTATCATCGCCGTGTTACTGCATGCGGATATCCCTCTGATTGCCGAACTCTTGACTAAGTCAATCACTACACCAATTGCTATGGAAGTCGCCAGTCAGTTAGGAGGAGAACCGTCTATAGCAGCCATACTCGTCCTGTTAGCCGGTTTGTTTGGCGCAATTCTTGGTTATCCGATCTATGGCATTATCAAAATTAAACATCCGGTTG
The DNA here is from genome assembly GCA_963676525.2 of uncultured Vibrio sp. Classification (GTDB taxonomy): domain Bacteria; phylum Pseudomonadota; class Gammaproteobacteria; order Enterobacterales; family Vibrionaceae; genus Vibrio. The sequence goes on from CAXXNB010000012.1 coordinate 11,691, forward strand.
CCCGCGGAATCACTATGGGGACCGTATCTCACGCCCTTGGGACTTCTGTCTGCGCAGAAAAAGACAGTCGTGATGCTGCATTCAGTTCCTTAGCTCTTGTTTTGTGCGGCGTTATCACATCAATATTGGCACCTATTTATCTGTCATTTGCGATGTGGTTTTATCACCTGTTGAATTAAAAAATCGGCGCCTTAATTTCACACTGAATTTGTATGCTTGTATACTTTGTTTATTGTTTAAAACATTTGTCAGGCATACAAACAGATGACAATCCATCCACTATTAGCTGAGCAATTCATTTCCGACAACGTAAGCACTGTGTGCGCGATTAATAATGAACTACAGCAGCAGCTAACAAATAAACTCAACCTATCCGAATCTGAATTGTGCTTTGCACTTCTTCCTCTGGCAGCCTCATTAGCTCATGTACCTCTGTCTGATTTCCATGTTGGTGCTATCGTCAAAGGTCTTTCCGGAACGTTATACTTCGGTGCAAATATAGAATTTGAAGGTGTTGCTATCGGGCAGACGATACATGCTGAACAGGCCGCCTTTAATAATGCATGGATGAATGGTGAGTCAGGAATATCCGATATTTTTGTCAGTGCAAGTCCCTGTGGTCATTGCCGTCAGTTTTTAAACGAGATTACAACATCGGATAATTTAACTGTATGGGTTGAAGGAAAAGAGAAAACCGACCTGAAAACATTACTGCCCCAGGATTTTGGTCCACAGGATTTATCAATACAAGCTGCATTAATGAGCAATCAACCTATTGATAACCACATATGTCTGGAAACAGCCTTCTCTCGCAGCTACTCACCGTATACACAAAGCCCTTCTGCCGTCGCTATTACCATGAAAAATGGTAAGCAGTACGTTGGTTCTTATGCCGAAAATGCGGCGTTTAACCCAAGTCTGCCGCCTTTACAATCAGCATTAATAATGTGTCTACTTCATGGTGAACGGTTAGATGATATTTCAGATGTTTTATTGACTGAATATAAGACTAGTAAAGTAAAACATGGGAAATTGACCGAACTACTTTGTTCGATTGTCCTCCCACGCTCAACTTTCCATCGGGTTGAAGAAGTTATTTAATTAAATATGAACGAATGTGAATATCGTTCTGTGCTTTTTCTAAACGATTTTTTAGATACCAGAACTAAACCTAATCCTAATAAAAGGAAAGAAATTGTTGCAGGTTCAGGTACCGATGTTGAATTTGTAATATTAGATACCGTCAAAGATGAAGCAACAAAATTATCACCAACATTCATTATTACAATGCTATAGGTTAATTCGCCAGATGCATCTGCTATCCAGCTAAATGTATCGAAAGTACCACTTGCTATATATGTATCAGCAAGATAGACAGTTTCTTGCAATATGCCATCCAAACTTATCGTCACAAAAGCAAAATCATTATACTCTGGTGAATCTGAATCTAGGCTGCTCCATGACCAATCAAATGAAAAAGTTTCACCCGCAGATATATCAAAAGAGTCACTGAATGCAGAACCGTAGCTAGCACCATTGCTTAAAGATGTTTTTGCTAATCCATCAATAGTTCCTGTATCCAAATATAATTGTTGTTCTAAAAAACTATCAGCAAAATACCCCGAACCACTGGCATCAGTATTATTGGTTTTGATTGTATAAATACCTGTAGCACTATCGTAGGAATAATCCCCATAGCTAATTACAGAAGCATACGCCGAAGAACTGATAAAAGTAACTAGGATACTTAACAGAAGGGACATTTTTAATTTCATCTATATCCTTGCAAAATCACAACCAAATCAAAATAGCTTCTATTGTGATAGAAAAATCAATCACTACAAAGCTGTAATAAATATTTAATTGATTTTTCTCATTATTGATAATAATACACACTACAAACAGCATATCATAACTTTCTATCGAAACACGCACCCAACCAGCGCAAACGTTTGCTTCAACCAAAAAATCAGGTATTATCTGCTCCGATTTCATATTAATAAAAAGGTACGTGGTTATGTTAGGGACAGCGACAGCAAATTCAGCAACGAAAGTGTTACTATTAGGTTCTGGAGAACTGGGTAAAGAAGTTGCTATCGAATGCCAACGCTTAGGTTTAGAAGTTATCGCTTGCGACCGTTATGCAAATGCCCCGGCAATGCAGGTGGCTCATAAATCGATCGTGTTCAACATGCTTGATGCTGATGAACTACGTTCAGTAATCAGTAATGAAAAACCGGATTTAATTGTTCCTGAAGTTGAAGCTATTGCAACAACAGTTCTTGTTGAAGTTGAAAAGCAAGGCGTAAATGTCGTTCCTAACGCAAATGCTACCCTTTTAACCATGAACAGAGAAGGCATTCGCCGTTTAGCGGCTGAACAACTCAGTATCCCAACATCACCTTATTCATTTGCTGACAATTACGAAGAGTTTTGTAATGCCGTTGAGTCTGTTGGAATTCCTTGTGTTGTTAAACCGGTAATGAGTTCTTCAGGCAAAGGCCAAAGCGTTATCAAAACTAAAGATGATATCGAAAAATCATGGAATTATGCTCAGGAAGGCGGACGCAGTGGAGCGGGTAAAGTCATCATCGAAGGATTTATTGATTTTGATTATGAAATAACTCAGCTTACAGTCAGAGCTGTTGATGGTATCCATTTCTGTGAACCAATTGGCCACCGTCAGGAAGATGGCGACTACAGAGAGTCCTGGCAACCACAGATTATGTCAGAAAAAGCAAAAGCAAAAGCACAGGAAGTCGCAGGCAAAGTAGTAGACGCCCTGGGTGGATATGGCATTTTTGGTGTTGAGCTATTTATTAAAGGTGATGAGGTTATCTTTAATGAAGTATCCCCTCGCCCACATGATACAGGTCTGGTCACACTGGTTTCTCAAAATCTATCAGAATTTGCTCTTCATGTCAGAGCATTTTTAGGGTTACCTATTGGTCCTATCCGACAAATTTCACCGTCAGCATCAGTAGCACTGCTGGGCAATGGTAGTTCAAGTGATTTACAGTTCTCTGGATTAGAGAATGCACTGACGATTACAGACACGCAATTACGCCTGTTTGGTAAACCGGATATTAATGGCAGAAGAAGACTTGGCGTTGTTCTCGCAACAGAAGAGACAACAGATAAAGCGAAAGACAAAGCAATCGAATGCGCGAAAAAGATAGATATTAAGTATTAATATCTATCTTTAGTCACCCCAAACTAAAATCAAGTAAAATTCAAAAAGGCCATATCTGGCCTTTTTTCACAACAGTATTAACTTAGAATTTTATTTTTTATTCTGGTTTAATACTTTCTACCCGAGCTTTTAATTTCTGACCTGGTCTAAACGTAACAACCCGTCTGGCTGTAATTGGAATATCTTCCCCTGTTTTTGGATTTCGTCCAGGTCGTTCGTTTTTGTCCCTTAAATCAAAATTACCAAAACCAGATAGTTTTACCTGTTCGCCGTTTTCCAGAGCCTTTCGAATTTCTTCAAAAAACACTTCAACCGTTTCCTTGGCATCCCGTTTACTAAATTCGAGTTTCTCGAACAGGTCTTCAGCCAAATCGGCCTTTGTAAGCGCCATAAAACTTCCCTCAAAGCTATGTTGAACCTTACTGTCCTACAACAGCACCAAAGCAATAGTCAACTGTCAGACAACAATGACAAGTAACACTACAAAAGTGTAAGCCAAGCTCATGATTTACGCCAACTTTTTTAATAATATTAATGTCTAAATTGTGCTATTGGTTAATACTTGTACAATACAATTAACTAGGCAATATAGATAAGATATCTACTAGTAAGTATTTATATGAAATTATTATCTATATATTGGGGTATTTTCAGTATTTTTAAGGAAAAAGAGGTTTTCTGAAACGATTGGAAATAAAATCTTATAAATTTCTGAAAACAAAGAAGTTCTCACAAATGAGAAAGCAAAAAATAACAAACGGGCTGCATAGCAGCCCGTTTTATAACGAAAGATTGCATAGAGCAATATTAGTCGCGAAGAGATGCACCAAATTTTTCGTGCATTTCATTCACTACAGATTCTACTGCTTCACTAATTTCAGCTTCTTCAAGAGTTCGCTCTGTAGATTGAAGAGTAAGAGCAATAGCAAGACTCTTCTTACCTTCCTCAACACCTTTACCAACGTAAACATCAAATAATTTAGCATTAGTTACAAGAGGATTAGCAGATACTTTACAAGCCTGAACAACATCGCCAGAAGCAATTCCATCATTAACAACCAATGCGATATCACGACGGTTAGATGGGAACTTACTTAGTGATGCGGCCTCAGGTACAACGCGTTGGCTAATTGCATTCCATTCAATTTCAAACACAATTGTACGACCATTCAAGCCAAGTTTACGCTCAACTTCTGGGTGAACAGTACCAATAACACCAACTTGTTTACCATCAAGAACTAATGCTGCACTTTGTCCCGGATGTAATGCCGGGTGTTTTACAGGTGTAAACTCATATGCGGTATTCGACGTCAGTTCCAGGATTGCTTCAAGATCACCTTTCAGATCGAAGAAATCGACTGTTTCAGTCGCAATGTTCCAGTGTTCATCAGAGCGAGTGCCTGAAATAACACCAGCCAGAATTGGTTCCTGACGCATACCATTTTCAGCAGTTTCATCCGGAGTAAAACGCAGACCATATTCGAACAAACGAACACGTGGTTGTTGACGTTTCTGGTTACGAACTACAGTATTTAACAGACCTTGCATTAAGCCAAGTCTCATTGCGGACATATCTGCTGAAATTGGGTTTGGCAGCACTAATGGTTCGACATCAGCAACGAATAGTTTTTGCTGTTCTGGTTCAACAAAGCTATAAGTGATTGCTTCGTGGAAACCACGATCTACAAGAAGATCTCTAACACGTTTTAATGGCATGTTAGCTTCTTTGTGCAGATTCATATTAAGAGCAGCTAAAGGCGCCTGATTAGGAATGTTGTCGTAACCGTAGATACGACCGATTTCTTCAATCAAATCCTGTTCAATAGCAATGTCGAAACGCCATGTTGGTGCGGTTGCAACCCAACCATCAGCGTTTGTATCAACTACCATACCCAGACGTTCTAAAATCTCTACAACTTCTGCATCAGAAATTTCATGACCAAGTAACGCATCTAATTTAGTACGACGAAGAGTTACTTTATTAACTGCAGGCAAGTCAGATTCAGATTCAACTGCCACAACAGCACCAACTTCGCCACCACAGATATCAGTAATAAGCTGGGTTGCACGTTCAACAGCATCATATTGAAGATTGTAATCGACACCACGTTCATAACGCATTGAAGAGTCAGTGTGCAAACCGTATTCACGGGCACGACCACGGATAGCATCAGGAGAGAAGAACGCACATTCTAAAAGAATGTCTTTTGCATCTTCATTCACACCAGAATGTTCACCACCGAAGATACCAGCAAGAGCCAGGGCCTGTTTGTGGTCAGCAACAACTAATGTGTCCGGAGTCAACGTTACTTCGTTGCCATCAAGAAGCGTCAGTTTTTCACCTTCTTCTGCCAGTCTCACACGAATGCCACCTTCAATTTTAGATAAATCGAATGCATGCATTGGCTGACCCTGTTCTAAAAGAACATAGTTAGTGATGTCGACAACCGGATCAATTGAACGGATACCACAACGACGTAGTTTTTCCTGAATCCAAAGTGGCGTTTCAGCCTGAACATTCACATTTTTGATGATACGACCTAAATAACGAGGACATGCAGCTGGTGCAAGAACTTCGATAGATGGTTTATCTTCAATAGTTACCTGTGCTTCTTTAATTTCAGGATAGTTAACATCAAGACGGTTAAGAACACCAACTTCTCTTGCTAACCCTTTAATGCTGAAACAGTCTGCGCGGTTCGCTGTTAAGTCAACGTCAACAGTCACATCGTCCAGACTTAAAAATGCACGGAAATCCTGACCGATTTCTGCATCAGCAGTCAATTCCATGATACCGTTTGATTCAACATCAATACCAAGTTCACTGAAAGAACAAAGCATACCGTGGCTAGGTTGTCCACGCAGTTTTGCTTTCTTAATTTTGAAATCACCTGGTAATACTGCGCCAACAGTTGCAACAGCAACTTTTAAGCCCTGACGGCAGTTAGGCGCACCACAAACGATGTCCAGAAGTTCATCTTCACCAACATCCACTTTCGTTACGCGCAGTTTATCTGCATCCGGGTGTTGACCACATTCCACTACGTGTCCAACTTTCACACCAGTGAAAGCACCGGCAACAGGCAGTACGTCGTCAACTTCAAGACCAGCCATTGTGATCTGGTGAGTTAGTTCGTCAGTGGTAATCGCAGGATTCACCCACTCACGAAGCCATGATTCGCTGAATTTCATTCTAAATTACCCCTGAATTATTTGAACTGTTTTAAGAAGCGTAAGTCGTTTTCAAAGAATGCACGCAGGTCATTAACGCCATAACGTAGCATTGTTAAACGCTCTACACCCATACCGAATGCAAAACCGGTATATTCTTCAGGGTCGATACCAACACTGCGTAGTACATTTGGATGCACCATACCGCAGCCAAGTACTTCAAGCCATTTACCATTTTTACCTTTAACATCTACTTCAGCAGATGGCTCAGTAAATGGGAAGTACGATGGACGGAAACGAACTTCTAAATCTTCTTCAAAGAAGTTACATAAGAAGTCATTCAAAATTCCTTTCAGCTGAGCAAAGTTAACATTTTTGTCAACTAACATGCCTTCAACCTGATGGAACATCGGAGTATGTGTCTGATCGTAATCGTTACGATATACTCGCCCTGGTGCGATAAAGCGCAATGGTGGCTGGCTAGCTTCCATGGTACGAATCTGTACGCCTGATGTGTGAGTACGCAACATCAACTTAGGGTTAAAGAAGAAGGTATCGTGATCAGTACGAGCCGGGTGATCTTCTGCAATGTTCAGTGCATCGAAGTTATGAAAATCATCTTCGATTTCCGGACCAGACTGAACAGTAAAACCAAGTTCACCGAAAAAGCTTTCGATACGTTCAATGGTACGGGTAACAGGGTGTAAACCACCGTTATCGATCTTACGCCCAGGTAAAGTCACATCAATTGTTTCTTCTGCTAACTTAGCATCAAGTTCCGCTTTTTGCAGCGCATCTTTGCGAGCAGCAATAGCCTGTTGAACCTGAACTTTAGCAGCATTAATTTCCTGACCTGCACTACGTTTCTCTTCTGGTGGTAACTTGCCAAGATTCTGTAGCAGAGCTGTTACTTCACCTTTCTTTCCTAAGTATTGAACACGCACGTCATCCAGTGCGTTCAATGACTCTGCAGCATTGATGGCTGCAGTAGCATTAGCAATGATCTCTTGTAGATGTTGCATCGTTTCCTCGTCTGCCAACGGCAGTCTCTTTAAGGACCCATGGAGGGTTTCTTGGGTATTATCAAATTAGCAGTAAATAGTAACCAAAGCCGGAAAGATTTCCAAACTCAATATAAAATGGCCATTAGATAGCACAACTCACAGGTTACTACGGAAAAAATAAGATCGATTATAACAAGTAAACGCCTGATGAAACAGACGAGTTACAAGGATTCCCCGGTTTTTTAAACGGAATATAATGAAGGATAAAGACAAGATACAAAAAAGCCCTGACATTTCTGTCAGGGCTTATCGATTTGAAGCTAATTTGGAGCGACACACGAGGTTCGAACTCGTGACCTCAACCTTGGCAAGGTTGCGCTCTACCAACTGAGCTAGTGTCGCATTCGTTCTTTCGAACTTTAAAGATGGTGCCCCGGGCCGGACTTGAACCGGCACAGCGCGAACGCCGAGGGATTTTAAATCCCTTGTGTCTACCAATTCCACCACCAGGGCACGCAATTTTGTATCAGTATCGCTTTATTGGTCTTAGCCATACCGAATTGTCTGGAGCGACACACGAGGTTCGAACTCGTGACCTCAACCTTGGCAAGGTTGCGCTCTACCAACTGAGCTAGTGTCGCATATTTCCGTTAAAGGAAATGGAGGCGCGTCCCGGAATCGAACCGAGGTCCACGGATTTGCAATCCGCTGCATAACCACTCTGCCAACACGCCGCTGTAACTTTTGAGGTCTCCCTCTCTGGTACGGGATGCATTCTACGGATTCACTCTTTTCAGTCAACATAAATTTTGTATTTTTAATTTGTTTGCTCATTTTACAGTCAAATAACCCCAAAACTGTGAATAAACTGACAAAATTCACCCAGAAACAAACTAAGAAATCCCCTGAAACACAATTTATGTCTGAAAAAATCTCAAATGGAGAGATAATATGAGTACTTCATTTATAACAAATTAGAACACATGACAGTAATAACAATTATAGGGGCTGGCTGGCTCGGTTCATCACTAGCAAAACACCTGAACAATAAATATACCGTCTATGCATCCAGAACAACTCAGGCTAATGTGAATGAGCTTTTAAAGGAGAACATTAACGGTTTTGCTTTTGATTTCAGAGAGTCAAACCAGCCATTAGTACCAATGTTAGAACAACAAAAATCGGACATTATTATCGGATGTTTTCCGCCAGGTTTCAGAAAAGGTTCAGGCAAGGAATATGCGAATTACTGGAAACAATTAGCTGATACATGCAAACAAACCCACGTAAAAAAAATCCTTATGATTAGTTCAACAGCTGTTTATCCGGATCGTGCTGAAGTGATGATAGAAGAATCAGCCTCTTTATGTCAGACTCAGGAAGACAAACATTTTTCTGATAAAGCTAAAATTCTTTTACAAGCTGAAAAGTGCGTGGAGCAGTCAGGTATCAGCTACTGTATATTGCGAATGGGAGGTTTAGTCGGTCCAAACCGTCATCCGGCCCGATTTATAGGAAAGATGAAACAAATAAGCACCTTGGCACCTGCTAATATTGTTCATTTAGTTGATGCTGTCAGAAGCATCGAATTTGCTATAGAAAACCTGAATAACGAAATCGTTAACGTATCCACACCATTCACTATTAGTAAGGCTGAATTTTACAAATATGCTCTGGCGCAATCATCCTATGATTTTGAGTTGCCGGAAATCGTGAGTATTGAAGATAAATGTATTGTTAGCGATAAATTACAGAATATGGGATTTCAGTTTCGCAATACAACGACTTATCAGGTAATCGATAATATTGATGAAGTTTTATGATGAAGCAGGAAGAGAAGGAATAAAAGGGAGTAAAGGGAGGTAAGGTAGAAGGTAAGGAAGGAGGAAAAGGAAAGACGGGAAAGAAGGAGGAAAATCGAAAAGAAGAGAAAGAATTTAAGAAAGATACTGACAGCATCTTTCTTACGTGGATTATTTATTTCCCTAATATTTCTTTAAAATGCTTGCGACAAAGCGACACGTAACGTTCGTTACCACCAATAGCGACCTGGTCACCATCAGCAATAGGATTGCCCTGCTCATCCATTCTCACCACCATAATGGCTTTTTTACCACAGTGGCAGATCGTTTTAAGTTCAATCAATTTATCAGCCCATGCAAGCAGATATTGGCTTCCTTCAAATAATTCACCCCTGAAATCGGTTCGTAGTCCGTAACACAGCACCGGGATGTTTAGCTTATCGACGACTTCAGTGATCTGATACACCTGTTCTTTCGTCAGGAACTGACACTCATCGATCAATATACAATGGCACTGTTCTTGTTCATTTAACGCTGATATTTCCAGAAATAAATCCGTCGTATCGGCAAATAAATGTGCATCGGATTCGATCCCAATCCTTGAACTGACTTTTCCGATACCAAAACGATCATCGATTGCAGCAGTGAAAATAACCGGATTCATTCCCCTTTCTTCGTAGTTAAACGCAGACTGAAGTAATGTTGTCGATTTACCGGCATTCATTGAAGAATAATAAAAATATAACTGAGCCAAACTAAGCACTCTCTTTCACAAAAAAGAAAAGGTGGCCAAAGCCACCCTTTGCAAATTTATAGTTAATAATGAATAACTTATTTTTCTTCTGCTTTTGCAATAGCAATCGCCAGCTCTTGAAGTGCTGCCGGGTTAGCAATACTTGGAGCATCTGTCATCAGACATGCTGCAGCTGTTGTTTTAGGGAATGCGATCACATCACGGATGTTTTCAGTTCCACATAACAACATAACCAGTCTGTCCAGACCGAACGCTAAACCTGCATGAGGAGGAGTACCGTATTTTAATGCATCAAGTAAGAAGCCAAATTTCAGTCTTTGCTCATCTTCATTAATACCTAAGATATCAAATACTGCAGTCTGCATATCTGCATTATGAATACGAACAGAACCGCCACCAACTTCGTAACCGTTCAGAACCATATCGTAAGCATTAGAATTGGCTGCCGCAGGATTCGCTTTCAGTTCTTCTGGAGTCACCCCCAAAGGTGAAGTAAATGGGTGGTGCATTGCAGAAAGATTGCCCTCGTCATCTTCTTCAAACATTGGGAAATCAACAACCCATAATGGAGCCCATGCTTTTTCATTGGTTAATTCAAAGTCTTTACCCACTTTCAGACGAAGTGCGCCAAGAGCTTCAGAAACAACATTTGCACGATCAGCACCAAACAGAATGATATCACCAGACTCAGCACCAGTACGGTCTACAATCGCATTGATGATTTCTTCATTCAGGAATTTAGCAATTGGAGACTGAATACCTTCCAGGCCAGCTGCTTTATCGTTTACTTTAAGCCATGCAAGACCTTTCGCACCATAAACACCGACATACTCTCCGTATCCGTCGATTTGTTTACGAGTCATTTGAGCACCACCAGGAACTTTAAGTGCCGCTACACGACCTTTAGGATCGTTTGCAGGACCTGCGAAGACTTTAAACTCAATGTCTTTCACTAAGTCTGCAACATCAACAAGTTCCATTGGGTTACGTAGGTCAGGTTTATCACTACCAAAACGACGCATTGCTTCGCTGAATTTCATGACAGGGAAAGCACCTAAATCAACATCCAGTAGCTCTTTCCACATTTGACGAATCATTTCTTCAGTTACTGCACGTACATCATCCGCAGTCATAAATGAAGTTTCGATATCGATCTGAGTAAATTCAGGCTGACGGTCAGCACGTAAATCTTCATCACGGAAACATTTAACAATCTGATAATAGCGGTCGAAACCAGACATCATCAGAAGCTGTTTAAATAACTGAGGAGATTGAGGAAGTGCGTAGAACTTACCTTTATGTACACGACTTGGTACAAGATAATCACGAGCACCTTCAGGAGTTGCTTTTGTCAGAACCGGAGTTTCAATATCTAAGAATGCGTTCTCATCTAAGAAACGACGAACGAAACTTGACGCTTTTGCGCGAAGTTTAATACGGTCACTCATTTCAGGACGACGAAGGTCAAGATAACGATATTTTAGTCTTTGTTCTTCTGTGTTTTTCTGGTTAAAGTCCAGAGGCAGAACATCTGAACGGTTAATAATTTCCAGGCCGCTGGCTAGAATTTCCACTTCACCAGTTGCCATATCTTTATTAATCTGGCTATCAGGACGAGCTCTGACGTCACCTTCTAAACGGATACAGAATTCACTTCTTAACTGGTTTGCCACCTGGAAAACGTCTGCCATATCTGGGTCAACGACAACCTGAACAATCCCTTCACGATCTCTCATATCAATAAAGATCAATCCACCTAGATCGCGTCGACGGTTAACCCAACCGCACAACTCTACTTTTTGTCCCACAAGAGACTTGTTCAGGTGCCCACAATAATGGCTACGCATAATGAAATTCCCAATAATATCTCTGAATTTAAATTTTCATTACCAAAAAATGCTCGGTAACATAACAACTACTTTATACGCTGATTATTGAATCAATTCGAGTCATCAACGTAATAATATCTAAACACCCAAGCATGGTTGAATAACAAACACTCAAAACGAGCGTTATTCATTCAACATCTATAAAAACAATGCCTAAGATGATCATAAAAAATTGCCGCTGATTATAGCGCTAAATTTCCTTTAACTACAAAATCAAATCAATATTAATTCACCCCAATATGCCATCAGATTAATAGTGGTAGTTTTATTTCTTACCGCTAGATGACATTAAATCCATTTTTTTTTAGAATACGCCGTTTTCAGTTTTAACCCGGGTATTTCGCATCAGCCCTATACCTAATGCCGGACTATTCACCAGAGGTATCTAATGGCAAATAAAGACACCATTTTTTCAGCACCCATTGATAAAATCGGTGACTTCGCTTTTGACGAGCGCGTAGCTGAAGTCTTTCCTGATATGATTCAACGTTCAGTACCGGGCTACAGCAATATTATTTCAACGATCGGCATGCTTACTCAGCGTTTTATCACTGCTGACTCTAACCTCTATGATTTGGGATGTTCATTAGGAGCAGCAACCTTATCTATGCGTCGGTATGTTGATAAGAAAGGCTGCAAAATTATTGCTGTTGATAATTCTCCCGCAATGGTTGAGCGCTGTAAACTTCACATTAATGCATACCGTTCAGATACTCCGGTTGAGGTTGTTGAAGCGGATATCAGAGACATCAATATTGAAAATGCCTCTGTCGTTGTTTTGAATTTCACTCTTCAGTTCCTTTCTCCTGAAGATCGCCTGTCACTACTGACCAAGATATATAAGGGAATGAATAAAGGTGGAATTTTAATTATTTCTGAAAAATACACATTTGATGATGAAATCGCGAATGAGCTTCTTATCGACCTTCATCATGATTTTAAAAGAGCCAATGGCTATAGCGAACTGGAAATCAGTCAAAAACGCACAGCAATAGAAAATGTACTGCGTTCTGACTCAATAATAACGCACAAAAAACGCCTGCATGATATTGGTTTTTCTTCGGCTGAAGTCTGGTATCAATGTTTTAACTTCGGCTCAATGTTCGCCATAAAATAATCATTACTTTCAGATATAGTTTATTATTACCAGGCATAGTTTAATGTTCAATTTTTCAAATACTTATAAATTATTAGCAGATAATGAGTCACTACAGCCCTGGCTTAACATTTTACCTGCCCAACTAACTCAGTGGCAGAATGACTCACATGGCGATTTCGAACGCTGGATTAAAGCGTTAATTAAACTGCCTGATTTCAGACCAGACATCATTGAACTGGAAAAAGAAGTTCGTCTGGAAAACCATGAGGCCATTTCTGCGTCGCAAAAAGAAAAAATCGAGAATCTGCTCAGAACATTCCATCCATGGAGAAAAGGTCCATACAACGTTCATGGTATTCACATTGATACTGAGTGGCGTTCAGACTGGAAATGGGATCGGGTGTTACCCCATATTTCACCATTAAAATACAGAAAAGTGTTAGATGTAGGCTGTGGTAACGGCTATCACATGTGGCGCATGCTCGGAGCCGGAGCACAACTGTGTATTGGTATCGATCCATCACACCTGTTCCTTCTTCAGTTTGAAGCAATCAAAAAATTGATGGGGAATGATCAGCGAGCACACTTACTACCACTGGGAATTGAGCAACTGCCTAAGCTGGAAGCATTCGATACTGTGTTTAGTATGGGGGTTCTCTACCATCGTCGTTCACCTCTGGACCATATCATCCAGCTTAAAGACCAATTAGTTTCCGGGGGGGAATTGGTTTTAGAGACATTGGTGATCGAAGGTGATGAAAACCAGGTATTGGTTCCGTTTGACCGCTATGCTCAGATGCGAAATGTCTATTTTTTCCCATCCGCAAAAGCACTCAAAGGCTGGCTGGAAAAATGTGGTTTTGTTGATGTTGTGATTGCAGATGAAAATGTAACATCTACGGAAGAACAACGATCTACTGACTGGATGAAGAATAATTCACTACCAGAATATTTAAATCCAGATGATCCTTCAAAGACCATCGAAGGATATCCGGCACCAAGACGAGCGATTTTAGTTGCCCGAAAACCATAATTTACATTACTCTAACTCTCAGGGATGAGATTAGCGTTAGGATACCGCTCAAAATTAATACGTATCCTGACAATAACAGAAATTTCAAAGCAATTATTTTAAAACAAATGTAGTAGTAAGGCTCTCAATGTTAAAAGAATTTACCATTATGGTAGCAATGGCCTCTCTGGTAGGCTGCTCATCATTGAATGCAGAAAAATATCATCAAGCAACGTTAAATGCGATTCACGATACAGAAAACAGGATTGGTGAGCGTATAACTAATTTAGATACAAAATTAAATGACCAGACTGCTTATATTGATAGCCTTGAATACGAAATTTCCACTTTAAAGAAACAAGTAGACAAATTAAATTCGTTAACCTACTTAGCCAATAATAACCAAAAAACCAGAATAACGACGGTTAATAAAGCCTCACGAAAAAACTCAAGTATAGAGAACAAAACCATAATATTAGGCTCAGTTGAAAAAATCACAATTGATATGATTGATAAAACACTGGATGCCCGCGTGGACACTGGCGCCAAAACCTCGTCTATCAATGCAGATGACATTGAACAATTTGAAAGAAATGGCTCAGAATGGGTTCGCTTTCATATTGCTAGTGACAAAAACAAGAAGCAATGGCTTGAAGCACCAGTTATACGCAATGTAAAAATCAGACAGGCAACCAATGAATCCACAGAGAAACGTCTTGTTGTCAAATTATGGGTGACCGTTGGCAACATCCATGAAAATACAGAATTCACCCTCGCAGATCGCTCACAAATGAGCCATCCGGTATTACTCGGACGAGAATTTATCAGGGATATCGCTCTTGTAGATGTAAGTAAAGAATACATCCACACCAAGGACATAAAGCACTCCACTAAAACACAAGTTCAATAATAAAAGCGAATCAATATCATGACATCCCGGATTCCACTCTACGTTTCGATTGTTGCTTTAATCTTATTTGGATTATATCTGACTATATTCCGCCACATTACTTATGGTGTTCCCTGGACTCCCGGAGAGACTAAGCAGGTCTGGGAAGTAGAAGCCCGCATTCAATTCGATGCCATTGGCAAACCAGTTAAAGTTTCCTTAGCTGCACCTGAAACTCAGGATGGCTTTACGCTGTTAAATGAGTCAGCATCCTCTCCTGGCTACGGCGTCTCGTATATAAATGTAAATAATAGTCGTAGAGCTGAATGGTCTAAGCGCAAAGGTGATGGGCCACAGGTCATTTACTATAAAGCTCAGTTTCTGGTGGATCCGCAGGCTCAGTCACATAAGCCAGGTCCGGGTAAACCGGTTGAGCGCCCCTCTTTCGATGGACCAGAGACAACTGCAGCTCAATCTTTAATTCAGCAGGCCGAAGAGCGTTCTTCAGACGACATCACCTTCACCAGAGAATTGATAAAAGCACTGAATGATCCGAATAGCCAAAGTGCTCAATTACTGTTAGATAAACAGACAAAATATAAGCTTGTCGAGAAATTACTCTCTTATGCTGGAATTCCGAACAAAATCATCGGTGTTCTTCAGTTAGAAGATGGTCGTCGACGCCAGGCAATCGAACCCATGAACCAGGTTTGGAATGGTAAAAAATGGATCCTGTTTGACCCAAGAACTGCGACATCAGATCAGAATTCAAATTTATTGATCTGGGATGAATCCAATATCTCTTTAATTGATGTTATGGGTGGAGTCCACAGTCAGGTTCAATTCAGTATGATTCAGCAGGATGTTTCAGCCAACCAGGCAACAACCAGCAAAGTCAGTGCTGATAACTTACTTAATTTATCTATTCATAGCTTACCACTTGAAGAACAAGCTATGTTTAAAACAATTATGCTGATTCCAATTGGCGCACTCATTGTTGTATTCCTGCGAGTGATTGTCGGCCTGAAAACGTCAGGAACATTTATGCCCGTTCTGATTGCTGTAGCATTTGTTCAGACACAGCTGCTGCCCGGCATCATTGGTTTCTTACTGATTGTGGGTACCGGACTGATAATACGAAGTTATCTGTCTCGTCTCAATCTGTTGCTGGTCGCCCGTATCTCTGCGGTCATCATTGTGGTGATATTAATCATCGCTATGTTTACGGTACTTGCCTTCAAATTAGGAGTTACCCAAGGTTTAACCATTACTTTCTTCCCTATGATTATCTTATCCTGGACCATTGAACGTATGTCTATTCTTTGGGAGGAAGAAGGAACCAAAGAAGTCATGCTTCAGGGTGGGGGCTCGTTGCTGACAGCTATCCTGGTTTATCTGGCAATGACCAATAGTTATATCCAGCATCTGACATTTAACTTCATCGGCCTACAGCTGATTATATTGGCCTGTATTCTGATCCTTGGAACTTATACCGGTTATCGTTTAAGTGAATTACGTCGTTTCAAAGCATTAGCTGAGGACGAGTTATGATAAGTAACTACACCTCCCCTTTTAAACTTGCCCGCAAGGGAATATTAGGGATGAACAAACGTAATCACAGCTATATCGGTCGCTATAACGATCGATCTAAGTATCCATTGGTTGACGATAAGCTAAAGACGAAAATCATTGCCGAAAAAGCCGGGTGTATTGTACCTGAACTGATTGGCGTGATTAAAAGCCAATATCAGGTCAAAACCATTCATAATATGGTCAAAGACTGGCCGGGGTTCGTGATTAAACCCGCGCATGGCAGTGGCGGTAAAGGCATTTTGGTCGTAAGCCAACATGACTCTGTTTCTTATCAAAAACCATCTGGTTCAATGATAAACCGAGAAGACCTTGAACGACATATCAGTAATGCCTTAGCAGGTCTGTTTTCTCTTGGTGGAAAAAGTGATGTCGTGATTGTAGAAAATCTCATTCAGTTTGATGACTGCTTTGATGGTTTCAGCTACGAAGGTGTTCCCGATGTTCGCGTTATCGTCTTCAAGGGCTTCCCGGTTATGTCGATGATGCGTCTTTCGACAACTGCATCCGATGGTAAAGCCAATCTTCATCAGGGAGCTGTCGGTGTTGGCCTTGATATGGCAACAGGACAAGCAGTCAAAGGTGTCCAATTTGGACAGTCAGTTGTGCAGCATCCGGATACTAAACGTCAATTATCAGAATTAAGCGTTCCACACTGGAAAAAACTACTCACTCTGGCCTCTAGTGCCTGGGAAATGACCGGATTAGGTTATTTGGGTACAGATATGGTTCTTGATAAGACTCAGGGACCAATGGTACTGGAGCTAAACGCCCGTCCGGGGTTAGCGATTCAGATTGCCAATGGCGCTGGTTTATTACCCCGTCTGAGACAGATAGAAAAGTTTGGTAATAAATATCAGATTCCTGATGTTGAAGAGCGTGTCGAATATTGTATGAAGCATTTTAGTGTTGATTCTCAATTGTAACTTTTATAATAAATTCAGGCGGGTTATTTTTATCTTAAAAACCCGCCATTTGCAATGTCTTAGATTAGAGCTTAAGTTTCTTAATCACCGGGCCAAATGCCATATCACCACACCAGAAGTTGATTGCATTTGCGATTCCGTTACTGGTCATCGTCGCACCACTGACACCATCAATCGAATACTGATCCAACGGTGAATCGTGTTTAACCAGCACATGGAAATTTGGCTCACCGCCGTTATAAATAGATTTACCTTCAAAACGTTTGGCAATATCGGGATCATCAACGAATTGTGCACCTAATCCAGGTGTTTCACTGTGCTGATAAATCCCAAATTTATAAATACTCAGATCGTTTGCATTCAAAGCCACAAAGGCATAAATCACAGGGAACTTACCGACACCACGAACCGGAACAATAATTTTATCTAACTTACCAGAATCATTATGAACCAGATAAAGCCTACCAATATTTTCCCGGCGGCCGATCCCAGCAATATCCTCAGCTTTACTTAACTCAATGGACTGATTTGGATCTTTTGCCGCCTGTTGTGCATCATAATTTTCAGGAACATCAGAATCGTTAATAAAATCACCACTGTTCAGATCAACGTAACGGGTTTCAATATATTTACTGACCACATCTGCCATCGGCATACGTTTTTCTAACAGCCCGGCGACTTCAACCATAACCAAACGCTGGTCTAACTTGACCGTCTTCGAAACAGGAGTAGCATCATGTTGATTGTCATAACCACTACTCTCATCAGCCGAATCATTACAGCCACTAAGCATGGGAATACATGACACGGCGGCTAAAGTTACTAATACTTTCCTTAACATTACTTCTACTCTACAACTATTTTAAACGTCTTGGCACTACCTGTGCGAGCACATCAAATTCACCCTGATTGGTATGAACTTTCAGAGTGATAAATTCTCCGGTTTCTATTTTATGCTGAGGTCCCATGAACATAAAGTGGTGTGTATTGGGTGTCAGAGCCAGCTGTTTATGCGCAGGAACAGTGATATGGTCAACATGGAACATAACTCGCTTACCACTTTCATATTTGGTGTCATGCAGCATCGTTTTCTTGAAAGCATCGGTTTTAAAACCATCGATAATCAGATCCTTATCGGAACGGTTATAGATAGTCATTTTACTGCCCGTTGCATTAGCGCCGTTGGCCAACTGAAATATGACCGGGTTTTGCACATCAACCAACTTCGATAGATCAATTGCCTGGGCAGAAAACGTAAACATTGCCATCAGACCTACTGCAAACACCATCAATGCACGTAATTTGTTAAACATAAATTATCCTAATTATTTACCAGATATGAGACTGCTTTATCCAGATCCAGCTCATATGAAAAACCAATATGCTGACTAACTATGTCACCCGCTTTATTAATAAAATACGTCGTTGGGGTGACCGCAACCTGATAGCGTTCTTTGGTTATTCCTAATTGGTCAGAGCCGAGTAAGAACGTTAGTCCGTATTTATGCGCAAACGCCTTCAGATCAATATTTTTTTCATCGATATTGACTCCGATTAAAGTTACCTCATCCGCATGATCTTTCAGAACGCTTTGCCATTTATCCATCATCGCAATACAGGCACCACAATCTTCAGACCAGAATTCAACAATGACCGGTTTCCCTTTAAATTGATCGAACGTGATCTGATTATTATCCGCATCAAATACCGCAAGAGATGGTGCCTTTTCTCCGACCTTAGCTATCTGTTCCTGACATCCGGAAATCAAAACAGCACAAAAGAGCAACAGGATTCCTTTGACAAATGAATTACGCTGCCACATTCGGTCTTTCCTCGCCGAGGTATTTCCCATGCTGCAGACGGATAATCCGATCGGTATATTTCCCGAGGTCCGGATTATGCGTGACCATAATAATGGTACGATTCTGGGCATGGAGTTTTTGGAAAATATCTAACACAATCCGTTCATTCTCTTCGTCCAGATTACCTGTTGGTTCATCAGCAAAAATGATCGGACATTCATTTACCAGCGCTCTGGCAATACAGACACGCTGTTGTTCACCACCCGACAATTCACTTGGCAAATGATCAATACGGTGTCCCAAACCAACCATTGCTAAGACATTAATCGCTGCATCACGATCAGTCACACTGTGGTAATGCTGAGCAAGCATCACGTTTTCCAGAGCAGTCAGATAAGGTATCAAGTGGAATTGTTGGAATAGAAGGCCAATTTTTTCTGCGCGAAACTCTCTGCGCCCATCTTCATCGAGATCTGAGGCATCCTGCCCATCTAAAATCACCTGACCTTCCGTTGCTGTATCGAGGCAGGTCAGGATATTCATTAAGGTAGTTTTACCGGAACCAGACGCGCCCATGATGGCAACGAACTCTCCGTGTTTGATGGAAATATTGATGTTATCCAGTGCGCTTACCTGATCAAAACGCTTACATAGACCTTTTGTTTGAATCGCATAAGATGACATCTTATTCTCCTTTTAACACTTTCGCAGGATTGACGTTAATGGCTCTTACTGTCGGCAAAATAGCCGCCACAACAGCTGCAATAATTGATGATATCGGTGTAATTAAAAATACCGGAAGTCGTAGATCAATTGATGAATTAAAAACTGTCTGCCCTAAGACCTGAGCCAGAATGTACCCTACAGCCAAACCAACCACGATAGACACAACAGTAATCAACACCGTTTCGGTAATGATCTGATTGGTGATGGCCTTATTGGATGCTCCCAATGATTTTTGTAATGCAAATTCTTTGCGTCGTTCTGAAATCATGGCAGTTAAGGTGGTGTTAACACACAATGTCGACAAAATCAGAATAACCAGAGATACGACACCTAAAAGCAGCTTAATTTTATCCAAAACCCGCCCTTCAGATGCCGATACTTTCCTGATTGGACGAATATTCAGCGTGGGATATTTCGCTTTCAAAGTTTGCTCGAACTGAGCGACCTGACCTTTATCATTGGCAAGACTGAACATGGCATAATTTACCTGTCCCTGTTTACCTAACCAGCTCTGAACAACTGGCAGATTAAGAATAAGATAGTTGTCTTCATCTTCCCCCGATTCAACAATACCTTTAATGGTAAAGCTACGGGTTTCACCGTTCTTTTTGACCAGGTTGATAGTCGAACCAAGATCAAGTTCGAGTTTTTCAGCCAGTTTTTTACCAATCATGACGTTTCGTTCATCGAAAGAAACACCAATCCACTCCCCTTTTACCTGCCAGTATGGAACTAATTTCTTCAACTGCGAGAAATCAATCCCCATCAATACCACTTTTTCCAGATCAGACTGAGCCATACCATACAGATACGGACTGGATGCGACCAGACTCCCTGCTGGCGCTAACGTCTTCATAGCGCGATAGTCATCGCCATCGAGATACGATGAATCTTCCGCCGGACCAACAAAAAAGTTCGCACCATAATTACGCAATTCGTGGCTCATTTTTTCATTGATATCGAAATATACGCCAGCCATCGCTGTAATAATTGCGGCACCTACCGTCAACGCAGCAAAGACAACCAATACTCGTTGCATGCGTAACCTTAGCGAACGAGTGATCAACAAGAACGACATTGATTTGTTATTTGCGGCCATACAGCACCTCTATCGGATATAACGCGGCAATTTTTCTGGACGGGAAATAGGTACCAATCGCAGTGATGACAACCGACAGGACTAACACTAACGGAATGATGATCCAGTTAAAGCTCAGACTAGAACCAAACAAGGCATAACCCATCACTTTCGATAAACCCCAACCACCAATACAGCCCAATAAACCACCGACAACGCCACAAACTACTGATTCTGAATAAAATAAGGCGTACACCTGCCAGTTATGTGCACCTAAAGCTTTCATTAATCCGATCTCTTTTGCCCGCTGTAAAATGGCATTGGTCATTAGCGAGGCAATCCCCATCGCCGCTGCAATTAAGGCAGAAATAGTAACCACAAACAGCAGGCTTTGAATCTTACCAATCACAATGCCTTCCGATGCGGCAACCTGCCATAACGGTTTGACGATGGCATTATTCATCGAGCCTTCAAGCTGGAACGAAATCGATGAAACAAAAGCAGTACAGAACCACAAATCGTATTCATCGGAATCGAGAGACTCTAAATTCTCACGCGCTTTTTTCGAAAGGGCATTTTCCGGCACCGTCAACGCAGATACTTTGACACTCTGAACTCGCCCTTCCAGCCCAAGTAACTTCTGGCCAAGATGCAAAGACACAATCACAGCATTTTCATCAGCGGTCCCATCACTCAGAATTCCGACCACATCGACAGTGACTTTCTGCCCGTTAACTCCGGACAAATCAAATGTATCACCAAGCTTCCAATTACGTTCTTGCGCCAGTGCCCGGCCGATCAAAACCTGATTGGTTTCATCATCAGGCCAGTTACCTTCAATTTTCCAGTACGTAGAAATATATTTATTCCCGGTACGGTACGTTGGCTCATCAGCAACCGGAAGATGTTTATCGAAGAATGTCCCGATTATATTGATATCTTTAAGGTTCAGAGCCGGAACGGAGACCTTCCCCCGAACAAACGGCGCAAAACCGATAATGTTATTACGCCAAAAGATGTCCATAATGTTAGGCAGTTCTTTTTCGGACAGAAGATCTTCTTTTGCTAACGGAGTTTGCTGCGCATTAAGGATTTCCGGAAGTTCGATCTGTCCTTCTGGTGTAATTTCAATATTCGCCCCATAACTTTTCATCTCTTTTGACATTTTATCACCGATATTGATCGATACCGCCAACAAAGCTGAAATCAAACCAGTAGCCAGAAACACGGTCGTGATTGCCAGCAGTTTTCTGCCTTTATCATGAGTCCAGGACTGTTTGAGCATAGTAAATAACATTGCTTATTCTCCTTCCTCACTAACTGCCGCGCTGTCTGCGTATTTCCATGGATCAGACCTAAATTCCTCATACGTTTGCTCAGAAGTGAAGAAATAGGTTTTACCACCAAACAGATAGGTATGTTCAGCGTCTTTATTATTCAGCTCTTTTCCGTTAACCGGATCCGTAACGGCAATCTCAACCACATCACTGAAATACTGCAGTCCACTTTCCAACATTTTTTTAGAAATGGTGATTTCATTATTCTCAAACTGCCATTCCGGAATCGGGATCGGGTTACACCCGCCGGGTTTACCAATTGACGGGATAAAGATATGTACGCCACACGCAAGACAAATCACCTGATCGCCTTCCTGGGTATATCCGGCATCACCACATAACATGCAGGCATCGAATACCACCCCAAATTTTTTCTGGCCCGGATAGCGGTCAATAATGAAAAAGCGCACTACCTTGCCATCACTAGCTACCCATTCGTAACGGTGGATCTTTCCATCCAACAGATCTTCAGTCACAGGAATATGCACCTGCTCATCATTTGCCAGTTCAATCCGTGTTGCAGGTGAACGCTGTAGAGGCTGTGACGCAATTAAGTCCCAATACAATAACGAGCAAAGAATTAAAATCAGCAATAGCCCGTACTGTTTCACCATCCCCGTAAAATGATTGATTTTGGCCTGATTCTTACGGCGGTCCAGAGCCGTTTTGATGCCACTACGATTTTGTAGCAAAGGCTGGATTTTGGAATGATAAAGTGCAACCACACCAACAAGCGCCAGAAGCAGTGCACAATATGGATAGACCCAATAAAAGTTCGTCACTTTGGAGACGTAACTCAACAGCCCCTGGGTCAAACCTAGCAGTTGCAATTTTATAGATGAAAGAATGATCTCGCCAGATAAGGGCAGCAGCGCAATCAGTATCAGCAGAGCAGCGACGGAACGCCCCAGAATTCCTGACAGTGTTGATGTTATTTTAGATGTCATCACCTGCGCCCAGGCAACTAAGATAAACCCGGTAACTAATGCAGAACCGTTAAGAAGGAAATCAGTATTGATGACATTAGTAGCGCTTAACATCGATAGTTTAGCCACTTTTGCCCACATAAAAGAAGCACACAAAAGCACCAGTGTCTGTAATGCAATAAGCACACTATTATTTGGACGAAAGATTAAGCTATACAGTAATGACAATAAAAGGATAGATGCGTAAAAGCCGGATGTCGTAAGAATGTTCACCTGACTGTATGGCAGGTAAGAAAACGCTACTGCACCGACTAAAACAGCAAAAAAAGAGGACCAAAACTGTACTTTATATGCTTTATTTTCTGCCCTTCCCCATACCATTCCGAAAAATAGCGCGGGAATCAAAAATAATGAAATAACCTGAGAGAGATAAAAACTCATTCTAGAATGCCTGATCGTTTGAATCTGAAAAGGCATATCTCGAAACATACAATATGTAGGTCCGAGATATGCCTATCGATATGCAGAACTTATCGAATTAGTTCAGACCCACATATTTAAATTTGTAGTTAACATCAAATGGTTTGAACCAACGGCCAACACCAGTTTCTTCATCAGTGTGACGAAGCAAACCTGCTTTTGATGGTGGATCAATATGGAAAGTCAGTTCATAGTTACCAACACCTAACATGTTAATGTTTGAACCATAATGCGGACCATCTGCAGCCACCATTGGCATAAAAGTACCTTCCTGAGTTTTACCTGTATCCACGTTTTTCAGGTTGTAATGGATAGTTAGATAAGGAATCCATTCACCCGCGCCAAAACCGTTTTTATTACCGGCCAAAGCATGAATATCCGCTTCAAGGTGAACATCTGATTTAGATGCAGCTTTCATCATGCCCTGAGGTTCCATTGTTACAGGCTCAAGATAAACAGCTGCGATTTCCATACCATTCATTTCAACAGTTTCACCAGCCGGAACTTCACCCGCATAGACACCCGCAGTAGCGAACAATTGTGCAGCAATGGCTGCTGTCAGTAGCTTTTTAGACATAATTAATAATTTCCTTGTAGGTTTTAAATCATATTTACACGGAGGTTGCGAGTTCACGCGCGCCCTGGCGTTTCATTATGATGAGTGCAAGCACAGCAGCGAACACTAAAATGATTTGCGGGATTAACGTTTCAATATAAGGATAAATACCCAATAAACTAAATTGAGGCATCCACGCAATCAAGGTTGGCTGAAATAGCTTACCTTCAACCAGTTCCAATACTCCTTTGCCGGAAAAGACAAAGGCCATCAGATACATAAATCCGCCAGTAAATAAAAAGAAAGGTTTAAGTGGTAATTTCACCACACTATGGCGCATCACATAGAAGATGATGACCAGTAATACGATCCCCAAAGCCAGTCCGGCAAACAGGCCGATTAATCCCTGAGTATCCGAGTTCGCACCTAAAGCATAATAAAACAGTACTGTTTCAGCTCCTTCCCGGTACACCGCCAGGAAGCTCGCAAACCACAGGCCGACAATGGAACCAGTTGTCAGAGAAAGTGTGATCTTGTTTTCCAGATATTTTTTCCACTGGTGAGCTTCCACTTTGGAAAGCAACCAGTAACTCATAAAGAACAGCACCACGACAGCAATCAGCATGGTAAAGCCTTCAAGCAGCTCTCTGCTGGCACCGGAGTTCGTAAATAGCCACTGGAAGATAACCGCCGTTACCAGGCTGGCTATCAACCCGACCACCACGGAATTTTTCACAATATACAGCTTATCTTCGAATTTGTTTTTCACCAGGTAAGAGGTAATGGCAGCCACAATCAATAATGCTTCCAGTCCTTCGCGCAAAATAATAGTCAAACTGGCAAGCAGCATTGCCCACAATCCCTGATTTCCATCAGATAGCAGATCGGCACTTTGGGTCAGGTCAGCATGGAGTGCCGTACGCTGCGCATTCAAATCACTAGCAGACGAACTTGCTTTCATTAAACTTACAATGCGGGTGAAGTAACCTTCCAGTCGCGCCTTCATTGCAGCATCACGAGCACCAACAGCATTTTCCATCCCAGAGGCTTCAAACAAATCAAAGTAGGCATCCTGAACACTGCTTATTGCTATTTCAGCGTCGCCTTCGTTGTATTGCTCAATAGCAACTGCGATAGCACTATCAATTTCAGATACAACCGCTGCCCAATCTTTTGCGTCAACTTGTGTTTCTGCTTGCGCTGTCTGCTGTGGTTGCTGTGAATCTCGCGTTGCTGGCAAACCCGGCAGATCGTCTTTCAGGTCCTGAACCAAAGTAGACAACTCGTAACTAAAAGCAATCAGGTTTTGTTGCTGATAATCACCCTGAGTTAATTTCGCCATCTCTTTAAAACTATTATTGTATTGCGCTGATTTTTCCATCGATTTATTCAGACGAATTGCAATCTCAAGTTCAGAGTTTTTATAAAATTGATACTGCGCTTTCTGAATCAGTTCGAAAGATTGTTGCTGCTTCTCGGCACGCAGTGAAACGTCATCGGCAGATTCCCGATAAGTTGCTAATGCTTGATTCAGTGTGGATTCAATCGAGGTTACGGTATCACGCCAGTACGGAAGAATACTGTCTGTATTCAGATCCTGAGTTTCTGCCACCAATTGATGACCAGATGCCAAAATTTCAGGCACGGTTGCAATCTGACCTTTTAACCATTCAATTTCCGTTTTTACTTCGCTCTGAGGGGCTTTCTGGGCAATCATTTTGCGAATTTCGCCGAATTTCGCTTCTAATTCATAGCTGTATTTTTGTGAATAGTTAATGCGTATCGGCCCTTCAATTCCTTCATAGATATCGAAATAAGCCATCTGTACTGTTGTTTTTGCTTTGGCAATATCACCAGACTGATAAAGATCCAGCGTTTTATCCAGCCGTTGATTAATTTCATCAGCCGCCGCCTGATAATCAACGATAGCACTGAACGCATGAAATGACGAAACCAGAAGCAGTATCGTCAAAAATGATTGAATAAGTTTTCTCATCACTGATCCGTATGATCTTAAATCAAATAATACAAACGATAATAATTTGCATTTATACTAGCATTAATTTTGAGAAAAAAAACCCCTTCTAAATCAATATTTGGATAATTAAAAATTTAGATATGAAGGTAGCAGATTAGAATGGTAAAAATAATAAAAGAAAGGGAAGCATCAACTTCCCTTGTGAATTAATGTATTTCTGTAGGAACATCACTTACAAGTGACATCGTTTCTTTCGGTGTTTTACCGAAGCCTTTTAAACCAACCACATGAACGTGTTCATGGTCTTTAAAGACTTTCCTCACCAACTTGTACGTGGTACCTTTTTCCGGGCTGATATTTTCCGGAGCCGCGATCAACAATTGCATATCCAGTCGGTCACAAAGTTCAAACAGCGTTGAAATAGATTTCGCATCCAGACGTGCTGCTTCATCAAGAAACAGTAACCGACACGGAACAATATCTTTACTGCGTAAACGACGTGATTCTTCTTCCCAGCTCTGAATTACCATCAGCAAAATAGACTGCCCTGTACCAATTGCCTCACCGGTAGACAGTGCTCCCGATTCTGCCTGTAACCAGCCATCAGAACCACGGTTTACCTCAACGCTAAGTTCAAGGTAATTACGATAATCCAGTAGCTCTTCACCAAAAATCTGTGGTGAACGCTGACCTAAGTCAATATGTGGATTCACACGCTGGAACAATTTTGCAATCGCTTCTGAGAAAGAATATTTGGCACTTTCGAACAGATCTTTGTGCTGAGATTGCTGATCAACCAGGCTCAGTAACAATGTTTCATGGCTTTCACGAACTTTCACATTCAGCCGAACACCGTTAACCTGACCAAAGTTAATATTAGACAACCCCTGGTTCAACATACGAATACGGTTTTCTTCGCGCTGAATCGTCTTGCGGATAATACTTGCTACCGATTCTGAACTGATCGCCAGGCGCATTTCACGTAAGTTCAGTTCTTCTGTCAGACGGGCAAGTTCCACTTCCATCTCTTCAATCGCTTCAACCGGATCATCCGTTCTGATGATATCCTGGCGAATACGTTCTCTCAGATGCTGATATACAGCGATGTAGAACAGGACTTTTTTCTCAGGACGAGCATTATCTTCCGAATGACGAAGCGCATCACGCAGAGTTTCATTGTTAGCCACAGCAATACGTAGAGAACCCAATGCTTTATCCGACATTGAACGCAGTTCATCGGCACTTAAATAAACCAGTTCACGTTTATTCAAACGACGGTCAACATCGTTTTCTCTTGCTAATTTTAAGACAGAACACCAGCCAGCCTTTGCATTAACAACAAACTTACGGATTTCTTCATACTCTTTTTTGACTTTTTTCACGCGTCTCATCAGAGTAGTCATTTCAAGCTCAGTCGCCGTATTGGTACGTTCCAGCTCACTGCGTCTTGAACGAAGTGTGCTTAACTGGCCATGAAGCTGCATTTTGCGTTGCTCAGCTTTTTCAGCTGCATGATCATCAATGCTCACACCAAAGTCTGATAATTCCTGTTCAAACTCCTGAACGGTTTCCAGTTTAGACTGATGCGCACTTTTTAATGATGCAGATAACTGATTACACTGGTTAAACTGTTGTTGAAGACGTTTCAGATCTTCCCTTGCCTGAGCGCGTTTTTCTTCTGCAATGGCAAGTTGCTGCTTAAGCTGTTCGCTTAACTCTGTGCTGTGATCTACTAAGGAAACAGATTCTTCATAAGCGAGATGGTGTCTGCGCTCAAATAGATTACTTAGCGTAAACAGATGACGTTTTACCTGTTGTAACTCAGTATCAACCGACTGATATTCCGCCTGCAGTGAATCTCTTTGTTCCGGATCCACTTCCAGACTGGAAAGCTTAATCTCTAGGGACTTAATAACAGAACCATGACGGGCAATAAACTGTTTCGCTTCATCAAGCTCTGCCAGTTTTTCTTCTAACTGAGCTTTTTTCTCATATAACAGTTCAGTGTCTTCCAGTTGATTAATCTGTCCTGACATTTTCTGCAAAACAGATTGAGCCTGCTGCAGGTTTTTAAGCGTAGACTGACAATGAGCCACACGCTGTTCCACATCATTTAATTGCGGTTCTGACTGAGTCAGGGCTTTACGTTTAGCATCAAGCGCTTCTTCAGGATCCGCATTGAATGCAACCGCAAGGTGCTGAGATACAAAGTCATTAAATGCCTGATATAAACGCTGTAATTTCTGAGAATCAAATGATGCTTTAGCATGAGTTTCTACCACATCATCACGTTCTTCTCTCAGTAATTCCAGACGTTGTTCCCTTGCCGCACGACCGAATAGTGGAATTTTAGGGAAACGTGAATAACGTAACTGCTTGTTATTGAGCTGAACACAAACGGCACCATCAAGCTCTTCAGCTTCGAAGCTGCTGTCATCAAACGCATCTGCATCGCCTTCAATAACATAAATATCGTCAGGGCAGTCATCAATATTACTCAGAATGTCTTTAACACCTTCTAAGTCACTAACAACTATCGCATGACGTGCCGGACCATACATGGCACTGAAATAGGGTGCGTCATCAATGGTGATGTCATCGTATATTTCAGACAGCAGAACGCCACCTACGGAATCCGCCAACGCTTTAAGACGCGGATCATTCGCACCACCAGGAGACGCCAATCGCTCTATTTCTTTTTCGAGTGACTCCCGTTTTCGGAGTAATTCATCTTTTAAGCTGGTTTGCGATTTTTCATCATCCAGTACACGCTGCATTTCACTCAGTACTTCAGACTGAGAAGCTAAAGAAACATCCCGTTGCTCTTCAAGATGCTGTAATGCACGCTGAGCCTCGATCCAGGCTGGCGCATTTTTCTGCAGGTCTCGAATTTCTTCAGTAAGCAATTCACGTTTTCTGACCAGAACACGTTTATTTTCGCGATATTCTTCCAGAGAAATCTCTGTTTCTTCGGCCTGAGCACTGCATTTTTCCAGTTCTGCTTCAACATCCAGTGAATCGGTTAACTGAAGCCCATACTGTGAGGCATAACCATCACGCAATGCTGTGATTTCTTTGATTGAATCAATACGTTTAGTAAGAGAAGTGTAGTTTTCTTTCCACTGACTCTCGTTCTCAACAGTACGGTCATAAGCCTGCTTCTGAGCTATAAACGTCTGAGCCACTTTTTTGGCTTCTTTACGTTCAACAGAAGGATCCAGTTTCTGAACTAATTCATACGCATTATCAAAATTCTGCGCTGCTGCAGAGACAAGATCGAGTTTATGTTTTGTTTCAAGCAGACGTTCAGTCTGTTCAGTCTGATGCTTTTGCAGATCGGCAACATAATCAGCAACATTGTCGACACTTAAATCGTCATCATTTAATTCAGTTTTCGCCTGGTCCAGAAGCTTCCAGGCCTGCTGGAACTGTAATGCTCTGGTTTGCTGAATATCTAATGCCTGCTGATAATCCGCTAACTGAGTTTTCAGGCTATCGACTTCCTGTTCGAAGTGCGCGTATTGCTCTTCACCCGATAAGACGTTTTCCTGAGCTTCTTCCACGACCATCAGTTGCTCTTCAAGTCGGTACTGAAGCTCTTCCAAATCTTCGCGGTAACGCTCAATTTTTTCTTTCTGACGCAAAGCCGTCTGAACAAGCTGAAGGTGATCGGATGCTGACTGATAATCCAGCTCGATATGACCTTCCTGATCATTTAACTCATTCAGTTCAGATGTCACTGACTGCAATAACTGGTTTTGCTGCAATAAAGTCGACTGAGAACCAAGCAGTTCCTGACGCAGATTCAGCGCACTTTCCAGTTTAATGCGACGTTCATTAGCATGACGCATATAATCCGCAGCAACATAATTCGTCGATTCGGTAATTAGATGTTTAAACAGGTCCCGGTCAGCCTGAGTGGTTTTTATCGCTTCCAGAGTCATACGGTTTTCGCGTAACGCAGATTCCATATCCTGAAACGCTTTTTTCACCCCGCCATTCTGCGGCAACAGATAATCTCTTAAAGAACGGGTAATCGCACTTGAAATACCACCGTATAAAGAAGCTTCGATTAAACGGTAAAATTTCGATCTGTCTGACCCTGAACGTAATTTCTTTGGAATAACGCCGAAATCGAACATCTGAGAGTGATAATCAACAATCGAGTTGAAGGTTTTAAAATGAACGCCTTCTATATCAGCAAGAACATCTTTAACTTCATTCAACTGACGAACACGAGCCTGCCCATTTGCAAGCGTTTCAGTCAGAATGTCGGTTGGTTTTGTATGACTTGGCAGCCCCTGAATCAGGAAAGGTTTGATATCAACTTTTTTATCTCGCCCAGCGACTTGCTGTAGCTTAACGACAAATAAAATACGTTGTTTTTTAGAGTTGATAACATCAAGACAGGAATAACAGGTACCTGGCTGTAATTTACCAAATAATCCTTTGTCTCTTGATGCCTGAGAACTACCTGCTTCTGTAGTATTACGGAAGTGCAGTAAGCTTTGATCCGGGATTAGAGCCGTTATAAATGCAGCCATCGTTGTCGATTTACCCGCACCGTTACCACCAGACAAGGTAGTCACTAAATCATCAATATCAAAGGTCCGGGCAAAAAAACCGTTCCAGTTGATCATTGTTAGTGATTGATATTTACCCCGTTCAATCATGCTTCACCCTCTGCACGTTCTAATTCTTCTTGTTCTTCTTCTGATTTTCCATCTTCGGCATATAGCAGATTTTGCTGACTTGGTGCCAAATCGGTATCGTGGACAATCGCTTCCCCGTCGCGAATTAATCGGATTTGAGCCTGTTTAGGGTCTTCTCCTGTTCTGACATCCGCCCCAAAGCGGAAAACAGCTTCTGTAATTCTGAACTTTGACAGTTCACCAATGGCGATCAGCATCCCCATTCGCTTTAAACGTCTTAAAGAGCCACGAACTTTGTCAAATAACTTTTCTTTGTCTAAATCTGAACCAGCAGCGCGGTTGGTAGATAATTTTAGTAATTTTTTCTCATCCGTCAGAGACATCAATTCATCAAACAATTCTTGTTGTGTGAAAATGCCTTCGTGTGCCAGACGCTCCGGACTCAGGTAAAGGAAACACAGTACTTTGCCGACTAACATATCTAATTCAGACAAAACACTGCGATGAATCAGAGTAGTAGAACGCGGTCTGAGGTAGAAGAATCCCTCAGGAGCTCGTACAAGTTCGGTGTTATAGCGTTGATAAAACTGTGATAGTTCAATTTCAAATTCTAATAAAAACGCGTGATTATCAAGATCATCCGTAGAAATATGTCTTCCTCCGCGCAATAGACTATCTAAAGCTGGGAACAGTGGGTTAGAGATTGCTTTTGCCAGTTTTTCCGGCATGTAGTCATTAATATCTGTCGATGACATTTGCTTGTACCTTTGCGCCAAAATCGTTAATAGCCTGCCAGTCAGGTTGAATAGCCTGGTAATCCGCTTCCGAATAACCCAGTCTTACCGCCTGATCGATGATGATTCTGGCTAAATCAAAGTGGTGTGTATATGGGTGCTTTGATAAGTGTTCACGAAGAATAGTACCTAAATCAAGTGGCGTACCCTGCTGTTTATGAACAGAGAGCATCTCTCCGATTTTCTCCGACAGCTGATTGCTTACTTCTTCAAATTCTTCATATTCCATTTCTTCCGGAACAGCCCCTGTGACTTCTTCATCTCGTAGAACTAAAGAATCATCTCTCATATCCTGAAGGCGTTCTGCGTCAGCATAAGTCAGCACCCATGGGCTATCAAAATAGGATTTAATCGACTCTCTTAATCGCTGACTAAATGCCCGGTTTTGGTCCATATCGATAGCTGTACGGATAAATTTATGTACATGGCGGTCATAACCAATCCAAAGATCAATCGCTTGTTGCCCCCAACTGATAATTCGATCCAATTTAACCTGCAGTGAATACAAAATCTCACTAATAAACTCCAGCTCTTCCGATCCATGAACAATTTCCTGAATATCCAGAATCTGAGTTTGTAAGTTATCGCCCGCAGCCTGCAGTGTATCCTGTAATTCTTTTAAAGTGCTGGAGGTTTCAGAGAGTAATTTTTCACAGTTATGGATAGCTTCCTGCCAGTCTTTGTTCAGCAGCTCAGCAATTTCATCTTTCACTTCCTGCTGCTGCTCATCCATAACCCTCTGGTTCATATCAATTTGGTCAAATATTTCAGCAACGGAATATTTCAACACACCATAGACATTTTTCTGCCAATAAGCCTGTGAGCCACCTTTCATGGCTGCTTCAGTCGCTTTACTCATTTCATCAGCAAGCATCGCCAACTGGATTGACAATCTTAGCTTAGAAAACTGTCTGTGACGTATATAATGGTCAGTGATACCTACAGCCAAAGGAGAGAGGCGATAAATACTATTACCTTCATTCAATTCACTGGTAAAACGACGTAACAAACGCTGATTTACTAAATCATTTATCGCATTATTTGCACGAAATGATGATGCTTCCGCCGTATCTTCAAACATATCGGAGACGATTCTAAATGCATCATGCAGTTCGCCCTCCCCTAATTCTTCATCAAACTTATCGTCATTTAACACCGCAAGCGCGATCAAAAATGCCAATTTTTCTGAGGTCAGATTTAGCGAGAAGTTATTTGTTTTCACCCACTGAACAAGTTCATCAATGGGCTGTTTTTCTCTTTCTTGAGTCACTTCAATCACTACTCAACCTATTTATAATTTACGTGCCCAAACATGGATATACCGTCCCAGAGAAAGAAATGGTTCCTGACGACAATACGTGCGCTCCAGTTCTAAAAGTTCTTCGAACGAATACTCACCCATATTTTTACGGTTTCCAATATAGTCTGCAAATGAACGAATCCCGGAGCGTCCTTCGATGACAAACCCACTCTCTTCTATCCATTTATAAACCGCACCAGGTTCTAAACCTTTTTGAGGCTGAAGTTTAAACCTTTTACGATATGGCATACCATCTAAAACATGAGGAATATTCCCACAAATCGCATTTTTGAACAGTAGCCCGTGTTTATTGTAAAACATTACCGATACTATCCCGCCTTTGCGAACAAATGCTAGCAATTGTTTTAAGACAAATTCGGGATCAGACAACCACTCCATGACCGCATGAAATAAGATAAAATCCTGGTTGCCGTACTGTGCTTTATCCAGATCCTGGATAGCACTATGCACAAACTGAAACTGCCCAGTCAATCCGTTTGTTTCTATGTCTTTTTCTGCCAATTTGAGCATTTCAGACGACACATCACACAGGGTAACACTATGTCCCTGCTTAGCTAATTTTTGCGATACCTGCGCCATGCCTCCCCCTGCATCTAAAATAGATAAAGGGAAACAATCACTTGAAAAGTTTTGCAAAATCTGCTCAAAATCTTCCCAAACAATAATCTGGCGAATTTCGCCTTTGTCTGAGCCATAAATATTTTTTACAAATTTGTGGGCAATATCGTCGAAATTGCGATCTTCAGTCACTTTATTTTGAGTTATGATAACGAGTTGTGTGGTTATTCTGTCATAGGAATGGCAATAATAAAGAGGGATTCTTCGATTTTACTCTCAACTGATGTTTTTTCGGGCTATTTTCTATGTTTGAATTAAAAAAAATACTGTCTTCTCTGGCTATGCCACTTCCGGCGCTGCTAATTATCGGCTTTGCAGGACTGATGCTGGTCATGTTTACAAGAAAACGAAAAACAGGATGCGTCATCATTTTGTTTACTTACGTCACCTTATTTTTAGCCTCTTTCCAGCCAATTTCGTCTCGTTTGCTTATGCCAATGGAACGTCAATACCATTCATTCCTTCCGGTCGAAGGCAATGTTAACTATATCCTTGTATTAGGAAGTGGCCATGTTGTTGATGATTCGCTTCCGCTAACATCCCAAATTAGCCGCACTGCTCTGATGAGGTTAACTGAGGGCATTCGAATTAACAGAATGTACCCCGGTTCTAAATTGATCCTGTCCGGCTATGCAGGTGGAACAAATATAAGTCATGCGCGAATGCTGGCAAAAGTTGCTCTTTCACTTGGCGTGGCAAAATCTGATATCGTTTTAATGGAATCAGCACGAGACACCTGGGAGGAAGCAAGACAAACTGCAGCATATATAGGAAGCAGTCGCTTAGTCCTTGTAACATCAGCAAGTCATATGCCAAGAGCGATGGTTGAATTTAAAGCTGCAGGGTTGGATCCGATTCCGGCTCCGACTAATTATCTTGCCCAAAAAGAGATAACTCAGTTCTGGTTAAAATACATGCCTGGTTCACTTTACCTCGAACAAACAGAAATATATTGGCATGAAACTATTGGTATGTGGTGGCATCATCTAAAGAATTGGGTTGCAGATCAGGAAGGAACCATGAGCAAAAATGACGTCACAACGTTATAAATTTTAAACAGAACATTAATTTATTTGTCACAAATTTATGTGTTTTGTGTTGCCTTATCTGTGTTAGCAGACTAGAATTTTGTCGCTTAACCATAAGCACCCACAAATCTAGTTTTTGTAAAACCGCTTAAATAGCGGTTTTATTATTTTAAAAGAAAATACTATGGCTACTATCAAAGATGTTGCACGTCTTGCAGGCGTATCAACAACAACAGTTTCTCACGTTATAAACAAAACTCGTTTTGTTGCTGAAGCGACACAAGAAAAGGTCATGGATGCAGTTAAAGAGCTAAACTATGCGCCAAGTGCTGTTGCCCGCAGTCTGAAATGCAATTCAACCAGAACCATTGGTATGCTGGTAACTCAGTCAACAAACCCATTTTTCTCCGAAGTTATCGATGGTGCAGAAAGCTACTGTTACAGACAGGGCTATACTCTGATTTTATGTAACACTGGTGGCATCTATGAGAAACAAAGAGATTATGTCCGAATGCTTGCTGAAAAGCGCGTGGATGGCATGCTCGTCATCTGCTCTGATTTAACAGACGAATTGCTGGCCATGCTTGATTCTTATAAAGATATCCCAAAAGTGGTAATGGACTGGAATGCTCAGAGTGCTCATGGTGACAACATCATTGATAACTCTGAAGAAGGCGGTTATCTCGCAACAAAATACCTGATAGAAAATGGCCATAAAGATATTGCCTGTTTAAGTGGCCATTTTTCAAAAGCAATATGTCAGGAACGCATCCAGGGATTCCGTCGCGCAATGGAAGAAGCATCTTTGCCAGTTGTCGAAGACTGGATACTGGAAGGTAACTTCGAATGTGACACTGCCGTTATCGCTGCCGATAAGATTCTCGTCATGGATAAAAAACCTACTGCTGTTTTCTGCTTTAACGACACTATGGCTCTAGGTTTGATTAGCCGACTTCAGCAACGCGGACTTAAAGTTCCTGATGATATCTCTGTCATCGGTTATGACAATATTGAGCTTGCAGAATATTTTTCACCGCCACTAACAACGATTCACCAACCTAAACGACGTGTTGGTAAAAATGCGTTTGAAATTTTATTAGAACGGATAAAAAACAAAGAACATGAACGCCGAACCTTTGAGATGAAACCAGAAATCGTTATAAGAGACTCAGTAAAATCTATCAAATAAGAATTTTCTTACTATTCTCAGTAATACTACAATAATATTTTTCCTTACATATTAGAATGTTAGTATTTGCTTAATTTATATTGCGAGTTGCTGTTCGAAAAAAGTTGAACTAGAATCACATAGGTATGCATTACGGATCTATGCAATTCGTCTATGTCACGAAATGGGCAAACCATTTGAAAAAATGGGGCGCAAAGCTTCCGGTCTTAATCAGATAGTCTGAAAGATAGCGGAGTTGCCGAAGACAAAGCTGTTCATAAATTTTGTTAGTTTCCGAATTTTATTCGCTTACGGCAAAAGGGAACAAACCGAGATAGAGAATAATGAATAAACCAGTACTTTTAAATTCTATGAGACTATTTGAGCCTCTGGGAGAAGTGAAATCACGTTCAATGTTTGGTGGGTTTGGTATTTTTGTTGATGACATTATGTTTGCACTAGTTGTCAATGATTGTCTCCATATCAGATCAGATGAACAATCAAAGAAATACTTCGCCAAACAAGGCTGCCAGCCTTATGTCTATTCCAAAAAAGGCTTCCCTGTTGTCACTAAATATTATT
The DNA here is from genome assembly GCA_963676525.2 of uncultured Vibrio sp. Taxonomy (GTDB): domain Bacteria; phylum Pseudomonadota; class Gammaproteobacteria; order Enterobacterales; family Vibrionaceae; genus Vibrio. The sequence goes on from CAXXNB010000012.1 coordinate 48,066, forward strand.
CACTTCCCCAAAATTACTGGGACACTCCTGATGAAATTTTTGCGTTAGCGGAAAATGCTTTTCTTTATGCCAAAAATGAAAAAAAGCACCAATTGAAGGCCACGCCTCAAAGGCTAAAAGACCTACCCAACCTAAGACTCTCAATTGAACGTATGCTTAAAAAAGCAGGAATCGAAACGGTTGCTGACCTAATGGAACAAGGTTCATTACATGCATACAGCGCTATTGTGAAAACGTCTTCATCAACAACCCCATCACTAGAGTTGTTGTGGGCATTAGAAGGTGCCATTAATGGGATTCACTGGTCAGTGATATCACAAGAGCGACGAGACGAGCTGTCTAAGCAATTAAAGACTCATCAGTGATTAACATTTGCCACTGTTGATTGATATAAGACATCTAGCAGTGGCAATTTATAAAGTCTACAACAATCTGATTAAATTCATCAGGCTTTTCAATATTACATACATGACCACAGTCAGCGATCACATGTGCAGAACATGAAGAATATTTGTTAACACAATGCATCACTGATTTTAAAAAAAAGCGGTCTTTGTCCCCCATGATGTAGAGTGTCGGACAATGAGGTTCATTTTCAGATAACCGGCTCGTCAGCTTATTCACTTCTCTGGTTAGTGAAAACCAGCGTTTAAACTCAGCTTTACTTAAATTTCTTGCCTCAGATATAAATAACTTTCGAGCTTCTTTCTGGCTACGATGAGGCATAATGATTAAAGCAAAAAAATTATATAACCATAGATATGGGATAGAATCCTTGAAGAAATCCCCCAGAATAGCAAGCAGATTTGCAAATGAATTCAACTGTCCAACAGCGCCAGCCAAAAGCATGCTCTGTACCACCTGAGGTTTAATTTCAGCTAAATGCCTGACTATAATCGTCCCGAGTGACATTGCTATAAAATGAGCTTTTGCTATATGCTTTTCTTCTAATACGTTAAGCACATCATTAGCTATCAAATCAAAAGTATAATTATCGGCAATTTTTTTATCATTAAGTGTGTTCGACCGACCATGGCCACGCAAGTCGATTAAGATAAGGTTAAAATAGTTTTTGAGCGTCTTAACCTGTTTGTACCAGGTGGCACTGCTCCCACCAGCTCCGTGGATAAATACGAGCCAATCAGCAGAGGAAGAACAATAATGTTCTTTATAATGAAGAATTCCTTCGGCCATCTATTTTAATTAGCATTATATCAATAAGAATCCGACAACTCTAACATAAAAAAGGCGCTTACGCGCCTTATAAAAATGTTAACTGAGTGCATTTTTATACATTTTTATGTATTCGTTAGCCGAGTCATTCCAACTAAAGTTTCTCGACATTGCTCTTAGCTGTATTGCTTTGTAAACTTCAGGCTGCTGAAGATACAAGATCAACGCCCTTTGCATACATATTAACAGCGCCTGGGCAGTTGGATCATTGAATGAAAAACCTGTTGCATCATCAGGGTTTCGATCATAATCAACGACAGTATCTTTTAATCCACCAACGTCCCTGACTAAAGGCAAGGTTCCATAAGCCATACTGTAAATTTGATTCAAACCACAAGCCTCAAACTCTGACGGCATCAGAAAGAAATCACTCCCCGCTTCCACCAGATGAGCATATTCATTACTGTATGCCTCTAAAAATGCGCATTTTTCAGGATATTGTGAAGCAATATTATGTAACTGATTTGCCATCTCCGGCTCACCTGTTCCCACTATTACCACCTGAACGTCATTTTTTAAGAAATCATTAAGTATCGGTAATAAATAATGAAAACCTTTTTGTGCAGTAAGTCGGCAAACCATACCAAATACAGGCACATCACCTTTTGGCAAATGAAACGCTTCCTGAAGAGCTAACTTACTCGCCAGTTTACCTTCCGTCATAGACTCAGGTGAGGCTTCATAACACTTGGGTAAATATGGATCTGTACGTGGATCCCATTCAGAATAATCGCACCCATTTAAAATGCCATATAAGTCTTTTGAACGTCTGACAAAGTCGTCCACCAGGCCATGAGATCCTAAAGGAGTTAATAATTCTTTGGCATAATTAGGACTCACTGCGTTCACTTTATCCGCATAGGCAATACCAGCACGTAGCATGCTGATGTAGCCATAACCATAATGAAGATGTTCCATACCCGATACATGCAATTCAGGAATAAGCTGAAGTTCATCTGCTGAAAAAACACCTTTAAACATCGCATTATGGACAGTTAAGACACTTTTCATTTCAGAGAAATAATCATCATCAGCATAACGATTTTTCAGCAAAAACGGGACAAGTCCCGTATGCCAGTCATTTGCATGAATTATATTGGGTTTGAATCCTAACTTAGGAAGTGCATCCAGACTTGCTGCAGAAAAAAATGCGAACCTGTCACCATTATCAGCATATGCCCGGTTATGCTCAGCATATAGCTCTGGTCTGTCAAAGTATTCCGCGTTATCAATCAAAAAGACTTCTACGCCATTAAACTCCGCACTACGTACCTGATAACGGGTATGAGGCCAGTAGGACAATTCTGTATCCAGAATAACCTGACAATTTTCTACATTCGGAACCGATCGGTAGGCAGGCATAACTACCTTAACCGTTAATCCCTGCTCTTTAAGAGCGATGGGCAGTGCTTTAGCCACATCAGCAAGACCGCCCGTTTTTACAATCCCTTGCACTTCTGAAACAGTAAACCAAACATCGATTTGTTCCATTTTATAATCCAATCTTAGACCCTTTAGCAATTACCACAATACCACCTGGTGAAACATGGAATCGTTTTCTATCCAATTCTAAGTCTTCACCAATGACTGTTCCTGGTCCAATTTCAACGTCTTTATCGATGATAGCACGCTTGATAATACAACCTTCCCCAATCTTTGTATCACCAATAATAACTGACTCACTGATAATGCAGCCTGAAGCTATATTACTTCTGAACCCCAGTACCGAGTTACAGATTTGACTACCCTGAATATAACTACCACCAGAAACTAAGCTATCTGTTATCTTAATTCTATGATTATCAACGTCAACAAATGTTGCCGGTGGTAATGGTGGATAATATGTATGAAGTGGCCAGCTTCGGTTATAAAGCGAAAACTGAGGGTCTTTATCGAGTAGATCCATATGAGATGCCCAGTATGAATCTATGGTGCCCACATCACGCCAGTAATGATCTATTTCACCTTTAATTTTATTGGTTGTGAAATCATAGACATACACTTTACCCAGAGGATACAGTTTAGGGATGATATCTTTACCAAAATCATGACTGGAATCAGCATTTTCAGCATCTTCACGAAGTTCTTTGCAAAGAGCCTTAGCTTCAAAGATGTAATTACCCATAGAAACCAAAGCCCAGTCCGGTTCTCCGGGAATACAGGTCGGATTCTCCGGTTTTTCCTGAAAACCAATCATTTTCCCGGTTTTGTCTACCTCAATAACACCAAACTGAGACGCTTCTTCAATCGGCATTCTGAGTGCTGATACGGTAAGATCCGCTTCCATAGATTTGTGATAATCAAGCATCTGTCGAACATCCATTTTGTATATATGGTCGGAACCAAAAATACACACATGTTCAGGCTCTGCTAATTCAATAAAACGAACGTTTTGATAGATTGCGTCAGCCGTCCCCTCGTACCAACGCTTTCCATCCCTCATCTGAGCAGGTATTACATCGATAAACCGGTCAGTAATACCAGAAACGTGCCACCCTTTTTTCAAATGTAAATTCAGAGATTGTGATTTAAATTGGGTTAGTATGTAAATCCTCATCAAATCTGCGTTAACAAAGTTATTAAGCGCAAAATCAATTAAACGATAGCTTCCCCCAAATGGTACAGAGGGTTTACTTCGAGACTCAGTTAAAGGTCTTAAACGAGAACCTTCACCTCCTGCCAAGATCATGCTTAATACACCAGCCATGTTATTTCTCCATCTACTACTTACTTTCCATTTCTTGCCAAAAAATGAGACAGTTTTTAATTAAAATTGTTTAAACATCGCACATACAGTGCAACATGTTGTTTATAAGTTATCGAATTTTAAAAAGAATACAATGGGAAAAACGTTAAGTTACCGCTTCCATTTAAACAGAATATAAAAGTCGCAACATTGCTCACATAAACAAAATAATATCGGGACAAACCATGAAAAATGAGTGAAAATGGGGAAATAAATATATGGCATTCACCAAAATCTATTTTTGATTGTTTGGAGCCACTTAAAAACACAAATATAAAAAAAGCAGCTAAAGCTGCTTTTTTTATTGGTTAATTTACTTGGTTATTTGGCTTTCTTCCGTTTATCCGTAATAACCCACTCACCATCAATATAGAGTGCAGTCCATCCGGTCGGCTTACCATCTTCTTCAGAACGGACATAATGTTCTTTAGACTTACGACTGAAACGTATTACTGCAGGGCGGCCATCAGGGTCTTCAGAAGGCGCGGTAGCAAGATATTTAAACTTATCCGCTATACGGTCTTCATACTTAACAAATTCCTCAACCAGAGGTGCTCTCGTTTCTCTGGATTTAGGGAAATTACTGGCAGCCATAAACAAACCAGACGCCCCATCTCTTAAAACAAAGTATGCATCTGAATTAGAACATGGTAATTCAGGGAAATGAACTGGGTCTTCTTTCGGCGGAGCAACCTCACCATTTTTAAGTATCTTACGAGTATTTTTACATTCCTCGTTGGTACAGCCCATATATTTACCAAAACGACCATTTTTAAGAACCATATCTGCACCACATTTGTCACATTCGACAACAGGTCCATCATAGCCCTTAACCTTAAATTCACCATATTCGACTTCGTAACCTTCACAATTAGGGTTATTACCACACACATGAAGTTTTCGTTTATCATCGATTAGGTAAGCGTCCATCGCCGTGCCACAAATAGGGCAACGCTTTTTCGCTCTTAAAGCAGCTGTTTCTACATCTTCTTCAAGAACATTGATAATGCCTTCTTCATCACCAAGATTAATTGTTGTTTTACAACGCTCTTTCGGTGGTAATGCATATCCGGAACATCCAAGGAAAACCCCGGTAGATGCCGTTCTGATGCCCATTGGACGTGAACATGTCGGACATTCAATATCAGTAATGACGATATGATTTGGCTTCATTCCGCCTTCGGATTCATCTTGTTCAGCGACATCAAGTTCATCAGAAAAATCATGAAAGAAATTATCCAGAACTTCTTTCCACTTCATACTGCCTTCAGCGATTTTATCGAGCTTCTCTTCCATACGGGCAGTAAAGTCGTAGTTCATCAGATCCTGGAAGCTTTGATCGAGACGATCGGTAACAATTTCGCCCATTTTTTCAGCATAGAAGCGTCGTTGATCAACTTTTACATAACCACGATCCTGAATCGTTGAAATGATTGAAGCATAAGTAGACGGTCGGCCGATGCCACGTTTTTCTAACTCTTTAACCAGTGCAGCCTCAGTAAATCGAGCCGGTGGCTTGGTAAAATGCTGTTTAGGATCCAGTGATTTTAAGCTAAGTTTATCGCCTAGTTTCACTTCCGGTAACAGCTGATCTTCGTTTTTACCAAGAGGACGCTGAACACGAGTCCAACCATCAAATTTCAGAATCCGCCCTTTGGCTTTAAGAGTGAACTCATCCGCTTTCACACTGATAGTGCTTGAAATATATTTAGCAGGGGTCATCTGACAAGAAACAAACTGGTTCCAAATCAGTGCATATAATTTATGAGCATCAGGATCCATGCCTTTCAGCTCAGATTCAAGAACCGTCACATCAGAAGGTCGGATCGCTTCGTGTGCTTCCTGAGCATTTTCTTTGCTGCCATACACATTTAATTTGGCAGGAAGATAATCTTCCCCATAATTATCCGTAATATACGCTCTGACCGCATCAATGGCCTCTGAACTCAGATTGGTTGAGTCTGTACGCATATAGGTGATATACCCCCCCTCATACAAACGCTGAGCCAACATCATAGTTTTCTTAACGCCATAGCCAAGGCGGGTGCTGGCAGCCTGTTGCAGAGTCGAGGTGATAAATGGTGCTGTCGGTTTGCTGCTCGTTGGCTTATCTTCGCGTTTACATACCTCATAAACCGCATTTTTAAGTACCGCCAGAGCAGAATTTGTTTCTGCTTCATTTTTCGGCTTAAATGCTTCGCCATTTTGCTGTGCGACCAACAATTTAAGTTGTTCTGAATCTGTTGTTTCGGTATCGGCATTAATATCCCAGAACTCTTCCGGAATAAACGCTTTAATTTCTCTTTCACGTTCAACAAGCAGTTTTACCGCAACAGACTGAACCCGACCGGCAGATAATCCCCGAGCCACTTTTTTCCAAAGCAGTGGAGAAACCATAAAACCAACCACACGGTCCATAAAACGACGAGCTTGCTGCGCATTAACGCCATCGATATTGACCATGCCCGGATGTTCAAATGCCTGCTGAATGGCATTTTTAGTAATTTCGTTGAACACAACTCGTTTATAACGAGATTCATCTCCACCGATAATTTCTTTTAAGTGCCAGGCAATTGCTTCCCCTTCGCGGTCCAAATCCGTCGCGAGGTAAACATAATCAGCGTCTTTCGCTAATTTTTGTAATTCAGCAACTACCTTTTCTTTTCCCGGAAGAATCTGATAATTCGCGTCCCATTCATGGTATGGGTCCACACCCATTTTTTTAACCAATGAAATTTTTGCTTTTTCTTCCGCAGACAAGTTTTTATTCGTCTTGGCTGTAGTCGTCTTTGTAGTCTTCGCCTGACCGGATGTTGGGAGATCGCGAACGTGACCGACACTAGACTTCACTATATAGTCTTTACCAAGATATTTATTAATTGTTTTCGCCTTGGCAGGAGACTCCACAATCACCAGTGATTTACTCATAATCGACTCAAATGCCCTTAATCACTATGCGAATTCGTACTCGCATGAAATTCTCTAAAAATGCTTCTTTTTTTAATATCGAGTGTAAAATGAAGAAGATCAACCTGTTTTTTCAAATTGTTCCCTGATTGCTCGACAATTGTTCTATTACTCTTGTTCAATTGCTTTCATTATTGCTATGCCCAAATCGATTCAAATTGTGTATTCAGAGAAAAAATTTGGCATATGAACAATGTTTCGGTGATGCATTATGGGTCAAAAGTAATGGCAAATGTCAATTAATCTACAATTATTTTGCCTGATTGCTATTGATATCACGGTATATATCAATAAAATCATTGCAATTATTTAGATGGAGAACAACTAATGAGTGATCTAAAACGCATTCCAAAAGATGAATTACTTGCTATTGCCAACAAGACATTAGCTGAACACGAACAGTACATTGATGGAATGACAGTCACAGATGTTTCTGAAAAAGATAATGTTCTCATTTTCAAAGGCGATTACTTTTTAGATCTGACCGGATTACCGACAGCACAGACCACAACCGCATTCAATCTGTATAAATATTTGGCTCACATTCTGTCCAAAGAATACACACTTTAGACAATCAGGCAGCGGTGTTAATCACTGCCTGATTCAATTACCAATCTATTTATTTTCCTGGCTTATTTGGCCTATATGTGAATTACTGACTCAGTAATGCAAGACGGTCAAAATAGTCAGGAAATGTCTTGGATGTGCATTTCGGATCATTGATCGTCACTGGTGTATCACTCAGAGCAACAAGAGAAAAACACATTGCCATACGATGGTCATCATAAGTGTCGATCGCCGCATGTTTAAACTGATCCGGAGGTGTGATCTTAATATAATCATCACCCTCTTCCACCACGGCACCAACTTTACGCAGTTCCGTAGCCATCGCACTCAGACGGTCAGTTTCTTTTACACGCCAGTTATACACATTTTTAATGGTCGTGGTTCCGTCCGCAAACAGAGCTGTGGTAGCGATTGTCATTGCCGCATCAGGAATATGGTTAAAGTCCATATCAATGGCTTTTAACGAGCCTCTGCGGGCAATAACATAGTCATCTGCCCACTCAATTTCGGCGCCCATCGCAGCTAATGCATCAGCAAACTGAATATCACCCTGAATGCTATTTTTACCTATCCCTGTGACTTTAACTTCGCCGCCTTTAATTGCTGCTGCTGCTAAAAAATATGACGCAGAAGACGCATCACCTTCAACCAACAGTTTTCCTGGCGACTGATATTGCTGGCCCGCTTTAATGACAAATTCTTTGTAGTCGTTATTAACCACTTCGACACCAAATTGCTGCATGATATGCAAAGTAATATCAATATAAGGTTTAGAAACTAAATCACCAATAATTGAAATGGTTGTATCCGCAGATGCCAGCGGCGCAGCCATCAGAAAAGCAGTTAAGAACTGACTTGATATTGAACCGTCTATTTCAACCCGGCCGCCATTCAACCCCGTACCTTTAATTCGTAATGGCGGATAACCGTCATTTTCAAGATACTCAATCTGAGCGCCGGACTGGCGTAATGCATCAACCAGATGTCCGATTGGACGCTCTTTCATGCGCGGCTCACCCGTCAGGACAAATTCACCTTCAGAAAGTGTCAATGCAGCAGCAAGAGGTCTCATTGCAGTCCCTGCGTTGCCCAAAAAAAGCTCCAGACGAGTTTGTGTCTGAAAAGGCTTACCTAAACCTTCCACTTCACATACCGTTTTGTCCTGAGATAATTTGTATTTAACACCTAATTTTTTCAGGGCATTAAGCATATGACGGATATCATCACTATCCAAAAGGTTAGTAAGCGTTGTTTTACCTTCAGCGAGTGCTGCAAGTAATAATGCCCGGTTGGATACACTCTTGGAACCAGGAAGGTTCACTACTCCATTAATTGATTTAATCGGCTGTAACGTTAGGCTTTCCATCTAAAGTTATCTAATCCTTGACGCCTTACCTATTCACTTAACAGTAAGGCGAATAATTCTTCGTAGCGTGAGACTAACGAAATTTTGCTGGATTCTCTAGACCTAATTTGCACTTTGCCCTTACTTTTGTAGTAATTAGTACTCTTTATCTACCCGCACGCCATCTTTAAAGTACAAGATTCGCACTTCATCATCACGGTTAAATATCATCTGGTGATCAGCATTCTGTATGATATCAACCAGTTGTCCATCTCTTTTCCGTATTAACAAATCCACACCTTCATCATGACGTTCGTATGGCTGACTGGCATAATGATGTGCAGTTGCAGCTCCGGCAAGCGTTCCGACAACAGTAGCGAAAGTTCGCCCATGCCCTCCACCAAACTGATGTCCAATAACACCGCCGGCAACCGCACCTAAAAAGGTTTTTAATCCATTATTTTTTGCATATTCAATTTCAGTGCTACTGAAATATCGAACAGATTCAATTTTACCAAATTCAACTTTTTCTACTGGCCTGGCAACATTTCTTTCATAACCAGCATTGGCAAGAAAAGGTAAAATACTTAATATCAATACAATCCAACGCATGAACTTCTCCGTCTATGACTATATATTTAACTGAGCTTAGCCCAGAAAATTATGATTTCCCATCCCCTTTTGACGCTTATGATGAACCCAATGGGCTATTAGCGTTTGGTGGTGGCCTGCAGCCGGAAAGAATATTTAACGCTTATCAGCATGGCATCTTCCCATGGTACGGTCCGAATGAACCTATTTTATGGTGGAGTCCGGCTCCTCGGGCTGTCTTTGATCCTATGACATTTAAACCAGCCAGAAGTGTTAAAAAATTTCAAAAAAAGGCAAATTATGCCGTCAGCATTAATCGTGATACATTTTCGGTCATAGATTTTTGCTCTTCCACCCGTTCAAAAAGTGAAACATGGTTAAATAATGAAATGAGGGAGGCTTATAGAGCCCTACATAAACAAGGCCATGTTCATTCAGTTGAAGTCTGGAAAGATGACGAGTTAGTCGGTGGATTATATGGCGTTCAGGTTGGTTCCCTATTCTGTGGTGAGTCTATGTTCTCCCTACAGACAAACGCATCAAAAATAGGACTCTGGTATTTTTGTCGCCATTTTTCTTCTTATGGAGGAAAACTAATTGATTGCCAGGTTATGAACCCACACCTGCAGTCATTAGGCGCCGTCGAAATTAGCAGAGAAAATTTCATATCCGCGCTAAACTTATATAAAACAGAACGGTTAAGTTCTTCATGTTTTACAACTCAATGGCTTACTCAACCAACAAGCTGATATAGAGAAGCACAAGACTAAAAGATGACTGATATACAAAGTATCCAGATAGGACTAACCAAAGAGCATCCCTGTAGCTATTTAGACGACCAGAAAGAGCGTGTCGCAGTAGCAGTCGATCCCAGGATGCATACAGCAGAAAACTATGAGGTTTTACTGGCAAACGGTTTTCGTCGCAGCGGCGATACTATTTATAAGCCCTACTGTAAAAACTGTTCGCAATGTAATGCATTACGGGTAAATGTTGCTGGTTTTAAATTATCCAAAAGCCAAAAAAGATTAAAAAATAAATCCGGACATTTGCACTATGAGATAAAAAAAACACTTGATAATAACTGGTTTACTCTTTATGCCTCCTATATTGCAAAACGCCACAGTAACGGAACTATGTATCCTCCGGACAAAAACGATTTTCAACGGTTTGCCGCATGTCCATGGCTTCCGGTTAATTTCCTCCATGTCTATGATGAACATAAGTTAGTTGCCATTGCGGTAATGGATATCGTACCCGATAGCGCTAGTGCATTTTATACTTTTTATGATCCAGAATACCCACTGTCACTAGGAACCCTAGCGGTTATTTTTCAATTGGAATATTGTCAAATCACCCAAAAACAGTGGCTATATCTTGGTTATCAGATAGACTCTTGCCCAGCGATGAACTATAAAGTTCGTTTTCATCCTCATCAAAGGCTAGTAAATCAGCGTTGGCGAGGGTAAAATACCGCCCAACTTTACTAATCTCGTTTTTGGCGACGCTTCTTGTCGTCATTTCCGCCACATTTTCTAAAGAGGATTAAATGGCTAAAGAAGACGTAATTGAAATGCAAGGAACAGTCCTTGATACTTTACCGAACACAATGTTTCGAGTTGAATTAGAAAACGGTCACGTAGTGACAGCACACATTTCAGGTAAAATGCGTAAAAACTATATTCGTATTCTTACTGGAGACAAAGTGACTGTAGAGATGACTCCTTACGACCTTTCTAAAGGCCGCATCGTCTTCCGTGCTCGTTAATATCTTTCGAGTCTGAATTATCAGAACAAAAAACGGAGCAAAAAGCTCCGTTTTTTGTTTCTATCGTATGTAGTAATTACCGCTGATTAATGAACAGCTTCTTCTTTTCTGCCTACGCATGTAAATGATAATTTGTCATTTTCAGCATCCAAAGCAACTTTCACAGTTCCGCCATCGACTAACGAACCAAATAACAATTCATTGGCTAATGGTTTTTTGACCTGTTCCTGAATAACCCGCGCCATTGGACGAGCCCCCATTGCTTTATCATAACCTTTCACTGCCAGCCAGTCTCGGGCTGCTTGTTCGACTTCCAGAGACACTCCACGCGCATCAAGCTGAACCTGAAGTTCAACAATGAATTTATCAACAACCTGATGGATGACTTCTTCATTTAAGCTGCTGAACCAAATGATATTGTCCAGACGGTTACGGAACTCAGGCGTAAAGACTTTCTTAATAACAGCCATAGCATCGTGACTATGATCCTGCTGAATAAGACCAATCGATTTTTTAACTGTCTCTTGTACGCCCGCATTGGTTGTCATCACCAGGATAACGTTTCTGAAGTCCGCTTTACGGCCATTGTTATCAGTTAGGGTACCATTATCCATAACTTGCAACAGCAAGTTGAAGATATCCGGATGCGCTTTTTCTATTTCATCCAGTAACACCACGGAATGAGGATGTTTAATAACTGCATCCGTTAATAAACCGCCCTGATCAAAACCAACATAGCCTGGAGGCGCACCAATCAAGCGGCTCACCGAGTGACGTTCACCGTATTCAGACATATCGAAACGCAGTAATTCAATACTCATAAGTTTCGAAAGCTGAACGGTCACTTCGGTTTTACCTACCCCGGTAGGACCGGCAAACAGGAATGAACCAACAGGTTTGTTTTCAGCGCCAAGTCCGGCACGGGACAATTTGATAGCCTCAGTTAATGCATCAATTGCTGTATCCTGACCAAAGACAAGCATTTTCATTTTCTCATCCAGGTTCTGCAGAACATCTTTGTCACTTGCAGACAGAGATTTTTCCGGAATACGGGCAATTTTGGCAACCATAGCTTCTATATCAGCCACACCAACCGTTTTCTTACGGCGGCTAACAGGAACCAGTCTTGCTCTCGCACCTGCTTCATCAATAACATCTATCGCTTTATCCGGTAAATGTCTTTCGTTAATATATTTAGCGGACAGTTCAACTGCTGCTCTTAGCGCTTCTTTGGTATAACGAACGTCATGGTGAGCTTCATATTTAGGTTTTAAGCCCATCAGGATTTTAGTTGTATCATCAATTGATGGTTCAACAATATCAATCTTCTGGAATCGACGGGCAAGAGCGCGCTCTTTTTCAAAGATATTATTGTATTCCTGATAAGTCGTTGAACCGATACAACGTAACTGACCACTACTCAACAATGGCTTAATTAAGTTCGCTGCATCAACCTGACCACCAGATGCTGCGCCAGCACCAATGATGGTATGAATTTCATCAATAAACAGAATCGCATCATCTTCACGCTCTAACTGTTTAAGGATATTTTTAAAACGTTTTTCAAAATCACCACGGTACTTGGTTCCAGCCAATAGCGATCCGATATCTAATGAATAAATAGTACTATTCAAAATAATGTCAGGAACCTCTCCCTGAACAATGCGCCACGCCAGACCTTCAGCAATGGCGGTTTTACCAACACCAGCTTCACCGACAAGTAACGGATTATTTTTTCGACGACGACATAGTACCTGAATAGTACGTTCAAGTTCAGAATCTCGACCGATTAGTGGGTCTATTTTACCCTGAGCTGCCAGGTGATTTAGATTTGTGGCAAAATTATCTAATCTTTCTTCAGAATTATTTTCTTCGGCAGGCTCCCCAAACGCATCTGATGAAGATGAGCCATCATGAGAATCGGAGGCTTTCGTAATACCATGAGAAATAAAGTTAACAATATCCAGGCGACTGACATCGTGCTTTTTCAATAAGAATGCAGCCTGAGATTCCTGCTCACTAAAAATTGCAACTAACACATTGGCACCGCTGACTTCACTACGTCCGGAAGACTGAACATGGAAAACAGCACGTTGCAATACTCGTTGGAAACTTAGCGTAGGCTGCGTTTCACGGGTCTCATCATTTTCAGGAATGAGAGGTGTTGTCTGATCAATAAAAACATTTAACTCGCCGCGCAACTCGTCAAGATCTGCACCACAAGCTACTAATGCTTCCTTAGCTGCATCATTATCCAATAATGCAAGCAGGAGGTGCTCGACGGTCATATATTCATGTCGTTTATCTCTGGCACGAGCAAACGCACCATTCAAACTGGACTCTAATTCTTTGTTAAGCATTGGGACCTCCTAAGGAACAACTAAGTTGTTCTTGCAAGTTTAAGCTCGTTCCATCGTACATAGCAACGGGTGTTCATTTTCCCGAGAATACATCGTTACTTGCGCAACTTTGGTCTCAGCAACCTCAGCAGTAAACGTTCCACATATCGCCTTGCCTTCATAATGAACTGCTAACATCGTTTGTGTTGCTCTATCTATATCCATGGTAAAAAAACGTTGCAACACATCAATAACAAAGTCCATTGGCGTATAATCATCGTTCAATAACAATACGTTATACATAGCCGGTGGTTGTACAGCTGTTTTTTCTTTCTCCAGTAAATCTGAGTCTGGAGTCACCCATTCAAAATGTTTACTCATAATGGCCGATAATTTATAGAGTGTTTTCCTATTTTATTGATCTTTAATGTCCTCAACGATAGGTGTATTTTGCGCCAACAGCCACCTGTAATTCGTTCAAGAGAAAAACATCTCTTACTTAGAGACTAATGCAGCAATTGTATCGCTGCAAATAAAAGATTGCCATTTAGTTCAATAAGTTTGAAATTGAAAATGGCAGGTTTGTCATGCCAAAAATGCCTCTTCACACTTACACTAACTTTTAGTTACAGAAATGTAAACACAATCCTTATTTGTTGCAACCATGAGCATATTTATATGCATTTACTATTGACTGTGTTTAATAAATCGCTAAATTGGTTAATTAGTGATTAATTTTTAGCGATTAGCTAGACATTCTTCACAAATCTGAAACAAAATTGTAATCAATTATTTCCGTTTCGCGGTCAATACTAATTCCAGTAAACTAAATGCATGAGGGATGTATAGCATGGCTACAGGTACAGTAAAATGGTTTAACAATGCCAAAGGATTTGGCTTCATATGTCCAGAGGGAGAAGAAGGGGATATCTTTGCACACTATTCCACCATTCAAATGGACGGATATCGTACCCTAAAAGCAGGCCAAGTGGTTTCTTACGAAGTTGAGCAAGGCCCCAAAGGCTACCACGCAAGTAGCGTAGTTCCAGTAGAAGGCCAACAGGCAAAATGACAAAATTGAATAACCAGTCTTTGTCTGATTTGTTCTCAAATTACTAAGAACTTCTCTTATACGTTCTTTATATAGTGAAACGAAACCCGCCCAAAGGCGGGTTTAATGTTTATAGGGCTGAAACAAAAGAGTTTAATAACTCACAAGGTCTCATTAATTTAGATACTGTTGCGAATTCAGGCAGGTAATAACCACCGAAATCAGTTGCAGTTCCCTGAATATTAATTAATTCACTCATAATTTGTGCTTCATTTTCGGACAGATTTTTACTAACCGGAGCAAATTCAGCCGCAAGTTCTTTGTCTTCCGTCTGTTCTGCTAGCGCCTTAGCCCAATACATAGTCAGGTAAAAGTGACTTCCCCGGTTATCAATTTCGCCAACCAGTTCCGATGGTGATTTATTGTTATTCAGAAACTCACCTGTTGCTTTATCCAGTGTATCGGCTAATACTTTCGCTTTAGAGTTACCTGTCACCTGACTCAGATGTGCAAGAGAAGCCGCTAGCGCCAGAAACTCACCCAAAGAATCCCAGGAGAAATGATTTTCTTTTAAAACCTGCTGAACAAGTTTTGGCGCAGTACCACCGGCTCCGGTTTCAAATAAACCGCCGCCACTCATTAATGGCACAACAGAAAGCATTTTCGCAGACGTGCCCAATTCTAAAATCGGGAATAAATCCGTCAGATAATCACGTAAAACGTTACCCGTTACTGAAATAGTATCCAGACCAGCTTTGATTCTATCCAAAGAGTAATTAGTTGCATCAACCGGAGATAGAATCTTAATTTCCAGACCCGATGTATCATGCATCGGTAAGTACTCTTTTACTTTTTTGATTAATTCCGCATCGTGAGCACGATTCTCATCCAGCCAGAAGATCGCCGGAGTCTGACTTAAACGAGCACGTGTTACCGCCAGTTTAACCCAGTCCTGAATAGGAATATCTTTTGCCTGACACATACGGAAGATATCGCCAGATTCAACATTCTGCTCAAGTAGCACATCACCTGAGTCAACATCGACAGCCTGTACAACGCCAGCTGCAGACATAACAAATGTTTTATCATGAGAACCGTATTCTTCTGCTTTCTGAGCCATTAAACCAACGTTAGGAACACTTCCCATCGTAGTAGGATCGAACGCGCCGTGTTCTTTACAATAATCAATGACTGTCTGATAAATCACAGAATAGCATCTGTCTGGAATGACCGCTTTCGTGTCTTTTGGCTGACCATCAGGTCCCCACATTTGACCGGAAGTACGAATCATTGCTGGCATTGAGGCATCAACAATGACATCACTTGGAACATGCAAATTGGTAATTCCACGTTCAAAATCGACCATGGCTAATTTCGGATTTTTGTCATAAACAGCAGCAATATCTGCTTCTATTTCAGCTTTCTTATCATCAGGCAAAGCAGCAATTTTATTATAAACATCGCCAATACCATTGTTAGCATCTATTCCCAGAGATTCAAACAACTCTGCATGTTTTTCAAATACGTCTTTATAGTATTCTTTTACTGCATAACCGAAAATAACCGGATCGGATACTTTCATCATTGTGGCTTTTAAATGCAGCGACAACAGCACATCTTTTGCTTTTGCATCTTCAATTTGCTGGCGATAAAAGTCGACTAATGCCGCTTTACTCATCACCGACGCATCAATGATTTCTTTGTCTAATAATTTAAATGAAGGCTTTAATGTTGTTTTTGTTCCATCAGAACCCACAAATTCGATCGCTATATTTTTTTCGCCATCAACAGTTAAAGACTTTTCACTACCAAAGAAATCATGTTCACTCATACTGGCCACATGAGATTTAGAATCTTTCGTCCAGGCTCCCATTGTATGAGGATTTTTCTTAGCAAAATTTTTAACCGATGCAGGAGCTCTTCGATCTGAGTTCCCCTCACGTAACACAGGGTTAACTGCACTACCCTTAATCTTGTCATACGTTGCTTTAACAGCAGCTTCTTTTTCGTCTTTAGGCTCATCCGGATAATCAGGCAATGCATAACCTTTTGACTGCAGTTCTTTAATTGTTGCGCGCAATTGCGGAATAGATGCAGAGATGTTCGGCAACTTAATAATGTTTGCCTCTGGTGTTTTCGCCAGTTCACCTAATTCACTTAGCGCATCACCAATTCTTTGTTCTTCAGACAAAAACTCAGGGAAGTTTGCAATAATACGTCCTGCCAGCGAGATATCACGAGTTTCTATGGATATTCCGGAAGATTTGGTAAACGACTTGATTATTGGAAGTAACGAATACGTAGCTAAGGCTGGTGCCTCATCAGTGATGGTATAAATAATCGTTGGCTTATTAGTAGACATGAAATTTCCCTATTTTATCTCTCAATCATTTTTCATTTTATGATTGATGTTTTGTAGTTGACACATTCTCATATGAACTTAAGGCAAAAGTGTACGTTTTTTCAGTAAAAAAATCACGCAACCCATTATTTTGATGACTTTTTTAAAATTAAATTTACTAAAAAATCATTAATCCCTATCTTATGCGTAACCAGATTGCTTATAATTGGCGCTGCTTCTAGTTTAAATGGTTTTATTGATATGTCACATTCTAAAATGTTGAGATTGTAGACCAATAAAACGCCATAGAAAACTTTTTCACTCATCGCATTCATAAATTCGTAAGGACGTTAACATGGCTAATCGCCCTGGCAGACGAACTATTCACAAATCCAAGCTCGCCAATACGAGCCGAAATCAAAAAGCCCGTCTTAAAAAACATAACTCAAACCGACGTCGTTCCAGCCGACATAACGCAATTCATTTAGACCAACGTAAAATAATCATCTTCAATAAACCATTCGACACACTCAGCCAGTTTACTGATGATCAGGATCGTCAGACACTGGCTGATTTTATTCCTGTCAAAGATGTTTACGCTGCTGGCAGACTGGATCGGGACAGCGAAGGATTAATGGTTCTGACTAATGATGGCATTCTGCAGGCAAAACTCACCCAACCCGAATCAAAATCACCCAAAACATATTGGGTTCAGGTGGAAGGTGCTCCTACAGAAGAAGATTTAGATAAATTACGTACTGGCGTCGAATTAAAAGATGGACTGACTCTGCCAGCCCAAATCGAAATCATTTTGGAACCTGCGCTCTGGCCAAGGAACCCACCAGTCAGATTCAGGGCAACCATTCCAACCACATGGCTTGCAATCACAATTATTGAAGGCAGAAACCGTCAGGTAAGACGAATGACGGCACATATTGGCTTCCCTACCCTGAGATTAATTCGGGCATCAATGGGTGACATTACCTTAGATGGCTTAGAGCCAGGAGAGTGGAGAGAAATCAGCCTCCCTCTATAACTATGAGGAGAAGGAGGCTGGAAGCTGTATTCACAACTTAAAGTAATTACTTGTGTCTTTCTTTTAGTTTGTTTACCACGTCACTAAGAGAAAGACCCTGATCGTTAAGTAGCACCAACAAGTGATACATCAGGTCAGCAGATTCACAAATCAATTCCGCTTTATCCCCCGCCGTTGCCGCAAGCGCGACTTCAACGCCTTCCTCACCAACCTTTTGCGAGATACGTTTTGTACCGCGGGCATATAAGCTGGCAGTGTAAGAGGTTTCCGGATCGGCGTCTTTACGTTCTCCCAGTAGAGTTTCAAGCTGATGAAGCCACACCATCTGCGACTCCTCCTGCTCATCACCATCCCAACAGGTTGTAGTACCTTTATGACAAGTCGGACCAACTGCATTGGCTTTAACTAATAATGTGTCCTGGTCACAATCCAAAGCGATATTTTTCAGCTCTAAAACGTTGCCGGAAGTTTCGCCTTTGGTCCATAACCGTTGTTTCGTTCTGGAGAAAAACGTCACCTTGCCTGTTTCAAGCGTTTTAGCCAAAGCATCGGCATTCATGTACCCCATCATCAGAACCTGACTTGAAGTAAAATCCTGAATAATGGCAGGAACCAACCCGTCTACTTTTTCCCAGTCAATACGGCTGCTCAGGGCTTCTAAGGGTTGTGCTAATTCACTCATTTTCTTACCTCAATTCCTTGTGTTCTTAAGTAGGCTTTTAATTCGCCAATATTTATAATTTGTTTGTGGAAAACAGAAGCTGCTAACGCCCCATCAACATTTGCAGCTTTAAATGCTTCAGCAAAGTGTTCCATCGCACCCGCGCCACCAGAGGCGATCAACGGTACATGACAAACTTCCCGAACCATATTTAGCTGATCAATATCGTAACCGTTACGCACGCCATCTTGGTTCATCATGTTTAAAACAATTTCACCGGCACCACGTTTTTGTACTTCCTGAACCCAGTCACGAGTTTCCCATTTAGTTGCTTTGGTGCGTTCTTCATCACCGGTAAACTGGTAAACCTGATATTTACCTGTTTCCTTGTCAAAATAGGAATCAATCCCCACCACAATACACTGCACACCAAAACGGTCTGCCAGGTTAGTAATCAATTCTGGATTTGCTAATGCAGGCGAGTTAATAGAAACTTTATCAGCCCCGAATTCAAGGATGCGAGCAGCGTCTTCGGCAGACTTAATACCACCAGCCACACAGAACGGAATATCGATGACTTCCGCTACTTTCGCTACCCAGCTTTTATCCACGACACGACCATCACTAGATGCAGTAATATCGTAGAAAACTAACTCATCAGCACCTTCTTCAGCGTAACGTTTAGCAAGAGGAACGATATCACCAATGATTTCGTGGTTACGGAACTGAACACCTTTAACTACCTGACCATCTCTTACATCAAGACATGGAATTATTCGCTTTGCCAACATTCGAATGCCTCCTCTGCTGTAAATTTACCATCCAATAATGCACGACCAACAATAACGCCGGCAACACCCGATCCTTTTAGTGCTGCGATATCGTCAAGGCTGCCAATACCACCTGACGACTGGAATGCAACATCCGGATATTGTTTGCAGAGATCCACATAAAGCTGAACATTTGAACCTGCAAGCGTACCATCGCGTGAAATATCGGTACAAAGAACGTGTTTCAGGCCGACAGTCTTAAAATCTTCTATCAGAGCTTCAATCGTGACACCTGAATCTTCCTGCCAGCCGGAAACAGCAACTTTTTTCACACCGTTTGCATCGATATTCACATCCAGCGCCAGCACAATATGCTCGGCACCAAATTTGGTGAACCAGGATTTTACTAATTCGGGATTTTTAACTGCGGTTGAACCAACAACTACGCGCTGAGCTCCCGCGTCAAGTAAATCTGCAACGTCTTTTTCGGTGCGTACACCACCACCAATCTGTATATTGGCAGGAGTACTATCTAAAAGTGTTTTAATTAATGGTAGTTGTCTTGCAGACGTATCTTTCGCACCAGTCAAATCAACAAGATGTAGCCAGTTCGCACCAGCTTGGTGATAAAGGTTAAATTGCTCCGATGGGTTTACTTTGTATTCGGTCACCTGGCCATAATCACCCTGAAATAATCTGACCACCTGACCTTCAATTAAATCTAATGCTGGAATAATCACTATTTTTTCCTTGTATTACAGCTCTAAAAAGTTTTTAAGTAGCTGAGCTCCGGCCTTGCTGGAGCGTTCCGGGTGAAACTGAACCCCAAAGTAATTACCGTTCTGAACAGCAGCCGTAAACGGGTTTCCGTATTCACACTGAGCAATAGTGTAGTCACCTACAGGCATGGCAAAACTGTGCACGAAGTAGAAATACTCACCTTCTTCAATACCTTTAAAAAGCGGATTTCCGGCAGTAGCAGAAACAGTGTTCCATCCCATGTGTGGCAGCGGTAAATCACCGGTTTTCATCAGGCGAACTTCACCTTCACATAAACCCAGACAGTCAACAAGCTCATCCGCTTTCTGACCTTTTTCCTCAGAAAATTTGCCGAGAAGTTGCATACCAAGACAAATACCTAGTAACGGTTTTTCGACTTTTTTCACCAGTTCAATCAGGTTGCGTTCTTCGAGGTTTTTCATTGCCTCACTGGCAGTACCTACACCGGGTAAAAACAGCTTATCCGCATTTAGAACAACATCAGGATCTTTAGAAATAACAACGTCATAACCAAGACGTTGAATCGCAAATTTTACCGAGGATACGTTTGCACAACCAGTATCAATAATTACCACTTTCTGATCAGTCATTACAGTACTCCTTTACTACTTGGTAGCTCATTTCCTTCAACTTTAATTGCCTGACGTAATGTCCGTCCAAAGGCTTTAAACAGGCTTTCAATGATATGGTGATCATTCACACCTGTTGATGAAAGATGAAGTGTGCATGCCATTGTATCAGTCAGAGAACGGAAGAAGTGATACACCATTTCTGTTGAGAAATCGCCGACGTCTGCGCGGCTAAATGTCGCATCAAATTTAAAGTAAGGTCGACCTGAAATATCAAGAGCACATTGTGCTAAGCATTCATCCATTGGCAGCGTAAAACCAAAACGGCCAATGCCACGCTTATCACCCAACGCTTCTTTTAATGCCTGACCTAATGCCAGCGCAGTATCTTCTACTGTGTGGTGATCATCAATGTGCAGGTCACCGTTGACCTTCAGTTTTAACTGGAAGCCACCATGAGTCGCAATCTGATCCAGCATATGATCAAAGAAACCAATGCCGGTTTCAATTTGGTTACCGCCGGTTTCGTCCAGATTAACGGAGACAGAAATGTCCGTTTCTTTAGTTTTACGCACGACAGTGGCTATACGTGGCTGAGTAGTCAACAGTTTTACAATTGTTGGCCATGACATTGTTTCAGGATTGTATTGAATCCCTTTAACTGCCATGTTTTCAGCTAACTGCATATCCGTTGGGCGATCACCAATCACAGCAGAGTGTTTAAAGTCCACTTTGCCCTGTTGTAAGTAGTCTTTGACCAGGCCAAGTTTTGGTTTACGACAACTGCAATCTTCATGGTCAAAATGAGGGCAAATCAGAGTATCATCAAACTTAACCCCCTGAGATTCGAAGATTTCCATCATCATATTATGAGGCGCATCGAAGTCTTCCTGAGGATAGCTATCAGTTCCCAAACCATCCTGATTGGTTACCATAACCAAACGATAACCGGCATCCTGTAGTGTCAGTAAACTTGGGATTACGAACGGCTCTAATTTGAGTTTATCTAAACGGTCAACCTGAAAATCAATGGGTGGTTCAACAATTAGGGTACCATCTCGATCGATAAATAATATTTTTTTCTGCTTGCTCACGAAATAAATCCTTTTCTCAACTGAGTCGTTATGATTCTAAATATCTGCGTAAGAAACTAAGTGTTCTCTCACACTCTTCACGGTTACCGACACTAATACGGATACAATCTTCAATCGGTGAGTTACGCAAAATAATGCCCTCATCCCAGGCGGCTTTAAAAACTGAGTCTCCGGCCGGGAATTTCACCAATAAATAGTTTCCCCAACCATCAAACACGGTTACACCATCAAGAATAGACAGGCCCGCCTGAAGGTATGCTCTGTTTGCATTAATATCAAGTACCTGACGCTTAGTACGAGCCAAACCAGCTTCTGATAAAGCTTCTGCTGCAATCGCGGCAACCGGTTTGGGAACCGGATATGGCGCAATAACTTTCATTAGCACATTGATGATTTCTGCGTTAGCCAAAGTAAATCCACAACGCAGACCCGCTAATGCAAATGCTTTAGATAGGGTTCTCAAAATCGCTAAGTTCGAGTACTTGTTGATTAAGTCTACCACTGAAGATTCAGGAGAGAAGTCAATATAGGCTTCATCGATAACCACAATCGCTTTATCTTGAGTCATCTCTAATAACGTTTCGATATCTTGTCGGTCAACAAGGTTACCTGTTGGGTTATTCGGGCTGCAGACAAAGACCACTTTTACGCTATCTAAATTCTGACGAATAGAATCTAAATCAAGCTGCCAGTCAGCGGTTAACGGAACAGTTTTGCGTTCAACACCGATGGTTTCAGCACTGATTGCATACATCCCATACGTTGGCGGGCAGTACAGAATCGCGTCTTCCCCGGGCTCACAATACGCACGAACAAAAAGTTCGATTCCTTCGTCTGCACCGCGAGTGGTTATGACCTGCTCTGGAGAAACATTAGCATATGAGGCATAAGCATTGATCATCTCTTCCGGCTGACATTCCGGATAACGGTTTAATGAATCCAGTGTTAGTGAGTATTCATTTACAAATGGAGATTCATTGGCGTTTAGCCAGATATCACCGCTACCACCAATACGACGAGCTGAAAGATAAGGTGTTAACTTTTGAACCTGTTTTCTCGCTAGCTTTTCCATGTTTATTTTCCTTGTGCTAACTTTTCAACGCGGATTGTTACTGCCCGTTTGTGGGCATCCAATCCTTCAGCTTCAGCCATAGTTACCACTGTTGGTGCCAGTGACTGCAAACCTTCTGAACTTAATTCCTGTACAGTCATACGTTTACTGAAATCAGCAAGACCTAAACTCGAATACGTTCTGGTATAACCGTAAGTAGGAAGGACGTGGTTAGTACCTGACGCATAATCACCTGCTGATTCTGGTGACCAGTTACCTAAGAAAATAGAACCTGCATTATCTAACAGAGGTAAAAGCTCTCTTGGTTCACGAGTCTGTACAATCAGGTGTTCCGGACCGTAATAATTCGAAATGGAAACAGCTTGAGTCAGTGATTCAGCAACAATGATCAAACTTGAAGATAATGCTTTTTCTGCTATTTCAACTCTGGAAAGCTGAGCGAGCTGCGTTTTTACTTCTTCTGTAACCTGATCGGCAAGAATAGGTGACGGCGTAACAAGAACCACCTGAGAATCAGGACCGTGTTCTGCCTGACTCAGAAGATCGGCAGCAATAAAGGAAGGTTCAGCCGTTTCATCTGCAATAACCATCACTTCTGACGGACCAGCCGGCATATCAATGGCTGCACCGCGGAAATCGTTGCTTACCTGACGTTTAGCTTCTGTAACGTAGGCATTACCCGGACCAAAAATTTTATCCACTTTAGCAACGGTTTCAGTACCATAGGCCATTGCGGCAATGGCCTGACCGCCACCAACGTTGTAAACTTCATCAATTTTACACAGCTTAGCGACGTATAAAATTTCGTCAGCAATTGGTGGAGGTGAACATAATACCACTTTACGACAACCTGCAATTTGAGCCGGAACACCTAGCATAAGTACTGTTGAAGGTAGTGGTGCACTACCGCCGGGAATATATAAACCAACGGTATTAATTGGTCGGGTAACTTGTTCACATACCACACCAGGCATTGTTTCTACTTTAATAGGTTGTGGTTTTTGTGCTTTGTGAAATTTGCTGATATTGGTATATGCCTGCTCCAACGCCGCTTTCATTTCTGTCGACAAACGCTCACATGCTGCATCAATTTCGTCATTTGTAACACGAATAGATTCAGGTGTTGCTTTATCGAATTTAGCCGTTAATTCACGCAGGGCATTATCGCCTTCATTCTGTACTTTTTCTATTACTTCAGAAACAGCAGCTTTGATACTTGCTCCTTCCGTAATTGCTGGTCTTTCCAATACGGCCGCTTGCTGCTCTTTACTTAATGATTGCCATGCTACTGTTCTCATTGCCCTACTCCATCATTTTTTCAATTGGCAGAACCAGAATAGAGCTGGCGCCTAATGCTTTAAGCTGCTCCATCGTTTCCCAGAACAGATTTTCAGAACTGACTAAGTGAACCGCCATACGAGATTTATCAGCAGACAGAGGAAGAACAGTTGGGTCTTCAGCACCAGGTAATAATGCTTTAATTTCATTTAAGCGTTCAACCGGAGCATGTAACATAATGTATTTAGATTCTTTAGCTTGCTGAACACCGTTCATACGAGTTAACAGACGTTCAATCAAATCAGCTTTATCTTGAGAAAACTCGCCGGCACGTTGAATTAGTGTTGCTTTCGATTCAAAAATAACTTCAACTTCTTTCAAGCCGTTGGCTTCCAGAGTCGCCCCTGTTGAAACAAGGTCAGCAATAGCATCAGCAAGACCAGCGCGAGGTGCAACTTCAACAGAACCTGTCAGCATACACGTTGAGAAAGGAATATCGTTACGGTCCATGTAAGCTTTAAGTAACTGAGGATAAGTCGTCGCAATACGTTTGCCGCTTAAATCCTGTGGGCCGTTGTACTCTGCATCTTTATCTATCGCTATAGACAGATGACAACCACCAAAGTCCATACGACGAAGTGTTACAAATTCAGCAGGTTCATTCAGTGCTAAACGATCCAGACGAACTTCTTCCAGCTCATTTTCACCAATAAAGCCCAGGTCAACAACACCATCCATAATCAGCCCTGGGATATCGTCATCGCGAACTAATAACAGGTCAATCGGCATATTTAATGAGTGAACAACTAAACGCTCGCCCATAATATTAAACTTCACACCACACTGCTTGAGCAGAGCCATACATTCTTTACTTAAGCGACCTTTTTTTTGTACTGCTATTCTTAGTCGTTGTGTTTGCATTACGGTATTCCTTTATTTTGTAACTTCTGTTGTGTTGTTTGTTAGGCGAAAAAGAAAAAACCCCCGGGAGTTATGCTCCCGAGGGTTTTAACAAATTCTATAGATGTTAACTTCCGGGAGTATCCAATCTCCCGGGTACGCGCTCATCTCCCCGAAAGATGATTAGGGATGATGATGGTGATGAAAGTTGATTTCAAAAAAGCGCATACTGATTTAACTCATTTCGTTATGATGCAAACACCTTAACCAAGGCGTGGATAATTATCAAGCTTAAATTTACTTTTTTTACCCGATTTGCCATTTTGTATAGTACAAATAAAAAAGAGAAGCATCGCCTCTCCTTTAATTCATTAATATACAATATATTATGCTGACTCAGCTTGATTATGCCAATTCGGCTTCTGCCTGTTTTGCTGTAGTTAGCTTCGACATACCAAAACAGATAACTACAAATGCAATCGATGCAGCAACGAATGACATTAGCGTGGAATCAGTCAGACCTAATACGACATATCCGATCACAGAAACAACCGCTACAGCTATCGCATACGGAAGCTGAGTTGATACGTGATCAATATGATGGCATCGCGCACCGGTTGAAGACAGAATGGTGGTATCAGAAATTGGAGAACAGTGGTCACCAAAAACTGAACCAGCCAAAACAGCGCCAAGCATAGGTAACATTAGTGCAATTTCTGTCGATGCGGCAATATCACCCGCAATAGGCAACATTATTCCGAATGTGCCCCAGGATGTTCCGGTTGCAAAAGCCATTAAGCCGGACAAAATAAATAGCAGTGCCGGTAACCAGTGCACATCAATATTACTCTGAACTAAAGAAGCAAGGTAAGCACCAGTTTTAATATCTTTGATGGTTGAACCAATGGTCCAGGCAAATACCAGAATCAAAATAGCACCGAACATGGAGCGAGCACCCAGCCATAGAGCTGAAGTTGTCTGGGAAACAGCTATACGTTGCCTTACAACAGAAAAAAGAGCTGAAATCACACCTGCGATACCACCGTAGATTAATGACATACCAACATCTGTATTTTCAAAAGTACCTAATAGGTCAAATGCATGGCCATCCGCTTTTAATGCCTGATTTCCGGTGTATAACATGGAACAGACTGTCGCAATAATTAATATTACGATAGGCATAATCAGGTCAGATACTTTTCCTGTTTTACTTTCCTGGATGTTTAAATCATCCATTAAATTAGCGGCTGAGTTATCACTATCCTGATGCGTCATATCATTTTCATGCGTTTTCATAACACCAATATCAAGTTTGAAAATGATAACGGCAAACACCATCAATAATGCAAAAATGGCATAGAAGTTCATTGGTATCAGACGCACATACGCACCTAATGGGCTGTAGTCATTAATACCATGGGTAACAAGAATCCCACCAACGATCGTCATGATGTATGCCCCCCAGCTGGAAGCCGGCATGATCACACACATTGGTGCTGCAGTTGAATCAAGGATATAGGCCAGTTTAGAACGGGATACATTAAAACGATCAGTCACCGGACGCGCAATCGACCCCACCGCCAGGCTGTTAAAGTAATCATCGACAAAAATGAACACGCCGAGAAATGCAGCAAGAAGTTGTGAACCAACTTTTCCTTTAATTCTGGATTGGGCCCAATCAGCAAATGCTCTGGTACCACCAGATAATGTCAGAATTGATGTCATCATTCCCAATAGTATGAGGAATCCGACAATACTCATATTCCAGCTATTGATTCCTCCATCTTCGATAAAGATAGATAAAACCTGATCTTTTATATAAACCAGAGCATTAATTAAGGAAAAATCCGTTAATAATAATGCACCTAAAATGATACCGACTCCTAATGATAATAAAACCTTACGAGTAATAATCGCTAAACCAAGCGCTATTACCGGCGGTATTATTGATATCGGAGAAGTACTAAAATCAATTAAATTCATGATCTTCAATCACCAAGTATTAATATGGGAAGAGATCTACTGCAGAACATTACAACTCTATTATTTGCAATTGTTGAACTAAGTGAAAGGGAAGCGAACACTTCACCCAACCCACAGTAGCGCTCCATAGTTTTATTCACTGTCTTGACTATGGCAGTGTTGTTCCTTTCGGATACAACCCCAGCGAATTGCTTTGATATACAAATTCACTTCGGCAAAATAACCTTTCAATACAGATCAACGGTATCACCCCATCTGTAGTTACTTATTTATATTGCACCTCTACATAAGGTGGCATATATGTATTTTTATGATGTATATTTATACGATATTTTACCACCCAAGCTAGGAGCGCGCTATTTTACGGTCTAAATTCATTTTTTCAACACAAATAACCACAAAATGAATTAAGTTTAGCATTTTAAATCATTTATAATCACAAAAAATGAATAAAAATTCACAACCTTATATAATCCAGACGTATTCTTTATTTATAAAAATCAATATTTATTTAGTAATAAATAGTTTTATTACTAAATTTGATATATTAATTATTTAATCTATGTTGTATTATCCGCAATACAGATTTATTCTTATAAACGTATATATTCTTTAGTGGGATTTTGAAATGTCTGAACTAACTAAAACATTATTAAATATTCGCAGCCTACGCGCATATGCCCGGGATTTAACTCTTCAACAATTAGAAGAAGCTCTTGAGAAATTTACTCTAGTAGTAGAAGAAAGAAAAGAAATCGAAGAACAGGAAAAAGTAGAGCGTGAAGCTCAGGAAGCAAAACTTGCCGCTATCGCAGATCAAATTGCTAAAGATGGTATTGATGTTGATGCTTTAATTACAGCCCTTTCTGGTGAAGTAAAAACCAAAACAAAAAGTAAAAGACAACCTCGTCCTGCAAAATATAAATATGTAGATGACAATGGTGAAGAAAAAACCTGGACTGGTCAGGGTCGTACACCTTCTGTTATCCAGAAAGCACTGGATGAAGGTAAATCTTTAGAAGAGTTTGCAATTTAACTTTTGTAAATAAAAAACTGTAAATGCTAATAAAAAAGCGCCTGATAAGGCGCTTTTTTTATATTTATTATAATACCAATTGCTTAACTATAGAAAACTCTACTTTAAATTTATATTGGGTATATTTATCGATCCCAATAAGACTCTTCCAAACAGTCTTCTCTTTCTGGTAAACCTCTGGAAAGCCTTGGTGAATGTTGTACTAGCACTTCAAAACTAGCGCGGTTCGCATATTTACAGACCTGGGAAAATGATGAATACGTTAAACACTCATAGTCATGTTTTTTAGAATTCGGAACATTCACCTTATGGAAGCCATTCGCTGCCATATCGTGTAAAAGTGCGGCTAATGCTGCATCCCCCGCTCCATTAGTATTTGTAATTTTTTCTGGCCCTCCCATATAAGGAGAAATATGCGAATACACTCTTAATGGTTGAATACAATTTCCTTTTCGCATTGGTCGGCTAAATTCATATTGATTAAATTCAGAGATCGAACCAGATAATAACGGGCGGTTAGTTTCTCTTTTTGACTTATCATCAGTATACCCAGCCATAAATAAACCGACAGGTCCTGCTGTACATAAAACTAAATCAACCCAATCTAATGCTTTATTCGCTGCTAATAATGGATCAGAAATTCCAGTTAATGCATATCCTTCATCTTCATTCATAGCCACAACAGTTATATGATTACGAATAAATGATTGCCAGAAAGAAACATTTTGTTCTATTACGTATTTTGTTCCTAACGTTAATACAATCGGAACATCATATTTCTTTGCATATTCAATTGCTTTCATCGCTGAGTCTGGCATAGGGTCACCATCTTTACAACGTAATAAGTAAGCACTAAGAACTAAAGCAGATGCGTTTTTAAATATAACTTCAGGTATATATTGTGGATGTAATTGATTCATCCGGCCTTCATTTATTGCAAAAGTTCTTTCACCGTTATCAGAAATAAGGGTAAAACAACGTCCAATTGGCCCATCAACACCCTGTAGATAATTCAAATCAACACGACTGGATGTATTTGATAAATATTGATAGCCATAACTACCAATACGAATATTTTCACTCATGACACCTAATAATGTTGAGCGCGCATCAGCTAATACAGAATAATTATGCAATGTATTACCAATTGTTCCTCCGGCGAACTGATCAGCAATTAATCCTTGCTCGACAAGTTCCTGATATAAACGTTCTGCCTTATCATCCTCAATAACCAGAGAATGTCCGACACTCAGGTCATACTTTTTAATTAATTCGTCGGATACTTTGGCTTCAATATCGACTAACACCTGATCCATACCTATAACATGAGTAGCGGTTAGTTCATGGTTGGGGAGATTAAGCGTGATTAATGGATCTCGTTCAGTGACGGGGAAATAATGTTTCGATTTACGTTGGCCGGGAAACTTCATGGGTAATTATTTGCTAGACATCAGGGCGTGTAATTTTATATTCCTCCAGCATCAGGTGCAATTCATACCAACAAATGCAAACGATTACCTGTAAAAAATTTATTCTATTCTCTGATTAGAGCAAAAAACTGGCGAAACCAATGACCATTTATTAGCCATTTACAACCCAAAACAGAGTTAAGAGAATGCAAAGTCTGTCCCCTTTTATATCTTTCTGTTAAAATCGGCGCCACGTTTTAAGAGTGGTAATAAATATGACCGAAAATCCAAGCGCAAACAGCCATAAGAAAGTCATTGTTGGCATGTCAGGAGGAGTTGATTCCTCTGTTTCTGCGTATCTTCTCCAGCAACAAGGCTACCAGGTGGAAGGCTTGTTTATGAAAAACTGGGAAGAGGATGATGGTGAAGAATATTGTACAGCAGCACAAGATCTTGCAGACGCACAGGCAGTATGTGACAAACTAGGCATTCACTTGCATAAGATTAATTTTGCATCCGAATACTGGGACAATGTCTTTGAGTATTTCCTTGCCGAATATAAAGCAGGCCGTACACCGAACCCAGATATTCTGTGTAATAAAGAAATTAAATTTAAAGCATTCCTGGAATTTGCTGAAGAAGTTCTTGACGCTGATTATATTGCCATGGGGCACTATGTCAGACGTACTTTCCCGACCTCCGGTGAAAAACCACAAATGCTTCGCGGACTCGACAACAATAAAGATCAAAGCTATTTCTTATATACGTTGAGTCACGAACAAGTTGCCCGCAGCTTATTCCCTGTAGGTGAACTTGAAAAACCTGAAGTCCGTAAAATTGCCGAAGAACAAGGCCTTATTACAGCCAAGAAAAAAGATTCTACCGGTATTTGTTTTATTGGCGAACGTAAGTTTACAGAATTTTTATCCCGCTATTTACCTGCTCAACCAGGCAAAATTGAAACTCCGGAAGGAAGAGTTATTGGTGAACACCAGGGACTGATGTACCACACTCTCGGTCAGCGTAAAGGTCTGCACATTGGCGGACAAAAAGGTGGCGGTGGTAACGAAGATCCATGGTATGTAGCAGATAAAGACTTAAAACGTAATGTGTTAATCGCAGTTCAGGGTGCGGATCATCCATTATTAAAATCGAATGGCCTGATTGCATCACAACTTCACTGGGTTAATCGTGAAGTCATTACGGCTCCTTTTAGCTGTTCTGTAAAAACTCGTTACAGACAGACAGATATTCCTTGTACTGTAATACCAATTGACGAAAATAGTATAAAAGTAATTTTCGACACTCCACAAGTTGCAGTAACACCCGGACAATCCGCTGTTTTTTATAGTGGAGAGGTTTGTCTTGGTGGTGGAATCATCGAACAACGTATTTAAATACCCTATTTGAAATATTGTTAAAAGGAGCTTCTAGTGTCTCATTCAAATTATGACCGTACCATAGCATTTGCAGGATTATGCCAGGCGGCGACTCTGGTTCAAAAACTAGCAAGGGACGGCTCTTGTGATGAGCATGCTTTTGAAGCTTCTTTAAAAGCCCTTCTTAATACCAATCCCAAAAGTACGTTAGATATCTTTGATAACGAAGAAAATTTAAAAATTGGACTAGAAGCTGTCTGCGATAAGCTAACCAGTTCATCTTTAGGCAATGAGTTAACACGCTATATCATTGGAATTATGGCTTTGGAAAGAAAACTCAACGCCAGAAAAGACGCCATGTCACAGCTTGGCGATCGTATTGATACTCTGGTTCGTCAGTCAGCACATTACCCGATAACCGATCACCAAATGATCAGTAATTGTGCCAGTGTCTATCTTGATGTTATCAGCCCTCTGGGACCAAGAATTCAAATCGCCGGAACACCGGCAGTTTTACAACAAACACAGAACCAGGAAAAAGTACGAGCTCTGCTTCTTTCCGGTATTCGTTGTGCCGTACTTTGGCGCCAAGTCGGTGGCAAACGTCGCCATCTGATTTTTGGTCGCAAAAAAATCGTCGAGCAAGCTAAGATATTACTTGCTAGAATTCACTAGAAATTTAAAGTTACACTTTTTTCTCTCACTTAACTCAATATTCAGGAGATAAACATGGAACTGTCAGCACTGACTGCTGTTTCACCGGTAGATGGCCGCTATGGAAGTAAAACGATTGCGTTACGTAGTATCTTTAGTGAGTATGGTCTCCTAAAGTACCGTGCTATCGTTGAAATTCGTTGGTTACAGAAGCTTTCAGCTACTGCAGGAATTCCAGAAGTTCCTTCATTTAGTAAAGAAGCAAACGATTTCCTAGACCAACTTGCTGCTAATTTCAGTGAAAAAGACGCTGAGCGCATCAAGGAAATCGAACGCACTACAAACCACGACGTTAAAGCGGTTGAATATTTCCTTAAAGAAAAAGTTGCAGAAGTGCCTGAATTACATGCTGTAACAGAGTTCATTCACTTTGCCTGTACATCTGAAGATATTAACAACACTTCACATGCACTAATGCTTAAAGAAGCTCGTGATGAAGTTATTCTGCCTGAAATCCGCAACATCATTGATGCTATCACTAAACTTGCTCATGATTACCGCGATGTACCGCTTCTTTCCCGTACTCACGGCCAGCCAGCATCTCCATCTACAATGGGCAAAGAAATGGCTAACGTAGCGTATCGCATGGAACGTCAGTACAAGCAAATTCAGAACGTTGAAATTCTGGCTAAAATCAATGGCGCTGTAGGTAACTATAACGCTCACCTATCTGCATACCCTGAGTTAGACTGGCATAAATTCAGTGAAGAGTTCATTACTGAATCTCTGGGTGTTAACTGGAACCCATATACAACTCAGATCGAACCACACGATTATATTGCAGAGTTGTTTGATGCTATTGCTCGTTTCAACACCATCCTGATTGATTTCGACCGTGACATCTGGGGCTATGTTGCACTAGGTAACTTTAAACAGAAAACAATCGCTGGTGAAATCGGTTCTTCAACCATGCCACACAAAGTTAACCCAATCGACTTTGAAAACTCAGAAGGTAACCTGGGTCTGGCTAATGCTATCTTTGGTCATCTGGCACAAAAACTTCCTATTTCACGTTGGCAGCGCGACCTGACTGATTCGACGGTTCTACGTAACCTTGGTGTGGGTGTTGGTTATGCGATTATCGCTTACACTTCGACTCTGAAAGGTATCAGCAAACTTGAACTGAATGCCGAAGCATTACTTGCTGAACTAGACCAGAACTGGGAAGTTCTTGCAGAACCAATCCAGACGGTTATGCGTCGTTACGGTATTGAAAAACCATATGAGAAGCTAAAAGAATTAACTCGTGGTAAACGTGTTAACGGTGAAATCATGCGTAATTTCATTGATGGTCTTGAACTTCCAGAAGATGAAAAAGCGCGTCTGAAACAGATGACGCCAGCGACATATATCGGCCAGGCTATCGAACTTACAGATAAACTGTAATTCCGACAATTAAACCTGTTCAATAAAGAAGGGCTTACACCAAGTGTAAGCCCTTCTTTTTTCTTTACAATTATCAGTTATAACTGTCGTAAAGCGTTAATGCGTTTTTCTAACGGCGGGTGACTCATCAGTAATTCACTCAACGTCTTTTTGCCATTAATACCAAATGCCATCATCGAACCATCAAGCTGAGATTCCTGACTCATTTTTAATCTTTCCAATGCTGCAATCATTTTGTGTTTACCCACTAACTGCGCAGCTCCGGCATCCGCATGGTATTCACGAACCCGGCTGTACCACATGGTGATAAAGCTCGCCAGAATACCAAAAACAATTTCCAACACTATAGAAACTGCAAAGTACATCAAGGTATTTGAACTTTCACCCTCATCGGAGTCTCGGGAAGAAACCACAGAAGCAATAATTCTCGATAAGAAAATCACGAAGGTATTTAGTACCCCTTGCAAAAGGGTCATGGTCACCATATCGCCATTCGCAATGTGACTCACTTCATGAGCCAGAACAGCCTCGGCCTCGTCCCTGGTCATGTTGTGCAATAACCCGGTTGATACTGCAACTAAAGAATCATTTCTCTTGGCTCCGGTGGCAAATGCGTTAATATCCGGAGAGTCATAAATAGCCACTGTCGGCATTCCCACACCAGCTTTCTGCGTCTGACGTTTTACTGTTTCCAGCAACCAATGCTCTGTTTCATTGCGAGGGTTGTTGATTACCATCCCTCCTACAGAACGCAACGCCATCGATTTTGACATCATCAATGAAATCAATGAGCCACCAAAACCAAATACTGCGGCTAAAACCAATAACCCCGGAATACCTCCCGGATTAATACCTGTTACTGCAAAAACAATATTAAGCACTATGCTCAACACAAACATCACAGCCAAGTTGGTAATTAAAAATAACAACACACGTTTCATTGCGCTCTCTCCAATAGAGGACTGACTATATACATCTTTATTTTAATATAATTTCTGAACCCTAACACCAGATCCCAAAACCTGAAATCCTGAAATCCTGAAATCCTGAAATCCTGAAATCCTATATATAGTCATCCATTTTAAAAACAAGGTTAAGAAATAAATTGAAACATTTGATTTCAACTTGAATTTTTATATAAATCACTATGAATTTATTTCGTTTGGCCGTCTAGATGGATGTGGTTAGTATGAATGGACTTCAAACATAACGACAAATATAAGGAATAAAGTCATGTCTCAAGCACAGTTAAATGCACCTTTTCACTCCGATGTTGTTGGTAGTTATCTCCGCCCTCAATATTTGCATAATGCACGCCGTCAATTTGAAAATGGTGAAATCAATTCCGTGGAACTAAAAGCCATTGAAGATAAAGCGATTACCGAATTAGTTCAAAAACAAAAATCACTGGGTCTGAACGTCATTACTGATGGGGAATTTCGCCGTTCATACTGGCACCTTGATTTTATGTGGGGACTGAATGGTGTTGAACACCATGAGCTAAGCAAAGGCTACCAATTTGTTAATATGGTAACTCGCGCAGATAGCGCACGTTTAACTGGTAAACTGTCTGGCGAAAATCATCCATTCCTTGAACACTTTAAATTCTTAGCGAGCCTTGCTGATAATACCGTTATCCCTCGTTTGACTGTTCCTGCTCCGGCACAGTTCTTAGCTGAATTACAGCGTTCAGAAAATCAGGAAACAACCAATACAGTTTATACAAATGAAAATGAACTGATTAACGATATTGCTAAGGCATACCAAACATTCTTCAACGAGTTGGCGGCTGCCGGTTGTACTAATGTTCAGATTGATGACTGCACCTGGGGCATG
The DNA here is from genome assembly GCA_963676525.2 of uncultured Vibrio sp. Lineage (GTDB taxonomy): Bacteria > Pseudomonadota > Gammaproteobacteria > Enterobacterales > Vibrionaceae > Vibrio. Next base: position 82,917 of record CAXXNB010000012.1, read on the forward strand.
CTGGTGGATCCGAAATTTGCAGGTAATGGTGCTGCTGATACCCCACTTTCAGACGCTAGTTGCTGCGGTCATGTTCATCATGAATTTAGTCATGAAGAAAATATATCTGATATCGCAGAAAAATACCTGTTGGTTAATAATAAAGCTATTGAAAATGCGCCAAACGAACTAACTATAACCACGCACGTATGTCGTGGTAATTACCGTTCGCACTGGGCTGCTAGTGGTGGTTATGCGCCTGTGGCAAAAGTGTTGTTTGGCCGTGAAAACGTATCCGCCTACTATCTGGAATTTGATACTGACCGTGCCGGGGATTTTTCACCATTGGCGGAAATCACTGGAGATAAAAAAGTGGTACTGGGATTAGTTTCATCCAAAATTGCACAACTTGAAGACGCCGATGAAATCGTCGATCGTATTAAAGAAGCATCCCAGTATATTCCATTAAACCGTTTATACCTGAGTACTCAATGTGGCTTTGCTTCGACAGAAGAAGGTAATAGCCTGACAGAAGAACAACAATGGGCAAAAATCAGACTGGTTCAGGAAGTGGCTAAACGAATTTGGGAATAACCAACGGCACTGATAAAAAAATGCAGTTCCCTATGGGGAGCTGCATTTTTTATCTCACTTGATTATTAGCGCAGAAAGAGTGAGTAACTCTGTAATTTATGCCGTCAAAAGAGGCTCAACATTAATATACTTACCCAGTTCACTACGCTTCGCACTTGGAACATAAGGGATTTCCCCCAGTTTTGGCGCATCGATTTCTCTTTCCAGTAATTCGATGATTTCTGCGTAGTTTTCAGTTCCCGGATTGATTCGGTTTGCAACCCAGCCAACAATATTAAGTCCGTCAGATTCAATCACTTCTGCTGTTAATTTTGCGTGGCTGAGACAACCAAGTTTAATACCAACCACCAGAATTACCGGTAAATTCTCTTGTTTAACCCAACTGGACAGATAATCTGAATCAGAAACAGGAACTCGCCAACCGCCGGTACCTTCAACTAACACGACATCCGCATTGGATTTATTTTTTTCAAGCTTGTCACTCAATAGATCAAAATCAATAGTGACGTTTTCCTGTTTAGCGGCAATGTGCGGAGAAGCCGGTAATAACAAAGAGTAAGGATTCACATCTTCATAACTCACTTCGCAGTTGGAAGCTTTAATAAGATGAAGAGCATCAGAATTACGACGACCTTCAGGTGTTTCTTCACACCCCGCAGCAAGCGGTTTATAACCTAATGTTTTAAGTCCCTTACCTGACAACGCCTGTAATAGCGCTTTTGATGCGACAGTCTTGCCAACATCTGTGTCTGTCCCTGCAACGAAAAATGCATTTATCATTGTCGTATTACCCCAATACACACTTGATAGGTTGCAGGTAATAATCCTGCAGAATTTCGAAAACTCTGATATTCACGTTCAACTTTATGTAACGCATTTCGACTGACTAACCCATTATTTCTATTATTGATATGGTTTGCACCAATACCTTTAAGGTCTTTCATTAATGCGATAGCCGATTCATACCAGACTGTAATTTTTCGCAAGTCTAACTGATGGTTTTCTATACCAGATTGCGCTAACGCAAGTTTTACCCTTTTTAAACTTTTGAACACGTTAACATGTTGATGTGTGTCAACTTGTGCCCATGAACAGCGTAGTTCATCCAGAGAGCCTTCTAATAACGTAGAGATATACGCTACCCCATGAGATTTTAAAACCCGCTTAATTTCTTTCAGAGGACGCGATAAATGATCACACCATTGCAGAGCTAAACTTGAGGTCACATAATCGAATTCAGCATTTGCTATTGGTAACTGTTCAGCATCTGCACACAGATATCTGACGTTATTGGTTCCCAGATTTTTTTTAGCAACCGCTAACATCCCCTGACTGATATCGACACAGGTAACCAGAGCACCCCGCTCCAGTAAAATTTTCGCGACATACCCAGTTCCGCATCCAAGATCTAAAATTCTCTGACCGGAAAGGTTCTGAGGCAATTTCTCCAACAATAGATCGGCCACATCACGCTGAAACTGAGCATGCTTATCATAATGTTCAGCCGCCTTTGAAAACGCATCTGCGACTTTGTCTTTACTTATCGGAAAATCAGTTGCTGGCTGAATCATCAAGACTCCCCAGAGCATATTCAAGAGCAGAACACAGCTTATCGACATCAGCAATACTGTGACTGGATGTTAATGTCACTCTTAACCGCCCCTGCCCGTGTGGAACGGTTGGTGGTCGAATTCCAGTAACCCAAATTCCTTTTTCCCTAACTCGCTCTGATGCAGCCAGCGTATCTCTGGCATCGCCAATTATTATCGGCTTAATTGCAGTACAGGTATTTACATAACGGGAAGAAAAACCACTCATTCTTGCATGGAAAAGTGCCTGTAATTCTGTCAGTTTATCTCGCCGCCACTGCTGATTTCTGAGCATTCCGACAGCATGATGTAATGCATACGCCTGTGCAGGAGGCATTGCCGTCGAATACACATGATGACGCGCAAATTGATTTAAAAAATCCCCGACAGCTTTACTACACATAATCGCCGCACCGGAAATACCAAATGCTTTGCCAAAGGTAACAATAAGAATGTCTGGTTTGACCCCGGCTACATCAGTCGAGCCACGACCTCCATTGCCTAGCACGCCTATGCCATGAGCATCATCAACAACCAACATGGCTTGATTATTAGTCGCCTTATGTATTTCTTTCAGGTTTGCCAAATCACCATCCATACTGAATACCCCTTCAGTAATGACAGCTGTTGGACAATTTGTCTCTGCTAGTAATGATATTAAATGTTTAACATCATTATGTTTGAACCGTTTCATTGTCGCCGGAGATAACATACCGGCTTCCATTAACGACGCATGATTTAATTTATCCTGGAGCAGCAAATCACCTTTGTTAAACAAGGATAAAATTAGCGCCTGATTGGCACTAAAACCAGAGTTAAACAATACCGCTTGTTCATAATCCAGCCATTCACATAGTACAGATTTCAATGCTTCATGCGGATAACTGTTCCCGACAACCATAGGAGACGATGAGCTTCCCGCACCGTATAAACTTAACCCTTCCTGCCATTTCCCAATAAGTTCAGGATCATTCGCTAAGCCTAAATAATCATTGCTGGAGAAATTCAGATAATTATGCCCATTTGAGCTTAATTCGGTTGTGTTCCCTTTTTCTATATCAAGAACCCGCCGCTCCAGTCCCAGAATTTTGCGTTCCTGTAACGCCGTTTCTATACGCTGATTAAAGGCTTGCATCATAAAATAAATCACCCTCTTCAGGACGGGATGCAACTCGCTCTACCACGCGATCCAGTAATTCATTTTCTTCAATTTCATCCGGTTTTTGAGCAACATGTTGATGGTTAATGCCCAACTTCAGGAATAACTGCATATCTGAATCTTCTGCAGGATTCGGGGTAGTCAACAATTTGCAGCCGTAGAAAATAGAGCTTGCACCAGCCATAAAGCAAAGCGCCTGCATCTGTTCATTCATATTTTCCCGCCCAGCAGAAAGCCGAACAGCCGATCCTGGCATCATAATGCGTGCAACAGCGATTAAGCGGATGAAATCAAAGGGTTCAACATCTTCAGCGTTTTCTAACGGTGTCCCTTTAACTTTAACCAACATATTGATAGGCACACTTTCCGGGTGCGTCGGCAAGTTTGCCAGTTCAACTAACAAACCGGCACGATCATTAATATTTTCCCCAAGACCGATAATACCACCTGAACAGATTTTCATTCCCGCATCACGGATATGAGATAAGGTATCCAACCGATCCTGGTAGGTACGGGTGGTGATAATATTTCCATAAAATTCAGGAGAAGTGTCTAAATTGTGGTTGTAATAGTCCAGACCAGCATCCGCCAGTTCCTGAGCCTGTTCAGCCGTTAACATGCCCAGAGTCATACAGGTTTCCAAACCAAGGCCTTTAACTCCTGTAATGATGTCTTTCAGATATGGCATATCCCGTTGTTTAGGGTTTTTCCAGGCAGCTCCCATACAAAAACGAGTTGAACCGGCATTTTTCGCTTTCTGCGCCGCATCAAGAACTCGTTCCAGTTCCATTAAACGTTCTTTTTCGACGTCCGTACTGTAATGCGCACTTTGTGGACAGTACTTACAATCTTCAGGACAAGCTCCTGTTTTAATCGATAACAGCGTGCTGACCTGCACATAGTTATGAGGATGATATTGACGGTGAACCACCTGTGCATCGAACAGAAGATCCATAAAGGGTTTTTCTAATAAATCTCTGACTTCTTTTACTGTCCAGTTATGACGAACTTCCACATGCATTCCTTAATTTATTATTTTTTATTGCATGCGAGTTTATTCCTCATTACCCTATTGTCAACACTGATTTCAATAACAAGTTTACATTTGGTTAAATAATAATCATGGATATACAGTTTGATCGCCACCATATATGGCATCCTTATACATCAACCATTGATCCGTTACCCTGCTACCCGGTAAGTCATGCAGAACAAAACCGCATCCATCTCGAAACTGGAGAAACATTGATTGATGGAATGTCTTCCTGGTGGGCAGCAGTACATGGATATAATCACCCGCTACTTAACCAGGCTGTTGAATCACAGATAAAAAGCATGTCTCATATTATGTTTGGCGGTCTGACCCACCAGCCAGCCATTGATTTGTGCAAGCAACTAGTTGAAATAACTCCTTCGTCACTTGAACAGGTATTTTTAGCCGATTCAGGATCAGTATCCGTTGAAGTGGCGTTAAAAATGGCATTGCAGTACTGGCAGTCTCTCGGAGAAGGTCGATCAAAATTTATCACTGTCCGACATGGGTATCATGGTGACACGTTCGCAGCGATGTCTGTCACCGATCCTGATAACTCCATGCATAGCCTTTACAAAGGTTTTTTACCAGAGCATATCTTTGTTGAATCCCCTTCTATTGGATTTTGGCAGGAATGGGATAGCCACGATTTAAATGAGATGAAACAGTGTATTTCCAAGCATCACAATGAAGTGGCTGCCGTCATACTTGAACCGATTGTTCAGGGTGCGGGGGGAATGCGTATTTACCACCCGGAATATCTTCGCGGACTACGGAAACTTTGTGATGAATATGGCCTGCTTCTGATCATCGACGAAATTGCTACCGGATTTGGCCGAACCGGAAAACTGTTTGCCTGTGAACATGCCGATATTGAACCGGATATCATGTGTGTCGGGAAAGCCATTACTGGCGGTTATATGACACTAGCGGCGACTCTAACGACTAAAAAAGTTGCCGATACCGTATGTAGTGGTGAAGCTGGCTGCTTTATGCACGGTCCGACGTTTATGGGAAATCCTCTGGCCTGTGCTGTTGCAGTAAAAAGCATTGAATTACTGCTCACGACCGAATGGCAGGAAAAAGTATTAACCATCGAATCGGTGTTTAAACAACATCTTCCAGCCCTGATGAAACTGGATAGGGTCACAGATGTTCGCTACCTTGGTGCCATTGGCGTTATCGAAGTAGATACCCCCGTAAATATGTCTGAAATACAGGCATTCTTTGTTAAACGCGGCGTATGGGTTCGCCCATTTGGTAAACTTATTTACATCATGCCACCGTTCATCACACCAACAGAAGATCTGAAATATTTAATTAAGGTAATTGAGGAAGCAGTAAAAATTCCGACCAATTTTGGTTAGTTTATTGCCCTCGAAATTTATCTTCGAGTCATACTTTGTTTAGTATGGCTCGAAGTGTTGGAAAGGCCTGTTTTATCATTAATTTTCTAAGCAGATGTAGCTCTGGAAAGAAAGTTCAGATTCAAAGCACTGTGAGGCTTCAATGCCAAACGTTCGTTAGCAAGGGATTCAGCCATATTTTTCATGCCTCCCCGCAAAGCGGCCTCAGTCAACGTCCAATCTATGATATCTCGCTGAGCATGACTCCCTCCGAAACTATTGGATATGTAACGAGCCCTATAGAGATGATCCACAGCGGCTTTATAATCTCCATTCCAGAACGCCTGAAACCCTTTAATCAGAGGTAAACCTGTCTGATGAGCCCATACAGCTACTTCGTTCTGAGGGTTACTTAGTGACAGGTAGATGCTCTGGATCCGCTCCACCTCTTCATATCGGCCAGCCCCTAAATAGGCCATCACTGCATGCCAGTCATTGAATGGATAAAGTTTTCCATCGGCATGTCGATCCCACATATTTGCCAGCTCCTGCCAACGGTTATCGACCTTGCAGCCTAATAATTCAAGCCGCCATAGAAGTGCCGAGGCATCAACCATATCCAGGGCAACACCGCTACGATCTTCGCGAACCGGTCCGTCATAGAGTGTAAGAGCTTCTTCGAATTGCCCCAGATCCAGATAATAGAGTGCCAGGTGCCACCAATTATGCACTTTAAAAAAGTTATCATCACCGGACCAGTCAGGCTGTCTGGTGATCATCCAACCTATACCATCCTGGACACGCCCCTGCATCTCCATTACATGGGAAACTGCATGGTGTGCCCAGCAATCAAGAGGTTCCATCTCGATAGCCTGGCGTCCGGCCTCTTCTGCTTGTGCATAATGACCACATTCTTCCAGACCAAAGGAGTGCATTCCCAGTACGATTGAGTAACCAGACATATCAGGAGACCATTTACGCAATACTCGGCCCATTCGGTCACGCAGATTTCTGGAGCTTGCCCGATAAAAATCAATCAAGTGGCCCACCTGCAAGCCAATAAGATCATGCGGGTAAGCGGTGTTATGGTAATCCAATACAGTGGCCGCATCGCTCCAGTTGCCTTTGAGTAAATGATGCAAGGCTGTTATATGAGATTTTTCTCTTTCATTGAGCGGTAATGTTTTCGCCTTTTCAACAATTTTTTGCGCTATGGTTAACGAACCAGGCTCCGTCGCCACAATGTGTAGATACGCCTTGAGGATATAAGCCATCCCCAAACATGGCGCCAGCTCAATAGCTCTGTCTAATAAAGTAAAAGGATCGCCGCGGTAAAGATTGAAGGCAGTTACAGCCTTATCATATGCCTCTACCGCTTCAACTGTTGAGCCTGACAATTTATTACCTTGTTGATCGGATAACATAACTGAATCCCTCTGAATAGACTTCTGATCGGAGTTGCTACTTCAGATTAAGTGTAGCTCTTTTAAATAACGGTGTTCAGCAAAGATCCAGAGATAAACGGGGCGTATAATCGAAGAGAAATTAGAATGGGAAAACAAACGGTACTCTTGTAGCCTGACTGTATTTGATTGTTAACTTAAGACAAATGCGGGCAAATAACACCCGCATACAAATGTTGATTGGGTCAATGAGTAATCACATCAATGATAAATACACATCTTTACGACTCTCCATCCACAACTCCTGTCTTTCCATTACTTTCGAAAACATAGGACTCTGTAAATAGTCATTTAACCATGCTCGTAATTTAGGATAAGGACACTGACGAAACCACTGCTTATCTGTTCGGGCAAACTTGCGTAAAAAAGGCAGCAGGGCAATATCCACTAAGCTCTCTTGATGAGCAAATAAGAACGGATGGTGACTAAGGCAAGTTTCGAGTTTTTCCAGCTCAAATGCACAAGCTTGACGCAACGTTGGCATGTTTTCTTCGTGATAGCGTTTGGCACAACTAAAGGCATTAAGTGCGGGGATAAAATTGCGTTCAAATGATTCTATAAAAGCCAGCATCGCGGGCAAATCTTCCGGCTTATCAGCACGCAATAGATTTTCAGGGTCACTTTGTGAGAGAGCCCATAACATCACTTCCAGGCTTTCTTCTATAACCAGTGTTTTTTCTGATGCGCCACTGTGAGATTCGTTGCCATCTAAGGTGTTGCTTCCTGGCACGACCAAAACAGGCACACTGCCTTTTGGTGATACCTGTAACATCTCATGCGGTTTATTGTCGAGCTTTATGGAGCGAATTAAAACTTGCTGCCGCGCTTTGAGAAGAGCAATGCGGGCACGTATTGCATATGGGCAGTTGTGTAGAGAGTAGAGTATGGGCAAGGTATCACTATCCATAATGCACTCCGTTGATGACGAGAGAAACCTCTCGTCATTTTATCAATTTCATTGTTGTTCAGTAAGAGCTCTGACTAACTCAATTTGCTGTGCATAAGCGCATTGAGCTGCATCCATCTTAGTTTTTAACTGTCGGTGATTCTGTAGTCCTCTACTTGCCAGGTGGTCAGTTCTTGCGTTGCCTGTATCAATTCTTTTTCAAGAGCTTTTAGTTTTGTAATTTCTTGTTCGGGGGCCATAGTAAGTCTCTTTTTAACGATAAACTAACTTAGATATCTGTATCAGGATCTTTAACCTGACGGGCATCAGCGTAAATCCAGGCAGAGGTTCCAGATTTAAAACGGCCTTCAATGCGTACATATTCATCGACTTCATAAGCATCAGCCTGACTTAACTCTTCAGAAGTAATCTGAAAAATGGTTCCTTCTACCTGATCTGAATCGTCGCCAGTAAATTTCAGTATAGGATGAATATCTGTGCCGCTCTTCGCTATGACATCTTTGTCTTTTATTTTAATTTCAGACAAGACATAACCAAGCAAGCTATCATTCGACCCCTTAAGGAGTCTGCCAAATGTTTCTTTTTGAACATTTTCTAGCTGAAGAGTACCGTACGAAAATAACTTTTCCATTAATCAAAGATTCCTTAATCTGCTCAGAAGCTTAATACCACCTACAAATGACTTAAGCCTTACGGATTTTGTTTAGCATTGAGATCCGCATAAACGTGCAGGAGTTCAGTAAGGGCCTTCACCCAACCAAATGCATCTACAGGTGCATTGGTGAGAAGTTTTTCAACCTGCTCACAATGAGTTTTAAGCGGAATGGCCTGCTCTAAGTTAAATGATACCGCATAAAAATGCCATAAGACTAAACGCGTCATCCTTTCACTGTTTTGCTTTGCATTTTCTGAATCATCAAAAGCCTGCTGAATTTCACTCAAAGCAATAGCTGTCATACGTAACATGGCATCAAGACGTGCCGATAACATACGATCTTCACTATCGATTTCTTCCTGATCAAAAGTAAAGATTTCACTCATCACATCTTCCGGTACCATTTTACCGATCATTCGGACACTGAATTCTTCCAGTTCATGACGTGGCATAGATGCGAGGCATTCATAGGTATAATCGCGAAGCATAAAGATAGTTTCAATTAATTATTGATTCGATTCCCGCATTCTAAACGCTGAGATTTCATTTACCACCATTTATGCCAAACAATTTCACACATTAAGAAATATGGTGACAGTACCTATATAAGTACCAACCTTGTCAAGGGATGCCAGGGGCACAATTCATCGCAAATAAGGTGAATTAATTCATCACAAAATTCAGTAATTCAGGTTCTGTTCAGCTTCAGTTTCTTATTATCAAAATGAAAGGTGGTTACTCACTTGAAGAAAGAGGAAAAAGAGATGAAAAAGTTAACAGTTACTGCACTTGTCATCACTGCTTGCTTAAGTACAAATGTGATGGCCGACAAATACTCGCACAATGATTATGCAAAAGTCGTTAATGCTATCCCTGTTTATAAACATATAGCAAATAGAGTACCGATTCAGACCTGCCAAAATACTGGTTACAGGAATCACGATCCAGAGCACCGTTCTGCAGTCCCTGTTGTCGTCGGTGGTGTTATCGGAGGCGTGGTTGGACACTCTATCGGTTCCAGCAGACCCGATAAACAAATAGGAATGATTGCCGGTACCGTGATCGGCGCAACTATTGGCGCAAACATAAATAATGGGCAACATTACCAACACACCCCAGGCTATCGTTGTTCCACAACATATCAGGTTAAACATGAACAGGTCCTGATTGGATATAACGTTATCTATAAATATGATGGTCGTAGATACCAGACTCATACCAAACATCATCCGGGTAAAAGAATTCAAATGCCGGTGAAGGTACACCCTGGCAAAAAACATATAAAAGGACATTCAGGTAACATTGCCATGAATCCAAGACACTATGATAAGAGGTATTAATATTTGAAATTGCTTTCGGAGCGATTTGAAACTTAAGCCAGTTCGCATAATATTAATGAGTATCTGACCTGAGTGATAAACAGGAATGGGATGAAAAGAGAACTAACATCGTACAACACCAATCCAACGCTCAGGTTGCCCACTAGGTTGAGGACAATAATGCGATCAATTATCCAGATTTTGCTCATTTCAATAACTCTATCATGTGCTTCGATAGCCAACGCCAAATCGATGGAGAATAACTCTGGTTTAAGTGCGTCCAGTCAATCTGAGGCAGCACAAATTGCCAGACAACACTTTGGCGGAAAGATACTTAAAGTTCAGCTAGACAACCGAGCAAATCCGGCTCAATACAGAGTGAAGCTGTTAACCGAAGATGGCACAGTAAAAGTCGTCACCATTTTGGCTAGCCCGAAAAAAGTAAAATAGTCATGCGAATCCTTATTGTTGAAGACGAACCCTTGATGCTTGAGCGCCTCAAAGAATTTTTCGGTAAAGAAAAATACGCTGTCGATACTGCCGAAGGTGGTGAGAGCGGCTGGTTTTTAGGTTCTGAAATAGACTATGACCTTGCGATTATCGATGTGGGATTACCAAAAATAGACGGTATACAACTAACCAGCAAATTACGAAATCACGGGGTTAATTTCCCAATTCTCATTCTTACTGCTAGAGAGCTCTGGCAGGACAAAGTCGAAGGCCTGGAAGCCGGTACCGATGATTACCTCACCAAGCCCTTTCATTTTGAAGAACTTAAGGCAAGAGCCCACGCTCTGCTTAGGCGGTCCAATGGTAATGCTTCTAAGGAACTACACAAAGGACCTATTCATATCGATCTCTCAGCTAAAACCGTGAAATTGAATGATCAACTGGTGGAGCTAACCAGCTACGAATATCGCACTCTGGAATATCTGATGTTGAAACCTCAACAGGTGGTCTCTAAAACAGAGTTGACAGAGCATCTTTACGATCAGGATTTTGACCGAGACTCCAATGTTATCGAGGTATTCATCGGACGATTGCGAAAAAAACTCGACCCGGAAAATAAGATAATGCCAATTGTAACAGTTCGTGGACAAGGTTATAAGTTTGTAATAAATGACTAAACGAGACAGATCAAAAAAACGCCCTTTACTGGCAAATAACTATTCGTTAGTAAACCGAGTGTTACTAACCTCTCTGGTACTCCTCCCGGTATTTATGAGCCTGGGCTCGCTGATGCTGTATACCGCTTTTAAAGCAAGTCTGGAAACCTCGTTACAAAACCAGATGCAGAGTCAGGCTTATGCCCTTATGAGTGATGCAGAGCTTGATAAACAGACACTAAGGATGCCAGATGTGATGGCTGAGCCCAGTTTTCAACAGACTAACAGTGGTCATTTCGCCTGGATAACAGATAACAATAGACTGCTATGGCGTTCCCCCTCTAGCATTTTGCTGGATAAACAGTTGTTGCATCCAACTTCCCCGATCATTCCAGGGGTAATTCAGTTTAAGACACCATCGGACAATTCTCCATATTATCAGCTTGTCTATGATACCCTTTGGCAATCTGATAACGGCCAGAAGTTACTAAGATTTGTTGTTGCTCATGACCCTTCTTCCCTGACTGCTGAATTGAATAGCTTTAGCCGTAAAATTATTTTCTGGATATCAGGTTTAACCATACTACTGCTGATAATTCAGTATATTATTACCCGCTGGGGTCTAAACCCTCTGAACAAAATGGCTGTAGATCTCTCTCATCTGGAGTCTGGAAAAATCCAGTTACTTAAAGGCGATTATCCCAGAGAATTAATTCCGGTGGTCAACAACTTGAATCAGGTGCTGACAGCCCAACGCGCACAGCGAGAGCGCTTTAAAAATACACTTGCCGACCTTGCTCACAGTCTGAAAACACCATTGGCAATTATTAAATCAAATGACCAGACGAAAGAACGCAAGATAATTGATGAGCAGGTGACCCGTATGAATAACATCATTAGTCATCACCTAAGTCGTGCCCATTTAGGCTATCAACCGCTTGCAGGACAAGTTCCTGTTCTTCCGCTTATTTCCCGGCTGACTGGCGCTATAACTAAGCTGAATATGTATTCAAATATGGATATTCAGCTCAAGATCGCCGACAGTGTTCAGTTCCATGGTGAAGAAGGCGATTTAATGGAGATCATGGGAAACCTGATCGAAAATGCCTGCAAATACGGAAAAAGCAAAATTGAGGTATCAGCAATAAATTCAGAACAAGGATTGGAAATCCACGTAGAAGATGATGGGCCAGGTATCGATTTTCACCTTCGCACATCAATACTAAAACGCGGTGCCCGCTCTGATACCGCAAGCCTGGGTCAGGGACTGGGTTTAGCCGTCGTTACGGATATATTAAGTAGTTACGGTGGTAAATTAGATATATCTACTTCACATCTTGGCGGAGCATGCTTTTCATTCATGCTGCCAAATTAGGCGTTTTTCTCTATATTCAACCTTTGGTATAACTCCCATACTGCATTTTTATTTGAGTCATATTCTGGAATTACATACGGATGTTAGCCAATTTTTAAGTCTAATTGGAAGTTCCTAATTATTTTTTCATCGATACAACTTCGCAAAAACTTATTCATTGGATCCATGTCATTACTTGAGTAAAACTCTAGCATTAATGTATTAAATTCTTGTTGTCGTTTAGCTGGAACATTAATTATGGGAAAACCACATGAAAGTAGAATCCCATTCATCATAAAACGACCTGTTCGTTTATTAACATCCCAGAAAAATTGAGCTCTAGCCATTTGTAAAAAAGCCGTAATCGCCTGATCATAGATGTCTTCGCAAGACTCGACTAAAGACTGAACTTCATCCCATTTATCATTTAGTTCGTGTGGTGCTGGTGGCTCATAATCAGAGCCAGTTATTGATACATAACCAGAACGAAATTTGCCCCACTCTAAGGCCTCTTCTTCACCAGCGATATTGTGTAATAACAACGCAGTTTCTTTATTAAAAGAGAACTCTCCGGAATCTACTAACTCAAAAATTCGCGCCCAAGTTTTAGCTTGATTCATAGCCATATTTTGATCGCTGATGCGATGACCACCCACCGTAATACCATCCAAAATAGTTTGAACTTCAGGGAGTGTCATAGTCACTCCTTCTAGGTTGACTGCATCGTAAACTAACGCTGGGACATCTCTTTTAGCTAGCTGTTTTGCAAGAGGAATATTCGGTTTCATTCCCCATTTAGATTCAGTGAACATATTTAATTAACTCGCTCATACATTATGCTCAAAAGTATACACCTTTTAATAAATCACTGGAAAACTCAAATTTGGGAGAAGTTGGCAACGCTGAGCTCAGTTGCAAAATAGCTGGCGCTACATTTTGGGAACCAAAATTCGTGACATGTATTTTTGTCAATTGCTGCGATTTGTTATAGCTCTGCGATGTGCGTCAGAGTTTCAGGGTGGCGTTGCACCAATCTTAGAAGTGTTATTGCTTGTCCATTGGGAGCACTACGCCCTTGTTCCCAGTTTTCCAACGTGCGTGACGATGTATGAAGTAAACGGGCAAATACCCCTCGTGACATATTAAATTGTTCACGGATATTTACTATCTCATCAGGTGAAATGTCTAATTCTCCAACATTATTAAACTGATGACTTTTCAGCGTTAACTTACCTTCTGAATGCTCTTTAGCTTCAATAAGAGCTGAACTTAATTCTGCAAATAAATCACGATTGCTCATTGCGCCATGCCTCCATAAAAGCTTTTAACTGTTTCTTTTGATCTGCGGTTAAATCCGACATTTCGTTCTTACTGTATATGGTTAGTAAGTAAAAACGTCGCTTTTCATCAAGGTAGTAATAGATAACTCGTGAACCACCACGTTTGCCTTTACCCTTACTTGCAACTCGAATCTTCCGCAAACCTCCAGTACTCTGAATAACATCACCTTGCTTTGGATTTGACATTAGTTCTGCTTGAAAAAGCCTATACTCGTCATCGTTAAGATAATGCTCGCGGTACTTTTCAAATATACTAGATTCAAAAAATACACTTTTCATAGACAAAGTGTACGTTACCTGCGTATATAAGACAAGATTGTTCGTGATTTAAGCTATAACGCTCCAATCAATTGCGCAGTGCGCTGTAACCAAAGCGTATGAAATACTTCACACTGCAAGCGCAGCACTTAACGGCGTCAATTGAATTGGCTTGTTATGATTCATATTGCGACAATTGTAGCAATATGCTACACTCCTTATACCACACTAAGGAGATTTTATTATGTCTACTGCAAGTATTCGACTTGACCAAGATTTAGTTGATAAAGCGGCTATTATGGCTAAAGCCCTAAACCGCACAACACCTAAACAAATTGAACACTGGGCTAAAATCGGTGAAATGATGGAAGATAATCCCGATTTACCTTATGAGTTCGTAAAACAAGCTATCATTGCCAAAGCCGAAAAAGAAGCCGGAAAGCTTGAGGAATACAACTTTGGCTAAGATTACTCAAGTTCTTCAAACACCTACATTTAAAAAAGCTGTCAAAAAACTACACAAAAACCAAAAAGCGGATCTAGATAACGCAATCAAAGAACTGATTGAAGATCCGCTTCTAGGACAGCAAAAGAAAGGCGATTTATCCTTCCTTCGCGTGTACAAATTTAAAATGGTGAAACAACTTACATTACTTGGTTATAGTTACGAAGATGGCACCGTTACTCTCGAACTTATGGCTTTAGGTTCTCATGAAAATTTTTATCGCGATATGAAAAATATCTTCTGAGCTGACATTAATCATAACAGTTCTTAGGTGAACAGCTCCCATGTGACATTGCCCACCTAATTCAATCCTACTTTATCAAATACTCTCAATATATTGATTTATATTCGTAAATAATCATTTTATTCAGCAAAAATTACAAAATACCGACAATGTCTTAGTTAATGGTATCCTACAGCTTGCTAATCATTATTATACGACGACAGGTCTCTTAACTTTTTAGCCGGATTTCCTGCGTAGATTCCTTTCTCTGTAATATCCTTAGTGACAACACTCCCGGCACCAATAACTACGCCATCGCATATACTAACGGGCAATAGTGTTACATTAGACCCAATTGTAACGTTGTCAGCTATAACTGTACGTCCCCAATTATCCGGATTTGGATCTGGCTGGCCGTTCTTGAAAAGATCATTAGCAAACATAACTCCATGACCGACAAAGCAATCGTTGCCAATGGTGACATACTCACAAACAAAAGTGTGTGACTGAATCTTTGTTCGGGCACCAATTACAGAGTTCTTTTGAATTTCGACAAATGGACCAATGAATACATCATCCTTTAACTCGCAACCATAAACATTGCAGGGCTCGATAACAGTGACATTGTCGCCGCAGATAACATCTTTAATTTGAGCGTTTAAAACTCTTGGATTTGCCATTTTACCTCCGAAAACATAACCGTCTCTTTAAGCAGAAAGAGTCTATATCAACCTCAATACACCACCAATTAAGCTGATATACCAAAAATTAAATGTAATGAATGATTCATCTGTATGCTTACGTCGGTGTAAGTATTCCCCCAATTAATAACTCTCACCTATTAAAACAATAGGAATCGCCCTCTTGATTAAATGCGAATGATTATCAATAATGATCACATCAACACAGAGAAGTGTTTATGCGGAGATAGTACAATGATCAAAACAATCACTTTTGCAGTAATCCATTTTAGCATCGCAACTATAGTTGCTTTTGTTTTAACCGGCGATTTTTTGCTAGGTAGCATGATAGCGATGATTGAACCGTCTATAAACACTGGCGCTTTCTACCTTCATGAAAAAGTATGGCAATCAGTTCCTTTTTTAAAACGTCATGAAGCGATGACTCAGATAAAAACAGCAAGCTTTGCTGTCATTCATTTCAGCGTTGCTTTTACGGTAACTTACGCTTTAACCGGTGACGCATTCATTGGTGGGTTGATGGCTACTATAGAACCAGCGATTAACTCTGTAGCATATTTCTTTCATGAAAAAGAGTGGCTACGTAGAAGTGCTGATAAAGCAATAACCGACAAACATGTCGGTTATGCATAAAACAACGGTATTATTGAGAAATGTAGCGACACCAGTAATTGTACGCTATATTTCTCGCTTCTTCATGATCTGAACCCAGCGTAAACAAAACTGCCGCTAACGTTGCTATAACAGCATTCGCCATCAACACAAAATCTTCTTCCTTCGTACCCAAAACACAGCGCTCTGGTAACGGGATATCTTCACGATAATGTTCCGGCCAGTAAAGCTCTTCCACTTGATGATATTTACTCAACCATACTGTCTGACTCACTTTCGGATTGTATTCAGACTCTCCGGATACTCCCTTAAAAGATAATACCGCATGAGAGGTTAGACCGATTTCGTTTTCAACTTCCGCATGCAATTGCTGAAATCCGGGATGAAAACTGCCCCGAATCCCGAATTTGGCTTTCCCCGGATTCAGTGCGCGTACAACAGTATTTATTGGTGTTCTTAACCCGTACCTGGCTTTCCAGCCAATCATTTTCTCTGCAATGGGAGCAAAATCATGTAAACGCAAATACGCAATATTATCTGACTGTAGCAACTGACTTGCTTCATCAGGATTTTGAGCTTGTTGAATATTAAGTTTGGATAAATAATCTTCAGCATGCTCACGACCATTATTTTCATGATATCCATGTAATAAAATTTTATGGCCGTTATCAGCAAGGATTTTTGCAGCAATAAGATGCCAGGGTTTACCGGCAGATTCACGTTTACCGGCATAACAAGGCCAATCAATTTCTGCGCCAATATCAGGCATGCGCGACTGAAATGCTTTAACAAAACCCGCAATTTCAGCTTTGGTTTCATTTTGAACCCGGATCAGCATGAGTAGCATAGCCATTTGGTCATCACCGACCTCGCCGCTTAAATACTCATCCATAACTTTATAAGCTTGCTCAAAAGATAAAGGCTGTCTGCCTCTTTCTCCACGACCGACAGTTCGAATACATTCCTGAATGCTGCTCATACTAACTCTACAATTTATTTGATTATTATATCGTTCCTATTGTAGCGAGTTCCTGAACAGATGCCATAAGTTGTTCTCGTAATGAAACCACTTCTCCGACAATAATTAAAGCAGGGCTAAGACCTTCAAGTTTTTCTGCCATATCAGTTAGTTGGCTTAATTCAAATACATATACTTTCTGTTCAGGACTACAACCTTTTCCAACAATAGCAACTGGTGTTGGAGCAGCCAGACCAGAATCAAGCAGCCCGGACTGAATGGAATCTGCCCTTTCCAGCCCCATATAAAAAACCAGCGTTTGCCCTGAATTGACTAACCCGGCCCATGCTGGCAATGCTCCACTGACAACGTGACCGGTAACAAAGGTCACGCTACGGGAAACTTTTCGGTGTGTAAGAGGAATTAAAGAGCTGGCTGAACAACCGATCGCTGCAGTGATACCCGGAACGACTTCATAATCGATAGCGTTTTCTGCCAGTAACAAGGCTTCTTCGCCACCGCGACCAAAAATAAATGGGTCACCACCTTTTAGCCTTACGACGTTTTTACCGCTTTTAGCCAGATCAACTAATATTTGAGAAATATGTTCCTGCTTCATGCTGGTTTTACCGCAACGTTTACCAACATAAATCATTTCAGCATCAGGATTACACAAGGACAGAATATCTTTGCTGACCAGACGATCAAACACAATTACTTCGGCCTGTTCTATCAATCTGGCAGCTTTGACAGTCAGAAGGTCAGGATTACCAGGACCGGCACCAACCAGATACACTTTCCCACAGCCATTGTTATGAGAATGAAAGTCACTGCCCAAATTCACTGACTGGAACATATCTTCATGAGCAGGAAAGGTTTCTGTTGTATCGAAAAGTCGTTTCATCACTGGTAATCTCAAATACTCTACTCGGACTTACCATACATCACCGGTACAAATAGCGTATGAGACAGATCAATATCTTTTGATTTGCGGGAATAAAAAAACTGCATTATATGTGACCATACAAATGCAGCTTTATCTTTTTTATATCAGCTTATATCAGCTATTAACCGATATGAGTAACACCATTCATGTATTTTCTTAATACTTCAGGAATTTCGATACGGCCATCTTCTTGCTGATAGTTTTCAAGAACAGCAACCATTGTACGACCGACAGCCAGACCTGAACCATTTAGTGTATGAACTAGTTCTGGTTTCTTCTCGCCTTTACGACGGAAACGAGCCTGCATACGTCTTGCCTGGAAATCCCACATGTTTGAACATGAAGAAATTTCACGGTAAGTATTCTGAGCAGGAACCCAAACTTCTAAGTCATAGGTTTTACGAGAACCGAAGCCCATATCGCCAGTACAAAGTACCACTTTACGGTATGGAAGACCCAGCAGCTGAAGTACTTTTTCAGCGTGACCGGTTAACTCTTCAAGCGCAGTCATTGAATCTTCTGGCTTAGTTATTTGAACCAATTCAACTTTGTCGAACTGGTGCATACGAATCAATCCACGAGTATCACGGCCATAAGAACCTGCTTCTGAACGGAAACAAGGTGTATGCGCAGTCATTTTAAGTGGTAAGGCTTCATCTTCCAGAATTTCACCACGAACAAGGTTTGTCAGCGGTACTTCAGCAGTTGGAATCAATGAAAGTTTACGAGGTTCTTCATCGTCCACTTTTTCAACTAATGGTTCTGTGTGATACAAGTCTTTACCAAATTTAGGCAACTGACCAGTACCGTATAAGCTATCTGCATTAACTAAATACGGAACATACATTTCGTAATAACCATGTTGTTCAGTATGAAGATCAAGCATAAATTGTGCAATCGCACGGTGTAAACGTGCAAATTGACCTTTCATCACGATAAAACGCGCACCGGTAATTTTAGTTGCGCTGGCGAAATCAAGTCCATCACCCATTTCACCTAAATCAACGTGATCTTTTACGTCAAATGCGAATTGTTTTGGTTCACCCCAACGACAAATTTCAACATTCTCATTTTCATCTTTGCCGACAGGAACTGAATCATCCGGAAGGTTAGGAATGGTTAATGCGATCTGTTCTAACTGAGCCTGAACTTCTGTCAGCTCAACTTTTTTCGCATCTAAATCACTGCCCAAAGTACCGATTTGCTTTTTAATTTCTTCGGCACCGTCTTTATCACCGGCCGCCATTTTCTGGCCAATTTGTTTGGAGATCGAATTACGCGTGGATTGCAAATTTTCAACTTCGACTTGAATGGATTTACGTTGTTCTTCAAGTTTACGAATTGCGTCTACATCAAGGTTAAAACCCCGACTTGCCAGTTTTGCAGCGGTGTCATCCAGTTCTGCACGAAGTAATTTAGAATCCAGCATTGCTAATCCTATGCTTTTAATTGTTAATAATACGATTTTGAGTTCAATTCCCGGACTCAAAACCAATTGTGAATTTTAATCCGGTAAAGATAACGAAAACTCGCTATTTTTCATAGCGCTTTTGATGGCTTTTTGCGTCTAATTCAGCCAAATAGTCTAATTTCTCACGAATCTTAATTTCTAAACCACGAGATGTCGGTTCATAGTAACGCGTTCCTGCTAACTCAGGAGGAAAATACACCTCCCCTGCTGCATACGCACCCGGTTCATTATGGGCATAACGATACTCTTCACCATAACCCATGTCTTTCATCAGTTTTGTTGGTGCATTACGCAAATGGTGTGGAACTTCAAATTCCGGAGTATTACGGGCATCATTCAGTGCACTCTTCCAGGCTGTATAAACAGCGTTGCTTTTAGGCGCACACGCCAGATAGACAACTGCCTGAGCAATAGCTCTTTCTCCCTCAGCAGGACCAACCCGATGAAAACAATCCCAGGCCGATAACGCAATCTGCATTGCTTTGGGATCGGCATTACCGATATCTTCAGATGCAATAGCAAGCAGGCGACGAGCCACATACAATGGATCACCACCAGCAACAATAATTCGGGCCATCCAGTACAAGGCGGCATCAGGGTTAGAGCCGCGAATAGACTTATGTACCGCAGAAATCAGGTCATACCATATATCACCATGATTATCGAAACGGCTAACTTTCTCGCCCATGACTTCTGCAAGCCCTGACAAAGTAAGTTGCTTCTTGCCGTCTATTTCGTCAGCCATATCATACAACAGCTCAAGATAGTTCATCGCCTGACGGGTATCGCCCTGAACATACTCAGCTAATCTTTCTAAGACACCAGATTCAATATTAACCGGTTGTTTACCAAGACCACGCTCCTCGTCCTGAACGGCAATATTTAAAGCATGTAATATTTCGTCTGCAGACAACCCGGTGAGCTTGTAAACCCTTGCTCTGGAAAGAAGTGCATTATTCAGTTCAAACGACGGGTTTTCTGTTGTCGCACCGATAAACGTCACCGTGCCATTTTCTATATGCGGCAGAAACGCATCCTGTTGAGACTTATTAAAGCGATGAACTTCATCAACAAACAGTATTGTTTTAAAACCTGCCAGTTGGTTTTCTCTTGCTTTTTCAATCGCTAAGCGGATCTCTTTTACACCAGACGTTACAGCCGACACACGCTCAACACGCGCATTGGCATAATGCGCTGCTACTTCCGCTAATGTCGTTTTTCCCGTTCCGGGTGGTCCCCATAAAATCATAGAATGAAGTTGTCCATGTTCTATGGCTTTACGCAGGGGTTTTCCTTGTGCAAGTATATGAGTTTGCCCAATATACTGCTCAAGAGTATTCGGCCGCATGCGGGCAGCAAGCGGCCTGAAATCTTCAGATCCGGAAAAATCGAGACTCAAATTATCCAATGATTGCTCTCTTTATTATCGTTGATCATCGATATCGACACCGTCAGGCACAACAAACTTAAATAAGCTATTATCTGGTCTGCCTAACTTCATGTGTTTAAACGTAAAACGGGTTGTCTGTCCGTCTTGCTCGATAACATCAAACCCCTGGACGACACCTTTGGAATCAATCTTAATCGTAAAACGCCCCTGAGTTGAATCAAGATGCGTTGGTGTCAGAATAAAGCTGTCTTTTTCCTGTGAAACAAAATAGTTGTCCCAGTCACTCTCTTTATTTCGGGTTAATAACACGAACGGAGTCTGCTCGGATGCTTTTTCTGCATCATAAACAGTCACCTGTTCAACCAGAGGAGTGTAATACCACAGTGTTGTTCCATCAGACACTAACATATTTTCATCCGGTTCAATGGTTTCCCAGCGGAACAAACTAGGCCGGGCGATATCCACTTTTCCGGTAGATTTACTAATAGACTCACCTTCCGGGCTAATCACTTCCTGATCAAACTGAGCACTAAAACCGTCGTTTAATGACAATCTGTGGCTTAATTCTTCTTTAGGTGTGGCAAACGCCGTAAAACTACAAATAAAAACCAGTAACGAAACGATGTACTTCATTCTTATGTGACTCCAATTGGTCTTGAACAGTCCGGATAATATCGAATTCAACGAATATTTTGTCAGTATTAAGTTGGAATGCAGATTGTAAAGAAAGTTCTATTTACCGCAGCACGCTTTAAACTTTTTCCCACTCAGACAAGGGCACGGATCATTGCGACCAACATCTTTATACGGATTCACCCGCTGACTACCGTGCCCTAAGAGCTGGCTATCCGCGTATTGAACCAGTTCATAAATAATCATATCGATATTTTCGATTAACTGCTCAACAGTAGGAATTTCTTCAATTCCTGCTTCTTTCATTTGCTGTTGAGTGGACTCACCATCAACAATCAACATACATAAGGTAATCAGAGCCTGAAGCAATCGTTGAGTCCCATCATCCAGAGGCGCATCAAACCATGTTTCTTCTACAATAGACCAGCCATTAAGAAATCCATTTGCCCATTCTTTACGCTGACTGGGAAGGTCTAATGCAATAACATCAGACAAAACATACGAATGGGTAATAAGAGATTGATATTGGGCCTCAAACTGACGGACTAATGCTACATCATTTACACCCTCAATTTCATCGAGAATAATCGATTGCCACATTGTTTTATCAACTGGGCGACAGGCTAAATTCGCCGCCAGTATCGCACCTTCCGCAAAAGTGGATGATACCGCCATATATTCAAGTTCAGACAAAGCGTCCACACTATAATTCATAAATCTCAAATACCAAATCAAACATAAAAATCAGGCTAAAGGTATCACAACCAAGCATAACAATCATTCTGAGATAGTGACTTTTTCACTCGCTACCACTACAATCGGCGACCCGTTTTAAAGACCTGTTTGAATATAGAGAGCATCATGAGAGTCGTTTTAGGCCCGATGGAAGGCGTTTTAGATCATTTAATGCGAGAGCTCCTCACAGACATTAATGACTATGACCTGTGCGTGACCGAGTTTGTCCGCGTCGTAAACCAACGTCTGCCTAGACACATATTCCATCGCCTGTGCCCGGAACTGATGACGGATTCCCGGACCAAATCAGGTGTTCCTGTTAACGTTCAACTGCTGGGACAAGAACCCGACTGGATGGCCGAAAATGCAGCATTTGCTGCCGAACTGGGTGCAAATGGTATTGATCTCAACTTTGGCTGTCCTGCAAAAACAGTCAATAGAAGCAAAGGCGGTGCGGCTCTTTTAGAATTTCCGGAGCTCATACACCAAATCGTCAAAGCATGCCGTGAGGCTGTTCCTTCTCATATTCCTGTTTCGGCCAAAATTCGACTGGGGCTGGAAGATCCTGAAGACTGTTTTGAAATTGTCGATGCCATAGAGCAAGGCGGTGCAAATGAACTGACTGTCCATGCACGCACCAAAGCAGGCGGATACAAAGCGAGTGAAATAAAATGGGAATATATTGATCAAATTCGTCAAAAGACCAGCATGCCGTTAATTGCCAATGGCGAAATATGGAGCCGTGAAGATGCATTGGCCTGTATTGAAACAACGGGCATTGATTCTGTTATGGTATGCAGAGGCGCTTTTAACATCCCTAATTTAGGTAACATGATCAAATATGGCCATGAACCGATGCCGTGGTATGAGGTGGTCAAACTCTTGCTGGTTTATTCTGAATATGAAGTTAATGGCGATAAAAGCAAATATTTCCCGAACCGGGTCAAACAATGGTTTGCTTATTTACGTCACGCATATCCGCAAGCAAATGATTTATTCCGTGAAATCAGAACATTAACCACAGTGCCAGCGATAATTAACGCAATTGCCGAATATCGGGATAAATTAGAAAAATAATCTTTCAAAGCGGACAAAAAAGCCAGCTTCACCTATAAATAATACTTACATTGTGAATACTGGCTTTTAAAAAATTAATTTATAACTCAATAATAAAGAAGGCTTTAACCAAGTAACAACCCATCATCAGCGAGTTCTTCACCACGAACTTTTGAAAATAATTCAAGAAGATCAGGAACATCCATATTGGCACGTTGTTCACCATCAACATCAAGCACAATTTTCCCCTGATGAAGCATGATAGTTCTGTCTCCACATGCCAATGCATCTTTCATTGAGTGTGTCACCATCATCACCGTCAGGTTAAACTCAGAAACAATCTTCTTAGTTAAATCAATGATAAATGCCGCCATACGAGGATCCAGAGCCGCCGTATGTTCATCAAGCAACAGTAATTTACTGTCAGACAATGTTGCCATCACCAGACTCACAGCCTGACGTTGTCCACCAGATAAAAGACCGATGTTATCACCAAGACGATCTTCTAAGCCAAGGCCGAGGATACTGATTCGTTCCTGAAAAAGTTTACGACGACTTGCCGACAATGCATGAGCCAAACCTCTGCGGCGACCACGCATATAAGCCAGTGCCATATTTTCTTCGATGGTCAGTGCACCACACGTACCGGCTAGCGGATCCTGAAAGACTCGCGAACAAAGTTTAGCCCGCTTATCAACCGATTTTTTAGTAACATCGGTTTCATCAATCATGACCCGTCCACCAATCATTGGGGTTTCACCGGTCACTGCACCTAGAAGAGTCGATTTACCCGCACCATTAGAACCAATTACAGTCAAAAACTGATGCTCAGGTACAACTAAATCTATGCCTCTCAATGCGTTATTTTCGAGAATCGTACCAGGGTTAAAGGTTACCTGAATATTGTCTAAACGAATCATGCCTTACCCCCGGCTTTCGCTGCTTTTTTCCCTTTTTTTAACTTTGGCATAATCAGTGCGACAGCGACTAATATGGCTGTGACAAGGTTAAGATCCGACGCCTGCAGCCCGAACATTCCGGAACTTAATGCAAAAGCAACCGCTAAACGATACAAAACAGAACCGACGATAACGGCAACAACCGCAACCCATATTTTACGTCCCGGAATTAACGTTTGGCCCAAAATCACTGCAGCTAACCCAACAACGATGGTTCCGACTCCGGATGTGACATCAGCAAAACTGTTGGTCTGAGCAAACAAGGCACCGGCAAATCCAACGAAGCCGTTAGAAAGTGACAATCCAAAATAGGTATAAAATGCGGTACTTGCACCCTGCGCTGCAACCATACGTGAATTCACTCCGGTTGCGCGCAAACCCAGACCGAAATCGCTATTTAACAAACGAATAATAAGTAACGCAGAAATCACTACTAATACCGCGACAACGAGTGGACGAATATACATAGGATCGCCCATTTCTTCGAACGGTGTCAGAATGGTATCTTCACCAATTAGTGCGATATTCGGTCTGCCCATGATTCGAATATTAATGGAGAAAGCCGCGATCATGGTCAAGATGGAAGCTAATAAATTTAGAATGCCACATTTAACGGTTAGAAAAGCTGTGACCCACCCGGTTGCTGCACCGGCTAAAATGGCAAGAAAAGTGGCGATCCAAGGATTAATTCCCGCAACAATAGCAGTTGCGGCTACAGCAGCTCCCATGGGAAAGCTACCGTCGACACTCAGGTCAGGAAAATCTAATACTTTGAACGTCAGGTAAACCCCTAACGCAACAAGTCCATAAACGAGGCCTATTTCCAGAGCCCCAAAAAAAGCAAACGCAGACATAACTACTCCTTTCTGCTGCTTCAAAGAAAGCGGGCAAAATACAGCCCGCTTAACTTACCTGTTATTTAATGCTTGTCGCACGATCCAGTACGGATTGAGGAATTTCGACACCCAATTTATCTGCCGCCGTTTTATTGATAACTAAGTCAGAACCTTTCGCTACTTTCACATCCAGCGTTCCGGGAGCGGTTCCTTCTAAAATAGAGGCAACATAATCCGCAGTCTGCACACCGATCTGATAATAATCAAAGCCTAAGCTGGCAAATGCGCCATGCTCAACATAAGAAGTTGCCGCACCAAATACAGGTGTTTTTGCCTGATTGGCTACAACAACCATGCCATCAATTGCACTGGCAACAGTATTATCAATTAACGCATAAATTACGTCTGATTCTTCTACTATTGTTTGTGTTGCTGACTGAACGTCGGCACTTTTCAGAGCAGTTGCTTCAACAATTTTCAAACCATTTTTCTTAGCGCTTTCCTTCAGAATTTTCATCAGGCTGACCGCATTTGCTTCACCTGGGTTATAAACCACACCGACTGTTTTTACATTCGGCAAAAGCTCTTTAATAAGCTCTACGTGTTGTTCCACTGGAGATAAATCGGACAAACCAGTGACATTTTTTCCCGGTTGTTCCATTTTTTTGACTAGTTTAGCACCCACAGGGTCTGTAACTGCTGTAAATACGATAGGAATACTACGTGTTGCTGAAACCAGCGCCTGCGCTGTCGGAGTTGCAATTCCAACCAGCACATCCGGATTTTCACCAACAAACTGACGTGCAATCTGAACAGCTATGGCAGGGTTACCCTGTGCTGTTTTATATTCGAACTCGAGGTTTTGGCCGTCTACATATCCTTTTGCTTTTAAACCATCTATCAGGCCTTGTCTCGTTGCATCAAGTGCCGGATGCTCAACGATCTGTGAAACAGCGACTTTTGCTGTTTTAGCCATGATACTTGTCGATGATAAGAGAGCCGCTCCTGCAAACACAGCCGCCGCAAGAATATTACTTGCTTTCATCTTCACTCCTTGTTTCGAGACTATATGCTACGAATGTTATGTTTTGTAATTATTTAATAGCGTACTTTTTGAGTAGTACGCCTAATTATTACCAATAACTTAACCAAAAGGAAAGAAAGTTTTACACAATGAAAACAAAAATATTACAAAGCCCTGATCCTAGTTAAGGTTCAGGGCTTTCTCTATTAGTAAAGAATTAATAAGGAAGGAAAGTGATGTGATACTAGAACCAGCGTTCCCAAACAGATTTATCTAACTGGCGGAATGCTCTGTTAAGGATAAACGCCAACTCTTTATAACGAGGTTGTTTTCGTGCAGGCTCCAATGCAAAACCACTTTCTACAATTTTATGATGCAGCTCGTGATACCAGCTAGCTAAAGACGGTGGCAGGCGAGTATTCGCACGATTACCTAACCACCACATTCCCTGAAGAGGAAGACTAATAGCAAATAATGCAACAACGATAGCTTGTGGCATGGCTCCTACATTGTGAAAGGCCATCTGCGTCAGAACACTAATCGCAGCAACCGCAGGCATAAATTTCAAACCGAATTTTGTCGCCTTAATAATCCTCTGCTCTGGAAAAATCGCTGAAAGCTCTTTTCTCAAAGGCCAAGTGTCCATGTACTTTTGTCCATCTTTAAGGCTATGAACAATTCCTACGTGGTGACTCATAGGCATCTCTCTTACTTCGCGCACTATTCAACTCAAATATAGTTGAAAATATAAACTAAATTAACAATTTTTTGTTTAAAGTTAATATTTTTTCAAAAATTTTTTGTTATATTGCCCCATTATCGATATCCTTTGCGGACTTTCTATTACCATTGTTGTCCTTTATCCAGACAATGGCAACTTTTGGTTGTAGAATTATTGATGTTAAATGAGCAAACTATTAAGTACATCATACTTATTCGTTTGTTCTTTTTAAGTTATTTATATCTGCATTTTTTTACAGTCCACTGATGAATGTAATGAATTGCAGTCAATGGTTAATCGAAACTGATTATTACAGGTAGTGACACATGTCGAAGCTAGTTCTAGTTTTAAACTGCGGTAGTTCCTCTTTAAAATTCGCAATCGTAGACGCTGAAAACGGTGCTGAGCACCTTACTGGTTTAGCGGAATGTCTTCATCTTCCAGAAGCTCGTATCAAATGGAAACTGGATGGTGGTAAACACGAAGCTCAGCTAGGTGATGGCGCAGCTCACGAAGAAGCTCTTGATTTTATGGTTGATACCATTCTAGCTTCTAAACCAGAGCTAGCAGCAAGCTTGGCTGCTATTGGTCACCGTATCGTACATGGTGGTGAAGAGTTTACAGAATCAGCATTGATCTGTGATCGCGTTCTTAAAGGTATCGAAGACGCAGCAACTTTTGCTCCTCTTCATAACCCAGCACACATCATCGGTATTAAAGCTGCTCAGCACTCATTCCCACATCTTAAAAACGTGGCTGTGTTTGATACAGCATTCCACCAGACAATGCCTGAAGAAGCATTCCTATACGCGATTCCTTATAAACTGTATAAAGAAAATGGCATTCGTCGTTACGGTGCACACGGTACTTCTCACCGCTTTATCGCACGTGAAGCTGCAGAACGTCTTGGTAAATCACAAGATGATCTGAACATCATCAACTGTCACCTTGGTAACGGCGCTTCTGTTTGTGCTATCAAAGGCGGTAAATGTGTTGACACTTCAATGGGTCTGACTCCTCTTGAAGGTCTGGTTATGGGCACTCGTTGTGGTGATATCGACCCTGCAGTTGTTTTCTACCTACATGACGTATTAAATTACTCAGTTGATCAAATCAACACTATGTTCACTAAAGAGTCTGGCCTGCTAGGTCTTACTGAAGTAACTTCTGACTGCCGTTTCTGTGAAGACAACTACGGTAAAAAAGAAGAAGCGACTCGTGCAATGGATGTTTTCTGTCACCGTTTAGCTAAATATATCGCCGGCTACACTTCTACACTGGGTGGACGTCTGGACGCAATCGTATTTACCGGTGGTATCGGTGAAAACGCAGCACCTATCCGTGAAATGGTGCTTGATCGTCTAAGCATCTTCGGTATCAAAGTAGATAGCGAAGCTAACCTGAAAGCACGTTTTGGTGGTGAAGGCGTTATCACAACAGCAGACAGCAACATTCCTGCTATTGTTATCTCAACCAATGAAGAACTAGTCATTGCGGAAGATACAGCTAAATTAGCTGAAATTTAATTTACTGCTGGCTAACCCTCGGGTTAGCCAGTTTTTTATGGGGCTTAACTCTTTGTCGTTAGTTAGGCTTTTTTGTTCCTTTCTACAATCTTGTTCCACTAGATTGTTAATTGACAGCACAGGTACTTATTCATGTCTCGTACTATCATGCTTGTCCCTATTAGCTCTGGCGTAGGTTTAACCAGTGTTAGTTTGGGTGTAATCCGCGCAATGGAGCGCAAAGGGGTTAAAGTTTCTTTTTACAAGCCAATCGCTCAGCCGAGATCTGGTGATGATCAACCAGACCTAACGACTACGATTTTAAGCACAAACACCGATCATAAGATTGGTGAACCGTTACCAATGTCTAATGCAGAAACTCTAATTGGTTCTGACCAGGTAGACGTTTTATTAGAGACTATCGTTGAACGTTATAACCACATTAACGCTGACGCAGAAGTTACTCTTATTGAAGGCTTAGTGCCAACTCGCAAACATCCATTTGCAAACCAGATAAACGCTGAAATTGCTGCAACTCTTGGTGCAGAAATTGTATTAGTAGCAACTCCTGGTACAGATAATCCATCTCAGCTAAAAGAACGTATCGAAGTTGCATGTTCAAACTTCGGCGGCACTAAGAACAAAAACATCTCAGGCGTTATCATTAATAAACTGAATGCTCCTGTTGATGAAGTTGGCCGTACTCGTCCGGATCTATCTGAAATCTTTGATGATGCATCACTGTCTAAACAATCTAACTTAGAAGTAATGCAAATCTTCAATTCAAGCCCAATTCGTGTACTTGGCTGTGTGCCATGGCATGTAGAGCTAATTGCGACTCGTGCAATCGATATGGCGAAACACCTGAATGCAACAATTGTCAATGAAGGTGATATAAATACTCGTCGTATTAAGAGCATTACTTTCTGCGCTCGCTCACTACCAAACATGGTTGGTCACTTCAAACCAGGTAGCCTGTTGGTAACATCTTCAGATCGTCCGGATGCAATTATTGCTGCTTCTCTTGCAGCGATGAACGGCCTGGAAATCGGTGCAATCCTACTTACTGGTGATTACGAAATTCCTAAAGAGATTCTGGATTTATGTAAACCAGCATTCGAAACTGGTCTGCCTATTTTCCGTGCGCCTGGCAATACATGGCAAACTTCATTGAATCTACAGAGCTTCAACCTTGAAGTTCCTGCAGACGATAAAGCACGTATTGAGTTTGTTAACGATCACGTTGCCGGACACATTGATGGTCCTTGGATCGATTCACTGACTGAAGGCACTAAAGGCATCCGTCGTCTGAGCCCACCAGCATTCCGTTACCAGTTAACTGAATTTGCTCGCCGCGCAGGCAAACGTATTGTTCTTCCTGAAGGTGATGAACCTCGTACAGTGAAAGCTGCTGCAATCTGTGCTGAAAAAGGTATCGCTGACTGTGTTCTTTTGGGTAACCCAGAAGAAATCAAACGCGTTGCTGAACAGCAAGGTGTGGTTCTTGGTTCTGGTATCGAAATCATCGATTCAGACAAAGTTCGTGAAAACTACGTTGCTCGTTTAGTTGAGCTTCGCGGCGCGAAAGGTATGACTGAAGTTGTGGCTCGTGAAAAACTGGAAGATTCAGTATTCCTTGGCACAATGATGCTTGAAGCCGGTGAAGTTGACGGTCTTGTTTCTGGTGCAGTTCATACAACAGCAAACACTATCGTACCTCCATTCCAGATCATTAAGACTGCGCCTAACGCTTCTATCGTATCTTCAATCTTCTTCATGCTATTGCCTGATCAGGTTCTTGTTTACGGTGACTGTGCAATCAACCCGGATCCAACAGCTGAACAGCTGGCTGAAATTGCTATCCAGTCTGCAGATTCTGCAGCAGCGTTCGGTATTGACCCTCGCGTTGCGATGATCTCTTACTCTACCGGTACTTCTGGTAAAGGTGCAGACGTAGATAAAGTACGTGAAGCAACTCGTATTGCTCAGGAAAAACGTCCAGATCTTGTTATCGACGGTCCTCTACAGTACGACGCAGCAATCATGGAAAACGTTGCAGCATCTAAAGCACCAGATTCACCAGTAGCCGGTAAAGCAACTGTATTTGTATTCCCAGACCTAAACACTGGTAACACAACATACAAAGCAGTACAACGTTCTGCTGACCTTGTATCTATCGGTCCAATGCTTCAGGGCATGCGTAAACCAGTTAACGACCTGTCTCGTGGCGCGTTGGTTGACGATATTGTTTACACTATCGCACTGACTGCAATTCAGGCAGATCAGGAACAAAAATAATTCGGTGTAATTTAAGATCGAATTAAATACCAAAAGCCCCGGGATAGTATTTATCCCGGGGCTTTTTTCAAACTGATCTTATAAACCTATCAGATCTCTTTGATGAGGAGATTCTAAATCCAGATTTGGTCCTGCAGGAACTATCTGAGTTGGGTTTATCATGGTATGACTGTAATAGTAATGGCGTTTAATATGGTAGAACTCTACCGTCTCTTTCACGCCATTAATCTGATACAGCTCTTTCAGGTACCCCTGTAAATTAGGATAATCTGCAATCCGACGTTTATTGCATTTAAAGTGTCCGACATAAACCGCATCAAAACGAACCAGTGTGGTGAATAGTCGCCAATCAGCTTCCGTCAGACGGTTGCCGGCCAGATATCGGTTGGTTGCTAGATGCAGTTCCAAAGCATCCAATGCAGCGAATAAATTCTCATAGGCATCTTCATACGCTTCCTGCGTGGTTGCAAATCCGCAGCGATAGACCCCATTATTAATGTTCGGATAAATAAAATCATTCCAGTGGTCAATCGATTCTCTGAGTTCTGCAGGATAATAATCGTCTGTATTACCAGTCAGTTGATTAAATTCCGAATTGAACATCCGAATAATTTCTGACGATTCATTACTGACAATCGTTGCTGTTTTTTTATCCCACAAAACAGGAACCGTCACCCGCCCCGTATAATCAGATTTCGCTTTCGTGTATAGCTGATGCAGTTCAGTGAATCCGTATAATGGCTCAGGAATACCAAAACGCCATCCATGAGCCAACATGTCAGGACAGACAACGGTAACATCTATATGTTCTTTAAGGTTTTTTAATTCACGGAAGATAAGAGTCCGGTGAGCCCACGGACAGGCGTAAGAAATGTACAAATGGTAACGGCCTGATTCTGGAGTAAATATCGAATCAGGTCCGGCTTTAATCCAATTACGAAATCCTGCGTCTTCACGCATAAAACGTCCGTCACTGGATTTTGTATCGTACCAAACATCGTGCCATTTACCATTAATCAGCTTACCCATAATTGCCTCTGTTTCATAAATCACAGAGTTATTATAGGAAAAACCGTTGGCAGGAGTAATTACTGAGAATTGTCGCAGTTGTTCAAAAAATTCGATGAGGGCTCTTATAAGCCAACAGTATAAAAATCAACAAAAACGGATAAAAACAACCCGACCACCTTTGATTTCCTGTACTCTATAGAACCAGTTATATTGTTTGATTATTTGCTTTGTCAGCTCCAAACCCAGGCCAAAACCAAGACTGGCTTCATCATCAATATCTTCACTATTTTCATTACGAATCAATACCCAGTCATTTTTCTGTTGGATACAAACAGTACCGGAAAAAGTATGCTGGAAAGCATTGCGAATTAAATTCCCTAAAACGATTTTAACCAGTGTCGATGATGTGACCAATGAGCCGGGAGTCACATTAACCGACAAAGCAACATTTTTGTCTTTAAGCAAATAATTGAGTTCTGTAACCACCTGTTCGGTCACGCATCCTAAATCCACTTTATCTTCGGCGACATTTTTGTATTCACCCCGATTTAGCCACAGCAAAGTATCACACAATTCTGTCATAGAAAGGCTGGCCCGCAGGACTCTCTCTGTTACTTGTTTCTGTTTCTCTTCGGTCCCTTCTTTATTCTGTAATTTCAGTAACAACTCGGTATTACTTCGCACTACAGAAATAGGTGTTCTTAGTTCATGGCTGGCATGTGAGAGGAATTTTTTTTTCTCTATCCAGAGTCATTTGAACAGACGCCAGACTGGATTGAATAATATCGGCCAAATCATTGATTTCACGATATTGAAAGTCGGGAACCGGATTAGCCAAAGACTGAGGATTTAAGGTTTTGGTCCAGTGAATCAGTCGATCAAAAGGCTTATTAAAAATATACAGGAAAAAGAGGATACAGATACAAAAGACCAGTACGCCAATCACCGCATAAATAATAATGCGGGTCAGAAAAGGAATTTTCGGATCCGATCCATCCAAATGGCTAAATGATTTAGTGACATAGACAACACTACCATCACTATGCACATAACGTGTAGCAAATACTGCCAGTTCGGGAGACTCATACCAGTGGCGGCGTAATACATATTTAGTCACACCTAAATGCCCTTTCGGTTCATCCACAGTATCTTTGATAATATCAGGTACTGCATCCCAACTCCCGGCCACCTGAAAACCCAGAAAAGTGACGTGACCTTTTTCAGGAGCCTTAGCCGCTTCACCAACAAGTTCCATGGTATAACGAAAAGCAATGTCCAAACCGCTGATAAAATAATTCATCGCTAACGTAGAAAAACTTACCACCGTCAAAGCACCGATAAGAATAACGGTACACGACAGATATATATGCATGCTTTTACGGATTTTCATGATTCAATCTTATTGGATAACATTACTTGATAATATTATTTGATAGCAAAACCAAAACTTGGAATAGTATGGACTAAATGAGGTTCCTGCTCACCATCGATCTGCTTACGCAAATTAAAGATATGAACTTTCAGGCTATTACTGTCCGGAGCATCGTCCCCCCATACATGTTGCATAATTCTATCCCGCGACACAGCATTAGGAGATTCTCTCATTAATAGCTCAAGTATTTTAGTTGCAATAGGCGATAATTTCAGCAGACGCTCTCCACGATAAACTTCACGACTCATAATATCAAAGGTAAGATCATTTACTGTTAGTTTGGTCGCCTGACCACTTTTCCGCTTGGAAAGCACTTTAACTCGGGCAATTAACTCTTCCATTGCAAAAGGTTTCACTAAATAATCATCTGCACCTTTAGAAAATCCGACTAATTTATCATCCAGTGTATCTCTGGCGGTCAACATAAGTACCGGAGTATCAATCCCTTTAGCGCGAATACGTTCACAAACAACCAAGCCTTCAATTTTGGGCAAATTGATATCGAGCAAAACAACATCATATTCATTTTGCACAATTAAGTTGAGCCCTACCTGACCATCCGCGGCATAATCAGTATCAATATCTTCCAGCTCCATATAATCGATAATCGCCGTCGCCAGATCGATATCATCCTCAACAATCAGTACTTTACCCATTTTCTTTCACAATAAAATTTATAAATAGTCTACCTTTACTCAGTGTAGAAAAACTTTGGTTAATGGTTGGTTAATATGAAACTATAGCAGAGCCTAATTTCATTAACTTAATCATACTTTTTCTATTTTCTCACTAAATCTGCTTTTGTTTTTAGTGATTACTGATAAAATTCAATACATTCAATAGTCGGGGAGCTGAAAAGCTGAGATCGCGCTATGCGAGACCCGTTGAACCTGATTCAGTTAGCACTGGCGTAGGGAACTATGAACTTGTCTCCAGAAAGATCTTCGCTTTTTATCATTTTCTGAATATGACATTTTTAGTCCTCCTTTACGTCACTGTATAAGGAACTTTAATGGCATTTTCTAAACATAATATTCCCGTTGTTTTAACCATTGCCGGAAGTGATAGCGGTGGCGGTGCCGGTATTCAGGCTGATATTAAAGCTATTTCCGCTACCGGTAGTTATGCATGTTCTGTAATAACCGCTATTACCTCTCAAAATACACAAGGTGTTCAGGCAATATGTCCAACCCCACTCTCGCATGTTGAATCTCAATTAGAGTCTGTTTTTTCCGATTTAAACATCATTACAGTGAAAATTGGCATGCTGGCCGATGCTGATATTATCAAACTGGTGGCGAAAAAACTAAAACAATACCAGCCAAAATATATTGTGCTTGATCCGGTCATGGTTGCCACCAGCGGTGATCTTCTGCTTAAAGAATCAGCCATAACAACAATGATCGAATACTTACTTCCTCTCGCATCCATTATTACGCCCAATATTCCCGAAGCGCTCGCATTAACCAGAACAAACCAACACGATTTCAATGGAGATATCGAAGAGTTAATTAATTCGCTAAGAGAGCTGCCAACTCATGCTGTTTTAGTCAAAGGCGGACACCTGGATAAAGAAAATGAAAGTAATGACTTACTTATCACAAACCACAGTGTGGAATCCTTTACCAGTCAGCGAATAAACACCCGCAATACTCATGGTACAGGTTGCACTCTTTCCTCTGCTATTGCGTCTTATTTGGCTCAGGGAAATACACTTTATGACTCTGTTACGTTAGCTAAAAAATACATAACCAATGCAATTTATCATGCCGATGAATTAGCCATTGGTCATGGTCACGGACCTGTTCATCATTTTTTTACCTTGGATAACTACTCCAACAAAGCAGCTAAACAAAACAGCTCAAAAAGGAATTAGCAATGCCCGTTAAAACGATCTTAACCGCACTCGAAAAAGTACGCGCAGAAAAACCTTTGGTGATTAATATCACTAACTATGTCGTGATGAATAACACCGCCAACGCCCTACTCGCAATTGGAGCTTCTCCGATAATGGCGCACTCTCAGGAAGAAATGAGTGAAATGATGAATTATGCAGGAGCTTTGGTTATTAACATAGGTACTTTAGATTCGGTCTGGATTCCCAGAATGCGTTATGCCATAGAACAAGCTAATAAGTATAAAAAGCCCGTTGTTTTGGATCCGGTAGGCTGCGGTGCAACAACTCTGAGAACCAACTTAGCCAGAGAACTCGCTCAACTGGCAGAGCATCTGATTATTCGAGGCAATGCTTCCGAAATTATCGCCCTGGCAGGAGAACTATCGCAGGGGAAAGGAGTTGATGCCCTGGACTCGAGCGACACAGCCGTGAATGCAGCCAAAACACTGGTCGAGACCTATCAGGCAAATGTGGTTGTTTCAGGAGCAACAGATCATGTTATAACCGCAGAGCATCACGTAACTCTTCATAATGGCTCATTTTTAATGCCTTATGTAACCGGTACTGGTTGTAGTTTAAGTTCGCTAACCGGAGCATTTGCTGCCGTCGGGGAAAATACCGGACTCGCTGCTGCTGCAATAATGGGTGTTGCCGGAGAAATTGCCACAAAACAAAGTTCAGGACCGGGAAGCTTGCAGGTTAACCTGCTGGATACTTTGTATAACCTGAATGATGAAGACTTAACAAACTATCTCAGGCTGACAAGCTATGAATAAACCTAATTATGAACTGTATCTGGTTACAGATGAGCAACTGGATGAAAAACAGCTGTGCCATATTATTGAACAGTCAGTTCTAGGTGGTATCAGCATTATTCAGTTAAGAGAAAAACACCACGACACACGGCTTTTTCTGCAAAAAGCACAAGCCGTGAAAGATGTTCTGCAAGGAACCGGGATCCCGCTAATTATCAATGACCGTATCGATATTGCTTTGGCAGTTAATGCCGAAGGAATTCATCTCGGTCAGTCTGATATGCCGGTTCCTATCGCCAGAAAGCTATTAGGACCGGATAAAATAATCGGGCTCTCCGTTGAAAGTCATGAGCAACTTATTACGGCCAATGAACTGAATATCGATTATATCGGTTTAAGTGCCATTTATAATACAGCTACAAAAACCGATACGACTTTCGAATGGAAATTAGAAGGACTAGAGTGGGCTTTACAACACTCACATCATCCGGTTGTGGCCATTGGTGGCATCAATGATAAAACATTACCGCAGATTGCCCGTACCGGTGTACATGGTATCGCTGTGGTATCTGCAATCTGTCAGGCAGACGATCCTCAATTGGCAACATCCGGTCTTTTAAATACTATTCGCCTTAAAAGTAATTATTTATCAGCCTGTTGACGCAGTACATTCGCAGCTTCAACCATATTCGTTAATGCCGGACTCACTTCTATCCACTGGCGGGTTTTCAGACCGCAGTCAGGGTTAACCCATAAACGTTCTGCCGGAATTCGTTCTGCCGCTTTGTTCATGAGCTTCACCATTTGCTCTACTGATGGAAGGTTTGGTGAGTGAATATCATATACTCCCGGACCTATCTCAGTAGGATAGTCAAATTCTTCAAAGACATCTAATAGTTCCATATCTGAACGTGAAGTTTCGATAGTAATCACATCGGCATCCATATGAGCAATCGCTTCGATAATGTCGTTAAACTCGGAATAACACATATGAGTATGGATCTGAGTTTCATCATTAACCCCATTTGCAGTAATACGATACGACTCTACGGCCCAATCCAGATATTCCTGCCATTCAGCTTTACGTAGAGGTAAACCTTCACGCAATGCCGCCTCATCGATTTGAATAACGTTAACGCCAGCAGCTTCTAAATCCTGAACTTCCTGACGAATCGCCAGAGCAAGCTGTAAACAAGATTCACTGCGCGGTTGATCATCACGAACAAATGACCAGTTAAGAATCGTTACCGGACCAGTCAGCATACCTTTCATTGGTTTATCCGTTAATGACTGAGCGTACTTAATCCAGCCAATCGTCATCGGATTTGGGCGGCTGATATCACCAAATAAAATAGGTGGTTTAACGCAGCGTGAACCATAAGACTGAACCCAACCAAACTGACTGAATGCATAACCTTGTAGCTGTTCACCAAAATATTCAACCATATCATTACGTTCCGCTTCACCATGAACAAGAACGTCCAGCCCCAGTTTTTCCTGCTCCCGAATCGCATACTCAATTTCGGCTTTCATTTTCGTAGCGTATTCATCAACAGAGATTTCCTGCTTTTTGAATGCCAGCCGCGCTTTACGGATCTCTGGTGTTTGTGGGAATGAACCAATAGTTGTTGTCGGATACAATGGTAAGTTCAGCGCGGCACGTTGTTTAGCAATACGAGTTTTATACGGATGTTTCCGTTCCCCAAACTGGGCAGTAACATTTTTAACCGCTTCTTTTACTGCCGGATTATGGACGCGATCTGAAGTATTACGACTTTCAATCGCTGATTTATTCTCAGCTAATTCTCTTGCTACTGATTCTCTACCCTGATTGATCGCTTTACCCAGCACCTGAACTTCAACCAGTTTCTGTTTGGCATAAGCTAACCAGTTACGGATATCAGAATCCAGTTTCTCTTCACTTTCCAAATCAACCGGAACATGAAGCAGTGAACAGGATGGTGCCACCCACAAGCGCTCTCCCAACTGTTCTGCAATAGGTTCAAGCCAGTCTAACACTGCATTTAAATCTGTTTTCCAGATATTACGGCCATTAACAACACCGACAGACAACACTTTATCAGTTGGTAAACTAGCAATCACGGCTTCAATTTCATCACGTCCTCTCACTGCATCCACATGCAGCCCCGCAACAGGTAAGTTGCATGTCAGTGACAGATTATCCTTTAACGTTCCGAAATACGTTGTCAGTAATAATTTAGGTGGTTGAGATTTTAAAGATTCATAAGCTTTAACAACGGCTTGTTTCCACTCATCTTCAAGTTCTGTCACTAATATCGGTTCATCAATTTGAACCCACTCAGCTCCGGCTTCTGCCAGTTTATTTAAAAGCTCGCCATAAACAGGAAGTAATTTGTCTAACAAATCCAAGCGATTAGATTGGTCTTTTTCTTTACTTAAACGTAAATAAGTCACAGGACCGATAATCACAGGCTTCGCATTAACGCCTGTTTTTTTCGCCTCTTCAAACTGGCTGAGAATACGTTCCGAGTTAAGTGAGAATGCTGTCTCGGCAGTCACCTCAGGAACAATGTAGTGGTAGTTTGTATCAAACCATTTGGTCATTTCACCGGCATGAACACAATTACAACCATTGTCATGAGCAGAGCGGCCACGAGCCACACGAAAGTAGTTATCCAGGTCATTACCGGTTAATCCGGCTACACGCGCAGGAATATTGCCAAGCAGAAAACTCATATCCAGTATCTGGTCATATAACGAAAAATCACCAACAGGGACATAATCAAATGATTTCTGAATATCCCAGTTAATAGCCCGAATGCTGGATGCTGTATCTTGTAG
Source organism: uncultured Vibrio sp. (assembly GCA_963676525.2). Lineage (GTDB taxonomy): Bacteria > Pseudomonadota > Gammaproteobacteria > Enterobacterales > Vibrionaceae > Vibrio. The sequence goes on from CAXXNB010000012.1 coordinate 121,510, forward strand.
AGCCGCCGCATCGGATTCTCCTTTCCAGAATTTTTCCAATGCAAATTTTAATTCTCGTTTAGCGCCAATACGCGGGAAGCCAAGGTTATGTATGAAAGCCATTTATTTTCTCCATTATTATTTGTTGAAAACGATACTAAAAGAATCAATTCATGATTAATAATGGTATAAATTAATAAAACGATTAATTTTATTCATGAGTTATACTGATAATGATTGACCGGATTCACCTACGCATTCTCAAAGCAATTGAAGAACAAGGCTCTTTGACCTCTGCCGCTGAAAGCCTGCACTTAACTCAATCGGCTCTCAGTCATGCAATAAAAAAGCTGGGGCAACAGATTGGCACTGAACTGTGGACCAAAGAAGGACGAACATTAAAACTGACTCAGGCAGGCCTGTACCTGCAACGGGAAGCATCCCGTATTCTACCTCAGTTGGAACGCGTCGATGATATTTTGCGCCAATATGCCAGTGGTGATAAAGGCACATTACGTATCGGTATGGAGTGCTATCCCTGCTATCACTGGCTTCAACAGGTGATAAAACCTTTTTTAAACGACTGGCCGGGTGTCGATATTGATATTAATCAGCGTTTTAAATTTGGAGGCATTGCCGCCTTGTTTAATAACGAAATCGATATTCTGATCACCCCCGATCCAATCCAAAAGCCGGGAATTACCTATTTACCGGTTTTTCCGTATGAACAGGTACTGGTTGTGTCTAAAAAACATCATTTAGCCAATAAAGAGTATGTTTTCCCTGAAGATCTTTCGACAGAAACACTCTACACCTACCCTATTGAAACCAGCCGCCTTGATGTCTATCAGCAGTTTCTGATCCCGGCACATTGCGAGCCTAGACGGCATAAAACCCTGGAAGATACGGATATGTTACTGCAGATGGTGGTAGCAGAAAGAGGTGTGGCAACACTACCACTGTGGCTGGTTCAGGAATACGCAAAATCATTACCGATAACCCCAATCCGACTTGGTAAGAACGGTATTCATAAGCACATCAATATTATTACCAAAGACACTTCAATAAATGATCAGCATGTTCAGGCGTTGATTCATTATGCAGAAGTACATGTATCATACCCTCATTGAAAAAAATAAGTTTTCCTTTTAGGCAAGCCTTGGTAATTCGCCATTCTCAAGAAAATCTTCGTAATAGAATGTTATGGGAGCTTTATTCTGAGCCGTGATACTCAATTTATCCGTGGAAGTTTGGCAAATCCAGCTAACACAACGCTCCGGTTCTTCAGAAATGATTTCTGATGGCTCCGATATCGCAACATTAATACCATGCGAATTTTTATTTCTGGCTGAGAAAAAACGAATGATTTTGGCTCCACTTTCCTGGACCAGATATTTACCCAACTGTTGAGTAAGAGAATAATCCGTTGGTGAGCACAGTTGAGCCTGTATATCTGCAGAATCAATCAAGGTTATATCTGCTAAGCAATCGCTAACTATCCGAACATTAAACGACATATGAGCCGATTTAATCGGTTTGGTATAGGGTGTTTCCATATCGTGCATAAAGACAAACCGATAAAACGCGAATTCAGCCAGTACAGTTTCCAGTTCTTCACTCGCATAAAAATAACTTGGCATTGTGATATCACCGAACCGGCTTCCGTATTCCAACGGAGGGTAGCGAAACGGAGTAGAAATTAAATAATGAAGGGATTTTGTTGCTTCTTTATAAGGAGGTTTGACATCGTCCAATAAACATTCCAGGAGATATTGTTCTTCCAGATCATCGACCAAATTCGTTGTTGCAGCATTTTCCTGAGTTTCGACAATGCGAAAAACCAACTTCCTATAAGACCTAAGACTACCTAATTCCTGAATGATCCGAGACAGCACTAGACTTTGCCTCGCATGGCATCAAGATACATATTCACACGCACAATCCCGGTAATCTTATTACATAATTCTGCAGGGATCGCATTCAGCGCTTTGTTTCTGGTTTTAAACCAGTGCTTCATGAACTCAGAATCACCACCAGCAATTGCATAAAGTGAACGGTAAATACGCACAAAATTAAGCTGGATTTCACTTTCCTTGGATTCTAGAGGAAATCCTGTATCCGCCTTACGGTTAAGGGTGGAACGATTCACTCCCAATAGCTTTGATTTTTCCTGAGTTCCAATATCCAGAGCAGTACAAGCATTATTAAATGCTTTCATAATCACCGCGGATGGTTCTGGATTTTTAATCGTTGCGCTCATACAGCTCCCTATAACATCCAATTAATTTGGTGCATTTGAGTTAATTATAACCACTAGAGTTGCATTTACAACAAATCGATTAATGATGTGACTTAAAGAGAGGAACCAACCAACACTGATATAAACCGGTAAACAGAATCTGGACATTCAGTTTTGGATCTGTATAAACACCTAAGCCGCCACTTCAGCTTTAAATCCCCGAATGATATTCATAAGAGTAATCAAAGCAAAACATCCGATAACAATTCCAAGGTGCCATGCTTCGTGCAGCCCTAGTTTTAACAGAAAAAAACTAATCAGTGCCGCAAATATCATCTGACCACCACCAGAAAGCGCAGCGACCATCCCTGCATTGTTTTTGTATGGCATCATCAACTGAGCCTGTGCGCAGGGAAAAGCAATGCCATTACCAAATACCATCAAAAACTGACCTAACATCAGCATCAATGGATCCATTGGTGTCAGTAAGAACCAGACTGCCGCACATAATTGCATAAATGGCGCAACAAGAAAGACGTTCTTTAGTCCAATTTTTGGACGTAGTCGTGATACAGAAAAGCTGCCCAATAATAATCCGAAAGCCGGAATGAGCGCCCACAAGGCATATTCATCAGAAGTCATGCCAATCTCAACCTGCATTAAAAACGGCATCAATGACACACAGATAGTAACCAATGAAAAGTTCAACCACCCTATTGTGCCGAAACTGATGAAATAGGTGGAACTCAATAGTTCTTTATACTTTCTTAAAGACTCCCCTACTTTAGGTAATGGTTTACGCTCTTTCATTGTTTCTTCAAAATTGAAATACAACATCAGCCACACAAAGCTGATATAGCACATCAGTGTCACAAATATCGCCAGCCAACCGTAAGTCTGGTTAATGAATCCACCAAGTACAGGAGCAAAAATAGGAGTAAAAGAAGCAACCATTGCAACATAAGCCAATGCTACCGGAAGCTGTTCACCGGAATAACTGTCCCGGGTCGATGCCCTGGCTAATACTGCACAGCACCCGGTCCCCAATCCCTGAATAAAACGCCCGATAACCAGTCCGGTAAACGTAGAGCTAAATAACACCAGTGTCGTTAATCCGGTAAGAGCCAGAATTAAAGCAAACAATAAAACCTTTCGCCGGCCAATAGAGTCCGATATTGGGCCATAGAAAAACTGTGAGGGACCGAATCCCAGAAGATACACAGAGATCAACAACTGGGTCTGATCAATAGATATTGAAAAATCCTGAGCAATCCAAGGCAATGATGGGAATACTAACCCGATACTCAATTGCCCAACGCTTATGGTTAAACAGGTAAGTAATAATGGACGCCAGTTAAAAGGTTGTTCTACGGTTTCAGATGCTGTATTCATTCTATGAATTGATTTAGTTGGAAATAATTTAAAGACAACGCCTTAATTATCCACTGAACCGGAATAACTGTCTATGGTGATTACCACTGAATCAGGCCGCCAGTATTCAAACTCACAATCGATAATGATTCCATCCTGATTATAGTTGACCCGGCAAATCTTCAGCACCTGCTGCCCGGCAGCAATACCTAACGCTTTTGCTACGTGTTCCGGTGCTGCCGTGGGAATAACATCAAAACGGGAACGACTGGTTGTGTATCCATATTTATCTTTATAAATACCGGTAAGTGAGCCTGTTAAATTTTCATCCAAAATATCCGGAAACAATTCGCTTATCAGGCAATTTTCGACAAACAACACGGCCCGGCCATCGATGTAGCGTAAACGTCGAATAATATGGACAGTTGGAAAATCCACCCGCTCCAACACCCGGGCATAGTCACTATTCGCCATTCCGGTTTCGATATTGATAACTTTTGTTTCAGCAATACGCTGCTGATCGCGGATCATTTGATGAAAATGGCTGCGTGATAGCGGATTATAGTGAATTCTCGGTGGAGAAACGAACCAGCCTTTTCTTTCTTCCCGATAGATTAAACCTTCCGTTTCCAGTGAAGTTAACGCGTCTTTGATCGTAATTCGGGTAGTTGAAAAGCGTTCACTTAGTTCTCGTTCCGATGACAATTTCTGCTGAGGCAACATCACACCACCGGTGATTTGCTCGCGAATCACACCTTTAATTTTATTCAGTTGCGTGGTTTTTACAGCCATTGCTGAACTAGTCCAATATTTTATTTATTTTTACGGTAGATCATCGGCATATAAAAAGCAACCCAGCTTATAACCAGCCCATATAAAAACATTTTTGTAACATTTTTGAAAAAAAACATTCATTTTTCTAAAAATAAACCGTAATATTTTTAGTGAAGGATAAAAAACGTACTTACTGAACTAGTCCAAAGGATGGCTAACTATGAAAAGACTACTTACTACGGTATCTATCGCAACGCTTTCTTTATCCGCAGCGGTGAATGCCAGTGACAATATAGATTCATTGGTAAAAGCAGCTCAGACAGAAGGTCAGGTCTACAGTGTCGGCATGCCAGACAGTTGGGCGAACTGGAAAGATACCTGGTCTGACTTAGATACAAAATACAGCATCAAACATCAGGACACAGATATGAGTTCGGCTCAGGAAGTAGCAAAGTTTGCTGCTGAAAAGAGTAATGCAACGGCTGATATAGGTGATATCGGTTTTGCCTTCGCCCGGGTTGCGGTCAAAAAAGGCGTAACTCAGCCTTATAAACCGTCTACATGGAGTTCTATTCCTGACTGGGCAAAAGATAAAGACGGTAACTGGATGCTTGCTTACACCGGTACTATCGCATTCATTTCAAATAATAACCTGGTTAAAAACGCACCTCACTCCTGGGCAGATGTCCTTAAAGGTGATTACAAAGTGACTGTAGGTGATGTTGGTGTCGCATCTCAGGCAAATAATGCCGTACTGGCAGCAGCATTCGCCAACGGCGGTGACGAATCAAACCTTAACCCTGCAATTGAATACTATAGCAAGCTAGCTAAACAAGGCCGTCTGTCATTCACCAATCCATCTCTGGCCAATTTAGAAAAAGGCGAAATTGAAGTTGCTATCATGTGGGACTTCAACGCTCTGAACTACAGAGATAAAATCGATCGCTCACGTTTTACAGTAACAATCCCGCAGGATGGTTCTGTTATCTCCGGCTACACAACCATCATCAACAAATATGCAAAAAACCCAAATTCAGCAAAATTAGCGCGTGAATATATCTTCAGCGATGCTGGTCAAATCAACCTGGCTAAAGGTTATGCCCGCCCTATCCGTTCTGAAGTGAAATTACCGCAGGAAGTTCAGGATAAATTGCTACCTAACTCAGAATACGCCAATGTTCACCCAATTAAAGACTTTAAAGCTTGGGAAAAATCTGCCCGCAAACTACCACGCCAATGGCAGGAAAGTGTATTAATCAATCAGCAATAACAGATCGGTGAGCATTATGAACAACAAGGTGATCCTTGTTGTTCTCGATGGTCTTAATCAACAGGTAGCCCTGCAGTGTATGGGCTACTTAAATGGTTTGGTTGAGCAGCAGAGAGCAACATTCTATCCAATTTTATCTGAGTTACCTTCTCTTTCACGTCCGTTATACGAATGTTTACTGACAGGAGTAACCCCCATTGAAAGTGGCATCCTGCATAATCAGGTTGTACGTCGATCTCATTTTGATTCCGTTTTTAGTCTGGCCAAAGAGCAAGGAAAAACAACCGCAGCAGCGGCTTATCACTGGGTTAGCGAATTGTACAACCAGGCACCTTATGACGCGGTCCGTGATCGACATACTCATAACAGTGAGATGAACATACAGCACGGTATTTTTTACCACTGGGATCATTATCCCGATCAGGCGCTCTTTCTGGATGCTGACTATCTTCTTACCAACTATCACCCTGATTTCTTACTTGTTCATCCAATGAATATCGATGATGCGGGTCATCAGTTTGGAATAGATTCTGCTGGTTATCGTAATGCCGCTCGTACAGCTGATGTCATCCTGTCTGATTTTCTGCCGCAATGGATTGAAAAAGGGTATCAGATACTGGTTACCAGTGATCACGGCATGAATTCGGATAAAAGCCATGGCGGAACATTACCAGAAGAGCGGGAAGTGCCTCTGTACGTTTTCGGTTCTGCTTTTTCTCACACAGAGACCAACGTAAAGCAAACGGAAATTTGTGGCATTGTGTGCACCCTGCTCGGCTTGAATCACGACAAGAGCTATAACAAGGAATGTTTGTTATGAATAAGGATATGACGATAGTGGGAACAGTCGATAGTACCAGTGCCTCAGCAGATAAAACCGTAAGGCTAAGTCGCAGGCTTAAGTTAAAAAAATGGAAACCGTTACTACTTGTTGTTCCCTTTGCAGTTGTTTTTTACTTATTTCAAGTCGCTCCAATGGTCTGGGTGATTATTAACAGTTTTATCGCCGATGAAGAGTGGTCATTGGTAAATTATATGGATATTGCAGATTCCAAGTTTATCCTTCAGGGATTTTCGAACAGTATTTGGATTTCATTCTGGTCAAGTATTGTTGGATTATTCCTGGCCGCAGTTCTTGTCTCATCACTACGTCATCTGGACGGCAAACTACGCAATGCAGTTATTGCCTTTACTAATATGAGCAGTAACTTTGTCGGCGTTCCTCTCGCCTTCGCATTTATTATCATTTTAGGCACTAATGGCGCTGCAACTTTATTACTCAAAGATCTGGGGCTAATAGATGACTTCAATCTTTACGGACGCTGGGGATTACTCACTCTATATATTTATTTCCAAATCCCTTTAGGAATTTTGCTTCTCTATCCGGCTTACGACGCACTGAAACAAGACTGGTACGATGCGGCAGCCTTACTGGGTGCCAGTACCTGGCAATACTGGCTCAGAATTGGTGTTCCGGTTTTATCACCAGCCTTATTAGGCACCTTCATTATCTTGTTTGCTAATGCAATCGGAGCCTATGCCAGTGTCTATGCTCTCACTGGGGGCAACTATAATATGGTCACTATTCGTATTGCCAGCCTGGTATCTGGTGACCTATTCCTTGAACCCAATCTGGCAGCGGCAATTTCCGTGTTATTAATGGCGTTGCTTGCGATTGTTACTATCGTCAATCAGTGGTTAGTTTCAAGGAGTTACCGTCATGCATAAATCATCACTGATCTACCACAAAATGATCGTGTATGGGATTTCAGTACTATTGCTAATTCCTATCCTAGCGACGTTTGCTTATTCATTATCGACTCAGTGGGGCGCAACCATACTTCCCGATGGGTTTACCATTCACTGGTACAAGGACTTACTGTCTGATCCCAGATTTCTACAGGCATTCGGACGTTCACTGTTCGTGTGTTTCAGTGCGCTGGCACTGGCAACCATATTAATTTTACCCATGATTTTTGTCGTCTTTTATTATTTCCCTAAGCTCGATAAAGTCATGAACATTTTAATATTATTGCCATTTGCAGTTCCTCCGGTCGTATCCTCTGTCGGACTATTACAAATCTACGCAGACAGCTCTGTCTCTCTGGTCGGAACGCCATGGATACTGATCGGAACCTACTTTGCTATCGCTCTGCCATTTATGTACCGGGCGATTTCGAACAGCTTTATCGCGATTAACCTGCGTGATTTGATTGATGCCGCGCACTTACTCGGAGCAAGTACAACAAAAGCCTTTTTATTAATTATTCTGCCCAACCTGAAAAAAGGTCTGATGGCCTCATTGTTCGTTTCATTCTCCTTTTTATTAGGAGAATTCGTTTTCGCCAATATTTTGGTGGGTACCCGCTACGAAACTTTACAGGTTTATCTGTATAACATGCGCCAAACCAGTGGCCACTTCACATCAGCACTGGTTATGACGTATTTCCTCTTTATTTTCGTATGTACCTGGCTAGCCACTCATCTCAGTGCAGGGAGCAAAAAATGAGTTATGTAAAAGTAAATCAGTTAACCAAAGCATTTGGCGATAACCTTGTGTTCAAAGATATCGATTTTACCATTGAACAGGGTGAATTTATTACCTTGCTTGGCCCCAGTGGCTGTGGGAAATCAACCTTATTACGCAGTATTGCAGGTCTGAATGATATTGATGCCGGGGAAATTTGGGTCGATGGTCAGAACATCACGCAACTGGCGCCTCAGAAACGCGAAATAGGCATGGTGTTTCAATCCTACGCCTTATTCCCCAATATGACGGTTACCGACAATATTGGTTTCGGTCTCAAGATGAAAGGAATCGGCAGTAAACAAGCTCAAAGTGACATAGCCAAATTTATTGAGTTAGTTGAACTCTCCGGAAAAGAAAAATACTACCCTCACGAATTATCGGGCGGTCAAAGACAGCGGGTTGCACTGGCCAGAGCGCTGGTAATGCAGCCAAGAATTTTGTTATTGGATGAACCGCTTTCCGCACTCGATGCAAAAATCCGTAAAAACCTTCGTCAGCAAATTCGTGAAATTCAAAAAGAGCTGAATCTGACCACTGTCTTTGTTACACACGATCAGGAAGAAGCCATGCTAATGTCTGATCGGATCTTCCTTATGAATCAGGGAGAAATCGTTCAGCAAGGCAAGCCCGAAGAAATCTATACTCAGCCAAAAAATGAATTTGTAGCAGGGTTCATGGGACACTATAATCTCGTCGCTGCAGAAACAGCCAAACAATGGTTTGATGTTCAGACGGCTGCAATGGTAGCAATTCGTCCGGAGTCAATTTATGTGCGTGAAGCTGGCCGAAATTATGGTAATCACATTTCGGCCCCCATTTCAGCCACCATCAAACAACACCAGCTGCTTGGTAATGTAATACGCTATACAGTGAACGTAGGACAACAGGAATTAACTGTCGATTTGCTTAACCGTTCGTCAGAACGTTTACTGCCACAGGGTAACAGTATCGATATCATGTTTAATTTAAACGAAATTCAACCAGTGAGAAGTTAATATGACTCAACCCCTTTATGTTTTTGATATGGATGACACTCTAATTGACGGGGACTGTTCCATGTTATGGAATCAATATCTGGTCGATAAAGGTATTGTTACTATCCCTAACTTTTTAGAAACGGATAAGAAGTTAATGGGTCTCTACTCTATCGGTAAAATGGATATGGAAGAGTACCTGGATTTTGTCATGCAACCATTATTTGATATTCCACAACAGGAAGTGGATAGCATGGTTGATGAATTTGTGACTGAATATGTTAATCCGAGAGTATTTACAGAAGCACGTTCTCTTATTGATGAGCTCAGTGTTAAATCACAGCCTATGCTAATCATTTCTGCAACGGTTAGTTTTATCGTCAAAAAAGTGGCTCTGTCCCTTGGGATCACTGACGCTATCGGTATCGATATGCAGGTAAAAAATGACCGTTATACTTCAAAAATTGAAGGGGTGCCCAGCTACCGAGAAGGAAAAATCCGCCGTTTAAAAGATTGGGTCGGAGGCACAAGTGATAAGTACAACCCAGTCCATTTTTATACGGACTCAATTAATGACTTACCGCTCTGTGAATATTCTGATTACGCGTATTTGATCAACCCCTGCCCTCAGTTAAAAGAAGCTGCCAGTAACAAACCGTGGGAAATTTACCACTGGGGCAACTAAGATTCTTTACCTCTGTTACAGCAACTCACTGTAATAGAGGAACCTTTCCTGCTTTCCTGTTTACTGACAACTGATAACTATTTATCAATATATACAGAGATAGGCATTGAAGATTTTTTTTCGATTTCCTGTAACCGGGCTAATAACGTCGCACTAATTGCATTTCCGGCCGTTAACATCAGATTGCCATTCGGTAAATAAAGATCTTTGCTAACGATCATTCCCGGTTTCACCTCACTCAAGCCAACACAAAGTTCGACACCTTTTTCCGCCTCTTCAGGAACAGAAACAATAGACAAAAAGACCTGAACAATATCCGGGTCATAAAATTTACCCGAGTTATCTTTAAGATATTGTTGGGCACTTTGTGGTGTAATGCGGTGCAGATTGTATGGGGAAGAGACAAAAAAATCATAATCTTTCACGACTTTAATAATTCTCGAACCTACGGGAATATCGTCTTCATATAAATGGTCTGGTTTACCGGTACCATTATAGAGTTCATCCTGATGTTTTATTATTTCCACCATTGGTTCAAAACGTTTCAGCCGACCAATAATTAAAGCCCCAACTTCCGGGTTTACATCGGGAATCTCTGGAAACTGACTGTCTAATGTTTTAACCGAGAGATCAAAATCATCGTCTTTAGCACCGACCAGGCCAATCTGATACATCAATCCACACAAATAAATATAACCAGTATCGGCCTCCGAAAGATTTAACCGGGTAGCAATAGCCTTGGCTTGATTTGCAATTCTCTCTGTATGATCAATAGGATAACCAGTGCTATGGTGGATGATTGCAGACACCATACTAAGAATATCTTTAAATGTTTTATTTCTGTTTTTTAGTAATGCTTCTAAACGAAGATTAGATGTCTGAAGCTCTTTGGTTCTCTCTTTTACTTTTGCTTCGAGCTCACTATTAAAATCTTTAAGTCGTTGGTTCGAATCTTCCAATTGCTGATTTCTGATTTCCAGCTCTTGATTCAACCGCTGTTTTTCTTTGGTAAGACGATAAAATTCTGCAGACTTTGTGACTATCAGTTTTAAATTATCGTTATCCCAGGGTTTACTGATATAGGTATGAATACCTCCTGCGTTTACCGCCCGAATGGTTGATTGAATATCGCTGTATCCGGTTAACAAGATTCTGACTGAATCGGGTTGGATTTCTTTTGCCACAGACAGAAAATCTGCGCCATCCATTTCAGGCATGCGCATATCGGAGATAATAATGGCGATTTCATTTTCTTCCAGACAAGATAACGCTTCTTTACCTTCATTAAAGCTAAAGACGCTGTAATCTAACCGTAAAACACGATTTAAAGATTTTAAAATATCGTTTTCATCATCAAGCAGCAAAACATTCAATTTTTCTATCGTTGCACTGCCTTCGATATTATCAACCATCCAAACATCCCCACACTAACACTCTGTCTCCCATAGAAAATCTATTCTACTTCAGTATCCTGATCTTTTTGAATCGGTAATATGATCGTAAATTCAGACCCTTTCCCCGGTTCACTATCTACAGATATTGAGCCCTTATGAGCATGAATGATGCCATAAGAGACGGATAATCCCAGGCCAGTACCAGAACCCACTGCTTTGGTGGTAAAGAATGGTTCAAAAATCCTTGCTCGGATATCTTCGGGAATTCCCATACCTGTATCTTTGATCTTTATTTCGATATTTTCATCGACGTAATGCACTGAAATAAATATTTGTCCTTCTCCCTCGATGGCCTGACTTGCATTTACCAATATATTTAATAATACCTGGTTAATCTGCATTGGCTGACAAAAAACTTCTGGCAGACCTTCTTCGTAATCCTTCTCAACTGTTATGTTATATTTAATTTCATTGTTGATAATTTTTAATGTCGACTCAATACAACTTGTAATACTTGCATAGGTCCATTCAGAACCATCTACGTGAGAAAATTCTTTCAGGTTTTTAACTATCGAAATAACCCGGGCAGACCCTTCTAAGGATTCATCAATGAGGTCTGCGATATCTCCTAAAATATAATCAACCTGATTATTATCTAACGCTCGTTGGCAGTTTTCTTTTAATTTGCTATCACCACTTTCAGCAATACTTTCTTTAAGCTCACCAATCACCGACGCTAATTTATCAACATAATCTTTGAGTGTTTGTATATTAGACGTAATAAACCCTACCGGATTATTAATTTCATGAGCAATACCCGCAGAAAGCTGCCCAATCGATGCCATTTTCTCGGACTGAATCAATTGCCCCTGAGCTTCTTCCAACTTGGTGATTAATATCTTCTGTTCCTGATGTTCCTTTTCTAGTTGGTTAGAAATTGCTTTTAACTTTTTCTGCTGACAAGCTTGTGTTGTAACATCGTAGACACATACACAGACATAGTTAGCGTTCCCGTCATCACTATGAATTGGAATAATTTCCAGATCCTGATACATCTTTTCTTCATTACCGGATACAGGACGAGAGCTTTTAAATGGTAATAAGTGAGGGTTTTGTTCCCAGGACGAAAAACTGGAAGATTCAATAACCAGGGCAGTATCTATTTTACGTTTGATATAGGATGCAGCATCCGGAAACAGTTCAAGAATACTTTTTCCCAGCATTTCTTCGCCATCATAAATAGCCCGGGACTGAAAATATTTATTGGCCTGTACAACGATATAATCACGCCGGACAATGCACAAAGCAAATGATAACTGGTTGAGCAAATCTGAAAACAACAGTTTACTTTTTTCCATATATACTCCCAAACATCACATCAACTTATCCAGATGTGCTAATACCCTATCTAATTCCGTATCAGTAAAACATATTATTGTTTTTGCAGAAAATGATGCATGCTCAATATGAAACGAAATTTCCATAATTAATGCAACTTTCCACTGGGAAACAGGTAAAATCTGCGTTTCCGGGTCAAAAATAACGGGAGGATGAATATGAGTCCTAATATCTATCTGTTGACATAATCCTTTTAAACTTGCTCCTGAAAGAATATTGGATATATCCAGAATATTTTCTTCAATACTAATTTCTTCTCGCTCGTTGCCTCCCTTTGCTTTATTTAAATCACTGATAATCTGGCTCGCGCCTTTTCGGCTCAATAGTGTAATTAATTCACCATCCATATCGCCCAAAAAAGATTGTCGGGTATAAATATAATCATCTTTGCAGACCTGAAAATTCTTAAGGTCGTCTTCGGTTGCTAAACGAATATTAGGAACAGAAATAGCCACCCGCAAATCTAATAACAACGCGAGTTTATTAGCGGCTCGACCCATTGAAATATTCATAAATTCCTGCAAAGCATCTTTATGATCGTCAGATAATGTTTTCATCATATCAGCCCTGCCTCATACAATTTATCCCTAAGATCTGCCGGATCTAATGGCTTTTGAATGAATGCAACCGCTCCGAGTTCTCTAACTCTTTCTTGTGCGTATGGCTGAATATCAGCGCTAATAACAATCACAATGGCTTTGGCACCGATTCGCTTTAAATATTCCAGAACCTGAAAACCGTCCATCTCCGGCATAGTCAAATCCAGAAACATAACATCCGCAAGACCATGTATGTAATTTCTTAACGCTTCTTTGCCATTTTGAGCTTCGCTGATTTCCACATCCCAATCTTCAGGCAGAGCTCGTCTGATTGACTTACGGGACATTTTTGAGTCATCAACTATGGTTAGTTTTATCGCCATCAGCTACCTCATTTGCCATATCAATTATTTTAAATTAAAGCTAAAACCCTAACAGCATAGATTGTTCTTCGACCAGAAGAGAACTTATCGCGTCAGGAATACACTTCAAAATAGTATTAAATTCTGCTTCAGATGAACATTGTGCGACCTTACCGGCTAAACCGACAACACCAGCAAGAAAGGCAACGTCATTATCTTTTTCAAAGGATATATTTTTCTGATTTAATATGATTTCGCCGACCTGAATGTCATATCCCCACAGAATCAGGATGTAGGCAGCAACGACATGATGATCAAAAAGACCATTCTGGAATTGAGCAAACTGCTTTATCTCTGACTCTTTGGCTCCCATACCCAGCATCATTAAAGATCCGACTGACGTCAGCAGGGCTGCGATAAAAACTTTGTCCTGATCAGCCAAACCACGGCCTAATTTCTTGGCCAGAAACCGCGCAATGGAGCCTGTCTTGAGTGACATATTGGCAATACTCTGATGCTGCTCCTTGGTCAGTGTATTAGAAGGCACGTTCATAAGCATCGATATAGCAACGCTTTCTATCAATGAAGACCCTACTCTTGCAACGACTTCGGTTAAAGAATCGGTACTTCTGCGGAAACCAAAATAAGGCGAGTTTGCTATCTGCAATAATTTGGCAACCAGGGAGGGTTCATGACTGATAACATCGGCGATCCGTTGTGAATCACAATCAGGATCTTTCAGTGCTTCTTTCAACTTACTGATACAACCTGGTAACACGGGTAATCCGGTAAAACTGCCCAATTTTTTTCGGCAATCATTGGTAAATGGCATGTTATGCAAACGTTCAGCACTCTCAAAAAGATGTTCAAAATCCTCTTGTCCAAACGGTTTGGGAATAACAAAATGTGCGTAATTGTGGGCTAAAGTAGGTAAGTCTCCTGTCATATCACCTGTCAGGAGGACTCTGATTGCCTGCGGGTTGGAGACTCCTATTTCTTCGAGCAGCACATCACCCCGCTTTTTAGGCATGATTAAATCAGAAATAAAAATATCGACATGGTCTTGTTGTTCCGCTGCCCACTCTTGTGGCCATTTAACAGGGTCCTCATAAAAGAATATCTTCCAGCCAGGTCTGAGCCTTCGTACGACCCTGGAAATAGCTTTAAGCATGAAGCTATCATCATCCACACAGATAATAGTTAATTTTACATCTTCCATTAGCCATTATCCCAATTGCAAATAGAGCTTAATTTCACTGAGCAGGTCAGTATATTCATCAACGACTGAATCATAAATATCCTGATCCCATTTCCAGGTTTCAGCCATTTTTTCATAAGTATTTTTTTCTATTGATTCAAGTTGATCTGCTAAATGGGTTGCACCGATAAAACGGGAAGAGGATTTCATTTTATGAGCGAGCAGGTTTATCTGATGAACATCACCTGAATGCCATACAGTTTTAAACTCCTCAAGCCAGGGATAACCAGCCTCAAGGTAGTTTTCCAACATGATGGAGATATTTTCTTCTCCAACCATATCGGCAAGTGTTTCTAGACAAAAGTACTTTGGATTGGACATGCTAGGAATAAATAATCAGTAAATCATTAATTTAATCCTAGCTTAATTTTTTCATTTCGTGGTAATTAATACATGATAATGTTAACAAATTTCCAGAATAAGAATAATTACAGAAATAGCTTTTCAATTAATTTTGCTAAACCATCACCATCGCTGTCCGTTTCACATATTTCATCAGCAACTTGTTTTACTTCTGGTTCAGCATTATTCATAGCAACACCAAGCCCGGCTAGCTGAATCATTGACATATCATTGAAATTATCACCAGCTGCAACAACTTCATCCGGGGAGATTCCTATAGATTCAATATACTGTGCCAGACGGTTACCTTTACTGTTTCCGGCAGGAGCACAATCAACACGGTTAAACCATGATTGTTCGGGATTAAATGTTTGTTGTACCCAGGGATCATGAATCAAAGAAGATAATGTTTCCGGAAGTCCTTCCAAAACGAGCTTCCAAACATAATCGGACTGATAAATTGCATCCTCAAATGAATGAACAGCTTCAATTTTTGGTCTTTGCGATTCAGGAAAAGATTTTGTCCAGTCCACTAGCTGTGCAATATATTCGACCGGATTACTATCCGAATATAACATCGCATCTTCCACATAAAGAACCTGCTTCATCCCGGCTTCTTTTGCCATGCGGTGAAAGCGTAATGCATCTTCTTTTTTTAACGAATTTTCCATCACGATTTTCTGAGTCTTGTAATCGTATACGTATGTACCATTACAACAAATAGTTGGTGTCGTAAATTCAAGTTCCTGATAATACGGTTGAGCAGCAACGTGATGACGTCCGGTGACAAACAGGACATCAATTTTTTCTTTTACCGCTGTTAACACATCTTTCAGATAAGGTGAAATAGTATGATCACTCGACAGCACGGTACCATCCATATCCAACGCGAGCAGTTTGTACATAAGTCCCTTCCTTTTTTACTAAATTCACATCTGAGGTATTATTTATTGATTATAAAATCGACTAAGCATGCGTATCATATCATATCGACAGACCACAAATCGCAATTTATAAATATCTATTTACAGATAAATGACAAAGCGCGCTAATTAGCGCGCTTTGAATTTATGTTATTACCAGAAGGGAATTATTTCGATTATTCACTCTGTTCTTCTTTGCTTTCCATTTGATCTAAAGCGTGCTGAACAGAAGTTGATTGTTCCTGATCGGCAGCAGACCAACCACCACCTAGTGCTTTAAACAAATTAATACGGCTGGTCAACAAACTCAGATGAGAAGTTAATTCACTTTCACGAGCGCTGAATAGCGAACGCTGAGCATCCAGTAAATCTATATAACTGTCATTACCTTTCTCATAGCGCATTTTCGCCAGATCATAATACTGTTCGTTGGCTTCAAGGTTTGCTTTTTGTGCATCCCATTCTTCAAGATAGTATTTTTGGCCAAGAAGTGCATCTGATACTTCTTTAAATGCCGTTTCTATTGCTTGTTGGTAAGCAATAATGGACGACTGTTTCTGAATCTTCGCCATATCTAAGCTGGCAGAATTACTTCCCCAGTCAAAAATCGGTAAAGAAAGTGACGGAACAAACGACCAATACTGGGAACCAGCACTAAACAAATTATCTAAAGATGTACTGGCACTACCAAAACCGGCAGTCAGACTAATAGTCGGGAAAAATGCCGCTCTGGCCGCACCAATATTGGCATTATCCGCTTTCAGTGTATGCTCAGCCGCTAAGATATCAGGGCGAGACAGCAATAACTCAGATGACGCACCAATTTTCAATTCAGAAAGAAAAGCACCTTCTTCATGAGGTAATTGCCCCGCGATATTTTGGTTTATTGGCGCACCGACAAGTTGGCGTAACGTATTGTATTCCTGAGCAGCAGCTAAACGATACGTTGCTACAGTAGCCTGAGCACTGTACAACGCTGTTTTACTCTGTGCCAGTGTCAGTGCATCACTGTAACCGGCATCATAACGGGTCTGAACTAATTTCAGCGTTTCTTCATAAGCCTTAACCGTTTCATCAGTCAATAACACCAATTGTTCATCAGCCAGTAATGTCATATAGCTGGTTGCCACTTCTGCAACCAAAGCAATAACGGCACTACGCCGGGTTTCATCTTGTGCGAAGTATGTTTCTAACGCTTCATCAGACAGGCTTTTTACCCGGCCAAACAGGTCGAGCTCATAACTGCTGACCCCAACAGTTGCTGTTTTATAATGGGAATATGAATTACCATTCCCAGTATAGTTGTCTGAATGCCGTGAATTTGTAATGGAACCTGACGCATCTAATCCGGGATAACGAGCTGAATCCTGAATTTTGTATTGCGCTCTTAATGATGCAACATTTAACACCGTCTGACGTAAGTCTTTGTTGTTATTAAGTGCCATTTCAACCAAAGACTGCAGATGTTCATCTGCCATAAATGTCTTCCAGTCCGGCAGAGCAGTTGCATTACTCTGTTGTGCCACGCCATCCCAACCATCGGTCGCTGGTGCTTCTGGTCTTTGATAATCGGGTGCCATACTGCACCCGGTTAATACTGCTGCGACCATCAAAGGGAGTATCTTAATTTGCATTAGTATTTTCCTCTTGAGACGCCATAGCTTTAAGATTGTTAGGTTTAGTCCTGAACAAGCGCATTACCATAACGAAGAATACCGGAACAAAGAAAATCGACAGTATTGTAGCGGATAACATACCGCCAACAACACCAATACCAATCGCATTTCTTGATGCAGCTCCCGCACCTGTACTTAAAGCTAGCGGTAGAACACCCAGTATAAATGCAAATGACGTCATCATGATCGGACGTAAACGCATACGACACGCTTCAATGGTCGCTTTCAGCAAATCCATACCTTCATCATATTGAGCTTTGGCAAACTCAACAATCAGTATCGCGTTCTTAGCTGACAGACCTATAGTCGTTAACAAACCAACCTGGAAGTACACGTCATTTGATAATCCTTTAAAGGTTGCTGCCAGAACCGCACCAAGAATACCTAGCGGTACAATCAGAATTACCGAGAATGGTACACTCCAACTTTCATATAGTGCCGCCAGAGACAGGAATACGATTAACAGCGAAATACCATACAGTAAGCCGGCTTGTGCTGAAGATTGTTTCTCTTGGTAAGAGATACCACCCCATTCAATACCATAACCTGCAGGAAGTTTCTTCGCTAACATTTCCATTTCAGCCATTGCCTGACCAGAACTTCTTCCGGCAGCAGCCGAGCCCTGAATATTGACAGAGGGCGCACCATTAAAACGCTCCAGCTTAGGAGAACCATAAGTCCATCGATAACTCGCAAAAGCACTGAACGGAACCATATCGCCATCACTATTACGCACATGCCATAAATCCAGATCTTCCGGATTCATACGGAATGGGGCATCAGCCTGCACATACACTTTTTTGATACGACCATTATCGATAAAATCATTAACGTAACTAGAACCCCAAGCTGTAGACAACGTTGAGTTAATATCGCTAACGGATACATCCATCGCCATGGCTTTTTCGTAATCGATATCGATACGGAACTGAGGACCATCACTCATACCGTTAGGACGAACTGATGTTAAGTTAGGGTTTTGTGCTGCCATCCCCAATAACTGGTTTCTGGCCTGAACTAAAGCATCATGCCCTTGGTTACCGCGGTCAACTAAATACGCATCAAACCCACTTGATGTACCAAGTCCGGGAACAGCCGGTAAGTTAAAGGCAAAGATCTGCGCTTCCTTCACCGTAGCAAAAAATCCATATGCCCGACCGATAATCGCACCAACAGCTTGATCTGGACGAGTACGTTCACCCCAATCTTTCAGTTTGACGAATGCCATACCCATATTCTGACCACTGCCGGCAAAACTAAAACCCGCGATGGTAAAGACTGAATCAACGTTGGTTTTTTCCTCAGTTTCAAAATACTTCTGAATTTTTTTGTTTACGTCTAATGTTCTTTCTTGTGAAGCACCAGTCGGTAACATCACCATCATCATGAACATCCCCTGATCTTCCTCTGGTAAGAAAGAGCTAGGCAGACGTTGCCACAACACAGTTAAACCACCAACGATAACCAAATAGACAATACCGAAGCGAATTTTTCTATTTAAGTTGTTAGTAACATTTTTACGGTATCTTTCAGTACCGACATTAAATGCGGTGTTGAACCAGGCCAGAGGACCATGCTTAATATGTTGTTCACCGTGTTTGCGAGGTTTAAGCAGCGTCGCACACAATGCTGGAGTCAGAATCATCGCAACTAATACCGACAGTACCATTGCCGATACAATCGTTACCGAGAACTGACGATAAATTTCACCAGAGGCACCGCCAAAGAAGGCCATTGGCACAAATACCGCACTCAAAACCAGTGCAATACCAATCAATGCGCCGACAATTTGCCCCATTGATTTCCGTGTAGCTTCTAGCGGAGGTAACCCGTCTTCTTCCATAACACGTTCGACGTTTTCCACCACAACGATCGCATCATCCACCAGAAGCCCGATAGCCAGCACCAGACCAAACATGGTTAACGTATTGATGGAGTAACCAAATGCCGCCATTACACCAAAGGTACCTAATAACACCACAGGCACGGCAATTGTTGGAATCAATGTTGCTCTAAAGTTCTGTAAGAACAGGAACATAACAACAAATACCAGAATTACCGCTTCAACCAGAGTGTGGACCACTTCTTCAATAGAAATTTTTACAAATGGTGTCGTGTCGTATGGATAAACAACTTTCAAAGCATTTGGGAAAAATGGCTCTAGCTCTGCAATTTTAGCGCGCACATTATTAGCTGTATCCAGTGCATTAGCGCCTGTTGCCAGTTTGACCGCAATACCAGTTGAATAATTACCATTAAAACGAGCCTGCGCCTGATAGCTTTCAGCGCCAATTTCTACACGTGCAACATCTTTAACCCGCACCTGAGAACCATCACTGGCTACTTTCAACAGAATATTTTCAAATTCTTCAACAGTGCTTAAACGGCCTTGGGCAGTAATGGTTGCAGAAATCTGCTGTCCGGGAACCGATGGCGTACCACCAAGGTTACCAACCGAAATTTGAGTATTCTGATTAGAAATTGCACTGGTAACATCACTCGGTGTCAGACTGAACTTATTCAGTTTGTTCGGATCCAGCCAGATACGCATTGAGTGCTGACCACCAAAGACCTGAACTTCACCAACCCCCTGAACACGACTCAATGTGTCTTTTACATTTGATACCACATAATCAGCAAGTTCGGTGTTGTTCATCGAACCATCTTGAGAGATGAAACCAACCACCATTAAGAAACTACTGGTCGATTTTGCTGTAGTAATCCCTGTGTTCACTACTGAATCAGGTAGTGTTGACTCAACTGCACTCAATTTATTCTGCACCTGTACCTGGGCAATATCCGGATCAGTCCCAGTTGCAAAAGTCAGCTGAATAGTAAAACGACCTGCAGAGTCACTGGTTGAGTTCATGTACAAAAGATTATCGATACCATTCATATTTTGTTCGATAACCTGCGTAACACTGTCTTCAACTGTTTTCGCAGATGCCCCGGTGTAAGTTCCCGAAATACTGATCGCCGGAGGCGCAATTTGTGGATACTGCTCTATAGGAAGAGTCTCTATTGAAAGAATCCCCCCAAGCATAATCAGTATCGCAATTACCCATGCAAAAATGGGTCTGTCGATAAAAAAGCGAGCCATAAATTATTGTCCTTTATTTTCGCCAGCTTGAGTCGGTGCTACTAACACTCCATCATTAATTTTTTGTAAACCGCTCACAATGATCTGATCACCTTCTTTAATACCTGCGGTGATTAGCCAGTTCTGACCAACCACGCGATCAGCTGTCACAGGACGATCTTCAACTTTATTATCAGCGCCAACAACTTTGACGTGTGCATTACCCTGAGTATCACGCGTTACCGCAACCTGAGGAATTAAAAATGCATCTTCTTTATAATCAACCGGAACACTGGCTCGGACATACAAACCAGGTAGTAATAACTGGTCTTTATTTGGTAACAAGGCGCGTAATGTTACCGTACCAGTACTTTCATCAACACTGACATCCGCAAACTGAAGTGTTGCTTCCTGCTCAATCTTAGTTCCGTCATCTAACGTTAGTTTGATACCGCTAAGTTTCTTCGCATTTGCACCATTATCAGCCTTAGCATGCTGACGAAGTTTTAGCACTTCACTACTTGGCTGCGACAAATCTACATACAGCGGATCAATTTGTTGAATCGTTGCCAGGTAATCAGACTGAGCTGCTGTCACCAAAGCACCTTCAGAAACAATAGATTTGCCAATTCGGCCAGAAATCGGAGCTTTAATTTTTGTATAGCCAAGATTGATTTGTGCTGATTTCACTGCCGCTTTCGCCGCCATGACAGAAGCTTTTGCTTCACGATACGTTGCCAATGCATCTTCATAATCCTGCTGACTGATTGCCCTGTTTTTAACTAAGCCTTCATAACGGTCAGCTTGCATTTTTGCTTTTTCTAATGTTGCTTGTGAAGATTCTAAATCGGCTTTGGCACTGTCAAGTGCAACTTCATATGTTGAAGGATCAATTTGGTATAGCACATCGCCTTTCTTAACAGAGCTGCCTTCTACAAACAGTCTTTTAAGAAGAATACCATCAACTTGCGGTCTTACTTCCGCACTTCGATAAGCACTTGTACGACCTGGAAGTCTGTCTGTAACCTCAACAGCCTGAGGGTGAGCAACGATTGAATCGACAGCTACCGCCATTACCTGCTGTTGAGCTTGAGTAGAAGACTCATCCTGGCAACCAGCAAGAGCAACAGCCAGTCCTAAAGCAAGAACCGACTTGCTAATATTTGGCAAGACTTTCCCCATTATTTTTCTCCTGAAAGTTGGTAATCTTTCGTTATTAAACAAAGCATTGAGCGTAAATAAATTAGTAGTCTAATGTCCCGGAATCAGATGCTTTGCACTACAGTAAATAAAATTTGTTCAATTTATTGTTAGTCTAACGGATATTGAGGTTAATGTTCGGTTAAAAATAAATGTCACGTATCAACTAACCGCAGACTAATTTTCTTTATTAGAACATTTTGCAACCTATTGACCAAATACAATTTTCATTCTTTTATGTTCAGATAACTCTCAGGAATCAATTGGCAAAAAAAAGCCTGCATAAATGCAGGCAAAAGTAGTAGATGAATTTAAAATCGGCAACTAACCAGTGTATTTTGTCATGTTGGTAATACAATCACGTGCAGCATCCCATAAGTCATCTTCCCAACGTTTAGGGCTAAATAACTCTGTAGACCAAACACCATCAAACCCGGTAGACTGCACTGCATTTGTAAATGCCTGAACATCTATTTCACCTTCTCCAGGGAAATATGCACGCTGGACTAATTCATTCCATGGTTCATTTTCATATGGCTTGCGACCATCACAGAAGTGCACACCATAAATGATATCTTTGCTTAATTTAGCAATGTCTGCTGGGGTACTGCCTGACGCATACAGATGCCAGAAGTCGACGACAATACCCACATTAGGTTTTTTCAAGGTATCAATTACCTGCAATGCATGGTTCAGAGTATTAAATTGAGTTGATGCAATTACCTCAATCTGGTAACGCACACCATATGTCATACCAATATCTGAAATCTTATCGATATTATTTGTCATGATAGTCATGATTTCATCCTGTGAAAGATGATCAATACCGTGTTGAGCAAGAATCTGAATATTTGGACATTCCAAGTCTGCAGCGATCTGAGTTAAACGCTCTGCATCCTGCAACATTTGCTTATATTCGTCACCCTGATGACGTTCAATATCAATAAGTGCATTGATACAGCCAGTTTGTAGACCGAAACCATCAATTCTTTTTTTCAGCGCTTCAGTTGTACCGCCATTATCTAAATAGCGTAACAGTTTATTGTGTAAAAATTCTAAAGCATCATAGCCAGTTTCATGAGCAATTCTTACTTCAGTCATTACATTACAGTAATTTGTCGAAATTCCGTGTAGTGTTTTTAAGCATCTCTATCTATCTCCTAAATTAATGAGTGGCTACTGTTTCTGACTTGCTACGACTCTGTAGTCGACGTTCCATTTCTCGTTCGATTTCGTCAAGTGACAGACCTTTTGTTTCTGGGACAAATCGGGTTAAGAACCATAGGCAGAACAGGTTAAGTCCAACGTAAATCCACATTGGGAATGCCCCATGGAATTGACTTTGTAAATATTCATTCTGATTGATCAGAGGGAAAACCTGCATGATGATGAAGTTAAATACCCACATCAGACTTACCGCGATTCCCATACCAACACCACGAATCTGAGCAGGGAATATCTCTGAAATTAGGACCCAGGTTCCTGCTCCCCAACCGATAGCAAAGAACACCATGAATGTAACAACACTGACGACAGTGATATATCCGGTGTCACCTGTGTACATGCCATAAGAAGTTAATAACAGACATACGATGCATCCCCAGGTACCAATTTTCATCATTGGTAATCTGCCGAAATGGTCGAATAACACCATACCGATAAATGCGCCAACTGCATTGAATACA
>CAXXNB010000013.1:0-35617 GCA_963676525.2 uncultured Vibrio sp.
CAGCAGGTCCAGTTGCCTTAGGTCCTCATTCCGGGTCGTGCTCATTTTGCACTTCCCATTTTTCCAATCACTTCCTTAGCCGTTGCCACCACGCCGGCCACATCCGAAAGGTTCGACGGAATAATCATCGTATTATTGGTTTTGGCCAGATTACCGAATTCGCCGATATACTGCTCCGCAATCCGCAGGTTCACGGCGTCGGTTCCGCCTTCAGCCTGAATCGATTTGGCAATGGCATCAATCCCTTCCGCCGTAGCCATTGCCACCGCACGAATTTCGGCGGCGCGACCGTCGGCCTCATTAATGCGTTTCAGCTTTTCACCTTCAGAACGAGCAATGGCCGCCTGCTTTTCACCATCGGCCTGATTGATCGCGGCCTGTCGTTCCCCTCTCCGACTCGGCAATCGTGGCGCGCTTTTCACGTTCGGCGCGCATCTGCTTTTCCATCGCATCCTTAATGCTCTGCGGCGGCGGCGTAATATTTTTCACCTCATAAACGGGTAACCTTCACCACCCCACGGATCGGAGGCCGCATCGACCGCCTGCACAATCGCGCCGTTGATCGAATCGCGTTCCTCGAAGGTCTTGTCCGAGATCCAGCTTACCGATCACCGAACGCATGGTGGTCTGAGCCAGCTGTGTTGAGGCAAAGGTATAGTTATTAATTCCATACGACGCATTTTTTCGGATCCATCACCTGCATGTAGAGAATCCCGTCAACCTCCACCGAAATATTATCCTTGGTGATACACATTTGCGGCGGAACATCCACCGCCTGCTCTTTGAGCGTATGCTTGTAAGCCACTTTATCGATAAACGGAATCAGGATATGCATCCCGGCTTCCAGCGTCTTATTGTATTTTCCCAACCGCTCAACAATATACGCATGCCGCTGAGGCACAATCTGCATCGTCTTCACGATCGATACCACAATGAAAACGACGATAATCAATGCGATGATCATTCCGCCCACTGTGCCTGATGATTCTATTACTCCAAGCGTTCCCATAACTGCATCCTCCTATTTTGCTTTTACAACCAGTGTTAAACTTTTTTTGTCCGACCACAACAACCTGCCGGCCAACATCAAGATGCTCTTCCGACTCCGCCTTCCAATCGGTTCCGTGCAACGTAATTTTCCCCGGCATATCCGGCGCAATCGGCTCGCTCACAATCCCCTCTCTTCCCCTGCCATGGATTCAGACAACGCATCCGCCGAGGCGTCGCTGGTCCGCCCGGTGAATACGGGCTTCAACAAACGCCGGAGGCTTAAACAGGGAAAGCAGGGACGCAATTGAAAAGAATACCAGCTGAACCGTCAAAGAAACATCCACCAAGGCAACCAACAGCGCCGTAAACCAACGCCCCAAGCCCAAAGAAAAAGAGGATCAGCCCCGGAACCGCTAATTCACAGATCATCAGGACAATCCCGACCAACGCCCACCAGAATGCAGGACTCATCATAACAGCAACCTCCTTAAGACACCGCCGAACGGACACTCCGCCGGCTCATCCATGGTCTGAAAAAATAGGTTAGAACAACGGCCAACTTCGATTACAAAAGCACAAGACCTTTACAATGACATAACAACAATCGAGTTAGGAGAAAGCGGAGTGATCACGCGAAGCTGATTTCCTTTCCATGGAGCGTATGTACGGCTCCTGTTTCCGGTTATCGCTCAGAAGAGCAAATGCGATCCATCTTCCGGTTGCGGAAAATGATAACGCTGACAGGAGCGCAAGGGAATTCCCCCTAAAGTGAATGCGCCCCCCGCCGGACATACCAAACAAAACGGGCCGGGAAATCACCCGGCCCATCATTCTATTCTCGAGTCACTCGTCACTCATCAAAACGGCACAAAGTCGGTCTTCGGTGTAATCTTTTCCACGGTCTTGGCCAGCAGTTTGGCGCAGGCTTCCAGATCCTTCAGGCAGATCAGCTCACACGGACTGTTGCATGTAGCGCAGACGGAATGCTGACCAGTGCGGTCGACACGCCGGCGCGGTTCAGCTGAAGCGCATTGGCATCGGTTCCGGTGCCGCGCGGATCGGCACTCACCCTGATACGGAATCTTTTCTGCCTTGGCGGTCTTTACAAGCAGATCAAACAGCTTGTGGTTAATGTTCGGACCGCGCGTAATCACGGGCCCCTTGCCCAGCTCAATCAGGTTTTTCACGCTTCATGGCTTCGCCCATATTCGGATGGTCCGTTGCGAAGGTTACGTCAACCGCAATGCCGACATCGGGATCAATTCCATACGCCGCCGTCTTTGCGCCGCGCAGACCAATCTCTTCCTGCACCGTGGCGACCGTATGAAATTTCCGCCTTCGGTGCCAGCTTCGCCAGCTGACGTGCGGCTTCGAGAATAACAAAGGCGCCGGCGCGGTCATCAAATGCGCGGCCAGCCGCCAAGCCGTTGGCCAGCTCTTCATAGCCATAGGCCACCACCATCGGATCGCCGATCTCAACCATCTTTTCGGCATCCTTCTGATCCTTCGCGCCAATATCCACCCACAGATCCTTGATTTCGCTGACCTGTTTGCGCTGCTCCGGCGTCTGCATATGAATCGCCAGCTTACCGATCACACCGCGCACAATACCGTTCTTGGTCAGAATCTGAACACGCTGACCCTGCGCAATCTGTTGCATCCCAACCGCCCAACGCCTGAATCCAGATAAAGCCCTTTTCATCGATAAAGGTAACCTGGAAACCGATTTCGTCATAATGGCCGGCAAACATCACGCGCGGCGAACCGCCGGGATTCAGCACGGCATGCGAGTTACCATGCGTATCCGTCCACACCTTATCGGCAAACTTTTCGGCCTCGGCCTTCCATACCTTGGCCGCCGGCCCTTCATAGCCCGACGGGCTGATGCTGTTGATCATGTCGGCCAGAAACTGTTTTGACTGCTTGTTCATAAATCTCCTTTAATTCGTAAAAACCTAATTCCTAATCGCTGAATGGATGAATATCAAATCATCTCGCCTTAATTCGCCGATAGATTCAACAATCCGTCTGACACCGTCACGGTTGCCGTTGCCCCCTCTGCCAGCTCGCCGGCAATAATTTTGCGCGAAAGCGGCGTCTCCAGATGCTGTTGGATAAAGCGTTTCAACGGGCGGGCTCCGTAGACCGGATC
This sequence comes from uncultured Vibrio sp., assembly GCA_963676525.2. GTDB lineage: Bacteria > Pseudomonadota > Gammaproteobacteria > Enterobacterales > Vibrionaceae > Vibrio. The sequence continues at coordinate 3,143 of CAXXNB010000013.1, forward strand.
ATAGCCTTCTTTAGCAATGTATTCTTCCGCTGCCTCATCCAGCGACAGCCCGATGGATTGCAAAGCCAGACGCTTCCGAAGATCAGCTAACAGCAGACCGACAATCCCGGCAATTTCATTGAGCGACAGCGGCTTGAACAGCACCGTCTCATCCACGCGGTTCAAAAACTCCGGACGAAACTGCGACCGCAGCAGGCTCAGCACATCCTCGCGCGCAGCGTCACTGATATGCCCATCCGAATCAATTCCTTCCAGCAGATGCGTCGAACCCAGATTGCTGGTCATAATGATGATCGTGTTCTTAAAATTCACCGTCCGCCCGTGCGAATCGGTCAGCCGCCCATCTTCCAGAATCTGCAACAGCACATTGAATACATCATGATGCGCCTTCTCAATCTCATCGAGCAATACTACGGAATAGGGTTTGCGCCGGACCGCTTCGGTCAACTGGCCGCCCTCCTCGAAACCGACATAGCCGGGAGGCGCACCGATCAGGCGCGACACCGTGTGCTTCTCCATATACTCGCTCATATCGATCCGCACCATGTTGTCCTCGGAATCAAACAGCTCCCACGCCAGCGTACGCGCCAGCTCCGTCTTGCCGACGCCGGTCGGCCCCAAGAACAGGAACGATCCGATCGGACGGTTTGGATTCTGGATGCCGGCGCGCGAACGCAGCACTGCATCCGCCACCGCCTGCACCGCTTCATCCTGACCGATCACCCGCTCATGCAGGACACAGTCGAGCTTCAGCAGTTTTTCGCGTTCGCCCTCCAGTAGCTTGGTCAAAGGAATGCCGGCCCAGCGCGAGATGACCTCGGCAATCTCCTCTTCGGTCACCTCTTCGCGCAGCAGCGAATCGGCCTCGCGCTCGGCCATCGCCTTTTCGGCTTCGGCCAGATGCTTTTCAATATCCGGAATGGTGCCATGGCGCAGCTTCGCCACGCGCTCCAGATCATAATCACGCTCCGCCTTTTCCGCCTCTTTTTTCGCCAGCTCCAGCCCTTCGCGCAATTCGCGCACCTTTTCAATCACGCCCTTTTCGCTATCCCACTGCGCCTTCATCGCATCGGCATCAGCCTTCAAATCCGCCAGCTCGCGCCGCAAATCCGCCAGCCGATCCTGACTGGCTTTATCCTTCTCCTTCTTCAGCGCCGTCTCTTCAATCTCCAGCCGCATCACCTTACGCGTAATTTCATCGAGCTCCGCCGGCATCGAATCAATCTCCGTACGGATCGTCGCGCACGCCTCGTCCATCAAATCAATCGCCTTGTCCGGCAGGAAGCGGTCGGAAATATAGCGATCCGACAGCACCGCCGACGACACCAGCGCCGCATCCTGAATCCGCACGCCGTGATGCACCTCAAAACGTTCCTTCAAACCGCGCAGGATCGAAATCGTATCCTCCACGCTCGGCACATCCACCACCACCGGCTGGAAGCGCCGTTCCAGCGCCGAATCCTTCTCAATATATTTGCGATGCTCATCGAGCGTCGTGGCCCCGATACAGTGCAGCTCGCCGCGCGCCAGCATCGGCTTGAGCATATTGCCCGCATCCGACGAACCCTCCGTTTTGCCGGCGCCGACAATCGTATGCAGTTCGTCGATAAAGAGGATAATGCGCCCTTCCGCCGCCTTGATCTCCTGAAGCACCGCCTTCAGGCGTTCCTCAAATTCACCGCGATATTTTGCGCCCGCCATCAGCGCCGTCATATCCAGCGCCCAGATCGACTTATCCTTCAGTCCTTCCGGCACATCGCCGCGCACAATACGCTGCGCCAGCCCTTCCACGATCGCGGTTTTGCCGACGCCCGGCTCGCCGATCAGCACCGGATTATTCTTCGTCTTGCGCGACAGGATACGGATCACCGAACGGATCTCCGCGTCGCGGCCGATCACCGGATCGAGCTTGCCCGACCGCGCGGCCTCCACCAGATCCATGCCATATTTTTCCAGCGCCTCATACTGGCTCTCGGGATTGTCCGACGTTACCCGCTGATTTCCACGCACCTTTTTCAGGGCCTCCAGCACAGCCTTACGCTCCACGCCGTTTTCCTTCAAAAATCCAATCTCATCCGAAAACACCAACAGCAGATGCTCCACCGAAATAAATTCATCCTTCAGCTTCTTCGCCGCATCGCCCGCCTTCACCAACAGCTGATTCAGTCGCTGGGTGATATAGACCTTGCCGGCCTCGGTTGAACCCTGCACACGCGGACGCCGTTCCAGCTCCTGCTCACAGCGCGCCCGCACCACCGGAACCGATGCGCCGACCGCCTCCACCAACCGCGGAACCAGCCCGTTTTCCTGATCCAGCAGCGCAAACAAAACATGCTCCGCGTCCACCTCCTGATGTCCATACCGCAGTGCCTTCACCTGCGCCTGCTGCATCGCCTCCTGCACCTTCTGCGTCGTTTTACTCAAATCCATGATGTCCTCCTTCGTCAGTAAATTTTAGTCCACAGATTTCACAGATTGCTCAGATTAGATACTCAGGAAAAATCCTATTCATCTGCGTAATCTGTGGATCGATTCAATTCGCCTTACCGCATCGACCGTGCCAACGCAAAAAGTGCCCGTATTCCGCATTTTTTAGCAGCTTGGGGCCCCGAATCCGCGCCATTTACGCACACCCACCGCGACAAGATGACGCAAAGCTTCGCAGGCGCGACAGCGGGTAAATGCGGTTGTAGATGCGCCGGCCTCGTCGCATAGATTAAGCGGCTGGACGCCGCTTCCACGCCCACTGGACAAACACCGATTCTACAGCGCACCATTACACATCACCTTTGAAAAAATAATATCCCCGCCATTCAAACTGTAGTACAAAGCACGGCATGCAATTTATTGAACAACTCATCGGAACCCAGATCGGCCTGGTTATATCCTTCCTGGCCGTGGCGGGTATTGTGGTGCTGTCCGGCATCCGCCTCAGTATTTACGGTGATGCGCTGGGCGAACGGACCGGGCTCGGCAGCGGACTCGTCGGCCTGATCTTTCTTGCGGCCGTCACCAGCCTTCCGGAACTGGTGGTTTCGCTGACCTCCGTACTCCAAAACCCGGTTGATCTGGCCAAAGGTGCCGATCTGGCGACGGGGAACATGCTTGGTTCAAATGTGTTCAACCTGCTGATTCTTGCCCTGCTGGTTCTGGTTTTTCCCCGCAAATTTGATCCCAGGAAACTGGAGAGCCCGCATACGGACTCGACGGTGTACGGCCTGATTATGCTGGTCATTTTTTCCGTTGCCTTCCTGACCACCAACATGGCCGACCTGCGCGTTCCGCTGATCGGCTGCAGCTGGCCGGTGCTCGCCCTGCCGATCGCCTACATGCTCATCATTCGCCGCGAGCACAAACAGCTCGGAGCAGAAAACGACGAAGAACACCTTCCCTCCGAAAGCGCGTTGGCCAACCTGCCGACCACTCATTTTTACGGAGTACTCGGACTGCTCTGCGCCTGCATTATCGGCGGAGGCATCCTGCTCTCTATTCTCGGCGGACGCATGGCGCTCCCGCCGGAACAGGGCGGATTCGGACTGGAAGCCAGCCTGATCGGCACCCTCTTCCTGGCCATCTCCACCAGCCTGCCGGAGCTCGTCATCTCCTTTTCGAGCGTGCGTATGGGCTTTCTTGATATGTCGGTCGGCAATGTGCTGGGCAGCAATATGTTTAACCTGCTGATTATTTTCTGCGCCGACATCGCCATGCGCGGCGACAGCATGCTCAGACATGCATCGCGTACCCACTGGACCAGCGTCGGGCTCATTCTGCTGCTCACCGTGCTCGCCGGAGTGCTGCTGAGAACACGCCGAACCGCCGCTACCGTCGTCACCGCCGCCATCATGCTCGGCCTCTACCTCGCCGCCATGACCATCTTTGCCCAATAACCATTCCCTAAAGAATGATCTTGCGTTGAAACCGACAGGTTTATACATTCCGCCTTCTTCCACACGGAGAGATGGTCGAGTGGTTTAAGGCGCCGGTCTTGAAAACCGGAGAGGTGCAAGCCTCCGGGGGTTCGAATCCCTCTCTCTCCGCCATACAAATTTTTATCTCTAGCGCTATTAGTCAATAATAGCGCTTTTTTATTGCTATCATTGGCCGAAATGAGAATTTCCATATAAATATAAAGTTTTGTTTTGTAGGGTTTCGTGGTGTTTGGTTGTAGTTGGACTAGCAACCAAACTGCAACCAGAAAGGGAAATGATGTCGGTTAAGAAATATGATCGTAAAGATCGTGCTAATCAATTCGGGGTAAAATGGGGGCACTGGAAAAAACCAAGCTATAAGTTTTTTGAATTTGAAGCTGACCGTGATGCATTCTTTGCTGAGCTGGTTAATAAGGAAAAAAGAGAAGGCTTGGCAGCTCTTGATGTTTCCACACTTGAAGCGCAAATCATGCGAACCTGCATAGATCTTCTGGGGTCTCCTCAAAGAGTTCTTGCTGTCTGTGAAGCAGAAGCCGATAGGATCTCCACAAAAGACATTTCCCTGAATGATGCGGTAAAGGAATATTTAGACGAAAAGCTGAACCTTGGCCGGGATGATAACTATCTTCGTGCAGTCCGAAATATACTCAATAGATTTAAAACGGCTTGTCCCGCTCCCTCTCTTACATCACTTGAACTTAATCAGGTGAAAGAATGGATTTTCTCTCTGGGATACAAGCCGGTTACGGTTCGTAACTATATTAAAAATTGCTCCGCATTTATGCAATGGTGTGTTCGGCACGGCTATGCCAGGGAAAACATATTCCTGAATGTTCCGGTTCCGGATGTCATTATGCCTGAACCGAAATTTCTAACCATTGAACAAACCGAATCTATATTTGCTGCAGCAAAAGAACATTATCCGGATGCACTTGCCTATCTGGCTCTGTCGGCCTTCGCTGGGATCCGTTCCAGTGCATGTGCTCGCCTGGATTTAAAACACATCGATTTCAAACAACGGGGCATCCTGATTCGGGCTGAAGCGGCAAAGAACAAACGTCGAATCTTTTTGGATGGTCATCCGGGCAATCTCTGGAGCTGGCTTGAATATGCAAAGAAAGCAGCTCCAGAAGGATTCACCTTGTCAAAACGGCTCTGGGATCGAAGAAAAGAACAGATAGCTGTGAAAACTAAATTTCGTATGCCTCACAATGCCCTGCGGCATTCCTTTTGTACATATCACGTGGCGTTGCATGGTGACGCCGGAAAAACAGCTACTCTTTTAACTCATCGTGGAAATGTGGCTATCTTGTATGAGCATTACAAGGGGAATGCTGGAAGGGAAGATTCTGAGGATTATTTTAAGATACTTCCTTAAAAATCAGGGGTGTTGTTGTTCCGTATTTTGGATTTATTTTTTTCGTAATCAATCAGATATTTTCTGACCTTTTTTGAGTCAATTCTTAAGGTGTTATTGTCAACTTGAATTGCAATGTGACCCTTTCCGGATGTCCATGCTTTTTTATCACTCGGTATTTTATAGTAGGATTTATTTGCTTTGGATAATTCTGACCAGTATTTGCATCCAGCTTCTGCGCTGAATATTGCCTGCAGTTCTTTTTCTGAAATATTACCGTACGGGCTTGAATAGATTACTCTATAAGCAATGTCTTTTACGTATGCTTGTTTAATAGTCCATTTTTCATGGGTGTATTTGTACGTAGTAGCTCCGGGCAAGATTGTTCTGTTTAGCTTATTCCCTTTTCCGTATCTGCCTGATGCGTTGGCTTGTCTTTCTCCTATTCTTGCGTATGCGGGGAATATCCCTACAAGAAAAAACACAAAGATCGATAACTTGGTAAATCTTGTAAATCTGATTGCAAAAAAAGTCATATTCGTTTCCATTGGTCGATTTCCGAATAAATTACCCGGCCTTCTGCTCTGGGTTTGAGTTTGCGATTTGCGCTGCGGAATCTTTTGATTCCTGGACGCTCTGTGTTCCAGCTGGATAATAATTGAATTCCGGTGGCCAAACTAATTTCGGTCCTTTTGATATAGCTTGTTTTAGGAATTTTTCGAAAAGCAGACCAGCCATTGATCCGGGCGTATGTCCGTATTCTTCACATATATTTTCAGCTTCTTTTTTGCGTTCCTCTGAAAGTCTAAACGCAACCATTTCTGTTTTCTTACCGCTCATATTTCAACCTTTGAAAATATGGTGGACTTGATTGAGTGAAATTAAATGAAATTAAATGTTGACCTAGTCAAACAAGGTCGACTATCTCTTGTTTACTTTGTTAAACGAGGTTAAACATGAAAAAACAAACACTCACAGTCTCGGAAGTCGCAGACGAAATGGGCGTAAAGCCTGCAGCAGTACGCCGTCTCATAGATCAGGGCCACCTTCGCCGTCTCCGCGGCTTTAAGCATCAGTGGAAAATCTCCCGCGTTGAACTCAATCGCTACCTGTCGGAATCCCTAATCAAAGGCTAGGTACAATGATCACTCACATAATCAGTTGTACCTGCGGCGTGTCTCAAACCTTCTATGGTTACAACCATTCGGACATAGCAACTAGCATCATTCTTACAGGCTGGTATCGTCTGGAATCCTCTTACATGTGCCCTACCTGCCGGACAAAGCACGTATCGGCAACCCTCGGCAAATATGCAGCACGGCGTTCCATCCGTATTTACGACAAACATAAAGAAGCGGGGACGGCAGCATGAGCAATCTATCCATTGACTCCTTAAACCGTCGGGCCTGCCGTGGCCTGCATCCCCTCTCTGATTACGAACGTATGAATGAAGAGGTAAAACCACTCATTTCAAACGTGGATGATCCGCGCATCCGCACACACCTGCAAAATGCACTGCGTCAGATCGAATTTGCACTGGAAGATTCAGCCTATGCAAACGGTCACCTCCAGCACCTGGGCGAATATTACGACCAAATAGTCCAGGCACAAACACTCATCAAAGAGGCGCTCAAAGGGCGCGAAATCAAAAACATCGTTTTAGTGCGTAGGTCTGGCGGGTGGATCCGTCGGCGCACCGAAGAAACCGAAACAGGAAAGGAATAAACTCATGTTCAAACCACTCACATATACATTTCAGGGCGTAGCTCGCCGTATGAACGTATTCGAAACAAAGAAGGGTGATACGGTTCATCAGCTTATGGTCGCTGGTCTGGGTGAAACGTTGGAGGTTCAGATCACTGATCAAGCTCAGCTGCAGGCCTGTAATACGTTGATTGGCAAAACTGTTGAAGTCTCCGGTGAAGAGGAGCGCTCGGATCGGTTCAGTAATCGCTATTACTTCGGAAGCATTAAGGAAGTCAAATAATTACTCTTTAAGGTCAAGGAATAAAAACATGCACTCATTTAGCGAAAATAAAGAATCTGAGATCATCCGCCAGCGGCAGCCAGGAAAGCTCTGATTCAGTGAAAGAGATCACTGCGGAACGCGGTAGCTCTGAAACCTTCTCGTTAGTGAGTGGCGGGAACACCAAGCTGGCCGGTCCGCGCGCAAGCGCGGCCGGCTGGCTTGGTGAATTGCCCCATATGCTAATAGGGGGCGTAGATTCCCAAACACCTCATATTCCCGTCTGCAATGAATCAAGCTGCGGGGTCGACTGGTTAACGGCTTCAATACCTGATGATCAGATAAACGAGGTGGTTTCGTACCTAAAAGAGATATATGAAGTTGTTCCTGAGGAGATAGACCGTGGTCGGTATTTCTACGATACGCGCGTTGAATTCAATCCTTACTCCTGCACGCTATATATTGATTCAACTAGTGAGCGGTCAGATAGGCTTCATAAGGGCCGGTTTTGTTTGGAAATAACAGGCTCTGGCCTGCAGAAGTTTACTGCAAATGGCGTATATAAACTTATTTATGATGTTGTTCTGCGGTTCCGGGGTCAAATATCGCGCATAGATCTTTGTTATGATGATTTTTCAAGGCGTATCAGGCCTTTCGAAATAGCTGCTCTCGCGGATGACGGAAATTATACGGGGTTTCGGACTCACTTGCATATGTGCAAAAGATCGTCCAGGGGCGAAATCGTATCTGATACGCTTTATTTTGGGTCCCGTACAACGGGTACAGGGAAGATGCTTCGTATTTATGATAAGTATCTGGAATCAGGCGGGAAACAGGATTCAATCCGTTATGAGGTCCAGTTTGGCAAAGATAAAGCAAAGCGGGTTGGGCAAAAGCTTTCAATTTGCGGAAGCATAGAAGAGTTTGCTGCGCTAATCATGGGCCTTATTTGCGGCGTTATTGATTTTATCGATAAGAAAGATAAGAACCTTGATCGGAATAAGCGGTTGGACTGGTGGCAATCTATTGTTGATTACATGGGAGAGGTAAAGCTTTCTAATCCTGTTCGTATTCAGACTGTTGAAAAGTCGGTTCAATTTATCGAGCGCATTAGTGCTACGCTTTCTATGATCAAATGCGCGTTTTCCTCTGATGAGTTTTTAGAATTCATTGAAGATGTATGCGGCATCGGTGAAAACGAGCTTCCCGAACGTCACAAGAAATTACTTGATCATTATCGCCTTCTGGATCTGCAGGAAAATGATGAGGTGCCGTTCTAATGGATAGCATCATAACATTCCTTTCAAGCTCGCTGGGTGGGCTTAAAATTCTCCTAGTCAAGTTTCTAACGTTCTGGCCGTTGTGGTTGTTTGTCCTGGTCATGATTGGTGGCAATGTATTTCTCAAAATTCGCTCTAATTGGAGAAAAGGGTAATGGCCAGGTATCTCTTAGTTTGTCCTGATTGTGGGTTGGAATATCCGTATACGTCTGGCGGTGCCAGGGCGCTTTTTTTATCATCTCCGGGGCGATGAGGGGTATGAGCGTGAAGAGGCTTACAACATGGTCGCCGGTTGTAAGGTTCAGGTTGATTTTGACCATGACGGATGGATGAACAAAAACGGCAATCATTGGCGAGAATGATTGATGGATTTTACGATTGCAGATTTCTTTGGGTTTATGTCGCTAGGTGTAAGCATGGCTGCAGGGTTCTTTTATCCAATGGCTGCAGGTCTGACTATTTTTAAAGCGTTTAAGCAAAATTGATTTGAAGTGTTTCGGTAACGAAACAAACAAAAACAAATGCCCTGCGTGGGGTGGGGCTGTTAACTAATAAGGAAAGGTAAATTATGAAAAAGATGATTAAATCTGCAGGTTCATTCCTGCGTAAGCATGTGTCCGCGTTCGTTGTTGGTGCTGGCCTGTTGGTCGGGGCAAATGCAAATGCGGCTGTTGATACTACTACGTTTGATACTGTGGTTACCGATTGTGGCACCTGGATCGCGTACGGCGTTACCACGTTCATCACTCTGCTGGGGACTGGTCTTACGATCGTCGCCGCAAGTTGGGTATATCGCAAGGTTAAGCGGGCAATTTCCGCAAACTAATTCGGTCTAATGACTGAACTCGAAACACTTCAAGCGATATATGCACAACTCCAAACCCTGACTAATGTCGGGGTTTGGCTTTGTCGTATCGGGTGCATGGGTCTGGGTATTCTTCTATTTCGTTATATCACTTTGAGGAGTCCGCTTTGATGAAAGCGCTTTTTTATTCCTTGACTCTTTCGCTACTCTGGCCGGTGGCGTCTTTTTCGTATTCGGCTGCAGCTATCTATTTCCAAAGAGGTGGTTCAAGGGCTTATGTCTCTGATTTGTGCTGTGGTCCCAATGAGGGGTTTGATTGGGATGATGGTTATGATGGAATTTCAACGGTGACAAAGGGGGCATCCTTTATCTGGATTGATATGAGGTACAATCCTGATTCGGGGGGTGGTTCCACAATTCACCATTATATTGATGACGTTCATCAGAATGATTACAGATGTTACGGTTCAACGAGTAAGGGGCAGTTTTCGTATGTTGAAGATGGTGGCTCTGTGGTTATTTGCAATAATTATGATCTGCGGTTGCCGACAGGGACTGGTGAGATTCCAGAATATTATTTTTATGAATATGTCGATACGACATTGCTATCTGCTGATATTCCTGAGCTGTTGGATCCGGTCGACAATTACTCCTGGGATCTGCACTTTGAGAATGAGGATCCAGCTAATACTGAGTTACTTATTGGCGCTTGGCTGCATAGCGTCTCTTCTGGTGAAATCATTGAATTGTTCAATGATTATGTGAGTACAGTTCCGATAGATATTGATGGGACTGCAGAGGTTTCTCCTGATACGGGGGAAGATTACGATTATATCGAAGTTCAGATTTATAATTCGATTTATTCAAATCACATAGGCGCGGGTCCAGCTGGTATTTTCTGATGTTGGTGAAAATGATACAGGTGGTACTGATTATGAAATCTATTATTCTCGTATTTTCGAATTGGTATCTGGTGGCTCCACTAATGAAGTACCTGATGATGGTACGGGCGATGATTCCGGCGATGATGGTACGGGCGATGATTCCGGCGATGATGGTACGGGGTGAGGAGTCGGGCGGCGATGGTGAATCTATCGGTGGCGATAGTCTGACGTATTCGAATGTTTATGCTGGTGTTTATGATGCCTTAAATGATCGTCAGCTTTCTCAGGAAGAAATAGAATCTGCGGTTCAGAATGCGCTAAACAATTCCTTGACTGAAAAAGAGCTAAGCGCAGAAGAGATTGCAAGCGCCATTGGTGAAGAGTTGGCATCTGGTGAACTGAGTGAAGATGACATAACGGATGCGGTAGAAACGGCTTTGCAAAATCAGCGGCTCCAGGGCGATACGCTCGGCGGTATTATTGGTACGCAGATCAATTCAGCTTTGCAGGATAATACGGTAAGCGCAAAGAGTATTGCTGATGCAATCTCTACTAATGCTCAAAGACAGACCTTCGGCCGGTACTCTTGCTATAGCTTCTGTTGAGATTGAAACAAATGCGCTTTCCTATGATTCTGGTGTGGAATTGAGTGTTACAAATGCGGTTGGCCGGATTGATGATGCTGATTCGTTTTTCTCTGGTTGGATGGGTCGATATTTCACTTTGCAGGTTCCGGAAAGCTTGGGGTCTGCAGATTTTATTGCGATAGATCTACCGCAAGGGTCACCATATACAGAAGAAATTCTGCCTGATGAGATGTCGTTTGATTTGACAGAGTTCACTTGGTTGCCGGTGATTCGGATGATTGAGGTGGCTGCGGTCGCAATTTGGGCGGTATTTGCGGCAATTCGAATTGTAAAGGCGGCGTTGATATGAGTGTTGGCGTTCCTCGTTGGTTGTTGGATATTCGCGGTTGGTTCGGCAGGCTTCTTGATCTGTTGCGCAATGGTCAATTATTGGGAAAGAAGGTCTGGACTTGGCTTGTTAGTCATGTTTATGCGCTTATTCCGGTTGTGATTGCCGTTGTAAAATTTGTCTATGATTTCATTTGTGAGGCAATCTCACGTGTTCAATCTCGGTTGGAGTCGGTCGATATGACTTCAATATCTATTGATGCAAGTGCGGCATATTCTAGTGCAGCTGATGCGTTTGCCGTGGCAAATACAATTCTTCCTCTGGATGAGGTATTTCTTGCTCTGGTTGCGTTGTTTACGCTTTATGTTGCCTGCATGATCATTCGCGGGCTTCTCTCTTTTAAAAAGCTGGTATTGGGTTAATTGTTAAAATAGTGAGGTTTGTTATGGGATGGGGCAGAAAAGGTCGTTTGGATGATCTTAATGATTATCGTTCGAATAAAAGGCAATGTGCGGTTTGTTCTGAGTGTGGACAACGTTTTATTCTCTCGGCTATGGGTCAAAGCGCTCATTATTATCATCTGATTCGTGAACATGGTTATAGTCATGATGAAGCATATGATGCGGTGGGTGACGCTACTATTGAGTAGTATTTTTTTTTAGGGGGTAGCGGTGTTTGTCGAGTGTTTCAGCGGCTTAATGGGTGGCGGTAAATCGTTTTACTCTGTCATTCGGTCTGCTGAACACATTGCTGAGGGCGGCATTGTTTTCTCGAACATCCGGTTTATCCTTGATCCCTGGTTTAATGAGGCTTATTCGCACAAGCTTAAATCTTTCTGGCTCCCAGAATGTAATGAACGCTGCAGAATGGAGATGCACAAAGGCGGCTTGGTTCTTCCGGTAATGCGCCGGGATAAAAGCGGAAAGCCAGAGTTTGAATATAATTCACGCGGTCTTCGTCATTATCTTCGGGTTGAGTACAAATGGAATTTGCAGGAAGGTCAGTATCATTATATTCCTGATGAAATGGTGAATGCTTCTTTGCCTATGCAGTTGCCGAAAGGATCCCAGACAAGGCCTGTGTTGGTGATTTTGGATGAGGCGCTAGATCATTTTGAGGCTGGTGCTTCCAGTAAGAATGCAACTGCTGAATTTCGTTCATTCCTTCGGCATATTCGAAAACTTGGGATTAATCTGATTTTCATCGCTCAAGACTTCGGTTCCTTGGAATCAAGGATTAGAGCGCTAACACATTTTGTCTGGCGTTTCCGAGATATGTATACGTGGCCGGTACCAATATTTAATCGTCCGCTTCCCTCCCCCTGGCGTGATCATATTGTCTGTGAAAAATTTCATCGTATTCAATTCGGTAAAGCTAAATCTGAGGCGATTAATAGGAAAACGTGGATCATGCGGGATACGCTTGTATTCCAGTGTTATCAGTCAATTAGTCTGCATAATTCAGGAATTAAGATGGCAGACGATATGAAAACCGATTTTGGGGAATCGGGAAAAATAGTAAAGGGTAAGAAAATGAATGCTTTTGAGCGGGTAGCATTGTTTGCGTGTTTGATCATTTCGATTGTTGGTTTATTCCTTGATCGTAAGGGGCCAGTGGCCGGTAGTGCTGAGGTGGTTGCTGATGATTCGTCTTCGGCTCCTGGGCAAGATGGTTTTGTTTCGCCTGATGAGGTTCAAAGGGTTGATGTTCTTTACGGTCAATTTAGATATGCGTCTATAAATGGAGTGGTGAGGAATATTTATGTAGATGGGCATAAATATTACAAGGGGCTAAGGACTAGCGCTGGCACTGTATTACGGGCCGATAGTGAGTTGGTGCATATTATGGACGCAAAAGGCAATGTGACGTTTATTTACCCTGATTATAGTGCAAGGTTCTCTTCTGCGATAGATGAGGTTGCAAAGACAACGAATGGAAAAATAGAAGTTCAAGCAGGTAAGGCTGGTGTGTGATGAGAGAATTAACAAACAGGCAAACAAACATTGTTTTAGATAAGCGTTCCGGTTCGACGTATAGAGCGATAGCCTCCAAGTTGGGCATATCGCCTGGGCGCGTTCATCAGCTCTACATGACCTGTGAAGGAAAGCTAGCAGTTGGGACTCATGTACTTAACAAACAAGCGGTTGAAATGAGCAAAGCGAATGAATAAAAATTCCCGCTTGCGGGGAAAATTTTCAGAATAAAAGGGCCGTCCAGGTGTTGTGATCTGGGCGGCTCTTTTGGTCAAGGGAATATTAATTCAAATGTTCGTTGTCGTATGCCCAGTCTATGAACAGGTCAAAGACTGCAAATTTATCATCATTGTTCCAGTTTTGTATCTCGGGCCAGTCAAGGAACTTGAATAAGTCCAGTGCTCCGGCTCCTCGATTGTAATGCTGCAGCATTTCCTTATAGCGTTCTTCGCTCTGGGTAGCTCCTTTGCACTTGATTGAATCAGTGCAGAATTCGGATAGGTCTGTTTGTTTTTCCGGTAGCTGCAGTTTGTAAACGTGATGGCCTCCCAGGTATTCGCCGTTTATGTGCATAATGATGTATTCCGGATAATCTGCATAAATGCCGTCCATTACATAAAGTTGGTTCATGATTCCTTTCGCGGATGAACCTTTTCGGCGTTCTTTTATTTCTCCGGTGATCCAGTTTCTGTCATGTGTGTGGATTTGGTATTGGCTTCCGTCTTTATAATGTTTGATTCCGGTGATTTCTTCGGCAAATGCGCAATCTATGGCGATAAGATAGGATCCGAACGGGATATTTTCATAAGGTACAAGCTCGGGTTTTTTATTCCTTGATCCCTTGGGGCGCCCGGCCTTCCGTTTTTTTTTGTACGTCCTTCATTTGGACTAGAACAACGTGCTGGCCGGTGGCTTCTCCGGTCCACCAGCTTTTGCGCTGAACATTTCGGTGTGGGAGTGTTCCTCTTTTGATCCGGTCGCTAATGGCCTGCTTGCTGATTCCTGCAAGTTGTGCGGCACAAACTGAGGGGATCCAGTCGGTTGGCTCCAGGTCGTGGCATTCGTGCCCGTAGCTTTCTCCGATATAAAACCTGCGGGTCCAATTTTTTGTATCGGTGATTTCATCGAAAACTTTTAATTCAGGGCGTTCCCGATCTGTTGGGGTTGCATGGTCAAGGGTTTTATTCATTGTTCTTTCCCGGTTAGTAAGTTAGGAGTATCTGCTCAAGTTCGATAATTTTTAGCTCTAATGCTGGTGCCAGGTCGGGCCGGTAGTTCCATGCGTCCTGGGCTTTGTCAGCAAGTTTCATAATGAGGGCTTCAATTTCGAATTTGTTCATTTCGTCAATGTTCTGGTTCATGGTATCGCTCCGGTTATTTTTTGAGGTCAAATGCTGTTTCGAATGCATTGAGTGCCATTGCGTATGCTTCTGCGCTTGCTTCGGTTGACTGTGCGGGGGTTGAGTTGTAGCCGTATATGTGTTCTGCTGCTTCGGCTCTTTCTCTCGCGTCTGTCGCCAGCTGGAGTAGGCGCTTGTGTAGGAATTTGGCGTTCCAGATGAGGTCGGCCTTCTTTGTGTTCTGGATGATCTTCTTCTGTGCGTCTGTCATGGGTCCTGTCTCCTTTATGTTAATTACTTGACTTCATTTGAAAAGCGGCCTGCCGTTTTTCTGAAATGAAGATGAAAGAAAACAAGCGGGGTTCTAGGGTTCCGTCAGCTGAAAGCCTGGAGAGTGGAATCGGGAAAAATCGGAAAAAAACTGGCGCTTGCGCAGGCGCTTGCGCCGTCCGTTTTTTTTAGCGTAGCGACTATTTTTAACGATCAACTCTTGACGGGTTCCTATGGTTCCTGCTGACTCCGTAAGCTGTCTGCAAGACCAACCTCCCGCGCCTGGGCGCGCTGCACTACAGTTACGCGGGTTTGTGACAACGGAACAATCCCGAAGCTTTAGGAAGGTTTTACGATCTAAACTAGAACCGGAATGGATTCCAGAATTGGAAGGAGTTGCGGTGAATTGTTTTGATGGAAAAACCGAAAATACTGCAACCAAAGATCGGAAATCTTATTTCGACCAATAAAAACGGTGGTTAGTTCGGGTCCCTCTCTCTCCGCCATTCTGAACCGCCGGTATTTGCCGGCGGTTTTTTTTTGTTATTTCCTTTGTTATTTTGGGCGGCGCAGTAGCATCCGGCGTTAATGCATTGTAAAAGTTCACAAGAATAGACAAAAACTGTTCACTGCATTGACATAAACAGGAGAAAACAATGGAAAACAACGTGCCTGAACCTGAAGATATACAACAGGAAACACCAATAACCCCTGAGCCGGAAACAGTAACCCCTGAACCGGAAACAGCTCCCGTTGCAGAAGCGCCGCCGGTAAAACCATTGACCAGTGAGCAAAAACTGTTTGCGCTTTGTGCATACCTGATCCCTTTGCTCACCAGCTCAAACTTCATTGCACCGCTCGTCATCTGGCTGCTGAAAAAAGATGAGGATGCATATGTCGAACAACATGCGAAGGAATCGCTCAACTTTCAGATTTCGTTCGCGATTTATGTTATTGTTGCATGGATGAGCCTCATCATTGGCATCGGAATGCTATTGTTCCCGGCGGTCGCCATCACCTATCTGGTCTTTGCCATTATTGCCGGCGTCAACGCGTATAAGGGAGAGGCCTACAGAATCCCGGTCTGCATCCGGTTTATCAAATAGATATCGTGCCTCGTGCGCCGGTATCAACAATCGCCGGACAAGACGGGTTCCTTCGTGTCCCGTATCAGGAAGAAAGGGAAAACCATGTACAGCATAAAACCCGGCAGAGGCCCGTCCGCAATGGGAGCCATGGGCGGAATCGTCGTTGCCGTTTTCGGTGTTTTCTGGACCATCGGCGCCGCATCAATGGGAGCCCCGGGGTTTTTCGTTTTGTTCGGCGTTTTTTTCGTCGTCATGGCCATAGCGGGTGTTGCCTACAATGCCTATAATGCAACGCAGAAAAACCGCATGAGCGATTTTGACATTACGACGGAAAACGAGGAATCGGATCCGATCGCCCAAACCCTGGGTCATGCGCCCCGGCCCTCTTCCCGAGAACTGTCAGCGAATGAGAATCCCCGCAAATTTGAAGGCGGCTTCTGTCCTTACTGCGGCACCAAAGTGAGGCCGGATTTTGATTACTGCCCCAAATGCGGCAAAGATATTTAGAACCGATGAAACGAAGAGTATTTGCGATACTGTTTATGGTCCTGACGGCGCTTTCTTTCCAGATCGCCTCTGGAGTCGATCTTCCCTTCATCATCTTTACAGCAGTGCTCCCCTTTGTCTTTTTTCTTGCGGGAGGGTTATTGATTTTCACGGCCGGTTTCGGCTCCGACCAAACCGGACCAGACAGCAGCAACAGAACCGCAAGCCTTTATTCCGCCATTGTGTACGCCGCCCGTTATTTCTCAATGGCCGTGGGCGTTGTCGGACTGATCATGGTATGCCTTGATCATACAGGAGAAACCCCGCTATACGGTGCATCCGGACTCTTTTTGACATCGGAGATCCTCAAAAACTGAACAATAGGCCAAAAGGAGGGATGCACTCGCCCTCCCGATCAGTGACAGGAACAGGGAACAATATAATTTTTGCAGTCATTCTGTTTTTCCGGCGGCTTTCTTTCTCGGTGTTGAGTTCCTTTTGGTTTGAGCGAAAGAAGGGCTCCGTGATATCACCTGAGCAATGTTTATCTTTAACCCATTTAAATGCCGGGCGGTCGCTCTGTATGCAGCTCTTTTTGCGGCTTGCTCTGTCGCATTCGCACAGAATAAACCAACTCCGGTTTTCCGCGTTGACGGCCAGATTAAAACCGGAATGGGCGACGGGAAAGAATGGAGGGATGCCTATTCGGACCTGCAGCGGGCAATCGACAATGCGGCCAATGCCGGCGGAGGAGAAGTCTGGGTTAAAACCGGCGTCTATAAACCGGCCGGAAGCGACCGCGGCGCCACCTTCAACCTAAAGCCCGGCGTTCGGGTTCTGGGCGGATTCAGGGGCGAGGAAGAAACCCGGTCAGAACGCAATCCGAAGGCGAACCGAACGGTCCTGAACGGCGATATCGGAGCGAATGCGGATGAAACAGACAACTGCTACCATGTGGTCACCGGTGCCACCGATTCAACACTCGACGGGTTCACCATTTCGCGCGGCCAAGCGACAGGCATCGGCCCGGGCGGAACGGGCGGCGCGGTGTTTATTCCAACCGGCACCCGCAAAATGAGTTTGGCCAACTGTGTTCTCGAAAAGAACACCGCCGGTTGGCAGGGCGGCGCACTGTATGGGGAACGGGTGCAGCTGACGGTTTCCAACTGCGTTGTTTCGGCCAATGCGGCAGCAAACGGCGGCGGCATGGGATTTGACGGGAGCAGTACCGTCGCCATTATTGACTCCGCCTTTGCAGGCAATCAGGCACGATCTGCCGGCGGCGCAGTGCATCTGGAAGGCGACACAAAGGTCTCGCTGAAAAACTGCCGGTTTAACTCGAATGCGGCCCAGGACACCGGCGGAGCGGTTCAGGCGGAATTTAAACCGAAGACCAGTGCAGCACTGGAGATTGCATCCTGCATCTTTACGGGAAACCGGGCGGAAAAATCCGGCGGCGCGCTCTATGTTAAAGGGGGATGTATGCCGTTGCTGACCGACTGCCGAATCACACACAACACAGCGTTTAAAGGCGCCGGAGGAATTGCTGTTGAAGGCAAAACGGCGATCGTGATTGATCACTGTAAACTGGAAAACAACAGAGGGAAGCGCGGCATCACAGATATTTATACTGCCAACGGCGTGAAAGTAATTAAAGACCGGGCGACAGTGGCCAGCCACAAAATGCAGGAACCTGCCCCGGAAGAGGTGCCGGAGAAGATACAGCGAAGAACCGTGGCCGATGCCCCGATTCTTGATACGGAAGGCGCATCCGGGAGGCTGTATGACCAGATGAAGGAAACCGCATTCAGCGTAATTGTTCTGGGCGACCTGACTGATCCTGAGTTTATTAAAAACTATCGGAACATTGAGGCACTGGCCAATGATTATGCATCAGCATCCGTTCGCTTTGTTTATCTTTATCGCGCACTGACCCATCCGGAAAACAATGGCTATATTGAACCGTTCAATCCGTTGGAGCGCGCGCGACAGGCGCAGCTGGCGCACTCGTTGCTGAAAACCCGGCCGGACTGGTTTTGCGACGGGATGGACAATGCGGTTTTGAGCGATCTGACAGCCGCACATCCAACACACAATGTGCTCATCTGCGATGCCAGGGCTGAAGAATATTTTACCGGAAAAGTCTCGGAGGAAATATTGATTCGCAAGGCATTGGCCGATCTGGTTGGTCCGGCGCCGACACAGACAACAGCCAGCCGTTATCCCTCGCCCCGAATTCCGGCGAAGGAGCTTGCACCGCCCAACCTGTTTGACCGGATTCACTTCAACCCGACAAAAGAGATCTTTTCCGCCCTGAAAACTGAGCCGCAACATTCGGCGGAACCCTGCTATGCAAAGCTTCGGGCCGAAGCCGATGAGAAACTGCTGGAATCCGGGAACGGGCGGCTCTACCTCGGCTTCCATCTGGATCCACTCTACAAGATGCAGTGGGATGATCGGGCGGAGGCGCCGAGCTACAGGCTCGTTACATCGACCGGCATTGTCTCGCCATCCGTCGACAGCGCAGAAGAAATCAGGATCGAGGAATATGACAATGAGCCGCGTGAATTTATGGTGACCGCACGACAGCTTGACCTTTCAAAACCCCTGATGCTGCAGGTCTCGTATACGGTCTGCGCGCCGGACCAGAACAAATCGATTCCTGTAACCCAACGCTATATCATCCATCTTGAAACCGATCCGGTCGCCGGAGCCGCCTTCCGCCGGCAGATTCCTCACACGGATCCCAAGCGCACAAAGCGCAGGTATTTCATGCCGGGAGCCCTGCGCAGCCTCGACAGTAACGGAGACGGCCGCCTGAGCCGGGGAGAGCTTTCCGGAAACCTGTGGAGCCGCTTCCCGGAAATTGATACCGACCACGATGGATACCTGAGCGCCCAGGAATACAATGCCTACCGGCGCTCAAGATAGCCGGATCAGTTGCGCCCGGCCGCACGGTTGGCAATATAGCTTTCCGGCCGGCTCGGATAGGTCCGCATACAGGTCTTGTCCATGTAGTTTCCGATGCTGCGCTTATCAAGCGTTTCCATATTATCCTCCAACCAGTCATTGGATGCCTTGACGGCCATAATCTTTCCACGTTTGTCCCGAATAATAATCAGGAAGCCGAAATATTGTTCACCACGCCGGGAATAGTTGTCGTTTGCATCCCACAGGTCCGTCATACGCACCGTCCGTTTGCTGTCGAACTCAAAACGCTTGCCGTTTGTTTTATCCAGATGAAACTGAGTGCGCTGCCGATCCAGCAACAGATAGCGGTTCCCCCGAATCTCTTTTCCAATCGCAAACAATTCCAGTCTCAGCTCGTGTGGATAATCCGTCGAGCCGGCCTGAATAACCTTTACCCCGAAATTGCCGCGCCATTCCGGAGGCCGGTTTTCCGCCCCGGTAATCATTGAAAAATTTTTCTTTGTGATCGACTTCTTGATAGAGATCTTCAGCTCGGGAAAATCCTCCAACTCAAGATATTCCTGATCCTCCTTCGAAAGCTGAAATGAGTCCCGAGGATAGGATACCTGCTCGCCGTCGGCTCCTTTTAGAACCAGCTTATCGAAGAAAAAACGAACAAACTCCCCCTCAAACACCGTTCCGTCCTTCAGCGTCCATGTGCGCATTTCCGCCGACACCCCGCCACACAGCAAACAGGCCATAAGCAACCCTACGAACAACGATCCCCTGCCCCCGATGACATTCCTGTTACGCATGGTTCGCCCTCCTGTAATCTTCATCATATTAAAGGTCATTGAATACCGGTCCGTTGGTGCAGTTCACTTCGCCGACCGGAAGATCCTTGAAGATCTGATCGAGCAGGTCGTGCGACAGCACCGAGGTCTTAAAGATCGGGTAAATAGGTTCGCCGTTGGCGTCGGACTCATAGTCGGCATCCTTCTCCTCAACGGCAATAATGAACCCGGTTTCTCCGTTTTCATCGCCGATCACAATATCAATATCCTTCGCCACACCGGGTTCCAGTGTGATCCATTCGCCGGCCATACATCGGTCATTGCCGATAAATTTTTTACGCGTTCCCAGCTGGGGCGAGTAGAGTCCACCGACCAGCGTATTATAATCAATGATACGATCCGGCGTATTCCACACCCCGGCCCAGACCACCTCGCCGTCCACCGAAATCACAATAAAATAGTCAGCCTGACACATGAAACGGAAGGTAATACCCTCCTTGTTCACCAGCTTGCCCTTGTAGTGAACCATCCAGTAACCGCCGCCGCTGTCCGGCGTATCGAATGCACTCGGGCCAATGGAAGTCCAGGTGGGAGAAACCACCAGACAGGTAGCATAGAGCTTTCGTGCTGACTGATAATACTTCCGCATCGACAGAGGGTTAAAACCGCTCTTGATAAACGTATTCACCTGTCCAAGAAAAATCGGGATAAACGATCGATCATCCTCGGAGATGCCGTTAAAGCTACCGTCAGGCCGGCGCTTCATATCGTAAAAGGTTCCCATAAGGTCACAGCCGATCGACTTTTCCGACCCCATTTTCCCACTGATCTGAGGGATATCCGGCAGGTCCAGAAAATCGCCACCGACCCCGGTACCGCCCAGCAATCCTTCGCCGGTACCCACCAGGTCCGGGAGCTGGATTTCCGGCATTTCCTTGGTTTTCACCTTGGCAACAATGCGTGATGACGGCTTGGGGTTAGAGCTTTTCTGAACCTTCACTTTAGGCTTCTTGAGGTTCATCTTCGGCCGCTGAACCGGCGGCGGCGGGGTAAACTCCGGTTCTTTCTTATTCACCACCGTGAAAACAACAAACAAACCGGCCACGAAGAAGGCCGCGGCATGCACCAGTAAACTGATGATCAGCCCGCTGGGTCCTCCTTTGTTAACCTTCCCCCTTTTATTCTTCTGCATAAAAAAACCGCCTTTCCGACTCCGCCACAGCACTCAACCAACATGCGCCGACACAAATAGCATTGTTCAATTAATCACACTTTCTCCACTTTGCGCAATGCAATCTAACCGTATAAACACACTCCGCTGAATCCTGATGAATCCGCTAGCCGTAAGAACTGACAATGGATGAGTCAGCACGGACCAACGCAGCAACGCCAATTACAGTCATTCCAACGATGCGGCTTCGCTCCCGGATTTTATTCCCCGTTCCCTTTTCCCGGTTGTTGAAGCGATAGCTCGCCGCTCTTCCCAGGATAAGATGTCTCTATGCTTCAGGCTTTTTCACGATCAGCAGCATTGTTCCGTGGCGAGCGATGGGCGCCGTGAAATGGTCACTGAATATGCCCAGGTCCTTCTGGCGCCAGGCATCGCGCAGATGCGCCGGACCAGCCAGTCCGAGATCACTCCATTTCACGCTTACCTCCTGTTCAAGCTCGTGCAGGTTAAACAGGGCCACCGCCAGCGATCCATCCGCCAACGGCTTTTTCCAGACCTGCGTCTGCAGCGTATCATCCTTCGCCACGCGGAATCCCTGAGCACCCAACGGATCCTGATTGATCCCGATGACTTCATCGTTGGTCAAGAGACTCAACGTAAAATCGTCCAGCTGCGTCAGGTCGCAGCCGATAAGCAGCGGCGCGGACAACATGCACCAGAGGGTGATGTGCGTGTACTGTTCATTAGGCGTCAAACGGGTCGGATGCAGATTCGGCCCCCAACCTACGTGCCCGACCACCAGCATGTCCGGGTCGTTCCAGTGGCCCGGACCGGCGAATGATTCCAGACCGTTTTGCTGATTGAATCCGATCCCCGCCATGCTGCCCCAGGTATCGGTGATGTCGCCGGTTGTGCGCCATAGATTTCCCCCGACGGACTCGCCCCAGGTCGACACCGCGCCCCAGCCATACTGACAAAGGCTGTAGACCATGTCGCGCGACTGCGCCTTGAGGCAATCATTCATCAGCCGATAAGGCTTCTGCAGCTCCTCCATAACGTCGTTCGGGGCAATATCACCGTAGCTGCACCAGTCATACTTCAGATAATCGAATCCCCACCGTGCATAGCTTTCCGCATCCTGCAGTTCATGCTGATAACTTGCCACGCAGCCGCCGCAGGTAAACCGTCCCGGACTGGAGTAGAGGCCGGCGCGCAGCCCCAGCCCGTGAATATAATCCGTCAGCCCCTTCATGTCGGGGAACCGCGAATTGGTCAGGATTTTTCCATCCGCATCGCGCACCCGGCCCTTGCAAAGTCGGATCATCGCTGAACGGACAGATTTCCCAGAAATCATCGATGTTCACATAGATCCAGCCATGATCCACCAACCCGGACTCGACAAAGGCATCAGCGGCCGCCTTTACCTTTTCCGCGCTTACGGCATGCGCAAAGCAATTCCAGCTGTTCCAGCCCATGGGCGGAGTCAGCGCAAGCGTATCGCCGACCTGGATCGTGAAAGCCCGCGCCGCTTTCCCCTTCGCATTTTCTGCGAGGAATACCAGCTTGTGCGCCTTTGGTGTCCGATCAGCAATCGTGCCGCGGATAATGCCCGTTTCCGGATCAAGCTTCAGTCCTTCCGGAAGCCCCTCCACTGCAAACTTCATCGGCCGATCGCCTGTCGCCGGAATCCGGTAAACAAACGGAGAACCGGGGCGTACGCCGAAAATCCCGGCACCGTTGATCCGTGGTGTCGCCGGCGCCGAGGCGTTAGAATAAACGGTTGTTCGACGGGAACTTCCTCTATTTCCGGTTTCGCACCATGATAACGGATCACGGCATCGCAAAGATCGGCATGGTCAAAATCTATTCCGTTGCCGCCAGCGTTGACGATAATGAGCAGCTGCTTTACGCCGTCCAGATCAACATTCACCTCTTGCGCGGGATCGCCGCCTTCAAGCAGGCTGCTTTCAACAGAACCGTCTTATCCCCGTAAATAAAAAACCGGACACGGCCCTTCATCCCGACTTCATCATCCACACCGACCTTGGCAGTGAACCGATTCGCCTGTCCATCGAGCGCAATGCGAATGGATGCCGCCGAATGCGTCCCGATTCCCGTTCAAATTCCGTCCCCCCGATACGCAGCGGATTTCCCTCCCACCGATTGCCGGGCATGGGGTTGCCCCCATCCCTGCTGAATCCGTTCGCTCTGCAACTCATCGAGCCATACTCGCTCCGCACACACATTAGACGTCAGCGAAACAGCCGCAACCATTCCTGCCATGCCGCCCCATTTTTGAATTTTATTCATCATTCTGTCCTCATTTTTAAAACATGTTTTACTCAGGGATGATCCGTGCCGCCCAGCCGCCGCCCGGCGCCAGCCTGATTTTCAGGACGGTGCCGGATGTGACACGTTGCTGGGTCATCGTATAGTCATCGCCGCACTGATCGGCATTGATGCCGTCCTGATAGATGCAGGCCGTGAACGAACCTTTGGGCAGGAACGAAAAATCCACCGTCAGCTCACGTGCCGTCCAGTCGGTCATGGCACCCACGTACCACTCCCCCCCCGAGCGCCGGGCCACCAGCAGATAATCGCCGACCTTTGCATCCAATGCGCGGGTTTCATCCCATACCGACGGAACCGCACTCAGGAACGCCATGCACTCGGGCTCCTTCTTATACATCGATGGGCTGTCGCTCAGCATCTGCCAGGGGCTTTCATACAGCACATACATGGCCAGCTGCTGGCAGCGGGTGCCCTGGCTCATCGGACGGGTAAAGCGGGCGGTAAAGTTTTTCTCCTGTGCATTGTGCATGGCACCGGCGTAAAATCCATCGGGCCGACCAGCATGCGGGTAAAGGGCAGCGTGACGCAGTGTTCCGGCGTGACGGTTGCAGACCATTTGCAGTTTTCCATTCCCCTTACGCCTTCACGCGTCATCAGGTTCGGATAGGTGCGGCGCAGTCCGCGCGGAGTATAGCTTCCATGAAAGTCCACCATCAGTGTCGCTCCGCCGCCGCCTGGAGAATGCGCTCATAATAGTTGACCATCCATTGATCGTCGCGCTGCATGAAATCAATCTTAAGCCCTGCGGCTCCCCATTTGACAAACTGATCCAGCGCCGGCACAAGCTGATCATCGAGGGTTTTCCATACGACCCAGGGAATAATATCCACGCCCTTGCTTTTACCATAGGCGAAGAGCTCCTCCATATCCATGCCTTCGCTGACCTGCAGCAGGTCACCGAGCACATACCACCCCTCATCCAGAATAATATATTCGAGGCCGTTTTCTGCGGCAAAGTCGATGAAGTATTTGTAGGTTTCCGTGTTCACGCCGGCGCGAAAATCCACGCCCCACACAGTACAGGCATTCCACCAGTCCCAGGCCACCTTACCCGGCCTGATCCAGCTGGTGTCTTTAATCCGACTCTCTTCCGCCAACAGGAAGATGGTGTTGTTTTCTAAAAGTTCGGTATCCTTTTCGGCCACGATCAGTACGCGCCATGGAAACGTTCTTCTGCCCTGTGTGTCGGCCAGATAGTCCGCCGTTTTTATTACGCGTACAGTGCGATCGCCATCCTGTTTTTCCTCCAATGCGACCTTCGGGAAGCGCGTCTTGAGGGCGTTTCCGCCGGTTCCCTCCAGATACATGCCGGGATAATCCCGCAGATCGGCCTCGGCAATGGCGATTTTCGGTCCGTTCTCAATATCAATCAGCGCCGGAAGACTGCTGAACCGTTGCGGGGTGATGTCACTGAGCTTTATGCATTTAAAGGTGCGTTCCTGATGCGTCAGAAAGCTCTCTTCCTCGGGAAAGTAAACGCGGTGATCGGCGGTAAAGTTAAACTGCACCTGCTCGCTGACGACTTTAATGGGTCCGGCGCGGTCGGTGACAAAGCGATAGGCGACGGCATCATTATAGACGCGGAAAACCAGGCTGAAATCCTCGGGAGAAGGTCAAGGTGGCCTCACTGTATTCGGTCTTAATCAGCGAACTTTTGGTCGGGACCACAGGACGGATAGTTTCCTTGATATGATTGCGAACCTTCTTTTCCTCAAGATGTGAATGCTGTCCAAGGACCACGCCGTTATCGAGCGTCATGGAAACCGGATTGTCCTCAAGCAGAGTCCGATCCCGCAGCGCCACGGAATAATGGATACGGCCCCCGGTCTCGATGGACACGGCCAGCGAGTTATCGGGACTGCTCAATACGATCGGTTCGGCCCATGCGCCGGCCCCGCCGACGAGCAGCGCAATCCCTATACCCTGTCAGTTGTTTCAGTTTCATATCTGCGTTCCTTTCGATTATTATATCAAACAATACACTCAGCGGCTCTTTGAGCATGAAGCCGGACGCTATGCTCAGATTTGCAGGTACAAGCGGGGAACGCATCAAAAAGCGTTCACTTATTTTCGAAAAAATAATCCGAGGCTGTTTTGTATCGGATTTTCCGAAGAAAGAAGGGATTGCCCCGGGCAATGGATCAGTAAAGAAGGAATTTCGCCTCGTTCAGAAAAGTGCGGGCAATAATCCATTCATACCAGCTTCCCTGCGAATCACTGCCGACATCCAACGACAGGGAAAACCGTTTTCCCGATCATCTCGTCAGCCTGCCGGTATTGCTCCCGGGCCTCGGTCCGGCTCCCTTGCTTCTCGAGCGCCATAGCCAGGATGGTCCGGATGATGGCGGCCTGTCCGGAATTGATTTCGGGGTCCATGAGCGCCCGGCGACACAGATGCGCGCATTGCTTCGAATCCTCCATCCGATAGTGAAGAATCGCAGAAGCCAGGAGCGTCTCAATCGCCGGAGCGGAGACAACCCGGAAATCGCTGACCACGGCCAACCGTTGTTTTCTTCGGATGGTGTGCGCACGCAGCGATTCCTACGCATGCGGAATCAGCAAACGGCCCGTCCGGCCCAATGGCGCTGTCGTAGGAATCCAGCAACTGCCAGTCGCTTCCGTTATCGCTGATATAGCCACGGAATACGGAGCCTACACGCTGAAGGCGAACCCAGGAATTGGATCCGCTCGTTTTAGGCAAAGGACCGGGCGGCATGCTGGCTGTTTCCGAACCGGTGCGCGAACGGATCATGACCTGATACGTATTTCCGGCATTTACAGCAATCATCATCTGCCGCGAATCCGGAGCCTCCAGATGATTGCGCACCATCAGCCCGACCCGCGTAAAATCATCCCGCCATTCAACGGAATGGACCCGCAGGCACAAATCGAAGTCGCCGGCAACCGTCATATAGGCAAACTCAAAACTATCGTGCGAACTAACGATGTCAGCGCCGCCGGAAACAAACGTAATCAATCCATCTTCTTTCGTGATCTGATGCGGCGTAACGCCTCCCGCACCCCGCGAGCTGCAGTTTTTGCCAAAGGCTGTCGTTTGAATCCTCAACGGAAGATTTCCCATTGACTGAGTCTTCTAATCGGGAACGATCATACAGCCTCCGGACAACACGGTCATCCGCCGGCCAAAGCAGCGCCGCCGTAACCATCCGGGCCCGGATCGAAGCCGGCATGTTTGGATCCAGCCGATCCATCACGTTGAGAGACGGCTCATTGTACTCGCACGGCTCACCGGCGGCAGAGAGAACTGCACTGCACATCAGCAGGTCAATACTCTGAGTATCCTGATCGTTAAGCTGATTCACCTTCAGCAGCGAGTCGCTGCAGCGGACCGCTTTCCTCCGGCTCTCCCTGCAAAATATGCCATTTCATGAGTTGACGATAAACCGCCGCTTCCTCAATGGACGGAACCTCCGACGAAATATCACAAACAACGCCGTTCCGCCCGTTCCGGAGCCCCCTGATTTAAGGCTAGCGCCGCCTGAACTCACCTTTTCCCGCACCTCCGCCCGCCGATGCGCAACTGCATCTCATTATAACGAGCCTCTTCCGCCTTCAGGAAACATCACGATCGACAGACTCAGACCGCCCACCAGAGCCAGCAGAATCGCTGCAACGGAACCACACACCAGACGATTGCGACGAATCATCTTACGGAATCGATAAAGCCAGCCGGGCGGCCGGGGCCAGAACCGGTTCATTATGCAGGAATCGTGCAACATCCATGGCCAGCGCATCGACCGTTTCATAAACGCATGGAACGATCCTTTGCCAGCGCCTTCGCCACAATCCAGTCCAGATCGCCTTTCAATTGCGAATAAAGGCATCCGGGATCCGTTGTTCGACTGCCGGCAATCATTTGCTGATCCTCCCGGTTCATCTTATGGAACCGGGCAGATGGAAGCAGCGGGTCGCATTCCCGCAAAGTCCGGCACAATCTGGTCAATACCTCCGCTAACCAGCTCTTTCTGTTCAAATGGGGTCCGTCCGATAAGCAACTCATAAAACAAAACCCCGAGACTGTAGATATCGCTACGGGTATCAATGTCCACACCCGATAAACTCGCCTGCTCCCGGACTCATGTATACCGGCGTTCCGATAAGGGGGCCAACACTGGTATTAAGCGTGTTTTCAGCGAGAAGATCGTCGCCGGTGGCCTTGGCAATTCCGAAATCAATTACTACCGGCACGGGTATGCCGTCATGCATGGACACCATTACGTTTGATGGCTTTATATCCCGATGGATCACCCCCTTCTGGTGAGCATGCTGAATCGCCCGGCACACCTGAATCAACAGTTCCCGCCCTCTCCACGACCCCCAAAGCATTCTTATCGCAATACTCCGTAAGCCTTACCCGTGAACCAGTTCCATCACAAAAAAAGGCCGACCTGTTTCTGTCTCCCCTGCATCAAAAACCTGAGCAATATTCGGATGTTCCATCAGCGCAAGCGCCTGCCGCTCCACCTCGAACCGGGCGATCACACTCTTGGTATCCATCCCCAGTTTTATAATCTTGAGAGCAACAAGCCTCCGGACCGGAACCCGCTGTTCGGCCAGATAAACATTGGCCACGCCCCCTTCTCCGATTTTCTTCAACAACGTATAATTTCCGATGTGATGACCCACGTCATCATCCTCCGGAAACTTTTCCGCGTTTTCCTCGAAACAGGAAGAAATGTCCGAAAGGTTTTCGTAACGTCAGCGATGGGAATGCCTACCGGGTGGCCCTCCTCGAAGAAAGCATCGGCTTCGGCTTCGAGCTCAAACAGCGAGAGAACGGTGGCTACCAATGCACGATCTCCCTCCGCAGCCTGATAAATGAACGCGTTTCGCTCTTCCTCAGAATCAAAGGCCATGGCCTCACAGAGCATCTGCTCCGCCCGGCGCAGAACAGAAACATCATCTACACGTTTCGTCATCGTCTTTCATGCATCACCCGGAAGTGTCTCCAATCCGGCGAAAGAGCCAGATTTAGCGGATCTCCAATAACGTCGCACCGTCATTTCACTGATGCCAAGTATGTGTGCAATTTTCGGATACGTCATTCCTGCGAAGTATTTCATTACAACGACTTTCGCCCAGTCCGGATGTACCGATTCCAGTTGCTCCAGCGCCTCATCCACCATGAGAATCCGATCATCCGCGCCGTCATAAGAAAGTTTTCCAAGATCAACATCCACCCGTTGCTGCTGCCTCCCGCCACGTTTCCGGCATGTCTTCTTACGGGCATGATCAACAAGAATCCTCCTCATGGCATTTGCCGCAGATGAAAAAAAAATAGGCTCGATTTTGCCAGGTCCGTTCTTCATCGGAAATCATTTCGAAGCCAGGCCTCATGAACCAATGCGGTGGGCTGCAGCGTATGATTCCCTGACTCCATTGCCATTTGGAATACGCCAACCGGCGTAACTCCTCATAAAGCGAAGGAAAACAGGACTTCCTCTCGCGCAGAATCACTGTTGGACTCCCGAAACTTTATACGATCACTCATGTTGACATGTTATGTAACAATATTGCACATCACTGGCAATATTCAGTTGTTTCCAGTCTGCCAAAAAACAGTCCCGCGGCATTTAATTTCAGTCACTCCGCAGCACACTAAATCCCGAGGAATCCGTTCGCGCCGTGCGGACAACTCGACAGTTAGTATCGGAATTTAACACGGAGCAGAAATGAACAACTTTGAACTGGTGCGCACCGAAGAGATTCAGGAACTCAACCACAGACAAAAAAATATACCGTCACATTCCGACCGGAGCCGAAATCCTGTCGATGAGTAATGATGACGAAAACAAATGCTTCGGCATCGCCTTCCGCACCCCGCCCTCCGACTCCACCGGTGTAGCTCATATTCTCGAACACACCGTGCTCTGCGGGTCGCAAAAATACCCGGTAAAAGATCCTTTCGTTCAGTTACTTAAAGGTTCACTGCAAACCTTCCTGAATGCCTTCACCTATCCGACAAAACCTGCTACCCCCGTCGCCAGCCAGAACCTCAAGGATTTCCATAATCTCGTGGATGTTTACCTGGACGCCGTCTTTCATCCCCGCATTACGCGCGACTTCTTCATGCAGGAAGGCTGGCACTATGAACTGGAATCGCCGGACTCCGAACTGAGCTTCAAAGGCGTGGTCTTCAATGAAATGAAGGGCGTCTATTCCTCGCCCGAATCATTGCTGGCGGAAGTTTCGCAGCAGTCACTCCTGCCGGACACCACGTACGGCCTCGACTCCGGCGGTAACCCGAAACATATTCCCGACCTGACCTATGAGCAGTTCTGCAACTTCCATGCTTCGTTTTATCACCCTTCCAACGCACGCATCTTCTTCTACGGCGACGACCCGAAGAACAGCGTTTTGAACTGCTGGAAGAATACCTGAAGGGACTATAAGTCCATCAACCCCGGCTCAGACATCGGGCTCCAGCCCCCCTTTACCGCTCCCGTTCGCGAGGAACGGGCCTATGCCGTTTCGGACGATGACGAAGATCCACGGCCCATGTTCTGCATCAACTGGCTGCTGCCGGCGCCCACAGATGCCGAACTCGTTTTTGCACTGGAACTCCTCGACCATATCCTGCTGGGCACACCGGCATCGCCGTTGCGGAAAGCACTGATCGAATCCGGTCTCGGCGAGGATCTGACCGGCGGCGGACTGGAAACCCCACATGCTGCAGATGGCTTATTCCGTCGGGCTCAAAGGCGTCGAAGCCAAAAATCTTTCTGCCGCTGAAGCATTGATTCACCAAAACCCTTAGAACGCTGGCGGAAAAACGGAATTTCACAGGACGATATCGATGCCGCGCTAAACTCCTTCGAATTTGATCTGCGCGAAAACAACAGCGGCGGATTCCCGCGCGGTCTCTCCCTTATGCTCAAATCGCTGAATGCCTGGAATTACGGCGCCGATCCGCTCACCCTGATCGCCTTTGAAAAACCGTTGCAGGCCATTAAACAGAAATCCGCTGAACCCGGATTTTTTGAAGAAATGCTCCGCAGTTACTTTATCGATAACAAGCACCAATCGACCGTCACCCTGCGACCCGATGCTGAAACCGCACGGATCGACGAACAGGAAGAAAAAGAGCGGCTCGAAGAAATCCGGAAGCAACTCAACCCGGAACAGATCGACGAGATTGTTGCCGATACCCACCGTCTGCTCCAACTGCAGGCCACACCGGACACGCCCGAAGCACTCGCCACCATCCCCCTGCTGCACCGGGACGATCTTGACCGAAACATTCGCATGGTCGAACGAGGAAAAAACCGAACAGCACGGAGTAACGATCCTTACGCATGATCTGTTTACCAACGAATCCTCTATCTGGATATCGCATTCAATCTGCATGGACTCCCTCAGGAAGATCTTCCTTACGCCTCCCTGCCTCGGAAATATTCTATTGGAAATGGGAACCAACAAGGAAGACTATGTTTCGCTCTCGCAGCGCATCTCGAAGAATACCGGAGGCATTTACGGCACTCCGTTCCTTTCGGCAATCGAAGGACAGCGAACAGGCCGAAAGCCGCTTCTTCTGCGCAGTAAATGCATGATTAATCAGACAGCAACACTGCTCGATATTCTTCGCGACATCCTGCTCGAACCCAATTTCGAAAACCGCGATCGCTTCCGCAAATCGTTCTTGAGCATAAATCAGAACTTGAAACCGCACTCATTCCGCGCGGGCCACTCGGCGGTCATGACCCGCCTTAAAGCACACTATCACGAAGCCCACTGGGCAGCAGAACAGATGGGAGGGCGTTGATTGCGCTCTTCTTCAGTCGCCGCCTTACAGAAGAAATTGAATCCGACTGGCCTTCCGTTTGCCAACGTCTGAAGCGCATTCACAAATGCCTGCTCGACCGCGAACATATGCTGATCAACCTGACAGTCGACCAGGAAGCCATGCCCGGCATTATGACCCAGATCGATACGTTTATCGCCGACTTACCTGCCGACGGCAGTTCTGCCACTCAACATGGACCCGCAGCATTATCTGAAAGCGAAGCCCTGACGGCGCCCACGCGCGTAAACTATGTTGGATGCGCCGCCAACCTGTTTTGATGCAGGGTACACCATGCACGGCTCTGCACTGGTTATCACCCGCTACCTGCAAACCGCATGGTTATGGGAAAAGATCAGGGTTCAGGGCGGTGCCTATGGCGGCATGTGTGCATTTGATCAGCGGTCCGGCGCATTCCACCTTTGCCTCCTACCGCGACCCCAACCTGCAGAACACACTCGACACCTAATCATGCCACCGGCGACTATCTCCGCTCACTCACCCTAAGCGAAGACGAACTGACCCGCGCACTGATCGGCGCTATCGGCCAGCTCGATGCCTACCAGCTCCCCGACGCCAAAGGCTATTCCAGCACCCTGCGTTACCTGATCGGCTACGACGATTCCAAAGCGCCAGCAGTTGCGCGACGAAGTGCTCGCCACCACACAGGAACATTTCAATCAGTTTGGCGACTGGCTGAACAAAGCCTTCAGCAATCCAACGACATCCGTGCTCTGCGCTGCCGAATCCGCCGATCAGGCCAAACTGCAAACCCGCCTCAAAGTGCTGTAAACTGAATATCTATGCGGCGGGATATACTGTTGATGAATTTAAAATATGAACACCATAAAATGTCCATATTGCGGAGAAGATCTTTGTGATGGAGAACTTTCTGTTGAGGGCACCTTAATGGCCGCTCTTTTCTTCGGGATGTCCCGCAAACACCTCTGGTTTAGAAAAACGAATGAGAGGAAGAAAGAAAAGGTACTCCCCAACAACTGCGGCATGGATGCCAAAGAATGCCCATCCTGCGGAGCAATCATCATTCCCGGATATAGATGATCAGCCTATTCCCAGACGCGCCCAAACGTCTCCCGCATTCGGCATAACGACACAAAAAAGCGCACCCCGAAAGGATGCGCTTTTGATGACAA
>CAXXNB010000014.1:0-27811 GCA_963676525.2 uncultured Vibrio sp.
CTCTAATAAATTTGGTAAATTTTATTTATTTGCAAATTAATTATTAAGATAATCTCAAAATGTAAATATTTTCTTTTAATTTGTTTAAGTTTACAATCAAAACTCAGTATTCGATTATAAAAAATTAATTATATTCCTATTCGAGTTAACAAAAAAAGTCTATTGAAAATTTTCTAATTCCTAATTAGAAAGCAAATAAAATGCGGATCCGTGCAAAATCATATAAAAGTTACTAATTTCTGCCCCTTCAGTAATTATTTCCTTAAATTCGGGTATGAATTCGTAAGTAGACTCCGAAAGCAATTAGGAATAATATTACGGTAGTAGTAATTTTTGCATTAAGATAAAAAATGGATAGTTATTCAAAGCTGTTTTCAAAATTTCAAGTTCTTATTTTTTCTTTTCTTTTTTTTTGAGAATTCAAAAAATTAACTTTTTTTAGAAAATTAGAAATATTAAAAAAAACGTTTCTTTCCTGATCATTATCTAGCGAAATTATTTTCTTTTTACTTAAATGCTCGACTTATGCTAAAAATTGCTTTCCACTTGTAAAAAGAGCAATCTTCAATCTAACTCTTCTCACAATTTTCAAAATCTTTTCAGAAAAATTATGCTCTTCCATTTTTTTTTTTTTTTTTTTTTTTATTGAAAAATTAAAAATTAATATAGATAATCATCTATTTATTATAAATAAAAATAAAATAAATCAATATTATTACTTTTTACTTCCCCCTTGCTTCAAGGATGAAGCAGGGGGGTAACCCCAACCCCAAAAAAAAAATATAATAAAAAAATAAAAAAAAAAAACACACCGAAATTCCAAATTTGGAATGAATAACGGAAAAAAAAAAAAAATAAATAAATAAATTTTCCCCCCCCCCCGGTAAAAAGTAATAATAATATAACTTAATTTAAAAATATATTTTTTTTTTTTTTTTGATCAAAAATTTAAATTCTTAGTGTTATTTTTTTTTTTTTTCACCCTCTGCTTACGACTTCAAGATACTCTTAAACAGACGCACAAGGATATAAAAAATAGCAAAGAATCCAATCATACCACCACCGCCAATTAATATGATAATTTTTTATAACTTGATATCGATTATAACATGAACATCCCATTATATCTATAAATGAAGTGCAGCAAACTGATTATTAATCTATAAAAAAAAAATTCAGTCAAATGATAAAAGAGAATAAATTTTATTGTGGGGGGGGGGGGGGGTACGTTTTGTGAGTCTTTCCATTGCCATTCCATGTATCATGCAAGCTCCCCCAGGAACAAAAAACGCGCAGAAAGTAATAAAGGGCTCTATCATAAAATCAATTGCTCCAAATCTCCATACATTTAATGCTATTTTTTTTTTTTTGTATTTAATAAAAAAAAATAAATAAATTTTTTGTTTTGGAGTTTACTTCCTCTTTCAACAACTTCATCATAAATAAGATCGATATTTTCATTTTCTGTCGTTGTATGAAACATTTTTTTATTATTATTAGTATTTTAAATTTATTTAAAAATTATTAATAATTATTATACAATTTCTACTGATTAAAACTATTATTTTTTTTTAGAAATTTTTAAATATGATTCTTTATTTTTTTTTTGTTTTTCATTTTTTAAAAAAGTACTCGCACTAAAGATTAAAAAAAAAAAAAAAATAATTCTTTTTCTAAAAAAAAAAAAAAAAAAATCAAAACCTCCAGTACTCCATCCTCTTCCAAATCAGTACAATGAATCGCATTCATCGCAATATCTTCTCCAAATTCACCTCTAATAGTATTTTTTCGAATTTATTTGCAGATTCTAATTTGATTTATAAAAGGCTTTTAAAAGATTAAATTGTTTTTTTTTTTTGTTGTACTCAGGATCATAAGGCCCACATAATTTTCTAAAGGAATTTACTGCATTTTCTTGTCTGATTTCCATTGCAATAGAAGGCCCAACGATCATCGCATCAACTATTTCATTAAACTACGATAGCACTCCCTGAATTAGAAAACATAAAAAAAAAAACAAAAAAAAAAAAAACTTTGTAGATTTCAAAAAACTCTTCAGCCGATGGCTTATCAAGATTCAGCATTTGCATTGCCGATATTTCAAAGCCTTCCATTAATATCTTATCAATTATTTTCCCTACTTATTTTCTAAAAACAATGTGCGGTTTGATTATAGCGCATGCGCAATTGTTCAAAATTCCTTTGGACTTTATTTTTTTTTTTTTTTTTGAAAATTTCACAAAAAAAAAAAAATTTCCCAATTTTAAAAATAAATAAAAATAAAAAAAATAAAATCAAAATTCACCTTAATAAATGATTTCGAAAAAAAAAAATCTATTTCATAATTAGCTGCATCAATCGATTAACTCCCATGCACTGCATTTTATATAATATTAGAACCATACTTAGATCGAAGACTCCCCCTTCCGCTCTGCGGATCCTCGGGACCAATAAACGAAAGGAATTTTTAAATGCAATCCTCGCCAATAAGCTCAATTCCAACAACATAATCGCTGCTAAGAAATTTTACTTCCTCTTAATAAAATTGCACTGGCTTATTAGCATTCTTTGGAAATAATTTTATCACTTCTGTTTCATGTAATCTCGTCATTTTAAGGGAAGTTATCATAAATCCATTATTTTCAATGTCAGAAATAATTTTTCCAATGTGTTAATAAGAATCAGGTTTAATTAAAGCAAAAGTTCTTTTAAAAAAAAAAAATTATTAAAAAGAAAAAAAGTTTTATTTATTCACTTTTATCTTGTTTATTCAAAGTAATTTCTTGTAAAGACATCCGCATAATCAACAATTTTGCAATGTTTTGAATAAATATTCAATGTCGAACCTATATAAAGATCTTTTAAATTTATTTGTGGTATTTGGGTCTTTTTTAAAATTATCTTTTTTAACTTAATTTCATGCTTTTTTTAAAACTAATCCCAAAAAATTAAAAAAAAAACTAATTCAATTGTGTTATCACTGAGATTATAAATCAAATGATATTATCGAACTATATCAGCTGGTTGATCAAACCATTCTGCAATAAACACGAATCTTTAATTTCCAGACATTAATTATAAAATAAAAAATACTTTATTTTTTTTTTTTTCAATTTTAAATTAATTTTATATTGTTAAGCTCTTTTAAAAATAAATTAAATAACAGTTTCAATTACTTTTCTTAACAAAATAATTTTTTAATAAAAATTATACAATTAAATTTATAGAAATTATAATTTAGTTAATGCGTTTAGTTATTTTTGTAAAATAAAAACTCCTAAAATATCATAACTAAATTTTTTCTATTCTACAATCCTTAGCTTTTTAAAAAAAAATTTTAATAATAAAATTCTAAATAAAAAAAAAAAAAATTTTTAAATTTGTTTTTTTTTGTAATAAAAAAATAAACAAATTCCCTCTCCTTTTTGCAACTAAATGAAGCAAACCGACTAATTTTCTCAAAAATAAAAATAATTTATCCCAATTAATCATTCTGCAAACCCGTCGCAAACAACTGCGTACTCCAATGATATAGACCCGAATCATTTTTTTGAAAAAATGAGCTATGAAAACCTGTTTTCTGATTTTAATTCGGATGAAAAAAATTATGATAAAAACTTGGGATTTCCATTACCAAACCATGCGAGACAAAGCTCAAATAAAGAATTTATGGCAAAAAAGGAAGCAATTAAAAAAGAGGCCAGTCATAATAAAACTTAAAGCACTCCATCTTCAAAATTATAAGTTATAAAAATTAATAAATTTATGGAAGAATACTATAATTAAAATATTTCAGAAATACCCGAATTTTTAGCAAAATTCTTAGAAAAAATTGAAAAATAATGAACAATTTTAAAAATTTTCCCCCCCAATTTTTTTTTTTCCCCTTTATATATATCTCTAATTTTCCATTCAAATGATTTTATATAAAGTTTATGGAAATTAATTAATCATAATTAAAATTTTAAAAATTTTCAAATAAAGAAATTTTAAAAGTGATACACCATTAAAACAAAAATTCACAATTTTTTTTTGGCTTTTAAAATATTTAGTTCAAATTATGAGAATAATAAATATTACTAATTTTATAAAAATTATTTATGATTTAAAAATATTAATCGAAATATCGTTTTGTATTTTTGATCTCTATATATGAATGCCTTTAAATAAATTTGAACTAAACACTAAAGAAAATTCATAATAATATTCAAAAAACACAAAAAATTAGAAAGAAATAAAAAAAAAAAAGCAAATCAATCATTATTTATATTTTTTTTCTGATTTTGGAGATATTTCTCTCACAAACTCTTCATAATCAATACCTCCATCGCAATTGCTGTCAAATCTATCAATTAAATTTTATATTTCTTTATTATTAATTTAAATTCCATAATGATCAAGCATCTATTTTAATTCAATCATTGTGATATTTCCATCAAGATTCAAATCAAGTGCTTTAAATGCATCTTATAAATGGAAAAAAGGCCTTTTTGCAAGTTCTATTCTAAATCTTTCTAAACTTGTTTCAGTTTCAATTAATTTTAAAAAAAACTATCTCAGAATTAATAATGTTTATGATGAGATTTTCTAATCAATTTATTTATTTTTCTGTGTAATATAAAGATTGTTAGAATCTGTATTATTATTATTTTTAAAAATTACTCTAGCAAAATCACTCGACTCGATAACATTATTATTATTTTTATCAAAACTCTTAAACAATAAAATAATTTCATCCATTTATAATGAAATTCCTAACTTTTTTAAACCCTACGATAATTCAGAAATCTTTATTCTATTATTTAATTCGGGGTCAAATAAACTATAAATTTATCAAAAATTAAAGTCTCTCTACAATATTAATTTCTTACACAAATTATCTAATTCCCTATCAAACGAAATCATATCCTAAAGTAGACCCATTAAATACTTTTCTTCTTCTTAATTTTTCATTCGCATTTAAAACGATAAACTATTTTAAGAATTACTCTTCATTGTTAAATTATTATTATTATTATTATTATTATTATTATTATTTAAATCATTGCTCTATTCAAAATCATAAGCACTTCTAAAAGTGATGAGATTATTACTTTCTTGAAACCTTGGAAAATTTTATGAAATTAATTCAAAAAATTATAATTTATTGATTATTCCACCGACGCCACCTCCGTATTCAAATAAAGCTATTAATTCCCTCCCGCCTAAGGGCTTTCCCATGCTTTTATTAAAATATTCGATCCCATCCATTGTGATTTAGTTTTCTTTACTGATTTTACAAATTTCTTAAAAGCATAAATCTTTAGAAAAATCAGGTTATTATATTAATATAATAAAGAAAAGTTTAATTTATTATAATAAATTTTATTGTTTTTAATTAAAATGCTTCGATTAAAAAAAAATAAATTGTATTATGAGATCATTTCTATAATGCTCATAAGTTTTTGAATTTTTTAACCATTATTATAAAACTGTACTAAATCCAACCAGTATTTC
Source organism: uncultured Vibrio sp. (assembly GCA_963676525.2). Taxonomy (GTDB): domain Bacteria; phylum Pseudomonadota; class Gammaproteobacteria; order Enterobacterales; family Vibrionaceae; genus Vibrio. Next base: position 5,497 of record CAXXNB010000014.1, read on the forward strand.
ATTAGTTATAATATTTTTTCCTTTAACGTCATTACAGAAAATATTTTCTTTTTTCAATAATCTCAAAAATAATTATTGATCAATTATTTTTAAACCTAATTCAGAGCAAAATTTGCAAATTTCTATTCGAGGTATTTAGAATTATAATTCTGAATTAAGAAAGATAAAAAATTGATCTCATGTAATATAGTCTTGATTAACATTAATTTATTGCAAAATATAGTTATAAAGTATCCTCGGCGAAAAAAAATCTTGCTCGGTTAAAACATCGCAGCAGATTTCTAATTTACGTTCATTTATTGCAATCGCTGTTAAAAGATTAGATAATTTGAGTTTCGTTTAAAATGAGAGCATTTAAATAATATTATTCAAAAAATTAAGTAAATAAAAAAAAAAATAATAATTATTGAATAAGAAAATAAAAAAAAAATTTTTTTAGTTTTTTTTTTTATTCAAAAGAAAGACAAAAAAAAAAAAAGCAAATAAATCGATTTTTTCATAAGTCTATTTTGGCTCCAAACAACTCAGTATCAAGATTTACATAAGTTTTCTTAATAAAATTCACCATTTGATCAACATCCTCAAAAGTGGTTGGATACCTTATAAAAAAAAAATGAATTACCCTTCTTTTAAAACAAATTTACCCGATGCTGCTCCTCACTGCTCCAGTGGGCCTCCCCTCAATGATATCAGAATCATCCCCACAACTGCTCCTGCTCTCCGCAATTTCAATAATCTTCTCCTCCGGAATGCCAGTGCTACTATAGCAAGACCCAGGATTGCAAAAGGACCCAGTCCGGACATGAATACCAGCCTTAGAAAAATCTGTCTAAAGGGTATAATAGCCAAAATATTTGCCTTTGGGGTCCTTAATATTAAACGTTACAATAGAGCCTTGTTTAGATGGGTCATTGCTTTGATGCTCGCCATAGATTTCTATTACTTGCTCGCCATTATCATGTTTTAATTCATTCAGACTTTCATATAAGTACCTTTAAAGTGCATAAGTATGCTTTTAAATATTTTCCATTCCCAGTTCCTTTAATTTCTACAACCCAGTTTCTATCGCAATAATTGTTAAAAACGAAACAGTGCCGTCCTCTAAAGTGGAGTACAAACAGGACGACTTCTAATGAAATCTGTAATTACTAGTAGACACAGAGACAGTTCCTCCCCCAAAATACTATTTATGAGTACTCAACTACGGCAAAATATCATTGCGCACTATTAACGCTCCTATTCCAGTCGGCCATCCAAACATTTTATAAAAGGAAATCGGAATAAAATCCGCCGGGTATTCGCTTAAATTCAACGGGTTCGTTGGGACAAAAGCTGCCGCATCCAAAATCACCAAAAAAGAACTATTCTTCCCCCAAAGGCCTTAATCATGAAACTTGTTTATCCATTCCAAAGGCCATTTCTTACCCGCGAAATTACTTTCAGCAGGAAATGCAAGCAAATTAATACTATTTTCCTTAATCGAGGAAGTGCCCTGCTCTGCATCCCTTAGCTTTTGCAGGATTTCTTCCTCTTTTAAGCTCCGGTGAATCATATTATGCTAATACGCTATTTCTCTTATTCCCAAAACCGAATTATGATTATCAAATGTATACCTTAAAAAAAAAAAAAAAAAATCAAAATAATTTAAATTTTAAGAAAACCAAAATTCGCCATTCTCTTGGAATGGGAAGGTCTCCGCAACAAGCTTTAAAGCGCCAGTTGCGCCCGAAGTAAACACAACTGAATAAGTCTTCAAATTAGTCCCAAAAAATTCTACTATCATTTTCCTTACTTTGAGGATCTTTTTGTCGGTTATTAAACTGCTGGGACTCCGCGAATGAGGGTTATTGAATAGAGTGTTCTCCAGCAACTCAAGATTTTCTCTTAGTTGTCTTTCTTGATATTACCCAGCAGCTGTGTAATCTAAATAAGCCGCTTTATTCATTCTCTTAAACTCATTTTATCTTAGCTTGTAGATTGTGCCATTGTATCCGTAATTATCTCCCCATTCCTTTAAAAACTTTTACTTTTAAGGAGTCATTTTTGGTTCAGGTAGTTAACAAAAAACTAAAATAAAGGAAATTAGGAAGAAAATTAATTTTTTTAATGAATTTTTATTCATTTTTATATTTCACCCTTTGGTTGTTTAATTATTTTTTTTAAAATTTAATTTTACACACGTCAAGAATAGAACTTTTGAATTTAAAGCACTTTCATAATAAAACAAAAAAAAAAAATTAAAATATTAAAAAATCATTATTTTAAGCAAAATGTTTAATATTTTTTTAAATTAATTTTTTAATTTTTGTTTAAAATAAGATGACTTTTAAAAAAATATTTTCTAAAAATTACAGAATTCTAATCTCAAAATTTAATAAAAATTTTTTTTTTTTTTTTTAAAATCAGATTGAATAATCTATTTAGTTCAATAAAGCAAAATTTTTGCTTTTTAAAAATGCAATTCTATTAAATATTGCATATCAATTTTTATTTATTAAAAAAAAAAAGGTATTAAAAAAATTAAAATAAATATTTTTTTTTTTTTCAAATCAATGGATAAATCAAATGAATAATTTATCTCTTTATCATTTCATTATTGCATTCTTCCTTACTTATTGACAAAATTTGGACGAACAAAAAGTAAATTCATCCTAATTTGGATTTTCGTTTTTCTGTTAAACTGTATGAAATATTATTATTTTCGCAATCAAAATTTTTTCGAATAAATGAATATTAATAGGATTTTTAATTATGAGATCTTAAAAACCAGGTACAATATTCTTTAAACTGACTTAAAATCGCAATTCGATAACACTCCTGAATGGATGAACAAGCAATAAATTTAAAAAATTGCTGAAAATTATAAACTCATTTATTAAGTATTTACTAATAAAAATTAATTAACCATTTATGATAAATATAAACTTATTGTCGGATATAATACACCCTACTAATCAGTAAATAATTTTTTTATTACTTATTCTATTTTTTTTTTTAAAAAAAAGGAAACTGGACTTTTATACGGGAAATTATTAGAACATTTAATGTTTTATTTATAATTAATGATCTTCTCTTCAATTTAAACAATTACTGAAAAAAGCAAAGCTGGAAGAAAATGGTTAATAGCAGTATTACTTTGTGGATATTCAATGGAAGTCAATTATCTTTTATAAGAAAGGACTGATACAGATTTTATTGATTATTTTTTTCCATAATATAGTATTTTTGATAGGATTAATTTAATTCGCTCATTAGCAATACCTTTTATTTTAGTTCTTTTTTTTTCAATAACTAATTGATTGTTTATTTTTTTTTTTTTGTAGTTTATTGATTTATTCTTTAAATTTTTTTATAAAACCGAATTAATGAGTATTTAAGAGCAAGTAGCTGAGAATTTAAATTCAATTTATAATATTTTTTCAAAATAATCCTTTAATCTAAATTCTGGCAAAAACTACTGTTAACATTTGGAATCCATAAATAAAAATCTTATTGATTGCTATAAAATGATTGAGCGTTCTCATCTTATTGAACAGGGTAAATAATAAATTAATGAGGATAAACAGAATCAGGATTTATAAACTAATGAAAATTAAAATAAATTAACTAATGAAAGTTCAGATTCAACCATGGAAGAAATTTAAAAGAATAAAGTAAAGAAAGAGAACTCTTTTTTGGATTCAAATTAATTATAAAATATGGTCAAAAATATTTTTCTTTTATATGTAATGACTAATGTAATAGGATCTTTAAATGTTATCACAATTATATATATTTTTTATTTTTTTTTTTTTATTTTCTTAGAAGTGATGAAAATAAATTTTAAGAACAAATGATTAAAAAAAAAAATTTAAAAAAAAATCATCAATTTAATAAAAAAAAAAAAAAAATCAAATATTATCTATTTTTTTTTTAAATTTAACGGTAATAATTAAATAAATAAATTAAATTCAATTCATAAAAAAAAAAATATATATATTTATATTGAAAAATTAAATAATAATGAAATCTATTGAACATAATTGTATGCTTTAGATGAGAAATAAAAAAAAATAAAATTTCCCTCCCTCTACTATATCAAATGTCAATCGCTGCAGTAAAAAAAAATAAAAATAAAAAATTTTTCGAAATATTCTGAAATTAATTTTTAGTATCTAATTGTCATTCAAGATTCGATGATAAAGAAAATTCTTATTAAATTTAAAATATCTCTCATAATTAAAGTCGAATCGAAAAAGATTCTTCCTTTTAAAAAATATCCGAAAAACAAAAATTAAATAAACAAAGAGAAAAATAACTAAATTTATAAGCAAATACAAAAAATATTAATAATACTAATAATAATAATAAAGTATTATAAGATCTTTTAGGCCCTTCAACAAATAAACCAAATAAAAATTAAAGTACTTATTCAAATCATAATAATAATAAAAGCAATTCCCATTAAAATAAAAGTTCTTAAGATCTTACTTTCAAAAAATCTAAATAAAGCTATCTGCAAAATTACTGTATGTATAAAAATTATCACAAACCAAAAAATAATTTAAAAAATACGAAGGAAGATAGAACTTAATTAGTATTAAATTGTATTAAATAATCACTTGCACTTGATATTGAATACTTTGAAAATATCAATTAGCTTGATGATATTTAAAAAATTAAATAAACATTTGATGAAAGTCATGATTTACGATGCAAACTTATAAAAACTCTTAAAGGAAAGGATATTACAGAAATTGAACATTTGTAATCAGAAATGTCATAAATATTAACTTGTACCAGATCAAAAAATAAATCCATTGCCTCATAAAATAATAGTGAAAAGCAAATTTAAATCAATTCATTTATTGAAACAAATCAGCAAGTTGATAATTAGCTTAATAAAAACAAAAGCTATGCTTAAATAAATTAAAACACATCTTTAAATCAAGAAAAATGAAAAATAAATTTAATTAAATTAAAAAAAAAAATTAATATTATATTAAATTTATTTTATTTCAAAGCATTAATTTTATTTACTTTCAGAAATGGCAATTAATTCGTTTAACTTTTTTTACATTTCTTCTTTGGTTAATTTTTTTTTGATTATAAATTTCACAATAAAAATAAAAGATAAATAGGAAAATAAAAAACTAATAAAAAAAAAAATTTTTTTTTAAAACTAAAATTAAATTGCTTTAAACTAAAAAAATGAATTACTCTCGGCTTCATATAAAATTATATCCTTATTAAAATGGAAAGCCTTTACAATCTTAAATTATCGAAATTGATTAGAATACAACTTTTAATAAATTTGAAAAAAATCTTTAAGATTTATTTATGTCAACGATTAAATTTTATCATTAAGACTCCTAAAGCTTTATTAATAATATAAAACCACCATTGAATTCAACTTCTGATTTAATTAGAGATTTATTATTATTTTCAGAAGGAAAAACTTAAAGTAATCTTGAAATAATTGTTATTCTAATTGATGAAAAATTAAATTTCTATTTTGATAAAATATGCAATTTTGTTAAAGGACTTGAATTACTTGGAAAAACTGAAAATCATTTTATCATAGAATAATTAATTTTTAAATTAAATATCCCAGCAATTAATGAATTATTATAAGCTTTTAAAAAGATTCCCTCTGAACAAAAAGTTTGAAAATAATTACAAATGATATCCGAATTATATTAGCTATAAAAAATTAATTTAATTGGAAATGAAGGACAGGAGTTATTTTTTGAATTTACAGCAAATTTACCATAATTTTTTAATATTTTTGTTACAATGATTGATTGTGGTTATTTAATAGTTAGGCTATTCAAATTGTTAGAAATTGATCTTGAATCAGTAAGTTATTTTTAATAAATAGAATGTTGAGCTTCTTTTAGATTTAATAATCTGATTCAATTAAACTAAAATTTATTTTGATTAATTCGTGATATCCATGCAATAATAAAAGGTGAAGCCTTTGTAAAAAATTCTTGAACAGAATTAAAAATTCTTTATGAATACAATCTTGATTAAATCTTTAAATTATATAAATTTATGTGAATTAATTTTTTTGATCTCAAAGATCAAATCTTACAGCAATGTCCGGAATTAAACTCAATTTTTGCTTTAAATCTCTAATATTAATGGGATCCCAAAAGAAAGGAATTAAGTGCAAAATCAAAATAATATCAATAGAAAAAAATATAACTCTGTCTGGATATTGCTGGAACTATTTAAACAATAACTATTTAAATGACACTCGAAAAATTATGTTCAATCGCTCAATTATTTGCAAAATATAAAAAATAAATTTGTTGAAATTTTGTTGAAATAAAGGAATCATTAGAAAGAAATCATAAATTAATATTAGATGATATTTTCAGTAACTCAGTGTAAACATTTTCTTCACTTACTTATTAGAATGCTAATTTATTATCACCTGATTTGTTATTAAAGAAATTCTTTATGGTTGATATATATTTTTTTACTTCATTTATTTGTTAATTTAGGTCATAAATAATTACATTGGCAAAAAAATTATTAAAAATTATAAATTTATTCCATTACAAAGCTGAAATTTTGAAAAAATTGCAGGAATTCTAGTTATTTAAATCGAAAATGCAAAAATATTTAAATCAACAAGAATCTCAACAAAAATGAATCCATTTTGTATTTTAAAAATGTAATTTATTCTCTTTTAAATTTTCGTAAGCTATTTTGTTTTTTTAAAGAGGTAATTAAAGATATGTAACTGGCTGTAATAAATAATCTAATTTAACTCCCTATTGAAACAATAAATTTATCCATTATATTAAAAAGAATAAAGATGAGAATATTATTTTAGAACTGTGAGATTATGAAGGATCTTTGCTTTATAAAAATGTTTTGATCGGTGCTACTTCTTTAGAAATTTCAAAGTTTATTAAAGAAGAATTTTTTTATGAAAAAGATATTTAAGTATAGTTAAATAATTAAAAGATGTAATAAATTGCAACTATTAATTTAAAAATTTAATGGATTGAGCATATATAAATGTCCTATTAATAAATTGATATTAATAATACATATAATAAAATTCATTGCAATGGATGACAGAAGTAAAGAATATTAAAGTTTTAGATTTATATATATATAATTTAAATAATTGAAATAAAATAAAAAAAAATAAAAATGGATTAATAACCGCGCAAAATTGTAAAAAAATTTATTAACAATAAAGAAGATTGCGTTAACGAGGAATTAGAAGGCCTTTGCTTGCTTAATCCTAATATAAAGCTAATAAAAGGAACCTAGATTATTGTGACTAAGGAAATAAATAAAAATAAAGTAAATTTGATCTGTGGTGGAGGCTCTGGACATGAACCAGCAGTTTATTTACTTTTTTTATTATAATTGTTGTTCAAAAAATAACAAAAAAAATTAAAGCATGCCGGATTTGTTTGCAATTCAATGCTTTCAGCCGCTGTTTGTGGCCGTGTAATTTATTTTTACAAAAAAAAAAAAAAAAAACATTGTGTAAATGATTTAAAAAAGGTATTTGCCTCCCCACCAACAGAAGAAGTTCTCGAAGCAATAGAATAAGTCAATTCAGATAAAGGAGTGCTTATAATAATAAAGAATTATACAGGCGACGTAATTAATTTTAATTTAGCAATGACCATTGCTCGATCCAAAGGAATTAAAGTTGAAAGCTTGATTGTAGGTGATGATATTGCTATTGATCCAGAAAAACCAGGAAGAGGGTTAACAGGCACAGTGCTGATTTATAAATTATTATCAGCTTATTCATTAATGGAGCCAACTCCATCATTGTAATAAGTGAAATAATTAGGTGAGGAATTACTTCAGGATATTGAATCATTGGGAATTTCTTTGTAGCCCTGTGCATTACCCGGAGAAACTCTTAATAAAACATTAGAGTTTGATGAAATGGAGTTAGGATTAGGAATTCACAATGAATTAGGTAAAAACAAACTCAAACTACGACCCATCAATGAAATAATCTCTTTAATGTTAAATGAATTTCTTTTAATTTTTCGGGATTTAAAACAGTGTGCAGTGCTTGTTAATAATCTCGGCGCCACAACTTAATTAGAAATGTTGATAATCTAAAAGGAAATATTAATTTAATTAAAACGTAAAGGCATATAAGTTTTGAGAGTAATTTCAGGAGAATTGCTTACATCATTAGAAACACATGGATTTATTATCACTTTGTTTAAATTAAATAATGCAGATTCAAATAAAACTAATCTATTATTAAAATTATTAGATTATCCCATTGAAAATCAAAATTGGCAAAAATTTATTCCAAATTAAGATATTGATTCTATTTATTAATCATAAATTTCTCTAAGCAATAAAGAAGAAAAAAATTAATAATAGTATTCAGAAGAGGCAAAATTATTAATCAAAAAACTAGAAAATATATTTTAAGAACTTAAGGAAAATGAATAAAAACTTAATTAATTAGATGCTGCAACAGGCGATGGCGGTAACCCTCCCTTAAATTATCATTAATTATTATTATAGATATGGGAACAGGCGTAGCATCATCTAGTACAGCTTTATTATAACTCTTAAAAGAAAATATCCTTCCTTTTGATTCCGATTTAAAAAACAGTATCTAGTAGATCGGTTAAATAGTTTCTAAAAGCTTTGGAGGAACATCCGGTGCTCTTTATAGTGCCTTCCTTTATGCAGCAAGTTCCCAATTTGATTCATAACTCCAAAACACGAATTTTCATTAATTTATCAACGCAATTTATGAAGGAATGAAAGCAATTAAAGAAGTTGGAGTTACATAAATTGGCGATCGAACAATGATTGATAGCTTAGAGCCAGCTGTTCTCAGTGGAAAAGAAGCAGAAACAAATGGGCCAAATTCAAAGGAAATCATCAAAATAATGTTAGAATTCGCAATGAATGGAGCGTTAAAGGCTGCTTAATTGCCTGCTAAAAAGGGAAGATCTTTTTATTTATAAGGACAGGAAATTGGGTAAAAAGATCCCGGATGTGAGTTAATTGTTCTTTTGATTTCATTAATCGATAAATACTTCTTTTGATTTTAACAAAAGAAACAAAAATAAATTAAAAATATTATTTTGATTTTCAAAATTAATAAAAAAAATTCGAAGCCTGAAGGATTTGCACCTTCGCACGACGAATCGTAAAGGCTTAGCAGGCCTCCGCCTTAACTACTCGGCCAAAGCTCCTTATTTACTTACTTTCTTTTTTATACATCATTAGAAACGTAGGAATTTATTATCATTTTGTTTAAATTAGATATAAAACTAATCCATCATTTAAATTATTAGATTAGGCAAATAAAAATCAATAATTTTTTTAAGAAATCTAAAAATAAACCTTAAATTTTAAGTTTGCTAGTTTGAAAATAAAGCAGATAAAATAAATTCAATCGCATTTTGATAATTATTATTATTATTATTATTTATCTTTCAAAAATAAAAAATATATATAAATTCAGAAAGATTTTCCTAAGTTCTAAATTGATCTTCTCTGGTTAATGTAAAAAAATTATTCAACTCCTAAATTTCAAAATAAATAGTTTTATACGAATTTCTTCTATATAAATAAGGTCTTTTTTAAGTAAGATTTTATCATTTTCCAAATGCATCATACAAATATTATTTTAAAGTTATAGATAATTAGATTTTTGCTTTAGTTAATACATCAAATTAAAGTCTCTGCATTTGATTGAAAATTTAAAGGCAGTTTTCATTCTCACAATCTCTAATGCAAACTGTAAGTAAATTCTTCATTTATTCTTATGCAAATATGATAGCATAATAGAATTAAAAATATCTAATTCTTATTAATTTCTTTATTTCTTTTCTGATCTTTCTGGAGATTCATTGAATAATAGCTTGCAAATAAAACCTTCTCATCAGTAATTTTATTAAAATAACACCCAAAAAATGAGTGCTTTTTTTTTTAGCTTTAAAGGACAAGAAACAAAAATAAATTAAAAATATTATTTTGATTTAAAAAAAATAAAAAAAATTCGAAGCCTGAAGGATTTGCACCTTCGCACGACGAATCGTAAAGGCTTAGCAGGCCTCCGCCTTAACTACTCGGCCAAAGCTCCTTATTTACTAATTTTCTTTAGCAATTACTTTTTAAATTTTATTTCTATCAATTCAGGCTGTTTTTAATTTTGTTTCATTGAAATACAAATTAAAAAAAAAAATAATAAATTATAAAAAAAAAATAAATGACCTTGACAGTAATAATTTTAACTTTCCTATTAATTTATTGGACGCTCTCGATAATCTTTTTTATTTTCCCATTCCGAAAAAACAAATTTACCTTCCGAAATCCGATCCTTAAATAACTACTCTAAAAGCCAACAAAACTTATCTTGGATGTCGCTCATCGCGGCGGTTCATTAGAATCCTTTGAAAATACAATTAAAGCATTTCATCATTCAGTTAAAAAAAAAAAATTAACTCTTTTGCAACTCTTTTTTTTTTAGAAATCATTAGGAATTAACAGCCTGGAAATGGATGTTCATCTTACAAAGGATAAAAAAGTTAAGAAAAAATTTTTTTTATTTTTACGATTATTCAAGTTGGTAGTAATTCATGATACAGAGTTAGATAGATTATGCGCAATGAAAGGAAAAGTCTCGGATTATAATTATAGTAGTTTTCCAAATTATTAAAACCAAATCGAATTACATTTTTCACCTAATGAAAAAATGTAAAATGGTCAAACAAATGACGAATAATTATGCTTACTTGAAGCACATTCATAAAAAAAATAACCCAATTACTTAATTTTTTTTTTTTTTTAAAAAAAAGGATGTATTTAAAAAATTTCCAACGAGTCTTTACAACATTGAACTTAAAGAAGCAACCTAAGAAGGTGTATCGATTTTTTATGAAACAGTAAAGCATAACAACATGGATCAAAATATTGTTCCTTATTTTTATTAAATAATTACTCAAAATTTCACAAGATATGGGGAACAAGACACTTTTATGATACAAAAAAACTTCAAACTATTGCTCCACATATTCCAGTATTTTTTTCCGCAGAAGGAGTACTAAAAGTTTTTATAAGCTTTTATCTTGGATTATTGCCATTTATCTCCTTGAATTATAATTCTTTTTAAGTGCCGTTAGTGACGAAAGAGTTTTTTTAGTGGAGAAAAAAGGAATGTAAAAATTGGAAATTATACTTGATTACATTATTTCTGTTTTTAAATAATTTTTTTTTCTTTTCATTTATTTTACTTTAGTTTTGGATTAATTAAGTTTTTTAATCTAGGCTTACCTTTTATAATAAATCATTTCAAAAAACGTGGAATTATTACAATGCTTTGGGTTTTAAACGAAACTGATGATTTTGATCTCGCAATAAAAGTTAATTAAATTTCATATAATTATTTTTTTTTATTATTTATTTATATATTAAAGTATGGAGCATAAGGCATTATGACTGATCGGCCTTCATTACTTAAATCATATTTAAAAGCACATAATCTATCAATTGATTGATATTATTTATTTTTATGGAAAAAATTATAAAAATTTATATATGAAATGCTTTAATAATTTTTTTTTTTCTTCAACATTTTAAAACTTTATCAGATTCAAGCAAATTAATAAATTCACTTAATTAAATCTATAAAAAAAAATAATTCCAAAAAAAGAAGAAAAAAAAATTTTTTTTTTTTGACTTATCCATCCTTGTTTCCATCGATTTCATCTAATATCTGCTTCCAATATTAATCAGTAAATCTAAACCCACCCATTATTGTTTCTAATTCATCTCTGCTTATTACTCCATTTTTATCCTTTAATTCTCTGATTAATCAATCAAAAAAAAAAAATAAACGATATCAAATGATTAAAATGCTGTTTCGATCCTCTATTTTGATAATAATTTTTATTATTCCATTGAAGCCGTGATAAACTCTTAATTAAAAAAAAACTATTTTTATTAAAAAAAGCATATACCAGAAAAATCTATCGATCCAGATTAATTCATATCAGCGCTTTACATTATTTTATCAACCTCTTTTGTTACAAATTACTTATCAGGATTCAATGATAAAAAAGCTTTTTTGAAATAAAATATACTGAAAATAATTAATATTTTTTACCTTCCATTAGCTCTTCTTTTGATAATTTGCCATTGCTATCTTTATCTAAGGCTTTAAATTATTTTAATAATTCTTATTTCTCCGACTGATTAATCATTTAGAGCGAAATATACATTAAAATTGCTTGTTTTAATTTATTTTATGACTTTTTGTTATATATATAAAAAATGCAAATCAATTTACTTAAAATTTACTCAATGTGTGCATACATTTAGGATCGAGAGGAATATTTTACACATTTTTTTCAAGTCAAGGATCCTTTAACGCCTCTTAAGCAGAATAACGTTCATTAGGATTAAATTTTAGCATATTGGAAATAAAATTCTTTGCACCCTAAGATATTCGATCTCAATCTGAAGCTTTTGTTTTTTTTATTTTCAATTTTTTTTTTTTTTGAAACAATTAGAATAATAAAAAAACAAAAAATAAAATAAACGAGGAAAAGTAAATTTTCCAGTCCTAATCTTATTATAAATTTCTTATTCACTGGACCCTTGAAACGGCGGGTACCCGCATAGCATAATATACAAAATGACTCCACAGCTTCAAATATCGCATTTTTCATTATAATTGTAGTTAAGCACTTCAGGCGCTATGTAATAAGGAGTTCCCATACAAATTGTCATGTACTCATCCGAACTAAATTTTCGGGAAGTGCCGAAATCTATTATTTTTATATTAGCTAATGGTTTGTTGAAGTCTAGCAGCAAATTTTCGGGTTTTAAATCACTATATTTTTTTTTTTTAAAAGAAAAAAAAAAAAAAAAAAAAAGGGTTACCGATGGACAATATTGTTAAGGTGGCAATAATTCACAGCTTAAAGAATTTATTTCATATAATCCGCTGCCATTCTTTCAGAAAAACTATGCAAAGTTTTTATTTTATCAAAGAGTTCGCCTCCTTCACAAAATCTAATTCAAAAAAATTTTTTTGGAAAATTAAAAAAATTAAAGAAAACTCAGTTATTAAATAATAATTTCTCTCATCCTGAATTAACTCATAAAGACGAATAATATTAGGATGATCTAAATATTTAAGCACATTCATTTCAGCAAGCATCTTTTTTTCATCTTCCTTTTCTAATGATTATTTTTTCAATTACTTCAATGCACGATCATATTCTAACAATAATTAATAATAATCAATTCTTTTAGGAAATTAAAGTTTATTACTCGATATAATATGCTTTGCTTTATAAACTTTGCCGAATGCGCCTTCCCCGATTAAATTGTCCAGATTGTAAAAATCTGTAATATGGCCTGTCTTAATATTCACAAAAATATCCGGCCCCATGCTGAGATTTAGTCATTGTTAAGTTTAATCAATTTATTTTTAATTATTGTCGGTTGCGTTATCATTTCCTTAATTACTTTATTGTTTTTGCTATTGGCTAGCTAAATAAATCTTAAACAAATTTAATTATAACCGCATTTTCCCATTAAATTTATTAAGTTAAAATTATTTATTTTAATTTTTATAATTTTTTTTATTAAAAAATAAATCAAAATACAAAAAATAGAATTTATAAAAAAAAAAAAAAAAATGAAAATAAATGAAACATTGAAAAAAGTTCTCAAAAAGATTATGAAAGAGATGACAGAGAACTCTCCTAATTTAAATATTTTTCAAAAGTAACAAACTGTTTATTAGAAGATTTGGCCAAGCGAAAATTTTGCCAGTATTCAAAATAAATTTCCAAACATTTAAGGATAATTTGGAAAAATTAAAAGAGTTTTATGTTTAACCATTTTATTCATTCATTGTTAATTATTATTTTTTTAGGGGACTCTCATTATTTTTTACGTGGAGTTGCAATTTAATATTTAGAATATTTAATAAAATATTCATAAGAAAAAATTAATTAACTATTCATTGAAATTAAGGAGAATTCACAAAAATTTAATAAATTTATTTAAGGGTCGCAATTTCAGCAACACTTGAGTAAATTTTAAATCATATAATTCAAATAATCTTTTTTTTTTTTTTTTTATAAAGATTATTAATCTGCTATTATGCTAAAATATTATATAGCCAATTTAATAGTAAATATTTATGGAGAATAACCGAAAAATGAAGAAGAATTTAATTAAGTCGTTGAAAAAAATATTTTTCATTGGTTTAATGCTTTTGAATTTTTCGATATTCTAATGATCGAATGCATGAGAATTAAAATCACAGTTTAGCAATAAAAAGAAGATTAATCAATATTTGACCTTTCTTAATTAATTGACGAAAGCAAGATGAAAATCCTTGCATAAGCTTTAGATGCTCAAATTTAAAGTTTCATCTTTTTGTTTTAATAATATAAATTTTAGTTTATACACCATAAGATATGATCTAGTTTAACGCCGAGTACACATAGTAATAAAAATAATTCATGAATTTTCTTTTGATCGAGAAGTAAAAAAAAAAATTTTTTTTTTTCTTTTAACTTAATAATAAAGTAACTTTTTTATCGCTTACAAAAAAATTGAAGAAATTTCGGTAATCTAAAATTCACCATAATAATAAAGTTTCTATACTAATAATAATAGCTTTGATTTATTGAATTAAATTGAATAAATTGGGGATTCTGGGTGTTTACGTTGCAATAAAGAACTTTACCATAGTTCCTATATTGAATGTGGACATAAAATATGTGAGGAATGTTTATTAGACTTAATGAGTTATTCAATAATGGATTCAAGAAAAATCGAATAAGAAATAAAATGCCTAAAATGCAGAAAAGCAATATAAGATGCTGATGTGCTTAAATTTTTACCCCATTTAAAGAACTGAAAAAATTTCCTTAAAAATATTAAATTTAAAAAAAGTTTATAAAAAAAAAAAAACAAAAAAAATAAAATAAAAATATTTAGATTTTCATAAAATTTAAATTTAAAATATTAATTGGGTTGATAAAAGGCAATTAAAATTTAAATTATTTTCTTAATATTTTTTTTTAATAAATTATTTTTCTATAGTAATTTACTTGTAAAAAACAAAAAAAAAACAAAAAAAAATAAATAATATATAAGATGAATGTATTAGAGTGTGATTTGCAAAAACCTATAAATAATTAATTTATTTTTGATACAAATTCCATATCGCTTAAAGAATTTAAATCAAATTAGCCATTATAAGAAAATCTAAAGAAATGAAATTCAAAAAGCGTGGATCATTTTTAAGGAATCAAAATCAATAAGGAATTCCAATTAATTAAGCTATTTCCTTGATTAATTATTAATAGAGTTTTATAATTTTGCTTTTAGATTTGTTTTTATTTAGACCAAGAATAATATTCTAAGGATAATCATTGTAATAAATTAATATTTAAGCTAAGATATTGTTTTAACTTAAGTATAATTTATTAAATAAAATTTGTTTTTTGCCAGAAAACTATTTTGGAAAAAATTTTAGCAAATTTAAATCAATTTTTAATGCTTGATTTTAATGATATTATTCAGTTTAATATAAAAAGCAATTTTGAAAACTTAATTAAAACTCTGATTAAAAATAAAAAGTAATTGTAGAAAGAATTAAATAATATGTAAGATTAAATTAAATAAATCTGAATTTCGATTAAGTAAAAAAAAAAAAAAAAAAAAAAAAAATTAACAAATAGTGATTTAAAATTATTGAAAAAAAAATTTTGATTCGCATTTTCGGATTTAAAGATTTTTGCAAAGATCAATAGCGCAGTAAATAGAAGCATTTATCTAAAGGAAGAAATTAAAATTATGAACTGAACAAAAAATTCTGAACAGAATATACAATTTTATTTAAAATGTAAAATTACAGGAAAATTAATCAAATTTTTTAAAAAGTAAAAAAAATATTAGTAATTTAAAAATAATAGAAATTAATTAAAAAAAATAAAATAATTAGAAAATG
Source organism: uncultured Vibrio sp. (assembly GCA_963676525.2). Taxonomy (GTDB): domain Bacteria; phylum Pseudomonadota; class Gammaproteobacteria; order Enterobacterales; family Vibrionaceae; genus Vibrio. Next base: position 21,482 of record CAXXNB010000014.1, read on the forward strand.
CAAAAAAAATAAATTAATATATGGTTTGCAGAATTTGCGACAAAACGATTCATCATTTAATTTATAAATTGCATACAAATAATTGCATTCATTTTAAAAAACTCAAACAAAAATTATTTTAAATTAATAAGCATTTTGAAATTTATAAATCTCTATCATATAAAATAATAGAAAGGGTAAATTAAAACATTTTTTATTTTTTTTAGTTAAATAATTTTGATCATTAATCTTAATCTTCATTAAATTCGCGCTTATGCTCAATTTTTTAAAATAATAATAAATTGAAGATAGCTATCGATTTTTCGCCTAAAATGTAAAATATTATTATTTTTAATCATTTTTTTTCTTAAGTTAAAAATCAATGAAATTTGAAAGTAAAAAAAAAAACAATTTTTTTTTTATAAAATATAAAGAAATTTATGAGGAGGATGATTATATTTCTTCTGCAGAAGTTCAATCAAGTTAAAAAAAATAAACTGACAATCCAAATATTTACACTTCTCGATTATAATCTTATAATTTATAAAGTAAAGTTAAAAAAAAAAATTAAAAACTTATTATATTTTTTAGCATAATCATTTTACTAAATTTAATACTTGAATCTTCAAAATTAATAAAAAACTTTCACTGATTATCATAATGATTACAATTAAAATTAAAAGAAATAATAATAAAAAATTAATATACTAATGAAAAAAATTATAAATTATTGTAATAAAATTGATTCCTCATTATATCTAGAGCAAGATATTAATTGTTAAATGAATAATTTATTAATTTTAAATTAGATGATATTGAAATTGAACGTGAATTTAGTAAATATTGCAAATTTGAACCATAAAATAAAAGTATTTTAAGTCCAAAATTTTTTCTCTATTCATAATAAGAGCAGAAGGAAATTATTTATGATAATGATGTTTAATCTCTGCTTGCTAATATTTTAGTAGATATCAATGTTAATTATCAATTTATGTTTTGTTATTCTTTTTTAGGAAAGAATTAAAATTTAGCATAAAATAATTTAAATAAATAATGAAGAAAAAAAATAATTAGTTAAATTAAGGGACTGTGATAAAAAAAAGAATTTGTTTTAAAATTAAAAAGCTAATTCTTTTAAATAAATATCACTAAAAGTGAACTTAGAATCTCCTCATAATTATCAAATTTAAGTCAGTAATAGCTCAAATCATAAAAATTTTTAATAAATTCAAAAAAGAGTTAAAAGTAAATTCAAGCTAAATAAAAAGAACCAAAATTCTTTTAATACTTAACATTTAAACAATACTACTGAAAAAAACCTAGATAAAAAAATTATCTAAAAGCATCTCGATAAAAAATATAACAAAATATATACCCCATAAAATAGAACAATTCATTCCTAAAATTATAAAGCTCTTTAGCGATTTTATTCACCAAACAATAAAACTAATACCGACAATATTTCCTAATCTAATTCATAAACTGACTTAACATTTACAACAAAAGTGAACGAATTAATAACATTTCAGTAGCAACAACAAAAAATGCATTGCCTATCTACTCCAAATATAAGCACCTAACTTGATGATTCCCTGAATTTGAAGTTCCATATTACTTTCTTTTATTTTATATAAAGCTATGATACAATAACACTTGAATAATTTAAATTTGAAAATTTTTTAGGAAAAGGAACATACGGTTGAGTCTATTTAGTTCGAAAAATAGCTTCAGATGATATCTATGCAATGAAAATTATCAAAATTTAAGATTAAAAACATTAAATAAATCAATTAAAAAGTGAACTCCAAGCATTTAGATTAGTAAATGGACCTTTTTTAGTCAAAGCAATCTATTCCTTTATTCATTCAAACTACCTTATCTTTGTCTAAGAATTTATGAAGGGTGGAAATTTTGGATAATTGCTTGAATAGTTTACTTGTTTTGATGAACCAATTGTTAAATTCTATGCTGCTGAATTAGTAATGGCAATAGAATACTTGCACAAACTTAAAATAATACACCGAGATTTAAAACCAGAAAATATTTTAGTTGATGAATAAGGACATATAAAATTAGCTGATTATGGTCTATGCACAACAAAGTTTACCGAATGCTTTAAACCCATGGAAAATAAAGTACAATGAAATTAAATTTTATCGCCTGGGTTTAAATCATCTATCAAAAAAAACTAACTTTAAAAAAAAATAAGCTTATTGCAATAGTAAAAAATTAAGAAAACCTTATAATCTTAGTCGTCGAATAAAAATATAATGGGAACACCTGATTATATCCCTCCCGAAGTTATAAATCATTAATGCAATGATAATTATACTATTGATTGATGGAGTCTGGGATGCATTATCTATGAATTATTAGTCTCATTTCCCCCATTTAATGACGAAACAATTGAAAAGATTTTCAATAATATTTTAAAGGGAAAAATATAATTTCCTGAAATAGGTTAAAATTATAAAATAAAAATAAAAATAAAAAAAAAAGGATTTGAAGAAAACTAAATAACGCCTCACGCAGTAGATTTAATCTAACAATTACTGAATCCAAATTATAAAAAAAGATTAGGAGCCAATGGCGCTGATGAAATAAAAAAACATCCTTTTTTTCATGGCATTGATTGAGAAAATCTGAGAAATTAAATAGCTCCTATTGTTCCATAACTTATACAGGATCAAAAGGAAAGCTTAGATGATGTCGAAAATAACGAAATAAGTATTTTTTTTGTTTATAAAATAACCTTAAAATCTAAAATATTAGAATTTTCCTTTGATTCGGATAATAATAAGAATGAAATTCTTTCCTTTGCTTCTAAATTTAATTTAAAATCTCTTACTAGATTTGATCTATTAAAAAAAAAAAATTTAGAAACTTATTAATTCTTTGAGTTCATTTTATTAGTTAGAATATTTTTTGTAGATAATAATCCAATGAAGAATAAGAAATCATTAATTAAGCTCAATAACTAGTAGAAAAATTAGAATAATTTTAAAATAATCTTTAAAATCAAAATTAAAGCTACAATTGAGAGAAATTTTACATTTAATATCATTTTTAATAGATTAATGCGCTTATTATAAAAAATTAAATAAATTTTTTTGTTTCAAGAATTATTTCGGTATTAAAAATAAAAAAAAAAAAATAGAGTAGAAATATTTATCATTAATTTAATTTATTGCACAATAATCAATCTTGCTTATCAACCCAATTAATTCTTTTTCCTTCATTCCATTCACCAAATTTAATCTCCTTTAAAAAATAAAAAAATAAATAATTTTAATCTAACTCCGTTAGCTAATAGATATTCGCCTTTTCCATGCTACTTTCCCTTATTCCAATACCCCTTATATTGCCTACCATCAGGCCTTAATTGTATAATTATTTTCAAAATAACTCATTCAATAATGAATAAATAAATGTTATTTTACCAAGTAAAAATCCCAAAGCCATGCTTTTTATCATCCAAGTACTCACCTTCATATTTGCGGCCATCGGCCCACATTATGGTTCCCTTCCCGTGCATCCTATTATGACTTCATTCGCCATCATATGACCTTCCATCAGGCCAACAATATTTGCCAACTCCATCAATATCATTTTCATAAAACTCTCCAATATAAGTGCTATTATCGACAAATTTTAATAACCCCTTTCCATGCTTCTTCCCTGCAACATATTCACCCTCGTATCGAGCTCCGTCCGGCCATATCTCAATCCCTCTCCCCTCCTACTTATCAGATTTCCAACCACCGACATACTAAGCACCATTCGCATGGATATACTTCCCTTATCCCTCGGCTTAATCCATTACCCACTCGCCTTCATAGTAATCATTATCTCCGTGGATTAGCTTTCCATGGCCATGGGCCTTATCTTGCAATCATTGTCCTTCATATTTTGAGCCATCCGGCCACATCTAAATGCCAAAGCCATCTCTCATCCCATTTAACCATTCCCCTTCATAAGTAGCTCCGTTCTCCAACATACAAGCAGGCAATTTCTCTCTTTTTTTGCCCACCTCATTTGTGTCTTATCTCCCTTCTCAATTAGATTACAATTATTCTATTTAAACCACTTAATCCGTGTTTTAAAACGTTGAATTTAGACCCATTTAAGCTTGTGGCTTTTATTATTATATTTCACTGGATTTTTCATGATTTAATTAATTGCCAACATCATCTATTTGCACTTCCTTTTCTTATGAACTGCTTTTGTCATTTTTCACACAACAATGAGTTGAACAAATTCCCATTTATTATATCGATTTAATTGTATATTTGTTATTAATTATTTATTGCAAAAATTCATTCAATTAACTCAGTTTTTTTTTTAATATAAAAGACTGTTTTTTTAAAATCAATTATTTAGCATTTACTATTTTTTATTTAGTAATTTCAAACAATAATTGCAAATGAATTTAATTTAAACTTCTTATTCCTTATATTTATATTTTTATAATATGCACATATATTGCATTATTAATTTAGCTATAATATATAAACAAACATTTCAGCAATAGATATTATCAAAATACAATATAATTTTAAAATGGGAATTTGCTCATCCTATTGCCAAAAAACAGAGGAAACTTAAGTTGATGGTGAAGCTGAAATCGATGATATTGGGAATATAATTTCTCAAAATGAGCCAAAATAAATTGAAAAAAAAACAAAAAAGCTCAAATCTTCTAAACATGTGCATTAATATCCAATTGATAAAAAACATTCCCAGTAACAAAATGAATAAAATTAGGACTCACCCGCCATTTAACCACCACTGTAAAGATATTTCCGCTAAACAACAGTTCTAGAAAGCGGAGCATCCTATGAAGGCGAATGATTAAATGGCTTACGCGACGGAAAAGGAACCCAAATTTGGCCCGATGGGTCAAAATACGAAGGGCAATGACGAAAGGATTAAGCCAACGGATATGGAATACTCGTACGCACTGACGGAGATTACTACGAAGGTGAATGGATCGCCGATTAAGCAGACGGACATGGAAAGTATTCTTAATTCATTACTTCAGAAATTTTTTATAAACTTTAAGATATCTTCACGCTAACGGTGCCTAATACATTGGATAATGAAAGGCTGACAAACAAGAAGGATTAGGAGAGGAAACCTGGCCCGATGGCGCTAGATATTATGGAGAGTATAAAGAAGGGAAGAAAACCGGAAAAGGCACTCTTTATTTTGCTAATGGATGCAAATACGTTGGAAATTTTGTGGCTAATAATATTGAGGGATTTGGAGTTTATACTTGGTCAGATAAAAGGGAATACACAGGCGAATGATCAAACAATAAAATGCATGGTAAAGGAACCTTAATTTGGCAGGATGGAAGAAAATATGAAGGATAATATTAGGATGATTACAAGCATGGAGAAGGAGTCTTTACATGGTCAAAAAATTATTTTATATAATTATATTATTTTAAAAGGAATGATGGAAGGTAGTATAAAGGGAGTTGGAAAAATGGAAAAATGCACGGCAGAGGAGAATATTAATCAGCAAATGGAGTAAAAAAACATCGAAAAACTATTTTTCTATTTTATTGCTTTTATTAGGAAAAAAAATATGGTGAATGGGAAATGGGGAAAAGAATTAAATGGATCGAAGAAGAAGAACAACAACAATAGCAATTTTAATAATTATAATAAGAATAACAACAATAATAATAATAATAAGAATAATAATAATAAGTAATATGATAAAAAACTGAAATTTTTTAGTCTATAATAATTTTGTTTTTTTTATTTAATAAATTACAAAAAACTTTATTATTAGAAATAAATATATTTTTTAAATAATCAAAATAATAAAAAAAATAAAGTCAGTCAAAAATTTTTTTATATAGATTAAAAAATTATCAATTATTAAATTTTAATGGATTTTTTAAATAAATCAAATTAATGAAAAAATGATCATTAAAGCAACTACTAGTATTGAGATTTTATTCGATGAAGAAAATATTGAATGATATTCAGTATAATACTTTGGTTTTGTTAAATTTGTTAATGATTATTTAATATTATCGCATCTTTTATTGTCTAAACTGCTATCGCAATCTTCACTGAATATTCCAACATCACAATGAGATTTAGACTTACAACAACTTGTCATTAATTTCCCACATATGCAAGGTTAATTTTTGTCATAATGCTCATTCGAACATTCCATTCTATCCTTAATATTTTTCATTTCTTGCCAATAATTGAGTCCTTAAGTTACTTAGTTATCGCACTTGTAATCGTCAACTGTTTGAGAGCAACTTCTTGTCAAAGTGCCTGTGCATTTATCTTTAGATGCACAACAGCTCAGAAAAATTCTACCACA